>NZ_CP120470.1:0-3004792 GCF_029489995.1 Haladaptatus sp. DYSN1
CCGTCAGTCCGAGTCTCGTAGACGTGAAACGCGGTCGAAAATGCATCCACCGGTGGGCCGTCTTCCGGTGGACCGGGGGGGTCCATTGGCTCTCGCTACGGGTGGAGCGTTGATAAATCCCGTGACGGGAATCACGGGACGAGAAGTGGAACGGTGTGGTGTGCGTGTGGTGGCACGCAGATTGGTTGGTCACCAATGTGGCACGCGGTGACCGTCTGTTGGGATGTCAGTGCGTGTGGTGGCACGCGGTGACTGGTTTCGCTGTAGGTGCAGTTTGGCGCTTAGACCGTGGCCTGCTGAACGCGCCAGGTGGTGGCGCTCGTGTACGACCACTTTTCGATGGTAATGTCAGTAGCTGACTCCTTGAGCTTGACCATCAGCCCGCCGATCTCCTTTGGGGAGAGACCGACGTCGTCGGCGATGAACTTGCCTTTGAAGAAGAATTCACCCTTCTCCATTGCGCGTTGCTTCAGGTAGTTCTTGAGCCGATCTTCTTTGCTGACAGTGGAGGGCTGCTGCGTTGTAGCGCTCATCTCTAACACCTCGACTGCTCATTCAAACTTCGGGAGCATATAAGGGCCAGAACCTTAGGATTGATTTGGGTCGTTTTACCGCTGAAGCGTCCGTCAGACAATCTTTTACGACGTGTTTTGCGGGCGTTTAACATTTTAAAGCCCGAGCTAACGGCGTAAAATCAAGAGTTGGTAAGTCACGATATTCGAGGGAAATTCGAGCGTCTCGAGTCCACAAATGCGGCAAATTGTTCCGCAAGCACAGTTTGCCTCGGATTGCGCGCGCTCAGTGGCGCGCAGACTACTGGCGTTCGTGGACCCAGAACTCCTCGTCAACTGTCACTTCCTTTTTAAACAGCGGAACTTCTTCTTTGAGGCGATTGATGCCGTCTTCGACCGTCTGGAAGGCCTCACCACGGTGGGCGGCGAGCACGACCACGAAGACGATGTCCTCGCCGTACTCGATGACGCCCGTCCGGTGGTGCATCACCACGTCGAGGACGCCGTCGCGTTCTTCGAGTTCCCGCGAGATAGTGTCCATGCGCTCCTCTGCGATGCCCTCGTACTTCTCGAACTGGAGGTACTCCGTCGGCGCATCGTTAGTAGACTCCTTCGCACGCACGCGACCCGTGAACGTGGCGATCGCGCCCGACAGTTCTGCCCGTTCTGAAGCCTTGACCTGTGCGACGAGCGATTCGAGCGTCTCGTACGGTTCGAGGTCCGCTACGGCTTCGACGATTGCGGGAACGGCTGCCGATTCAGCGTCCTCGACCCGGTAGAGCGTCTCGCCCGCGTGTTCGACGTCGCCACAGACGACGTGGGGCAGTCGCGCACCTGGCTCGCCCGTGACGATGGCGTAGGCGTGGTCCGGCGCGACGCGGTCGATGAGGGCCGAAAGCGACCCGTCGCCCGCGCCCGACCAGCCGGCGTCAGTGAGCGTGTAGGCTGTCGAAACGCCCGCTGGACGCGGGTCCTCGGGTGTGACGTCCACCCGAGAAATCGTCGCTACCCGCCCGTTCGAATCGAGTCGCGCGGCGAGTCGTGCCGCCAGCGCGTCGGCCCCGTCGCCACAAACTGAGAAGACCTGCATATCCGCCGAAACGGGCGCGACTCGCTTGTACGCTTCGCCGCCAAGTTGGCAACTCTTAAGGCGAACTCTGGGCTACCACGAACAGACATGAAGGTCGTCGTTTCTATCGGTGGGAGCGTGCTCGCACCGTCGCTTGGGTCAGAGCGAGTCGAAGAGCACGCCGCCGTCGTCGAATCGCTCGCAGGAGAGGGAATCAACCTCGGCATCGTCGTCGGTGGGGGCGGCGTCGCCCGCCAGTACATCAAGGCCGCCCGCGCCCACGGCGCGAACGAAATCCAGCTCGACCAGCTGGGCATCGACGTGACGCGGCTCAACGCGCGCCTCCTGCTCACCGCCCTCGGCGAGCGCGCCGCGCCGAAACCCGCCCTCACCTACGAGGAAGCGGGCGAAGCCCTCCGTCGCGGCGACATCGCCGTGATGGGTGGCGTCACCCCCGGCCAGACGACCGACGCCGTAAGCGCCGCACTCGCGGAGTACGTGAACGCCGACTTGCTCGTCTACGCGACGAGCGTGGACGGTGTCTACTCGGCTGACCCACGCACAGAAGCTGACGCCACGCGCTTCGAGGAGATGACCGCGAGCGAACTCGTAGACGTCATCGCCAACATCGAGATGAGCGCGGGGTCGAGTGCCCCGGTCGACCTGCTCGCTGCGAAACTCATCGAGCGCTCCTCGATGCGCGCCATCGTCTTAGACGGCACCGACCCCGAGCGCATCGGGAAGGCCGTCCGCACCGGCGAACACGAGGGTACGGACATCGTCCCCGAGGGCGTGGGCAACGAACCGACGTTCTGGGTTCCGTAAGATGAGCGACACAGCAGCCGCTCCCGAACACCGCGTCTTCTGGGCGGACGAGGTGGCAGACGAGATAGAAGCGCGCGACCCCGAAGACCCCATCATCATCAAGGGCGGCGTCTCGCCCTCCGGCATCCCCCACATCGGCCACCTGAACGAGATTATTCGCGGCTACTTCGTCGCCGAAGTCCTCCGCGAGCGCGGCCACGAGGTCCGACAGGTGTTCACCTCCGACGACAAGGACCCGCTGCGCAAGATTCCGCGTAAACTCGCCGACCTGGACTTCAACATCAAGGAACTCGGCGAACTCGAGAATCCGGGCGCACTCGGGCGCAACCTCGGCAAGCCACTGACCTCGGTGCCCGATCCGTTCGGGTGCTGTGACTCCTTTGGCGCACACCAGACGAAACTGCTCGCGAAGAATGCGGAAGCGTTCGGCATCCCAATCGAGGTTATCTCGAACACAGAACTGTACGCCGAAGGCAAGTTCGACGACGTGGTCGCCTACCTGCTCGAAAATCAGGAGAAGGCCGCAGATGTGCTCTCGAAGTATCAGGACAAGGTCGATGCCGACTACATTCCGTTCAATCCCATCTGTGAGAACTGCGGCAAACTCACCGAGACGGTGCTTTCCTACGACATCGAGGCGGGCACCGTCGAGTACGAGTGTACCGACCTGAAAGCCGGCGGCAACGTCATCGAGGGCTGTGGGCACAAAGGCACGGCCACCTTCCGCGACGGCAAGTTGCCGTGGCGCTTCGAGTGGCCCGCCCAGTGGCAGGTCCTCAAGGTCGACCACGAACCGTTCGGCAAGGACCACGCCGCCGGGTCGTGGCCCTCCGGCAAGGACATCGCAGAAAACGTCCTCGGTAACGAGGCCCCCGTCCCGATGGTATACGAGTGGTTCACCTACAATGGAGAGGCACTCTCCTCCTCCGCCGGGAACGTCGTGACCGCCCACGAAGTGCTCGAACTCCTCGAACCGGAAGTGTTCAAGTACTTCTTCTCGCTCTCGCCGAAGAAGGCCCGCGACTTCGACGTCTCGCGGCTGAACCAGCTCGTCGACGACTTCGACCGCTTCGAGGCCATCTACTTCGACCGCACCGACGACGAGGACCTGAAACCGCTCGCAGACCGCGTCTATCCGTTCCTCGTAGACGAAGTGAACGAAGACCGCGTGCGCCTACCCTACACCTTCGCGGCCGTCCTCGGGATGACCGACGACGTGGACCTGCGCGAAGAGATGGCGCGCAACGAGGAGCACTTCACCGACGACACGCCCGCGTGGGCGGTCGAAGACGCCCTGAAGCGCGTCGAGAAGGCGCGCAACTGGGCCGAGCGCATGGACAACGAGTACAACTACCGCCTGCAAGTTGAGTTGCCGGAGACGGACTTCGACGAGGCGACACAGGCCGCCCTCGAAGACCTCGCTGAGTTCGTCGAAGCGGGCCACGACGGCGAGGCGATTCAGGGCGAAATCTACGAGACGGCAAAGCGCCACGACGTCGGCGTCGGCGACTTCTTCACCGCTGGCTACCGGTTATTTTTCGACGCCGAACAGGGGCCGCGACTCGGCACCTTCCTCGGCGAACTCGACCGGGAGTTCGTCGTGACCCGCCTGCGCCGACAGGGCTGACCCACCTCGTCGTACCCCAAAACCCTCTTTGCGGTTAGGCACCTGATTTGGGGTAATGGTAGACACCCTCGTGTGGGTACTCGCTGGCCTGGCCTTCTATACGGTCGTCGCAATGGGCCTGCGAGCACGGGGCCTGCTCCCGCCGTCCGTGCGGATTCAGGGCCCCATCACGACGATTCATACACAACGCGGCAAGGCATTTCTCGACTGGTTGGCGGGCCCCCGTCGGTTCTGGCGGGCGTGGGGCAATCTCGGCATCGGCATCGCGCTCGTTATCATGGTCGGGTCGTTCCTCGCCGTGCTCTTCTCTGCGTACAGCACGCTCACCCAGCCAACGGCGAGTGCCATCACCGAACCGCGAAACGTCCTCGTGATTCCGGGGGTCAACGACTTCCTCCCGCTCTCTGCGGCCCCCGAAATCGTCCTCGGCCTCCTCATCGGCCTCGTCGTCCACGAGGGCGGCCACGGCCTGCTCTGCCGGGTCGAAGACATAAAAATCGAGTCGATGGGCCTCGCCCTGCTCACGCTGATTCCCGTCGGCGCGTTCGTCGAACCCGACGAGGAGAGCAGACAGAAGGCCGACCGCGGCGGACAGACGCGGATGTTCGCCGCCGGCGTGACCAACAACTTCGCCATCTCGCTCGTGGCGTTCGCGCTGCTGTTCGGTCCCGTCGTCGGCTCTATCGCCGTCGTGCCCGGCGCACCGGTCGGAAACGTCGCAGACGGCTCTGCGGCCGCTGCTGCCGGCCTCCAACCCGGTGACGTCATCACGCAGATAAACGGCCAGGACGTGACGAGCGCGAGCGAACTCGACGCCGTCCTCGCGAACGAGAGCCGAACCGTGGACGTGTCGCTCAAAAGCGGCGAACAACGCACCGTAGAGCGGTCGCTCATCATTACCGGGGCCGTCCCCCGCGTAGTCGAGGGCATCGACCTCTCTGGCGACCCGCCGACGATTCAGTCGGTGAACGGTACGCAAGTCGGCACGGAGGCAGAACTCCGTGACGCCCTCCAGAACCGCACCGTCTCGACCATCCAGACGGACAAAGGGAGCGCGACGTTCGCCGCCGGGGCACTCGTACAGGTGAGCCCCGACGGCCCGCTCACCGACGCTGGCGCACCCGAAGAGGAGACGATGGTCATCACGTCCGTAAACGGCACGCGGACGGTGGACCAGCAGGCACTCCAGCGAGCACTCGCGAACACGCAGGCCGGCCAGACGGTGACCATCGAAGGCGTCCTCGACGGTGAACAGGTCAGCTACGACGTGGAACTCGACGAGAACCCACGGACGGGTGGCGGTCTGCTCGGCGTGTTCACCCAGCCCGGCATCTCCGGTGTGACGGTTGACGACTTCGGCGTGGACCCGTACCCCGCAGACGAGTACCTCGCGGCACTCGGCGGCGACGGCGAGGGCGGGTTCGGCGCAGTGTCGTTCATCCAGCGCATCGGCGTCATCCTGTTCCTGCCGTTCGCGAGCGTCCTCTCGCCCGGACTCAGCTACAACTTCGCCGGGTTCGTGGACATGGTGACGAACTTCTACGAGATTCGCGGCCCGCTCGCGTTCCTCGGCGGTGGCGTGTTCACCCTCGCCAACGTCCTGTTCTGGAGCGGCTGGGTGAACCTCCAGCTCGGCTTCTTCAACTGCATTCCGGCGTTCCCGCTCGACGGCGGGCACATTCTCCGGACGAGCACGGAAGCCATCGTCTCGCGACTTCCCGTGCAGGACGGCCGTGAGTTGTCCAGAGCGATTACGACCTCGATTAGCCTCACGATGCTCGCGGGCCTCGTGGTGATGATCTTCGGGCCGCAACTGCTCGCCTGAAACTCAAAACGCCCTTATCTTTGCCCGCTAACGTCCATCCATGGAGCGACGCGAACCGCCACAGACCGACGAGGGCTGGTACGCACTGCACGACTTTCGGACGGTGGACTGGGACGCCTGGCGCGAGGCCCCCGCCCGCATCCGAGAGCGAGCCACAGCAGAGGGCGTCGAGTTCCTCACCGACCACGAGGCACTCGCCGATGCGGAGGAGGGTGCGTCGGCCGTCTTCTCGATTCTCGGGCACAAGGCCGACCTGCTCATCTTGCACCTGCGCCCGACGATGGCCCACCTTGACGTCGCAGAGCGCCAGTTCGAACAGACCGCCTTCGCCCAGTTCACAGAGCAGACCTCCTCGTACGTCTCCGTGACGGAGGTTTCGGGGTACATGTCCCAGGAGTACTTCGAGGAGGACGGCGACGTGGACACCAGCATCGCCCGGTACATCCAGTCGCGCATCAAGCCGGACATCCCGGACGCCGAGTTCGTCTCCTTCTACCCGATGAGCAAGCGCCGCGGCCCCGAGGACAACTGGTACGACCTGCCGTTCGACGAGCGGGCGGACCACCTCTCGGCCCACGGCGAAATCGGCAAGCAGTACGCCGGGAAGGTAAAACAGGTCATCACCGGCTCCATCGGCATGGACGACTGGGAGTGGGGCGTCACCCTGTTCGCCGACGACCTGACCGACGTAAAACAACTGCTCAACGAGATGCGCTTCGACCCCTCTACCTCCCGCTTCGCGGAGTTCGGCCAGTTCTACGTCGGGCGCCGATTCCCGCCCGCTGACCTGGAAGCCTACCTCGCGGGCGAACACGTCCCGACCGGAACGGCCCCCGCAGTTGAGCAGAAATCCGCAGACAGCGCCAGTTCAGGCGGCAAGCCACCGGTTCCAGAAGAGGACACCCACGAGGAAGTCGACCGCGACCAGTTCGAACAGGAACTGCGCAAGTACGGCGTCCGACTCGACGAGTATCCAGAAACGGGCTACGGCCTCATCTTCGAGTCCACCGCCGACGCAGAGGACCTCGCCGCCGAAGTCAGCGGCCTGCGCACAAACTTCGACCACTACGACACCCACGTCATGACCGCGGTGCGGGCCGACGCCGGCCACGCGGGCGTCATCAGCCTCTGGAAGAACAAGCGCGCCGCCGACACCGCATCCGGCTTCCTCTCCGACTTAGAAGGCGTCCAGTCGGGGATGGGCGCACAGATTGGCGAAGAAGGGGGCACCGAGAGCGACGACGAAGCAGACGAGACCGCCTCACACGGCACTGACGAAGACGCAGACCTCCGCGCCGAACTGGAGGACCTGAACATCTACTCCGGCCAGCCACACGGCGAAGATGTCTACGCGATGGTGCTCTACTCGGAGGCCGACCCGCAGGAAGTCTACGACGAAGTCGACGGCATGCGCGAACGGTTCGACCACTACGACACCCACGTCAAGACGGCCGTCTACGACGCCGAGATGGCCGACAAGACGGCCATCGTCAGCATCTGGAAGACCCAGAGCGCGGCCAACACCGCAGGCGGGTTCCTCGCAGACCTGCCCGGCATCGTCGCCCGCGCCGGCGAAGAATCCGGCTTCGGGACAATGGGAATGTTCTACACCGTGAAACCGGAGCACCGCGAGGACTTCGTCGAGAAGTTCGAGGTCGTCGGCGGCCTGCTCGACGACATGGACGGCCACTTAGAGACCGCGCTGCTCGCCAATCTGGACGACGAGAACGACATGTTCATCGCCAGCCAGTGGCGCGACAAGGAGGACGCGATGGCGTTCTTCCGCAGTGAAGCTTTCCGCGACACCGTGCAGTGGGGCCGCGACATCCTTGCAGACCGGCCGCGGCACGTCTTCTTGGCGTAGAAGTTCAGTTCACCTTTTCTGGCCGCTCGGGATTCACCAGATGGTACAGCACCTCTGATTCGACGAGATACGGGTCGCCGTCCATCACGGCGTTAAATTCTTCGATGAAGGCCGCCATCTCGTCGGGTTGCGCCTCGGGATTTTCGGTGACGTGTTTGAACACGTCGTACACCGTCGCGCCGTCTTCGGCTTCGATGTAGTAGGTGACGAACGGGCCTTCGTCGTCGTGCCGAAGGAACGCCGATTCAGTGTGGACGCCCTCCGCGTCGAGGATAGCGAGTGCGGCGTCCAGCGTTTCTGGGTCGTCCAGCTGCGACAGGAGAGCCTTCGCGCGGTCTACGTTTCCGTCCGCGATGCGCTGGTTCACGAGGAGCACGTCTACCATGTGAAGACCTCCGCACCGTCGGTGCGTAAGTCTTGGCCCGTCAACAGGTTCGCCCACTTCACTTCGACCGTCAGACAGGTTCCGTAAGCGGGTCTCGACTCGCAACGAAGGGGTTCGACTTTGCAGTTCAGTTACGCGCTGTCGCTGACAGGTAAACCGTGGTGAAAGTGAACGAAAATCAGCGTCAGACGCCAGCCTGCATTCGGTTTTCGAGTTGCAACCGAGGGGTTGCGATTACGCGCCAGCGTTCTTAAGTTTCAGGCCGGCGGCTTCGATGTCTTCGCCATCGACAGAGGAGCGAAGGCTGTCCATGCCGTCGTTGCGGTCGATTTCGAAGTTGGTCTCGTAGAGCGCGGCGACGCGCTCCTGTTCTTCCGGCGAGAGCGGCGGCGTCTCGGAGGCAGCGGCCCACTCGGTGATGTCGTCGGTGGAGTGGAACGTCGGCGTGACGGAGGCGACTTCGTCGTGGCTGAGGAGCCACTGGATTGCGGCCTGGGCCATGGAGCGCTGGCCATCCCGTTCGAGGAAGCGCACGGTTTCGAGTTTCTCCCAGCCGGTTTCGTACCAGGCGTCGGGGCGGAACCCACGGTGGTCACCGGATTCGAGTTCCGTCTCCGGACGGACCTGCTCGTTCAGGAGGCCCGAGGAGTGGGGCACGCGGGCGATGATGGAGGTGTCCGCGTTCTCACGACGGATGGTGTCGAGGAAGTGCTGGCCGGGCACCTGCTCGAACATGTTGTACACCGTCTGGATGGCGTCGAAGTCGAGTTCGACGGCGCGGTCGCCTTCTGCGAGCCACCCAATCGAGGGGCCGAGCGCCCAGCCGAGGGCATCCACGCGGCCCTCGTCGCGCAGTTCGTAGAGCACGTCCATGACCTCGGGCGTGACCTCGTCTACGTTCGCGTTGTGCAGTTGCAGGAAGTCGATGTGCTCGACGCCGAGGCGGTCGATGCTCTTTTCGACGCACTGGCGCATCCAGTCGGGGTCGAGGTTCTTCGGAATCTCGCCGTGGCCGGCCTGCGCGTGGTTGTAGAAGTCGTAGCCGATTTTCGTGCCGATGGTGACTTCGTCGCGGTGTTCTGCGAGTGCCTGGCCGATGAGTTCCTCGCTGCGGCCGTGGCCGTACACGTCACCGGTGTCGAAGAAGGTGATTCCCTCGGAGAGGGCGTGCTGGACCATCTCGATGGATTCGGCTTCCGATTTGTCGCCCCACCAGTCGGTGCCGACGACCCACGCACCGAAGCCGACTTCGCTGACCTCGACGCCCGAGTCGCCGAGTGTTCGGTAGTGCATGGGCGGGGGTAGGGACGAGACGCACTTATCCGTGTGCATTCTGCCCCGACCGGCCGTTACAGTTATTGTGGAGTGCGGTTCCGGAAGTGCCGTAACGGAAACCCCTATCAGTCACCAGCGTGAACGAGTTGCCATGACGAAGCGACACGTCCACCTGCCTGACGCCGCAGAGGCAGGCGTCAGGGCGTTCATCGACGAGGTCGATGAGCGACTCTCGGGTGACGAAGAAAGTACCTGCGAGGTCGTAGAGGACGTTCTCGTAGACCTCTACGGCGACCGAGACGCATACGAACGCTGGCAGAACGGCGAGTCGGTCTCTACCGCAGAGCGCGTTCGCCTGCAGGGCTACGACCCGTGTAACTCCACCCTCGAAAGCGAGTACTACGCGGAGAAAGACGAGGAGAAGTTCAAGCGCTCGAAACACCTCCAGTGGCTCTGGCGGCAGTTCGACGCGACGCCGATGGCGGACAACATCGAGTTCGCCCTGCGCTTCCGGCAAATGCTCGCGAACCACCTCTTCGAGGATGCAGGCGACAACCTCCGCATCTTCAAGGGCGTCACGATGACCTACGGGCACAACATTTCCATCGGCGACAACACCGTCATCCACGACGACGTCCACCTTGACGACCGCGGCAAGCTCACCATCGGGCGTCGCTGTTCGATTTCCGACGGCGTCCACATCTACAGCCACGACCACGACATCAACGACCAGACCGCCGTCGAAAACTTCCACACCATCGTCGAAGACGACGCACGCCTGACGTTCGACGTGATGGTTCGCGCCGGGGTCAAAGTCGGCGAAAACTCGGTCGCCGGTGCCCGGTCGGTCGTCCAGCACGACGTGCCACCCCACCACGTCGTCGTCGGCCAGCCCGCAAAGAGCGTCCGCGTCAAACCCGGCTGGGAGTCAGTCGCCCACCCGGTCGACGAACGCTACGAGAGCCACCGCGACGAGCGCAAGATTCCGTACGAACTCCCCGAGGAGTTAGACGAGTTCGACGAATTCGGGCGCACGCGACAGCCGCCGAACTGATTTTCCCACCCAGACGAGGACTTTTGGCCCAGACCCACCAAGCGAGGCTATGCTCCGCTCGTTCGACGGGAAGGAACCCCAAATCGCAGACAGTGCCTACGTCGACCCCGCAGCCGTGGTCATCGGCGACGTGCGAATCGGTCCCGACGCCAGCGTCTGGCCGAACGCCGTCCTCCGAGGGGACGTCGGAACCATCGAAATCGGCGAAGGGGCGAACGTCCAGGACAACGCGACGCTCCACGAGGACGCCGTCCTCGAACCCTACGCCACCGTCGGCCACGGCGCGATCGTCCACGACGCGACGGTACGCGAGCGAAGTCTCGTCGGCATGAACGCCGTCGTCCTCGACCGGGCGGTAATTGGCGAGAAGTCCATCGTCGCGGCCGGCAGCGTCGTCACCGAGGACACCGAAATCCCCGGCGGCGTGCTCGTGGCCGGGTCGCCCGCCGAAGTGAAGTTCGAACTGGAGGACTCGGGCTGGTTCGCCGCCGGCGACCGGTACGTCGCCCTTTCAAAGCGCCACGCGGAAACGTCGGAATTGCTCGCAGACGAGGGCTTTTCCGCCCGTGAGCCCTAACTGCGAGCATGAATCGACGCGCCTACCTCGCAGGCGTCGCAGCCACTGCCACGGCCGGACTCGCCGGCTGTACCCTCCCCGGCCTCGGCGGGTCCGCCCCCGACGATTCGACGACCACGGTCGGTGACCAGGAGGTCGTGGTCGAAACCTTCGCCACCGGCCTCGAGGTCCCGTGGGGGGCAGCGTTTCGCGATGGCGACCTGTATCTCACCGAGCGCCCGGGCCGCATCGTCCGCGTTCGCGACGGCGAGCGCGAGGTGGTCCGCGACATGACCGATTCGACCGCCGCGAGCGGCGAGGCTGGCTTGCTCGGCCTCGTATTCCACCCCGACGACCCCGACGTGGCCTATACCTACCAGACGCACACCCCGAACACGCGAATGCTGAATCGTATCCTCCGCCACGACGTCGGGAACGACTGGGCATTCGAAGAAATCGTTTCGGGCATCCCCGGCGCGACCACCCACGACGGCGGCCGCCTCGCGGTCGGTCCCGAGGGCGCACTGTACGCGACGGCGGGCGACGCCCGCGAACGCGACGGCGCACAGGACACAGAGACGTTAAACGGGAAGGTGCTACGCCTGACCCTCGACGGGGAACCACACCCGGACAATCACTTCGACAACGCGGTGTTCACCTACGGCCACCGGAATCCACAGGGCCTCGCCTTCCGTGATGACGGCGTGCTCTTTTCGAGTGAACACGGCCCGGACCGCGCGGACGAAATCAACGTCCTCGAAGCCGGGAACAACTACGGTTGGCCCGACGTGATGGGCGATTCCGGTGGCGAGTACACCGACCCGCTCGTCTCCTACACGCCCACGATTGCCCCGGGGAGCGCGGCGTTTTACGACGGCCCCATCAGCCAGTGGCAGGGTGACCTCTTCGTGCCGATGCTGAAAGGGTCGTATCTGCGGCGAATTCGGTTCGATAACCGGACTGTAACCGAACAAGAACAGTTGTTAGTCGATGAATTCGGCCGACTCAGGACGGCATTTTCGGGACCGGGCGGCCACCTCTACGTCACGACGAGCAATCGAGACGGGCGCGGACTTGCCAAGGACGGTGACGATCGCGTCATCCGGCTTAGACCAGCCTAAGGGCCTGTAACGCCGAAGAGACAAAGTACCTTGACACCGTATCTCAAAGTATGCTCGACGCGTGGGGGTGGGTTGTCGCCTACATCATCGGGTTCACCGTCATCCACCTGTTGGTCTACCAATACCTCCGCACGAGCGATGAGTCTCGATTCGAACAATTCTCGCCGAGCGACGCCTCCGGGTACGAGGGGTCGAGCGCGACTGCGGACTACGGAACCCAGAGCGGGCACGTCCCGGGCGAGTTCCGCCAGTGTCCACACTGTGGCACCCAGAACGAGGCAGACCCGGTGTTCGTCTTTTGCAAAGAGTGTATCCAGCCACTCTCCGTTTAACGTTTTAGCGTCGTGCCCCGAGTGACCACTATGCCACGAAGCGTCGCCATCAACATCGGCGCGAACACCAACGCGCCCGGCTTTCGCGGCCCGATTTACGACGACGGCAGTTTCGAGTACGTCCCGATACCGGAAGAAGCGCCCACGACCGACCCGGTCCCGACCTACGCAGACCTCGGTCTCTCGATGGAGATACCAGCAGAAATCCGCGAGACACCGGTCCACTTGGACCCGGAGTTCGCCGACTATGGTCCGTGTGAAAACTACACCTACGGCGACCCGTTCGGCGTCAAAGCCCGACCGCTGCAATCGCTCGAAGCGGGTGATTTCGTGTACTTTTACGCCACCCTTTCGACAGCGGGCGACGACCCCGCGCCCTGGATTGCCCCGCGCTGGGGCTGTTACATCATCGGGCAGTTCGAACTCGCCCGCGACCCGGTTTCGGGCGACGATTTCGACGAGCTTTCGGCGACTGAGAAAGCGGCATTCGCCTCGAACGCCCACCTCAAACGCGATCCCTTCGACGCCCGAGTGTTGCTTCGCGGCGACCCCAATGAGTCGCGCCTGTTCGACCGGGCGTTCCCGCTCAGCACGCCGGAGGCGGAGCGACGGCGAATCACGCCGTCACCGAGTGGTCCAGCGATTCTGGAAAGGGACCGTGGTGGCGACGACCGCTGCGGTTCGATGAATCTGCAACTGAAAAACTTCGGGCAGAACTCGGGGAGAAAACGCAGGACTAGGCGATGTCGCGGCTGGTGTCGATGGCGACTCGGTCTGCCAACTGGAGCTTGATGGCGTCTCGAATCGCGGCCCCGCCGCGATACTTTGGAATCGTCAGGCGATTCTCGATGGTTTCGCCCTTCACGTCCGTCGAGAGCGTGAAGACGAGGTCCGCCATGTACTCGGTGGTATCTCGCATCGGCGAAACGGCCCGCCCGTCGAGGCAGTGCAGGTAGGCAACGCCGCCGATGTTCACCATGTGAGTCTGGAGGTCGTTCAGGAAGTTGCGATACCGAACGCCCCCATCTGCTTCGAGCACGTCGACGGAGTCTACGATGAGGTTGACCCCCTCTGGCAGCTGTCGAATCAGTGCCAGCGCGTGGTCGATTGGCGCTTCAGCTTCGACTTCCTGGACGACCGGTTCACCCACTCGCGTAGACGTTCGGTCTATCGCGTCGCGGACCGCCTGTGCGGATCGCTGGGTGGTGAGATACAGCGTTTCGTGCTCGGCAGTCAATTCCAAGAGCACCAGTTCTGCCTGGCTCGCAGGCTTCGCCACGAGCGCGACGATACTGCCGGCCGGAATGCCACCACCGAGTTTGCGATCTAAAATTTCGATACCTGTTGAGACTGTTTTCATCGGCGACCCCCCACGGTTGCCGAATTGTCCGATTGTCCGTACACGCGTTTCCCCCAGTATGTGATGAGTGAGCCATGGGTATTGTTACCTACCTGATAACGGGGTTGCTACGTCGAAAGGCCGCTCCGATAACGGTTGTCGGGAAAAACACCCGCCGGATGCCGAAAATGTGAGCCACTGTAGATGTCAATCTCGAAAATGTCGTTTCATCCGGAATACGAGCCCGTAAAACCCGGAATAACCCGTAATTATGCTGGATAACGAGTTGTTAACGCAGCATCATCCTTTCGTTTCGTCATAGTTTAGTCACTCTATAATAACAGTCGTTAGTTCGTTACTGTCTTGCAGAGGGGCAATTTATACCATGAAAGAAAATACTGACGAACCGGACGACAACGACGAGACGTTCGATACGACTCGACGGGGGTTACTCGCGCTGGCGGGGCTCACAGGGCTGAGCGTGGTTGGCAACGGCCGACCATCCCCCAACGCATCGTTCCGAAATCTGACCCCGGAGAACGACGCTCTCTCCATCGACGGCAACCTCAACATGGAGGGGAACAACATCCTCAATCTGAACGACATCACGACGTCGGATGATTTCTCGTCCTGGAGCACCTCCGGCTCCGGAAACGGGACCATCCAACTCCGTGACTCGACCGCCCAGACGTGGTCGATGCGGGCCTACGAGGGCGACGGCGACGCCCCCGGCCCGGTCAAATTCCAGTCGCCGATTTCGGGCGCAGACGAGGATGATGCCGGTGCCGTAAATCCAGGAAGCCTGGAAATCACCAAGGGCGCAATCCTCGATTCGATGTCCGTCAAGAGCTGGAACGTCGTGGACGTCACCGAGCGCGGCATCCAGCCGGGAACGGACGACGACCTCGGGAAGTTCATCAAGGACGACTTCGACGGTGGCGTCAACAGCACGACCATCTACGTTCTCCCAGAGGGCGAGTACACCTGGAACACCGCAGTCACCGTCGAGAAGTTCGACGCCTTCGGTATCATCGGGAAGCCACAGGCGAGGGTGAAATGCAGAGATCCGCAGATGACCCACTTCCTGAAGTTGGGCAGCGGGGCGAAGGACAACGCAGACATGTTCCTCTCAGAGAACATCACGTTCGACATCACCATGCCGCAGTGTGCGGCTTCCTCCATCCAGGCGGCTGTAGACGAGTACCTCTACATCAACAACATCAAAATCATCGGCGAGATGGACCGCGACTACGGTCAGGTCTACTCCATCCACCCGACCCTGCTCAAGAACACCGGTCGCGGCTACGTGAGCGTCACCATGCCGGACGGTGGGTACTACAACCCGGACCAGAGAGAGCAAGAACACCCGATGGGCATCTCGCTCGAACGTGACCACCTCGGTCACATCGTCATCGAGAACTCGTTCATCGAGGGGTTCATCAACAACGGAATCTACAGCGCCGGTCACAACGGCCAGGTGAGCGTCCGAAACACCCAGATCAAAAACTGTGGTGCCGGGATGCTCCGCCTCGGTGACGGGGACTTCGCGTACAAGTGCCACCTGATAAACGACGACGCGGAGGACCGCGACTACTCCTATGCCGCCCTCTGGGTCGCGAAAGCCCGCCACGCCGTCGCGAACAGCATCTACATCGATGCGGTTCAGGGGACGCCCTCCGAACTCATCCGCGTAAACGAGGACACGAAACACTGCCAACTGACGAACATTCACGTCAACTCCGACGACTCCCAGTACATTTGTGAGTTCAGGGGCAGCGGCGACGACGAAGGGATGATCGTCTGTTCGAACTGGACCATCAACGACACTGGCGGGAGCGGCACCCGGGCGCAACTCGGGCGCATCAGCCGCGCGAACGTGAAGATTAAGGACTGGGAAGTCCGGTTGAACCCGCCGTCCGACGGCAAGCGCCACGGCCTCGTCATCGACGCGCCGTGGGTGGACATCAGTGGCTGTACGTTCTATCACGGGAAGGGAGACGACGGCCTCTCGCTGCTGCTCGACGACGGTGCCGACTACATCCGGCTTCAGAACAACGACTTCAAAGCCGGAAAGCTGTACCAGTACAGTCGCGCCTCGCTCAAGAACGGGATCGTGACGGGCAATCGCTTCAGAAGCGGAACGAGCATGTCGGGCGAACGAACAGGCTGGACGACCAGCGTCAATCAGGGCGGCCTCTAACCGAGGCAACCTGAGAATCCGGCAGACCCTGACGGCTCACATACCGTTTTGAGGGCTCGCCCGAAACGCCCGGTGCATGGCCACAGAGTCCCCCGAACGAACCTCACTCGCAGCGAACGTTCGGGGACTCTGGAGCGATGGCCGCGGCCCGATTCTCGTTTCGATTGCGCTCGGCTGGTTTCTCGTCTACGGACTCAGAGCCGCGGTGCCCGCGATTCTACCGCAAATCAAGACGGCGTTCGTCCTCGACAACGCCGCCGCCGGCCTCGCCTACTCCGCGCTGTGGAGTGGCTACGCCATCATGCAGTTTCCGGCGGGGCTGCTCGTCGACCGCTTCGGCGAGCGGACGCTCCTCGTGGCGAGTCTCGGCCTCACCGCGCTTGCCGTCGCCGGACTCGCACTCTCGCCGCTGTTCGCCGCGTTCGTCCTCGGTAGCCTGTTGCTCGGCCTGGGGATGGGACTCTACGGCCCGGCACGCGGGACGATACTCTCTGCAGTGTACGACAAAAGCGATGGAACCGCAATCGGCGTGACGTTCGCCGCGGGGAGCATCGGCGGGGCGCTGATCCCCTTTCTGGCCGGGGTGCTGGTGGTCAGCATCGGCTGGCGCACCACCCTCGGCCTGCTCGTCCCCCTGTTCGCGCTCATCGCCCTGTTCGTCTGGCGCGTCGTCCCTCGTGCCCGGTCTGCAGCAGTCGGCAACGATGGGCGCAGTGTCGCCAAGGATATGGACGGCATCGTCGAGGGTGTGCTCAAGCGTCCGGTACTCATCGCCGTCGTCGCGATTACGCTCCTGCTCTCGAGTTTTCAGGGCTTCGCCGCGTTCTTTCCGACCTACCTGACCGAAGTGAAGGGACTCAATCAGGGGACAGCGGCGGGACTCTATGGGCTCATTTTCCTCGCCGGAGCGGTGGCCCAACCGCTCGCGGGCGGCCTCGCCGACACGTACAGCGACCGGGCCGTCCTCGCCGTCGCGGCGGCCATCGGCGCACTCCCGCTGTTCGTCGTCCCGTTCGTCTCCGGGGTCGTCCCGTTCGCCATTCTCTCGGCCGTAGTCGGGGTGCGACTCGGGACCTATCCGGTCACGAACGCCTACATCATCCGGTTGCTCCCGGACGAGGTGCAGGGCGCATCGTGGGGACTCGTCCGAACCGTGTTCTTCCTCGTCGGCGCGGCGGGTCCGGCCCTCGTCGGCCTCCTCAGCGATTTCTCCGGGTTCGAGACGACGTTCCTCGTCCTCGGCGGCGTGACTGTCGTCTCGGCCATCGTCTACGCGCTGTTGCCCGTACCCGGAACCTACGGGACGTGAGGGCGAACGTACATCCGCTGCGGAACCGAATCGCTGTACAGCCGCGCAGTCACGACCCGAGAGAAGCGCTACGTTCAAGTGTGACGCCGAAGAATGGAAAGACGCAGACAGCGCGTCCGTGGTCTAATGGCATGACTTAGCCTTCCCAAGGCTACAATCCGGGTTCAATTCCCGGCGGGCGCACTTCTCAGACCCTCGAATCGACGAGCCACGGCCCCGTTCGCGCTACGAACGTCCACAAATTCGCCGTGGTAACAAGGCTATTTGACGCTCCCGCCCCTACTTTCGCCAATGACCGATACTCAGTCCGCCGACGTCGCAACTCGAATCGACCTCTCGTTTACAGAGGCCGAACTCGACGCCCACCGCGAACACATCACTCAGTTCATCCGCGACCAGGTTCGCGCCGCGGGCGTCGATGGGGCCGTCCTCGGTCTCTCGGGCGGTATCGACTCGACGCTCACAGCGTTTCTCGCGGTCGAAGCACTCGGGAAGAAACACGTCCGAGGCCTCGTCCTCCCGAGTGAGGTCAACGCGGCGGACAACATGAGCGACGCAGAGCGCGTCGCCCAGCTGCTCGAAATCGAGTACGACGTCATCGAAATCAACCCCATCGTCGAAGAGTTCCTCGCCGCCGTGCCGGAGGCCGCAGACGACCAGCTCGCCGCCGGGAACGTCCGCGTCCGCACGCGAGCCGTGCTCAACTACCTCGTCGCGAATCACGACAGCCGACTCGTCCTCGGGACGGGCAACCGGTCTGAGGCGCTCGTCGGCTACTTCACGAAGTACGGCGACGGCGCGGTCGATTGCCACCCAATCGCGAACCTCTATAAGGGGCAGGTACGGCAACTGGCCCGCCACGTCGGCGTCTCCGAAGACCTCGCGGCGAAGACCGCTACCGCGGAGATGTGGGTCGGCCAGACCGACGAAGAAGAGATGGGCGTCTCCTACGACACCTTAGACCAGGTGCTCGCCCTGCACGTAGACGGCCCGCTCACGAAGGCACAGACGATGGCGACCCTCGGCGTAGACGAGTCCGTCGTCGACCGGGTAGACGAACTGTACACGAAAAGCGAGCACAAACGTCACGTCCCGCCGGGCCCCGACCCGCTCTCGGGGCACTGAGGCGTTCCGTTTCGGGACCTACCCTTTTTCCGCGACGATGGCGATGCGGTCACCCTCAGCGAGCAGATAGTCACCCGGCGTCACAGACCGGCCGTTTACCTGCACGCGCACCGTGTCGCCGTCGGCTTCCGAGTAGGTCGTGCCGTCGTACGAGACAGTCGATTCCGTCACCGAGATGTTGAGTGTCCCCATGGCGTATTTGAGCGTGATTTGATTCGCGTGACCGTGCCAGGTGGTGCCGTCACCGCCCTCGAAGTGGAAGGCGGCGTCCTGACGCTGGAAGCGGTCCTGGCTGAAATCCAGCTGGTCACCGCCGATGGTCACTGTGATTGGACCGTGGAAGTGCGCGCCGCCGAAGTTCGTCGGGCGAATCTCGTCGCTTCCCGCGAAGAAGGTGACGTAGCCGATGATGGCCGCGACGGTGACGACGACCACCACGAGCGCGTAGGGTGCGGCATCGACGGCCGTCGGCTGGTCGCGGTCTACGCCCACCCGTCTGCGGTCGATTGGCCCGAGTTCTGCGGCGTGTTCGTCGCGCAGGTGACGGTGGTAGGCCGCCTCGTCTGCGAACGACGCATCACAGTACGAACACTCGGGCATTGGTTAGCAACTCCTGCACGTGGAAGCGACTCAACCTTTTCGGTGAGAGTCAAAATCGACCGCCGTCTCGACGAGGTCGGCGAACGCCTCGGCCTCGGCGCGCTCTTGAGCGTCCGTCGTGGCCTCGTCTCTGATGCGTTCTTTCACGACTCGGAGTGCAGCCGGGTTGTTCGACGCGATGCGCTCTGCGACCGCCTGCGGGTTTTCGGTGATCTGGGAGATGAGCCCCACGCGAAGGGCCTCGTCCGCGTCGATAATGCGACCGGTGAGGCCGATGTCGAGTGCTTCGCCCTGGCCGACGATTTTCGGCAGGCGAACCGTCCCGCCCCACGCACCGAAGAGGCCGAACACGACGCCGGGTTCCGCGAACGTCGCCCGCTGGGTCGCCACCCGAACGTCGCAGGCGAGCGCGAGTTCGACGCCGCCACCGCGCGCCGCGCCGTCGATACCCGCGACGGTGACGGCCTCCGCATTCTCGATGTTCGCGGCGACGCGCTGGCCGAGTTCGGCGAACTCCTTCGCTGCTTGGCCGTCCAAGTCCCGCACTTCGGAGAGGTCTGCCCCCGCGGAGAAGGCGCTGCCCGCGCCGTGGATGTAGACGACTGTCGCGTCCGTCTCGGTGACGGCCTCGGAGAGGGCTTCGAGACCGTCGACCGTGAGGGCGTTTCGCTGGGCGGGGCGGTCCAGAGTGACCACCCGCAAAGCCCCGGTATCCGTGGTCGAAATCATGGCAGGAAGTGACCGTCCGTTTCCAAAGGTCTTTGCCCTTCCCGCCGCTAAATTGGGGCAATGGAGGAAGCCGATGCGGTCCGCCGCGCCGCGCTGGACGCGATACGTGAAATCGAGCCAGTGCGCCTCCGTGGCGACTTGGAGGCCATACTCTCTACAGGGTCGATGGCCCCGGGGGTCCTGACGCTCCTTTGTGCCCAGGCCATCGACGGTGCCGAACCACACGCGATTCGAACCCGGGCCGCGGGCGTCCAGCTAATTTACGAAGGCCTTCGCCTCACGCGAACCCTCACACAGAACCCCTCGTGGGAGACCAACGTCGAACAGGCGAATTTGGACGTACTCGCCGCGGACGTGCTCGTCTCCCGCGGATTTCACCTTCTCGCCCGGACCGAAGCCGCGGACAACGCCGTCGCGACGGTCCAGGCCTTCGGCCGCGACCAGACGCTGCGAGGCGAACCCGACGCCGACACCGACGACTTAGACCGCAACTTAGAACGCGATGTCCTCGACCTCGCGCTCGTCGCGGGAACTACCGCCGTCGGCGCGACTATCTCACCCGCCCTGCGGGCGTTCGTCCGCGACCTGACGACGACCTACGACGATATCGCCTTCCCCACGGCGACGATTCTCTACACGGACGCCGTCACGGAGTCGCTCGCAGGCCATCTCGCGGCCCACGACGCGGGCAAGGGACTGGACGACGGGGTCCGAACCTCGGCGACGGATCCCTGATGCGAATCGAAACGTCTAACAACAAACCGCCGTAAGTGGGTAATGCCTGCCTGGGTAGCTTAGCGGTAAAGCGCGTCCTTGGTAAGGACGAGAGCCCGGGTTCAAATCCCGGCCTAGGCTCTTCTTACGAACTCACACAACGAGCGATAGCGAGTCGTTTCGAGTGAGTAGTGAGCCGTCAGCGGGATTTGAGCAAGGAGCGTTAGCGACTGAGTTCAAATCCCAGCCTCACGTGTCCCAGCAATCCAAATCCTACACAGCCACGACGTTCGCCTCCAGAAACGCCCGCATCGCATCGCTGAAGAACGCCGGGTTGTCGAGGTTCGAGGCGTGGCCACCCTCGGGGACGGCCCGGACGACGGCCCCGTCGATTCGAGCGCCGAGGAGGGGTGCGTGGCGGCGGAGAAACGGCGGTTCGTTTTCGCCGTAGAGCACGAGCGTCGGGGCGGTAATCGCCGCGTACTCGACGGTCGTCTCGTGGAAACTTGCGACGGCTCGAATCACCTTCGCGAACTCGTCGGTGGTCATCTTTGGTCCCTGCTCGCGGAGCCGTTCGATTTGCTCGTAATCGCCGCTCGAGCCCCGGGAGAGGCGTTCTTGAATCCAGACCAGGACCTTCTCGACGCGCTCGTAGCCGACGAGGCGAACGAACGGAATCGTCGCTTTGAGCATCGCAGACCGCTGGAGCCACTCGCCGCGAGTGAGGAGGGCGGGCGTGAACGTGTCCGCAAGCACGAGGCCAGCGATTTTCTCGGGGTGGCGGGCGGCGTACACCTGCGCGATGCAGCCACCCGTCGAGGTGCCACAGAGGACCGGTCGGTCGAGAGCGAGGCCGTCGATGAGCGCGTCCAGGTCGTCCGCAAAGAGGTCGATGGAGTAGGCGTCTCGGTCGGAGCCCCCGGTTTGGCCGTGGCCGCGCACGTCGTAGGCGATGGTCCGGTAGCCGTCGCTGAGGGCGTCTATCTGCGGGTTCCACTGGTTGTGGTCCACGATGGCCCCGTGAATGAACACGAGAGGTGGCCCGTCGCCACGCTCCTCGTAGTAGGTGAGAACGTCGTTCGTTCGGATCGTTGGCACAGGTGTATCTAGCGTCGCGTGAGAAGATGAACGTGTGCGGACAGGAGCCGTGAGGCGTCCACATACGGCATCTGCGAAGGACGTGAGAGTTTGGATTGCCGTGAAGACTGCCACAACACCGAAACCACTGGCTCACGAATCTCCGAGCATGGACGTTCAAGAACTGCAGGACTACCTCGAATCCGAACTCGACTTTCCCGCAGACATCGCGACGGTCCGCGAGGAGATTGGGGAGACGAAACTCGAATCGGCGAACACCGACGACGAGCTGACCATCGCGGAGGTGCTCTCGCACATCGAAGACGAGGAGTACGGCTCGCCAGTGGAACTGTTCGAGTCGATTCAGGCAAATCTGCCAGCTGAGTACGTCGGACGCGAGGGGTACACGGACAGGGGAACGAGCGGAAACGAGGCGAGCGAATCCGAAGACGAAGAAGACCAGTCGTTCTGACGCGGCGTTTGAAGACGATTAGGTCGTCTGTCTCGCGTGGCCGTCGTCGCAAAACCAGCTGCGCAAGCGTGTCAAACTATCAACGTCAATATTATTCCTAACGTAAGAATGTTTTAATTAATTCCGGCGTGACCGAAGGGATGGATTATGCCTTCCAACCACACGACACGACGGCAGGCGCTCAAGTTGCTCGGCGCCTCCGCGGTTGCGGCGGGCGGTATGGGCGTAGCGAGTGCGAAACAAGACGACCGAACCCTCTCACTGCTCGGCGAAGTCGGCGTGAGCGGAATCACGGAGGTGACGACGCAGGGAACCTACGCCTACGCGGCGACGAACGATGGACTCGCCGTCGTCGATTGGCGTAAACCCCACGACCCGGAACTGCTCGTAGACATGGAAGTCCCCGGCGCGGGCGTCTGGGACGTGAAAGTAGACGGCGACCTGCTCGCCATCAGCAGTCAGGGTAGCGAAGAACACGACCACGGCGACGGCGATGGGGACGAAGACCGCGCTCCCGAAGACGAAATCGGGACGCACTTTTACGACATCAGCGACCCAGCGAACCCCGAGTTCCAGGGGACGTGGCAGGTCCTTCCCGAGGGAGTCCACAACCACTACCTCGTCGGAGACGTCTGTTACATTGCGAAGGAAGCGCCGTTCGACGACAGCGAACTGCAAATCGTGGACGTGAGCGACCCGACGAACCCGTCGCTGCTCTCGCGGTGGGCCGTCGAGGACGACCGACCGGAACTCGACCGAGAGACCAATTTCATCCACGACGTGTACGTTCAGGGTGACTACGCCTACCTCGCCTACTGGGACGCCGGGACGTGGGTGCTCGATGTGAGCGACCCGGCAAACCCCGAGGCTGTAAGCGGGTTCGGAATGGCTCCGAACGCGGACCAAGCTCCCAACGGGAATCTCTGGGAACGCCTCCTCACCCTCCCGGGGAATTCCCACTACGTCCAACCAACTCCCGACGGCAAGTACGTGTTCGTGGGCGCAGAGACGTTCCCCGGCGGATACGTCGACAACCCGGACAACGACGACTACGGCGGCATCAAGGTGTTCGACGTGACTGATTTCGACAATCCCGAACAGGTGGCACGCATCAGTCCGCCTGACGTCGAGGCGTTCCGCACGTCGCATAATTTCGACGTGACGAGCAATCGCCTCTATACCTCGTGGTACGACGGGGGCCTCACGGTGTTCAACGTGACCGACCCTGCGAATCCCGAGGAACTGTCTCGCTACGACCCCGATGGGTCCTCGTTCTGGGGGGCCGTCTACGAGCGCGGGACGACCATCGCGAGCGACATCGGTCGCGGAATCGTGTTCCTCAGCGACGACCGCGGCAAACGCGCCGCGCCGAAGTTCAGCGGGTCGCGGCCGAGCAACGCAGCGCTCCAGCCGCCACACGGCGAAGAATAGTCGTCACTCCTCGTTTTTCGAAAGGGGCAGGAGACGGCGTGGACAGTCGAGCCACGAACCGTGGATGATGACGGACGTGAGCACGGCTTGTCGCGTCTGCGTCGAAACGAAGGGGACCGCCGCCGGGACCCCAATCCGACGGCATTCAGGGCGGTATGCGACGAACCGGACTGACGAGGTTCGTGGCACAGTCACCGCGTCCCACCCCCGGATGGACGATTGGGCCGCGCGAACTTATATCTACTGTCCAACGTTCTGAAATTAACTGACGGGAGCGGCGTGAAGTGAGCGATTACCGGTCCATATACGAGGTGAGCAGGGTGCCAAAGCCGACGAATCCGAGCAGTCCGAAGGCTGGCGAGAGGTAGAGGAACCACTCGCCGACCGCGGGCGTTCCGACCATGGTGAACAGCCAGACCTGACCACCGCACGCGAGGGTGATCATCGCGAGACCGAATCCCCGGACGGCGGTTCGCTGTCGCGCCATACACCACGAAGACGGAGGATGAGCCTGAAGCTTGCGACGTGATAGTCAGTAACTAACGTTTTTACGCCCGCCGTCGTATGGAGGCCGTATGAGGTATGTCATTGTAGGCTTCGGGCGCGTGGGTCACCGAACCGCGCGAATTCTAAAAGAGGAGGGGCACGACGTCACCATCATCGAAATCGACCCGAAAAAGTGTGACCGTGCCCGCGACGAGGGGTTCTCGGTCATCGAAGGCGACGCGATGGACGAACAGATACTGAACGACGCAGACCTCGATTCGGCGGACGCCTTCGGCGGCCTCTCCGGCGACCTGAACGTGAACTACGCGGCCTGTATCGTCGCCGCGAACCACGGCTGTCGAACGGTCATGCGCATCGACGAGGACTACCGCGAAGAAATTTACCAGAAGTACGCGGCAGAGGTAGACGAAATCATCTATCCCGAGCGCCTCGGAGCTATCGGCGCGAAGAACGCGCTGCTCGGCGGCGACTTCAACATCATCGCAGACCTCACCGCAGACCTCTCGCTCGCGAGTTTCTCGCTGCCCGACGACTCGCCGGTCATCGACCTGCACATCAGCGAAATCGAACTCCCAGACCGGGCCGTCCTCTACGCCCACGGTCGGGCGCACAACGCCCAGACTATCCCGCTACCCCAGACCGTCGTCCAGCCGGGAGATCGCGTCTCGGTCATCGCAGAGGTTGGTGACATGGACGAAGTGAAAAACGTCCTGCTTGGTGAGAACCGACAGGCGACGGCCAGCTACACCAGTTCGCCGGTGATGAACTTTCGCGCCCGCTCGTCGTGTGGGTGCTCGAACACTCGTTCTGTCGGCCCGCGTTCGATACACTCACCAGCCAACAGCACCGCCGTGCGGTCGGACACGCGGCGTGCTTGCTGCATGTCGTGGGTCGCGATGACGACGCCGATGCCACGATCACGCGCCCGGTCTACGGCCTGTTCGAGCAACGCGGTGTTCCGGGGGTCCAGATTCGAGGTCGGTTCGTCGAGGAGGAGCACGTCCGGTTCGACGGCAAGTGCCCGGGCGAACGCGACGCGCTGGGCTTCACCCGCCGACAGCCCGAGGGCGTGTTGGTCTACCTGGTCGCGCATGCCGACCGTTTCGAGGGCGTCGAGGACCGCCTCGTGGGTGCCGTTTCGGGACAGTCGCCCGGCGAGGCGGTCGGTCCACGACCGACGCACTTCGAGGCCGTAGGCCGCATTCTTGCCGACGGTCGTACTGAACAGACTTCGGTCCTGGAACACCATGCCGATGCGTCGTCGGAGCGCGAGGCGGTTCTCTCGTGGGAGCGACCAGACGTCCGTGTCGTCTACGCGAACCGACCCCTCCTGAGGCGGGTCGAACAGCGCGAGCAGGCGCAACAGCGTCGTTTTCCCGGTTCCAGAGGGACCCACGATAGCCAGGACTTCGCCCGGTTCGACGGCGAGCGAAACGTCGGCGAGGACCCGCCCGTTGTCGAAGCCGTGTGAGAGGTTCTCGATTCGAATCATGCGTCCCACCGTCCGCGGTCGCGGACCCACGCCCCAAGCGCGTTCACGCCGAGGACGAGGACGAGGAGGACGATACCGAGGGCGATACCCGTCTCGAAGCGCCCGCGTCGAGCCTCCACGGTGATGGCTGTCGTGAGCGTTCGGGTGAGCGACGTGCCGTCGGAGAGGACGATGTTCCCCCCGACGATAAGAATCGACCCGACCTCGCTGATTGCCCGACCGTAACCCGCTAGAATGGCCGTGACGATGCCGTACCGGGCTTCTTTGACGACGACGAGGGCCACGTCCAGCTGGGTGCCACCGGCGGCATAGGCGGCGTCTCTGACCGATTGGCCGACGCTCTCGATGGCCGAGAGCGTCACGCTCGTGATGACGGGGGCCGCGAGGATGACCTGCGAGATGATCATGGCCTCCGGGGTGAACAACAGTTGGAGGCTCCCGAGGGGGCCGGACCGAGAGAGCGCGAGCAAGACGACGAGGCCGACGACCACGCTCGGGAGACCCATCCCCGTGTTGATGACGGCGGTGACGACGCGCTTACCGGGGAAGTCGGTGAATCCTACAGAGAGCGCCACGGGCAGGCTGAACAGGGTGCTCAATAGCACCGCCGTCGTGCTCACCTGGAGGGACACGACAGTGATGCTGATGAGATAGCGCCAGTTCAGGTCCGCGAGGCTCTCTAACACGTGCTGTCCTCGGGTGTCAGGTGACTAAAAGGCCACGAGTCAGGTACTCACGACTACAGTCGTGGGTTTGCCTCAGCGGTGGGCCACCCGCCGTGGCAATTTAATTGTCCAGGAGACTCCGACTCTAACGCCTGACAGCGTGGGAGCATGGAGCAACCACTCGTGTTCATCGTCTCGGACTCTCGGGCCTCCTGACGGGCGACCCAACCCACAGGGAGTGCGTGTCTCACGCGGACGTGGCCAGAACAGCGTCCACCGAAACGTGGAGGTAGCACAACCGCCTGCGGTTCTTGTGCCCCGTGGTACAGTGTTCCATGCTGGACGTCGGATGTTTCGACGGAGAGGATGCGCCCTCGCCCCACGAAGCGGGGTTCACGTCGCTCGCAGTGCGCCCGCGACGTGTGCCTGTGTTGGACGAAGTTCCCGTGGTGCAACATCCCAATCAGGCAGTTCAAGGGCCAACACCACCAATCAAAGCGTTTTCGATGGGGTTGGCAATGTAACGTCGTCGGTATCCATCTGCTATCGGATTCCTCCCACGTTCACAAGAGTACAGCTCTTGTGCAGCCCATCAGAACGGCTCTGCCGTTCTGAGGACGGCTAAAGCCGTGGGCTTCCTCCTTGTATTTCTGTGAGTGGGGAATCGGGCGGGCACACGCTGTGGGTGAAAGTGGCCGTTAGTAATCGGCCGGAACCTGCTGGTCGACCCAGTAGAGGTACTGCTTGTCGCGCGTCGAGAGCGACTGCGCCTGCGACGCGGAGTAACCCTGGGGGACGTACTGCTCGAAGTTCGGCTCTTCTGAAATGGCGTTCGGGAAGAACAACTGCGAGCCGTTCGCGGTGTAGTTCTCGATCATCGACTGGCCCTGAGGGCTCGTGAGGAATCCAATGTACGCCATCGCGGCCTGGTAGTTCACGTCCTCGTACTTTGCGGGGTTTACGGCCATCACGCCGTAGGGGTTTTTCAGGATGACCGGTCCACCCTTGAGCGGCCCCTGGACGTGGATGACGAGGTCGATGTCGCTCTGCATCGAGAGGTACGTCCCCCGGTCTGCGAGCGTGTAGGCACCCGTCTGGTCTGCCTGGATGAGCGTATCACCCATCCCTTTCCCGACTTCGCGGTACCACCCACCGCTCGGTTCGACGCCGGCCTCCTCCCAGATGATGCGTTCTTTCTTGTGCGTGCCGGAATCGTCACCCCGCGAGACGAACACGGCTTCAGACTCGGCGATGGTCGAGAACGCTTCCGTGGCGCTCCCCATTCCGTTGATGCCAGCGGGGTCGTCCTCGGGGCCGACGACGACGAAGTCGTTGAACATCACGTCGCGGCGGTTGACGCCGAACCCGTCCTGCATGAACTCGTCTTCTGCGTTCCGGGCGTGGACGAGGATGACGTCCGCGTCCCCATCACGGGCGGTTCGGAGACTCGCACCCGTCCCCTTCGGGAGGGTCTTTATCGTCACACCGAAGTTCTTCTCGAAGGTCGGGTGAATCGCGTCGAGGAGGCCCGTGTCGTACGTGCTCGTCGTCGTCGCGAGGACGAGTTCGCCGTCGCCAATTTGCCCGGACTGCGCGGGCGTCTGTTGGTTGTTCGCCGCGTCGTTGCCATCGGAGTCGAGACAGCCACTGAGCCCGAGAAGCGCGCCCGCGCCCGTCGCCTGGAGGAACCGTCGTCGTTGCATCCTGAGCGTATCGATGGCGGTACCCGCATTAAATCTTGATGAAGCGGAATAACCAAATTCGGTTTCATTGTGTGGAAAACGTTTGGAGATGAGGTTACTGAGAAGAATGAAGCCAATCGAGCGCTACGACCCACACAATGGCGATTGGGCACGCCGAGCGGACCCATCCGGCACTCAAATTCACGACGAACGAGCTGACTGGTGCGTTAGGAGATTCGATTACGGCCCTCCCGCTCATCGTCGCGATTGGAACGCTCACAGAAGCGTCGCTCGCCCACATTCTGCTCTTCTTCGGGCTGTTTCAGGTCGTCTGGGGCGTCCGCTACGGACTTCCCCTCTCGGTCGAACCGATGAAGGCACTCGCCGGACTCGCGATCGCCGGCGCAATCACCCACGGCGAACTCGTCGCCGCGGGCCTGCTGGCCGGAGGAATCTTGCTCGTCGCGGGGCGACTGGGAACGCTCTCTCGACTTTCCGAAAGCGTGGGATTACCGGTCATCCGAGGCGTACAACTCGCCGTCGCCCTCCTGCTCGCCCAGACCGGTCTCTCCCTTGGTGTCGGTGACCCAGCCATCGCCGTCGGCGGCGTGGCACTCGTCGGCGTCGTCGCGCTCTTCGGATACACGCAGGCGAGTGCGCTCGTCGTGCTCGGAGTCGGGGTTTTCGTGGCCCTCTCACAGACGCCGTTTACTGTTTCCGTTCCCTCGCTGGCACTATTCCCGGCCGGGCCACCCACGCTCTCGCTCGCCGCAACGGAGGGCCTCGCCGGCCAGTTAGCGATGACCGTCGGCAACGCCGCCGTCGCCACCTCGCTCCTGCTCTCCGACCTCTTCGACCGCGACGTGTCCGCAGACCGCCTCGCCGGCAGCATGGGCTCGATGAACCTGCTCGCCGTCCCGCTCGGCGGCCTTCCGATGTGCCACGGCAGCGGCGGCCTCGCCGGCAAGTACGCCTTCGGTGCGCGAACCGGCGGCGCGAACGTCATCCTCGGCGTCCTCTACGGGCTTGCGGCACTCGTGGCGGGCGTGCTCGTTGGCTTCCCGATGGCGCTGCTCGGCGTCCTTCTCGTCGTGGTCGCCCTCCAGCTGGGTCGCGTCTCGCTCGAATCAGACCACCTGCCGGTCACCATCGCGGTGGGCCTGCTCGGCCTCGTCTTCGGCGTGGGCGTCGCCTTCGTCGTCGGCCTCGCTGGCTGGTGGCTTCTCTCCCGGCGCGCGTAACGGTTTTCGCCCGCGCCCTGCAACCTGCGAGCATGACCTGGGCCGACCTGTTCGAGCGTGCGGCGCGTCACGAAACCACCGAACGAGCGGTGCGAGACGCCCTCACCGAGGTGCGCGATGAGTAACCCCAACCCCGCACGCGTGGTCGCCGACGCGGACGTGTTGGCCGCGGACCTGCTCGTCGGCGGCCCCGCCCGCGAGGCGCTCGACCACGTTCGCCGCCACTCGTGGGTCGAACTGGTGGCCTCAGACGAGTTGCTCGACGACGCAGAAGCCGTCATCACCCGACTCGCGGACGCCGAACTCGCCGCAGACTGGCGCGCGAAAATCGAGACCCTCCGAGTGCGCGTCGAACATCCGCCACAAGACCACCCCGCGCTCGCCTCGGCCTACCACGGGCAGGCCGCCCACATCCTCTCGTTCGACGAAGGCTTCCGGAGCGCGAAGGCTGGCGTGGCCATGCAAAAACGCGTGAAAACGAGCGTCAAGCACCCCGACGCCTTCGCAAAACTGTTCGACCCCGAATCGCTCTACGACGTGGTCGGCGGCGGCGAGTATCCCGGCCCGGACCGCGACCCGCGTGCGTAGACTGGGGCAGGCAACCCTCGACGCTCGCGCCTATTCCGGAACGCCCGGATTCCACTCGCCGTCGGTGCTGAACCACTCGGCGAACTTCGCCAGCGCCCGCCCGCGGTGGCTAATCGAGTTTTTCGTCTCCACGTCCATCTCCGCGAGCGTCGTCCCGTTGTGCTCGAAGATTGGGTCGTAGCCAAAGCCACCCTCACCGCGGGGCGCGACGATGCGCCCACGAACGCTCCCCTCGAACGTCTCCGCCCGTTCGCCGTCGTAGTAAGCGACCACGGAGCGGAATCGAGCGCGGCGATTGTCCTCCATCTCAGTGAGGTTCCAGACCCGCTCGACGCCGACGGTGTCCTCGACGTACGCCGAGTACGGGCCGGGAAAGCCGCCGAGTGCGTCGATGAACAGTCCCGAATCGTCTACGATGATGGGGTCGTCGCCGTCGAGGTGGTCGAACGCCTCTCGTGCGCCGTGGAGCGCGATTTCGGCTAAACTGTCGCTCTGGATTTCGGTGTAGTCGAAGTCGGCCTGTGCGAGTGGTTCCGTGAGGTAGGTTTCTGCCTCGCGGACCTTCCCCTCGTTGCCTGTGACGAACCGGAGCATATCCAAGTGGGCGTGGGCGGGGGAAAATAGCCTGTCGAATGTCGATGCCGGGCGGAAAAACGAGTCGCGCTCAGTCGACGATGACCTCGACCGGCCCCTCGTCCGGCAGGTCTTCTTTCTCGACGACCTTGTTGCGCTCCTGGTAGAGCAGTGCGCCGACGACGCCGAGGACGATCCACGACCGCCAGTTGGCGAGGTTCAGGGTGTAGCCGATGCCGAAGGGCTTCTCGACGAGCATCTCGTCGCCTGGCTGCCAGTACGACTGCAGCATGCGCTTCAGGCTCGGGCGTTCGAAGTTGTACGGAATCCCCAGTATCTCTCCGGACGATGGTTTGTCAGCCATACGAACGCATACGAAGGGGAGGGTTAAGGAATTAGTGGCTTTCCTGATACCGCCCGCGACCCTCGATTTCCCGGAGTTGGCGCAGGACGCGCTCGTCGCCCGCCTCGCGATAGCCGGCCTCTACCGCGTCGCGCAGCGGTTCTGGGTCGCTCGCCGTCCCCGTCAGACTCTGGTGGAAGACGTGGAGGTCCATCGCGTAGTCCTCGACGTGGTCGGTGTAGAACCCGAGGCCGAAGTCGATGAGGTAGGTGAACTCGCCGACGCGGACGTTGCGTGTCGTCGGGTCGCCGTGGACGAATCCCGCCCGATGGAGCGCGGCGAGGTGGCGGCCCACGTCCCGAACGCGCGCGGCGGTGAGGTCCGCACTCAAATCCTTCTCGCCGACGAATTCGAGCGTGAGCGCGCCCTCGCGGACGTCCACGTCGTAGACGACGGGCGTCGGGACGCCGTGTTTTCGCGCCTCGCTGAACAGACGCGCCTCCTGAACGGTGCGAGTCTTGCGGAGGTGGGCGTCCAACTCGGGATGGCGATACGTCTTGGGCAGGCGGCGTTTCACGACCTGGTTACCTTCGACGGTGACGGTGGCCTCCGCGCCGACCAGTTCACGTCCGGCCTCGCCAACGACGGCGACGCTCTCGTCCTCGCGCCAGGTGACGGGCACCTGGTCCGGGCGGAAGTCGGGGTTGACCGCCGACTCCGCGACGGCGATGGTGTCGCCTGCTTGCGCCATCGTCGCGCCGAGCACCGCAATCATGCCGGCGTTGTCGCGCAGGAAGCGCGGTTCGGGGGCGTAGAAGTCAGCGTCCCGCTCCTCGCACATCGTCCGCAACATCTCCTGAAGGCGGGCGTTCTGGGCGACCCCACCCCCGAGGACGAGTTCGTCGCTTCCGGTGAGCGAGAGCGCGCGCTCTGCGACTTCGGTGAGCATCCCGAAGATGTTCTCTTGCAGCGAGAAACAGACGTCCTCGACAGACGCGCCGTCGTCGTAGGCCTGTTTGGCCGCACTCATGATGCCGGAAAACGAGAAGTCCATTCCCTTGACGACGTAGGGCAGGTCGATGAGTTCCCCGCCCTCGGCGTACTTTTCGACTTTCGGGCCGCCGGGATGCGACCAGCCGACGTGCCGAGAGAACTTGTCGATTGCGTTGCCGACGCCGGTGTCCATCGTCTCGCCGAGCACCTGATAGCGCCCGTTGTGGAAGCCGAGGAGGTGGGCGTTCGCGCCGCTCGCGTTCAGACAGACCGGCGAGTCGAATCCCGACTGGTGGCGGCCGATTTCCAGGTGAGCCACCATGTGGTTGACGCCGACGAGCGGAACGTCGAGTGCCTGTGCGAGCGACCGGGCGGCCGTACCGACGATTCTGAGACACGGGCCGAGTCCCGGTCCCCGAGAGAAGGCGACGTAGTTGACGGGGCCCGCTGCCTCGTCAAGGACCTCGGAGACGACGCGAGGGATGGCACTGGCCATGTGTTCTGCGGCCTCGCGCGGGTGAATCCCACCCGTCGCTGGTTGGTAGGGGTCTGAGACGATAACAGTTGAATCGGTCTCGGTGTCGTGAATCGCCGCGCTCGCCGCCCACGCGGTCCCCTCGATACCGAGTACGCGCATCCCCTATTTCCACTCGGTGTAGCCACAGCGGCCGCAGTGGAAGCGGTCACTGTGCTCTGCGAGGAATGCGTCGCCACACTCTGGGCACATCTCGCGGTCGGTCGTGCCGTCTTCGTTGTAGAGTTCGTGACGGGCCATCTACGCTTCCTCCGCCTCGGCGTCTGCGTCCTCGCCGTCTGCGAGAATCTTGTTGCGTTCTAGCATGTGCTTCTGTTCGACCTCACGGGCGAACTCGGAGCTGTCGTAGACCTTCGCGACGCCGCGGGTCTTGCGCATGCCGAACTTCGTGTCCATCTTGCGGACGACGACTTCCGAGGCGTCTTTGTTCAGTTTCGCGGCGAGGCTGTCGCGGACCGAAAGGCGCGACGGCGTGGCCTCGTCGTGGATGATTTCGAAGCGAACGTCCGTTCGGTGAAGCATCGGATTTTCCGATTCTTCGAGGATGGTAATGTCCATGGTAACTCAGTTACAGGGATTTGGCGGCGAACCGGCTAAAAGGATTTCGAAGGGACTGGCGGCCTATTCTGCGTCAACGCCGAGGGCTGTCCACGCCGCTTCGTGGTCGCCCGCCATCGCTTCGAGCAGCGAAAACATGCGATGGCGGACCTCCGGCGTCACGGTGACGAGCACCATGCCCGCGTCGGGTTGGCCGTAAACCACGCTTGCCCCCTCCGGGGCGGCGACGATGGCCGGCAGCGTCGCGAGGTCCTCTTCGCCCTCGACGACGATGACGACGGTCTCCGGCGCGTCAATGGCCTCCCGCAGCACCGAGAGCAACTCCTCGGTGAGCGTCGCGGCCGGGTTGACCGACGTGAGACGACGGTCGTATCCGCCGATGGCCTCGGAGATGGCCTCGTCTACGGCTTTGCGCTTGGTCTTGCCGTCGATGACGGCCACGTCGGGGACGACGCCCGCCTGCGTCAGGTGGTAGGTGACGATGTCGCCGACGGCGATAATCGGGCGGCCTGCCTGCTGGAGGAGTTCGTCCGGGTCGGTAAACAGCGGTCCGAGCGGGTCTTTGAACGCCGACCGCAAATCGTCGGGGAGCGTGAGGACGGCGTCGTCGGTCACTATCGAACCTTCAGTGCGTAGGCGCCGGGCGAGGTGACGCCCATCTCTTTGGCGATGTCGCTCTTCTCGGGATGGGCGATGACGACGTAGCCCGCCCAGTCCTCGGTGAGGCTCGTAGACCCACAGTCCGGACAGACGTCACCGTCCGAGACTTCGAGGACGCGGTGGCAGTCGCGACACACTTTGCGCTTTTTCGCCATGTCTACTCACCCGCGGCGGCCTGCCGGCGTTCGCGTTCCTCTTTCAGCCAGCCGTGTTTGCCGAGGCCGACCTGCTTGGCCGTGAGGCCGATTTTGCTGTCGCGTGGGTTGCGCTCGTCGATGCTCTTCGTGACGATGCGGGCGCGAACCGAGTCGCCCACGCCGAGGGCGCGGTTGGACTCGCGGGAGGCGAGTTGCTGCCCCTCCTCGTCGAACGCGAGGTATTCGTCTGAAATCTGTGAGACGTGGAGCAGCCCGTCCACGGGACCGATGCCGACGAACGCGCCGAAGTTGACGACTTCGACGACTTCGCCGTCTACGACTTCCTGCATCTGTGGGTCGTAGGTGAGGGCGTCGAAATCCGCTTCGTAGTAGACGCCGGGCTTGTTCGGGATGACCGCGCCGTCGCCGATTTCGTGGACCTTCGTCACGCTGACGATGCTGCCCACGTCTTCGTCCATCCGCCCTTCGAGTTTGTCCTGTAACAGCTGCTTTACCAGTTGTGGAGACACGTCCGCGAGGTGCTTCGGTGGCACCTCGACTGTGTCCTTGAGTCTGACCCGTTTGTACATACTTATGGTCGAGTGATTGCCAGTTTGTTCCGGCCCCTTATACCAATTACTGGTACGCCAGCGGCCAGCAACCGCCGTTTCAGGGGTCCGTCGTTCGTGACGACGTAGTCGCACTCACCGTCGTCGGCGAGTTCGACGATCGCGTCGTCCGCATACGATGCATCGTGTGTGAGGGTGCGACAGCGCTCGCGGGCGAGGTCCGCTCCGACGCTCGCGGCGACCGCCTCGCGACTCGCGCCCGCAGCGAGTTTCTCCAACTCGGCTACGACCGCTTCGGGTGTCACGAGGTCGACCACGCCGAGCAACCGGTCGAGTTCGTCGAACACGCGCACGTCGAGTTCGACCGGCATCATCAGGGCGTTCGCGTCCATGAGCACCGTCACCGCCATCCTACTCCGTAATCGTGCCGACGCCGATGAGTCGCCAGCGCGCGCCGACACGGCGGTTGATGGCGACTTTCGCGCCTGCTGCGGCGCAGACCGGGCGCTTTAAGCGAACTTCACATTCGCCGTCTCGGGCGCTCGTGACGGCACCGACGGTGGTGGCCGTCCCGACCGTCATCATGAGCGGTTCGCCGGTCGAAATCTCGTCGACGGTGTCCTCGTCGTCGCCGACGACGCGGTCTAAGAGGTCCACCGTCATCTCGAAGGCTTCACGCGTCGGTGGCAGCGACCCTGGTGGCCCTGCAATCTGGCCGGCGAGTCCGTCGCCTTTCGTGAGGCTTGGGTCGAGGCCAGTACCGACGCCGAGCAGGCCACCGGGCGTGGCCGAATCGACCGACTGCCCACCCGCCTGGATGGAACGGACGTTCGTCGTAATCGGTCGCCACTCGGTCTTGCCGCCCTCTTCGACCTCGCGGCCGGGGCGGATTTCGATGTCCTGGTCGGTTTCGAGACCGCCCGCGACGAGCGACCCGCCGATGACGCCACCGGTCAGGTTCTCCCAGGTCGTCCCCGGGCGGTTGATGTCGAAACTGCGGGCGATGTGCAGTCGGGCATCGTCGCTCGGGTCGCGATCTGGGGTCGGAATCTCCTCTTCGATGGCCTGGATGAGCAGGTCTAAGTTGACCTCCTGTTGGGCGCTGATGGGGACGACGGGAGCGTCCTCTGCGACCGTGCCCTTCGTGAACTCTTTTATCTGCTTGTAGTTCTCGCGGGCCTGCTCTGCGTCGACGAGGTCGACCTTGTTTTGGGCGATGACGATGTTGTCGATGCCGATGATGTCGAGGGCCATCAGGTGCTCTTCGGTCTGTGCCTGTGGCACGGGCGAGGTGGCGCTCACGAGCAACACCGCGCCGTCCATGATGGCTGCTCCGGAGAGCATCGTCGCCATGAGCGTCTCGTGGCCGGGCGCGTCCACGAACGAGACGGTGCGAAGCGGTTCGCTCTCCGTGCCGTCTTCGCACTCTTCGTCGACGGTGTAACACGCCGGCGCTTCGACACCGGGACACTTGCGGAACGTCGCGTCGGCGTAGCCGAGGCGGATGGAGATACCGCGTTTCATCTCCTCCGAGTGCTGGTCCGTCCACTCCCCCGAGAGCGCTCGCACGAGCGTCGTCTTTCCGTGGTCGACGTGACCGACGAGTCCGATGTTCACCTCCGGTTGTTGATGTTTCCCTGTCATTTCGAGAGTAATCTTACAGAGTAGTCACCCCGAGCGACGCATAAACCTACTGTTCTCGCCCCACACCCCGCGCGAGGGCGGCCCAGAGCGCCCCTCCGCCTGCTGTGGGTTTTTCCAGGCCTACTGAAGATTCCTTCAGGGAAGGGCTTAGCCCCCTCGCGGCATACAGGAGGTATGTCTTCACATCCCACGCCGGGCGATGCACCCGTCGTGCCACTCTCGGCGACGCCGAAAACCGCGCCCGCAGAGGTGTTCGCCGTCATCTCGAACGAGACGCGGCTGGCCATCTTAGAGGCGCTGTGGGCCGCAGAGATGCGACCCGTGACGTTCTCGGACCTGCATCGCGCGGTCGGCATGAAGGATTCGGCGCAGTTCAACTACCACCTGCGCCAGTTGCTCGACCGCTTCGTCAAGAAATCGGACGACGGCTACGACCTCACGTTCGCCGGCAAGCGCGTGATGCGCACCCTCATCTCGGGGATGTTCACCGACGACGTGAGCATCGACGCGTTCCCGCTCCCCGGAACGTGCGTCTCCTGTGGCGAGACGCTCGTGGCGACCTACGAGCGCGAACACTTGACTGTGGCCTGTCCGGCCTGCGACCGCGTGCACAGCGCCTACCCCTACCCGCCAGCGGGCATCTACGGGCGCACCCGCGACGAGTTGATGGCGGGCTACAATCGGTGGGTGCGCCACCTCTACGGCCTCGCCGCCAACGGCGTCTGCCCCGAGTGTGGCAGTTCGATGGGCTCGAAAATCGTCGATGGCGAACACTGCCTGCCGGAACTCGAAATCGCCGTGAGCCACCGCTGCGTCCAGTGCGACGCGAGCGCCATCGCCGCCGTCGGGATGACCCTGCTCGACCAGCCCGACGTGGTGAGTTTCTACCGCGACCACGGCATCGACCTCAGAACCATTCCCTACTGGGAACTGCCGTGGTGCGTCGGCGACGAGCACACGACCGTCATCCAGGACGACCCGTGGATGGCACGCGTCGACATCAGCCTCGAAGCCGAGGAACTGCGCGTCACCCTCGACGACACCTTCGACGTCGTCGCCGTCGAGCGGGCGAAGTCCTACCGGCGCGAGTAATTATCCGATTTTCGACAGAAACAGACTTCAGTATCGTCGCTTACAGAAATGTAATTCAGATTACTCTTTTTAACCCCGAACGCCTCCGTTCACCTGTCCATGAAGACCGACACTCGCACCCTGTCTGCCGCACAGTACGCCTACCGCAGACCCGCTCGAACGGCCGCAGAGCGCCTCAGCGAGTACCTCCGCGCTGGGGTCATCCTACTCGCCATCGCCACCGCCCTCGCGGTCCTGACCGTGGGTGTCAGTTCGCTCCTCCCCGGCCCCGCGCTGTTCGTCCTCGGGATGGTCGGCCTCGTGAGCGCCCTCGTGCTCGTCCCGTTCGCGGCCATCAAACTCGTCGTTTCGGCGGTCGAGACGTAATCACAAAAGCATACTAAATTTTTTTCACTGAACCTTTTTGCAGGAAGGTCACAACTGTTACCACAATGAAGGAATCCTCTATCCAGGACTGTGAGGAGTGTCTCGCCCCTGCCGACGCGTTCTCCACCATCGCAAACGAGACGCGCCTCGCCATCCTGGAGGCGCTCTGGACGGCTCCCGAGCGGCCCGTCAGTTTCTCGGAACTCCGGCGGTCGGTCGGGATGCGCGACTCCGCGCAATTCAACTACCACCTCGGCAAGCTGACCGGTCACTTCGTGAAGAAAACCGACGACGGCTACGACTTCCGCCACGCGGGCAAGAAGGTCGTCCGCGCCGTCCTCGAAGGCTCGTTCAACGAGGATCCGGAACTACCCTCGTTCGGGATTTCCGGGTCGTGTGCCGACTGCGGCGGCGGGCTACAGGCCGCCTATGCCGACGAACAAATCACCATCGACTGCACCGTCTGCGGGCGATTTCACTCTCGCTACTCCTTCCCGCCGGGCGGCCTGAACGACCGCACCCGCGAAGAGATCATGGCCGCGTTCAACCAGCGCGTGCGCCACCTCCACTGTCTCGCTGCCGACGGCGTCTGCCCCGAGTGTACCGGGCGGATGGAGACCACCCTCAGACGGGCCGAGGACGCCGACTTCGCGGGCGAGGTCTGCGTCGAGCTGACCTGCGCGCAGTGCAACCACCAGATTAGCTCTGCGGTGGGGCTGAAACTGCTCGACCAGTCGGACGTGGTTACCTTCCATCGAAATCACGGCATCGACCTCTGTGCGACGCCGTACTGGGAGTTCGACTGGTGCGTCTCCGACAACCACACCACCATCGTCTCCGAAGACCCGTGGTCGATTCAGGTCACGATTCCGCTCGACGACGAGGAACTGCGCGTCACCCTCGACGGCGACCTGCGCGTGACGGACGTAGAGACGTTCCCCGCCACCGCACCCGCCGACTCGCGGACGACCGCCTGAACTATCACATTTCTTCCAGAAACGCAGTTCAGTCCACCCGTTTACAGAAATGTAATTCAGGAATCATATAAGGTGCCGTGGCTCCTTTCTTTATCTGAGGAAGAAGCCCATGGCTGCAACCAACCCGCACCTGTCATCCGCCGCCCGACTCGGCCCGAGAACGCCCACTGACGCCGCCGCAGACGCACTCGTCACGCTGCTGTTCGTGACCCTCGCGTTCGCGGCACTCGCCGCGCTCGCGGTGGCGGCGACGGCCCTCCTGCCCGCACCAGCCCTGTTCGTGGCGCTGTGGGTCGGTGGCGTCGCCGGCTTGCTTGCGCTCCCGTTCGCCGTGGGGTCGCTCCTCACCCGGTGAGGGAAACAGTTCTGTAACCCGGCGCGCAACCCACTGACATGGCATTCGACGCGGCCCGGGTTACGACCGTCACCTTCGATTCGTACAGTACAATTGTCGACGTAGACGCCGCAGAGCAGGCGCTCGCGGACCGGGTTGCGGACCCCGAACCCGTTTCTAAATTGTGGCGCGCGCGCTCCATCGAGTACACGATGGTCGCGAACTTCGTTGACGCCTACCAGCCCTTCTACGAGATGAACCGCGACGCCCTCCAGTACGCCTTAGACGTCCACGGCGTGGACATCTCCACCGACGAGCGCGACGAAATCCTCGCCGTCTACCACGAACTCGACGTGTTCGACGACGTGCGCGACGGGATAGAGCGCCTGCAAGACGGCGGCTACGACTGCTACGTCGTCTCGAATGGAAACCCCGAGATGCTCGACTCGATGGTGAAACACGCCGGAATCACGGACCTCCTCGCCGACACGATTTCAGCCCACGAGGTAGAGACGTTCAAGCCGGACGCCGAGATTTATCGCCACGCGGCGGGGCGGACGGGAACCCCGATAAAAGAGATCGCCCACGTTTCGGCCGGCTGGTTCGACGTGATGGGCGCACAGCACGCCGGGATGCAAGGCGTGTGGGTGGATAGGAAGGGCACGCCCTACGAGACGTTCGGCGGAGAGCCTGACCTGACGATTGAGACGTTTTACGACCTGGCTGACGAGCTGGGTGTTTAGGAGGGTCGAAGTTGCTCGGGAGAAGTTCGTGAGTGGTCCAAGACCGCACGAATCACGAGCCACAATGAGAGATAGCATGCCTGCCCTCCCCCGGGTCGCGCGACGAGACGCGCTTCCCGGCCCGTAGAGCGGGGAGGCAAACCACGTGGGTGGGACTGAAAGGGGCCGACTTCTCGGCGAGCGAAGCGCGCAGCGAGGTGCAGCCGTCGAGAAGTCGGGGGCTTTCGAGGTGTTGGAAGCCCCGTGTGACACAGCTCCAGAATACCCACACAAAACTCCATCTAGCACGAGGTTTTTCAGCCACCAACACCACCCTTCATACGTGTCTGAATTCGCGTTCGAGGTGGCCCTGTGCGCCCAGCTCGAGCGCGAGCGAGCGCAAATTATCGCCCGCCAACTGGGCGCGAGCGTCCACGGGCGGCGCATCATGGACATCGTCTGCGTCCAACCCGGCCCCGAGTTCGACGCCCGGGCGTCGATTACACCCCACGAGATTCCCGACGCGGCCATCGAGAGCAGTGCGGGCGTCGGGCAGGCCAAATACTACCGCAACTGCTTCGATATGCACCCAGAGCGGGCACGGAGCGTCGCAGAGCGCGCCATCGACATCGGTTTCTTCGAGCGCGTGCGCCGGGGGTCACGCCTCTACGTCCGCCAGACGGCGCGCTATCCCGACGACTGGTTCGGGAAGGTCGTCGGCATCGAGAACAAACCAGACCTCTCCGTGCCGGGCGATTTGGAACTCCAGTTGCGAAAAGACGTCTCTCTCGGCGTGTTCGACGAGGTGATTCTCGCCACTGAATCCTACGTGACACGGGCGCACCTGAACCGCATCCCCGCAGAAGTCGGTGTCTGGCGGTTTCGACCCGAAACGGGGGGGCTCGAAGTCGTGCGGGAACCGACCCCGCTTGACCCGTCTGCGTCGGGCGTAGACATCGTCGACGAGTTCGCCGGGCGGACCGACATGCGCGTCGCGACGCCCGAAGAAAAGGCCCGACTCCGCCGCCGGATGGCCGAGCGCGCGTATGGCAAAGGCTGGCGAAGTTTCGACCTTCCGGCGTGTGTCCACGGGGCGACGACGGTGGTTGCAGGAGCCGATGGCATCCCCTACTGCGAGTGGAAAGATGCAATCGTCAATCCGGCAGAAGCGTGCGGGCCGGCGTGTCCCGGCTACGAACCGGCCGACCCGCCCGCAGTAGACATCACAGCCATCCGCGACGGGCGGACACCGTGGGTCGCGAACCCGAGTGGCCCGCGAAAACAGAGCGGCCTCGACCGATTTCTATAGCTGATACTGCTCGCCGTCTACGGCGAGCGGGTCTTCGAACGCTTCTTCGACGGGATAGTAGTGGGCGATGTGCACGAGGCGAGTGATTGAGGCGTTCAGTTCCTCGCCGAGAGCAATCGCGCCTTCGCGAGTCATGTGTTTCGTCCCGAAGGTTCGGGCGGTGCCATCTGCGTCGTGGTGGCTTCCGCCGGCGGGGTGGTACTCGGAGAGGTGGCCCGGGACGATGCCGTCGGCGAGCAGGAGGTCCGGGTTTTTGAGCAGTTCTCGTGAGTCGTCGGGCAGTTCGAAGCTCGTATCACCGGAAATCGAGAGTTTCGCGCCGGTCTCCGGGTCTTTGACGGTGAGTCCGTAGCAGAGCAGCGGCGGGTGGTCAACCGGCACGAGCGTCACGTCGAGGCCGCAAATCCTCCGAGTTTCGAACGGCGAGAAGTCGCAGACGGTGATGGCGCTCAGGTAGTCGAATTTGTCCCGAATCGTTTCGGCGACGCTCTCGCCGGTGACTGGGTCCGTCTCGTCTGCGGCGTACACGGGGAGGTCAGAGAGCAGGCGATAGACGTTGCCGAGGCCGTCGACGTGGTCGAAGTGGATGTGGGTGATGAGCGCCGCGTCGGGGAGCGGCACGTCGTTCGTGAGAAACTGGTGGCGAAAGTCGGGGCTCACATCGACGAGCAGCGTCTCCTCGGTGCGTTCGTTGTGAATGTGGACGGAAAATCGGCTGCGGTGGACGCCACGCTCCCGGGCTTCGACGCAGGTGTCACAGTCGCAGTTCGGCGTGGGCGTCCCCGTCGTGTCACCCGTCCCGAGGAGCGTGACCTGCATCAGTCGTGACTGTGGTCGTGATCGTGGTCGTCGTGGTCGTGATCGTGGCCGTCGTCGGAGCCGCCGGGCAAGTCGCTCCCGCCCGCGATGAGCGCGTCGTGGTCGCCGTTCATCATGTCCAGGTCCTTCAGCGTATCACGTTCCTCGAAGTCGGTAATCGCGTCGAGAAGGTCCTGCTGGGTGAGCACCATCCGCTCTTCGGTGAGTGCTTCGAGCACGGCTTCGCGCATCACGAGACGAAGGTCGCTGCCGGTCAGCCCCTCGGTGAGGTCTGCAACTTCGCCGGGGTCGAAATCCACGATTTCCATGTTCCGGGTGATGACCCAGAGAATGTCAGAGCGCATCTGGTGGTCCGGCTTCGGGAAGTTGACGATTTCGTCGAAGCGTCGCCACGCCGCCGCGTCGAGTTGGTCGGGGTGGTTCGTCGCCCCAATGAGAAGTACGTCGTCCTGCACCAGGCTGATGTTGTCGATGGACTTGAGCAGGGTGTTCACGGCGCGCTTGATGGCCGCGTGCTCGTCCGACGCGCGGGTTTTCGCCACGAAGTCGAACTCGTCCATGAACAGGATACACGGCGAGAGGCGTTTTGCGACCTCGAACGTTTTCTCGACGTTCTTTGCCGTCTCACCGAGATACTGGCTCGTAATCATCGACAGTTTCACCTCGACGAACGGCAGGTCGAGTTCGTGGGCGAGAGCGCGTGCCGTCGTCGTCTTCCCGGTTCCGGGCGGGCCGACATAGAGGAGTTTCCCGATTTCGCGGAGGCCAATCTGGGCGAGGTAGTCGCGATGCTCGATGGCCTTCATGATTTTCAGAATCTCGCCCTCCTGGTCCTCGGTGAGGACGAGGTCGTCTAAGCTCATCTCGATTTCCTCGGGCGCGAGCACGTCCACGAGGTCGAGCATCTCCTCTTCTTCCTCGCTGTCGAAGTACTCCTCTAACAGGCTGTCAATCCAGACGCGGTCGGCACGCAGTGGTCGATTCTCGGCGCGAGCGCGGTCGTAATCGAGGTCCTCGACTTCCTCGGCGAAGGCGGCGGTGAGCGTCGGGACGCCCATGATGCGCTCTGGGTCGGCACGGTCGAGATACCACTGCTTCGCGAGGTCGGCCTCGGTGAGTTTGATGACCTGATTGAAGTCGTCGAAGTCCGTGAACATCAACCCCGAGACGGCTTCCCAGGGGTGTTCGACGCCCGTGGCCGCGGCGGCCTTCTTCGTGGTCGAGGGAAGCGGTCGTTCGATGCCATCCTCGCCCCAGAAAACCCGGCGATATCGGGGCGGCAGGTCGTTCTCATCGCGGTCGCGGTCTTGGTTGTAGAGATGTGTCGTCAACAAGAACTCAACGACGTCAAGCTCCGGGCTGCTCATTCTCGGGGGAATAAGAGTGGGAGTGGCATAAGACCGTCGAACAGGCCGAATAAACTCTCGGTGCTAGCCATGTGGGTTCGAGTGGGTTTAACACGCACCGGTCCTCTAGAGACAGCCATGGCAGACAACACTCCCGTCATCGTCCAGGCTGTCCGAACCCCGCAAGGGAAAGACGGTGGCGTGTTCGCAGACGTTCGCTCTGAGGACCTCTCGATTCCGCTCATCAACGAAATTCTCGCCCGAACGAACCTCGCAGGCGAGGACATCGACGACCTGATGTGGGGCTGTGCCCAGCAGCGCGACGAACAGGGCAACAACGTCGCCCGCGTCATCGCGCTCCTCTCGGAACTCGGCGAATCCGTCCCCGCGACGACCATCAACCGCTGGTGTGCCTCCTCGATGCAGGCGCTCATCTCCGCCTCCGACGCCATCCGCGCCGGCCAGCGCGACGCCATCATCGCGGGCGGCGTCGAGAACATGTCCCGCGTCGAGATGGGCGGCAACACCCACAAAACCCACCCACGCATGAACGAGGTGTACAACGTCGCCGAACTCCAGATGGGCATGACCGCAGAAAAGGTCGCAGAGGAGTACGACATCTCCCGCGAGACGCAAGACGAGTTCGCCGCACGCAGCCAGCAGCGCGCCGTCGAGGCAACTGAATCCGGCCGCTTCGAGGACGAAATCGTCCCAATCGACAACGGCGAGGAGAAAATCACCAAAGACGAGGGTCTCCGCCCCGGCACGACCGCGGAGAAACTCGCTGGCCTCCCGACCGTCTTCAAAGCAGACGGCACCGTCACCCCCGGCAACGCCTCCCAGATTTCTGACGGCGCAGCAGCCCTGCTCGTCACCTCGAAGGCCTTCGCAGAGGAACGCGACCTCGACATCCTCGCCGAAGTCGGCAACAACAACGTCGCCGGCGTCGACCCGACCGTGATGGGCATCGGCCCCGTTCCGGCGACCCGCGGCCTGCTCGAACGCTCGGGCACCGACATCGAGGACTACGACCTCTACGAAATCAACGAGGCGTTCGCGAGCCAGTGTGTCTACTCCGCGAACGAACTCGGCATCGACCAGGAGAAACTCAACGTAAACGGCGGCGCAATCGCCATCGGCCACCCACTCGGCGCGAGTGGCGCACGCCTCCCGGTCACCCTCATCCACGAGATGATCAAGCAGGACGCAGAGAACGGGCTCGCGACGCTGTGCGTCGGCTTTGGCCAAGGGGCCGCTATCGAGTTCAGCCGATAGAGCGACGACCCCTGTGAGCACCCAGTGCTCGGCCGAGTCGTTTTTCACCGAAGTTCGTGCGCAGATTCGAGTTCGCGCATAGAGATGTACACGGACGTTGGCCAAAGTATTTTGTTGCATTCATCCAGAAAATATCCAATTATCTGGACGGAATATGTGACTTAGGAGTTTAAAGTTCATTATAAACCAGACACACGTCTCTAAAAATTCATCAGAAAATTCTTTTTTCAACAGTTATCGTTTTATTACTCGAATCAGTCACGCTAAAGCATGCAATATCGAAATGGGTTAACGGAATTTTTACTGTTGTTCGACGAACGTAGGATTAGTCTGTTTGGTCAATCGGAGGTGGCCGTGTGAGCGACCCCGTTCCCACGACGTGCATGCGGTGTGCCGTTGGGTGTGGCCACCTTCAGGTCGGAGCGGATATCGGTTACGGCATCGATTCGGTGCGAGGCGACGCGAACCACCCGGTGAACAGAGGTCTCGCCTGTGGCCGAGGTATTCGCGAGACAGCGAATCCCGGGGGTGACTGGCTGACGAGACCCCTCGTCCGCAAGGACGGCGAGCTCGTTCGGACGACATGGGAAGCCGCCCTCACCCGAGTTTCGACGGCCATTGAGGACGCGATGGCCACGCAGCCTGACGACGTGGCGATTCTCGGCAGTGGCCAGCAGACCAACGAGGCGGCCTACCTCCTCGGAAAACTCGCTCGGGGCGTGGTCGGGACGCGCAACTACGACGCGAACACCACGCTGTGCATGGCGAGCGCCGTAACCGCCTATTATGATGCCTTCGGGAGCGACGCGCCACCGCCAACGTACGACGACATCCCCAAGGCGTCGTCGCACATCGTCTGGGGGGCCAACCCCGCGGTCGCCCACCCTGTCATGTTCAGGTGGATTTACACGTCTGCCCGCGCCGACGACAGCGAACTGCTGGTCGTCGATCCTGTCCGGACGAAGACTGCGACACAGGCCGACTGCCACGTCCAGCTCACTCCCGGCGGCGACGAGGCACTCGCCCGCGCCGTCCTTGCCTCCCTCGTCGAAACCAATCGCGTGGACCGGGCGTTCATCGAGGCGCACACGAGTGGATTCGACGCGCTGGTGGCCCGATTGCCGACCGTCGCGGCGGCGGCGAAGAAGGCGGGCGTCTCCGAAGCAGTCGTGGCGCGACTCGCTGCCGCACTCGAACGCGACACGCTCATCTACTGGGGGATGGGGGTCAACCAGAGCGTTCGGGGGACGGCCACCTCCGGTGCACTCGTCGACCTCTGTCTCGCCACCGGAAATCTCGGCCCGGGAACCGGACCGTTCTCGCTCACCGGACAGGCCAACTCGATGGGAACGCGCGTCTGTTCCTCGAAGGGGTCCTGGCCCGGCCAGCGGTCGTACGAGGACCCCGACGAGCGACAAACCGTCGCCGACCACTGGGGCGTCCCAGTCTCACGGTTGCCCGCAGAGAGCGGTCCCGGCCCGGTCGGTATCGTGGAGACAGCGCCGTCGGTCCTCTGGACTGTGGCGACCAACCCCGTCGCTGGATTGCCAGATGCGTCGGCCGCACGTCGAGCGTTCGAGGAGACGTTTCTCGTCGTCCAGGACGCCTTTCGCTCGGAGACGGTCGAGTACGCAGACGTGGTGCTGCCAGCGGCGACGTGGGGAGAATCAGACGGCACCGCCATGAACATGGAACGGACCGTTTCGCGGGTGCGCCCGGCGACGGATACCCCGTCCGGGGTTCGCTCCGACCGCGATATCATCGCCGGAGTCGGTGCGCGTCTCGCACCATCTGTGTTCCCGAGCCACCGCCCCGAGCCGTTCGCCGTGTTCGACGAGTTCCGCGCTCTCACCGCGGGGACGAACGCCGATTGCTCGGGCATCAGTTACGACCGGCTGAACGCCGAGTTGGCCGTGCGCTGGCCCGCGCCCGACGCGGAATCTTCGGGTGGCTATCGGTACTACGCAGACGGCCAGTGGCGATTTCCGACCCCGTCGGGGAAGGCACGATTTTCCGCCACTCTTCCCGCTGCACTTCCCGAACCAGCGAGCGACGACTACCCCCTCGTGTTGACGACGGGCCGCGAGCCCGACGGCTACAACACCGGTGTCCGGTCGCGCGACGGCGACGGTGCGCCCGTTCGAATGCGCATCAACCCGGCCACCGCAGGAACGTACGATAACCAGATTACTGACGACCAGACAGTGCTCACCTCGCGCCGGGGTGCGATTCCGGCGCGGGTCGAACGGGACGATGCCATCCCTGTTGGACTCGTCTGGCTCCCGATTCACCATCCGATGACCAACGAGCTGACCATCGCCGCGAGAGACCCGCGATCGAACGAACCGAACTACAAACAGTGTGCAGTGGCCCTTTCCGCGCCGTCTGCCGCGCTCCACGAGAAGGCAGCCATCTCCTCGCCGGAGGGACGCAGATGAGGATGACCAAGTGGCGGACGCTCGTGCTCGCCACGGCGGCGTTCAACCTCTCGTTTCTCATCTGGTTCTCTTTCGCCCCGTTTACCGGGGCCATCGCCGACGAGTTCGGCCTCTCCCTCACCGACCTCGGCATCCTCGCGAGCGCGGCCATCTGGACCGCCCCGCCCGGTCGTATGCTCACAGGATGGCTCTCTGACCGCTACGGTGCGCCGACGGTATTCGCCATTGTCCTTGGCTACGTGGGTGTATTCAGCATCGCGAGCGCCTTCGCCACCAGCTACGAGGTACTCTTCATCGAACGACTCGTCGTCGCTTCCGCGGGCATCACCTTCGTCGTCGGCATCCAGCACGTCGCCCAATGGTTCCCCGAAGAACAACTCGGGACCGCGGAGGGCGTCTACGCCGGCATCGGCAACGCCGGCGCGGCAGGCGGGGCACTCATCCTCCCACGGCTGTTCGACGGTTGGAGTGGCCCCCTGTTCGACACCGGTTGGCGTGCCGCGTTCTTCTATACCGGCATCGTCGCCCTCGTGATGGCGGTCACCTACTACGTGCTCGGCCAGGACGCCGCCACCGAGGAACGTGCCACGAAGAACCGTGAGGCGGCCACCCTCGAAGCCGTCGCCCACACGGCGACCCGCTACGGCGTCATCGCCCTCGCGCTTGGCTACGTGATGAGCTTCGGCCTCGAGATCTCGATGAACGGGTGGCTTCCCACCTACTTCCGGGAAGGGTTCGGCTCGAATCTCGTGGTGGCGAGTACATTTGCGGCTACGTTCTCGCTCGCCGCCGGCCTCTTACGGCCCATCGGCGGGTTCGTCAGCGACTGGGTGGTCAGAACCGAACGCAACGTCCTCCCCGTCTTCACCGGTCGCTACCGCGAACAGTGGACGGTCGTCTGCCTGAGCGCCATCGTTGTCTCGCTCGGCGCGCTCACGCTCGCAGGGCAAACGGGGAGCGTCCTGCTCACGGTGGCCGTCGGGTTCCTCGTCGGCGTGGCCTGTGCGTTCAGCGAAGGAGCCATCTTCGCGCAGGTTCCCGCGATGTTCCCGAACAACTCCGGGGCGGCAGCGGGCATCGTCGGCGGCATTGGGACGTTCGGCGGTATCGGATTCCCGCTCGTCTACTCCTACGCGGCGTCGGTCGGCGCCATCCACGGCGGCTACATCATCGTGGCCACCATCATGGTGCCAATCGTCCTGCTCAACGCCTACGTCGCCCGGCCCGTCATCGCAGAGCGTGCCCACGTCGATGGATTCGGTGGCTTTGGTTCGAGCGATGACTGAACGGAGCATCCCTCGATGAAAGCGGATACGGGACGCGCCGGAATCGTCCTCGCCGGCGGGCGGTCCGCCCGGTTCGAGAACCAGGACAAGGCGTTGGCGTCCCTGCTCGGTAAACCGCTCATCTGGCACGTCGTGGAAGCGGTCGCGCCGGCGGTCGACGAGGTCGTCGTCAACTGTCGGCGGGCCCAACGAGAGGCTATCGAGTCAGCCCTCGCCGACCACGTCGTGCGCTTCGCCGTCGACCGCGTTCCAGACCGTGGACCGGTGGCCGGCATCCGAACCGGTCTGCGAGCGACGAAGGCGAAGTACGCGGCAGCCGTGCCCTGTGATATGCCGTTTCTTTCCGCTGGATTTCTCGACTTCCTGTTCTCGCGAGCGGACACAAAGACGGGGACTGTCACTCGCTTTCGTGACCACATCACGCCGTTTCCGGCGGTCGTACACGTCCGGGCTGCCGAATCGGTTTGCACGGAGGTGGTTCGGGAGCGAGACGGCAGTCTCTACGACCTGGTTGCACTGCTCGACCCGGTCGTGATTCCGGAACGCGAAGCCACGGCCCACGCCGGACGAGACGCCTTCACGAACGTCAATACCCACGCCGATCTGCGAGGCGCGATTGCCCGCGCGAACCGCCCGAACGTGCCAAACCGATAATGTCATTGATTCAAAATATTAGTAGACGTGCGAACACATATTCGTCCAGAAAGTAGACAGAATACATCCTTATACAACCCTTATTCACTATTAAACTGGCCATCCGACAACTAAAGACACTATTAAATTTATTATTTCAACGATTAGCATTAAATAGTCTCGTTGCGCACATCCTGACAGGAAAAATAGAGCCGAATGTCGAACAATCAGATTCAAAAATAGACATTCGTTTGGGAAATAAACATGGTACACAAAAAAGAACACTGGAAGGACGGTCTGTACGGAGACGACGTGCGTGAGGAACTCCTCTCGTTCGCTGAAACTGGCTGGGACTCGATTCCCGATGACGAACGCGACGCGTGGTTCACCCGGTTCAAGTTCTGGGGGCTATTCCATCAGCGGCGGGGCCAGGAGAGCTATTTCATGATGCGACTGACGAACGCGAACGGGCGACTCGAACCCGGGCAACTGCGGGCTATCGCCGAGGTGGCCCGCGACTTCTCGACGGGTCCGGTCTCGAACCCCGAGTTCGGTAACGGCTGGCTCGACCTTACCACCCGACAATCGATTCAGCTTCACTGGATGAAGCTCGAAGACGTGCCCGCCATCTGGGAGCGACTGGAGGCGGCAGGCGTCTCGACGCGCTCGTCGGGGGGCGATACGATGCGAAACATCTCTGGGTGTCCGGTCGCCGGAAAAGACACCCACGAGCTCGTCGAGACCAAGTCGATTCTCGAACGGGTTCGGACGGAACTCAGAACCGACAACTCGCTCGCGAATATGCCCCGGAAGTTCAACATCAGCATCACCGGTTGTCGGGAGGGCTGTGCCCAGGACAGCATCAACGACATCGGCCTCGAACCCGCCCGGAAGGAGGAGGAGGAGGACGGCAAACCGGTGATGGGCTTTAACGTCCGCATCGGCGGCGGTCTCGGCGGTCGCAAACCGAAGGTGGCTCAGCCACTCGACGTGTTCGTCACCCCCGAGGAGGCCTACGACGTAGTCCGCGGCTTCGTCGAACTGTACCACGACCACGGCAATCGGGAGGTTCGCTCGAAAAATCGCAGTCGGTTCTTCGTCACCGAGTGGGGCACAGAGAAGATTCGTGACCTGCTCGAAGCCGAGTACGTCGATGGCCCGCTCAAGACAGCGGGGACAGACATCAGAGAAGCGTACACGTACAACGCCGGGAAACCACCGAGTGAGGGGAAGGCAGATCACGTTGGCGTCCACGAGCAGGCAGACGGGCGTTACTACGTCGGCTTGAGCGTAGCCGTCGGTCGACTCACTGCGGACGATGCCCTCGCACTCGCCAACCTCGCAGACGAGTACGGTAGCGGTGAGGTACGCCTGACTCGCCGGCAGAACCCGCTCATCATGGACGTGCCGAAGAGCGCACTCAACGACCTCCTCGGCGACCCGCTCCTCGCGAAGCACACCCCCGAGCCGAATCCATTCCAGCGCGGTGCCATCGCGTGTACCGGCACGGAGTTCTGTTCGCTCGCGCTGACCGAGACGAAGGCGCGGACGGCCCGGCTACTGCGGTGGCTTCGAGACAACGTCTCGCTGCCCGACGACGTGGAAAACGTCCACATCCACTACTCGGGGTGTACGGCCGACTGCGGACAGGCGAACACTGCCGACATCGGCTTGCTCGGGATGCGTGCTCGGAAAGATGGGGAGATGGTCGAAGCGATGGACCTCGGCGTCGGTGGCGGCATCGGTGCGGAACCCTCGTTCGTCGAGTGGGTGCGCCAGCGCATCCCCGCAGACGAGATTCCCGGCGCCATCAAGAACTTGATGGAGTCGTTCGCCGCCCTCCGCGAGGAGGGGCAGTCGTTTCGTGAGTGGGTCGAGGCGACCGGGCCAGAGGCCATCGTCGAACTCTGTGAACCCGAAGAAACGACTTACAAGGACCCATGTCTGACCGACGCAAAACAGTCGTGGTACCCCTTTGCCACCGGTGAAAGTCCCGCTCCGACGGCCCACGACGGGACGCCGCTCTCCGCCGATGACTGACGCGACTCGTGACCGTCCATCGGCCCTACAGCACGTCTCCGCTGACGTGGCCCCCGAACTCTTCGAGGCCGACCCCGAAGTCGACTGATCGGGTCACAATCGTTATCGCTTGCCCGCCGAAAACGCGACGTATGCACCTCTCCGGCTACACCCACGAAACCGGACACCACTGCGGGTCTACCTCGCTTCGCAATCTCTCCGATTTCTACGGCTGGGGCCTCTCAGAGGCCGAGTGCTTCGGCCTCGCCTCCGGCCTCGGCTTTACCTACTTCATCACCGATGAGCCACCGTATCGCGCCTTTTTCGGCCGTCCAGTGTGGCTCGAATCGGCCTTCTTCGCTAACCTCGATATTCCCCACGAGGAGCGTGAGGGGCAGAGCCACGAGGAAGCGTGGGCCGCCGTCGAGGCCGCCATCGACGGTGGCGACCCCGTCATGTGCTTCGTGGATTTATTCTACCTCGATTACTACAACACGGACACCCACTTCTCGCCACACACCGTCCTCCTCGTAGGCTACGACGACGAGAGCGTGCAGATTTCGGATAGCGAGTTCGACGAGGTGCAGACGCTCTCTCGCGAGCAGTTCGACGAAGCGTGGACCTCGCAGGCGATGGTTTCGCTCGCCCGACGACACATCGTCGTCACGGACCCCGAGCCGCGAGCGAGCATCGAGCAAGCGATGCGACAGGCGATTCGAACGACGGCAGCCTACATGCAGGACCCCGAATCCGCGCCGTGGTCGCTCGGCGGGGTGAATACAGCTCACGGTCTGCCCGGCATCCGCCGGTTTGCGGACGAACTCCCCGGGTTTCCCGACCTCGGAGCGTTCCGGGAAATCACGTGGACAGCGCGGTTCGCCTACCAGAACGTCGAACGCCGCGGCACGGGTGGCGGCACCTTCCGACGGCTCTACGCCGCGTTCCTCGCGTCGATGGCCGAGCAGGTTCCCGAACTCGACGACTCGCACGGTGAGCGCATGCGCCAGATTGCCGCCGACTGGACGGCGGTCGGCGAGCAGTTGAAAGCCGCGAGCAAAGCCGAGGACGAAGCCGACCTGCGAGCGCAGCTCACGGAGATTGGCGACGCTGTCTCAGCGATAGCGACGAAAGAAGAATCCCTGTTGACCGACCTCGAATCGCTGGTCTAATCGGCCGCAGCAGGCGTGTCTCCCACATTCGCGTCGGGCACGACGCCGTCGTCCGACCAACCTCGGAGTTCGTAGTACTCGGAGAGTGCCTCGTCGAACCCGTCCAGTTCGTAGGGCAGCGCGTCGTCGTCAGTCCGGTCGAAGCCGCGCTTGTTGTTGAAGTGGCGTTCGAGCGTGACGATGCGGTCGCCCACTTCGAGGAGGGCAGCGTAACTCGCGTCGAACAGTTTCTCGTAGCGTTCTTCCTTCATGAACGACGACCCGAACTTACAGAGGACGCCCGCGTCCTTCAGGGCGTTCAGGTTCTCGTGTTCGACGAGCACCGCTGGTTTGCCGTCGAGGCCGTCCGGGTCGAGCGCCTGTGGCGGCGCAACGAGCGGGTATTCGAGGTTGTACATTTCGGCGTACATGTGGTCTGCCCCGCGGTTCGCCGTCGCGAACGAGAGACCCTGACCGTTCAGCGTACGCCCGTCGTGGGCCGAGAACTCCATGCCTTTCATGGTCCAGTTTTCGACGCCGAGTTCCTCGTGGAACCGGGCGATGCCTTCCGCCAGCATGTCGCCTTCATCCTCGCGGTAGGCGATTTTCTCGACGAGTTCGTGGATGAGGTCGACGTTGCCGAACTCGTCGTGGGCGGCGAGGTAGGCGGAGACGGCGTCGCCACACGAGATGGTGTCCATCCCGAGTTTGTTACAGAGGTCGTTCGACTTCATCACGTCCACCACGTCGTCCACGAGCGCGTTCGACCCGAACGCCATCACCGTCTCGTACTCCGGCCCCTCGGTTTCGAGGCCGCTTTCCTCGTCGCGGGTGGGAAGTTTGCACGCGAACGCACACGCAGAACAGGTGCCCTTTTTGTACTTCTTCTCTGCGACGGCCGACCCGCCGATTTTGTGCGCGTGTTCGTAGGAAGTCTCCTCGAAGTACTTCGTCGGGAGCGCCCCGACCGAGTTGGCGTAGTTCGTGACCGACGTGGTTCCCGCCGACTTCATTGGACTGTCAGCGTTGGCGGCCTTCTGGTGAATCTCCGCGGTGATGTCGACGTCCAACTCGATGTCGGGGCGCGAGTCACCGTCGAAGGTGATGACTTTGACGTTCTTCGCACCGAACACCGCGCCGAGGCCACCACGGCCGAACGCCCGGTTCTCCGAGGTCATGATGGAGGCGAAGCGGACGCCGTTCTCGCCTGCCGGTCCAATTGCGGCGGCGTGTTCCGGCCCGAGGTCGTGGGCCTCGTCTAACCACGCCGTAACCTCGTCGAGTTTCGCTCCCGCGAGGTCGGGTACTTCCTCGAAGGTGACGCCGTCGTCGCGGACGTGGACGGCGAGCAGTTCGTCGCTCGCGCCCGTGAACTGGACTGCGCTGTACCCCGTATCGGCGAACGGTCGGGACATGAAGCCGCCGGCGTTAGACGAGAGCAGGCCGTTCGTGAGCGGCGAGAGTCCAGTACAGCTCATCCGACCGGTGAAGCTCATCTGGGAGGTCTGGAGTGGGCCGGTAGCGAAGATGAGGCTGTTTTCTGGGCTGAGCGGGTCTGCATCGAATGGAATGCGGTCGTGGGCGAGTTTCGTGCCGACGCCGCGACCGCCGACGTAGGCTTCGAGAATCGCGTCTACGTTCGTGGTCTCGAACTCGCGCGACCCGACATCGACGGTCAAGAGGGGACCTTTCGTGTGTATCATTCTCGGCCAAACAGACGGCCCCACGCTAATAAAAATTTATTATAAACGTGCAGCGACGCACATGCAGTTCATGTCATTCGCGCGGGTTGAACGTCTTGAGCGCAGTGCGAACCGACTCCTTGCGCCCGAGCAGCGTGACGTGGTCGCCGTTCTGGAGGGTGAAGTCCTCGTCTGGCATCTGGTTTTTGCCGTCGCGGCTGACCAGCGCGATGAGCACGCCATCGGGGAGTTCGGTGTCGATTTCACCGATGGTCTTGCCGACCAGGTCGTCGGCCGTGACCTCCGTCTCCTGAACGTCGCCCGAGCGGCCGATTTCGGTCATCCAGTTCGAGAGCGCGGGACGCTCGATGAGGTTGTCGAGCGCGTAGGCCGTCGCGAGCGCAGACGAGATGGTCCGAACCCCGAGTTCCTCGAACGCATCGACGTTGTCCGGGTTGTTCGCCCGGGCCATGATGCGGTCGATGTCGAACTTCGAACTCGCCAGTTGCGAGACAAGCAGGTTCACGTCGTCGTCCCCAGTGGCCGCGACGATGATTTTCGCGTTGTCCGCACCTGCAGCGCGCAACACGTCCGTGTCCGTCCCGTCGCCGTTGTGGACGGTGTATCCCGCGTCGCGGGCAATCTGCAGGACCGAGGTGTCTTGTTCGATAATCACTACGTTCTCGCCACGGTCGACCAGGCGTTCGGCGAGCGCACGGCCCACCTTTCCGCCGCCGACGATAATTACGCGCATTGGTATCACGTCCAGATATTCTGCAATGTACCGAGCGAAGCCACCCTCGAAGACGACGGTGGTGAGGATGACGAGGAACACCGTGCCGACGAGGACCGTCGCCGCCTCGTCGAACCCGGCCGCCTGCAGTTCGACGGCGAACAGCGTCGCCACGGATGCGGGGATAATCCCGCGTGGTCCGACGAAACTCATGAACAGCTTTTCACCGCGAGTGAAGCGGTCGCCCGCCGCCGAGATGAACACGAGTAGCGGCCGAATGACGAGCGCGACCGCGACCACGACGACGAGCCCCGCAACGCCGAGGCCGAGCAGTGTCTCGAAATCGAGCAACGCCGCGAGCGCGATGAACACGAACGAGAGGACGAGCAGCGTGATGTCGCCTTTGAACTCGGAGATCTGCTCTTCGTACGGGATGTCCGTGTTACCGAGAAGGATACCCGCCGTCGCTACCGCCGCGATGCCGGCCTCCGTGCGGACGGCGTCCGCCGCGGCGAACGCCACGAGCGCCCCCGCAAGCGTCAGCAAGCGGGCGTTCTGCGGGGCGTTCGCGGGCGAGAGGTCCACGTACCGAAGCAGGTACCAAAGCACGCCCGCGACGGCCGCGCCGATGACCATGCCGACGCCGAGTCGTTCGACGAACAACTGGATGAACTCGAAGGGCGTGGCGTCGCCGACGAGGATGATTTCGAAGACGACGACCGCGAGGATGGCCGCCGTCACGTCGTTTACGATGCCCTCGGTTTCGAGCGCCGTCGCCACGCGGTCGCGTACGGGAACGACCACGAGGATGGGAGCGATGACCGTCGGTCCCGTCGCGACGAGCAACGCACCGATGAGCGCGGCAACCGTCCACGACACCCCGAGGGCGAAGTGGACGACGGCCGCCGTCCCCGCGAGGGCGATAATCGCCCCGATGGTCACCAAGCGAATCGTTGCCGCAGGGGCTTCTCGCAGATTGTTGATTCGCAGGTGGAATGCGCCCTCGAAGACGATGATGGCCACGGAGAGGCCAACGATAGTCGAGAGCCCGCCACCGAACGATTCTCGCGTGACGAAGTTCAGTCCTTCCGGCCCGAGGATGATACCGGAGGCGATGAGGAAGATGATACTGGGTACCCGAAAGCGGTCTGCGAGCACCTGCGCTCCGACGCCAATCCCGATGATAGCAGCGACGAGTGGAATCAGTGAGCCGCCTTCTGCCACAGTTTCGCCTCCATTAGTCGCGGTAACGGACGGGCGACTGATAAACGCACCTTTTCAATTCGACATTAATCGGCATACATGGCCGCAACACTGTCCGCGTGACGCGTCACGATATTGCGACGTTTTAGTTTCAGCGTCGGCGTGAGCAAATCGTTGGCCTCGGTGAACGCCTCTGGGACGAGGGTGAACCGCTTTATCTGCTCGTAGGCTTCGAGCGACCGGTTGACGCGTTCTACGTCTCGTTGAATCCAGGCTACGACGCGCGGGTCAGCACACGCCTCCCACGGGTCGGCCGGGAGCGCGATACCCTCGTCTGTGGCCCACTCGCGGAGTACCGCCATGTTCGGGACGATGAGCGCGGAGACGAACTTCTCGTCGTCGCCGAGCACCATCGCCTGTTCGACCCGCGAACTGGTCGCGAAGGCGTCCTCGATGGGGCCGGGCGAGACGTTCTTGCCCGTCGAGAGGACGAGCAGTTCCTTCACCCGGCCACGGAAGACCAGGTAGTCGTCGGGCCGTCGTTCGACGATGTCGCCGGTGCGGAACCAGCCGTCGTCGGTGAACACCTGTGCGGACTCCTCGGGGCGATTCCAGTAGCCGTCGAACACGTTCGGCCCCGTCACGAGGAGTTCGCCGAGTTCGCCGCCGGACTCCGGAACGAGGCCGTCTGCGTCGATTGCGGTGTCGATACGCACCTCGACGTCGGTGACGGGGAGTCCAAGGGTGCCAAACTGCGGGTTTTCGACGAGGTTCGTGGACAGGACGGGTGCCGTCTCCGTGAGGCCGTAGCCCTCGTAGATGGGAAGTCCCATGCCGAAGAACAGTTCTGCGAGGTCCGTCGAGAGACTGCCGCCACCGGAGATGAGAATTTCGACGTCCCCGCCGAGGCCGGCGCGTACCCGACGGTAGACGAGGCGGTCTGCGAGCGCGTGGCTCAGGCGCAACGAGAGGTCGGGGTCGGCGGTCGTCGCCCATCGACGGGCCACGTCGCTCGCCCACTCGAAGATACGAAGGCGCACGGCCGATTCTGCGGCCTGCGACCAGACGGCGTCGTAGAAGCGTTCGTAGATGCGCGGGACGCTCGTGGCGACGGTCGGTCGAACCAGCCCAAAGTCCTCGCGCAGCGTTTCGGTACTCTCCGCGTAGGCGACGGCGACGCCCGAGGCGAACATGAAGAAGTGACCGCCGAGGCGCTCGAAGACGTGGGCGAGTGGCAGGAACGAGAGGGAGCGAGAGTCAGCCGAGATGGCCGGCAGGTCGCCCTTGTCCGGGCGGGGGCCGAACCGGCGTCTGACCTGATTGATGTTCGCCCGGAAGTTGCCGTGGGTGAGCGGGACACCTTTCGGCGTCCCAGTCGTCCCGGAGGTGTAGACGATGCTCGCGAGGTCGGAAAGCGACCCGGCGTCGAGCCACGACTGGTACGCCGCCGGGTCGTAGGTCTGGGCTCCGCGCTCGTGGAAGTCGGCGAGCGACAGGATATCGTCACGGTGGCTGTACCCCGAGAACCGGTCCATGACGACGATAAAGTCGAGGGCAGCCTCGGTTTCGAGGACCGCTTCGAGCAGGGCGGCGTTTTCCACCACGACGCCCGTCGCACCCGAATCCTCGAGCAGGTAGGTCAACTGGCGGGGAGTCGAGTCAGGGTAGATGGTGGTGACGACGCCGCCGACCGCGAGAATGGCGAAATCGCACTGGGCCCACTCCATCCGGGTGTGGGCGAAGATGCCGACGCGGTCGCCCTTCCGAACTCCGAGGTCGTAAAATCCGGCGGCGAGGTGGTGGACGATTGTCTGCAGCTGGCGATAGGTGAGCGACCCGTACTCGCCGGTAGGGGCGTCCGCTATCACCGTGTCGAACAGCGAACTGTCTGCTGTCGCGCCTTTGAACAGTTGTGCGGGCCGGTCTGCGTTCTGGGTCGCACTCTCCTCGAACAGCACGGGGAGCGTCGTCTCACCGATAACCTCGTCTGAATACTCACGTTCGACCGACCGCCAGTCCATGGCCCAAAAAGGCGCGCACCGAAGAAAACTTTCGCGCTTATTTTGCCGATTCTCGCCGCGAGAGGGCCAGCAACACGCCGTTTACGTTCATCGAAACCTCGTCTCTCGCCTTGCGCTCGCCCCAGAGTTCGTCCAAGTCGGTCGCGTCGAGGAAGTGGGCGATGACCGCCTCGTCGTCGCCGAGTTCGTCCTTCGCGAGGGCGATTTGTTCGACCCACTCGTTGAGCAGTTTTGCGTAGTCTTCGAGGCGGGTGTCAGCCTCCGCTGGCCCGTAGTGGGCGTAGAGCAGCGTCGAGGGCTGGAGCGCGTCGATGAGTTTCACGTCGGCGATACACTGCTCTAAGTCGAAGTTCGGCGGTGGCGACGTGATGAGCACGCGGTCTGCGTCCTGGTGGTAGATGCCTGCGGCGTCCGCCGTGAACACGGCGTCGTTGCGCGGGTCGTGGAAGATTACCTGGTGGGGTGCGTGACCAGGCGCGTGGTGGACACCGAGGGTGTGATTGCCGAGGTCAATCACGTCGCTATCTGTCAGTTCGCGAATGCGGTCTTCGGGGACGGGCTTCGGCTCTGCGTAGAACTCCCAGGCGTCGCCGACGGCCTGTTTGGTTCCCTCGACGAGACGGGTCGGGTCCACGAGGTGTGGTGCGCCGATTTCGTGGACGCCGACGGTAGCGTTCGGCAGTTCCTCGGCCAGATAGCCCGCGCCGCCCGCGTGGTCCAAGTGGATGTGCGTCGGCAGGATGTATTCGACGTCTTCGCGGGCGATGTCCAACTCGTCCAGTGCGTCGAGGATGTTCTCGTAGCGCGTCCCGATGCCGGTATCGACGATCGCCGGACGGTCTGCGTCTAAGATGTACACAGCGCCGTACTGTGGAACGTCGTACATTCCAGTATCGACGTAGTAGAGGTCAGAACAGTCACCGGTCGTGACTTCGTAAACGTCTCCGATTCCCATACGCCACCCACGCGCTGGGTAGGAAAAAGCTCTCGGGGCGACAAGCGACACGGTTTTGCCCCGGCGTCGTGAAGCCTCGCGCAAGAATGCTTGGGAGGCGATACCTTCGCGAGCACGCAAAGGAGGTCGAAACCGCCCTGGAGGCCCGTGGCATGGCCGGGGACGTGGACCTCGACTACGTGCTCGACATAGACGAGCAGTGGCGTGACCTGAAGAGCCGCGGCGACGACCTGCGACACGAACGCAACGAGGTGTCCAGCCAGATTGGGCAGCTCAAACGCGAGGGCCAGGAGAAGGCCGCCCAGGAGTGCATCGACCGCTCCAGCCAGCTCAAAGAGCAGTTAGAGAGCATCGAGTCGAAGGCCGACGAACTCGAAGCCCAGCTCGAACAGGAACTGCTGGAGTTCCCGAACGTCCCCCACGAGAGCGTCCCCGTCGGCGCAGACGAATCCGACAACGTCGAAGAGCGCCGCTGGGGCTTCGACGACCGGCGCATCCTGCCCGCCTCGGTGAAGCCACACTACGAACTCGGCGAGGAGCTAGAGATTATCGACGAGGCCCGCGGCGCGAAGGTCGCTGGCTCCGGCTTTTTCTTCCTCAAAGGCGACGGCGCGCGCTTAGAACACGCCCTCATCCAGTTCATGCTCGACATCCACCGCGAGCAGGGCTACGTCGACGTCCAGCCACCGATTCCGGTCAACACGGACGCGATGGTCGGCACGTCCCAGCTCCCGAAGTTCGAGGAGGACATGTACAAACTCGAAAGCGAAGACCTCTGGCTCTGCCCGACCGCAGAGGTGCCGGTCACCAATATGTACCGCGACGAAATTCTCTTAGACGAGGACCTCCCGCTCAAGCATCAGGCCGTTACGCCGAACTTCCGGCGTGAGGCGGGCGAACACGGCACGGAAACCCGCGGCATCGTCCGCGTCCACCAGTTCAACAAGGTCGAACTCGTGAACTTCGTCCGGCCCGAAGAGAGCTACGACCGCTTAGAAAGCCTGCTCGACGAGGCTGAAGAGGTGCTAAAGCGCCTCGAACTGCCCTACCGTATCCTCTCGCTGTGTACCGGCGACCTCACCTTCGCCTCCGCGAAGACCTACGACATCGAAGTCTGGGCCCCCGGCGACGACATGGAAGCCGGCCCCGACGAAGGTGGCCGCTGGCTCGAAGTCTCGTCGGCCTCCAACTTCGAGGACTTCCAGGCCCGCCGCGCCGGCCTGCGCTACCGGCCAGAGCGCCACGGCTCTGCTGAGTACCTCCACACGCTGAACGCCTCCGGCCTCGCCCTCCCGCGCGTGCTGGTCGCCATCCTCGAATACTACCAGAACCCAGACGGCACCGTCACCGTCCCCGAAGCCCTCCGTCCGTACATGGGCGGCCAGGAGCAAATCGAGGGCCACGAACCGGTCGGCGAGTCGGCACTCGGCGCCGGCAAGCGCGACTAACGCCCCACAGCTTCTTCGAGTTCCGGTTCCTGCATCACAGCCATGTCCCTTCCCGGCGACATCTTCCGACTGAAATTCCTGACTTTCGGACTGTTCGCCCTGTTCGCCACCGTCGGGTCCATTAGCTACCAGACGGGCGACTACGAACTACTGGGCCGACTCGCCTTCTTCCTCTCGCTCACCCTCGTCGTCGCTGGCCTGTTCGCCACCTACGCGAGCGACGCGTTCTGACTATTCCTCGGTCAACCGCTCTGCGGTCTGGGCGGTGTAGGTCGTGAGGTGCGCAATTTGGTCGCCAGAGAGACGGTGGATATCGACGAATTTTAACAGGGTCGCGCCGTCGGCCCCGCGAAGCGTTCCCCGGACGGCCACCTCGCCGTCCCCGGTGTAGACGGCCTCGATTTCGTGGCTCGTCTCGGTGAGCGGGCGGTCGTCGCGCATGAAGGAGACGAAGGTGTCGCGTCCCGAGAGCGTTCGGTCCGGGCGTTCGTGGACGAACGCGGGCGTGAGCAGGGTGGCGAGGCGGTCGTAGTCCCCCTCGTCGATGGCGGCGTAGAACTCGCGGGCGGCGGCCTCGTGCATGGTGGTCAATCGGTGGCGACGGCAAAAGAATGTGGGGGCGAACTACTGCTCGTCGACGTAGAGGAACCAGTCGTCGTGTGAATCGGTGCGCCGTTCGACGAGGTCGAAGAAGGCGCTCTGGAGGTCCTCGGTGACCGGGCCGCGCGACCCGTTGCCGATGACGACGTTGTCCACCTTGCGAATCGGGGTGACTTCGGCGGCGCTGCCGGTGAAGAACAGTTCGTCTGCGGTGTTCAGTTCGCCCCGCGAAATGGTCGCGTTGTCGTGGACGGTGTAGCCCTGTTCGCGAGCGAGCGTGATGACCGTGTTGCGGGTGATGCCGTCAAGGATGCTCTCTGCGAGGCCGGGCGTGAAGATTTCGCCGTCGCGGACGAGGAAGATGTTCTCGCCGGGACCCTCTGCGACGTTGCCCTCCTTGTTGAGGACGATGGCTTCTGCGTAGCCATTGCGGCGGGCCTCTTCACCGGCGAGGAGGCTGTTGACGTAGAGGCCCGTGGTTTTCGCGTTGGTCGGAATCTGGCTGGAGGAGTGCTTGCGCCACGAGGAGACCATGACGTCCACGCCGTTTTCGAGCGCGTCGTCGCCGAGGTAGGTGCCCCACGGCCACGCGCCGATGGCCACGTCGGTCGGGCAGTCGCCGGGGCTCACGCCGAGGGCGTGGTAGCCGTAGAAGGCGATGGGCCGGATGTAACACGATTTGAGGTTCTGGCGCTTGAGGAGTTCGATCGTCGCTTCGGTGAGTTCCTCGGGCGAGTGGTCGATTTCCATGTTGTACGGCTTCGTCGAGTTGTAGAGGCGCTCTAAGTGCTCCTCCCAGCGGAAGATTGCGGGGCCGCGTTCGGTGTCGTAGGAGCGAACGCCCTCGAACACGCCCGTCCCGTAGTGGAGTCCGTGGGACATCACGTGAATCTTCGCGTCGTCCCAGTCGACGAACTCGCCGTTCATCCAGATAGTGTCAACGTCCATGTCTGCAAAGCCACTCATACCCCGAGAAATGGACGCCACCGCAATAAAGACTCAGAAACCATCATCATCGTTTCTCGGACGCAGAGCAGGGTGACAGTACGTCGAAAAATTGCCCGCCGTCAGGAAAGTTCTGCGACCAGCCGCGACCCCTCGATGTACGGGAAGCCCTGGCGCTCTGCGTAGGCCCGCGCATCGGCGGGCGAAAGTGCCTTGCCCGTCTCGTCGTCCAGCATCTCACAGACGACCACGGCGGGTTCGACACCCGCCGCCTCGGCCAGCGCGATGCCGAGTTCGGTGTGGCCCTTTCGCTCCGCGAGCAGGCCGGGGGCCGCCCGAAGCAGGTGGACGTGGCCGGGAGCACGGAACTCGGCGGCGAAATCGACGGCCGCAGCATCCGCGGCAGCGCGTCCGAGTTCCGAAATCGTGAGCGCCCGGTCCTCGTCGGTGATGCCCGTGAAGGTGTCGCGGTGGTTCACCGTGAGCGAGAACGACGACCGCTCGTCGTAGCGCAGGTCGTGGGCCTCGGCCGCGGGGTGGTCGAGGACGTCCTGGATGAACGGGAGGTCGAATTCGCTTGCAACCGCATCCGAGAGGGCGACGCAGACGAGGCCGCCAGCGTCGTTTCGCATTCGGGCGACGTCACTCGGCGTGACGCTCGTCGCGGGGTAGATGAGGTCAGTCTCACCCTCGCGGTCTGCGGCGTCGTGGACGAGCACCGGGCCGCCGGCTTTGAACGCCGCGATGACGCGAGCCAGTTCTGTGGCGGTCTGAGCCATTAGTTCACCTCCACGACGTGGACCGTGACGTGGTCGCCATCAGCGAGGTCGAGTTCGTCACGGAGCTTCACCGACGCGATGAGTTCGAGCTGGTCTTCGTCGTGGTGGGTGCGCTCTGGCGCCACGACGTGGGCGGGTTCGTACGTCTTCCCGTCTGCCGTCTCGACTTTCGCGGGGTAGCACACCGCTGGGCCGTAGGTGCGCTCGTCGTCCTCCCAGCCGTCGATTGGGATGGGGTCGAGCGCGTGCAGGCCGGAGCGAGCGCGGACGCTCTCTGCGGTGAGATTCACGTTGAGCGTCCCCGGGAACGGTTCGTAGCCGAGGCGCTCGACGAACTGCTCGTGGTAGCCGGGCAGGGAGATGTAGTGGCGACCCTCGCCCATCCCGCCGGTGACGGTCCCCGAGAGGTCGATTCGCGTGTCGCGCTCGAAGATGCGCCGGTAGTCTGCGAACTCGCGGCGTAGGGCGCGTTCGCCCTCGTCGGTGATAGAAATCCACTGGCCGTCGCTCACGATTTCGCGTTCGATGAAGTCCGCCTCGTCTAATCGCTGGAGGCGACGGGAGGCGGTCTGGTTCGAGGCGTCGAGTCGGGCCGCGAGGTTGGCACACGACGCCTTGACGTCGCCCTCTAACGCGCCGTCGAGGGCGAGGAGTTTGAGCGTCGCGAGGGCGTCGTGCCCGATTTCGAGCCGCGCGATTCCAGTCATACCTGAGGATTCTATCGCACGAAGGATAAGCGTAACGGAAGTGAGAAGCATTCCAAAAATGGAACGCAAAGCCCGTTGGAAGGAGTTGAACTACCTGAACGGACGACGGGGAGCTATCTATACGCTCCGGTCGCAGCGAAATTGGTCAGGGGGTCAGGGCTGCCCCGTAATCGGGTCGCGACTAACAGAGACATTCGTGTTTACACTGACTGGTCGAGACGTAGTGTTGGTGAAAGTCGATAGCGAGTTGTTGCATCGCCGCTGCCTGCTCTTTCGTGGCGATTCCGAGCCGGTAGTACGTTTTTGTACGATTTTGCGTCCACAAGTCAGCGAGCTTCTCGGAGAACGGTTCATCGTAGAGGCCGATTTCCGCCCCGCGTTGGTATAGCCGACGATGGTTGCTAATCATTTCTTCTGGCGCCATCGCCCCATCGTGAATTAACCGAAACTGTATCGTTCGCTCGATTGCGACGAACGACGACTCGATAACCACGGTGTAGTAGCCACGATCGAGAAGTTGCAATCCAGCCGCGAGCAATCGACAAGCTCTTCGAAGTTGCACTAACTCGGGGTCAGAAACGTTGAGACCGTGTTCGATAGTTACCGGTGACTCCTCGAATCGACGTTCGGCAGCCGCGAGTCTCTCTCGAATGTCGTCATTCACCATCTGAGAGCACCTCGAGACGAAGCGCAGCGAGTGCATCAGAATCGACAAGCGTGATTCCGTCGCGAAACTGTGGGCGCAACCGCTCACCAATTCTCCGAGCACTGGCTGTTGATTCGACGAGGGGCTGGAACGAATACCGATTTCCGTCGAATTTCGTCTGTTGAAGATCACGAATAATCGATTGAGCAGCTCGTCGCCCCGCCGTTTTATCTCCCGCCACGATGATGAGGAGGTCTATGTCGCTGACTCTATCGGCCTCACCACGAGCGACACTCCCGAAGAGCACTACCCCCACCAGTTCATCGACTTCCTCCCGAATCCGATTGACGAACGCCCGAACTGGTTTCTGAAATTCCACCTGTGGAATCGACAGGAACGGGTCAGGTTTGGTGAGCCGCGCTCGATTGATGCTCACGTACTGCTTTCGACCCTCTCTGTGTGTTTCGACGACCCCGACCGCGGCGAGTAATTTGACCGCTTTGGAGACTGTTGCCTGATTTCCCTCGATGAGCGTCGCGAGTTCAGATATCGTGAACTCGTCGTACGGTTGTTCGATGAGGACTGAGAGTACCTCCTGCATCGCCTGATAGCGGAATACCCGCTCCGCTGGAAACGGATACGTGAGAGCGATTTCAGTAGATGTATTCCCATTAGGCATACAATTCCTATTAGGAATACCATGGTAAAACTGTACGGGTGACAGAGGGGTCAGAGGAGGGTCAGGACTGCCCCGTAATCGGGTCACGCGCCCAGAAGTCGCTGTCCTTCTTCAGTTTCGGCACCCACGTATCGCTGTCTTTCGCGAGCAGCGTGACGCGGGAAGCAGGGACGTCTTTCAACTCGGTGTGTTCGGGCATGAACGCCTGAACCTGTTCTGTGAACTCGACGACCTCCTCGTGGCTCGGCATCGAGTCGCGGTTCAGTCGGCCCCGCGAGTGGCCGACGTGCATGTACGCCTTGAGTTCGACAAAATCCGGGTCCGCGCGGTCGAAAAGGGCAGCGTACCAGTCGGGATTTGCCATGTTCACGCCCTTGACGAGCGTTGTCCGGAGGACGGTGCGGGTGTCTTTCTTCTCCGCGAGTACGTCCATCGTGTCGATGAGGCGGTCCCACGAATCGTCCTCGACCGAGCGCACGGTGTGGTCGAACGTCTTGCGGTCTGCGGCGTCCACGCTGATGTAGAGTTGCGTCGGGTCACAACGTTCGATGACGCCGGGACGGGTCCCATTGGAGACGAGGAACGTCGTGATGTCGTGGGCGTGAAACTCGTCGATGAGTTCGGGGAGATACGGGTAGAGGGACGGTTCGCCGTCCAGCGAGATGGCGACGTGGCGCGGTTCCATCGCCTGGTCGAACAGTTCGCGGGGGACGTTGTCGTTGCCGCCGAATCCCGAAAGGAGTTTTCGCTGGAGCTTGATGCTCGCCTCCACGACGGCCGCCGGGTCGTCCCACTGGACGTCGTCCAGTTCGTAGGCGTGCCCGCGGTGGTCGCGCCAGCAGAAGACACAGCGCTCGTTGCATTTGACCACTGGCGTCATCTGAATGCAGCGGTGTGACTCGATTCCATAAAATATTTGCTTATAACAGCGACCCTCGCCACGCAGGGCGTTCGCGGTCCAACCACATGTTTGAGCGGCAGTGTGGTTCTCGTGGTGGTAGTTCGGAGTCCCCACCTGGCTTGGTCCATCCGAGTTACTCATTGCTATGAGTGTGTACGCGCGACCTACAACACTCTTTCCACCCGCACAGGAGGTGAGCTACTCCAATCGACGATTATGGACCGTATGCTGTCCCACAGTAGGGACAGAAAACCCAGTGGTCTGCTAGTTGTTCATTGCATTCAGCACAGTGGGCTGGAGTCAAGGGCTTTGGCTGCGATGAAATATTTCCGTCGCGTTTTTCGGCGATATTCCTTCGCAGCTTTGAATCCACGGAGTGATTGTAGACCTCGTTCATTCCATTTCCCGACCGTTGATGCCCGAGGAGGAATTTGAGTTCCTCGTCATTGAGTCCGTATTCCTGTTTCATTATCGTCGTCCAGTAGTGACGGAAGTTGTGTGGATTCACCGGCTTTTCTACGTCTGCATGCTCAGCAGTTGTTTGGAGCATGCGACGTATCGTTCCTTGACACAAGGGTTCGTCAAGACTCGTCTGGAAGTGGTCTGGGTCGCCAACGAACACGTAGGCTTCAGGGTTGTCAGAACGTGGATGGTCCGCTAACCAAGCTGCGAGATAGGGTGCAAATGTGAAATCTCCACAATCGGCTTCAGTCCCCGTAAGGGAGGCTGTAAGGCCAGATTTAATCTGAGTGTGGAACTCCGCCAAAGTGGACGAGAGGGCACATTTTAAGAAGTGACTTTCCTACGTAGAACACCTCTATCACCACAATTTTGGCAAATTGGGAATTGGGAATAGAGTGAAAACGGACCGCCATATCCACTCATTCTGAGATGAAAATCTGGAATCGACAGACTGCAACCGATTGTGGAGTCTGAGAACCACGGTGTAGCCCGACCAGCAGCACTACTTGAATATCCCCAGTATTCAAATTCGGCCTTCTGACAGCCTCAGGTAGCGATATTCGCGCCATCAGTAACGTATAGTCAACGTCTCAGATGACGTACTAGATTTCCACAATCAGATTTATTTTCCAATATCCCTGTTTCTTCCGGGGATTTCACCCGATTGTGGAAAATTCGAGGGGGGATGAGAAACCCGCCTCTCAGTGTGCAAACTGATTCAAAAATCACTCAGCTGTGCGTCAGTCGTCTCGCGTCGCGGACCCGCTCGCCGCGCCGCCCGTGGAGGCGTCACCGAAGGCGTTTCCGCGAAGATCGGCCTCGATTTCTTCGAGCGAACGCCCCTTCGTCTCGGGAACGAGATAGTAGGTGAACACGAGGGCGGCGATGCTCAGTGCGGCGTACAGCCAGAACGTGCCGGGACGACCGGCGACGTCGATGAGCTGGAGGAACGTGAGCGCGACGAGCAGGTTCGCCGCCCAGTTGACCACGGTGACGACGCCCATCGCCGTCCCGCGCACGCGAAGCGGGTATATTTCGGAGATGAGCAGCCAGAACACCGGCCCGAGACCGATGGCGAAGAAGGCTACGTACAGCATCAGGCTGGCGACGGCGACCCAGCCGATGACGCCGGACAGCCCCGGCAAGAAGAAGGCGAGGCCGAGGCCGGCGAGCGTGAGCGTCATCCCGCCGAGGCCCACGAGGAGGAGCGGCCGACGACCCGCGCGGTCCATCAGCAGGACCGCCACGATGGTCATCACGACGTTCACGACGCCGATGCCGACCGTCGCGAGGATGGACGCGGAACTGTCGAAGCCGGTCGATTCGAGGATGGTCGGCGCGTAGTAGATGACCGTGTTGATGCCGGTCACCTGCTGGAAAGCGGCGAGACCGATGCCGACGACGAGCGCCGGGCGAATCCACGGCTCCACGAGGTCCGAGAGGCCGGTGCTGGCCTGTTTTCGCGCCGTCTCCTGAATCTGTTCGAGTTCCGCCTCGACGTTTTCGTCGCCGCGGGTCCGCGCGAGGACGGATTTCGCTTCGCGTTCGCGGCCCTCCTCTACGAGCCACCGCGGACTCTCCGGCATCCACATCATGGCGACGCCGAGGACCACAGCGGGGACCATCCCGGCCCCGAGCATCCAGCGCCAGCCCGCCGCACCGAGGACGTCCTGGGCGAGCGCGAGAATCGGGCCGTCGGTGAAGGCGTAGTTCACGAAGTACGAGACGAGAATCCCGGTCGTGATGGCGAGTTGGTTGAGCGAGACGAGCGACCCGCGAATCTTCGGCGGGGAGATTTCGGCGATGTAGAGCGGGCCGACCATCGACGCGAAGCCAATCGCGATGCCGTCGATGATGCGCCCGGCGATGAGGATTTCGACGGTCGGCGCGACGGCCATGATGAACGACCCGAGGAAGAACACCACCGCCCCGACGATGATGAGCAACCGGCGACCGATGCGGTCTGCGAGGCGACCACCGACGGCCGCACCGATGACCGCGCCGACGAGTGCGCCGCTCACGACCACGCTCTCTACGAACGAGGACATGACGAACGCGTCTTTGATGTAGAGGAACGCCCCCGAGATGACCCCTGTGTCGAAGCCGAACAGTAGTCCGTTGAGTGCCGCGAGTCCAGCAGCCACGAAGACGAACCGGCGGTTCGGCCCCGAAGTCGACTGGCCCCCGTGTTCCGTTGACATAGGTAGGTGTATGGGCCGACTGTATGAATATTTACTAAGGTTTCGATTAATTTTTTTCGAACGACCATTATCGATTCGAACCGGCACGTCTCCGCAGTGTGAGCGAGCGAGGTTTCGGCAGTTTGAACCGGGTTTACGGCGAGAATTAGCTTCGACGTGAGAGGACGTGACCATCCAGTACCAGGACGACGAGCGAGACGGTCCAGACGGCGAGGTTGCCAGCAACGCTGTGAATATCGACGTCGTAGGCGTAGTGTTCGACGGTCAATGGGTACAGCCACAGGATGCCCGCATTGGTGAACGAGTCGATGACGAGATGGGACCCGAAGGCGACACAGAGTGCGAAGAGCAGCCGTCTGGACGCGCCGACCAGCAGGAACGAGACGGCCAGTATTCCGAGGAATACAGGAGTGTGGAGGAGGCCACGATGGACGAGCGGAAACGTCCAGAGGTGGTGAAAAAATAGGTCCACGTCAGGAGCGACAGCGAACAGAAAACCCGCCGCGGGCGGGGCGGTGGTCAGGGTGCGAACCAGCACGTAGCCGACGAGTCCGTGAGTCGCGATGGCGAAGACGAGATAGAGCGTGTGGTCCAGCATGGATGCGATGGAGCCAGATTAGCCGAAGTGGCTGAGTACTCCGAGGGTGGCGAACGCGAGGATGGTCTCGAAACACAGCGTTCCGAGCGCCGAATAGGCCACGAACTCTCGATCGCTCAGTTCCGCGACACCCGCGGGGACGGTGAACAGGCCGCGCACGAACGGGAGCGTGTTGCTGAGCAGGACGATGCCCGGGCCCCAGCGCCCGAACCAGTTTTCGTACGTGTCGATGCGCGCTTCGTCGACCCGGAACCACCGGTTTTCGACGAGATACTCCTTTCCGCGACGCTTTGCGAGCGTGAACAAGGCGTACTGTCCGATGGTCGCTCCAGCCACCGAGAGAACGATGACGAGTGCGTACTCCTCGGTCGTGGACATCGAGGCGATGGCGACGGGGACGAGGCTCTCGCTCGGCGCGATAAACAGCAACATCGCGCCTTCGAGGATGAACAGGACGAACAGCGCGACCATCCCGTACTTCTGGATGATTTCGAGGCCGAGCGTCCCCAGTTCTGGCGGAATGAGCGAAAGCTCAAACACGGGCAGTCACCCGAATTGCCGACGGCGGGATGGTCACGGTCGAACGGTATGTGTGGAGTGAACGTGTCATAACTTATGCTCTCGCGATTGCGTAGAAGGTCGGGACGATGGCGACGGCGAGGGTAAACCAGTAACTCGCGACGCGATAGAGGACTGCGAGCGCGAACGCTTGGCTCGCGGAGAGGGCGACGATGCCGACGAGAAGCGCAACGAGTGCGACTTCCACGCCGCCGAGGCCCCCGGGGGTCGGAACGAATCCGGCGAGTGTGCTCGCCGGGACGATAAAGAGGACGAGCCACAGGTCGAGCGAGACGCCGAGGACCAGCCCGGAGAAGTAGAGCGGCAGGACGAAGAACACCCAGCCGACGAACGAGAAGACGAGGGCGTAGGCGAGACGGCGCGGTGCCGTCGCGATGACGTCGAGCGTCTCGTAAAAGCGGTCGACGCGGGCGAGAAGGCTGTCCACCTGCATGCGGTCTGTGAAGCGTGCGATGGGGCGTACGACGGCTGCAACCGCCCGCTTGACCCCGGTCCGGTGATTCCACCCGATGTAACTCGTCACCGGCACGGCCACGACGAGCGCAACGAGCCCGTAGGCCGACGTCTGGACGACCGGCGGGAGTTCCGCCCTGACGAGGAGGACGCCCATGCCGACCACCGAGAAGACGAAAAATGGGACGAGGTTCAACAGGTCTGCGGTGACCACGCTCGTCAGACTGTTCTCGTAGTTAGTATCCATCTCTGTCGAGATGACGTAGGCGATAAGCGGCTCGCCGCCCACCTGTCCGAGCGGGGTGATGTAGTTCGCGAACGTGCCCGCGAAGAACGTCGAGGTGACGCGGGGCAGACTCGCTTCGATGCCGACGATGGAGAGAACGATTTGCCAGACCTTGCTCCAGGCGACGAGTCCGAGGAACGTCGAGAGACAAGCCACGACGAGCCACTGGTGGTCGCCGTAAATCAGCGACTCTTCGACGGCCCGGAGCCCCGACGCCTTCCCGACGAGGTAGAGCGCCGCGACGGCGACGAGAAAACCGATCCCGATTTTGAGAATGGTCTTCCGGTCGAACGCGAGCGTCGACGGCGGTTGCGCTGTGGGGTCGCCGCCGGCCGCCTGTGTGTCTGGTGGTGAGGGCACGATTATTCGAGGTAGCCGAGTTCCCGAAGGCGAGATTTCGCCTCGACGCTCATCTCGTCTATCGACCCGTCCGAATCGGTCTGGGCCGTCCAGTTCGACCCGGTCGTCGCTTCGAAATCGGAGAGCGCCGACTCGAGTTCGCGTTCCGCCGTGCGGTCTCGGCCCGCACGGTCGTGCAGTTCTTCGGGGTCGTCGTCGATGAAGTACAGTTCGTCCGGAAGCCCTTCGTTCTGTATGAACTTCGCGTCAGCGCGACGCACCCCGCGCATCCGCGAGTAGTACCGAGAGTTCTCGTCGAGCGTGATGCCCACGTTCGACGCCTTGGTTTCGAGTTGCGACAGTTCGATGACCGGCTGGTCGTACTCGATGAAGGCGTACTCGCCACCGGCGAAATCGCGGTAGTCGGCCGAGAGAAGCGACCGGCGACGGTCGAGCGGAACCGCCGGTTCGCGCGGCGAGACGCCGGCGTGGTCGAGTACCGTGTGGTAGAGGTCGAGCAGTTCGACCTGGTCGTCACGTTCCCCGGCCTCGAGGTCGGGGTGGGAGACCATGAGCGGGACGTTCACGAGCGGGTCGTAAATTCCGAACTCGTGGCCGTAGAGGCCGTGTTCGCCGTGAAGTTCGCCGTGGTCCGCGCAGACAGCGACGAGCGTGTCCTCCTCGTCGTTCTCGCGAAGCCAATCGAGCAGGCGACCGAGTTCGGCGTCGAGGTGGCGGATTTCCGCGGCGTAGAGGCCGCGAATCGCCTCCCACTCGTCGTCGTCGATGTCTCGCGCTCCGGAGTTGTACTCCTTCGAGTTCTGACACACCTCGGTCGGGTCGACGTCAGGGGCGTACAGTTCCCGGTACTCCTCGGGCGGGTAGTACGGCAGGTGGGCGTCCATCAGGTTCACGAACGTAAAGGAGGGGCCTTCCGTCCGGTCGATGAAGTCGATGGCTTTGTCCACGACGGCCGGCGTCTTCGAGTCCGCGCCATCGCCCTGCGCGAGGTGTTCGTGAATGTCGTTTCCGAGTTCGACGAGGCGATTGGTGACAGAGCGCAGCGTCGAGTTGTCGTTGAAGACCTGCCAGCACTTCGCGAGCGGTCCCGAAATGAAGTCGCCCGGGAGCACTTCGAAGAAGTTGTCCTGGACGGCGAACCCGCTGGTGAGACCGGTGTACGGCGTAATCCACGCGTTCGACGTGAAACACGCGGTCGAGTAACCCTCGTTCGAGAGCGTGTCCGCGAGCGTTATCGAATCCGCGAGGTACGGCGTTTCCTGACTCGCCCCGTGCTGACTCGGATACTCGCCCGTAAACAGCGAGGCGTGGACCGGAAGCGTCCACGGCGCAGGCGAGACGGCCTGGTCGAAGACGACGGCGTTTGCTGCGAACTGTTCGAGGTTCGGTGAGGTCGAACGGTTGGCGTTGTACACGGACAGGGCGTCCTTCCGGACGGTGTCCATCACGACGATGACGATGTTTTTGTGCTTAGTTGCGGTCATAAGGTGCTCTGACAGTTGCTGTCTCTCTCTCGGTCCCGTGGTGGTCGATTGCAGCGCCACCGCTGGGACCGAGCAACGGTGGCGACTGCGTTGCGGCCAGCGAATCGGCGCTGGCGGCGTCTGTCACCCGGAAAATCGCCACGCCGTCGTTCTCGAAGACCAGCGTGTAGTCTTCAGCAGCGACGAGCGAGGCGTACAGACCGGGGGCTGGGTCGGTTTCCATACCGCGGACGGTGTAGCCGTCAGTCGGCACGTAGACGTAGTCAGGGTGGACACCCGCCCGTTCGACCTGCTGGCTCACGCACGCCGCGTCGGCGCACGTCGAGACGTCGATGAACTGGGCGAGTTGCGTGCTGTACGCGCCAGAACCCTTCCACTCGATGCCCCACGGCCCGGTCGTGATGGCGCGGTCGGTGGATTGGGGGAACCACTCTGCTGCGTCACCCATCACGAGGAATCGGGCCGACGGGTCCGTGTTCTCCGCCGCCCATGACATCGCCGCCGCGTCGCTGTCGTCGATAAACGCGGGGAGCGACGCACTCCCTCCGTGGCTATCGAGTTGGCTCGCGGCGTAGAGGCCGCCAACGCTCAGACAGGAGACGGCGAGGACGAGCAGGACGCCGAATTCGACCTGCTGTCGCGTGGGTCGCGGTGCGATGTCGTCGAGCGTCGGAAGGAGGTACTCGTAGACGAGAATCGCAACGAGTATCGAGTGAATCAGATAGGCAAACCGGTGTTGCGAGACGATGGTGACGGTCAGGAAAAGCCATCCGAGGAGGAACGCGGTCACCCGTGGATGGGACCCGTCACCGAAGACGGGAAGGTTGGCAAATTCGCCGCGAGTGGCGGCGACTTGCGCGGAGACGAAGGCGGCGAGTTTCGACTGTGTGTCCTCGTCGGCGATGACGAGTGACGCGGCCGCGCCGACGAAGAGGACGACGCCGCCGACGAGTTGCAGGAATCCAACGACGCTCAGGTCGCCGAACCACGGCTGGATGCTGACCAGTTCCGCCGAGTGGGTGCCACGCGAGATTGCGGGCCCGCCCGGCACCAGCGTCGAGACGACGTCACTCAGCACAGCCGGGACTTTTTGGGCGAGGCCGCCGTGGGTACCTGCGGCGCCCGAGAACACCGCCGTGCCGTGGGTCGCTAGTACCTGTCCCCACCACGGGACGGTGAGGACGAGGCCGCCGACGCCGACGATGGCGCCGTCCCGAAGCCCGGAGATGGTCCGGGAGAATCCAGCGAACAGACAGAGATAGCTCAGAACGAAGAATATCGTGTAGGTGGGGTGGGTCAGAATCGTGAGCGAAAAGAGGCCGAGCGAAGCCACGAGCCACTTCGGGCGACGGGTTTTGAACAGCATCAGACCGGTGTACAGCCCGGAAACGAGGAACAAGAACGCCGGTGCCCGGACGATACCGCCGGCCGAGATGTGCCACTGGAGAATGGGCGGCGAGACGGCGACGACGAACGTCGCGAGACCGGCCTTGCGCCCGGAGTCGAGGAGTTCTCTGACGAACAGGTAACAGGGCACGAGCGCGGTGGTCGTGACGAGGCCGGGGAGAACGCGGCTGATGAACAGCGGATCCGCCCCGGTTAGGTCTCGCAGCGCCGCGACGACGTAGAACATCAGCGGGGGATACGCGAACGGAATCGAACTCGCGTAGTGAGGGATGGCTGACGGCAGCGCGTAGCCGTGGTGGCTCACCTGTTCTGCCATCAGCAAGAACAGGCCAGCACCGAACGCCGGGTAGGGGTGGGTTCCGAGGTAGATGAGGTGGACGAGACTCCCCGCGAGTACGGCTGGTAGGAGCCAGACGTATCCGTTCGCGTCGAGGGAGTCTGGGCGTGCGATCTCGAACGTCCGTTTGTCGGTGGCCATTGGTTTGGAGAGAGTCTTCAGGGGGCCGGTCTGCCACTGGAGCAGGGACCGTACGAGGAGGAACAGTGGGTATGCAGATTACCCGGTACGATTGTTGCATGAGTTGCAACGGACGGTTCGGCCGAAACGAATCAGCGAGAGAGACAATATTCGAGACGTGAACGATGCGAGAAACGCCCGAATTATCGAAGTAGCGGGAGTCAGGAGCGAACCAGTGCATGAAATAGGACATTACTCCGGACGTAATGTCTGCAAATCACCCACGAATCGCGGGTGAACCGCCGGTCTCCGCCCAGCCAGTCACGAGCGGATGAGAGCCAACGCACACCGACCATGGCGGAGGAAGGTTCGAGGCTGTGGAAGGGTGAACGGTTGGTGAAAACGAGACCGTTATTCGGAGGAAAGGTGGCCGCGCTCAGTTCGACGGTCACGGATCGCCCAACGGACCTCCGCGCCCGCCCACGCGAGGCCAGCGAGCACGCCGACGAGGAGGCCAAGGATTTCGACGAAGCCCATCCACACCGGCGTGATGTAGATGAGTCCGTTGAGGTACTTGCCGGGAATCAGGCTCTTGAGGCCGATGAGTGCCTTGCCGGTCATCGACGAGGAGTGCGATTCGAGGCCGAGCGCGGTGGCGCTCTCCCCACCCGCGCTCTCGTCACCGGTTCCGAGGCGTTCTGCCTCGTACGGGAAGGCGATGTTTACGCTCCAGACGATGTTCCCGCGCTGGTCCACTTCGAAGACGCGGTCCGCGTTCGAGTCAGTAATCAGCGTGTTGCCGTTCGGGAGGCGGTCTGCGTCGCGGGGCCACTGCATCCGCGCGTCCTGCCACAGCCACGTCTGCTTCCACTCGCCGTTCTCGCGCTGATACTCGACGACGCGGTTGTTCTCAGAGTCGGCGACGATTACCGCAGGGCCGCCCCGATTCGGCGGGATGTAGTCGGGATTGTGTTGCTCGTAGAGGATGTTGTGGTTGTCGTCGGCACCGAGCGTCATGTCCTCGATTGCGCCCGCGTCGTTCAGGAAGATGATTTCGTCGTGATTGCGCATGTCGACCATGATGCGGCCGTCGTCGAGGATTTCGACATCGTTGATGTGGGTCCAGTCTTTCGGATACGGACCGCCGGAGCTCGTCTCGTGGACCTCGGTGGCGTTCCACGTCCACTCCGTCTCGTTGGTCTCGGTGTTCACAACGAACACGCGGTCTAGGTAGATGTCGGCGACGACGAGTCGATTCTCGTCGAGACGGTCGACGTCGTGGTAGCGCGACGCCTCCTTGCCCGGCGTGAACTGCGTCCAGACGGTGGTCACCTCGCCCGTTTTGAGGTTCACCCGCTCGACACCGTTCAGCGTGCACGCCTCGGTTCCGTGGACGCGCTCGTAGTGGTCCCACGTCTCCTGGTCGACGCCGTAGGACGCTGCGTCCCACTCGGTCGGACAGCCACCGTTTTCGTAGTGGTGGGAGAAGGCGTACTCGACTGTCGCTTCGGTGCCGGGAACCGGGTCTACGTCCCAGTATCGGTCGTGGGTACCGTTGAAGTACAGCGTCGTACCGTCGGGGTTGAACGCGACCAGTTCGGAAGTTGCCCGGTGGCCCTCGGTGGGATTGCCCTCCCACTGATTCGAGTCCGCTGCGACGACGGTGATGCCGTCTGACTCGGGGGCAATCTGCGCATCCATATCGGGTGCGCCAGACTCGTTGAGGTGGTTTTCGAACGACCCGTTGTTCGACGCCGTTGCGGCTCCGTATCCAACAGTGAGAACCGACACTGCGAGCAGGACGGAGAATACCATTCGGAAGGTTCGCTTTGAGCGCATGGAGGAGGTTATGCGATGAGATGGCGAGTGCTGCTATATAAATGGGAGATTGTTTCATCCGTTGCGTCCCGCGATAACGTGGAATTTCCGCCGGCTATCCCGCTCGCTCACCTCCCGATGTGAGCTGTGGGTGCGTGAAACATTGTTGCCACTCACGAACTCACGTCCGGAGCGGAGACGGACCTACTCCGAGTTAGCCGCGTTGCCAAACGAGGTGGGCGGGGCCGAATCGCGTCGGTCGTCTCGGCCAGTGGATCTCACGATGGCCGGTTCCGCGCCCGGGAGACAGATGAGGTTCTCGCGGCCGAGTTGGATTTTGACCACGTCCCCGTCGTCTGCCATCGCCGATAACAGGCGGCTAACCTTCGACTTGGACCAGTCGGTTTGCGAGACGATAGCCGCCTGGTTTAGTCGGCCGTCGCTCGCGGAGAGGAGGTGTTCGATGAAGGCTTCGTCGGAGTAGATGGTGTCCGCTGGCTTGTCGGTGGACGGTTCGTCCGCCGAAGGCTCGGTAACCGGTTCGGCGCTGTGCGTTGTGGCCTGTGCGGCGTCGTCTCCGCGCTCGATTCGCGAGCGGAGGGCAACCGCTCCGTCGAGGAGCCGACCGGGCCGGAGCCGGCGATTCGAGATGCCGACCGAAAGCACCACGCCGAAGAGGAAGCCAGCGAAGGTGCCGGGAACCGTAATCGGGGACAGCCAATTGGTCGGGTCGCCGCCGAGGCTCAGTTCGCTCTGGTCGCTCAGGAAGTCACCGTCCGAGTCGGTGACCAGCGGATTCGACCCGGTACGTTTCACCTCGGCACTGTCAGTCAGCCCATCGCCGTCGGTGTCGGGTTGGGTCGCAACCGTTCCCTGTTTTCGCTCTTCGCCGTCGCTGAGGCCGTCACCGTCGGTATCGACGGCCGTCGGGTCCGTCGGTCCGTCCAGTTCCTCGCGGTCGGTGAGCCCATCGCCGTCCGTATCGGCTGCCAGCGCGTCGAGCGACTGGTGAATCTCGGTTCCGTCGTCGACGCCATCACCGTCCGTGTCCGCTTGCGTCGGGTCGGTACCGTGGCGTCGTTCGGCGCCATCTTCGAGTCCGTCGCCATCGGTGTCACTCGCGGTGGAGTCCGTTCCGAGGCGAGTCTCAGTCGCCTGGTTTACGCCGTCGCCGTCAACGTCGGCGTCCATCGGCGTCGGGACGGCGAATTCGAGCGCGGCGTCAGTCGTGCCAGGTGGCCCGTCGCTACCGGAGAGCGCGACGGATTTCGGAATCTGTTGGTCTGCGACTGCCACCATCGGAAAAAACGCGATAGCAACGAGTAGCGCCGCCAACAGGGGGAGGTATTTGAACGCGTTGGAGTGAGGCATGGGGCAAATTGGTTGTGAATCGAATAGTAGAACAATTATATGTTATGGCCATTGTGTTGAAATTCGTATACTTTCGAGGGTGTTTTCTAGATATTTTGTGCAATAAATGCGAATATTTCTAACACTCGTACAATCAATTGTGCTGGCAGGAATCTGCAAGCGCAACTCGATGTATCCCCCGCGACAAGTGACCCGTGTCGGAAGAGTCAACATCGCCAACCGGCGGGCGTGCTAGAGAGTGTCCCACATCCTGCCATGTGTCTGACGCCCAGTTCGAAATCACCGGAAGGCGGAGCGATTAATGTCCCCTAAAGGAATATTATTTCAACCAAACTATTTGCGAGAAAACATTAATATGGGTGGTTCACATAGTACAGTCCACAATGAGTCTCGCGCTCACGAGGGAACTGGAGGTGGAGGTGTACATGCGGGCGTTCGTGCCGTGGGAAGCACAGCAACGCCAGCGTGAAATGGTCGAAACACTGCGTGAATACGCAGACGGTGACACGCTCGCGGACGTATCTGTCAACCTGTGGAGCAGTCGCGTCGGCGTCGGTGACGACACCGAAGAGCAGACGCTCCGGACCGTCGCGGAGATCGAGCGGGCGCTCTGTGACGCAGAATGCTCGATGGAACCGTTCTTCAAGACGCGTCCCGGTCGGAGCCACGAGCAGGAGAAACTCACCCTGCCCATCATGTGCGTGTTGGTGCGCGACCAGGGTGAGATTCGCGGCGTCTACCCGTGTTCGAAACCCGACGGCACCGAGAGCGTGCCCGACCTGCTCGAGAAACTCGCGGCCGAACAGCCACTCGAGAATCTCGGCTGAAACCCGTTTTCTTATACCGCCTGCTGGTAAACTGCAGGTATGTTCCTCTCATTTCGGGCAGACGTGCAAGCGGCCCTGTCCGACGCGCTCACCCAGCTTTCGCTTCCGGCGGAGGACCTGGGAATCGAAGAGCCACCCGAAGACGTAGACGCCGTGCTGGCGTCGAGCGCCTCGTTTCGCCTCGCGAGCGAAGCGGGCGCACCACCGCCGAAAATCGCCCAGGACATCGCCGACGCCATCGACACCGACCCCTACGAGTACCTCGCATCGGTGGAGACACTTGGCCCGTACCTGAACTTCCTCCCGACCGAGAAGTACTACGAGGGAACCCTCGACGCCGCCCAGGGCGACGACTACGGCCGCCTCGAACCGACCGGCGACTCTGTCGTCGTCGAGCACACGAGCGCCAATCCGTCGGGACCGATTCACGTCGGCCGCGCCCGCAATCCCATCATCGGAGACGCACTCAGTCGCGTCCTCGACTTCGCCGGTAACGACGTGGAGACCCACTACTACGTAAACGACGCGGGCCGCCAGATGGCCGTGTTCACGTGGGCCTACGAGACGTTCGACGAGGAGGACCTGGACGAGGAACCAGAACGCGACAGCCCCGAATACGACCTCGTGCGCTACTACCGCAAGGGCAACGCCTTCTTAGAGGGGGCAGACCCGGAGGCAGTCGAGGAAGCAGAAGCCGAAATCGCGGCCATCCTGCAAGGTATCGAGGAGGGCGACGAGGACACCTACGAGCGCGTCCAGTACGTCGTCGACACCGTCCTCGGCGGCATGAAGAACACGCTGGAGCGGCTGCCGGCCGAGTTCGACCGCTTCGTCAAGGAGACTACCTTCATGCGCGATGGCTCCTGCGACGACGTGGTCACCCGCCTGAAGGAGTCAGAATACGCCGTCTTCGAAGACGACGCGTGGCAACTCGAACTCGACGAGTTCGGCATCGAGAAGAACCTCGTCTTCCTGCGCTCTGACGGCACTTCGCTGTACACGACGCGCGACCTCGCCCACCACGAGTGGAAGTTCGAGAACTTCGACCGCGCCGTGACGCTCCTGGGTGAAGATCACAAACTGCAGGCAGACCAGCTCAAGTATGCCCTCGACATCCTCGGCAACGACACGAGCAAACTCCAGTCGATTCACTACTCGTGGGTCAACCTCCCCGAAGGCGGCATGAGCACCCGCCGCGGGACGGGCATCGACTTAGACGACCTGTTAGACGAGGCCATCGCTCGCGCCCGCGACGAGGTCGAATCCCGCCTCGACACCCGCCTGCGCGACGACGAACTCACCGAAGAAGACATCCAGCGCATCGCAGAACAGGTCGGCATCGGCGCGGTTCGCTACGACATCGTCTCGAAACAGCCAACGAAGGGCATCACGTTCGAGTGGGAACAGGCCCTCGACTTCGAAGCCCAGAGTGCGCCGTACGTCCAGTACGTCCACGCTCGCGCGTGTGGCATCTTAGACGAGGCCGACGTGCCGACAGAAATCGATGCCAGTGTGCTCTCGACCGAACCGGAACGCGCACTCATCCGGCAGATTGCCCGGTTCCCCGCCGTCATCGAAGAAGCCGCCGAGGAACTGCGCCCACACATCGTGGCGACCTACACCCGCGAGTTCGCAGAGGCGTTCAACCGCTTCTACCGCGAGTGCCCAGTGCTCTCAGAGGAGGACGAAACGGTGCGGTCGGCGCGTCTCGCGCTCGTCGCCGCCTCCCGGACGACCATCGCGAACGCTCTCTCCGTGCTCGGGATTGCCGCGCCGACGTCGATGTGAAAATCGGGTTACGCCGTAAGGCTGCCACCCGCACCGAGCAGGACCATCGCCCCGAAGCCGATGGCGAGCAGCAGGAACAACAGTATCCAACTCAGTCGAACGGACTCATTTTTCTCCATACGCGTCTGTGAGGCCAGGGGTTGCTTAGATGTTTTCTTTCAGCCGAACAGCCCGGCCAGTCGAGAGAGGAGGCCGCGGGACTCTGTTTTCGACGGCTCTGTGGACGCTGTGGGCGCGGCTTCCTCGTCGAGCGGGTCTGGCTCGTCGGTCGAACGCGCCTGTGGTTCCGGGGCCGTCTCCTCGCTCGGCGTCGTCGGTGCGGCTTCCGTGGACGCATCCGCCTCGGGCGCGCTGTCGTCGCCGACCAGCCGAGCGACCAGGTCACGATAGGCCGTCATCGCCGGCCCGTCGGCCGACGAGAGCGGGCGTTCCTCGGCGAGGGCCGCTTCGATTGCGGGGTCCGTCGGAACGGTCGTGAGCACGTCGTACCCGATGCGGGCGTTGATTTCCTCGGTCGAAAGGCCGTGGTCGCCGGCCCGCGTGACCACCACGCCGCTGACCGTGCCGCCGAGGCGTTCTGTGAGCGCCGCCGTCCGGGCGGCGTCGTCCACGGCGACCGGAACCGGCGTCGTGACCAGCAGAACCCCACTCGCGACGGTCAGCGGAATCGCCCCTTCGTGGGTGATTCCCGCGCCGGTATCGACGAACACGTATTCGTAGTCGGCTGCGAGTTCCGAGAGAACAGCCCCGAGGCCCGCCGGGTCAACGTCCGCGTACTTAGTGAGACGACGGTCACCGGGAACGAGCGCGAGGCCGGTCGGACCGGAAACGATGGCATCGGCGAGGGCCGCCTCGTCTGCGAGGACGTCGTGAAGCGTCGGCCCGGCCACCGAAACGCCACAGAGCGCGGCGAGGTTCGGCATGTCGAGGTCGGCGTCCACGACGACCACCTCGTGTCCGGCCTCGTGAGCGAGGAGGGCACAGCACGCCGCCGTCGTCGTCTTTCCAACGCCGCCTTTGCCGCCTGCCACCGCGTAGAGTTCCCCAGCCATTGCGCGTGTCATCCATACACACGGCAAAGGTCACTATAAAGAATCGGGTGATGAACGCCGCCCTGAGCGCGTTCGTAGCGGGTCAAAGGTTACTTACGCAGCCACAGGTTTACCCTAGGTAATGAGTAGGCAGGGAGAAGAGATGGATGACCGGCGGAAATACGAGTTCCAGAAGGTCATCGAGGAACTGGAGCAATACTCCGGCTCCGGGACGCAACTCGTCACCATCTACGTTCCAGAAGACAAGCAGATAAGCGACGTCGTCGCGCACGTCACCCAGGAGCACAGCGAGGCGTCCAACATCAAATCGAAGCAGACGCGAACCGCGGTGCAGGACGCGCTCACCAGCATCAAAGACCGCCTTCGCTACTACGACGTCTACCCGCCCGACAACGGCCTCGTCCTGTTCTCGGGTGCCATCGACACCGGCGGCGGCCAGACCGACATGGTCACGAAGGTCTTAGAGAGTCCGCCAGAACCCGTCGAATCGTTCCGCTATCACTGTGACTCCGCGTTCCTCACCGACCCGCTCGCCGACATGCTCGTGGACAAGGGCCTCATCGGTCTCGTGGTCTTAGACCGCCGCGAAGCGACCGTCGGGTGGCTGAAAGGCAAGCGCATCGAGGCAATCAAGTCCGCCTCGTCGCTCGTCCCCGGCAAGCAGCGCAAAGGTGGCCAGTCCGCCCAGCGTTTCGCTCGCCTGCGTCTCGAAGCCATCGACAACTTCTATCAGGAAGTCGCGGAGATGGCAAACGACCTGTTCGTCCCCTACCGTCACGACATGGACGGCGTCCTCGTCGGCGGCCCCTCCCCCACGAAAGACGAGTTCTTAGACGGCGACTACCTCCACCACGAGATTCAGCAAATCGTCATCGACAAGTTCGACGTCGCCTACACCGACGAGAGTGGCCTGCGCGAACTGGTCGACGCCGCACAGGACGCCCTCGCAGACCATGAGGTGATGAAGGACAAGACCCAGATGGACGAGTTCTTCAAGGAACTCAACGAGGGCGACCTCGCGACCTACGGGTTCGACGCCACCCGACGCAACCTCATCATGGGCTCTGTCGACCGACTCCTCATCAGCGAAGACCTCCGCAAGGACGTCGTGACCTACGAGTGTGCAGACGGCACCGAGGAGTACGAACTCCTAGACCGCCGCAAGAACACGCCGACGCACAAATGCGAAGACGGCAGCGAAGCCGAGGTCAAAGAGCGCGAAGACGCCATCGAGCACCTCATGTCCATCGCCGAAGAGCGCGGGACGGAGACGAAGTTCATCTCGACCGACTTCGAAGAAGGCGACCAACTGCTCCACGCCTTCGGCGGCATCGCGGGCATCCTCCGCTACGCAACAGGCGTCTAACCACACTCTCTCTGCCCACCCACGGTATTGCTGTTCTCTAACATAAGTACCAGAAAATTATTACCTGTCCACTCGCAAGACCGGTCAGGAACAGATGGCCTCGACAGAACCCCCAGAAGCATTGGTGTCAGTACTGACCCGGCGCGGCGAGCTGCTGGAGGCCATCATCGACGAGCCGGCACAGAAGCCGGCACTGGTAGACCGCCTCGGCGTTTCGCGGTCGACCGTGGACCGCGGCCTGCGCGAACTCATGACCCACGGCTTCGCCGAACGTGGCACCGAAGGGTATCAAGCGACGCTGAGCGGGCGCCTCGCCGTTGAAGTCTACTACGAGTTCATCGACGAATCGGCCACCGTGAACGAAGCCAAAGAGCTCCTCTCGCACCTCTCGGCGGACGCCCCCATCACGACCGACCTGCTCTCTGGATGTACCGTCTACGAATCGACTCCGCCGGCGGCCCACGAACCCGTAAACCACCTCGAAGCGCAGTTGCGGTCTGCAACGACCCACCGAGGCGTCACGCACACCATCTCGCAGGCAAGCACACTGAACTGGTTTTTAGAGTGTATCCAGGGCGGCCTCGATGCAGAGAAAATCCATCAGGAGTCACTGCTCGACTATTTCGCAGAAGACAACCGAGAAGCCATGGAGAAGATGGTCGAGACCGGCAACTTTCGCGTTCTCCAGACCGATACGGTTCCCTTCGGGTTCGCGCTCACCACCCACGAAGACGGCCCAACCCTCGTGAGCGTCATCATCTACAACGACGGCCGAATGGAAGGCGTCATCACGAACGACACCCCCGCCGCCGTCGAGTGGGCTGAGAACTACTACGAATCACTCCGCGAGGAGGCGTTCGACATCACCGACGAGTTCCGCTAGTCGAGAAACTGTTCGAGTTGCGTCTGTCTGCCCCGGAGGTCCGTTGCCGCCTCGATGTCTGGGTCGCGTGCAAGGCGGTCTAACACGAGCAGGGGGTCGGTACCCGTCCGCTCGACACGCTCGACGAGGCGCTCGATTTCTGCCCGATTCACTGCGAGCGATGAGAGCAACCCGAGCAACAGCGCCATCGGGACGCTCGCGCCACGAAGCGTCGGGAACTCCCGACTCACCCGCGAGAAGTCGGGGTCTGCGTCGGGCGTGGTCGCAGGTGAAAGCGTGAGACAGCGCGTACACAGCGCGACGACCGGTTCTTTCCCGGCGACCGTGTCGCGCAAGTCGTCGGGTACCTCGAACGCGACGACGGGCGACCCACAGTTCGGACAGTCCATAGCCACGGCTTCTCGCCGTGAAACAATGAGAATGGTGGTTTGCGAAGTTAGTCGTCAGCAGGGACCGGCTGGGCCTCGTTGGCCTCGCGGGCTGCTTTCTCCTCTTCCTCTTTCTTCGCTTTGATCTTCTTCAGTCGGAAGATCTCTTCGCGCTCTTGCTCTTCGAGTTTCTGCTCGATGAACTCCTGGCCCTCGTACAGTTCGGGCAGCAGCTTGAACTCGAGTGCGTTGACACGACGCTTGGTCGTCTCGATTTCGTCGAGCATCTTCTTCATCGCCGTCTCCACCTCGGCCGCGAGGATGATGCTGTCGAGCAATTCCTCGTAGGCGTCTGCGGTTTCGTCGATGCGAGCGCTGGTTCCGAGCACGCCGTAGCCACGCTGGTCGAGCGTCTTTTTGACGCGCGACGACTCGATTTGTGGCACGACGACGCCCATGATGTTTTTCGATTGGGTCGTAATCTCTGGGTGCTCTTTGAGTGCGGCGGCGGCACCGCGGACGGCAACGTCGCCTTCCATCGCTCGGGCCATGTTGATGGTTCGCTGGGCGCGCTGGTAGTTGTCCTCGACTCCCGCACGGACGTCCCGAGCCTGGTCGAGGATGTCCATGAACTCCATGATGAGGCCGTCACGCTTCTTCTCAAGCGTGCCGTGGCCTCGCTCGGAGAGGTCGATGCGATCTTCGATCGCCATCAGGTTTTTCCGAGTTGGTTTGACGTCAGTGGCCATGGTAGACTCCTACGGGCGGGATGCCCTTATGCCTCCGCCTCGATAGCGTCTGCTTCGTCCTCGTAGTACTTTTCGATGAGGTCTTCGTCGATACGGTTGAGCTCTTCTTTTGGCAGCATCGAGAGCAGGTTCCAGCCGATGTTGAGGGTTTCCTCAATCGAACGGTTCGTGTGTGTACCCTGCTGGACGAACTCATTTTCGAAGCGCTCTGCGAAGTCGAGGTACTTGTTGTCACGCTCGCTGAGTGCCTCGCGACCGACAATGTTCACGAGGTCACGAAGGTCCTCACCCTCTGCGTACGCGGCGTACATCTGGTCAGAGACGTCGGCGTGGTCGTCACGGGTGAGACCTTCGCCGATACCGTCGTCCATGAGACGGGAGAGAGATGGGAGCACGTTCACTGGTGGCTCGAGACCCTGACTGTTCAGGTCACGGTCCATCACAATCTGCCCTTCCGTAATGTAGCCGGTCAGGTCAGGGATTGGGTGCGTGTCGTCGTCACCAGGCATCGTGAGAATCGGAATCTGCGTAACCGTCCCCTCACGACCCTTGATGCGGCCTGCACGCTCGTAGAGCGTAGCAAGGTCAGTGTACATGTAACCTGGGTACCCACGTCGACCAGGAACCTCCTCACGTGCGGCACCGATTTCACGGAGTGCCTCACAGTAGTTGGTCATGTCCGTCAGGATGACGAGCACGTGGTAGCCCTTCTCGAAGGCCAGGTACTCTGCGGTGGTGAGTGCGAGGCGCGGCGTGACCGTCCGCTCGACTGCGGGGTCGTCTGCCAGGTTCATGAAGACCACAGAGCGTTCGAGTGCGCCCGTGCGCTCGAAGTCTTCCATGAACTCGTTTGCCTCTTCTGCGGTGATACCCATCGCACCGAAAATCACGGCGAACTCGGTGCCCTCGCCTTCGTCGCCTGCTTCCTCAGGCACGGTCGCCTGACGAGCAATCTGGAGTGCGAGGTCGTTGTGTGGCAGACCAGATGCCGAGAAAATCGGCAGTTTCTGGCCGCGCACGAGGGTGTTCATGCCGTCGATGGAGGAGACACCCGTCTGGATGAACTCCTCTGGGTACTCACGCGAGTACGGGTTAATTGCTTCACCCACGATGTCGCGGCGCTCTTCTGGGACGATGTCAGGGCCGCCGTCGATTGGCTTGCCCGACCCGTCCATGACGCGCCCGAGAAGGTCCTCGGTCACTGGCATCTTCATCGTCTCGCCAAGGAAGCGGACGGATGCCTTGCGGTTGAGACCGGTTGTACCTTCGAAGACCTGAATGGCCACGAGACCAGTACTCGATTCGAGCACCTGACCACGCTTGATCTCGCCTTCAGGCGTCTCGATTTCGACGATTTCGTCGTACCCAATTGGTTCGTCGACTTCGACGAACACCAGCGGGCCACTGATTTCGGTGATTGTCTGGTACTCTTTCATTAGTAGAGCTCCCGGAGTTGTTCGGTGATTTCGGCTTCGAGGTCGTCGATGAACTCGTTGTAGTCCTCAGCCGTTCCGATACGGTTCAGACGTGGCGCTGCACTGATAGCCGTAATCTCCTCGACTGGGAGACCGGCTTCGAGTGCCTTGAACGCCTCATCGTTGAACGTCTTGATTGCCAGAATGATGCGGTAGGTTTTCTCCGGTGGGCAGAACGTATCCACGTCGTGGAATGCGTTCTGCTGGAGGAATGCCTCACGTAGGTAGCGAGCGACTTCGAGGGTCAGCTGCTGGTCTGCTGGGAGGGCGTCCTTACCGACGAGCTGGACAATCTCTCGGAGTTCCGTTTCCTCGTCGAGCACGTCGACCGCCCACTGGCGCGTTTCTGGCCAGTCTTCGGCGACATTCTCGACGAACCATGGGTCGAGCTGCTCACGGTAGAGCGAGTAGGACTCGTTCCAATTGATGGATGGGAAGTGACGACGCTCTGCTAAGTCTGCGTCGAGTGCCCAGAACGTTTTGACGATACGCAGAGTGTTCTGCGTAACTGGTTCGGAGAAGTCACCGCCTGGTGGGCTGACTGCACCCACAACGGAAATCGACCCTTCCGTGCCGTTCATGTTCTCGAACATTCCTGCACGCTCGTAGAACTGGGAAAGACGTGCCGAAAGGTACGCTGGGTACCCTTCTTCACCGGGCATCTCTTCGAGACGCGAGGAGATTTCACGCATTGCCTCTGCCCAGCGAGACGTGGAGTCTGCCATCAGTGCAACGTCGTATCCCATGTCGCGGTAGAACTCAGCGATAGTGATTCCCGTGTACACACAGGACTCACGTGCTGCGACGGGCATGTTGGACGTGTTTGCGATGAGGCAGGTACGGCTCATGAGCGGCTTCCCGGTCTTTGGGTCCTCCAGGTTCGGGAAGTCGTCGATAACCTCGGTCATCTCGTTACCGCGCTCACCACAGCCGATGTAGACAACGATGTCTGCGTCGGACCACTTGGCAAGCTGCTGCTGGGTAACCGTCTTCCCGGACCCGAATGGGCCTGGGATTGCGGCCGTCCCACCTTTCGCGATTGGGAACAGGCCGTCCTGGATACGCTGACCCGTGACGAGTGGTTCGCGTGGGGTCTTCTTGCTGACCGTTGGGCGTGCCTTACGCACTGGCCATTCCTGTCGCATCGTGATTTCCTCGCCGTTTTCGAGTTCGACGACCGGCTCTTCGACGTTGAAGTTGCCCGATTCGGTGGAGGCAACGACGCCGCCTTCGAAGTCTGGCGGGACCATCACTTTGTGCTCGATACTCTCGGTCTCTGGGACCGTGCCAACGATGTCGCCCGGTGCGACTTCGTCGCCTGCGTCGACGGTAGGAGTGAATTCCCACGTCTTTTCAAGGTCGACACCAGGGGCGTCGACACCACGGTCGAGGAAGGCACCCATCTTCTCTTCAAGGACGTCGAGTGGGCGCTGGACACCATCGTAGATGGAGTACAGCATCCCCGGTCCGAGGTCGACGGTGAGCGGTTCGCCGGTACTCTCGACCGGTTCGCCGGGTGCGACGTTGGACGTTTCCTCGTAGACCTGAATCGTCGTCAGGTTACCTTCGATTTCGATGACCTCGCCCATCAGACCTTCGTGGCCGACGTACACGACGTCGTTCATTCGGGCTTCGAGGTCCGTGGCGGTCACAACGGGACCGCTCACGCTCTCGATGACACCATCTTGTCGTACGGTGTCGGATTCGGTTGCTTGGCTCATGGTTTAGTCTTGCTCCATCAGGTCGATACCGATAGCCCGCTTGATCTTGTCGCGGAGGCCGCCACTGCCGGCGCCACCTCCGAGCGTCACGAGCGTCGGTTCAACGCTTGTTTCGACGTTATTGCGAACGTTGCGTGAGAGGTATTCGAGGTCGGGGTCGTGCATGACGACAATCCCGACATTCTCGTCGTCGAGGATGCGCTGGACGGCGTCGTCCAGTTCTGTCTCTTTGTCCTCTTCTGCGACGTTCTCGAACTTGCGGACACCCGCAAGCCGAAAGCCCGTCGTGAAGTCGGGGCTTCCAATCACGGCAATTTCCTGGCTCATTGTATCACCAGTTCGTCTTCAATTTCGTCTGCTTCGAGTCCTGCCTCGAGGCCGCGCGCGATGGCGCGGATGTTCTCGACCTCGCGCTCTTTGGCGAGGATGTACGCGAGCACCGGGCACACCGACAGTGGGAAGGCGTGACTCAGGTGGTCGGAGTATTCGAGCAGGGCCTCGTCGAGCGCGTGCTCGAACGCGATGAGGCTGTCTGCGGCTTCGAGCTGGTCGAGGGCCGCAGAAAGGTCGTCGCCGTACGGTCCGTCGCGGATGCGTGCGACCAGCTCGTCAGTGTTGGAGACGAGTTGGCGCATTTCCGTCGCAGAGAAGAGTCGTCCGCCGTCGATAAAGTATTCAGACGGGTCAATGTCCGCACCACTTCGTGCGAGACGAAGCGCGTTGCGGACGTTACGGAAGTCAATCTCTGCGCGGAGGAACTCGACGTAGAGTCCCGTCGCGCGGTCCGGTTCCGGCGGCAGCGCGTTCACGAGCGTGCCGTAGAAGGCACGGTCGATGGCGTTTTCGAGGGGGACGAGAACGCCCTTTTCCTCGTATTCGGGGTACGCGGCAGCGAGTGGCTTGCCGAAAATCGTGCCCGAAAGCATGTCCACGACGTCCTCGATGTCCGTCGCTTCGGTGAGACGGGCGAGGAAGTCGTCGTCGAATTCGCCTGCACGCACGAGGTCGGCCTCGACGTCTTCGCGGGCAGAGTCCGCGTAGATGCCGCGGATAATCGTCTTGACGTTCCAGGCGTCGAACTTCCGGAGGTACCGGGCGATGTAGTCGTAGAGTTTGCCGTCCGCCCAGCGAAGCAGGTCGTTGAAGTGCTTCGCCAGATTCCGGTTGAGGGCGAACTCGATGAGGTCGACGCCGCTGTAGCGGGAGCCGAGTGCATTCATCTCCTCTTCGTACTCCGTCTCCTCCATGAAGCGCGCAATCTCGCCAGGACCCATCCGGACGAGTTTGCGGTAGTCCTCTTCGCTGAACAGCGCTGCCCGGCGCGACCGAACACGTGCAGTGACGTACTCGTAGTTTGAACTGGTGTCGGTCACCCGTGCCTTCATTGGTCGAATAACCGCTCGCTTGTTTCTTTCAGGTTGTTCTCCCAGACACGGTCGAGTACCGAGTCAAACGTGTTGTTGACACGGATACGCGACTTCTCACTCTCGAGCACGACGCCGCCGAGGCAGTCGTATTCGCCAGCGTAGGCGTAGTCGTACTCGTCTGCAAGGGTTTCGAGCAGTGCAGCGTCGTCGGCACGGCCGTAGATCGTGACATCGTCGCCGTCGTCGAACTCCTCGCTTGCGACGTCGAGCAGCTCACGGGTGAGCTCCTCACGAGTGTCGCCTTCGAGGTTTGCGATTGCCACTTCGACGTCCTCGCGAACCTGTGCCAGGACGTTGCGGCGTGCTTCAAGGCGCTTTTGCTTGGCCTCGAGTTTCGCACTCGATAGCTGCTGCTCTCGCATCTGTGTGATTTCGCGCTCTACTTCCCGCTCTCGTTCGTCGAGGATTTCCGCGGCGTCGGATTCTGCCTCAGAGACAAGCTCTTCGGCACGCTCCTCGCCCTCTGCGCGTATCTCTTCCGCACGCGCGCGGGCTTCTTCCCGGATATCCTCAACAACTGTCTCGAGACTCATGGGTGAAAGAGAAGGGGTGTTTAGACCACGAACACGACAACGAGTGCGAGAATCACGAGCGTCTCAGGAAGGACCGTGAGGATGAGCCCGCGACCGAACATCTCGTCGTCTTCTGCGATTGCGCCGACTGCAGCGGCGCCAATACCGCGCTCTGCGTAGCCTGCACCGAACGCAGCGAGACCGACAGCGAGGGCGGCGGCAGCCGTTGGTGGGATGGCTGCGACAGCCTCAGTGCTTCCTTCTTGCAGTACGACGCTCATCAGAGTCATGATAGTTTCGAACATTGTGATTTGTGGTTTTACTTAGTCCTCAGTGGTGTACGTTCTCTCGTAGCCGAACGGTTGGTACTTCTCCCCACCGCCTTCATAAAACTTCCCAAAGAACTCGACATACTCCAGACGCACGGCCTGTAGACCGGCGCTGGTGATACCGAGCACCAACACGAGCAGGTGCCCGATGACGAGGATGACAAGTCCGGCGATGGCGCCGAGTAACAGCTCAGTTGGCGAGGAACCGTTGAGCATCCCGGCGAACATTACTTCTTCTGCAGGAATCTCCGCCAACGACTTCTCGCTGAAGAAGATCAGGTGGAACGCGCCGTCGTGGACGTACGCGCCGAACACGAGCAGGTTCACCACGAATGCCATGCCCGCCTTCGCGAGCAGCACCGCGGCGATACGCGTGTACGACAGGACGTTCACGACGACGTTCAGGCTCTCGAGGAGGCCAATGGCGCCCTCACCAGCCAGCAGCATCACGAGGCCGATACCCGCGACACCGAGCATAGCGAGACCAGTTGCCTCCGAGAAGCCACCGAAGCCGAGGGCGAACGGCTGCCCGTTGAACACGGTGAACATGAATTCGGGCTTCGAGTCGGCGGCGTGTTGGCTGAAAATCCAGCCCCAGACGCCGAGCATCAGGACGACCCACGACCCCTTCTCGAGGACGGCGTCTTTGACACCGTGTGAGAGGAAGTCGACGAAGCCGAAGATGTACCCGATGGTCATGTGAGCAAGCCCGAGCAGCAGGCTCAGGACGAGCCACGTCGAGGCGTAATCAGCGTATTCCGGCTGCAGACCTTTGTGGATTGGCGGGTGTCCTGCCCAGACGATTTCCCCGAGTTGGTGTAACCCGAATATTTCGCCGTACAGGATACCGAACAGCGCCGTGAATCCACCGGCCCACATCGCGATTCCGCCGAGACTCTTGACGACTTCGTTCTCGAACCGACTGTAGATGAGGTAGCCGAGCCCCATGTAAATCAGTCCGTACCCGAGGTCACCAATCATGAAGCCGAAGAAGGCCGGGAAGGTCAGGAACAGGATGACCGTTGGGTCGAGTTCCGAGTACTTCGGCCGGTTGATGACACCCGTGAGGGCTTCGAACGGCTTGACCGTGCCAGCAGGGTTGTCCTGGATGACCGGCGGGTTGCCGTGGCCCATCGTGGTGCCACCGTCGGTGGCTGCCGCACCTGCGCCAGACTTTGCTGGTTCTGTCGCGTGTGCGTGGCCTTCTTCGTCGTAGTCTGCACGCTCGAGTTCGTCGATTTCCACGTGGTCACCGACGGCGTCCTTGAGCGCGCTTGCGAACGTCGAGTAGCGCTCGGTTGGCACCCAGCCTTCGGCGACGAACGCGTTCTCGGTCGTCGCGAACGTCAGTGGTGCCTCGCGCTTCTGGACGTCGATGGAGAGTCGCTCCTCTGCGGCGAGCAGGAAGCCCGCTGCATCGAGTTTCAGACTCTCGATTTCCGACTCCACGCTGTTGAGCTTCGAGCGAAGCTGCTGGGCGCGGTGGCGGAGTTCTTCGATGTACTCCGCAGGACTCCCCTCTGCATCGGGGATGTCGAGCGGGGTGAACGCGTTGCCGACGAGGATGTCGTCGAGCGTCGCGTCGTCTGCGAGCCGAGCGACGACGGCGATTGCCTTGTCGCTCGTGTACATCTCGAAGGCTTTGACGTCGTCTGCTGCGAGCAGTGCCCGCTCGACGACGTCGGCTTTCCCTTCGCCCACGGTGACGGACACCGAGTCGTACCCCGACAGCAAGTCGAGGTCGATGCCGAGTGCGGCGAACGGTTCCATCGTGTCGATGCGATCTTCGACCGCGCGGAGCTCGTCTCGAAGCTCGTCCCGACGGTCGTCGAGTCGATTTACTTCGGTACGAATCTCTTCGAGTTCCTCTTCGAGGGCGTCGTCGGTGACGATGCGCGTCGGTCCCGCATCTTCCGCGTCGACGTCGAGGATGCTCTGAATCGAGCGCACGGTGACGAGTTTCTCCGAAGCGTCGTCGGCACCGGAGACTGGGTCGCCGGGAGCGAACCCGTCCCAGGCACCGTCGTACTCGGAGAGGTGCACCATGTTCAGGTCGTGGACAGTCTCGATGACCTCGCCCATGACGGATTTTGAGCCGGTCACCGAGACACGGCTCATTTGCTTAGGTCTGAGCATGAACCGCCTCCTCGAAGGTTTCGACGACGAAGGAGACGACGTCGTCTACCCGCGACTGCGCGCGTTCTTCGAGGGCCTCACGTTCCGCTTCACCTGCTGCGAGAATTTCCTTGCGTTCGGCTTCGATCTCCTCCTCTGCCGAGGCAAGTCGTTCTTCTTCAAGCTCGCGGGCCTCCTCGTGGGCCTCTTCGCGAATCGCTTCAGCACGCTCGCGTGCCTCCGCAATCCGTTCTTTGCGCGCGGTCTCGGCCTGTTCTACAATTTCATCGGCCTCCCGCTCGGCCTCTTTGATTCGGTCGAGAACCTCTGGCCTAGCCATTCTTATATCAGCCGAAACTTGCACAAGCGCCTATATGGTAGTTGCGAATACGTTCGCGTACGTACGGGAGGAATCGTGACACATCACCACGGACTGGCGGTCATATATCCGCAGAGTTATGCCGCACCCTTCCCTAGGCTCGACCAATGGGAGTCCTCGAGCACAAGGGCCGTGCCCGCCTGTTCTACAAGTACCTCTCCAAGGTGTACGACCAGGTGAACCCGTACATCTGGAACGAGGAGATGCGTGCTGAGGCCCTCGAATTGATCGACATCCAAGACGGCGACCGCGTCCTCGACGTCGGCTGTGGGACCGGCTTCGCCACCGAGGGAATCCTCCAGTACACCGACGACGTTCACGGCCTGGACCAGAGCATCCACCAGCTCGAAAAGGCGTGGGCGAAGCTCGGCAAGCGCGACACGGTGAAGTTCTACCGGGGCGACGCAGAGCGTCTGCCCTTCCGCGACGGCCAGTTCGACAAGGTCTGGTCGTCAGGCTCTATCGAATACTGGCCGGAACCAGTCACGGCCCTGCGCGAGATTCGCCGCGTCGTCAAACCCGGCAACAAAGTACTCATCGTCGGCCCGAACCACCCGCGGAACTTCGTCATGGGCAAGCTCGCGGACGCGATGATGCTGTTCTACGACGAGGCCGAGGCAGACCGGATGTTCAGCGAGGCCGGCTTCGTGGACGTAGAGCACACGCTCATGGGGCCGAGCTACAGTCCCGAGATCGCCATCGTCACCGTCGCCCGCGCACCCGAGAACTAGAACGACCACCTCCGCGACGGCGACCGTTCTGTTTTCCGAGATGATGCGGACGGTGACAGTATCCCCCGGAGCCACAGCTGGGCGGTTCGTCGCCGCGAATGCGACCGTCGCCTCCTCGCCCGCCGACCACTCGTCGTCCGAGGCGACGTTGAACGGACCGGTCGGCCCGCTCTCGAAGCCGGTGGCCGCGAAGAACGGAACTGGTGGCTGCTGGGCGAGTGGCTCGTCGTTTATCGAAATCTGAATCGAGAGCGCGGCGACCGAGAGCGAATCGCCGTCACGGAGGACGAACGTGAACTGGCCCGTGTCGGGATTCACGGTCACGTCGATGACCGCTTGCGGCGCTGGCGAGGCCGGACTGGACTGCAGGACCGTCGCTCCGACGAACCCCGCACCGACGACGGTGAGCAGGGTCAGGAGGACGACGCCGAGCACGGGCGAGGTTCCACGACGGGACACACGGCCCCTGGCCTCGGCTTTCGATAAAAAGTTACGCGACGGACGCGCGAACCGAGCGGCCGTTGGCCGAGGCGATGACCGTCCCGCGGTCGCGCGGTTGGATGACCCAGACGGTGCCGTCCTCACCGGTGGTTGCTACCTGCTGGCCGTTTATCGAAATCGTGCCATCGACGGGGTCGCCCGTGTCCGCATCGACGAGCGTGAGATTCATCGGGCCGCTCCCGTGGGTCGTCTCGACGGTCAGCGTGAGGCTGTCGTTGGTCGTGGTCTGCGGTGCGTTCGTGGGCACTTCGTCCAGGTCCTTGTGCTGTATCTCGTAGAATATTTCGCCGGTTCCGCCGTCGAGGTAACTCTGGAGTATTCCCTGACTGTGTGGGAACTGGAACGGATAGATGCCGACGAAGCCGAGTTCGGGCGACCCGTAGTTTCTGCTTCGACTGTTTTCGAGCGCCCACGGGTGGAGTTCCTCTGCGCGTGACTCCACCTTATCGAGGTCGCCGTCGTACTGGTCTGGAGCCGTCGGGTTGCGGGCGGAGGGGACAGACACTTCGCGGACGTACTCGTCGCCCGCGATGGTCACGAGGACGATAGCGGAGTCAGAGGTTTCGAGGTACACGGTCCGTGGCGTCGCGCGCCCTTCGACGACCAACGCGGAGTGTTCGCGGATGGGGCCTTGCAGTTCGAGGAGTGACGCTCTGGCGAGGGAAATCCCCTTGGCGATGCGAGAGCGCGTGATGTCGTCGGCCGCAGATTCGACGGTGTCGACCCGGTCTTCGAGCGCGGTGGCCACCATCCAGATGGTGGCGAGTTCGCGGAGTAGCTGGTCCGAGGTGAGGTCGCCGCTATTGTACGCGGAGAGCGCGTCGAGTTTGCGCTTTTCGAGGGCGTTTACTTCCGCGGTTAACTGGTCTGCCTCGCTCTGGATAATGATTTGTCGTTCTTCTTCGCTTCCAGCAGTTGCGAGTCGCTCTTCGAGCGTCAGTGAATTCAGCCTCGCGTGCAAGCCGTCGTTTTGCGCAGAGAGCGTCGCAGCCACGTCGAGCGACGCGATGCCGTAGCCGGTGCGTTCGACGTTGCCCTCGGCGATGGTGAGGTAGGCCGTCGTATTGTCGGCGGGGACGACGGGTTCGACCTGTGCGTAGGTCGGGCCGGCGACGGGGACGGCCACCGCGCTGGAGGAGAGCAAGACGACCAGCGCGAGAGCGAAAGCGAACGTGCGGCGCATCTAGTATTCTTGTTACCAGTGCCAGTACAAAAAGGCAGTTGAAGCTTCGTCAGTGGTTCAGCGAGCGTCTGAGCGGCCCCGAGACTGTTTAAAGACGCCTGAGACGTTTTATTCTCGATAGAAAGCGTTTTGCCCCCGTACTGAGCAGAAACAGGTATGCGGTCACGCATTGCCGCAAGCTGTGCCCTCCTCGTCATCCTCAGTTTTGCGGTGCCGGGAGTGGTAGCCGACGTTCCCGGGCATCCAGCCACTGCTCTCCAGGACGAACCGGCAAACGAAGGCGTGACCATGACCGTCGACCTCCAGCCGAACGGAGACGCCCGCTGGACCGTCTCGACGCAGTTCGCACTCGAAACCGAAAACGAGACACAGGCGTTCGAGAAACTCGCCGCCTCCTTCGAGGATGGCGAATCGGAGGTGGGTTTCTCCGTCGACGTGTTCAAGCGAGCGAGCAAACTCGCAAGCGAGCACACGGGCCGTGAAATGGCCATCGAGGGGGTCGCCTACAGCCACAGCGTCGAGAACGAGACGGGAACGCTGTCGCTCATTTTTACCTGGACGAATTTCGCAGAGGTGTCCGCAGAGGAATACCGCGTCGGTGATGCGTTCAACACGTCGAGCGGGACGTGGCTGCCACAACTCCGGGCAGACCAGCAGTTGATTATTCGGCCGCCGGAGGGCTACGCCGTGAGCAGCGCGCCGATTGGCTTCCGCAACGAGACGCTGCGCTGGCAGGGTCCAACCACGTTCACCACCGAAGACCTCGAAGTCACGTACCGACCCTCGGACACGGAGACGCCCGGCGTTGACCCAGAAGGAAACGACTTGCCGCTACTCGGCCTCGGCATCCTCGCGTTCGTGGTCATCGGCCTCGCCGCGTACATGTGGTTCATCCGCCACGACAGAGACGACGCGCCGGCCACGCCCACGTCGAGCACGAACGGCGGCGAAACGACAGCAGTGAGTACACCGACGACTCAGGAGACCGACCCCGAGCCGGAAGACACGGAACCGGACGACGAACCCGAGGTGGACCTCGACCTGTTGAGCGACGAAGAGCGCGTCGAACGCCTCCTGCGGGCCGAGGGCGGCCGGATGAAGCAAGCGACCATCGTGAAGGAGACGGGCTGGTCGAACGCGAAAGTCTCCCAGTTGCTCTCTGCGATGGACGAGGCCGGCCGCATCGAAAAGCTCAGAATCGGCCGTGAGAACCTCATCAGCCTTCCTGACCGCGAGCACGGCGGCGAAAATTAAACCCGGCGTCCCTCGTTAGACGTTTGGAAAACGTTTAACCAGCGTAGGGCTTGACCTAGGATGAGCATGAAAGTCCTTGTCACCGTAAAGGAGGTGGCAGAAGTCGAAGACGAGTTCGAGATTGACGGACTCAAAATCGACGAACGCTACCTCGAATACGACCTGAACGAATGGGACGACTACGCCGTCGAGGAGGGCGTCCAAATCGCCGAGGCAAACGACGACGTCGAAGTCGTTACTGTGACCATCGGCCCCGAACGGTCAGAAGAAACCATCCGCATGGCCCTCGCGAAAGGCGCAGACCGCGCCATCCGCGTCTGGGACGACGCCCTCGACGGTGCTGACTTCGTGGACGTCGCCACCAAAACCGACATCCTCGCCGCCGTGGTCGAAGACGAACAGCCAGACCTCGTTCTGACGGGCGTCCAGGCCGGCGACGACGCCTTCGGCGCGACCGGCGTCTCGCTCGCCGACGCTATCGGCTTCGAGTGGGCGGCCGTCGTGAACGCCCTCGACCTCGATGTCGACGGTGGCGTCGCCCACCTGCGTCGGGAACTCGAAGGCGGCGTCGAGGAACTCACCGACGTCGACCTGCCAGCGGTTCTCACCATCCAGACGGGTATCAACGAACCGCGCTACGCGTCGCTGCGCGGCATCCGGCAGGCCCAGAGCAAGGAAATCGCGCCGAAGTCCTTCGAGGACCTCGGGCTCGACGCCTCGGTCACCGAGAGCGAGATTACGCTCACCTCCATGTACGAACCAGAATCCGAGAGCGACGCTACCATCTGGGAGGGCAGCGCCGACGAGACCGCCGGGAAACTTGCTGAATTCCTCCGCGACAAAGGAGTTGGTCAGGCATGAGCGACGTACTCGCAATCACCGAACACCGCCGCGGCGAACTCCGCGACGTCAGCTACGAACTCATCACGGCTGGCCGCCAGCTCGCAGACGAACTCGGCGGCGACCTCCACCTCGCCGTCATCTCCGGCGACGTCTCCGGCTTCGCGGACAAACTGAACCGCGAAGGCGTGGACACAATCCACACCGTCGACGAAGGCGAAGAGTTCAACCACGACGTGTACACGCAGGTCATCACCCAGCTCTACGACGAGCTCCAGCCGGGTGCCCTGCTCATGCCGAACTCCGTAAACGGCCTCGACTACGCACCCGCCGTCGCCAACCACCTCGACCTGCCACTGGTCACCGACGCCATCGACTTCTCCTATAACGGGACGCTCGAAGCGACCCGCGAGCAGTACGGCTCGAAGGTCGAGACGACGGTGGAAGTCGACGCAGACCACGTCGCCCTGACCATCCGCCCCGGCGAGTGGCCGGGCGCAGAGGAGACCGGTGACGCAGACGTCGTCTCCTTCGAAGCGTCCATCGACGAGTCGGCCGTCAAGTCGACCGTCACCGGCTTCGAGGAAGTCGGCGGCGGCGACGTCGACATCACCGACGCGGACATCCTCGTTTCCGTCGGCCGCGGTATCAAAGAAGAGGAGAACATCGAACTCGTCCAGGAACTCGCAGACGCCCTGGGCGCGACCCTTTCGTCCTCGCGGCCAATCGTGGACAACGGCTGGTTGCCGAAGAACCGCCAGGTCGGCCAGTCCGGCAAGGTCGTCACCCCCGACGTCTACATCGCCATCGGGATCTCTGGGGCAGTCCAACACGTCGCCGGGATGAAGGGCTCTGACACCATCATCGCCATCAACACCGACCCGAACGCGCCAATCTTCGACATCGCCGACTACGGGATTGTCGACGACCTGTTCGACGTCGTCCCAGCGCTGACCGAGCAGTTCAAGTAACCACGTCGCCGTTTTTTAGCCCAGATTTTACTGATTTTTCGAAGCCAAAATAGCAGTGAGCGGACGCCGCCTCAGTCGTCGAGCGGCGGCGCCGTCTCGGGCGGAACGCGCGTGTCCGCAACCTGCTCGAAGGCGTAGGCCAGCGAGAGGAGCGTCGTCTCGTCGTACGGTTTTCCGATGAGTTCGACGCCTGCGGGGAGGCCGTCGTCGGTCAGGCCGGCGGGAACCGAAATCGCACAGAGGCCGGACTGAGAGGCGAGAATCGTGTTGGTCGGGAACGTCAGGGTGTCGAGTTTGCCCGCTTCGATGGACTCGGCCGTCGGCGGGACGACCTGCACGTCGGGACAGAGCAGCACGTCAAGGTCGTGTTCGGCGTAGACGTTCAGCACGTCGCGCTGGAACTTGAGTTGCGCCGCGACGCTCTTCCAGTAGTCGGGGTCCTCGGTCGGGTCGTCCGGGCCGTCTTCCGCGATGCCGATGAACAGGTCGAGAATCTCGTGGTACTGTCCCGACTCGTAGAGTTCGGCGACCGAATCGACTGGCGCGTCGTCGCGGGCGGCGAAGAACTCGTTCAGGTCGCGTTTGGACTGGAGGATGTAGAGCGAGGTCGCATCGAGGTGTTCGTCCAGATTCGGGACGCTCACCGGGTCGACAATCGTCGCGCCCGCTTCTTCCATCGTCTCGATGGCGTCGTTTACGAGTGCCGTGACCGGGCCGCTGTCGGGGTCGTCTGCTGCGCCGAATGCATCGCGAAGGACACCGATTCGCGCCCCGGAGAGGGCGTCGGCGTCGAGGCTGTCGGCGTAGGACCCCGCGTCGTCGGTGAGTTCCGTGACCGCAGTGTACTCGTCTGCGGCGTCGTAGCCGACGCCCACGTCAAGGACGAGCGCGAGTTCCCGCACGGTGCGCGCCATCGGGCCGGGAGTGTCCTGTGAGACGACGAGTGGCGACATTCCGGTTCGGGGGAGCAGGCCCGGCGTCACGCGGATGCCGAACAGATTGTTGTACGCGGACGGCAGGCGAATCGACCCGCCCGTGTCCTCGCCGATGCCGACGGTTCCGAGGTTCGCCGCCACCGCCGCCCCGGTTCCGCTGGAGGAGCCACCCGGGTCGCGAGCGAGGTCGTAGGGGTTCTTCGTGCGCCCGGTCACCGAGGAGTAGCCGAACCACGACGTCGCCCAGTCGGGGAGATTCGTCTTTGCGAGGATAATGGCTCCCGCGTCGCGAAGGCGCGTGACGAGCGTCGCGTCGGCTTCGGGCTGATAGTCGGCGAAGGCTTCGGAGCCGAACGTAGTCGTGATGTCCGCAGTTTCCACCTGGTCTTTGACCACGAAGGGAATCCCGTGCAGCGGGCCGACGAAGCCGTCTTGCTCGAAGGCAGCGTCGAGTTCGTCGGCCTGTTCGAGGGCGTGGTCGTTCACCGTGATGATGGAGTTGAGTTCCGGCCCGGCGCTGTCGTAGGCCTCGATGCGGTCCAGATAGGCCTGGACGAGGTCCCGGCAGGTGAGGTCTCCCGCCTCGTAGGCGGCGTGGATGTCCTCGACGGTCGTCTCGACGACGTCAAATGTGGGAGTCATTGTCTCGAAGGAAGTACTCGAAGGAGCGGCTTAACCGTTCGTTCGGGGACAACCCACGTGTTGGCGTCCACCTTGGTCGACGGACTGGTCTCACAGTTCCGGGCGACGCGAAATTGTGGGCAACCTGTCGAGTGAACCGTCACGTACTTTTTTCGTCCACCCTCAGAGTTCGGTAATGGAGTATCTGGAGCGTCGGCGCGAGCTGGTCGAGACACGACTGGAGGCGGTGCTCGACGAGATCGAGCCACCGGCGCTCGCGGCGCAGATGCAGCACGTCGCCCTCTCAGGGGGCAAGCGCGTTCGGCCGATGGTGACCGTCCTCTCGTGTGAGGCCGTCGGCGGTAGCGCTGAGGACGCCGTCGATTTCGGCGTCGGCATCGAACTCGTCCACAACGCCTCGTTGGTGGTCGACGACATCATCGACGACTCGGACATCCGTCGCGGCGTCGCGAGCGCGTGGTCTGAGTTCGGCTACGGCCCCTCTATCATCGCCTCGGACGGCCTGCTCGGCGAGGCTTTCTCGCTGTTTTCGACGAACGGCCGGGCCATGGAAGCCGTCTCCGAGGCGATGGTCGAACTCGGTGAGGGCGAGGCGACCGAACTGGTGGCGAAACCCGAAACCGAAGCCGAGTACATGGTGCTCGCCCGGCGTAAGACGGGGTCGCTGTTTCGTGCCGCCGCCGAAGTCGGAGCCATCGCCGCAGAGGCGGACGAGGAGACGGTCGATGCGTTCGGCGAGTACGCAGAGAAGGTGGGGATCGCCTTCCAGATTCGCGACGACGTGCTGGACGCCGTCGCGGACGCAGAGGAACTCGGCAAGCCGACCGGCATCGACGCCGAGATGGACCGCCCGTCGCTCGTCCAGATTACGAACCTTACGCCCGAGGAGGCGAACGACCGCGCTCGCGCCTACTCCGACGCCGCCCTCGACGCCCTCGACCGGGTGGACGCTGCAGACTCGCAGGCACTCGACTACCTCCGGGACCTCGCTGAGTTCGTCGTCGTCCGCGAACGATGACCCTCGGCCTGCAAAGCGGAACGGTCGAACTGTGCGAGCACGACCCGGCGTGGCACGAGGCGTTTTCGATTACTGCCCGCGAACTGCGGTCGCTTATCGGTGACCGAATCGAGCGCATCGAGCACGTCGGAAGGACGGCGATTCCGGGCATCCCCGCGAAACCGATTCTCGACGTGCTCGTCGTCGTGTCGGATGTAGCCCGCGCCGAGGAACTGATTCCCAAACTGCAGAGCCTCGGCTACGAGTACGACGCCGACGACCCCCTCGAAAAACGGCTGTTTTTCACTCGCGGTCCGGACTCGGGTCGCACCCACCACCTCGCGGTGGTCGAAGAAGGGACAGAGCGATTCGAGGATTACGTCGCATTCCGGGATGCCTTGCTGGCAAACCCCGAGTTGGCCGAAGCGTACGCCGCGCTGAAACGAGAACTGGCCGAGCAGTACGCAGACGACCGCGAGACGTATACGAACGAGAAAGCAGAATTCGTCCAGTCGGTGCTCGACTCGCAGACAGGGTAGGCGTAGTCGGTGACGGCGCTGGCGTCAATCGCGAGACGGAAGCTGTTACTCAGTACTCCTCGCGCTCGATGTCGGCGAGGTGGGCCTCGATTTCCGGGTACTCCGAGGTGTCGATGTAGCCACAGATTCCGCCGCCATAGAACGATTCGGGGATTTCTGGCCCCGAGAGCAGCATTCGCGGATCCCCATCGATGTGATTCACCTTGTCGAGTGGAATCACGCGGGCGAGTCGCGGGTCTTTTCGCAGGCAGACGGCTACCCCTTCCTGGACGAGGACGCAGTCGAACTCCTGTGGTTCGTACTCATCAACCTGGTAGACGGTCGGGCGCATGTTCATGCGGGAGATGTAGGCGGCCAGCCTGTAAAAAGGCTCTCAGGCTTCGACCGGTCGGGCAAAGTGGGTTTCCGCCACCGCGAAGGCGAGCGTCGAGGCGAGCGCGAGCAACGTCCCACCAGTAAGGGCCGCCGCGAGGAACGACAGCGTCACGATGCCGAGGAAGTAGGCGCTCACGGCGTGGAGGACGATGGCGATGGCGAGGACGTAGAAGGGCGCGTTCAGGTAGCGCCACTTGAACGTCGCAGCGAGGTATTCGTCGGTCACCCGACCAAGACTGGTCGTGATGCCCGCCGCGGCGAACCAGCGCACAGAGCCGTATAGCAACGCCGCGATGACGTAGAGGGCGTTTGGCTGGCCACCTGGCGTCGCTTCCTGAATCTGGGTCAGCATCTCCATCCCGCTGACCCCGCCGATGAGGAGCAGCGTGCCCGCGACGACGTAGGCGATGAGCGTGACCCGCCCGGCGTAGAGCCCCCGGCGCAGGCGGTCTATCGAGCGGTCGATGGTCTCCTCTAAGCCGAGGCCTCTGAAGAGGACGTAGAGGCCGAGCAGGCCGGAGGTCATGCCGAAGACGGCCCCCGGCAGGCCGAGTTTGTCCGCGATGATGGCGAGGGGGTAGATGAGCAGGAGGATGCCGAGCGGAACGAGAATCGTCCCCCGGGTTTCGGGGTCGTTCAGCACCTGCTTGATGGTGTAGTACATCGACTCTAAGTCCTGGGCCTGCCGGACGATGACTCGGCGAACCCCGTCAATGCGCACCCGCGAGCGGATGACCGGAATCACCGACTCGTCCTGTGCCCCGTCGGTCACGACGAGCGCGCGGATGTCCTCGCCCGTCGTGAGACTCGCGAGGACCGTATCGACTTCCTCGCCGACCTTGCGGTTCGCGGCGATGTCGCTGCCTTCGAGGCCCGTGACCGCGGCGACTTCGACGGTTTCGTCCTCGATGCTGTCGAGGATGTGGATGCCCTCGAACAGGACGTTCACGTCGGAGTCCTCGGGGTCTGCGGTGGCGAGTGCAACGGCGGCGGCTTCGACGGCGTCGCGGCCGATGACGGGCGTAGACAGGCCTGTCTTCCGGCCGAGGTCGTCGTCCAGGTCGATGCACAGCACGAGCAGCATTACTGGAGGCTAGGGTGAGCGTCCGTATAATTGTTTTCTGGCGTCAGTGTGTCAGTTCAGATTCGGTTGCTGTCGCCCGTTTTGCGTCGTCATTTCGGGCGAGTTGTAACGCGATTGCAAGAACCGGCAAGAGCAGGACGCCCCCGAGGACGAACGGCGACCAGTAGCCGATGGTCGCGTAGATGCCGCCCATCAGGACGGGGCCGAAAGTGCGTGCGAGACTCCCCGACCCCTGCGTGAGGCCGAGGGCACTCCCCTGTCGGTCCGCACTCGCCTTCTGGGAGACGATGGTCGTGAGCGAGACGTTCACGATGCCGTTGCCGAGCGAGAGGACGGCGAGGACGGCGAGCAGCGCGAGCAGTTGGTTCGTGAGGAACGAGGCGACACCGGTGAGACTCGGGAAGACCAGTTCGCCGAGGAGGGGCGCGCTTGGAATCCCGAACAGCGCGACGGTGAGCAGGGCGGCCCCGAAGACGGTCAGCCTGCTCTCTGTATAGCGGTTCGTAAGTCGGCCGATGAGGCCCCCTTGAACGATGACGCCGAGGACGCCGATGTAGGTGAGCAATAGCGCGCTCTGTGACTCGCTGTAGCCGTAGATGTCGGCGACGTACGGGATGAACATGATCTGGACCCCCGAGAAGGCAAACGAGATGAGGAAAAACGCGACGAGAAGGCCCCGAAGGTCCTCGTTCAGGATGGCGTTTTTGAGCTGCGTAAGCTGCGATTCGTAGGCGACCGGCTCGTCCGCGATTTCCCGCGATTCGGGGAGGAACCGATACGCGACGAGGAAATTCATGAGCGCGAGAAACGCCGCGACGAAACTCGGCAGCGAGAACTGATTGATGGTGACCCACGGGATGAGCCCCTGGAAGAAGTCCACGACGACCTGAAAGGTGAATACCGCGCCGATACCCGGCCCAAAGATAAAGCCAAGCCCGAACGCCGCGCCGAGCAGACCGAGACTCTTCGCGCGCTCCTCGGGCGGCGTCACGTCGGCGACGTAGGCCTGCGCGGCGGCGATGTTGCCGCCCATCGCGCCGGCGAGCATCCGCGAGACGAACAGCAAGGCGAGGCCTTCCGCGAGTCCGAACAGCGTCCACGCGATGGCGCTGCCGAACACCGAGATGAGGATGATGGGTCGCCGTCCCCGACGGTCAGAAAGGTTCCCGAGGACCGGCGCGAAGAGAAACTGCATCGCCGAGTAGGAGGCCGCGAGCAGCCCGATGACGAGTTCGTCGGCCCCGAACGCCCGAACGTAAAACGGGAGGATAGGGATGATGATGCCGAAGCCGAGCAGGTCGAGAAAGACCACCGTGAAGACGATGCTGATGGTGCGCCGCGAGCTGTCGGCCATTACAGTGGTGCACGTCAACAGGGAGGATAAATCGTCCGCACGAGTCGCACAGTTTTTAGGGCTCGACCGGCAAGACTGGCGATAACGGATGATTTCGAAGGGCTGCGAACAGTGTGCCAAAGGGGGCAAAATGGTGCTGTTCGTCTACGGCTACTGTGACCAGCGTGACTGCTTCTACTGTCCGCTTGGGGAGAACCGCAAGAACGTGACCCAGGTGTACGCAAACGAGCGTGCAGTCGAGTCCGACGAAGACGTCATCACCGAAGCAAAGCGGATGGACGCCCTCGGCACCTCCATCACTGGCGGCGAACCACAGGAGGCGATGGACAAGACGTGTCGCTACCTGCGCCTGCTCAAAGACGAGTTCGGCGAGGACCACCACACCCACCTCTACACGGGCATCACCGGCGGGCGCGAAAATATGCGCCGCCTCGCCGAGGCCGGACTGGACGAGATTCGCTTCCACCCGCCGTACGAACTCTGGGGCGACATGCACGGCACCGAATGGGAGGAAATCCTCTACATCGCCCGCGAAGAAGGCCTCACCCCCGCCTTCGAGATTCCGGGCATCCGCGCCGAACGCGAGTTCATCGACTTCCTCGACGAGGGCGCGGCGGACTTCTGTAACATCAACGAGTTCGAGATGAGCGAGGGGAACTACGAGCGCATGCAGGCCGAGGGCTACGAACTCCGTGAGGGCCACATGAGCGCCGTCGAAGGCTCCCACGACATCTTAGAGGAGATGGCCGTCCACCCGAAGGTGTACTTCTGTACCTCCGTGTTCAAGGACGCCGCCCAGCATCGAAACCGCTTAAAGCGCATGGCGAAGAACCTCCGCCGCGAATTCGACGACGTGACCGACGACGGCACGCTCGTCTACGGCAAGACGTGGATTACACCCGCGGAACTCGAAGCTCTCGGCGTCCCCGAGGAGTTCTACACCGTCAAAGAGAACCACGTCGAAATCGCCTGGTGGCTCTTAGAGGAGATGGTCCAAGAGGGCGACGTGGAGAAAGGCGAGATTATCGAGCAGTATCCGACGGTCGACGGAACTGTGGTCGAACGGACTCCATTGGCTTGAACGACTGTATTTTTGGTCCAGCTTTTTGCAAGCGAGTGCAGCGAGCGCCGTAAAAAGGTGGGAGGGGACGGTGGTCGAACGGACTCCTCTCGCTTGAACAACTGTATTTTTGGTCCAGCTTTCTGCAAGCGAGCGGCAGCTATGTGCGGAGTGCCCGCACTCGTGTTCCATCTGCGACGTAGAGCATGTCTCCGGCGATTGCAAGTTCGACAGACCCCTGCAGCGTATCTGGGTCTTCACGCCACAGTTCTTCGCCAGAGGTGGCGTCGAAGGCGATGAGTGGTGCCTCGCGATTGGCGAAGGGACCAGTGTAGAGCGTGTCGTTCGCGACCACTGGTGGTTGCAGACTGGCTTCCGGTGTGTACTCCCAGAGCAATTCTCCTTCGGAGGAGAGTGCGACGAGTTTGCCATCGTCGCCGATATTGTCGCTGCTCACGGTTGACGTCGAGACGAAGACGATCCCGTCAACGACAGCAGGGGAACGCGGGACCGTCTCGAACGTCTGTTCGGCCCGCAGACTGCCGTCTTCGACGTCGTGAATGGACAGTCGACCTCGCGTAGCGTCAGACACGAGTGTGCTGAAGCCAGCTCGAAAGAGGAGGCCATTATCGGTAGCCATGAACCCGTACAGGCGCTGTGGAGCCATCTGCGACTCCCATCGCTTCTCGAATCGGTTGTCAACAACCTCGTACCCAAAGAGTTTGGAGTCGCCCGCGAAGATGCGATGGCCGTCGGTAACGGGGAAGTAGTGGCTCATATCGTCATCGTCGAGGGCTGTTTCGACCAGGATTTCACCCGAATCAGCGTGCACACAGGCGAACCGATTTCGCGCAAGTACGTAGACCCATCCCTCATGCTCGATGAGCCGAGCGTGATGGAATTTCTTGATGGAGATTGACCACTGTTCAGCGCCGTCTCCATCGAGTGCGATGACAGTGTCCCGAGACACGTCGTACACCCGCCCTTCCATATAGCTAACGTATCCCCAGCCATCTCGTTGCTTTCGCCAGCGTTCCTGACCTGTTTCCTTGTCGATGGCAACGAGTTCGGCCCGTGTTCGGGCGAACACGGCATCCTGACTGACGACGAGTGAATTGATTTGCTCAGAAGCATCAACAAATGACCACGCCGCCTCCGGTTGCTCGCGGGGCGGGGTGGCAGACGGGTTGTGTCGCGTTCCGGCGTAACTGTGACATCCTCCCCGTCGTGAACGACGGGGCTTCCCGTACCGCAGGTGGGATATTTGCCGGTCTACGACACGACCTGTTCTCGCGGGGCGAAAGCCCCACTTTCTGAATCGAACAAGTGTACCGAGGGCTGTGCCACACAGCCGTTACTCCTATCCTCACCGTGAGGACTCGGAGTTATCTTCTGACGCATGTTCTCTGCCCCATTGCAATCTGCGTTCCCGACTAACCCGCACGACGAGCAGACGTACAACCCACGGTGCTTGCGGTTCCCTTTCGTATCGTCACCGCACGCCGAACACGTCTTCGAGGTGTTCCACTTATTCTCTTTCAGTACCCCAACACCGCGAATCTCGCCTTTGTAGTTGAGGTACTGGTAGATGCGGTCGAACGCCCACGTATGCAACTTCTTGTTGCCAGTCTTGCCCCAGTCGGATTCTCGCACGTCTTCGGGCCAACTCACCGCGAGCGTTCCAACACTACGCTCGACACACTCGGTGATGATGGTGTCCGTCAGCGTGTGGTAGAAGTGCGTTTCACGCTCTGCAAGTTTCCGACGCGCCCACATCGACTTCTCGGACGGGCCGTTCTCGCCCTCGGTGTCGTACTCGGCTCGCGTGAAGTAGTGCTTGTCTTGCTTGAGCGAGTTGCCGGGGTAGAGAACGTATTCGTCGGGGAACGCGACTGTGGCGATGTTCTTGATGCCAAGGTCGATTCCAGCAACACCGTCGCCTGCTGAGTCGTTCGTTTCGAGTTCGACCTTACAAACGAAGTGTAGTTCCCATTCGTCGCCGTTCCAGACGGCGCGAACGTTCTGCACCGAGTTGACTTCCGAGAGGTCAACATCAGGGCGGGTCTGGTACTCGCAGAGGAGGAAGTCTGAGAAGTGTGCTTTGAGGTTCGACCCTTTGCTGAGCCGGACGCGGTTGTTCTTGGGGTCGTGTTTGAACCCGTCTTCTTTGAACGTGACCGTACTCTTTGGTCGTTTGTCGCCGTGTTTGCGGTAGCCGGGTGGATTCGCTTTCGGGTCTTTGTGTCGCAGGTCGAACCATGACTGGAAAGCGTCGGAAAGTTCTTCGATGACTTTCTGACTGGATTGTGCGTTCAAGTCTTTCCAGCACTCTTGGTTCTTCATGTACGACTTCAGAACGCCCTCGTCTGGGATTTCGCCGGTTGCGTCCCATACGCGGTCGGCTGTCCATCGTGCGACGTTCCAGAGTTTCGAGGCGGAATCTCCGAGCGAATCGAGGCCAATACAGACCTGTCGGTGGTTCTGGATGGAACCAACGTACGTCCGAGTGACCTTAATCGCCATACATAGCCTATGTAAGCGAGATTACTTAATGATTCGGATTGGCGTGGAATATCCGGTCTGCCATCGACGGTGGATGCGTAGGAAGTGTTGGATTCACTCCCGTCCTCAAGAACGCGAAGCGTTCTGATGTGCGAACGAGACGCGTTGCGTCTCGTCAACGCCCTGAAGGGCGGGATTCTCTCCTCGATTAAAGATAGCCAATTCGCGGCCACTCCCCAGGGTTCGGTTTCCAGTCGACTGGAATTCGTCGCTCGGGTGTCGAGAGTTGTTGTTCACGGAATGTCTGCTGGAGAGACGAACATCCAGCGAGCGCGGTGGTCAGTGCGCCGGCGGAGAGCGGAGGACGTCACGACGGCGAATCGAGGAGAGCGGGGATGAATCGGGGGACAATAATGGACAATTTCTGACATCACACGATAAGTTTTCAGGTTCGGCTTCGGACACAGACCCCCCCGCTATTCGCAGAACGCAGACAGTCACGCCGTCAGGGAGTTGAAGAGACGCAAGCGTTTAGACGGCGGCCTCTAAACGTAGGCCATATGCCCACCTGTCCACTCGCGGATGACTGCCCCAAGTTCAGCGAACACATCCAGGGGATGGGATGCCAGCACTACGGGGACAAAGGCGGCGCTGAGTGGTGTAACCACTACAACCAGCCGATCCGCGACCTGAAGTCACAGCCGGTCAAGCCCGGCGAGGAGGTCGTCGTCGACGTCACCGACATCCACGAGAGTGGGGCTGGCGTGGGCCGGACCGAGGACGGATTCATCATTTTCGTAGACGGCGTCCTCCCCGACGCACGCGCACGAGTCAAGATAACGAAAGTTCGCTCGAATCACGCTCGCGCAGACCCAATCGAGCGCCTTCCGATGGAGCCAGAAGCGGAAAACGAGGCAGAAACGGAGGGAGACGAGGAAGACGGCGAAGACGGCTACAGCAAACCAAAGCGCCCAGAGCGCCTCGGTAGCCGCGACAATTTCTGGGGCAGCTAACGCCGACCGTGAGCGACGACCCGATGCCAGATGTGGACGCGCTGCTCGACCGCATCGGCTTCGACCCCGAAGCGAGTATTCTCACCCGAAGACAGGCCGAGGTACTCGCACTGCGCGAGAAGGGCATCGCGCAGGCGGACATCGCGGACCTGCTTGGCACGTCGCGAGCGAACGTTTCGAGCGTCGAGTCGAGCGCCCGGACGAACATCGAGAAGGCCCGCGAGACGGTGGCGTTCGCGGAGACGCTTCGCGCCCCGGTACAGATACTCGTCGAGGAGGGGGCAGACCTCTACGACGTACCGGCGAAGGTGTACGGCGCGTGTGACGAAGCAGGCGTCAAGGTCAGTCACACCGCGCCCGAACTCATGAAAGTCGTCGGCGACGAGGCGGGTGGCGCGGTGAGCGGACGACAGGTCGTCCAGCCGCTACTCATTGGCGTGACCCACGACGGGGCGGTGCGAGTGCGCCGTGCCGAGCGCACCGAGCACTGAGCGGGGAAACGACGTTAGCGCTGGCCCGCGTTGGGCCAGTCATGGACTTTGGAATTGCTGGAGATAGCGCGTTAGTGACGGCGAGCACCAGCGGGCTCGGACTGGCGAGTGCCGTTGCGCTCGCCGAGGAAGGCTGCGACGTGGCCATCTGCGGGCGGGACGCAGACCGACTGGCGAAAGCGGAGGAACGAGTCGGCGGTGCGGGGCGCGGAACCGTTCTCGCGGTGGAGGCAGACATCACTGACCCAGACCACGTCGCGGCGTTCGTCGCCCAGACCGTGGACGAATTCGGTGGCCTCGACCACGTCGTGACGTCTGCGGGTGGTCCACCCTCCGGCCCGTTTCTCGACACCCAGGAGCGCGACTGGTACGCCGCCTACGACCTGCTCGTGATGAGCGCCGTCTGGACGGCCAAGGAAGCCCACCCGCACCTCGCGAAAAGCGGCGCGGGCACGTTCGTCGCCATCACCTCGACGAGCGTCCGCGAGGCCATCGAGGGACTCGTCCTCTCGAATGCGGTTCGCAGCGCGGTCATCGGCCTCGTCAAAACGCTGTCTCGCGAGTTCGCCCCCGACGTGCGGGTGAACGCGGTGTTGCCGGGTGCGCACGAAACCAGTCGGATTCAGGACCTCATCCAGCAGTCGCTCGACCGCGGCGAGATTGCGAGCTACGAGGAGGGCCTCGCCGAGTGGTCGGCAAACATTCCGCTCGGGCGCATCGGCGACCCGCGCGAACTCGGCGATGTGGTCGCCTTCCTCTCCAGCGAACGGTCAAGCTTTGTCAACGGCGTCGCGCTTCCCGTCGATGGAGGACGGCTCCGAAGCTAATTCAGAACCGGCCGTCGGCCTTGAGCCGGGAGACGATTTCGCGCACTCGCTGAGCCTTCTCCATGGGCACGACGAGCACGCGGTCGTCGTAGGCGACCACCACGAGGTCTGAGACCCCGACGACGCTGACGTGAGCGTCGTCCGTGACCACGAGCGAGTTCGTCGTCTCGACGAGTTCAGCGTCGCCGAGGACGGCGTTGCCAGCCTCATCAGCGTCGAGGATTCGGGCGAGGGCGTCCCACGCGCCGAGGTCGTCCCACTCGAACGTCGCGGGTACGACGCTCGCCCGCCCGGTGCGTTCGAGGACGGCGTAGTCGATGCTCACCGGTTCGACGGCATCGAAATCGTCTGGGTTTTCGACGAGGGGTGCGAGGGGCGTCTCTCCTGCCTCCCGAAGGAGCGCGTCGGGCGTCCACGCGAACATCCCGGCGTTCCAGAGGAATCCCCGTTCGACGTACTCGGAGGCTGTTTCGGCGTCCGGTTTTTCGTGGAAAGAAGCCACGTCGGCGTAGTCGCCGTGGTCAGTACCGGGTTCGATGTAGCCGTAGCCAGTCGCGGGGCGGGTCGGGCGGATACCGACGGTGACGAGATTCTCCGTCTCTACGGCGACGCGGGCGGCCCGCTGTGCCGTCTCCGCGAAGTCGCCGGTGATGTGGTGGTCGCTCGGGACGCAAAAGAGGACGCAGTCACCCACCTGCTCGCGGATACGGGCGGCGGCGTAGACGAGCGCGGGGCCGGTGTCTTTGGGTTCGGGTTCGGTGAGGACGGCGGCTTCGGGAGCGTGGTCGTGGATTTCGTCTGCAAAATCTTCGCGGGTGAGGACGTAGATTTCGTCTGCGAAGCCGAGGCGGTCTACGGTCTGGGCGAGCAGCGAGCCGTCGCCGAAGTCGAGAAACTGCTTCGGGCGGTGGCTGCGGCTCGCAGGATAGAGTCGGGTGCCGGTGCCGCCGGCGAGGACGAGAGCGACGAGGGGCAGGTCCATGGGTAGATGTGGGAGCGTGGGGCGAAAAATAGTATCGGCGACGCTGCTTTCAAGCGGAACCATATCGCCCCAACGTGTACGAGTTTGCTACCGATTAGTCGTCGTGGACCGACATTGTCCACATGAGGTAATAAGCACCCTCGAATCGAATGTAATCTCGGTGAGCATCCGCACTGTCTTCGAACACCTCCACGAGTTCAGTTAAGGCGTCAGTATAGGGCGGCGGCGACTCTTCGTAAACGCCCGTTTCGGTTCCAGTCCGGAGGATTTTTCGCTGCTTTTCCGAGAGGTCCATTGCATCGAAATCCACCGCGATGAGTTCACGAGCGGCGAATTCAGCAAACTCGGTCTGGGTTTCCGCGATAGCGGTGAACTCGTACTCGTACGCTTCGAGAGGGACTTCTTTCGTCTCGACAGAGAGGCGGTAATACCTCGACCCGTGTTCGATGAATTCGAATGCAGGTTTTGGGAGGAAGCTACTGCTCTCACCACCGAAAATTGGGCATGGACGTGTTTTTTCACCCTCCCTTGCGGTTGAGAGGGCACACCGAAGCGTCTCCACGTCTGTGTCCGAAAGGGTTCCAAAATCACCGACATTCCCGTCTGGTTCTTCTACGGGTGTCGCTACGAGTAGCGGCGTTTTGACTGGTGTCCTTCCGTTCTCTGTGACAGAGATTTCGTAGTACGTCCCGTCCACTTCGATGAAATCACCAGTCCGGAACGGTCGGTGACCGGAGGTTGTGGTGCCATTCGGGACACCTTCGTTCACGAGTTCCTGCTGTAGTTCAGACCAGTCAGCGGTTGTGTAGAGAAATTCGTCACCGAGGTTCGAGTCCGTGACCGGTTCGAAGTGAAGCGAGAGACTGCTGTCGTTGTATGGGTCCAGCGCACAACCACTCGAGACAAATGGGATGGTCGCTGTGGCGAATAGCACCCACCGCCGGCTCTTCGTATTCGCCGGTGTAGACCCTCTCGCAGCGGAGTTCATGTCAAATCGTTTCTGTCTATTTATAAATGCTTTCTGTCGACTCACAGAAACGGAATTAGGCTTTCACTCCCGCGCTGGAATCCAACCGCGAGCCCGCAGCTGACCGAGCCACGGAATGTGGCTGCCCTCGAGTTCGATGACGCCGATTCGCGCCATGAGGAGATAGCTCCCCAGTGAAAGCACGTACACGAGCGGTGTAATGGTCACCTGCCAGACCAACGTCGATGGGAGGTCGAATCCGATGACCGGAATCCAGTACCTCTTGGTCGCGTGGATGAGGAAGAAGACGGGCACGTGAAGGAGGTAGATGCCGAGGGCGTGTCGACCCACCTTCGGCAGAATCGTGTTCTTTCCCCAGCCCGGATTCGAGAGCGCGTACGCGAAGAGTGCGAGGACGAGGAATATCGTGGAGATGGTATACTCAGTCGTGTACACCGTCTGCGCGAGCACGTTGTCGTGGATGAGGTAGCCAATCGCGTACTGTTCGGCGAGTTGCACGCCCAAGAGGAGCACGACCGCGCCGAGATACAGGTGACTGCGATTCTCGTCCGGGTTCCAGTCCGACGAGCGAATCGTGTAGCCGAGTGCGACGTAGAAAAAGCCAAAGAAGAGGGCATCGCGCGTGGGGAACGGAATCTCTATGAGCATCTCGAAGTTCATCGCGACGATGCCGACGACGTGAAAGAGCGCCGCGACTGGCAGTAGATAGCGGGTGTTGTCGAATTTGACGAACACGGAGACGAAGGCGATGGAGAAAAACAGCGCCGGTAGGAACCAGAGGGGGACGGTCTGGGCGTTACCGTAGTACAACAGGGAGAGCGGAGAGAGGTTGAAGAGACTGTGCGTGAGTTCACTCATCACGGATGTGCCGGCGATGACGGCGACCAGTGCGGCCGTCGCGACAGAGACGAGTTTGCCGAACACGAAGATGGAGCCGAGTTTCTGGCCGGTGCCCTTGATGGTGGCTGTGACGCTGTGGGTGTTCACCTTCGCCGCCAGGAAGTAGCCCGAGGTGACGAAAAAGAAGGGGACGTCGAACTGGCCGATGGTATCGAGGGCGAAAAAGAGGAGATTCCCGTGCGTGGCAAAGTCACGGAACGGCTGGAGGTGTGCGAGAGTGATGAAGAAAATCGCGAGGGCTCGCAGTGTGTCGATGCTGTGAAGGCGTTTTCTCATGGTGGAAAGAAGATCTAGTGAAATCTCACACACTCCGCTTCAAAAGACGCACGATTTCCGGCGGTGAATTATCAGCTATGTCGCAATAATAGTCGCGACCCAGATTCACACGAGAATCGGCAGAGTGCTACCAGATAGCATACCGCAGTGAAGAGCGATCGAGGCAGTTTACCACGTTTCGATGATACCTTCGCGAATGTCTTCGAGACAGCCCTGACAGTCTACGCTTTCGGCGTCGAAGCAGTGGGGATGTTGCTGGGCGTCGAGGCTGACAGTACGGCGCTCTGCGTACCGGCGACAGACGATGTTCATCTCGCGGCCGCCGTCGGTCTCCGGGGCGTCCGGCGTGCGCGACCGCTCCCCTCGCCCTTCGCGATACTCGTGACGTGCCCGCCCCATCTGACGGCCCGCCTTGCGAAACTGCTGGCGGATGAGACGTTCGATGCGCCGCCGGTTACTCATGCAGGGTGGTTGGGCACGGAGATACAAAGCGTCACGGGACGGGGAACATGTCCCGTGGGCTTGCTCCCGGTTTCGAGCGATGCTCTTCGTCTCATCGCCATCGCCCCCCGGAGAAGGACCAATCGTCCATTTTCGACGACCCGCCAGTAACGATGTACGCGAGCAGGAACGCGAAGATGGCGACCGCAATGATGACCAGGAACTTGAGGGCCGAGGGGGGAATGATGTCAATCACGGGGAACATGGGCAGTGAACCTGCATCTTGCTTCGATGCTAATAGGTCTTCAGGTGCCCAGAACCGCTGTTCTTCACAGGGATAACGTTTTTGCGTCTGCTCCGAAAGGTCTCAAACAGGTACCCGATGCTCGTTTCCACCTGTTTCTGACCGGATTCACGTTCGACGCCCGCGTTGGCTGAATCCCGTCTGCGCACGCACCGATTTTCAGACCGAGTCACAACCACCAGTATGTCACGAACACCGTATCTACAGACCGAACGCCTCGACCTCCGACCAGTCACCCGCGACGACGAGGCGTTCCTCAACGCACACCTGAACCACCCGAAAATCCGCCAGTACATCAGCATCTTCCGGACGCCGTACTCCGAGATGGAACAAGAGGACTCCTACGAAGAGTTCCATACCGGCGACGACGTCGTCTCGCTCGTCCTCTGGGACGGTGACGAACGCGTTGGGCACGCGGGACTCATGCCCTTTAACGACCGGAACAAACTCGGCAATCTCGGCTACTGGATTGCCCCCGACCACTGGGGGAAGGGCTACGCCACTGAGGCCGCAGAAGCCATCATCGGAATCGGCTTCGAAGAACTCGGCCTCCATCGCATCGACGCCTGGATCGAGGCCCCGAACGAGGGCTCTCGGCGGGTCGTCGAAAAGCTCGGCTTCACCCACGAGGGAACGAAACGCAGGTCCGAATTCACCGGCGGCGAGTGGGTCGACCAGGTGCTCTACGGACTGCTCGCTTCCGAGTGGGATTCGAACGCCTCACAGGGGTTGTAGAAAAATTATCGCTTAGTTTACTTCGCGGATGAAGGATAATACCTGGTCGGTGTAGCGGTCTGGAGTGACGAGATGCGCCGCGTGTCCGTATCCCTCGAAGGTGGCGAGTCGACTGTTCGGCATCGTTTCGTGGAGTCGCTCGGCCATCCCTTTGTGGCCGCTCTCACTCCCGACGAGCAGTAACGTTGGCGTGGAGAGGTCTTCGAACGGTGCGAGATTCCACCACTCGTACTCTCTGGCACCTTCCAACTCCGGCAGGAGAGTTTGCGGGAATCTGTCAACGTGTGCGTCCCATACTGATGACGAGCGAAGTACGTCAAGTTCAGCCGGCGCAAATTGAGCGAACTCGCCGACGATCATTGCGAGGGCTTGTTCGTTCTGTCCACTGTCTAACAACCCCACCATCGATGCCATCGTCTCTTTGAGGGCGTCTCCACCACCCTCGTCGGGTGGGGCGGCTGGTTCGTGCAGGATTAGGCTCCGCAAATTGTCGATTTGCGGGGCCGCCCACAACGCATAGTTGGCTCCCGAAGAATGACCAAGCAAGTGGACTGGCTCGTCGATCGACTCTACGACCGCGACCACATCGGCAAACTGTGCCGCTGGGCTAAAATCGTCAGAAGACTCGCTGTCACCGTGATTTCGTCGATCCAGTGCGTAGACCGTCGCGTGTTCCGCGAGCAGTGCGCGGACGTCGCCAAGTTCCCATATCGAACGGTCGAACATCGCCCCGTGGACCAGGACGAGCGGCGGCCCCGTTCCCGACCGCTCGTACGCAATTTTCGTCCCATCTGCGGACGTCACCGTCGCTATCTCCCTCTCTTCGTCAGGCTTTGTTGTTGAAGCCATGTGACTTCTCACCCCAGTGTGTCTATGCTAGATACCCACATAGTGTTGTCTGATGGCGAATATACACGGGCTGAACGGAATGTTGTCGATGAAATAGAGAACTCCAGGTCGGCCGGTTCAACGCAAATCGCTCGGAACGAGCGAAGTTGATTTGCGATATCTCCACTGAGTCTCGCACGGGTAGTTCACGATTTCAATATTCTGTCATATTTGAAAAAGTGAGGACGTCCCCTCCTTCCAAGCCGAGTCTTAAGCGTTAGCCCGCGAAACGGAATCGCACGAGGGAATCACTTTCAGCCCGCTCACCTAACCTTTTATACTATCGGGAACCAACCGTCGTATGTCTCCCATTGAAAACAGGCGGAGACAGTGAAACCCAATGACAGATGTGCACCAGCACGCAGTAGAGATACACGAGCAGTTTTCAGACAAACTCGAGTTGACCGTCGAAGACGTAGCAGAGCGTCTCGAGAAACTCGTAAACGAATACAAGGTCCCCGTAGACGAGGCCCGTCGCAGCGTCACGAGCCACTACCTGGACGAAGCCGGCATGGAGCGCGAAGACCTCCGTGGCGCAGGCGGCAACCAGGAGATGGAAATCGCGGACGTAGACGAGCCAGAGCAGTGGCTCGACCTGACCGCAAAGGTCGTCGACCTCTGGGAACCCGGCCACGAATCCATCGGGCAGGTCGGCCTGCTCGGTGACCCGACCGGCACGATCAAGTTCACGAAGTGGGCGAAATCGGACCTCCCCGAACTCGAAGAAGGGAAGGTCTACCGCTTCTCGAACGTCGTCACCGACGAGTACCAGGGCCGATTCTCGGTCAAGCTCAACCGGACGACCGGCATCGAGGAACTCGACGAGGACTTGGAAGTCGGCGACAACGAAGCCGAAATCGAAGGCGCACTGGTGGACATCCAGAGCGGCAGCGGACTCATCAAGCGCTGTCCGGAGGAGGACTGCACGCGCGTCCTCCAGAACGGACGGTGTTCAGAACACGGTGAGGTCGAAGGCGAGTTCGACCTCCGCATCAAGGGCGTCGTCGACGACGGCGTGAACGTCCACGAGACCATCTTCAACAAGGAAGCCACCGAGGAACTCACCGGGATTACCTTGGAGAAGGCAAAGGAGATGGCCATGGACGCACTCGACACGACCATCGTCGCAGACGAGATGCGCGAGAAAGTCCTCGGGCGCTACTACCGCATCAGTGGCCCGACGCTCGGACGCTACGTCCTGGCGAACAGTTTCGAAGAACTGACCGGCCCGGTCGATGCCGAAGCAGTCCTCATCAAAGCGAGGTCGATGTAACCATGAGTTCCGCACCCACCCGAGAAGTCGCTCGACGGGTTTTCGCCCGCGAGTTCAACGACGCAGGCTACACGTTCAAAGAATCGGACGACGAACGCGCCCCGGTCTACCTGCTGCTCCCGACGGGCGAACGCGCAAACCGCGTGTTCGTCGTCGGCACGCTCACCGAGAAAGAAGACGTCGGTGAGGACAGCGAGTACTGGCGCGGCCGCGTCGTCGACCCGACGGGGACGTTTTTCGTCTACGCTGGCCAGTACCAGCCGGAAGCCGCGAGCGTCCTCCGCGACGTCGAAGCCCCGGCGTACGTTGCAATCGCAGGCAAGCCACGCACCTACGAGACGGACGACGGCTCCATCAACGTCTCCATCCGACCGGAGTCCATCTCCGTCGTCTCCGCCGAGACGCGCGACCGCTGGGTCGTCGAAACCGCAGAGCGCACGATGGACCGCATCGAAGCGTTCGACGACGAGACCAACGAGTACGCGCGCATGGCCAAAGAGCAGTACGACCTGCCCGTAGAGCGCTACAAGCAGGAAGTGCTCACCGCACTCGAAAGCTTAGACGAGAGCGAAGCGGTCGAAGCCGACGCCGCGTAAGCGGCTCTGATAGACGCCGACGCTTTTTTCGAAGCCAATCTCACTCGTAGACGCGAAGCGATCGGGTTGTTGCCATCCAGAAAGCTACTCCTTCGTGCAGTTAGTGAACCTGTTGCAGTCTTTGCATGCTGCCCAGAATAAGTGGTGATGACCTTTGACATCCTTCACACGACTGAAGTCGTGGGCTTTCTCCTTGAATCTCTGTAATCTGAGCGGTGGCCGATAATTATATCCACTATGTATACATGTGTATACACATGAGCACGGACTACAAGAACGTCCGCCTGACGAAGGACGCCTACCACGCACTGGAGCGGCGCAAGCGCGAGGGCGAGACCTTCTCTGAAGCGGTCGCGCGGTTGGCCAGCGAGCGGCCGATTAGCGACCTTGCCGGACTGTTTACCGATACGGAAATCGAAGAGATCCGGGCGGCCCGAAGCCGAGCCTACGACGAGTATTCCCCGCAACACCGTGCGGAGCGCGAGTGACGTGATTCTGGATACGTCGTTTCTGGAAGACGTCGGACGAGAGGATGCAGCCGCTCTCGAGAAAGCCGCTACACTACAAGACCAACAGATTCCAGAACGCCTCTCCGTGATGACGCTCTATGAGCTGTACTGGGGCATTGGCTACGTCGACCGTCCACAGGCCGAACGCGATAAGGTCGATGCGATTCTCGGCACAAAGGAAGTATACCAGGTGACGCCTGCCATCGCGCGGAAAGCCGGACGAATTGCAGGTGAACTCGCTCGCCAGGGCAAGCCATTGAACGACCCGGGCGACGAACTCATTGGTGCGACAGGGCTCGTCCATGAAGAGCCAGTATTGACGAAAAACCTCGACCACTTCGAGCGGATTTCGGGCCTTGAGGTCGAAACCTACTGACACGCCTACAGCGAGTCCCTTGATTCGCGGGATGACTCAGGTCTCTGTCTTCACCATCTGCTCGAAGCGGTCGAGGCCGCGTTCGATGCGTTCTAAGTCGTTCGCGAAACTGAAGCGGAGATATCCCTCTCCGGCGTCGCCAAATGCGCTTCCCGGCGCAGCGACCACGTCGTACTCGAAGAGCAGGCGCTCTGCGACCTCGAGGCTCGACCCCGAAAGCGCGCTCACGTTGACGAACGCGTAGAACGCGCCTTCGGGTGGCGTCATCGAGACGCCGGGAAGGTCGGCAATTCGCTCGACGACCGCGTCGCGCCGCCGTTCGAAAGCCGCCTTCATCTCACGAACCGGGCCAACAGGACCGGTGAGTGCGGCAAGCGCAGCATACTGCGCGGGCGTGTTCACACACGAGGTGGTACTCTCGTGGATCTTCGTCGCGGCCGCGGTCACGGGTTCGGGACCGCTCAGCCACCCGACGCGCCACCCCGTCATCGCGTACGTCTTCGAGCAAGAGTCGATGGTCACGACCCGCTCTGGATGCTCCGTGACGGCCGCGAGACTCGGCTGAGACCGCCCATATGTGAGTTCGTGATACACCTCGTCGGCGATGACGTAGGCATCGTGGTCGACGGCCGCCTCGACGACACGCTCCATCGCCGAAACGTCGAAGACCCGACCGGTCGGGTTCGACGGCGAGGTCAGGACGACGGCACCGGTTCGGTCGGTGATGGCGTCAACGATTCGGTCTGCGTCGAACGCGAAGCCGTCGTCGGCAGGCAGTGGCACCTCGACCGGAACGGCGTTCGCTAACCGCGTCTGTGAGAGGGGGTTCGGCCACGCTGGCGTGGGCACGACGACTTCGTCACCAGGGTCGGTGACGGTCAATAGTGTGAGGTAGAGTGCCTCCACGCCGCCGGTAGTCACGACCACGCGCTCTGGGTCCGCGTCGACGTCGCGACCGCGGAGTCTATCGGCGATTGCCTGCCTGAGCGCCTCGATACCGGCGTTTGGCGTGTAGTTCGTCCGTCCCTCGCGCGCCGCTGTCACCGCCGCGTCGACCACGTGCGCCGGCGTGTGAAAATCCGGTTCGCCGACTTCGAGGTGGACCAAATCGTCAGCGTCGTGTTCGCTTGCCAGGTCGAACAGCCGACGAATCTGTTGGGGCGCAATCTGTGCGACTCGATTCGACACGGCACGGTCGGTCATGAGTCGTACTGTGTGAACCAGTCTCTTGGCTATTCGGGTACCATCAACCCGTGGCTGCGAAGCTTCCCTGTTTTCCGTTCGCCTTCGCGTTTCTGGCGGCTGGCCAGTGACCGACTTGGAACTCGGGGTTAGTACAGTCGAAGAAGCACCTCCCGATGCTAGCAGACGCAGCGTGCTGGGGATAGAGGGGATACGCAGTATCGGGCTGTGGTATGCGACTTGTTCAGATTCCGTTTGAATTGTGTGGCGTAGTTATTGCTGTAAGATCTGTCAATGAAAGAAGTTGTAACAAGAGTGATACTGACTATATAGCCCACGTCGGTCACGTATCTCTGTGAGTTACCTTATCCACGCGGACAGACTGATGGGACAGCACTCAAGACGCTCGCGTCGCATCGGGAGCCGACACTCGCTCACAATATATCGATCCTCACCCCACTGAAACGACCTCGAACGCTTCGTCGAGCGTCAGAACCAGTCCATCTCCTCCGATACCGACTGTGAGTCGGACCGAAAGCGGGTCCGCCGAAACGACATCGAGGGCCGACGGGTCGATAGTCCAAGGCAGTTCCCAGCGCGGGCAGGCCCGGATGTCGATTCCGTGGTCGTCGTAGAGCGCGACGATCGCGGGATGGTCGATAACCGAATCGCCCGGGGAAGCGGTGACCCAGGCATTACAGTGCGGACAGATGTACCAAGCTCTGACCATCCCGGCTCGTTCTGGGTCAAGGACCGGCGACTGGATGGGCACCTCGGAGATGTCCCTCGAGACGGTCCGCTCGTTCGTGCCGTTACAGACTGGGCACATCCCCGCGACCGCGAGGTCGATGTCTGCTCGTACCGAGTGTTCGGCGGCCAGTAACGCCTCCTCGGGCGTGCGTCCGACCAGCCCGTTTGGCGGGAACCACATCCGGGCGTGGAGTCGCTCGCACGCGGAACACGCGACGAAGAACATCTCGTCGGTGTACTGTGCCTCGAGCGGCGAGCCACACGCGTAACACTCCCCGGTCGTCTCGAACGCGTCGATTTCGGGGTGCTCGGTCAGGTAGCCTGTCCGCACGGTACAGATGACTCTCGCTCCCGCCTGCCGAAGGATGTACTGCCCGTCGTCCTTCTCGACGAACCCACCATCTACCAGTTTCTTGAGGTGGAAGTGGAACTGCGAGCCGTCACGCATCCCGACGGCTTTCCGGAGGTCCGTGAACGTCCACGCTCTCGTTCCCTTTGGTCCCCAGAGCGTGTCGAGGATGGCCAGACGGGTTTCGTTCCCGATGGTCTTGAACGCTACATCGGGGGAGAGTGTGCGTGGGTCAGCCGCTGATTCACCCGTTTCGGCGCTCCGCTGGTCTGCTGCATCTTCTGTGGTCATCTGGATTAGTAGACTGATGGGGACTCGCTTCGAAGGTTCTACGACATGAAAGATGATTAATATTCGTGGAGGTCTTCGAGTCGTCGTTCTCCTGATCGCGGAGTAAGACAGCTATGCATGCGCCGAGTTATCTGTCCGTCCAAATGAATCGAGGAGTGAACCGAGGTTCGCGTTTGCTGAAAAAGCGCCCTCTATTCAGAACGAACGCTGGACGCTGTTCAGATACTGGCAGACGCAGCATGCGAGATATTGAGAGTGCATTCTGCACACACTGATAGAATGCGATTCGCTCAGATTTCAACTCCTCCATACGGCTGAGCTTTCGATAGAAAACTGCTAGTGAGTGCTATCGGGTGGCGATGAGAACACCGACTGACTCAGTGATGATTTCAACATCAGTGAGCGTAAACCCTGCATCCACGAGGCAATTTGCGACGGTTCCCATCCGTGGCAGCGTCTCATACTCGCTCGAGGACTCTACCGGCCCGAAACGCATCTTGTCGGCGACCGCTATACACCGTGGATTCAACGACGCGAGCCCGTCGATGGCGGCGCGTAATTCGTTCTCGCCCCCTTCGTCGTAGGCCATGTAGAGGGCGTAGCTGGCGACGACGACGTCCACCGGTTCCTCGACGTTCGGTTCTCGGAACGACCCGTGGTCGAACGAGACGTTCTCGACGCCGCGCTGTGCAGCCTTTTCACGAGCGTACTGGAGCCACTCGTCGAAGATGTCTCGCCCGAGCACGTGGCCACACTTCAACGCGAGTTCGAGCGCGACGATGCCGGTCCCCGTCCCGATGTCGAGCACCACGTCGTCCGGCTCGATGGGCGCGTGTGCGAAAAGATACGACAGACACCGCTGGTACACTTCGTCTGCCTCGCTGTCCGCATCGTAGTCCATCGGGGTGTAGCCGTGAGACTCGCCTTCTGTGTCGGCCATTGTACAGCGACTAAGTCGTGCTGGTGGATAAGGGTCTCAAGAATTATGATTGACACATTCGACCGACCAGCGCTGTGTTCAGCACTGAATGCGAGACAACCACCGACGACGCTACCGTTCGAAGCAAATTTGTCGGTGAGTTATCTATTTCGAACATGACCACGGTGAAACGGCTCTACAACCGCAGCGATGCGTGGTTGCAGGGGTTGCCTCAGGGGAAATACGCCGCCTTCTTGGGATTGGCAGGCGGCGTCGGAGTTCTTATCGCCGGATCCCTATTGCGTTCCGCGTTCATCCTCGTTCAGGCGCTCACGATGGCGGTCGTTCTGTTCAGCATGGAATACGCGTTCGGACTCCACCAGACGGCAGAGGGGTGACGGAGCAATCGGTAAATCGTCGGGCAAACAAGTACTAAGGTATGGGAAACCACGCCAATCACAGTCGACACGGGTTGCCACAGGGCTATGGCCCTCAAAGTCATGCGACGTTGGGTGGGTTAACAGTGGCTGACGCTGGCTTCCGTTTTGTACCCACAGACACTCGCTTCACCCCCAATACACCCCGAGACTGGCAGTTCCAAATCGTTACGGCAACCGGAAAGGTCGTTACCGAATTCGACGAGTCGCATGGACAGCGCGCCCATCTGATCGTCGTTCGGCGAGACTTGACTCGATTTCAGCACCTCCATCCCGCACTCGGCGACGATGGGACGTGGCGTGTCGAGGCATTCACACTCCCTGACCCAGGAGTATACCGGGCATTCGTCGACCTCGTTGTCGATGGGAATCCAACCACACTCGGATTCGACCTCTTTGCGTCGGGCCAGATGGACGTAGCCCCACGGCCAGAAACATCGTACCGTGATACGGCTACAGGATACGACGTCGAACTCCAAGTGAGTGCGGTTCTGGCTGGTACGTCGGTCGACTTGGTATTCGAGATTGGACGTGACGGCGAACCCGTGTCGCGGTTAGAGCAATATCTGGGAGCGCGCGGCCATCTCGTTGCGCTCCGCGAAGGCGACCTTGCCTATCTCCACGTCCACCCTGAAACGACGGACTCCGACAGCGGGCGCGTCGAATTCAAGACAACGTTTCCAACGCCGGGGAGCTACCGGTTGTTCCTCCAATCGAAGCCAGACGGGACGCTCATCACGACCCAGCACGACATTCGAATTGAACACTGACGGTTTCTGTGAGGATCACGAACGACTGGCTCCAGCGCGTACGATACTACCCAGACCACGGACCGTACAGATAGGAGGGTTCCCAACTGCCGATTTCAATCTTTCATATCGTGTGAGTGTCTGACGAACGATTAAATAGCCTGGACGAACACCTACCTCCAATGGGCAACAAGAACAAAACCATCTCGTTTCGCGTCAACGAAGACGCCTTCGAGACCCTGCGGGAGATAGCCGAAGAGCGCGACATCTCGCTGTCCGCGGTGTTCCGCGACTACGTCCAGACGCTCGTCGCCCACGACGGCCAGGTGCGCGTCGTCCCCGAACACGAAATCCCGAGCGAAGACAGCGACAAAAAGAGCTTCCCCCCGCGCGTCGAAGTGCCAAAGAGCTTCATCCGCGAACACGAACGCCTCGAACTCGAAAACGACCACCTCCGCGAGCAGTTAGAGGAGTACAAACGCTACGTCACCCAACTCCGCCAAACGCTCGAAGACGTAGACGACGAAGAAGAAGTCATCTTGCTCGACGACTTAGACGAAGACATTGACCACGAAGAGACGTTTCACCTGAGCTAACTCAACGCGATAAGTCGCGCTTTGCCTGACTCAATTTTTCTTCCATCTCCCGGTTGTTCTCGACCCCCGCGAGTTCCTCGGCTGCTTCGAGGGTGCGAACTGAGTCATCCAGAAACGAGAGGATATCGCCCGCATAGGCGTACAGCATGTAATCGTCACCCATCACGTCCACGATAGAATCCGGGCCAAGTCCCTGCGCCCGCAGTTCGAGTAAATACGAGATGAACTTGCGCTCAGGATGCCCACAGTACGGATTCGTCTCACAGCCACAATCCAGAAAGTCTTCGGCGAAGTCAAGGACGCGCTCCTGGGTCGCATCGTCGAGTTTCATCAGCCCCTCGCCCTGGAAGAGAATGTCGAGGGTCGCGCCGCTAAACGCGCTCTTTGGGATGTTCGTTCCCAGTTGGGAGGCAATCTGGCGGTGGTTCTTCAGATAGATTTTGTCCGTGATGGCCACGCGTAGTCGGGCATAGGTGACTGGAGGCCAAAAGCCACACGGAGTCCGTCCGGAGTCGTAACGTATTTTAGCAAACCAGAATTAGAAGGAGATGCGTGTCCGGGTTGGGGTAGTGGACTATCCTTCAGCCTTGTGGAGGCTGAGACGCGGGTTCGATTCTCGCACCTGGACCCTTCAACTTTTTGACATTAACTCAGGAGAGGAGAAGCGTATGCTGTGTTGCGATTTTCTCACTGCCAACCGCGAAATGACCAGAAAAGAATAGCTGACAGATATTAGTTCAACTTTCAGACATTACCTTGGAGTGAGCGGAGGTTTTCCCGCGAAATATGCCCAAATTCAGCCTTGCGATGGCATGACGGACACAGTGATATGACGTTTTGGAGGGTATGAGCGTCAGTTCTAGAGTGCTTCTCAGATTCGACAAACCACCGTACAGGGACGATGTGGTGAACATCAGGATTTCTGCCGAGGTCATCCGTGTCCGTACCACAGTGTTTGCACTCATACCCGTCGCGTTTGAGGGCCTGTTTTCGAACTCGGTTCCACCCAGTGCCGTAGTTCCCAATCGAGCCGCCGTTCCAATTGGGATGTCCTTCACCGCGAAAGGCGTCTGAGAGCCATTGGTGTCTACACTCCTCGCTGCACAGCACTGTCTCGCCGATGTTGCTTGGATACCGCTCAACAAGTTCTCCACAAACGTCACAGGCGACAGTTTTCATTCCACCAGTCCATCGAGGATTTGCAGAACCGTTCAGTGCAGGCGTCGATTGCCACGAGCTGTTTTCTACACAATCAGGACAGTACAATCCCTTCTTCATCGACGGATAGTATTCGAACTCCGCTTCGCAGAGTTGGCACGTTGCGGTGGACTTCCCGCCTTTGTAATTCGGATTCTTCTCGCCTGCAAACGAGACAGCATCGTCGTGGCATTCACTGGAGCAGTATGCCTTCTCGTGAGGGGAGTAGAACTTGGCATCGCAGTGAGCACACGTGTAATTGGGGAGTTCCTCGCCGTGGGTTCTGGCGTGATGGACTTTCATGCCCCGAGAGCTGGAGAACACACGACCACAGGTAGGACACGGGGTGTCCGTCATTGTGACCGTCTCCGTGGGTGGTTGTTCGTAGTTGGTACTATGGTTGCTTCGACGTTTGTTTCATCCATTTGGAATCAGCAGGCCCGACAAAACGCGCCTGCACCCCTTGCAGGCGCGTGAAAAATTGGCGTCTCGCATTGCTGTATGAAGTCTTCAGACGAAGGCTCCCCAACTCGCAAATCAAATCTCAACGTAACTGGTGAGGTGAGCGGCCCTGTTTGAATCCGCAGATGCGGATTCGTTGTTGAGTCGTGCTGAATGCAGCGCGCATATTCAGCAGCAGTCAGTTCGATAACTGGATGAGAGACACCGGCCACCGAATATGCGGTCCTTCTGGAGTGGCCAGCAGGCCAGATGGGACGACACGGCCATCACACCCCCACGACACCCACATACACGAGTACGAGCAAGACGAGACCGAGTAGGACACTCGCCAGTGCGATTTGCCGTTCACGCGGGGTGAGCGGACGCGTGTTGATGGTTTGTTCAATGACGACTCCCAGCGCCGTGCCCGTAGCAGCGAACAGGATTACGCCGATGACGACGTTGTGGGACATAATCCACGCGACTCCTCCAAAGACGGCGCCGAGCAGGAATCCGATGGCGAACCCTACTCCTTCTGGGTACGCCTGCGGAGACGATTCAACGTCCATATGTAGAGTAGGCTCGATGGCAGAAAATACGTGACTGTGTGTCTCACTACCAAAAACCGTCTACACCGGACTCCGCTGCCATGAGTCGTATGCCGAGTGCAGAATGATGAGAGAACAGGGGTTACCGAGCGAGTCGTGGTCGGCAGGTAGCGCGATCGTTCATACTACATCGAAGTATTGTATCAAGTTATCACTCTTATATCACGTGCTGAGAGTCCTCACGAGCCCCGTTTTTCGACTATCAGGAGGAAAATTAGCTTCTTACTGACCCCAATTATCTGGAGGAGACCCGTCTTCTGGATGTTTGGGAGTATTGACACGACCTCCCCGTCAAGCGTATTCAGGTAGTCTTTCAACTGCTCTCGATATCGTTCCATATCGATCGGGAAGCGATGCACGTCGTACTCCATCACACATGATTATTTACCATCACTAATAGTGACTATTACGGACTGTAGAGCCCCAACGCCACCGAGTTGTGAGAACCCACGCTTGCTGCATACGACCCCTGAGTCGGTCACGACGTTCATGACACACCTCGAGTAGTTCGAACGGCCCGTGCTGAACTCAGCGCGCGAGTCGGTCACTGGCCAGTAGCCGTCGTCGTCGGTGTGAGAGATTTATCATGTCGGGAGATTAATCATAAGATGGTTGACGATGGAACGACTCAGACGGCTCCATGAAAGCCTCAGACTCCGAGCGGTGCTCGTCGGAGTCGCCGTCGAATTCGGGCTGCTGTTGGTCATTTGGCTGCCAATCGTGTCCATTGGTTTCGGCTGGCTGCCGGTTGACGGGAACCCGATTGCCCCCATCGTCCTCTTGCTGCTGTTTCAAGTCTTCCAAGTCCTCCCGTGGCTGGTCGGTGGCGCTGCCGCCGGCTTCCTGACGGCAGGTACGCGGCGACGAAGTGGCGTGAACGGCGGGGCGTCGGGGTTCGCTGCAGGGTTCGTACTTGGGCTCGCCGTCGGACTCCTCGCCGTGGCTGGTGCCGAGTTCGTGCAGCCGCCAACCGGGCTGGCTGGACAGCTGCGGATGCTCGTTGGGCCGCTCGTCTTCGGTGTGGGCCTCGGCCTCCTGCTGAGCCTCTTCGGCGCCGTTGGCGGCCTGCTCGGTTTCGCGGTTCGGCAGCGGACGCGGTGACATCACTTACAGGTGGTTGTCCATCTGCTGCATACATCCTCTAAGTCTTGCACGACGCTCCTGACAGCAACTGAGGATATTTCTACGGTCGTGCTGAATATACGCTCTATACTCAGCAAGGTAGCGAACCGTTTTGAGACGTGAGGCGGATAGTTAAGACGTCGGTACCGTTCTGACGGACTGTTTCGACCAACCCAGACAGACGACACCGACGGCGTCGACGATGGAGTCGCGCGACAGCCAAACACGAGGAGGCTCGGCGACGCCGACCGAACGAGCCACACGAACAGAAGAGGACCGACACGACGAAATCCCTGGGGGTGGACCTCGGTGGGCGTTCGACGTCGGTGAATTCGCCGCTGGTCCGGCTTTTTCGAACGGACCGTTCGTCTAGTACTGGATGGAGGAGACCCCCCCGACTTCGGGACACACGCGTCGCCTGTAGCTGCGTCGACGCCGTCGGTCGAAACGTCCTGAGCGCCGCCTAAACTGCCATGTCGAGTTCACGAGTCGACGTCTGTCTCGTCTTCACCGGCCGGGAGCAGCGTCGACGCGAGCAACACGAGAAGCACAAGGAGCGTGAGAAGCAACAAGGTCGCTCGCTGGGCTTGCACGATCGCGGTGTCGAACACGCTGGCCAGCAGCTCCTGTTGTGCGGGAGAGAGACTGGCGAGGAACTCGCGCTGTGTCTCTTTCGTTGCCGTCTCGACGGCGTCTTCGAGCGCCACCACGAGTGTCGCCCGGTCACCGAACGGTACGTCTGCATCGACGGCGGTCAGCACACCAGTAACGACGCCTCCGTAGAACTGTCTCAACAAGTACGTGCCCACAATCGCGGTCCCGAACGCGTAGCCCAGCATCATCGTCGCGTTCAACAGTCCCGAGGCCGCCGCCGAATCGGCCGTCTCGACCGCAGAAAGCGTCATGTCGATGAGTTGTGCCATCACGAGGCCGAGACCGAGTCCGACCAGTACCATCGGTACGACGAGTTGCACCACCGTCGTGTCGAGGGACGTCTGGGACACGAGCGAGAGCGTGCCGAGCCCCATGAGGACGATGCCACCCTGAATGAGCAGTTTCGGCGGGACGAACCGTCGCCAGTCGGTCGTAAAGATCGACGCGACGAACGTCGCGACCGAGAACGGGAGCATCGCGACCCCCGTCTCGAACGCGGTGTATCCGGCGCCGGACTGGAGGAAGACGGGGATGATGAAGATGAATCCGGCGAGGACCAGGGACCGAACGGCGTTCGTGACCACACCTGCAGTGAACGGGCCGTTCGCCAAGAGCCGAACCGGAACCAGCGGTGACCCACCGTCCCGCTCGATTCGACGCTCGTACTGGACGAAAACCGCGAAGACGACGAGTCCCAGGCCGATGAGCCAGACGGTGGGAGATGCCCCGAACAGGTCGAGTTGCCAGACCCCAATGACGAACGGTCGACGAGCCGCCAGCCAGCCGTATCGGCCGGCCAGTAGCACACCCGCGACGAGGGCCGTCGTCCCGACGATAGAGAGGAGCGCCCCACCGACGTCTAACTTCGAACGAGTGGTGGTGACGGGTTCAGCGGGGAGATACCGGACGAAAAAGAGTGCGACGAGGACGATCAGCACCTCGATACCGAACCCCCACCGCCAACTTGCAAACGTCGTGACCGCCCCGCCCAGCAGTGGCCCGAACGCGGCCCCAGCCGCGTTCACCCCGGCGAGAATTCCGAGGGCCTTCGCCCGGTCTACGCCCTCGTAGCTGACGAGGAGGACCGTGAACGTCAGCGGGAGTAAGACGGCGGCTGCGGCACCCTCGATGACCGACCACCCGATGTAGAGGACGATGATGTTCCAACTCACCGCTGCCAGCGTCGTCCCGACCGCGTAGACGATGAGCGTCGCCGTCATCAGCCGTCGAACCCCGTACATCGACGACAGTTTGCCACCGGGAAGGATCAACGCCGCCATGACCATCGCGTAGAACGAGATCGCGCCTTGCACGACTGTGACGGTCGTCTCGAGGTCGACCACGATCGACGGAATCGCGACGTTCATCAACGTCGAATCGATGACGCCGATGAACATCGCGAGACTCACCGCGATCGCTGGCCCCCAGTACGCCAACCCTCCCGACGAATTCGCCACCTGTGCGTCCGCTTCGAGAGTGGGAGTGCTCGCGTCGGATTCCATGCACGTGCGATACAACCTCTCGCTCGATAAACCTCTCTGCGCACAGACAGCGTCCGGCTATCCACTGGTTCAGCGTCGGCGGTGTGGGGCTCCCGAGTCGAGTGGTCGTCCACAGTGTGGACACCACGTGGCTCCAGGTGTTCCCGGCATCGGTGTCTGTTCGCCTGCCCGGTCTGCGAAAAACCCCGCCGCCAGGATACTCGAGGGGAGAGTGAAGAAGGCGACCCCACCGAGCATGGTCGCAGCACCGAGGAGCCGGCCGAGCGGCGTCACCGGCACGACGTCGCCGTATCCGACTGTTGTGAGCGTCACAACCCCCCACCAGAGCGTATCCGGAATCGACGAGAACGCGTCCGGCTGGACGCTCCCTTCGACGAAGTACATGAGCGTCGAGGAGACGAGGACGAACATCCCGGCTCCACTGAACGCGACGATGAGGTCGGCCCGCTGTGCGTCAAGCACCCGTTTGAACCGTCGTCGCGAGTGCCTAAACCAGGAGAGGTTGAGCACGCGGGCCAACCACAAGACCCGAAACAGTCCTGACTCGAGCAGGGAAATCTCGAAGAGGAAGCCGATCCAAAACGTCGCGATTACGAATAAATCGACGACTGCGATGGGGTCGCGGACGAATGCGAATCGAGGGCTCCGCACATTGCCGTGGGGAGCAGAGCCCGCGGCCCAGAGTCGGATGACGTACAAGCCAGTGAACAGGACGATAGAGCCGACGAGTAAGGCCGCGAAGAAGCTCGAGTACCGGTCACCAAGTGACTCGACGGTCGAGAGAACGACGGCGATGACGTTCATCGACGCCAGGGCGAACACGATCAGATCGAATCGCGCACCCAATCGGTTCTCGGGGTCGGGGTCGACCACCGTCCACACCTGGTCTCTGGACAGCTGTACCATGCTGCACACATGTCTCCCGAGTCATATGGCGTTACCTCCCGCGTGAGCCGTTCAGCCGTTGGAATCTAACGCAGCCGTCCTGTCGGGACCGAGGACGCCGGTCAACGTCGACGTCGGGTCGAATTCGGCGCGTTGTGGGTCGAGAGGGCTTCGAGCGACCGATTCAGCCCTTCATACGGTTCCCCGGTCGGTGTCGGATGAGACTTCCGCGTTCAGTTCACGCGACGGGCTGACGATGGTACGCGATGGGATCGTGGCCTCCCGTTTCGGTGCGGTTGTGACGAGCCCCTGGAACCATGTCTCGTCGTTCGGCGCCGCCTTCTCGATGAGTTCGTAGTCAACGATGACGCCACCGCCCTCGGTCGCCCTTCGTCTCTCTCACACATGGTCCCTCACCGTGGGTCGGTCGAGACCGATTCGGTCGATGGCGGATTGCGATACCGTCCCATCGGAGATTTGTGCTTCGACGAATCCGACTCTGACGACGACGTGGCGACCCAGTTGGTCGGTCAGCTGGTCGTCGAATTGTTGTGCGAGATTGGGTGGCGCTTGCAGGTCCCGCGGGATTCCGACCAGCACGTCGACATGCGGTTGGTTGCCGAGAAGCAGGTCTACAGGTCTGTAATCCACGGTAACGCTGACGAGTTCGACACCCTCGATGTTCGCCTCTTCGAACTGTCGTTCGAGTTCCATCTGTGTCTGCTGTTCGAACGAGGCTGTCTGAAACGACGCGTAGGTCACACCGGCGAGGACGATAGAAAGAACGGCGATTGCCACACCGATGACGGCGATTCGGGAGGCGACAGACGCTCTGATCCCTTCCCGGTCGTCGGCGTCCTGGGGTTTGAATCCCGACAGATAGAACAGGATCAACGCCGAGAGGTTGATTGCGAGGAGATTAACAACGACCAGAACCGTGCCAGCGACGGCGACGCCCGGAAGTCCGAACGCGAGACCCAGTCCGGCGGTAGCCGCTGGTGGAACGAGCGCGACGGCGATGGCGACTCCAACGAGGGTCCCTCCCGACCCGCGCATAATGCTAATGGCGCCCGCGATTCCCGACCCCAGAGCGAGAAAGAGTGACAGGACATTCGGACTCGTGCGTTCTGCGACCTGTGGAATTGCCTGGATATCGAGGCCCGGCGGAATGAGGATGGTCTGCTGGAGTAACACACCGAGTATCGCAGCCGTCGCGATCGCCGCCGTGAGACCTGTGACCTGCAGGACGATTCCGCGAGACGCCATCCGTTGGTCGGCCAGTATCGTCCCGACCGACGCGGAGACTGCTGGCCCCATCAGGGGAGCGACAACCATGGCGCCGATGATGGTCGCCGCAGAGTCGAGGAGAAGCCCTGTCGCGGCGATGATGGTGCTAAGTAACAAGAAGCTGAAGAACGTCGAGTTCGCCGGTGCGAGCTCTTCCGCGCGAGCAGACAGTTCGTCCCGAGAGATTCTGAGCCCAGGGAACCGATCTTGTAGCGCCGAGAGCCGCTGTGAGACCACTGTCTCGGTGGGAAGGATGATGGTGTAGCTGTCGTCCCGGATACCTGCGGTCGTCAACTCCTCCATCACCGTCTCGACGCCACTGGGCGGAACCGGGAACTGTACCATCGCCTCGAAATCCCCACGGCCGACCTCATCGAAGACCGCGTAGTCGATCCTCTGTTCGTCGAGAGCCCCGAGGACGCTCTCTCGTTTGCCCTCGGGTATCAACACCTGAACAAGTCGCATGCACTCTATGACGTATCGAATAGAGAAATACTACGATTATTCTGATACGATACGTTCTCATCTCTTACAACGGACATATTATATATCACGTAGCAGTCCCGTGCGACGTGCTACCGAACCGTAACGAACTGTGTGAGCATCACACGAACTCATGGATTTCTCGATGCTTCTGTAACGCCTCAACACTGGGTTTTGCCCGCTTGTCGGAAGGAAGTTCCAGCGTCTCCCCATCGTATTGTTTGAACTCATGATATCCCTCACACCCCGTTTCGTCCCGAACGAGAACCTCGTAATCATCCGAGACAGAAAGCCACCCAGAATCGAAAGCCCAGTGGTGTAATCGACAAAGCGCCATTCCATTTCGAGGGTCCTCAGAACTTCCCTCACTTTTTGGGTAAATGTGCGCAGCTTCGACCTCAAACCCACCCGCCAGGCTTTCTCGCCTACTCTCGCAGACAGCACAGATATAATCGTAAGCTTCACCAACCGCCGAAATGCGGCGTCACGAGCTTTCCGCTTCTGTATCGTGTATTGCGTCTTGTCCTCGATGATAGTGGCTTCCGAATCAAGAGCCCGCGCCAGTAGAGATTGTTCCGCTTGGATTTCGTCTTCGGTAGGTTCTGAAATTTCTTGAACAGGAGAACCGAACAGAGCTGCTTCAAGCGAACCGTACTGTCGAACTAACTCTCCAACCTTTTCCTCAGCGACAGGATCGAGACTGCTATTCACAAATCGGTCATTTTTGTAGCCCAACATCGACCGCACTTCTTCAACGGTCGGAACATCCTCTCTGTAGTCGTTGAGCGTGTAGATGTGACGACTCTCCGGATTATTCCAGAGCCAATCGCCGACTGTCTGACTCTCGAACACTCGACCGACGGTTCCGGCTCCGATGAATGCACCAGCATGGTAAAAGAGGACAACGTCGTCCTGTTTGAGTCGGTCAATTGCCGCCTGTTTCTTCGCACTGTCTGTTGCAGTTGTTCCCCAAACACGCACCGAATCAGCCCCTTCCAACTGCGAGGGGACGTTCGCACGACCAGCGAGTTTGAATGGACGAACTACGGAGGTCTTGAATCTGGTAAGCCACTCGTCATTGACTGCCACAAAGAACAAGCCAACATCGTTTGGTGACTCAACATCCTTGACGAACGCACGACCGTCACGAGTCACCTGGTACTCATCCCCTTGCTTTTCGACTAACCCCATACTCCGAAGCCAATTTGCCCGCTGGAGCGCCATATCCGGCTCGCCACGACGCCAGCCCAATTCGGGGTGTGTATCGAGTTGCTGGTCGCTAATCTCCATGATGGTCATCGGGGCGACGGCCAACGCATAGAGCAGACTCCGGAGCCCAACGTTGCGGTCGGACATGACTCGGAACAGTGTTGCCGTGTCATGGTTCTGCGTGTACTCTTCACCAACAGCACCGAGGGTCCACTTCTCGCCATCACGCTGTAAGAAGCCGAGATTTGTGAGATACCCCATGCGCCGCATGATGGACGACCGACTGGAGACGTTCGCAAACGTTTCCTGATGCCATGCAACGAGTTCGTCTGTCGTCGGGTAGGAGGAATCGACGAATGCCAGCGTTGCATCCAGTGTCTCGATGTACTGGGTCGCCCCACCAAACATCGGGACGATACTTCGGAGCCGATCTGCGGTCATGCATTGACCTCAAGCGTCCAGCATTTGATCCTTTGGCTGGTCTGTCTGCTTCGAGAATGAATACTCGATACGCGAGTGAGCGGACTATCAGACAAATTGGGTTGTAGATGGCTGACGACGACGCTGGCACCCACTGTCTTTTCGAAAATCGGAGGCTGGCGATGTCTACTCAGATAGTAGTAATCAGACTATTAGAGTTTGAACTATAATAGTTTGAACTATAATAGTTTGAACTATAACTCCGAAGACAATATGTACCTCCTGAGATAACTGAGCGCATGGACCAGTTCGTCAATCGAATCAAGGAGCTCGATCGGTTGGAGGCGCTCTATTCGAGCAATACTGCAGAGCTTGCGATTATCTATGGGCGACGGCAAATCGGCAAAAGCGAACTCGTCCGCCAATCGATTGCCGACCGCGACGGTGCGGTGTACTATCAGGCAGTCCAGGGAACAGAGACGACGCAACTCAGGCGGTTCATCGAGGCAGCCGCCACGACGTATCCCGATAGTACCGCCGTCAAAGAGGAGTGGGAACCCCTCCTGAAACACCTCGTCGACAAAGACGCAATCATCGTTATCGACGAATTCCCGTACCTCATCGAATCGAACGAGGGCCTCCCCTCGATCATTCAACATCTCTGGGATACGGCTGTCGATGAGAGTCAGGCAACCCTCGTACTAACGGGCTCTGCAATCGGGATGATTCATACACACGTCCTTGATGGAGGGGCACCACTCTACGGGCGCGTATCACAGACACCGAATGGCCGTCTCGAACTCACTCAACTCCCGTTTCGCTCCATCAACGAGTTCGTGCCCACGTACGATCCCGAGGAGCGAGTGTTCGTCTATGGTGTCTTCGGGGGCACACCCCGATATCTCATGCCACTCGATCCGTCGCAACGTCTCGGAGAGAATATCAATCGGTTGTTGTGTGACCCAGATGGACCACTCCATGACGAACCCGAAACCGTCCTCCAGATGGAGCTCAGTGAGGTGAACACGTATTTTTCCGTACTGGAGTCGATGGCGAGTGGAAACCGCAGTCGGAACGAAATCGCGCAGGGAGCCGGTATCGAAAGCACCAACACGTCGTACTATTTCGACCGGCTGGAAACGCTCCAGATAATCGAGAAACACCATCCAGCACTCGCCAACCCGGCACGCAGCAAACAGACTCGATACCACATCCGAGACCCCGTATTCCGGTTTTACTTCCGATATCTCTACGGACGAAGTGGACAGTACGAACTCTACGGCGAGAACGCCTATGCTGATCTCATCGAACCGGAATTGCCCGACTTCGTCAGTGAGACGTTCGAATCACTCTGTCATCAGGCAGTACCGGAACTCTATACAGACTACCAGCTCACACAGGTTCCGAGTCAGTGGTGGTACAAGGGCCGTGAGGTGGACGTCGTCGCACCAACCGACGGATCGACGCTGATCGTTGGCGAAGCGAAGTTCACAAACGCACCCCTCGGCTATGACGTTCTCTCAGCTCTCGAAGAAGACGCACCCCATATCGACTGGACGCCCGAAGCGGGTGGAGAGCCGGAATTTGAGTTCGCCTTGTTCAGCCGGTCTGGATTCAAACGCTCTGTCGAAGAAGCTGCAGACGAACGCGATGACCTCCGTCTCTTCGATCTGACCGAGGTCGTTGCCGTTCTCGAAAGTGAAGCCGAAAACTGAAAGGAGATAGCTGGAAGTCATACATTCGACTCATGTCCGTTCCGGCGATTGCCAGAACCACCATACGAGAGACTCACCCATCACTCTCCGATGAGTCACTGAGAAACCCAACGAACAACATCCCATCCGTCTTCAAATCATATTCGACATCGATATCGAGAGTAGTGTAGTTGAACGGTTCCGTCACGATGTGATACCCATTCGGTGACTCACGGACCGTCACGACCGACGTCTGTTTCTCCAGAGATGCGAGCAGGCGTTGTGCATCCTCCTCTGAGGTATCGTCCAGGTCGAAGAGGAATCGTGAGTCGTCGCTCGCAGTAGGTTTCTGGAGTTCAGATTTCCAGTAACTGGACAGGCGCTTGAACTTCCGGGGGGCAGTCTCATCGCCCTTTAACCACGCTCTGATCCAGCCGTTTGTCTGCTCCTGAAAATTGAAGAAGCCGTCTACCGTGTTCCGGGCATTCACGGAGAGATACAGCCGAAAGGCCAGTGGGTCGCCGGATTCGGTTCGGTAGTGTTGAGCCCACGACTGGAGCTGGTCGAATTTCCGACGAATGTCTTGAGTATCTGTGACGACTTCACGAAACGTGACTTCTGTACTGCTGGTGAGGTGTGGGTTCTCTTTCTGGCGTGCAATCGCCATGAACAGGTAAACGCGTTCCTCGCCAAACATGCAGTACTCCTCGACAGTGTTGACGGCGGTTTGGTCGTTCATTCGGGATGGATACTGAGTATTGATTTCTCCACTCTGTCGATAACCCATTGGTTGGCAGACATTATAACTCGGTCTCTCGATGAAAATTCGTCTTTCACTCAGCGAGTGACCTCTTCGTCAACGGACTTGCAGTGCTTGGTCGAATCGCAAGGAGTTCGGCACTCTCAGAAAGACTTTGTATATGTGTTGTATTTATAACAAGAATGAGGTCGTCCGATGAGTCTCGCCGAGCGTTTCTCCTGAGGGGGTTGGGCATTAGCGCCACCACTCTCCTCGCCGGTTGTTCGGCGATTCAACACGCAGTCAAGCCACCCGAGCAACCCACCGCACGCATCGAGAAGATGCAACTCATCAACCGCGATTCAGACACTCATCGATTCACCGTACAGATTGAGACGAATGGCTCGGTCACCTACGAGAAGTCTCACAAAGTGCCGTCTGCAGGAACAGCGCCCGTTCCGGTGCTATTCGATGAACTCCCGCAGGAAGCGGGACGCCAAAGAGTCTCAGTGGGAGTGAATGGAACCGGTGAAGGCGAGTCGATGACATATGATGAGAACACGTGCTATAGCATCATTATCGAGTACGAAGAGGGGCAAGTTGGCTTCTTTTCTGCGAGCGGTGACAAGCACTGTCGGACTTCGAAGCAGTGACAGAGTGAATAATTCACGAACAGGTAGAGGAACACACCCTCAAAGCAGTTCGCTCGTGACCGATTCGCTCTCCCTATCAGCACGACGTATAAACGCGAGCCAATCAATAGCAAAGAGTCAGTGACTACACCGCATATTTCCAACCCACTGGATATATATTAGGAGAGGGCGTACTTCCGAATATGCCTGACGATAGCCACGAGACCACCTATCCACAGACTTCAATGACGCGGGGTGAGCGGATTCGTGCCGCTGCACGGACGCTTCGAACCCCCCGCACTGCCTCATGGGTTGCCACAGAAACGGAAGTCTCCGTCAAGACGGCGCAAAAATACCTCGACCAACTTGTTGAGGACAACGTTCTACGAACGATAAAACAAGGTGACCAAACGCTCTACTGTGTCGATCAGCTCATGGCAACCTATCGTGAAATCGCCACACTTCAACGAGAGCAGAGTCGTGAGGAACTGACGAGGGCGCTTGAATCGATGCGTGCCAAAATCACCGACTGGAAAGAATCCTACAACGTTGAGACACCTGGCGAACTTCGAGCGAGTATCGCAGATGTTTCCGATGCCGATGAGAGCAGGACGCGGCGCGAAACCGCAAGCGAATGGGAGCACCTCGCTGACCGCATCCCGGTCGTTCGGGCGGCACTCAACGAATACGACTGGGCGACAGACCGAGACGCCATCCCTGTGTGAGTAGATGGGCCTTTCAGGAACAACCGACAGCTCGGTCTATGAAGGGCTCAGGGATGTCCTCCAGCGGCATCCTGCAATCACGTCAGTCGGGTATGAGCCAGATAGTATCGTCAAGAAATGTATCCGAGCACAAATCGACCCAACCCGTGTTGTGCCGATGACTGGTCCTGAATCACCGCTGCTTGACGTCGAATGGCGATTTTTCCGTGATACACAGCACTTCCGAGTCCACTACGCAGATCCGAACACTGGATTCAACTGTGGATGGCATTGCGATGACGATCATCCCGAACTGGGGCCAATGCACTTCCAGTATAAAATCCAGAAACGGGAGAGATGAGCTATGAGCGGGCGACGTTCGAGAAATCTGTTCCAACAGAGATACTCTGGGTTGTGCTCGACCAACTGTTCCAAGACCGAATCCCCAGTCTCACAGAAACTTGACATCCTCCCCGCGCTAAAGCGCGAGGATTCCTCCGTTGGGGGTTCGGCTACCGACCCACGGAGGCAACTTGCGGGTTCGTGCGCACTTCTTTGGGACTTTCATGAGGGTGTGGTTTCCCCGACCAATCGTGGTCGTCCCACTCGAATCGCACGGGCCGTGCCATCGGCCTGATTTCGCAATCGCTGTTCTCTCGAAGGAACGTCTCAGACGCCGTGAGGTCGGCGTGCCCCTCGAAGCCACACGGACACGTCAGCGTATCTCCGTGGCGAACCGTCTTCTCGTGGTCGCCACACTCGGGACACGTCTGACTCGTCCACGCTTCCGACTCGGCTTCGAGGCTGATACCGTATTCCTCACAGACGCACGCGAGACGGTGGATGAACTTCTTGAATGCCCAGAAGTTGTGCGTCTTCTCGTTCACCCTGACCGACCAATGCGTTTCCAGCACGTCGGTCAAATCACCCACGTACACCGTCGCCACACCCTCGTCGTACAGCCGTTCAACGAGGTCGCGCACCAGCGCGTTCTGTGCGTGGTCACGGCGACGGGTTCGCTGTCGGTACAGCCGTCGAATCCGCTTGGAACTGTAGCGTCCCTCTCGGAGTCGTCCGGAAAACTTTGTCTTCCGTGATTCCGAGAGACTGCATCTCTCGGGCAATTTCGTCTGTTGTCTCACGGAACCGTCCGAACAACCCCCGTCCGTCGTAGAGGTACTGGTTCCCAGTAGTCGTGGAACAGGCGACGAGGTTGTTCGCGCCAACGTCGAGGGCGGCTTCTTCGGAAGCCAGTGGTGAATCCAGTCGAGAATCAGGTACGGTGACTGGTTGAAAAGCCCTGAACGTGTCGCTCACCTCGTCGTACTCAAGTTCCAGACGACCCTGTTTTCCGTCCCACTTCGGGTTGCCTCGGACTTCGAGGCGGAGTCGTTCGTGGTAGCCGAGTCCGTATTCGTCTTTCAGTTCTTGCCCGACGGGGATTTCAAGACGACTACGCTTGCCCCACTGAATCGTGTACTGGTTGTTGCGGATGTAGGTACGGAGTTCGCGTCCGTCCTCCTCGTTGCCCCAGTACGACGGCGGGTTGGCGTACTCGCCTTTCTCCTTGAGGGCGAAGAACGACCGCCACGCTTCGCTGTTCTTGCGCGTGACCTGTTGGACGGTCGCGCTTCCGACGACGCCGTTGTAGCGCCCTCGGTATTCGGAGATGTCCCACACGTCGCCGTCACCGAAGTAGTTCTGGCGACGTTCATAGGTCAGTTCGTTCCACAGAGAGGCGGACGCATCGAGTAGCCGTAGGAGGCACTCTTTGTCGTTCTCGGTCTGTGGAACCACCTCGAAGGTGTTGACGCGTTTCATGCGTCCTCACCCTCCTGTTCAGCGATGTAGCGTTCGACAGCGCCTTTAGATGCGCTCCCCGCCGTACCGACGTAGTACGAACGAGTCCACTTCACGCGGTCGTCGTAGCGGTTGTTGTATTTCCGCGCCGAGATGCCCTTGACCCAGTTGACGATGAGTGATGGGGCGTTCTTCGGTGGACTCCCGATGAACAGGTGTACGTGGTCGGGCATGACCTTGGACTCGGCCAGTTCGAGGCCCTTGTCGTCACAGATTTCCGCGAAGATGGTTTCGAGACGTTCCTCCGTCTCCCCCGTCAGGTGCGAACCCCGATACTGAGCGGAACCTTGTTCCGCGAGGTCAGCGGAATCTTCGATTCCGTCAGATTTCGGAACGAACACTATGTGGTAGTAGAGTTCGTATTTCGCGTGACGGGTACTCTTCACCATCCATGCATACTATCACGGTCGGGCGGCTTAAAGATCGCGTTGGAACCCCGTCTATGCCATCGTCGGCGGTTGAATACTGTTGGTCGGCTTCATCCCCGCCCTGAAGGGCGAGGCTTTCGCCTCGAATTTTTCGTAATCAACACGTCAGTCCGAACAGCTATCTCGCAGTTCGACAGAGGCGGCGGGAAGAAAGACGACGTGGTGGGTGGCACTCAACTCGTTATCGAAGCCCTCCCGATGTTATTGAAAACGTGCCTAGTCAGTCGGCGAGCGAACGGTCTCCCCGATATCGACGCGCTCCGCAGGATATCCTTCGATAACCGCGTTGACCACTGCACCCAGTAACAGGACGACTCCACTGAAGTACAACCACGTGAGGAGGAGCATGATACCGGTGATGAGACCGGTCCCGCCACCACTCGACAGCGTGACGTAGATCTGGAATACGCCTTGGAGAAGAGCCCATCCGACTGCGGCCACGACGACCCCTGGCAGGACTTCGCGCGGCGAGACGTCCACGTTCGGGAAGACGTAGTACATTGGGAACAACGCGACCACGAGGCCGATGGCCACTACGACCGGCAACAGCACCCCAAGGAATGGAACTCGTTCCGAGTAGGCACTGAATGCGCTCGTCGCCACGATAATAGCGGCGGCGGCGAACACGAATGACACGAGGACGACGAGTCCATCTCTGAGCTGGTCAGTGAACGAACTGTCGACATCAACCTCGTAAATTTCCGCGAACGCGGTGTTGAGTCCTCCGAAGAGTTTCAACGCACTCCAGACGAGCACGACGAGGCCGAAAACCGACGATCCGGCGGCCCCGCTCGTCTGGCTCTGGAAGAGACGCGTGATGACCTGGGCGATCATCGACTGTTCCTAATCGGATGGTTTGACCGGAAGAGAGGGGATAGCAGAGAATCGAGACGGAACTACAAACGGAGTCTGAGGGGACGTGCAAAATCGGAATTGGCGGGTTACAGCCCTCGAAGCGCTCGAGGAACACGAAATGGCACGCAAGGAACACAGCGAAGCGATACCCGGGCTAAGAATCAACGAAATCCACACGCCTGATTCGCCGCGACACGCCGTCTATCGGGCATTCAGCCAGCGAACAGACGCAGATGTGAAAGAGAAAACCACCAGAGGGAAACCGATTATGAAACATCGAGCGAGAAACCGCTCGAACGAGGAGCGCTCGAAACCCACCGAACCACCGGAAGCGACTCTGTCCCGACTCATTTCGAACACGCGTGCCACAGCCAGAGGAACGCCGAATCGTTCTAGCTCCCAGTACCACCAACAATACTCACCACTACCGGAGAAAACAGCCAGGTATGAACAGTAATCGACGGCCTGGGAGACGAGTATCGGGCACACCATCCGATTCTGTCGGGTATCACTACGTATGAAACGGAGTCGCTCCGCCGTCCAGGTGGTTGCTCGTGGTCGGTCCGCTGCTTGGTTCGTATTGTCTTTCATCGATCGGGAATCGGCAGGCGCGTGAAAACCTGGCTGAGTGCGCGGACAAACGATTTTGTGCGCTGCACGCCGATAGTGAGAGTGAGATGCTATTAGAGGAGACTACAAGAATACAGGCGTCTCCGGAAGCCGTCTACGGCTTCTTCGAGTCGATGGAGGCAAATTACGAGCGGTGGCACCCGGACCACATCGAGTTTCGGTGGCTCGACGAAGCCGGATTAGCGCAGGGGTCGGAAGCCTACTTCGAGGAACGGATTGCGGGGAAGACCCAGCAAAAGACGGTGCGATTTACCGAGGTGGTTCCTAACCAATACATCGAGTTTAGACCAACATCGCTGCTCGTTGGACTCCTGATGCCGTCGATTAGCTTTACCATCGACCCGCACGAGGACGGCTGTGACCTCACCCAACGAATCAGGGTTCGCACCGGACCAATCGGTGCGCGGCTCAACCGGCGTGAGTTCGACGCCGTCCGGAAACATATGAAAGAGGAAGGTGAGAATTTGAAGGCCATTCTCGAACCTGAAGTCGTGAGGAAACCGTGACTGAGCAGTGGGATGTGTGCGGTTCGCAGCCGATCCGTCAGATTTTACGAAGGGCAGGCATTACGAGGAGTGAATCAGCGTCCAGACTCGTCCAACGCCGTGTTGCGACCTTCTTTGAGGACCTTCTTTGAGGAGTTCATCTGATGACTTCTCCACGTCTGTGAATTCAGACCGGAGAACTGCAAGCGGATCTTCGTCGATGGGAGTGAGCTTGAGAGCATCGTGGAGTTGGATGATTCGATAACGCTCACCGTAGCGCTCTCTGAGTTCTTTCGGGAGCGGTAGCGATCGGGGTTCGATTCTCGCACCTGGACCTTCCTTCCGTTCTCAATTCCTGAGCGTTTGCTCTCGACTGAGAGCAACGCGAACATGGACGAAAACGGGAGTGATCAGATAGGAGAGAATCGAAGCAAGGAGCGACCGAAGGGAGCGACTGAGGTTCGATTCTCGCACCTGGTACCGTTTCACAATTTCACTCCGACGAGCGGTCGCTTTCGTCGTTCTGTCCGCTCTATTTGGCGGGATAATGGGAAGAAAGACAGTTGAAGGCCATGACGCTTGTTACCCCACAGACCAAACTGTAACTATGGGTACCGATGGCCTCGTCGAACTCGACCAAGAGTGTTGGGTCGCATTCGCGAAGTACAATCTGCTGTTGGCGACATTGTTTGGAGTGTTCGCCCTGGCCGGTCGGACAATGCTGTCCGGCAGTAATCTATCATTCTGCGAGGAGAGAATCCCGCCCTAAAGGGGGGGAGTGAATCCGACAACTCCTACACAGACCACCGTCGATTGCAGACAGGATATTCAACGCCAGTCCATACCATTAAGTAGGTTTGTCTACATAGGCTATGTATGGCGATTCAGGTCACTCGAACCTACGTTGCTTCCATCCGGAACCAGCCACAGGTCACGAGTGACTTGGACTCGCTTGGGTTCGCCGCCTCGAAACTCTGGAACATCGCACGCTGGACGTGCGACCGCATCTGGAGCGAAACAGGGACAATCCCCGAGGATGGCCCGCTCAAGGCCTACCTGAAGACCCACGAACGCTACGCCGACCTCAATTCTCAGTCGAGTCAGCGAGTCATCGAAGAACTCGCTGAAGCGTTCCGTGGCTGGTACGCCAAGCGCCGAAACGGGAACGACCGCGCAAACCCACCGAAGTACCGCAAACACAACGGCGACCACCCGCGCTCGACGGTCACGTTCAAAGAAGACGGCTTCAAACACGACGCCCACAACAACCGGATTCGCCTCTCCAAAGGTCGAAACCTGAAAGAACACTGGTCGGACTTCATCCTCTGCGAAATCGAGACCCGACCAGATGTTGTTGTCGAGAACGTCCGCCAAGTCCGAGCCGTCTACAACGGCGACGAGTGGGAACTCCACATCGTGTGCAAACACGACATCGAGGCTGAGTCGCCCGGCAACGAAACCGCCGGTATCGACCTCGGCATCAAGAACGTCGCCGCCGTCTCGTATTCCACGGGCGCCCACGAGTTGTATCCGGGGAACGCCCTCAAGACCGACGAACGCTACTTCGCCAAGGAGATAGCAACGTGCAACTCCTCTCGGTCAAACAAGGCCCTCAGGCTTCGACGGAAACGTTCTGAGCGCCGGTCACACTACCTGCACGCCCTCACCAGACACCTCGTCTCAGAGTGCGTCGAACGAGGTGTCGGAACGATTGCTGTTGGTAACCTCGAAGGCATCCGTGACAACGACGAAACCGGCGAGGCTCGCAACTGGGGCGACCGTGGCAACGAAGGCTTGCACGGGTGGGCGTTCGACCGCTTCACGAACCTCCTCACGTACAAGGCGAAAGCCGAAGGCATCGCCGTCGTTGTGGTGAGCGAGCGCGACACCTCGAAGACGTGTTCGTGCTGTGGACAGAAACGAGATGCCAATCGTGTAGAGCGTGGCTTGTACGTCTGTTGTGGGTGTGGAGTCGTGATGAACGCCGACTCGAATGGTGCGGAGAACATTCGGCGTCGGTTAGACCAAGCAGAAAAGGTAACTCTGAGTCCTCGGTCTTCCGGGGATAGGAGTAGCGGGCGTGTGGCACGCCCAGTAGTCAACCTGTTCCGTCGTGGAGAACACGACCCGAGTAGTGGACAGGGGACGTTCGCTGACCAAGCGAGCCTCTGTGAACCGTAAATATCCCAACGCGGTACGGGAAGCCCCGCCGTTCATGGCGGGGAGGATGTCACTTGTCGTCGAGAATGCAGCGTTAGCACTGTTATTCGGGACCGTCCAGACATACGCATGGCTTTCGGCCTGAGACGTTGATACCCGCTTTTTGGACGACGTAAGCAACGAACTCCCCGGCATTGCTGGGTCGTTATGGCTAGTGATATTGGGTCAGTACAGGCGGATGGCGACCAGTCTAAACGCGTTCATCGATGCAGTGGCTTCTCGCCTGCGGTCGGCGTGATATTCGTAGGGCTTGGAGTTGGTATCGGATAGGCACTCGATTGGTACGTGGTCAACCTCGATTTCGACTCGCTGTAGTCGGGCTACTCTTCCCCGATTGCCTTCAGGTCGAGTCGTGGTGCGAATGATTCGTACGCATCGTCACTCGAAACGATTGTATCACTGTCGGATTCGACAAGATGTAGGGCATCGAAGGGAGTGAATCCGTGGTCTTCGACGTAGGTTGCTGCGGCCATGACCGTGTCCACGTCACCGCGGATTTCCATGAGTGCTGCAGCGTTCGTGATGACTCGCTCTGTATCCCGTTCCTCACGATAGGCGACCATGAGGAGTTCGATGAGCGTGAATTGAGACGTCCAGAGTTCGTCTCGGTGGTTGTGATACACCTTCTCTGCAGCGTCACCGAGCCAGTCTTCGTCCTTGATGAGTGCCAGAAGGAAGTCGGTTTCAGCGTACATTCAGGGTCCGGCCTCGTCCAGCGCCGCATTGCGGGCTTCGTCGCGGAGTTCAGTTGCTGTCTTCTCGACGTCTGCGAATTCAGAACGCAGGGCAGCAAGCGGATCTTCGTCAATTGGAACCAACTTGAGACCATCGTGAAGTTGAACGATGCGATAGCGCTCCCCGTAGCGCTCCCTGATTTCTTTCGGAAGCGTGAGGCGGCCACGACCGTCGAGTGTTGCCTCGGACATAGTCGTGTTTATGGTGGGAAAGTATAAGAGATTTCCCCAAATTCAAATAGTTACCCATCAGTGCTGACGTACAGGTACTCCAGCTCTCGTAACCGGTCTGGGAATACGTCGTGAAATCGAGCCATCCGATTGACCCCAACATCGATTTTTCCACAATCGGTTTCCCGCAGGTGATTTCACGGTTTCTGTGAGGAATCACCGAACGTCGAAATTTCGCCAAAACCACCCTCCCGCAAAGCGGTAGTATGGGCGTTGAGTCAGTTGCTTTCGAGGGATTTTCGGGTTCACAATCGGCAAATAATCCGGAAGGGGAGAGAATACAGAGTGAGTGACCTGAGTGTGGAGAAAAGAGCGTGGAATTGCAGTGGAGCAAGTTAGAAATCCAAATTGGCTATAGCAGCGTTGAAACCCGAGTATTCAGGCAATAATCCGAGTGTGGAAATACGGCGTGGCCACTCAATTGTGGCCGTCAAACGTGCGTCCGAAGTTCCACAATCGGTTTCAGTCGTGCGGTTTTGGGAATTACCGTCAGTCGACAGGCGAGCGTGTCTGTAGAAGAGGGAGCAATGGGATTCTCGAAACCCGGAAAGAAACGGATAGAACAGCTCTACACTCGAAATTCGAAATCTCGATTTCTCTATTCCTCCCGCGACGACAGGCTCCACACTCAGACCAAAACGCCAACCACACGCCTTCTAGCGGGGTTTCAGGCCGATTGTGGAACTCGCCTCGCTGGTCGAGCGACCCGCACTGGCGCGTTCGGCTGTGTTACGGGCTTGGAACCGAGTGTGAGAATCGGTACTCGTTCTCCGACGAAAGGCCCGCCTGTGTGTCGCTCCCTGAACGGTCGTTAAGTGTGTCTTCGAACTTCCCGTAGGCCAGGTACGGGCTGTCTCTCAGCCGGTGTAGCCCCAGAACTGCTCGTAAATGATTCGCTCCGGCGGGACCCCCATCGATTGCAAGATTTCCCACAATCCGCGCACCATCCCGGGGGTGCCACAGAGATAGAAGACAGGAGCCTCTAACTCGTTCACGACGGCTTCGATCAGGGCTCTGTCGACACGCCCTCTGCGCCCCGTCCACTCGCTTCCTTCGGGTTCGCGGGTGAGTGTGTGAATGAGTTCGAACTGTGGGTTCGACTCGACGAGCGCGTCCAGTTCATCTCGATAGGCGATTTCATCTGCGGTTCGATTGCTGTAGATGAGGCGGACGGGAATATCGAGGTGTTTGTCGCTCGCGTACTCGGCCATGCCTTTCAGGGGGGTAATGCCGATGCCGCCGGCGATGAGGACGGTGTCCCGCTCGGGGTTCAGAATGAAATGGCCGCGAGGACCTTCGACCAGGACCTCGTCTCCGGGTTCGAGGTTCACGAACGCCTGCTTGAAAGGACTATCTGAGACACGGACGCCGTATTCGAGAGAGTCTCGGGTTGGCGAACTGGCCAGCGACATGGGTCGAGAGTCGTCGAATCTCGCCGAGCCTTCGGACGTGCGCAGCGAGAGTCTCGTGAACTGAACCGGTTCGTACACGAACTGGGGGTGGCGGCTGGTGCGGATGTGGTGGCTCGTCGGCGTCAAGGGTCGAGATTCCAGGACCTCGGCGACGAACGCAACGCCGTGTTCCGTTTTTCGAAGTGAGCTGTCGTCGTTCATTAGGCTAGAATAGCACACCGAGGAGGAAGGACCTGTCTCAGACAGCGGCGTGGAGTCTCCTACCCGACAAATTCGAGAAGCTCATGGCATGGAGTTGGACATCGCCGTTCAACGAAAGAACGAAAACCGACAGCCGGTCCCTAGGTCGACGACGGATGACCCGTCGGTTTGTCACTCGCAGATTGGTCGTCGAGTGGGTCTTCGAGTTCGCCGACGACGGCTTCGAGCGCGTCGGTTGCGGTCACCAGTCCGACGACGTCGCCGTCTGCGAGCACCAGGGCTAACTCCTGGCGTTCGGCCTGGAACTTGTCGATGGCATCACTGACAGTGGTTTCCGCCGAGAGCGTCATCGGCGGGGCGGCAATGTCGCCGAAGGTGACCTCCTCGTCGCGCAGTGCGTCGATGTTGTCGAGCACCTGCGGCACGTAGACGATGCCTTCGACGTCGGCGGGTGATTCCCCGACGAGCGGATAGCGGGTGTGGGGCGTCTCAGAGACCCGTTTGAGGTTTTCGGTGACAGATGCGTCGGTCGAAAGGAACACGATGTCCGATTCGTCGACCATCACGTCCCGGACTTCGAAGGTCCCGGCTTCGAGTGCGTTCAGCACTTCGTCGTGGCGCTCACCTTTAATGTCCCCCTGTTCGAGGAGTGAACTCATGCGGTTTCGAAGTTGGCTCCGAGATTCAATGACGTCGGTTTCGGCTTCGAGCCACGCGCCAGACATCTCGATGCCGAACAGCTTGAGCGTCCACTTCGCGACCATGTCGCCCAGTTTGATAATCGGCGAGATGGCGACGTAGAACCAGTGGAGGGGGGCCGCACCATAGCGACAGACGAAGCGAGAGCGTTCGACGCCGAGGTACGTTGGCGTCTGTTCACCGTGGGTGAGGTGGATGAGGTTGATGATGAAGTACGCGATGAGCGCACCAGCGCCGATATTGGCGAGCACCGTGCCGCCGAACAGCGGCTCGAAGATGGCGGCGAGTGCCGGTTCGGCGACGATACCGACCGCGATGCTGGAGGCGGTAATGCCCACCTGGCACGTCGTCAGGTAGAGTTCGAGATCGTTGGTCATCTCCCAGGCCCGCTCCAGCTTGGGATTCCCGTCGATGAACTCGTCTTCGGTGAACTGGCGAGCGCGGGTCAGCGCGAACTCGATGGCGACGAAAAAGCCGTTGGCGAGGATAAGCAGGACGCCCGCCAACAGGCGAATCCAGATCTCGATGGCGTTCATTGGGTGGATGTTTCCTTCTTTCCGGAGATAGTAGTATGTGTCGACCTGCTCGGAATTTTAAATAGTTTGTTGTCAGAAGCGCATGTTTCGTAGTATTGAATGTCAGATTGACACAGAGTGAAGGTACGTTTTTATGTGGACGCGTGAACCATGTAGCAAAATGGTGAGTCGAGACGTAGACGACCTTGACCGACGCATTCTCGCACACTTGCAATCGGAGGCACGCCACACCTCGTCCAGTGACATCGCAAGCACGCTCTCGGTTTCTGCGAGTACGGTTCGAAATCGGATTCAGCAACTCGAAGCCGCTGGGGTGCTTCGCGGCTATCATGCCGACGTTGATTATGAGCGGGCGGGATATCAACTGTTCACACTCATCGTCTGTACCGCCCCGATTCCAGACCGTGGCGAACTCGCGACCGCGGCCGCGGGAGTCGATGGCGTCGTCGAGGTCCAGGAGGTGATGACGGGCGAGGCGAACGTGCTCGTCCAGGCAGTCGGCGTCGATGGCGACGACCTCACGCGAATCGGCGAGGAACTGGACGAGCTCGGTCTCCAGGTTTCAGACGAAGACTTGATTCGGAGCACTCACCGAAGTTCGTTTTCCGGGTTCGAAGAGACAGACGAATCGTAGGGCCGTCGGAAGCAACGTGTCGCCCACCAATCTATTTCAGCGCCGTCCGGGAATCGTGAACCGATGACTGGAAGCGACGAGACAGTCGGAGCCACAGTCCACGAGTTCGCCACGCGATTCGGCGAGCAGTCATTCGAAGAGGCCGTGGAGTTGCTCACTGAAGCCGGCCGCGAGCAGGTCGTCGCCGCCTTTCCCGACGAGTTCCAGCAGGGTCCACTCGACCCCACGGAAGCCCTCTCCGAGTACTGGTGGGGACTGTACGGTCAGCACGGCGAGTTCGAAGGAATCGGTGCAGTGACCGTCGGAGACGGAGTGGCCGAGGTGGAACTCTGCTTTGCTAACGGGAGCGAAACGGCCACCGTCGAATTCGAGGGGGACGAGGTCACAGCCTTCTCGTTTTCGCCCGCGTACGAGGTTCCCGAGTACGTCGACCGCGAGGCGTTCGCAGAACACGACGTGATCATCGACGCCGGAGACATTGACCTTGGAGGTATTCTCGCCGTACCCGAGGGCGACAGGTCGTTCCCGGGCGTTTTGCTCGTCCACGGTCACGGCCTCCACGACCCGGACGGGACAGTGGGTGCCTCGAAGATTCTCAAGGACGTCGCGTGGGGGCTCGCAAGCGAGGGAATCGCCACGCTCCGGTACGAAAAGCGCCTGTTCGACCACGAAGTCGCGGACGAGAACTACACGCTCGACACCGTCGTGACCGACGATGCGGTCGCGGCGCTTTCGAGGCTCGCCGAGGCCGAGGAAATAGACGCAGGCAGGGTGTTCATCGCCGGGCACAGCCAGGGTGGCATGGTCGCCCCGCGAATTGCTGACCGGTTCGAAGACTGTGCCGGCGTCATCTCGCTCGACGGCACCCCGGACTCGATGGTCGACCCGGACGGCCTCGCGTGGCTCCGATACAGCATGGAGATGGACGGCGAACTCGACGAGGAACAGGAAGCCGAATTCGAGGAGATGCGCGAGACGTTTCGGCGTCTCGAAGCCGACGAGTACGACGATGACGAAACTATTCTGGGAAAGCCTGGCGTGTGGCACCGGAGCCACCGCGACTGCGACCCGTTGGTCACCTCCTCCGGGCTCGATTCGCCCGTATTCGTCCTGACGACGAGTCGGGCAGACGAGAAACTGCAGCCGGAACTCGCCGCGTTTCGTCGACAGAAATTCGAAGTGTGGCAGGATACGGACCTCCCACCCGGAAGCCGAGTCGAATTCTATGAGCACGTCGGTCACTACTTTCAGCACGGACCGACGCCCGTGGCTCCGAGCACGCTCTACTTCGGCGGGAACGTCGCCGGATACGTCGTAGCGGACCTCGTCGAGTGGATTCACGGCGTCTGCGACGACTGACACTCTTGTCGGAGGGCTACTGGCCCCAGTCGGCGTCCGAGAACGACATCCCGTCTGACTGGATGTCGAGATACAAGCTCCGCGCACCGTTTTCGGAGATGGTCCACTCGTAGGTCTCGTCGTACGTGTCCGCGACGACGACGCGAATGTCGTAGGTGCCCGCCATCTGCAGTGGGTTTGGGACCTGCTGGACGTCGCCTGCCGTGAGAGTGAACGACGCTTCGAAATCCGCCTGCTCGCCCGTGCGGTGGACGGCGCTTACCGTGACCGTGTGGTCGACCGCTGCGCTGTTTTTGATGTTCAACGTGGCCGGGTCGGACGCAAAGGCGTCCAGACAGCCGGCCGAGAGAGCCACAAGCGTGGCACCGGAGAGCCCGAGAAACGCCCGTCGGGAAGGGTAAATCGTCACGAAGGTTGAAACGACCGGCGAGAAGATATAGATTGAGTTACATCTAACAGCGATTTCACGATACGTGTTGGCACAGAGCCGTATCGAAAATGTTAATTCATAAACACTACGTGCCCGTCCTCCGAATCCTCCCCCAATGTCCAGCCAACCCTCCAAATCGAAAGTCACACGGGAGATTCGATGAGCCTCCAGACAGTCGCGAGAAAAGAGTACCACCAGTGTCGAGGCTCGCCAGCGGTTCTCGGGACGGTGAGCCTGTTCTTCCTCTCGGTCGTGTTCTTCGCCGCGATTCAGTGGGTGCCCAAGATTGGTCAGGTTGGGTACAGCGGCACTCCGAGATTCACCCTGGCGCTCATCAACAGCCTCGGACAACCGGGGGCGATTTTCGTTCCGATGCTTGGGTTACTCGTGGGCTATCACACCATCGCTGGTGAGCGTGAAAGTGGCGCGCTCAAGATGATGCTCGCACTGCCGCATACCCGACGGGACGTCGTGTTCGGGAAGTTCCTCGGACGGGTCGCCGTCGTGATGGCGGTTACAGCAATCGCCGGCCTCGCCGTGGGCGTCATCGCGCTGGTGACCTACGCCGCCTTCGATGTGAAATCGTTCGTCATCAATACGACCATCTGGGTACTCTACGGGTCGGTGTACGTGTCCATCGCGGTCGGCTTTTCGGCGTGGATGGAGTCGAAGCGAAAAGCGCTCGTCGGGACGGTGTCGCTCTACGCGCTGTTCATGCTCGGCTGGGACGCGCTCATGTTCATCCTCCAACTCATCTTCATCGGGCCGACGCTGCCCCAAGGTGCGCAACTTCCGGACGTGATACAGTTCGCCGGCGTCCTGAACCCCGCGCGGGCGTTCATGTTCGCCAGTCGGTCTGCGCTCCCGGCGTACTACGAACTCACGGTCTACTCCGAGTCGAATGCAGCGTTCCTGCAGGACTGGATTGGCTTTCCCATCCTCGCGGTGTGGGTCGTCGTTCCGCTCTCGCTTGGCTACCTGCGATTCAGGGCGGCGGATATTCACTGAGGAGGTCGGCCGATTGCCCGCGCCAGAGAGATTTTAAGCCACCAAGGGCTTACTTCGGGTGTGGCGTCCCCGTTCGATGTCCTCGGGATAGAACCAGGTGCAGACGATTCGACCGTCGTGCAGGCGTATAGACAACGCGTAAAGGAGACCCATCCAGACCGCGGTGGCTCGGTCCGCGAGTTCAAGGCCGTCCAGACCGCCTACGCGAAGATTCAAAACGGCTACGACCCCGAAGACGAGGAAGCAGAAGAAATCGAGACAGAACCGGTCCGCGAGGAGCGCCCGGAGACCCGCGTCGAGTACCTGAACTACGAGGTGTTTGACGACTTCGGCTGGGACATTCACGACGAAGACCTCTTCGAGAAAGCTGCGGAGACGAACCTGAACCCCCGCGATTACGGTCGGCTGCTCGCCCACCCCCGGGATGCGCTTTTAGAGAGCGTCGAGGAGACGGGCTTCGCGTGGCCCTTCGCGTGTCGCGGCGGGGCGTGTGCAAACTGCGCCGTCGCGGTGGTCGAAGGCGACATCGAGATGCCGCCCAATCACGTCCTCTCTGAGAACATGATGGAAAAGGGCATCCGCCTCTCCTGTATCGGCACACCCTGTACGGACGAGTTGAAAGTCGTCTTCAACGTCAAACACCTCCCCGGCCTCGACGAACTCAAACTCCCCTCCCAGCGGTTCGACACCGTTCGGGCGGAGGAATGAGCGATTCCCTGTTTATTTCGTACTATTGTTACAGAAATTATTATTGCCGGTCGGCAAGTAGCCACGCGTACGACATGAAAAATACCGACGACGTCGGCCTGCTACTCGTCCGGCTTACGCTTGGACTCGTGATGGTCGTCCACGGGAGTGGAAAACTGTTCGCCGTTGGCCCCGTCGCGATGCCGCTTGGCCAGTTCGAGGGCTTCCTGGCCTCGATGGGTGTGCCGCTCGCCGGGCTCGTCGCCGTGGTAGTCGCGGTGGTCGAGTTCCTCGGCGGTGTGCTGCTCGTCGCCGGGTTGTTCACGCGGTACGCCGCCCTCGGCGTCGCAGGCGTCATGTTCGGCGCGACGGTGCTCGTCCACCTGCCGAACGGGTTCGCCAATTCGAACGGCGGCGTCGAGTTCACGCTCGTGTTGACCGTCGTGGCGCTCTCGCTGGTCGCGATGGGGCCGGGGGCGTACTCCATCGCTGAACTCGTCTTCGACGGCGAGTATCACCCTTCGGTACCGTTCGCGAACTAGTCCGCTTCGTCGTAGCTGGTCGAATCACTGATGTGGCGGTGTAACCCGTAGAGGAACGGCGCGCCGAGGACGACAGCCGTTCCGCCGGTGAGGACCTTGCCGAGCGGAGAGAGCACGGGGTCTGGCCCGTTGCCGACGATGACGACGCCTCGCATTCCCTGTTCGCCGTAGGCTGAACACTCATATTTGCTCAGTCCGTGGCCGTCGAATTCCACTGCGAATCGGTTTCCTTGACCAGCGAGCAGGTCACTCTGATACCCCAGTTCCGGGTCAGAGACATCGTACTCGTTCTTGCCAACCCACTCCCAGATGACCGTCGTGCCGGGGTCGACGTGGATGGCAGCAGGTTCGAATGCGAACGCTCCACCGTTACCGTCTGCACCGACCTCGACTGTCACCGTCGACTCGCCGCGCAGGTCCGTGATACTGTCGTAATTATCGGTTCGAGCGAGCCAACCGTCGAACGTTTCAGCGGAGCGCGTCCCGCTCGATGAACTACTACCCGCGACAGACCCAAGGGAAACCGCCCCGTCACCGACGACGAGCACGCCCCGCATTCCCATCATCTCGTGAGGAGCACAGACGTACCGGTGTTCGCCCGTCGTGACAGGGGTGAATTCGTAGGTTTCACCCGGTTTCGTGTAGAACTCCGATTTGAACGCACCGTTTTTCGCGACCACGTTGTGCATCCCACCCTCGCCAGACCACGTCCAGACGACCGTCGTCCCCGGGTCGACGCGGACGGCGGCGGGTTCGAAACCAAACGACCCACCGTTGCCGGCTGAACCGACGATGATTTCGACCGACGGTTCCCCGCGGCGGTCGACGAGTTCGGTCACGTTGTCGGTGTTGGCGAAGAACGTCGCGAGGTCGTCTTCGGCCGCTGAGGCTGGTCTCGCAAGCAGACCCGTACCTAATGTACTGCCGATAGCAAGTCCCGCCGTCATGGTGAGGAACCGTCGGCGGTCGATGCAGTCTCTGGGGCGGTGGAGTTCAGTGGTCATCGATTTCACCCCTGGTACCCTGCATAGTCCATCACGCTGCGGAAGATATCGGTATCCATCGCGTCCGTGTAGACGATCGCGGTCAGCATCCCGCCGGGGTAGCTGTCGCCGTTGCGAATGTGGTCGACCTTGTGACAGTGAACCGGATAGATACCCGGGTCTGCATCGGCCTCGAACTCGATAGTGTAACGCTCTGCTGGAGCCACGTTGACGACGTCTTGCAGGAACTGCAACGGCTCCGGCATTGGACTCCCGTCTTTTTCGACGATTTTGAATCGGTGATTGTGGACGTGCAGCGGGTGGCTCATGAACCCCGCGTTCACCCAGTGGACGCGGACCGTGTCACCGGGTTCGACGATGAGTGGTGACCCCGTCTCGGGGTGAAACGTCGCGGGTGCGGATTTCCCGTTGATGGTGAACGCGTCTCCGTGTCGGTTCGAGAGCGAGTACTGGACGTTTTCGCCACCGTGCTGGCGCGAGAGGCGGGTATCCCATTCCTTGACGGTCATGAAGTACTCCTTGTCAGCCTCCTCGTACCCCTTCGGGTCAACCCGAAGGATGCCGTACATGCCCATGTCCATGTGCATCGGCGTCTGGTAGTGGCAGTGATAGAGGTGCGTGCCCGGGACGTTCGCAGGGATGGTGTAGGTGTGCTTCTCGCCGGGCATGACCGTCACGCCGGTCGTCGTCGGGACACCATCGTTTTCCCACGTCTTTCGCACCCCGTGGAAGTGCAACGTGTGGGGCATCTGCATCTCCGAGTTGTCGAGCGTGATTTTCAGTTCCGCACCCTCGGTGCACCGGAGAATAGGGCCAGGGACGCTCGGAACGCCATCGTCCGCCTGAAACGCCCAGACGACAGGGAGCGTGATGGGGCCGTTCATCGTCTCACCAGGGTGGATGTGATGGCGAGCCATCACGGATTTAATCGTGACCGCGTGGCCCCGTTCGTCTAAGTTTACGACCTCGGGTTTCCCGGTCTCCGGGAGGTCGAGGTTCAGCCCATTCTGTGAACCGGAGAGCGGGACAGTTCGTACCGTCGGCTGTGAGATAGTCGTGCAGCCAGCGGTCGCAAAGAGACCAGCGCTGCCGGTTGCGGCGAGGAATTTTCGACGAGAGATTCCGGTTCCGGGGGCACCGATTCTGTCACTCATACATATAGTTCTTTGGATGGATATGTCTTAACCGATGAAACTAATTCTCACGAGGTGAGAATCAAGCAACACGAACCACAATCAGTGCGGGGAGTACGCCGGGTACGAGAACGGTTGGACAGGACAGACCCATTCGTTCAAACCAGACGATTGCACAATCCCGTCGCCGGCTGTCAATCGAAAAGGCGCGGGCCCTGCGATGAACAATACATTAATCTAGCAGTGTGCGGATTTTGACGGTATATGGTGCGAAAATCGTTCTGGGAGGACGACGCGCCCGCTGTGCAGGAGATACTCGATAGTCTGGACGACCCGGCATGTCGAACGCTCATTCGACGGTTGACGGAACCGATGACTGCACGAGAACTTTCCGATGCGGCCGACGTACCGCTTTCGACGACGTACCGAAAACTCGAACAACTCAACGACGCCTCGCTGCTAGCCACACAGATGAAACTCCGGCAAGACGGACACCACCAAACGATGTACCATACCGCGTTCGAGGAAGTTTCGATTTGGCTCGACGAAAACCGAGAATTTGACGTTTCCATCGTCCGTCCGCCAGCACAACCGGAGGAACAGCTTGCATCGATGTGGGCGGAAATGCGCAGAGGAACATGAGTTCACTCATCCCAACGGTGGTCGTGGCCCTGAAGACGATTACGCTCGTCCTCGGCAGCCTCATCACCTACTTTGCGTACAGAGCCTATCGACGAACCAACGCACCGCCGCTTGGGGTACTTGCACTCGGATTTGCTATCGTTACAGTTGGGGCTCTTGCTGCGGGTGCAGCCCACCAAGCGTTCGGATTGGACTCAGGAATCGTCCTTTCGATCGAGAGCACGCTCACGACCGCTGGCTTTGGGATAATTCTGTACTCACTCTACGCCGAGTGAGGTTGTATCGTCCGCACGAGTATACCAGGGATTCGAGAAACAAATCCACGACAGGACTCGGAGCAGACGTCAGAAAATCGAAAAAGCAGAAACGGTGCGCTTTAGCTGAAAGTAGGCGCTAAGCCCCCTTCCTCAAGGAGCGACCAAAGGGAGCGAGTAGGGAGGGGATACAGCGTTCACGAGAGCTTTACTCTCGTGTGCGAACGAGACGCGACGCGTCTCGTCAACGCCGCACGAGTGTCAAACACGTTCGACACTCGTCCCACAGGCCCACGCAATCGTAACTGCTTTGTGCATACAGTGAATACAATGCATACGGTGAAACGAACCACAATCACGCTCCGAGAGGACCAACACGAGTGGGTTCAGGAACACCACCTGAATCTCTCGTCGTTCATCCGCGAGCGACTTGACGAGTACATCGAGGAACACGAGTAGCGAATGTACTACGCCTACAAGTACCGTCTCAAGCCGTCCGACGCCCACCGAGAGGAGTTGGACCGCCACCGAGACATTTGTAGGCAACTCTACAACCACGCGCTCTACCGCTTCGACCAAATACCCGAGGACGCAGGCACGCTCAATCAGCGTGTTCGGTCCATCCGAGACGAGATTCCATCCCTGAAAGAGTGGTGGGACAGCCTCTCGGACGTGTACTCGACAGTTCTACAAACAGCGGTCATGCGAATCGAGCAGAACGTCAAAGGACTCTCCAAACTCAAGGAGAATGGCTATCGCGTTGGTCAACTCACGTGGAAGCCGCCACGGGAGTTCCGCAGTTTCACGTACAGTCAGTCTGGCTTCAAGCTCGACAAGAAGGGCGGTCAGACTGTCCTATCACTCTCGAAACTCGCGGACGTACCAATTCGGCTTCACCGAGATATTCCCGACGACGCGAAACTCAAGCAGGTCACGGTCAAGAAGGAACCGACGGGCGAATGGTTCGCTACGTTCGGCGTCGAAACCCCTGACGACCCGCCTGCGAAACCCGAGAATCCCGAGAAGTGCGTCGGTATCGACGTTGGGATTCTCACGTACGCCCACGACACCGACGGCACGGCGGTCGGATCACTCGACCACTCGGACGAACGTGAACGCTTGGAACGAGAGCAACGGAAACTCTCGCGGAAGGAACACGGCTCTGCCAACTACGAGACACAACGGCGTCGGGTCGCGGAGTGTCACGCCGACCTCCGACGGAAGCGCCGCGACTTTTTGCACAAACTCTCGAACTACTACGCAAAAGAGTACGACCTCGTAGCGGTCGAAGACTTGAACGTGAAGGGGATGATGCAGTTCAACTCAAACTCGCGTAACCGAGCATCCGCCGCATGGAGCACTTTTCTTCGGATGCTCGAATACAAATGCGAGCGAGAAGGAACGCACTTCATCTCGGTTGACCCACGAAACACGACCAAAGAGTGCGCCGCGTGTGGAGTGAAAAGCGACAAGCCATTGTGGGTCCGTGAACACTCCTGTCCCTCGTGTAGCTTCACCGCAGACAGGGATTGGAACGCGGCGTGGAATATCCTTCGGCGTGGAATCAAGCAGTTAGGAGCGGGACGCTCCGAATCAACGCCTGTGGAGACTGCGCTCCCTACGGGAACCACTTCGGTTCCTGCAAAGCGCGTCTTGGAAGCAGGAAGCCCCACCCTCAAGCGCGAGTCGCAAGACGAGCGGTAGGGTGGGGTAGTTCACCCGAGGATGTAGTCCAAGGCGGGGTACTTCTCGATGAGAGCCGTGCCATCGATCTCGTAGCGCTCGACAAACGCGTCGAGGCCGAGGATGCGACCCGCACCGAACGCGGCCACCGCGAGGAAGACCAGCATGTACATGAAGTCGCTGTTGATGAACCCGTGGGCCATGTTCCAGTTGCCGAAGTAGAACATGAGCATCATGAACGCGCCGAAGAACGCCGCGAGGCGGGTCAGGAGGCCAACCATGAGGCCAAGGCCGATGAACACTTCACCCCACGGAACCGCGACGTTCACAAAGTCGACGAACCAGGGCGTCTGGCTCATCCAGAGGAACATTCCCTCAAGGGGATTTCCGTTTGCTGCGGCGACGTTTCCGAGATATCCTGCGGCGCTGAAGCCGTTGAGAACCTTTTCGAGGCCGGTGTAAAGGAACGCGAAACCGATGACGAGTCGGAGCGCGAGGACGAACCACGCGCTGAGGCTGTGGGCTTTCCCGGTGACGGTGACGCCAGCGATCTGGCTCTCGAACGTGTTAGGGGCGTTGATGGACATTTTATTCACCTTACAATTAAACGAACGTGTGGAAATCCGATATAAGCGCGGTGTGATTCCCAGATTGCGAGAATCGGCAGGTAGATACCGATTTACGGCGAAACGGAACGTTTCGACTATCTTTACCGTTTGCCCGGTCGTAAACAGATAACCGCATTGACAGAGAGGCGAACGCGTTAGTGTATAGATACTTTTGCCCCTCCGGGTCGTACCATCGCAGTATGGGTGCGAGAGAATCACTCGAGATGGAGGTCGACGAGCGAGACGAGTTCCTCGGAACTGGTGGGACGGGAGTCATGTCCTTCTCGACGCCAGCCAATGAGGCCCCCCACTCGATACCGGTCTCGTATGGCTACGATGCGAGCGAGGAAACCTTCTACTTCCGGCTCGCTGTAAGCCCCGAGAGCAGGAAGCAGCGAATCGTCAATAGTGTCATCTCGTTCGTAATCTACGGCATGGACGGCGACGGGTGGAAGAGCGTCATCGCAAGTGGAAAGCTTGAGGAGACGACCGACGAAGCGATCGCCACAGAAACGCTCCAGGGCCTAGAGCGCGTCACCATCCCGCTCGTCGATTTCTTCGGAAAGCCGCCGGGAGAGATTCACTTCGAGTTCTACCGGCTGGTACCCGACGAACTCACCGGGCGAAAAGAATCGAAAACGCCGGTCTGAGGGTCGCTGTCGTCCCTGGAGTTGCTTTGCTAGCCTTGCAACCTGCGTTTTCTGCGGCGAATCCATCCATCGATACCGTTCTCCGGCTGAGACCGAACAGGTGTCAGATAGTTTTCCGGTAGCAGAACAATTTTTGTGACCCTCTGCGCAGGTGAAACGCACGTGACATCCTTGCCCGCCCTAAAGGGTAGGGCTTCCCACACAGTGGGCACCCGGCCCGGTGCCGGTTCGGTTTCGGGGCGTCGCGTCCCGAGGCTCGGACGGCAGGGCCCCTGCCTTGCCTCGGAGTGCCCCGTGGTGCTGTCACGGGCACTCCCATCGCCTGACGTGTCATTGCCGTCCGGTTTCATAGGACGACTCTCACCTCGGGCGTCATCCGGCGGGGAACCGGACGAAGTGGTTCGAGTGTGTCGCGCGACACACGCACAGCGTGTGTCACCCTCACAAACAGACTCATGCACGATAAAGATTCCAGGTCGGGGTCCAGCCCGGCCACTGACGGCAGTTGCACAGTCGTTAGTCGCATTCCCTCCCGGCCTTTAGGCCGGAATTCCCTGCTTGATTAAGATGGACACGGGGAGGAATCAACCGGCGAACACGTCTTCTGTGCCCGGTGAGTGGGTGGACCCGAAAGCGTCGTTCGTCGCCCAGGCGAACGTCGCAGACCCGTCGATTTACGAGCAGTTTGCGACGAACTGGCCTGCGTGCTGGCGCGAGGCGGGCAACCGCCTCGACTGGGACGACCCCTACGACGCGGTTCTCGACGACAGCGACGGGTTTTGCTGGTTCTCTGGCGGAACACTGAACGCCTCGTACAACTGCCTCGACAGACACCTCGAAGCCGGGCGGAAGAACCAGGCCGCACTCACCTGGGAGGGTGAACTCGGCGAGACGGAGACCTACACGTATCAGGCACTCTATCGCGAAGTAAACGCCTTCGCGGCGGCGCTGCGCGACCTCGGCGTCGAGGACGACGACGTGGTGACCCTCTACATGCCGATGATTCCCCAGTTGCCCATCGCCATGCTGGCCTGCGCTCGCCTCGGCGCGCCACACTCGGTAGTGTTTGCGGGCTTTTCGGCCGACGCGCTCGCGACCCGGATGGCGGAATCGGGCTCAGAACTCGTCGTCACCTGCGACGGCTACTATCAGCGCGGCAACGCCATCGACCTGAAGAGCACGGCGGACAACGCCTGTCTCTCGGTTCCACAGGAGGTCTCGCAGGTCGTCGTCAACCGCCTCGGCAACGAGGGGCACCGTGGCCACCACTGGCACTACGACCAGCTCATCGCCACCCACGAGGGCCAAACGGTGGACCCGGTTCCCCGAGACGCGACGGACCTCCTCTTTTACATCTACACCTCGGGGACGACGGGCGAACCGAAGGAGGTCAAACACACCACGGGCGGCTATCTCGCACACGTCGCGTGGACGGCACAGACGGTACTCGACCTCGAACCCACGGACACGCACTTCTGTGCCGCAGACATCGGCTGGATTACCGGCCACTCCTACATCGTCTACGGCCCGCTCGCCACGGGCGCAACGACCGTCCTCTACGAGGGAACGCCCAATCAGGCGGACAAAGACCGCCTCTGGAAGATAATCGAACGAAACGCGGTGGACGTCTTCTACACTGCGTCCACGTCGATTCGAACCTTCGTCAAGTGGGGCGAAGAACACCCCGCGAAGTACGACCTATCGTCGCTGCGCCTGCTCGGGACGGTCGGCGAGCGAATCGACGAAAGCGCCTGGCGCTGGTACGCAGAACACGTCGGCGGTGGCGAGTGCCCCGTCGTGGACACCTGGTGGCAGACCGAAACGGGCGGTATGATGATAACCACCCTGCCGGGGGTGGACCCAATGAAACCGGGGGCGGTCGGTCGCCCGCTGCCGGGCATCGAAGCGGAAATCGTGGACGCCCGCGGCGACCCCGTCGAACCCGGAACGCCGGGTCACCTCCGCATCACGAAGCCCTGGCCCGGAATTCCCCACGGCTTTTGCGACGAGAGCGAGCGCGTCGTCGGCGCGGACGACGAGTGGTACTACGTCACCGGCGACCGAGCGGTCGAGGCCGACTACATCCAGTTGCTCGGCCGGGCCGACGACGTAGTCAACGTCGCGGGGACGCGAATCGGAACCAAAGAAATCGAATCGGCCATCGTGGACGTCGAAGGCGTCGCCGAAGCCGCCGTCGTCGGCGGGAGACGAAACGTGGAGGGACGGACCATCCACGCCTACATCACCCCCGAGCAGAACGTCGTCGGCGACGACCAGCTCGCAGCGACCATCCGCGAGGCGGTGATGGCGTCCATCGGCGAACTCGCGGTTCCAGAGCGAATCACTTTCGCCCCGGCGCTCCCGAAGACCCGGTCGGGGAAGATAATGCGCAGACATCTCGCGGCCATCGCCAACGGCGAGCGCCTCGGCGACACCAGCGCGCTCCGGAACCCCGAGGTGGTCGGCGAACTCGAATCGATCGTCGAAGACCGATGAGTTCGGATATTTCGAAAAGGACGAAACGAGAGTGTGAATTCGAGTGGAGAAAGTCGAAGTCTCGTAGCAGTTCGCCCAGCAACAGCGAGCAGAGCAGTAACAGTTAAATTCGGGTTTTTCGAAAAGCACGAAACACAGGATGAACCGTGAGGAATCTACGTTCCTGACCCCGCGGGCGTATTCGCGCCTGAAGCGGGCGACCGAGACCTACCGCGAGGAGCTGGTCGTCTCGCTCATGGGGGAAGCCGGGCTGCGCCCGAGTGAGGTCGCCCGCTTCACCCCCCGCGACCTGGTCGAACAAGAACGCGACGGGGAGACGCACGCCTTCCTCAGGATTTCGAGCGACGAGCGCGAACGGGCGGCGTATTTGCTCCCGGACGTGGCCCACGACCTGCGCAAGTTCGTTGCGGTGAACGACCGCGACCCCGACGACGACGTGTTCGACGTGAGTCCGCGACGCATCCAGATGCTGGTTACCGACGTCGCCGCACGAACCGACGACGAGCGACTGCAATCGGTCTCGCCCCGCGACCTGCGCCAGTACTACGCCCACCATCTCCTCGAATGCGAGGGCATCCATCCGCAGGTCGTCAGAGCCGTCGGCGGGTGGAAGAGCCTCGAAAGCCTCGACCCCTATCTCGAACCACCCTCAAGAGCGGCCATCATCGACGCGTTCGAACCGCTTCGTGCGCCGCATGGGCAGGAGGGCACAGAACCGAACGATGCGCCGTCGGCGCGAAGCGACGCGCTGCTCTCGTGCGTCCACGCACTCGGGACGGAACTCGCAGACGCCACGACACGCGAGGAGGTAGAACGGGCGACGTGTGAGGTGCTCGCCGGGGAGTACCGCACCGTGTGGGTGTGCGACGAACAGGGCGTCCCCCGGACGTACGCGAACCACCGCGAGGGCGAGACTGACCTGCGGGACATCGTGGACGAGGCCGGCGGCGTCGACAGCTTCGAGGGCGAATCACAGGCGATCGTCATCCGAAACGTCCTCGCCCACGTCGGCGGGCGGCTCACGGGCTGTGCGCTCGTCGTCGCCCCACTCAAGTCGAACGAACGCGTCAACGGACTGCTCTGTGTGGCCCACCCGTCGGTCGAGTCGGCCGACCGCGAACTGCTCACGGACGTTGCCAGACGGGTCGGCGAGGTCATCACGTCGCTCGAACGAAAACGTCTCCTGCTCGCCGACACCGGGGTCGAACTGGCGTTTCGGACGACCGATTCACAGGACTTCCTCGTCGCCACCGCCCAGCGACTCGGTTGTGGGTTCGAAGTCGAAGGCGTCGTCCCGGTCGAAGACCACGCCCTCCTCTACTTCGTGACCGTCCGCGGGGCCGAAGTGCGGGCCGTTCTCGACGCAATCGACGACACCGACTCGGTCACCGAAGCGCGGCTGATTCGCGACTTCGCGTCGGGAGCCCTCCTCGAGTTCGTCGTGACCGACCAGACGGTCGTTTCGACGCTCGTCGCACGCGGTGGAACCGTCGAGACGATGACCGTCGAAGACGGCGTCGCTGAGGTGGCGGGCGTGTTCTCGCGGCGCACCGACGTTCGAGCGGTGGTCGAGGACCTGACCGACGTGTTCGCAGACTCAGAACTCGTCTCGAAGCGAGAAATCGAGCGGCCCACCCAGACCAGTTCGGGCCCGCGACAGGTGATGACAGACAGCCTCACCGAGAAACAGCGCTCGGTACTCCGGGCGGCCTACTTTTCGGGCTACTTCGAGTGGCCCCGTGGCTCGACCGCAGAGGAGCTGGCTGCCTCGATGGACGTCTCGTCGCCGACGCTGCACAATCACCTCCGGAAGGCTCAACAGAAGGTACTCACCGCTGTCATCGAGGACGCAGACGCCGCGGTTCGGGAGTGAACGCCGGATATACAGTACGGTCAATTGATACAGGCTGGTTAGTGGGCTCCGGTGGTGGCCCGTTCGTTAGGCTGGTGTACTAACTACACAGCTCTGAAGAAAGTCGTCGATACAGGTAGATTATACTCACCCAACCACCTCATAACTTTAGTAACCTAATTCGTCCTAATAATTACACCTCCTATCACATCGGATTCGGAGGTGAAGGTGTGTAACTGATGGTATCGAAAGCCACACAACAAGAGATGGAGGGAATGCTCGGCCAAGTTCCGAGTTGGATGGAGAACTTGGCAGAATCGGCGAGTGAACACAGTTGGGGGCTCTTTCGCGACCTCAACTTGGGAGAAGACACCGAACTGTCCGCGCGCGAGAAAGCACTCATTGGGGTCGGCGTCGCAGCCGCGATTAGCTGTCCTTTCTGTACCTACTTCCACACGGAGGAGGCGCGGTTGAGTGGCGTCAAGGACGAGGAGCTCAAGGAAGCTGTCAACCTCGCCGCCGACACGAAATACTTCTCGACGATTCTCCACGGGAATGAGACCGACCTTGACGATTTCAAAACTGAAACGGACGAAATTGTCAAATACATCACCGAGCAGCAGGCAACCGCAGACGACTAACGGGACAGCAACGAGGGAAGCAGTCTCACTCTCGATTATTTTTCTGCGAACCCGACGCTTCAAGCTACCCATGCTGATTCAATACGACAGTAATTCGATGAGTTTGGCCGTATGAGACCGCTGATACTCTCGATGAGATTCGAAGTTTCCGAATCGAACGATCAACGACTGAGGAGTCAACAGAGCCGTTTCGTAAGAAATCTCCATCTCTCAGGTGCGACGGCAACAGCCGCCCGAGACAGGCTAAGAGAGACTATTTGCCGCGACCGCTCGCGGTGCGTTTTTCGCGAAGTTAGTATAATTAGTTACACCCTTTATACCCTAATATAATGGTTGTCAACACGGCTCACTATGTCGCAGGACACCAACACCGAACTGGAGGCTCGGTTGGCAGAACAGGAGCGGTTCAGCCCGCCTGAATCGTTCGTACAGCAAGCGAACGTGGCGGACGAGGGCATCTACGACGAGTTCGAAAACGAGTGGCCGGACTGCTGGGAACAGGCCGCCGACGTACTCGACTGGGAGACGGACTACGACACCGTTCTCGACGACTCGAACCCACCGTTTTTCGAGTGGTTCACGGGCGGGTCGCTCAACGCCTCGGCGAACTGCATCGACCGACACCTCGACGAACACGGTGACGAAGCCGCCATCGAATGGGTCGGCGAACCGACCGACGAGGCAAATCGAACCTACACCTACCGGGAACTCCACCGCGAGGTGAACGAGTTCGCGGCCGCACTCCGGGACCTCGGCGTCGAGGAGGACGACATCGTCACCCTCTACATGCCGATGATTCCAGAGCTCCCGATTGCGATGCTCGCGTGTGCGAGAATCGGGGCGCCGCACTCGGTGGTGTTCGCCGGCTTCTCCGCCGACGCACTCGCCACCCGGATGAACGCGGCGGACTCTGCGTACCTCGTCACGTGTGACGGCTACTATCGGCGCGGTGACCCCCTCGAACACAAGGCGAAGGCCGACGAGGGGCTTTCGGGCGTCGAACACGACGTGGAGACGGTCGTCGTCGACCGCCTCGACGAAGACTACGACCACCCGATGGAGGCCAGCCAGCACGACTACGACGAACTCGTCGCCGCCCAGGAAGGCGCGACCGTCGACCCCGTCTCCCGGGACGCAGAGGACATGCTGTTCCTGATGTACACCTCGGGCACGACGGGTCAGCCGAAAGGCGTCAAACACACCACGGGCGGCTACCTCGCCTACACCGCGTGGACCTCGCAGGCCGTCCTCGACGTAAAAGCCGAGGACACCTACTTCTGTGCCGCAGACATCGGCTGGATTACCGGCCACTCCTACATCGTCTACGGCCCGCTCGCGCTCGGGACGACCACGATGATGTACGAGGGGACGCCGGACTATCCCGAGAAAGACCGCCTCTGGGAAATCGTCGACGAATACGACGCGAACCAACTGTACACCGCGCCGACGGCGATTCGCGCGTTCATGAAGTGGGGCGCAAAGTACCCAGACGAACACGACCTCTCGTCGCTGCGTCTGCTCGGAACGGTCGGTGAACCAATCAACCCGCGTGCGTGGAAGTGGTACTACAAGCACATCGGCGGCGAGGAGTGTCCCGTCGTGGACACCTGGTGGCAGACCGAAACCGGCGGCATGATGATAACCACCCTGCCGGGTGTCGGTGAGATGTCGCCCGGGTCCGCGGGGCCACCGCTGCCGGGCATCGACGCCCGCATCGTCGACACGGAGGGCAACGAGGTCGACGCGGGCCGCGCCGGCTACCTGACTGTGAACAAGCCGTGGCCGGGGATGCTCCGGACGCTCTATCAAAACGACGAGCGCTACATCGAGGAGTACTGGCGCACCTACTCGGACACCAACAGCGACGACCCCGACGACTGGGTCTACTTCCCCGAAGACGGCGCGAAGATTTCTGAAGACGGCTATATCACCGTCCTCGGGCGGGTCGACGACGTCATCAACGTCTCCGGCCACCGCCTCGGGACGATGGAAATCGAATCGGCCATCGTGGACGTTGAAGGCGTCGCCGAAGCCGCCGTGGTTGGCGGCCATCACGACGTGAAAGGCGAGGCGGTTTACGCCTACGTCATCACCGAAGACGGCTACGAGGGCGACGACGAGATGGCCGAGCGTATCATCGAGGGCGTCAACTCGGCCATCGGGCCAATCGCCCGCCCCGAGCAGGTCGTCTTCACGCCGGAACTGCCAAAGACGCGCTCTGGCAAAATCATGCGCCGCCTCTTAGAGGACATCGCGAACGGCGACGAACTCGGGAATACCTCGACGCTCCGGAACCCGGAAATCGTCTCCGAAATCGCCGCGAAGGTACAGGACGACTGACCACGCCATTCCAATTTTTTTAGACGGTACAACGCACGACCCCACAACCCACACCCACCCATGCAAGAAAACAACACGCACGATTCGACAGGGTCCTCGTCGGTGGAGACGGACGGCGGGACGCTCACACAGGCCGCACAGCAACACAGACGCACGAACTATCTGGAAGAGGAGGTGAACCTCCTGAGTCCATCGACTGCGTTCATGCGAGACCACCTCAAAATCGTCTGGGCCAGTTTCGCCATCTGGGCGCTCATCGTCTTCGGGCCGGTGACGGCCACCGTCGTCGCGCCCGACGTGATGACGACGACGATTCCGGGAATTGGCTTCCCGCTTCACTACTTCCTCGTCGCCTTCGGCGCACCGACCGGGGCGCTCGTGCTGGCGGCCGTCTACGCTCGCCAGCGCGACAAACTCGACGAGAAGTACGGCATCGACCACGGCACTGCCGGGTCGGCGTCGAAGAAGGCCGGAACGAGTGACTCGAAGGCCGCGAGCGGAGGTGCAGACCAGTGATACTCCCATTGCAGGCGGAGGCGCTCGACATCTCGTTCAAGCTCGTCCCCGCAATCATCGTCTTCCTGATGATGGCGTCGTTCCTCGTCATCGGTTACATCTTCAAAGTGGCAGACACCGAGGGGATGTGGGTCGCCGGACGCGGCATCGGGAACATCGAGAACGGCATGGCAATCGGCGCAAACTGGATGTCCGCGGCGTCGTATCTCGGACTCGCGGGGCTGGTCGCCCTCTCCGGGTTCTACGGCCTCGCGTTCATCGTCGGCTGGACGACCGGCTACTTCGTCCTGCTCATCTTCCTCGCCGCACAGATGCGTCGGTTCGGGAAGTACACGGCTCCTGACTTCGTTGCAGACCGATTCAACTCGCCGACGGCCAGGGCGCTCGCGGCGTTTACCACCCTACTCATCGCGTACGTCTACTCGGTCGGCCAGGCCCGCGGCATGGGACTGGTCGGCCAGTACGTCTTCGGCCTCGATATCATCCCGATGATCGTCGTGATGATGACCATCACCGTCGGCTACCTCGCGCTCTCGGGAATGCTCGGGGCGACCAAGAACATGGCCGTCCAGTACGTCATCCTCATCATCGCGTTCCTCGCCGGCGTCTACGTCGTCGGCTTCACGCAGGGGTACTCCACGATTCTCCCGCAAATCGAGTACGGGATGCTGATAAACGACCTCGGTCGGGAGTTCTCCGCGCCGTTCGAGAACGCCTCGTACTACATCTGGATCGCGACGGCCTTCTCGCTCATCTTCGGAACCTGCGGCTTGCCCCACGTTCTCGTTCGATTCTATACGGTCAAGAGCGAGCGAACCGCCCGCTGGTCGACCGTCTGGGGCCTGTTCTTCATCCTCCTGCTCTACTGGGCCGCCCCCGCGATGGCCGCCTTCGGCGTCGACCTGTTCGCGCAAGTGAACAACATCGGGCCGGATGCCGTCTTCAGCGGTTCACAGGCGATGTCCGGCGCGGAGGGCGACGTCATCGTCGTCCTCGCCGCGCAGTTCGCGAACCTGCCGCGCTGGTTCGTCGGCCTCGTCGCCGCCGGCGCGATGGCCGCGGCGATTGCGACCACCGCTGGCCTGTTCATCACGGCCTCGTCGGCCGTGGCTCACGACATCTACGCAGAACTCATCAACAAAGACGCGACCCAGCGCCAGCAGGTGCTCATCGGGCGGGCGACCATCGTCGTCATTGGCGCGCTCGTCACCGTGACCGCGTTCAACCCGCCGGCGCTCATCGGCGAACTCGTCGCCTACGCGTTCTCGCTCGCCGGGACGGTGCTGTTCCCGATGTTCTTCCTCGGCCTCTGGTGGGAGAACACGAATCGAGAGGGCGCACTCGCCGGGATGACCGTCGGCCTCCTGCTCTGGATAACGTCGGTCGTAAACAGCGTGCTCCCGGCCTACGTCCCGTTCCTCGCCGACATCGCAGGTGGCTCAGGGCAGGCACTCATCCCGATTTACGCCCAGTACGTGCCCCCAATCGGGGCCGCACTGGTCGGGACGCCGCTCGTCTTCCTCGTCACCATCGCCGTCTCGCTCGCGACGCCGGAACCGCCGATGGAGATAAAGCAGATGGTCCGCCAGTGTCACAGCCCCGAACCGATGGGCCAGCAACAGTCCGCAGAGGACTTCGTCAACAAAAGCGGCGGCAAGACCCCCGCTGACGACTAATCCATGTACCAAGACATCCTCATTCCGACCGACGGAAGCGACACGGCGAGCGTCGCCATCGACCACGCTGTCGACCTCGCCGCGACGTACGGAGCGAAACTGCACGCCCTGTACGTCGTCGACATCGACGCGGTGAACTTCGGCCTCGGCACCGAGCAGGTAGACCGCATCACGCAGGGTAACTTCGGCGAGATGACCGAGTTACAGGAGAAGGCAGACGCGGCGACCGGTGCGGTAGCGGCTGCGGCCGCCTCCCGCGACGTGCAGGTGCACGAAGAAGTGCGCGTCGGGGCACCGCACGAGGTCATCGCAGACTACGCAGACGACGCGGGAGCCGACCTCGTCGTGATGGGCAGCCACGGCCGGTCGGGCGTCAAGCGAGCGCTCCTCGGGAGCGTCACCGAGCGCGTCCTCCGGACGACCCACCGGCCGGTGCTCGTCGTGGACGAACGAGGTGGCACCTGAGATGGGCGACGACGGGATTGCAACCGACGGCGGACTCGTCGCGACCGTTCGGAACCACGTCCGCGAACACCGCGACGGGATGGTCGTCGACCTCGTGTTCGCGATTGGCTGGGTCACCGGCGTGACCATCCTGTTCGACGTCGTGCAGGGACCAGAATGGGCCTACCAGCTCTGCCTGCTCTGTGGCGTCGTCGCCTACTTTGGCTTCTTCGCCTCGCTGTCGGTGGCGAACGACGGCCAGTAGGCCGGTTTCTCCACACGCAGGTTTCTCGAACCATCATTATTCTCCACTGGAAGCGAAGGGGTCTATCGTGCACGTTTCACGCAATCGCTTAACCCACTCCAGCCACGAGAGCACCCATGCACGTTGCGCTGTTGACCGTCGGCGACGAACTGCTCGCTGGCGATATCGATAACACGAACGCGTCGTGGCTGGCGCGGCAGTTGGGCGACCGGGGCGTCTCGGTCGTGCGAATTCTCGTGGTTCCCGACGACGAGGAAGTCATCGCAGACCACGTCCGGGCCTACAGCACCGAGTTCGACGCCGTCGTCGTGACCGGCGGCCTTGGCGGCACGCCAGATGATGTGACGATGGCAGCCGTCGCCCGCGCTTTCGACCGGGAGTTGGTGGTGAACGACGCGGCGCTCGTCGCCGTCGAAGAGCGACTCGCCGAGGTGGCAGACCGCTATCCTGACCTCGAAATCGATGCCGAGGCGGAAGCCTCTATTCCCGAGGGGGCGCGGGTGCTCGTCAACGACGCGGGCCTCTCGCCGGGGTGTGTCGCGAACAACGTCTACGCCCTCCCCGGAATCCCCTCGGAGATGAAGGCCATGTTCGAACAGGTGGCAGACGAATTTTCGGGCGCGATGCAGACGCGGACGCTCTACACGCCGACGCCGGAGGGGCAGTTGCTCGGCGTACTCGGTGCGGTGCGAGAACGGTTCGACGTGGAAATCGGCTGCTATCCGAACCGCGAACAGCGGCGCAATCGGCTGAAACTCAGAAGCGAGGACGCGGCGGCACTCGACGCCGCAGAAACGTGGTTGCGCGACGAAATCGAGACGGTCTGATTACTGAGAAGGGTCGTCGAACGGCTTCGTCGGTGGGTCGACCGCCGGGCGGCCCGGGCGTACCTGCGTCGGCCCGCTCGACTGGATGATGTCGAAGGCGGTCATAAGGTCCGTCCGCGAGATGAGGCCGAGGAATCCGCCGAATTCGTCGACGACGAGCAGGCGACCGATGCCGTTCTGTTGCATGCGCTGGAGGGCATCGAGCGCGTTGCTCTCTGGGGAAATCGTGTGGAGTTCGTCGCTCATCACGTCGGAGACGGTGTAGGCGTCGCGTTCGACTTCCTTCACTTCGCGGGCGTCGCCGAGAGTCACGAGGCCGACGAGTTCGCCGTTTCGCATGACTGGGTAGCCGGTGTGGCGCTCTGCGAACATCCGCCGGAGCAGTTCCGTGACCGAGTTGTCCGGACTCACCGAATCGACCTGGTCTTCTGGCGTCATGATGTCGCGGACGCGAACGCCCTCGAAGGCGGCCTTCATCGTCATCTGCTGGCTCTCTGAGGAGGCTCCGATGTAGATGAAGAAAGCGATGGCGACCATGAAGATGCCACCGCCGCCGAACAGGCCGATGAGCGCGAGGAAGATGGCGAACGCTTTGCCCACTTCTGCGGCGATGCGGGTGGCCTGGGCGTAGGGGCGATTCCGGGCGAGCAGGGCGCGAAGCACGCGGCCACCGTCCATCGGGAAGCCCGGCAGGAGGTTGAACGCCGCGAGCGCGAAGTTGGTGAGCGCCAGGTAGCCAATCACGAACTTGATGGGGTCACTGAAGCCGGGAATCGAGATAAGCACGAGGTAGAAGATGATTCCCTGCGCGATGCTGACGATGGGGCCGGCGATGGCGATGAGGAGTTCCTGCTTCCAGTTTTCGGGCATCTCGGTGAGCTGGGCCACCCCACCGAGCAGCCAGAGTTTGATGGAGGCGATGGGGTAGCCAAACCGCATCGAGACCAGCGAGTGGCCAAGTTCGTGGAGGACGACGCCGACGAACAGGCCAACGGCGCTGACCGCGCCGAGAATGAGCGGGCGCTGGCTGCCGTTCAGATTCGCCGGGTCGATACCCGTCCCCCAGAGGTCGTTCAACGTCCCCGCCCACAGCCCGACCTGCGTTCCGATGAGCCAGGCGAACACTGGCAGGACCAACAGAAATGTCAGGTCGAGTTTGATCGGGATGCCAAAGAGCCGCCCGATCTGGAAACTACGCATGCCCCATGGTAAGCGCGCAATCGCCTTAAGAGCGCGTGCTCTGTCAGAAAGCTACACGTTTCAGTCGAGATATGTGCTGGTGGGGCGACGTGACCAAATCTTAACCCGACGCGCTGGGTAGAGGACGTATGACCGAAACGCCAGTACCCCTCGTGCGTCGCGCCGCAGACATCGAGTACGAACCCGTCGGCGCGGCCGAGGGAATGCAAAAAGGCGTCCTCCTGAGCGAGGACCAAGGGGCTCCGCATTTCGCCATCCGACGATTCGTCCTCGACCCCGGTGCGTCCGTCCCGAAACACACGAACGAAGTCGAACACGAACAGTACGTCCTCGCCGGAGAGTACACCGTCGGCATCGGCGACGAGGAGTACACCGTCTCCGCGGGCGACTCACTACTGATTCCCGCGGGCGTGGTCCACTGGTACCTAAACGAGAGCGACGAAGAGGGGTCGTTCCTCTGTGCGGTTCCGAACGGTGACGACGCTATCGAACTCGTCGAGTAGCGAGCGGCCTAAGTACCCCGGCCCGCGTATTCGCGAACGTGTCACAGCAGCTCGCCCGGGTCGACACGCTGTTCCTCCACGAGGTTGGCGACTACTACCTCGTATCCGTCATGCGGGACGGAGAGCGGGTCTTTCGCGCCCGGCTCGAACTCAAAGAGACGAACGCCGGTCCGCGACCCGCCCGCTTTCGGGTGATTCGCGGGTCGAGCGAGGAGCCACGCAGCCCCGACCAGTTCGTCGAGATCGCCCGGCGAGCCACGCGTATCCGCATCTCAGAGCAGACCTCCCAGCACGCAGCAGAAGAACTCCGAGAGATGCTCGCCGGCTACCAACTCGAAGCCACTCGCGTGCGCACCTGTCGGATTTGTGCTGGTGAAGGACGGTACTCGCCGCTCACGAGCAAGACGGCCATCGAAACCGACCGCGAGCACATCTGTACCGACTGTGCGAAACGCGAACTCGAACGGGAACTCTCTTTCCAGGGCGACCTGACCGCGACGGCGGTCGAACGCCTCGAAGAACTCCTGCTTTCGGTCCAGAACTTAGAGCGCATCACGAACCTGCTCAAGGGGAACTTAGACCCCGACCTGACGAAATTCGACGAGATTTCGGCCACCGTCGAGGACGTCAACCCGGTCAAGACGGACGAACTCAAGATGCACCCAGGCATCAAGGACCTCCTCGCAGACCGGTTCGATACCTTGCTCCCCGTCCAGAGCCTCTCGGTCAGAAATGGGCTGCTCGACGGCAACGACCAACTCGTCGTGAGCGCGACGGCGACGGGCAAGACGCTCATCGGGGAGATGGCCGGCATCAACAACCACCTGAACAACAAGGGGAAGATGCTGTTTCTCGTGCCCCTCGTCGCCCTCGCGAACCAGAAACACGAGGACTTCAAGAAACGCTACGGCCACCTCGGCAAAGTCACGATTCGAGTCGGCGCGAGCCGAGTCCAGGACAACGGCAACCGCTTCGACCCGAACGCCGACGTAATTGTGGGAACCTACGAGGGGATCGACCACGCGCTGCGGACGGGCAAGGACCTCGGTGACATCGGCACCGTCGTCATCGACGAGGTGCACATGCTCGAAGACGAGGGGCGAGGCCACCGCCTCGACGGCCTCATCGCCCGGCTGAAACACTACTGCGAGCAGCGCGCAAAACGCAAGCAGTCGTACAAGGGGGCGCAGTGGATTTACCTCTCTGCAACCGTCGGCAACCCGAAGTGGCTGGCAAAACGGCTGGAAGCCACGCTCATCGAGTTCGAAGAGCGGCCCGTGCCAATCGAGCGCCACGTCACGTTCGCCTCGGGGGCCGAGAAGCCGCGCATCGAAAACAAACTCGTCAAACGCGCCTTCGACACCAAGTCCTCGAAGGGCTACCGAGGGCAGACGATTATCTTCACGAACTCCCGGCGGCGCTGTCACGAGATTTCGCGAAAACTCGAGTACAACGCCGCGCCGTACCACGCCGGCCTCGACTACAAGCGGCGGAAAAAGGTCGAAAGGATGTTCGCAGAGCAGGAACTGGCGGCAGTCGTCACGACAGCCGCACTGGCCGCTGGGGTCGACTTTCCGGCTTCGCAGGTCATCTTCGACTCGCTCGCGATGGGTATCGAGTGGCTCTCCGTCCAGGAGTTCCACCAGATGCTCGGGCGTGCGGGCCGCCCCGACTACCACGACAAGGGTGTCGTCTACCTGCTCGTCGAGCCGGACGGGTCCTACCACGGCAGTATGGAGCGCTCTGAGGACGAGGTGGCCTTCACCCTGCTCAAAGACGAGATGGAATCGGTGCGGACGCCGTACGACGAGGACGCCGCCATCGAGGAGACGCTCGCGAACCTCGTCGTTGCGGGGAAGGGCGCAAAGCGCCTGAATGACCGGATGCTCGGCGATTTCTCGACGAAACACGCAATCGGAAAACTCCTCCAGTACGAGTTCATCGACGGGTTCGAACCGACACCCCTCGGGCGGGCGGTGACGCGTCACTTCCTCTCGCCGCCCGAGGCGTTCGCCATGTTAGACGGCATTCGGAAGGGCCTCGACCCGTACGAAATCGTGGCGAACATCGAGTTGCGCGACGAGGAATCCTGACGACCGCACTCTTTTTGGCAGTTGCAAAATACATACTGCTGTGGTAGTAACAGCGCTTGACCCAGGAGCCCTGGTGGTTTTCGCCATCATCCTCGTAGCGCTGTTCCTCTTTGCAACCGAACCCGTCCCAGTCGATATCACCGCCATCGGCATCATGGTCGCGCTGATGGTGTTCGGGCCGCTGACCGGCATCACACCCGAAGACGGCATCTCCGGGTTCGCCAGTCCGGCGACGGTGACCGTCCTCGCGATGTTCATTCTGAGCTACGGCATTCAGCGAACCGGCGTGGTCCAGATGCTCGGGACGTGGGTGGGGCGATATACACGCGAAAGCGAGAGCAGACAGTTATTCGCGACGATGGGCATCGTCGGCCCCATCTCGGGGTTCATCAACAACACGGCAGCTGTGGCGATTCTCCTGCCGATGGTGACCGACCTCGCGCACAAGGGACGTACCTCGCCGTCGAAACTCCTGATTCCCCTCTCCTACGCCTCGATGTTCGGCGGGATGCTGACGCTCATCGGAACCTCGACCAGCATCCTCGCGTCTGACCTCTCGGGGCGACTGCTCGGGCGGTCGTTTACGATGTTCGAGTTCACGCAACTCGGGGCCATCGTGACCGTGGTCGGCATCATCTACCTGCTCGTCGTCGGCCGGTTCCTCCTCCCAGAGCGTATCAAGCCGGAAGAGGACCTGACTGAGGAGTATCAGATGGCCGAGTACCTGACCGAAGTGGTCGTCCGCAAGGATTCGCCCATCATCGGCCAGACCGTCCAGGAAGCGCTCAAGGAGACGGACTTCGACGTGGACCTGATTCAACTGATTCGCAACGATGCGGTCTTCCTCGAACCACTCGGCCCGAAGACGATTCAGGCGGGGGACATTTTCGCGGTGCGTACCGACCGCCGGACGCTCGTCCAACTCCTCGACGCGGAGGGCCTCGACCTGCTTCCCGAAGTCAAGGTCACCGACGAGGAACTGGAGAAGATGGGCGAAGGGCGCAACCTGGTCGAGATGGTCGTCGCCCCCTCTTCTGCGCTCGTCGGGCAGTCGCTCTCGACGGCGAACTTCCGCCAGCGCTACGACGCCACCGTCCTCGCGGTGCGTCGTGGTGGGGAACTCATCCGCCAGCGGATGGACAACTCCCCGCTTCGGGCGGGTGACACGCTGCTCGTGCAGGCGACCACCGAAAGCATCAACCGCCTCAGCCGGAATCGAAACTTCATCATCGCCCAGGAAGTCGAACGCCCTGACTATCGTGAGTCGAAGATTCCAATCGCCGTCGGCATCGTCGTCGGCGTCGTCGCGCTCGCCGCGCTCAACGTCGTGCCCATCGTCGTCTCCGCACTCGGCGGGGCGATTGCCATGGTCGCAACCGGCTGTCTCCGCCCACCAGAGGTGTACGAAGCCGTCCAGTGGGACGTCATCTTCCTGCTCGCGGGCGTGATTCCCCTCGGCATCGCGATGGAGCGCACGGGCGCAGCAGAGTTCCTCGCCAACCTCATCGTGATGTCTGCGGACGTGTTGCCAGCAATCGGCGTGCTCGGCGTGTTCTACATCGGAACGGCTCTGCTCACGAACATCATCAGCAACAACGCGAGCGTGGTGCTCATGATTCCGGTGGCGATTCAGGCCGCCGCCGACATCGACGCGAACGCCTTCTCGTTCGTCCTCGCGGTGACGTTCGCCGCCTCGACGGCGTTCATGACGCCCGTTGGCTACCAGACCAACCTGTTCGTCTACGGGCCGGGTGGCTACAAATTCATGGACTTTGTGAAGGTAGGCACGCCGCTGCAACTGGTGTTCGCCGTCGTGACGACAGTGGGCATTTACATGATTTGGGGCGTGTAGGTCGGTAGCAAACCGACAGACGCGGAACGAAACCCTTTACAACTGCTGCCGATAAGCCAGTAATGCGGGACCATGGGGTAGCTTGGTATCCTTCAGCGTTTGGGACGCTGTGACCCTGGTTCAAATCCGGGTGGTCCCATAATTCTCTCGCGAGCAAATTGGCGAGCGAGAGCCTTCTGACGAGCCGCGGATTTGAACAAAGGAGCGACAGCGACTGGGGTTCAAATCCGGGTGGTCCCATTTCTGTGCGACGAACGCACGTGAGGAGGCAGAAATGGACAGCAACCAGTTTGAGCAGAGAGCAACTCGCAACGTTGCGACCGAGTTCAAATCCGGGTGGTTCCGTACCCATCACCACAAAACTTCTACACGTTCAATCAGAAGTGAGCGTATGACGACGGCGACGGGCAACGATTCTGCGGAAATTTCCGACGCGGCAGTGCAGGAGATGGTCGAGAACCTCAAGTCGGACTGGGAGGCCGAATCGGTCGAACGAAGCCCCCACGGCACGGATTTCGTCGCGAAACTCGACGTGAAAACGTCCTTCGAGCGACGAGTGGTCGTACTCAAGGCGACGACGGCTGATTTCGTGGACCCCGTCATTGCACGGGCAGAACCGCGACTGCTCGCGTTGGTCGGACTGAAGACGACCATTCCCGTCCCGGAGGTTTTCGGCTACTGTGACGACCACGAGCGGTTTCCCGCGCCGTTCTATCTGATGGAATACGTCGAGGGGGAGAATTTCGAAGGCGAGGCGAGCCAACTCTCCTTCGATGCCCGGACGCAGATTCTCCGAGAGGCGGGTCAAAATCTCGCGGAACTCCACGAGCTCGGCCCGCTCGATGGCGCGGGGAAAGTCGGGGTTCGGGATGAGGAACTGGCCGTCCTGGATACTGACGAACACCCTCGCTACGACGATTTGCGCGAAAAGGTGCTGGCGGACAGTGAGGGAACGCTCGACAGCTTAGCCGAGGGCGGTTTCTTCCCGGACCTCGCGGAGAAACCCGAGCGGTTCGCCGACCTCGTGCCGGGCGTACGGGAGTATCTCCGGGACGCGATTCCCGCGCTGTCGGAACCCGAAGCACCGACCTACTGCCACTGGGACTACCGCCTTGGGAACCTGCTCGTCGATCCGGAGACGGGCGCGACGAAGGCGGTTCTCGACTGGGCGAATCTGTCTGCGGCAGAGCCGGCGTACAACCTCGCACAGACGGAATTCTACCTGCTGCATCCGGAGGAAGACGGACCGGAGCAGACGGCAACCCTCCGCGAGACCTTCAGGACGGCCTACACCGAGGCGCGAAGTGGGTGGGCGTTCGACGAGGCGACCCGAGAGCGAATGGCAGTCTACAGCCTCACCACTCGGCTGGGCGCGATGGCCTGTCTCCCGCTGTGGTATCAGGATGCGTCAAGCGAGGAGCGAGACGAGCGGGCCGCGGAGCACCGGACGTTCGTCGAGCGGTATCTCTAAAGATCAGCCCTGGCGCGCTCGCCACTCGTCTTCGAGCACCCCATACAGCAGTAAATCGATGTACTCGTGGTCGATGAAGCCGCCATCGCGGAGCAGGCCTTCCTGCCTGAACCCGAGCTTTTCGAGGACGCGCTTTGACCCCTCGTTGAAGTCGTAGACGTAAGCGATGATTTTGTGGAGGCGTCGGTGGCCGAATCCGTAGTCGGTGATGAGCGAAACGGCCTCGGTGGCGTAGCCGTTGCCCCACTCGTCGGGAGCGATCCAGTAGCCGAGTTGGCCCGACCCGTGAACCGTATCGAAATCCGTGAGGCTGACGAAGCCAACGGGGTCGCCGTCCGCGCAAATCAGGAGTTTGGCGTCGTCGCCTTTGCTCCACGATTCGTACCACTGCTCTTCCTGAAGTTCGTTCACTGGGTTCGCTTTGGCGAGCGAGTGCCAGACGCGGGGGTCGTTCGCGTGTCGCTGGATGAACGGCAGGTCGTCGCGGGCGACGGTATGCAGGGAGACGTTCTCACCGGGAAGAAAGACGGGGCCGGGCATCAGCGAATCACTGAGTGAGGCGATGTCGGCTTCCTATTTAGGGGTTCGCCCGGGTGGCATTCACTTTCAGTCTGCCCTTTGCCAAACTACTTAGCCGATGGTGGATTACATTTTCCTTGAATGGCGCACGCGGAAAACGCAGAGCTAATCGAGCGATTCGAAGAGTTCTACCGGAACTACTACCGCGACGCAATCGGGGAACTCGCCCAGAAGTACCCAAACGAGCAGCGGTCGCTCTACATCGATTATCAGGACCTCTATCGGTTCGACCCGGACCTCGCTGACGACTACAAATCCCAGCCGGGACAACTCCAACAGTACGCAGAGGAGGCGCTGCGGATGTACGACTTGCCGGTTGACGTCGGCCTCGGCCGGGCGCACGTCCGGGTCAAGAACCTGCCGGAGGCGACGGACATCCGGAAGATTCGGGCACGACACCGCGGCCGACTCATCGCGGTGCAGGGCATCGTCCGCAAGGCCACCGACGTTCGACCGAAGATTCAGGAAGCCGCCTTCGAATGCCTGCGCTGTGGCACGCTGACCTTCATCCAGCAGGCCGGCGGCGACTTCCAGGAACCCCACGAGTGTCAGGGCTGTGAACGACAGGGGCCGTTTCGCATCAACTTCGACCAGTCTGAGTTCATCGACGCCCAGAAGCTCCGGGTCCAAGAGAGCCCCGAGGGACTTCGCGGCGGGGAGACACCTCAGAGCATCGACATCCACATCGAAGACGACATCACGGGCAAAGTGACCGCCGGTGACCACGTCCGCGTGACGGGCGTCCTCCACCTCGAACAACAGGGCAACAACCAGGAGAAATCCCCGATGTTCGACGTGTTCATGGAGGGCAGTTCCATCGTCGTCGAGGACGAGCAGTTCGAGGAGATGGACATCACCGAGGAGGACAAAAAGGACATCATCGAACTCTCCCAGGAACCCGACATTTACGACAAGATGGTGGGGTCGATTGCACCCTCCATCTTCGGGTACGAACAGGAGAAGTTAGCGATGATTCTCCAGTTGTTCTCTGGCGTGACCAAACACCTCCCCGACGGGTCGCGGATTCGTGGCGACCTGCACATGCTCCTCATCGGTGACCCAGGGACCGGGAAGTGCGTCAAAGGCGATACAAAAGTCACGCTCGCAGACGGCACAGAGGTAACGATTCGAGAGCTGGTCGAGTCAAATCTCACGGATCCGAAACCAATTGACGACGGTGTGTACCAAGCGGTTGATTTCCCAGTCCCTTCGGTCGATTTAGACGGAACCCTGACGCAAAAGCGAGCCACGAAAGTCTGGAAGCGCGAAGCACCTGATCGGATGTATCGCATCCAAACCGCGAGCGGAAGCGAGATAGAGGTGACTCCGTCCCACCCATTGTTTGTGCAGTCGGATGGCAGATTCTCGGCTCGCAAGGCAGGAACGCTCTCCGAAGGGCAATTTATCGCGACACCTCGGCACATACCAACCACGTGGGACGATACACTTTCCGTCGACTATCGACGGTCGAGAGCGAACAATGCCGTTCGTCTGTCCCTCCCAGAAACCTGGACGCCGTCACTTGCGCGGCTCATTGGCTACATCATCGCAGAGGGTCACGTGTACCGAAATGACGAGCACAGCGGCTCGGTCACCATCACGAACAACGACCGCGAGATTCTCGACGACGTCGCCGACGGGTTCGAGCGATTAGGACTGACGTGGTCTGAACGCGAAGGACGCCCAGATGAACAGGCGCGAGAAGTTGTCTGTTCAGCTAGTGAGTTTGTAAGCTTCCTCGAAAATCTGGAGCCTGCCATCCTCAACCGATCTGCAGAACAGCACGTTCCACAGGCGCTGTTCAGCACAAGTCCGGAAGTGAAAGCAGCGTTCCTGAAAGCCTATGTTGAGGCCGAAGGCCACGTTTCAACCACGCAGCGAGAGATTACGGTCAGTTCGATGAGTCGTAAGCTGTTAGAGGGCGTGAAGTCGTTGCTCGCGTCGATCGGTATTGGCGCTCACTTGAAACCACGACACAACGAGAGTTTCCGGCTCCGAATCAGTGGTTCGGACTTCAGTGAGTATGTTGAACAAGTTGGATTCGTAACCGAGCGAAAAACCGTTGCATCACAGGCATTTGCCGACGTACCAGAGAATACCAACGTCGATGTGATTCCGGATATTGGAGAGCAGCTACAGGAGATACGTACCGCATTAGCACTGTCACAGTTCGACTGCGGTGTTCCTCGGTCAACCTACCAGCACTACGAACGCGGTGACAGAAACCCCTCCCGTGAGGCGCTCCGATCAGTCATTACGGCGTTCGAAAGCCGATTAGATGAACTCTACGCGCTCAAGCAGAACCTCCAACCCGAATGGGGGAGCCTCAAAACAGCACGCACCGATCTGAACATCTCACAGCAGGCAATTGCTGACGACGTTGGCGTTTCACAGCGGACAGTGAGCCTTCACGAGCGAAACGAAGTCATTGCAGACGGCGGCTATGTGTCCGGAGCGCGTGCAGTGATAAACGAGCGAATTGAAGACGGAATAGCAGTCGCTGATGAGATACACGCGCTCAAGCAACTTGTCGAGGGAGACATCCGGTGGGAACAAATCGAGTCCATCGAAATTGCTGAACCAGATTATGAATGGGTGTACGACCTGGAAATTGAGGGGACTCACAACTACCTGACGAACAACATTGTGTCGCACAACTCCGCGATGCTCCAGTACATCCGAAACATCGCACCGCGGTCGGTCTACACCTCGGGCAAGGGTTCGTCCTCTGCGGGTCTCTGTGTGACTGGTGACACGCGAATCCACACCGAAAACGGATTCCAGGAGATTCGGAATCTTGCGATTGACGAACACCCTGAACCGGTGACAGAAGAGACGAGCGCACTGAAAGCTATTGGTTTACAAACGTTCGACCGCAGAACCGGTGTGGTAGATGAACGCGCTTCATCGCACGTCTGGCGGATGCCAGAAAAGCCCTGCAGACGCATCGAAACCGCCCACGGAAAGTCGCTTACTGCATCCGAGAACACGCCACTCTTGACGTGCGGCGAACACGGTATGGAGTGGGTCAAGATTTCAGATATTGGGCCGGGAGATTACGTCGCGATTCCAAAGTACAGGGACTTCGAGCGAACTGAGATCCCGGTTCGGAAACTCCTCGAACTCACCACCGAGAAAGTGAAGTTGACCGACGAATCAGTTGAGACGATTCGTGCGGCCCTCTGCACAGAGTTTGGCCACCTTCGTGGAGCAGCGACAACACTGGGCCTCTCAGAGGACTTCATCTATGACTCCCTCAGAAACCGACACGTCCCTCTTTCAAAACTCGACACGATGCTCGATGCGGTTGGGATGACTCGTGAAGATATCACATTCGATCGCCTCATGATTCGACATGGTGACAGCATCACCGTGCCAAAAACGTTCGACGAGGAACTCATGTATCTTCTTGGACTCGTCTTTGGCGACGGTGATATCTCTCTGGACCGCCGGCGCGGGAATCGGGGATTAATTCGGCTCTCTAATAGCGATGAGGAGGTACTAAAGCGGGCAGCAACTATCTTCGCCGAGAAGTTCGATAAGCACCCAAGCATCGAACGACAGGAAGGCCGTGTTTCGTGTATAAGGGTTAACAGCGCAACGATTGCACGCCTTTTCGCCAATGCTGGGATGGAGACGCCAAAAGCCAACCTCGAACTGGCACCTGAGCTCACGACAGCAGAGCACGCCAACGCATTCCTTCGAGGACTGATGGACGCGGACGGAGCCGTCTCAGTCCGTGAAAACGGTGGGTCCAGTATCCTTCTCTCAACGATCAGCGAAGGGTTGGCCGAACAGGTTCAGCTGATGCTAGAGACCTATGGCGTCCGCGCACGACGACGGGAACGCGATCGACGTGGAACGTATACGTTAGCCGATGGCCAGACTATTGAGTCCAAGCACGTGCAGCATTTCGTCGAGATATACGGTTCGAATATCGACCGCTACGCCGCGACCATCGGTTTCGAGGTCACACCAAAGCAAGCGTCGCTCGAAAAGATCACCAACGGCGCGACAAGACGCGGAGAGACGATTCCAGTGGGGTCGGCACTCGTCGCTACTGACGGCGCTGGTGGTGCGTACCACACCAACGTGACACGCGGGGACAATCCAGGCCGTGAGCGCGCCAGAGCGATACTCGAAGACGTTGACCTCGGACACGCAGAACCCCTTGTCCGCGAAGTCGTTGACGCCAGTCTCTGCTGGGACCGCGTCGTCGAAGCGGCAGATGTAGGTACGAAAGAAGTGTTTGACCTCACAGTTCCTGAAACGCACAACTTCATCGGGAACGGTGTGGTGACGCACAACACCGCCGCTGCGGTGCGCGACGACTTCGGTGACGGCCAGCAGTGGACGCTCGAAGCAGGTGCGCTCGTCCTCGCAGACAAAGGAATTGCTGCAGTGGACGAACTCGATAAGATGCGATCGGAAGACCGCTCTGCGATGCACGAAGCGCTGGAACAGCAGTCATATCACCCAAATTCAGAGATTTTGCTTGCTGATGGACGACGCGTGAAAATCGGCGAGTTTGTTGATTCCAAGATGGCAGCCAATCCAGATGCAGTCGTCGATGGAATTAACTGTGAGATTATTTCGGTCGACGATACGCAAGTCCATTCTGTTGATTTCGAGTCGAATAAGACGACGAAACACCCTGTTGACCGAGTCAGCCGCCACGAGGCACCCGACGAGTTCGTGAGAGTGCGGTTTTCGAACGGACGAGAGGTGATGGTTACGCCGGAACATCCAATGTTCGTCGCAGGAAGTGACGTTGAGACGGTCGAAGCGCAAGACATTTCGGCCGGTGATTTCGTCCCAGCACCACGAAAACTCCCAAACTCTGCGGCTGGTGTCACGCTAGTTGACGAGCCAGTACAGGGGAATGAGAAAGATGTACGACTTCCCGAGTCACTTACGCCAGACCTCGCGGAGCTTCTTGGACTCCTTGTTGCCGAGGGGCACTCGTATGCTGGCTCCAGCCACGAAATCGGATTCTCAAATCAGGATCAACGATTACTCGAACGGGCAGCGACACTCGCACGAAGCACGTTTGCGATCGAAAGTACCGACGCAGTGAATGCCGCAGGAACAGTGACAAAGCGGTGGGTTTCAACCAAACTGTACCGGTGGTTTGAGGCGAACTTCCCCGAGTTCATGCACACGGCCCGCGACAAGCGAATTCCAGCGAAGGTGCTCGGAGCGTCAGAGGAACACATTCGCCGGTTCCTGGTCGGTGTATTCGCCGGTGACGGTGGGGTCGAAAGTGAAGCCATGTCATTTTCGACGGCGTCAGAAGGGCTCGCAGAAGACTACGCGGATGCGCTTGCGAAGATAGGCGTTGGCTCCCGTATCCACCACGATATCGCCGAAAATTCGTGGAAAGTGTACGTGATGGGCGATTCAATCCGGCAATTCGTCGATGCGGTAGTCGAACCAACAGACGACCGATACGACGATGCTGTCGCGTTTGCAGACCGAAGCGACGCCACTCCGAGACACCATGACGTCTTGCCAACAGACGTGGCACGAGAGATTCGCAGCCTTCGGAAACTCGTCGGTCTCAATCTCACCGGGAAGTTCCGTCCGACGCTCGATGAAGGATTCGGCATTCGGGTGGAAACCGTGCAGGAGGAGATTGCAGAGATTCGCGATCGCGTAAAAGTGGTCGAACAAGAACTCGAAAACGCAACTACTCTCGCTACGATTCGGACGACAATCAACTGGTCCGGCCGTCAACTCGCCGAACGATTGGACGGCGTGACGACGAGCACTGTTCACTACGCAGAGGCGGGTGGCTATGACGAGCAAACGCGTGAACAACTGACGAACCGTGCACACGCAACTGTGCAACAAGCTCTCGAAGAAGCTGAACAGCGAATTTGCGAACTAGAAGCGGGATGTGAACTCCGGTACTATCGTGTCACGGATGTAGAGGTCGTTCCGAACGCCGGTGAGTACGAAACAGCGTGGGTGTACGACGTGACTGTTGAGCCAACCAATACGTTCGTCAGTCAGGGAGTTGTGCTCCACAACTCAATTTCGGTTTCCAAGGCAGGCATCAACGCGACGCTCAAATCGCGGTGTTCGCTGCTCGGTGCGGCGAACCCGAAGTACGGCCGGTTCGACCCGTACGAGCCAATCGGGGAGCAAATCGAACTCGAACCGGCGCTCATCTCCCGGTTCGACCTCATCTTCACGGTGACGGACAAGCCGGACGCGGAGAAGGACACAGAACTCGCAGAGCACATCCTGCGGACGAACTACGCAGGCGAGTTGCACACCCACCGCACGCACACGAACTCCTCTAACTTCACCGAACAGCAGGTAAACGAGGTGACCGAGGAGGTGGCGCCCGTCATCGACGCCGAGTTGCTCCGCAAGTACATCGCGTTCTCCAAACGCACGTGTTATCCGACGATGAGTGACGAGGCCAAACAGGCCATCCGTGACTTCTACGTGGACCTGCGGTCGAAGGGTGCAGACGAGGACGCCCCGGTTCCCGTGACCGCCCGTAAACTCGAGGGGCTCGTCCGGCTCTCTGAGGCGAGCGCGCGGGTTCGCCTCTCTGACACCGTCGAAACAGAGGACGCAGAGCGGGTCATCGAACTCGTCCGGTCGTGTCTCCAGGACATCGGGGTCGACCCGGAGACCGGGCAGTTCGACGCCGACGTGGTCGAGACGGGCCGCTCGAAGACCCAGCGCGACCGCGTGAAGAACATCAAGAACCTCATCAAGGAAATCGAAGACGAATACGAGGACGGTGCGCCAATCGACGTGGTGTTAGACCGGGCGGAGGAAATCGGGATGGACCACTCGAAGGCCGAACACGAAATCGAGAAGCTCAAACAGAAAGGCGAGGTGTACGAACCGCGCACCGACCACCTTCGGACGACGTAGATGGACCGGATTTCTGCCCTGCGGAACATTGAGGACGCGCTGGCTACCTTTGAGCAGGGTGAGACGGACCTCGCGAGCATGGAGCGGCGCGTTCGCGGCGTCCTCCGGACCTACGCGACCGAGTTCGCGGATGATGCGCTCGCCCCTATCACGCGAGCGGCGACGGCACGGTAGACGGCCTCATCGTCGTGTCAACCTCCCGAGAGGAAGCGCGACAGCGAATCGTCGAGCTGCACGGAAATCCGGCTTCGTTTATCGTCGAGCCCGTTGATTCTGCATGATATGAATCAGAAATAAAGACTCTCTGAATCACCACAACGATTTTATCTGTTCCCGCGTATGGTAGAGTGAACGAGTGTGAGCCAAAAGGATACACGGGGAAACTCACTCCACGACGATCTGGTGACGGCGACGAGCACACTGCTGTGCGCACCGCCCATGGAACCGGCGGCAGACGACGCGTGCATGGAGCTATTGACGCCGCAGAACCCGGCAGAGACGAACGTCCTCTGGGTTGCCTATTCTCGCTCACCCGATAGCTGCCTCACCCAGTGGCACCGCCATGGGGCGGGACGACCAAACGATCTCGCCATCATCAACGTCGGCGACAGCGTCCGTTCGGCCGCGGCGGCAAGTACGGCCGGCGAGAACCCACAGGGCCCGATACAGACAGTGGCGAGCGCCGGCGACCTCACCGGCCTCGGCATCAAAATCAGCGAAGTGCTCACGCGGTGGGCCGACCAGGACGCCCAAATCGTCGTCTGCTTCGATTCGCTCACGACGCTCCTACAGTACGTAGACCCGGAGAAGGCATACGAATTCTTACACGTGCTCACGGGTCGGTTGTTCGCCGCGGACGCCATCGCCCACTTCCACATCAATCCGGGGGCACACGACGACCAGACGCTCTCGATGATTCGCTCACTGTTCGACGGGGACGTGTCGCTCACCGAAGACGGCGAGCGAACCGTCCGCACCCGGTAGCCTGACGATAAATTTAACACTAATCATTTCTGAAACGAGTAGCGTGCTACTCGTCGTGACCTACTCGACTGTAGCCCGCCAGATTGCGAAACATCTGTCGAGCGCACGGTCAACAACCCCGACCTCAAGGGTCGGGGCTTGTCAGTGAACTCCCGCTCTACCGCACTTAGGCGGAGGCGTTGAAATCGCCGTTAGCGTTCACCGTTCCTGACTTCAAGGCCAGTTGACTGGTGACCCGTCCAGAACCAGACTTGAGCCAGTTTTGGACAAGTCGCCACGCCACATTCCGCGCAGCGTTCTGACTTCCTCCCACGACTGAAGTCGTGGGCTTTCTCCTCGAACCACTGTAATCCGCGTGCAACTCCTTCCCGCACTTCAGACACTTGAACTCGTCACCATTCCGATTGTCCTCGTGAGTAAACCCACACTCACCGTGACTACACCGCTGTGACGTGTACTGCGGGGCAACGGTTTCGACTAACGTGAGTGCCTCGCCGAGACGATGAGCGACGGCGACGAGTTCTTCTAGCGCGACCGGGTGTACTTTTTGAGGAAGCCCGGTTCCTCGAAGTCGAGGCCGAGGTTGGTGTCGAAAATGCCCTCGGTGACGGCAGCGACGGCCGGGGCGAACGTGCCAGTCGTTGCGGTCGCACACGTCGGTGTTTCGACCTCCTGGTCTTCGCAGACGGGCACCGCAAGGTCGGTTTCGCTCGCGAACAGGGAGCCATCGGCACGGTTCGCGATGAGGTGATCGTCGGTCGCGCCCACGTCCTGCAGGCGGCCGGGAATGGTTGGGACGGCGTCGAGGCCTCGCTGGGTGGCGGGGGCGACGAGCGCGACGGCGTCCGCGGCGGTGGCGGCGGCGACGGCCTGATTCGCGGCCAGCGGCGGCGTATCGGCGATGACGACGTCGAACCCCCGAGTCAGGTCGCCGATGGTGTCGGCGAGGCGTTCTGCGGCGGCCGCGGATTTCGCCCGGGCGAGTTGCTCGAAGGTGGCGTGTGCGGGTGCCACCGCGAGGCGACCGGACAGGTCGAGCGGGAGGTCGCTGAGGGCTTCCTGAACGGTCGCCTCACCCGAGACGACGTCCGTGATGTCGGTTTCGAGCGCCCCGCCGACGAATCTCGAGAGGCCCTGCGTGGCGTAGGCGGCATCGACGAGCGCGACGTCACGGCCTGCTCGGGCGAGTGTCGCCCCGAGTTCGGCTGTGAGTCGCGTCGTTCCAGCCCCGCCGGTGACGCCGGCGAGGGCGAGCGACTGTGGCTTCATATCCATATTTTGAACTATTCGGGCTATCGTACAAAAAAGGCGGGGAGGCTCAGTCGGCGTTTGCCCGAATGTCCGCCGCGATGTCGTCGAACTCGTCGTCGGTCAGGTCGGGCATCGTTCTGACGATAGAGTGGATAGCACCGCCGCCGTCGCCCTCGAAGCGCGGAACGATGTGGGCGTGGACGTGCTGGACTTCCTGACCGGCGGCCGTACCGTTGTTGATACCGATGTTCGACCCGTCTGCGGAGACGGCCGATTCCACGGCGGGCGTGAGTCGGTAGAGCGTGGTGAACACCGCCTCGCCGACGTCTTCGGGGAGATCTGCGACCGTCTGGTGGTGGGATTTCGGGATGACTAGCGTGTGACCGCGCGTGAGCGGGTTCACGTCGAGGAACGCCAGCACTTGGTCGTCCTCGTAGACGGTTCGACTCGGAATTTCACCATCAATAATCTTACAGAAAATGCAATCGTCGTCCATCGTAGAGTGTGTCGCGCGGCGCTTTGAAGAAAGTTTCCCGTGGACGCACACCGGCGTGCAACTAACGAATCACGAGATTTCCGTAGCCAAATTGTAAATCCGTCAATCAGTTTGGCAGAATTTAAAATCCACGGAACTGGAAGGGGTTGGATGACCGAAATGTATAAAACAACACATTCCAACATTCTTCAGGAGTAATAATGATGAATGGTCACATGAGACAGACTACCGACCCACAAGACCAATCTGACAGCTATCAGACCCGACGACGGTTCATGCAGGCCGCAGCGGCGGCCGGCCTTGTCACCGTCGCCGGTTGTACGGGTGGCAACGGTGGTGGCGACGGCGGCGCGAACGCACTCACCATTCCCGGCCTCTACGACCAGAGTGGGGCGACCTCAGACGTGGGCCGTCCGACGGCACTCGGGTCCCGCGACGCCTTCAAATGGATAAACGAGGAAGGATTGCTCGAACAGCAAATCAACCACAACGGGGTGGACTACGCCTACGACGTGGCACAGGCCCAACAGAATTACGACGAGTTTACCTCTGGAGACCTGCCGCCAATCATCATTGGCTGGGGGACCGCCGACACGGAGGCCCTGTCCCAACGAGTCGCCCGCGACGAAATCGTCTACATTTCTGCATCGTACTCGGCGAATCTGCTCACGGAGGAAGCGCCGTACAACTTCTTCGGTAACCTCGACTACACGAGTCAGGCCCGCGCCCACCTCAAGTGGATTGCGGACAACGATCCAGGCAAGATCGCCTTCATCTTCTCGAACAACCCGTTCGGGAAGGCTCCCGTCGAGGGCGGGAAGGCCTACGCCGAGGAACTCGGCCTCGAAGTTGGCGACGACATCGACCTGCCGCTCACTGCCAACTCCGCGACGAGCCAGCTGCGCAAGGCGAGAGACGACAGCATCGACTACCTCATCCACCAGAACACGGCCGCGCCGATGCAGGTGTTGCTGAAGGACCGACAGGACGTCTACCCCGAGGTCAACGTCATGGGGCTGACCTACACCGTAGACGAACTGCGCGTCCAGGAATCCCCGGAGACCTTCGAGGGCGTGCGCTACGTGAGTGGGTTCAAAACGTTCGGCGAGGTCATGGAGGGAAGCGGCGACGGCAAGGCTGCCATCGAAGCCTCCTTCGAGCGCGAGGGTCGTGACATGAACGACCCGAGCGTGGCGAACCTGAACTACGTCCGCGGGGTCATCCACGCGATGCTTGCGCTCAAGGGCATCCAAGAGGCAAACAACCTCGACTTAGACCCCTCGGCGGGTGCGAACATTCGCGAAGGACTGTTCGAAACCCAAGACTGGGACGTGTTCGGCCTCGCAGAACCGTTCAGCTACGAAGAGGCTGACCGCCGCCCGACCATGACGGGCCGCATCTACCAGGTCGAAGGTGGCGAGATGAAGTTCGACTCGAAGGCAGAACTCCCCCGCCGCGACGACTGGATCGGGCTCTAATCATGACCCAGAGCGAGTCACAGACGACTGAATCGGGAGTGGGCGACCAGCCAGAAACCCCACCGGTTGTCGAACTCGACAACGCAGAAATCGTCTACGACCGCCACTTCCTCGCAGTACAGGGAGTGTCGATGGCGGCCAACGAGGGCGATATCATCGCCCTGCTCGGCCCCAACGGCGCGGGCAAAAGTACCATCCTCAAGATGATTTCCGGCATCGGCCGGACCGAACGCGGCGAGGTGTCTCGCGGTCGCATCTACTTCGACGGCGAGGACGTCACCAACTTCGGGACGAACGAGATGGTCTCTCGCGGCGTGACCCACATTCTCGAAGGCAGACGGTCGTTTCGCGACCTGACGGTCGAGGAGAACCTCCGGTGTGGCCTCTACCGACAGGGCCGTCGCCTCAACTTCAGCGAGGAGGACTACGAACTCGCGTTCTCCTACTTCCCGCAACTCAACGATATCATGAATCTGAAGGCGGGGTACGCCTCCGGCGGCGAACAGCAGATGCTCGTCATCGCACGCGCCCTGCTCCACCGGCCGCGGCTCTTGTTGCTCGACGAACCGTCGCTCGGTCTCGCGCCGAAACTGGTGCGCGACATCTTCGAGACACTCGTCGAAATCAACCACAAGGAGGATATCACGATGATTATCGCAGACCAGAACGCCAAACGCACACTCGACATCGCAGACTACGGCTACGTCATGGAAAACGGGCAAATCGAACTCCACGACCCCGCGGACAAGCTCAAGAATCGCGAGGAAATCAAGGAGTTCTACCTCGGAACGAGTCGTGAAGAAGGGCGCTACACCGACATTCGCCACTACAAGATCCGCAAACGGTGGACCTGATGAGAGGTGAACTGTGAGCCAATCGACCTTCGACGTGCGGGGCGAGCCGCCGGTTCCACCGGAGGAAGCCGCCCTCGGCTGTAAGAACATCACCAAAACCTTCGGCGCGGTGACGGCCGTCGACGACGTTTCGATTTCCATCCAAAAAGGCGAGTGGGTCTCCATCGTCGGCCCGAACGGGGCTGGCAAAACGAGCCTGCTCAACGTCATCAACGGCTTTTACGAACCCGACCCCGGCGGCCAGGTGTTCCTCGGCGGGCAGGACGTGACGACCATGAAGTCCCACCAGCGGGCGCGAAACGGTCTCGGGCGCACCTTCCAGGGTCTCGAACTGTTCGAGAGCGAGGACGTTATCGAGAACATCATCACGGTCAAGTCCATCAGCCGTCGCCCGAACCTGCTGGAGGCGATGTTGTTCTACTGGGGTGGCAGAGACATAGAGGAGAAAAATATGCGAGAGGTCGAGGAGATAATCGACTATCTCGAACTCTGGGAGTACCGCCATAGCCCGATTTCGAGCCTCCCGCTCGGGATTCGCCGCCGTGTCGACCTCGCGCGGGCGCTCGCGCTCGACCCCGACGTCATCCTTCTGGACGAAGCCATGAGCGGTCTCACGTTCGAGGAAAAGTACGACATGGTGCGGTTCCTGACCGACCTCTACGAGGAGCGAGGCCTGACCGTCGTTATGATCGAACACGACCTCGAAGTCGTCACGGACGTCTCAGACCGAATGATCGTCTTACAAGAGGGCGCGGTTATCGCCCGTGGGCCACCCGAGGCAGTTACCGCGGACCCACTCGTCGCGGAAGTGTACACGGGGGTCGACTGATGGCCCAGGACGAGATGGCAACCGGCGTGACCGTAGACCGCGTGGCGAACGCCCCCGAGGGCGACATCGACATCGTTTCCGACCGGTCGCTGCCCGAGATTCTGATAGACCACGTCGCGAAACACGGCGACGACGTCGCACTTCGCTGGAAGCAGTTCGGCATCTGGCAAGAGTTCACCTGGACGGCCTACTACGACCGCGTCCGGTGGTTCGCCCTCGGCCTGGAGGAGTACGGATTCGGCGACGGTGACGTACTGTTCACGATTGGCTACAACCGCCCCCACCAGCTGTGGGCGTGGCTCGGCGCGATGTCCCTCGGCGGGATGGCCGCGCCGAACTACCAGGACATGCTGCCCGAAGAAATCGGGAAGCAACTCGAACTCCTTTCCCCGCGCATCGTCTTCGCGGAGGACCAGGAGATGGTGGACAAGGTGCTCTCCGTCGCGGACGACGCCCCAGGCTTAGAGACCATCATCTACCGCGACGAACGCGGGATGTTCCGCTACGAGCAGGACGACCCACAAATCGTCAGCTACGCCGACGTGGAGGCACGTGGCCGCGAACGACTGGAGAGCGGCGAGGTCGATGGGGACTACCTCGAAGAGCGAATTCGCGCCGTGAACCCACAGTCGCCGGCGATGCTCTCGCCAACGAGTGGAACGACGGGCACGCCAAAGCGGGTGCAACTGTCGCACTTCAACTTCGTCAACCTCGCGAACGCGGCCATCGAAATCGACCCGCTTCCGAAGGAATCGGACTACTTCTCGTACCTGCCGATGGCGTGGGTCGGCGAGCAGATGATTCTCATCGCCGCCGCGTTCGTCGGCGGCTGGACGGCGAACTTCCCCGAACAGCCCGATACCGAGCGCGAAGACCTGCGAGAAATCGGCCCGGAAATCATCTTCTCCTCGCCGCGCACCTACGAGGCGTGGGTCGCGGACATCAAGGCGAAAATCGAGAACACGACCCGCCTCAAGCGGTGGTCCTACGAGAAGGCGATGGACTGGGGTCGGGCCTACGCCGAGTACGTCACCGGCGAGAAGGCAGACCAGGACCCACCCGCGACGCTGCGGGCGAAAAACTGGCTCGCCTACTGGCTGGTCTACCGCCCGATTCTCGACAAAATCGGGCTGAAGCGCGCGAAGAACGTCTACACCGGCGGCGGCCCGCTCGGCGAAGAACACTTCCAGTACTACCACGCCCTCGGGGTGCGCCTCAAGCAAATCTGGGGCCAGTCCGAGGTCTGTGGGTTCGTGACGATGCACCGCGACGGCGACATCCAACCCGACACCGTCGGGCAGGTGTTCCCGAACGTGGAAGTAGGCCTCACGCCGGGTGGCGAACTCGTGGTTCGCGGCCCCGTGGTCACCTCCGGCTACTACAACCAGCCCGAGAAGACGGCTTCGGCCATCGAGGACGGCTGGCTCCACACCGACGACTTCGGCGACATCACCGAGGACGGTCACGTGAAGGTGTTCGACCGGATGGACGACGTGCTCGAACTCGCCGACGGAACGGCAATCGCACCCATCAGCGTCGAGACGAAGCTGAAATTCAACCCGTACATCAAGGAGGCGATGGTCGTCGGCGACAGCCGCGACTACCTCGCTGCGGTGCTCAACATCCGCTACGACAACGTCGCGGAGTGGGCAGACCAGCGCGACATCCAGTACACCGGCTATCGCGACCTGACCCAGAAACCCGAGGTGCTCGACCTCATCACCGAGGTGGTCGAAGAGACCAACGAACGCCTCGAAGGCAACGAGATTCGAAAGTTCATCGTCCTGTTCAAGGAGTTCGACCCCGACGACGGCGAACTCACGCGGACGGGGAAGATTCGCCGCAAAGTCGTCGGCGAACGCTACGCCTCGCTCGTCGAGGACATCTACAGCGACAAAGAAGCATGCGAAATCGACATCACCATCACGTATCAGGACGGCCGCGAGACGCGCGAACACGGCGAAATGGCGATTATCGACCTCGAATCACCCGGCGAAGCCGTCGCCACCGACGGAGGTGAAAATTGATGGTTGACGCTGGCAACCTCTTCGCGACCATCGTCGCGGGCATCGGTATCGGCGCAATCTACGCGCTCATCGCGATGGGGTTTTCGCTCATCTACAAGGTGACCGGCGTGCTCAACTTCGCCCAGGGGCAGTTGGCGCTCGTCGGCGCGTACTTCGTCGCTATCTTCGCCGCGCCGAGCATCGTCTGGTTCGTCCCATCGGGGTCGGTGGCCGGACTTGGCGGCATTGGCGCGCTAGTGGCGACCATTCTGGTCGGCATCTTGCTCGGCATCCTGTTAGAACGCGCCATCTTCCGCTTTTTCATCGGCGAACCCGTGCTGTCGGTCATCATCGTCACCCTCGCACTGGGTGGCATCTTCAGCGGGTTCATCCGCTTCCTCGTCGGGCCGAACTTCCGGGCGTATCCCGCCTCGATTCTACCCGACTGGAACGTTCCGCTCCCGCTCGGCGCGGAGATAAGCGGACCGTTCGCCATCGGCGTCGTGCTCTCGCTGGCCGTCGTCATCGCGCTCATGCTGTTCTTCCGTTACACCGTCACGGGGTCGATTCTCCGGGCGGCGGCGTCAGACCAGCAGGCCGCGATGGCCCTCGGCGTCTCCATCGAGCGCACCATCATCATCGCGTGGACGCTGTCGATTGCCATCACCGCAATCGGCGGCATCCTGCTCGCGATGGCCAACGGTGGGGCCGGGTTCAACATCGAAACCACCGGCATCATCATCTTCGTCGCCGTCGTGTTCGGCGGGTTGGACAGCGTGCCGGGAGCGTTCATCGGGGCAATCGTCGTTGGCCTCCTCCAGGAGCTGGGGACGTTCTACGTCGAGCCAATCGTGGGGCCGGGCTTTGGCCCCGTCCTGCCGCTCATCTTCCTGCTGTTCATCATCGTCGTGTTACCCTACGGCCTGTTCGGCACCGAACGCATCGAGAGGATTTGACCATGTTCTGCACTTCACTCAACCGGTCGCTCGTTTCCATCGCGGAGGTGTCCCATGCCCTGCGGTGAGTACTTCACGGACTACGGGTCACGGATGGGCCTGTTCCGCTGGCGAACCCAGCGCATCGCGCTGGCACTCGTCCTGCCGATTCCGTTCTTGCTCCCGTTCGTGCTGGGCGGCGGGACGGTGTCGCTGCTGTCGAAGATTTACATCTTCGCCATCGCGGTGCTCGGCCTGAACGTCATCCTCGGCTACGCCGGGGAAATCGTCCTCGCGCAGGGGGCGTTCATGGCGATCGGCGCGTACAGCACCTCGCGGATGCTCGGGACGGGGGCGGGACTGCTGCCCTCGATGGTCATTGGCGGCCTCGTCGCCGCGGGCGTCGCGGTGGCCTTCGGCCTGCCCGCCTTCCGCGTCAAGGGCTTCTACATCGCCATTTCGACGCTCGCCCTGCAGTTCATCGCCGAGTGGTTCTTCCTGAACGACAAGGCGACGTTTATCCACGGCGGCGTCCAGCAGTCGATTCCCGTGGACGTCGGCCTCATCGGCGGGTTCGTCTCGGTGAGTTCGCGGACGGACATCTACTTCGTCGCGCTCGTCTCGATGCTTCTCTTTGCGATGCTCTCGCTCAACCTGAGTCGGACGGGCATCGGCCGGTCGTTCCGTGCGGTCCACGAGAACGACCTCGCGGCCGCCGTGCTGGGCATCAACGTGTTCCAGAACAAACTGCTCGCGTTCGCCATCGGCGGGTTCATGATTGGCTTCTCCGGGGGCCTCTACGCCATCTGGATTGGCTTCTTGGACCCCGGCTTCTTCACCATCGAGCTGACGCTGGAACACTACGTCATGTTGCTGTTTGGCGGCCTCGGACGGGTCTGGGGCGCGCTGCTCGGCGTGGCCGTCGTGTCGTTCCTGCTCGATTACCTGCGGAACTTCTTCACGGCGTACGCCGGCGACGCGACGGCGCTGATTCCCGTCATCTTCGGCGCGGTCATCATCATCGTGCTGGCCGTCGAGCCAAAGGGGGTGCTGGCTGCGCTCGGCCAGCTCAAGGAATATCTCAGGAAGTGGCCATACGCCTATTAGCGGATGGCCACAACTGACCCCATGGACCGGACGCAAACCGCCCGCTCTCTTCTCGATATTTTGCCGTTCCACAAATCCCACGGCATCGAAATCGTCGAGGTTACCGAAGACACGGCCACGACGCGCATTCCGTTCGACGAGGACCTCGTCGGCAACCCCGACGTGCCCGCCATCCACGGCGGCGTCCTCTCGGCGCTCGTGGACCTGACCGGCGCGGCGCTGTTCGTCGGAAATCTGGGCCGGTACACGCCGACCATCGACATGCGCGTCGATTACCTCAGCCACGCCGGCGAAGAGACGCTCGTCGGGAACGCGAGGCTCCGCCGAAAGGGCGGGTCGATTGGCGTCGCCGACATCGAGATTCGCGCCGGAGACACGCTCTGTGCCACCGGGGTCGGCACGTACAAACTCTCGCCATGACCTTCGCACCAGCAACCGACTGCCACGTCCACCTGATGCCGGACACGCTGATGGCTGCCATCCGCGATGCGCTCCACGACGCCGCCGCGTGGGAGTTCGACCACCCGACCGACCGCGAGTCGATGGAGGCAGAACTCACGGAGGCAGGCGTCTCCCGATACATCGCCCTGCCTTACGCCCACAAGCCTGGCATCGCTGACGACCTCAACGACTGGGTGCTCGCCCGGTGTGCCGACTCCGAGATGGCCGTGCCCTTTGCAACCGTCCACGGCGACGACGAGGTGGACGCGGTGGTCAGACGGGCGTTCGAGAACGGCGCACGCGGCCTCAAATTCCAGTGCCCGGTCCAGGGCTGTGGCCCCGCCGACCCGCGCCTCGACCCCGCCTTCGAGTTGGCCGCCGAGTACGACCGGCCCATCATGTTCCACGCCGGTACCGCGCCGATGTTCCACGACAACCCACACGTCGGTTACGACCAGTTCGCCCAGTTCGTGGAGAACTATCCCGAGGTGCGGGCGTGCTGTGCCCACATGGGAACCTACGAACACGAGGCGTTCATCGAGTGCGCCCGCGAGAACGAACAGGTGTTCCTCGACACGACGTTCGCGATGTCCGCTGGGGCCCAGCGATTCATGGACTTCGACCCGGCGACGATTCCCGATTCGGTGATCGAGGACCTCGCCGGGTCGATTATGTACGGCTCTGATTACCCGAACATCCCGTATCCCTACGACGACGAACGGGCGCTGTTGCTCGAACGCGACCTCTCTGACGAGGCATTCGACCAGTTGTTCCGGGGGGCCGCAGAGCGGTTCCTCGGGTAAGCGTTACGCCGTCGGGTTCTTCGCGATGACGATTTCTGCGGCGTGTTGGTGGGATTCACCGCCCGATTCGTTCTCGAAGATGAGGGTGTCGCGTTCGAGAACGTTCCACGACGAGTAGTACGATTCGAATTCACCCTGTTCGTAGAAATATTCGTTCTCGGTCCAGTCGGGAGCCGTCGGAACGGCTGGGTGGTCTACGAACGCGAACATCGTGTGGATGCCACCGGGATTCGTCATCTCCTGGAAGTGCTGGAACTGTGCGTCGCGATTTTCTGGCTGGATGTACTGAATCGCGCCACACGAATAGACCACGTCGACGGGTTCTGGGAGTGCCAGTTCGTTCGCGTCGGCTTCGAGCGTCTCGATAGCCACACCGTGGGCGGCAGCCAGTTGACGCGCCTTTTCGAGGCCGTTCGGGGAGACGTCTGTAGCGTAGGCGTCGAAGCCCTGTTTTGCGAAGTACACCACGTCACGGCCTTCGCCTGCTCCGATGTCGATGACCGTGGGCGTCGTGTTCGCTGTCGAAACGAGGGACGCAGTTTTGCGAGCCAGGTCGTTCGGCTCGGTTCCCCAGTAGTACTCCTCCTGTTCGTAGCGTGCCTCACAGGTCTCGAAGTCCATCGTCTCGGCCGACTCGACGTACCGTGAAAAGCGTATAGGCCCAGCGTCGTCAGCCTATTCGTGCCAGTCGATCCACCGACCGTGCGCCTCGTAGGCCGCGAGCGTGCCAGCCGATTTCTCGCCATTTTCGTACGCAACGTACCGGACTTCGGGCGTCTCGCCGTGCCACTCGCAGTTCGCCCAGAACAGGTCTCGTGACTGGCCGATGTCGGCGACGAGGGCCGCGAAGTCAGCTTGCTGTTCTTCGGTGAACTGGTAGAGGACGTGCGTGTTGTATATGCAGAGGTGTTCGTCTTCTGGGACGCGGTTGCAGAGCGTTTTCAGGTCGGCGAGCGCGTCGCCTTCGACGAGTTCCGGTGGTGACTCGCGAGCCACAGAGACGGCGGCCTCGATTCGTTCGCGACGGGACTCATGTTCCGGCCAGATGAGCGCACGGAGCCACTTGACGTCCGCTTCGTTCTCCACCGAGAGCGTGTTGAGGTTGATACCGAGACGCGACCCGACCGCAGGAAGCGATTCTGGGAGTGGTGGGACGCCGTCGTTTCGGACGTCGCAGGACAACTGGAGCGGAGCGGCTGGGTCGCCCACTCGCCACTGCCCGCCGTACTCGTAGCCGTAGCGGTCCCAGAGCAGGTTCAGGCCGGCGCTACAGCCGATTTCGACGAGGCCGAGCGGGGTTTGGTCGGTTCGGTGGGAGACGTGTTCGAACACGGGGAGGAGAATCGAACTGCGGCCGAGAACGTTCGTCTGCACCCGGCGTGACCCGAGGAGGGCGACGAGTGTCGCTCGATTCTCCAGGCAGAATTCTCTGAACAGTTGGTCAGCTTCCTCGGCGGGCGATGCTGGGTCGTCGACGATGCTCGAAAAGTACGCCGCGAGCGGGTGGTCGGGCCGGTTGAACAAGAGATACTGGACGGCGGCGAACAGCAGGTTCGGTGCTGGTTGGTCGGCAGGTGAGTGTCCGGCGAGGGCGAGGAGTTTGGGGTCGGCGGCGACAGAATGTGCGAGTGATTCGTAGAGTGGAGACGAGTCACGCGCTTCCCGGGTGGCTAAGGTTTCGAAAACCGAAGTCAGAGCTGTCATCAACAGTAATCCTCCACAGAGCAGTGAGAAGAGTGTTTGCGTCGCAGTCAGTCTCGCGTCCGGGGTTGGGTGCCGGTGAACTCGCGGGGTTTCAGTTCCTCGCGCTTCAGGAAGGCGTCGGCGCGCTCTGTGAACTCTGCTGAGGCCCAGACGTTCGCGGTCATGTCGCGGGCCATCTCCTCTGCGAGCAGGCCGAAGTTCGTCCACGGCTTGAGGATGGTCTTGATGGTACGGTAGGCCTGTGGACTCTTCGTGTCCACGATGGTCTGGAGCAGTTCGACGGCCGCGTCCTCGGCGGTTCCGTCCTCGACCGTCCGATTGATGAGGCCGATACGTTCTGCTTCGACTGCAGAGAGCAGGGAGCCAGTCAGAAGCATCTCCCGGGCGCGCTTCTCGCCGACGATGAGCGGGAGCAGTTGGACCCCACCCCCCGCGGCAGTCGAGCCGACGCCGACCTCTGGCTGGCCAAAGCGGGCAGACTCACCGGCGACGATGAGGTCACACCCCATCACGAGTTCGTTGCCGCCGGCGACGCAGGTGCCCTCGATGGCGGCGACGGCGGGTTTGCCCGTGTCCCGAAGCATGTCGATTGCCTCGAAGTAGGTGGTGAGCCAGCGCGCGCCTTCCTCGAACGTGAGGCCGTTGAGTTCGCCCAAATCAGCCCCGGCGCAAAACGTGTCGCTCGTCGAAGTCAGGAGGATGCCCTGCACAGCGGCATCCTGGTCGGCCCGGTCGAAGGCGTCGTAGAGTTCGAGCACCATCCGCTCGTCCAAGACGTTGTGTCGGTCCGGGTTGTCGAGGCGGACGGCGGCGATTCGGTCGTCTGCCGCGAGGGTCTCGTAGACGATTCGCTCGTAGGACATGTTCCGTGGAAACACACCCCAATAGTATAACTCCTCTGCGGGAGTCGATTCGGCCATGCGCGGACTCGCAGGAAAGACGGCGTTCGTCACCGGCAGCGGCGGGGGTATCGGCGCGGCTATCGCAACGCGACTCGCCGAGGAAGGGGCGACCGTGGCGGTAAACGACATCGACGCAGACCGGGCCGCAGAGACAGTCGCGGCGATTCGGGAAGGTGGCGACGAGGCGTTCGCCGCCGTTGCAGATGTGACCGACTTAGAAGACGTGCGGGCCGCGATGGCGGCGACGGTCGAGGAGACAGGTCGCCTCGACGTGCTCGTGAACAACGCCGGGTGGGACCGCATGGAGTGGTTCCTCAAACAGGACCCCGGCGTCTGGGACCGCATCATCGACATCAACCTGAAGGGGCAACTCTACTGCTCGCGAGCGGCAGCGGAAATTATGACCGACCGCGACGAGGGTGGGCGCATCGTCAACATCGCCTCGGACGCAGGCCGGGTCGGCAGTTCCGGCGAGGCCGTCTACTCGGGGGCAAAAGGCGGCGTCATCGGGTTCACGAAGACGCTCGCCCGGGAACTCGCCCGTGACGGGATTACCTGCAACGTCGTCGCGCCGGGTCCCGCGGACACGCCCCTGACGCGAGCGATGCGCGAGGAGTCAGAACTCGCAGAAAAGATTCTCGGCAGCATGGCCAAACAGATTCCCCTCGGGCGAATGACCGAACCCGAAGACGTGGCCGCGGCGGTGGCCTACTTCGCCTCTGACGACGCGGGATTCGTCACCGGACAGGTGCTCTCTGTGTCGGGCGGTCTGACGATGAACGGGTAGCGGCTGGGTCGCACGGTTCGCGGTGTGGACGGTCGCTCAGTAGCGTTCGTCCACGACCGAGGGACCGTCTTCGAGTTCTGCGACGAGTTCGACCTCGTTCGGTTTGATGAGCAGACGCTCTGCGAGGGCGTCCCGCAGTTCCTCGCGGTCTGCCTCCCCCTCGCAGACGATGGCGAGGTGGTCGGTCGCGTCGGGCCGGGAGACGGTGAGTCGGTAGTTGCCCGTGAGACCGTCGAATCCAGCGAGGACGAGGCCGACAGCCTCGGGATAGAGCTTCACGCCTTTCACTTTCAGGCGGCCGTCGGTTCGCCCAATCACGCCGTTCGGCAGGACGACGCGGCCGTCGCGCACGCCCACGTCCGCGAGGTCGCCGGTGCGGTAGCGGACGAGCGGTGCACCCTCCTTTTTGACGTGCGTGACGACGAGTTCGCCGCGGTTTCCGGGGCCGACCACTTCGCCCGTGTCCGGGTCTACGACCTCGACGAGCGCGTAGTCGGTGGTGACGTACAGGCCGTCCTCGGCGGTGGTCTCGGCGGCGACCGGGAGAATCTGACGCGACCCGAAGTAGTCACACGCCGTCTCACAGCCGAGTGCTTCCTTCACTTCCTCGCGGAGGCCGGGAATCGAGGTGAACGGTTCGCCCGCGCCGACAAAGCGGTTCACGTGCCCGCCCGCAGCACCGATTTTCAGCGCGTAGCTTGGATTCCCGATGAGGGCGTCGACGTCGAATTCGTCGATGACGCTCGCCGCCTGCTCGGAATCGCCGGGGCCGAGCGGGATGACCTCCGCGCCGAGTTGTTCTAAGCCGCGATGGATGAGCAGGCCTGTCCCGAATAGGTGGTAGCCGAACGTGTTGAGCACCCGGTCACCGCGCCTGATGCCGGCGCGTTCGAAGACGGTCGCGTTCACCGCCGCCATGTGTTCTAAATCCGGTTGCGTGTCGAAGACCGGCTTGAGGTCGTCGCCCATCGGGGTGAAGCAAATCATCGACTCGCCGGGGTAGCAGGAGCCCTCCGGTGGATTCGCCTCGAAGTCGGCTTCGAGTTCGTCGGCGGTCGTGAACGGAACGTCGCGAAAATCCTCCCACGAGTCTATCGCCGCGGGGTCGATGCCCGCTTTGTCGAACTTCGCTCCGTAGAAGTCGTACGCTGCGACCCGTTCGAGCTGAGCGCGAACCGCGCCGAGTGTCTCGTCGTCGTACATACTGAGAGGTGTGTTGCCACACTGCATAAAATCAGAGGGCGGCGCGAAAGCGCGCCCGGTCGACGACGCGAAACACGAGAGCCACCTCACCGACGAGTCGTCCGTCGTGCGAGACGGTGGCTTCGAGGGAGAGTTTCGGCCCCTCCACGCCGGTAAGTAGGGTTTCGACGGTGACGGTCGCCCCGAGCGGTGCGGCGCTGCGGTGGTCGAGACCGACGTACTCGCCGACCGTCCCGGTCCCCTCGGGGAGGTGGCCTCGGAGCGATTCGCGGCCGGTGAACTCGGCGAAGGAGACGACGAACGGCGACCCCAGGACGCGCACTGCTTCCTCGGGGGAAGCGTCGGCGGCGGCGGGTTTCCCGGCTGGGTCGTCCTGCTCGCCGAAGACATTCGTCGTGTGGCGGCGCTCAACGATGAACCGGCGGGTGTGCGTGACGGACTGGTCACGGAGTCTGGCCAGCGCGTCGCGGTCGACGGACATTGTCGACGAGACGCAGGGCCGAAAGAAAAGTTGGTGTGTTTGAGGCGGTCGAGACACTCGTGGACGAAGCCACGGACTACCTGCGTGCTCTCGGGTTCGAGCGAGAACACGGTCCCCGTCTGTTCACCCTGGATGAGGTGGACGAGCGTCGCCTCTTCGAACAGTCGAATTGTGGCGTGGAGATTCGAAAACGGATAGTTGTAAACCTCCGATTCGGTCGACTCCTCGCGCAACCGACGCATCGCGTGTGGGTATCTCTGTTCGAGTTTGGTTCTGTCGACGTCGTCTCTGAAATACAGAAACTGCGACCCCTCCGCATCGTAGTACACGACCCCTCGAAGACTTTCTCTCGCCTTCCGTTTCAGAAACGGCACGAGATCTTTCGCGTGTCGAAATGACATAGCCCCTTTTGACAATTCTCGTGGACGATGAAAACAAAAAGGGTGGAATAGTCATGCCCGACAGATAATCGACAGCAGGCGCTGGCGCATGACTATTTCAGATACGCCGCGCACTCTTTGACGAATCCGTTGAGTTGACGCGCCACCCCGCTATCGAGGGTCACGACAGTGCCGTGATCCACCCCCTGTGGGAAGTGAAGGAGGACACCTTGGCCGAACAAGTGCACAGTTGCGTTCAGGTCCTCGAAGGGGAGGGCACCGATACCCTCGAGCTGAGACTCTTGTCGGAGGATTTCGAGTCCGGGTTCCACAGACCGTCGGATTCGCTCGCGGTCGAGGTCGTCGCGGAGGTGTAACAGTTCAATCATGTCAGACGAGTAGAAGGCAACGGCCCGGAGCGACCCGCCTACTCTTTGCTCGAGAAACGACACCAACTCCTTCGCATTGTCCTTGTACATCGGCCCACTTGTCATATAGGAAGAATTTCATATAAAATACGTGGCCGACGAGTTAGGCTTCGACCCGTCTAACTGCGTCCGAATCGCCTCCAGATACGACTCGTAGGTGAAATCGAGTCGCGAGAGCCAGACCGCCTGGTAGGACGGATGTAACAGCGGCAGAAGGGTGACTTCCAGGGTTGGACAGTCGATGGGTGTGAGGACCGCGTCGAGGAAGCCGTCGAGTGCGATGGATTCCATCGCGAGGACGGACCGCGTCGCGTGTTTCCCGGTCGTGAGGACGGCGTGCGGACGGATGGCCGAGAGTTCGTCTACGAGATGCGAGCGACAGTTCGCAAGCTCGGTGTCTCGAGGTGCGCGGTTCGACTCCCCGTCTTTCGGGTAGCACTTGGCCGCGTTTGTGTAGTAGCAGTCTTCGGGTCCGTACCCGAGGTCTGCCATGAGCCGGCGAACCGTTCGCCCAGAGTGGCGAGACGTGTAGGCCATGCCCGTCCAGTTTCCACCCTTCCACGTGTCCGCGGTCGAGTCGCCCGCAGCGGGCGCTTCGCCGATAACGACGAGCGTCGCGTCGAGCGGCCCGTTCCCCCAGGCGATGCACTCGCGTGCCTCGACCAGGGCCGGACAGCGGCGACAGTCGGCAACGAGTTCATTGCGCGTCGTCGGGTCAGGAAACGGCACCATATCCGCAGTGTTGCGGCGGTGACGGCTTAACGAAGCGGGCTACAGGTAGACTTCGCAGTCGGTGATGAACGATTTGAGGTTTCGTGCCGCGCTCTGGTCGAGCGAGACGACGACGCCACAGGCACAACCCTGTGGCATGTGTATCACGACTGCGTCGTCGAAGAGCCGGACGGTCGCCCGCAGCGACTCGTACGGGAAGATAGATTCCTCTGAAAGCGGTGCTTCGAATCGTAAGTGAGAGATGATACCGGTCACATCGCCGTCGTCTACGGACCCTTCGAGGTCGGTCCGCGTATAGAGTAACTCGTAGACGGTGGCATCGTAGTACGCGACCCAGCACAGCGCGTCGCCGGCCCGCCCGCCGAGAAATTCGACGAGTTCCAGCGTGCGCTCTCGGTGTCTGTTCGCGTGCTTCGCCTGTGCTGCGCTCTGTTCAGTAAGTCCCCCAATCCCCATCTCAGTCTTCATTTCCCCAGCTGAATAACAACACAAGAGAATATCAATGTATCTGGAATATTTGTGATTTCTGATAGTCGCGGTGGCAGAGTCACTCCGTCAAAGGGAGGATGATACCGAAAAACAGCGGCACGAGCAGCGCCCCGAGGACGCCGATCACTTCGAGGTCGAAAAAGAGCGTTTCCTCCCAGGCGGGCAGCGACGAGTACAGCGCGTGCCCGATGAGTTCACCGCCCGCGCCGATTGCGAACAGGCCGAGGCTCAACAGAAAGCCCAGTTTCGTCACCGCAGCGTAGTCGATGTTTCCGTAGCGTCCCATGACACGTCGTTTCCCGGCGGATAGCTAAAATGTTCTGCGACCGAGTGTGACACAGTATCACGAAAAGTAGATAACGAGCGGTCAAATGAGTGGGAGTATGAGAGAACTACTCGTCGACCTCGGCGCGGAGCTGTTCGCGGTGCTCGTGTACGCCGTGGGCGCTGGCACACTCACCACACTGAGTGTGGCCGCCGAACTCACCGGCTTCGAAACGATTGCCACGGGCGACCTGACGATGGGCCTCTGGTTCGCGTTCATGGGCGTCGTCCTCGGCTACTTCGGCATCGTTCTCATCGGCCGCGGAAAGTTGCTGCCCGCACTGTTCGCCCTCGGCACGAGCGACAATTGAACCGACAGTCTAACCGATTCTCCTTTAATCCCTGAGAGGGTTCACCACTGTATGAGCAGGTTTGCTGACGTCGACGACCAGTACGACCCCGACGCCGTAGAGGAGCGGGTGTTCGACTACTGGGACGACGTCGACGCCTACGAGCAGACGAAACAACACCGACAGGAGGCCGAGACGTTCTTCTTCGTCGACGGCCCCCCGTACACCTCCGGGGCCGCCCACATGGGCACCACCTGGAACAAGACGCTGAAAGACGCGACCATCCGCTACAAGCGGATGCAGGGGTGGAACGTCACCGACCGTCCGGGCTACGACATGCACGGCCTCCCCATCGAGACGAAAGTCGAGGAGAAACTCGGCTTCGAGAACAAGAAGGACATCGAGGCGTTCGGCATCGAGAACTTCATCGACGAGTGCAAGCAGTTCGCCGACGACAACCTGGAGGGCCTCCAGTCTGACTTCAAGTCCTTCGGCGTCTGGATGGACTGGGAAAACCCCTACCGAACCGTCTCCCCCGAATACATGGAAGCCGCGTGGTGGGGCTTCAAGCAGGCCCACGAGCGCGGCCTCGTCGAACTCGGCAAACGCTCCATCAACCAGTGTCCACGCTGTGAGACGGCCATCGCCGATGCCGAGGTCGAATACGACGAAATCGAGTCGCCATCTATCTACGTGAAGTTCCCGCTCCGCGACCGCGAGGGCTCGCTCGTCATCTGGACGACCACCCCGTGGACCATCCCGGCGAACACGTTCGTCGCGGTCGGCGAGGACATGACCTATCAGGCCGTGAAGGCGACGAAAGACGGTGAGAGCGAGGTACTCTACCTCGCCGAACCGTGCGTCGAAGGCGCGCTCAAAGAGGGGCGCTACGACGACTTCGAAATCCTCGAAGAAGTCACGGGCGCGGACATGGTCGGTTGGGAGTACGACCACCCGCTCGCAGACGAAGTGCCAGACCACGCCGCATTCGAGGGTGCCGGACAGGTCTACACCGCGGACTACGTCGAAGCAGACCGCACGGGCCTCGTCCACTCCGCACCCGGCCACGGGCAAGAGGACTTCGAGCGCGGGACAGAACTCGGTCTCGACATCTTCTGCCCCGTCGCCGGTGACGGAACGTTCACCGAACAGGGTGGCAAGTACGAAGGCCAGTTCGTCCGCGACGCGAACGAGAACGTCATCGCCGACCTAGAGGCGAAGGACCTGCTCCTCGCCTCGGGTCGACACCGCCACCGCTACGGCCACTGTTGGCGCTGTGACACGGACATCGTCTTCCTCGCTACCGACCAGTGGTTCATCACGGTCAGTGACATCAAAGACGAACTCCTCGACAACATCGAGGATTCGGAGTGGCACCCAGACTGGGCGCGTGACAACCGATTCCGCGACTGGGTGGAGAACGCCCGCGACTGGAACGTCTCCCGCCAGCGTTACTGGGGCATCCCCATCCCCATCTGGATGTGCGACGACGCTTCGTGTGGCCACCTGAACGTGGTCGGCACGCGCGAGGAACTCGCAGAACGCGTCCACGAGGACGTCGATCCGAGCGAAGTCGACCTCCACCGCCCGGCCGTCGACCCGCTCACGATGTCGTGTGAGGAGTGTGGCTCTGACGCCCACCGCGTCCCCGACGTGTTCGACGTCTGGCTCGACTCCTCGGTCGCCTCGTGGGGCACGCTCGACTACCCATCCGAGACCGAGCGGTTCGACGAACTCTGGCCGGCAGACCTCATCATCGAGGCCCACGACCAGACGCGCGGGTGGTTCTGGTCGCAACTGGGCATGGGCACCGCCGCACTCGGCGAGATTCCGTACAAGGAGGTTCTCATGCACGGCTTCGCGAACGACAAGGACGGTCGCAAGATGTCCAAATCAGTTGGCAACGTCGTCGAACCCCACGAGGCAATCGACAAGCACGGTTCGGACGCGATGCGTCTGTTTCTCCTCTCGGTGAACCCACAGGGTGAGGACATGCGCTTCTCGTGGGACGAGATGGCGACCATGCAGCGCCACCTCAACATCCTCTGGAACGTCTTCCGGTTCCCGCTGCCGTACATGCGCATGGACGGCTTCGACCCCGAAGCCCAGACCGTAGACGACGTGACCCTCGACCAGGAAGACCGCTGGCTGCTCTCGCGACTCCAGACGGTCAAGCAGTCCATGACCGCGTCGATGGACGACTTCCGCTACGACCGCGCCGTCGGGACGCTCGTCGACTTCGTCGTTGAGGACGTCTCACGATTCTACATCCAGGTCGTCCGCGAGCGCATGTGGGAGGAGGCCGAATCCGACTCCAAGACGTCCGCGTACACGACGTTCTACCACGTCCTCTCGGAAGTCGTCGCGCTGCTCGCGCCGTTCGCACCGTTCATCACCGAGGAAATCTACCAGAACCTCACCGGTGACGCAGGCTACGACACGGTCCACATGTGCGACTGGCCTGAGTACGACCGGGCACTCCACAACGAGCAGTTAGAGTGGGAGATGACGGTCGTCCGCGCCGTCGAGGAAGCCGGGTCGAACGCCCGCCAACAGGCAGAGCGCAAACTCCGCTGGCCGGTCACGCGCATCGTCGTCGACGCCACAGATGACCGGGTGGCAGCGGCCGTCCGGTCGCAGGCGTCCCTCGTCGCAGAGCGCCTCAACGCCCGCACCATCGAGGTCATCGACCCCGAGGACTCGTGGGGCGAACTCTACTACAGCGCAGAAGCCGACATGAGCCTGCTCGGCCCCGCCTTCGGCGGTGACGCCGGGAAAGTCATGAACGCGCTCAACGAGGCCCGCATCACCGAACCGTCGCTCGCCGCACTCCAAGACGCCGTGAGCGAGCAACTCGGCGAGGACATCGAACTGGAGGAGGACATGGTCACCTTCGTCACGAAGACGCCGGAGGGGACGAGTGCTGCCTCGTTCTCCCTCGAAGGCGGTGCACAGGGCACCGTCTACGTGGACACCACGCTCACCGAGGACATCGAGAGTGAGGGCTACGCCCGCGAGGTCATCCGCCGCGTCCAGGAGATGCGCAAAGATCTGGACCTCGACTTAGACGCCTCCATCCGCCTCGCCTACGACATCGCAGACGAGCGCGTGGCTGATCTCGTCTCGGCGCACGAGGAACTCATCGCATCCGAGGTTCGGGCCACCGACGTCGGGCACGTCGAAAACGGCCACCGCAAGGAATGGGACGTTGAAGGCGTCACGATGACGCTCGCAATCGAGAAGGCAGCCTAATACAGAAAACCCCTCTTCTGTCGAAGATCTCGTTCTACGTATAGGTTGTTGCGGCCCTGGTGAATAGAAGGCGCAAGTCGGTCACACCGGACCTCTCGTCCGGCTAAGGCAGACAGGGAATAGCATCAAGCGGGCGGCTCCTCACGACATTCTACACGCCTATCGAGGCACCCGGTTGAGGGTTGAAACAGCCCCCTTCTCGTCGAGGGTCGCCACCAGTCGGTCCCCGTCGGCCTCGAGGACCATCTCCAATTCGAACGGGTCTTCGGAGCGAACCGTCTGGCGTTGGACCAATTCCAGTTCGATCAGGAGCCAGTCGTACCAGGGGTCGTAGCCATGATCGTCGAGAAACACGAGCACTCTCGGTTCGGTGAGTAGACACCGGTTGCTCGGAATACCGAACATCTGTTGACAGACATCACACACGATGACGTACTGAACCTCGAAGATGGTGTCACACGACTCACAGCGACGGCCCGGTTCGACATGGTGGTCCTCACAGACATGGGGCGTCGCGCTCGTGGTTCCGGTGCAGTCGGGACAGACCCCCTCCACTGCGGACATGATTTGGTGTTTCACCATGACATCCAGTGCCCGGTAGAACTCCTCTGGGTCCCGGCTGCGGGTGCCGACCGGCGAGAGCGAATCGGTCAGGCTCAATGCCCCATCGAACCCAGTGCCACCGAACGCTCCCTCGCACTCGGTGCACCTGATCGCAAAGTATCCACGGGTCAGGTCGGTGTTGCACTCGAAGACGGTCTGTCCCCCACAGATTTCGCACGGCTTGTCGTTCGGGACCGTCTCGAACACGACTTCGTCGGTGAATGCCCCAGCGAGGATCGCGCTGACCACGCGCTCACCCTCCCGTCGGAGGATGTACCCATCCGCTGATTGGTGAACGAACCGGCCCAGAAGAGGCTTGAGGTGGTAGTTGAACTGCGAGCCGTCCCGCATCCCGAGGGACTTTCGCAACTCTGAGAACGCTATCGGGTGCTGCGGTACGTGTTCGTCGGGACGGCGTTGTTTCCAGAGTTCGAACAGGATGGCGAGTCGCGTCTCGTGGCCGAGTACAGCGAAAGCCCGATCCGGCGTGAGTTCGTGTTCCTGCTCTTCGTCGGAGGTCATAGGGTACACCAATAGGTGCCGGTGAATCATAACAATTATCAACAGACCTATGTTTTCGGGTCGATTACCTCGGCCAGTTTTGCCGTCCGATGGAGCGGGAATTCGCAGTTCACCGGTGGAACGAACACCGTCGGCGGCGCGCCGTCGGGCACACCGAGGAACGTCGCGTATGCCACGGCACTGTGGCTATGGCTCGGATTCGACGCGATATGGACGTTTCCCTGCCCGGGGTCGATGAAGGCCTCGCCCGCCGAGTAGGACCGAACGATACAGTCCCGTTCGTTGACGAGTTCGAGTTCGCCTTCAACGACGCTGACGATTACTGGTCCAGGGTGGGTGTACCATCCGGAGGTCCCTTCTGGGTCCCACGTCACTTTGGCGACGACAGTCGTCGACGCGTCCCGTGGCAAATTGGAAACGACGGTTCCGCCTTCACCGTCGTACTTCATCTGAAACTTCGCGGCGACCCCGTCGAGGAATGTCGAGTGCCCGGCGAGGACTTCGACGTAGAATCCCACGGGACTGTCGACCTTGCGGTCGTCTCCCGGTTCGCCGTCGTGATTCATCGGATCGGCGGCAACGGGGACACTCGTCCCGAGTGCTGCGATGGTCAGGGCACTGGCCTTCAACACGGTACGGCGCAACACACCACCGGGCTGTTGAGTCTCACTTCTTCGGTCGACTGTATCGGTTCTGGTCATCTCTCCTCTTCGTTATCGACGCCACGGTGGAAGATAAATGTAAACTGGATTATATTTCTATCCGAAAGCGGACTGTAATTCGTTGTCCTGAATCGACTGACATGATCACCATGAGAGATGCTCAGCAAGCCAATGCTGGCAAACTTCTAAGATTTCAACAGCGCCAAAAACTCAGTTTTCAAGTGCCTCGGCAATCGCCGGGGCCACACTCACCGCGCTCACCGCGCGTTCGATAGTGTCGGTGCCGTAAATCGCTTCCACGCCGGCGCGGGCGAGTTTCGTCTGTGCGTTGCTCGCGAGCATCGGGTGGATGCAGGTGACGAAGACGCGGTTGGGTTCGCGCCCCTGAAGGATCTGAATCGACTCGCTCATCGTCGAACCGGTGGCGATGATGTCGTCGACGAGCACCACGTCGCGCCCAGAGACTTCAGCGTCGCTCGGCGTGATTTCCACCTCGCTGCCCGAGAGACGCTTTTTCACGAAGAAGTCGGTGTCGCCCGCGCCGTAGGCGTCGCGGACGGTTCCCGCTAGGTCGATGGCTCCCTCGTCGGGCGCGAGAAAGAGGGGGTCGGTGAGGTCGTCGGGAAGGGGCGTCGCGAGGCGGTGGGCGGCGTCCACCGACGCGCAAGGGACGGAGAAGAAGTCACAGAGCAGTTCTTCGTGAGGATTCACCGTCACGACCCCATCGGTTCCGGTGGAGATTGCCCGCGCCATCGCCCGAGCGGAGACGGGTTCGCCCCGCTTGAACGACCGGTCCTGGCGGCCGTAGCCCATGTACGGAATGACGGTCGTAATCTCCGTCGCCCCCGCCTCGCGGGCGGCGTCCTGCAACTGGAGCAGTTCGACGTGCGCGTCGCTCGACACTGTCGAGGAGACGATGATGGCGTGGTCGTCGTCGAAGTCACCGACCGACGCGAGCAGTTCGCCGTCCGGAAAGTGTTCGGTCGCGGCCATCGCAAGGTCGTGGCCCGTCTTGGCGGCGAGTGCCGCCGCGAGCGCCTGCGACGCGGACCCACTTACAATCATATGAGAACGGTGTACGCAGGGTGTAAACCCATTTTCGGTCCCGCTACAGCACGCAGAGTGCGTGCACGTCACGCAGTCCGAGCGGGTGGGTTCGGTAACCCTCGCCCGCATCCGCGAGGAACGTGCCGTCTACCGTCGCCGCGTAGGTGGCCGCGTCGTAGGCGGCGTCTGCTACCTGTCCGGAGACTGGGAGCGAGACGGCCCCCCACTCGTCGTCGGAGGCGTAGAACTCGTCCGCGGTGGCGGCGTGTGCCCGGCCGTCCTCGGCGGTGGAGACCATGGTAAAGTCGCCGTCCAGTGCCTCCATCCAGCCGTTCCCGAGGTAGTAAAGCCCATCTGCGGTGGCGGCGTGGGGCGTCCCCGCCGTGCTCACGTCGCGGACGGATTCGAGGCCCGCTTCGATGCAGTCTGCGGTGGTGACCTGACAGACGCCGTCGTCGGTAGCCACGAGGTTGCCGGAGATGGCATTCACCCGCCCTGAAAGGCTCGTAATCGCAGACCAGTCGGTGGCATAGCGAGCAAGGGTACCCGCTGGCCCGCCCGCGAGCAAGACGCCGTCGTTGAACTCGACGGCCGTCGCCGGGCCGAAACCCGTCTCCACGAATTCCTCGCCGTCGTGGACAAGCACATCCTCTTCGGTGGCGACGGCGACCTGTTCGTCGTTCGCCGCGACGTCCCGTGCCGCACACTGGACGAGCAGTTCAGTCTGGCCGACCTGTGCTCCCGCAATCGAGACGGCCGCGACGCCAACGTCGGTGGCCGCGAGGACGACGGTCTTTCCCGTCTTTTCGCCGAACACTCGTTTTTCCTCGAGGCTTTGCATGGCTGACACACGGAACGGGGCAGGTGAAAGTGTTGCGGGATAGAAAGGCGACCCGTGCCGGACAAAAATGACAGCGGTCAGGCAGGGCGAGCGACGCGCCAGACTGCCTCCCCCAACCGCCAACACAGGCCGCCAACAAACGTTCCCACAGCGACGACCATCGCGAGCAGCCACGCGTTCCCGACGAGCGAGAGGTCGGAGAGACCGAGCGCGAGGGCGATGGTGAACATCGAGAACGGAAGGAGGAGACTCGCAATCGACGCAATTCCCGACGTGAGAAACAGCAATCGCTGGGGCCGCGAAAACTGGATTGCCCATGGGTGCGTGGTCGGAACTGCGAAGATGAACGCGAGAGCGACGAAACTCACCCACGCGATGGCGTAGGCGAGGAGTAATGCGAGGCCACCGGGAAACCCCTGGTCGGGGCCGGTCACCAGCGTGTGCATCTCGCCGAGGATGCTCACGAGACTCATCACCGCCAGCAAGGCGACAGGAACCTGCAGCGCACCGATTCGTTCGCGGAGGGACATGGTTCTGGTCAAATCACTGATGTGATAAGCTTTCGGGACAATCCACGCGTTCTTTGTACCGGTCGTGCGAGGTGTCAAATATGGCAACGCGCGCAACGTTCGAAGTGTTCCAGGACAACGCAGACCAGTGGCGCTGGCGACTCGTCGCCTCGAACGGCAACATCATCGCAGACAGCGGCGAAGGCTACCAGACCAAACAGGGCGTCGAGCGCGGCATCGAGAGCGTCAAAAAGAACGCCGCCAGCGCGACCGTCGAGTTCCTCGACTGACCGTCACGGTGGCGAGCGAGAGCTATCTAACCCCGAAAGAGCCGATTTCGGCGTCTTCAGCCGGTCTGCGAGTTGAATTCCCACAGACCCGCTCGAACGCGTTTTCGTGCCCTTCACGCCGTCTACCCCGAGAATTCCGCGCATGAGACGATAGCTTGTGAATTAAATATCCGTCCCTCGTTTGCCTACGTGAACGAGCAGTTCGTACACATGGACGACCTATCACCGGCCCGCGTATCGACGGGCCACTTGACGGAGGGGCGAATCGACAGATGAGACAAAAATCGCTCGGCGCAATCGCGGCAACGGTCGTGCTGACGCTGCCGTGGATTGCCGTGTGGCTTGGCCTCGTGCCGTCGCTCTCGACGGGCGCGACGGTCGTCGTGAGCGGTCTCGCCGTTCTCGGCGCGTCGTTCTTGCTCGCGTGGGGGGCAGAGACCGCAGAGAAGGACGTGCCGCGAGCGTTCGCCATCGCCGTTTTGGCGGTGCTCGCCGTTGCACCCGAATATGCGGTTGACGCACTCTACGCCTGGAACGCAGGGGTCTTCGCCGGCACAGAACGCGGCGTCGAAGCCGGTAACCTCGCCATCGCGAACATGACCGGCGCGAACCGCATCCTCATCGGCATCGGCTGGGCCGGCATCACGCTGTTCACCCTCTATCGTTCCGGGTCGTCGAAAGACTCCTCCGTCGAGCGACGGACTGGTTTCCTCGCAGACGTGGTCAAACTCGACCGCGATATCGGTCTCGAGATCGTCTTCTTGCTCGTCGCCACGCTGTGGGCGTTCCTCGTCCCACTCGGTGGCGGCATCGACATCCTCGACATGCTGTTCCTCGTCGGCCTCTACGTCGCCTACATCGCCATCATTCTCAAGGGCGACATCGAACACGAAGAACACAACGTGGGCGTTCCCGCCTACCTCCAGCGATTTCCAAAAGGCAAGCGGATTGCCACCGTCATCGCGCTGTTCGCCTTCTCCGGACTGATGATTTTCACCGCCGTCGAACCCTTCGCACATGGCCTCGAAGAACTCGGCAAGAATGTTGGCATTCCGTCGTTCTTCATGATTCAGTGGGTCGCGCCGCTGGCCTCCGAGTCGCCGGAACTCATCGTCGTCGCCTACCTGGTGAACAAGGCGCGCTCGACCGCCGGATTCAACGCGCTCATCTCCTCGAAACTCAACCAGTGGACGCTCCTCATCGGGACGCTCGTGGTGGTCTACTCCATCGCACTTGGCACCTACGGTGCGCTCCCGTTCGACCAGAAGCAATCCGGCGAAATCTGGCTCACCGCAGCCCAGTCCTTCTTCGCCATCTCGATTCTGGTGAACTTCGAAATCTCCGCCCGCGAAGCGGTCGTCCTGCTCACGCTGTTCGTCTCGCAGGTCGTCATCGAGTTCCTGCTCATCCGCGAGTACATCTCGCTCGCGATTTCGAGCTACGAACTCCTTCTCGCCTACTCGGTGCTCTACATCGTCATCGGCGCGCTTCTGTTCTTCACCCGCCGGAAGGCGTTCCGGGGCATCTTGAAGCAGACGAGGGGTACGGTTGGTGAGGCATTAGGGAGTGGGAGGAATGAGTCGGTGAGCGCGGACGACTAAAAAGGAAGAAGCTAATTTTTTACGGTGGATTTATTGGAACTCATTGAGGAAACTCTTTGCTTACTAATGACTTCCCCCAATGGACAATTCCATAAAACGTATGACAGAATAGAACATAAAATTGCCGGGTTCAACTTCGTAGACGGGCGTTTATTTTTGGAGCGATTACCACAATAACTGTGCCATTGAGCGGATGCACCCTTGACCAAGATCCAATCCAATCAGGAACGCTGGTCATTGCGAACGACCACGACCAACCGCATACAGTCACAGTAACTGTCTCAAAAACGAGTGAAGACGACAATGATGCCCCCTTCAGAGATGACACCCAGCCACCCGAAGCTCCATCAATTTGGGATCGAACGGATGTATTTGACGTGGCAGCAGGCGGCCGAGTGCGTAAATCAACCTTCATCTCCGAAACAGGTGCATTCCATATAGTAGTTCAATTAGAGATAGGAATAAACGCAAGTACATGGCTTGGACTCGGACCAGGAGGGCCAAGCGGAGAACAGGTCACTGGGGGGTTCATTTTGGTTGATATTCACGAAGATGGGCGTTTAGGACTTAATACGCCAGTTGATGATTGAATTAACCAAATTATATAGATTGTTTTTGGTTTGGATTTAGATAGTTTTATTAAACCAATTTTGAATATTAATGACCAAACATATATACCAGCATACTGCTCATACCTGGAACCCATACTCAACAAATCCAGCAATCCTGCCCGAGACTGCCACACACCCGCCGGAGAACGTCGGAAGGCTTTCAATCAACCCGCGCTACATTTCTGTTAATGAAAGTATTCGGGTCGAGTGGCACCCGCGGTGTGGCGAACATCGAACTCACGCCGTCGTTCGCCCTGCGCGTCGCGGCGGCCGCTGGAACGGTCTGGAACGCAGACCGCGTCGCGGTCGGGCGCGACACACGAACCACCGGGCGAATGCTGGCCGACGCCGCCGCGAGCGGCCTCGCGAGTACGGGCGCAGACGTAGACCGCATCGGCGTCATCCCAACGCCGGGCCTCCAGGCATACGCAGAACGCGAGTGCATCCCTGCGCTCATGATTACGGCGAGCCACAACCCGCCCGAGTACAACGGCATCAAACTCGTCGGCGACGACGGCGTCGAACTCTCGAAACACCAGCTCGAACGCGTCGAAGGCACCATCCTCGGTGAGAAGTTCGACAAAATCCCGTGGGACGAGACGGGAAACACCCGCATCGTCGAGGGGGCACGGAAAGCGTACGTCGAAGAACTCCTCGAAGCCGTCGACCGCGAGAAAATCGCCGACGCGAACCTGACCGTCGCCCTCGACCCCGGCCACGGCGCAGGGTCGCTCACCAGCCCCGACTTCTTCCGCGAACTCGGCTGCGACGTCGTGACGGTCAACGCCCAACCGGACGGCCACTTCCCGGGTCGAGACCCCGAACCGATTCCAGAGAACCTCGCTGACCTCGGGCGACTCGTCCGGGCGGCGGACGCCGACATCGGCATCGCCCACGACGGCGACGCAGACCGGGCCATCTTCTACGACGAGAACGGGCGCTACATCGAGGGTGACGCGACGCTCGCCGCTCTTGCTGCGGCCGAACTCAAACCCGAGGACGCCACCGTCTCCGCGGTGAACGTCTCCCAGCGCCTCGTCGACTTGACCGCCGAGGTGGGCGCATCGCTCGAACTCACGCCTGTGGGAAGTACGAACATCATCACCCGCATCGAGGAACTCCAGCGCGGGGACGTCCACGTCCCAATCGCCGGGGAGGGCAACGGTGGGGTACTGTTCCCCGACTACCGCCTCGCCCGCGACGGGGCCTACACCGCCGCGAAGTTCCTCGAACTCCTCGCAGACCGACAGGCGAGCGAGGTGGTCAAGCAGTTCGAGGGGTACGAGAACATCCGGACGAAGATTCACTACGACACCGACGCCGAGTACGACGCGATGTTATTTGCCGCAGAACAGCACGCAGAGAAGGCGTCCGCGGAACTCTCGACCATCGACGGCTTCCGCCTCGACCACGGCGACGCGTGGGTGCTCGTCCGCCCGAGTGGGACCGAACCGCTCATCCGCATCTACGCCGAGGCCCACGGCAAACACCGCGCCCAGGAACTCGTCGACGGAATGTACGAGGCGCTCGTGGAGGCAAAACTGGAAGCCACGAGCGAAGCAGAAGAGGAGTAGTCAGTACACGTCGTCCGGGTCGAACGCTTTTTCGTCGACCACCTCGCCGTCTATCGTCCGGTAGAAACACGACCGGTAGCCCGTGTGGCACGCGCCGCCGCCCTCCTGCTGGACGAGGTAGAGGAGGGTGTCGCCGTCGCAATCGACGCGAATTTCCGAGACGTGCTGGACGTGACCACTGGTTCCTCCTTTCTTCCAGAGTTCGTCACGAGAGCGCGAGTAGTAGTGGGCGAGGCCCGTCTCTTTGGTCTGCTCGACTGCTTCTTCGGTGACGTAGGCGAGCATCAGCACTTCGCCCGTCTCGTCGTCCTGCGCGATGGCCGGCAGCAGGTCCTGTTCGTCGAACGCGAGGGCAATCGTCATAGTCGGGAGAAGGGAGGAGGTGGCTTTGAGTCTTTTCACGCGAGGCCAATCGCTTCGAGGATGGCGAACAGCACGTCGCCGTAGGAGAGCGCGACGAGCAGGCCGACGAACAGCGGGACGATGAACGGGATGCCAGGCGAAATCCAGACGTTCTCTGCGGTGACGAGCAAGTCGAGCCCTTCGCGGAGTTGCTGTGGCGTGGTTCCATACGCCCAGTGGTCGATGTCGTCGAGGAAGGCCTGTGCGCCCCAGGGGTCGGCGGCGGCGGGGTCTGCCGGGTCGGGTTCCGGCGACTGTTCGAGTTCGACACCGCCGTCTGCGAGCGCGCCGTCACCCGGATGATTCGGTTCCGCGGGGAGCGTCGCCGGGTCGCGGAAGGCGTCCGGGTTCGCTCTGAGTTCTTCGAGGGTGAGGCCGCGATAGCGCAGGTACATCCGAAGGGCGTCGATGTCGAGGCCACCGCGGGTGAATCCCGACGAGGTTTCGAGAATGCGACCGTACGAGCGCGTGACCTCGTCCCAAGTGATGCGCTTGCCGACGAACATCACCTTCGAGATGTCCCCGGAGAGGGCGTTGCTGAGCGTCAGGACGACTGGGTAGGCGATACCGATGAGGACGGCGTTCGTGAGAATCGTGAGCGAGAACACGCCGAGTGGCGTCCAGACATACGGGAGTACGGTGTCGGCGATGCGGTAGACGGGGAACGTCGGGAACAACACGGCGATAACGAACAGCGCCTTCGCGTCCGCGCCGCCAAAGCCGCCAATGCGCCAGAACAGGTAGCTGAGTGGGATGACGATGCCGACGCTGAGTCCGGCCCGAATCGTGAACAGTTGGCGGGCGAATTCGCTGGCCGTGTAAGCGACGGAGGCGTCCCACGCGAACAGCGAGACCGCGAGAATCGCGAGCGGAATCCACGTCTCGTTTGGCACCCGGCGCGTCTTGATGTCGCGCCACGCCGCCCACCCGAGAATCGGGATGATGAGAAGTCGCAGGAGGTCTGGAGTCGAAGCAAACACTGACAGGAAACGCTCACTGAAACGAGTTAGCAGTTCCGGTCAGCGAGGTGGGGTAGCTGGCGCTCACGGCAGCAGCGTCGCGAAAAGGTTGCAGAGGGGCGTTTAAATGACGCGGTTCTGCAGGTAGTCGAGGTGCTTTGCGTTGTAGACGATTTTGATGTCGTCAGCAGCTGGGCTGCCGATGCAGGTCAGGCGGACTCCTTTCTCTTCGACTTCTTCGTCGGAGAGAATCTGCTGCATGTCCATCTCGATTTCGCCTTCCATGATGATTGCTGCGCAGTTTGCACAGGCACCAGCGCGGCACGAGAATGGCCAGTCGTAGCCCTGGGCCTCAGCAGCCTCGAGGACGTACTCGCCTTCGTTTACGTCGAGGGTGCCGTAGTCCTCTGCGTCGAGACCGGCGTCTGCGGCGTTCTCGAAGAGATCGTCGTCGTCAATGTCCCAGCCCTGGTCGTCCAGTACTTCGTAATTGAGGTATTCTACCGTGGGCATCAAGCCTCGGTTGGGTGGCCTGCTTGTTAGACCTTGCTGTTTCGGCGGTCATCAAAAATCGGGAACGTTCGCCTCAGACGAACGGCGCGAACCGGAACAGCAGGTAAGAGGCGACGCCAGCGAGCGTCGGCGTCAACAGCCAGAGCATCATCACCTTCCCCGTCGCCTGGGGGTCGAACAGCTCGCTCGCGGAGATTTCGCCGGGTTGTTCCTCTCCGATTCGTGGAACCGAACGGCGTTCACGACGCGCCGCGAGGGCGTTCACCGAGACGCCGCCGTCCTCGGCGGTAGGCGTCTTCGACGTGCCGCGAACCGCCGCACTCGCCACCTTCGAAATCGTCACCGTCCGGGTCGCTCGCCCCCAGCCGAGGCCGATGATGCACATCGTCGCGCTCACGGCCAGACTGGCCGGAATGCCGAGATACGAGAGGCCGGTGATGAGACTCGCGCTCACGACTTCGACGATGAGCGCGGCGAGAATCGGGAGGTCCGTGAGGTCGTTGCCGACCGTGTCGAGGGTGCGCCGGGCGATGGTGAACGCACCGAGACCGATGGCCGCGCCCGCGAGCAGGATGCCCTGATTCATCGTGATAGCGCCATTGCCGTACAGCGGCGCGATGGCGTTCGCGACGTTCGACGCGCCCGCAGAGAAGGCCATGTAACAGCCGATGGCGATGACGAGCAGACCGCCGATGAGATTTCGCCTGCTCACGTTCTCGCCGAGGCGGGGCCAGGGGAACGTACCGGAGCGGTCGAGTTCGATGAACGCCCCGTCACTGCGGTCTAAGGCGAACCAGTGGTCGAGATACGGGTAGAGGTAGCGGCCGATGACCGCACACACCCAGAAAGCGAGGATGGGGGAGACGAGCCACCAACTCACGATGCGGCCCATCACCGCCCAGTCGATGCTTCCGGTGGCGACGCCGAGGCCGGCGATAGCTCCGACGGCGGTCATCGAGGTGGAAGCGGGCACGCCAAAGAGGTTCGAGATGAGGAGCGCGAGGCCGATGAAGAACAAGATGGCGACGCTCGCAGTGAGGGTGAAGTAGTCCTGGGGGACGATTTGCCCTCCCATCGTCTCCACGACGTTGCGCCCGACGGTCCAGCCCCCGAGCAGGGCAAAGCCCGTCATCAGCCCGGCGGCGGCGAGTTTCGAGACGACGCGGCTGCCGACGGCCGGGCCGAAGGCTACGCCCGTAGAGGAGCCCCCGATGTTGAATCCGACGAAGGCGGCGACGAGCAAGCCGACGATGAGCAGCGCGCTGAACACGTCCCGAACCACGGGACGAGTCGGTTAAACGGTGTCGGCCTTCGAATCGGCCAATGAGTGTATATCACAGAAGTCGCTAGCGAGACCATGATTGAACGGCTCGCGTTCGTCACGGTTTACGTTGAAGACCAGGACGACGCGCTCGACTTCTACACCAATACGCTCGGGTTCACCCCGCGCGAGGACGTGGAAGTCGCACCGGGCGTCCGCTGGGTGACGGTCACACCATGGGCACAGCAGGAGGTCGCAATCGCACTCGAACAACCGAACGACAACTTTCACGGGCCGGAGACGGCCGCGCGAATGCGCCAACAAATCGGGAACGGCACGCCGTGGGCCTACACCGTCCACGACTGCCGGGGCACGGTCGAGCGACTCGCGAAGGGCAACGTGACAATCCGCCAGCGACCGGTCGAGCGCCGGTTCGGGCTGGAAGCAGTCATCGAGGACCTCTACGGCAACCCGCTGCTGCTCGTCGAACCCGACGAGCCAATCGACTGAGCAGTACCTGCCGAAGCCGAGTCCTTTAGGCGAAGTCGCCACCAACTGCGGGCAATGAGCGCATTTCCCGAGTTTCGGGTGATTCCGGCGGTCGATATGCAAGACGGGCAAGTCGTCCAACTCGTCGGCGGCGAGCGCGGCACCGAAAAGACCTATGGCGACCCGGTAGAGGCAGCCCAGAAGTGGATTGCGGCGGGCGCGACGACGCTCCACCTCGTGGACTTAGACGGCGCGTTCGAGGGCGAACGGCAGAACGCGAACGCCGTGGAAGCCATCCTCGACGCCGTGGACGTGGACGTGCAACTGGGCGGCGGGATTCGCACCGCAGAAGACGCCTTCGACCTGCTCTCGCGGGGCGTCAATCGGGTGATTCTCGGGACGGCGGCCATCGAGAACCCGGAGATTGTCGAGGAGATTAGCGAACGCTATCCGGGCAGCGTGATGGTCTCGCTCGACGCGAAAGGCGGCGAAGTCGTGGTGTCGGGATGGACCGAGGGCACGGGCCTCGACCCCGCGGAGGCGGCCAAACGCTACGAGGAGTTGGGTGCTGGCGCGATTCTCTTTACTGACGTGGACGTAGAAGGGCGGCTTGAGGGCGTGCAGACAGAGCCGGTGAAACGGCTTGCGGAAGCAGTCGAGATTCCGATTGTGGCGAGTGGGGGCGTGGCGACCATCGAGGACGTCGTGGCCCTGCGCGATGCGGGTGCTGACGCCGTCGTGGTCGGGAGTGCGCTGTACGAGGGGCGATTCTCGCTCGAAGAAGCGCAGGCGGCCCTCGACTAAATTCCCACAAGCGGAACCACCATGTAGGTGGCCCCTCTCTCATATCCTATGAGTGAGCGCTCGGCGGCCGTGACCCGCGAGACGGCCGAGACGGACATCGAAGTCATCCTCGACGTAGACGGCGAGGGCGAGTCCGTCGTGGACACGGGCATCGGCTTTTTCGACCACATGCTCGACGCATTCGCCACCCACGGCCTGTTCGACCTGACGGTGCGCTGTGACGGGGACGTAGAAATCGACGACCACCACACGGTCGAGGACGTGGCCATCACCCTCGGAGAGGCCTTCACGGAGGCACTCGGGGACAAGCGCGGAATCGTCCGCTACGCCGACCGCAAAGTGCCACTGGACGAGGCCGTCGCCTCGGTCGTCGTGGACATCTCCGGACGCCCGTACTTCGAGTTCGAGGGCGACTTCTCGCAGGACCACATCGGTGACTTCACGAGTCACATGGCAGAGCACTTTGCCATGTCGCTCGCGATGAACGCCGGCCTCACGCTCCACGCGAGCGTCAAGGGCGACAACGCCCACCACGAAGTGGAGGCGCTGTTCAAGTGTCTCGCCCGGAGTCTCGACGACGCCACCCGAATCGACGAGCGCCGGACGGACACCCCGAGCACGAAGGGAGCGCTCTGAATGTTCGACGAAATCATGCAGAAGTTCGAGGGAAGCCCGAGCCAGCAGGCCGTCATCCGCCTCCTGCTCGAACGCGGCTTTTCGGTGAACGAACAGGGACGCGTGGTGTCGGGCGGCATCGAGATTCCGAATACGGGCATCGCCCGCGAAATCGACGTGGACCGGCGTGTCGTGGACGCGACGACGGACGCGATTCTCGCGGACGAGGAGTTAAAGCGCATCTTCCAGAACATCTCGGCGATTCCGAGTCTGCGCGACCTCGCGCCGGTGCTCGATTTGACCGTGCTGACCGTCGAAGTCGCTGACGCTGACGAACCGGGCATCGTCGCGAAGGTCACGGGCCTCCTCGCGGACAACGGCATCTCGATTCGCCAGACCATCAGCGAGGACCCCGAGTTCACCGACGAACCGCGCCTCTACATCATCATGGACGACGAGTTACCGGGGGACTTGATAAACGAGATTCGGCGCCTGCCGTTCGTCCGAAAAATCGAACTGGAATAGACAACGTTTTTGCCGCCTCTCGCAGTCGATTGGCCAATGGCTGACATTGCTTCGCTCATCGAGGAGTGTGGCGCCGTGAAGTACGGAGAGTTCGAACTCGCGAGCGGCGAAACCTCGTCGTACTACGTGGACAAGTACGTCTTCGAGACCCAGCCGAAGGTGCTCGAAGCCATCGCCGAGGAAATCGCAGCGCGACTCGAAGGCAGCGACATCGACGTGATTGCGGGACCGGAACTGGGTGCGGTTCCGCTCGTCGCCGCCGTGACGATGAAGACGGGCATCCGCGGGGCGTTCATCCGCAAGGAGGCGAAGGGCTACGGCACGGATACCCGCGTCGAAGGTACCATCGATGAGGGCGACAAGGTGGCCCTGCTCGAAGACGTGACGACGACCGGCGGCACCATCTTAGAGACCGCACAGTTCGTCGAAAACGACCTCGGCGCAACCATCTCCCGTCTCATCGTGGTCGTGGACCGAAATCAGGGTGCGGTCGAAAATCTCCAAGACGGTGGCTTCGACCTGGAGGCCATCGTCCGCATCGGCAAGGACATCGACGTAACCAAATGACAGTACACGACGGCTAGCTGTCAACGTATCGTACTTTCGGTCGATGGATTGATTAGCGGCCCCGTGAAGGTTCACATGGCGACGGACTGAGATGTAGCGGCGTTACGCCCATTTCCCACCGTCGCAGTCAGAGGCACTCATCGAACCACATTCTCTCCCGAAGAGGGCGCGCCCCTGCCCTCGTTTCTCTCGGCGCTCGTAACCTGTTTAGGCGCGGCTCTCGAACCTTCGAGTAATGACACCGGACCCCTACCGAACGATTCGCGGCCGCGGCGAGGCGCGCTTCACCGTGCGAGGGTCCGAATTCATCGGCCACGCCCTGCCCGTGACCTCCGTCGAGGCGGCGGAGCAGTTCATCGACGAGATTTCGCAGGAGTTCGCAGACGCCACGCACAATGTCCCCGCATACCGCGTGCGGGCCGACCCGCTGCGCGAGTGGTCGAGCGACGACGGCGAACCGTCGAACTCTGCGGGTAAACCTGCCCTGTCGGTGCTCACTCACGAGGAACTCGAAAACGTCGCCGTCGTGATTACGCGGTACTACGGCGGGACGAACCTCGGCGTCGGTGGCCTCGTTCGCGCCTACTCGAAGGCTGCGAAGGAGGCTGTTGCGGCTGCGGGTATCGTCGAAGAGGTGCCACACGAACAGGTGTCGGTCACCGTCGAGTACGACGACTCGGGCACCGTGCGCGGCATCATCGAATCGACCGGCGCGGAGTTCGACGCATCCTACGACGCTGACGTCTCTTTCTCGGTCCGCATTCCCGTCGCGCAGTCGGCGTCGCTCAAGGACAGAATTCGAAGTGCGACGAGCGGGCGAGCAAAAATCGAGGAGTGAGATTATGCCGTCGTGTCGGTGTCGGCAACCGTCCCAGTGCCCTCGGCGCGAGGACCAGCAGCGCGGCGGTTCGCGACGACGAGCAGGACGAACAATGCGAGACCAACGCCACGGAGGGCGAGTTGTACCGTTTCGAGTTCGCCCGTGCCAGCCAGTGTGTTGGCGATGTCCGTGACCATTCCCGGTGCCATGAGTAACAGCGCAGAGATGGCGAACAAGCCGCGGTTCATCCGGCTCACGTCGGTGTAGAGGTAGCCGATGACCGTCGCGCCGAGACCGACGACGCCGACGAATACGGCGAGAATCGGCAAGACGACTTCAGGGATGAACCAGCCAACGTCGAGCACGTCCGCGGCGTTGATGACGCGAACATCCTCACCCGTGCCGACCCCGCGAATGAGCAGGATACCTGGCGTGAGGACGAACGCGAACGGCACGATGGCCTTGTTCAGCGAGAGCGAGAAGGCTTGGACACCCGTCTCGAACTGGTCGGACTTTGCAATCCCGGATGCGGCGTACGCGGCCACGGCCACCGGTGGCGTGATGTCCGCGATGACGCCGAAGTAGAGGATGAACAGGTGGGCTGCCAGAATCGGAATCCCGAATTCGGCGATTGCCGGCCCGAGCATCGACACCAGAATGATGTAGGTGACGGTGGTCGGCATCCCCATCCCCAGGATAATCGAGGAGACGGCGGTGAGCAACAACAGCAAGACGAGCGAACTCCCGGCGACGGTCAGGATGAGGCGCGTCAGGTTCGGTCCGAGACCGGTCGCGCTGATGACGCCGGGGATGATACCCGCAGCGGCGACGGCGATGACCACGGTCGTCGCCGTGCGTGCCCCGGAGTCCATCGACCGGAGGACGAACGTTCCGAAGCGGTACACCTGATTGGTCGCAAGCGACGGCCGGCCGAGACCCGCTGCGGTGCGTTCTGCAGTTTCGTCGATTTCGTCGTCGTAGTTGAGCAACGGCGATTCGTTGCGCGGGCGGAGGAGTAACGTGGCGATGCTCACGCCCATGATAATCCAGCCGAGGACGCCGGCGGCGGCCGAGAACGCCTCGGTTGCTGGCAGTCCGGCGCTACCCGCGCCGGTGATGGCGGACGTGACGCCGACGCCTGCGACGAAGTACGCCGCGAATTCGGCGACGAAGAGCGCGAGAATCACGCCGATGAGCGGGATGCGCGTCTTTTCGTTGTACGCCGCGATAAACGCGACGAGCGCCATGATAGCGACGAGCGTGAACCACGCAGAGCGGGCCACGGAGAGGCGCGCGATGATGAGGTAGTAGAGCAACAGTGCGAGCGGCACGAGGTAGAACCAGCCACGTCCCATGTGCTTTCGGGTGTTCACGATTTCGGATGGGTCTAAGCCACCGATGTCCACGCGCGAGGCTTCGAGGTGGACCATCACCCAGACGCCGAAGAAGAACACGATAGCCGGGATGGCGGCGGCAACGATGACGTCCGCGAACGGCGTCAGCGTGTACTCGACGATGAGGAACGCCGCCGCACCCATGACCGGCGGGAGAATCTGGCCGCCGGAGGACGCGGACGCTTCGACTGCACCGGCGAATTCAGAACGATACCCGGAGCGCTTCATCAGCGGGATGGTGAACGCACCGGTCGTCACCGTGTTTGCAATCGACGACCCGCTGATGGTTCCCATGAACCCGGACGCCAGGATGGACGCCTTCGCAGGGCCACCTTTTCGCGTCCCAGTTGCGGAGTACGCGAGGTCGATGAACCACTGGCCCGCCCCGGACATCTCGAGGAACGCCCCAAACAGGATGAAGATGTAGATGAACTGCACAGAGACGGTGACTGGAATCCCGAACACACCGTTTTCGGTGTTGTACCAGAGGTTCTGGATGATGACGTCCCAGCCGAGTTGCTCGATAGACAGGATACCGATGAGCTCTGCGTTCTGCGGGATGAGGAACCCGAAGCGGGCGTAGACGATGAACGCGGATACGATGAGCATCAAGTAAATGCCGAGTGCCCGTCGAGTCGCGTCTAAAACGAGCAGGACGCCGATGACACCGAGGATGAACGCGATGGACATCGAGTCGAACGGAATCCCAATCGCGCCGAGTGCCTGCGCAGGGCCTTCGAGGAAGGGAAGCACGTCACCGATGGTTCGACCAGAATTGAGGCCGAGTGCGCGCATTCGACGGATTTCGTCGAACTGCGTCAGGTGGTAAAGACCTGCCAGCAGTGCGAAGATAATCATCAGGAGGTCGAGAGGAGTGATTCGGTCGCGCGTGTCGTCTACCGCAAACCAGTGGAAGAAACCACCAGTGCGAGAGACGACACGGGCGAGCGGACTGCCGTCACCCGACGAGCGAATGACGGCGCGTTCTATCTTGGCAAATCGATTCGAGAGGAATCCCTCGCCTGTCGACGGCGGGAATAGCAAGAACGCCAGCACGAGAGCGAACGTCACGTGGACGGCGTTCACCGTGAGCAATTGGAGTGCTCCGAGGTTGATTTCACCGACGAAGGGGAGTGGGATGGCGAACGCGAATCCGCGTGCGGCAATCCACATCTGGAATGCGGAAAAGAGGATGGCCACGGCCGATACGAGTATCGCTGCTGTGCCTCTGACGGTGCGACGCCGTTCGAGCTTCTGCAGGAGTTCCTGCTGCTCTTCTTCCGAGATGACGTCGTCGTCATCCGGAGGCGTCGCAGTTCCGGGGGTTGGATTTTCTGTCATAGTTTCAGGGAATCTACCGCGACTGCCAGCGCAGATCGTTTCTCGACTGTGATTTTCACCGAGCTCGCGTCAGACGGTGCAACGAGGTCATACGTATGACTGTTGACATTCAGACGATGACCTGCTATTCGTCCCGCCTTGACATAAAGTTCATCGTCGGCCCACTCGGGTTCGAAGACGAACACGCCATTTTCCTGACGGACGTCCGCCCGGGCGGGAAGTCCCCACCCATAGGATTCGAACTCCATGTGGGTCATGACGATTCGGTCGCCATCGACGACGTAGGCGTCGAGGACGCGGGTTTTCTCGACACTGTGGGTGTACTCGATGCTAAAGGCAGTCCCGTTCTCGACGGGAATCGAATAGTACACCTGCCCGGTGTCTGCGTCCTCGACGACGAGTTCTGTGCCGACCGGCACGGCCGCCGCTCCTCCCGAAAGAAGAACCAAGAGGACCAACACGACCGCCACGATACGGAGCGACCTGCGCTCTACCATTTGCAGCCTTTGTGAATGATAAATAGTCGGGTGCTTACGTAGGCGTTTCGACCTCGGTTACGCACCGAAGTACGCCGCTGCCCCCTCGTGGAGTTCGATGGACATGCCGTCCTGGGCGGTGTCTTTGGTGATGAAGTCCTTCTTGATGGTCAGCGCGTCGGTGTTGTCGAAGATTGCGGCCGTAATCTGTTCGACGGTGTCGGCTTCGACCTCCGCTGCCGTGGCAATCATCGCCTGCACGGAGACGGTTGGAGTGTCTTCGTCGATACCGTCGTACGTCCCGGCAGGGATGGTGTCGTCTGCGAACCAAGAACCGGCTTCCTTGATGCTCGCGCGGGTATCGCCGTCGATTGGGACGATCGAGATGTCGTTGGTCGTCGCGATGTCCGCGACGGCACCGACCGGCCAGCCACCGACGACGAACGCGGCGTCGATGTCGCCGTTTTTGAGTTGGTCGGACGCCTGGGAGAACCCGGTGTTCTGCTCTTCGAAGTCGTCCGTCGTGATGCCGACGGTTTCGAGGATGGTCAGCGCGTTGACCTGCGTCCCCGACCCGAGGTCGCCGGTGTTCACGACTTTGCCTTCGAGGTCGGCGAGGGCGCTAATACCGGAGTTCGCCTGCGTGATGACGTGGATGGTCTCCGGGTAGAGCGTCGCGACACCACGGAGGTTTTCGATTGGGTTGTCCTGGAAGACGTCGATACCCGTCCCGTTCTTCGCGAAGAACGCGACGTCGTTCTGGATGAGCGCGAAATCGGCGTTGCCGTTCGCGAGCGACCCGACGTTTTCGACGGACGCGCCGGTGGACTGGACGTTTACCGTGAAGTCGGTGTTGTCCTCGATGATGTTCTTGAACTCGTTGGAGAGTGGGAAGTACGTCCCACCCGTACCGCCTGCGTGCCACGAGAGACGGGTGTCGCCGCCGCCATCACCGTTGCCACCGTCGGTCCCGTTGTTGCCACCGTCCCCGCCATCGCCACCGGTACAACCGGCGAGCGCGGCGAGTCCTGCTGCACCAGCCACCTGCATGAACGTGCGGCGGCTTGTGTTCGAACCTTTTGTCTGGTCACTGTCTACCATACCACCTCCTTGGTCACTCTGCATGAAAAACTTATTCAATCATGCTGACTAGTTGTTCTTCGCTATAGATTGACGGATAATTATGTTAGCCGCTATAGAAACGGTGCTGTACCCGTACTGTGTCGGACATATGAAGAGATAACATCACGAACATTGGTAATCGGTGTCACTCACTGGCAATATTTACTGATTGATAATCAACCAGTATCTGAACTATATAGACGTCGAGTCGGCACAGAACGCAGTTCGAATCGGATTCGATACCCGGCGTTTCAGTCCCAGAGCGTGCCCGAATCAGCGCATATAGGCTGAAAGCCGAATCGCCAACGACGCAGGAAAGGTCTGTTTCGTGAGCGATATTCCGTTTCCAATTGGGCCGCCCTATTCGTGTTTCCACACGAAATAGACGGGTCAGAGTGGCGACCGTGGGGGTGCCGTCAGCGTGACTATACATGACTATGTACCCGAAAGTGGTGCGTTTCGTTCGCAGAAAGTGGCTCTCGATTGGCCTCTCCGCCGTCGGTTTCCAGGCGAAATGAGAGGGTTGCGAAGGGCCGTGAAGCCGGCGATTACGATGTCGGCTCAGAGATGGACCACGAGACCATCGTCAGCCCGTTCGTAGGTCGTATCGAACGGTTCAGCGCGGTCACGCATCGTCTCCCTCAGCCACTCGACTTCCTCGTCGGTCGGCGGACGGACGCCGTCGTCGATGTGGAGCGGGACGAGCCGGATTTTCGTCGGTTCGTCGCCCTCGAAGGTCATCTCGAAGAGGAAACTCTTGTCGTTCCCGAGGTCGTCTTTGATGCCGAAATCGTCCACGAGGTCGCCCGTGTCGTGGAGGATGATGCCATCTTCGTACTGCTCTATCCCCTGGACGACGTGGGCGCTGTGGCCGTGAACGACGTCCACGCCCTGGTCGACGAGCCAGTGGCCCAGTTTGACGAGTTTCTCGCTCGGGCGCTCGATCCAGTTTTCGCCCCAGTGAATCGAGAAGACGAGCAGGTCCGGGTCGGTCGCCTTCGCGCGGTCGATGGCATCGCGCATCTTCCGTCGGGTCTCCTCGGAATCGTAATCCCGCGAAATCCAGGCGATGCCGGGTCGGTCGTCGGTGGCGGCGTAGAAGTCGTACTCGTCTGAAAACGAGACGACGGCGACGTCGAGGTCGCCGACGGTGAGCGTGGCCGGTTCACGCGCTGCCTCCGGATTCGCGCCCGTGCCCGCGTTCGCGATGCCGGCGTCGTCGAGGTGGGTTATCGTGTCCATGAGCGCCGTCGCGCCGAAGTCCAGCGCGTGGTTGTTCGCGAGCGACGTGTACTGGACGTTGCCGGCTTCGAGGGCTGGAATCGCCCACTCGGGGTCGCCCCGGAAGTAGAAGGCGCGGCCGGGGTAGCGTTCGCCGCGAGTCGAGAGACTGCACTCCAGGTTGCAGAGGACGCCGTCTACCGATTGAAGCCGGGGCTGGAACTCACCCCAGATGCTCGCGGGGTCTACGTCGTCGTCGCCGTAGATGTTGTTCAACCGGCGACCGACCATCGTGTCGCCGGCGAAACCGATGGTCGTCGTTGTGGGTTCCGGCTCCGTCGTCGTCTTTTGAGTCGATTCTTGGGTGGAGGGTGGAGGGGCTGACGTGTCCGAGTCCCCAGTCGCGGGCGGCGCGTCGCCCGAGGGAGTGTCGGGTGGGGAACCGACGCACCCACCGACCGTGAGTGCGCCCACGGCGCTGAGGAATGCACGCCGATTTCGTTTCATCGAGTCTGTGATATTGAACAGGTGACACTTGTAGCTGACGGCTCCGGCGGTGGCAGAGCAGCAAGCTGAATTCGAGAGAATCGGGAGGGAAATCAGTGGTGACGATGGACCAGTTGCGCGGTTACTGGGTGCGGAACGCGCGGTCGCCGGCGTCGCCGAGGCCGGGAATGATGTAGCCGTCGTCGTTGAGATAGTCGTCGATAGCGACGGTGAGGAGGTTCGCTTCGGGGACCTGGTCTGCGACCCGGAGCAGGCCCGGCGGGGCGCTCACGGCAGAGAGGACGATGAGGTGCTGTGGGTCTGGGGCGTCTTCGAGGACGTGGTCGAGGACGGTGCACATCGTCGAACCGGTGGCGAGCATCGGGTCGGCGACGATGACCGTGTCCGTCTCCTTGATTTCGGGGAGTTTGACGTAGTCGATGGTGATGGGGAACTCGCCGTCGACCATGCCGGCCTCCTCGTCGCGCCCAGCGCTGATGACGCCCTGTTTCGCACGGGGGAACGCCTTCAGGAGACCCTCGACGAACGGTGTCGCGGCGCGAAGGACGTTGATGATGACCACGTCGTCTAGGCCTTTCACGCGCTCGCCGGTCGTCTCCTGCATCGGCGTCTGGATGGAGACGTATTCGGTCTCCATGACGCCGTCTATAATCTCGTAGCCACAGATGCGGCCGAGTTTGACGAGGCCCTTCCGGAAGGCTACCTGCGAGGTGTTCACGTCTCTGAGTTTCGACAGGGTGTCCTTTGCCAGTGCGTGCGTGACGACTTTCGCGTCGCCGCGGTCCTCGATGGTCATTGTAATTACGGGCAACGCGAAGTGCCATAAATTACCGGATATGGCCTCAGGCAGGCACGTTATCGCATCACTACAAAATGCGTGAGCACCACAAACACACCCGTCGCGAGCGCGACGTTCACGGGCGTGAACGCCCAGAGGCTGATGAGCGAGGCTCCCCAAACGACGAGACTGGCGAACAGCACGGAGAGGACGACGTTCATCACGAACAGGACGCGCGGGTCGCCCTGTGACTTCTGACTCATGGCAGTGCTCGGTGACCGAGCGACTAAGTACTTATCATGCGAATCTCTAGCACGACAATGCGCCTCAGAACGCGGTCTGGCGACTCCGTAGACCCGGTACCCTTTCTGGTCGCCCTCTGCACCTCGTTTCTGTTCGTGTTCTCCGCGGGGCCGGTTTACGGACTGACGCTCGGGTACTCGCTCGCCGTCTCCGTGGCCGCCTCGACGCTCCTCTTTCTCGGCTGTGCGGCGCTCTGCTACCACCAACTGGTGTGGACCGCCCGCCCCGACCTCACGGCGGAGATTCCCGTCGAATTCAGGGTCCGACGGCTGTTCGTCGCCATCCTCCTCGTCGTGCTCCTGTTGGTACTGGTGAACATCCCCTTTCTCTGAGGTCGGTGCCCCACGCGGGCACGCGGGGTGAACCATACGTATCTGCGCTGGGGGTGGCTATGGTTCGGCGACGACCGCGACACCCTCCAGTTCTGCGGGAAGCGGATTCTCGAAGTCCTCCCAGTCTGCGTCCATCTCCGCGTCGGTGAGCAGACAGTCTGACAGTGACTGGCGTAGTCGGTCTTCCTGCAGGTCAGTCCCGATGAAGACGAGTTCCGTGCGGCGGTCGCCCCACTCGTCGTGCCAGTCGAGATTTGGACGATTGGCCCGATAGAGTTCCTGGTCGAGTTCCGAGAGACTCGCGACCCACGGGCCAGTCACCTCGAATCGCGCGGAAGGACCTGCCTGTCCGTAGGTCAGTATGTTGTCCCCACAGCCCGCAACCCAGCAGGTTCCCTTCGACCGGATGATGCCCGCGGGCAGCGAGGCCAGCAGGTCAGCGATACGTTTCGGGTGGAACGGGCGGCGAGCGCGGTACGTGAACGAGGAGACGCCATACACGTCCTGTGGATGGCTGTGGCCGTGGTGGGCGTCAGATTCGTCCGCATCGCCGTGGGCGTGCGTGTTTCGATGGTTGTGGCCATGGTCTGCATCCTCGTCCGCGGCGAGTGCCTGTTTCCACCCCGCCTGCTCCGCCGCGGTCTGTGGGTCGTACAGCCCCTGTCCGAGCAGGTCGTGGGGGTCGAGTTGCCCGTGAGTCGTCCGCCGGAGTTCGGCGTCCGGGCGCAGCGCGAGGACCATTTCCTCGACCGCGGCGAGTTCTGCATCGCTCACGAGGTCCGTCTTGTTGCAGACGACGAGATTCGAGAACTCGACCTGTTCGACGAGCAGGTCGGAGAGCGGATGAGTATCCTCGTCGTCGGTGCCGCGGCGCTCTGGGACGCCCTCGCCGCCGAAGGTGTCGAAAAAGAGCCGCGAGTCAACGACGGTGACGAGGGAATCCACGGTGTAGAGCGCGGCAGCCCGAGACTCGGTGGTGAACAGCCGTGCGACGGGTTCGGGCTCGCTGATACCCGACGACTCGACGACGAGGTGGTCGAACTCGCGGTTCTGGGCGAGGCGGACGACGGCCGTGTTCAGGTCGTCCTGTAGCTCACAGCAGATACACCCGTTCGAGAGTTCGGTAACGCCGCCGTCTGCGACCGAGAGCTCTGAGTTGTCGCTCACGAGGCCGGCGTCCACGTTGATTTCCCCCATGTCGTTTACGAGCACCGCGATGTCGAGGTCCCCGGCGTTGTGCAGGAGGTGGTTCAGGAGCGTCGTCTTGCCCGCCCCGAGCGGCCCGGAGAGAATCGTCACCGGAATCGTGCCCGCGTTCATGGGTCAATCGTCACGAGTCCACGGTAATGAGTGTTCCTCGGTTGTGTGTCAGGGTGCCAATCGGACGGGACGACACAGTTTTATGTGGCAGAACAGGTGGTTGAGAACAGATGACACTCGCAGAGCGCATCGCCGAGTTCCGGGCCGTCCTCGAAGAGTGGCTGGCCGGGCTGTACCACGGGATGATCAGCCACCCCGCCTACGAACTCATCGAAAAGGAAGCGGAGGACGTAGAGGACGACTTCATGCTCGCGTGTTTCCCCGACGCCTTTGGGATTCCGAGTCCCATCTCCTACTATACCGCAGAACTCCTGCCGTACTTGGAGAATGAGTTCGAGGCGTGGGAACGCCGAATGTGGAATCGCGGCTCGATTCTCGAACGCAAGGGCGAACAGTATCACTTCTGACCATGCGCAAATTCGTCTTCTTCGGCGGCAAGGGCGGCGTCGGCAAGACCACCGTCTCCGCCGCGTACGCCTACAAGTGCGCCGACGCCGGGTTGAACACGCTGCTCGTCTCTACTGACCCCGCCCACTCGACACAGGACGTATTCGACCAGGCGTTCACCGACGACGCACAGGCAGTCGACGGAATAGCCAACCTCTGGGCGATGGAAATCGACCCGGAAGAGGAGGTCTCGCGCCACCTCATGGAGACGAAACGCGCTCTCGGCGACCAGGTGAGCGCCTCGATGGTCAACCAGATCGACCGGCAAATCGAGATGGCCCACCAGACACCGGGGGCGTACGAAGCCGCCCTCTTCGACCGCTTCGTGGACGTGATGCGAAACGCAGACGAGTACGACCGGGTCGTCTTCGACACCTCACCAACCGGCGGGACGCTCAGACTCCTCTCGCTGCCAGACTTCCTCGAAGGCTGGATTCAGCGCCTCCTGCTCAAACGAAAGCAGAGCGTGAAACTGTTCGAACGCGCCGCCATCGGCAACAACGAACCCCGCCGAATGATGGACGGCGACCCCATCATCGACCGCCTGCAACAGCGAAAGGAAATGTTCGAATTCGCGGGAGAAACGCTCCGCGAGGAGGCGGCATTCTACCTCGTTTTTAATCCCGACCAGCTTTCGGTTCGGGAGACGGGCCGGGCCATCGAGGGCCTAGAAGAGAAGGGGCTGTGGGTCGCTGGTCTCGTCGCAAACCGACTGACGCCGGAGCCAGACCCGGACGAATCGGGGCGGGGCGCACGATTCCTCAGAGACCGCGTCGAAACCGAGCGCACCCGTCTGCAGGAGGCGAAAGACGCCTACGACCAGCCGGTCGTCGCCGAACTCGAAACCCGAATTTCTGAAATCAAGGGCGACCTGCTCGCGGCCGTCGCGGTCGACCTCGACATCGCCGTGACGGACGAACCAGCGGCGCGGTGAGTTTGTGGTTCCGGCAAGAATATCTCCCGCAGACATATTTCAGATAGATTAACATCTGCAGTGAGGGTGGAATAATCAGCCGTCTCAGCCGTCAGACATACCTTATTTTTCCATCATTAGTCCGTCAACTTTCCTAATGTTTAAGTGTGTGTTTCCCACACACAGTTGTGAGGCTTACAAACATGGTACAAGTTGCCGTGCTGGTGGTTTTGTCACTCATTACGTTCACGGTGGGGTATCTCGCGTATTCGCGCTACCTCGCCCAGTTCGTCGAACTGGATGAGTCGACCGACACGCCAGCGCACCAATACGAGGACGGCCAGGAGTACGTTCCCTCCAAAAAGCCCGTCCTCCTCGGGCATCACTATTCGAGTATCGCGGGCGGCGCACCGATTGTCGGGCCAATCACCGCCGGCGCAGCGTTCGGATGGCTCCCAGCGATTCTCTGGATTGCCATCGGGAATCCGCTGTTCGGCGCGGTCCACGACTTCATGTCGCTGTCGGCCAGTCTCCGCCACGACGGAAAGTCAATCGGGTACATCATCGGCGAGTACGTCGGCGAGCGGGGGAAGAACATGCTGCTGTGGTTCGCGTTTCTCACCATCATCCTCGTCATCGCGGTGTTCGCACTCGTGGTGGCCGTGGTGTTCAACGCGTTCCCCTCCTCGGCCACCGCGAGTCTGATTTACATCGGCCTCGCCATCGTGTTCGGGATCTACTTGTACCAGCTCAATTTGCCGTTCCTGCCCGGCGCAATCGCCTTCATCGCGATGGTGTTCGGCGGTGTCTGGGTCGGCATCCAGTATCCAATCATGCTCGTCGGCGGTGCTGACGCTGGTGCAATCGTCCTGCTCGGCAGTCCAGAAGCCTGGAGTTGGCTCCCGCTCGCCCAATCCGACCTCGGCGCGAACGTCGCCGCCTGGGTCCCTGTGGTCGTCATCTATGGATTCGTGGCGAGCGTCCTGCCGGTCTGGGTGCTGCTCCAGCCCCGTGACTTCCTCACGTCGAGCCTGCTCTACACCGGCGTCGGCGGGATGCTGCTCGGCGTCATCGTCGCCACCGTCCTCGGCTTTGACCCCGTCACCATCAGCTCGGGCGGCTCGGAACTGACGTTCACGACGCTCGAAACGCGCATGTCTGCGTTCAAAGGCTTCGTGAGTCCCGTCCTCGGGCCAATCTTCCCATTCCTGTTCGTGACCATCGCGTGTGGGACGATTTCGGGCTTCCACGCGCTGGTCTCCTCGGGCACGACCGCGAAACAGCTCAACAACGAAAAAGACGCCCGCGCCATCGGCTACGGCGCGATGCTCGGCGAGGGACTGCTCGCGACGACGGCCGTCGCCGCCCTCTCGCTGGTCGCTTCGACGGCGTTCCTCGGTGACTCGGGACTGGTCGGGGCACTCGCCAACTTCCCGACCGGCGGTGCGGTCATGCTCGCCGCTGGCTTCGGCATCCCCGTCGCCATCGGCATGGCCTTCATCGGCCTCGTGTTCGTGAGCTTCCTGCTCACGAGTACGGACACTGCGGTCCGTCTCGGACGCTACATGTTCGACGAAATCGTCGGCGTCCCCGAAACCTCGGTCGAGAAGACGGCGACGAACCGCTACGTCAACGCCGGTATCCAGTGTGTCGGTGGCTACGTGCTCGTCTCGAGTGGGACGTGGTCGAGCCTCTGGCCGCTGTTCGGTGGCGCGAACCAGACGCTCGCCGCGCTCGCGCTGCTCGCAGCGACCCTGTGGCTGGCTAACTGGGACGACAAGAAACAGCTGTTCAGTACCGGCGCGCCGATGGTCATCATGCTCGGCGTGACGCTCACGGCGCTGCTGTGGATTGGCCTGTATCGGGCCCCAACCTCGATGCTCTCTGCCGACGGAACGTTCCAGATGGTATCCTTCGGGATGCAGTCGCTCATCTCGCTCGTGCTCGCCTATCTGGCGATATCGATTGCGCTCATGGGCTACAAGAACATCAAGAACGTCCGTGGTTCTGCCACCGGCCGCGTCGCAGCGGACGGTGGCGAAGTGACCGACGACTAGCGACCGAACAACGACCGGAGTCGGCCCACGACTCCACGCTTTTTGCTCGATTCGAGTGACTCCCACAGTGCGAACGCGAGCGACACGTCCGCCTCCTTGCTCTGGACGATGTCCTCCGCCTCGGGGGCGACGACGACGAGGTGCAACTGGTACTGGCCGTGGTAGCCGTACTTGATGAGCGTGCGGTCGCTGAACGAGGAAACGTAGCTTCGAACCTCGTCCGGAATCTCGGGGGCGACCACGACGAAGACGAAGTCCGTTCCGAAGTGGCGTTCGTCGGGTTCGATCCACTCGTCTGCGAGGTCGTGACCCAGTTCGACGAGGCGTTCGAGGCTGGCCACCGACACTGACGACTCGCGGCGGGCGAACAGGTGTTCGGTCGATTCCTGGTGGCCGTAGGAGAGCGCCGAGGTGAGAAACTGCTTGTGGACGTCGATGTCGAGTTTGCCGTAGAGGTCGAACGACTCGCCGCCCGCCCGATAGTCGCGCTCCAGGTCGTAGTTGTACATGAGCCGCTTCGCGACGTCGTCGTAGTAGTCGTCGTCCCACGTCGGGATGTCGGGAGGTTCGGCCTCGCTCATGTGGCCCTACCCGTGTGTCGTGCGTTGCCCAATCGCTCCATACGAAAGGAGACAGGATGAACCGGTGAAAAATCCGTCGGGTCGTCGGGAGACAACACTTAACACGGCAGTTCCCGAATGCTTCCACCTACGCCATGGACAGTGACAGGAGCGAAGCGTGTGGCCGATGTGCGATGAGTTCGGTCGTCTCGACGGCCGCGGACGGAGACGACGCGGCACGGACAGACCCCTTCGCCGGCGCGCGAATCGAAGTCGACGACGCGGAGTTGCGCGCGCTCTCGCCAAGTGCGTGGCTCGCTGGATTCAAGGCTCGACTCGACGACCTCGCGACGCGCCTGACCTACGGAAAATAAGTGGGTTGCTGAATCAGGGGTGACGTTAATATACTGACCAGCCTAAGGCCTGTTCTAAGCGATGGAAGAGAGTATCTCCGGATTCAAACGTCGGGGGTCGTGGGGGGACATCGTCGAACACGGCGAGCGCATCACGCGCGCGCTTCGCGACCTCGGGGTGGAGGGTGACGCATTCGACGCCTGGGACGAGTGGCGACCCAAAAGCCACGAACGACTCGACGAAGACGTGAGCCAGAAGACCGCAAAACAGGCCTCCATCGGCGAGGGCCGGGGCGAGAAAGCGGGCAAAAATCCGAACGACGACATCCGGACGGCGGGTGAGAAACTCGCCGAGTCCTACGAGAAACTGGACGACCCGGACGAGGCGATGGGCCGGTGGAACGAATCTATCGACTACGTCGCGCGCGCCGCCGATTCCGCCGGGCGGAAGGCCATCCGCAAGGTCGAGGACGCCGTCTACCGCAAGGTCATGACCCAACTCGCGCCGTATTATTTCGACAACGAACTCGTGAGCGCGAACCTCCAGCAAGTTGCCCGCTTCGAAAAAGAGGAGACGTTCGTCTTCGAGGTGAACGTCAACGACGACGCGTTGAAACAGGACGTCTCCACGCTGCTCGGCGAGTACGAGGACACCATCGACCGGTGGCACATCGACATCGAGAAGGAAACCGAGACGGTCGAAGCCGCAGAGGGCGTCGAAGCCCCCGAATCGGAGGGGCGCTCGCGTTCGACGACGAACTGAGAGACCTGTCGCACCACACCTATTTTCCCACCCGTTGCACGAATAGTGAGCCATGGTTCACGTTCGGCGGGCACGTCGAGAGGACGCAGCACGAATCCTCGACGTCCACCAGGCCGCCATCTTTGGCGACGGCCCGCACTCCTACTCGTCGGCGCAGGTCGAAGCCTGGGCGACCAGAGACCATGGCCCCGAGGGCTACGCGATTGGCGAAGCCGGACAGGAGTATCTCGTCGCCGAAGTGGACGAAACCGTCGTAGGGTTTGGCCATCTCAACACGGAATCACGGGAGATAGAGGCCGTGTACGTCCACGGGGACTACCTGAGACGCGGCGTCGGCAACGCCCTGCTCGCCCGGCTCGAAACCCTCGCCCGCGAGGCTGGCTTCGACGCGGTGACCCTCTCTGCGTCGCTCAACGCAGTCCCGTTCTACGAGGCGAAGGGGTACCGCGACGAGGGTGGCGTCGTCCACGAGACCACCGGCGGCGTCGAACTCGACTGTCGGCGGATGGCAAAGCGTCTCTGACCTGTCGCGAACGGTAGGCTAATACGGACACCACCTGTAGGCCTGCCCAGATGGTCGATGCAGGGACACTCTTGACGGTTCTTGTCGCCGGCGGCGCGAGTTTCTTCATGGCGTGGGCGATTGGTGCCGGGTCTTCCGGGTCGACGCCCTTCGCGCCCGCCGTCGGAGCCAATGCGATTTCCGTCATGCGCGCCGGGTTCATCGTCGGCCTCCTCGGCCTCGCCGGGGCGGTGTTACAGGGGGCGAACGTCTCCGAAGCCGTTGGTCGCGAACTCATCACGGGCGTCTCGCTCTCGCCACTCGCGGCGACCGTCGCCCTGTTGACCGCCGCCACGCTGGTCGCAATCGGCGTGTTCGCCGGCTACCCCATCGCCACTGCGTTCACCGTGACCGGTGCGGTCGTCGGCGTCGGCCTCGCCGCAGGCGGCAATCCAGCCTGGGCCAAGTACGAACAAATCGTCACGCTCTGGGTGCTCGTCCCCTTCGTCGGCGGCGGGACGGCCTACGCCACCGCGCGACTGCTCCGCAATCCGAACGTGAGAGAGGAGGTGGCGGTGCCGGTTCTCGCCGGCCTCATCGGCCTCATCCTCGCGAACGTCGAGTTCGCCGTGTTCGGGCCGCCCGGATTCGCCAATTCGTTCGCTGGACTGCTCGCCCAGCAAACGCCGAGTCCGCCGGTGTTCGGCGTGCCACTCGTCCACATCCTCGCGTCGCTGGCCGTCGCGCTCGTCGTCGGCCTCCTGCTCGCTCGGGACATCCGCGGAAACAAAGAGCGGGGCCAGCGCCACTTCCTGCTCGCTCTCGGCGCACTCGTCGCCTTCTCCGCAGGCGGGAGTCAGGTCGGCCTCGCCATCGGCCCGATGCTCCCGTTGCTCGAACCCTACACCATCCCTCTCACCGCGACGCTCGTCGGCGGCGGCCTCGGCCTCCTGCTTGGCAGTTGGACCGGCGCTCCGCGCATGATAAAGGCGCTCGCACAGGACTACTCCTCGCTCGGGCCGCGCCGTTCCATCGCGGCGCTCATCCCCTCGTTCGCCATCGCGCAGGTCGCCGTGTTCCTCGGCGTCCCCGTTTCGTTCAACGAAATCATCGTGAGCGCCATCATCGGCAGCGGCTACGCAGCACAGAACGCCGGCGTCAGTCGCAAAAAGATGGTGTACACCGTCCTCGCGTGGGTCGGGTCGCTCGTCCTCGCGCTGGCCGCGGGCTTTGGCCTCTTTCAGGCCGCGAGCCTCCTATGAGGAGACTTCTTCTGGGTCGGTTTCCTCGCGTTCTTCCTCGGGTGTGATGGAGACGCGAGCTTTCATGATGCGCGTGTTCTCCACCTTCTCGACCTGAATCCGGACGCCATCGTAGGTGATGACCTCGCCCTCCTCGACGAGGCGGCCGACGCGGTTGAAGATGAAGCCGGCGATGGTCTCGAACTCCTCGCCTTCGGGAAGGTCGATGTCGAGGGCGTCGTTCACCTCGTCGATGTTGACCTCGCCGCGGACGAGCGCGGTGGTATCGTCGACGAACTCGATTGGCTCCTCCTCTTCGCTCTCTAAGATTTCGCCGACGATTTCTTCGGTCATGTCCTCGGTCGTCGCGAGCCCCTCGGTGGTCCCGAACTCGTCGATGACGATGACCATGTGCATGCGCTCTTTGCGCATCTCCGCGAGCAGGTCGTCTACGTTCTTCGACTCGGGGACGTGCAAGACAGGTTCGAGCAGGTCTTCGAGCGTGAGGTTCTCACCGCCCTCGCCGTAGTTCAGGTCACGGACGAGGTCGCGGATGTGGACCACGCCGACGATGTTGTCGAGGCCGCCCTCGTACACCGGGATGCGGGCGTGGCCGCTCTGGACACACGTCTCGATTGCCTCTTCGAGGCCCGCGTGCATCGGCACCGCCGTGATGTCGAGGCGCGGCGTCATGACCTCCTTTACGATGGTGCTGTTGAACCGAAAGATGCGCTGGAGCATCTCGTGTTCTTCTTCCTCCAGTACCCCCTCTCGCTCGCCGGTTTCGAGCAGGTCCTGAATCTCCTGACGGGTAATGTAGGACGTCTCGATCGAAGAGCGCCCACCGGTCACCTTGTTCACCAATCTGGTGAGGTAGTCGAAGGTGACGACGAGCGGCAGCAAGATGTACTCCGAGAGTTTGAGCGGACGGGCGATTCTGAGCGCCCAACTCTCCGTGTTCTCCACCGCGTAGGATTTTGGTGCGCTCTCGCCGAACAGCAACACGAGCGCGGTGATGCCGAAGGTGGCGATGAGAACCGACTCGCCGCCCGAGAAACCAAGCAGCGCCAGCAGCCCCGTCGCGATCGAGGACATGGCGATGTTGGCGATGTTGTTCCCAACCAGAATCGTCACTAACAGCCGGTGCGGGTCGTCTTTCAGGTCTTTGAGGACGGCTGCGCCTGATGCGCCGTCTTCGACCAGCGAGTCCACACGGTGGGCCGCGAGCGAGAACATTGCAATCTCCGACGAGGAGAAGAATGCCGACAGCGCGATGAGCCCGATGATTGCTACGACGCCGAGACCGATGAAGGTCCCATCTGACATCTGTAACCCGAACACCCCGACGTCGAGAGGTCCGATCGCAGATGCGACGACTGGCACCGTAGCCGCAGATATACCCATTAACGTGTCGCTATTGCAGGGGTGCGGGATTAAGAGTTGTCATACCACGGATGAGCGAAGCGCTCTTTTCCGTGACCTCCTAACGACCGGGTATGTCGGAGTCAGAATCGGCGATAACGCTGTACCGCTTGCAGGCCTGTCCGTACTGCGAGCGCGTGGTGCGCAAGTTACAGGAGTACGACGTAGAATACGACTCGCGGTTCGTCGAAGCGATGCACGCTGAGCGAAACGTGGTAAAACGCATCAGCGGGAAGCGAACCGTCCCCGCTATCGTCGACGAGAACACGGGCGTCACGATGTCCGAAAGCGCGAACATCGTCGCGTATCTCGACCGCGTCTACGGCGAGGAGGCTGCCTGATGGTGGACTTCGACGTCGTGGACCTGCCCGAAACGGACCACGTGGACGTGGGCGACGAGGCCCCTGGCTTCACCCGACCGCTCGTAAACGAGGAGTTCTGGGAGGACGTAGCGCTCTCCGAGCTGCTCGAAGACGGTCCCGTCCTGCTGGTCTTTCACACGATGGACGGCGCGTTCCCTTCGACGTACATCTGGAACGAAATTCGTGACCGCGCGTGGGGCGACTACCTGCAGGTCGTCGGCCTCTCCATCTCCTCGCCGTACGAGCACAAGACGTTCATCGCCGAACGCGGGATGGATTACCCGCTCTTTTCGGACCCGGCGAACGACGTGGCTGAAGCCTACGGCATCGTGAACGACTTAGACGGCATGACGGGCATCGAGGAGCCGCGCCCGGCCATCTTCCGCATCGACGAAGACGGCACCATCGACTTCGCGTGGGTCGCATCCGAGTGGCCGGAGTTCCCCGACTACGACGCCGTCGAAGACGCCATCTCGAACTGAACGATGGCCGTCGACGAAGCCAACATTCGACGGGCCGCCCGGGCGATTCGTGCGGGCGACGCCGTCATCTTCCCGACGGAGACGGTGTACGGACTCGGCGCGGACGCACTCGACCCCGAGGCAATCGAGCGGGTCTTCGCGCTGAAGGGGCGCAGTCGGGACAAACCGCTCTCGCTCGGCGTGCCCGACGTAGAGACGGCACTCACGTACACGAACCCGACCGACCGCGAACGTCGGTTCATGGACGAGTTCCTGCCGGGCCCGGTGACGGTCATCGTCGAACGGAAACCAGCCGTGCCGGACGAACTCACCGGCGGCCTCGACCGAGTGGGTATCCGGATTCCCGACCACGACGTGGCGCTCGCGCTGCTTCGCGAAGTCGAACCGGTCACGGCGACGAGCGCGAACGTGAGCGGCCAACCGAGTGCACACGTCGTCACCGACATCGGCCCCGACTTGCGTGACGCGGTGGCGGTCGTCCTCGACGACGGCGAGACCCGAGGCACCGAGAGCACCGTGGTGGACGTGGAAGCGGGCGTCATCCACCGCCGTGGCACGCTCGCAGACGACATCGAAGCGTGGCTACGAGAGGAGTGAGCGCAACGAGCGCGTTTTCACCCCGCATTTCGTGCGAAAGTCACACGCTCCGCACTTGTCGCTGTTTTTGAGTCGCGGTGGTGGGCCGTCGAGCTCCCTGACCGCCCGAAGTGCGGTTCGGTAGGCGGCTTTTCTGCGCGTCGTGAGTCGTACCTCGCGGACGATGCCGTGAGTGGGATACTCGACGAAAGTCCGTTCGACCGGCGTCTCGCGCTCCCACGAGAGTGCCTTCGCGGCGGCGACTGCGTGGACGGTCTGTGGATACCAGACGCCCGAATCTGGCGGCGACCCGGTGAAGACGAGCGACGGGATTGGTGGGTCAGTGAGCACTTTGTGCGCGATGCCGCGGGCGTCTTTTCCGGAGAGCAGAGCCATTTCTGTCGGTGGGTCGGCCAACTCCTCGAACCGGTCGAATTTGGCGCGAGCGCAGTTGAGATTCGTCCGAAACTGTGTGGGCGTCACCTCGATTTCATCGGGAAGCGTCTCCGCGTCGAGCAGCCTCGGGTACTCGAACGCGAGTTGGCGTTTCTGCGCTACCTCAGGCGGCGGCGACCGGTCGTCTTCGCGGCGCTCGTAGTACAGTTGTCGTGGGCAGTAGGCGGCGATGGCGAGGTCTCGGAACGTCGGCACGGGTCGCTCTGGTCCCGGGTTGATATATAAAGTTCAGGGCGGTTGCGGTTGCGATGCTGTGCGGTTGCGGTGCAGTGCGTTGCGGTTGCAGTGCAGTGCGTTGCGGTTGGGAGGTTGTCCAGCGCGGCACCCGAACTCGCCAACCGCGAGTTCGGCCTTTTTCGCGCACGTTTTTGCAAGCGGGGTCGCGAAGCGACCCCCCGAAGCAAAAAGGTGCTAGAACGAGACGTTCGACTCCATTCCTTCGGTGGCGTCCTCCAGCCCAGTTTCGCGGGCGGATTTCGTCATCGAGGAACCGGTCGCGTCGAGGATTTCTTCGAACTCGCTCACGAACCGCTGGCTGACGCGGCGGATTGCCGCCTGCGTTTCGATGATGCGGCGGTGGCGGCGCACGGTGGATTCGGCGATGTCGAGTTCGTCGGCGATGGTGGCGACCGATTTACCGTCGGAGAGCGCCGCTCGGAGGGCGTCCACCTCGAAGGAGGCGTCGAGGTCGCGTTCACGAATGAGGTGGAGATCCATGCGAGCGCGGAAGACGGTGGCGGGCGACACGTCGAGTTGTTTTGCGATGGTGGCGTCTTTCACCTCGTCGTAGTAGGCGTTGACGAGCGCGGCGAGGTCACCGTCCGAGAGGTCGGTGGTGAACTCGTAGCGGTCGCGCATCTTCGCGATGACCGCGCGCAGGCGCTCGTCGACGCTCTGTTTGGGCGTGAGCGACCCGCGCCCCTCCTCCTGTTGTTCGGTAACCGTCGCGTCCCCGGCGACTTCGAGGAAGAGGTTTCGGAGGGATTCTGTTTTTTCGTCCATGGCTGCGATATCGGGAATCTGAGACCCCGTGAAGGTAAATAGCTGTTGCTGATTGAGGTCGTCAACCGAAGCATTAACTGTGGTTGACGGAAAGGAATCACGTGATGACAGCAGTTAGCAAACCGGGTGACGGTGAATGAGCGTCGATACGGGCGACGTCGACCTCGTTGGCGACGAAGTGGTGTTGAACGTAGCGCGGGCGGCACTCATGGCCGCGCTGACGGGGGCGTTCGCGTACATTTCGTTCCCGATTCCGTTCTCGACAGTGCCGTTTTCGATGCAGGTGCTCGGCATCTTCCTCGCCGGTCTCCTGCTCGGCCCCGTCTGGGGCGGTATCTCGATTGCGTTCTATCTACTCGCTGGCGCGGTCGGTGCGCCGGTGTTCCAGGGAGGCGCGGCGGGCATCGGGCACCTCTTTGGCAGCACAGCGGGCTATCTCTGGTCGTACCTGTTCGCAGCCATCGTCATTGGCTTCATCGCCCACGGCGGGCTCGAAGTCAAGCCAGCCCAGAAACTGCCGGTTCCACGCATCGTCACCGGACTGCTGGTCGGGACAGTGGTCATCTACGGCCTCGGCGTTCTCGGGCTCATCCTCATCGCGAACCTCGGACCGATGGCGGCGCTGACCGCCGGTGCGCTCGTGTTCATTCCCGGTGAACTCCTGAAAATCGCTGCCGCGGTGGCAATCGTCAGGAGCGACCGCCTCGTCGCGGCATGATTTCGGTCAGCGGTCTCGTCCACCGATACGAGGGCGTCGCCGCTGTAGCCGGCGTCTCACTCGCCATCGACGACGGCGAGTTCTGTATCCTCGCCGGACCGAACGGCTCTGGCAAGACGACGCTTGTTCGCCACCTGAACGGCCTGCTCACACCTGACGAGGGTTGCGTCGAGGTCAACGGGCGAGCCGTTCAGGACGACCTCGTGGCAGCCCGCATGGCCGTTGGAATGGTGTTTCAGGACCCGCGCGACTGTTTCGTCGCCGCGACGATTGGTGAAGACGTTCGCTTCGGCCCCGAAAATCTCGGCCTCTCCCACGCGGAGATAGACCGCCGAATCGAGACTGCGCTTGGGGCGGTCAACATGGCCGGTCGCGAGGCAGAACGCCTCGACCGCCTCTCTGGAGGTGAACAGGAGCGCGTCGCCATCGCCGGCGCACTCGCGATGGAACCCGACTTTCTCGTCCTCGACGAGCCGTTTACGGGCCTCGACGAACCTGCCCGTCAGTCCGTACTCTCGCGGCTCAGGGCGCTTCAGGAGGCCGGAACCGGCATCATCGTCGTGACCCACGACCTGCGCGACGTGTTCGAACTGGCCGACCGCGTGGTGGTGATGCGTGACGGCCAAATCGGCCTAGACGGGACGCCGCAGGAGGTTCTCGATGACCTTCCTGAACTCGGTGTCAGACCCCCATGCTGACGTACGAACCCGGTTCGTCAGTCGCACACCGTCTCGACCCGCGGGCGAAACTGGCGTTCCAGATTGCGTTCGCCGTCGCCGCGTTCGCCCACACGACGCCGCGGGGGCTGGCCGTGCTCTCGCTGGTCGCGCTGCTCGCGCTCTGGGTAGCCGCGACGCCGCTCTGGACCGCGCTCCGCGAACTTCGCGTCGTGCTGGCGGTGCTTCTCATGGCTCCGATTCTCGAAGGCCTCGTGCTCGGACCGCCCTGGTTCTCAGTCGCGGAGGCGGTTCCCCCTGCACTCGCAAGTTATCGAGCGGTTATCATCGTCCTCGTCGCGGCCACGTACGTCCGGACGACGCCGGCCCGCGCCTCGCGGGCGGCCATCCAGCGCGTGATTCCCGGCAAACCGGGACAGGTGCTCGGGATGGGTGTCTCGCTCGTGTTCCGGTTTCTGCCGGTATTGCTGGCCGACGTCCGCCGGATGCGAATGGCGATGCAGGCACGGCTGGGAACCGAACGCTCCATTCCAGAACGGGCGAGCATCCTCGCGCTCTCTGGACTGTCGCGGGCGTTTTCCCGAGCGGACACACTCTCGCTCGCCATGCAGGCGCGGTGTTTCGCGTGGAACCCCACCCTTCCCCGCTTGCGGTTTTCCCGACTCGACGCGGTTCCGCTCCTCGCCGCCTGTGGGCTGGTGGCCACAGCACTCATCTAAACGGACATCTAGTTTTTCATTTACGCAGACTGCAGTCTCGTGATGCTTGCGTCGGTGGCAAGATTTAAGCGCGTATTGTTCCACGGTGATTATATATGACCTTCCTCCTGCAGGCAGGAGCGACGCAGACGCGGCCCACGTTCTGGCAGATCAGCCCCGTCGGTGAGGTGCTGTTCTACTACCTCGCGGCCGTCGTCATCGCCGTCTTCACCTACGGCGTCTACGACCGCTTCGCCCGCTACTCACGGGGTACGGACGACTGGTTCGAGCGCCTCGACGACCTGTCGAGTCGCATCGTGTCCGCCGTGAAAATCGTCGGTTCGAACGAGAAACAGTTCAACAGAGACCTCTACGGCGGGGTGATGCACGCGTTCATCATGTGGGGCTTCCTGACGCTGCTCATCGGGACCACCATCCTCGCCATCGACATGGACATCTGGACGAAGGCGCTCGGCCAGCCCTCGTTCTTCGTAAACGAGTTCTACCTCTCGTATTCGCTCGTGATGGACGCCCTCGGCTTCCTGTTCGTCGTGGGCATCGGGATGGCGCTCTACCGACGTTACGCTGTCCGCACCGACCGTCTCTGGGGCAAACACACCTCGCTGGAAGACGACCTCTTCATCTGGACGCTGTTCTTGCTCGGCGTGGGCGGGTACCTCACTGAAGGCGTCCGCATCCTCGCCCAAGATTTCCCCGAGTTCGAGACCGTGAGTTTCGTCGGCTGGTTCGTCGCCGACGTCCTCCAGTTCGCGGGCGTGACGCCCGAGATGGCGCTCGCACTCTACCCGATGACGTGGTGGAGCCACGCCCTGCTCGCGCTCGCGTTCGTCGCCGCCGTCCCGTACGCGAAACCGTTCCACATGATTTCGAGTTTCGCCAACGTCGTCACCCGCGACGAGCTGGCCGGCAAGCGGCTTCCGGGCGTTCCAGCAGATGCGAGCCCGGACGAGATTGGCGCGTCCTCCATCGACGACTTCTCGTGGAAACAACTGCTCGACCAGGACGCCTGTACGAAGTGTGGTCGCTGTTCGTCGGTCTGCCCGGCGAAGGCCTCCGGTCGACCGCTCGACCCCCGTGACGTCATCCTCGACCTGAAGACCTACCGCGAGGACCTCGACGCGGGTCGCACCGAAGAGATGCCAATCATCGCAGACGGCGGGACGAGCGTCATCGACAGCCACACGATGGAATCGTGCATGGCGTGTATGGCCTGCATGGACGCCTGCCCCGTCGAAATCGAGCATCTCTCTTCGTTTACGGAGATGAACCGCCGACTCACCGAGTCCGGCCAGATGGACGAGAACGTCCAGGAAGCGATGATGAACATCTTCTCGAACGGGAACTCCTTCGGAGACCCACAGCGCAAGCGCGCAGACTGGACCGACCAGTTGGACTTCGAGATTCCGGACGCCCGCGAGGAGTCGGTCGAGTACCTCTGGTACGTCGGCGACTACCCGAGTTACGACGAGCGCAACAAGCGCGTCGCTCGCGCGCTCGCCACTATCCTCCACGAGTCGGGCGTCTCCTACGGCATCCTCTACGATGACGAGCAAAACGACGGCAACGACGTGCGCCGCGTCGGCGAGGAAGGCCTCTACGAGATGCTGACCGAGGACAACATCGCCGCCTTCGAGGACTGCGACTTCGAGAAGGTCGTCTGTACGGACCCCCACTCCTACAACACGTTCAAAAACGAGTACCCCGACTTCGGCTGGGGCGGCGAGGTCTACCACTACACGCAGGTGGTCGAAGAACTCGTCACCTCCGGGAAACTCGGCCTCCGCGGCAACGAACTCGACTACACCGTCACGTACCACGACCCGTGTCACCTCGGCCGGTACAACGACGAGTACGAGGCTCCCCGCGAGGTCATCCGCGCGACGGGCGTCATGCTCGACGAGATGCCCCGCAACCGCAGCAACTCCTTCTGCTGTGGCGGTGGCGGCGGCGGCCTCTGGATGGACTTCGAGGAGACGTCGAAACCGAGCGAGGAACGCATCCGCGAAGCACTCGAAGACACCGAAACCGGCAGCGCCGTCGAGAAGTTCGTCGTCGCCTGCCCGATGTGCATGACGATGTACGAAGACGGCCGCAAGACCGGCGACTACGAGGAAGACATCGACATCGTGGACGTCTCGGAGCTCGTCGTCGAGGCGCTTGGGGCGATGGATAAAGCGAATCTGTAGGCTGTTTGCGGAACTTTTTCGGGAATTATCGGACGCAATTCGACTCCCGTTGTCCGATTGCTTACAGAAAAGTTGTTCTGCCCGTTTTTAAGTGAACGCTGCCCCGAGTGTAGAGCATGGACCCTCGCATTCGTGAGCAAGCAAAAGTCATCGTAGAGCACTCCACGGGCGTCGAACGAGGCGACAACGTCGTGGTGAACGGGTCGCCGGAATCCGAGGACCTCGTCGTCGCCATCGCCAAGTTGTGCGGCGAAATCGGTGCGACAGTGCAATCGAAGATGTCCTCAGAGCGGGCGACGCGAGCGTACATGCGGGCTATAGACGAGGACGACATCGACCTCAACGAGATGGCACTCGCCGAAATCGAGGCCGCGGACGTGTTCATCGCCATTCGTGGACAGGGGAACGTAAACGAACAAAGCGACGTCTCGCCCCAGAAGAACCAGAAGAAAGCGGCAGAAAACCGCGACCTGCAGGAAGCATATCTGGAGAAACGCTGGAACCTCACCCAGTACCCGACGAAGGGTGGCGCACAGAAGGCAGAGATGAGCACCGACGCCTACGAGGACTTCGTCTGGAGCGCGGTCAACAAGGACTGGACCGCCGTCGAAGAACACCAGGCTCAACTCGTCGAAATCCTCGACGGTGCGGACGAAGTACACATCAAATCCGGCGACACGACGGACGTGTCCATGTCCATCGCGGGCAACCACGTCATCAACGACTGGGGCGAGCACAACATGCCCGGCGGCGAGGTGTTCACCGCGCCCGTCCCCGATTCGGTCGAGGGCGAAGTCCTCTTCGACAAACCGGTGATGGTGCAAGGACGCGAAATCAACGGCGCGTGGCTCAAATTCGAAGGCGGCGAAGTCGTGGAGTTCTCCGCCGAGAAGAACGAGGAGATGCTCGAAGCCCTGCTCGAAACCGACGACGGCGCACGTCGCCTCGGCGAGTTAGGGATTGGCATGAACCGTGACATCGACCAGTTCACGTACAACATGCTGTTCGACGAGAAGATGGGCGACACCGTCCACATGGCCGTCGGCCGCGCCTACGACGACACCGTCGGCGAGGGCAACGAGCGCAACGACTCCGTCGTCCACACGGACATGATTGTAGACATGAGCGAAGACTCGTTCATCAAGGTTGACGGCGAAGTCGTCCAGCGCAACGGCACGTTCCGGTTCGAAGACGGCTTCGAAGGGTAATCGACAGGTTTCACTTTTACTTTCACTCCACCCGTGGCCGTCGCTTAATGAGCGTCCGGGTGCAGGTTTCGTATGGACCCCCGCATCAGAACGCACGCAGAAGTCATCGTCTCGCATGCCACCGAAATCGAGCGCGGCGACAACGTCATCGTGAGCGGAACGCCGGAATCCGAAGACCTCGTCGTCGCCATCGCCGAGTTGTGCGGCAAGCGCGGTGCGACGACCGTCACCCGACTGGCGAGTTATCGCGCCCAGCGAGCGTACAAGCGGGCCATCGACCAGGCGGACATCGTCGAAGACGAGATGACGCGCGCCCAGTTCGAGGCGGCGGACGTACTGATTCTGATTCGCGCGCCCGGGAACGTCTTCGAACAGAGCGACGTGCCCACCGAGGTGACTCAGCGAAAGGCGCAGGCCGACGCGGCGGTGCGTGAGGCGTACCTCGACACCCGCTGGGTGCTCACGCAGTATCCCACGAAGGCGAGTGCACAGCAGGCAGAGATGGCGACTGCGGCGTACGAGGAGTTCGTCTGGAACGCCGTGAACCGCGACTGGGAGGCCCAGCGCGAGCGCCAGGAGAAGGTGGCCGAAGTGTTGGAGGTGGGCGAGACGGTCCGTATCCGGGCAGGCGAGGAAACGGACCTCACCATGTCGATTGCGGGGAACCACGCGCTCAACGACCACGGGAAGAACAACCTCCCGGGCGGTGAGGTGGCCACGGTTCCCGTCCCCGACAGTGTCGAGGGGCGCGTCCGGTTCGATTTTCCCGTGCTCGTCCACGACCGCGAGGTGGAGGGGGCGTGGCTCGAATTCGAGGGCGGTGACGTCGTCGCTCACGGCGCGGCGAAGAACGCAGCCGCCCTCGCCTCGCTGCTCGAAACCGACGACGGGGCGCGACGGGTCGGCGAACTCGGTATCGGCATGAACCGCGGTATCGACTGCTTTACCGGGAACATGCTCTTCGACGAGAAGATGGGCGGGACCGTCCATCTCGCGGTGGGCCACGCGCTTGCGGAATGCGTCGGCGCGGAAATCGAGTACAACGATTCGGTGGTTCACACCGACATGCTGGTGGACATGCGAGAGGACTCGTTAATCAAAGTCGATGGACAGGTCGTCCAGCGAGATGGGAACTTCCGGTTCGAGAACTGAGACCTATCCTTTTGCTCCGCCGCCGCCTTCTGTCGGTATGGACGCGAAACGAGTGGGGATACTCGGCAGCGGGGACGTCGGACAGGCGCTCGGCCGTGGGTTCGTAAAACACGGCTTCGAGGTCAAACTTGGAACGCGTAGCCCGGAGAAACTCGCCGAATGGGTCGAAGACGTGGGCGACAGCGGGTCGGTTGGGTCGTTCGCGGACGCCGCCGAATTCGGCGACATCGTGGTGCTCGCGTTGAACGGGAAGGGCGCGGAGAACGCCCTCGACCTCGCCGGGCCGGCGCACTTCGCGGGCAAACTCGTCCTCGACGCGACGAACCCGCTCGATTTCTCAGAGGGAATGCCCCCGCACCTCTTCACTGGGGCACAGGATTCACTCGGCGAGCGAATTCAGGCAAAACTCCCCGACGCGCACGTCGTGAAGTGCTTCAACACGGTCACGAACTCGCAGATGATAGACCCCGTGTTCGAGGCCGAAACGCCGCCGATGCTCATCTGCGGGAACGACGAGGCGGCGAAAGCAGAAACCGACGCGTTGCTTTCGGAACTCGGCTGGCCGGGGGCGTTCGACATGGGCGACATCAAATCGGCGCGGTATCTGGAGGCACTCGTGCCCCTCTGGGTGCGGGCGGGGGGAACGCTCAACACGTACAAACACGCCTTCGCCGTGATCAAGTAGTCGTCTCCTTGCTGCCTAACCCAGCGCGTAGAGCCAGCCGTCGTTGAGCGCGACGTAGAGCCGGTCGTGGGCGGGCACGAGCGTCACGCGGAGCGGGGCGTCGAACCGCTCGCGAAGGGGGAGTTCGCGCGTCCACCGCGTCGAGCCGTCTACGATTGCCGTGAGCAGGCCCGATTCGGTCGCGAGCGTGACCGTCTCGTCTGCGGCGATGAGCGGCGAGGTGACGCTTCCAGAGAGCAGCGAACGCCACGAGAGGTCGCCGTCGTCGGCGTGGAGTCCGGTCACCCGGCCGCGTTCGTCTGCGACGGCGACGGTTTCGCCAGCGACACAGGGGCAGGTCAGTTCGACAGTCTCCCCGAGGGTGTGTTCCCAAACGACGTTGCTGTCCACGTCGAACGCGCTCAGGCCGCTCGCGGTGGTCGCGTACACCCGCGAGTCGGTGGCGACCGGCGGCTGGGTGAGCGGCGATTCGAGCCGTCTACGCCAGCGAATCTCGCCGGTTTTCGCCTCGAGTGCGAGCAACTCCCCGCCGTCGTTTACGAACACCGAGTCGCCGACGACGGTGGGTCGCGGGCCCTCGTTTCGGGCGACCACGCTCTTTCCCCACAGGAGTTCCCCGTCGTGGTTGAACGACCGAATCCCCCCGTCGGGTGCGGCAGTGAGGACGAAGATGCGGTTTTCGGTGACGACGGGCGGACCGCGGGCGGCGGCGTTGAGGAGTCTGCTCCACAGCACCTCGCCCGACTCGGTGTCGAACTTCGCGAGAGCAGGACCCGCCGGTCCGGTGGCGGTCGCGACGAGCGCGTCGTCCGCGACGGCGAGGCCGGCAACCGTGCGGTGGGTGAAGTCGTACGACCAGCGGTGGTCTCCGTCGCGGGCCGCGAACGCCGTCACACGCGAGTGAGCACCAGTGAACACGGACGTTTCGTCAGTGACCACGGAGACCGAAACCGGCCCGACGACGTGCGGGGAGAGGTCACGGTTCCAGGCCTCGGCCTGATTTTGGAGCGGTTCGGTCGTCGGGTTCCGGCCGGTTCCCGATGCGTCGAACCCCGCCATGGGCCACGGTGCGGTGGCGGTGAACTCTGCGATCGGGTCGGGTGGCGGCGTCGTCGTTCGTCCGCCAACGCACCCACCGAGTACCGCGCTACCCACCAAAGAGAGAAACCCCCGACGTTGCATTGCTGACACCTTCCCGTTTCGTTCAGTAATAGGTGTTGAAATGTCAAAGACCGATTTCACTGAAAGTGAGGTGTGTTACCACTCGTCTTCGAGCAGGCCGTAGTACAACATGTCCACGAACTGGCCGTCGTCGTAATCTTCGTCACGGTGGGTGCCCTCGTGGGTGAAGCCGAGATTCTCCCAGATGCGCTGGGAGGCAGGGTTCGTCTCCAAGACGCGGGCCTGAATGCGATGGAGGCGCTGTTCGTCGAACGCGAAGTCGACGATGCAGCGGGCGGCGGCGGTGCCGTAGCCGTTGCCGTGGAACTCGGGGTCCACCCAGATGGCGAGCTCGCCGTGGCCCTCTCGGCGGGCAACTTTGAACAGCGTAATCATTCCCACTGGAGTGTGGTCCTCGGGCGTGCAGATGAGGAGGTGGAAGTCGTCTTCCTCCTTCGTGATGACCTCCTCGAAATAGCGGCGCGTCTCGGTCATCGTCCGCGGAATCGAGGACGTGAGTGGGCGGCGCACCGCCGGATTGTTGATGTTGCGATTCAGGAACGGCAAGTCGTCTTCGTCGACGGCACAGAGGACCACGCCGTCGCCGTACAGAAACGGGTCGCCAGGCATATCGAACGATTGACGAGACCGGTGAAAGCCGTTACGAGATTTGCCGTCATTTCCGAGAACCCTTTTAGCATTCCTCACCCACGTCCGCACATGGACCTCACTCATCGCCCACGCCGGTTGCGAACCGACGGCGTGCGCCCGCTCGTCCGCGAAACTGAGCTTTCTGCGAGCGACCTCATCACGCCCGTGTTCGTCGATGCGACCATCGACGAGCGCGTCTCGATTCAGTCGATGCCCGGCCACGAGCGCGTGCCGATAGACCACGTCGTAAGCCGCGTCGAGGAGGTACGCGAAACGGGCGTCCAAGCCGTCATGCTGTTCGGTATCCCCGAGTCGAAAGACCCCCAGGGCTCTCGCGCCTGGGCCGAAGACGGCGTGATTCAGGAAGCCACCCGGCGGATTACCGCCGAGACGGACGCCTACGTCATGACCGACATCTGTCTCTGTGAGTACACCGACCACGGCCACTGTGGCCCCCTCGAAGACGGCGCGCCGGACCACCAGCACATGACGGTGGACAACGACGCGACCCTACCCCTGTTACAGAAAATCGCCGTCTCGCACGCCGAGGCCGGCGCGGAGATGGTCGCGCCGAGTGGGATGATGGACGGGATGGTCGGCGCGATTCGCCAGGGATTGGACGAGGCCGGGCACTCGGACGTGGCCATCATGGCTTACTCGGCGAAGTACAAGAGCGCCTTCTACGGGCCGTTTCGCGACGCTGCCGATGGCGCACCCTCCTTCGGCGACCGGCGACACTACCAGATGGACCCCGCGAACAAGCGCGAGGCACTGCGCGAGGCGCGACTGGACGCAGACGAGGGCGCAGACGTGTTGATGGTGAAGCCCGCGCTCCCCTATCTCGACATCGTGACGGACCTGCGCCGCGAGTTCGACCATCCGATTGCCGCCTACAACGTGAGTGGCGAGTACGCGATGCTCCACGCCGCCGCCGAGAAGGGCTGGCTGAATCTCGAAGAAGTGGCCTACGAATCGCTCCTGTCGGTAAAGCGGGCGGGCGCGGACCTGATTCTCACCTACTTCGCCGAAGACCTCGCAGACCGTCTCTGAACGCGCAGGCCGGATTTTGGGGCGAACCCTATACGAGAGCGGTTGACATACGTCACGAAATAAACGTGGCGAACGTCCAGAATCTGGACAGAGTACAACCTATTACAGATAATATTATCACCAATTTTGTACGATTGGCCATAATATTCAATTATAAGTTTCGTTTGTCAACCTATCGTTTTTTATAGTAGGTTATCATCCCACTTATCCGTGAAATTGGATTCGATTCGTGCGGATTACCGCGCAAATGTGGACAAACGGCCAAATGAGGGGGCAAATGCTGTGGAGGTGTGGCAATGAGCGACCTCGAAGTGCTGGTCGAGGGCATCAACATGATGTGGGTGCTCATCGTCACCTTCCTCATCTTCTTCATGCACGCGGGATTCGCGATGCTGGAGGCAGGGCAGGTACGGGCAAAGAACGTCGCAAACCAGTTGACGAAGAACCTTCTCACCTGGTCGATTGGCGTGAGCGTCTTCTTCCTCGTGGGAGCGGGCGTCTCGGCCTTCGTGGGTGGGTTGACGGGTGGCGGCTCCTTCGCCGTCGGAGACATCTTCGCGACTCCCGGGCTCGATTCGACGGGCTGGGTGTACTGGCTGTTCGGCGCGGTGTTCGCCATGACCGCCGCGACCATCGTGAGCGGGGCCGTCGCCGGGCGGGCACGCCTTCGCACCTACCTCGCGTACACGGTGTTGCTCTCTGCGGTCATCTACCCGGTCGTCACGGGCCTGACCTGGGACGGCGGGTTCCTGGACACCCTGGGATTCTCTGACTTCGCCGGCGGCATGATCGTCCACGGCATGGGCGGTATCGCCGGCCTCACCGCCGCGTGGGTCATCGGCCCCCGCATGTCGCGGTACAACGAAGATGGGTCGGTGAACGTCATCCCTGGCCACTCGCTCGTATTCGCGGTACTCGGGACGCTCATCCTCGCCTTCGGCTGGTACGGCTTCAACGTCGGAACAGCCGCGACGGTCCTCACCGTCGAAGACGGCGCGCTCGCCCTCGGTGACTTCGCCTACGTCGGGCGCGTGGCGGTCATCACCACCCTCGGCATGGCTGCGGGTGCGATGGGTGCCGGCCTCGCCTCGATGTACAAGACGGGCAAAGTCGACACACTCTACGTCGCCAACGGCCTGCTCGCCGGCCTCGTCGGCGTCACGGCCATCGCGGACGGCATCACCTGGTGGGGCGGCCTCGCGGTTGGCCTGCTCGCCGGGATTCAGCTGCCAATCGTCTTCGAATTCGTCGAGAAGCGGCTCAAAATCGACGACGTGTGTGCGGTGTTCCCCGTCCACGGCTCTGCCGGGATTCTCGGAACCATCGCGCTGCCGTTTGTCGCCGTCGGCGGCTTCTCGATGGACCAACTGGTCGCGCAGGTCGTCGGCGTCGTCGTCATCGGCAGCTGGACCGTCGCCGCGACGATGGCAGTGTTCGGCGTCGCGAGAGCCTTCGGCCAGGCGCGCGTCTCGCCGGAACACGAACGCGAAGGACTGGACATCTCCGAACACGGCGTCGAGACGTACCCCGAATTCAACATCGGGGACGAACCGATGCTCACCGACGGTGGGGTGACCCCCGCCGGCAACAGCGGCATCAAACTGGTCATGGCCATCATCCGCCCTGACCGCCTCGCGGAAGTGAAGAAAGCACTCGCAGAAATCGGAGCCCCGAGTCTTACCGTCACGAACGTGAGCGGACGGGGCAGCCAGCCCGCGAAGAAGAGCCAGTGGCGCGGTGAAGAGTACACGGTCGACCTCCACCAGAAGGTGAAAATCGAGTGCGTCGTCGCAGACGTGCCCGCCGCGGAGGTCGTCGAAGCGATTCGCAACGCCGCGAACACGGGCGAACCGGGCGACGGGAAAATCTTCGTTATCCCCGTGGAGGACGCACTGCAGGTGCGGACCGGCAACAGCGGCATGGGTGCGGTCTAAGACAGCACTTCGCTTTTTTCGAGGTGGCGGTTCGACGATACGTCAGCCAAAACAGATAACTCGGTCGTCAAGCATGGACGAGTAGTGACAGAAACCCCTCCCCGATGGCAATTCCTCTTCGTCGTCGGTACTCGTCCTGAAATCATCAAGATGGCCCCGGTCATTCGGGCAGCCGAGGAAAACGACGCAGTAGCGCTGACCGTTTGCCACACAAACCAGCATTACGACGCAGAGTTGAGTGCTGTATTCTTCGAGAACCTCGGCCTTCCGCAGCCAGCCGAGAATCTGGGTGTGGGTAGCGGTGGACACGCCGACCAGACAGCAACCGGACTCACCGAGATTGACGCTCTCATCGACGCATACGAACCCGACGTCGTCCTCGCACAGGGAGACACGAACGCCGTTCTCGCCGCTGCGCTCGCGGCGAGCAAGCGCAAGCCGCTTTTCGCCCACATCGAAGCGGGGATTCGAAGCGACGACCAGGAGATGCCAGAGGAGGTAAACCGCGAGATTGCAGATGACGTTTCCGACCTGCTGTTCGCACCTACAGCGACGGCGCGTGACAATCTGCACGCAGAAGGCATCGACGAAGGCGTGTTCGTGACCGGGAACACAGTAGTCGATGCCTGCCAGAACAACGTGCAAATCGCCGCCCGTGAATCGACAATTTTCGACGACCTCGACCTCGAAGAACCCTACGCCGTCGCCACGATTCACCGACCGCGAAACACCGATACTGAAGCGCGCCTCCGGACCATCCTCGACGCGCTCGACGGTGTGGACTTTCCTGTCCTGCTCCCGGCCCATCCACGCGTCGCAGAGAAAATCGAGGCGTGGGACGAGGGTCCAAAGCGGTCGCTCACGGTCATCGAACCACTCGACTACCTCGACTTTCTCAAACTCCTCTCGAACGCCCGCGTCGTCGTCACCGACTCCGGTGGCGTTCAGGAAGAAGCCTCGATTCTCGAAGTGCCGTGTCTCACCGTCCGGCCAAACACCGAACGCCCAGAAACCGTCGAAGCAGGCGTGAACGAACTGCTGACTCCCGCTGAAGTCCGTCCGCGGCTGAGCGCAGTCTTCAGCGACGCGGCGACGAGAGCGTCGATGCAGGGACACACTGACATCTACGGCGATGGCACGGCAGGTGAGCAAATCGTCGCCCACATCTGTTCGGCGCTAAGCGCGTCCGCTTCGCCGAGATAGTTATACCACACCGAGAAAAACAGAGAGACAACTCCCCAATGCACATCTGCATGGTTCTCGCGCACACGTACCCACCAGACGTGCGTATCGAGAAAGAGGTCAAGTCGCTCCGCACAGCAGGGCACACCGTCTCGTTGCTCTGTCGAGGGAGTCTCGATGCGCCGACGCGAGAACACCTCGATGGCATGCACGTCGTCCGAATCGAAGAAGAATCAATCCGCGAAAAGACCCGACGTCTGTCGAGTGCGGCCGTAAACTTGCTCGCGAACGTCCATCCACTCTGGGTGCGCGAGCTCGAAGCACTGGTCGAGGAAACAGACGCAGACGCCATCCACGTCCACGACCTCCCGCTCGTCCGCGAGGGAGTCGTGGTCGGTGAACGCACCGGCATCCCCGTCGTCGCAGACCTCCACGAGAACTATCCGGAGGCAATCAGACTGTGGCGCGAACCGCACTCACTCGCCACCGTGCTCGACGACCCCGAATTCGCCATCCACTGGGCGCTCAAGCCCGTCTCGCGCTACAAGCGCATCGAACGTCGCTGTGTGAAGGCCGCAGACCGAGTCGTGACCGTCACCGAAGAGGCGGCGACGCACTACCACCACGACTGTGCCCTCTCGCCGTTTCGGTCCACCGTCGTCTCGAACACGGTGAACCTGGACCGATTTACTGGTGAAGCTGACCCGATTGCAGGCTACGAAGACGACTTCGTCATCAGTTACGTCGGCACGTTCGGGACGCATCGGGGATTGACGACGGCCGTGAAAGCGATGGCCGACATCGTCGCCGAGGTACCGAACGCGCGCCTCCTACTCGTCGGCGCAGGGTCCGAACCGTACGAACGGCAACTGCGCGACCTCGCGAGTGAGTACGGCGTCGAAGCCCACGTGACGTTCGCTGGTTGGGTCGACTTCGACGAATTCCCCGCCTACATGGCGGCGAGCGATGTGTGTCTGGTTCCGCACGTCTCGACGCCCCACACGAACACCACCATCCCACACAAACTCTTCCAGTACATGGCAATGTGCAAGCCAGTCATCGTCACCGACCTCCCGCCGCTCTCCCGGGTGGTGACAGACACCGACGTTGGCCACGTAATCGAACCAGAAAACGAAACCGACCTCGCCGAGGCAGCAATCGACCTCGCGACGAACCCAGAGACAGCCGCCCAACTGGGGGAAAATGGTCGACAGGCAGTCGAAGACCGCTACAACTGGGAGCACGACGGCCAGAAACTCGTGGCGATGTACGAGTCGCTCGTCGAGAGCGAGTAATCAGACCGTCCCGTCACCGAGCACGGAGACGCTGAAGCCGGCCTGTTGCCAGCGTTTTCGGTCGATAACGTCACGGGTATCCACGACGGTTTTCGTCGCCATTTTCGAGGCGAACGATTCTGGGTCGAGCGTCGCAAACTCGCTGTGGTCGGTGACCACGACGATGCAGTCACTCCCGTTGACTGCCGAGTCGAGTGACTCTGGGTCGACCGCGAATTCTGTGACGAACGGGTCGTAAACTCGTACCTCGTAACCGAGGCTCTCCATGAGTTCGACTAGCTGGTTGGCTGGTGTCTTTCGCGTGTCTTCGACGTCTGCCTTGTAGGCCACGCCAAACAGCGTAATCGTGGCCTTGCGGTCGTCGCAGAGCGCGCTTCGAATCGTGCGGATGACGTGGCCCGCCATCGAGTTGTTCACCTCGCGAGCGAGCGAGATGAGGCGATCGTGGGTCGCATGCTGAGAGAGGAACTGCGGGTCCACTGGGATACAGTGACCGCCGACGCCCGGGCCAGGGTGGTGGACGTTCACCCGCGGATGCTCGTTTGCGAGACTCGTCGCTTCGTGGACGTCGAGCTCGAACTCCTCTGCGATGAGCGCGAACTCGTTCGCGAGGGCGATGTTCACGTCGCGGAACGTGTTCTCCATGAGTTTTACAAACTCGGCGGTTCGGGGCGTCGTGGTTCGAATAGCCCCCTCGACGAACGACTCGTAAAAGGCGACGGCGTGGGCGACCGACGACTCGTCGACGCCACCGACGACACGGTTGTTCTGTGTGATTTCGGTGAGCGTGTCGCCCGGACTCGCCCGTTCCGGGCAATAGGCGAGGTGGAAGTCGCCGACTGAGAGGCCGCTCTCTTCGAGAATCGGCGCGATGAGGCGCTCTGTCGTTCCTGGTGGAACCGTCGATTCGAGGATGACGAGGTCCCCCGCATCCAGCGTCGGGACGAGCATCTCTGCGGCCGCCCGGATGTAACTCATGTCTGCGATGCCGCTCTCCGTACGGACGGGCGTCGGCGTGACGATGACGTAGATGTCTGCGTCGGGAACCGTCGTTTGGGCGGCGAACTGGCCGTTGACCCGGTCGAACAGGTCGTCCATCCCCGGTTCCTCGATTGGCAGGTCGCCTGCGTTGAGCGCGTCGACGTGGTCTTGGTCGATATCGACACCAATCACGTCGTGTGAGTTCGCCGCGAGCAGCGCCGTCGGAAGGCCGACGTGACCGAGGCCGAGGACGCAGACTTGCTGTTCGGTGGCCACCGCTTGCTGGCTCATTTGAACTGGCCGTCTCCGTCGAGGAGGTTGGTGAGCGCCATGACGTAGGAACCGACCTCGTAGGCGCCCTTGTACATCTGGTCGGGCACGTCCATCCGGCCGTCTCGGGTCATGAACCGCAATGGGACGCCGAGACCGCTCAGTTCGACGAGGTCCTCACCGTGAACGTTGTCGCCGAAAATCCACGCCATCGCCTGGCCGACCTCGCGGTCGTAGTCGGTCTCGCCGCCGGCGGCGTAGTAGTGGGAGACGGCGTTCACGAAGAACGTCTGGTGGCATTCGTAGAGGAAATCCCAATGTGGCGGCCGCCGGTCGAAAAAGTCGATGACGAACTCCGTCCAACCGCGAATCGGCTGGCTCACGTCTTCCCAGATGAACGCGCCGTCGGCCTGCATGCGCTCGTCGATGGTGTGGTCGAGGACGAGTTCGAGGCTGTCGAGGTAGCCCGTCTTCCCGGTCACCTCGATGGCGCGAGCCATCCCCCAGATGGTGTACATCTGGTTCTGGTGGCGGCGCGTCGTGCCGTTTTCGAACTGGAACGTTCCCGACGGTGGGTCGAGGCGTTCGTTGATTTTCCAGAGCGCGTCTTCGATTGCTGCGAGCACGTCTTCGTCGCCCGTCTGCTCGTAGAGGTACGACCACCCGTAGGCGAGCAGACTGTCCTCTGCGTGGGAGAAGTCGAACGCCTCGCGAGAGTACTCGAACAGAGTGCGCGCCATCTCGGTATAGTCCTCCTCGAACACCGAGTCGGCGAGCGCGTAACTCAGGATGAGTGGGCCGATGCCGTAACTCGGCATTCCGATTCGGCCCGGGTCGTCTGCGAGTTTGTCCTCGAAGTAGGCGAGTTCGTCGCGGAGTTGCTCGTCGAATTGGTCGGTGCCGAGTTCCGAGACGCGCCACTGCATCGACCCCATGAGGGCGAACGGTGCGTAGCGCCACTGGATGGTGTCGTCACGCGTCCACGAGAGGTCGGACGGGTCGCTTACGGCGTGTTCGCCGGTGTCGATGGAGTAGTCGAGCCCACGGATGAACTTCGACTCGTGTTCGTCCCAGAAACCGTTCTCCTCGGCCGGCCGGAACAGGCACTCGAGGGCAGTGTCGAGCGAGTCGTCGTACTCCATCGGTTTTGCCCCGAGGACGAGATAGGCTGCCTCGTTCCACCGGTCACGTTCGGTGAGTTCCTCCGTGACGCGCCACGAAAAGTCCACGAACGGTTCTTGCATCGTGTTCGGGAGCGACTTCACGATGCGGTGGATGCGGTCTGGATACTGGAACACGAGGTCATAGTCGACGAGTTGCCAGTCCGGCGCGATGATGTCGAGTGCCTCTTCTGGTTCGTAGTAGCGAAACCGATTGCGCCCACGTGTGGCGTACGGAGAGCGCGGCGTCGGCACAGAGAACGAAAAGAGCCCGTCTGGTTCGAGCACTCGATTGACCTCTGCGGTGAGGTGGTCGATATCGAGGAATTTCCAGTCGTACGGGCCAATCGACACGGCCGCGTCGAAGTGATTGTCCGGGAACGGGAGGTCCGGTTTTTCGGGGTCCGCCACTTCGTACTGGCCGACCTTCTCGCCGAGGATGTCTCGGGCGTGGTCGATGGCGTCGGCTGAAAAGTCCACGCGGGCGACTTCCTCTGCTTGTAATCCGGCGGTGACGTTCGACTCGGAGGCGATATCGAGCACTCGCGTTCGCTCACCGAGTTGCTCCCACGCGTTCAGTCGCTCTGCATCCCTGAGATACTGGATTTCCGGACTCGCCGGCGGTTGCTTGACCCACCGCTGGAGGACTTTGTCTCGCATTCGTTTCGACAGTGGCGTCGCGAACCGTAAGTGTCACGGCCGATACTACTTCAAACCGTCACCAGAATCGCGCAATAAATTGACGACGGGTCAGCGGTAGCCGAGGTCTTCGAGTCGGTCGAGGACGGCGTCGTCCATCTGGTTTGTCGGTTCCCTCTCGACCACGGAAACGGCGTCGAGCGAGGTTCCGAACTCGGCTGTCGCCCACGAAGGCACCGTTGTGTCGGTACGCGCAGCCTGCCAACACGGATTGGTGTGGTCGAGTTTCACCGCACGCTGTGTCCCGAGGCTGTCCCACTCGTACTTCGTCTCGCCGTCGTAGACGCAGCGGATACGCCGGGTCCAGTACTCGGGGTCGGTCTCCCGAAGAGGGTCGTTTCCGGGCGTCATGGCGAGCACCTCCGCCGGGATGCGGTCTGCGGTCACGTCGGGCGTCTCGCCGTTCGCGAGGCCCGCGAGGAGGCGACGGAGTTCGCGATGGGAGACGTAGTCCGTCTCGGCGGGGTCGTAGCCGTCTGGCGGGTTGATGACGAGCAGTGGGACGTGCAACACGCCCTCGGTGAGACTCGTGATGTGTCCGAGGTGGCCGTCGTCTTCAGGGCGGGCGAGATTCTCGCCGTGGTCTGCGGTGATGACAACGGTCGTCTCACGGTCTGTGGCCGCGAGCAGGTCGGTGACGAACTCGTCGACCGCTTCGTCGAGGTAGGAAATCGACGCGCCGTAGAGGTCGCGATACCAGCCGAGTTGCTGGTCGATTTCGGTCGAGGGGTCGACGGCATCCCACGTCTGGAGTGGGCGAGACGACCAGCCAGTTGGCACGTCGTAGCTGTCGCGGTCGTACTGCCACGTATCGCGGTGCGGTTCGTGACCCTCCATGAAGTTCACGAACAGAAAATAGGGGTCGTCGGTGCGCGCGACGAGGTCGAGTGCCGCCCGTCGAGCGGACACGGCCCCGTCGTCGAAGAATGCGGGGAAGGAAGCGAGCGGGCCGTTGCGAGAGAGATGTTGGAGTTGCGCAGCGATTGTGTTCACGAAACTCTTTCCCGTCTCGGGGTGAGAAAGACAGGCGCGAAGGATAGCGGAATATCGTGACAGTCCCGAGTCTGTTTCCTCTGAGATGAACGTAGAGGCGTCGAGGGCGTCGGGATAGCGGTGGTCGCGGGCGATGTCCACGAATTCGTCGAAGATGACGTCGAATCCATAGTTCGACCCGGCGTAGATGTTCGAACTCACGCCCAGAAATCGGTGGTCTGGAAGGTCGTCGCGAATGGTTTCGCGGTCGGTGAGCGCGTCGAGTCGCGGGTTCTTCGCGTGGATTCCGTGTTCAGATGGCAGTTCGCCCGTAACCATGCTCGCGTGACTCGGGACGCTCCAGCAACTCGCCGCCCGACACTGCTCGAAGGTGACGTCTGCCCGGTCTCTGAGCCGCGTGGCAAAGCGGTCGAAAAAGTCCTTTCTGACGGTGTCGAGACAGAGCAGGACGACGTTTCGTGTCATTCAGCTACTCAGCGAAAAGGGGGCGACTCGTATAAGCACTCTGGCAGGTCAGAACGGGCCAGCTCCGAGAAGTCGTTCTCGCATCGTGTCGTTGGTCAGGATGACGCCACCGTACACGAGCCCACCAATCCCGACGAGGGCGAACAGGCCGAGTTCGGTTCCGAGTGGGAAGACGCCGGTCAGCGCGGCGACGACGACCCCCATCACAATCGCACCGCCAGCTTGCCACACGAGCGTCGTGTGGTCGACGCGGAGTTCGATGTACTGGCGAAGGTAATAGACCTGTGAGACGGCAGCAACGGTCGCGGTCGTGAACGTTGCGGCGGCTGCGCCAAGCATCCCGAACGGCGGGACGAGGATTAGGTTGAGGACGACGTTCGCCCCGAGCGTGAGGATGTTGGTCCAGAAGACGTGTTCTGGCTGGTCGATACCGAACAGCGTGTTCTGCGTGATGTTCTTTACCCCCTCAGAGATCTGTCCGGTGAGGAGGATGAGGAGGATGGTGGTTCCCGCGCTGTACCCGTACAGCGTCTGAAGCAGCGAGTCACCGATGAGGTATGCGCCGATGAGGGCTGGGAAGACGAGGATGAGCGCGAACGAGAGCCCCTGTGTGAACCCGCGTTCGACGCGGTAGAGTTGGCCAGCCTCGTGCCACCGCGTCATCGACGGGGCAAGTGAGATACCGATTACCTGCGCGGCGAGGAGCGTGACTGCACTCACCATCCAGACTGTTTCGTAGATACCGACCGCTGCCTTGGTGGCGAAGGCGGCGAGGACGAGGGTGTCGGCCCAGTTGTATGCGAGTGAACTCACGTTCATCCCGACGGTGTACTTAGAGAAGTCGAAGAGACTCGTGAGCGTCTCGAGCGTCGGAATCGAGAAGGAGGTCTCCAGGACGACGTAGGAGGCGATGCCCTTGATGACGTTTCCGAGGATACGCCCGAGGACGAGCGCCAGGACGCCCCACCCTGCCAACAGCAATCCCACGCTAATCGTGAGGCGGCTTACTTGGTCGAGGAGTTCGAGAACCGCGGTCGTCGCCACGCGGTTTTCCCCCCTGAGTGCGGAGCTAAGCAGGTTCGAACTCACCGCCATGGCGACGCCGGCGACGGCGAGCGGGGCGGCCGCCGCGAGACCGACGTAATCGGTGAGATGCGGACCGAACAGCAACAACAACCCACCCGTAATGACGAACGGGACGGTGAGCAAGACGAAGGAGCCAGACAGGTACTTGCCGCGGTCGTGGGCGTTCGTCGCCTGGTTCATTCGCTTGACCACGGCACCTGGCAATCCTAACTTAGAGAAGACACCCGTCACGCTCACGACAGTAACGAAGGTGAAGTAGACACCGAGTCCCTCTGCGCCAATCTGCTGGGCAAAGTAGATGACGCTCACGAACCCGAGCAGTTGCGAGAGGATGCGAGAGCCAAAGAGGGCGAAACTCGCGCGGTCTACGCTACCCATCGGGTCTCACCAGTGTGTGGGTGCCCAGGTCAGTCATCGGCGCAATCTCAGCGGACTGGGGCCTTTGTTCTTTCGTCCGCGCGACGGAGAAAATCCGCATCCGACAGCGGGCAACAGAGTTATTATGTCACCACCATAGCACACAGAAAATGCACGTCTGCATGGTGCTCCGGAAAGCGTTTCCCCGGGACATCCGCGTCGAAAAAGAGGCGAGAGCCTTGCAGTCTGCGGGACACGATGTTACGCTCGTCTGCACCGTAGACGGCGACCGACCGCGAAGGGAGACGATAGCGGACATCGACGTGTGGCGGTTTTCTGAGCACGACCACCCGACGTTGAAGCGACAGAGACAGACCCTCTCGTACCTCACGACGTTCGTCCATCCCTTCTGGAAATCGGCCATCGAATCGGTCAACGACGCGTCAGAAATCGACGTGATTCACGTCCACGACCTGCCACTCGTGGGAACGGGGCTTGCGGCGGGAGACGAATTCGACATTCCCGTGGTCGCGGACCTCCACGAAAACTATCCCGAAGCGATTCGGCAGTGGCGACTGATGCACAGCCTCGAAGACGTAGTGACGAACGTTGGCTTGCTCACGAAGTACGCAGCTCTGCCAGTGCGGCGGTGGAAGCGACTGGAGCGAAGTTGCGTCCAGCAAGCAAATCGTGTTCTCGCAGTATGCGAAGAGGCGCGAGACCACTACGTAGAAGATTGTGGAGCAGCGCCAGAATCGGTGGCAATCGTCGGCAACACTGTCGACCGGACACACTTCGACACCGACCCAGAACCAGTCTCTGGTTTCGAAGACGAGTTCGTCATCTCGTACGTGGGAAAGTTTGCCCCACATCGCGGACTCGAATCCGTCGTTGCCGGGTTCGCTGCGGTCCGCGACCTGCTCCCGAACGCGCGCCTGCTCATCGTCGGCGCACCCGGAAGCGAGGAATATGGCAGGAAGTTCGACGTCTTCTGTGAAGACCATGGCGTGACCGACGCGATGACCTTCACCGGCTGGGTCGACTTCGAGGACGTCCCGCGGTACATGGCGGCGAGCGACGTGTGTCTGGTGCCACACGCGTCGACGCCCCACACGAACACGACCATCCCGCACAAACTCTTCCAGTACATGGCGCTCAAAAAGCCAGTACTCGTCTCCGATGTCCCACCACTCGCGCGAGTGGTTGGCGAAAACGAGGCTGGCGCCGTGGCGACGGCCGACGATGCGAGCGAGATGGGGGAGGCACTGCTCAAACTCGCAGACCCTGAGATAGCACGCAAGCGAGGAGAAAACGGCCGAAGCGCGGTCGAAGACCGATACAACTGGGAGTCGGACGCAGAGACCCTCCAGAAAACGTACGAATCGTTGTCGTAACTAGCCGAGAAGATAGCGGAGCCACCGATTTTCGGAAACCACTGCTGATTGCTCAAGTTTCCCATCGAGGCCTGCGATACGACCCGCACCGAAGGCGGACAGACACCCGAGCGAGAGGATGTACACGATGTGTTCGTCGACGACGATGCCGTGGGAGAGCGGGAGGCTACTCGCCCAGAACGTCGCCATCATCACGCTGGCCCACAGGGCACTCCATCGAACGAACGCACCGAGGATGAGACAGAGACCAGTGAGTGTGAGGCCCCACTGGACGAGCAAATCAACGGCGGGTAGTCCGGCGAGAGTCGGCCAGATGAATGCGAAGGGATTGCCCGCGGGGACGGCGTTTTCCAGGTAGCCGGCGGCCGTCCACGTCGGGTCGATGACCTTTGTGATGCCCGCATAGAAGAATACCCAGCCGAGCGTCACTCGAAGAATCACGAGTGCTGGCGTCGCGAGGCGGTTCGTATCGAATTGCGACAGTGTAGTCGCTGTCGAGCTCTCAGACGTCATTTTCACTCCGTTTCGAGGGGCTGTGCGTGGAATCGATTCTGGTTCCCTGAGTTGACGGTTGATGCCGAATCATATTTTTAGACTCGTCTAAATTAATTATGAGTGTTACGAAAGGTTCTACGAGTGTAACCATTGAAGAAACTCTTGCATCTGTATGAAATTGGCCCAACAGGACCCGCACCGTCAGAATACGCAGCGGTGGTCGAAACAACCGCCCAACATTGATAAACCACATATTGAGATACGAAATCTGTCTCGGTGTGATTTATGCTGATCCGCAGACCTCACGAAAGGACAGTGCTCAAGGTGTTCAACGCCGAAATAGGGGGTAGATGGACTGGGTGACCTCGCACGTACTGCACGCATCCTCGCCAGTAATAGACATCCCGCTGCTCGTGGCTGTCGCCGTGGCGTCGGTGGGTGCGGCGGTCTTGCTCGGACTCGCAATCGCTGCGTTCTTGCGTCGGCAGTCGAGGCCATACCTGTTCGTGGTCCTTGCGCTCGGGGCACTACTGGCCCAGTCCGTAGTCGCCGGCCTCTCGATAGTGGGGTCTCTCGAAGCGAACGTTCACCACCTGCTCGAACACGGTCTCGACGTCGCGCTCGTCGCACTCGTCATCGGGGCCATCTACTACGCGCGGTCGGTTTCCAGGGAGGCTGAGTTCGACTGATGACCCACCAACGCGAGCGGATTTACGCACACATCGACGCTCACGCCGGACTCCACTTTAACGAACTCACCCGTCAACTCGACCTGGCTCCGGGGCAGGTGCAGTACCACACACGGAAACTGGAGCGCCAAGAGCGAATCGTCGCAGAGTCGTTGTTCGGCCAGACCCACTACTATCCGCCAGCGTTCACCGCGTGGGAGCGAAAGACGCTCGCGCTCTTCCGGCGAGAGACGGCGCGTGACGTGCTCATCTACCTGCTCGAACACGGCCCCGAACGGCCGGGAGCGGTGGCAGACGCACTCACCATCGCCCGGAGCACGCTGGAGTGGCACCTCGACAACCTGGTCGAGGCAGAAATCGTCGAAAAGCGCCGCGACGAGCGCGGGCGCGTAACCCTTGCGCTGTGTCGGCCAGAGGAGACGGCGCGTTTGCTCGGCAAAATCACGCCGTCGCTCCCGGACTCGCTCGTCGACCGGTTCGTCAGACTCGTCGACTCGTTGCTTGCGGAGTAATCAGTTCCCGACGAATCGCACCGCATCGCGCCCCGAGAGGCCGTGTTCGCGGCTGTCGTCGCGGTCCCAGCGAACTTCTGCTTCGTCCTCGTCGCCCGCGAAGTCAGCCTCGTCGGTCCGGAAACAGAGAACGAGGTCGTCGCGACCGTCGCCGTTTACGTCTTTTACCTTCGAGGAGACCTGTGTTGCACCCTCGCCAGCCGCGAACACGTCGTGAGGGCCGAACCGGTAGCGAACGTCCGCGCTGGTCGGGTCGAAGTCGTCGGTCTGGAGGACGGCGACCTTGGTGATTCCGTTGCTGTTCGGATTGATGGTGTTCTGGTCGCTCCCCGGTTTCACGTCGATGGAGAGGTCGTCGGGGAAGTGGGCGGCCGCAGACCCGGTGAACGCGCCGACGCCGGCTGCGCCGACGGCGAGCGTCGCGGTCGTTTTCAGAACGGTTCGGCGAGTGGATTGCTGGTTCGACATACTGGGCTAGCTTTGACTCGCACTTTTCTACACGTTCTGGCTCGATTCTAGAAACGGCGCTGAGAGAGGGGCAGTTCTTTCGTCCCGGAGTGAGAACGCCCGTGCATGAACGAGTCGAATTCGCGCGAACTCTACGACCGGGCACTGTCAGTCCTCCCCGGCGGCGTAAACTCGCCAGTCAGAGCCACCCGACCGTACCCGTTTTTCGTCAAACGCGGTGACGGCGGCCACGTCATCGACGCGGACGGGAACCGCTACATCGACTACGTAAACGGCTACGGCCCGTTGTTACTCGGCCACGACATGCCCGAACAGGTGACGGCGGCCATCCAGCGCACCGTCTCCGAAGGGCCGATGTACGGCGCGCCGACCGAGGTGGAAGTCGAGCACGCGGAGTTCATCACCCGCCACGTCCCGAGCGTCGAGATGGTGCGGTTCGTCAACAGCGGCACCGAAGCCACCGTGTCGGCGGTGCGACTGGCCCGCGGCTACACCGGGCGCGACAAAATCGTCGTCATGCAAGGTGGCTACCACGGGGCACAGGAATCGACGCTCGTGCAGGGCGACCCCTCGGGGACGGCCCCGTCGAGTCCGGGCATTCCCGCTGAGTTCGCGGCGAAGTCGATTCCGGTCCCCTTCAACGACCAAGAAACCCTGCGCGAGGTATTCGACGAACACGGCGACGACATCGCGGCGGTCATCGCCGAACCGATTCTCGGGAACTACGGCATCGTCCCGCCCGTCGACGGCTACCTCGAAGCACTGCGTTCGATAACCGAAAACCACGACAGTCTGTTGATTTTCGACGAGGTCATCACCGGCTTCCGCGTCGGCGGCCTCCAGTGTGCCCAGGGCAAGTACGGCATCAAACCGGACCTCACGACGTTCGGCAAGGTCGTCGGCGGCGGGTTCCCCGTCGGAGCCATCGGCGGGAAAGTCGAAATCATGGAGCAGTTCACCCCGTCGGGCGACGTCTTCCAGGCCGGGACGTTCTCGGGCCACCCCGTGACGATGGCCGCCGGCCTCGAGACGCTCAAATTTGCGGCGGAGCACAAGGTGTACGACCACGTAAACGATCTCGGCGAGCAGCTCCGGGCAGGCCTCACAGACATCGTTCGTGACCAGGCCCCCGGCTACACCGTGGCCGGGACAGACAGCATGTTCAAGGTCATCTTCACCCGCGACGCGCCCGACTCGTGGGAGGGTCACTGCGAGGCCGGGTGTACGCAGGACCCCGACTGTCCGCGCTACGGGAGTTGCCCGAAAGACGGCGGCGACGTGAAGGCCGCAGAAACCGACCGCTGGGAGCGCCTGTTCTGGCCGAAGATGAAAGAGCAGGGCGTCTTCCTCACCGCGAATCAGTTCGAATCGCAGTTCGTGAGCTACGCCCACACCGAAGCGGACATCGAGAAGACGCTCGAAGCGTACAAACACGCGCTCTGAACCCTGAATTCGGCGCGGGAGCCTGAATACTCAGGGGACAAGGTTAGGGCGAACTGGTTCTATTTTTGAAACGAACGGGGTTGGGATGGAGGGTGAACCAGTGAACAACGGAGAACCAGTAGTTATCGAGCGAGAGGGTGGGTTCCCGCTCGGGCTGCTAGTACGACTCAGCGTCATGCTCATTTTCAGTCTCATCTGTTTCGCCGCCACCGCCATCGTTCTGCTGACCTACGCAGGGTACTTGTGAGTGCGAACGCAACCATCGGTCAATGGCATCCACCTCGCAGTCGGTCGATTCTCGCTGGTGGCTCTGGGTCGCGGCCGTGCCGGTGTTCGCGCTCATCGCCCTGCTCGTGTCGCTGTTCATCGTCCTTCCGCTCGCGCTCGTCGGCGTCGTCGGTCTGAACGGCGTCGGCATGGGACCGGGGGTTGGCGGCGTCGGCATGGGCGTCGGCTTTGCCTTCCTGCTCGTGCTCGGCCTGTTCGTCGCGCTGCCCGCGCTCATGGTCACGCTCGTGTTTCCGGTCGCGCTCTATTTCGACTCGCAGGCGGTGACTGCGGCTGGACTGGAGTGGCAACCTGACCCGCTGGTGTACGGGTTGCTCGGCGTGGCGTCGATTTTCGTGAACGTCCTCGGCGTGGTCGTCGCCCTCTACTACCTCTACCAGCGCCGCCGGTACGTGGGCGTGCCCTGACCACGAACGAATGTGCTTTTGGACGTCGAACGCAGAGAGCCACCAATGACTACCGAGAAGACGACGATTCGCCTCGCGACGCGTGGCTCTGACCTCGCGATGCGACAGGCGAGCATCGTCAAGGCGGCGCTCGAAGACCGCCGTCACGCGGTCGAACTCGTGGAGGTGGAGACCACGGGCGACCAACTCGAAGACGCGCTCATCCACCAGCTCGGGAAGACCGGCGCGTTCGTCCGCAGTCTGGACGAGAAGGTACTGGACGGCGAGGTGGACGGCGCAGTCCACTCGATGAAGGACATGCCGACGGAGATGCCAGACGAACTCGTCGTCGCGGGCGTCCCCCAGCGCACCCACCCAGGCGACGTGCTCGTCACCGAGGACGGCAGCGAGCTCAAAGACCTGTCCCACGGGGCCGTCGTCGGCACGTCGAGCCTGCGCCGGAAGGCGCAGTTGCTCGCCGCCCGCCCCGATTTGCAGGTCGAACCCATCCGCGGGAACGTCGATACGCGCATCCAGAAGCTGTTCGCGACGACCCTCCAGCCCGAACACGAACGCCGGATGGAAGCAGAACACGCCCGGAAAGGCAACGCCGACAACCCCGACTACGAACCCGAGTACCGGCGCACCTTCGAACAGTGGTTCAACGACCTCTCTGAGTTCGAGAAGGGCGTCCTCGAATACGACCCCGACCCGCGGTACGACGCACTCGTGATGGCCGAAGCGGGCCTCGTCCGCTCGGGACTCGACGAGAAAGTCGAGATGAAACGACTTCCGGCCAGCGAGTTCGTCCCCGCGCCGGGACAGGGAGCCATCGCAGTCACCGCAATCGACGGCGAACTCGGCGACTTCCTCCACAAGAAACTCGACCACCCGCGCACCCGCGTCGAGACCACCGTCGAGCGGACGATTCTCGCCGAGTTGAACGGCGGGTGTATCGCCCCCATCGGCGTGAACGCCATCGTCCAGGGAGCTCACGTCCACACGACCGTCCGCGTCCTGAGCCAGGACGGCGAGGACACGATTTCAGTGACCCGCGACCTCAGGGTCGAACGCCACCCGACGGAAGCGCGCGATCTCGCCCACGAACTCGCAGAGCGCGGCGCGCGCGAACTGGTTGAGGAAGCAAAACGGGCGCTGGACGAGGAGTGAGATGGTCGGGAAAGTCTACCTCGTCGGGAGCGGCCCGGGCGACCCAGACCTGCTCACCGTCAAAGCTCGTCGTCTGCTCAACGAAGCCGACGTCGTCCTTCACGACAAACTTCCCGGCCCCGAAATCATCGACCTGATTCCCGAGGACCGCCGGGAGGACGTGGGCAAGCGTGCCGGCGGCGAGTGGACCCCTCAAGAGTACACGAACAATCGACTGGTCGAACTCGCCCGGGAGGGTAAGACCGTCGTCCGCCTGAAGGGCGGCGACCCGTTCGTCTTCGGACGCGGCGGCGAGGAGATGGAACACCTCGCCGAAAACGAGATTCCCTTCGAAATCGTCCCCGGCGTGACCTCGACTATCGGCGGGCCGGGCGTCGCAGGCATCCCCGTCACCCACCGCGATTACGCCTCAAGCGTCTCGTACGTCACGGGTCACGAGGACCCCACGAAAGACGAGTCGGCGGTCAACTGGAAGGCGCTCGCCGAAACCGGCGGGACCATCGTCGTCGTGATGGGCGTCGGCAAGTTGCCGAACTACACGCAGGCGCTACTGGATGCGGGGATGGCCCCTGACACGCCCGTCGCGCTCATCGAGCGGGCGACGTGGCCCGACATGCGCGTGGCGACGGGCACGCTCGACACTATCGTCGAAGTGCGAGATGTAGAAGGCATCGAACCGCCCGCAATCACCGTCATCGGCGAAGTGGCCGCGACCCGCGAGCGAGTCAAGGAGTTCCTGCGATGATTGCCGTCTTCCGCCCGGACGACGGCCGACTCGCAGAAGCCGTTGCGTTCATCGAATCACTCGGTGCAGAGGCCATCGGCGACGCCATGCTCGAAGTTCGCCCGACCGGGAACGCACCGCGGGAAGATGGCGACTTCACAGTTCTGACGAGCAAGACCGGCGTCGAACTGGCCGCCGAGGCTGGGTGGAATGCACAGGGAACCATCTGCGCCGTGGGTGAGGGAACCGCCAACCGACTCCGTGATTTCGAGTACCCGGTCCACCGAATTCCCGAGGAATACTCCTCGGCCGGACTGGTCGAAGCGTTGGCCGACGACGTAGACGGCGCGCGCGTCGAAGTCGCCCGGAGCGACCACGGCAGCCCCGTGCTGACCGACGGCCTCGAAGAAGCGGGGGCGTACGTTCACGAGACGGTTCTCTACGAACTCGTTCGTCCCGAGGGCGCTGGCGCGTCGGCGGAGGCGGCCGCCACAGGCGACCTCACTGGCGCGATTTTCACCTCGTCGCTGATGGTCCAGCACTTCCTCGACGCCGCAGAAGAGCGAGGGATTCGCGACGAGGCGCTCGCGGGCCTCAACGAGGCGGTCGTCGGCGTCATCGGCGAACCGACGAAATCGACGGCCGAGGGACTCGGCATCGAGGTGGGCGTGGTTCCAGAGAAGGCCGATTTCAAGTCGCTCGCGCGGGCGGTCGTGGAAGCGACGCAGGCGAACTGAGATTTTCAATCTCCAGCAAGCGAGACTTTAAACGGCATACCGACCCAACTGCTGATAATGGCCGGTCCCGTCCCCGAACTCGAAGCTCGCGCTGTGGAGTGCGCAGAGCGCCTCCGTGAGGCAGACGAAGTCCTGTTAGCGTCCCACATCGACGCCGACGGTCTCACGAGCGCCGCCATCGCCTCACTCGCACTCGAACGCGCCGGGATTCCCTTCGAGACGGTGTTCAAGAAGCAACTGGACGAGACCGAAATCGCGTCGATTGCCGCCTGCGACTACGAGACGGTTCTCTTCACCGACTTCGGCAGCGGGCAACTCGACATCATTGGCAAACACGAAGAGAGAGGCGACTTCACGCCCGTCATCGCGGACCATCACCAGCCAGCGGAGACGGACACCGAGTTCCACCTGAACCCGCTGCTGTTCGGGCTGGATGGGGCGTCTGAGCTTTCGGGGGCGGGCGCGTCGTACGTTCTCGCGCGTGCGCTGGGCGGCGAAGATAATCGTGACCTCGCCGCGCTCGCTGTCGTCGGCGCAGTTGGCGACATGCAAGCCACCGACGGCGAACTCCTCGGCGCGAACGCGAACATCGTCACCGAGGGCGTCGAAGTCGGCGTCCTCGAAACCGGCACGGACCTCACCTTCTACGGCAAGCAGACTCGTCCGCTGCCGAAACTGCTCGAATACGCGAGCGACGTGCACATCCCCGGTATCTCGAACTCCGAGAGCGGTGCCGTAAAGTTCCTCCTGAACCTCGACCTCGACCTGAAAGACGGCACGGAGTGGCGACGCTGGGTGGACCTCTCGCTCGACGAGCGCCAGACGGTGGCGAGCGCGCTGCTCAAACACGCCATCAGCCGCGGCGTTCCGGCCACCCGGATTCAGAGCCTCGTCGGGACTTCCTACACACTCGCTGCAGAGGACGAGGGCACCGAACTGCGCGACCCGAGCGAGTTCTCGACGCTGCTCAACGCCACCGCGCGCTACGACCGGGCGGACGTGGGTCTCGCCGTCTGTCTCGGCAACCGCGAAGGCGCACTCGACCGAGCGCGGAAACTGCTCACAAACCACCGACGAAACCTCTCCGACGGACTGCGCTGGGTCACCGAGGAGGGCGTGACCCACGAGGAGCACGTCCAGTGGTTCCACGCGGGGGACCGCATCCGCGAGACCATCGTCGGCATCATCGCGGGGATGGCCGTCGGCGCGGACGGCATCGACCGCGGCGTGCCCATTTTCGCTTTCGCGGAGAAGACCGACGAACCAGACGAGGTGAAAGTCTCTGCACGCGGGTCACCGGCGCTGGTCCGCAAGGGACTCGACCTCTCTGCGGTCATCGGAGAGGCGGCGCGGTCGGTGGGTGGCGACGGCGGCGGCCACAACGTCGCGGCGGGCGCGACGATTCCGAAGGGCAAAGAGCAGGCATTCATCGAGGTAGTGGACCGATTGGTCGGTGAACAACTGGGCTGAGGCCGCGCCGGGGCCGCATAACTGATATCCATCCTCACACGAAGTGAGGGGTATGCGTCTCGTTCAGGTGTTCGTCCCCGACGGACACCGCACGTCAGTCGAGGAAATCCTCGACGACGAAAACATCGACTCTATCTCGACTGCTGAGGAGGGCACGGGCGAAGGCGTTATTTTCCACTTCCCACTGCCACCACAGGCTGTCGAACACGTTCTCGACAGACTCGAAGAAGCCGGGCTCGACCGCGACAACTACACCGTCGTCTTAAACGCGGAGACGGTCCACACGCCGCGCTTTGGCGAACTCGAAAACCGGTACGTCGAAGGGACCGAAGAGAACGACCGAATCGCGAGCGAAGAGATACGGACGAAGGCCCGGAATATGCACCCGAATCCGGTGACGTACTACGCGATGACGCTGCTCTCTGCGTTCGTCGCGACCGCCGGGCTGTTACTCAACTCGCCGGCAATCGTGGTCGGGTCGATGGTCATCGCCCCGCAAGTTGGGTCCGCGCTGACCGCGAGCGTCGGTGGTGTCCTCAACGACCGCAAGATGCTCTGGCAGGGGTTGCGGGCCCAGAGCTACGGTCTCGCGCTCGCCATCGTCGGCGCGGCGGTGTTCGGCTGGCTATTGAAGACAGCCGCGTTCATCCCGACCACGCTCGACGTTTCGACGGTTGACCAGATCAGTCGACGTATCTCGCCGGGCTTCCTGTCGCTCGCCGTCGGCATCTGTGCGGGGGCGGCCGGGGCGTTCGGCCTCGCGACGGCGCTCCCGGCCTCGCTCGTCGGCGTCATGATTGCCGCCGCCCTCATTCCGGCGGCCGCGGCGGTCGGCATCGGCGTGGCGTGGGGCTATCCGACCGTGGCGGCGGGGGCGTTCGTCCTGCTCGTGATGAACGCGGCGGCCATCAACCTCGCGGGCTTCAGCGTGCTCCGATATCTGGGGTACAAGTCCGGGCGTGTGGACAACGATGGCCACAGCGGCCCGTCGCTCGGCGCAATCGCCGCCGTCCTCATCGTGGTTGGGTCGCTCGGCGCCGCCGGTGCGGTCACCAGCCAGCAAGTATCCTTCGAGAATACCGTGAACAGCGAAGTCGAGGACATCCTCTCGCAACCCGCGTACGACGAGCTCGAACTCGTCCGGGTCGATACCTCCATCGCGGACGAGGGAGTGTTCACCGACGAACAGCGGGTGAGCGTCGTGGTTCGCCGGCCTCCCGACAGGAGCTATCCGTCCCTCGCTCCGACCATCGCGGACGCGGTCAAGGGACACACCGACCAGAAAATCGTCGTCGAGATTACGTACGTCGAACAGGAACGGTACAGACAGTAGGAAAAATGAGGGTCGTATTGGCGACGTAGGCTATGTGACGCGTTCAGGAGAACGGAGTTCGACGACGACGGAGGCGAGATACGTCGCCATCCCGCCAGTCATGCCGTCGTGTCCCTTCGTGTAGATCGGTGTCGTTGGTGCGAGCGATTCGAGCGTCGTGAGCCAGGCTTCTCGATGTGGCTCGTCGAGCCCGGACCCGAGGACGATGGCGTCGAAGCGTCCCGGTTTCCAGATGGCGTCGATGTCGCCGTCTCCGTGGATGCCGTCCACGTCGTAGCCGGCTCTTCTGAGATTTCTCACGAGCGAGGTAGTGATGTCGAAGTCACGCCCCACGATGAGAATTCGTGGCTTCGGTGTCTGGTGCATGAGGCCCCCTGCCGAGCGTGACCACTCGGTTGGTGCTACCTACGCGACGGACGAAAGTCTCTGTTTCGCCGGCAAGCGCCAGCGTGGCGTCAGGTTGTCCGTCGGTCCGTCGGTGAAGCAGTGTCGATTCGCTCAGTGGTAGCGAGCACACCATCCTCGAATACTGCGCGCAAGCAATCTGGCGTCCGGAGCTCGTCACGCCAGAAGGCGAAGTCGAACCGGTCGTCGTAGTGGTTCAGGATGAGAGTCAGGAGGTTGCCGTGGGTCCCGACGACGACGTGGTCGTCGGGGTGGGCGTCGAGAATTCGTTCGAGGGCAGTGACGCCTCGGGCCTGTGCCTCCCAGTTGGACTCGCCGCCCGGCCACGAAACGGTCCAGTCGGACCAGACGGCGTCGATTGCGCTCTCGAACGTCTCGCCGATATTCTCGGCTGGCCCGTCGGTCAGCGTCCGTTCGCGAAACTCGGGAACGAGCTCGATGTCGAGGCCGTGGTCCGCGGCGATTGGTTCGACCGTCTGCACCGCCCGCTCGTAGGGGCTCGCGTAGATGGCGGCAGGCGGGCGGTCACTGAGCGACGCGGCAACTGCGCGGGCGGCGGCGTGACCCTCCTGAGAGAGCGGGCGCGTCGCTTCCTGGTTCGGAAGCCAGGGTGAGTGGGCGTGGCGGACGAAATAGACGACAGTCATAGACAGTCCCGCGACGGAAACGTTCGAAAGTCCGTCGATTGGGCGCGGAAGGTGCGCCTCAGGAGGGACGTTCGGGTGACGAAGCGAATTTTGTATCGCGGCATGCAGTTTATTCCGCGGTGAACTTCCACAGACCACCACCCCACTGGCGGTCGATTCGCTCGAAATCCACCGAGTCGGCGAGGATTGAAGTGACTCACGCAAGAAGGGTTGGACAAGTGATAGGACGGCCGCGAGAGTTTTTAACCCGGGGTTCGGACGCCCAACCAATGAACCGACCGTTGAGCGCCATCGCGGGCGGTGCCGCTGGCATGGCACTGCTCTCGGTGATGCTCGTTATGTTCGAAGTGGAAACGCGGTCGCAGATTGGCTTGTTCGACGTCATCGCCCGGTTCGTCGGCCTCCCCGGGCAGACCGCGCTCGGGTTCATCCTGTTCGCGCTCGCCGGCATCTTCGCTTGGCCGCTGCTGTTCATCTCACTCGAGAATTACCTCCCCCTGTGGCCCGACCCCGCCGTCCGCGGGATGGGATTCGCCGCCGCCTTCTGGGTCGGCTTCATCATCCTCGGTAGGGGGAGCCTCTCCGGCCCCATCCTCATCATGTACGGTATCACGACCCTGCTCGCACACCTCGCCTACGGCTTCACGCTCGGTGCGGTGTACGCCCGCCTCTCAGAGGAATCCCCATGAATCCAACCGTCCTGTTCGTCGCCGTGCTCATCTCTCTCGTGACGCTCGCCCTCCTCCGAACCACCGGGTCGAAACGCCTGCTCGCAGACGGCGGCTACATCGAGGGTGTAGAGACGACGACCCGCGAGAAACCGGCCGGTATCCTTCGCTGGATAACCACCGTGGACCACGCGGACATCGGGTTGCTCTACCTGATTCTGGCCACTGTGACCGGCCTCTGGGGCGGCATCGACGCGATGATGATGCGCACCGAACTGGTGACCCCCGAGGCGACGGTGTGGACCGCAGAGACGTACAACGCGCTGTTCACCGTCCACGGGACGACGATGCTGTTCTTCTTCGCGACGCCCGTGTTCACCGGCCTCGCCAACTACTTCATCCCGCCGCTGGTCGGCGCAGACGACATGGCGTTCCCCCGGGTCAACGCCATCGCGTTCTGGTTGCTGCCTCCGTCGCTGTTCCTCGTTCGAGCGGGACTGATTACCGAAGTCATCGCCAAGGTCATCACGCCGCTCGGCCTGCCGACGCGCGCCCTGTTCGCCATCGAACCGCCGGCGATCGGCTGGACGATGTACACGCCGCTGTCGCGCGCGGCGACGAATCCCGAGGTTGACCTGTTCCTGCTCGGCCTCCACCTTTCGGGTATCGCGACGGTGCTTGCGGCGAGCAACATCATCGTCACCATCTTCACCGAACGCGACTCGTCGGTCAACTGGGCCAATCTCGACATCTTCTCGTGGACGATGCTCACCGCGAGTGGTCTCATCATCTTCGCGTTCCCGATGCTCGGCAGCGCGATGATAATGCTCCTGCTCGACCGGAATTTCGGGACGTTCTTCTACTCGCTCGAAGCGGGCGGCGCAGCCCTCTGGCAGCACCTGTTCTGGTTCTTCGGCCACCCTGAGGTGTACATCCTCGTGCTGCCGGCGTTCGGTATCGTGAGTTACGTCCTGCCGAAGTTCACGGGCCGGAAACTGTTCGGCTTCAAGTTCGTCGTCTACTCGACGCTCGCCATCGGCGTCCTCTCGTTCGGCGTCTGGGCCCACCACATGTTCACCACCGGGATGGACCCGCGGTTGAAGGCCTCGTTCATGGCCGTCTCGCTCGCCATCGCGGTTCCAAGCGCGGTGAAGACGTTCAACTGGATTACGACGATTTACAACGGAAAAATTCGCCTGACCGCGCCGATGATATTCTGTGTCGGTGGCATCTCGACGTTCATCGTCGGCGGCGTGACCGGCGTGTTCCTCGCCTCAATTCCAATCGACCTGTTGCTCCACGACACCTACTACGTCGTCGGCCACTTCCACCTGATTCTGGTGGGCATCATCGTCTTCGCGATGTTCGCCGCGAGTTACTTCTGGTATCCAATCCTGACGGGGCGGATGTTCAACCAGCGTCTCGCCCGGGCGCACGCCTGGGTGAGCATCGTCGGGACGTTCCTCACGTTCAGCCCGATGTTGCTCCTCGGAATGATGGGGCTTCCGCGCCGGTACGCCGCCTATCCCGCCGAGTTCGCGCCACTTCAGCAGGTCTCGACTGTCGGCGCACTCATCCTCTTTGCCGGCGTTGGGATGTGGCTCTGGAACATGATACAGTCCTATCGCGTTGGCGCAGTCGTGACCGATGCAGACGTGTGGGATCTCCGCGAGACGGGCCAGTTCTCGCGGGAGTGGGAGTGGTTCGAGCGGAAATTATCTCGAAAATAGGCGAGACAGCCGCTCCCGGCGGATGTTCGAAAACTGGCCACTTCACATACGTACACTCTATGTGACGATACGAAACCGTTCGCCATTTCGTTTCAGTCGAGTCCAAATATCTATTTCTCTAACTGTAGCGAGAATTTATATACGCGATGTGAACTATCTGAATAATAGATATATTCTGAAGGAGAGAAAGCGCCACGAACGCGAGACGGGTTGGAGGCCCATCGAGGACGGTTCCGGGCTCGACACCGGACAGTTACGGGTTCAGATGAACGCGGACGAAGCGCGAGTTCAGGACCGACGGCGGGACGAACGACGACTCGTCTTACACGCTCGACGCGCTCGCTGCTACCGTCCTTGCGGGGACGAATCTGCTCGTTCGTGGCCCGCTGATGAGCGGGAGGTTGCCCTCCAGAAGACGCTGCTCTGTGAGGGGTTGGTCAGCGACCAGGGCGTGGTGCTGGCGAGCGTGACCACAGGCGGTAGCGAAGTCCTCGCCGAGTTCCACTCGCGCATCGGCGAGGTTCCGCGCATGGGAATCATCGACCGTAACGGCGGACAGGCGAGCGACGGGATGCCCACTCAAGTCAGTCAGGTCGCCACGCCGGCAGACCTCACGGGCATCGGCATCGAGGTGTCTCGATGGTTCACGCGGTTCGAGCAGGACGACGCGACAGCGGGGGTTAGATTCGGCGTCGATTCGCTCTCCTCGATGCTGATGTACGCTGACCTCGCGCGGGTGTTCCGGTTCGTGCACGTCCTCACCAACCGCGTTCGGCAGGCAGACGGCCTCAGCCTGTTCGGGTTCAATCCCGGGTCCCGCGACGAGAAGACGGTCAACACGCAGCTGTTCGACGGGCAACTCGTCGTCCACCACGAGGACGACCCCTCGCTGATTTTGCGAAACGAGTGACGGGTTCGCTGATTCGGCCACTTTTTATTCACCGTTCTCCACAGACCAGACATGAGCGAGTTCGACCCGAAGAAGTTCGAGGACAAGTACGTCCACTACTTCCCACAACTCCAGCAGGCGTACAAGTCCGCGTTCAACAGCATGAACGACGAGTACGACTCACAGCTCGTCCATGGCATCGACCAACAGATTCTGAACGAGAGTGAACCGTTCTACGAGGGTGACGGCAAGTTTCGTATCGAACTGCCACCCAATCCCCACGAGCGGCTCACGGCAGTCGTCGTAGACGACGAGAAACTGGACGCCGTCCTCGCGGTCTACGTAGAGCGAATCGAAGCGGAATTGCAGGCCGTCTTCGACCTTCGCGAATAACCGAAGACCAAACACCTAAGGAGAATCACCCCATAGCCGCGAACATGAGCACGGAATCCAGAGAGCCAGAAGACGACTTAGAAGAGCGCGTCATGAACTTCCTGCGACGCAACTTCCCGCAGATTCAGATGCACGGCGGGAGTGCCGCGATTCAGGACATCAACCGCGAGGAGGGGTCCGTAACGGTCGCCCTCGGCGGTGCTTGCAGTGGCTGTGGCATCTCGCCGATGACGATTCAGGCCATCAAGAGCCGCATGGTCAAGGAGATCCCAGAAATCAACCAGGTCCACGCCACCACCGGAATGGACGGCATGGACGAGGGGATGGGCCACGGCATGACGCCGAACTTCCCCGGCGACGACGAGAGCGAGGACAACGAAGGCCCGCAGGCCCCGTTCTAACGACTCGATTTCTGGCTCACGCACGCCGTGCGTGATGCTTCTCCCACGCTTTTACTAGGTTCGCGAGCGTCGCGTTCACCGGAACCGAAACCGCACCTGCGTGCGCGACGACGTAGCCGTTGATGGCGTCGATTTCCGTTCGGCGCTCGATGCGAATGTCCTGGAACATCGAGGACGTGTTTTCGGCCGTGGCGCGGGCGACGGCTTCGACGGCCTCGACGGCAGCGGCTTCGGAGAGGTTGACGCCCTGTGCCTGCGCGACGCGAGCAGTCTCGCGGGCGGCCGCCACCGCCGTCTCGCGGGCAGGGCCGTCGAGGATGTCACCGTTCTCTATCCGCGTGAGCGCCGTCACCGGATTGATGCCCGCGTTCACGGCCAGTTTCTCCCAGCGGCGAAGCGGCATGTCGGTTGCGACGGTGGTGACGATGCCGGCGGCCGAGAACGCCTCGCCGATTCGGTCTGCGAGCGTCGAGGAACCACCTTCTGGCAGGCCGAGGACGACGTCGCCGACGCCGGTACAAAAGACGTGACCGGGTTCTGGTTGGACCGCGCCGTAGGTACAGGTCCCGGCGAGAATGGAGCACCCGAGCGTCGCCGCAAGCGTCTCCTCGTTCCCCATCCCGTTCTGGAGTGTCAAAACTGCGTCTGCGGGACAGTCTGCGAGGGCGTGGGCTGCCTCCGCGGTGTCGAACGCCTTGACCGTCACGATGACGAGGTCAGCGCTGTCGGGGACCGTCGTCTCTGCCTTCGGGTAAACGGTGAAGTCGAACTCACCGCCGACCTGGAGGCCCGACTCGCGAACTGCCAGCATGTGTGGGTCGCGACCGACGAGCGTCACGTCGTGTTCGCGAGCGAGGAGGCCGCCAACGAGGCTTCCGAGGCTACCCGCGCCGAACACGACAATCTCCATACGGGAAGTGGTTCGGCGGGGAAAATCAGTCTTCCGTGTAGTAGTAGAGGTCCTCTTTCGGCGAGCCACAGGACGGGCACGCGTCGGGTAGGTCGTCCTCGATGTCACCCATCTCGCCACACGACCAGCACCGCCACATCAGTTCACCCTCACCGAACTCGTGACCGGCGCGGATGTGCTGGATAGAGAGGCTCTCGACCCCTTCCTCGGTTGTCACGTAGAAGCCGTGTTCGTCGAATCCACGGATTGTCCCGAGTTTGTTGCCACCCTCGTCGAACACGTCGAGCCCGAACGGGAGTTCCTTCTCGATGTAATTCTGTGAACTGTCACCCATGCCCGAGCTATTGGTTCGCAAACCAGATAAAACTCCTCGCCATTTTCGAAAACAGTCAACGAAAACGGAACGAAAAGTCACGGACTGCGGAGAGACGAAACGGAAGTCAGGAACGATGAGCAGTGCGGTTTCGGTGCGGTCAGGGACTACTCTACACAACTGGTAGAAATCAACCGGAAGTAAGGCCACTGAGTACAAAGAAAGTAAAATAATGCGGTTGCGGTGCGGTTGCGGAAACCAGCAAGCATCGCACCCGAATGCGCCGTCGGCGCATTCGGCCTTTTTCGGGCGCGTTTTTCAAGGAGTGGGTCGCGAAGCGACCCCGACGCAGAAAAAGGTGCGCTCACATGAAGTCAGAAATTTTCGACGCCTTGTTCTTGTCGTTCTCGAACACCGAGCGAATCGACTGGTCGAGGATGTCGAGGCGTTGTTTGGTGTACTCGCGGGCCCCGTACTCCTCTGCGACCCTGATGGCGGTGTCTACGTACTTCTTGACTGAGCCTTCGTGGACGGTGAGGTTGACCCGGCCGCCACACTCCCGACAGTCCCCAGAGAGCGGGAACCGGCGGAACTTCTCGCCACAGTCGAGACAGCGCGTCTCCTGGCGGGAGAACGCCCGGAGGTTGCCGATGATGTCGGGCATGAAGTGGTACTCGATGACGCGCTCTGCGACGTCGGTTTCGTCCACAGCCCGGAGCTTTCGGGCGAGTTCGAGCTGGGCGTCCATCTTGTCCATCATCGACCCGAGGGTCTTGTACGCAGAGAGGTCCGGCCCGAGCGCGATGTTCGACGTCTCGTGGGTGTGGCGGAAGTCGGTGTACTCGCGGTCGGTCCCGAGGGTGTCCTCTGCGAGTTTGATGTCCACCTCGCCGGGGTCCACCATCTCGCGGGTGGCCTCGTAGAACTCGCGCGGGTAGCGGTCCACGATGTCCATGTTGTGGGCCTCGTCGTCGATTTCCGAGGGGTCGATGCGCGAGGACATCACGAGCGGGGCGTCCATGCGGCCGCCGCGCTTGTTCGGGAGGTACTGCTTCGAGAAGTTGAGCAGGCCGTCCATGAGGAGCATGACGCAGTCCTCGTCACCGTCGCATTGACCGGTAAAGAGGTCGTTGGCGACGAGTGTGTTCGTGTCTTCGACGGTGACGGAGTAGGTGTGTTCCGTGTCAGATTCGACGATTTCGATGGAGGTTATTTCGTCAAGCCAGACTTCTCCACCGTCACCAAGAATGCGTTGAGAACGGACATCAGCCGATTTGACCACGGACTGGAGCGTCGATTGTTTTCGGTCGAGATGGAATCCGATTTGTTTAGCAAACCTGACTGCGTTCTCAGACGAGATTTTCAAAACCCACGATTCGAATTCTGGCGATTCATCTTCGTAGAATTCTGCAACGATTCCAGATTCAATGGTTCGAGTCTCTTGAGCTACTTTCGAAGAGATTCCAAAGCGCTTCAGAGACGCAACCAAGTCCTCCTTGAGTTCATCGCTAATCGTGTGAGCTCGAATATCAAGACGGTCAGCAGACGTGCTGCCATCCCCACTGAAGTATGCCGCAAGGAACGCACGAAGCAGTGGGTTAGGAGCACTAAGTATTGCATTTGGAATGCGTTTACTCTCGGCGCGAGAGCCCGTTTCTAGGATATCTGCGAATAGCGTCGCGACAAGACGACTTGAAGCAGTCACTTCCCACTCGTTCTCTTCGAAAGCATCGACCGAGAGCGCATCGGCGAAGGTTTCGATGATGTGCTCTCTAGCTTTTTCGTCTGGGATACAAATCGTGGTTTGGTAGAAACTACCCGACTCTCTACGTGTGAATCCTTCTGCTGCATAATATCCAAGGAGAATAGCAAATGATTCGTCGATTGCGAGATGCCGATTGACTGTCGCTGTATCTCTTCGAATCGAAAGATGAACCTCTGCAGGAACTCGTGTGAGTACCTCTTCTTGGCCAAGGAGTATGATGAGAACAGAGACAGGGACACTGTCTCTAGACACCCAATTGTAAACGGTGGACTTGCTACATCCAAGGATTGTAGCAACTGGCTTCAGGTAACCTACACCCTCAGTAGATTCATCGAAGAGTTTCTTGATTCGGTCTGCGCCGAGTCCACGGACCATAAGCTCTTCATTTGGAAGCGAATCGTTCTCCACAAATTTGGCGAGTAGATCGATTTGAGTCGAAACGCCCCCAAACTCTATCTCCTTAGGCGCAGGAATCGAGTCTTCAACCTCCAACTCGTGGGCATCGACTCTGTCAATTCCCTCTGCCCATCGTAGCATCGAATGCTCTGGCGTGACCTTCAGAGAGCGACCATTTCGCGTCTCAATCTGAATCAGATGGTCAGGCGAGGGGTGTTTTGAGACCGCTTCGACCCGTTTTCTCACGACCTCACCGTCCTCAGTCACAGAGGGCACATACACATCACCATCAAGTTCAGAGACGAGTGCGCCAAAGTCGTCCTCGCGTGGGTCATTGAGACGCTCCTCGACGAGTGATTCAATCTCGTCGTAATGCCATTCCTCTCCCTCATCTTTGTACCACACCTTGGTCGTCGGATGGAAGCAATTCCGCCGCTTGGCTGCGTGAAAATAAGGGTGCGCATAGCCGACGGCCGCACTCGTAAACCCAATCACGCGCCCGACGACGGCGGCGCTCGTGTGGGGAGCCATCCCGAAGACGAGTTCGCCCACGAGGTCCTGCCGGTCTTCGAACTCGTAGAACGGTTCGAGGTCGTAGTACTGGGTCAGGAGGTCGTCGACGAAGCCGCCGATGCGAAGCATGTGCTCTGCTGCGCCGTCCGAGAGGACGATGTCCTGGACGCGAAGTTCGACGACCTGGTCGTCGTGTTCTAAGGGGTCGCCGTTTACGTCCTCGTTGTAGCCAAGTTCGCGGAGTTGCCCGACGGTGATGTCGAGTTCGTCCGGGCGGATGGCGGTCACGGGCAGGTCGGTCATGTCGTAGCGGACGGTGCCGTCTTTGAACACGGAGACGCCGTTTTTGCTCCGGAGGATGCCCTTCTCCATCGGTTCGGGCGTTTTGTGTTTCGAGGTCAAGCCCTTCACGCCCTTCAAGATGTCAAAGGCGGTTTCGCGCTCGCCGACGTTCGCGAGGGCGTTGCGGTACTCCTCGCGGATGTTGACCGGACGACGCCACTCGGTGGAGGCTGCTTTGCCACAGCGTGGACACTCGGCGCGGCCCCCCTCGTCGGGTTCGACCTCGATTTCACAGGACCAGCATTCGTACTGTGGCTCGGTCGCGCCCTGGCAGTCGGGGCACTTGTTCTTGAATGTGATTTCACCGCAGGCGGTGCATTTTCGTTTGCCGACGGTGACTTCGACTTCGCCCCGAGTCGCGTTGCGGTCGGCGAAGTGGTTCGCGGCTTCTGAGACGGAGCGCTGGCTGCCGCCGGCCTCGCCGATGGGGAAGAGGGTGTGGACCGCCGGGCTCAGGTCGCGTTTCTCCGACTTTTCGGGGCGTCCCATCCGGTTTCCGATGCGGGTCGGGGCGCGTTCCTGCAGGGAGAACGGAGCGACTTCGTTTACTGCATTGTGCGCGTTCGGCCACGCACGCGACGTGGCTGAGAGGTCATCCCACTGTTTGTCGAGCGATTCGGAGAGGCCAAGCGAGGCGACGAGCGGTTTCCAGACCGGGATACGGATTTCTTCGGGACCCTGTGAATGTTCGATGAGAAGCCATTCGAGGGACTGACGAGGATCGTCTTCGTTCGGGACGTAGAGAGCCCCGTCTTCGACGTAGCCCTCGGCGACGGCGTCGGCGAGCATCTCGAACTGCTCGACCGAGAGGTCGTGCCAGAGGTAGGTGTAATCGGGGTGAAGCGGCGCGTCGTACTCTCGCGCCCAGGTGAGTGCCTGCTCGGGGCTGGGATGTTCGAGGTCAACGCGGGCGTCGTCGGCGAGCGCCTGGACGTCCGCGCCGGCGTGCTCGAAGTCCTGGACCCACCACTCGAAGACGTACGAGGCGGGAATCAGCGGGTGGTTGTTCTCGACGAACTCGCCGAAGTTGACGAGGTACTCGCCGAGGTCTAGAATTTCGACGACTCCATTGCGGAGTTTCAGCGCCTCGGCCGGGTCGTCGATGCGGCGAACGTCGCCGTTCGCGAGTTTGACCGTCGGGCCTTCGATGGAGTCTACCGGGATGACCCCGCCCGCTTTTCCGGGGCGTTCGGTCTTGATTTGGGTCCCGGTTGCGAGGAAGTCGTCCACGACGTGCATCGTCGCCGGTTGGACGCCAGCGGTCGCGAACCCGTGGTTGCGAGAGCGCCCGTAGCGGAGGCGAAAGCCGCCGGGCATGCTCGGGTGTGAAAACACGGGACGGCCGGCGATGAGGTCGCGCAGGAACTTGGTCTTCGGTTCGGCCCGCGGTGGGCCTTCGACTTCGACGGCTGGTTCTGGCTCGTCGGCCGCAGGTTCGGCCTCGGTCGCCTCCGCTTCGTCGGGTGCGTCTTCGTCGGCCTCGGGTTCCTCCCCGTCTTCCTTGCCGATGGTCCCGTCGATGAGATCGTCGAGCCACGGCCAGTCGATTTCGTCGAGGGCGGAGGTGTAGCGTTTGATTTTCGGTGCCTTCTGGGCAATCCCTTCGCCGAGGACGAGACACATCCCGCCACGAGGGTTGTTGGTGCCGACGCGCTCTAAGTCGCGAAAACCGGAGACTTCCTCACTCCCGGTGGCTTCCCCATCTAGGCAGATGGGGCAGTTGCGGGCGATGAACTTCGTCTCCTTTGGCTTCGGCGTGTACTGGAGGCCCGTCTCTTTGTCGTAGAGTTCGAGTTCTTCTGCGTAGCGTTCGACCTCGTCGTCTCGCGGTTTGTACTGGTCGATGCCGATGAGTGCGCGGGTGTAGTCGGCCACGAGCACGGAGAGCGCCTGTGCAGTCCCCCCGGCGGAGCGAATGGGGCCAGCGTAGAAGACGCGGACGAACTCCGTGCCGTCGTCGTTCGGAACGATTTCGACGCGGTCGATGCCCTCGATGGGCGCGGCGACGACGCCCTCGGTGAGAAGTGCGACAGCCGTTCTGACCGCGCCTTCGACTTTGCCTTCTCGGGTTTCGTAGTCACCGACGTCGCCAGCAGCGAAGTCCTTGGCGAGTTCGAGGGCCGCTTCCTCGCGGCTCATCTGGTCTTCGAGTTCGCGGACGCGGGCGGCCACGCCTTCGATGCCGAGGATGTTCTCGACGCGGTCTGCCATGTCCTTCGCGATGGGAATCTCGACTTCCGGTTTCGGGTCGTTACCTTGCTCTTTGGCTTTCGTCGCGAGAGCCATCGCTTCGTCGAGCCGGGTTTCGAGCGTCTCGAAGTAGCGTTCGTCCTCCGGTCTCATCGTAGCCAGTGGGTCGGGGTGCGCGGTTCGGCGGCGGTTCGGCCGGCCGCGGCTGCTCCCTGCGCGGCTAGCCCGAAGAAAAGCGCCGTCTCAGCGTTCGACACGGGACTGTCGTCGAGGGAGACGTCGCAGTAGTGCATACGCTGGCCACGGTGGGCGCGATGAAAAGTGTACAGGTCTGTCCTCGTGACAGTGCGGTTCGAGAGAACGAGTGGCGTGTGGGTCAGGCCCAGGCAGAGAGTGTGACGGCCTCTTCTGCGCGGCAGGATACCCATGCGTCATCACGGCAAATGTCGGCAATAATGAGTCGGGCGACGCTCCCCGATTCATCGACCGAGGCCATAACCTCGGCTTCGTCAAAGACCGGTTCCGACCGAGCCGTAATGTCCGGTGCCATACTATGCTATATCATAACAAAGAATATAAAGTCTCCGAATCGGGACGATTGGCGGCGCGCCCTGATGGGGTCAGCGTCTGCAGCTTTTTGCATTTTTAATTGTGTCATTACGCGCGCGCACGTCGCTGAAATGGCTGCTTTCAGCGAGATTGATAGGTGAAACGCAAATTTCAGTCTACGACAGTTATATTCGTAAAAAGGGTTAACTCCATTCTGTGCTGATTGCCATGTCAAAGTATACCAAAACCGTGCTACCGGAAGGCATGGGACGCAACAGCGAAACAGCGGTAAATTTATCGGGTAACAACAAAAAGGAGCAGACGGATGACAGACAGTAACAGCCTCAACCGACGTCGCTTCCTGCAAGCGACGGGCGCAGCTGCGACCGCAACGGCACTCGCTGGGTGTACCGGTGGTGGCGGCGAAGACGATACGACGACGACCGGCGACGGTCAGACGACCACGGGTGGCGGCGACACCACGACGACCGCCACGATGGAGCCACAGACGGGTGGCACCCTCAACCTCATCAACTCCACGATGACGACGCTCGACCCAATCAAGGCCACGGACACGGCCTCGGGTCGCGTCATTCGCCAGATTTTCGACAACCTCATGCTCTACCCGAACGGGGAGACTGCGGTTGTCCAGAGTCTCGCAGAAGACTATACGACCAACGACGACTTCACGCAGTATACCTTCACCCTCAAGGACGCCACGTACCACAATGGCAACTCGGTGACGGCCAGTGACTTCGTCTACTCCTGGGAGCGCCTCGCAGCCTCCGAGAACTCGCGTCGTACCTACTTCATCCTCGACTCGCTCGGTGTCGTTCACGAGACCGACGGCGACGGGAACTACTCGCCCGGCTCGATGGCCGTAGAGGCGAGCAGTGAGACGGAACTCACCTTCGAACTCGAACAGGCATTCGCTTCGACGCTCGCGATGCTCGCGTACTCCTCGTTCGCGTGTATCCCAGAGGGCATCGTCGGCGACATCGAAGGCTACGACGGCGAGATGTCCCAGTCCGACTTCGCGACGTCCAACCCAATCGGCTGTGGCCCATTCACGTTCGGGAACTGGGACCAGGGTTCGAACGCGACGGTCACGCGCTACGACGACTACCACGGCGACAAGGCGTACCTCGACAGCATCAAGTGGGAAATCATCGAGGACGACAACGCCGCCTACGAGTGGTCGATGGACAAGAAGTCCGACTTCCTCTCCATCCCGACGGCGCAGTACGACCCAGGCCTCGTCTCCGTGGACACCACGGACGACCTCGGCCGCGACATCGGTACCTACGGACCGGTCCGCAACGGCGAGACCGTCAACTACGTCCGCGTGCCGGAAATCTCGACGTTCTACTTCGGCTTCAACACGGCTAACGTGCCAAAGGCAGTCCGTCAGGCAGTCGCCTACGTGACCAACCAGAAGGAGTTCGCAGAGCAAGTGTTCAAGAGCCGCGTCGCACCGGCGTACCACCTGACGCCGCCGCTCATCTACCCAGGTGCAGGGAACGCGTACAACCAGCACGCTGAAGAGAGCTACCCGTACGGGTACAACACGGCCGACGTGCAGGGCGCACAGCAGGTCATGGAAGAGGCCGGCTACGGCGAGGACAACCGCTACAGCCTGACCTTCACCCACTACACCTCCAACACGTGGAGCCAGATCGCACAGATTCTCCAGGGTCGCCTCGGCGCTGCCTACATCGACTTAGAAATCGAGCAGGCAGAGTTCGCAGCGATGCTCGAGCGCGGTCGCAACGGCAACTTAGAAGCCTACACCCTCGGCTGGATCGCTGACTGGCCAGGTGCAGACAACTTCCTGCAGCTCATCTACCCACCACGCACGGACACCTCACAGGAAGGCCCACTGTCCTACACGAACTGGAGCGGCACCGAAGCCTCAGACCGTGCAAAAGCAGCCTTCGAGCGCGTCCTCGACAACCGGGCACCGACGCAGGAAGCACAGGACATCCGCAACGAAGCCTACGTCGAGATGGAAGAAGCGAACTGGGAGGACGTCGTGTTCGTCAACACGTTCCACAACCTCCGCGAGCGCTTCTACTACAACAACGTCCACGTGCCAGTGTTCGGCGGCATGGGGACCTCGCGTCAGATGCTTAACCGCACCTGGAAAGAGCAGTAATCTTCGTCCACTCGTTTCCGTTTTTTCGCACGGCTGAGCGCCGATAGAGCGCTTCGGGAACGAAAGAGATAATTGCCGTAACAGGTAACGAAACAATAGCCTACAGCATTAATTATGACTTACACAGCATGGCACGGGGGTGACAGATTGTGAGCCGCTGGAGTTACTTCCTCCGACGGGTACTGCTCGCAATTCCAATCCTCGTGTTCTCGAGTTCGATTACCTTCCTCATCATCCGGGTTGGTCCGGTCGACCCAGTCGCGTCGATTCTCGGCCCGACCGGGTCCGCGGAAGCGTATCACGAAATTGCCGTCCGCCTTGGTCTCGAAACACCGAGCGGTGCGCCGGTCCCCATCTGGGAACAGTACTTCCAATTCCTCTGGGACCTCTTCACGTTCAACCTCGGCCAGTCGTGGGTTATCTCCCCCGACACGACCGTCTACGAAGTTATCGCCACGCGTGCGCCTCGCACCATCTGGCTCGGCTTCTGGTCTGTTCTCATCGCCATCTTCATCGGCATCCCGCTCGGCTTCTACGCCGGCCTCCACCCCAACACCTGGAGCGACTACGTCGCTTCCTTCGGTGGGATTGTGTGGCGTGCGATGCCGAACTTCTGGCTCGCCGTCATTCTGGTGAGTTTGCTCACGCAGTCACAGAAAGTATTGTTCGGCTTCAACTGGAGTGCGTGGATCGTCGAAACAGACATCATTCGGGCACCACCACTCACCAACCTCTCTGACCCAGAGCGACTGCTCACCGCGATAAAGCAAATCATGCCCGCAGCACTGGTGCTCGGGTCGTCGTCGATGGGTAACGAGATGCGTATCGGCCGGACGGCGGTTCTCGAAACCATCAACTCGAACTACGTCGAGACGGCCCGCGCGAAGGGCCTGCCTCGCCGCGCAATCGTCTGGAAGCACGTGTTCCGCAACGCGCTCATCCCGCTGGTGCCCATCATCACGGGTGAAGCGTTCCTCCTCATCGGCGGGTCCGTGCTCGTCGAGACAGTGTTCGCCATCAACGGCATCGGCAAACTGTTCTTCGACGCGACCGTCCAAGGCGACCTCCCACTCGTGGGGTCGCTGATGTACATCTTCATCCTGCTCACGCTCTCCGTGAACATCCTGCAGGACTTCCTGTACACCATCATCGACCCACGAGTCGGCTACGATAACAACTAACAATGAGCCAAAACAGCGTAACAGAAGACGTACCGCTTCTCCAGCGAATTCAGGAGAATCCACGTCCTGCGCTCATCTGGGGGGCCATCATGGCGCTCCTTATCGCGCTCGAATTCGGTGCCCTCGCAACGACGCTAATCGGGTTCATCGGCTCTCTCTTCGACGCGATTCCGGGTGATACGGGCGCTTCCATTGCCGCCACTCTCATGGACACGGCGGCGAAGACAGCAGAGATTCCAACGCTCACCTCTCGGGAACTCATCCCGAATCAGGGGTGGCAAGAATCGGCCAACGGCCCGTGGGTGAACACCTTCATGGGTCTCGAACCCAAGTGGGCCTGGCTGATTCGCGTCCTCCTGACCTACACCTACGCCTTCGCATTCCTCGGATGGGTGCTCATGGGCTACAAAGTGTTCCGTGACAACTACCGCTACGCCGACTGGACGCCACGCGACGACGTCGTCCGGCGGATGAAGAGCCACCGATGGGGTCAGTTCGGCTTCACCATCGTGTTCCTCTTCGTGGTCATGGCCATCTTCGCGCCGACCCTCGGCCCGACGACGTTCGACGCGAACATCGACCGGCCGTACCAGAACCAGTTCAAATACTTCAACGAAGACACGCAGTCGGTCCAGGAGGTCTTCGTCGGAGACGCGAACCTGATGACCGCCTCGCGCGGTGCCGGCAGTACGAACATCCAGCCGTGGCAGTACGACGACTATGGCCGGTTCCACCCGTTCGGCACGATGCCGACACCCGGGCAAGACCTGTTTACCTTCATGGTCCATGGGGCAAGGGTGTCGCTATTCATCGGCCTCTTGTCCATCTCCATTAGTACGTTCCTCGCGGCCAGTTTCGGCCTGCTGACGGCGTACTACAAGGGCCTCGTGGACCTTGCGACTGTGGTGGCGAGTGACTCCATCATGAGCCTGCCACAGTTGCTCATCCTCATCTTGCTCTCTGTGGTGTTCTCAGACCACTGGCTATCGAGCATCTACAACGGTGGCTTGCTCATCGCGCTCATCTTCGCCGGGACGGGCTGGCCGTTCCTCTGGCGTGCCATCCGTGGGCCAGCGTTCCAGGTCTCCGAGCAGGAGTGGGTGGACGCCGCCCGCAGTTACGGCCAACGCTCGACCGTGACGATGAAAAAACACATGTTGCCGTACATCCTCGGCTACCTGCTCATCTACGGGTCGATGACCCTCGGTGGCATCATCATCGGCACGTCCGCCCTCTCGTTCCTCGGGCTCGGCATCTCGCCGCCGACCCCTGAGTGGGGCAGTGCCATCAACGCCGGGCAGGACTACGTGACCACTCAGGCGTGGCACGTCTCGCTCATCCCCGGCATCCTCATCGTGCTCGTCGTGACGGCGTTCAACGCCCTCGGCGACGGCATCCGCGACTCGCTTGACCCGAAGAGTGGTGTTGGCGAGACTGGTGGTGAGGCTGCTGCCGCTGCCGGAGGTGGTGGTGGATGAGCTCCATGGACGAACTCCAGGACACCCGCCAGCGAGAGACGGGCGAACCCGTCCTCTCGGTCAGCAACCTGCGCACGGCCTTCTTCACTGACAAGGAGGTCATCCGCGCCGTAGACGGCATCAGCTTCGATATCCGTGAGGGTGAGACCGTCGGTATCGTCGGCGAGTCTGGCTCCGGGAAGTCGGTGACCGCCCGCTCGATTATGGGCATCGTCGATAATCCGGGCAAAATCCTGGACGGGTCGTCGATTCGCTTCAAGGGCGAGGAACTGGTCGGGAAGACCGAGGCCGAGTACCGCAAGATTCGCGGACGCGGCATCTCGATGATTTTCCAGGACCCGCTCACCTCGCTCAACCCGGTGTACACCGTCGGGAACCAGATAAAGGAGGTACTGCGCCTCCACCGTGGCCTGCGAGGCCACGAGGCGACCGAGGAGGCAATCCGCCTGCTCGAAGCCGTGAGTATTCCGGACGCCCGCCGCCGCATCGACGAGTATCCACACCAGTTCTCCGGTGGGATGCGCCAGCGGGCCGTCATCGCGATGGCACTGGCGTCCAAACCCGAACTCATCATCGCCGACGAACCGACCACTGCACTCGACGTGACGATTCAGGCCCAGATTCTGGAACTCTTAGAGGAGATTCAGGAAGAACGCGGCCTCTCTATCATGTTCATCACCCACGACATGGGTGTCATCGCGGAGATTGCAGACCGCGTGAACGTGATGTACGCGGGCGAGATTATCGAGTCCGCACCGTCTGTCGAACTGTTCGGGAACCCCAAGCATCCGTACACGGAGGGGTTACTGGAGAGCATTCCGGGACGACACCCCGGCGAAAAGCGCCTGCGCACCATCAAGGGCGAGGTGCCGACGCCGAACGAACCGGCGACGTACTGTCGGTTCGCCCCGCGGTGTCCGAAGGCGTTCGACGAGTGCAACTCGGTGCACCCGGTTTCCGTCCCCGTGGACGAATCGGCAACCAATCACACCGCTGCCTGCCTCCTCTATCCCGAAGACGAGACGACGGAGGACGCAGTCGAAACCCACCGCGCACGAAGCGGGGAGTATGAACAATGAGCGAATCCGCAAGTGAGTTCGAGACGACCGTCGCCACTGGCCAGACGCTGGTCGAGGTGAACAACCTGAAGACCTACTACGAGAGCAGCGGGCTTCTCGGAGGCAACCCGGTCAAGGCAGTCGACGGCGTCAACTTCGAAATCAAGAAGGGCGAGACTCTCGGTCTCGTCGGCGAATCGGGCTGTGGGAAGACCACGCTCGGGCGCACGCTCGTCCGCCTGGAGAAGGCGACGAGTGGCGAAGTCAAGTACAAGGGCACGGACATCACGAAACTGTCCGGCGACGACCTGAAGAACTGGCGGCGCAACGCTCAGATCGTGTTTCAGGACCCAGAATCGAGCCTCAACGACCGCATGACGGTCGGGGAGATTATCCGCGAACCGCTCGACGTCCACGGAATCGGAACACCCCGAGACCGTAGGGACAAGGTTCGGAACCTGCTCGAAACCGTGGGCCTGCGCGAGGAACACTACTACCGGTATCCCCACCAGTTCTCCGGGGGTCAGCGCCAGCGCATCGGCATTGCCCGCGCGCTCGCGCTCGAACCGGAGTTCGTCGTCCTCGACGAACCGGTCTCCGCACTCGACGTCTCCGTGCAGGCGAAGATTCTGAACCTGCTCGAAGACCTCCAGGAGGAGTTCGGACTGACCTACCTGTTCATCGCCCACGACCTCTCGGTGGTCCGGCACATCTGCGACCGGACGGCCGTGATGTACCTCGGCCACATCATGGAGATCGGCGATACGGAAGAGCTGTTCAACGACCCGGCGAATCCGTACACGCTGTCGCTGCTCTCTGCGATTCCGGACCCGGACCCGACGGTCGAACGCCAGCGCATCACGCTTCGCGGCACGCCGCCGAGTCCGCGTGACCCGCCGAAAGGCTGTCCGTTCAGCACGCGCTGTCCGACGAAGATTCGCCCGCCGAAGTACCAGGACCTTGACGACGACATCTGGGACGGCGTCGAGTTGCTCCGCGAAATCGTTCGCGAGCGCACGCGCGCTGACAAATCCATCGGCGAACGAGCGCGCGAAATCCTCGGCATGGAGACGCGCTTCTCGAACATCAAGGAGATAAACCGCGAGGTGTTCGGCGACCTGACCGTACCAGCACAGATTCGCGAGCATCTGGACGAAGCCGAGGAACTCGTGGCGAACGGCAACGAGAAAGAGGCCGCCGCCTATCTCAGAGCAGAGTTCGGTAGCATCTGTGACGGCGTCGTGCCAGAGGGCATGGACGGAGAGTACGCAGAAGGCGAAATCGTGAAACCGGAGCAACTGCGCGTCAGCGAATCCGGTCGCGTGAGCCTCTGTCACCGGCACAAACCGGAGTACGAAGAGCCGTCTGAGTACTTAGAAAACCACGTCTTCACTCGATGAACGGCGACCCGTCACTGCGACGCCAGCAAACGCTCGACGCACTGGTGTACATCTTCGCCGTGACGTTCGTCCTGTTCGCGGTTTCGTACGTCCTCGGATTCGTCCTGGGCAGTGGCTGGCCAGGTGTGAAGAACATGCTGTTCGTCCTCGGCTTTCTCGCGTTTGGCGTCGCCGCCTTCCAGTTACGGCCAACCGCGCCGTGGAAGGACCAGAATCCGAGTCGCGACGCGACCCCCTTCGAGCGACTCCTCGACCGCATCACGCCGCTCGGGGGGATGCACCTCCCCGTAAACGACCGGATGCGAAGCTCGACGAAGTTGTTTCTCGCGAGCCTCCTCACGCTCGCCATCTCGCTCGTGATGGAGTTTGGCTTGGGGATTGGTGCCTAGAGTCAACAACTTTTACCGCGAGCAGAAACGAGGAATGGTATGCCTGAACATGCGGACGACGAGCAGGAGTATGCAGAGCGCCTCGCGCAGGATGCAGACGTCCTGAAAAGTGGCTGGACGGCCACGATAGAGGAGATGAAGGCAATGGCGGCGGAGTACGAAGAACAGGGCTGGAACGCCTACTACGTCGCGTCGGGCCACACGGCCACCGAACCCCCAAGCGTCGGGCCGGAAGGTCGGTTCGGTATCGTGCACGTCATCCCGGGCAACTACGCAGATGACTTTGTCAAGGCATTCGAACAGGGCGAGTTCCCCGAGTACGACGTCTTCCGTCAGGAGGCAGACGGGCACGTCTTCTTCGTCACGAAACTCGTAGACGAAGACTCGAAGAACGCGATTTTCATCGCCGGGCAGTACGAACTCTGGAACGCCGCGAACACCGTGAGCCACGCGATGGAGGTGGGCCACATCTTCACCCACGTCCAGAAACTCGACGGGACGATGCTCGGGTCGTTCAAACACGACGACCCCGCCAAGTTCTTCCCGCACGCGGAAGACTTCAAGGAGCACTACGGCGCGGCGATGGGGCAGAATCAAGGAGACGTGAGTGGCCGCGCGGTCAGCAGCGCCGAAGTAGAAGGGCAACTTCGAGAAAAAGAAGAGCAGCTAAACGACCAGTTAGAAGAGTAAGGGTTCCAGTCAAACGGAAGGGTTTTCTTCGGCGTATGCAGCCCCGGTGGCACAAGGTGGAAGTACTTAGTACCTGCATGGCGCAAGTAAGGGCAATGAAAGTCTCTGATGCGATGACGCCGCGTGACTCGCTCGTGACGGTGGAGTTACCCGGCACGCGAGACGACGTGCTCGAATATCTCCAGGAGCGAAAGTTCTCCTCGGTTCCGGTCATCAAGCAGACCGACGACGGTGAGGAGTTTCGCGGTCTCGTCTCTCGTGAATCCCTGATTGCGGACCCGGACGAAGACCAGCTCGCGCTGCTCGTCGAAGAAGTCCCCTCGACCGAGGCGGACGCAGACATCACCGAGGTTGCAGAACTGATGATTGCGGAGGGCGCACGCCGTGTCCCCGTCGTCGACGGCCAACTCGAGGGCATCATCACCGTGACCGACGTGGTTCGCGCCATCGCCGCCGGCGACGCCCCCGGCGACATGGAGGTCGGCGAACTGTACGAGTACCGCGTCAACACCGTGTTTTCGGGTGCGCCACTGCGCGTCTGCGAGCGCGAACTCTCCTACGCCGACGAGGCCTACGGCGTCGTCTTAGATGAGGAAGCAGAAGTCGCGGGTATCATCACCGAAGTGGACATCCTGAACGTCGCTCGCGTCGTCGAGGGCGAGGACGACACGGGCAGTTCCATCGCCAACGAGGACGACGAGTGGATGTGGGAGGGCATCAAGGCGACGGGTAACCGCTACCTGCCGACCCGCAACGTCGAACTGCCCTCCGGCCCTGTCAGCAAGTTCATGAGCAGCGACCTGAAGACCATCGGTCGCCGCCGAACCGCACAGGACGCGGCCAAGATGATGCGCAACGAAGACATCGAACAGATTCCGGTCATGAGCGGTGACGAACTCGTCGGCATCGTCCGCGATATGGACCTCCTCGTAGCCTGTCTCCAATGAGCGACGACACAGAACGACTCTCGGAACTCGCGAAGCGACGTGGTTTCTACTTCCCCGCGGCCGGTGCCTACGGCGGTGTCGCCGGTTTCTACGTCTACGGCCCGCAGGGGGCGGCGCTGAAGCGTAATTTAGAGGAGACGTGGCGCGACCAGTTCGTGGTCAAAGAGGGTCATCAGGAAATCGACGCGCCGAACATCATGCCAGAACCGGTGTTCGAGGCGTCCGGCCACTTGGACGGCTTCGACGACATGATCGTCGAGTGTCCCGAGTGTGGCGAGAATCATCGGGCAGACCACCTCGTCGAGGACAACACGGGTATCGAAGAGGCAGAGAGCTATTCGCCCGAAGAGGTGGCCCAACTCATCGCCGAGTACGACATCGAATGTCCGAACTGTCACGCGAAACTCGCGGGCACGGACGTCTCTGAGTTCAACCTCATGTTCGCGACGAACATCGGCCCCGGCAGTTCCTCGCCGGGTTACCTGCGCCCCGAGACGGCCCAGGGTATCTTCGTCGAGTTCCCGCGGCTGAAGGAGTACGCCCGCAACCAATTGCCGTTTGGCGTCGCCCAGATTGGCGCGGCCTACCGCAACGAGATTAGCCCGCGGCGCGGCCTGATTCGCGTCCGGGAGTTCACGCAGGCGGAACTCGAACACTTCATCGACCCCGAGGAGGACGAACCGCCGCTGCACCGCGTCGCAGACGTCGAACTCAAACTCTACCCCGCAGCACAGCAGCAAGCAGACGGCACGGAGTACGTCACGATGACCGTCGCAGACGCCGTCGAACAGGGCGTCATCGAGAGTCCGTGGGTCGGCTACTACCTCGGCGTCGCGAAGGGCTGGTACGAGCGCATCGGCGTCGACATGGACCGCTTCCGATACCGCCAGCACCTCCCCGGCGAGCGTGCCCACTACGCGAGCGACTGCTGGGATGCGGAGGCCGAACTCGGCGGCAACTGGGTCGAAATCACTGGCTTCGCCTACCGGGGCGACTACGACCTCTCGCACCACGGCGCACACTCGGGCGAGGAGTTCACCATCTTCAAGCAGTACGACGAACCGAAGACGGTCGAACGCGCCGTCGTGGACCCGGACATGGCCTACCTCGGTCCAGAATACGGCTCGGCCGCCGGCCAGATTGTCGATGCCCTCTCGAACCTCGCCGCTCGCGACCGAAGCGCGTTCGACGGCGACGAGGTGACGGTCGAAGTCGACGGCGAATCTTACACCATCCCAGTGGACAAGACCGGCTTCGCCGTCGAAGAACAGACCGAATCGGGCGAGCACATCACACCCCACGTCGTTGAGCCGTCGTTCGGTGTCGGCCGCATCGTCCACACCGTGCTCGAACACGCCCTCCGCGACGACGAAGTCGACGGCGAGGAACGAACCTTCCTCAAACTCGTCCCCGAACTCGCGCCGACGAACGTCGCCGTCTTCCCGCTCATGGACCGCGACGGCATGGGCGAGCAGGCCCGTGAAATCGCAGACACGCTCCGCCAGTACGGTCTCTCCTCGGCCTACGACGATTCGGGCAACATCGGTCGTCGCTACCGCCGACAGGATGAAATCGGCACGCCGTTCTGCGTCACCGTGGACTACGAATCGCTCGAAGACGGCACGGTGACCGTCCGCGAACGCGACACGACCGCCCAGGCCCGCGTGGCCATCGACGACCTCCCCGAACTCTTGCTCGCGTTGCGGGCGGGCGACCGTTCGTTTGACGACATCTGATGGACGACGAAATCGAACGCCGACTCGTTCACGTTTCGGGCATCCTCGCCCCCCTCTCCTACTGGGTCGGCGTTTTCACCTGGGAGCAGCTGGGCTACGCCCTCATCGCCGGGTCGGTCGTCGTGTTAGCCCTCGAGGTCATCCGCCTCGTCGTCGGTCTCGACTGGAAAATCTACGACGAACTCACCCGCGAGTACGAACAGGACAACCTCGCTGGGTACGCCCTCTACGTGTGGGGCGTGACCTTCGTCGCGTTGGTGTTCGACCCCGACATCGCGATTCCCGCGATGCTCATGCTCTCTATTGGCGACCCCATCAGTGGGGTTCTCGGGTCGGGGGAATTGCGGGCGGCCAAGCAGGCGTACGTCCTGCTCGCGATGTTTGGCGTGACGCTGTTCATCGGCGTCTGGTTCGTCCCCGTCCTCGTTGCCGTCCTCGGAGCCATCGCGGCCACCGTCGCAGACGGCGTGAAACCGGTCATCGCGGGGTACGTCATCGACGATAACCTCACCATCCCAATCGGTGCGGCGGTGACGATGTACGTCGCGATAACCTACCTCCCAGAACCCATCCAGCACTTGACGTTCTTGCCGTGGTGAACGACGGCAATAACATTCTTTAGAAGGCGGCCAAATTTGTCGGCCATGACTCCCGCACCGACTCGCCGAGACGCGCTCAAAGCGGTTGCTGCGGGCATCTTCACGGCGACTGCGGGCTGTCTCAACCTCGAAGGAATCGAAGGCGGCCTGCTCACCGTGCGGTGGGCGGCAAAACCGCCGGCGGAGGCGACAGTCGTGTCGATGGCCGACGAGCGCGTCGCTGGCATCGTCGTCCTCCAGACGGTAACCCAGCGCGTCAGCGAGTCGAATCCACAGGAGCAGTTCGACCTCACCCGCACCCAGTACAACGAGGTGACGGATGCGCTCGCTGAAGTGCCCCACCACGACGGCGTCGGTGCGGGCTATTACCTCGAAAATCGCGGCGACGTCTACCGACTCCAGTACACCCCGTACTGTACGCGCGTACCGGGTGTCGAATCGAGAAACGAGGGCCGGTGTGTCGTCGGCGAATCAGACAGCAACCCCGAACCAGCGCTCGACCGTCCGTGAGTAACGCATCGCGACCGTTCCGAGGATGCTCATGACGAGCACGTAGCCGACGCCGATGGCCGGAATCGTCTCGCCGAGAATGGCAGACCCGCCCGCCGCGGCGGCGAGGGCGGCGACGACAAGCGAGAACTCACCACGAGCAATCATGGCGAGCGAAACGCGCAGCGAACGCCGGGCGGTGAGGTTGTAGCGTCGACCCGTCACGTAGCCACTCAGGAGTTTGCTCCCCGTCGTGAGGACGACGAGGACGAGCACCGGTACGAGAACGGTGACGAGGAGGCGCGGGTCGGTGCCGAGGCCGATAGAGAAGAAGAACACGGCGGCGTAGATGTCGCGCTCTGAAGAGATGATGCGTTCGATTCGGTGGGCGTGCGAGGTGGTCCCGAATGCGGCCCCGATGAAGAAGGCGGCGACGGCCTCGGAGACCCCGAAGGCGAGGGCAAGCCCGCCGACGAAGACGATTGCGGCGACCACCCGGAGCAGGAAGATTTCTGAAGATTGCACGTCAAGCAGGCGTTCGACGAGCGGTTCGCCTCTGGCGGCAAGGGCGACGAGAACGACGAGGAACGCGCCCGAGCGGGCGAGACTGCTCGCGATTTCGTTCATCCCGCCGTCGCCGAAGGCGAGGGCCGTGAGGATGGCGAGATAGACGGCGAGAACGATATCTTCGAAGACGAGGACGCCGAGGATTGGTTCACTCTCCGGGTCTGCAATCCACCCGAGGTCGACGAGCGTCTTGGTGATGATGGCGGAAGACGAAGCGTAGACGATACCGGCGAGGAAGAACGTCTCGACGGGGTCGAACCCGAACACGAATCCGGCGACAACGCCGATGCCGAAGTTCACGAGGAAGTCTACGCTTCCGGCCTCGCCGAGTTTGCGCCCCGCCTGCAACAGGCGGTCGAAGCTGAATTCGAGGCCGATGAAAAAGAGCAGGAAGACGATGCCGAGTTCCGCGAGTAGGTCGATGAACTCGCGGGTTTCGACGAGGGTGAGCGACTGGCCGGCGACTTCGGGGGCGAACGGCCCGATGAGGATGCCAAAGATAATGTAGGCGGGAATCACGGACTGGCCGAGTCGGCTGGCGATACCCCCGCCAACAGCGAGGACGGCGAACACGACACCTGCTTCGAGAAGAAGATTCTCCGTCGCCATTTCAGGCCCCGGAGGCGAGGAGGGTATTTAGGGCGGCGACCTGTTCGCGGGTGCCGAGGGCGACAAGGTAGTCGCCGGGTTCGATGGTCGCCGTCGGGTCGGGGTTCGGGATGGTCTCTTCACCGCGCTGAATGGCGATGACGGAAGCACCGGTTTCGGCGCGAATGTTCGTGTCTGCGAGCGTTTTGCCCGACAATGGCGAGTCGGCGGGCACCTGCTCCCAGTTGATGATGGCGTTACCGAGCGGGACAGAGAGGTTCTCGACGGCCACCGACTCGAAGTACGCGCCTTCGAGAATCGACCCGAACTGGCGGGCCCGCTGGCTATCCAGGTCGAACAGTTTCTGGCTGTCTGCGTCGGGATTCGCGCGGTAGAACACCTCGCGATGGCCGTCGTGGTGGATGAGCGTGATGAGGCGCGCGCCGCCGCCGAGTTCGAGTTCGAATTTCCGCCCGACACCGGGGATATCAGATTCGTAAACCGTCATGGGGAGGCCTTCGCAGGACTGCACAATAAGCAGTCGGCCACTTTCACCCTGCTACACGAACCCTTAACCGAAGGGGCGACGAATTTTCGGCAAATGGCGGCGACGGACCAGCAAGCCTACGTAGACCATCCATTGCTCAGACCGTCGGTCATCGAACGCCGACTCTATCAGATCGAACTCGCGGGCGACGCCCAGACGGGCCACACGCTCGTCTGCCTGCCGACCGGCCTCGGAAAGACGACGGTCAGCCTGCTCGTCACCGCCCAGCGCCTCCACCAGCACGGCGGCAAGTCACTCATGCTCGCGCCGACGAAACCGCTCGTCCAGCAGCACGCCGAGTTCTACCGGATGGCCCTCGACATCCCCGACGAGGAAATCGTCGTGTTTACCGGCGAAGTCCGCCCCGACGACCGGGTCGACCTCTGGCAGGACGCGACGGTCGTCATCGCCACCCCGCAGGTGGTCGAAAACGACCTCGTCGGCAGTCGCGTCTCGCTCGCAGATGTGACCCACCTCACCTTCGACGAGTGTCACCGCGCGACGGGCGACTACGCCTACTGTTATATCGCCGAACGCTACCACGCGGACGCCGACCGACCGCTCGTCACCGGGATGAGCGCCTCGCCCGGCGGCGACAGCGAAGAAATCATGACCGTCTGTGAGAACCTCGGCCTCTCGAACGTGGCCGTGATGAGCGAGGGCGACTCTGACGTCGACGAGTACACCCACGACACCGACATCGAGTGGAAAGAAGTGCAGGTTCCACAGGAAATTTTGGAGATTCGTGACGGGATGAACGAGGTGGTCAAAGACCGCTTAGAGAGACTGAAGCAACTCGGCGTGTTGAAATCTGCCCGCGTGGACATCTCCCGGAAGGAACTGTTCGCCGCCCAGAAGGAACTCCAGAAACTCATCCGCAACGACCAGTCTGAGGGGTACAAGGGGATGAGCGTCCACGCCGAAGTGATGAAGCTCAAACACGCCGTGGAGGTCGTCGAATCCCAGGGCGTGGAGTCGCTCGTCGCCTACTTCGAGCGCCTGCGAAACGAGGCGCGCTCGTCGGGGGCGTCGAAGGCGAGCCAGCGCCTCGTCTCCGAGCCGAAGATTCGCGAGGCGATGCGGAAAGCCCGCGAGTACGACGGTCTGCACCCGAAACTCTCCCAGACGCGGATGCTCATCGCAGAGACCCTCGGCATCAAAGACGGCGAGCGCGTCATCGTGTTCACGGAGTACCGCGACACCGCAGAGACGCTCGTCGAGTTCCTCTCTGCGCACTTTTCGGTGCGCAAGTTCGTCGGGCAGGGCGACCGCGAGGGGTCCGACGGGATGACCCAGAAACAACAACAGGAGACGCTCGACCAGTTCCGAAACGGCGAGTTCGAGGTGCTCGTCTCCACCTCCGTCGCAGAGGAAGGACTCGACGTACCCGAAGTGGACATGGTGCTGTTCTACGAACCCGTCCCGAAGGGCATTCGGTCGATTCAGCGCAAGGGGCGGACCGGCCGGCAGGCCGAAGGCCGGGTCGCCGTCCTCATCGCCAAGAACACCCGGGACGAGGCGTTCTTCTGGAAGTCAAAGCGCGAGGAGTCGAAGATGCAAGACGAACTCGGGAAGCTGAAAGGGCTCGTCGGCGACATCGAGACGGAACTCGGCCAACACGACCTGAGCAAGTTCGCGAACGCGGATGGGGCCGCCAAAGCCGAGACGAACGGCGGAAGCGAGACGAAGCAGACCAAGAAAAACGTCCAGCCAGCCCTCACCGACTTCGCCGAGGCGAAGTCCGAATCTGCCGCCGAGCAAGAGGAGGACGTGGAGAAAGACGTGCCCCGTGCGGGCGGCGTGGCTGACGAGGACGTGGTCGAAATCGTCGCCGACCAGCGCGAACTCGACTCGACCATCGCCCGTGACCTCTCGAAACGCGACGGCATCAAGATTCGATTGGAGACGCTCGAAGTCGGCGACTACGTGCTCTCGGACCGCGTCGTCGTGGAGCGAAAGTCCGTCTCCGACTTCCTCGACACGCTCACCGGCGGCGACCGCTCGATGTTCGAGCAGGTCGGCGACGCGGCGCGGTACTACGGCCGCCCGGTGGTCATCATCGAGGGAGAGAACCTCTACGGCGAGCGCAACGTCCATCCGAACGCGATTCGCGGGGCACTGGCGTCGCTCGCGGTCGATTTCGGCGCGAGCATTCTTCGCACCGAAGACCAGAAAGACACCGCGGACCTGCTCGAAATCATCGCGTCGCGCGAGCAGAAGACAGAACAGCGTGAGGTGCGCGTCCACGGCAAGAAGACGAAGAAGACGCTCACCGAACAACAGGAGTACGTCGTCGCCTCCATCGCCGACATCGGGCCGGTGACAGCGCGGGCGCTGCTGTCTGCCTTCGGCACCGTCGAAGCCGTGATGGAAGCGACCGAGGAGGAGTTGATGGAAGTCAAAGGCGTCGGCAAAGTGACCGCAGAACGCATCAGAGAAGTCGTGGGCAGCGACTACAAATCGAAACGGAACGAATAAACTCGGCTCCGTGACGCGCTCAGCGACTCGCCTTCTTCACCGCGCGAAGTGCCTCTGCAGCTTCGTGTGCCGCTTCGAGATACTCCTTTGTCCGTCCGACGTCGTCCGATTCTTCCGCGGCGGTCGTGAGTTTCGTGAGCGTGCGGACGAGCGACTGCTGGGCGGCCGCGAGGTCACTTCCGGTGGCCGACTGCGACGGCGTCGATTGGGACGGTTGTGCGTGAGACGATTGGGTAGGAGCAGGGGTGCGAGCGACTTCCGTCGCCTGTTTTCCGAGGTTGTCCATCGCGGATTCGGCTGCCTGTGGTGTTGGCGCGGGTTCCTGCGCCGGTGGTTGTGCGTCCGGCGTCGGCGCAGGGGCTGGTTCCGGCGTCGGTGGGGAGTCAGTCTCCGATTGCGCAGACTGGGCCTCTCGAGCCTTCGCTTCCGCGGCTTCCGTTTCGACCGGGTGTTCGCCGTTTGCGGTGTCCTCGGCTTGCTCTGGGGTGGCTTGCGCGGCAGGCTGCTCAGCCTGCTGGGCCGCGGCGTCCTGTTCGCGCCCTTCGCAAGTGGCACAGAACTCCTGGCCCTGGTAGCGGAAGATGGGGTCGCCACAGACCTCACAGTGTTTGTTGGTCATCGTCGCGCCCTTGAGCAGGAGTTCGCTCATGCGCGCGGTCTCCTTGCGGGAGGCTTCGTCCTTCTCGAACTGCTGGCGGAGTCGTTCGCGCTCCGCCTCTTTGTCGAACCCACTCATGTGTGAGGACACGCGGGCGACCTCAAAAAGAGCTACGGCGAAGTTTGCGGCACAATTTTCCCGCAAGCAGGCCGCGGTTTCGAAGCGTTTAACCCGCAAACAGAGAGTGGTTCAGGTATTATGGCGAAAGTTAGCATAGTCGGTGCTGCAGGCACTGTCGGTGCCGCTGCTGGGTACAACCTCGCGCTTCGCGACGTGGTCGACGAACTCGTCTTCGTGGACATCCCGAAGATGGAAGACAAGACGGTCGGCCAGGCCGCCGACACGAACCACGGCATCGCGTACGATTCGAACACGCGCGTCGTGCAGGGCGACTACTCGGCGACCGAAGGCTCCGACGTCGTCGTCATCACGGCCGGCATCCCGCGCAAGCCAGGCCAGACCCGCATCGACCTCGCGGGCGACAACGCGCCCATCATGGAGGACATCGGCTCCTCGCTCGCCGAGTACAACGACGACTTCATCAGCGTCACCACGTCGAACCCCGTCGACCTGCTGAACCGTCATCTGTACGAGACCGGCGACCGCGCCCGCGAGAAAGTCATCGGCTTCGGTGGCCGCCTCGACTCCGCGCGCTTCCGCTACGTGCTCAGCGACCGCTTCGACGCGCCGGTCAAGAACGTCGAAGCCACCATCCTCGGCGAGCACGGCGACGCCCAAGTGCCCGTCTTCTCGAAGGTCCGCATCAACGGCGCGGACCCGCAGTTCTCCGACAGCGAGAAGGAGGAAATCCTCGCAGACCTCAAAGAGTCCGCGATGAACGTCATCGAGCGCAAGGGCGCGACCCAGTGGGGCCCCGCGACGGGTGTCGCCCACATGGTCGAAGCCATCCTCAACGACACGGGTGTCGTCCTACCCGCGAGCGTCGCGCTCGACGGCGAGTACGGTCACGAGGACGTCGGCCTCGGCGTGCCGGTCAAACTCGGCGCAAACGGCGTCGAAGAAATCGTCGACTGGGACCTGAGCGAACTCGAACGCGAGCAACTCGGCGCAGCGGCCGACAAGCTCTCCGAGCAGTACCAGAAAATCAGCTAAACGCGCCGCGGTCGGTGCAGTCCGCCATTTTTTCGCGCTCGCTCGTCGAGGAGGTACGTCGCTCTCGAGCGAGTGCGTTCACTCACCGGTGTCCGGTTGTGCCCGCTTTTCCTCTGGAACAGGCACCCCTACCAGTGCGGCCCATTCTGCGAGGTGTCGGTGCTCACGTCGCCGTGCCATGATCTCACCTACAGAAGTAAGGTTCAGCCGAGAATATAATCGTTTTGTCAATTCGGACTAGATAAGCCGGTCGGCCCCGGTTCGGGCCGCGACCCACGCGAGCAGACAGAGCGCCTGGACGACGAGCAGGGTCGTGAGCGCGAAGAACAACGCCTCTTCGAGCGGGATTCCGGCGGCCACGAGGCCGAGCGTGTGGGCGGGCGAAACGACCCAGATGCCGAGGATGAGCGCGAGCCAATCGACCACGAGGAGGTAGCCCGTGACCAACAGCGCAGAATGCGCGACGACTCGGCGTTGTTGCCAGATGACGTGCCCGCCGAACGCCCAGAGCAGGCCACAGAGCGGGCAGACCCAGAGCAAGAGCGCGCCGAGGTAGTAGCCGCCGGGCACAGAGAGCAGTGCGCCGCCGGCGAGTGCGAGGGCGAACCAGCCGCCAGCGCCGACGGGTTTCGCCGGAAACGGAGCCTTCGGTACGTCAGCGGCGACGCCCGCGAACAACCGCGAAAAGAGCAGTCCCGTCAGCAGTGGTTGGAGGAAGAAGAAGGCGAACTCACCGAACGGCGTGTAGCCGATTCGCCCCACGACGGCGTCGGTGGGATAGAACCAAACGCCTTCACGGATGAGATAGCCGTCCCAGGGCAGGGCGTAGACGGTGGTGAGCGTGGCGAGGACGGTGACGGCGACGAGCGTACGACGGAGGCGGGTTCTATCAGTCGTTGCGGCGAGCGCCAGGGCTGGTACGCCGAGTGTGAGCAGCGAAAACGAGAGGTAGGTGAGCGGGGCCATTCGGTCAGAATTCGCGGGTGGCGTCGCTCAGGGGATGAGTTGCTCGCCGTCGTCGTCGTAGACGGTGATGGCGTCCACCGGGCAGACGCGGGCGGCGAACTTGGCGTCGAACTCCTCGCCCTCGGGCACTTCGCGGACGAAGATGTCCTCGTCGACTTCCTCTCCGTCGATGAGGTCAGCCTTCCCTTCGGTCTCGTCGCGGGCGAAGCCTTCCTCCCACTCGGCGACGCACTGGAACATTCCGATGCAGGTGTCGCGGTCGAATTCGATTTTCATGGCCTGCGCTTTGGCCGAGTGGGTATTAGGGTTGACGGAGGGTGCGACACTTTAAACGCAAAGACCTCCCAACAAGGGAGTAATGGATGTCGCGGACCTCACTTCCGTCCCCGAGTGGTTCCCGGGCCACCTGCAGGACGCCGGTATCGAATCGCTCTATCCGCCACAGGGCGAAGCAGTCGAGGCGGGAATCACGGAGGGACAGAGCATCGTCGCGAGCGTGCCGACGGCGAGTGGGAAGACGCTCATCGCCCAACTCGCCATGCTCGCGAGCGTCGAGCGCGGCGGGAAAGCACTCTATATCGTTCCCCTGCGCGCGCTCGCGAGCGAAAAAAAGGCCGAGTTCGAGCAGTTCGAGCAGTACGGCCTGACAATCGGCGTCTCGACGGGCAACTACGAATCTGACGGCGAGTGGCTCGGCAAGTGCGACATCGTCGTCGCGACCAGCGAGAAAGTGGACTCGCTCGTGCGAAACGGCGCACCGTGGATCGACGAATTGACCTGCGCCGTCGCGGACGAAGTCCACCTCGTCGACGACCGCAATCGCGGTCCGACGCTCGAAGTCACCCTCGCGAAACTCCGCCAGCGCAACCCCGGCCTCCAGACGGTCGCGCTCTCTGCGACCGTTGGCAACCCCGAGGACATCGCAGACTGGCTGGACGCGACGCTCATCGACTCCGACTGGCGGCCAATCGAGTTACAGAAGGGCGTCCACTACGGACAGGCGCTCCATCTGGAAGACGGTACACAGCGGTCACTCCCGGTCAGAAACGGCGAGAAACCGACCGCGGCTATCGTCAAAGATACGCTCGAAGACGGCGGCTCGACGCTCGTATTCGTCAATTCGCGGCGGAACGCGGAGGCCGCCGCGCGCCGCCTCGCAGGGGCCGTCGAAGACTTCCTCGACGCAGACGAGAAACGGCAACTCGCGGAACTCGCAAAAGAGATTCGCGATATTTCGGACACGGAGACGAGCGACAACCTCGCGGACGCGGTGAAGCGAGGCGCAGCGTTCCACCACGCCGGGCTGACTAACGACCACCGGACGCTCGTCGAGGATGCGTTCCGCGAGCGGCTCATCAAGGTGGTTTCCGCGACACCGACGCTCGCAGCAGGCGTGAACACGCCGAGTCGCCGCGTCATCGTCCGCGACTGGCGGCGCTACGATGGCACGCTCGGCGGGATGAAACCGCTCTCGGTGCTCGAAGTCCACCAGATGTGCGGGCGGGCGGGGCGGCCAGGACTCGACCCCCACGGCGAAGCCGTCTTGCTCGCGAACTCCCACGACGAACTCGACGAGTTGTTCGACCGCTACATCTGGACCGGTCCCGAGAACGTGCGCTCGAAACTGGCCGCCGAACCCGCGATGCGCACCCACATCCTCGCGACCGTGGCCTCCGGCTTCGCCGATTCCCGCGAGGGCTTGCTCGAATTCTTAGACCAGACGCTCTACGCGACGCAGACGACCGAACAGGGGCGCATCGAACAGGTGCTCGACAACGTCCTCGACTACCTCGAAGTGAACGGGTTCTTAGAACGCGAGGGCGACGATATGTTCGCGACGAGCATCGGCCACACCGTCTCGCGGCTGTACGTAGACCCGATGAGCGCAGCCGAAATCATCGACGGCCTCCGCGCGACAGACGAACGCCCGACCGCCTTCGGGTTGTATCACCTCGTGAGTCGGACGCCGAACATGTATCAGCTCTATCTGCGCTCCGGCGACCGCGAACAGTACACCGAAGAGGCCTACGAGCGCGAGGATGAGTACCTCGGCCGGATGCCGAGCGAGTTCGACGCCGGCCCCTTCGAGGACTGGCTTTCGGCGCACAAAACCGCCCGCATGATGGAAGACTGGGCGAGCGAGGAGGACGAAGACCGCATCACCGACCGCTACGGCATCGGGCCGGGCGACATCCGCGGGAAGGTGGAGACGGCCGACTGGTTGCTCGGAGCCGCAGAGCGCCTCGCTGGGGAACTCGACCTGCAATGGGCACCCGCCGTCAGAGAGGCGCGAAAGCGCGTCCAGTACGGCGTTGGCGAGGAACTTCTCGACCTCGCGGGCGTGCGCGGTGTGGGTCGAAAACGCGCCCGCCGGCTGTTCGAAGCCGGCATCACGACCCGCTCAGAGCTTCGAAATGCGGACAAGGCGGTCGTTCTCGGGGCGCTCCGCGGCCGGCGCAAGACCGCAGAGAACATCCTCGAAAACGCCGGGAGGCAGGACGCCTCGATGAGCGGCGTGGACCCCGATTCGGAGGCAAAGGCGCAGGCGACGTCGGCCACCCAGTCGCCAGACGACGAGAGCGAAGAGGACCAGGCGACGTTCGGTGATTTCTGATGCGCGTGGTCGAAGGAACGGCTGAAATCGAAGACATCACCGCCTTCGTCAGCCGGTTACAGGAGATTGGTGCGGAGACCGATTGTACGATTCAGGCGTTCGACTCGCGGTACGTCGTGAGCGACGCGCACCTTCGGCGGGCGGTGGAACTCGCGGACCGGGCGTTCGAACGCGGTGAGAACGTCGCCGACGACCGCGCGGTCGAAATTCTGCTCTACGTCGCCGCCCGCCGCCAGATAAACCGGGCGCTCGCCATTGGGGCGAACGAGGGCGAGTGTGACCTCGTCGTGTTGGTCGATGCGGAGCGCGAGAACGGAGACGAACAGGCGGCGAGCGCGGCGGTTTCCGACCTGCTGACCGAGAAGAAAACACTCGGTCACTACGACGAAGAGCGCGTCTGCACCTTCTTCGACATTGGCGAGGCGGAACGCGGCGCGTCGAATGCGTCGCTCGAAGCCCTCGTGCTGGAGCAGGTTGCTCTGCTCGATGTGTCGAAGTGAGCAGGAGAAGACGTATTCCGGCGTCGGGCTCGGCGTCGGCATTCTCGTGACCATCGGCATCCTTGTCGGACTGTTGTTCCTCGGTCGCATCCTCTCCTGGGTTGGCCTCTAATCCGCTGCTTTTTGTGTTCGTCCCGCGTATGCGGCCTCATGCCATCGATTCACGACCCGGTGGCACTCGGTGGCTGTGACGTGGCCAATCGACTGTACCGCGCCCCGTTACTGGAATGTGCAGGCACGGGGCCGGATTCGGTCGAGATACTCACGGAGAAACTCGAACCAGCCGCCGCGTCGGGCGTCGGACTCATCTTTCAGGGGGCGACCATCGTTCAAGGCGAGGGCGGCTGTGCGGCCCCCGGTATGACGCGCGTTCACGACCCCGCGTTCGTCGCGACCCTCTCTGGACTCACCGACGCGATTCACGACCACGGCGGGCGTATTTTCTTGCAACTCGAACACGGCGGCTTGCGGAGCATGGAGACGTGGCACGCGGGCTACCGGCAGAAACACCCACACCTCCCGCAACTGGCCGTCTCGCGGCCCCCGGCAGTGCTCCGGGCACTCGACCGGTTCGGCGTACTTGCCTACGATGCACGCGTCCTCTCGACCGACGAGGTGTACGACCTGGCGGCGGATTTCGGCGTCGCGGCGGGACACGCGGTGGACGCCGGGTACGACGGCATCCACCTCGCCGGAGCGAACATGGGCATCATCCAGCAGTTCCTCTCGCCGTACTACAACCGACGGGAAGACGAGTTCGCCGACGGCTTTCGATTTCTCGAATGCGTCTACGAGGCGATTCGCGATCATGCGGGCGACGTGCCGCTCGTGACGAAGATTCCGGCGGAGACGGCGGCCCCCGCATTCGCGCGGCCGCGACTCTCGTTCGACGACGGCGTGGAACTGGCCCGCCGAGCCGCCGACCTCGGGTTCGATGCGCTCGCGCCCGTGGAGGTCTCCACGTTCTGGGATACGAGCATCGTTCGTGGTGCGTTTCCGGCGCGAGCGTGGCAATTAGACGACTTGCAGTCGGGGTACGAAGCAGCGTTCGGCGGGCGATGGCGAGCGCGACTGGTTGCACTCGCCAATCGCCTACAGGCGCGGCGGTTCTCGCGAGATGCGGGGTGGAACGAGGCATTCTGTCGGGCCGTCCGCGGGGTGGTGGACGTGCCAGTGTTGCTGGAAGGTGGCGTTCGGTCGCGGCCACAAATCGACCGCCTGCTCTCGACCGGTGCGTGCGATATGGTCGGGTTGGCCCGGCCGTTCTACGCGGAACCGCGACTCGCGACGCGCTTGCTCCGGCAGGTCGACAGTCGGGTCGTCTGTGAGAGCTGTAACAACTGCACCGTCCCGCAGGTGACGGGTGCGGAAGGCGTGTGTCGGACGCCCCACGTTCTCAGGCGGCGGGGGGAACTGGAACGCGGCGGCGCGTACGACCAGAAGTAGCCGCATCCCAAAGCCTCAAATGCCGTCCTTTCTGATGATTCTCCGATGAGTATGCTCTCGCCGACGTCGAAACACGTCGAGTTGACCGTCGAAAACGAGTCCGTCGGCGTTCGCTATCTGACCGCCGGAGAGGGGGACCCTATTGTCCTGTTACACGGCATCGGCCTCGACGCGGCCACCGTCTCCTGGCGACACACGCTGCCGGTGCTGGCCGAAGACCACGAGGTCTACGCCCTCGACTTCCCCGGCCACGGCGAGAGCGAGAAGCCGAACCGCCGGTACACCACGGACTACTATCAGGACGTTCTCGCCGCGTTCCTCGACGACCTCGACATCGATTCGCCCACGCTCGTCGGCATTTCGATGGGTGGGGCGGTTGCGCTCGGCCACGCGCTCGACGACGAGGTCGACCGGCTGGTTCTCGTGAACAGCCACGGTCTCGGGAGCGACGCCCCCTGGCGGTTTCCGGCGTCAGTGGCGCTCTGGACACCCGGCTTCGATTCGTTCTGGTGGGCCGGAGCGACCGGGTCGCGCTTTTCCGTGCGCGAGAGTCTCCGCCAATTCACGAGCAACGCGGAAGCCGAATTCGTAGACGACGTGTACCAGGCGACCCAGGACCCGGCGGTGGGCGAGGCGCTCACGAGTTGGCAGCGAAGCGAATTCCTGCTCGGTGGGCTGAAAACGAACTACGTCGGAGAGTTAGATGAGGTGTCAGTCCCCACGCTGCTCGTCCACGGCAAAGACGACCCGCTGTTTCCGGTATCCTGGTCGGTTCGCGCGGCGGAGAAAATCAGTGATAGCGACCTGCACGTCTTCGAAAATTGTGGCCACTGGCCGCCTCGGGAACAGCCGCGAGCGTTCAACGGCGTGGTCCAGTCGTTCTTGAACGGGCAGTCCTAGGCCGCTGGGCGCTTGTCGAGGAGGACGACGGCTTCGCCGTCGACGATGGTGTCCTCGCCGTCGGTGACGATGGTCGAGAGGCGATATCGGTAGTTGCCGAGGTCCTCTACGATTTCCACCTCCGCGGTGACGCGGTCGCCGATGCGAATCGGGTTGCGGAACTCCACGTCTTGCGAGAGGTAGATGACGAGGCCGGGAAGGCGAGCCAGCGCGGCGCTGATGAGGCCCGCGGCGAGTGTGCCGTGGACGATGCGACCCTTGAAGCGTGTCTTTTCTGCGTACTCTGCGTCGAGGTGCAGCCGGTTCGTGTCGCCGCTCGCGCGCGCGAACTCGATGACGTCCTCCTCTGTAATCGTCTTCGTGAATCGGACTTTGTCGCCGATGTCGAGGGCGTCTCGCCGGTCTGCGGTGACTTCGACGTCCCAGTCGTCGAGATTCACGCCTGCGAGCGCGTGTACGTCGTCGTCTTCTGCTTCCGTGTCGCTGGTCGAGGTTTCACCATTCGAACTCAGCGTCGGAACCCCGAACGCAGCGAGGGTTGCCCGATTCGCCTCCCATGCACTGTTGAACAGACGTGTGGACGTTTTCATCCACGTTTCTGCCAACGATTGGTGCCGCGGTTCAGAACTCATCAATACCTGCGATTCGTTCTCGCACATCATAAAGTATTGTGTTGATATGTACAAGCACTACCACCCAGAACCATTGAATGGTAATAGATGGTATCTTGAGTAATCTTTATCCCTTTGGAGGGTGTAGGTGGTGTTGAGCAATGACCGAGAATGACGAGATGATGTGGACGCCGGCGCAGTTTGCCCGGCAGTTCCAGCAGGCGAGCCAGCAGGCACTCGACCAGCAACAGGACCTTATGCAGTCCATGTTCGGGGCGAGTACGGGGTCGGGGCTTTCCGGTCTCTCGCAGCTTGGCGCGATGAGTATGGGCATGGCGACGTTCAAGACCCGTGTCCAGAGCGGGGGACGCATCAGCATCCCCGACGCCGAGCGCGAGGCGCTCGACATTGAAGAAGGCGACATCGTCCAAACGGTCGTCATTCCGGTCAAACGCAACAGAGAGGATTAAATCATGAGTCAATACACAACGCCTGTTTCGGCAGCATTCGAGATGCAGCGCACGATGATCAACCAGAGCCAGCGCATGGCAGAGCAGACCATCTCCTTCCAGAAGAACATGGGTAAGCTCTTCCTCAACGGTGTCGAGAGCCAGAAGTCCGCCCAGCAGTCGGGCGTCGCCTTCACGAAGGCCGCTTTCCACAGCTACTTAGACGCAATCGAGGCAACGGTGCCCGGCTCCCGCGGCAACGTAGAGCAGGTCCGTGACATCGTCGACGAGCAGTTCGACACGCTCGCAGAGAGCCACGCCGAACTGTTCGACGGCTTCGAACAGGAGTTCGAGCGCAGCGTCGAGAACTACGACGAACTCTCCGAGGAGTACCTCGACGCGCTCAAAGAGCAGACGAAGCTCATGCTCGAGACCAACGAGGACATGGAGTCCCAGACGGTCGAAGCAGTCGAGCGCTTCGAGTCCCAGGCAGAGGAGTTCCAGGACCAGGCCCGCGAGCAGCTCGAAGCCTGATTCGGCGAATCACTTTTTACCGCGGTCACCCGATTATTTATCATGAGTAATATGAGCCAAAACGAGATGCAAGAGCAGTGGAGTCAGTTCGTAGAACAGTGGAACGACAGCGTCGCGCGTTCGTTCGAGAAGAACATGGAAGCCCAATCGGCCTTCCTCGACGCCTGGGCCGACGCCTTCGAGGACTCCGTGCCGGACGAAGAACAGCTCACCCAGGGCATGGAAGGCTACTCCCGCGCCTACGAGGTGTGGATGGACGCCGCAGAGCGAATGATGACGCGAGCGAGCGACATGGCCGAGGGCGAGGACGTGGACGTAACCGAGTTCCGCGACATCTGGCTCCAGAGCGCCAACAAGGCGTTCAAAGAGGCCATGAGCACCTCCGCGTTCGCCGCCGGCACCGGCCAGTTCGTCGAGGCGATGATGGAGATGCGCGACCAGGCGGACGCCGCGAGCGAAGACGCCCTCCAGCAGTGGGGCTTCGCCACGCGCAGTGACGTTATGGAAGTCGGCGAGCGCCTCGTCGAACTCGAGCGCCGCCAGCAGCGCGTCGAAGACAAGCTTGACCAGCTCCTAGAGGAGAACTGAGATGGCTTTCATGAACCCGGTCGCAGCGACCCTTGACCTCCAGCGCCGTGCGTTCGAAGCCGCCACCGAGGGCTTCGAAAAGGGCGACATCGCCCCCGAGCAGCTGGCGCGAATGCTCGAAGTCGACGTAGGCGAGACGCCGAGTGAGGTCGTCTACACCGAGAACAAGCTGGAACTGCTCCACTACGAGTCGCGGACCGACGAACAGCACAAGGTCCCCATCCTCATCGTCTACGCGCTCATCAATCGACCGTACATCCTGGACCTCCAGCCAGACCGCAGCGTGGTTCGCCACCTGCTCGACGCGGGTCACGACGTGTACCTCATCGACTGGAACGAACCGTCCCGGATGGACGCCCACCTGACGCTCGACGACTACGTCAACCGCTACATCGAGAACTGCGTGGACGTCGTCCGCGAGCGCTCCGGCCAGGATTCCATCAACGTCCTCGGCTACTGCATGGGCGGGACGATGAGCGCGATGTACGCCGCACTCCACCCGGAGAAAGTCCGCAGCCTCGGCCTGATGGCCGCTGGCCTGTGTTTCAACGATACGGGTGGCGTCCTCGAACTCTGGGGCGACGAGGAGTACTACTCGCCCGAGTCCGTCGCCGACACGCTCGGCAACATGCCCAGTGAGTTGCTCGACGTGGGCTTCGCGCTCATGGACCCAGTGGACAACTACGTCAACAAGTACGTCCGCCTGTTCGACAACTTGGAGAACGAGGACTTCGTCGAGAATTTCGGCCGCATGGAGATGTGGCTCTCGGACGGCATCGACGTGGCGGGCAACGCCTACGTCCAGTTCTTAGAGGACATCTACCAGCAGAACAAACTCTATAAGAACGAACTCGAACTGAACGGCAAGCGCGTGAACCTGGAGAACATCGACATGCCGGTCCTCCAGATTATGGGCGAGTACGACCACCTCATTCCCCCAGAGTCCTCGAAGCCGTTCAACGACGTCATCGGCAGCGACGACGTGGAGACCTACGAGTTCCCAACCGGTCACATCGGCCTCTCGGTCTCCGGCAGTTCCCACCGCGACCTCTGGCCGCGCGTGAGCCAGTGGTTCTACGACCACTCGCCGGTCGAGGAGGAACCGGAAGCAGAAGCCGAGGTCGAACCCGACGCAGACGGCGAGGAGGCCGTCGAAGCCGAAGACGCGGGCGCGACCATCGAAATCGAAGACACGGAAGCAGACGAGACCGAGCAATCGAGTCTCGTCTCCGAAGAAGACCCCGCGCCGGACGTCGAATCCGTAGACGGCATCGGGCCGACCTACGCAGACCGACTCCGTGAGGCGGGCATCAAGACGGTGACCGACCTCGCAGTCGCAGACGTGGCGACCATCGCGGAGGTTGCCAAGGTGTCAGAAGAGCGGGCGCAGTCCTGGAAAGACCAGGTCTGACCCCGGAACGACTTTCCTTTCTCCCTGCGAAGTGTGGGACATGCTCACAAACCAGACGTGTCTGGTGACCGGCGGGTCTCGCGGTATTGGCCGAGGAATCGCACTCGATCTGGCACGGAACGGTGCAACGGTCGTGGTGAACTATCGGTCGAGCGAGGCCGAGGCGGCGGCCGTCGTCGACGAAATCGAGGCCAATGGCGGAACTGCCGTTTCACTCCAGTGTGACGTCTCGAACTACGACGAGGTGAGCGGAATGTGCGAGCGCGTCCACGACCTCGTCGGCCCCGTCGACGTGCTCGTGAACAACGCGGGCATCACCGTCGACAAGACGTTCAAGAGCATGACCCGCGAGGACTGGGACCGGGTCATCGACGTGAACCTTGGTGGCGTGTTCAACTGCACGAACTGCTTTTTCGACGACCTCCTCGAAGCCGAACACGGCCGACTGATCAACATTTCGAGCGTGGTCGGTCAGCAAGGGAACTACGGACAGGCCAACTACGCGACGACAAAGAGCGGCCTGTTCGGATTCACCCGAACCATCGCCCTCGAGATGGCCCGGTACAATTCGACGGCCAACTGCGTCGCCCCCGGGTTCGTCCGCACCGAGATGCTGGAGACGGTCCCCGACCGGGTCCAAGAGAAAATCCTGAGTCGCATCCCGCTCGGCCGGTTTGCGGAAGTAGACGACATCACGGGGATGGTGTCGTACATCGCGAGCGCGCAGTCTGCCTACATGACCGGACAGATTCTCTCGGTAAACGGCGGCATGGAGTGGTAACGACCCACATTAATCATTTGCCCAGCCGGATGAACTGTGCCAGCCGTAGTTAATTTCCCGTTCGCTACTTGTGGCAAGAACACCTATCCGTGTGGCTCGACAACGTGAGCGCGTATGCCTCACAGCATCACAGAAGGAGACGAGGGGAAGCCCGTCGTGGGCGCACAGGGTGAACAGGTCGGTCGGGTCATCGACGTCGAACACGGGACGGCATACGTCGAACCCGACCCCGGCCTCACAGACACGCTGATGTCGAAATTAGGGTGGGCGGACCGTGACGAGGACACGTACCCGCTGCAGGAGAACGCCATCGGCGAAATCACGGACGACGAGATTCGGCTGCAGAAGTTCTGAAACTGGGGAGTTTCAGGTGCGTGCCGCCCGCTGGGTGCTCACCCGGGCGGCGGACCTTTTTCGTGCTGCCACACTACCGTCGAGCCATGCGTGTGAGTGTCATTGGCGGGAGCACCGTGGACGACGAGACGTACGACCTGGCCGTGGCGGTCGGCAACGAACTCGCCTCGCGTGGTCACGCCGTCGTCTGTGGTGGTCGGGGCGGCGTGATGGAGGCGGCGTGTCGCGGCGCGCGAGAAGAAGACGGAGAGACGATTGGCATTCTGCCGGGCACGGACCCGGCGCAGGCGAACGCGTTCGTCACCACGCCCATCGCGACGGGCATCGGGAACGCGAGAAACGTCCTCGTCGTACTGAACGGTGCGGCCGTCATTGCAATCGACGGACATTACGGAACGCTTTCTGAGCTCGGTCACGCGCTCGATTTCGGCAAACCTGTCGCAGGTCTTCACACTCACGAAATCGACGGTGTGAAATCAGTGACATCTCCGCTGGCGGCGATTTCTCACGTCGAGTCCGCGGTGCGCTGAGTGGAACCTGAGAGAAAAAGGTAATGTATCTGTCCATCAGAGTGTAGGAAAGAAAATGACTGCTCGGGCCGGGACAGAAAGAGGTGTGCGATGAGTGGCAGTGAGAACGCCACCGGCGAAGCAGACTTTCACGACGCAGTCGAATCGCTAGAACAACTCGGGTTAACGACGTACGAGGCGAAGGTGTTCATCACCCTCCAGCGGTTGCGGACGGGCACCGCCCGCGAGGTGAACGAGGCGACGAGCGTTCCCCGCTCGCAGGTGTACGCCACTGCAGAGAGTCTCGAATCGCAGGGCCTCATCGAGATTCAGGAGTCGAACCCCATCACGTACAAACCGGTGGCCATCGAGGAGGCGCGGGAACTGCTCACGCGGCGCTTCGAGCGCGAGCAAAATCGGGCGTTCAGTTACGTCGAACAGGCCATCTCCGAGGGGACGGGCATCGAAGAGCGCGAGGACATCTGGACCATCAGCGGGGCGGCGCGCATCAACAATCGCGCCGTGACTCTCATTGAGGGGACCACCGACCGCCTCGTGTTCGGAACGGGTGACCCACGCCATTTCCCGCCCGGTGTGTGTGAAGCCCTCGCCTCCGCCGACGCGCGAGGCGTGGACGTGACGGTGCTCAGTGACGACCCCAGCGTTACGGAAATCGTCGGCGACATCGACATCGAGGCCGAACCACCGCGTGGGTATCGACCGAGCGACGCCCAAACCGGGCGATTCCTGCTCGGTGACGACGACGTCATCCTGCTTTCGGTGGCCGCTCACCGTTCGGGTGAGGAAGCGGGTCTCTGGAGTTCGAACACAGAATTTGCAACCATCCTGATGCAGGTGGTCGAGGCCGGATTGTTCGAGGGACTCTGAGCCACGCGCGGTGCAATTTTTGACGCAGAATCACCCACCGGCAACTACTTTGCCGACGAAACGAGTGGTTGTGTACCAATGGCATACGAGACGATTCTCGTGGAGCGCGACGCCGGCCGCGCCACGGTGACGCTGAACCGTCCGGAGAAACTGAACGCGATGACCGGCGAGACCTTCGTCGAACTTCACGACGCGTTCCGCGAGTTCGCAGACGAGGACCTCGATGTGGTGACGATTCGCGGGGCGGGCGACCACTTCTCTGCGGGTGTGGACATGGCGGGTGTTCCAGAATGGGCCCAGCAAAAGCCGATTGCCGTCCGCGACAACCTCGAAGTCGTCCACGACGCACTCAGAACTATCGAGGGGCTGGACGTGCCCATCGTCGCCGCCATCGACGGCTACGCACTCGGCGGCGGCCTCGAACTCACGCTGGCCTGTGACATCCGGGTGGCGAGTCACCGCTCGAAATTTGGCCTCCCGGAGGCGAACATGGGCCTCGCGATGGACTTGGGCGGCGCACAGAAGTTACCTGGCATGATTGGCGAGGGGATGACCAAGTGGCTCATCATGACGGGCAAGAACATCGACGCCCAGCGGGCTTTCGACGTCGGTCTCGTCGAGCAGGTCGCAGCCGAAGGCGAGTTCGACGCGATGGTCGCGGACCTCGAAGACACGCTCGCGGAGAAACCAACCTACGTCCTCGGCATCGCAAAGCGCCAGGTCCACTCCGCGCGCCCGTCAAACTTAGACGAGGCGATGAATCAGGCGATTCACCACGCGCTCACGGCGTACCAGGAAGACGAGACCCAGCGGCGAGTCACCGAGTTCCTGGACCGCTAGGGCACCCGCGCAAACATTCCGAGCGCCTCCATCGACAGCACGCGGTCGTCGTCCTGGTTGAACGCCGAAAACTCGTAGCGGACGTGCCCGCGATTCGGGTCATTCGCCGCCGGTTCGGTGTCGAGTACCTCAACGCGCACCGAGAGGGTGTCACCGGGCCTGACGGGTCGATGCCAGCGTAACTCGTCTACGCCGCTGGCTCCGAGACTCGCCGTTTCGTTCAGGAGGTTGTCGGCGAGCAGGCGCATCGACACCGCACAGGTCTGCCACCCGCTCGCGATGAGTCCACCGAACATCGACTCGGCCGCCGCCTCCGGGTCCACATGAAACGGCTGGGGGTCGTACGTCTCTGCGAATTCGATTATCTCCGCTTCAGAGAGCGTCACGCTCCCGAACTCGAACGTCTGTCCGGCTTCGAACTCCTCGAAGTGGGTGGGAAGCATGGTCCTCCTTCCCCGGACACCCACCTAAGTGTGCGGAAAGTGGTAACACACCACCCCTTCGTTTCCACTGGAATGGTGGCGAGTGACACGGCCAGAAAGTCGAGTGACGGCGCGTACACGCCCGCCTGAAAAGTTGCAGTGGAAACGAAGGGGTTTGTGAACGCGTGGCGAGTCAGACGAGTTCGCGCAGGTGGTCTGCGAAGCCGGTCGAATCGCGAATGTTACGCAGGATGATTTCGAGGTGGCCGCTACCGCCGGCGGCGATCTGGACGTTGCCGAGACCGACGAGCGTCTCGAGGACCGACCGGTTCTCCTGGATGCCACGCACCTTAGAGAGGGGGAGTTCCTTGCGGACGAGCGAGAGGAACCGGTACTCGCTGATGATGCGTTCGTTGGTCAGGTAGTAGCTCGTGAGCGAGTTCTGCCAGTAGGTGACCAACCCCTGTGAGAACAACACCAGCCCGACGATGAGCGCGACGAGCGGGTAGACGAGCGGTTCCTGCGTGAAGTAGGTGAGGTAGGTCGCGGCGAGCAGGAACGCAAAGCCGACGACCAGTCGTATCGCAGCGACGCGCTGGGTCGGGTGGCGGAGGTCGATGACGTACTCGTTGTCGCTCAGTTGAACCGCGGTGGGTGCGGCGAGCTGGACGTACACGCCCACGAGGGCGATGACGAGGCCGAAGCCGACGAGCGCCCAGCCGAGAATTTGCGGGTAGACGAGCGTCGTCAGGTCGAGGAGGATACGCCCGCCGCCGACCAGAAACGGCAGCGCGATAAGCGAACTCCAGACGAGGGGTGCGCCGCGGGCCACCGCTAGCGCCCCCTCGTGAGTTCGACGAGCACGCCGATGATAGAGACCACGAGGCCGATGATTGCGAGCGTCTCCGGGTCCGTGAGGCCGCGGTCGCCACTCGAAAGGAACCCGCGTTCGTTCGCAAGGTCGTCGGCAGAGCGACCCTGCATCGTGTCACCGCCGATAGACTCGGTGGTCACCGCCGTGTTAGCCGGTTTGGGCGTGTTCTGGCTCTGGGTCACGACGGCCGTCTCCTCCTCAGGGGCCGTGTCCGGGATGAAATCGACGTAGAACCAGACGTTATCCACGTACTCGACTTGCTCGTCGGATGAGTTCCAGCGATAGAGCGTGAGGTTGAGGTACTCGGTTCCGTAGTCGAAACTGTCCGGCGAAACGGTGTACCAGGCGGTGTACGCGCCGCCGTCGCTCACGGTGAGCCAGTCGGTACAGCTTTCGGCGTAGGTCTCAGTCGAGAGGCAGACGAAGTAATAGTCGTACCCCGGGTCGCCGAGGAACTCGTAGACAACGAAAAACTGTTCTGAAGCGTGGACGTACGGGACGCCGTCGGCCCGCGTCGTGAACCCGCCGTCGTCGCTGACGAGTGCGTCGCCCGATAACCACACCGTCAGGTGATGGCTCTGGAAGATGAACAGCACGTCGTCCTCCTGTGCCGCAACCGGCGCCACCGCGATACTCAGGGCCATCAGCACGACGAACCCCACGCCCAGGAGACGATACAGTCGTCTCAGCATCCCACCCACCACGGCTTCTCACCCGGAGATACGTCAGAAACACCGATAACCGTTTGCGTGAGAGTGACTGACGCGGAACCAGCAAGAAAACCATATTTTCGACTGCAGCGAACGGCCTATTCTCTAGTCACGAGAACAACAATACTGCCTTCTGTGAGAGTTTTACACTCGAAATGAGGGGGTTCAGTGGTGGCCCGGGGAAGCCCTCGGCTGTGCGAGTTGGTCTGAGAGAATTGTGTGACGTTCGAAACGAACGCCGGTTAGTAGTCCCACGCAGATTCGAACTCGGTCGCGTCGAAGACGCTCCCTGCTCGAATCAGGTGGAATCGTTCAGAGATAGTCCCACGCAGATTCGAACTGCGGTCGTCAGCCCCAGAAGCTGACAGGATTGGCCACTACCCCATGGGACTCCTTCAGCACACATCGGTAGACGCCACCCCTTTGTAAGCGTTGCGCGTTCGCGCTCCGTGTGTCACCGATTTTCGCACGGACGAACGTGCATATATCGACGGCTACTTATGCCCAAACTATGCAGTACCGTGTATGTACGTTGGACGGTTCATCGTCATTGGCCCCGGAATCGGGGCGTACCGCGTTTCTTCCCGCTCGTTTCCGAATCGACACGTCGTCGACCGCGAAGGAACCCTGACCGTCGCCCCGACGGCGGACGCAGAACCGACAGACAATCCCTACGTCTCGTACAACTGCCTGCGAATCGCGGGCGACACGGCCGTCGTCGGCAACGGCTCGCACGTCGACCCCATCACGGAGAAAATCGAACGGGGCTACCCCGCCCGTGACGCGCTCGTCGAGGCGCTGCTCGCGATGGACTACGAAAAGGATAGCTACGACACCCCGCGCATCGCTGGCACGGTGGGCGAAGAGAGTTTCATCGGCATCGTCCGCAACGACGCTCTCATCGTGACGCAAGTCACGGAACCAACGCTCGTCGCCACCTACGAGAGCGACACACCCGAAGCCTACGACCTGAACACGAAAGTCGCCACCGAGGCGGCGAATGCGGTCTACGACGCCGACTTCGAACACGCGGTCTGTGCCGCCGCCGTCTCACGAACAGCAGACGGGTTCGAGACGGCGATCCGGAACGGGAATTAAGGGACTTCGTCACCTGTTTTGCGGTATGCAACTCGGCGTCATCTCTGACGTCCACGGAAACCTCCCCGCACTGGAGGCCGTCTTCGACGCGATGTCCTCGGTAGACGCGCTCGTCTGCGCCGGGGACGTGGTCGGCTACAATCCGTGGCCCGGCGAGTGTGTAGACCTGCTTCGCGAACACGACGTTCTGACGATTCGAGGCAACCACGACCGGGCCGTCGTGACCGGCACCGCCGACCACTTCAACGGGATGGCGCAGGCGGGCGTTCGCTACGCAGAACGCGTCCTGACCGAGGCACAGCACGAGTGGCTCGCCGCCCTGCCGGTCGAACGAACCGAGTTCGACGGACGGGTCAAACTCGTCCACGGGCATCCCGACGACCCGGACCGCTACACGTACCCCGACGTCTTCTCGCCGTCGATGCTCCGTGGCGAAAATTTGCTCGTGACGGGTCACACGCACGTCCAGGGCCACCGCACGTTCGAGGAGGGCGTCGTGTTGAACCCGGGGAGCGTCGGTCAACCCCGCGACGGCGACCCGCGAGCGGCCTACGCCGTCGTAGACCTCGATTCGATGGCGGTGACCGAACGACGCGTCAGCTACGACATCGACGCAGTCGAGAAGAAAGTTCGCGAGGTCGGCCTTCCCGAAGACATCGCCCGGCGACTCCGCCGCGGACGGTAAACTGCCGGCGGATAGGGAGGCAGCTCAGACCGGTCTGAGTTCCGCAGAGAAGTGGCGCAGTTCCTTCATCGGCGGTTCCGAGACGATTTCGAGGCCGGACACCGAGTCACGACGCTCGTAGACGCCGGCGACTGTCTCCGCAATATGTTCCAGATGCTCGCGGTTGTACGTCCGCCGTGGGAGGGCCAGTCGGACGAGTTCGGGCCGGTTCGTTCCGGGGAAGGCGAAGCTTCCGAGTTCGACGCCGCGAACTCCACCCTCGCGGTAGAGTTCGCAGACGAGTGCCTGTCCGGGGAATTCTTCGAGGGGAATGTGTGGGAAGAAGCCCTCGGCGTCGAGGTAGACGGCGTGGCCGCCCGCCGGCAGGTACACCGGGAGGTTCGCGTCGTCGAGGAGCCCAGCGAGTTCCTGGACCTGTCCGACCCGCGATTCGACGTACTCCTGGGTCACCGCCTCGCGAAGTCCCTGTGCCATCGCCTCGATGTCGCGTCCGGCGAGGCCGCCGTAGGTCGAAAAGCCCTCGTAGAGGATGGCTCGCTGACGGGTGTGTTCGAAGAGGTCGGCGTCGCGGCAGGCGACGAAGCCGCCGATGTTGACGAGGGCGTCTTTCTTTCCGCTCATGACGAGCGCGTCGGCGTAGGAGAGTTTCTCACGGGCGATGTCGGCAATCGAGTGGTGTTCGTAGTCTTCCTCTCGCTGCTGGATGAAGTAGGCGTTCTCGGCGAACCGGCAAGCGTCCATGACGAACGTGGCGTCGATTTCGGCGGCGAACTCGCTCACGGCGCGGATGTTCGCCATACTCACCGGCTGGCCGGCGGTGGAGTTGTTCGTGATGGTGAGGACGACGACGGGGATGGCGTCTTCGCCGTGTTCCTCGACCACGTCCCAGCCCTTCTCGATATCGAAGTTGCCCTTGAAGGGCTCGTCAGACTGCATCTCCATCGCGCCGCTGACGGGGCAATCGACGGCTTCAGCACCCGCATTCGCGATGTGCGCACGAGTGGTGTCGAAGTGGGTGTTGTTCGGCACGACGTCGCCCTCCTCGAGCAGCGTCCCGTAGAGGACGTTCTCGGCACCGCGGCCCTGATGGGTGGGGACGACGTACTCCATGCCCATTACGTCGGAAACGGCGTCTTTGAGGTTCTCGAAACTGCTGCTGCCGGCGTAGGCTTCGTCGCCGAGCATCATCGCGGCCCATTGCTCTGCGCTCATCGTCCCCGTTCCGGAGTCGGTGAGCAGGTCGATGTACACGTCCTTCGAGGGAAGGTTGAACACGTTGTAGCCGGCAGCTTCCAAGTTCTCGTCTCGGACCTCACGAGACGGCAGGTGAATCCGCTCGACCATCTTCGATTTGTACGCGGTCATTGGTCGGAAGGGGTAGCGGGAGGTACATAATTTCACGCATACAGGAGTGAACACTCTGGCGAGACATCGAGAACCAGTGTGCAAAGGTGGACAGTGCTGTCCAGAAACAGCGGTGTCGGTCAGAAGTTGGTCTGAATCGCTTTGAGCGCGTCTTCGCGGACGTCCCAGTCGACGAAGATGCCGACCGACGAGGCGCTCGTGATGACGTCGTGAATCGAGATGTGGGCGTCCGCGAGCGGCGAAATGATGTCCCGGACGACGCCGGGTTGGCTCATCAGGCCGCCCGTGACGCGGATGACGGCGATGTCGTCGTCCACCGTCACGCTGGAGAGCAGTTCCTCATCGACGACGCACTGGTGGAGGACCTTTTCTGCCTCCGCAGCGCGGTCCGTAGCGATGTAGAAGGTCACCGAGTCCATCCCGCTTGCGACGGCGTCGATGTTGATTTCCGCCTCGGCGAGCGTCTGAGAGAGCGTCGCGAGAATCCCCGGTTCGTTTCGGATGGACCGACCCGCAACCGTAATGCAGGCCAGTTGAGTCTCCCGCAGGTCGATGAGGTTCTCGAACTGACCCTCGATACTCGTGCCACCGGACAGGAGGTCGCCGTGCTGGTAGTGGACGACGCGCACGTCGAGGTTCTCGTCCTTGTAGGTGAGTGCGCTCGGGGCGACGACCTCTGCGCCGCGGAACGACAGGTCGCGCAGTTCGTCGACGGTAATCTGGGAGACGTTGCGCGCGCCCTCGACGACGCGTGGGTCGCCGGTCATGACGCCCTCTACGTCGGTAACGATGACGACCTGGTCTGCGCCGGTGTACTTCCCGAGCATGACCGCCGTGGTGTCGCTGCCGCCGCGTCCGAGGGTGGTGACTTTGCCGGTGTGGTCCTGTGCGAGGAAGCCGGTGATGACCGGGACGACGCCCTCCATCGATTTCGCGAGCTCCGCGGCGCGGGCCTTCGTCGCTTCGACGTCGACCTCGCCGTGTTCGTCGGTGATGATTGGCCACTCTTCGCTGCCCGGTTCGAGGAACTTCGCGTCGACGCCACGGGCGCTGAGAGCGGCTTTCAACATTCGGACGCTCGTCCGCTCGCCCATGCTCACGATTTCTGCACGGTCTGCGTCGTCGGCCTCGAAGGTAATCTCTTCGAGGAGGTCGTCGGTGGTCGAGCCCATCGCGCTCGCGACGACCGCGATTTCGTGGCCCGCGGCGACCGCCGCGGCGATCGAATCGGCCGCTCGATTGATTCGGTCGCCGCTGCCGAGGCTGGTACCGCCGAACTTCGCAACTACGCGCATGCTACCACCGCGTGCGTGTGAACGTGACTCATTGGCCCCTCTTTATGAGTCCCGTGAGATAACGTTGTTCATCCTCCGAATGATTGCCGTCTGTTACATTTCCGTCCCATCGTCTGGAAGTTCTGCTGCTGTATCGTCGTTCGAACCGGCCGATTCGGCCGATTGTTCAGTTTCTTCCTCACGGCGCTCGCTCTTTCGTTGCTCCTCTTCTGGGTCGAAGGTGACCATTCCGAGGCCAGAGGTGTACTCGTAGGTGTGCCACTCGGGGATGACGAGGACGCCCTTCATCTTGCGGATGCGAATCTGTTTGAGCAGCGTATCCGGAACGAGTGATTCGGTGAGCCGGAGGTCGATGACCCCATCGACGACGTATTCGAGGTCGTGGGGGAAGAGCGATTCTTCGGTGACGACGGTCGCGCCGGCGTAGACGGGAACGAACCGCCCTTTGCACACGTCCGCCCTGATGGTGCGGACGAAGTCGTAGGCCCGCACCGGCTGGACGAGCGCCCCGAACTCGGTGAGCGAGTCGATGAGCACCATCCCCGAATCGACGATGTGGTGGTTCTCGAGGCAGTTGTCGAGTTTATTCGTCACCTCGTCGATGTCCGTCGGGTCGCGAATCGTCGTCGTCGCTCCCTGGGCGACGCGGTAGAGGTGCTGGTTCCACTCGTTCAGCCGCTCGTACATCCGCTCTCGCGTCGAGAGGCGGTAGGTGAAACAGTCGAGGATGTGCAACTGGTCGCGCTCTAAGTAGGGGAGGACGTTCCAGTCGAAGGTGAGAAACTGCTGGACGAGCGAGCCGGGCGGCTCTTGAAACGTTACGATGACCGCCGATTCACCCCGGCGGAGGGTGCGCCAGACGAGTTCGGCTTGCAGCGCCCGGTCGCGGGTTCCGGCGGGTCCACTCAGGAGGACGAAGGCGTTCCGTGGCGCTCCCTGCGGAAGGCTCTGTTCGAGCGCCGAGACGCCCGGGTCGAACCACATGAAGCCGTGGTACTCCGTGAAGACGAATTCGCTGGTTTCGAGCGCGTCTCGGCACGCAAGCGAGCAGAACTGGTAGTCTACCGCCTCGTCACTGGCCAGAACCGGTTCCTCCGGTATCGGGTGCCGACAGAAGTCACATCGTACCACGTCCGGCCCTTCTTGTCCAGTGCTATCATCCACCATGACACTGTTAGGAATGGAAGCGACAAGAACCATCCGGGTCAGGGATTTAACTCTAATGCCCGCCAAGGGGAGGCTATGGACGTGCGGGATGCCGTTGAAGACGACGCGGGCACACTGGCCGAGATGACCGGTTCTCCGAGCGACGTGATGCGGAATCTCATCCACGACCGGAGTGTGCGCGTCGCGGAGACGAAAGGCGACATCATCGGCTTCGTGAGTTTCGACGCAGAGCACCGAACGGTGTACGTGACGCAGCTTTCAGGCGAGACGAAGGTGGCGAAACGGCTGCTCGACGAACCCCTCCGTTTCGCCTCGAAAGAGCGAATGAGCGTCGAATTACTGGTTCCAGAGGACGAGGCACCGATTCTCGACGCCGCAGACAGCGTGGGCTTTGCCCGCGTCGGGTCGGGGCCGCGATTCGGCACCACGCCGACCGTGAGGTTCCGCAAAGACCCTAGCTGAACGAGCGAATCGTCATCTCCAGCGTGTCGAGGTCGACGATGGGCGCGAAGCCCGAATCCGGGTCGATGTTCACGCTCTTCTGGAAATCCGTCTGAGCCTGCCAGCACCCGCTGTTGAGCGCCAGCACGTTGTGGTACATCCCGTAGCCGAGTTTGTGGACGTGCCCAGTGTGGAAAATGTCCGGCACCTCGTCGATGACGAGATAGTCCTTCTCTTCGGGTGCGACACGGGTGTGACCGCCATACTGGGGCGCGACGTGGCGCTTTTTGAGCAGCTGGTACATCGCCTTGTGTGGCTCTTCGTAACTGGCCTTGTCGGCGGGGAGTTCGGCGATGACCTCGTCGAGTGAAACGCCGTGGTACATCAGAATGGAGACGCCCTCGAGCGTCACGACCGAAGGGTTCGAGGCGATTTTCGCGTCGTGTGCGCTCATGATGTCGCGCAGTTCGTCCGAAAAGCCGGGTTGTGGTTCTGCGAGGCGCACCGCGTCGTGGTTGCCTGGAATCATGACGATGTCCATGTCGCCAGGCACCTCTTTCAGGTACTCGTTGAACTCCTCGTACTGGTCGTAGATGTCGATGATGGTGAGTTCCTCGTCCTGGTTCGGGTAGATACCGACACCCTCCACCATGTCGCCTGCGATGCACATGTACTCCACGTGCTCCGCCTCCTCGGTGTGGAGCCAGTGGGCAAAATCGCTCCACGCGTCGGCCATGAACTCCTGGCTGCCGACGTGCACGTCGCTGATGAGCGCCGCCTGCACGTGACGGTCAGCGGTCGTCGGTTTGTGGGTTCGTGGGATGTCCGGGAAGTAGAGCGACTCGACGAACAGGATACCGGCGTCGTCCGAAAGCGTCCCGTCCACAGCGATGACCTCGTCGAGTAAAATCTCGTCTACGAGGTCCGCAAGCGGCCGGTCTTTCATCACGAGACACGGGAACACGCCGTTCGTGTCTTCGAGTTCGATTATCCAGTGGCCGTTCGCCGTCGACCGAACGTCACTGACCATCCCGATGATACCAGCCTCGCTGTTTCCAGGCATCGATTTGAGCGCCCGCGTCGTGCGATGGTTCACGCGGGAACGCAGTTTCGAAGAGAGTCGCTCGTACCGGTCGCGAAACACCGCGACGAAGTCCTCGTATCGGCCCGTTCCGGTACTCTCACCGGTCATGTCGTTCGCAATCTGGAGCGAACGGAGCGCTCGGTCTACCGTCCGTTCGAACGATTCTGGGGACGTTTCTACTGGAGTTGTATCAGTCTTTGCCACTGTTTCTGGTGTGACATCTGCAGTTGAAGTAGAGGGGTCCGTCTCGTCGAGGGTTGACCGAACGTGGGCGGCGGTGACCACGAGCGCGTTCTCCGGCAATTGGGAGAGAACGCGCTCGAGCGTCTGCGCGGGGTCCGCTGCACCAGCGATGAGGGTGACAGCCTCGCGTTCTGCGTTGAATCCACGACTGACGAGTTCGCTGACGACGCGGGCGTCACTCTCGAGTGGCACATCCGAGTGTCTTCGGGGAGTGGCAAAAGTATAGCGAACCAAAGCCAAACGTTGAAACGACCCCCCTGCGAAGGGCCGTCAATGAGTGTCCCGGGTGACCGGCCCGACGATAACCCGACGGGGCTAGTAGGGTGGTTGAAATGGCTCGCGACGACCGACCACGGTGCTGTCGCCTACGCACGTGAACTCCTCGTGAGCGTCGGGGCCGTCGTCCTCGTCGGCTTACTTCTGTTCGCCGTGAGCGGCATCTGGCCGCCGATGGTCGCCGTCGAAAGCGGCAGCATGGAGCCGAACATGATGACCGGCGACCTCGTCTTCGTCATGGAGGAACACCGGTTCGCGGCGGCAGAAAATTATCAGGACACCGGCGTCGTCACCTACGCAATCGGCCAGCAAACCGAGTACACGAAGTTCAACAATCCGGGTGACGTCATCGTGTTCCAACCGAATGGCAATGATCGAACGACCCCCATCATCCACCGGGCGATGTTCTACGTAAACGAGAGCGAAAACTGGTACGACAAGGCCAACCCCGACTACATGCAGGGGGCAGACAATTGCCAGGAACTCGCCCACTGTCCGGCCCCGAACGAGGGATTCGTAACCAAAGGTGACGCAAACAGCATCTACGACCAGGTCGGCAATCAGAACCCAGTCAAGCCAGCGTGGGTCATCGGAACCGCAGAGTTCCGCATTCCGATTCTCGGTAACATCAGACTATGGGTCTCTCAGACGTTCACTGTCCTCGGTGGCATGGTGCTGTTCGGCCGACCACGGATCGCCGCCTGAGAAACGCTTCGGGTCGATTTTTCTGCATCAGCCTGCGCTGAGCGAATGGGTCGTTTCGAGCGTGAATGTTGCATCCTCCGGTTGCCACGCCATGACTGCAAGCGTCTCGATATCGAATTCCCACGAAAAGTCGTAGTCGAGGAGAAACGACGCCAGGTCGCCCGTGTTTGCGTCGGGAATCTGGATGGCGAGGCCAACGTGCGGGAACCAGCTTCCTGGTTCGTAGTACGATGAGGGTGCATCGCCGAGTCGCGAGACGTCATCGACCACGTCTTCGTGGAGCTGCGCGAGCGCTCTCGACTGCGTTACGGGAATGTAGAACGTGTTACCGGGGAAGATGCCGATACCGTCGGTTCGAACCGTGACCGGGTCGTGGCGAGCTACCACCGCTTCGAGGGCCGACTCGACGACCGGGACCGTCGCGGGTTCGGTGACCCCGTACAGGGTAAAATGCGGAAACGGATTGTGGATTCCGTTTGCCCCGAACTCCGCTTCGATGTCCGCCCAGACGGACTCGATGCGCTCGTAGTACGGGTCTGGGAGGAGCGCCCCGACGATGATGCTCATGGATGAGACTTCACCGAGGAGTGACAAAACAGTTTCCCGCCACACGTCAGTCCAATCCGGGAAAACAGAAGGTATGAGCGATGAAGTCACCGACGAGAACGAATTACGATACGACAGTCCAATAACTGATTGTGTTTTGTCAGTTATCGAAGCGGGCCTGAACGAACGGCTGAACGTCGCCGATTTCGCTGAGTCGCGAATCCGAGAGGAGGACGGCCTCGGTTTCGTCGATGGGGACCGAGAGGCTGATTTCCTTCGTCCGGCCGTAGCGGCCCTTGCTGACGACGACGGCGTTCACGATGCCGAGCATGTCGAGTTCGCTGATGAGGTCGGTGACCCGACGCTGGGTGAGGATATCGGCGTCGATTTCGCCACAGAGTCGTTTGTAGATGTTGTACACCTCGCCCGTGTTGATGTTGTGGACGCCGTTTTTCTCCAACATGATGGTCGAAAAGAGCACCAGTTTCGATTGGGTTGGAAGGGTGCGGACGACCTCGACGACGCGGTCGAGTTCGATTTTATCCTGGGCCTTACGGACGTGTTTCTCTTCGACGCGGTCGGTCTGGTCGCGCTCTGCGAGTTCGCCCGCCGTTCTGAGCAGGTCGAGCGCGCGACGGGCGTCGCCGTGTTCTTGCGCGGCGAAGGCAGCACACAGCGGAATCACGTCGTCAGAGAGCGAGTCGGGTTTAAACGAGACGTCGGCGCGGTGCTGGAGGATGTCGCGAAGTTGATTCGCGTCGTACGGCGGGAAGACGATTTCCTCCTCGCCGAGCGACGATTTGACCCGCGGATCGAGGAAGTCGGTGAACTTGAGGTCGTTGGAGATGCCGATGATGGAGATGCGAGAGTTAGAGAGTTCGGAGTTCATTCGCGAGAGATTGTAGAGAGTGTCGTCGCCGGATTTCTCGACGAGTTTGTCGATTTCGTCGAGCATGATGACGACCACGCGCTCGTGGTAATCGACGGCCTCGAAGAAGGTGCTGTACACCCGGTCGGTCGGCCATCCGGTCATCGGGACCGGTTCGAACGACGCCAGGTCGTCTTCGAGGGTTTCGACTCGGTCGTCGAGTTCCTCGAGCGTCGAAAAGTTCGTCTCTTCGAGTGCAGCGGGATTCTCTGTTGCGCGCTCGCGAAGGGATTCGAAGCGGGAAAGTTTGTCTTCGATGACCTGCTCGTTTTTCTCGATGAACTTGTTCGCGAGTTGGGCGAGCACGCGATACTGGGTGTCCGTCACCTCGCAGTTGATGTACTCGACCTCACAGGGCACCTCGTACTTCTGTGAGGTGGTTTCGAGTTCCTTGGAGACGAACTTTGCACTCGCCGTCTTTCCAGTTCCCGTCTTGCCGTAGATGAGAATGTTAGAGGGAGTCTCGCCACGGAGTGCCGCGACGAGAATCGTCGCCATGTTGTTGATTTGTTCGACGCGGTGGGGGAGCTTGTGCGGAGTGTAGGACGGTCGAAGAACCTCCTTGTTCTCGAAGATGGGCTCGCCACTCAGGAGGTCGTCGAAGAGACCTTGCGACGCTTCTTCGGGGTCTTCGAGCCCGTGTTCGTCGAGGACGACTTCGTCTAAGTCCACGTCGAACTCTGTCGCCGCGTTCGTCTCTTCGGTTCCGCCATCCGTGTGGGTGTCGTCAGGTTCCATCGATGATATCCCCTATCTTTCGGGTGGAACAGGCACGGCAGCCGGGAGGAGAGCCCCGGAACGGCCCTAGAATCCTTCCTGCAGGCCATTGGGTGTGCGGCCGTCTGTCCACTTGATGCACACGAACCAGAGGTAGAGATTCTATTAAATGTTGTGCTTCACAGATAGATTTTCCGCCGAGATTCACGTGGAATCGACAGTCTCGAACCCTCACTCGTCCGGATAGTTTCGATTGGACCAGCAGTCACGATGCAAGCCGTCGTGAGGAGTGGGGTTTCAACTCGAACCAGAGTGTCTCGGGTTCACCGTTCGCATCGAATCGGGTTTCGTGTCGAATCGGGTTTCGTGTCGAATCGGGTTTCATGTCAAATTGAATTCTATCGCAATTCGAATTCACTCGATCGAGTCGACCTCGTTCAGCGGGTCCTATCCTCGTTCAGCGGGTCCTATCCGAATTTGACCTTCTGGGAAGGACGAGTTGCGCATCGCTTTCAGGTTCTTCGCTTCGCACCGAGCGTTCGGCATCTCCCGAACAGGATTTCCCTTACAGGATCCACAAACTTTCCCAAATAGGACTCCCAGAGGAATCTCTGAGCCCTGAGGGACACTGATCCACAGAGGGACCACTGATCTACAGAAAGACCAAGTAGTCTGCACTAACCGTTCCAGTGGAAACGAAGGGGTTGTCCAACAGTGGTGGGAATATTGCCGCAAATATGGAGGGACGGCGGCGAACTGAACCCACGAACAGGTGAGACCGCGCGCAAGGAAATCACCGGGAGATCTCGGGAACAGCGGAAGGTTCGACTGGAAGCGGAGGGGTCGCAAGCACAGAATTCCTCTAGTGGTACTAGTTTGCACTAGAAGGAAAGGTTCAGAATGGTCTTTGCTAGAGGAACCTCTAGGTGAGAATTGGACGGGCAGTCTGGAGACAGGGAAGGAGGCTGGAGCGTCGTGATTTCTGTGAATGGCGCGTCACGAGGGGAAGCTGGTGAGAGAAGGAGTGGATATGAGAGAAGGGGTGCCCCCCACCCCTTTGTTTCCGGTGGAACGGAGAAAAGGAGGGGGAGGGGGTGTGAGGAGAGGTCTATCAAAAGAGGCATCTTTATATGATAGATGCCCTAACCATAACCGTAGTAGACCTCGCGGTAATGGTTTTGGTGGTTCTAGGGCTGAAATAAGGGTAAGCGGCAGCTCCCCACCCCCTCTCTTTCTCCCCTCTCGACTCGAAACAAGGGGGTGGGGGGCTCCTTCCCCGTCCTCCGTTCTCTCACGTTTCGTAACTATTCGATATCTCCTGGGAGAGCCCTGTTCTCGCCTCTTCTCCCGACCCGACCCCATAATCTAAATGAACAATCATCAATATATCGCGCCCAGCCGACCGGTTCAAGTGGAACGCCAGTCTTCCGGTTGCCCATCTCTACCGACGAATAAATTGACCGTCTCATCTGCCCTCGCAGTTGAAATCGAGCGAATCCCCTCCCTCACAACCCCTCCATTTCAACTGGAGTTACACCACGCTCTTTCTCTACAATCCCGTCTTTCCCTCTACAATCCCGTCCTTCCTTCCCAACCCCGTCTTTCCCCATCACCACGCTCTCTCTACCATTGCTCCCTCTCCACAAACCCATCCTTCCTCCCCACCACACTCTCCCTTTCCTTCGACCATCACCCATTCACCTTTCTGCATCCGTTTCCCTCATGGACTCGGGTTCGGTTTCACAGTCTCGCTCGTCTACGGCACCGAAACACCCTTGAGGCCAACGTTCGTGGGTTGTCTATAAATCCAGACACATGTCTGACGCACGCTTAAGTGAATTCAGGGTGCTTCTATGTTCAGAAGCACCCTTGCCAACGACATATTCCAGGGGAGCGGGAGAATAGGATGGGTATATTCGCCGTGGTCCTGTGTACAGACTGGGAACACTCCGACACAATGATTCAAAAAAGGAAACACGAGTAACAAAATGGGCATTTTCGCCGAACTACGAGATAGTATCTCACGAGTCACCGATAAGTTGTTCTCCGGCTCCGAGCCGAAGCGCATTGGCATCTACGGACCGCCGAACGCGGGTAAGACGACGCTCGCCAATCGCATCGCTCGCGACTGGACTGGCGACGCTATCGGCCCGGAGAGTCACATTCCACACGAGACGCGCCGAGCACGCAGAAAAGAGAACGTCGAAATCAAGCGCAACGGGAAGTCCGTCACCATCGACATCGTCGACACGCCGGGTGTCACGACGAAGGTCGATTACAAGGAATTCTTAGAGCACGACATGGAGAAGGACGACGCGGTTCGTCGCTCCCGCGAGGCCACGGAAGGCGTCGCAGAGGCCATGCACTGGCTCCGCGAGGACGTCGATGGCGTCATCTACGTCCTCGACAGTTCCACGGACCCGTTCACGCAGGTGAACACGATGCTCATCGGCATCATCGAGAGTCAGAAGCTCCCGGTGCTCATCCTCGCGAACAAGACGGATCTCGACGGATCGAACGTCCAGCGCATTCGCAATGCGTTCCCTCAACACGAGACGATTCCACTCTCGGCGCTCGAGGGCGAAAACATGGACGAAGTGTACGACAAGATTTCGGACTACTTCGGGTGATTAGGTATGGCAGAAGCAACAAACAAAGATGGCGTGCAAATCGACCTGTTCAGCGGCGAGCGGATGGACAGGCTCACCAGCATGGAGAAAATCAGAACCATCTTAGACGGCGTTCACGCGGGAAACATCGTGATTCTCGAGGAAGGGCTCTCACCGTCAGAGGAGTCGAAACTCATCGAGGTCACGATGAGCGAGATTAGCCCAGACGAGTTCAACGGCATCGAAATCGAGACCTATCCGAAGCAGGATGCCTCGGACGGCAGTCTCCTCGACCGCCTCATGGGTCGTCGCTCGACGGCGAAACTCACGGTCATCGGGCCGGCGAACCGTATCGAAACACTCCACAAAGACGAGAACCTCATCAGCGCCCTCGTCACTCGGCAATAATGCCACACCAGTGTACGTCCTGCGGTCACGAGTTCAGTGACGGGTCGAAGGAGATGCTTTCGGGCTGTCCGGACTGTGGCGGGAACAAGTTCCAGTTCTATCCCTCTGGGTCAACTCCCGACCCGGAGGAACAGCCACCGGAGCGCGAGTCCTCCGTAACGCAGTCGGTCGGCAAGGCCACCACGAAAGTGCGCGACTGGGTGCGTCGAGACGAAACACCTCCTGCCTCCGCGTCGGGGGCAGCCGACGCCGCTCGACCCGTGGCACAGGCCGACGACGATTCCATCATCGAAGCGCCCGCTGAACCACCGGCCGAATCCGAGGTCGACCGCGAGGACCGCGCACAGGCGAGCGCCCGCGGCGAGATGGTGAGCCCGGACGAACTCCCGGCGAAACCGGAGAAGAATCCCCCAGCAGAAGGCCGCGTCGTCGGCAGCCCGAAAGCGGAACGTCCGTCGATGGAGGAACTCCGCGAGGAACTGAACGACCAGTTCGAGAGCATCAAAATCCTCGAACCCGGCCAGTACGAACTCAACCTCATGGAGCTCTACGACCGCGATGAGTACATCATCGCACTCCAGGAAAACGGTCGGTACATCATCGAGGTCCCGGAAACCTGGATTGGCGGCCGCGACGAAGAGAAGTAACCCGTCTCCAGTCGAACTTCTCTTCCCCACGTTCCCGCTGTTTCTAGCGAGCTTTTCCCTGCTCTCAAACCGTTCGTTTCCAGTCGAACTCCTCCCCTATCTCTTCAAAGCTCGACACGAACCGCTCGCGTTTCTCCGTTCGCGCCTCTCAAAACTGTCTCCCCGCTCCTCCGTCGCCGCGAACTGAAGGTTTTAACCGCTCGCACGGAAACAGACGCGGTATGAGTCAGGCAACCAAGATTGTGGTCACTACCGTCGGCGTTTCAGCACTGCTCGCGCTCGCTATCATCGCGAGCCTCGCGCTCGCTGCGTGATGTTCGACGCGCGTGACCTCTCTGAGGCGCTCGCGGCGGTCCGTGACGAACACGCACCCGGAGCGATAGTACTCGACACGGAGACCGACTTCGAGACGCTCCCACCGGACCAGGCAGAGAGTCTCGGACTGCTCGTCGACTCGCTCTCGCCGACCTCGTATCCAGCCGAATGGCTGCCCGAGGACGCCCCGCAGTTGCTCACACAATACGCGAGTAACACTTTCACCATCGGAATGCCCGGGGACGGTAGCGTCGTCTGGACACGACAGACGACCCCGCCGCTCGTGTTCGTGAAAGCCCGAACGCAGGGGTCGCCGAAGGCGTTCATCGATTTCCTCATCGCCGAAGCGTTCGTCGAACTCGGGACGGGTGAACCCGAGCACTTCTTACCCTTCTTCGGGGACGCCTACCGTGACCTCGACGACGCACTCGCGCTCGGACCGGTCGATACCTACCAGATAGCGGCCGCCCTCTACGACGCCTACCTTGGTCTCCAGACGCGAGACGTGTTCGCCTCGTGGCAGGACACTCATCCCGACCTCTTCGACGCGTGGCAGGACGCCGGCGTCCGGATGGAACCCCGGCTTTCGAACCTCACACGGGACGTCGCCCTCGGGAAGACGGACTTCGCCGCCGCGACCGAGTACGCCTGTAGCGCGGTGAAACACGGATTGGAACTGCCAGCGCCCTTCGGTGCACTTGACACGCAGGCCTACCGCGAACACGGCGCTCCCTACGCAGTGAAGTGGGCAGAAAAGACCTTCGAGCGGTTGCGCGAAGCGTAGATTCTTCGAGACGACGAGGGTTCCTTGAGGCGACGAGGCGTTTTCGAGTCAACAGTGCAGTTTCGAGTCAACAATGCGCTTTCCTACAGCAGAGCCGACCGCTCGTCGTAACCGACGTTTCGAAAATCCGCTCGCCGTCTGTCGCTCAGAACTCGCTCGAGACGTTGCCGTCTTCGTCGAGCGTGATGATTGCGTCGAACAGGTCGCGATAGTTGGTGACGACGGATTCGTCGTGAACCTCTTCTGCGAGGTGGAACAGGCCAACGGCGTCGTGTTCGTCGAGCAGTTCGAGGAGTTCGACGACCGCTTCTCTGGCGCGTTCTTCGTCGGCGTAGTAGGCCATCTCGGTGACCGAATCGACGCTGACGCGGAGTTTCGAGCCTTTGTGGCGTTCGAGAAACTTGCGGGTCGCCCGGACGATTCCTTCCAAGTCGTCGGGTGAGGAGACGTAGTGGATGCCCTTGCCACTTCGTCGGGAGTAGCCGCGTTCGATCGAGAGCGCGTCCAGAATTTCGGTCTTTCCCCGGTCTACGCCGTAGTATTCGAGTTTTTGTTCGACCTCACGCGCGGTGGTGCGCGTGGAGATGACGAGGATGTAGTCGGTGTCGGTGTTGAGAAAATCGGTGTCGATGCGGTCGGTCTCCCCGGTGCTCGGGTGGACGAGCAGGAGGCCGGTGCCGCCCGGGATGGAGTCTGGCGTGTTCTCGATCGCGAGGGCGTAATCCATATGGCGAAAGAGCGGTCGGCGATACCTTAAGCCTGCGGGTGTGCTCGACGTGACAGGAGCGGCCAGAAGCATGCTACGGATGGTACTCAGAACACGCTGTCCGCGGTCGCCGCCCCAACGACGCTGAAGATGGCTCCGACGGAGACGGCTTTTGCCGTCACTTCGTAGCGGGCCGTTGTTGCGAGGTCAGAGAGGAACGTCTGTGGGGCGGCGAAGGCGATAGCGAGGATGATGACCGAGCCGAAGGCGACGGCCATGAGCGAAACGAAGCGAATGGGAATGCCACCCACGTCGGCCTCGCGGTCCGGGTCGCGGCCGTCGTCCGCCTTGTACAGCGCACCGTAGCCGATGGCGAAGACGAGCGCGAGGGTCACGAGCCCGTGCCAGACTGTCATGTTCCGTGCGAGTACCCAGACCTCTTCGGTGACGACGAAGGGGCCTGCGAGCAGGAACCCGCCGACTACCTGTTGCGCCGAATCAGCGAGGGCGTACCGGCGCTTCTTACCGACCATACGCCTTCTCGGAGGTCGAGCAGGATAAACGCCCGGGCGGGGTGGGTCGAGTAGCTCCGGGCAGAAACACGTCGAATCCGTTTTGGTGGCCGACTTCATCTGTCCACGCATGAGCATTCGCCAGGAGTTCGACGCCTGGGCCACCGACGGCCGCGACAAAGGGATGGAAGACCGCCACTGGCACACGGCGAAACACGCACTCGCTCGGATGCCGGTCGAACCGGGCGACACGATTCTCGACCTCGGGACGGGAAGCGGCTACGCCGTCCGCGCCCTCCGTGAGACGAAAGACGCGGGTCGAACCTACGGCCTCGACGGCTCGCCGGAGATGGCGAAAAACGCCCGCAGTTACATCGAAAACCTCGATTCGGGCTACGTCGTCGGTGACTTCAACGACCTGCCGTTCGCCGACGACAGCATCGACCACGTCTGGACGATGGAGGCGTTTTACTACGCCACAGACCCGCACAAGACGCTCCGAGAGATCGCCCGGGTCCTCGCACCCGGCGGCACGTTCTACTGTGCGGTGAACTACTACGAGGAGAACGTCCACTCCCACAAGTGGCAGGACAACATCTCCGTCGAGATGACGCGCTGGACGCGCGAGCAGTACCGCGATGCGTTCCGCAACGCGGGGCTCTACGTCGCAGAGCAGGACCACATCGGCGACTGGGACGTCGAGATTCCGGACGAGGACGCCTTCCCGCACGAAGGGTTCGAAACCCGCGCGGACATGGTCGAGCGATACCGCGAACTCGGCACGTTGCTCACCGTGGGCGTTGCCCCCTGAGTGGCCAGTTCCGTTCTGTTGAGCTGCTGATTTTCACCGCGTCACCGCCTCGAACCCCTTCATTTCGACTGGAAAGTTGCCGGATTCGTCACCGCACTCGCTCGATATTACGGTGACACCCGTCGCAATCGTGGCAAGTATTTTGTCAGTTGCGCGCAGAGTGGTAGGCTGTGTCCTCACCTGGCCAGCGTCAGTACGTCCTCGTCGGGTTGGTTGTGTTCTTTACGCTGCTCACGGCTGCCTTGCTGGTCGACGTTCTTGCGACTGTCTTTTTCGCAACCACTGTGGCGTACGTCCTCTTTCCCGTCCGTGAGTGGCTCGTCACGTACCACCTGAAACCGCGCTACGCCAGTGCGGTTGCCACCATCTTCGCCTTTCTCGGGGTGGCCGCGTTGCTCGCGCCCGTGGGCATCGTCCTCTACCTTCGTCGTAATCAGTTCGTAGACTTCATCCAGAATCTGCCGCCGGAAATCACGATTCGCTACAGCGGGTTTTTCTACACGCTCCAGACGGACGACGCCATCACCTACGCGAACGATACACTGACTGACCTCGCCATCTCGGGGGTGCAAGCCGCACCCGTCCTCGCGCTCAAGGCGGCACTGTTCACCTTCCTCGTGTTCGCCATCCTGCTCGAGCCACGCGGTGTCGGGGCGGCGATTTTCCGCCCTATCCCTCGCGACTATCACGACATCGTGATGGCGATTCACGAGCGCATCCGGGACACGCTGTTCGCGATTTACGTCCTGCAGGCGGCCACCGCCCTCGGGACGTTCGTCCTCGCGCTCGCCGTGTTTTTCCTGCTCGGCTACGAGTCGTTTTTCGCACTCGCCGTCATCGCCGGCATCCTCCAGTTCATCCCCATCGTCGGCCCGAGCATTCTGGTGATTGGACTCGCGGGCTATCAGGTGAGTATCGGAGAAATCGACGCCGCGGTGGCCGTTCTCGTCCTCGGATTAATCCTCATCGCGTTCGTCCCCGACGCGCTCATTCGCCCCCGACTCGCCGAGTGGTCTGCGGACCTCCCGGGAAGCCTCTACTTCGTCGGATTCGTCGGTGGCATCCTCAGCGTCGGTGTCATGGGCTTCATCGCCGGGCCGCTCGTCATCGCGTTGCTCGTCGAAGCGCTGGACCTGCTCAGTGACCGCCAGATGCGTCGCGGAACGCTGTTTTAGTTCTCTGTTCGACGCGCAGTTTTAGCTCCCCGTTTCAATTGTCATGCCGCGACGTTCCCACTCGGTGAGACTCCCTTCGTAGAACGAGATGTCGGAAAAGCCGAGCCACCGGAGAACGAGGTAGGTGTGACTGATGCGCCGAGCGGTGTTGCAGTAGAGAATGACCGATTTCTCGGGAACGATGTCTTTTGATTCAAGAATCTCCGTTGCCTCGTCGGGCGCGAGAATGCCGCGCGTCTCGTCGTCGACGAGTTCTCGCCAGTCGAACTGGACTGCACCTTCGATGTGCCCTTCCTCGAACTCCGACTGCTCGCGGGTGTCCACGATGACGGTGTCCGTGCCGATTGCGGCGGCCACTTCGTCAGCCCCGATGAGCGGGCGGTCGTCGGGAATCGTGGCTTCGTAGTTGCTCGGCTCGCGCTCTGCCCCTTCGCTCGTCGTCTCGTGTTCGAGTTGCCACGAACTGAAGTCACCCGAGAGGAGGTGCAACTTCGCCGGGTCGTGACCGTAGAGCTGCGCAGTCACGAGAAATCGAGCGGCAAAGACGCCGTGGGTGTCGTCGTAGGCAACGATGTGGTCGCCACGGGCGATGCCTGCTTCCTGCATCAATCGCGAGAATGCGTCCGCTCCGGGGAGCATCCCCTCGTCGCCGCCGTCCTCGTCGCGAAAGCTGTCGAAGGGAACGTTCACGGCGCCCGGGATGTGCCCGATGCCGTCGAATTCCCAGGCGTCGCGCACGTCCACGACGGCGATGTCGCCCAGTCGCTCGGCGACCCACTCGGCCGAGACGATGAGTTCGTCCATACGCTTGCCACGCGAGCACGATGCTTCAACCCTTCACTAACGGCGGTTTCGCGCTGCGACTCGGGGATGCCGGACGCTGTTGCCGGGATTCCGGACTTTCGCGAAGACGCTCTCACAAGCCACCTTTTGTATCCAGACTCGCTGATTGGCTACCAACTGCGTCAGCGCCCGGTTTTTCGCTCGTCGTAGCTCCCGGCAACACTTACGGCGAGGTGGGAGGAGAGGCCGGACCTGCCTTGAGTCATACTACTATGAAGGTGGGTAGCGTAGGGTCTAGCGCAACCATGAGCGATTACGCAAAAGACGTCCTCGTCTCCGCGGACTGGGTGGAGAGTCACCTCGATGAGTTTCAGAGCGACGACTCCGAGTATCGACTGGTGGAAGTCGACGTAGACACGGAAGCCTACGACGAGGCCCACGCGCCGGGCGCAATCGGCTTCAACTGGGAGACTGAACTGCAGGACCAGGTCGAGCGAGACATCCTCCAGAAGGAGGACTTCGAGAACCTGCTCGGCAGCCACGGCATCACCGAGGACTCGACGGTCGTCCTCTACGGTGACAACTCGAACTGGTTCGCCGCCTACACCTACTGGCAGTTCAAGTACTACGGCCACGAGGAAGTTCGCCTCCTCAACGGTGGCCGCGACTACTGGGTCGAAAACGACTACCCAACCACCGACGAGGTGCCGTCCTTCAGCGAGCAGACGTACAACGCTCGTGGGCCGTTCGAGGGCATTCGCGCCTACCGCACGGACGTCGAGAAGGCCATCGACCGCGGCGTTCCGCTCGTCGACGTGCGCAGTCCAGAGGAGTTCTCCGGCGAGATTCTCGCCCCGCCAGGCCTTCAGGAGACCGCCCAGCGCGGCGGCCACATCCCCGGTGCGGCTAACATCTCGTGGGCCGCGACGGTCACCGACGACGGCACATTCAAGTCCGCGGACGAACTCCGCGAACTCTACGAGAGCCAGGGCATCAAAAACGACCAGGAGGTCGTCACCTACTGCCGTATCGGCGAGCGCTCCTCGATTGCGTGGTTCGCGCTCTCCGAACTCCTCGGCTACGACAGCGTCGTGAACTACGACGGGTCGTGGACCGAGTGGGGCAACCTCGTGGACGCGCCAATCGAGCGCGGGAACTGAACGCCTTCATCACTACGTTTATTGTGCACAGCATCTCGTAGCGACGCGTCCCGCAACCCACTCGTCGACCCTCACGCGGCTACAAACCCCAGAAGAACGCGATTCCGAGCACCGTTACGAGCGAGAGAAGCACTTGAAGCGGTGCACCCACCCGGAAGTAGTCGGTGAATCGATACCCGCCGGGGCCGTAGACGAGGAGGTTCGTCTGGTAGCCAATCGGTGTCATGAAATCGGCGCTCGCCGCGAAGGTCACCGCGAGGACGAACGCGAACGGGTTCGCACCCACCTGAGCTGCAGTGGAAACGGCGACGGGAATCATCAGGACGACGCTCGCGGTATTGCTGAGGAGCGCGGTCATCAGCGCCGTGACGACGTAAAACACCCACAGAACGCCGATGAGGGGGAGGACGTTGCCGCTCAACGCAACGAGGCCACCGAGGAGGGTGGCTGCGCCCGTCTGTTCGAACGCCATTCCCAGTGGGATGACGCCGGCGAGCAGGAAGATGACGTCCCAATCGACGGCATCGTAAATCTCGTGGGGTCTGAGGATACCGCCGAGAACCATTGCGATGACGCCACCGATTGCCGCGACGAGGATGTCGAGGACGCCGAGTGCGGCGAGGACGACGACGCTGACGACAATCCCAATTGCGAGCGATGTCTTCGATTCGAGAAACTCCCGTTGTGGCGCTTGGGAGACGACGATGATGTCACGGTCGTTCGACAATTTGTCGAGGCTCTCCTCGGTCGCCTGAATCAACAGCGTGTCACCACTTCGGAGGCGAATACGATTCAACCGTTGTTGGAGGAGTTCACCTCCGCGGCGGATCGCCAGTACGTTCGCGTCGTACCGCTGTCGAAAGGTGGAACTTCGGAGCGATTGCCCCAAGAGCCCGGACCAGGAGGGGAGGATGAGTTCGGCCAGCGTCTGTGACCCCAGGTCAGTCGCAAGCGCTTCGTCGCTGCTGCCGTTTGTCGACCCGAGCGACAGCCCTTTGGTCGCCACGAGCCGTCGAACGATGTCGATGTTCGCTCGGAGGACGAGTTTATCGTTCGCACGAATTCTGACGCTGTCCAACGGCTCGAGGAACGTCTCTCCCTCTCGAATCACCTGGATAACGTCGAAGTCGAACTCTGTGCTGCGAAGCCCGCCTCGGAGACGTTGACCCACCAGCGGTGACGCTTCGTTGACGACGACTTCCGCCAGATACGGCGCGAGGTCGTACTCGGTGACGTAGTTTTCAGCGGGCTTGATGCGTTCTGGAATCAGCCGGTGACCGACGAAGATGAGGTAGATCGCCCCCGTTAAGAACACGAGGACGCCGAGTTTCGTGAACTCAAACATGGAGAATGGGTGGTCGATGAGGCGTGCGGAGACGCTGCTCGCGATCAGGTTTGTCGAAGTGCCGATGAGCGTGAGCATGCCGCCCACCATGGAGGCGTACGAGAGGGGGATGAGGAGTTTCGATGGAGAGGTGCGCCCCTTCTGTGCGAGGTCAGAGACGACGGGAACGAGCATCGCGACGATGGGTGTGTTGTTGATGAATCCTGAAGGGATTCCGGCGACTGTGAGCGTGGCGAGCAGTTGTTTGCGTTCGTCCGTTCCAGCGTACGCCGCCATTCGTGTGCCGAGGCGCTGGACTGCCCCGGTTCGGGTGATGCCCGCGCTCAGTACGAACATCGCGAGGACGGTGATGGTTCCCACGTTGGAGAATCCGGAAATACCCTCTTCGGGCGTGATATTCGTCCAGGAACCGAGGACGATGAGCACGAACATAATGATGAGCGCCGTCACGTCGACGGGGACGCGCTCGCTCACGAACAGGCTGAACGCAAGGAGAGCGATGCCGAAAACGACCAGCATATCCACCGTAAGCGGAGGGAGGTCGCCCCCAACTTGCGTGGCCAGAAGGAGCATTACAGCCCGTACGACAGCAGACGCCATAGTATAGTCGGTCAGTTGTCACATGTGCGGGTCCCTCGCCGGCCAAAGCCCGCGGAGCAGACGTAACCGACACCGATGGATAAATCCGGCGAGCAGTCGTATCGCATGCTATGACTCCAGAGGACTTCCTCGACACCGTCCGAGAGGAGAACAAGACACCGCTCTCACGACTTGGCTCCTCGAAGGCACTCTACGCCGACACGCACGGCGACTTGGACAAGAAACCCGTCCTGAAGGCCGCCGCCACGGCAGAACACACCGCCGCAGAGACGTTCGAGGCATGGGCGGAGTCTGAGGAAAACGACACCGCGCGCGCCGTGTTCGAGGCGGCCGCCGAAGACGAGTACGACCACTACGAGCAGGTCGCTGCAAAACTCGACGACGATGACCTCGGCGACCGCGTCCCGGCGATTCAGACCTACCTCCGCGACCTCGAAGACCCCATCGCCCGCCTCGGCGGGTTCTGCGGGCGCGTTCTCGTCGCCCGGGCGTCGAAGAAGCAACTCGTCGGTTTCTTCGTCGGGAAGGCAGACCCGAAGACTTCCCAGCTGTTCCGTGACCTTTCGAGCGACCTGGACGAGCAGGAAGAACAGGCGGTCGCCGCGCTCGCGGAACTCTGTGACGCAGAGGAGGACTGGGCAACCGCACTCGACGCCGCGAGCGAGGCACTGCAGGCGGCCTACCGAGAGTATACGGAGACGCTCGAAGGCATGGGAGTGAACCCGAAACCGGTCTGCTGACCGGTGCGTTTGGCGGTGACTCGATAGCTCCCCCCACCGTCTTCTACACCGATTCGTCGGTCGTCCAGCACGCAAATTCATTCTTCTCGCCGTCGATTGGTATAGTATGCCACACAACAACCACCACCGGTGCAACCTCTGTGGCCGAGACTTTTCGAACCACGCGACGCTCACGACGCACCTGAAGCGTCGCCATCCGCGTGAGGAAGCCCGCTGGTGGGTCGTGTCGGAACATCCGGAAAATCTCCAATTCGAGTACTGACGGCAACTCTGCCGCTTCGTGAACACTTTTTACGACACTCACTGTCACACCGCACGTGAACTTCTGGTCCGACCCGTCCCGTCGCCGGTGGGTGGTGTGGGGGGCCCTCGCCGTCGCGTTCATCCTCGTGAGTCTCTATCGGCTCTCGACTGCCGTCCTCGCGGACGAGCTGATGCGCGCATTCGACACCACCGGCGCGGGTCTCGGCACGTTGCACGCTGCGTTTTTCTACATCTACGCCGCGCTCCAGTTACCCTCCGGCGTGCTCGTAGACCGCGCTGGTATCAGAAAAACCGCGACCGTCGCCGTCCTCGTCATGAGTATCGGGGCAGTCGCGTTCGCCTTTGCGAACAGTTTCGTCACGGCGTTCGCGAGCCGCGCCCTGCTCGGATTGGGCGCGTCGGTCATCTACATCTCCATCCTCCGATTCGTCGCGAACTGGTATCGGGCGAACGAGTTCGCCACCCTGAACGGCCTGACCGTCGGGGTTTCGGGGCTCGGCGGTATCCTCGCGACGACGCCCCTCGCCATCGTCGTGGCGGGTGTCGGGTGGCGCGATACCATTCTCGTCCTCGGTAGCTTTGGCTTCTTCCTCGCGGTGGCCATCTACGTCCTTGCCCGCGACACGCCGAAGCAAGCGGGCCTCGACCCAATCGACGGCGTTCCGTCCTCGCCCGCCCTCTCGCTCTCTGAAGTCGCGTCGAACCTCGGTGGCGTCCTCAGAGAACGCGAGACGTGGCTCGCGGGGCTGATGTTGTTTTGCATCATCGGCGTCAACATCACGCTGCTCGGCCTGTGGGGCGTCCCCTTCGTCGTCCAGCAGTACGGTCTGACCGTGACCGAGGCGTCGACCTACACGTTGCTCGGGAGCGTCGGTCTCGTCCTCGGCCCGCCCACCTTCGGGTGGATTTCTGACCGCCTCGAAAATCGGACGGCGATTCTCGTCGTCGCGGGATTCGTCTACACTGCCGTCCTCGGCGGCGTCGCACTCTCTGGCACGCCCCCGCTTGCCTTCGTCGCGGCCATGTTCTTCCTCATCGGCTTCCTGATGGGCGGGTTCGCCATCGCCTACACGGTCATCAAGGAGCGCCACGACAGCGCCGCGAGCGGCGTCTCGACGGGGACGGTGAACACCCTTGGCTACATCGGCGCGGCGCTGTTCCCGACGCTGATGGGTGTCATCCTCGACGCCTACTGGACCGGCGAGACGGTGGCCGGGTCGCGCATCTACACCGACGCAGGGTATCGCGTCGCCTTCGCCATCGCCACGGTGGCCGGCGTCATCGCCCTCGTCTGTGCCCTCTCGTTGCACGTCAGGAAGCACGGTTGGGCGGCGCTCACCCCGTCGTTCGACGGCGTTCTCTGAGTGGGCAGGCACACAGGTCAAGTGGCTCGGGGCCCAACACCGGCCAATGAGTGATTCCGGTCCGTTGTCCCCAGACCAACCGGGAAAGGGGCGACCGTTTCGGGTGGAAGCGCCGTTCGACCCTGCGGGTGACCAGCCCGAAGCAATCGAGCAACTCGCGGCAGGGTTTCGCGAGGGAATGGACCGCCAGACCCTGCTCGGCGTGACGGGGTCGGGGAAGACGAACACGGTGAGCTGGGTGATAGAGGAGATACAGAAGCCGACGCTCGTCATCGCCCACAACAAGACCCTCGCCGCCCAGTTGTACGAAGAGTTCAAGAACCTCTTTCCGGACAACGCAGTCGAGTATTTCGTTTCGTACTACGACTACTACCAGCCAGAGGCGTACATCGAGCAGACGGACACCTACATTGACAAGGACGCCTCCATCAACGAGGAAATCGATCGCCTGCGCCACTCGGCGACGCGCTCGCTGCTGACCCGCGACGACGTCATCGTGGTCGCCTCCGTCTCCGCCATCTACGGCCTCGGTGACCCGCGCAACTACGAATCGATGGCGCTGCGCTTAGAGCAGGGTCAGCAAATCGACCGCGACGAGGTGCTAAAACGCCTCGTGGACCTGAACTACGACCGCAACGACGTCGACTTCACGAACGGGACGTTCCGCGTCCGCGGCGACACCCTCGAAGTGTTCCCGATGTACGGCCGGTTCGCCGTCCGCATCGAGTTCTGGGGCGACGAAATCGACCGGATGTTGAAGGTGGACACCCTGGAGGGTGAGGTCAAAAGCGAGGAACCGGCCGTCCTCGTCCACCCCGCAGAGCACTATTCGATTCCAGAACAGCGTCTGGAACAGGCCATCGAGGAAATCGAGGACCTCCTCGAAGACCGCATCAACTACTTCCAGCGCAAGGGCGACCTCATCGCCGCCCAGCGCATCGAAGAGCGCACGACGTTCGACTTAGAGATGATGCGCGAGACGGGGTACTGCTCCGGCATCGAGAACTACTCGGTCCACCTCGACAACCGGCAGGTGGGCGACCCGCCGTACACGCTGCTCGACTACTTCCCCGACGACTTCCTGACCGTCATCGACGAATCCCACGTCACGCTCCCACAGATTAAGGGTCAGTTCGCGGGTGACAAATCGCGAAAGGACTCGCTGGTTGGCAACGGATTCCGTCTCCCGACGGCCTACGACAACCGGCCGCTCACCTTCGAAGAGTTCCAGGAGAAGACCGACCAGACGCTGTACGTGAGTGCGACGCCGGCAGACTATGAGCGTGAACACTCGGCGCAAATCGTCGAACAAATCGTTCGTCCGACGCATCTCGTGGACCCGAAGGTGGAGATTTCACCGGCGGAGGGACAGGTCGAAGACCTACTCGACCGAATCGCAGAGCGCGTCGAGCGCGAGGAGCGCGTCCTCGTGACGACGCTCACGAAACGCATGGCAGAAGACCTCACCGAATACTTCGAGGAGGCTGGCGTGGCGGTCGAGTACATGCACGACGAGACGGATACGCTGGAGCGCCACGAGTTGATTCGCGGCCTGCGCCTCGGCGAGTTCGACGTGCTCGTCGGCATCAATCTGCTGCGCGAGGGCCTCGACATTCCTGAAGTCTCGCTAGTCGCCGTCCTCGACGCAGACCAGCAGGGCTTCCTCCGGTCTTCGACGACGCTCATCCAGACGATGGGACGCGCTGCCCGCAACGTCAACGGCGAGGTCATCCTCTACGCCGACGACACGACCGATGCGATGCGGACGGCCATCGACGAGACCCAGCGCCGTCGGCAGATTCAGACCGAGTTCAACGAGGAACACGGCTTCGAACCCCAGACTATCCAGAAGGAAGTCGGGAAGACGAGTCTCCCCGGGAGCAAGAAGAAACAGCGCAACGTCGCCCGCGTGACTCCGGAGACGGACGACGAGGCGTTGGACCTCATCTACGAACTCGAAGACCGGATGCAGGAGGCGGCGGACAACTTGGAGTTCGAACTGGCCGCCGACATCCGGGACCGCATCCAGAAACTCAGAAAGGAGTTCGATCTCGACGCAGACGACGGAGTCCCGGCCCCCGGCGAAGCCTGAGGTTCGCACGATTTTTCCACGACCGTTGCCCGGATACACGTCGAGTTGCACTCACGGCCTCTTAATACAACTAAATTTGTTTTATTGAAACCAATATTGGAAAGGTTTAACCGCGATGGCGGAGCACGACTGCATACACCGCGGCCGAGGCCGCTCTCGGTTTCGAGCGGCGCTCTGCGCCGGCTCTGAGTGGCAACGCTCGGCTGAAATCTATCCATGAGTTACCAACAATCCAACTCACAGACCGACTCGGTACAGACGATACTCGACCGTGCATCGGGGAGCGTCGAGGGGTCGCTCGCACCCGACGTGCGCAACGAACTCGTCTCTGAAATCGAACGCACCCTCTACGACGGGACGTCGCGCGAAGAACTGTTTGAGGCCGTCGTCCAGTCGCTCACTGCTCGCATCGAGCGCGACCCCCTGTTCGACCGCCTCGCGGCCGCCGTATTTCGCCGTGGGTACTACGAACGTCTGCTCGGCACACCGCTCTCCGACGACGTGGATAGGGCGTATCGCGACCACTTCAAGGCGAGCATCCGCGAGGGCGTGGACAGCGGCCTGCTCGACGCCCGAATGGGCGAGTACGACCTTGACGAACTCGCAGACTGTCTCGTCCCGTCACGCGACGACCGACTGGACTATATGGCAATGGAGACGCTCGTCCAGCGGTACTTCCTGCGCCCAGAGACGGACGAACAACCGCTCGAACTCCCCCAGACGTTCTGGATGCGCGTGGCGATGGGTCTCGCGTTGAACGAGGACGAACAGCGACGAATCGACCACGCCGTCGATTTCTACGACGTCCTCTCATCGCTCGACTTCGTCACCTCGACACCGACGCTGTTCCACGCCGGAACTGCCCATCCACAGCTTTCGTCGTGTTATCTCACCACCGTTCGCGACGATTTGGACGACATCTTCGACGCCTACAAACAGCACGCGAATCTCTCGAAGTGGTCCGGGGGCCTCGGCAACGACTGGACGAATCTCCGGGCAGCGGGAGCACTCATCGAGAGCACGGGCGTCGAATCCACCGGCGTCGTCCCGTTCCTCAAGATTTCGAACGACGTGACGGCGGCCATCAACCGCTCGGGAAAGCGTCGCGGCGCGGCCTGCGCCTATCTCGAATGCTGGCATCTCGACTTCCCGGCGTTCGTCGATTTGCGCCGGAACACGGGCGATGAGCGCCGTCGCACCCACGACATGAACACCGCCGCGTGGATTCCAGACCTGTTCATGGAGCGCGTCCAGGCCGACGAGCAGTGGACGCTCTTTTCTCCCGACGAGGTGCCCGACCTCCACGAAACCTACGGTCAGGAGTTCACAGAGAAGTACCGTGAGTACGAGCGCCGTGCCGAGGCGGGCGAGTTTCGCCAGTACGAGCAGGTCGCCGCGAAAGACCTCTGGCGGAAACTGCTCACCCGGCTGTTCGAGACGGGTCACCCCTGGATTACGTTCAAAGACCCGTGTAATGTCCGGTCGCCACAGGACCACGCCGGCGTGGTGAACTCCTCGAATCTGTGTACCGAAATCACGCTCAACACGAACGCGGAGGAAACGGCCGTCTGCAATCTCGGCTCGGTAAATCTCTCTCGACACGTCACCGGAGGCGGCCTCGACCGCGAGAAACTCGCCGACACCGTCGAGACAGCGATGCGAATGCTCGACAACGTGGTCGACCTGAACTTCTACCCGACCGAGGAAGCAGAGCGGTCGAACCTGCGCCATCGACCTGTCGGCCTCGGCGTCATGGGCTTTCACGCTGCTCTCCTCGAACAGGACATCCCGTTCGCCTCCGAACGAGCGGTCGTCTTCGCGGACGAAGCCCAGGAGTTCGTCTCCTACCACGCGATTCTCGGGTCGTCGAAACTCGCCGCAGAACGCGGTTCGTACGACTCCTACGAGGGGTCGAAGTGGTCACGTGGAATCTTCCCACAGGACACCATCGACCTGCTCGAAGCCGAACGCTACCGGGAGATTCCCCTCGACGTGACCGAACGTCTCGACTGGAACGAACTCCGTGACCACGTCGCCGACCACGGGATGCGCAACTCGAATACGATGGCGGTCGCTCCCACCGCGACGATTTCGACGATTGCGGGGACGACGCCCTCCATCGAACCAATCTACTCGAATCTCTACGTCAAGTCGAACATGAGCGGGGAGTTCACCGTCGTAAACGAGTCCCTCGTCGCCGACCTGAAAGCTGCGGGTCTCTGGGATGCGGGCATGGTGGACCGAATCAAGTACCACGACGGCTCGATTCAAGAGATTCGAGACATCCCCGCGGAACTTCGCGAGAAACACCGCGGCGCGTTCGAAATCGACCCGCGCCACCAGTTGCGCCTCACCGCCCAGCGAGGCGTCTGGATCGACCAGAGCCAGAGCCACAACGTCTTCTTCCCGGCCACCGACGGCAAACTCTTAGACGACATCTACACCACCGCCTGGGAACTCGGCCTGAAGACGACCTATTACCTCAGAACGCTCGGCGCGAGTCAAATCGAGAAGTCCACCCTCGACCTAGATGAATACGGGAAGACCCAGACCCGCGGCGAGCAATCGAACACAGACGAGGGAGACCTCTGTCGCGTCTCCGACCCGACCTGCGAGTCCTGCCAATGACGCTCCTCGATACCACCACCGAACACGACCCGAACAAGATTCTGCCAATCGATTACGGGTGGGCCCGCGAGTACTACAAGGCGGGCGTCGCGAACAACTGGACGCCAGAAGAGGTTCCGATGCAGGACGACGTGTTCCAGTGGCAAAACGGGAAATTGAGCGACGAGGAACGCCGCCTCGTCGAGTGGAACATGGGATTTTTCTCGACGGCGGAATCGCTCACCGCGAACAACATCGTCCTCGCCCTCTACGAGTACGTGACTGCCCCCGAGTGTCGCCAGTACCTCCTTCGGCAAGCCTACGAGGAGGCCATCCACACGGACACGTTCATCTACTGCTGTGACTCGCTCGGCCTCGACCCCGAGTACATCTACGGAATGTACGACCGTATTCCCTCCATCGCTGAGAAAGACGAATTCGTGGTCGAACTCACGCAGGTGGTGGACGACCCGACTTTCACCATCGAGACGGACGACGACGTGCGAGCGTTCTTACGCGACCTCGTCGGCTTCTACGTCATCATGGAAGGCATCTTCTTCTACGCTGGGTTTGCGATGATGCTCGCCCTCAAGCGACAGGGGAAGATGGTCGGCATCGGCGAGCAGTTCGAGTACATCATGCGCGACGAGTCGGTCCACCTCGCCTTCGGCGTGGACCTCGTAAACGAGATTCGCCGCGAGCATCCGGGCGTCTGGACCGAGGAGTTCGATGCGGAGGTGACCGACCTCATCGTCGAGGCCGTGGAACTCGAACAGATATACGCCCGCGAGGCCTGTCCGGACGCGATTCTCGGGATGAACGCGGAACAGTTCGCAGAATACGTCGAGTACATCGCAGACCGTCGATTGCAACAACTGGACTTAGAAAAGCAGTTCCACACTGACAACCCCTTCCCGTGGATGTCGGAGGCGGTCGACCTGAACAAGGAGAAGAACTTCTTCGAAACGAAGGTCACGGAGTACCAGAGCGGTGGGTCGCTCGACTGGTAACTAAACCGCCCGTGAGTACACCGACTCTGCCACTTCCTGGTCGGCCATCGTCACGCTGCCCGACCCCGACTTTCGAAAGCCCATTCGCGTAAACAGCGTCTCCGCCATTTCATCGCCGTCCACGACGATGGCTCGCATCTCGGCCACGCCGTCGTCGCGCAGGTCGTCGCGGAATCGCTCGTAGAGTCGGTAGCCGATACCCTCGTCCCAGCGGTCGGGATGCGTGTAGAGGCGGACGATGTCTCCCTCGTTCGCGGTCGAGACGCCGTGGCAGAACGCGACGACCCCGCCATCGTCGGCGACGAGAAAGTCGGTTTCCCGTTGGTCGATGAGGGTTCGAAGCGCGTCGGGCGCGTACCATTCTTCGACCGTCCGAGTGATGGTGTCCTCGTCCAGAATGTCGTCGTAGGTCGCCTTCCACGCGGCGTAGGCGACGTCTCTGATGGCGTCGAAGTCGGCTTCTGTGGCGCGTCGTATCTCCATACAGTCCTGTCGTCATCGGGTGGCTTGAGATGGACAGAAAGACGGGTTATGTGAAGTTATCGCCAGTCCAGTTGCGTCCGTCATTCGAGTGCGGCCGCGAGTTCCATCCGACGCGCCCGCCGCTGTTCGAGCGCGAGGTCGCGCAGCCCTTCTTGCTTCGTCGTCGGACAGTCGAGGTCGGGAACCGTGGCCGGCTGTTCGGCCTCGTCGAGGGCGACGAAGGTAAAAAACGAGGTTGCCGTCTGCTGGCACTCACCCTCGCTCGGGCGTTCTGCGGAAACGTTCACCTTCACGTCCATGCTCGTCCGACCGGTGTCGAAGACGTAGGCTTCGAGCGTGACGATGTCTCCGAGGTCGATAGCCCCCGTGAAATCGACGTGGTCCATCGACGCGGTGACGACCTGCCCCTCGCAGAAGCGTCGCGCTGCAATCGCCCCGCAGATGTCCATCCAGTGGAGGACAGAGCCACCGAGGGCGCGGCCGAGATTGTTCGTATCGTTCGGCATCAGAATCTCGCTCATCTCCGTGAACGAAGCGTCGAGCGTGGTCGTACCCGTGGCCGTCGTCGTGGCGTCGTCCGAAGCCATACGCACACGTCCCGGTGGAACTGCATAAAACAACTGAAATTGTCTTATTGAAAATTAAATTGCTACTCGGCTTCGACTTCTTCGGGCACCGTATTCGCCTCCGCCACTTCTACCTGCTTCAGAATCTCGTCGATGTCGTCCAGCCCGAGCAACTCGCGGGTCTCTGCGTCGAACGCCTGACTCAGAAGTTCCTCGCCGTTCGCGCTCACGTCGCTCCCGGTGAGGTGCTTGCCGTAGCGGCCGACCAGCGAGGTCAGTTCCTGTGGCATGATGTAGGTAGTGGAGGGGCTCGTCCCGATGGCTTCGAGCGATTCCAGTCCCTTGTCGAGGACGGCCCGCTCGCCCATCGCCTCCGCGGCGCGTGCCCGGAGCGTCGTCGCGATGGAGTCACCCTGCGCTTCTAACATCTGGGCCTGCTTTTCACCCTGTGCGCGGATGACCGAGGAGTCTTTCTCACCCTGAGCGCGCTCGATGGAACTGCGCCGTTCACCCTGCGCTTCGAGAATCATCGCGCGGCGGCGACGTTCTGCCGAGGTTTGTTCTTCCATCGCGGCGACCACGTCGCGACTCGGCGTGATGTTCTGGACCTCCACCGCCTCGACGCGGATGCCCCACGCGTCGGTGGGCCCTTCCAGTTCGCGGCGGATGCGGTCGTTTATCTCGCGACGCCGCGAGAGCGTGTCGTCGAGTTCCATGTCACCCAACACAGCGCGCAGCGTCGTCTGGGCGAGGTTCGAAGTGGCGCGCATGTAGTCGTCCACTTCGAGGAACGCCCGCTTTGCATCGGTCACTCTGAGGTAGAGGACCGCGTTCGCGATGACCGGCGAGTTGTCGCGGGTGATGGCTTCCTGCTCTGGAACGTCCATCGTCTGGGTCCGCATGTCGAACGCGTAGGTCTCGGAGACGAACGGCGGGACGAATCGGATACCGGGACCGAGCAGGTCGCGGAACTCACCGAAGACGGTGAGCGCCTGCTTTTCGTAGGCCTGGACGATGACGACGGACTTCGCGACGATGATGGCCGCCCCGGCGAGGGCGAGGAGGCCGAGAATCGCGATTCCGTCGAGAACCGAGAGGAGGACCAGGAACAGAACCACGGCGGCGGCGAGCGCGACTACACGACCCAGACCGCCCCCGTCTGCGCCTCTCGAGAGCTTTCCGAGTTGGTAGAAGAAGCTATCCATACGGTCACTTCTCAGTACCCCGAGTTAATTGTTAGCCTCGTTGACTATTGGAGGCGACGGCGTATCTGCTCGGCCCGCGACGCACCGACGCCGGCCACCGACTGCAACTCGCTCACCGAGGCGGCCCGGATGCCATCGACGCTTCCGAACCGTCGCAGGAGTCGCTTTCGCAGCTCCGGACCGACCCCGGGGATGTCGTCGAGGACGGTCTTCACCTCGTCGCGGAGCGTCTGGTGGTACTGGACCGCAAAGCGGTGGGACTCGTCGCGCACGCGCTGGAGGAGGTGCAGCTGCGGTGCCTTCGAGGGCCAGTCGTAGGTCCCCTCGGAGGTAATCACGAGTTCTTCTGCCTTCGCAAGAGCGATGGCTGGTACGTCCCACCCGACTTCCGAGAGTGCCTCGCGGGCGGCATTCAACTGCCCTTCGCCCCCGTCGATGAGCAGGAGGTCGGGGTCCGGGCGGTCGTCTCGACCCTCCACGGCGCGTTCTGCCCGCCAGCGAATCAGGTCACGCATGTTCGCGTAGTCGTCGTTCGTGTCGGTGAGCTTCTTCCGCCGGTAGTCGGCCTTCGCTGCCGACCCGTCCACGAACGTCACGTTGCTCCCGACGACGGCCTTCCCCTGGGCGTGGCTCACGTCGAACCCCTCGATGCGACGAATTCGACCCATGCCAAGGGCGTCGCCGAGTGCCCGACCCTCGTCGGTTGCCGGCGACCGCCGGGCGTTTTTGAGCGCCAAATCGACGAGCGTCGCCTCGCGGCCCGCGCCCGGTACGCGGACGGAGACCCCTTCGGCTTCCAGCCATCGGTCGATTTCCGGGTCGTCGTGGCGCTCTGGCAGCAAGATGGCGTCGGGCAACTCTCGCTCGGCGTAAAACTGCGGGATGAACGCAGCGAGCACGGCAGCGACCCGTTCCTCGCCACCCTCGGGGGCGTCCATAGTGTACTGCTTGCGGTCGACGAGTTGGCCGCGCTCGCTGTGCAGGCGGGCCACCGTCGTCGTCTCGCCCTCGATGACGACGCCGAGCACGTCCACGACCATCTCGCTCCCCGATTTGGCGACGACGTCACCGCCGCCCCCGTGAAACCGACGGGCCGCGTCGAGGCGGTCGCGCAGATTCGCCGCCCGCTCGAACTCCTGATTGGCGGCGGCGCGTTCCATCTCGGCCTCGAGCGGTTCCGTGAGTATGCCGCTCTCGCCTTCGAAAAAGCGGACGACAGCATCCACGTCGGCGACGTAGGCTCCCTTCCCGATTTCGCCGGTGCAGGGGGCAGTACACAGCCCGATGTTGAAGTCGATGCAAGGGCGAGTGCGCCCGGCGAATTTGTGGTCAGAACAGCCCCGGATACCGTAGGTCTCACGGATGGCCTTCACCACTTCGTCCACCCGGCGACGGTTCGTGTACGGGCCGAAGACGGTCGCGCCCTGCTCGGGGTCGCGGGTCACTTCGATGCGCGGGTACTCGTGGCCCGTGAGCTGGACGAGTGGATATGACTTGTCGTCTTTCAGCCGGACGTTGTACTTCGGCTGGTGGCGCTTGATGAGGTTCGCTTCGAGCAACAGCGCCTGCGTCTCCGTGTCAGTGACGGCGTAGTCGACGGTCTCTGCGCGTTCGACCATCTGTCCGATGCGAAAACTGCGTGGGTCGGCGTACGACCGCACCCGACTGCGTAAGTCGACCGCTTTCCCGACGTAGAGCGTGGTGTCGCCCTCCAGGAACTGGTAGACCCCCGGCTCGCTGGGGAGGGATGTCGCCTGCTCCCGAAGGGCGGCCGCGTCCATACCCCTCGTATCGCCCGGAGACGGTTGAACGTAACGCGCGGCCTCCGCCTCACTCCCCTCCCCCGAACGCTCCTCGCTTCCCCGCCGTCCCTACGTCTCCTCTGTTGTTTCTGTCGTCTCCTCCTCGGTAGTTCCTGTCGTCCCGTTGACCGTGGTCGTCTCGTTGCCCATCGTCGTAGTTTCGTTGTCCATGGTCGTCGTCTCGTTCATCGTCGTAGTGGTCTCGCTGGTCGTTTCTTCGCTCGTGGTTTCGGTCATCTCCTCGCTGGTCGTCTCACCGATGGTCGTCTGTTCGGTCGTCGTCGTGTTGTTCGCCGACCCGCCGGGGCCGGTACAGCCGGCAACCGCGGCGATCGCGGTGCCACACACCGTGCCCACGACGGCGCGTCTAGTCCACGTGCGCGATCCTGTGTCCGTGTGTTCCCCACTCCTCGATTGGTTCATGGTTTGCACCTGTCCAATCTGGTGACCGCAGGATAAGGGTGTACGACCGTTTTACCACCGTTTCAGCCCGTTTCATTCGTTTCCACAAGCATATCGTTTCTGGTGCGTTGAAAGCGATATTTAACGGCTCGGCGAACCGGACGCTCACCGAGGTCGAAGTGTCGGACGAACGTCGTATCCTGCGCGTCCGCGACCGGCGACCGGTCCCGCCAGATTAAACGTATCCACTCCCTAACGGGGCCGTAGATGTCACCTGACACGGACGATTCCCTGCGCCTCTGGCTGGTCCATCGCACCTACGACGACAAGGGACTCATCTCGCTCGTCTACGCCACCGAAGACGGCGCGCGGTACCTGCCGAAAGAACGCTCGACGGCCGCCCTCGGGCGTATTCCGACCACCGCCGCCATCAGCGCCGACCCGGCAAACGTGTATGACGTAGCCGACGAGGAGACGCGCGAACGCTACGAGAAAGAGGCCGCGCGGATGGCCGAGCGCCACGACCCGGACGACGAAGTCTGACCCAACACTTTTCACCGAAAGCGCGGAAGCGCCACGTATGGCCGCCATCGAACTGGCCAACGTCACCAAGCGATACGACGACGTGGCCGCCCTGAAAACCCTCGACCTGACGGTCGAGCGCGGCGAAATCTATGGCTTTCTCGGCCCGAACGGGGCGGGAAAGTCCACCACCATCAACCTCCTGCTCGACTTCATCCGCCCGACGGCGGGGACGGTTACCGTCCTCGGCCACGACGCGCAGGCCGAAAGCCTCGCGGTTCGCCAGCAGACGGGCGTCCTCCCCGAAGGCTTCTCGGTGTACAACCGTTTGACCGGCCGCAAGCACGTCGAGTTCGCCATCGAATCGAAGGAGGCGAGCGACGACCCCGACGCACTCCTCCGACGAGTCGGCCTCGAAGGCGAGGGCGACCGGAAAGCGGGTGGGTACTCGAAGGGGATGCGCCAGCGACTGGCACTCGCGATGGCCATCGCTGGCAGCCCCGAACTGCTCATCCTGGACGAACCATCGACCGGCCTCGACCCGAACGGGGCCCGCGAGATGCGTCGCATCATCACCGAAGAACGCGACCGCGGCGCGACCGTGTTCTTCTCCAGTCATATTTTAGAACAGGTCGAAGCCATCTGTGACCGCGTTGGGATTCTCCGGAAGGGCGAACTCGTCGCCGAGGACACGCTCTCTGCGCTCAGAGACGAGACCGGCGCGGGGACGACGCTCGTCATCACCGTCGCCGCACTTCCTGACGGCGCGCTCGACGCCGTCCGTTCGCTGCCGGGCGTGCTCGACGTATCTCACGAGGACGACACGGTCACAGTCGCCTGCGAGGACGGGACGAAGACGCGCGTCCTCACCACGCTCGAAGACAACGGCGCGACCGTGACCGACTTCTCGACGAAAGAGGCGTCGCTCGAAGACCTGTTCGCCTCGTACACGGAGGTTTCGGCGTGACCGCCGTCACCGTCGCGAAGAAGGACTTCGCGGACGCCATCCGTTCGAAAGTCCTCATCGCGCTCGCCACGGTATTCGTCCTCTTCGCCGTCGGTGCGGCGTACGTCTTCGCCGAATACATCGCGCCGACCGCCGGGAACAGAGCACTCTCTACCGTCGGCCTCATCGTCTTCCTGCTCGGGCCAGTCGGCACACTCGTCCCACTCACGGGGCTGCTGGTCGGGTACAAGGCAATCGTCGGAGAACGCGAGAGCGGGAGTCTGAAGTTCCTGCTCGCGCTCCCACACACCCGCCGAGACGTGGTTCTCGGGAAACTGCTCGGTCGTTCTGGCGTCCTCGCGACGGCCATCCTCGCCGGGTTCGTCCTCGCGGCCGTCGTCGTGGTCGTGCTCTACAGTTCGTTCTCCGCGTCGGCGTTCGTCGGCTTCACCCTGCTCACGCTCCTGTTCGGCGTCGTGTTCGTGAGCGTCGGCGTCGGCATCTCCGGCGCGACCGGCTCTGCGTCGAAGGCCACGGCACTCGTGTTCGCCTTCTTCGTCCTCTTCGAGTTCGTCTGGGGGTTCATCCCGTCGCTGCTCCTCTACGCGATTGAAGGAGTGTTTTTCACCCCGAATCCGCCTGACTGGTACCTGTTCATTGCGAACATCAGTCCGAGTTCGGCCTACAGCAACGCGATTGGCCTGGTGCTTCCGGCGAACGCGGGCATCCAGTCCGCTGGAAACGTGCCGTCGGTATTCATGGAACCGTGGTTCGGCCTGCTCGTCCTGCTCGTCTGGGCCGCCGTCCCTCTCGCGATTGGCTACTATCGCTTCGAGAACGCCGACCTCTGAGGCGCACAACACCTTTCTTTCCCGCCTTCGTGGCCTCCGCCACTGATGCAGCTCGAAGAAGGCGAGACCTACACGCACCAGCGTCGCTTCATGCACGAGGACGTCCACCAGTTCGGCGAGATTAGCGGTGACGACCAGCCCCGCCACACCGAACCCGACGAGGAGGGCAGACTCATGGCTCAGGGCCTGCTCACCGCTACCCTCCCCACCAAACTCGGCGGCGACATCAACTTCCTCGCGCACACGATGGAGTTTCGGTTTCGCCGACCCGTCTTCACCGGCGAAACCATCACCTGCGAGATGGTTCTCGACACCATCGACGAGCGAGAAGACCGCTACAATATCGACGCGACCACGACGTGTACGAACGAGGCGGACGAAGTCGTCCTCTCGGGAGACATCTCGGGGCTCATCTGGAAGCAGTGACGCCCTTTGTTTCGAGCAGGTCCCAGAACGCTTTCTCGTCGAGAATCGGCACGTCGTTTTCCTCCGCATCGTTCGTTTTACTCGCGCCCGGATTCTCCCCGGCGACGAGGTAGTCGGTGTTCCCGGAGACGCTTCCTGTGGCGTTCGCCCCGTGTTGCTGGACGAGTTCCTGTGCCTCGCCGCGAGTCATCTCCGAGAGACTGCCGGTGAACACGAAGGTGAGACCGTCGAGTTCGTTTCCGGCGGCCGTCTCTGCCGTCTCGGGTTCGACACCGCGCTCGCGTAACTGCTCGATGACGCGGCGGTTCTCCTCGGAGTCGAAGAAGGCGTGGATGTCACTGGCGACCGTCGGACCGACGTCCGGCACGTCCTGTAACGCTGCTTCACTTGCTTCCATGACGGCGTCGAGGGTTCCGAACTCTCGGGCGAGCGACCGAGCCGTGGTCGGCCCGACCGACGGGATGCCGAGTCCGACGAGGAAGTCAGCGAGGGCGGGCTGTTTTGCGGCGTCGAGTTCCGCGAGCAGGTTGTCCGCGCTCTTCTCGCCCCACCCCTCGAGTTCAACCAGGTCCTCCCGCGAGAGGGTGTAGAGGTCGGCGATGGTCTCGATGAGGTCGGCGTCGATGAGTTGAACCACCTTCTCTGCGCCGAGACCCTCGATGTCGAGTGCGCTCCGACTGGCGTAGTGCTGGACGGCGCGTTCGAGTTGGGCGCGGCAGGCGAACCCGCCGGTACAGAACGCGAGTGGCCCCTCGCGCTCGACCGGACTGTCACAGACAGGGCAGGTGTCTGGGTACTCGAAGTGTCCCTCGGAGTGTTTCTCGACAACTTCCGAGACGTACGGAATCACGTCTCCGGCGCGCTCGACGCGGATCTCGTCGCCCACGTTCACGTTCAGCGACTCGATTTCGCCGGGGTTGTGGAGGGTCGCTCTGGAGACGGTGACCCCCGACACGTCCACCGGGTCGAGCAGGGCGACGGGCGTCAGGCGGCCGGTTCTGCCCACCTGCACGACGATGTCGGCGATGCGCGTCTGCTCGGTTCGCGCCGGGAACTTGTAGGCGTAGGCCCACCGCGGGGCTCGCGACGTGGAGCCAAGTTCCGCACATGCCGCGAGGTCGTTCACCTTGATGACCGTCCCGTCGATTTCGTAGTTCAGGTCGTCTCGGGCCGCCTGCAGGTCGTCTCGATACCCGATTGCGCCGTCGATGTCGGGCACGCGTTTCGACCGGGCGGATGATTTGAGGCCCCACTCGGGAAGCAAATCGTGTTGCTCCTCGTGGGTTTCGAACTCGCGGCTCGATTCGAGCACGCCGAAGAAGAAACAGTCGAGGGGTCGCTGTGCGGTAATCTGCGGGTCGAGTTGGCGGAGCGTCCCTGCCGCCGCGTTTCGGGGGTTGGCGAAGGGGTCGTCTCCGGCCTCGATGCGCTCGCGGTTGTGCGCCTGGAAGGCGTCTCGGGGCATGAACACCTCGCCGCGCACGACGAGGGTGTCGGGGTGGTCACCGTGGAGCCGCTGGGGGACAGATCGAATGGTTCGCACGTTCGCGGTCACGTCCTCGCCCGTGACGCCGTCGCCGCGGGTGGCTGCCCGAACGTAGCGCCCGTCCTCGTAGACGACTTCGACCGAGAGGCCGTCGAACTTCGGTTCGCAGAAGTAGGCCACCTCACCGACCGCGTTCCGGACGCGCTGGTCGAAAGCGCGCACGTCGGTCTCCTCGCCGGAGGAGTCGATGGACTTCATCGGGGCGACGTGTTCGACGGTTTCGAGTTCGTCGAGCGGTTCCTCGCCCACCCGGCGGGTCGGACTGTCTTCCGCCCAGAGGTCGAAGGCGTCCTCTAAGTCCTGGAGGCGGCTGAACAGCGCGTCGTAGACCCGGTCTGCGATGAGTGGTTGGTTTTCGACGTAGTACCGTCGGTCGTGATAGTGGATGGCCTCGCGAAGCAATTCGACCTCCTCGGCTGCTTCGTCCTCGCTCAGGTCGGCGAGGGGGCGAAACTCGGTTTCGGGGTCGTCGAGATAGGGATTGTCGTCGCCGTCGGTCATTACCGACGCTTCGGTCGCCCGGTGCTAAAATCTCCGGGGCACGGCGCCGACAGTCGCGTGTGAACATGCCTGAACACTGGCGAGACTTGGCCAAACCCACAGGGGTTATCTGTTGGGCCTCGAAGTGGGAGATATGTCGGAGGAGTTCCTCCTGCTGAACCCAGGACCAGTCCCGATAACCGACGCCGTGCGACGAGCCATGGATGGGTCTATGGTCTCTCACCGCTCGGCCGAGTTCGAAGCGACCTACGCCCGCGCGCAGTCCGGGCTCGACTACATCTTCGAATGTTCGACGCTCGACGGGTCCTGTACGTCCGCGGGAGGAACGAGCCTCATTCTGAACGGCACGGCGACGATGGGCATGGAAGCCGCCGTCGCGAACCTCACCCACGACGACAGCGAGGTCGTCGCGCTCGTAAACGGCAAGTTCGGTCGTCGGTTCAAGCGCATCGCAGACCGCCACGCGCAGGTTTCGGCCGTCGAAGTCGACTGGGGTGAATCGTTCGACCTCGACGCCGTCGCCGACGTCATCACCGACGAGACGGACGTGGTGACGATGGTTCACAACGAAACCTCGACGGGGATTCTGAACCCGGTCGAGCAGGTCGGCGAACTCGCCGCCGCCGCGGACGCTCGCTTCGTCGTGGACGGCGTCACCAGCATCGGCGGCGACGAGTTCAAAATCGACGACTGGAACGTCGATATCGCCATCACCGACTCCCAGAAGGCGCTCGCCGCACCGCCCGGCGTGAGCGCGATGTACGTCGCAGACCGCGCCGTCGAGCATCTGGACGGCGAAAGCGCTCCCTTCTACGAGGACCTGGAGTGGCATCTGCGCAAGGCCGACTCCCATCAGACGCCGTTTACGAGCGCCGTCCCGCTGTTTCGGGCGCTCGCGGTCGCCGTCGAACAAATCGAAGACGAGACGATGTCGACGCGCATCGCCCGCCACCGCCGTCAGTCGGCCGCCTTCCGCGCCGGATTCGAGGCGATGGGTCTCTCGCTGTTCGCCGCACTCAACGACGACTCGAGCTACTCGAACACGCTCACCGCCGTCTCGCTACCCGAGAGCATCAAAGAATCGCCGAGCGATTTCTTCGACGCCGTCAAAGAGCGCAACGTCTCCATCAGCGGCGGGCAGGCCCACCTCGGCGGGCGTATCTTCCGCGTCTCGAACATGGGGAACTTAGACGACGACCAGATTCTCCGAGGCATTCGGACGGTCGGCGAGGCTATGAACGACGCCGGATTCGACGCCGACACGGAAGCCGGACTCGACGCGGCTCGCGCCGAACTGGACGGCTGAACACGCGGCTCTTTTAGCTGGGTTGGTTGTGCGAACACGTCGTCCACCCGCCTGCCACTTACCTCTCGACCGTCCACAGGCCCGGACGCAAATGGCCGACAAGAAATTCGCGATTCTCCTGAACGCGGACAAAAAGAGCATCGGACCCGCAGCGAACGGCATTGAGTACGCGCTGGACTTAGACGACGCCGGGTACACCGCAGAAGTCTACTTCGACGGCGCGGCGACCGAGTGGCCCGCCGTCCTCGATGAAAAGCCGGACAACCCGGTGAACACGTACTACGACGAGGCACGAGAGCGCGGCCTCATCGCTGGTGCGTGTGGCTACTGTGCAAACGCCTTCGGCGTCTACGACGACGTCGAAGAGGCGGGCGTCGAACTCCTCGGCGGACGGGAAAACCACGGCCCGGACGTGGGCGAACTCGTCTCCGAGGGCTACGAACTCATCACGGTCGGCTAATCTGCGTCGGGTTCCGCGCCGAACAGCGATTTTTTCTCCAGGTTCAGTCGCACGAACACCGGTAGCGCGACCAGTGCGACGACGATTTCGAGGCCACCAGCGACGAGGAAGGCGGCGAGGAAGCCGTAGGTGTCCGCGACGGCCCCGCCGACCACGATGCCGGTGAGGAAGCCGATACTCCCGAAGATGTTGAACCCGCCCATGGCGATGCCGCGTTCGGTGTCCCGCGAGAGGTCGTTTACGAGCGCCATCGTCGCCGGGGCCATGAGCGCGCCGAGGATGCCGACGACGACCATTCCAGCGCGGGCGGCGTCCAGCGTCGGAACGACGCCGACGGCGATGACGGCCACGCCGTAGAGGCCCGACCCGACGACGACCGGCCCGACCCGGCCGATGCGGTCAGAGAGGATGCCGAAGGGATACTGGAGCAGGGCGAACGGGACGAAAAACAGCGCGAGGATGAGACCGGTCTGGGCGGCGTCGAGGCCGAAGGCCGTCCGGAAGTAGAACGTCCCGACGAGGGCGAAAAAGCCCGCCGTCAGGCGGTCGATGAAGCCGAAGGCGTAGGGCAGGAGGAGGACGGGTTTCGCGCGGAGACCGGCGAGAGCCGCGGCGAGGCCGTCGTGATTCTTCGGGGCGCGGTCGGTGACGAATATCGTGAGGAAGGCGACCACGGTGAGGAGGCCGCTCGCCAGATAGAGCGGCGCGAGCGGGTCAATTGTCGTGAGCCGGCCGCCGAGCGGTGCGCCGAGTGCGGTGCCGAGGCCGATGGCGATGCCCGCAGCACCCATGTTCTTGCCGTGACCGCCGTCTAAGTCCATGAGCATTGTCATCGCGAGCGAGAAGGCGGCGATGGTGACGGCTCCCTGGAGGAATCGGAGGACGAGCACCGCGCCGAAGGCGGAGACGCCCACGACCGGAAGCGACGCGAGCAGGGCGTAGCCGACGGCTCCGCCGAGTGCGCCGAGCGCGATGTAGGGGGCTCTGCGGCCGGTGGCGTCGCTCAGCGTGCCCCAGAGGCCGGCGAACAGCACGAAGCCGAGGAACTCGGCGGTGAGAAACCACATCCCAGCGTCGAGGCTGGTAGTCGCGCCGAGCGCGGCGAGCAGGTCCGGGACGCCAGGGTACAGGAGGACCTGGGCGAACAGGACGACGAATACCACGAGCGCGAGGCGAAATCGGTCGGACCCGACCATACGAGTAGGAAGCACCTGTACGGGCTAAACCTCTGTGCTTGGCGAATAATGAGCCATTCACCGCCAAAAGACGCACTCCGGACATTCTCAATAGAGTGACTATCAGGCGCGTTAGTTGCTCTGTAACTCTCTCGAAACTCAGTGAGCAAGAAGAACTCCCCGCGGAGGAAGTCGTCTACCCGATTTCAGAAGTGCGTTCCCAGCGCACCATCGTCTGCTCGCAGCTTCCGAATTCGTGCGCTGACCCACCTTTTACACCTCCGAATCCGCACCCAGCAGGTATTGCCTATACTGGCAGTTATAGAAACGTAGAGAAATATGAGTCAGACACATGACTGACTCAGAGCGGCCGGGCTTTGCCACGCGCTGTCTGCACGCGGGCCAGGAGCCGGACCCTGCGACAGGGGCGCGTGCCCCGCCCATCTACCAGACGACATCGTACGTCTTCCCGGACGCGGCGACGGCCGCCGCCCGGTTCTCGCTCGAAGACGACGGTAACATCTACTCGCGCTTTTCGAACCCCACGACGGCCATGCTCGAAGCCCGTCTCGCCTCGCTCGAAGGCGGGAGCGCGGCACTCGCCACGTCGGCGGGGATGGCCGCCCTCGACGCCGCCACCACGACGCTCGCCCGCCCTGGCGACAACATCGTCTCCGCGGCTTCCATCTACGGCGGTACTCATTCGTACTTCTCGAACACGGCGGGGAATCGAGGCATCGAACCGCGGTTCGTTCCGACGCTCGATTACGACGCCTACGCCGAGGCAATCGACGAGGACACCGCCTACGTCCACGTCGAGAGCATCTCGAACCCGGCGCTCGTGACGCCCGATTTAGCACGCATCGCGGAGATTGCGCACGAACGCGGCGCACCGCTCTTCGTCGACAACACGTTCGCGACGCCGTATCTGTGCAACCCGTTCGACCACGGCGCAGACCTCATCTGGCACTCGACGACCAAGTGGCTTCACGGGTCGGGAACGACGGTTGGCGGCGCACTCATCGCCGGCGGCGAGTTCGATTGGCACGACTATCCTGAAGTGGGCCAGCCGAATCCGGCCTTCCACGGGACGAACTTCGCGGAGCGCTTTGGCGACCGGGCACTCGTGGAGACGGCCCGCCACCGCGCCGTCAGGAGCACGGGAAGCGGGCAGTCACCGTTTAACGCGTGGGTCACGCTCCAGGGCATCGAAACCCTCCCCCTTCGGATGGAGCGCCACTGCGAGAACGCCCAGGCGGTCGCCGAGTTCCTCGCAGACCACCCCGGCGTCGAGTGGGTGACGTATCCCGGACTCCCCGACCACGAGACCCACGACAACGCCTCGAAGTACCTTTCGGGAGGCTACGGCGGCATGATTGCCTTCGGCCCGAAAGGCGGCTACGACGCGGCCAAGGGCGTCTGTGAGCGCACCGATCTCGCGAGTTTCCTCGCGAACGTCGGCGACGCGAAGACGCTGCTCATCCACCCGGCGAGCACGACCCACGCCCAGCTCACGGAGGAAGAACAGTTAGAAAGCGGCGTCCTGCCGGACCTGATTCGGCTCTCGGTCGGCATCGAGGACGTGGACGACATCATCGCAGATTTAGCCGAGGCACTGCCATGAACACCCACGACGTCGCCGAACTCGGCGCGTTCGAATTCGAGTGTGGCGAGTCGATTCCGAATCTCGAGCTCGCCTACGAGACCTACGGCGAGTTCACGGGCGAAAACGCGGTACTGGTCTGTCACGCTCTCACTGGGAGTGCTCACGTCTCGGGCCTCCGCCGGGGGAGCCACGGCGGCCAGGCGACGGCGTGGTGGGACGACATCGTCGGCCCCGGCAAGGCTATCGACACCACCGAATATTACGTCGTCTGCGCGAACGTTCCGGGGTCGTGTTACGGCTCGACCGGCCCGGCGAGCGAAGGTCCCGAGGGCGACCCGTGGGGGACCGACTTCCCGCCGGTGACCGTCGGCGACTGGACCCGTGCCCAGCGCGAACTGCTCGACCACCTCGGCGTCCCGAATCTGCACGCCGTCGTCGGCGGGAGCGTCGGTGGCATGAACGCCCTCGACTGGGCCAAGCGCCATCCCGACCAGGTGGACCTCGTCGTGGCCGTCGCCACCGCCGCCCGGCTCGACTCCCAGTGTCTCGCCCTCGATGCCATCGCGCGGCGAGCGATTACGACCGACGCGAACTGGAACGGCGGGGACTACTACGACGGCCCCGCGCCGAAAGACGGCCTCGCGCTCGCCCGTCAGATTGGGCACACGATGTACCTCTCGAAGCACTCGATGGAGCGCAAGTTCGGTCGCCGGTCGGCCGGCAGAGACGCCGCTCGCGACTCGTTCCCAGTGGACCCGGCGGCCGCGTTCTTCCCCTACCGCGACGTCGAATCCTACCTCGACTATCAGGCCGAGAAGTTCGTCGAACGCTTCGACGCCAACAGCTATCTCTACCTGACGCGGGCGATGGACAACTACGACCTGTCTGCGGGCTACGAGTCCGATGCGGACGCGCTCGGCGCGTTCACCGGCGAGGCGCTCCTCCTCTCGTTTACCGGTGACTGGCACTTCACCACCGAGCAAGCGGAGGACCTCGCAGTCGCGTTCAGACAGAACGACACGCCGACGGCCCACCACAAAATCACGTCCGACCACGGCCACGACGCGTTCCTTGTCGAACCCGAGAAGGTCGGCCCGCCACTCGCCGACTTCCTCGAAGCGGGCGTCGGTGGGCGGGCCGTGACCGACACCGTCACGGACAAATCAGACCGCCAGTTTGCGCCCGTCCACACGAGTCTCTTCGGGAACTGACTACTCCGCGAGCGCGACGAACCCGAGACCGACAACGAGGGCGAGCACGTAGGCCGGGTGGGTGCTCGCGAATTCGAGGAGGTGGGTCGGCGTGAGGCCCATCGTGCTCGTGCCGCCGGCAGTCGCGACTGCTGTAAGCGACCGGTAGGCGACTGCGCCAGCGACGAGGGCCGCCACGGCACCAGTCGTTTTGAGTGGGTAGTCGCTCACGAACCCGACCAGTCGTCGCGAAATCGCCCGAAGCATAGTCATTCTCATCGGCGGGACGGTTCGTATAACTTGTCAATCCGATCGTCTGTCGTAGCCCGGGGCAATTATTGCCCGGCATATTGCATACTTTTATATTACTTGTAGAAATAACTGGGGCACGAACAATGACAGACGAGCATTCGCCGCGCTTTGCGACCCAGAGCCTGCACGCGGGACAGGACCCCGACCCGGCGACGGGCGCACGCGCACCACCGATTCACCAGACGACCTCGTACGTCTTCGACGACGCAGACCACGCAGCACGCCTCTTCGCGCTCGAAGAGGAGGGCAACATCTACTCGCGGCTGATGAACCCGACCGTGACGATGCTGCAGGAACGCCTCGCCGCACTCGAAGGCGGCGTCGGCGCACTCGCCACCTCCTCGGGCATGGCGTCGTTCGACCTCGCGAACTTCATCCTCGCGGAGGCGGGCAAGAACGTCGTGTCGTCGTCGGCCATCTACGGCGGCACCCACACCTACCTCAGCCACTCCGCGCCGCGCCGTGGCGTCACCACGCGCTTCGTCGACCCACTCGACTACGAGGGCTACGCGGAAGCCATCGACGAGGATACCGCCTACGTCCACGTCGAGACCATCGGCAACCCCGCGCTCGTGACGCCGGACTTCGAGCGTCTTGCCGATATCGCGCACGAGAACAACGTGCCGCTGTTCGTGGACAACACGTTCGCGACGCCGTATCTGTGCAACCCGTTCGACCACGGCGCAGACCTCATCTGGCACTCCACGACCAAGTGGATTACCGGCGCGGGGACGACGGTTGGCGGCGCACTCATCGACTCGGGAACCTTCCCGTGGGAGGACGGCGACTACCCAGAAATCACCGAAGACAACCCCGCCTACCACGGCGTGAACTTCCGCGAACGCTTCGGCGAGGCGGCGTTCACCGTGACGGCGCTCGCCCGCGGCCTACGCGACCTCGGTAACCCACAGTCGCCGTTCGACGCGTGGACCACGCTCCAGAAACTGGAGACGCTGCCACTGCGCATGGAGCGCCACTGCGAGAACGCCCAGATCGTCGCCGAGTACTTAGACGACCACCCGGACGTGGCGTGGGTGACCTACCCCGGTCTCGAAAGTCACGAGACCCACGACAACGCGACGAAGTATTTAGACGGCGGTTACGGCGGCATGCTCACCTTCGGCCTCGAAGGCGGCTACGAGACGGCCAAGAAGATGACCGAATCGACGCAACTCGCGAGTCTGCTCGCGAACGTCGGCGACGCGAAGACGCTCATTATCCACCCGGCGAGTACGACCCACCAGCAACTCACCGAGGAGGAAAAGGAATCGAGCGGCGTCAGGCCGGACCTCGTCCGCCTCTCCGTGGGTCTCGAAGACCCAGCGGACATCCTCGCGGACCTAGACCAGGCGATAGACGCAGCCTCGAACTAGAGGACGCCGTCTTCTGTAAGCACTTTTTCGAGGCGGTCCATCCGCGCGACGACGATTTGACAGTGCGGCCTGACCGCCGGTTTCGGCAGGTAGCCAACCGCGAGGCCCGCGACTTTGAGCATCGGCAGGTCGTTCGCGCCGTCGCCGACGGCCACGGTGTCTCGGAGGTCGATGCCGAGGTCTGTGGTCAGGTTTTCGAGCGCCGTGTCTTTCGTGCCCTCGATGAGCGGCCCTTCGACTTCCCCCGTCAATTCACCGTCTTCGACGAGCAGGCGGTTCGCGACGATGGTATCGACGGAGACGCCTTCACGGGCGAGCGCCGCCTCGACGCCGCGTTCGAATCCGCCGGTGAGGATGGCGACGTGGACGCCCGCCTCGCGGAGTTTGCGGATGAGGTCGGCCGCGCCAGGACGCAGGCGAACCGCGTCGAAGGCCGTCTGCGCTTCTTCGTCTGCGAGGCCGGCGAGCAGTTCTGCCCGCGAGCGAAGGCTCTCAGCGTAGCTGAGTTCGTTGTTCATCGCCCGTTCCGTGATGTCCGCCATCTCGGCGGCGACGCCACAGCGGTCTCCGAGCAGGACCGTCATCTCCGAATCGGAGAGCGTCCCGTCGAAGTCGAATGCGACCAGTTCCATACGCAATCCGCCGGGCGATGGGACTTGAGCGTTCCGTCTTCGGCAGACGTTAGCGAGAATGACTTCGTCAACCGGGCAGGAATTGCTCGTTCGAAATTAGTACGGCGTCCACTCACGGGGGCCGATGTCGTCGCCGCGCACGCGGAGTTCGAGGCCGTCGTCGGTGTCTCTGGTCTCTACGTACACGTCGAACAGTTGCTTGAGAATGTTGAGGGTCTCTTCGTCCGCGGCCGTCGAATCGAGCGTGAACACCCCGCGAAAGCCGACGCTCTCGATGCGGCCGGTGAGCACGTGCGTGAACTGGTACAGCCGTTTCAGGTCCGCGAACATGAGAATCGTCGAAAGCGAACTCAGGCCGACGCGCACGTCTTCTACCGAGTCGTCGCGGTACAGTTGTTGCATCATGCCGGTCGCCGCGATGCCGATGCCGGTCATGTCCGCCGCAGACGAGACGTAACTCGTCCGCCTGTCGTCGCTCTCCCGGCCGAACTGCTGGTCGCCGCCCACACAGTCGACGACGCGGAGGGCATCGCCAGACCCGCCCGTGACCGCTTCGAACTCGCGGCGAATTTGGGTCGCGTTCTTGCTCGTGGTGATGAACAGTGCGCCGTTGTCGTCTGCGCCGCCGACGAGCGAGAGCGCGAGACGGCGCTTTTCGGTCATCGCTGGGCCTGCGATGAGAACGTTCGTTCTCTCGGTGACGGCGTCGGCACGGAGTAGGGACTCAGACGTGCGTGAATCAGCACCGTCGCCGCGCTCAGAATCCCTCACGTCATGTTGTCCTTCGAGTCAGTCATATAAAAGGTCACGATGCACAGAGCGTCGTGCTACCACCGGGAGAAGGCGGCATTTGTAGCGAGTGGAGAAAGCGTTAACCTTCACGCCCCGTTCTGCCGAGACATGAACGTACTCGTCACGGACCCCATCGCTGAGGCAGGGCTTCAGCAACTCCGTGAAGCGGGCCACGATGTAGAGACGGCTTACGACGTCGAAGGTGATGCACTCCTCGACGCTGTTTCTGACGCACACGCACTCGTCGTCCGGTCTGGAACTGACGTTTCTGCCGCCGTGTTCGAGACTGCAACCGACCTCATCATCGTCGGGCGAGCCGGCATCGGCGTGGACAACATCGACATCGACGCCGCCACCGAACACGGCGTCATCGTCGCGAACGCACCCGAAGGGAACGTGCGAGCCGCTGCAGAGCACACCGTCGCGATGGCCTTCGCCGCTGCCCGGAACATCCCGCAGGCACACATCCGCCTGAAAGCGGGCGAGTGGGCCAAGGGCGACTACCTCGGGACGGAACTCAACGGCAAGACCCTCGGCATCCTCGGCCTCGGGCGGGTCGGCCAGGAAGTCGCAAAGCGCCTCGGGGCGCTCGGCATGGACCTCGTCGCCTACGACCCCTACATCTCCGAGGACCGCGCCGCCCAGATTGGCGCGGAACTCGTGGACCTCTCTGATTGTCTTTCGAAGGCGGATTTCCTCACGATTCACACGCCGCTCACGCCCGAGACGGCGAACCTCATCGGCGAAGCAGAACTCGCCCAGTTAGAAGGCGGCTACGTCGTCAACTGCGCCCGCGGCGGCATCGTAGACGAGGAGGCGCTCGCAGCGGCCTGCGCCGACGGCGTGCTCAAGGGCGCGGCCCTCGACGTGTTTGCGGACGAGCCAATCTCGCCGGACAACCCGCTGCTCTCGGTCGATAACGTCGTCGTCACGCCCCATCTCGGTGCGAGCACGGAAGCCGCCCAGGAGAGCGTCTCGACGAGCATCGCAGACCAAATTCTCGCCGCGTTCGCAGAAGAACCGGTCATGAACGCGCTCAACGCGCCGTCGATGGACGAGAGTGCCTTCCCGCGGGTCAAGCCGTACATCGACCTCGCGGAGACGGCGGGCAAGGTCGCAGCCCAGCTCTACGGCGACCGTATCGGGAAGGTCGAGGTCACCTACGCTGGGGACATCGCCGCAGAGGACATCGACCTCGTGACGGCGAGCGCGCTCAAGGGTGTGTTCGAACCGCTCGAATGGCAGGTCAACGCCGTAAACGCCCCGCGTATCGCAGACGAGCGCGGCATCGACGTAGTCGAGTCGAAGTCTCACCAGTCTGAGGACTTCCAGAGTCTCATCACGGTCACCGTCGGGAACGAAGACGGCGACGAACTCGCCGTTTCCGGAACGCTCTTTGCGGGTAACGACCCGCGCATCGTCCGCATCGACGGCTACCGCGTGGACGCCATCCCGCACGGCCAGATGCTCGTCGCCCGCAACTACGACGCGCCGGGTGTCATCGGGTTCATCGGGACGGTCCTCGGCGACGCCGGCATCAACATCGCGGGGATGTTCAACGCCCGCGAAACCATCGGCGGAGAGGCGCTTTCGGTCTACAACTTAGACGACGAACTCACGGCCGAAAGCAAGGAAACCATCGAGAACGACGAGCGCATCATCGAGATTCGGACGATTACGCTCGACGACTGAGCGCTCTCTGGCGGACGAGTATTGGAGGAAGGGGGGTGAGAACGGCCCCGAACCGAGGTGGGAGTCGCTTACAGTGGGGGGCTACCGAGTCAGGAACTGTTGGACGCGTTCTTTCGCGGTCTGCGCTGTCTGGTGGGAATCTGGGTCTGCATCCGTGTCTGCCTCACGAGGGGCACTCGTGCGTGCTTCGAGAATCTGCTCGTACTGGTCGACGATGGCCTCAGTACGCTGTTCTGCGGCCTTGAGCTCTGCTTCGAGGCTCTTGATTTCTGATTTCAGCGCGGCGATTCTCGTCTGGTACATTGCGCGTTTGTTGGGAGAGAGGTCGTCGTCCACCCCACGCGGACTATCGAGCCGACTTCGCTGTGACATGATTCGGGGATTACACACTATGTCACACTCCCACATGAATGTGAGTCAGACGGACGTGAGACGCGGAGCACACGCACGTCTCACGAACCGCCGCCGTCTCTCGGTTTACTCCGAGAGATGCGAGAGAACGCCCTCGGTCGTGCCCGGCACTGGCTCGGGGTCGCGGCCCGCGGCCGCCGCCGCGTCGGGGTCCTTGAGCAGGTGGCCCGTCGTGAGACAGACCACGCGCTCATCAGCAGAAATGACGCCCTGCTCACGAAGCTTTCGGAGGCCCGCGACGGAGGCCGCACTCGCGGGTTCGACTCCCACGCCTTCCTCTGCGAGGGAGCGCTGTGCGTCGGTAATCTCCTCGTCCGAAACGGCGATGGCCGTCCCGCCCGTCGCGCGAATTCCGGGGAGTGCCTTTGGCGCGTTCACCGGGTTCCCGATGCGGATGGCCGTCGCCTTCGTCTCGACTTCGTCCCAGCGCGTCACCTCGTCCGCGCCGTTTTCGATGGCCTCGACCATCGGCGCTGCACCCTCGGCCTGCACGCCGGTCAGTTTCGGTACCTCGTCTTCCGCAAGTTCGCCCGACGCGACGAGTTCGCGGAACGCCTTGTAGAGCGCCGCCGTGTTCCCGGCGTTGCCGACGGGCAGGACGATTCGGTCGGGGAATTCCCCAGTTTCATCACGGACGGATTCGAGAATCTCCAGGCCAATCGTCTTCTGACCCTCAAGGCGGAACGGGTTCAGCGAGTTCAGCAAGTAGGCTTCACCGCGGTCTGCGAGGTCCGAAACGATGTCGAGGCAGGTGTCGAAGTTGCCATCGACTTCCAGAATGCGCGCGCCGTGGAGGCTGGCCTGTGCGACTTTCCCGGCTGCCACTTTCCCGGCTGGCAGCAAGACGAGCGTTTCGAGACCGGCGCGGGTTCCGTACGCAGCGAGGGCCGCAGACGTGTTCCCCGTGCTCGCACACGCGAGGCGGTCCACGCCGAGGACGCGGGCGACCTGCACGCCGACGGTCATGCCGCGGTCCTTGAAACTGCCCGTCGGGTTCATGCCCTCGTGCTTGATGCGGAGGTACGAAACGCCGACTTCGTCCTCGATTTCGGGGACGGGGTAGGGCGGCGTGTCGCCCTCCTGGAGCGTGACGCCCATCTCGACGGGCATGGTCGCGCTGTACCGCCAGACGCCTCGGCCCGAGAAGTCGTCAAAGGTTGGGTAGGAGTCGTAGCGTGCTTCGAGCAGGCCGTCGCACGTTGGACAGGTGTAGAGGATGTCGTCGAAGGGTGCGTGGGCCTCACCGCACTCGATACACGCGAGCCAGACGCCGTCGTCTGCTACGTCGGGAACCTCGGGTTCGGGTTCCAGCTGGAGATTCGTCATTGTTCGCGCCAAAGCAGTGTGGATGCAAAAAGGAGGCGATTGGTGTAAGAATCGGACAGGCTTCTATTGCCCAGGTGGACAATAATTCGACAGCGGATTGGTTCTGTAACTTCTTACTCCTTTCGCTCATCGGACACCACCAGAAGATACTTGCCACTATCAAATAGTTAATTTCAAAAATCATGTCTGTGAAACTGATGAAAACAACTGTTCTCGTGGTGTTAGCGATATCTGTTGCGGGGTGTACTACATTGAATCAACCCACAACACAAACTAAGCACATTCAAACGACTGTTTCTGAAACAACTCACACTGAAAATAAAACTACAACTACCGCTTTACCTACGCCAAGTGGACCTTCAAAACTGAAACTCACAAATAGAATGGATTTCTCTCACAATATCTCCGTTAGTGTCAAAAATACTGCTGGGGAGGAACTCTTGAATACGAGTATGGTGGTTGAAGCAGGTACCGTAGAGGAAGAACTGCTATCCGTCAATGAGAGTGAAGAACTCAATATCACCGCCTCTGACGGGAATACCACCCTCTCATTTTCATGGACTCCAGAACCGCCATTAGACGTAATTATCGAGATTCACAAATCTGGTTCAGAAGTGGACATTAACCGGGTAGACGAAGTAGAGTAGTACGACTCGAAAAAATAGCTCTACGCTTCTTTCTCCTCGCCGAACTCGTCGATACGGCTGTGGACGTAGGCGGCCCACTCATCGAGTGTCTCGTGCATGAGTTCACGGGCTTCGGGGAGGTCGGTTGCCGTGTACTGATAGACGTGGCCACCACCGTCGAGCAGGCGGCGCTCGCGGTTTGCGAGGCCTTTTTCCAGTAGCGTGGCGAGCGAGCGATTGACGTTACTCCGGTCGCGCTCCATCTGCGCTGCCAGTTCGGCGACGGTGCTGCCGGGGTTGTCGAGCAACATGAGATAGGTGCGGCTCTCGTGGGTCTGGATGTCGAAGACGCAGGTCATGACGCCCTCGAAGCCCGGCTCGCCGCCGACCATCAAATCGCGAAATCGCTGGGGGTCTGGATCGGCCGATACCATGCCCGCAATATGTCCGGGATGCGAATAAAACCCGGCGTTACCGGTGGCTTACCCCGATTCGTCGGCTTCCGCCGCGTCGCGGGTGTAGCCGTTTTTGAGGATGCAGGTCCGCATCTCCTCTTCGGTCGTGTGTTTGTGCAGTCGGGTCGGCGTATCGCAGTAGAAGACGTCGCCGTCGTACCGGAGGGTGACTTGTTTCGGCGTGCCGAGCATCGACGTTTTGACCACGACGCGCTGGCCGTCGCGGATTGCGGTGAGAATCTCGTCTGCGGTCAGTTCGCCTGCATCGACGACGAGGGGTGACGCCATTGGCGGAGACGACGCGAGCAACCGTTATCAGTCACTCGGCGTCGGCGAGGAAGGTGAGCAGCGCCTTCTGGGCGTGCATGCGATTTTCGGCCTGCTGCCAGACGATGGAGCGCTCGGATTCCATCACGGCGTCGGTAATCTCCTCGCCGCGGTGGGCGGGCAGGCAGTGCATGACGAGTGTCTCGTCGTCGAGCAGCGTCTCGTTCAACTGGAAGCCGTCGAACGCCTCCAACTTCATCGCCCGCTGGTTCTCCTGGCCCATGCTGACCCAGACGTCGGTGTAGACCACGTCCGCGCCCGCAACTGCCTCCTGCGGATCGGTCGTGATGTCGGGGGCTTGCCCGAGGCCGGCCGCCGTGCCGACGACGGCCTCGTCGAGTTCGTAATCTTCGGGCGTCGCCACCGTCACGTCGAGGCCGACCATCGCCGCGCCGAGGACGAACGACTGGGCGACGTTGTTCCCGTCGCCGACCCACGCGACCGACACGTCGTCGAAGCCACCGAACTGCTCTTTGATGGTGAGCAGGTCGGCGAGCGTCTGGCAGGGGTGGGCGTCGTCGGTGAGGCCGTTCACCACGGGCACGTCCGAATACGTCGCGAGTTCCACGAGGTCGGCGTGGTCGAACACGCGCGCCATGAGGAAATCGACGTACCGCGAGACCGCTCGTGAGGTGTCTTTGAGCGGTTCGCCGCGGCTCAACTGGATGTCGTCGGGACCGAGGAAGATGGCGTGCCCGCCCAACTGGGTCATCCCCGTCTCGAAAGAGATTCGCGTTCGCGTGCTCGGCTTCTCGAACAGCATCCCGAGCGTCTGGTTCGAGAGCCACTCGTGTTGCTCGCCGGCTTCGACGGCGGCTTTCAGTTCGGTCGCCGTGTCGAGCACGTCGGACAGTTCGTCGGTCGAGAGGTCGTCGATATCGAGGAAGTGACGGGTCATGATTGCAAGTTCTCACAGACGGATTCGAGCACCGACACGGCGCGGTCGAACTTCGCGAGGGGGAGGTGTTCGTTCGGCGCGTGGTCCAGGTCAGAGTTCCCGGGTCCGTAGGTCACCATCGGGCAGTCCCACTCGCCGGCGAAGATGTTCATGTCGCTCGTGCCGGTCTTCCGGAGCAAGCGCGGTTTCATGCTTTCTTTGCGAATCGCCACGCGAAACGCCCGGGCGATTGGCGTCCGGGGACTCATCATCACGGGCGGGATGTGGCGACGCCAGGTGATGGTTCCCGTGTGGAGGTGCGACTCCGCAATCTCGCGGATGTCGTCCGCGGTGAGACTCGGCGGGATGCGAAACTGGATGGTGGCGGTCGCTTCCACCGCGAGGCCGTCTTCGGTCGTCCCGCCGTGGAAGTCAGTTGGTTTCGCCGTCACTTGCTCGAAGACGGGCGTGTCTTCGGGGACGGCGAACTCCTCGGCCACCGCGCTCCACCACGCGATGGCGTCCTGGAGTGCGTTGTTCTCGGGCCGGGAGGTGTGCCCGGACTCGCTCGTCGCGATGTACGTCCCGGGCAGGAACCCGCGGTAGCCGAGCGTGATGCCGTTCGAGCCGCTCGGTTCGCCGTTCACCACCGCGTCGGGAACCGACTCGCGGGTCTCGACGAGGTGGCGCGCGCCGAGGGAGTCGGTCTCTTCGCGCACCACGCCGACGAAACTCGCGCCGGTCGAAACGGCGGCAGCCGCCATCGCGGCGAGCGGACCGGTCGCGTCCACGCTGCCGCGGCCCCAGAGGGCGTCTCCGGAGCCGTCTTCTGCGGGCGCAATTTCCACGGGTATCTCGCCGGGCACGGTGTCGATGTGCGAGGTGAGCAGGACGCTGTCGTCGCCCGGCGCGCGGACGTTGCCAACCTCGTCAATCCAGACCTCGCGGTCGTGTTCTTCGAAGTAGGCGGCCAGGCGCTCTGCGGCCGCGGCCTCGTCGCCACTCACCGAGGGAATCGAGACGAGGTCCGCGAGGAGGGTCTGTGGGTCGGTCATTTCAGTATCTCGGCGAGGGCGTCTACAACCGTGTCTGCGTGCGACTCGTCGATGACGAGCGGCGGCAGGAACCGGACGACGGTCCGTCCGGCGGGCAGCGCGAGAATCTGGTGGTCGAGGGCGAAGTCGCGGAGCATCCGGTTCGCCCCGCGTTTGACCTCGACGCCGACCATCAGGCCTTCGCCGCGGATGTCGCGGACCTCGTCGCCGACTTTCTCCTCCAGTTGGCTCGTGAGGTAGTCGCCCATTTCGGCGGCGTGGGCTGGTATCTCCTCGTCGACGAGCGTCGAGAGCGTGGCGTTCGCCGCCGCGCAGATGACCGGGCCGCCGCTGAACGTCGAACCGTGTGGTCCGGCGTCCTCGGCAATCCAGTCGGCGACGAGCGTCGCGCCAATGGGGAGACCGTTTGCGAGCCCCTTCGCGCTGGTCAGGATGTCCGGGACGACGCCCGCCTGCTCGCAGGCCCAGAGCGACCCCGTCCGGCCGAGGCCGGTCTGAATCTCGTCAAAGACGAGCGCCGCACCCGTCTCCTCGGTAACTTCACGGGCCGCCTGGAGGTAGCCTTCGGGTGCGGGATTGATGCCACCCTCCCCCTGAATCGGTTCGAGGAGTACGGCCGCCGTCTCGTCGTCCACCGCCTCGGCGAGCGCTGCTTCGTCGCCGTAGGGGACGAACTCCACGCCGTCCATGAGCGGTTCGAAGGGCGCTTTGTACTTCTTCTTCCACGTCGCGGACAGTGCGCCGGCGGTGCGGCCGTGGAAACTGCGCGTCGTCGCGACGATTTTCGTGCTGTCGGTGGCGCTGCGAGCGAACTTGATGGCCGCCTCGTTCGCCTCTGTTCCGGAGTTACAGAGCCAGACGTTCGAGATGTCGCCGGGAGCGAGGTCCGCGAGCCGGTCGTACAGGTCGTCGCGGGCGGAAACCGGGTAGGACGCCTGCACGTAGGTCAGTTGCTCGGCCTGGGCGGAGACGGCTTCCGTGACCGCCGGGTGGCTGTGTCCGAGCGGGGTACAGGCGTAGCTTGCACCGAAATCGAGGTACTCGGTGCCGCCCTCGTCGGTGAGAGTGACGCCGCTGCCGGAGTCGATACGAATCGGTTTTTCTGAAAAGACGAAGCCGCTCATGACTGGAGTGCGCCGGGAGTGATGTGGGTCCCACCGCCGTTGACCGCGGCGGTGAGGGGTGCCTCTGCGTTCGCGTCTGCGACGACGACTTCGGCCGCCCCGCCGGAGAGCGCCTCGGTCGCGGCCATGACCTTCTTCGTCATGAACCCTTCCGCGGCGTCTTCGATGGTGGCGAACTCCTCGGGCGTCGTCGCCCGCGAGATGAGTGTCGATGCGTCGTCCGGGTCGGCGAGAACGCCCGGCACGTCCGTGAGGACGACGAGCGTCGCACCGAGTGCGCCCGCGATGGCGGCCGCCGCCCGGTCTGCGTCTGCGTTGACGGGAACCCCGTCGTCTGCGAGCATGGGAACCGTCGCGACGGGCGTGTAGCCGCCCGCGAGCAGCGTTTCGAGCAGGTCGGCGTTCACGTCGGTAATCTTCCCCGAGTGGTCGCCGCGGCGAATCTTCTTCTTGCCGTCTTCGAGCACGCGGACGGCCGACTTCCGGGGGCCGGAAAGCAGTTTCCCGTCCACGCCGGAGAGGCCGACTGCGTTGACGCCTGCGTTCTGCAAGAGCGTCGTGAGGTCGGTGTTTAGCAGGCCGGGCATGACCATCTTGAACACCTCGATGGTGGTCTCGTCGGTAAAGCGCCCGACGACGCCACCGGGGGTCTCGACGTACTCGGGTTGCTCGCCGAGGCGTTCTAAGGTGTCGTCGACGGCCGTAGAGCCGCCGTGGACGACGACGACCTGTTCGCCTCCCTCGACGAGAGACGCGATGTCTGCAACTGCGCCCTCGGGGTTGACGGCACGTGCGCCGCCTATCTTAACGACCGTCGTCATCTACGGGGCCCCCACGGGGTGCAGGCCGAGGAAGTCTAAGCCTGCGGTCTCTTCTAAGCCGAGGGCGATGTTGGCCGCGTGAATCGCCTGCCCGGCGGAGCCTTTCATCATGTTGTCGATGGCCGAGAACACGACGAGGCGCTTGTTGCGGGCGTCGAGTTCGAAGCCGACTTCGGCGAAGTTCGTCCCGGCCACCGCCTTGGGTTCGGGGTAGCGATAGACGCCACCGCCGCCGGAAGCCATGCGGACGAACGGTTCGTCCTCGTAGCTTCCACGATAGGCCTTCCAGAGGTCGCCCTTCGAGACGGGTTCGTTCGGGAAGACGTGGCAGGTGGCCGCCGCGCCGCGAATCATGTCCACGGCGTGGACGGTAAAGGAGACGCGAAGGCCGAGTTCCTGCTCGATTTCGGCTTCGTGGCGGTGCGTGATGGGCGCGTAGGGGCGGACGATGCCCGAGCGTTCTGCGTGCGAGGAGGCTTTCCCACCGCTCGCACCACCCTCAGAGGACCCGACTTTCACGTCGACGACGACCTGCTCGTCGCCGCCGAGGATGCCCGCCTCGAACAGCGGGTAGAGCCCCATAATCGTCGCCGTAGCGTTGCAGCCACCAGCGGCAATCAGGTCCGCGCCGGGGAGGTCCGCGCGGTGGAGTTCCGGCAGCGCGTACACCGACTTTTCGAGCAACTCGGGACGTTCGTGGCCGTCGTACCACTGGTCGTACTGTTCCGTGGTCTGGAGGCGGAAGTCCGCGCTCAGGTCCACGACGGTGTCCGCGGCCTCCTGGAAGCCGTCGATGTGCTGCATCGAGACGCCGTGGGGCGTCGCGGCGAACAGGATGTCCACGCTCTCCAGGTCGTCAGGTTGCGTAAAGCGGAGGTCCGTCCCCCGGAGGTTCGGGTGGACGGAGCCGACGGACTTGTTCGCGTACTCGCGACTCGTGGCCTGGGCCACTTCGAAGTCGGGGTGGCCGGTGAGCAGGCGCAGGAGTTCGCCGCCGGTGAAGCCGGAGCCCCCGACGACGGCGGCAGAGAGGTGCTCGCTCATCAGGCGGGAACCTCGACCTTCACTTTGGATTCGAGCCAATCGACGACGGCCGCGGGCACGTCCACGTCGGTGGCGTCGGTGAGCGCCTTGAACTCGACGGTGTGGTTGACCTCGTGGACCGTGTATCCGGCTCCCGTTTCCATGAGGTCGATACCGAGTAGTCCGCCGCCGACGGCGTCGCTGGCCTTCTTCACGAGTTCTTTGGCCTCGTCGTCAAGTTCGAACGATTCCGTCTTCGCCCCTTTCGCGGCGTTGGTCAGCCAGTGCTCTGAACTGCGGACCATCGCGGCGACGGGTTCGCCATCGGTCGCGAGCACGCGGATGTCGCGACCCGGTTTGTCCACGAACTCCTGGATGTAGAACACCTTGTGCTCGTAGTGCCCGAGCGTCGCCTTGTGTTCTAAGATAGCTTCGGCGGCGTCCCGCGAGTCGATTTTGGCCATCAGACGGCCCCACGACCCGACGACGGGTTTGAGGACGCATGGGTAACCGAACTGCTCGATGGACGCCATCGCGGCCTCCTTGGTGAACGCCACGTCCGTCGCGGGCGTCGGCACGCCAGCCTGTGCGAGTGCGAGGCTGTTTTTGGCCTTGTCCGCACAGACCTCGGCGGTCTCCGGGCTGTTCACGACCGGAATGCCGTAGGCGGCGACGTACTGGGTCGCGTACTTGCTTCGGCTGGTCGCGAGACAGCGGTCGAGCACGATGTCCACGTCGTCGAAGATGGCGGGGGCCTCGTCGAGGCCAAACTGCACCTTGCGGACGTCGATTTTCGTCACGTCGTGGCCGCGGTCGCGCAGTTCCGTGAGCAGGAGTTTCTCGTCCTTGCGGATGCGCGAGTAGAGGATGCCGACGTTCATGCGAGCCACCTCTGAGCCATCGTCAGCTGGGAGTTCGTGGCCTGCAATTTACTCCCCCCAGTCCTCTTCCAGCTCGGGGGCCTTCTCGAGGACTGGCGGGTTTACGTCCACTACTTCGAGTTCGGCTCCGCAGGTTGTACAATCGACGATCTCTCCCACTTCCAAGTCGTCGTGAAGCGCCACGTCGGCTCCACATTCGACACATTCTGCCATGGTGGTTGCTCCTCCTCCCTGAACCCCTATAAATCCATCGAACCTGTCAAAGAAAAATAATGAACAGACTGCCGTCTAACCGCAACGAACTGGCAATATTCGCGTTTTCTGAATTCGCATTATCAAATTCCAGATGTGTTATTCGTCCCTCGAGGGGACGGCGGTCGTTCAAGCATACTGGCTCACCTCGTCGTGGAGTACGTCGTGGCTCTCTTGGAGTTTCTCGCGGTGGAACGCCACGCACTCCTGGTCTGAGCCGAGTTCCTCGGTCGCCGTCGCGAGTTGGGAAGTGACCGCCTTCACGGCAGGCCCACCCTGCGAATCACGGCTATCGACGCTCTGTGCGGGGTCGAGTGCCCCCTCAACGGCTTCTTTGGAGACGTAGTCCGTGAGGGGCACGCCGAGCAGGTCCTCGGCGGCCGCCGCGATCGTCTCGTAGTCCTGGCCCTCCTCCGCGGCGGTCGCCACGACCTCGTGGGCCGTGCGGAAGGGGACGCCGGACATCGCGAGCAGGTCCGCGATGCCGGTCGCCGTGGAGAACCCGGCCCCCGCCTCAGCAGCAAGTGTTTCCTCTTGCCACGTCGCCGTCGCCACCGCGCCCGCGGCGACGTTCGTCGCTTCGAGCACGGCGTCCGCGGCGGCCCAGGCGTGGGGCGTCGCGTTCTGTAAGTCGCGGTTGTACGCCCGGGGCAGTCCCTTGAGTGTCGTGAGCAGCCCGTTCAGGCCCGCGCTCGCGTTGCCCGCCGTCGAGCGGACGAGTTCGAGCGTGTCGGGGTTCTTCTTCTGGGGCATGATGGAGGACGTCGAAGAGTAGTCGTCAGACAGTTCGACGTACCCCTTGTTCGCGAAGACGACGATGTCTTCAGCGAGTCCCGAGAGCGTCGTCGCGAGGTTCGCGAGGGCGCTCACGCCCTCCACGAGGAAATCCCGCGTGGAACTGGCGTCCATCGAGTTTTCGAGGACGCCGTCGAACCCGAGCAGTTCCGCGGTGCGCTCGCGGTCGATGTCGAACGGCGTGCCCGCAAAGGCCGCCCCGCCGAGGGGCGACTGGTTTACACGCGAGTAGGCGTCCATGAGACGCGCTGTATCCCGTGACAGCGCCTGCTCGTAGCTGAGCAGGTAGTGACCAACCGTCGTCGGCTGGGCGGGCTGGAGGTGCGTGAATCCGGGCATGAGCGTCGTTGCGTGTTTCTCGGCCACCTCCACGAGCACCTCGCGGAACGCGAGCGTCGCCTCGGCGGCATCGAGCAGGTCCGCGCGGAAGCGGTGGCGGATGCACGCCGCTACCTCGTCGTTGCGACTGCGTGCGGTGTGCATCTTCCCGCCGACGGGACCGATTTGGTTGATGACTGCCGTCTCGATGGCGGCGTGGATGTCCTCGCCGTCGGGCAGGGCCGCGAAGCCCTCCACTTCGACGACGTTCAACGCCTGCAGAATCTGGCCCGCCTCCGTCTCGTCGATGATGCCCTGCTCTGCGAGCATCAGGACGTGGGCGCGGTCGACTTCGAGGTCGGCGGTGAAGATGCGAGCGTCTGCGTCCATCGAGGAGAGGAATCCGCGGGCGGGGCCGCCGCTGAAGCGTTCCCGCCGAACGACGTCACCGTCTGCGAACTCCTCTACCATCTTCACTGGTCCTCGCCGCCGTCCGCCATCGGGGTGGGCGCTTCCTGCTTAGCCTCAGCGAGAATCGAGTTCGCGAGGCGCGACTGGAAGCCGTGGTACTTCGCGACGCCCGTCGCATCGGCCTGCGTGATGCCGTCGACCGTCTCGGTGTTGAACGAGGCGGCCGACTCAGAGTACACCGCGTACTCGCTCTCGCGCGCGACGACGCGGGCCTGTCCGCCCTGGAACTTCACCGTCACCGTGCCGGTGACGCGCTCCTGGGTCGTGTCGATGAAGCCTTCGAGCGCCTTCACGAGCGGAGCGTTCACGAGGCCCTCGTAGGCCTTCTCGGACCACTGGGCGTCGATTTGCTGCTTGAACGAGCGTTCCTCTTTGGTGAGGACGAGTTGCTCTAAGCCCTCGTGGGCGTTGAGCAGCACCGTCGCGGCGGGGTGCTCGTAATTCTCGCGCACTTTCAGGCCGAGCATGCGGTCTTCCATCATGTCGGTGCGGCCGATGCCGAACTTCCCGGCGAACTCGTTCAGGTACTCGATGACGGAGACGGCGTCCATCTCCTCGTCGTCGATGGCGACGGGATAGCCGTTCTCGAATTCGATTTCGACGAGTTCTGTCTCGCCAGTGGGCGCAGTGGTCCACTCGTAGATGTCCTCGGGTGGGATGTAGGCGGGGTCCTCTAAGTCGTCGCCCTCGACGGAGCGACTCCAGAGGTTCGTGTCGATACTCCACGCGCCCTCGTTGCCGCCCTCTACGGGGAGGTTCTTCTCCGCTGCGTACTCGATTTCCCACTCGCGGGTGAGGCCGAGTTCGCGGACGGGGGCGATGACTTCGAGGTCTGATTCGCGCCAGACGGCCTCGAAGCGCAGTTGGTCGTTGCCCTTGCCCGTACAGCCGTGGGCGATGCCGGTACAGCCGACGTCGAGGGCCTTTTCGAGGATGGCTTCGGCGATGATCGGGCGGGCGAGCGCCGTGCCGAGCGGGTAGCCCTGGTAGTCGGCGTTGGCCTTCACGGAGTCGAGACAGAGGTTCGCGAACTCGGCTTTCGCGTCGATGACGTAGTGTTCTAAGTCGAGGGCTTCTGCGGTCTCTTCGGCTTCCGCGAACTCTTCTGCTGGCTGGCCGACGTCGACGGTGATGCCGACGACTTCGTCGTAGCCGTATTCTTCTTCGAGCAGTGGGACGCAAACGGTCGTGTCGAGCCCGCCGGAGAAGGCGAGGGCGACTTTGGTGGATTCTGTTGTCATTGGTGTGGTGTGTACGATGGGTGATGACGCTCAGAACCAGCGGTTGTGAGTTCTGAGGACGTGATGCGAACCGGACGATGGAGAAATGTGATTAAGGGCCTAGAGGCCCGGTCGCGGTCGCACGGAGAAGGAGACGGACGCCGTGCTCACAGAGACGCGTGAGCCAACGACGGCAGTCCGTTGCATGTGTTGAATTCCTTGGGGGTGTCGTACAAAAAGGTTGCGGGTTCAGACGAGCGTGCTTGGCCGGGTCGAGAAGTAGTCGAACACCGACCCGAGCGTGAATCCGTAGGCGAAGTGGCCAATGAGCGTCAACAGGAGGTAGAGCGCGAGCGCGAGGCCGCCAAAGCCAGTGTAGAACGCTGGCGCGAAGCCCGTCCAGAGGACGAAACCAAAGGAGAGGCCCTTCGTCGCGTACTTCTCGCCGGGCAGATACGCGCCGAGCGAGGCGAGCATCAGCGGCCAGAACACCATCCCGCCGATGAGGAACGCCCCGTACCCGATTGCGGTCGGATTGTTCGGGAGCAGGAAGTCCGCGCCGAACAGCGAAGCGAACGAGGCGAACTGGTTGATTTCGAACGCGCCGAGGCTCGCGGCCACGACCAGCACCACCGACATCACGGCAGTCCCGACCAGTCCGCCGATGGCACCGATGAACCCGTCCGTAATAACACCGGTCAACCGGTCGAAGTCAGTCTCCGAGAGGTCGTCCGATAGCTCCGGAACATATTGAGTGTCATTGTCAGCCATGGGGTTCCATTGCACGACAACTGGCAAAAGTGTTCGCCTGCCTGCCTCGACTGAACTACACGTGCGTCCAGTTTACAGGGCGAACACTGTCGGAAACGACCGCAGATTGGTGCTGTCCCCCGAAATCAATAAGTGTGGTAAAATCAATGTAATAATCGATTGTGACAATGAATGGGGTGACAGCGGTCCTCGGCATCTTCCTCAACGGGGGTCCCGGTGGGCTAATTCCAGGTGGTACGAGAGCCAACGTTTTCCAGCAAATCTTCCTCGTGTTTCTCGTTCTCGGGACGCTCGTTGGCGTGGTCGTCATCTCATACATGCTCTACAACGCGTACAAGTACCGCGACACGCCGGGGCGCACGGACGAGGCCGTAGACCGGCCGATGCTCGGCGAACTCCCCACCGGCGGTGGAGGCGGTCGGAAACTCTTCCTCTCGTTCTTCCTCAGTTCGGTCATCGTTCTCTCCCTCATCGCCTGGACCTACGGCACGCTCCTGTTCGTCGAACAGCCAGCAGCCGCCCAACCGAACGACGAGATGGTCGTGAAGGTCACCGGCTTCCAGTTCGGCTGGAAGTTCGAGTATCCAAACGGCCACACGACGTCGGGCGAACTCCGGATTCCAGAAGACCAGCGCGTCCGGTTCGTCGTGACATCTGAGGACGTGTTCCACGCCTTTGGCATTCCCGGTTTGCGAGTGAAAACTGACGCCATCCCCGGTCAGGAGACGACGACCTGGGGGCTCGCAGAGGAACCGGGAACCTACCGCGCTGAGTGTTTCGAGCTCTGTGGCACCGGTCACTCGGCCATGAGCGCTGACATCATCGTCATGGAGCGCGCCGCGTTCGACGCCTGGTACGCGAACACGACGGCGACCAACGAGACGACGCCCGCAAATCAGACGACGACTGCGAAGGTGATTGCATGACATTCGACGACCGACCGACGACTGACGAGGCGAACGGGGTGGAAACCGACGGCGGCCTGCCGACGACGGACACAGAGCGCGACCTCGAACCCGCAGAGACAGAGACGGGGCTCCCGCCCACCTCCTCGGTCAAACGCTGGCTCGTCACGACGAACCACAAGGACATCGGGATCCTCTACACCGTCACGGCGCTGTTCTTCCTCGTGTTCGGGGGCATCCTCGCACTGCTCATCCGCGTGCAGTTGTGGACGCCCGGCCCGAGCATCCTCTCTGCGTCGGCGTACAACCAGACGGTCTCGCTGCACGGCCTCATCATGGTGTTCTGGTTCCTCTCGCCGCTCGCGTTCGGCTTTGCGAACTACGTCGTACCGCTGCAACTCGGGGCGAAAGACCTCGCCTTCCCGCGACTCAACTCCCTCTCTTACTGGCTCTACCTCGCCTCGGGCCTCCTGCTCGGCGTCTCGTTCTTCCAGGAGGGGACGTTCTCGGGCGGCTGGACGATGTACGCCCCGCTCAACGCGCCGGTGTTCACCCCCGAAGTCGGGGCCAGCACCGCGATTCTCGCGCTCATGCTGTTCGTCGCCTCCGTCACCGTCTCCTCGGTGAACTTCCTCACGACGATGCACCGGATGCGCGCGAAAGGGCTTACCCTCCGGCGGATGCCGCTTTTCTCCTGGACCATCCTGCTCACCGTCTGGATGATGCTGTTCGCGTTCGCGGCACTGCTCGCGGCGCTCATCATCCTGCTCTCTGACCGCCTGCTCGGGACGACGTACTTCTTCGACAACCCGGCGGGGTCCGTCCTCTGGGCGCACCTGTTCTGGTTCTTCGGTCACCCCGAGGTGTACATCGTCTTCTTCCCCGCCCTCGGCGTGATGGCAGAGACGTTCCAGACGTTCACCGGCCGACGGCTGGTGGGTCGACGCTGGTTCATCGCCGCGATGGTGCTCGTCGCGATTCAGAGCTTCATGGTGTGGATGCACCACATGTTCCTCACCTCGATTAACCTCCAGATTAAGACGCTGTTCATGGCGACCACCATCGGCATCTCGCTGCCGTTCGACCTGATGGTGTTCGCGCTCATCTATACGATGATAAAGGGGAGAATACACTTTACGACGCCTTTCCTGTTCTCGTTCGGGGCGCTGTTGCTGTTCATCATCGGCGGCATCACCGGGGTGTTCCTCGGCGCAGTCGTCCTCGACTACGAGTTCCGCGGCACCTACTGGGTCGTCGCTCACTTCCACTACGTGATGGTCGGTGGGGTGACGGCACTGTTCGGCGGCCTCTACTACTGGTTCCCCAAGATGAGTGGGCGGATGTACAACGAGTTCCTCGGAAAGGTCCACTTCGTGCTCTACTTCGTCGGGTTCAACCTGCTCTACTTCCCGATGTTCATCGCGTGGGAGACCCCCCGGCGCGTCTTCGAGTACAACGTCGCGCTCATCACCTGGCACCAGCTCGCGACGGTCGGCGGCTTCATCCTCGGAGCGTCGTTCCTCGTGATGTTCTACAACCTCACGACGAGCCTCTGGGCGGGTGAGAAGGCAGACGACAACCCGTGGACGTACGCGACGACGGCCGAATGGGCCGTTTCTTCGCCGCCACCGCTCGACAACTTCCCCGGCACGCCGAGTTACGGCTCCGGCATCCTCACCTTCGATAAGACGCCCGAGGCGACCGACGGCGGCGTCGTCGATGCCCACGACCACCACGCGAGCCACGCGAGCATCTGGCCGTTCGTTATCGGCGTCGCGGCGTTCTTTACGTTCCTCGGTCTCTCCGGGTTCCATCAGGGCGAACTCGAACCGGGCTTCGCCGGGGGCTTCTACGTTGTCGTCGGCGTCACCGGGTTTGTCCTCGGCCTCGCCGCGCTCGTGTACATGGGTTTAGAGGAGTTCCACGGCCCAGCGGAACCGATGGGCGAGCGCTGGCCCTTCGCCAACATCGAGAACACGAAACTCGGGGTCTGGATCTTCCTCGCCTCCGACGTCGTCCTGTTCGGCGCGTTCATCGGGTCGTACGTGTTCATCCGCGTCGCCTTCGGCTGGGTAGAGTGGGAACCAGTTCCCCACGACCCTATCCCGGGGCTGGTGAACACCTACCTCTTGCTCACGAGCAGTTTCAGCATCGTGCTCGCGCTCGTGGCCGCCCACAAGAAGAGTCGCCGCGGCCTGCTCGCCGCCCTTACAGCGACGTTCCTGCTCGGTATTGGCTTCCTCATCAACAAGGGTATCGAGTGGGTCGAACTGTTCCACGAGGGACTCTGGCTCTCGACGAACGTCCGAACCTCGACGTTCTTCCTGACGACGGGACTGCACGCGGCCCACGTCATCGTCGGCCTCGTCATCATCCTCTACCTGCTCGCACGCACCTGGCGGGGGGCGTACATGGGTGAAGGCCGGTCCATCGAGTACTTCGGGCTGTACTGGCACTTCGTGGACATCGTCTGGCTGTTCCTCTTCCCGCTGTTCTACATCCTGTAGGTGAACAAACATGACCTCAACAAAACTCTACGCAGCGATTTACGTCGTCCTCTTCGTGATGGCGACGGCACAGGTGTTAATCGAATTCGCCGGCCTCGCCTACTGGACGGCGTTCGCGGTCATCATCGTCCTCTCGTTCGTGAAGGCGCTGTTCGTCGCGGGCTACTACCAGCACCTGTTGACCGAACCGCGGGCCGTGACCGTGGTCGTGCTCATCGGGTTGCTTGCCGCGCTCGCGCTGACGCTCGCGGCGTCGTACTCGATTACATGACGCCGACGGTCGCACAGGCCCGCCGCGCCTTGCCAATGGGCGTGACGTTCTGGGCGGCGCTGTTTGCCATCGAACTCCTCGCGGTGCTCGCCTACCTCACCCTGCCGACGACCACCGTGAGCAGCTATCGCTACCTCGTCTACCCGTTTCTCTGGATCAACGTGGGTCTCTGGGCCGTCGTCCACGCGAAGCCGATTCGGCCGACTCGCCCCGTCAGGATACTCGCACTCTGCATCGCGGGCGTCTATTTCTTCGTCCTCGCGTTCCTCACGGGGCTGGTCGAAATCGCCGCGCTCCAGGTGGGTCACAGTCACCTGCCGAGCGGCCTTCAACTGACGATGTCGGCGCCGGGCTTCGGCCCGCGAGTCTTCTACACCGCTCCGTGGGGGCACGTCTCGTTCATCCCGTATCGCGTCATCGGCTACCTCGCACTCGCCTACCTGTTCTACGTCACGTTGCTCGATGCGACCCGCGCTGCCGTCTCGGCCGTGTTTGGCCTCGTCTCTTGTCTCGCCTGTAGCTTCCCCCTGCTCGCCACGCTCGTCGCGGGCGTCGGTGGGTCGGCCGGGCTGCTCGCCTCCGCGTCGATTTACTCACTCGACATCTCGACGGCGGCGTTCCTCGTCGCTGCGACGCTACTATACTGGCGGCCCGGCCGGGCGTGAATCACCCGACGGTGACGAGTTTCAGGACGATTGCGCCGAGAAACAGGAGCGCGATGCCCCAGCCACCGACCATCGTCGCCTGTGCACTGGTCAACCCGCGAGCGCGGGCAGAGCCGTACACGCCAGAAAAGAGGAATCCTGCGAACGTGCCGACCGCGGCGACGGCCAGCACGATGCCGACGGCCTGGTTGACCTCCGACGACACCATATCGTCGCTGATGTAGAGGATGATGCCGCCGCCAAAGCCCACGGCGAGGACGAGGAAGCCGAGCACCCACGTCGCGGGATGGTGTGCGAAGTTGGTCAGACGGGTCGTCACGTCGCGGTCCGGCGTCGAGAGGGACCGCACTGGTCCGTTGCGAAGGAGGTAGGCGACGACGCCAGCCAGAAACACCCCCATCAACAACGGCAGGAGTAGGGATTCGACTTGTACCATGGTAACTCGTCCGTTCGCGTAGTCGTACGTCATCGTTCATTATAATCTTTCGTTGACTTCTCCCGGGAACCCGACTGTCGTTTGCCATCTCATCACCGTGAACACTCACGCTGACATTCATTTCCCGGAGAATTTTTATCTAATCGTGAGAAACGTTGACTATGTCAGATGCACTCCGTTCGATAAACGTAGAGGACCTGCTAAAGCTCATTCTGGGCCTCGTCGTGGTCTGGGTCGTCCTCGAAATCGTCCTCAGTGTCCTCGATTTCGCCTTCGAATTCATGAGCTCTATCATGGGTCTCATCATCATCGCGCTTATCGTTCTCTGGTTCCTCGACACTATCTGAGTGTACAGCCTGAACGTTCCAGTTCCCGGTGAGGTTTCGCGCCTCGCCGCGGACCTCTTTCCACAGCTCGTGGGCTTCGACCGGGTCCGCGAGCGCCACACACTGCTCGTCAAACGGCTGGGTGACGAAGACTTCTACACGCTCGAATCGCGTCTTCGGCAGGCGCTCGCCGGCGCACCCGCCTTCGAGGCGCGGGTGACGGGCATCGATTCCTTCGAGCAACCGCCTCGCGGCCCAGGGCCGGTCGTCTACCTCGCCATCGAGAGCCCCGGCCTCGTCGAACTCCACAAGCGCCTCGCCGCGACCTTCGAACCGGTCGCCGGCCTCGAAGGCGACGACTACACTCCCCACATCACGCTCGGGCGAGGCGGGTCGCTCGACGTCGACATCGACCCGATAACGTGGACCGTCTCGCAGTTGGAACTGTTCGACGCGAAACACCGCGAGGTCGCGAGCAGGATTCGGCTTCCGGCCTAGGGTGCGGGCGGGCCGTCCGGCCCCCAGGCGTCCATGTCTCCGTAGAAGTTGAGCATCGCGAACTTGAGTTTGTCCGGCGCGATGTCGAGCATCTCGCTGCGCTCTTCTGGCGGGAACGTCCCCCGCACGCTGTACTTGCCCATGTCGCGGCGGGCGGCCTCCGTGTAGCGTTTATCCACGAGCGCCCGCACTCCGAAGTCTTCGGGCGACCGAATCACGCGCCCGAGCGCCTGCCGGGTCTTTCTGACTGTTGGAATCTCGACGGCGTACTCCCAGCCAGCGTCGCGGCCACGGTCGGAGAAGGCGGCGTCGTAGGCCGCCTGCACCGCCTCCATCCGGTCGTTCAGGTGCGGGTACGGGACGCCGACGACGACGACAGAGCGGGCGTCATTGCCGTCGAAGCTCACCCCCTCGGTCAAGGTTCCCCAGAGCGAGGTAAAGAGGGCGGCGTGGTCGTGACTCGAGAACGCCTTTCGCATCTCTTCGACCGACTGGCCAGGCTCGTCGCGGAACAGTTTCGCGTCCACCGTTCCGTTCACCATCCCGAAGTAGCGTTCGGCCTCCGAATAACTCGGGAAGAAGACGAGCGTGTTGCCGGGCGTCATCCGAATCGCGTCTCTGAGCACGTCTGCAATCTCGGCCTGCGTTTCGGGGTTGTCGCGCTCGCTCGAAAACAGTGCGGGCGTCTCCACGGCGAACGTGCGGCGGTTCGCTTCAGGGAACTGGAGCCCGTAGGCCATCGTCGCCGGGTCTTCGAGGCCGACCACGTCCTCGAACACGTCGAACGGGCGCAGGGTCGCGCTCATCAGGATGCTCGCGTAAACCTCTTCGAACAGCGTCCGGGTGACCTGCTGGGGGATGCAGGTGTAGAGTTCGGCGCGGGCGTACACCTCGTTTGTCTGTTCGTTGCGCCGCACCGAGAGGACCGGATGCTGGCCGCCCTTCGCTCCCTCTTCCATCCAGAGGGCGATGAAGCGGGCGGCCTGCAGGGTCTGACACTCCTGTCGCGTGGTGGTGTCGCCGTTTTTGTAGTTGTCCTCGTACGTCTGGTCCAGCGCGGCCCCGAGCGCCTGTGCCTGCTCTAGGTCCTGTGAGATGCCCTGTCCGGAATACTGCTGGAGGAACGCGAGCGTCAGATCGTCGCGCCTGTCGTCGTTGGCGATGGTGACGTCTTTCCAGTTCTCTTTGATGCGCTTTTTCTCACCGTAGCTGAGGTTGTCGTCGAGGACGTTTTCGAGCGCCCGGCGGAACGCTCCGATGACGTTCTTCGCCGGTTGCTTGCGCGGGTCGTCTGCGTCTTCGAGTTCGTCGAGCGCCTGGTCGAGCGTGTTCTGGGTGAGCGTCTTCGAGGCGTGTTTGCGGGCGGCGTCCTCGATGTTGTGCGCCTCGTCGAAGGCGACGATGATGTCCTCGGGGTCGCGGTCTAACCACCGGAAAAACTGCTCGCGAATCATCGGGTCAAGCAGGTGGTGGTAGTTACAGACGACGAGGTCGACGCCCTCCATTCCCTCCTTCAGAAGTTCGTAGCCACACAGCTTTCGCTGCTCTGCGTAGTCGTACACGTCGTCCGGGGTGCGCACGTCCGCGAACAGCCACGAGAAGAACTCGCTCGTGTCCGCGGTGAGGTTGTTGTAGTAGTGTTCACAGACGTTCGATTCGAGGTCTGCGAGGTCGTCGCCGAGGGTTTCGAGTTCGTCCATGACGGCGCTTCTCGCTTCTGCGGCCCCTTCCTCGCCCGACTGGCTGGCTTCGAGCAGTTCCTGCTGGCGGTCCTCTAACTGCTCTCTGTCCTGCTCGGTTTCGACGTACTCGCGGGTGGTGTCCCGAAGCACCTGACACTCCTCGTAGCCCACGTCGATGTGGCACATCGAGCGTTTGCCCTTGAACACGACGGCGCGAATCGGTTCTTTGCGCGTAATCGCCCGCGCCTCGGCGATGAACTGACGCATCTGCTGGTGGACGTTGGTCGTGATGACGACGGTTTTGCCCGTTTCGCGGGCGTATTCGAGAGCAGGGACGAGCGCAGAGAGGGTCTTGCCAGTCCCGCAGGCCCCCTCGAAGAGGACGTCCTGCTCGCGGGCGAGCGAGTTGTAGATGCGGTCCATCGCCTCGTGCTGGTTCTCGTAGGGCGCGTCGTACGGGAAGAACCGCAGGTACCCTTCGTCTGCCACGTTGGCAAAAACTTCGCCGCAATCGGTTAAAACACTTCGCCGACCGGAACGGAAGTGGCCGCCACCGGTTCACTCGAGCACTTCGGGCTCGATGTACACCTTCTTCACGCCCGGTTCTTCGGCCTTGAGGGCGTCCTCCATCTCGGTGATGATATCGTCGATTTCTTCGGTGTCGAAGCCGTTTCTAAAGGCCACGTCTGCGACCACGATGAGCTGCTCGGGGCCGAAGTAGACCGTCCGAAAGTCTTCGATTTTCTCGACGCCCTTCCAGTTGCGGACGATGTCCCGCAGGTCCTGTTCTTCGGTCATCGGGAGGCTCTCGCCGAGCAGCAGACGCTTGTTCTCCCACGCGAGGGCGACGGCGAAGGACATGAGCATGAGGCCGATGAGGAGCGCGGCGGTGGCGTCGTAAATCGGGTTTCCGGTCACGCGAGTGAGATAGATACCCCCGAGGGCGATACCGGCCCCGCCGAGCGCGATGGTGTCCTCGGTGAGCGCCGTCAGCGTCGTCACGTCGCTCGTCTTTTTGAACGCTTCACGGAAGCCAGACCACTCGTGCTGGTCGATTTGCTTTTTCATCGCGTCGTAGGCTTTCTTGAACGCGTAACTCTCGAACAGAATCGCGCCGATGAGGACTGCGTAGTTCACCCAGACGGAGGGGACGGTCGCGCCGAGCAAGGTGACAGACCCGGTGCTCGGGACATGCGGGTGCATGATGGCGTCGTAACCGTGGCGCGCGCTCTCCCATCCGGCGATGCCGAACAGAAGAACGCTCACGAGAAACGAGTAGAAGAACTGCGCTTTCCCGTAACCGAAGGGGTGGTCGCGACTGGCTTCTTTCTCGCCGTAGCGAATGCCGATGAGGAGGAACACTTGATTCCCGGTGTCGGAAATCGAGTGGTACGTCTCGGAGAGCATCGCGGGGCTTCCCGTGAGCAGGAAGCCGAAGAACTTGAGCACAGAAATCGCTCCGTTCGCGAACAGAGCGGCGTAGACGACGGATTTGCTTCCGGCCATTATCGATACCTGTCATCCCGGGGCAAAAATCGTTCCGGGGGAGTCATGTGTCACCGATGCGTAGTAACCGGCATGATTACGGTCGTCTCAGACACCCACGGCGACGCGGGCCACTGCCTCAGCGGGCGCACGCTCGACGCCGTCGCCGAGGCCGACCTCGTACTCCACGCGGGCGACTTCTACACCGCCGCCGCACTCGACGCCTTCGAGGAAGAAGCAACGCGGCTCGAAGGGGTGTACGGAAACTCGGACGTGAGCGCCGTCCGCGAGCGACTCCCCGCAGAGCGCGTCGTTGAGTTCGACGGCCTCAGAATCGCCCTCACGCACGGCCATCGCCACACGGACACGTCGCTCACGATGTTCGGACGACAGTCGAACGCGGACCTCGTCGTATTCGGCCACTCCCATCAGCCGGGCTACGAAGTACGGGGTGACATCGGGTTTCTGAATCCGGGCAGCCACGCGGACCCGCGCTGGTATCGGCCGGCGCACGCGGAGCTCGAGGTTTTCGATGACCACGTGGAAGGCCGCCTCATCGAACCAACCGGGGCGGCCTTCGACACGTTTTCGATAGAGAGATGATGTGCTGCTGGGTGGTCGCCACGAGCCGTTCGACACCGTGATGTCGAGGGCGTCTGGGTGACCGGCCAGCAGGTCCGTTTGGAGGGCTGACGTGACCCCACACGGTCGGACGTCAGCGGGTACGGGCCGGCATTTTTCAGCCGCAGTTCTCTGTATGCAACCTGTGCAAATGTAATCTCGGTAAGGTCAAAGAGGGATTTTACCTATCCCTGTAGGTCACTACTGCCCACGCGAGCAGCACGATGGCCCCACCGGCAAAGAAGAGGGCTCCGGGGGGAAGGCCAACTCCCTGTGTCGCCGTGGTCGCGGCGTCCGTCGCGTACGTCGCGGCTTCTGCGGTCTGTGTGGCCGTTTCCGTCGTGGCCTCCGTCGTTGCCTCGGCAACGCTGAAGCCGCCGGCACCACCCCCGTCTGCCGAGGCAGTTGCCGTCTGGGCGGCCGTCGTCGCCGTCTGGGTCGCGCTTTCGTCGCTCCCGCCGCCCAGTCCCAGGCCGTTTCGACCGGCCCACGCCTGGACGGCGAGACTCGCACCCGCGAGAATCGCGACGCCGGAGAACAGGCGGGCGACGGCGTTTCGCAGGCCGCCGGTCTCCTGTTCGCGCCCGGCGAAAATGACCAGCGGTTTGTCCGCGGGAGCGTACACCTTCATCTCACGGCCCTTCTCCGAGTAAATGGTGTCTACGACCGAAATCGCCCCCGCAGATTCGAGGCGTTCCAGGTGGTACTGGACGTTCTGGAGCGACGAGTCGATACGGGCTGCGAGCGCAGAGGGGTGGGCCGGTTCGTCGTGCAGTTCCGTCAGGATTCGGCGGGCGGTCTCCGAGGAGAGCGCCCCGAGGAGTGCGTCTGCGTCCTCGCTGTCGACGCCGATGACGCGAGGGACGGCATCGTCGCCGGCCTCGGACGAGGGGGAGGAGGGCAGCAAAGGCATCGTCTCTCGGTTTCGAGCCAGGAGCTATCAATGTTTGCACATGATCGACCCCCGAAACGACTTTCCCCGCGTAGCGGGAACGAAATTGCATGATATTTGGCATGGACGCCAATACGCTCGTCCTCGTCGGACTCGTCGTGGTGTTCCTCTCGTTCATCCTCGCTGTCTATCTGTTCATGCGACGAACGCTCCTCGCCTTCCGCGAGGGGATGGACGGCGGCCGGCGTTAGGCGAGCGCCCGCCCGACGGCGTCGATTGCTGTGTCTACGTCCTCACGAGAGACGTCCCAGTGCGTACAGAATCGCACGACGCCCGCCGCGAATGGGACGCCGAGGACGCCCGCTTCCTCACAGGCTGCGAGGAACTCGTCGGTCGTCCGGTCGCCCGTCTCGACGAGGACGATGTTCGTCTCCGGTTCCTGGACGGTGAAACCCTGCCCTCGCAACCCTGCGGCCAGTCGCGTCGCGTTCTCGTGGTCCTCGGCGAGGCGCGTGCGGTTTTCGAGCGCCAGCAGGCCCGGTGCGGCAATCATCCCCGCCTGTCGCATGCCGCCGCCCATGAGTTTTCGCACGCGACGGGCCGCTTCGATGAACGCCTCGTCGCCGGCGAGCATCGACCCGACGGGCGCTCCGAGGCCCTTCGAGAGGCAGAACATGACCGAGTCGGCTTCCGCGACTAACCGACTGGCGGGCACGTCGGCGGCCGCGGCGGCGTTGAAGATGCGTGCGCCGTCCACGTGGAGCGGGACGCCGTGGTTGTGGGCCGCCTTCCCGGCCGCGTCCATCTGGTCGGGTGAGACGACGACACCGCCCTTCGCGTTGTGGGTGTTTTCGACGCAGACGAGGCCGGTGCCGGCCATGTGATCGTCCGCCTCGACGTAATTCTCCCGAATCGCTGCGGGCGTGAGCACGCCGCGCTCGCCGCCGTCTACGGTGCGAACCTGCAATTGGGAGTGCTGGGCGAGGCCACCGAGTTCCCACTTGTAGATGTGGCTCTCGCGTTCGACGAGCACTTCGTCGCCCGGCTCTGTGTGAACCTTCGCTGCAATCTGGTTGCCCATCGTCCCGGAGGGGACGAACAGGGCCGCTTCCTTCCCGATGACGTCGGCGGCGCGGGCTTCGAGTTCGTTGACCGTCGGGTCCTCGCCGTACACGTCGTCGCCGACCGCTGCGTTCGCGGCCGCCTCCCGCATCGCGTCGTCGGGGCGCGTCACGGTGTCACTTCGTAAATCGAGCATATCAGACGATTCGAGCGCCAGTGGAAATAGGTCGTGGTCCAGTCAGGCGGTCGGCGTGCGACCGGCGGCGAACAGGCCGTAGGCGAGGCCCACCGCGCCGCTTACCCCGAGAATGCCACCGAGGCCGAGCGAGGAGGAAAACCCGTCGGGACCGCTCTCGAATTGGAAGATGCTCCAGGGCGTCTCCGGCGGGCCGAGGCTGAGCGCGGTGACGCCCGCTACGTCGAGGAGAATCGGCGCGAGGAGCGCAAGCAGGATGAGGATTCCGACAGACACGCCAAAGCCCATCGCTGCGGCACGAACCACACCGCGTGGCTGTGCCGGTGGTGTGTCCGCCGCATCTCCGTAGACCGAGAGGCCGGTCGCGTCGTCTACCACGGTCACGCTGGTGGGGAAGCGTCGGAGGGTGGTGACCATCCAGAGATCACCCACCGCACCGCCGATGTTCAACGCGAGGGGCAACAGCAACGCGGGCCACGAGAGGGCGAACATGACCGGGACGCCGACGGCGGTGATGACGACCACGGGGGCGAGCGCGATGACGATGAACTGGTTGCGGGAAAATGCGGTGTCACTGGTGGCGTAGGCGTACGGCAGGACGAAGTGGGCCACCCCCGCTCCGTAGCTCGGGCGGCCGCCGTAGTGGGACATCACGACGCCGTGGACGAGTTCGTGGACGACGATGACCCCGCCACTGAGCAGGAGGGCGAGCGCGAGGTTCACGAGCGCTCCGTGCGTGTCGGAGAGGGAAAACGAGAAGCCCGCTTCCGACTGCCCTGTGACGGTGGCGTAGAGACCGCCGAGGGCGAACAGCGCGACGACGAACCCCGCCGTGCCGAGTGCCGCCCACTCGACTGCAACGCTCCGCGAGACGGCGAACGTGGCGAGCGGCGAGTCAGCATTGGAGTCCATGTTGTACTGCCATACTGTTCGCTGGTTGTCGTGATAATCGTACCGTGACCCGTGCGTACAGCCTTCCTCCCCGGTAGAGGGCAAAACCCGAAAGGGGTATCCGGAACCTGCATGAATATCCGGTATGGACCCGCGAATCCGCGAACACGCACAGGTCATCGTCGAACACTCGACGCGCGTCGAAAAAGGTGACAACGTCGTCATCGTCGCACCCGCCGTCGCACAGGACCTCGCCGTCGCTGTCCACGAACTGGTCGGTGACAAGGGAGCGAACCCGGTGTACATGGCGAGCGACTCGCGCGCCTCTCGGGCGTACCTCCGCGCCTCCGATTCCGAGGACTTCGAGACGCCGAGCCACCTCATGGCCCTCTACGAAGAGATGGACGTCTACATCTCGATTCGAACCGAAGTGAACGCCACTGAGACGAGCGACGTGCGTCCCGAAATCATGGCTGCGTTCTCGCGTGCCATGTCGCCGACCTTAGAAGAGCGCCTGTCGAAGCGGTGGGTCGCGACGCAGTATCCGGGCACCGGGAGCGCGCAACTCGCGGAGATGAGCCTCGAAGGCTACGAGAACTTCGTCTGGGACGCCATCAACAAAGACTGGGACGCCCAGCGCGCCCACCAAGAGCAGATGGTCGAGATTCTCGACCCGGCCTCGGAGATTCGCATCGTGAGCGGCGACACGACCGACTTGACGATGCGTCTGGACGGGATGAAGACCATTAACGACTGGGGCGAGCACAACATGCCCGGCGGCGAGGTGTTCACCGCGCCCGTCCCCGATTCGGTCGAGGGTGAGGTTCTGTTCGACCTTCCGCTCTATCATCAGGGCCGCGAGGTCAACGGCGCGTGGCTCAAATTCGAGGGCGGCAAAGTGGTAGACCACGCCGCGGACAAGAACGAGGAGGTCCTCACCAACATCCTCAACACGGACGACGGAGCCCGGCGGCTCGGCGAACTGGGCATCGGGATGAACCGTGATATCGACCGATTCACGTACAACATGCTGTTCGACGAGAAGATGGGCGACACCGTCCACATGGCCGTCGGCCGCGCCTACGACGAATGCGTGGGCGAAGGCCAAGAGGCGAACCAGAGCGCGACCCACGTCGACATGATCGTAGACATGAGCGAGAACTCCTTCATCGAGGTCGATGGAGAAGTCGTCCAGCGCAACGGGACGTTTATTTTCGAGGACGGGTTCGAAGGGTAACCTGCTCTCACCGCGTTTTTTCGGGCGAGCTGTCTTTTTCCCTCACTCGACAGAGGTCGCTGTCCGTCGCCGCCTCACCAGTTCCGGGCCGCGAAGCAGCGATGCGACGATGCCGACGGCTACGATGATGTGCAGCCCCAACGTCACCGCGATGAGTGTCGAGGTAGCACCCGGGAACAGCGGGGCAACCGTGAACAACGGGATGGTCTCGACGACGAACGCGATTGCGGCGGCGACGAGGAAGTTCCGCGTTACCCGCTTCGTGAACCGGTCTAAGAGCCCGTAGACGATTGTCGCACCCACCGCTGAGATTGTCGTGACGAACACGATTGCGCCCCAGTTGAGGGGGTCGAACCCCGTCGGGACGGTGAGCAGTGCTCCGATGATTCCGCGGGCAATCAGGACGGCGACGAGTGAAATCACGAGGGCGAGCACTCCCCGCCTCGCGAGGTCGCCCATCGTGAGATTCGTACGGGCTATCGGGCTGACGGTGGTAGATGCCATGGCCATACGTACCACCCCAATTTGGATAACGTGGGAGTTACCGGCCGGTAACTTGCCCTCGGGCGGTCAGGCGACGAACGCGGTGGCCGCCCGGTAGACGAGTGCGTCGAGCAGGCCGAATGTTGCGCCGAGGAGTCCGCCTGCGATGGCGGCGACGGGGATGCCAAAGAGGAGGAAGATGAACGATGCGAGGTTGGCAAACACGGCGAGGCCGAATGCGGTGAGGAAGAAGAGGACGAACGCTACCGGGAGGAAGCCGATGCCGGTCACGGCCCCGCCGAGGAAGCCCCAGAGCAGCGCTCGTCCAACTCCGCCGTCCGGGTCGTCGGGAGCAAGCGGAGCGTGGGTGAGCACCCATCGCGTCGTCCACCATGTGATGCCCCAGAGAGCGAGAAACAGCAGGAGGCCGGCGGCCGTATCGAGGCCGACCAGCAACCGTCCTACCGAGCCCGACGAGTGGAGAATGACGAGGGCGACAGCGCCGAGCAGCGAGACGTGGAATGTGGCGAGCGCGAAGGTGAGTAGTGTGTCCGGGGGTCGTTCAGCTGTCACGGTTCCGGCGTCGGCTTCAGCCATGGGCGAGCACCTCCGCGAGCGCGAGCAGGGAGAGTAAGTAGAGTGTCGTGACGGCGTAGGCCTGCGAGAGGAAGCGGTTCGCTCCGGTGTCCACTCGCTTCCGAATTTCGACGACGATGACCGTCCGACCGAGTGAGAGCAGGAGCAAGCCGAGCACCGCGAGGAGTTTCGTATTGAAGACGACACCCCACTGGGTTCCGGGTCCGGGGACGCCGGGAGCGAGCGCCCCGAGGTTGCCCACGCCCGTCGCCACCAACACGCCCATCGCCGCCCAGAAGAGCCACTCGTAGCCGGTCGCGATGCGGACGGCTTCCGTTCGGCCGCCGTTCGCTCTGAGCAGCCACCAGACGACCACCGCACCGCCCACGGCCACCGCCATCGCGAGGACGTGAACCGACCGCACCAGCAGGTGAGGGAGGGCCATTCATCCGTAACTAATCAACCGACTAACAAAAAGTTCATGCGGGCACGATGGGAGTCACGCGAGCGACGCGAGTGTGACTTCGTCGCTTCGCTCACCTCTTGTTCCCGGATTCGAACCCCACGAGAGTCGTCACTCACGACTCACTGTCGTTCGTCGGAGATGACGAGCACGATGGGACTGAGCAAACGCGAAGCGTTTGCGAGGTACATCGTGCGAGTGAGAAATCGCGGAGCGATTTTCGAACGAGCACGATGGGATTTGAACCCACGACCGTCGGATGTCTTCCCCTTCCAGCGTGACGCTGACAGGGATAGAAGTCCGACGCTCTATCCGGACTGAGCTACGTGCCCTACCGGTCGTTCTCGGTGACGACCAAAAATTGTAGCGGTCCGTGATTTCAGCCGTCGAAACGATACAGCGAGGTGACGAACGGGAGCAGGTTGAACATCCAGTAGGCAATCGGGAGGCCGATGATGGTGATGGCGAAGAAGGCTGCAATGTTGGCCCACGCGAGACTGAGCCACCAGCCAACGAGGACGAAGTAGACGAGGCGCAATAGCAGCGAGTACTGCCCGCGGCCCGATTCCGGCACCGTGAGCGAGCGCGGTTCTTTAAGCGTGAGGGCGGTTGGAACGAGGTTGATGAGCTTGATACCCAGTGGGAGGAGGATGATGGTCGCGTTGAGTGCCCAGGCGATGTTGATGAGGGCGGGGGTGAGCCACCAGCCGATGGCGACGAACCAGAGGGCGCGGACGAGGAGGGAGCGTTGAGTCATCGTACCCTGTAGGGGGGACGGAGAGAAAAGGTGTGCTGGACCGGAGCAGAGGGCTTATGCGCATCTCACGAGTACGCCGACGTAATGCGTGTTATCGGTATCGTCGGATTGCCGGGAAGCGGGAAGAGCGAGGCGGCCACCGTCGCCGCCGAACTCGACATCCCCGTGTTGACCATGGGGGACGTCATTCGGGCTGAGTGTCGCGAGCGCGGCCTCGACATCACGGAGGACAACATGGGGATGGTGGCGACGGACCTTCGCGAGAAGGGCGGCCTCGCGGCCATCGCTGACCGGTCGCTCCCGCTCATCGAGGCGCACTTGGCGGACAGTGACGTGGTGCTAGTCGATGGGATTCGCGGTGGAGCGGAGGTCGAACGATTCGAGGAAGCTTTTGGCGACCAGTTCGTCCTCGCGAGCATCGAGGTGCCGTTCGAGACTCGCCTCGCTCGAATTCGAGACCGGGGGCGCGACCCGACGGCGGAGGCCAGCGCAGACCTCCGCGAACGCGACGAGCGAGAACTTGGCTACGGCATGGGTGAGGCGATGGAGCGTGCGGACGTGGTCATCGAGAACACGGCGACGCTCGACGCCTTCCACGAGACGATTCGGCGCCTTCTCGAAGGCGGACTCGACGCAGTCGACGACCATCCGAACACGAAGGAGACCAACGAATGATCTACGCAGTCGACGTCGAAATCACGGCCCCAGTAAAGCAGACGGAGGTAACGGACCGCGTCGCGGACGCCATCACGAAGCTCTTTCCAGAGGCGGAGGTGACGACCCACCCTGGCGAACTCGTCGCCGAGGCCCACAGCATGGACCACTTTTCGGAGTGCCTGCACAAACAGCAGATTCTGGACACGGCCCGTGGGGAGTTCTTCGCCACGCTCGAGGGCGACACGTTCTCGTTCGACCTGAAGAAGCAGGCGGCGTTCAAGGGCATCGTCAACTTCTCCGTGGGAAAGCCCGGCGAATTGGGCGATTTGTCGGTTCGCGTGCGCGTGCGTGAACCGGATGCTGAGACCTTCATCGACCACATCGCGCCTCCGACGGAGGACGGCAAGCCGGTCACTCCCGAGGAGCGTCGGTAAATCCGCTCACGAAAATCGCGAGCCACTCGCTCACGTCTCTCGTTTCTCGTACTTCTACTGCGGTGACCCACTTGACCCACTGGAAGCCACGCCGACCCGGAGCGACCAGCCTGAGCGGCGCGCCGTGGCCGTGGGCGAGCGGTTCGCCGTCTACGTGGGTCGCGAGAAGCGCGTCTCGTGCCTCGGCGATGGGAAGGCTCCAGCGATAGCCCGTCACGGAGTGAAATGACACCCAGCGGGCGTTCTGACCTGATTCTGCGAGGTCGAGCAGCGACCCGACGCGTACGCCTTGCCAGTCGTGGTCGGAGTACCAGCCGCTCGTGCAATCGAGGACAGCTCGTGTCTCTGCGTCGAGCGTGAGCTCGTCGTAGGCCAATGTCCGTGGTGTCCCGACGAGGCCCGTAACCGAGAGCGTCCACGCGTCGATATCGATTGGGTCGGGGTCGTCTGCGACCCAGCTGGTCAGGGGGAAGGCGTTCCCGGCGAGACTTCCCCGTTCTCGTGACCCGGTGAACCGTCGGGACGCCCCGGGAAGCGAGAGCAACCGGTTTGTCGCCTGCTGGACGCGCCAGACGAGTGCGCCGAACACGAGGAGTGCGCCGTACTGGAGGGCGGTTCGTCGGCTGGTAAAGTCGGTCTGCCGGGGACGATGGAAGTGACTCCGTAGGTGTAGGAGGAGGATGGGAACGAGGAGTAATCCGAGGGCGACGTGGACGTTGAGCGCGTTCCAGAGTAGGAATCTGAAGTCTCCACCGAACACCCAGAAGATGCCTGTCGCGAGTGCGGCGAGGGTCACGACGGTGAGAAGGAGTGAGAATGCAGTCGTCCTCGTTCCTGCGACTTGGGACTTCACGCGTGGGGCGACGCGCCGTAATTTCCAGAGGACGAGGACGGTCAGGACGAACCCACCGACGCCGTGAACGGTGAAGACGATAGCGTCCGATGGTCGTCCGGAGACGAGGCTCACGAGGCCGGTTGCGGCTTCGAGCGCCACGACGAGAAACAGCGTCCAGTCGAGGGTTCGGGCGGAGGGTTCGAACCGGGAGCGCACCATCTCTCCTCCCTGTAGGGGGCGGACGAATTTAGCCCTCCTGTCCCTAACGCGGCCCGCGTGCGGAACGCCGTGGCTCAGTCGGTGCGGTTTGTGGGAAGGTTGTGAACCCCTAGAACTCGTGTTCGACCTTGTCCTGGTCTGCTTTCTGGATAATGATCTTTCCCTCGCGGACGCGAACGAACACTTCGTCGCCGATGTCCATCCCCGCAACCTTCAACTCGTCTTCGTGGAGGTTCAGGTGTACGTTGTGGTACTCCCCATTCTCGTCTTTTGCCCCGCTCGGACTGAGCTTCTTTTTCCGTACCATCGCGGTATCTTATGGGCAGGTTCGCTGTAGTGGATACTTAAGTCTACCGTGAAGCAGTCTTCTGAGAACTCTCAGCGCGCTGAATCGCTCCTCATATTTAAAACAGGGGGTGCGTGCAAGGGTTGCAGCCATCTGTTTTCGGGTGGATTTCGCCCTCGTAGGTCCGTTCCGCGCCAACCCACTATATAAAGATGGTGTCGGAGTCCCCCGATTTTGGGGATATCTTTATTAGGCGGTATGTGCTCGGTTGACATGGAGCCAAAACCATGGCACGTAGTGAGGATTCCAAGCGCAACTTCGCCCTGCGCGAAAAGAACGGTAAAGAATCGAGCGTCTTCTCGGGACGAACCCCACGCCAGGCAGCACTCAAAGCGGCACGCCGCCTGAAACCAGCCAAAAGTGAGAGTGCGGCGAAGAAGACCGAACTCCGGCTGCGTGAGAAGGGGACAACCAAGGTCCACATCTACGATGGGTGGGCGTGGAAGGAGGAAGCACCCGACGACAAGCCAAACTGGATGCCCAAAGTCATCACCGAGGCGAACGTCTCGAAGAAGGGCATCGAGCACTTAGAAGAAATCTAAGCTCGCAGTCATCCGATTTTTTCGGCGCTAGTAGTTGTTTCCACACGCTCGCGTACCGTGCGGGCTCGTACACGTGGGATGTACCAGTGACCAACTGCTGTCGATCCCGACCGAGTCTCCTTTACCGTGCCTGCTCGTATCGATAAATGCGCGGGCAACACCCGACCAGACCTGACGCGACAAGCGAGGGATGACCGGTCGGCCTCCATCCGCGCGACACCATTCATCGGGACATTGCACAGCTCGAGTAGCACCGGCGCAGTCGTTCCCGCTGACGGGTCAGTCTCGACGACCCTCTATGTGAGTAACCTCTCTCGGGTCGTGCCTGCAGTACCCATGAAACCGCATGACGAAGCGGCCTTCGTTCGACGGCCTTAAGTGTAACCCCCCCATCCGGAATAATGTGAAGCAGCGCAGGAGGGTCGGACGCCCCGACCTGGCCTCGTTGCACCGGATTGCATCCGTAGCCCTTAAGTGTGTAAGGGCATTCGGGATTAATAAGCGCGGTGCGCTGGGAAATCGACACCCGGCGGCCGCCTGATTCCGATGTCCTTAAGTGTGTAAGGGCATTCGGATGTAATGTGAAGCGCGGGAGGTCGGAGCCACCCTCCGACACCCAACTTCGAATCGGAATCCGACGCCCTTAAGTGGGTAAGGACATTCCGAATGAATGCAGACAGAAAGCAAGCGTGACTGGGCGACGGTTGAATCCCGTCCCCACTCATGGGCCGACGAACTCCCTTCGAAGGGTTTATGACCCTTCCCGGAGTATGTTCAGGTCCGAAGGAAATGAGGATTCCACCCCTGCGGTCCGCCGTAAAGATGGGATCTGATGTTAGCCTTGATAGTTCGGTGACACCCGATCGGTAATCGTGTGTCGTCGAACTGTGATACCAATAGCGATTTAGCGATATGGTAGCTGTGTTCTACACAGCTCCCGCCACGCCCCCCTGGTCTAACCAGGGGAACATTCCGGTTGATCCTGCCGGAGGTCATTGCTATTGGGGTTCGATTTAGCCATGCTAGTTGCACGAATTTAGATTCGTGGCGAAAAGCTCCGTAACACGTGGTCAAACTACCCTATGGATTGAAATAACCTCGGGAAACTGAGGATAATGTCAAATAGGGGTCTTATGCTGGAATGCTTAGACCTTGAAATGCTCCGGCGCCATAGGATGTGACTGCGGCCGATTAGGTAGACGGTGGGGTAACGGCCCACCGTGCCGATAATCGGTACGAGTTGTGAGAGCAAGAGCTCGGAGACGGAATCTGAGACAAGATTCCGGGCCCTACGGGGCGCAGCAGGCGCGAAAACTTTACACTGCACGACAGTGCGATAAGGGAACCCCAAGTGCGAGGGCATACAGTCCTCGCTTTTGTGTACCGTAAGGTGGTACACGAATAAGGGCTGGGCAAGACCGGTGCCAGCCGCCGCGGTAATACCGGCAGCTCAAGTGATGACCGCTATTATTGGGCCTAAAGCGTCCGTAGCTGGCCGCACAGGTCCGTTGGGAAATCTGCTCGCTTAACGAGCAGGCGTCCAACGGAAACCGTGCGGCTTGGGACCGGGAGGTCTGGAGGGTACGTCCGGGGTAGGAGTGAAATCCTGTAATCCTAGACGGACCACCGATGGCGAAAGCACTCCAGAAGAACGGATCCGACAGTGAGGGACGAAAGCTAGGGTCTCGAACCGGATTAGATACCCGGGTAGTCCTAGCTGTAAACGATGCTCGCTAGGTGTGACACTGGCTACGAGCCAGTGTTGTGCCGTAGGGAAGCCGTGAAGCGAGCCGCCTGGGAAGTACGTCCGCAAGGATGAAACTTAAAGGAATTGGCGGGGGAGCACTACAACCGGAGGAGCCTGCGGTTTAATTGGACTCAACGCCGGACATCTCACCAGCATCGACAGTAGGAGTGAAAGTCAGTGTGATGAGCTTACTTGACCTACTGAGAGGAGGTGCATGGCCGCCGTCAGCTCGTACCGTGAGGCGTCCTGTTAAGTCAGGCAACGAGCGAGACCCGCACGCCTAATTGCCAGCAACACCCCTGTGGTGGTTGGGTACATTAGGTGGACTGCCGCTGCCAAAGCGGAGGAAGGAACGGGCAACGGTAGGTCAGCATGCCCCGAATGTGCTGGGCTACACGCGGGCTACAATGGTTGAGACAATGGGTTGCTACCTCGAAAGAGGACGCTAATCTCCTAAACTCAATCGTAGTTCGGATTGAGGGCTGAAACTCGCCCTCATGAAGCTGGATTCGGTAGTAATCGCATTTCACAAGAGTGCGGTGAATACGTCCCTGCTCCTTGCACACACCGCCCGTCAAAGCACCCGAGTGAGGTCCGGATGAGGCCACCGAAACGGTGGTCGAATCTGGGCTTCGCAAGGGGGCTTAAGTCGTAACAAGGTAGCCGTAGGGGAATCTGCGGCTGGATCACCTCCTAAAGACCGGGATCGGGCTTCGGCCCGACCCACCTTAATTGGTTTCACCGTTCGACCGCGTTTCACCGGTCGGGCACCTTTGAACTATCAAGGCTAACAACTGCCTTCCAGTTGGAAGGCGGGCCCATAGCTCAGTGGTAGAGTGCCTCCTTTGCAAGGAGGATGCCCAGGGTTCGAATCCCTGTGGGTCCATGCAAATGGGTTCAATCCGAACCGTGTCCCTTAAGTGGGAGACGGCACTACGATTGAATCCCTGCAAGAACCGATGCACCACTCCGTGTAAGCGCGAGTGGGAAGGGTTGAACGCATCATCTTACCCGATGTGTGCGTGATGACGCTGTGTGTACGTGCAATCCAGACGTCCACTGGACGCGTTCCGAGTCACAACCGGAACAAACAATCGTGGAAACTATACTGGCTGGTGGATAGCTCGGCTCAAGTGCCGACGAAGGACGTGCCAAGCTGCGAAAAGCTGTAGGGAGCCGCACGGAGGCTAAGAACTACAGATTTCCTAATGGGAATCCCTTTACAATTGCTTCGCGCAATGGGGAACGCTCCGGATTGAAACATCTTAGTAGGAGCAGGAAAAGAAACCAAATCGGGATGTCGTTAGTAACGGCGAGTGAAGACGACACAGTCCAAACCGAAGCCTTCGGGCAATGTGGTGTATGGGCTGGTACTCATCAGCAGAAATTTTGTGTGAAGTCTCTTGGAACAGAGCGTGATACAGGGTGAAAACCCCGTAACACAAATGAGTATGCTGTGCACCAGTACCTGAGTAGCGGGGGTTGGAAATCCCTCGCCAATAAGGCAGGCATCTACTGCCAAGACTAAATACAACTTGAGACCGACAGTGAACAAGTAGCGTGAGCGAACGCTGAAAAGCACTCCGAGAAGGAAGGTGCAATAGGTCTTGAAATCAGTCAGTGATGGAGCGACGGGGCATAAAAGGCTCTGAGAAAAACGAACAAGGTGCGAACCTTAAGTAGGAATCTCAGAGAGCCGGTGTTCCGTCGTGCGTTTTGAAAAACGAGCCAGGGAGTGTGCTTGTTTGGCGAGTCTAACTCGAGCATCGAGGAAGGCATAGGGAAACCAACATGGCCGCAGCGCTTTGCGTGAGGGCCGCCGTATTCAAGTGCGGGGAGCCAAACGGGCACGACCCGAAACCGAGTGATCTACACATGGGCAAGGTGAAGCATGGCGAAAGCCATGTGGAAGCCTGCTAGGGGTGGTGTCCTACAATACCCTCCCGTGATCTGTGTGTAGGGGTGAAAGGCCCATCGAACTCGGAAACAGCTGGTTCCAACCGAAACATGTCGAAGCATGACCTCAGCTGAGGTAGTCTGTGGGGTAGAGCGACCGATTGGGGAGCTCGCCTCCGAGAGGAGTCGACTCCCCTGTCAAACTCCGAACCTACAGACGCTGTCGAAGCTGGGAGTCCGGTGCGCGGGGTAAGCCTGTGTACCGTGAGGGAGACAACCCAGAGTCGGGTTAAGGTCCCCAAGTGTAGACTAAGTGCGATTTAAAGGTGGTCTCGAGCCCTAAACAGCCGGGAGGTGAGCTTAGAAGCAGCTACCCTCTAAGAATAGCGTAACAGCTTACCGGCCGAGGTTCGAGGCGCCGAAAATGATCGGGGCTCAAGTCTACCACCGAGACCTGACGGCACGAGTAACATCGTGATTCAGTAGGTTGGCATTCTGTTTGGGTGGAAGCACGGGTGAGAACTCGTGTGGACCGAATAGTAACGAAAATCCTGGCCATAGTAGCAGCGATAGTCGGGTGAGAATCTCGACGGCCGAATGGATAAGGGTTCCTCAGCAATGTTCGTCAGCTGAGGGTTAGCCGATCCTAAGTCTTACCGCAATTCGAGTAAGACAAAAGGGAAGCTGGTTAATATTCCAGCGCCATCATGAACTAAAAGCCGACGCTTCGGGGTCGGTCGAGCCGGGCATTCGCCCGGTCGAACTGTCCAAATCCGTGGAAGCCGTAATGGCACGAAGCGGATGAACGGCAGGATAGGGAAACTCGACCCAACCTGGAGCCCGTGAAAAGGCAATCATGATGATCGTACCGAGAACCGACACAGGTGTCCATAGCGGAGAAAGCTAAGGCCTGTCGGGAATAACCGACGTTAGGGAATTCGGCAAATTAGTCCCGTAAGTTCGCGATAAGGGATGCCTGCCCCGGAATGGGGCAGGTCGCAGTGACTCGGGCGCTCGGACTGTCTAATAACAACATAGGTGACCGCAAATCTGAAAAGACTCGTACGGTCACTGAATCCTGCCCAGTGCGGGTATCTGAACACCTAGTACAATAGGACGAAGGACCCGTCAACGGCGGGGGTAACTATGACCCTCTTAAGGTAGCGTAGTACCTTGCCGCTTAAGTAGCGGCTTGCATGAATGGATCAACCAGAGCGCCACTGTCCCAACGTTGGGCCCGGTGAACTGTACATTCCAGTGCGGAGTCTGGAGACCCCCAAGGGGAAGCGAAGACCCTATGGAGCTTTACTGCAGGCTGTCGCTGGGACATGGTCGCTAATGTGCAGGATAGGTAGGAGTCGTTACACAGGTACCCGCGCTAGCGGGCCACCGAGACATCACTGAAATACTACCCGTTAGTGACTGTGACCCTCACTCCGGGAGGAGGACACCGGTAGCCGGGCAGTTTGACTGGGGCGGTACGCGCTTGAAAAGATATCGAGCGCGCCCTAAGATGACCTCACTCGGGTCGGAGACCCGAGGAAGAGTGCAAGAGCATAAGGTCGTCTGACAGTGTTCTTCCTAACGAGGAACGCTGACGCGAAAGCGTGGTCTAGCGAACCAATGAGCCCGCTCGATGCGGGCCATTGATGACAGAAAAGCTACCCTAGGGATAACAGAGTCGTCACCGGCAAGAGCACATATCGACCCGGTGGCTTGCTACCTCGATGTCGGTTCCCTCCATCCTGCCCGTGCAGCAGCGGGCAAGGGTGAGGTTGTTCGCCTATTAAAGGAGGTCGTGAGCTGGGTTTAGACCGTCGTGAGACAGGTCGGCTGCTATCTATTGGGGGTGCAAGGTGCTTGACGGGAACGTTCGTATAGTACGAGAGGAACTACGAATGGTTGCCACTGGTGTACCGGTTGTCCGAAAGGGCACGTGCCGGGCAGCTACGCAACAAGGGGTAAGAGCTGAATGCATCTAAGCTCGAAACCCACCTGAAAAAGAAGCACTATTAAGACCACTCGTAGAAGACGAGTTCGATAGACTCGGGGTGTACGCGCTGAGGCAACGAGGCGTTTAGCCCGCGAGCACTAACAGGTCGCCACTTAATCATACCGCATTACGGATGGACTTCGGAACGAGTCCAGGCGTAAACTGGATTGCACGTACATTACAGCGATAACCACCGATAACTGGTGTTCACCACACACGGTGCCCGTGGTTCGATTCCACAGATCGGCGTTAAGGCGGCCACAGCGGCGGGGCAACTCCCGTACCCATCCCGAACACGGAAGATAAGCCCGCCTGCGTTCCAGTGAGTACTGGAGTACGAGAGTCTCTGGGAGAGCTGACCCGCAAGGGTGACAAGGTACAGTCCCAGGACTGCCATCCATAGTACACGCAGGGTTCGTCCCGGTGGAATTGGAGAACAGTCCGTTATAACGGTCTGCAACCAGTGGTTCGCCGCCTCCATTCATACTTCATTCATCAAGCCCAGTAGCGAGAGCGCTGGGCTTTTTGTATTTACAGACGACGAGTGGCAACGCTCGCGTCTGGCGGTTCGTCGTGGACCGCTACGCTTAAGCGACTCACCCCACTACCAATTGATGCGCCAAGGTGGCAGAGTCCGGCCAAACGCAGCGGCCTGCAGAGCCGCCCATCGCCGGTTCAAATCCGGCCCTTGGCTTTCGTGTCGCGAACAATCTGGTGAGCGACAGCAACCAGACAAGGATGTGAACCAGGGAGCGTCCGCAGACTGCTTCGCAGTCTGATGGGCTATGAAAATCACGACGTGATTTTCAAACGATCGCGACCGGCGTTCACATCCGGCCCGTATTCTCGTTTACAATCTATTGCACGTTCATTTTCGTCGAGTCGCCAGCGCTCGAAGAGAGGCATCACTTCGTCTCGAAAAAGAGCGTAAACCGACCGCCTGCAACCCCTTTCTCCCCCTTCGAACCCTCGGGGTTACTCGGGTACGGTCACGGAGATCTCGTCCGTGAGCGGGAGGGCGAGGTGAGCGCCGGTGCCGGCCTGTGCGGTGAGCCTGTGCTCGCCGGGTTCGAGTTCAACTTCGACTTCGTTCGAGCCGTCGCCGTAGTGGAGGTGGGTGTCGTCGTTCGGGATTGGCTTGCCAGTCTCTACTGGTTCGCCGTCGACGATGATGTGGAAGTGGCCGGTGTCCTGTTTGACTTCTCCAGCCTCCTGGATGGCGAAGTTCTCTGCGCCCATGATGACGGAGACGGGGCTTTCTTTCTCTGCGCCGTCGTCGGGAGAGTCGATGCTGATGGTCGCGTTGTCAGTCACGGCGACGTCGATGGAGTCGGTGAGCGGGAGGGCTTCGTGTGCGCCGTTGCCCACTTGAAGGGTCAGGGTGTGGTCGCCGGATGCTAAGTCGATGACAGTCTGTTTCGACCCGTCGCCGAAGTGGCGGTGCTGGTCGTCGTTTGGAATCACTTCGCCGGTCTCGACGGGGTCTGTGTCGATGAGGACGTGGAAGTGGCCTGCGCCCTGTTTGACTTCGCCTGCAGGTTCGATGTCGAAGTTCTCCGCGCTCATCACGACCTGGGCGGCGCTCTTCAGCGCCGCGCCGTCCGTTGGGCTCTCGAAGGCGACGCTCGCGTCGTCGGGAACCGAGTGGTCGCCGTTTCCGTTGCCGTCACCAGTCGTCGTTTGGCCGTCGGTTGTCGTCGTGTCCCCACCATCGTTTCCAGAGGTACAGCCAGCGACCGACACAGCGCCGGCCGCAGCAGTGAGCGTCACGAACCTGCGACGAGACAGTTCGTTGTCCATAGCACGTGTGGCTACAGACGGCGGGGTGGTAATTGTTTTCGAAGAAATATGATGTGAATGTATTGTGGTGTCACCAGATGGGCGCGAGCAGGATACCGACAGCGAGAGAGATGAACACGAGTTTCAGGCCGGTGTTCACGGCGATGACCTTCGAGCCGAACTCCGCGCCCCAGATACCGTACTGGAAGGGGATAGAGCGTTTGAACGTGGTGACGGCGAAGGAGACGATGCTTCCGACGAGCATGGTGGCCACGGCGGCCCGGGGGGTGAACGTCCCGTTCTCGATGAGTGGAGCGAGGACGAGTGCGCCGTTCGTCGTGTCGAGGGTGAGGACGGCGATGACGGGGACGGCTTCGATTGGGAGGCCGACGACGGCGACGAGGGGGTCTGCGAACGCGGTGGCTGCGGCGATATCGTAGCGTGTGGTGAGGAACACGACGAGCGTGTAGATGATGGCCAGACGGGGGACGATGTCGCGAATCTTCGACGCCGTGTTCTGGCCTGCGTCTTCCAGCTTTTCGCGCGTCGAGGTGGCTTCGTGGCCGGGGGCTTCGACGTCTTCTGGCGTGGCCTCGTGGTTCACGTTGTGCGAAGAGAGCAAGAACGCCCCGGCGGCGATGCCGACGAGGGTGATGGCGAGCGCGATGAGCGCCCGCGTCCCGACGTACATGAGCCCGACTTCGAGCCCGAGAATCGGGATGAGGACGGGTGCGTAGAAGGTGAAGATGTGCTGGGCGAACCCGAAGAACGTGTTTATGGTGACGGCGACGAGGGTGGCGCGGTCGTCGAGCATCCCCGACTCGCGAAACTCGGCGAGCATCCCGTACCCGGCGGTGGTCGAGGCCGTTGTCGTCAGAATGGCGGTGCCAACCTCCTCTGGCAGGTTCGCCGGGTGGGTGAGGGGCCGTGAGAGGGCCGCAATCTTCCGCACCGCGCCGAACGCCACCGCCAGATTCGCGAGGAAGACGCCGATGGCGATGAACAGCGTAATCTTCGCGACGCGGGGGCCGACCACCCAGAGGAGGTCCACGAGCGACTGCACACTTCTCTCTCGGGGCGAACCCCGCAAATGCTCGTCGGTTCAGACGAACACGCGCACGGCGAGAAACAGGATGATGACCCCGAGCACGTCAGAAGCGTTGGTCACGACGGGAATCACCACGTCGTCGGGGTCGAGTTCGAACCGGTAGGCCGCGTACGTCGCGACGAAGGTGATGAGGACGGCGACGACGGCTAGTGTCGCGCCGCTGGAAAGCGAGACGAGAAAGACGGTTCTGAGCGGCAGGTCGGTCCCGACGGTGAGCCACGAGAGGAGCCACGCACCGACGCCGACGACGGGGAAGACGGTGAGGGCGAGGCCAATCGTCGCGAGGGCGTTCCCGAGCAGCGTCTCGTCGGCCCGGCCAAAGGAGAGGAGTCCGAGGTGGAAGGCGGTCGAGAGTCTAGCCGCGAGGATGCTTCCGAGGTTGCCGGCGGTGCCAATCGTCACGGGCACGAGGACGAGCAGCGAGGGATAGCGAAGCAGCGTGTTCTCGAAGGTCCCGAGGACGAGACCGCTCCCGATTTCGACCAGCGTGAGCGGGAGCAAGACGGGGAGCAGCGCGCGGGTAATTGCGCGGACCGTCCAGTCGGTGGGCACTCAGCCCACCCCCAGGGTGAGGACGGTTCGAACGGCGAGCAGGAGGAACGCGAGGCCGAACACGTCGCCCGTGGTCGTGACGACGGGACCGACGAGCGTGTCGGGGTTGTAGCCGCGCCGATACCCAGCGAACACGACTGTCACCACGACGACGGAGAGGGCGGTTCCCGACAGCAAACCCGCGATGAGCGCAATCGCGAGGAGCGTTTGCAAGGGGGCGGCTGGTCGGGAGAGACCACCGAGGACGAAGAACGTGACTGCGGCGGCGAACAGACTCGCGAGAATGCCATTCGCCATCGATGCTGCAACCGCCGACTGGAGCCTCCGGTCGCCGTTGAACACGTGGGGTTCGACGAGCCCCTGGTGGAGTCCGGTCGCAATTCGCGCACCGAGCGACCCGTAAACGTTCCCGCGGGTGGCGAGCAGTGCGGGAATCAACACGAGGAGGCCGGGCACGTCTTGGAGTTCAGCACGCATTCCACCGAGGACGACGCCGGCGAACAGGCCGCCCACGACACTCAGACCGAGGGCCGGGAGTGCTTCCCGGTACGCCTCGGTTGCGATGTCGCGGGCACTCATGTGAGGACAGTGCCGCCGCAGGAATAAAAAACCAGTTTACAACGACTCAGAACGGCCCCATGCCGCCCATACCGCCCATGCCGCCACCGCCCTGTTTTTGCATGCGCTTCATCATCCGTTGCATGTCGCCATCGCCCATCCCGCTGAACTGCTTGAGCGTCCGCTCCATCATCTTGTGTTGCTGGAGCAGTTCGCGCACTTGCTCTTCGGAGGTGCCAGAACCGCGGGCGATTCGCTTCACCTGACTCGCACTGATAGACCGGGGGTTCTCCAGTTCGTTTTCGGTCATCGAGTCCATGATGAACTCGAAGACGCGCATCCGGTCTTTCGTCACGTCCATCGCGTCGTCGGGCAGCTGGTCTTTCAGCCCACCGCCGAGGCCCGGAATCATGTCGAGAACCTGGTCGAGCGGCCCCATCTTGTTCATCGCCTGCATCTGCCGGCGCATGTCCCGGAGGGTGAACGTGCCTTTCAGCATGTCCTCTGGGTCCCAGTCTTCGTCCTCCTCCTGGGTTTCCGCCATGGCGCGCTCGACGCGCTCGGTGAGCTGTTTTAAGTCACCCATCCCGAGCAGGCGAGAGATGAAGCCGCTCGGTTCGAAGCGTTCGATGTCCTGGACGGTCTCGCCCGTCCCGAGGAAGGCGATAGAGGAGTTCGTCTCCTTGACGGCGGTGAGCGCCCCACCACCCTTCGCGGTCCCGTCGAGTTTGGAGATGATGACGCCGTCGATACCCACCGACTCGTCGAACTGCTGGGCCTGTTCCTTTGCACCCTGCCCGATTGCGGCGTCTAAGACGAGCAGCGAACGGTCGGGTTTCACTTCCGCGCGAATCTCCTCGATTTCGTCGATGAGGTTGGCTTCGAGCGCGTGGCGACCGGCGGTGTCCACGATCTGCACGTCCGCGTCTTTGGTCGCTTCGAGGCCCTCGCGGGCGATTTTGACCGGGTCTTCCTCGTCTGGGTCGCCGTAGAAATCGACTTCCGCCCGGCGACACATCTCCTTGGCCTGGTCGTAGGCGCCCGGCCGGAAGGTGTCGGTCTGGATGACCGCGGGGCGAAGCCCCTTCTTCGAGAACCACCACGCCATCTTCGCGGCGGAGGTGGTCTTCCCCGACCCCTGGAGGCCCGCGAGCATGATGGTCTGTTTTTCGAGCGGGAGTTCGGTGCTCTCGCCGACGAGGTCCACGAGTTCCTCGTAGACGATGCGAAGGACGTGGTCACGCGCCGAGGTGCCGCCCGGCGGTTCTTCCTCCAGGGCGCGCGTTTTGATGTTGTCGGAGAGTTCCATCACGAGGCCGACGTCGACGTCGGCCTGCAGGAGAGAGCGTTGAATCTCCTTGACGATCTCCTCGACGTCCTCCTTGCTGAGACGAGACTTGCCGCGGAGTTTGTCGAGGGTGCCCCGCAGGGAGCTCCCGAGATTGTCAAGTACCATGTTACGCGAGGCTAGGCGGTCCAGGTGATAAAGGCTTTTTCTCGGACAGTGGGCCTGATTCTCCGCTCAGTGGTCCGATTCGTGGGGGTTCAGATTCGTGTCGTACCACTCGGCGTGGTCGGTGTAGTCGATGAATCGTGGGGCGTCCGGGTCGAACGGTCGCTTTAGCGACTCGAAGGCCTTCTTCTTGTCCCAGCCCTGTAGTTTGCCAATCGCGCTCCGGTCTTCTAAGTCGTGGTACTCGAGGTCGGGTTCGGTGAGTTCCCACGCTCGCATCCCCTGTTCCGTGCGGATGATAACGCTCGAAAACTCGTCGCTGCTCCCAACGGAGCCAACGGTGAGGTCCGCGCAGTAGCCGGTGAAGTCGGCACACTCGTCACAGCCTTTGAGGGCGGCGTCGTGGAAGTTCGCCACGTCCTCTTCGACCAGGAGGTCGCCGTCGTGGTCGTAGGCCATCATCTTCCCGTGCAGCACATCGAGTTTACCGATTTCGTCCGGTGAGACGCCGCGTTTTTCTTCCAATTGCTCGCCGATGAGTCGCTGGTAATTGAAGTTCTTCGTGCACATCAGCGCGATGGTGTAGGAAATGGCGCGCACCCCCTCCTCTTGACTCTGGTAATCCCAGTCAAAGTCCTGTAGGGCGCGGATGCCCTCGATTTCGCATGGTGTCCCGACCACGGCGAGGCTCAACTCGGAAACCGGCTTGTTGGGGAGTTTGTGCGCCCACTGTTCGAGGTCGAGGTTACCGAGCGCCATCGTCTGATTGTAGAAGCTTCCGGCGTTTGCGACCAGCTCGTCGTGAGTGGTCGCGAGGAAACTCTCGGCTTTCCACGGTTCGTCTGCGGATTCGGTGGCGATGAGCGCTCCATCTATTTCACCGGCTTCTAGCAAGTGACTGAGGATGCCCGTCACGACACCGCCGTCTTGGGCGTTCTCGCGCCAGTCGTCGGTCACTTTCGCCGAGAATTCGGTGAGAGGATCTCCCGCGCCTTTCACGTTGTCGTCGCCACCGGTAATCTTCCACTGACGTTCGTAGCGGAGGCCGCCGCGGGGGCAGAAATCCCAGCACAGCGAACAACCGGTACACATTTTGACCAGTTCTGGCAGACCGTCGTCACCGATGCCAATCGAGTCCGAGGGGCAGGCGGCAACGCAGGTTCCACACTGGATACACCGGTCTTCTCTGATGACCGCTTCGTCGAGTTCCATGAACCACGTCTTTTCGTCTGGTGTCTCAATGTCGTTCATCGACGCCCGAATCGAGTAGCCCGGCGTGTCCAGATCGACGCCATCAGGGACGCCCCACCGCACGGTCGGGTCGGACTCCTCTACGTCCTGGCTCTTTCCCTCCGCCGGCCGGGTGAATGTGAGGTCGCCGAGGCTGCCGTCCTCGCTTACGTTCACCGCGCCCCCATCGGTCCGTGCTTCCGCCGAGGTCTCTCTGCCGGGAACGCCCGGAAACGGTTCATCCCTCATGGGCGACACCCCCCGAGACGTTCACGTCCGCGTGCTGCATGATGGTTCGCAGTTGGTCGTTATCCACGCGTCGACACCACTCGTAGAAGCGCTCGCCCTCGGTTCGCTCCGTCGAGTAAGCCGAAAAGAGCTGTTCGAGCGCAGGTACCACCGAACTGGCGGGGACGGCGGTCTCCACCCAGTCGATGAAGTCGTTGTCCGCTCCGAGACTTCCCCCGAGGCCCACGTCCATGCCCTCGACGATGGCGTCACCTTCAGCGTTGGTACTCGTACCGTCCTCGACTTTCACGGTCTCTCCACGAAAGCCGATGCCGGCGATTTGGGGTTGCGCACAGGAGGCCGAACATCCGCTCATGTGCATCCGAATCACGTCGACGCCGTCGGGGACCGCCACCCGCTCGTCGAGTTCCCGCGCCCAGCGACGCACCCGATTTTTCGTCTCGATGATGCCGTAGTTACAGAACTCGCTGCCGGTACAGCCGACCGCTCCTCGCGAGAAGGGTCCGGGGTCGGGCTGATAGTCGGCGGCGAACGGTTCTGCGACGAGCGCCTCGACGTTCGCCTCGGGGATGTGAGAGATGAGGAAGTTCTGGTCGGTGGCGAGGCGAACCGACGCCTCGTCGGTGCCGTACTCCGCGGCGGCGCGGGCGGCGGCGGCGAACTCGTCGCCGCCCATCCGACCCGCGATGACGTTGAAGCCGACGAATCTGAGGCCGTCCTGCTTCTGGTCGTGGACGCCAACGTGGTCGCCGGTGTACCCGGTTGTCAGGTCCGTTCCTCGTGAGTAAAGTGGGGACTCACACCGGGCGCGAATCGCCTCCTCGAATCGCTCCGGGCCGAGCTGTTCGACGAGGTAGCGCATCCGACAGACGCCACGGTTGTGCCGGTCACCAAGTTCCTTGAACACCTGGGCGACGGCACGGCAGAACTCGACTGCGTCTTCGGGTCGGATGAACACATCCAGGTCTGAGGCCATTCGAGGGCCGTCGGAAAGTCCCCCGCCGACGCGGGCGTGGAAGCCGTAGTAGGACTCACCATCGAACTCCTTTCGGGCGGGCGTGAGTCCGATATCGTTTATCTGTGACTGTGCACAATCGCGGCTACATCCGGTGATTGTCAGCTTGAACTTCCGGGGGAGGTTCGCGTACTCACGATTCCCTGTGAAGAAGTCAGAGACGGCATCCACAACGGGCTGGGCGTTGAAACACTCGTGGTCGTCGAGGCCGGCCGCGGGACAGCCGAGAACGTTTCGCGCCCCGTCGCCACATCCCTGAATCGTCGTCAGGCCGACTGCGTCGTACCGTCGCCAGATCTCGGGAACATCTTCGAGTCGAATCCAGTGCATTTGGACGTCCTGTCGGGTCGTGATGTCGAGGTACGCATCCCCCCAGAATTCGTTCTGTTCTGCGCCGCCAAACTCGTCGGGCGCAGTTGCGAACTCGTCTGCAACCTCACCGATGACGGCGGCCTGTTCCGGGGTGAGGTACCCGCCGGGAACCTTCGTCCGGAGCATGAAGTAGCCCGTGTGCTTGCCGTGGGCGTACATCCCCGCCCACTTCAACCGCTCCCAGACGCCGGGACCAGCCCGGTCTTCGAGGTTCTCGAATGGAACTCCCTCCGCGGCGAATCGCTCGACGTCGTCGATTATGTCGAGTGGATGTTGTTCCTGTTTCCACTGCTCTACGGTGTTCATGCCACTCCACCTCTTCTTTCTGCTACGCCTACTGCATTATCGACAGTAGTTGGTTGGTCCATGTGCACATCCCTCACGGGACGTTCATCATGGAAGCATCTTGAACACGCGTCTCACGGCGAAAACATCCCCACAACCCATGATGCGGTAGATTTTACCGGCACACGCGACCGCTGCTGGTTGTGCGATTGGTTGCTTCCCACAGTTTCCCGTGGCCGTCCCCTGGTTACCACTGCGTTTTGTCCGCGATACCGGTAAAAAAGACTGGTATCCGCCGCTCACTCCTCACCGAGGAGGCGTTCGAGCATCTGTTCGGGGTCGAAGCGCTCTAAGTCGTCGTACCCCTGCCCGACGCCGAGGAAGAGAATCGGCTTTCCGGTGACGTGAGCGATGGAGATTGCCGCGCCACCGTTCGAATCGGCATCTGCCTTCGTCAGGATGGCACCGTCGATGGCCGCTGCGTTGTTGAAGGTGCGGGCGCGTTCGACGGCGTCCTGTCCGGCCACGGCTTCGTCCACGAAGATGGTCATGTCCGGCCCGACGACGCGGTCTATCTTCTCGAGTTGCGCCATCAGGTCGTTATTGGTGTGGAGCCGACCGGCCGTATCGCCGAGCACGACGTCTACGTCGTTGGCTTTCGCGAACTCGACTGCGTCGTAGATGACGGCGGTCGGGTCGCTGCCCTGGTCGTGGGTGATGATTTTCTTGTCGAGCCGGCGGGCATGCTCTGCGAGTTGCTCGTTCGCCCCGGCGCGGTAGGTGTCACCGTTGGCAAGCACCGTCGAGAGGCCCTGCTTCTCGAAGTATTTCGAGAGTTTCGCGATGGACGTGGTCTTCCCGACGCCGTTTACCCCCGTGAAGATGATGACGACGGGTTTGTCGGCGTCGCGAACCCGCTGGTCGAAGTCGAACTGCCCGACGCTGATGACGTCGTAGAGGGCATCGTGGAGTGCTTCTTCGACGATGTCGCCCGTGGACTGCCCGCGGACACGGGTTTCGCCGACGAGTTTCTCCTTGATGCGGTCTAAAATCTCCTCTGCGACGTTCATCTCGACGTCGCTCTGGATGAGCGCCATCTCCAGGTTCCAGAGTGGGTCTTCTAAGTCTTCTTCCTCGATGACGACCCGTCCGGTAGCGAACAGTTTCGCTCGTTCGGTGAAACTGCGGCCGTTGTCCGCCTTCTCGGGGTCTGTTTCGTCCCCGGCTGCCTCTGCCTCTTGGACGTCTCCTTCGTCCGTCTCGGGTTCCGCTTCGGCACTGGCTTCCGGTTCGACTTCGTCAGTCGTCTCAGGAACCTCCGCAGGGACGGTTTCGGTGGGGTCTGCGGAGTCGGGTTCGTCTGCGACCGGTTCGGGTGCTGGCTCCGGGGTCTCGGTCGGCGCTGCGTCCGGAGCCGCCTCCGCAGGGGCTTCCGGTTCGGCTTCGACGGCGTCGGCCTCGGCTGTGGCCGGGTCGGCCGCCGATTCCGTGTCGGCTGCTGGCGAGTCGTCGACATCTTCCTCGACTTCCGCCGACTCCTCGACATCCTTTCGGAAGCTCGAAAGCTTCTCTTTTAGTCCGTCGAACATCTCACCTTACTGCTCGTCGCCTTCGCCCTGCTGCTGTTGCATCTGCTGCATCTGCTGTTGCATCTGCTGCTGTTGCATCTGCTGGGCCTGCTGTTCGATCTGCTGAGACTGCTCTTCGAGTTCGGCGACTTCGTCCTGCAGGTCGCTGATTTCCTCGTCGACGAGCTCTTTCTTGTTCTTGAGCGTCTCGACTGCGTCTTCTTGGTCGCGCTCTGCTGCGTAGCCACCGCCGAGGGTGACGACGACTTCGTCGATGTCGAGCACTTCTGCGCGGACGTGTGCGCCGCCGCCGAGTGGCACCTGTACCGTCGAGCCACTCTCTAAGAGTTCGAGGGCTTCGACTGCCTCGTCCATCGACTGTTTTTCTTCGCGCTTCTGCTCGATTTCGGCTTCGAGCGCTTCGATTTCTTCGTCGAGTGCCTGCAGCTGCTGGGAGAGCTGCTGCATCTGCTGTTGGGCGCTCATGCTGCGACCTCCTCTGCCTCTTCAACGGAGTCGATGGTGATTTTCGTGCGGTCGAGACCGTGTTTGGAGCCGAACTGCGTGAAGATGCGCTCCTGTGCGACGTTCTCGTTTGGCGCGTCGATTTGTTTGGTGTACGATTCCCAGCCACGGCTCGTCTTGAACTGACCAGTCACGGTGAATTGACTCATGGAAGAGAATACCGGGAGCGAGCGGGAAGTATCTTCCCTTCCTGTGCTGCGCTGTCGCTCGTCGGAGTTGGGCGTCGATTCGGCGGAAAATCCGCAGAATCGGTGGCGAATCGACGGCTTAGATGAAACCGAGGGCGTCTTCGATGCGACCGAGTTCCGGCCCGGTCGTGTCCTTGCCGGCCACGTAGCCGGCGTCGTTGGCGAGCAGGCCGGAGCCGACGAGGGGAGCCCCGTAGTTCACCGTCCCGATGTCGGCCGGAACGCCGAGCGCGGCTTCGAGCGCGTCGAGTTCCTGGTCCGTAGCTTTCGGGTGACAGAGGACGCCTCTGTTGGTGGCGACGGCCGCAGCGCCGACGGTTCTGACGCCGGCCAAGTCGCCGCGCTCGACGGGCACGTCGAGGCCGTCACGTACCGCCTCTACTGCCGCATCTGAGAGGTCTGGGTGGACGTACGCGCCGGTATCGTTCGCGAGGATGACGTTCCCGGCGGCGTTGATGCGACCGGGCAACTCGTACACAGGAACGGAGACGACGTCCGCGATGCGCTCGCGTTCGTAGTCGCTGATGCGGCTCGAAACGAGCAGGCCGTTCTCGTTGCCGGTGACGAGTGCGCCGACCGCACCCGACCCGCCGACCGTGGTTGCCACTGCTGGGACATCGAGTTCCTCCTCTAAGTCGGCGAGGAGTGAGTCGTCGACATCGGGGCGAACGACGACGCAGTCGTCAGTGGTCCGCGCGAAGATGCCGACGTACGCGGAACCGGAGAATGCCGCACGTAACACAGCGTTACTCTGCCGGTTCGGCTTCGACGATGCGTGCGCCGTCCTCTTCGAAGCGCGCTGCGCGGACGCGGAGTCTGCGCGGTGGCTTCTTCTGACCGCGAGACCAGATGGCCTCGTTGATAGACGGGTCGAGACGCACGTCTTCTGGGTCGACTTTGAAGTTCTTCGCGAGGTGTTCGCGGATGATCTTCATCGCGCGGTTGGCTCGCTGGTGCTTTGCAACTGCCGTAACGTCACGGAGCGGCACGGTGATGATGCGCTCCTCGAAATCGCTTGCGCTCATTGCTTACTCGTCGGTGTCGCTTCGCCGCCAGCTGCGGCGCTTGTAGTTCTGTCGGACTTCCATGTCCGTCTTCATCATAACCCAGGCGGGAACGCGCGTGTTCTGGCGCGTGAGTTTGGCCAGGCGCTTTTTCTTGGCCTTCGATTTCTTGCCCATAGTACACGGGCGTACCCTTCGACGGCATAAAATCTTGTTCCTTTGACTCAGGTTAGCGGCCGATTCAGACGAACGCGAGGGGAACCATGACGAGCACGCCGACCAGGAGGCCGGAGGCGAGTTCCGTGTGCCCGCCGCCGGGCAGTTCCTCGCCGAGTTCGAGGGCTTCGGGGATGAACTCAGAGAGCACGAGGTAAATCATCGCCCCCGCCGCGAAGCCAAAGCCAAAGGGCAGAAACTCCCGCGCGATGCGGACGAAGTAGAAGGCGATGACTGCACCGAGCGGCTGGGGAAGACTCGAAAAGACGGCCCACCAGACCATCCGCCACTTCGAGACGCCCATCGACTGGAGTGGAATGGAGATGGCCACGCCCTCCGGGATGTTGTGAATCGAGATGGCGACGGTCATGAACACGGCGAGCAGCGGGACGCTAAAGCCGAGCAGGGCGATGCCCGTGTCCAGATTCAGGTCCGCAAAGGAGACGCCGATGGCCACGCCCTCCGGAAACGAGTGGACGGTGAGGATGCCGAGAATCAAGACGAGTTTGCGAAAGTCTGCCTGTTCGTAGCGTTTCGGCGAGACTTCGGTCCCGGAGATGATGCGGTGGCTGACGACGACGAGGACGACGCCGGCGAGCAGGCCAATGGCGAGCTCCGTCGGCGTCCCGTTCGCCAGCCCTTCGCCGATGAGGCCGAACAGGGACGCAGAGACCATGATGCCGGAGGCGAGCCCCCAGAGGACGACGTTCCACCGGTCGCTCACGCGCTCGACGAGAAAGAACGGCAGCGCGCCGAGGCCGGTCGCGAGCGCCGTGATAAACCCCGCGATGAACACCAGGATGAGATTCTCGACCAGTCCCATATCCGTGCTTGCGCCGCGATGGGCTTAAGAATTATCACTGAACTGAAAGATTTTGGCCGACCTAAATCAGTTCGAACCGCGACACGGTGACGTATTCGGGGGCGTCACCGGAGAGCAGACTCTCTTTGAGGCGCACCTCGCGTACCTCCATCGACCCGGCGGTCACCCCCTCCGTTTCGAGTGCCCGCTGGAGTTTTTCCTTGCCCCCGCCGTGGCGCATCCGCCCGAGGGTGACGTGCGGCGTGAACTCGTGGCTTTCGGGCTCGAATCCCTCCTCGATGAGTCGGCGTTCGATGGCCTCGTAGAGCCGGGTCAATTCCGATGCTCCGTCCGAGACGCCGAGCCACACGACGCGAATGTAGTCGCTGTTCGGAAACGCGCCGAGCCCCTCGAACGTCGCCGTGAAGGGGCGAATCGCCGTCGTTCTGACGGCTTCGCTGACGGCGGTTTCGATTTCCGGCACGCTCTTCTCACCGACTTCGCCGAGGAATTTGAGCGTGACGTGGGTCTGGTTCGGGTCCACGAGGTCGAGTCCACTTACCGACGCGAGGGGTTCCTGGACGGCGGCGACCGCCGCTGCGAGCCCGTCCAGGTCGATGCTCACGAACAGTCGCATACAGACACTTCGCGGTTCGAGACGATTATTCTGCGGGTGGCGATGGCGTAGCCCTTAATGTGCGTGATTGCCTACGCCCGGCAATGACCGACCCCGACCGCGACCCACACCGGTTCTCGGAGGGACAGGGTTTCTCAGACTCGTACGACGAGTTCGACCTCGACCCACCCGAATTGAAAGTCGACCCCTCGAAGGTGGACCCGGTTGACTCTCGCGTCCTCACCGACCTGCTCGACGAGCGCCAGCTCGCGAAAGACGACGTAGACGCCCCACAACTCCTCGAAGTCGGCCTCGGCTACATGCAAATCAACCGCTTCGAACAGGCGACGGAGGCGTTCGGGCGCGCCGCGCAGTTCGCAGAAGACGACCTCGTCGCCCAGGAGTCCTGGGTGAACAAAGGTGCGGCCCACGCCGAGTTAGAGGAGTTCGACGAAGCGATTGGCGCGTATCAGGAAGCCATCTCGCTCGACGACCGCTCCGAGCACGCCGCGAGCGCGGAGACGAACCTCGCCTACGCGCTCTGGCAGTTCGGTCGCCCGGAGCAAGCGCTCGAACACGCAGAGCGCGCCGTCGAAATCGACCCGCGCTTCCCGCAGGCGTGGTACAATCGCGGCTTCTTCCTGCTCGAACGCGGTCTCGCACAGGAGGCGCTCAACTGCTTCGACAACGCGCTTCGCCTCGGTTTCCGCACCATCGACCTGCTTGAGGAGAAGGCTCGCGCCCACGAGGAAGTCGGCGAGGACGACCTCGCAGAGCAGTTCGCAGAGGAGGCAGAAGAGCTGCGCCAGGAAGCAGAGCGCAAACTCGTCGAAGAATGATCGTAAACGAACGGCAGACCCCCGAAGGCCTGCTCGTCTCCGTCTGTGATTCGGACATCCTCGGCGAGACGTTCACCGATGGCGACGTCTCCATCTCCGTGAGCGAGAGCTTCTACGGCGGCGACGAGACCGACGAACAGGGCGTCGTCGCGAGCCTTCAGCGGGCGACCGTCGCGAACATCGTCGGCACGCAGGCGATTCAGGTCGCCGTCGAAAACGGATTCGTCGACGAGAGCACGGTGCTCACCATCGGCGAGACGCGGCACGCACAGGTCTTGCGCCTCGGCTAAGTCGGCAGAACACTTTTTGCGCCGCAGTTCGCGCCACCTGTCATGCAGATAACTGGTGTCTCCCAGTATCACGTCGAACACCATCTGGACGGGGCGTTCTACCCGACGTGGATTCCCGGCTACCCGCAGGGAACACACGAGGCCGAGATTTTCGAAATCGAAACCGACGCGGGCATCTCCGGCATCACCGCGAGTCCGAGTTTCGCCGGCGGCATCGACTACGAGAACGCCCTCTCGCTGTTCTTGCTCGGCGAGGACCCACACAACGTCGCAGGCATCCGGCGGAAACTCGCGAGCATCGACCTCGTCGGCCCGCGCCCGTGGCACATCGAGACTGCCCTCTGGGACATCATCGGCAAGGACGCGGGAAAGCCGGTGTACGAACTGTTCGGGGCCGAGTCCCGGGCGATTCCAGCGTACGCCTCCACGGGCGAGGTCCAGTCCGCCCCAGACCGCATCGAGTACGTGGAACAGCGCGTCGCCGAGGGGTTCGAGGCGGTGAAACTCCGCGTCCAGTCGACAGCCGACCTCGAAATCGTCCGCGAAGTCAGAGAAGCGTTCCCCGACCTGACGCTGATGGTGGACGCGAACAAGGGTTGGAGCGTCCGGGTGATGGACGAAGAAAAGCAGTGGTCACTCGCCGACGCCCGTGAGGTGTGTCGCGAACTCGAGGATATCGGCAATATCGCGTGGCTCGAAGAGCCACTTCCGCGCCACGACTACCGGGGCTACGCTCGCCTGCGCGAGCAGACGGACGTGCCCATCGCGGGCGGAGAGTTCAACAACGGCCCTCACCACGTTCGCGAGTTCCTGCGTGCGGAGGCGCTCGACGTCCTCCAGCCCGATTCCATGCTCGCCCTCGGTATGGGGGAGACGGTTTCTCTTGCCCAATCGGCCGCCCAGCAGGGCGTTTCGGTCGTTCCGCACACGTGGACGAACGCCATCGGGTTCGCCGCGAACCTCCACGTGATGGCCGCCGTGGGCAGTCCGTGGTGCGAATTCCCGCTCGAACCGCCGTGGACGCCCGAATCGTGGAGTTTCATGCTGGAGGAGACGTTCACCGCGGACGAGGGAACCGTCACCCCGCCGGAGGGCCCTGGACTCGGTGTCACGCTGAACCGCGACGTACTGCCCGACACGTAAGCGCAGGCTCCGGTTTTCGGCCAAATCGGTCGGCGACCGAAGGAAAGTTCTGTCTCCATCTCCTTACGTCGAGTAATGGGAACCCAAGAGTCAGCACCACTCGACGTCGCCCGTCTCCGGGAGGATTTCCCAATCCTTTCGCGGACCGTCGGCGACGACACGCCACTGGTGTACCTCGACAATGCGGCCACAAGTCAGACGCCAAATCGCGTCATCGACATCTTCGGGGACTACTATCGGGGCTACAACGCGAACGTCCACCGGGGCATCCACCATCTGAGCCAGGAGGCGTCTATCGCTTACGAAGAGGCACACGACAGAGTCGCCGAGTTCGTCGGCGCAGCCGGCCGCGAGGAGATGATTTTCACGAAGAACACGACCGAGAGCATCAACCTCGTCGCCTACGCGTGGGGCCTGAACGAACTCGGTGAAGGCGACAACGTCGTCCTCACGGAGATGGAACACCACGCCTCGCTGGTTACCTGGCAGCAAATCGCCAAGCGGACGGGTGCGGAGGTGCGCTACATCCGTATCACGGACGACGGGAAACTCGACATGGACCACGCGGCGGAACTCATCGACGACGACACGCAGATGGTCAGCGCGGTCCACATCTCGAACACGCTCGGCACGGTCAACCCGATTCGCGACCTCGCTGCTCTCGCCCACGACCACGACGCCTACATCTTCGGTGACGGGGCCCAGGCAGTGCCGAACCGACCGGTGGACGTCAAAGCTCTGGACGTGGATTTCTACGCCTTTTCCGGTCACAAGATGTGCGGACCAACCGGCATTGGCGGCCTCTACGGGCGGAAGGAGATTCTCGAGAACATGGAGCCGTTCCTCTACGGCGGCGAGATGATTCGGAAGGTCACCTACGAGGACTCCTCGTGGAACGACCTGCCGTGGAAGTACGAGGCCGGCACGCCGCTCATCGCAGAAGGCATCGCCTTCGCCGAGGCGTGTGACTACCTAGACGAGATTGGTCTGGAGAAGATTCAGGCCCACGAGCACCAGCTCGCCCAGTACGCGCTCGAACGCCTCAACGAGTTCGACGACGTGACGACCTACGGGCCGGGCCTGGGCGAAGACCGCTCTGGGCTCGTCTCGTTCACCCTCGACGACCTCCACGCCCACGACCTTTCGAGCATCGTCAACGACTACGGCGTGGCCATCCGTGCGGGCGACCACTGTACGCAACCGCTCCACGACCGCCTCGGCATCTCCGCGTCCGCTCGGGCGTCGTTCTATCTCTACAACACACGAGAAGAGGTCGATGCGCTCGTCGACGCCGTCGACGCTGCCCGCGAAATCTTCGCGAGCGTCTGACGTCCGCTCGACAGTGAAACGCATTCGAAAAATCCGTCACCGGTACTCCCCCCAATAAACCCCTCAGTCCTCCCCCAAGGACTCGTTTATGCTGAGATTTCGCCCCCCGACGAAGTCTCGGTTCGTCCCTCCCCTGTGGACCCCCTTACGAGCCACGTGGCTCGTTGCGCCGAGTCGTCGTCGCGCCCCCACGCGCCGGCTTTGCGACCGGTACTGACGACTCAGCAGTTTGCTGCGGTTCTCCCCTACCCTTCCCCTCAGTTGATACCTCATTCCAAGAACTCGGAATCCCTGGTATCAATTTAATAATCTACGCCATCCATAATAAATGTACTGCTAATTACTCATTCTTGATATATGGATATTCAGCCTTTCGGACTTTATTTCCCACACTACCGGTTATTGAGAAATTTCCATTCATTTTTTCTGACTATTCTATTTCGCGAAAATCCCGGCTGCGGAATCCTTTTAGGTCGCACTCTCATATCGTGGACAGTATGGGACTGGGTTCGGATATGTACCGACAGCAGATTCTCGACCACTACAAGAACCCGCGAAATTACGGGCATCTGGAGAATGCGACGTTCTCACACGTCGGCGAGAATCCGCTGTGCGGTGACGAGATTAGTATGGACGTCGTCCTGGACGAGGACGAGGAGACAATCGTCCGCGTCGCCTTCACCGGCGACGGCTGTGCCATCAGCCAGGCGAGCGCCAGTCTGCTCTCGCAGAAACTTCCTGGGATGACGATCGAGGAACTCCAAGCGATGGACCGCGACGACATGGTCGACATGCTCGGCGTCGACATCAGCCCGATGCGCATCAAGTGTGCCGTCCTCGCAGAGAAAGTCGCCCAGGACGGCGCGGAAATCTACTTCGGCGAGAAAGACCTCGATAAGACCGTCACCGAAGAATAGTACCCGGTCACTCTCGCTTTTTACCAATCGCTCACGGTGTAGCGACGCGAACGAGAAAATGAAGAGAGAATCGAAACCGCTTATTCCGGCTTCAGGCCTTCGCCCTCGACACGCATGACTGCCTCACCGTCCGGCAGGTTCGGCGCGTCCACGAGGCGGACGATACGCTTGCTGCCCTTCGATTTGCGCAGGTACATCCGGAACGTCGAGGTGTGTCCGAGGATGTTCCCACCGATTGGCTGGGTCGGGTCGCCGAAGAACGAGTCGGGATTCGAGGACACCTGGTTCGTGACGACGACGGCGGTGTTGTTGAGGTCGCCGACGCGCATCAGGTCGTGGAGATGTTTGTTGAGTTTCTGCTGGCGCTGGGCGAGTTGGCCACGGCCCACGTACTCGGCGCGGAAGTGGGCGGTCAGCGAGTCCACACAGAGCAGGCGGACGGGCCACTCGGTGTCCTGTGTGTCGCCTGCGATTTCCTTTGCCTTCTGGGCGAGCAGAATCTGGTGGTTCGAGTTGAACGCCTTCGCGACGTGGATGTGGTCTAAGAAGTCCTGGACGAGCAGTTCCATGGCTTCGTCGTCGCCAGGGCTGCCCTCGATTTCGCGGCGCTCCATCGCGGCCTGAATAATCTCGTCGTCTAAGCCACGGACCATGTCGTCGATACGCTCTGGCCGGAAGGTGTCCTCGGAGTCGATGAAGATGGCGCTGCCTTCGAGCCCGCCGAACTCGCGGGGGAGCTGGACGTTCACCGAAAGCTGATGGGTAATCTGAGACTTCCCGGCCCCGAACTCACCGTACACTTCGGTGATGGACTGGGTTTCGACGCCGCCGCCGAGCAGGTCGTCTACGTCCGGGACGAGCCAGCTGAGCTTGCCGATTTTCTGTCGTCGTTCGAGCACTGCGGAGCCTGTCTCGAAGCCGCCGATGTCAGCCGTTTTGCGGGCGGCGTTGATGATGTCTGCGGCGGTGGATTCACCGATGTCTGCGGTGTTCGACAGTTCGCCAGGGCTGGCGACTGCAATCGACTGGAACGTGTCGAAGCCGGCTTCGATAAGCTTGTCTGCGGTTGCCGGACCGACACCAGGGAGACTCTCGAGGTCGACGTCTTTTGCCATACTCCGTTCTTTTTCCGCCTCGGGTATAAAGCCTCGTTAACAGGAGGGTGAAAGTGAAAATGCGGGATGCCGAACGGCCGTTTGTGACGTGGGCACGAACCTATTTGTGTGAAAACGAGCGCCTAGTCCCAGGGGTGGCGGCCCGCACTGCTCGGCCAGAGGGGGTACCAGTAGGCCTTGTCCGCTTCGAGTTCGAGTTCGCCGTCTAGGACGCTCTCGAGTTTGAACTCGACGCTCGTGTTGTGCTCTTTGTTCCCTTTCGGGGCGAAGGGGTAGTACGCCCCCCGGCGGAACGAGTACACCCAGTAGGCCATCTGGCCGTCCTTCTCAAAGCCGAACAGCGCGGCGAGCAGGCGCGACCCGTAGCCGCGTTCGACGAACGTGTCCGCGGCGAAGTGGATGCTCGTCACGAGGTCCTCGGGGTCGTCGTCTTCGAGCACGACCCACTCGTAGCCGTGACCGTCTTTCTGGAACGACATTTCGGTGCCCGTCTCTTCTTTGCCGGCGTGGAGGATGTCGTCTACCTCGCGCACTGTGTCGGCGAAATCGGTGTTGTCCACGCCCGCGAAACAGAGGGCGGCTTCAGCCGAGGGTTCGAAGCCGAGGTCCGCCTCCATCGTCAGGTAGGCGGTGCTCATCCCGAACAGGTCGTCTGGGTCCGCATCGCGCATGGAGTCCGCCTCGGCGCGCATGCCGAGGGCTTCTCTGAGACTATCGAGTAAGCCCATCTATGCGAGTTCCATCTCCCGCTCCATCTCGCGGAGCTTCTGGATGCGCTTTTCCATCGGTGGGTGCGTGCTCGCGATGCGCCCGATGAAGCCGCTCTTGATGGGGATGATGAAGAACGCGTTCATCTCGGCCTGCTCGCGCAGGTCCTCTTTCGGAACGCGCTCCATCCCGCTCGAAATCTTCATCAGCGCCGAGGCGAGCGCGGAGGGCTTGCCCGTGATGATGGCCCCGCCGCGGTCTGCGGAGTATTCGCGATAGCGCGAGAGGGCGCGAATGAGCAGGAACGACACCACCCAGACGATGAGCGAGACGAAGATGGCCACGATGACAGGTGCGCCGCCCTCGCGGTTGCGCCCGCCGCCGCCGAACAGCCAGCCCCAGCGAACGATGAGGAAGGCAATCGTCGAGAGGAACGAGGCGATGGTCATGACCATCACGTCGCGGTTCTTGATGTGCGCGAGTTCGTGTGCGAGAACGCCCTCTAATTCGTCCTGGTCCAGCGTCTGCATGATGCCCGTGGTGACTGCCACGGCGGAGTTCTTCTGGGAGCGCCCGGTCGCGAAAGCGTTCGGAACGCGGGAGTTCGCGACGGCGACCTTCGGCTTCGGCAGGTCCGCCTGCTGGGCGAGGCGGCCAATCGTGGCGTGCAACTCGGGGTATTCGTCTTCGTCTACGACTTTCGCGCCCATCGAATAGAGGGCGAGTTTGTCGCTGAAGAAGAACTGGGCGAACATGAAGATCCCCATGAACGCGACGGTAATCACGAGGCTCTCGAAGTAGAGCGTGAGGACCCCGATAAAGACGATGTAGAGGGCAAAGAGCAGGAACATGGTCAGAGCCATGCGCCCGCGCAGGCCCCAGTCTGGCTTCCAATTCATGCTCTCTCGTAAGTGATTCGCGAACTAAAGCTTCCCTGTTACGTTCTCGCACGGTTCGGGCCGCGGGACGCGGCGTTTTTACCGCGTGAACTGCCTACAGAGTACAATGACCGATTCGCGCGCCTTCTGTCCACGCTGTGGGGACCCGATGGACCTCCCCGAAGAGCCACGCCCGGGTGAGCCAGTGGACCCGGACGCGAAGCTCTGTGACGACTGTTACTTCGAGAACTTCGAGTTCGTCTCTGCCCCCGACCGCATCGAGGTGCTCGTTTGCGCCCACTGTGGCGCGCTCTACCGCAAGAGCAGGTGGGTCGACGTGGGCGCAGAGGACTACACCGACATCGCCATCGAAGAAGTCTCTCGCAACCTCCAGGTCCACGTGGACGTGGCGGACGTAGACTGGGCGGTCGAACCCGAACAGGTAGACCAGAACACCATCCACATGCACTGTTACTTCACAGGTGTCATCCGCGACACGCCAATCGAGGAAGAAGTGATGGTGCCCGTGAAAATCTCGCGCCAGACGTGCTCTCGCTGCGGGAAAATCGCGGGCAGTTACTACGCGAGTACCGTCCAGATTCGCGCCCGCGACCGCACGCCGACCGCAGAGGAGATGAATCGCGCCGAAGAAATCGCGAACGAAGTCGTCGCCAGTATGCAGGATACCGGCGACCGCGACGCCTTCATCACCGAGACCAAACGCGGCCCGGACGGCCTCAACGTCAAGGTCTCGACCAACAAAATCGGGATGAAAATCGCCCGCCGCGTCGTAAACGAGTTCGGCGGCAGTTACTCCGACTCGGAGACGCTCGTCACCGAAGACGAGGACGGCAACGGCGTCTACCGCGTCACCTTCGCGGTCCGCCTGCCGCCGTTCACCCCCGGCGACATCATCGACCCCCAGGACGACGGCGGCCCCGTCCTCGTAAAGAGCGTCCAGGGCAACCTGAAGGGCATCCGTCTCACCACGGGCGACCCGTTCGAAGCCCCGTTCGGCGACGAGGAGGCCGCGAGCGCGAAGAAAATCGGCTCGGTGGACGACGCTGAGGAGACCACCCTCGTCACCGTCGAAGACGAACACGCGGTGCAGGTGTTAGACCCAGAGACCTTCGAGTCGAAGACCATCTCGCGGCCCTCGTACCTCGACCCCGATGCGACGATGGTTTCTGTCCTGAAGAGTCGCGCCGGCCTCCACATCCTCCCCGACGATGCGTGACCTCGCTGCCGTCGTCGCGAAAGCCGATGCCGAGGCTGCCATCGCCTCACTCACCGCAGAAGGCGTCTACGACGATTCGCGCAAAGTCGTCACCCACGACGAGGGACACGTCGAACTCCCGATTCTCGCCCCGCCCAGCGAAACCGCCGTCTTCGACGTGATTCGCCAGACCGACCCACAACGGCGCACTCGCACACTCGAAGACGTGCTCGCCGCCGAGGGCTGGACCGAAGCGGAACTCGACTCCGCGCCCACCTCGTGGGCCGTCGTCGGGTCTGTCGTGCTCGTCAAACTCCCAGACGACTGCCCTCGCCCCAAAGAAGTTGGCGAGGCGCTACTCTCGCTGCACGGCGAGGCGGAGACCGTCGTCTCCCGCGGCGGGATTTCTGGCGCACGCAGAGAACCCACCGGCACCGTCATCGCGGGCAGCGGCGACACCGAAACCGTCCACACCGAACACGGAACGAAGTACGCCGTCGACCTCTCACAGGTGATGTTCTCGCCCGGAAATCAGGCGGAGCGCGTCCGCATGGGCGAGGTCGTCGAACCCGACGAGCGCGTCTTCGACATGTTCGCGGGCATCGGTTACTTCACGCTCCCGATGGCCCGTGCTGGCGCACACGTCACGGCGACCGAAATCAACCCCACGTCCTTCAAATTCCTCGCGGAGAACGCCCAATTGAACGACGTGACCGACCGGGTAGACGCCATCCTCGCCGACTGCCGGGACGTCGAGATTTCTGCAGACCGCGTCGTGATGGGCTATTACGAGGCACACGAGTATCTTGACGCCGCACTCGCCGCGCTTGAACCCGGCGGCGTCCTCCACATACACGAGACGACGCCCGAAACCCTGCTCTGGGACCGACCAATCGACCGTCTTACCGCGGCCGCAGCCCGGGCTGACCGGGCGGTCGAGATACTCGACAGACGCAAGGTAAAGAGCCACAGCGAGGGCGTCTGGCACGTCGTCGTGGACGCGAAAATCGACTGACTACTCGCTCCAGATGTCGGAAAGTGGATGGTCCTCGAACGACTTATTCTTGGGATTCCCCTTGCGTCGGGAGCCGTCACTGCTCGCGGCGGTGGACGAGGACGAGGACGAACCTGACGACGAACGACCCCCTGACGAGCGCGTCGAGTTGCGCGTTGGGGCTCGCCGGGACGTTTTCGAAGGACTGCCGAACTTCTCGCCCGCCGCGGCCTTTCCGTCGAAGTCGGGCAGGTCCGGGACGGTCATCGCGTCCACCTGCTCTTTGAACCACGGGGGCATGTCGGGTTCTGCCCGTTCGAACAGGTCGAGGAGGCTCGAATCCGCCAGATAGGTCGCGCCGTAGTCGTCCGGTGCTCGAACGACGCGGCCACAGCCCTGAATCACGGTGCGCAGCGCGGCGCGGTGGTACCACGCCCACTGTCCGTCTTCGAGGCGGCGGGCCACCCGCGAGTCCGACGTGTTCAGGTAGGGCGCTTTGCAGATGACCTGCCAGCGGGCGAGATCGCCTTTCAGGTCGAGGGCTTCCTCCATCTTGACCGAGAGGAACACGTCGGGGTCGTCGGTCGCCTTCCAGCTTTCTAAGTCCGCATCCCGGTTCTCCCGTGAGTGGGCCTGCACGCGTCCGGCGACGCCGAATTCGCCGAGCATCCGCTCTAATTCCGCCTGAATCGCGTAGGAGTGGGCGTGGATAATTCCCTTCTCGTCGGGATGCTTTTGCATCAACTGGACGATGAGGCGAGCGATTTTCGGAAGCGTCTGCTTGCGGTGCTCGTAGGTCATCTTTCCCTGGGTCACGTCGTAGAGCGGGCGATTTTCGAGGGGGAAGGTGTGAGGAACGTCCACGAGGGCGACTTTCTTCGGGTCGAGACCGACCTGCCGACAGAACGCCTCGCGGTTGAGAATCGTCGCCGAGAGAAGCGCGAACTTCGTTCCCCGGTCCCAGACGGTGTGACGCAGGTAGCGTTCTGGATTCATCGGTTTGACCGTGACGCCGGTTCCCTCGCCGTCTGGCTGGTCGACGACCCACGTTGTCGGACTCTCCGGGTTCCGGTAGTCCTCGACGAACCACTTCAGGTCAGCGATTAGTTTCTGGAGGCGGTCGCGCTCTGCGACTTCCGCGGGCGAGAGTTCGACCTTCCGCAGGAGCTCGTCCTTGCGCCGGGTGCAGATGTCCTTGACGCCGTCGGCGAACGAGACGGCGCGGTCGAGGCCGTCGATTTCGGGGACGTTCAGCTGCTCCCAGACGGGCACGGTGTGTGGCTGGATGTCTATGGTCGCGTACATCTCTGCCCACTCGGCGAGGCCGTGCGCCTCGTCGATGACCACCACGTCGCGTTGGCCGAACGCTTCGGTTCCGGCGGTCTGCATGAAGTACGCGAGAGTCATCGCCGCAATCGAGCGGTTGGCTGCGATGGCCCGGTCGGAGAAGTACGGACACCTGTGTTTGACGTTGCAGTCGAAGCCCTTCTCACGGGCGCAGGGGGCCTGATTGACGGGCGTGGTCGATTCGCCCGGCAGGATACAGGAGTAGTTGCGCTTTCCGCGAATAATCTGGAGGTCTTCGAGGAGTTCGTCGTCCGCCACGTCGTCTAACTGTGACACCTGCGGCGTGGTGTAGTACGCGCCCATCGGCCGCGTCGGGTCGCCCTCCCCGGGCTTTTTCGCACACCCGGCGATGGCGCGGGCGAGTAACGATTTCCCACTCCCGGTCGGCGCGCGGACGAGCACCACGTCGTTGCCGGCGTCGTAGGCGTTCTTGATGTCGAGGAGCGCCTGCTTCTGGGCACCGCGAAACGAGGGGGCCGGAAATTCGTCGAGAATGCGCTCCGTATTCACGTTAGAGAACCCTGTCCGCGCGGCCAAAATACCACCGGATTCACCACCTCAGAGTGCCTCTACGTCCTCGGCAGTGGCGGCCGCCGGCAGTTGCTCGATACATTCGAAACAGAGGAAATACTCGCGGCCGTCTTCGTACTCCAGCGTCATCCCGTCCGAGGGACCGTAGTCGAACGACCAAAGGTCGCCGATGCCGCCGGCTATCTTTACCTTGCGACCACACGCGTCACACGCCCGTCGTGCCATACCGGTATGACTCCCCGCAGGGGTATAGCAATGACTCCCTTACTGATTGGGTCTCGCTGTCGACCGAACCATCGTACGAGACGACAGTTACACCCCAAAACGAGCCGACGGCCCGATAACTCAAACAGGTATTTGATGTTAGGGAATCGCTATTTGAGTCTGTATCCTTCTGTTAATCGAGCACTTCGCTCGTGAGACCGCCATGGTTCGACTGACGCCATTTCGCATCGTGACGTTGACCCTCGTCGTACTGACCACGACGGGCGTCCTCGTCGGCGCGATGCTTCCAGCACTCGACGATCGCCCGGGCACGGACCCGAACTCAACACCAGAACCCACCGCACTCGAACGCTTCGACTCTGCGGAAGCCTTCCAGCAGTACCTCGAAGCCGGGAGAGCCAAGAGTAGCTACGGTGGATTCGGCTTCGGCGGCGCGGACGGCGGTGTGGATGTCGCAGTCCAGGAAGGTGCGAGTCCCGACGGCGCACCTACCCGGACCAGTGAGGGCGGAAACGACGGCGGGCAATCCGGCGAACCTGACCGCGTCTCCGGCACCAACGTCCAGATTCAGGGCATCGACGAACCGGACCTCGTGAAGACCGATGGCACCCACCTCTTCGTCAGTCAGGGCCAGTACTACTACTACTATTACGAACGCGCCGAAGACGACGCTCGCTACAAGCCACAGACGAGCGTCGTGAGCGCCCTGCCACCCGAGAAGGCTGACGTCGTCTCGAAGATTGACGCCTCCGGCGAACTCCTCCTCGCGAACGACACGCTGCTCGTCCTCGGTGGCGACCGCGTCACCGCCTACGACGTGTCCGACCCGGACAACCCCGAGAAATCCTGGGAGAAAGCCGTAGACGGCTACATTCACACCGCTCGCCTGATGAACGGCACGGTGTACCTCGTCGTCCAGCAGAACATCAACTACGGTGAACCATGCCCAATCGAACCGCTCGCGGGCGTCTCGGTGCGGTGTACAGACATCCTCCACCCCTCCGAACCGATGCCCTCTTCGCTGACCTACACCGCGCTGGCGCTCGAACCCGACTCCGGCGAGGTCTCTGACAGCCTCTCGTTCGTCGGTGGGTACGCCTCCGTCGTCACGATGTCAGAAACCGGCATCTACCTCACGTACTCCGAGTACCCGAGCCAGGGCGACCTCATGCTCGACTTCCTGCTCACGGACGCTCGTGACCTGCTCGATCAGCGCACGGTCGAGCGATTAGAGCGCCTCCAGACGTACGATCTCTCAGAGCAGGCGCGCACCGTCGAGGTGCAGGCTATCCTCCAGCAGTGGTACGCCACCCTGTCGCCCGCAGAGCGCGAACGCGTCTCTGAGCGGCTTCAAGACCGCGCCGAGAACTACGTCGAGAAACACAAGCGCGACTTCGTCACCACGAGCATCGTGAAAGTCGGTATCGAAGACGGCTTCGACGTGACGGCGACGGGCGCAGTGCCCGGCACGCCGTTCAACCAGTTCTCGATGGACGAACACGAGGGCCACCTCCGCATCGCGACGACCATCTGGTCGCCGTGGTTCCTCGGAGCCTCCACCGAACCGGTGAACGACGTGTACGTCTTAGACGAGTCGCTCTCGGTCACGGGTTCGGTCGAGGACATGGGCAAGAACGAGCGCATCTTCGGCGTCCGCTTCGACGGTGACCGCGGCTACGTCGTCACGTTCCGCCAAATCGACCCGTTCCACGTGTTAGACCTCTCCGACCCACAGAACCCGACGCTCGAAGGCGAACTGAAGCTCCCGGGCTTCTCGTCGTACCTCCACCCCATCGGTGAAGACCGCGTCCTCGGCATCGGGCAGGACAACGGCTCGGTGAAGGCGGTCATGTTCGACGTGTCCGACCCGACCGACCCGACCATCGAAGACGACCTGAAACTCGACGACCGCTGGTCGGCCATCCAGCAGAGTCACCACGCCTTCCTCCTCGACGAGAAACACGGCGTGTTCTTCCTCCCCGGAGCGGAGAAGGGCCACATCGTCGCCTACGACGACGGCCTCGAAATCGTGACGTCGGTGAAAATCGACACCCCACAGCGCGCCGTCTACATCGGTGACCACCTCTACGTCATTGGCCAGTCGGAAATCGTCGTCCTCGACGAGACCACGTGGGACGAAGTGAACCGCATCGACCTCCGCTGACACCCTCGCTTCGCCCAACCCTTTTTGCCCCACGGTAGCGTGGGCCACTCCATGCGCGTGAACTGCGAAGGCTGCGCCGGCTGTTGTATCGACTGGCGTGCCATCTCTCCGGTCGCCCTCGACCACGAGCGCCGCGGCCCGCGCCAACCGCTCGACGACGTGTACAATCTGGTCCCGCTCCGCCGCGACGAAGTCCGCCGCTTCATCGACGCTGGCTACGGCGACGCGCTCGTCCCGCGCCTGTTTCAGGACGCGAACGCCGCCGACTCTAGGGTGACGATAGACGGCATCGACCTCGCCGCAATCGATGGCGGCCCCGCATTTTTCGTCGGCCTTCGCAAGCCGCCGAAACCGGTCGGTCCGTTCGACACCGAGGCGACGTGGCTCTCGACGTGCGTATTCTTAGACCCCGAGACGCTGCAGTGTCGCATCCACGACAGCGACCTCTATCCCGAGGAGTGTTCGGTGTACCCCGGCTACAACCTCGCCCTCGATGTAGAAACCGAATGTGAGCGCGTCGAATCGACGTTCGGCGGTGAGCGCCTGATAGACCGGACGCCAACCGAGGCGAAACCGCTGTTCGGCCGCCACGCCATCGGCGAGAAGGTGTTCGTCCACCCCGAACCGGCCCGTCTCGAAGGGGTCGTCTCGCGGCTGGCCGCCCGCGAACCGACCGACGAAGACCGCGCCGAACTGCTCGCGGTGGCCGCCGCGTCCAGTGCGGGGACGACCGTCGTGAACGACGGGAAGTACGAAACAGCCCGTGAACAGGTTCTCGCGGCCGATTCATGGACCGGACGGGCCATCGACGACTGGACCGAGCGGGCGGGCGACCCGGGCGACTCCGCGCCGGCGTCACGACTCGCAAGGACGGTCGAACTGGCCAGAGGCGCACCCGACACCCCTGGTTGGGCAGCAGATAATTAAGCTGACTGCGCGACTGTACTATTGTATGAGAGTTCTGGTCACGGGCGCGACTGGGTTCGTCGGTCGGCTTTTAGTTCCGGCACTTCTCGAGGCGGGCCACGAGGTTCGCGTGCTCGTCCGAGATGCAGCCCGTTACGACGCCCTCGAAGGCGTTTCTGTCTTCGAAGGAGACCTGCTCGAACCGTGGGGCGCAGACGAGGCACTCGACGGTATCGATGCTGCGTACTATCTGGTCCACTCGATGGGGTCCAGTGGGGACTTCAGAGAACGTGACCGACGGGCAGCCCACAATTTCGAACGCGCCGCGAGCAGAGCAGGCGTGTCTCGGGTGTTCTACCTCGGGGGACTCGGAGAGGATCGAGACAACCTCTCAGAACACCTCAAGTCGCGCCGGGAGGTCGAGCGCATCCTTCGCGAGGGCGACTACGACCTGACGACGTTGCGCGCCGCTATCATCATTGGCGATGGGAGTACAAGTTTCGAGATGGTCCGCCAACTCGCGGACCGTCTGCCGGTGATGGTCACGCCAAAATGGGTGGACACCAAGTGCCAGCCCATCGCCATCGAGGACGTGATTGCGTACCTCGTCGGTGCCCTCTCAGTCCCCGAAACGGCGGGTGAAACCTACGAAATCGGTGGCCCAGACGTCCTCACCTACCGCGAAGTGCTCGAACACACGGCCGCGCTCCAGGGTCACGACCTGACCATCATTCGCGTGCCCGTTCTCACCCCACGCCTGTCGGCCTACTGGCTCGATTTCGTGACGGACGTGCCAGCGAGCGTCGCCCACCCCCTGATTCACGGCATGAAAAACACCGTCGTCGTCACCGACAATCGCATCGAAGAACTCGTCTCGGTTGAACTCACTCCGTTCGACGAAGCCGTCGAAAAAGCCCTCGGCGTCGATGCCGTCGAGGTCGCCGATGGATAAGCCCGCTTCTCGCTATGGTGACGCCTGGGTGTACGAAAGCATCGTCGGGGCGCTACCTGGCGTCGACCTCTCGCAACGGGCCTCGGCGCTCGTCCAGTTCGTGCTCTTCGAGGGTGGCCTGCTCGTGGTGGCCGCTATCTACGACCTCTGGGCGGCCGTCCCCGCCGGAACTGCGGCCATCGTCGTGGCGACCATCGGCAGTCTCTGCATGAGCGCCATCGCCACCCGAATTCGCGAGGCGAACGCGCCGCGGACCTACCGCAGACTCCTGTTCGGGCCGAACGTCGAGGTGGTCCTCACCGTCCTCGCGTTCGTCGCGCTCGTAACCTACCTGTTCGCCTTCGACACCGGGCCGGAGCCACTGCTCACGCGGTTGGTCGGCCCCGACCCGCCCATCCTCGCCGTCTACCTCATGCTACTCGTCTGCTGGGACCTCTGTTACCGCATCGGGACGGGGTGGTGGGCGAGCGTCACGGCGCTCTGGCGGTCGTGGACCTACGACTTCCCGCCGGAACAGGCACGGGCGCTCTCGCTGGCCGATCGCGACACCCTCGGGTTCGGCTTACTCCAGTCACTGCTCGTCCCGTTCGTCCTCGACCACCCGGTGCTCCTCGCGACGCTCGCCGCGCACGTCGTGGCGATGGTCGTCGTCACTGGGTCGTCGCTGCTACTGCTGCGAAGAAAAGGAACTGTTACTGCTGTTTCATCTTCTTGAACTGTTCTAAGAGCGCCTCTGCAGAGTCTCCCGAGTCGTACTCTACCTTCCCTTCGTACTGAAGGCGTGTGTCGTCATCGTTGTCGGCGTTGACACGACTCGTTTTCTCTTCGCGGCGCATGTGTTCCTGTTCGTCATAGGCACCCATTGACATGCGAAATACACCCATACTTGCGTGTTTTTCATTATCAATGTATCGGTACCTGTCTTTTCGCTGAAATAGCCACGTTTTCTGACCAGTCAGTCGTTCGTAACCCGTATAGACCTCCGCCCCTTTTACTCAACCGTGGCAGGGCCGCTTCGCTTCCGACGCTCGCCCCAGTCGTGGTCAGAAAAGCGGGTGCGCCGGGAGCTGCTTTCGGACCTCGACGAGGCGATGGGCGCGACCATGTCCGGGTCGTGGTTCAAACCGCCTACCGGCTTCGAAGCGCGCCGATTTACGATGGAAAACGGTGATTTCGCGCTCTTTTGCTGGAACGACAACGAGGCCTACTGGCTCGGCAACACGCAGACGCCGAGCGCGCTCTGGCGGACGGACAAGTACTCGTTCGACGAGGTTCCGTATCCTGTCGCCCGGTGGGCACAGCGCGAACTCCTCGCCGACCTGAAAGAGACAGACCCCTGGCTCGCGAGTTACGACCACGTCGCCTGGTTTTTCCTCCCGGTGTTCTTCTCGAAAGACGGCCGCGAGACGACTCGAAAGTTCTTCCGCGAACACGCTTCAGGGTTCCCCGACGCCGACCCAGACGAGGCCATCCAGTTCTACGAGGACCTCCTCGACACTGGCCTCCTCGACCAGTATCGCTACACGATGGCGTCGAAACTCGGCACGAGCGCCCGCCTCGATAAGACGCGCATGGACGCGACCATGGGCGAGTTCAACGCGGCGAGACTCCTCATCGACGCCGGCTACGAACTCGTCCCCGAAATCGACGTTCACACCGGACACACGCTCGACTTCCGGGCGATAAAAGGTGAGACGGACGTCATTGTCGAGGTGACGCGCCCCCGCCCGCCGACCAAACGCGTGGCGAACACGCCGACTGCGGCCGTCCGCGACACCGCCGCGACCAAGACGGAGGGCCAACTCAGCGAACACCACGGCGCGGTGCTGTTCGTCGATTGCACCTCGTTTCGTGACGACGAGTGGAACGCAGTCGCTGGTGAAAAACCGGACGTCCACCACGAACCGGCCGTCGTGTTCAGAGCACGACCCGACGGCACGTTTCGTGGCTACAAGAAGGGTGGATTGCCGCTCGACCTGGATAGTGCAATCGAGTGGGCCTAAAACGAGACGGCCTCTGGGCTCTTTTCGGCGATATCGAACGATTCGCGGTCCGAGTAGAAACGCCGGCCAACGCCCTTGTGGCTCACTGCTTGGAACGCTGCAAGCTTTGCATCTTCTGCATCGGTGAAGGTTTCGTCAGACTCGTACAGCCCAAAGACCTCGCCAAAGGTCTCAGAACCGTTTGCCAGCTTAATCTCCTCCTCTCCGTACTGCTCGACGAATTCGCCGGACGTGGCCGGGTAATTGTGGGCTTCGATTAGTTCGCTTGCACCGTTGTTCAATCTCATACTCGCTTGTGCATGAAGAATAATTATAACTGTTTTCCATGTATGACTATGGATTGTTAATGGTCTTTTAGGGCATATTATTGCCATGGACCACCCGAAGGCGTTTCCACCCCGAGTACGTGGGCTAGACCATGTCGGTCGCGGACCTCCATGCACACACGACTGCGTCTGATGGGACGATGACGCTCGCGGACGTCCCCCAAGTGGCTGCCCGTGCCGATCTCGACGCGGTGGCAATCACCGACCACGACACCATCCACCCGGGATTGCCCGCCCCCGTGACCACTCACGACGGTCTCACCCTCATCAGAGGAATCGAGTTGCGCGTCGATACCGGCGGCTTCGACATCGACCTGCTCGGCTACGGCGTTCGGGAGACGGACGCCCTCGCCACCACCCTCGACCGCATCCAGCAGAACCGGCTCGAACGGGCACGAGAGATGGTCGCGGCCGTCGAATCGACGCTCTCTGTCTCCCTCGACATCGAGTACAAACCGGGCATCGGACGCCCGCACATCGCCCGCGCCATCGAAGCAAGCGACGCGCCCTACGCCTATCAGGACGCGTTCGACGAGCTCATCGGCGACGACGGGCCGTGTTTCGTCCGCAGGGCGGCCATCCCCTCGTTCGAAGAGGGTGCCCGCCTGCTCTCCGAAGCCTGTCCCGTGGTCAGCCTCGCACACCCGTATCGGTATCCACATCCCGAGAAGGCCATCGAACTGGCCGCCGAGTTAGACGCTATCGAGGCGTACTACCCCTACGCCCGACCAGTGGACGACGCCAGTCTCTGGGAGGCGGTGTCCGCCTACGACCTGCTCGTCACCGGCGGGAGCGACGCCCACATCGACGTGCTCGGCGAGGTGACGCTTTCTGGCGCGGAGTACGAGCGATTCAGTCAACGATTGACGGCGTCGGAGGCTTAAACTCCCCAAGGAACGTAGTTCACTGTATGCGCTGTCACTACTGCGACCGTGAGGCTGCCTTCGCTGTGGAGAAAGACCACATGAAGGTCGGCCTCTGTGAACAGCATCTGCGAGAGCGGATGCGCGAACTCGCAGACGCACACGCGTTCGGCGCGCTGCCGGACGGACTCGACCTCGATACGAAATAGCCGCTGTTTTTCGCCCTTACCAGCCGCCACCGGCCTGCCGGCCGGCGTCCACGTCGATTGCATCGACGGGGCAGACGTCTACACAGAGCATGCAGTCGATACACTGAGCTTCTTTTGCCGGGTCTGCTTTCCGCTCGCTTTCGGGGTGGCCGGGGGTGTCTACCCATTCGAACACGTCTACGGGACAGTCTTCGAGACACGCGCCGTCCTCGATACAGATGTCGAAATCGACGGCGACGTGGGTGCCGTGGATGCCGAGCGTTTCCGGTTCGTCGACCGGTCCCCACACGTCGTGACCGTTGTGTTCGTCCACTACCTCGCGGTTTTCGTGGAACTGTGGGTCGATTGCCATGGCAGACCGAATGTCGGCAAGCCACTTAAAACCATGTTAATACTTGCCGGGGAACTCCGCTCTCCGGCGGTTTTCTGCACGTTTGCGGTCGCTGGTCGCCGCGAAAAACTCCCCGACGTCGTGGTCAGAGTCTGACCGCCATCATCACTTCGTCGATGTACTCCGCGCCGAGTTTGTAGTGTTTCGCGCGCGTCGCCTCGATTTCCCAGTCGTGGGTCTCTAAGAACTTGATGGCGTCCGTGTTCGTCGATGGAACCGAGTTGTAGATCTTCTCGAAGCCGTTTTCTTTGGCCCATTCGAGCCCACGGTGGAGCAGGTGGCTCCCGATGCCGTGGCCGCGATATTCGTCGATGACGCCCACGGTCAACTCGGCGGTGTGACTCAGTTTCTCCAGTTCGGGGGCGCTCAGGTGGACCCAGCCGACCACGTCCCCGTTGACGCAGGCGACGAAGAACATGCGTGACTCCAGTTCGTTGTGTCGCAGGAGCACCTCCTCGTGGTCGATGACGTCGGCCACCGATTCGCCGACGATGTACGTCTTCTCCTGGGACACCTGGCGAATCGCTCCGACAAGCCCGGTGAGGTCATCCTGGCGAGCGGGCCGAATCGAGTACTCGACGCCCTCGTCGGTGAACTCCTCCTCCGTGCCAGCGTCGATGGAGACGAGCAGTTTGTCGTCCGCCGCTTCGATGAGCCCGTCGCGCTTCAGAATCGCGATGTGGTGTTTGAGTCCACCGGGGTCCACCCGCAGCGTCCGCTCTATCTCCTTCGGCGTCACGGCCCCGTGGCTCTCGATGTACTCGTAGATGAGTCGTCGGTCCTCGTGGCCGAACTCTAGCTTGTCAGAGAGTTTCATGGCATGCGATACCACGCCCTCTACCCTAATAGTTTTTCGTGACGGTTGGTCGTCGTTTCGGCACCCCAGTCAACAACTGGGCCGTGTCGTGGATGTTGTCGGTCTTGATGAGTAGTTCCGCCATCTCGCGAACCGTGAAATCCGCGTTCAACTCGACGCCGTAACAGTGGGCGTAGCAGTCGAGCCAGTCGTTCAACGCCCGTTCGAGCAGCGAGAACTCCACCTCCGAAAAGCGCACCTGCTCGTCACCAGTGCGTGCTTCGATGTACACGAGGACGGCCTGTCCCGCCCCCTCACGCAGGTACGCCATCGCCCGCTCTGTGTCCGGGTCGCCCCGGACAAGCGTTGATGCCTCTCGGTCTGCGCGCGCTCGCTCTGCCAGCGCCGAAATCCGCTCCCAGTACGGCGAGTGGGTCACGCTTAGCCCCACTCGAACTCGACGCCCTTCTCACCCCGTGGGTGTTCCCACTTCGTGTCCGCGACGATGGCACAGGTCCCACACTCGACGCACGGCTGGGTGTCGAGACTCACCACCCGCTCCGTCGAGCCGTTCGACGCGATGGTCTCCTCGCGGTAGCACCCGCCACCGAAGTTCCGGGCGCTCACCGGACACGCCGTGACCGCCGCGCCGCTCGCTTCGAGCGAGTTGTCGAGCAGCGTGATATGTGGGTTGCCCACGTCCGTGTCGTAGGTGAGTTTCCCGATGCGGTCTGCCAGCGACGGTGGTTCGACGTGGCTCTCGGTGCTGATTCTCGTTCCCAGTTCCTCTGCGATGACCGTCGGCAGCGTCACGTACGGCGTCTGGGTATCCGGCACCATCATCGACAGCCGTGGCTCGGAGTAGAGGCGCTCTAACCGCCCGCCCAGGGCACGGACGCCGAGTCGGCCAATCGTGGATTTGAGCAGGCCGTCGACGATGCCCTCTGCCGCGTCGTTCTCGCCAACCCGACGGACCACCTGGTAGCCCCGCGGCCGGAGCTTCTTCATCACGCCTTCGTCGTAGAGTTTCTCGGTGTAGCGTTCCCCGGCGGAGGCCGTGTCGCCGCGGGCTTTCGCTTCCGCGAACGCCTCTGCGGCGAGTGCCCCGGCGGTGACGGCGTGGTTCATCCCCTTGATGATGGGGCCCTGTGCTTGCATCTGGCCTGCCGCGTCGCCCACGAGCACGAGGTTGTCCTTGTGCGGCGACGTGTGGGCCACTTTCTTCGAGTCGGGGACGAGTTTCGCCGAGTACTCGAGTTCCGTGTAGTCGTCGCCCAGCCAGTTGGCGAGCAGCGGGTGGGTGAGCAGGTTGTCGAGCAACTGGTGTGGCTCTGCGCGCTCTTCGACGAGCGAGTCTAAGTGGAACACCGTCCCGATGGACAGCGACTCCTGGTTCGTGTAGAGGAAGCCACCACCCCGGACGTTCTCGAACAGGTTGCCGGAGAACAGGTGGGCGACGCCCTCGTCTTCTTCGACGTCGAAGCGTTCTGCGATGACGTCTTCGGGCATCTCCGCGACGGCTTTGACTCCCTGGAACCATTCATCTGGTTCCTCCCAGTCCATGAGACCCGCCTGCCGGGCGAGTTCTGAGTTCACCCCGTCTGCGGCGACGACGATGTCTGCCGTGATGGGGTCGAGTTCGTCACAGGTGACGCCGACGATTTCGCCTTTCTCCCGCAGCAAGCCATCGACGTGGACGCCGGTCAGGAGGCCACCGCCGGTCGCACGAGTAATCTCGTGAACCTGTCCGGCGAGCCACGAGTCCATCTTCCGGCGCAGCACGGCGTCAGACCACGCGGTGTCGTGTTCGTGGAGGTCCGTGATGTCGAAGGATTTCACCTTCTTGCCGGCGATATTGTGCAGGTGATACTGCGTAATCGGGCGTTCTGAGGCCTCCTCGCGGAAGTCGGGGAAGAGGTCGTCGATGGTGTAGGGGGCCGATTCCTCTGCGTAGAGGAGGCCACCCGAGACGTTCTTCGACCCCGCCTCGACGCCGCGTTCGAGGACGAGCGTTTCGATACCGTTTCGTGCGAGTACCGCGGCCGCCGCCGCACCTCCGGGGCCGGCACCGACCACGACTGCTTCATAGTGTTCGTACTCCGTCATTGTGAGTCACCGCGTCCGTCAGCGAGTGCTTTCAGATTCAATTCGCCGCTTTCGAGCGCCTGTGTCAACTGCGGGAGCACCTCGAACAGGTCTCCCTCGATGAAGTAATCCGAGAAGTCCCGAATTCGGGCGTCTGGGTCCGTGTTGATGGAGATAATCGTACCCGACTCGTCCATCCCGACCTTGTGCTGGACCGCCCCGGAGATACCCGCCGCGATGTAGAGTGGCGGCGCGACCACCTGTCCCGTCTCGCCAATCTGGCGTTCCTCCGCGACGTACTGTTCGACGTGGCCGCCCACCTTGTATGAGGCCGTCACCACGCCACGCGAGAGGCCGAGGTCCGCGTCGTCGAACTGTTTGACGAGGTCGAGCGCGAGTTCGAGCCCCTTGGTCGGGTCCTTGCCAATTCCCCGCCCCACCGCGACGATGACCTCGCGCCCAGTCAGGTCTACGCCTTCGTCGAGTTCTTCGTGACCAGTCACGTGCACTTTGAACCAGTCGTCGGGCAGGTCGAGGTCGTGGTCCACGATGAGGCCCACGCGGTCGTCGTCTGCTTCGGGGACCGGGAAACTCCTGGGAATGACCGAGGCTCCTTGCGGGTGGAACTCCCGGCTCGGATTGTCGAGACAGAGAATCGTCGAGTACTCGAACCCGCTGAAGTCGGGGCGTTTCATGTGCAACACGCGCTCGAACTCGACTTTCACACCGGGTTCACCCGTCTTCACGGGATTCGAGATGAGTTCGTCCGTGATGTAGAGGTCAGAACAGTCGCTCGCGAGGCCGCTGTCGAGTTCGGCCTGCACCTGCGCCGAGAGGTCACGACCGTTGTTCGTCGCCGGGAACAGGAAGTACCGGGGCTTGTCGTAGTCGCGCCAGTCTGCGTCCGCCCGGCTCATGTCGGAGACGATTTCGGTGTACGGTTTGTGCTGGAAGCGTTCGAGGCGGTCGTCCTCGTGGTACACCGCCACGTCCGCACCGTAGGCGATGACGTCGTCTGCGAGGTCGCTCGTGTTGTCGCCGATGACGACGCCCACGACGCGCTCGTCTGCGTCGTAGTCCTCGTTGTACTGGTCCATTAGCTCGCGGGCCTTCCCGAGCATCTCCTTCGAGACGTCGATGAGTTCGCCGGCCTGCGTCTCACAGTACACCCACATGTCGCGGTAGGTGCCGCCGACGAGTGCGCGGACGTGTTTCTTGTCCGCCGTCGGGTGCTCTAAGCCCTCGGGGAGGTCGTCTGCGAGTCCCATGACGTCCACCGCCTGCTTGGCCGCCGCGGGTTTTTCGACGCTTCCCTCGGGTTCTTCCTGGACGTCTTCGTCCGCCGCTTCGCCCTCGTCTGCGCCGGTGACGGCGTCGAGACGCGCCTCGATGGCCGCGACGGCCGTCGTCCGTCCCTTGCCGTCTTTCTCTGCGTCGAGAATCTCCTGTAGTTCGCCTTCGTCTGCGACGTCTTCGAGTTCCGATTCGAGTTCTTTTACCGTGTAGTCTGCTGGGTCGAGCGCCATGAGTTAGTCCCCCGCTGCGAACGCGTCCATCACGTCCAGTACTTCTCGCATTCCCTCCGCGTCGGCCGCGTCGACCATGGTGGCCTCGCGCTCTGCGGGCGCTTTCGGAATCGGGTCCACCGAGGACACGATGGTCGGCGACCCGTCGAGGCCGATGAAGTTCGGGTCGAGGTTGAGCGCGACGTGGTCCCACACCGTGATGTGGTCCTCTGCGTCCTCGGCGCGCTCCTGGGTCTCCGCGCGCAGGTCCTTGAACACGAGGCGGTGGTCGGCCTTCCGGTAACTCGCTTCGAACTCGGGGTCCATCACGATGAACGCGGGCATGTCCACCTCCACCGTCTCGATCTCCTTGATGTCGCCTTCGACGAGGCGCTTTGCGCGAACCGTGCGTTCTTCCTCGTCTACGTCGAGGGCGATGACGTGGGTAATCATCGGCCAGTCGAGACACCACGCCGTCTGGGGGCCGGTGTGGCCCGTCTCCCCGTCTGCGGTTTTGAACCCGGCGAAGATGAGGTCCGGTTCGCCGAGTTTTTCGATGCCGGCGCTGAGGGTGATGGCCGTCGCCCAGGTGTCTGAGGCGGCCATCTCGCGGTCAGAGAGCAAGTAGAGGTCGTCTGCGTACACGTCGCGCATCCCCTCTACGAGAATGCTCTGGTAGCCTGGCGGCCCCATGCTCATCAGGCTGACTCGGCCGCCGTGTCGGACTTTCGTCTGTAACGCGGCCTCCAGGGCGAACTTGTCGTTCGGATTCATCACCGTCGGCGTTTTCCCCCGCTCCAGGTGTCCTTCCTCGTTGAAGGACACCTGACCCTCGCGGAAGTCGGGGACGCCTTTCGTAAGAACAATTGAGTGCATTGGTATCGAACCTCGTGACTCTTGGTCGCATGTTACTCCTACCTCATGGTTTATTATTATGTCGGGCCGCCAATTGGACTGGCGGGTGCCACTTTTCGTGTCGTTTCGAGGACGAAACGGTCGCAGTCTGTCGGTTTCCGACGAAAATCCGGTCACGGGACGCGACCGTACGAGGGTCGAGAGTTTTCAGCTGGCCGTGCGATTCCGACGAGAATCGATGGCGTGCTCGCGTGACCAGACACCGAAACCCACCACCGACTGGACAAGCAAAAGACACGTCGGGGAGGACTTTTGTGACTCCACTCCCGCGTTTGCACCATGCAGAAGGTTCGCATCGACGAACTCGACCGACGGATGAGTCCCGCAAGCCGCCGCATCCCCGTGGCGAAGGCGCTCGAAACCGAGGGTCTCGCGCTCAACTACTTCGAACTCGCCCCCGGCGAGAGTTTCGCCTTCGGCTACCACTGCCACCACGACCAGGAAGAAGTGTTCTACATCCAGGAGGGGGCCGCCACCTTCGACACTGAGGACGGCGAAATCGTCGTCGAGGAAGGTGAGGCCATCCGCTTTGCCCCTGGCGACCACCAGCAGGGGTTCAACTACACCGACGACCGCGTCGTCGCCCTCGCCATCGGGTCGCCCAAAGAGTCGAACGAAATCGACCTCTACGGAGACTGTGAGTCCTGCGACGGACGTACCCCGCAGAAAATCGAGATGGTCGAGTCGAGAGACGCACTGGTCACGGTCTGCCAGGAGTGTGGCGACCAGACCGGTCGCTACACCTAATCTCCGGTCTTCTTATCCCGTCAACACCACGTACGCCGCGCCGAACAGCACCGCGTCGTAGAGACCGTGGACCAGCATCGGGACGACCAGGTTCTGCGTCCGGTCGTAGATGACCCCGAGGATGACGGAGATGCCAAAGAGGATGACGCCCGTCACGGCGACTGCCCCGAGGTCCGGCGTGGCGACGAACGACGTGGGGACGTGGGCGAGGGCGAACAAGAAACTCGAAATCGCGATGGCGGTGCCCGTTCGGAAGGATTCCCCGAGGTAGCGCTGGAGGACGCCGCGAAACAGCAGTTCCTCTGTGGGGCCGATGACCAGAATCGAGATGGGAATCAACACGAGCAGAATCTCGGTGAACCCCGCCAGTGCCGGGTCGAGGATGGAATTTCCGGCGACCGGCAGGCCGAGTTCGGTGACGGCGAACAGCGAGACGAACCGGAAGACGGGCAGGCCGACGGTTCCGGCCACGATGGCGATATACCCCATTCGGGTCGGCCAGCGGATGTTGAAGTAGTCGATGCGGTGGTGGGCGAGCCACAGAAAGATGCCCGCGGCGAGCGCGAACCCGAGTTCAGAGAGGACGACGATGACGGTAAAGCCCACCAGCGTGTCGAAGGGAATCCCGATGGCGGGAAGCGAGAGGAGCGCGCTCAGGACGAACGCACCGACGGTGATGACCACCGCACCGACGAGGTGTCTGAGGCGGCTGAACGAGCGGACTGCCATACAGGGAGAGAAGCAGGAGCCGGCTATAGTTAGTCGCTCGAAAATCCGGACCGGTGACGGAATTACTGTCGGGCCGGGGCGCGCGGAATGTCCTTCACTTCGCGGACGTAGTCACAGAAGTTCTCGAAGACGAGTTTCGCCTGCTGGGCGCGGGCGTAGTTCTCGGGGGTGATGCCGTCTAACACCTGCTGCCGGTGTTCGTCGGTCAGGTCCTTGCCCATCGTCAGTTCGCGGGCGGTCTGCATGTCGTATTCGGGGTGGAACTGGACGCCGAACACGTCGTCTTTCTGGAAGCCGTGGACGCCGTAGTCGTTCTCGGCGGTGAGCGTCGCGCCCGGCGGGAGTTCCGTGACGGCGTCTTGGTGGGTCGTGAACGCGAGGAATCGCTCGTTGACGCCGGAGAACAGGGGCGTGTTGTCGTGGTGGGTGATTTCGCGGTAGCCGATTTCGTACTCGCCCATCCCCTCGACGGTGCCGCCGAGGACATCCGCCAGCAGCTGGTGGCCGTAACAGACGCCGAGGGCTGGTAGGCCTTCGTCGATCGCTTCCTTCGCCCAGTCTTTGAGCGGTTGAATCCACTTCTCGTCCCAGTACACGGACGACCGTGACCCGGTTACGAGAAAGCCGTCGAAGTCGAACGTTCCCGGAAGCCGGCCCTCGGTGGCGTGGAACTCGACGAGGTCCGCGTCCACTTCGCGACGAAAGTTCCGCTTCGTATCGGTTGCGTCGTGTGAAGCGTTCAAGAGCGCGAGTCGGAGCCGTGTCATTGCTGTCTAGGACGACAGCGAACGTTTAGTGCGTTACGCTCTCCTGATAGTTCTGCCGCTCTCTGAGTCGGCTCAGGGTGATGTGGGTTGTGCTGTCGGATAGTCAGTGCAGCCGGTTCGCCAGAGTTTGACTTCCGTCGCGTCCACCAGAATTTTGACGGCGTGACACCCCACCCGTGTGGTGTCGAGGGTGAGTTTCTCCCACTCGACGGCGTCGTCCACCCGGGTGTAGATGGTGAACAGCCCCGAACTCTCCGGCCACTCCCGGTCGAGTTGCGTCGAGTTCGCCTCGGCTGCCGTCCCGTCGTTCCCGCCCACCTCGTGGGAGGACCAGTGGACGAGTTTGCCGCCCAGTTTCACGAGCAGGTGAACCGTGTGCCTGACGTCGTCGTGATTCACCACCTCGATGCCCGCCAATTCTCCCTTCGACGACCGCAGCGACGACAGACAGCCGGCAAGCCCAACCACCCCCATCGCGCCCAAAAGCTCCCGTCGTAACATTTCACTCTACAGTACTGAACACAGAAGTAACCAATAAATATTTGTGTCAGTCTTTCAGTGAAATAATGCTCCTTCAGGCGACTTCGAGGAAACCAATCAGTTCGTCGTTCAGGATACGTGATTGTTCAACGTGACAGAGGTGTCCGGCCCCATCGAGGTTGCAGTGGGTCGCGTTCGGCAGTCCGTCGGCGAGGTGTTCACCCCCCGCCGCCGGCCACACCTCGTCGGCCGTCCCGTGGGCCACGAGCGTCGGCAGCGAAATCTCGTACAGTGGGTCAGCGTCGAACCCCTCGACTGCGGCCTGATGGGCTGCCCAGCCAGCGAGTGACGCGTCGTCGCTCGCTCGCCACTGGACGATTTGGTCTACCACTTCATCGTACGCTCCGACGAAGTCGGCGGACAGCGCGTGGTCGAGCGAGGCGCGAATCGCCGCCTCGTCTGTCGGGTCTGCCGCGAGCGGCGACGTGTCGATGCCCGCCCCCCGTGCGGCGGTTCCGAGCAGCGTCAGGGTTCGCGCCCGTGCGTAGCGCCGAGCATAGTCGAGTGCGACCATTCCACCGAGGCCCGCGCCGACGAGGTGTGTCTTTCGCGCCCCGTGGGCCGACAGGACGGCTTCGAGGTCGTCGGCCAGCTGTTCGACTGAGTACGGGCCAGGTGGCTTCTCGGAGCGCCCGACGCCCCGGTGGTCGTAGACGAGCGTCTCGAACGGGCCGGTGAGCGCGGCGTGTTGCCAGCCCCACTGCCACGCGCCGTAGCCGGCGTCGCCGACGAACGTGACCGTCTCGCCGTCGCCCGCCGCCTGCGCGAACAGCGTCGTTCCGTCTGTCGTAGTGACGTCCATGGTCGTCACTCGGTGGGCGACTCAAAAGAGAATAACGACCGCGGCCGGCCCGATTCAGGCGTTCAGGACCTTCTTCAGGACTTCGGGGGCCGCCTCGAGCGCGTCGTCCAGTTTCTCCGCATCCGGGCCGCCGCCCTGTGCGAAGTCAGCCGGGCCGCCACCGCCACCGCCGACGCGGCGGGCGAGTTCGCCCACGACTTCGCCGGCGTTCACGTCCACGTCGTCGGGGACGGCGACGACGAACTGCGCACCCGACGCGCCACTGCCGAGCACGGCGATTTTCCCGTCTTCGGCGAGCGCGTTGGCGGTCGCCCGAAGTTCGTCCATGTCCGCGTCGATGCGCTGGACGACCGCAATTGCACCATTTTCGAGTTCGACTTCTTCGCCGCCCGCGCCACCGCTCGCGCGAATTTCGGCGAGTTGTTCTTTTAAGTCCTCTATCTGCTTGCCACGGGCCTTCCACTCCTCGAAGAAGCGTTCTGCGGTCGTCGGAACCTCTTCTGGACTCACGTCGAGGATGTCCGCGGCCGCGTACAGCGAATCCTCGTTCTCCTGGGTGGCCTCAATGGCGGCGTCACCGGCCGCGAAGACGAGGCGTTCGACGCCGTCCTGGACTCGCTCGGTGGTGAGAATCTTGATTGCGCCGATGTCACCGGTTCGCGAGACGTGCGTGCCACCGCAGGCCTGCACGTCGTCTGCGACGTAGATGAGGCGGATGTTCTCGCCCGGCGGGATGCCGCCCTGATAGAGGTCGAAGCCGTGGCGACTCTCCGCCTCGTGGCGGTCCGGCCACTCCTGTTTGACCGGCGTGTTGTTCATCACGATTTCGTTGGCGAGGCGCTCTATCTCCTTCACCTGCTCGCGGGTGATGCGGTTGTAGTGGGTGACGTCGATGCGCGAGGAGGCGAGTCCCTTCTGGGCACCCGCCTGCCGGATGTGGTCGCCGAGCACTCTCCGGGCGGCGTGAATCACGACGTGTGTCGCGGTGTGGTGGCGCATCAGCCGGCGACGGCGCGTCGTGTCGACCTGCCCGCGGACGAACTCGCCCTTGCCGGGGTCGTCGTCGGTGCGGTGGAGGATGACGCCGTCGACGATTTGGACGTCGGTGACTTCGACGCTCACGTCGTCGGTCGAGAGCGACCCGCGGTCGGCCGGTTGACCGCCGCCTTCGGGGTAGAACATCGTCTGGTCGAGCACGACGTCGTAGCCCTCCTCGCGCTCGAACACGTCGATGACGACGGCTTCGAACTCGGTGCGCTCCTGGTCTTCGTAGTACAGGCGGTCGGTCTTCGGGAGTTCCGCGATGCGGTCGTCCGCAGACGTTTTCACTTGTTCTTCGTCCTCGAAGGCCTGCTCGCCGCCGTGGCGGGACGCGACGAGGCTGTAGAAGTCGTCGGGAACCTGCACGTCCGCGCCGACTTCGAGGGCGATTTCCTCGACCATGTCTGGTTGAATGCCGTGAGAGTCGTACAGCTCGATGAGTTCGCGGGTCGGAATCGACTCGCCGCTCGCTGCGTAGTCCTCTGCGAGCTGGCGGACGCGGCGACCACCGCGGTCGAGCGTCTCGCGGTACTTCTCGACTTCCGTCCGTACGATGTCGCGGATGGTGTCGCGGTTGTCGTAGCCGAGGCGCTCTGCCTGCATGTCCACGAGTTCGTCGAGTGGGGCGTCGATGCCGACGTTGTCCACGAGGCGTTTGGTGCGCCGAAGCACCATGCGCGTGAGGTAGCCAGTCGAGACGTTAGACGGCACGATGCCGTCGCCGAGCATGTACGCGAGCGTCCGGCAGTGGTCTGCGATGGCGTAGATGTCCTCCAGTGGCTCCATCAGGTCCGTCAGTTCCGTCGTGGAGACGCCGATGTGCTCTGCGATGTTGTCGCGGGCGGACTCCATGTCCTCCGCCTCGTCGATATCCATGTGGCCAGCGAGCTTCGCCGCCCGGTGGACGATGTCCTCTTCCTCCTCGGTGAGTTCGATGTTTGCGTTCTCTTTGAGGAAGGCAATCATGTCGGGGTAGACGGCTTCGTACACCGTCGGCGTGCCCTGACTGACCCACGTCCAGCGCTCCAAGCCGTAACCGGTGTCCACGATGTAGGTGTCCATCTCGGAGTACCGGTTACCGTCTTTCATCTCGTAGTCGCCCTCTGGGTCCTGCTCTAAGGACATGAAGACGAGCGTCGCGAGTTCGACGCCCATGAAGATGACTTCGAAGGCGGGGCCTGCGTTGCCGCCACCGACCCATGGGTCCTCGATGTAGGTCACTTCGACGGGGTCGACGCCCATCGACTCGAAGAACGCATCACAGTATTCAACGGTCTCGGATTTCCAGTAGACTTCGCCCTCGTAGGCGTACTTGTCGCCGACCTCCTCCTTGGCGTTGAAGGCGTGGTGGGCCATCATCTCGAAGGCCATCGTGTGGCGGCCGGTCTTGCCCACGTTGTCGATGTCCTGCATTCGGATGCACGGCTGACTAATCGTGAGCGGGTTCGCCGGCGGTGGTGCCTGTCCGCTCGTCACGAGTGGCTGGAAGTCGTAGATGGACGCCTGCGTCAATAGCACGTCGTCGCGCCAGCGGTTCGCGGCCACGGGGTAGGGGTCGATGCGCGTGTGGTCGTTTTCCTCGAAGAAAGAGAGGAACGCCTCACGCATCTCTTCGAGCGTGTATTCTGCGTCGAATCCCGGATTGTCGATAAAGCTGTACTCCGCACACGGCGGCTCACCACAGGTCTCGCGAGTCCCGTCTCGCGTCCAGAAGTGCGCCCCGCACTCAGAGCACTCCAGTCGGTGGAAGTCTTCCGTCTCGAAATACTCGAGACGATACTCCGCTTCGAGGTCGCTCATTCGTGTCCCCAATTGGCCTGTGTGCGCGTAAAACAGTTCCGCATACACGCTCGCTATCGGATAAATCGGCCCGCAGCGTGCTTCAGACGGCACAACCACAGTTACCCGTGGGTAACCAGCTTACCTTTTACTTACCTCGGGTATTTACGTAACTAATGGTTACCGTATAACCGGGAGTTACCCGCAGCCGTCCACCGTTATGCCTCATTTGTGCCGTGTTGGTCGCCGCGGGAGTTCCCTCCACCCCTCCAGGGTGGCAACCGTGTCAGCGGGTTATCCCCCCCTCACCCGTTTTCTGCGGCGTGCGACTCCCCCCTCGCACGCCACCCTTCATTTTCACTACCAACGAGTGCGTACAGTATCCTATGGCAACCGACCTCGCCCGCTCCTCGCTCCCCGACCGCCGGCCAATCGCCACGCTCGCGGCGGCGATTCTCCTCTCGGAACTCGTCGGCGCGCTCGGGACGGTATTCACCGGCCCGCAAATCAACACGTGGTACACCACCCTCGCGAAACCCGCGTTCAACCCGCCGAACTGGGTGTTCGGCCCCGTCTGGACCACGCTGTTCGCCCTGATGGGGGCCGCCGCGTGGCTCGTCTGGCGGCGCGGATTCGACCAGACGGCCGTCCGAGTCGCCCTCTCGGCGTTCGCCCTCCAGTTCGCGCTCAACGTCGGCTGGTCTGCGGCCTTCTTCGGCCTCGAATCGCCACAGCTCGGCCTCGTCGTCATCATCGCCCTCTGGGTGGCCATCGTCGCCACCATCGCGCTGTTCGACCGGGTGGACCGGCGCGCGGCGCTGTTGCTCGTGCCGTATCTGGCCTGGGTGACGTTCGCCGCCGTGCTCAACTACCACATCTGGCGGCTCAACTAGTCGGGCAGTGCGAGGGAGGCGAGCAGCGCCTCTAACTGGACGCGCTCGTTCGCGCCGGCGGTAATCCGGTAGTCCGCTTCGCCGATGCGGTCCATGACGCGCACGGCTTCCTTGTCCGAAAGTCCGAACTCCCACACCGAGCGGTGGAGTTGGTTGATAATGTCGCCGCCGGCGAGGCCCTTCTCCGTGAGCAACTCGTCGAGCGTCGAGCGCGCGGCGGTGAAATCGCCGTCGAGCGCCTTCGTCACCATCTCCTTGATTTCCTCCGGGCGGGCTGTCGAGGTGATGGTGAAGACGGCCTCTTCGTTCACTTCCTCGCCCATGACGGCGGCGGCCTGGAGCGCGTTGATGGCCTTTCGCATGTCGCCGTCTGCGGCGTAGACGAGTGCCTCTATCCCCTCGTCGGTGACGGGAATGCCCTCGTTTTCTGCGATACGGCGAATCTGGTCTGCGACCGCCGCGTCGTCGAGGGGGGCGAAGCGGAACACCGCACACCGCGACTGGATGGGGTCGATGATGCGCGAGGAGTAGTTACACGAGAGGATGAAGCGGGTGTTGTTCGAGAACTGCTCCATCGTCCGGCGCAGCGCGGACTGGGCGTCTGAGGTCAGCGAGTCGGCCTCGTCTAAGAAGATGATGCGGTAGTCGTAGCCGCCGAAACTCGCCCGCGCGAAGTTCTTGATGCGGTCGCGCACCACGTCGATACCGCGCTCGTCTGAGGCGTTCAGTTCGAGGAAGTTCTCTCGCCAGTCGTCGCCGTAGAGTTCCCGGGCGATGGCCACCGCCGAGGTGGTCTTGCCGACGCCTGCTGGTCCCGAGAACAGGAGGTGTGGCAGGTCGTTTTTGGCGACGTAGCTTTTGAGGCGGCCCACGATGTTCTCGTGACCCACGACCTCGTCCAGTCGCTGTGGGCGATACTTTTCGATCCAGATCTCCTCGCGTCCGGCCCGCGAATTGGCATCCGCCTCGCTCATGGCCGAAGTGAGGGGCTATCGGTTTGTAAACGCTCCGAGACTCTCGCTCTGCTCACAGTGTGGTCAATTTCGCGCAATACCGACTTAAGCCCGTCCAGGACGTACGTCTAGCACTATGAGGGGACGGGGAATTATCCACAGACGTATCCTCGCAGCATTGCTCGTCGCCATCGTCGTTTTCGGGGCCATCCCCGGGGTCGTGGCGGCTGACACGCGAACTGGCGGCGATGTCCGAATCGCCGAAGGGGAGGTCATCAACGAGGACCTGGAGGTGTACGCCGGGAACGTCGTCATCGACGGCACGGTCAACGGGAACGTGAACGTCTTCGGCGGAAACGCGGTCGTGAACGGCCAAATCAACGGCGACCTCTCGCTGTTCACCGGGAGTAGCGTCATCAACGGCGAGGTCACCGGAACCACCGGGGCGTTCGGTGGCAGCGTCGTGGTCGGCCCGACCGCCGTCCTCGGCACGTTCGAATCCGGCAGCGGTTCGACCGTCGTCAACGGGCAGGTGACCGGCGACGCCCGCATCGACAGCGGCTCTATCGCGCTCGGCGAGACGGCCCAGGTCGGCGGCAACCTCGAATACGACGGCGAACTCGACGTCGCGGACGGCGCGGTGGTCGCGGGTACCGTGACCCAGAACCCGAACCTGCAACTCGGCGACGGCGGCACCGACGTTCCCGGCTTCGGCGTCCTGCCGGGTATCTTCGCCGTCTACGGCTTCCTCGTGAGTTTCGTCCTCGGTGCGATTCTCCTGCTCGCCTTCCCGGCGTTCTCGGGGCGCGTCTCCGCGGCCGCGACGACTGCACCACTCAGGTCAGGCGGCGTGGGTCTGCTCACACTCATCGGCGTGCCAATCCTGCTGTTGGTGTTGCTCATAACCATCGTCGGCATCCCGCTGTCCATTGCCGGCATCTTCCTGTTCGCGCTGGTCGTGTGGGTGGGGACCATCTACGGGCGCTACGCTATCGGGTCGTTCCTGCTCGATTACGCGGGTTACTCGAACCGCTTCGTCGCGCTGTTCCTCGGCCTGCTGGTCGTCGAACTCGCAACCCGCCTGCCGTTCGTCGGCGGCCTCATCGAGTTCCTCGTGCTCATCCTCGGGCTTGGTGCGCTCGCACTCACGGCCTACCGCACCTACCGCGGCGAGGCGAGCCCGCCAGAACCGCTCGTCGAAGGCGAGGCAGACGAGACGGGCGACACCTGGGTTCCGCCGACCTGACGCGACACGTTTAGGGCGCACCGTCGCTACCCCTGTGACATGCGCGTCACGGTCGAAGTCGTCGGTGAGGACACCCACGAGGTGGAACTCGAAGGCGGCACCTACGCCGACCTCGTGGAGGCGGTGGACCTGAACGTCCACGAAGTCTCCGTCCTCGTAGACGGGGCGCTCGTCCCCGAGGACCAACCGGTGGAAGCAGCGCACGTGAAAATTCTCCGACTCATCAAAGGCGGCTAATGCGCGTCCGCCCCGCCACCGACGCCGACCTCCCGACGGTGATGACCATTTTAGACGGTGCGATGCTCGAAGCGGACGCCGCCGCGATTCGCGAGAAATGTGACACCCGCGAGGCACTCGTGGCAGAATCGGAGGGGCGCATTCTCGGCGCGCTCGTCCGCACTGGCCAGCACATCGACGCCGTGGCCGTCCGTCGCGCTCGACGCGGGCAGGGAATCGGCCGGAAACTGGTGGACGCCGCTGGCGAGGACGTTTCGCGACTGACGGCCGAATTCGACGAGAAAAACCGCCCCTTCTACGAGAAACTGAGGTTTGAAATCGAGGAATTCGACGACGAGCGGTTGCGAGGCACTCGCGAATTGCCTCGCTCCGGGTGTCGAAAACGTTGATTACCTAACTTTTCGAAACGTGGGTATGGCGATTCCGTCTGAACTGCAATTGGCGATGACGATTTTGCTCGCCCTCGTGTTGTTGACCATCTGGGCGGCGTTTTTTTGGGGACTCGTCAAAGTTGGCACAGCCGACGGAGCGGCTGAGTGGCAAACGCCGCCGATAAACCGCGAGCAAGTCGAGCGCGAGAACGAGCAGTAGATTTGCCGACGACTAGTAGGCGGCCGGTTTCGCGACCACCCACGCGCCTGCACCCACCACCAGCGTGAACACGAGGGGGAGGGCCAGCATCGATGCGCTCACGCCGCCCATAGAGATGACGAACTCGGTTGCCAGAAGCCCCACCAGCAGACTGAGCAGAATGAGAATCGCGTTCAGATAGCGTCGTAATGCAGCGTCCATTAGCTAATTCTGGACAAACAGCCAACAAAAAGCTGCCGCGTTCAGACGAGCGGTTCGACCAGTTCGCGGCCCGCGTCCAGCAGTTCGCCCACGCGCTCGGTACTGCCTGCTTCGGCGTACACCCGCAGTTTCGGTTCGGTTCCAGACGGCCGGACGAGCAGCCACGACCCGTCTTCGAGGACGATTTTGAAGCCGTCCGTGGCGTTCACGTTCTTCACGCTCACGCCGGCCACCGTCTCGGGCAGGTCGCCGTCGAGTGCCGCGATGACCCGCGCTTTCTCCGAATCGGGGCAATCCAGACTACTCTTGCTCTGGTGAATCTCGCCGTGTTCTGCGAGCAGGTCCGTAACGCGCTGGTCGAGGGATTTTTCGGATTCGGCAACCGCCGCGAGCAGGGCCATCAGGACGCCGTCTTTCTCGGGGACGTGCCCGCGGATGGAGAACCCACCCGACTCCTCGCCACCCATCAGGGCGTCGTGGTCCTGCATCGCCTGCGCGACCCACTTGAACCCGACTGCCGTCTCCACGACCTCTTGGCCGTGCGCCTCGGCGATACGGTCGATGAGGTACGTCGTCGAAACCGTCCGGACGGCCGGCCCCGTGTCGGATTCGAGCAGGTAGTCGTAGATGGCGGCGAAGAAGTGGTTCGCGCTCAGGTAGCCGCGTTCTGGGGTCACCACGCCGATGCGGTCTGCGTCGCCGTCGTTCGCCACGCCGAGGTCGGCCTCACCGGATTCGACGTAATCTGCGAGCGCCTGCAGGTTCTCCGCGTTCGGTTCCGGCGGGGTTCCGCCGAAGGTCACGTCGCGCTCCTCGCGCAGGCGGATGACCTCCGCGCCCGCGGCTTCGAGCAGGGCGTCGGTGACGCCGCGTCCCGAACCGTGCATCGCGTCGTAGGCGACCGTCAGACCCGAGAGGTTGCCGTCCACGAGCGAGAGTGCCTGCTCGCGGTGGGAGCCGACGAAGTCCACTTCCTCGACCGTGCCGTGGTCGGCCTCGGGCAGCCCTTCGGGTTCGGCGAGGTGGCTCACGATTTCGTCCGTGACGTCGGGCAACGCGGGTGCGCCGTCGTCAGGGATGAATTTCACGCCGTTGTACTCGGGCGGGTTGTGGCTGGCGGTGACCATGAGCGCCCCCGCGAGGCCGCGCTCGACGATGTTCCACGCGACGACCGGCGTCGGGCAGTCCCGGGGTGGCATCACCACGTCGAAGCCGTTCGCCGTGAGTACGCCAGCGAGGGCGTCTGCGAACTCGCGGGAGGTCTCGCGGGCGTCGTAGCCGATGGCGAGCGGGCGCTGCTCGTCGGTCGTGGCGAGATAGGAGGCGACGGCCTGGCCGACCATGCGCACGCGCGGGGTGGTGAACACGTCGAGCGTCGCGCGCCACCCGTCGGTGCCAAACGAGATTTCGTCCATGTGCGACACTCCTTGCGGGGGGTGAAAAAGGTCGTTGCTACGGGCCTGCAGAAATTGCCGACTCGACCAGTCGCTCTTTGCGTGCTCTGGAAAACTGCTTGATTTCGTACTCGCGGCTCATCGCCCCCGACTTCGTCTCGAACGATTCGGTGTAGACGAGTTCGACCGGGGTTCGCCCGCGAGTGTACTTCGCGCCGGTTCCGGCGTTGTGTTCTTCGACGCGGCGCGCTACGTCGGTCGTGTAGCCCGTGTAGAGCGTCCCGTCGCCACACTCCAGCATGTAGACGAAGTGCATTCACGTGGACAGTCGCGGCGCTATCGTGTAGTCATTTCGGAGCCGAGAATGGGGGTAGAGAGGGAAAAGCGCCGAAGTTGGTTTCTTGGCGATACAGTTCCGCGTCCTTATCTGGCGAGTTGCCGATCCGCACGAGTCCTGGATGCCTCCGCAATTCCCGCATTCGCCGAACAGTTCGGACATGCGTTCACCAAACCATTCTCGTCCGCGAATACCCGCGCGAAGCGGTCGGACACGTGCGCGCCACAGTAATTGCACTCTGGCATATCTCACGTACCGGCAATTGTCTACCGGCACGACTCGTTCGTGTCGTACCTTGATATACTCTTGCACGATTCGTTATATATTCTTCAGATATTCGTGCAATATTCGCCTCGTTCAGGCCTACGCGGATTCGTTTCGCGCGGCGTGGAGGCGACGGGCTATCAGTCCGGCCTGCGCGCCCGCGACAAATCCCGCGTCCACGTTCACCGTCGTGAGCATGGTACACGACTGGAGCATCCCGAGGAGGGCGGCCTCGCCGTCGCCACCGCGACCGTATCCCGAGGCGATAGGGAGGGCGATGACGGGCACGTCCACGAGACCGGCGATGACCGTGGGGAGTGCCCCCTCTCGGCCCGCGGCGACGATGAGCACGTCCACCGCGCGCATGTTCGCGAGGTTGTCGAACAGCCGGTGAATCCCGGCGACGCCAACGTCGTCGATTCGCTTGACGGTCGCGCCCATCTCGCTCACGATGGCAGCCGCCTCGCCCGCCGGGCCGCCGTCTGCGGTGCCTGCTGTGACGATGCCCACCGTCGCGTCGAGGTCCCGGCGCTCGAACTCCGGGGCGTGCGCCCGAAGCACGCCTGAGCGTTCGTCGAACGAGAGACTCCCCTCGAATTCGGGGCGAAGGCGTTCTCGGACGGCGCTCGCGTCGGCCATCGAGAGGCGAGTCGCGATTGCCCGGCCCGTCGTTTCGAGCGACGTGGCAACCAGGCCACAGATTTCTTCGGTCGTCTTACCGGTCCCGTAGACGGCTTCCGGGACGCCGCTTCGCGTCTCGCGAGCGGCGTCGAACCGCCCGACGTCGTCGGTTGCGTACCCGGCCAGTTCCGCTTCTGCGGCCGCGACGCTCAGGTCGCCCGCCGCTACCGCTTCTAAGATGTCGCGCATATTCGCACGTTCACACTACGAGCGTACCTAGTTATCGACTCGAAACGGGGGTTTGTAGAGGGTAGGGGCCTTCTTACACCGAGTCTATTTGAGAAACCTTATAAACGGTGATGGGAAACAGACGTGCGTATGGCAGACCTGATCGTCAAAGCCGCCGTCAAGGAAGCACTCGATGACATGAACGTTGCGTCCGACTTCTACGACGCACTCGACGAGGAAGTCTCCGAGCTCCTCGAAGACGCCGCACGTCGCGCAAAAGAGAACGACCGAAAGACCGTTCAGCCGCGCGACCTTTAAATAGGATAGCACTCCCCCTGGGGGGACACCAACCATTCTTTCACACTTCTCGCCGAGAGCGACAGCTCCCGGTCAGAACTGGTGTTCTTCGACGCCGTCGTCGGTTCCGACGTACACCGTATCGACGAGGTTGATGAACAGGCCGTGTTCGACGACGCCCGGAATCGCCGCGAGGTCGAGCGCGAGCATGGCGGGGTCGCGAACTTCGTCAAAGTCACAGTCGAGGACGAGATTTCCGTTGTCCGTGACGACCGGCCCGTCTTTGCGTTCGGCTTCCCGCAGGGTGGCTTCCCCACCGACTTTCGCCGCGATCTCCTCGGTGACGACCGTCCAGGCATCCGGCAGCACTTCCACCGGAACCGGGTGGTCGAGGACCTCAGCCTGCTTCGAGGGGTCTGCGACGACGACGAATCGCTCGGCGGCCGAATCGACGAGTTTCTCGCGGGTGTGGGCCGCGCCGCCGCCCTTTATCAGGTGACGGCCCGCGAACTGGTCTGTCCCGTCGATGGCGAGGTGGACCGTCTCGACTTCGTCGAGCGCGGTGAGTGGGATGCCCGCCTCGATGGCCAACTGGCGTGACTGAAACGAGGTCGGAATCCCGCAAATGTCGAGGCCAGAATCCACCGCCCGCCCGAGGGCGCGGATGGCGTGGGCGGTGGTCGAACCCGTCCCGAGGCCGACGACCATCCCGTCTGTGGCTTCTTCCGCGGCGCGTTCGCCCGCGCGTCGCTTTGCGTCGTCGCTTCCGCCGGTCGTTTTCATGTGGGCACCATAGACGTGGGGAGTGAAAAAGCGCGCCCTCCGGCCACGCACTTTTTATTGTCGTACTCCGTCGCCACTATCATGTTTGGAACGAGTGGTATTCGAGGCCCCGTCGGCGAGGTCGTGACCGCCGACCTCGCACTCGCCGTCGGGCGCGCCCTCGCCGCCGACGCAGCCCGAGTCGTCGTCGGCCGCGACCCCCGAGAAAGTGGCGAATTTTTGACTGATGCGCTGGTCGCCGGGCTCCGCGAGAGCGGCACGGACGTCGTCGACATCGGCCTCGCGGCCACGCCGACCGTCGCCCGCGCCGTCGCCGCAGAGGACGCAGCGGCGGGCGTTTCGATTACGGCGTCGCACAACCCCGCCCCCGACAACGGCATCAAACTCTGGAACCCCTCGGGCCAAGCGTTCGACGAGGCCCAGCGCGAAGCGGTCACCGAACGCATCCGCGAGGAGTACTTCGAACCGGTCGGCTGGGAAGGCCTCGGCACGCGCATCGAGCGCGACGGCGCAGAGCGCCACGTCCAGACGCTCGTCGACGCCGTGGACCTCGCCGAACCGCTCTCGGTCATCGTGGACGTTGGCAACGGTGCGGGCGGCGTCACCGCAGAAGCCCTCGCCCGCCTCGGCTGTGAGGTCGAGACGCTGAACGCACAGCCGGACGGCCGGTTCCCGGGTCGCCCGAGCGAACCGACCGCCGAAACCTGCGAGTCGCTCTGCCAGCTCGTTGGCGCGTCGGACGCCGACCTCGGTATCGCCCACGACGGTGACGCAGACCGCATGATGGCGGTCACCGGAGCGGGCGAGTTCATCTCCGGGGACATCCTCCTCGCGCTCTTCTCGCTCGACGCAGCGGGCGCGGGAGAACGCGTCGCCGCCCCAGTGGACACGAGTCTCGTCGTCGCGGACCTGCTCGCAGACCAGGGCGCGTCGCTCACCCGGACGAAAGTCGGCGACGTGTACGTCGCAGAACGTGCCACCGAACCGGACGTGGTGTTCGGCGGCGAGCCGTCCGGCGCGTGGATTTGGCCAGAAGAGACGCTCTGCCCGGACGGGCCGCTCGCCGCGGTTCGCCTCGTGGAACTCGCGAGCAAGCGCCCGCTCGCGGACCGCGTCGGCGACATCGAACCGTACCCAATTCGCCGGACGAGCCTCGAAGTCGAGAACAAGGACGAACTCATGGCCGCCATCGAAGCCCGCGTCCACAACGAGTTCGACGATGTTCAGACCTTAGACGGCGTGCGCGTGGACCTCGGCGATGCCTGGTTCCTACTTCGCGCTTCGGGCACGCAACCGCTCATCCGCGTGACCGCTGAGGCCCGCGACCCCGGACGCGCAGACGAAGTGTTCGAGCGGGCGACCGGAATCGTCGCAGACTCCCAATAACCCGACGCAGACCAACGGTTTTTCTCCTCGGAACTGCTCTTTGGTAGCAATGGGCAAGACCGTCGTCATCGCGGGTGTCGGCCCCGGACTCGGAGCCGCACTCGCGCGTCGATTCGCCGTCGAGGGTTGTGAACTCGCGCTGTTCGCCCGGTCGAGTGACTACATCGGAGAACTCGCCGCCGAACTCGAAGCGGGACCGGGGCGGGCCATCGCAATTCCCGTGGACGTCGCAGACCCGGCGGCCGTGACCGCCGCCTTCGAGGAGGTTCACGAGCGCCTCGGACCGGTCTCGGTGCTCGTCAACAATGCGAGCGATTCGGTCTGGAAGGGAGTGCACGACGTTACCCCCGCTGAGTTCGAAGCCGCCTGGCGGGTCGCCGCCGTCGGCGGCCTGCTCTGCTCGCAGGCGGTCATCCCCGACATGCTCGAAGCGGGCGAGGGAACCATCATCTTCACCGGAGCGACCTCCTCGATTCGGGGCAAGGAGGGGGCCATCGCGTTTTCAGCGGCCAAGTTCGCCGTCCGGGGCATGGCCGAGTCGATGGCCCGCGAACTCGGCCCGGTGGGGATTCACGTCGCCCACGTCGTCATCGACGGGCAGATTCGCGACCCCTCCGTTTCCGATGCAGACGTAGAGGGTGACCCGTACCAGTATCTCGAACCTGAATCCATCGCGAACTCCTACTGGCATCTGATTGAACAGGAAAAAGACTCGTGGACGCTCGAACTCGACGTCCGGCCACACGTCGAGCGATTTTAGAGGCGGTCGAGGACGGCTTGCGCGTCGTATTTCAATGTCAACTCGCGCGAGCGGCCGCGCCCCTCGACGTTCGTGTATCGCGCTTCGATGAGGCCGAGTTGGTCGAGTTTGTTGATGAGTTCCGAGTAGCGCGTGTAGCCGAGGTCCGTCTCTTCGTGGAACGCCTCGTAGACGGTGCCGGCTTGCTCACCTTCGTGTTCTGCGATGACCCTGATGAGGGCGCGTTCGGGTTCCGAGAGGCCCCGGAGACTCCGTGAGAGGTGGATGAACTTCGACTTGTCGTAGGCTTCCTCCACGTCTTTCCCGGTGACGACCCGACTGGCGCGCATCTCCGCGTTCAGGCCCGCTCTGCGGAGCAGGTCGATGCCAACGCGCAGGTCGCCCGTGTCGGCGGTGAGCGCGGCGACGCGGTCCAGTACGTCGCCCTCGATGACGCCTTCGTGGAAGCCGCGTTTTGCGCGGTCTGCGAGGATGTCGCGAATCGCAGATTCGTCGTACGCCGGGAAGAATACCTCTTCGGGGCGGAACACGCTCTGGACGCGGCTGTCGAGTTCTTCGATGACGTCTAAGCCGAGGTCAGAGGAGATTACCATGACGCCGATTTTCGCCCCGGCGTGGGCCTCGTGGGCGCGCAGCAGCGAGTAGAGCGTGTCGGAGGCCTCGGACTCGTAGAACAGGTAGTTCACGTCGTCCAGCGCGACCACGAGCACCTCGTCTTCGTCCACGAGGTGGTCTGTGACCTGTCCGAACAGTTTCTTGAACGAGATGCCACTGGAGGGCGGTTCGTACTCGAAGATACCCTGGAAGATGCGCGAGAACACCGAGTAGCGCGTCGAATCGACCTGGCAGTTTACGCGCACCGTCCGCACGTCCGTCTCGGCTTCGAGTTCGCCAAAGAGCGTCTGGACGGCAGTGGTTTTGCCGGTCCCGGGCGGTCCGCGAATCATCACGTTCAGCGGACGAGACCCACGCACCGCTGGCCGGAGCGCGTACTTCAGGCTCCGCATCTGCGTCTCGCGGTGGCGGAACACCTCGGGGACGTAGTCGATTTCGAACACGTGTTCGTCCCGGAACACCGATTCGTCCCACGAAAGCATCCCCCCGTCGGGGTCATCAGCCATCACTTTCACCGTGCCTGTGACGCTACTTAACTGTTCGCCAAATTGGGGTATCTCGGCGTCAGACGTGCGTCATCGCCCGTCTGACCTCTTCACCGGAGACGGGCACGTTGTGTCTCATGTCGTGGTGTTTGCGCGCCAGTTCGAGGACGTGATTCGAGTCATTCGCCTGCACGACGAATGCACATCCTCTGACTGGACAGCGGTAGACGACAGGCATTGACGGAGTGTAGGCGGCGAGAAGGGGTAAATGCGCGCTCAGGCTTCGAACTTTTCGAGCAACCGCCCGTAGAACGTGGCGTCACCCTCGGCGGCGAGTTTTTCAACAATCAACTCGGGCGTCGACCGGGCGAGGTGGTCTTTCTGTGGCGAGCGATTCACGACGAGTTCGCCGTCCACGAGACCGACGGCTTCGATGCCGTCGACCGCCACCGCGTAGTCCGCGGCGTCTCGAATCTCGCCCGCGAGGTGAGAGACGAACACGCCCGAGTCGTCGCGCTCCGAGAGCGCTTCGAGGATGCCGGCGATGATTTTCGCGCTCGCGCCGGGTTCGGTTATCGACTCCAGTTCGTCCACGAGGACGAGTTTCTTCGCGTCGCCGGTGACCAGGCCCGCGAAGTCACGGAGCGTGCTCTCGAACGCGCCGGCGTCGAGGGTTCCCTGGGTCTTCGCGTGGTAGTGGAGCTCTTCGACGAGGCTGATGCGCGCCTTCGCTGCGGGCACGGGAAGCCCCATGTGCGCGAGGATGACGACGACGGCACAGAGGTCGAGCGTGGAGGTCTTCCCCCCGCTGTTGACCCCCGAGAGCAGCGTCACGCCCTCGACGGCGTAGTCCACCGGGTCCACCTCGTCGAAGGGCACGTCGAGCAGAGGCGAGCGCCCGCCCTCGATGTCGAAGCCTTCGCCCGCGAGGTCGGGCAGCACGCAGTCGTAATCCGCGACGAACCGAGCAATGGCCAGTTCCACGTCGAGTTCGAGCGACGCGAAGACGAGTTCTTCGACGGCCTCGGTCATGCCGTCGAGTTCGACGGCCACCTCGCGCTTTCGCCGGGCCGCGCGGCGGTCGCGGGCCACGGTCAGGTCTTCACGTAACCGATTCACGACCTGCTCCTGGTGGCCGACGGGGAAGGTTGGCTCCTCGCCGAAAATCATCCGCCCGATTTCCGCCTCGCCCGAATCGAGCGAGAGGGAATCGACGAGGTGGTCGCGGGCGGCCTCGATGGCTGCGTCGTACTCGTCTGCAAGTTCTCGCGACAGCAGCGAATCGACGCCCGCACCCTGTTCGACCAGCGAGAGCAGGTCTGACCCCTCGATGGTAACGTCGCGGGCCTGAATCGCCTCGCGCAGCCGGTCGTTCGCCACGTTCTCGGCCATCGACACCGCCGCGTCCAGGTCGTTCGCAGCCGCGGTGAGGCGTTCTAACTCCTCGTCACCTTTCACCGTGCCGTCGTCGTTCAGCCGTGTGAGGCCCGCTTCGAGTGCATCCAGTTCGAGGCCCTGTGGCGGTTCGAGGTCGGCGGCGCGGTGGACGCGAATCGCCGCCGAGAGGCGTTCGCGGTTCGCCGCGAAAAACGCGAGCGTGCGCTCGGGGACGATGTCCACGGGATTCTCGAAGGCCTTCGGTTTCACCTGTACGTCGCCGTCTATGTCGACGCCCGCGAATTCCTCGTCGAGCGCGATGACGGTGGCGTAGCCGCGTGCCAGGTCGCCGAGCCTGCGGGCGTCCTCGACGATTTCGACGCTCAGTTCAGGCACGGCCTCCTTCGCCTCGGCGTAGATTTCCGCGTCCATCGTCGCGAGACAGCGGTCGCGCACCCGAACGTTTCGGGGGTGGGCGAGCGGTTCGACGGCGGTCAGCGCCTCCAACACCTCAGGCGTCGGGTCGCGTGTCGTCGCATCGTCGACGAAGGCGCGCACCTCGTCGATGCGTGATTGCTTCGAACTCGGAAACAGCGTCTCCAGGCGCTTTTTCGCGTAGGTGGTCACGGTGCGCTGCTGGAGGAGGGCAAGCGTGTCCTGATAGAGTTCACGGGCTCGATTCGTCGCGAGGAACGTCCCGGGGTCGCCGTGTTGCTCTCGAATCGCCGCCCGCGCGATGCTCGCCGCTCGCCCTTCAGTGATGCCGGGGGCGCTCGCCAATCGCAGCACGTCGCCGCGTTTGAGCGCCGTCTCGGGGTCGTCGAGCTGCGCGAGTGCGGCCGCGGTTTTCTCGCCAACGCCCGGGATACCCTCGAAATCCATTCAGCCGTGTGATACCCACCCGGGGACAAAAAGCGTTCGCGGTCCGGTCCCGGCGGCCGACCCACGTTTTGACGCAGGATTATCCGCCCAGCCAGCGAATCTCTACGCATGAGTTGGGGATGGGGTGCCGCCCGTGCGGTCGGCATCCGGGGGACGTCCTGATGGCTGAGAATCTTCGACCAGACCGCGTGCCGTGGCGTTCGCGGACGGTACAGGTCGTGCTGTTGAGCACGCTGCTCGCGCCGCTCGGTGTCCCGCTCGTGGCTCCGGCGCTGCCGGTCATCCGCGACGCCTTCGCCGTCACCGACGCGCGTGCCAGCCTCGTCGTCAGCGCCTATTTCGTCGTCGGCATCGTCCTCTCGCCGTTCATCGGCCTGCTCGCAGACCGCCTCGGCAGAAAGCGCGTGCTCGTCACGAGTTTGCTCGCCTTCGGCGTCACCGGCGGAGCCATCTACTTCGCGCCGTCATTCGAGTGGGTGCTCGCACTCCGGGCGATTCAGGGCACGGCGGCCGCCGGGCTGTTCGTCGCGACGGTCACACTCATCGGCGACACCTTCGAGGGAACGCAACGAAATGCCGTCCTCGGGATGAACATCGCGGTGCTCTCTGCAGGCGCGGCGCTGTTCCCGCTCGTCGGCGGCATCCTCGTCTCCTTCGGGTGGAACGTCCCCTTCCTCGCCTGTCTGCTCGCGATTCCCGTGGGCCTGTTCGCCCTCTTCGCGCTCGAAGAACCGGCACTCGTCCGCGAGGCGCGCGGCGTCGCCTACATCCGGCGGGCGCTCTCAGTAGTCACCGGGCCGAACACGCTGTTCCTGTACGGTGCGGCGTTCGCCACCGAACTGCTGTTGTTCGGCGCAATTCTCACGGTTCTGCCGTTCCTGCTCACCGCACAGTACGGTCTCGCGCCGGTCTTCATCGGCGGTATCATCGTGGCTGCGGAGGTCGGGTCAATCGTCGTCTCGACGCAAAACGGCCGACTCGCCCGCCACATCTCGAATCGCCTCCTCGTCGCGGGCGGGTTCGCCTGTTTCGGCGTCGGTCTCGTCGTCGCGTGGCTCGCCCCCTCCGCGCTCGTCGTCGCCCTCGGCGCGGTGGTCGTGGGGGCCGGACTTGGCCTCTCGATGCCCGCCGTGGACGCCGCCATTAGCGACCTCGTGACCGGCGAGTACCGCGCCGGGGCGCTCAGCCTGCGCAACAGTACCACCTTCCTCGGACGGGCGACTGGCCCGGCGCTGTTCGCGGGTCTCGCCGCGGTCACGGGCTACCCGCTGCTCTTGCTCGGCGCAGGGCTCGTCTCGCTGACCCTCGCGCTCCTCATCGGGGTTGCTCTCCGCTCGTCGCTCGACCGCGCTGGGACCCCGCCGGAAAAGCCGGACGAGGCGGTCTGACCGCACCCTCGTTTCGCCCAGCTGATAGGATTCGCCGCGGACAACGTACTTTTGTTTACGCGGCAAGTAGCCGTGTCTATGCCTACGGTTGAGGAGAAAGCAGCAGCCGTCCGCGAGGACCTCGCCCAGCGCGACAGCGTCCTCGTCGCCTTCAGCGGCGGTGTCGATTCGAGCGTGGTCGCGGCACTCGCCGCGGACGCCCTCGGCGAGAACGCGGTGGCCTGTACGGCGAAGAGTGAGACGCTCCCGGCGGCCGAACTGGACGACTCCGTCTCGGTCGCAGACGAAATCGGCATCCGGCACGAAATCGTCGAGTTCAGCGAACTCGACAGCCCCGACTTCGTGAAAAACGACGAAGACCGGTGCTACCACTGCCGGACGATGCGCCTCGGCAAGATGTTCGACAAGGCCCGAGAGCTCGACATCGAAATCGTCTGCGACGGCACGAACGCCTCCGACCTCGGCGAGGGCCACCGTCCCGGCCTGCGCGCCGTCGAGGAGTTAAACGCCTACTCCCCGCTCGTCGCCCAGGGAATCACCAAAGACGAGGTGCGCCAGATTGCGGATATGTACGACCTCTCAGTCGCCGACAAACCGGCGATGGCGTGTCTCTCCTCGCGCATTCCGACCGGTCTCGAAGTCACCGAAGAACGCCTCTCTCGCGTGGACAAGGCAGAACAACTCCTCAGAACGTGGGGCTTCTCGCAGTTCCGCGTGCGCGACCACGACGGCCTCGCCCGCATCGAAATCGCCGAGGACGAACTGGACCGTGCCTTAGACGCTGACTTCATCCGCGCCGCCCGTGACCACATCAAGGACGCCGGCTTTGACCACGTCACCCTCGACCTCTTTGGCTATCGCACCGGCAGCGTGAGTCCCGCCGGGCAGGCCACGGCGGCCGACGAACCGCTCGTCGAGAACGTCTTCGACGCTGAGTACCCGACCGGTAAGTAGTCCGAAGCGACCCGACAACTAGTACGGCGTCTCGTTTTCCCGCACCACGCGGGACTCCTCCTCGACCGCGATTTCTGAGACCGAACAGTTCTTCAGGCGCAGTCGGGTGTAACTCTCGACGATGTCGTGACCCTGCAGGTGGCCGAGCAACAGGTACATCGGCCCGCCGTGGCTCACTACGAGGACGGTGTCGCCTTCGCGGTGATTCTCGGTGAGGTCCTCCCAGCCGGAGAGCACGCGGTCTCTGACCTGTACGAGACTTTCTCCACCTTCCGGTACTTTCGCCGCGGCTTCGAGGCCCGCTCGCGTGAGCGAGAATTCGGGGAATCGCTCGGTTATCTCGTCGTGGGTGAGTCCCTGATAGACGCCGAGGTCACGTTCACGCCACGCCGAGTCGAAGGTAGCGTCTGCCTCTACCGACTCGCGAATGTGCACCGTCGTCTCCCGAGTGCGCGTCAGGTCTGAGGCGTAGATGTGGGCGATGTCGTACTCCGCCGCGAGGGTCTCACCCGTGACCCGGGCCTGTTGCTCGCCGTTTTCGGTGAGCCGTGAGGGAGCCCACCCCTGCATGCGTCGCTCGCGGTTCCAGTGCGTCTCGCCGTGGCGAACCAGCAACACTCTCATCGTCCGGTGAGAGGGAGGGGGGAGAAAAGAGTGTTACCGCTGGGTCCAGCGCAGGAGCAACAGCGTCCCCTCGAACAGGGCAATCATCGTGGCCGCGACGATGATAGGTGCCATCCCGGTCGGGTCGGGGCTGAACAGGAACGCGATACCCGCGAACGCCCCCCAGAAGTAGAGGCGACGGTCTGCGAGCCACTGGCGGGTGGTCAGTCCCATCATGATGGCGAGCATGACCATGAGCGGAATCTGGAAGATGAGCGCGAAAAAGCCCATCAGCAGGACGATGAGGTTGAACGTCTCGGTCAGGCCGTAGGCGACAGTCGCGGCTCCCTGGGTGTAGTAGGTGAAGTAGGTGAAAATGGTCGGGAGAACGAGGTAGAACGCGAAGGCAACGCCGATGAACGCGAGGATGAGACTCGTCGGGACGGCCGCGAGATAGTACCGGCGCTCGTGCTTGTAGAGGCCGGGACGCATGAACAGGTACGTCTCGTAGACGAACACGGGTAACGCGATGATGAACCCGGCGAGCGAGGCGACTTTCAGCCGCGCGAGGACCAGCGCGAGCGGGTGGTAGAGTCGGGGTCGTGCCACGTCGGTTCCCGGGAGAATGTTGTTCCAGAGGAAGTTGATGATCTGGTCTGCGAAGGGGAACACGATGCCGCTTATCACGGCCATGATGACGAGGACGACGCCCGTCCGGCGGACCATTTCCTCGATGTGGTCCGCAAGCGGCATCTCCTTGTCAGACGCCGGCCCGTTCTGCACAGAGCCATCTTCGTTTACGGCTGGGGCTGAGAAGTGGTCAGCCATCGTCCGAACCCTCCGACACTCCCGTCATTACTCGCTGATAGTCAGGCCAACGTTTGTAAACTTTCTTCTCCGCGCAGAGAACAAGATTGATAACTCAGACCGGGCTACCTTCGCCAGATACGGGGATGTCTGGAGCGATAGACGACGACACGAAACGCGCTGTCGCCAGTGGTCGGGAAACGGTCGGCGCGATGCTCAGCACGGCACAGACCCATCTACAGAAGGTCTTCATCGTGTTCGTCATCGGGCTGATGGGCACTATCTACGCCCTGCGCGAGTTCGTCTGGGTCCAACTCAAGGCGGACCTGTTCTCGAAAATGGGCCCAGACGTCGCAGACCAGACCGACGTCATCGCCGTCACACCGTTCGACGTCATCCTCTTGCAAGTGAAAATCGGCCTCGTCGTGGGTATCTTGCTCGCCATTCCCTTCCTCCTGTACTACTCCCGCGACGCGCTCCGTGAACGCGGCCTCTGGCCGACCCAGCGCATCGGCCTCTGGAAATTCACCTTCATCCTCACGCTGAGCCTCGGACTGTTCGTCGGCGGCGTCGTCTACGCTTACGCCCTCTTCTTCCCGCTCATGTTCGAGTTCCTCGCCGGGAATGCGATTCAGGGCGGATTCCAGCCGACGTACTCCATCGTCCACTGGGCGCAGTTCGTCTTCCTGTTGACCCTCTCCTTCGGCCTCGCCGCCCAGCTCCCGCTCGCGATGACCGGCCTCGCGTACATCGAAATCGTCCCCTACGAGACGTGGCGCGATAAGTGGCGTCACGCCGTCGTCGCCATCTTCATCTTCGGGGCGCTGTTCTCGCCGCCAGACCCCTTCACCCAGATTATGTGGGCCGTGCCGCTGCTCTTCCTCTACGGGTTCAGTCTCGGCCTGACGAAGGTGCTCGTCTCGACGCGCCGCCAGCGCGACGCGCCGAGTCCAGCGAGCGCGGGCGACCCAGCGGAAATCGACATCGACAGCCTTGACGCCGCCGCTATCTATGCCGCACCCACGGAAGTGTTCGCGGCCATGTCCGAAGACGAGGCGCTCCAGCACGCCAGCACGGCGATGCAGGACGACGACGCCGACAAGGCACAGGCCATCTTAGACCGCTTCGACGAGGTGCAAGAAGCCGTCGAGGCTGACCCCGTCGAGAACGGCGCGACTGCCGCCGCCGTCAACGATATGCCAGAAGACGAGGACGCGGAGGCTCCTGCGGCGAATACAGACGCCGCAGACGGCGACGTCGATGACGTTCGCCCCGACGACACCGACGAGGAATCGGGGAGCGCCATCACCCGCACGACGACCGGTATCGTGAACGCCTTCTCCGAGGACGAGAAGACCGAAGACGACATCGGCGGCTACTACTACGACATCGCGTTCATCCTCGAAAGTCTCACCTCGAAAGCATTCTGGATTGTGGGGACGTTCATGCTCGTCCTCGCGAGCGTGTTCATCTTCCTCTACTCGGGTGGCATCAAAATCATCCGGGACAACTTCCTGAGCAAGGTTCCAGAGGCCATCGCCGCAGACGGCATCGACTTCGGTATCGTCGCGCTTCACCCGGTCGAGGCGCTCATCTTCGAGGTGAAAATCGCAACCGTCCTCGCCGCCGTCTCAGTGATTCCGGTATTGCTCTATTTCGCGTGGCCGTCGCTCAAAGAGCGCGGCTTCGCCCGCGGGAACCGCAACGTTCTGCTCCTGTGGGGCCTCTCGATGCTGGTCGGCATCGGTGCCGGAACGATGGTCGGATACTCGTACGTCGCACCGACCATCGTCTCGTGGCTCGCCGCAGACGCGATTCAGGCGAACATGATCATCTCCTACCGCATCAACGCCTTCGGGTGGCTCGTGTTCCTCACGACCGCCGGCATCGGCATCCTCGGGATGATTCCCGTCTCGATGCTGCTGTTCCACCGCGGGCGTATCATCACCTACCGCACTTTCCGCACCCGCTGGCGTGAAGTGACCATCGGCATCCTCGCAATCGCCGCCTTCGGCGCGCCGGGCGGGATGTTCATGATGTTCATCCTCGCGATTCCGACGCTGCTCGCGTACTTCCTCGGCCTCGGCTTGCTCTGGGTCGTGACCCTCGGCGGTCGTCGCGTTCCCGAAAAAGAACGCGCTGGGGCCGATTAACCGGCGATTTGGCTGATTTCGGGCGGGAGAGACATTCTCTCGTGGACTCCCAAGAGAGGATTTAAGTATTCTTCCAGTAATATCCTACCATGCCAAAAATCAGCGTTGAGGTTCCAGAGGAACTTCTTTCTGACCTCGATGCCCACGTGGGGGAAGACGGCAAATTCGTAAACAGAAGCGAAGCGATTCGAGCCTCGATTCGCAAGATGCTCGACCTCCTCGACGAAATCGACGACCGTCACGGGAGAATCGATGACGAGTGATGCCGGGGACCCAGTACGCCTCGCGCTCGTCGCGCTGTTTATCACTGCACTCGTCACGGCCCAGCTAACCGCCTCGAAAGTCCTCGCCTTCTCGATTCCATTCTCGCTGCCGCTAGCTGGCAACACGCTCATCTTGCCGGGCGCGGCGCTCGCCTACGCGCTCACCTTCTTCGCCTCTGACTGTTACGCAGAACTCTACGGGCGCAAACCGGCGACCATGCTCGTGAACGTCGGCTTCGGGATGACGCTCGTCATGCTGGTGCTCGTCTGGACGACGATTCAGGCCCCTGCATTCCAGTTCTCGCCGGTCGATGCGACCACCTTCGCGTCCGTCCTCGGCGCGAGTACGAACATCGTCATCGGCAGTCTCGCCGCCTACGTCGTGAGTCAGAACTGGGACGTCTTCGCGTTCCACAAGATTCGCGAGTTCACGAACGGCGAACACCTCTGGTTGCGCAACATCGGTTCGACCGCGAGCAGCCAGGTCATCGACACCGTCATCTTCGTCTCGCTCGCGTTCTACCTCGTTCCCCAACTGCTCGGGACGGGCAACCCACTGCCGCTGGTGCAGGTCGCCGGCCTCATCATCGGCCAGTACCTCCTCAAACTGCTCATCGCGCTCGGCGACACCCCGTTCGTCTACGCCGTCGTGGGCTTCGTCACGTCGCGCCGCGAGAAACAGGTCGCCGACGCCGGCGAGTTCGCCTTCGAGTAACTACCGTTTTTCACGTCGACTATCCGCGAATCGTCCTGGTCGGCTCACTGCTGATTGAGCAGTAGCAAAATCGGTTTTTACTCGTCGTCGATGCGCTCTGCGAAGCCAAAGCGCGGCTTGATGTCCGTCACCCTGACCTCGACGGTCTCGCCCGCTTCCGTGCCCGGCACGAACAGCGTGTAGCCGTCGAGTTTGGCGACGCCGTCGCCTTCCTTGCCGATGTTCGCGATAGTGACTTCCACGGTGTCGCCTTCGCGGACCGGCGAGGTGAGGAACCCTTTCGCGACCAGATAGAGTTCGGAGGATTCGTCGCGGGAGGCGTCAGGGTGAATGGCGCGGACGTACTCGAACTCCTGTTCCATGTCGTCGCGCAGCGGTTTCACGTCCTGTCCGTCGAAAATCTTCGCGACGAAGTCGCCGCCGGGGGCGAGGATATCCGTCGCCGTCTCGAACGCCTGGCGAGCGAGGTAGGCAGAGCGCGCAGCGTCTAAGCTGTACTCGCCGGTCATGTTTGGGGCCATGTCGGAGATGACGACGTCGGCCTCGCCCGCCGTCTCCCGGACGGCGTCCTTGATTTCGTCGGTCGTCATGTCGCCCTTGATGGTCTCGACGCCGTCGATGGGCTTGATGCGCTGGAGGTCGACGCCGATGACCGTGCCCGACGGGCCGGTGAGTTCCTTTGCGACCTGGAGCCACCCGCCGGGGGCGGCCCCGAGGTCCACCACGGTGTCGCCCTTCTCGATGAGGTGGGCCTCCTCGTTCAGTTGCTTCAGCTTGTAGGCCGCACGGGAGCGATAGCCCTCCTGTTTGGCTTTGTTGTAATAGTGGTCTTTGCGCGGCATCTGATTGCCGTGGCGTAGGAAACGCGGCTTCTTACGCCCTTCGACCGAGCGAGGTCAGCGCGACGGTTTTCGCGCCGAGATGTCCGCGGATACGATGTACGCACTCAAGTCGAGCGAGTCGTCCCACTCGCGGATGAACTCCCCGCTGTCGTCTTTCGGCGCGATGTCGATGTCCTCGAACCCCGCCGCAGCGAGCGCCGATTCGAGGTCGTCGATGGTCGACGCACCCGCAACGCAGGCGGCGACCGATTCCGGGTCGCGCAGAACAGAGTCGGGGAGGTCGGCGGTCATGACGACGTCAGAAATCGCCACACGGCCGCCCGGCTTGAGCACCCGGAACGCCTCGCGGAACACCTGCGGCTTGTCCGGCGAGAGGTTCACGACGCAGTTCGAGATGACGACGTCGACCGTCTCGTCTGCGACGGGGAGGTGTTCGATTTCGCCCAGTCGGAACTCGACGTTCGTCGCGTCGTTCTTCTCGACGTTGGCACGAGCTTTCTCGACCATCTCGACGGTCATGTCCACGCCAATGACGCGGCCTGTTCCCCTGACGCGCTGGGCGGCGAGGAAGCAGTCGAAGCCAGCTCCCGACCCGAGGTCGAGGACCGTCTCGCCCGCTTCGAGCGAGGCGAGCGCCGTCGGGTTCCCACAGCCGAGTCCGAGGTCCGCACCGGCCGCGACGGCCACCACGTCGTCGTCAGTGTAGCCGAGTGCCGTCGAGTCCGCCTGCGACGCCTCGTCGCCACAGCAGCCGTCGGAACTCCCACAGCAATCGTCGTCCGCGTCAGTGCTGTTCCCTGACCCCGTCGCGATTTGTGCGTAGCGGTTTCGCACGGCTCTCCGCTGTGCTTGCGCCGACAGCCCCAATTCGTCGCTCATTCCTGTTCACCTCGCGAGCCGTCGAGCGCCGACAGCAACCGTTCTGCAAGCGGTGTCGGCTGGTAGTACCGCCACGTCCCCTCTTTGCGCCGGGAGACGAGTCCAGCGTCCGTGAGGCCGCGAAGCGCGTGGCTCACGGCACTCTCGCTCACCGACAGTAGCGGCGAGAACTCACAGACGCACAGTTCTCGGTCAGCCGCGGTGAGCAGGCGGACGATTTCGTAGCGCGTCTCGTTGCCAAGCGCCTTGAGCGCGGCCACGTCGCGCTCGAACGAGGATTTGGTCCCATCGGAGAGCGCCTTCAATTCGTCCAGTCGCTCCGTGAGCGCCGCGTCGCAGCACGTCCCGCGCTCGTCCTTGATGAGACGGCGCAGCTGCGTCGTGTCCTGGGCCATAGTTGAATAATTGAACAGCTATTCAGATAAACGTTGCGGCGGCTTTTCTGCCGTTCTCGCGCCGAATGCCTGCCCCTGGAAGGGCATCGATTCAGCCGTTCAACGGTCGTTCTCGCGTTCGGTCATCACCGGATTTCGGGAGGTCGTGTCGGCCACCCTTAGCCGATATCGTTCGGCCGCGGCGATTCGCGCACGCGCGCAGTCGCAGGCGCGAACGCGAGTCTTTTTATGCCGGGCTTTCGTACCCCGAAATACATGTTCAAGGCTATCGTGAGCGCTGAAACGCTCCGGACGGCCCTTGATTCCGTGAGTGTGCTGGTAGACGAGTGTAAAATCCACCTCAACGAGGACGGGTTCGCCATTCGGGCGGTCGACCCGGCCAACGTTGGGATGGTGGACCTCACGCTCGATGCCAGCGCCTTCGAGTCCTACGAGGCGGACGGCGGCGTCATTGGCGTTAATCTTTCCCGACTGGAGAACATCGCAGGGATGGCCAGCTCTGGCCAACTCGTGCAGCTCGAACTGGACGAGGAGACGCGAAAGCTCCACATCCAGATTGAGGGCTTAGAGTATACCCTCGCGCTCATCGACCCCGACTCCATCCGGCAGGAGCCGGACATCCCCAACCTGGACCTGCCGGCACAGGTCGTCATCGAGGGACGCGACATCGACCGGGCAGTCAAGGCCGCAGATATGGTCTCCGACCACATCGCACTGGGCGTCGAAGAGGCAGACGAGTTGTTCTACGTCTCCGCAGAGGGCGACACCGACGACGTGCGTCTGGAACTCCCCCGCGAGGACCTCATCGACCTGCAGGCCGGGCAGGCCCGCTCGCTGTTCTCGCTCGACTATCTGAAGGATATGAACAAGGCCATCCCGAAAGACGGCGAGGTCACCATCGACTTAGGCGAGGAGTTCCCGGTGAAACTCCACTTCGAACTCGCAGAGGGCCAGGGCAGCGTCACCTACATGCTCGCCCCACGTATCCAGAGCGACTAACCCTCATTTCTTGCGATTTTTTCACGATAGGTTGCTGACCATTCGGTTTGTCTAGTTATTATCTTAGCCAGAAGACACTTACAGGCTTTTTAGAATATCTCTAGACGATGACGGAACTTAACCGACGTACTACCCTCCAAGCGCTCGGTGCCCTCCTCGGTGCAGGTGCGACAGGCGCGGGTCTGTCCACACTCTCCGACGTTGCGGCAGCAGAGACGGCGGTTAGTGGCTATCCGACGTACGCCTACGATTCACAGAACACCTGGCACGCAGCGGGAGAAGCCGCTCCAGACACGGACGCGATGGTCCGTTGGAGCGTCGACACGCCGGAGGCTGCCCCCTATGCGCCAGCAATCGCTGATGGCGTTGCGTACGTCGTACACGAGGTCACGGCCTCACACACTGATAGAACACTGTACCTGTCGGCCATCGACCTCGCGTCCCAGTCGACAGCCTGGAGCAAAGAAATCGGCAATTCGGGGTCGAAGTACACGCCAATCGTCCACGAAGACCGTGTTATCGTCGTCGGTGTCGCATCTGGTGAACAGGTATTCGTCGAGAACGATGTCGCCGCGTTTTCGCGGTCCGATGGGGCTGAACTCTGGCGGTACGAATCAGACGCAAAGTATCCCTCTGTCGGGACACTTGCAGACGGACAGGTCTTTTTCAAACTCATCGGTGTCGACGGCCACCGAAGCGCGTTCGTCGCACTCGATACCGAAGACGGTTCAGAGACGTGGCGAGTCGACGGTCCGTCCCCACGAGACAACGAACACGGAAATCTGTCCGACGGGGAACCCGACGCACCGGCCGTCACAGATGGAACTGTCTACTTCACCGACCAACAGCGAATTCTCGCCCTCTCGACCGAAGACGGTAGTGAGGTGTGGCGAGACGACAGAGGAACCCCATTGAGCGTCTCCCCGGTCGTCGGAGATGGACTCGTTTACCTCACGGTTGGACGACGAGTCGTCGCCTACGACCCAGCAGACGGAACGCCGGTTTGGGCACGAGACGTCACGAATCACCGGGGGGTTTCACAGCCAACAGTAGCGAACGGCACCGTCTACGTGAGGGACGGCTACAACACGTTCTGGGCAATCGATGCTGCGACTGGAGAATATCGCTGGGAACGCCAATACGACACACATCCCGGAGGTGACACCTGGGATCAGATGGCGATTTCCGGGTTCTACAGCACGATCGTCGCGGCCGATTCGAAGCTTTTCGCCCTCGCACAGCTCAATAACGGGGAGTATCATCTCTTCACCTTTGACACGGAAACGGGGGATGTCCTGAACGTTCTGCCTGCACGACCAAATTCGACCTACATCTCGAATCCAATCGTCGCCGACGGCCGACTGTACCTGACTGGCGGGGGGAGCGTCTACGAGTTTGGCGCACCACCCGAATCACTCGCATGGCGGTTCGATACGAAAGCGGCTCACGCATCGCCACTCGCAGACAGCACGCAACTGACCGTCACGGCAGACGCGGACGGTGGACTTTACGGCCTTGACCCAGAGACGGGCGAGCAGGAATGGGAGTTCATTGCACAGGGGTCGCTCCAGTTTGGCCCTGCAAGCGAACAGGGAACCGTGTTCGTGGCTGACCGCGATGTGCTGTACGCTGTCGACCGTGCTACTGGCGTCGAACAGTGGCGCTTCTCACCAGAACGACCGCTCGACACCGACGTGGCCGTCGCAGACGGAACGGTGTTCGTTGGCACGAAATACCGCCACCCGTGGTCGAAACTCTACGCACTGGATGCTGCCGACGGGAGCGTGAAGTGGGACTTCAGTGGAAAGACCTGCCCCGGCCTCGAAGGCTTTGCGGCTGGGCCCGTTATCGGCGGTCCATTCGTCATCTTCAACGACACGAATGGCCGTCTGTGGGCCGTAGAGCGTCATACTGGAACGCTTGGCTGGAGCGAACGCGGTCCACGACTCGAATCGCTCGAAGCCTACGACACCACCGTTCTCGCCGGAAGTCAAACACGAAACGAGGACCCACGGACGAACCTCGTAGCCTACGATATCGACGGAATCGAACGCTGGTCGAAAACGTTCTCACACGGGCGCGAAGACGAGAACACCTACGTCGATTCCATCGTCTCGACTGACAACGCGGTGTTCGTCACCGCAGGTAACGATGACGCAATCGGAAACGACATCGACAACCACCGGCTCTACCGACTCTCGCCGACGGATGGGACCGTCGAATGGGAGCACAACACTCGTCCATCGCCGCACAGCAATTACGTCGGACTTGGCGAACTCGCTGTCGCAGGTGATAGCATCTACGCCGGCACCGACGAATGGCGACTCCACAAGTACGACGCGAATTCGGGCGAACTCCTGACCCGATACGAACTCGAAGGTGACGCAGTTTCAGCCCCAACAGTCACCGACGGCACGGTCCTCGTCGGCACGCACCTTGGCACCACGTTCGCCTTCATGCGAGACAGCTAACCCGACTCTCCGAGAATCCATTCAATTTATTCGGACTCACCAAGAAGGTGAAGTTCAATGAAGCAACTCCACGCCAGATACCCGTTCCTCGCAGCCTCGCGGCAGGCGGTCCAAGAGGCGGGCGTGGACCTCGCCGAACTCGTCGCCCGCGAGGACGACCCCGTCGTCGCGCGGGCCGTGGCGCGCGTGGAGGGCGCACTCACCGACGGTGACGTGGGCGAACCCGACCGGAGCGCCCGCACGGAACTGCTTTCGTATCCCGTCGCCCGCGTGCTCGTCTCGCTCGTGGACGTTCACATCTGCACCCGGCGGTACGCCCGTGCGGAGGCGAAAGCCGCCCACGAACAGTTCGTCGCGGAGTTCGAGGAACGCACGGAACTCAAGAGCACGCAGACAGAACGCCTCTCGTTCGACCAACTCCTCGCCGAATTCGACCTCGCGAGCCACGTCCACGAAGACGGCGCGGGCTATCGCGTCGACGTGGCGACGTACCTCCTGCTCGCGGCGGACATGTGGGGCGACGAGTGGCGACTCGTCAACCGCGAACTCGCGGACGGACAGGTCCCCGTCACGCAGGCAGAGTGCCACCAGCTCCTGCGTCAGGCGGTTCAACACCGCATCGAGGACGGACTCCCCCTGAACGTCCCCGACGCCATCGCCGAGTCGCTCGCAGACGAGGTCGAACACCTAGAGCAGGTCATCTCGGAACTCGACCTCACCCGCGAAATCGACACCGTGGTCCCCGACCTGTTCCCGCCGTGCATGAAGGCGCTGCTCGACAAGATTCAGAAGGGCGAACATCTGGAGCACCACTCTCGGTTCGCCATCACCGCCTTCCTCGCCAGTATCGGGATGGACACGGACGAAATCGTCTCGCTCTACGAGGTGAATCCCGGCTTCGGTGAGGAGATTACGCGCTATCAGACGAATCATATCCGCGGGGCGACGAGTCCGACCGAATACTCGGCACCGTCGTGTGCGACGATGCAATCCTACGGCGACTGTATCAACAAAGACGACCGCTGTGAGACCATCTCGCACCCGATGGCCTACTACGAGAAAGCCATCGACGACGCGGACGACGATGACCTCACCGACTGGCGTACGGAGAACGCAGAAGCCGAGTCAGAAGAGGCCTGAGTCTACTTCTTTCGCGAGAGCCAGAAGCCGATTCCCGCCATCAACAACACGAAGCCAACGATGGTGCCGACGAGTGCGAGTGCACCCTGGCTGCTCAGCGAATCTCTCGTGTACGTCGCCCCGACGGCCACGACGACCGCGACAAACAGCACGACGGCGACCGTAGAGACGACGATTTCGACAAGCGCGTCCCGCTCTAATTCCATGCGCCGCCTTCTGTTCCCCACTTCAAAAGCGCTTCGAAGCTTCAGAGGCGCGCTCCAGTCGAAATGAAGGGGGAATTTTCACGCTACTTTCGACAGAGAATTATAGGTATAAACGGTCCATACCGAGAGTTTACGTCCCTTCGGAACCTACTGTTCACGTGGAGTGGTTGGCGGACGCCACGGCGGATGATGTGCGCCACCCACGGAGCAATCATGACGCCATTGCAAGCAACACCAGCGTCACCAGCACGAAAAATCGCACTCGCGCCCGACACCTCCAGAATGGATAGTCGGTCTGCACGTGCGTGGACGGAACGCATGGCCGTCCGACAGCTTCCTGATGGACGCTACGCCGTCGATAGCGAGAGCGGCGCGACCTACGTCGTCGACCTCGCAAAACACGAGTGTTCGTGTCCGGACTACGAACTCAGAAACGCGAAGTGCAAACACCAGCGGCGGGTCGCGCTCGAAATCACCCTCGGGCGCGTCCCGCCGCCGGGCAAGTTCACCACGAAGTGCGCCGTCTGTGGCGACCGACTCATGGCTCGCAGAGGTGCGCCGCGACCGTTCCTCTGTCCCGGGCACAAACTCGAACCCGGCGACCGGGTAATCGACCGCGAGACGGGCGACCCCCTCATCGTTTATCGGGTCACCACGGACCGAGCGGACGAAGTCGAAATCCCCACCGCGAACACGACCGTCGCGGGCTATCCCGGCAACCACCTGTACGACCGCGACGACCTCGTCGTCGAGGCGGTCTACCCACGAGACACGCTGCGACGGTCACGACTCCGCCGCTACTCGTTCCCCTACTCGCGACTCGCGCGACCGGCGACCCTCGAAGCCGCGGGCGACGACTCCCCACAGCCGGCGGCCGGTGCCACCGGTTAAGCGTCCTCGCCGATGTCGGTGAGCCGCGTCTTTTTCGATTTTCCGGTCAGTTCGTCCAGGTCTTCGCCCTCGGAGAGTGCCGTCTCCTTTTTCACGCGGTAGTTCCCGCCATCGGTGACGTAGAGGTCTGCGGGGTGGAAGAAGTACCAGTCTTCGCGGTCGAAGCGCACGGCGATGCGCGGTTTCGCGCCGAAATTCTGTGAGAAGTAGACGAGAGCTTCGACTTCTTCGCCCGTGAGATAGATGGGCCGCCCGGAGGACGCCTTCGCCTCGATGGCGTAGAACACGTCGCCGTTGCCCGCGAGCACGTCCGGAAGTTCTCGCGTGGTCGCCGCGCCGCTCGCGGGGGCGCGCATGACCGCGAACCCGGCTTCGTCGAGCAGGTTCACGAGTTCCCGCTCGCGGCGGTTGCCCTTCGAGTTGGAGTTTGCCATTCGTACGTGAATCTGGTCGGTGGGGACGTATAAAAACCGCTACCTGACAGTGAACGGCCCAACCACTTTAGTAGCGAATTGCAGAACACCCGCCTAGAGAGTCATGAGTGGCGACCCAGTGGTCGATGGCGGAACCACCGAACAAACCTCCTCGAAGACGATTCTTTCCCGGCAGATAGACGAGGGACTCAACGAACTCAGGCGACCACGCGAGGGGCTGTTTCTCTCTGCGCTGTCTGCGGGCCTCGACATCGGCTTCGGGCCGCTGCTCATGGCCGTCATCATCACGATGGCTGGCGACCTCTGGAGCGAACCCCTGCTCCATATCGCGCTCGCCAACGCCTACGCCGTCGGCTTCATCTTCGTCGTCCTCGGACGCTCGGAACTGTTCACCGAACACACGACCCTCGCCGTGTTACCCGTGCTCAATCGCGATGCGACGCTCGCCCAACTCGGGCGGCTCTGGGGCATCGTCTACGTCGGGAACATCGTCGGCGGCATCATCTTCGCCGCCATCGCCGTGACCGCAGCGCCCTCCTACGGCATCGCGGACGCCTCTGCGTTCGCAGAAATTGCGGTCAAACTCACGGAACACTCGACGTGGGGGTTGTTCACCGCCGCGGTGCTCGCTGGCTGGCTCATGGGCCTGCTCTCGTGGCTCGTCGCGGCCGCCCAGGAGACCATCAGCCGCGTGTTCTTCGTTTGGCTCGTAACGGTCACTATCGGACTCGCGGGCCTGCCTCACAGCATCGCGGGCAACGTCGAGGTGCTCGCCGGATTGTTCCTCGTGCCGGAACTCGGCTTCCTCGACTACCTGCACTTCCTCGCCCTCGCGACGGTGGGCAACGCGCTCGGTGGGGCGGTGTTCGTCTCGCTGCTCAAGTATGGCCACGTCGTCCGCGGCGGAAAATAGGGCACTGGCTTACGTCCCGTGGTCCCAGGAGCCGAGATACGCTGACTGGGCGTCGGTGAGGGTGTCGAAGTCGATGCCCTCTGCGTCCAGCTTGATTTCTGCGACGCGGCGGTCGAGTTCGTCCGGTACGTCGTGGACGCCGGCGTCGTATTTCTCTGCATTTTCGACGAGTTCCTCGACGACGACGGCCTGCACGCCGAAGCTCTGGTCCATCACTTCGACCGGGTGGCCAAGCGCGATTGGACTCGCGAGGTTGACGAGGCGGCCCTCGGCGAGGACGTTCAGGTCGCGGCCATCTTCGAGTTCGTAGGCCATGACGCCGTCGCGGGCTTCGTAGACGTTCGCTGCCATCGCTTCGAGCTGGTCGAGATTGATTTCGACGTCGAAGTGGCCGGCGTTCGCGAGGAGGACGCCGTCTTTCATGACCTCGAAGTGACTCTCAGTGATGACGTCGCGGTTGCCGGTGGTCGTGATGAACACGTCACCAACCTCCGCGGCGTCTGCCATCGGCATGACTTCGTAGCCTTCCATGTGGGCTTCGAGGGCGCGGCGTGGGTCGACTTCCGTGACGACGACGTGCGCGTTTTGCCCGGCGGCTTTCTTCGCGACGCCCTTGCCACAGTAGCCGTAGCCGGCGACGACGACGGTCTTCCCGGCGTACGAGAGGTTCGTCGTCATGGCGATGGTGGCGAGGCTCGATTCGCCCGTGCCGTGGATGTTGTCGAACAGGCGCTTCATCGGCGTGTCGTTGACGGCGAAGATTGGGTACTTGAGTTCCCCGTCGCGGTCCATCGCCCGCAGGCGGTGGACACCCGTCGTCGTCTCCTCTGCGCCGCCGATGATGGAATCGATGAGTTCCGGATGGTTCTCGTGAATCGCGGCGACCATGTCCATCCCGTCGTCGACGGTGATGGTGGGTGCGTGGGCGATGACAGCCTCGATAGCGTCGTAGTACTCGTCGCTGTCAACGCCGCGGACGGCGTAGGAGGTGATGTTGTCGTTGTTATCGAGCGCGGCGCTCACGTCGTCGTGCGTCGAGAGCGGATTGCACCCCGTGATGGCGACTTCTGCGCCGCCGAGGGCGAGCAGTTCGACGAGGTTCGCGGTCTTCGCCTCGACGTGCATCGCCATGCCGATGACTTGGCCGGCGAACGGTTTCTCGGCTTTGTACGTCTCGCGGAGTGCCTGGAGGATGGGCATGTGCTGGAGCGCCCAGTCCATCTTGCGACGGCCCTCTTTGCGGGCGGCCTCGATATCGTCGAGGTGCTCGCTGACAGGCGGATAAGCGTCACTCATGGCGGAAGAATGGCACAGGCGGGTCAAAACGCTACCGGACTCGTCTACAGCCCGCAGAAAAACTCACATCCCGAATCGACGTGCTGGCTCCGAGAACTCGGAGCGGGGTGCCACTGACAGTTCAGATGGGTCAGTTTGCGTGCGATTCAGCTCCGACCGCGGAGTGCCCGTTTCGCGGACTCTACTTCAGTTTTCCGCGTCGCTGTTCTCCGCTTCGTCTTCGTCGTCGGTTTCGCTATCCTCGTCCTCGCCGTCGTCAGATGTCTTGTCAGTGCCGCGCTCGTGGCCGTCCTTCGGTCCGGCGTGGTCGGGGCGCTTGTCTTCCTTGTCCGCCTTATCCTTCGCGTGGTCGGGACGTTTGTCCTCGCGGTCGGACTCTTCATCCGCGCTCTCACTCTCGTCGTCGTGTTTCTTCGCGTGCTTGTCCGCCCGCTGTTTCTGTTCGTGGACGAACTCGCGAACCATCTGCCCGAACGGCTTGTCGTCGTCTAAATCATCGCGGTCTAACAGGTAGTGGACGAACCGTGAGACGTGCTGGCCGAACGGTGCGTCGCCGTCCACGGTCGGTCGCCAGTCGCCGAGCACGGTGGTCGTGGTCACGCGCTCGTCACCGCTCGTGGCGACGATTTCGACTTCGACCTGTTCGCCCGGAACGGGGAGTGAAACGGTCCCGTTCTCGTCGGTTGTGTACTCACCAGCACCGTCGTAGGTGGCGTCGCCCACCGGCGCGACGGTCACGTTCGCGTTCGAGACGTGCTCACTCGCGTTGGTCACGGTGACGGTCACGTCGGTACCCGTCTCTGTAACGTGCACCGCGAGCGGTGCGTCGTTTCCAGCTGTACTCATCGAATCGTTGCCCGCTGTCTCGTCACCCGCGAACGCGGCCACGGGGCCGACGGTCGCGAGCAACAACGCCATCACGGCTGCGATGGCGAACAACTTCGGTTTCGAATTCATCGAGACAACGATATTCAGGAAACGAGATAAATACAGATTTCTGTTCAGTTCAGTTTTCGTTGTTCGTTCAGTTCATGCGACGAGATATGGCGGTAGAGGTTCCTCAAGACCGTTTAGAAACGACTCTATACGTTTATTTCTACCCTTATGATTGGCGACAAATAGGTCGTCGTTTCACAAACCCTAACTGTTAGATTTTCTGGATCTTCGGCGACCAACCGGCGAGTCGACCGCTCAGGCGCGGTCGACGAGCGCTGCGGCGTGTTCTGCCGCCCGCTCGCGCACCGCGGCCTCGTCGCAGACGAGCACGTCGCGGTCGCGCATGAGCACCTGACCGTCGCAAACGGTGTGGCGCACGTCAGAGCCGCGGACGGCGTAGGCGAGGTGGCTCACGTAGTCGTGTGCCGGGGTGAGGTGCGGGGCCTCGAAGTCCACGACAGCGAGGTCGGCTTTCGCCCCCGCCTCGATGCGTCCCACGTCGAAGCCAAGTGCGTCCGCCCCGCCCTGCGTCGCCATCTCCACGACGGCCTCGGCGGGGACGGCGCTCGCATCACCGGTGGCGAGTTTCCCGAGCATGGCCGCGTCGCGCATCTCGTCGAACAGGTCTAAGTCGTTGTTCGAGGCCGCGCCGTCGGTGCCGAGCGCGACGGTCACGCCCGCATCGCGGAGTGCCTGCACGGGGGCCATCCCGCTCGCGAGCTTCATGTTCGACGCCGGGCAGTGGACGACCGAGGCGTCGTGGGCTGCGAGCACCGAAATCTCGGTCTCGTCCAGGTGCACGCCGTGGGCGAAGAAGTCGCCCGCGTCGAGCATCCCGAGGTCTGCGGCGTACTCGATTGGACGCTCGCCGTGCTCCTCCACGATTGGCTCGACTTCACCTAACGTCTCGTTCGCGTGGTAGTGGACCGGAAGCCCCGCCTCGCGCACCTCGGGCAGGAACTCGCGGTAGTACTCCTCGCCGACCGTCGTGAGACTGTGTGGCATCACTGCCGTCTTGATGCGCCCGCCTGCCGCGCCGTCGAACTCGGAGGCCACCTCGATGGATTCCTCGATGTCGTCCCAGGCGTCGTCCTCGTCCTTGCCGATGGTCACGATTCCGTGGCCGATGCGGGCGCGGACGCCGAGGTCCTCGACCGCCGCCGAAACTTCGGGCACCTCGAAGTACATATCCGCGAACGTCGTGACGCCAGCCTTGAGCATCTCCACGATGCCCAACTCGGTCCCGACGCGCACGTCTTCGGGCGTCAACTGCGCCTCTGCCGGCCAGATGTCCTCCTGGAGCCAGTCCATGAGCGGCTTGTCGTCGGCGTAGCCCCGGAGCAGGGTCATCGCGGCGTGGCAGTGGGCGTTCACGAGCCCCGGCATGACGAGCGACCCGGAGGCGTCTAAGGTCTCGTCGCCTGCTTCGACGTCGCCCACGTCGAGAATCGTGCCCGCGTCCTGGTCTACGAGCACGTCTGCGTCTTCGACCGAGAGGTCCGGCAGGAGGACCTTCCCGCCGGTAATCTGGAGCGTGGTCATAGCCGGAGATTCTGTGTCCGTCTGCGAAAAGCCACCGGTCTGCCACGGACGAAACACAGTTGCCCCCTCGCCCCCTTCGCCCGAATATATGCGCATCGCTGTGCCGAACAAAGGCCGACTGCACGACCCGACGATTGACCTGCTCGAACGCGCAGGGCTGCACGTCGTGGACGGCGCAGATCGCAAACTCTACGCCAGCACGGTCGACCCAGCTGTCACTATCCTCTTCGTCCGCGCCGCGGACATCCCCGAGTACGTCGCAGACGGCGCGGCGGACGTGGGCATCACCGGCCTAGACCAGGTCCACGAGTCGGGCGTCTCGAACCTCGTCGACCTGCTGGACCTCGGCTACGGGCAGTGTCGCCTCGTGCTCGCTGCGCCCGAAGACGGCGACATCGAGGAGATTTACGACTTAGATGGGAAGACCGTCGCCACGGAGTTCCCGAACATCGCGCGCAACTACTTCGCAGAGCGGGACATCGACCCGGACATCGTGGAGGTCACTGGGGCGACCGAACTCACACCGCACGTGGACATGGCCGACGCCATCATCGACATCACCTCCACCGGGACGACGCTACGCGTCAATCGCCTCGCTATCCTTGATGAAGTCTTGGGCAGCTCCGTGCGCCTGTTCGCTCGCGAGGACGTCGTCGAGGACGAGAAAGTGGGGCAAATCAAGACGGCGCTCGACTCCGTGCTCCACGCGGAGGGCAAGCGCTACCTGATGATGAACGCACCTCGCGACCAGCTCGACGCCATTCGCGAGGCATTGCCCGGCCTCGGCGGCCCGACGGTGATGGATATCGCGGGCGGAGACAACGTCGCCGTCCATGTGGTCGTGGACGAGCGCGACGTGTTCGAGACCATCACGGAGGTAAAGCAACTCGGCGCGTCGGGGATTCTCGTGACGGAAATCGAGCGATTGGTCGAATAGAAACTGGATTTTTCAGGTCGGTGCGGTTCCGAGTAGCGCCACGAGGTTCGCGAGGACGAGCGCGAGCAACACCGTGACGGTGTAGTGGACGACGGCGATGAGACCACCTGTTTTGAGCCGCACGCGGTAGATGAACCGAATCGCCAGAAAGTCGGCGATGAATCCCATGAGCAACATTACGGCGACGGGGTATTGCTGGAGGAGAATCGTCACCAGTGCCGGCACGGGGCCGACCATGAGGGCACGGGTCGGCGGTACGTCGCCGAGGACGTACCGGGCGGCGATGTGCGCGGTGAGTGCGTAGAAAAGCGCCCCAAGGACGAACGTCCCAGCGACCGCGAGCGGGCCGCCTTCGGCTGGGACGACCTGCAGTGCGGTAGAGTCCATACTCGTCTGTGAGAGTGCGAAAAGGCTTGTGTGTGCCGGAAGTTACTCGAGCAGGCCGAGTTCTTCGAGGCGCGAGACGATCTTGTCGACGGCGTGTTCTGCGTCGACCGGTTTCTTCCCACCCGTGATGACGAGTTTGCCGGAGCCAAACAGCAGGGCGACGACTTTCGGCTCGTCGAGGCGGTAGACGAGGCCGGGGAACTGCTCTGGTTCGTACTCGATGTTTTCGAGGCCGAGCCCGATGGCGATTGCGTTCAGGTTCAGGTTGCGACCGAGGTCCGCGCTCGTGACGATGTTCTGGACGACGATTTCAGGGTCCTCGTCTACGTTGATGTTGAGTTCACGGAGCTTGTCGAACACGATGTTCAGGCTCTCGTGGACGTCGTCGGTGCTCTTAGCACCGGTGCAGACGATTTTGCCAGAGCGGAAGATGAGTGCGGCAGACTTCGGGTTCTGGGTGCGGTAAACGAGACCGGGGAACTGTTCGGGGTCGTAGTCGGCACCTTCTAAGTCCATCGCGACAGACTGAAGGTCGAGTTCCTGACCGATGCCTGTGGAGGCAACCACGTTCTCAATATTAATAGTCTCCTTGGGGTCAGTCATGTTTCGTTTAAAAACTTGTATTTAAGGTTTATAAATGTTGGTGCCAGCCGTTGACAGGTTTCGGCGTATTTAACCGATACGCTCTTTGTTCGAGGTTCCAGAGTGCGCATCGTGTACGTCCTGGAACTCGGTGGTGAAGACCACGCTTTCGCCGCCTGCGAGGCCGAGAGCGCGGCGACAGCGGTGACCCCGATGGCCACCGGCCTCGTCCGCGCCGGGAGCATCGACGCCGCGGCCATCGCGCGTCTCGCCTACACCCACCGCGCGAACGAACTCGTGGGCCACACCGATGCCTCCGTCGAGAGCGCCCGCCTGCTGCTCGAATCCGCGACGTTCGACCGTGAGGGGAGCGTCGCCGTCCGCGCCCGGGACATCCAGAATACGGCGAACGTGAGCACCCAGCAGGCAGAGCGCGTGCTCGGTGGCGTGCTCGTAGACCACGGGTTCACCGTCGATTTGGACGACCCCGACCACACCCTCCGCGCGCTGTTCGCAGACGACGTCTGCGCACTCGGCTGGGAAGCTGCCGCGAGCCTCCGCGACTACGGTGACCGCAATCCGACCGCCCGTCCCTTCTTCCAGCCCGGGTCGATGGAACCGCTGCTCGCCCGGGCGCTCGTGAACATCGCCGGGGCCGGCCCGGGGCGCACCCTTCTAGACCCGATGTGCGGAACTGGCGGCGTCCTCCTCGAAGGCGGTCTCGTGGGGGCGCGTCTCGTCGGCAACGACGCCCAGTGGAAGATGGTTCGGGGCACGAAGCAGAATCTCACCGAACTGCTGCCCGATGACGCGGACTTCGGCATCGTGCGCGGCGATGCGACTGCCCTCGCCCTCCGTGACGATTCGGTTGACGCCGTCGTGTTCGACGCGCCGTACGGTCGCCAGTCGAAAATCGCGAACCTCGACCTCGCGGACCTCGTAGCCGGTGCGCTCGCGGAAGCGAGGCGCGTCGGAGAGAAGTGCGTCCTCGTCGCGGACCGCCCGTGGTCCGAGGAAGCGCGAGCGGCTGGCTGGGAAGTCACTCACTCGTTCGAGCGGTACGTTCACGGCACGCTGACCCGCCACATTCTCGTGCTCGAATAAAAGCTGGCCACGTGGTCAGGACATGTCGCCGGGGTCGTCCGACTTGTAGCGTTCCCACATCTGCTTGAAGAACTCGTCGCCGGTGAGCTTGTAGAGCTTGTCTATCTGGATGAGGTGGACGCCGTGGTAGTAGTCGTTGCCACGGTACGGGTCCGGATACCGGTCGGTCTGGCCGAGTTGCCAGCGCCGGTAGCCGTCGAGTCCGTAGTAGCTCACTTCACCGGGGACGCGCCAGTGGTCGGCGTAGTTCTGCACCGTGGTGAGCGTGGCGTCGAGGAGTAACTTCGCCTCCGCAGATTCGGTGTGCAGCCAGTAGTCGTACAGCCCCCAGATGCCGATACACTTGCCGTTTATAACGTGCGTCGGCGGTTCGAAGGGATACTCCTCGACCCAGTAGTAGCCGTTTGGGTCGACCATCGTCGTCCACGGGCCGTCAGTGGTCCGCTTTACGGACTTGAACGTCTGGAACACCCGCTCTGCTAAGTCCAGGTACTTGTCGTCGCCCGTGAGCTCGTGGAAGTAAGTGTACGCAGAGAGGCCGACGCCCTGGCACATTCCCGAGTACCACGGCGCTTTCAGGTCGGCGCTCGACCCCGCCTTGTCGAGACGATACGAGAAGTAGATGCCGTCGTTTGGGCCAATCGCGGCGTCGTCTACGAGCGCCTGGGAGAACTCCTCTGCGCGGTCGAGGTAGCCCTGTTTTCCGCTTTCGCGATAACAGTGCAGGCAGCGAAGCAGCCAACGTGTCGTCCGGAGCGGAAAGTGACCGGTGTGGTCGCCGACCGTCGCCGGGATGAGGTCGGGCAGTTCGTTGACCTGTGAGACGGTCTTGTCACACTGTGGCTTCGCGTCACGGTACTGCCCGAAGAACTGAGGACGTTCTTCGTAGGGCAGTTCGCGATACGTGAACTCGGTGCGCTTTATTGGGACGCCGTTTACGGCTTCTTCGACCGGTTCGGGCGTTTCTGTCTCCGTCTCTGTGGCCGTCTCAGTCTGTGGGGTTGCGGTCGACGTCGCTGCCGGGGTGTTCGTCGAAGTGGTCGCAGGCCCGTCCTGTCGCCACTTTTCGAACCCGGAGGTGATGTCCATGCACCCCGCGAGGCCGAGTGACGCGCCGAGCGCGAGCAGGTGTCGTCGAGACGGTCGAGGACCACGCTTGGAGGGCTGGTCGCTCATGCTACACGCACTCCTTGGTCGCGAACCGCGACTGTGCTGTCAATCCTGTGTCGTATCTGTCCGTCCCCACCAGGGTACCGAGAACCTGGAGGGAGGTTCGTCGGCCACTCGTCAACATCACCGTGTGTAACCGCGAGTCCGAGTAAATGTCTTTTGGTCAATAATTCACGTACGCTAACCATATAGGTCGGCTGCACAATGTGTAAAAACCAGCGGAAAGAGCTGTGTTACACTCTTTTAGACTGAACGTTCTGTCATTTGTGTCAGTGTGCCAACCCAGAATTTTTGATAAACGGTTTCGACCACGAAAAAAGCTGTACGGGCTGCGCGCTCCTCACACGCGCGGGCAAGCCTTTAGCCGTCGCCTGTCATCGTTCTGAATAATGACGGGCGTTTCGTCCACCCGCCGTCTTCGGATGCTCTTGCTCATCGCCACGGCGGAGCTTTTGATAATGTCGCTGTGGTTCTCGGCGACGGCGGCGGCCCCGGAACTCGCCGCGGCGTGGGACCTCACGCCCGCGGAGACGGCGTGGCTCACGAACGCCGTCCAACTCGGCTTCGTCACCGGGGCACTCCTCTCTGCGGCGTTCACCATCTCCGACGTGATTACGCCGAAGTACCTCGTCGCCGGTGCGGCCCTCGTCGGCGCGGCGGCAACCGCCGCCATCGCCGCGTTCGTCGAATCGCTCCTTCCCGCCGTCGTCCTGCGCTTCCTGACCGGCATGATGCTCGCCGGCGTCTACCCACCGGGGATGAAACTCATGGCCGGGTGGTTCCGCGCCGGGCGGGGCATGGCCGTCGGCGTTCTGGTCGGGGCGCTCACCGTCGGCTCGGCCCTGCCCCACCTCATCCGCGTCATCGGCGGTGTCGACAACCCGCGACTCGTCCTCTTCGGCGCGGCGGGCGTCGCCACCGTCGGCGCAGCCCTCGCGCTGTTCGTGACCGAAGGCCCCTACCAGTCGCCCGCCGCCCCGTTCGACCCGCGCGCCGTCGTCCGCATTCTTCGTGACCGTCCGACCCTGCTCGCGAACGGCGGCTACTTCGGCCACATGTGGGAACTCTACGCCGTCTGGACGTGGATTCCCGTCTTCCTCGTCGCCAGCCTCGCCGCCGGAACCCCCGGCTCACAGCGAACCGCCGGCCTGCTCGCCTTCGGCACCATCGCCATCGGCGGCGCGGGCGCACTCGTCGCCGGCCTCGCCGCAGACCGCCTCGGTCGAACCACGGTCACGAGCGTCAGTATGGGCGTGAGCGGCCTGAGCTGTCTCGCCGCCGGGTTCGTCTTCGGCGCACCGCTCTGGATTCTCGCGCCGTTCGTCCTCCTCTGGGGATTCACCATCGTCGCCGACTCCGCCCAGTTCTCGGTCGCGGTCACGGAACTCGCCGAATCGAGTTACGTCGGGACGGCGCTCACCCTCCAGACCGCCCTCGGCTTCCTGCTCACTATCGCCTCGATTCAACTGGTTCCTGTCCTCGTGGACCTCGTCGGGTGGCAGTGGGCGTTCGCGCCGCTCGCGATTGGGCCACTGCTCGGCACGCTCTCCATGTTGAGACTTCGGCTGCGCCCGGAGGCGACGCGATTGGCTGGTGGGAAAAAGTGAGCGACTACCGCCCTATCTCAGCGAGGAGGTGCGAGATGTGAATCCGGTCGCTCGTCCCCTCTGCGAGGTCCATATCAATCTCACCGGCAATCTCGTAAAGCCGAGCCAGATTATCGCCGCTGTAGCGCGACCGCGCCACCCCGAGGATGTCCTGTAAAATTTCACTGCCACTGTAGCCCTCGTCTACGAGCAGGTCGTCGAGAATTTTGCGCGCGTCCGTGAACTGGCGCTTTTCGGCCTTCGCGACCATCGTCTCGACCTGCTCTTTGTTCCCGATTTCGCCGAGTGCCTCATAGGCGGTCTGCATGGTGATTTCACCGGCGTCTTCGAACGTGGTCTGTGCGCCGAGGATGGCCTTGCGCAGGTCACCACCGCCGTAGCCAGCGAGGTACTGGATGCCGTCTTCCTCGTACTCGACTTCTTCGGCTTCGACGATTCGACGCAGGACTTCTGCGCTTTCCTTCGCCGTCGGTGCGCGGACAGGAACCGGGAAACAGCGCGACTTGATGGGCGGAATCAGCTTCGTCGGTTGCCGGGTCGTGACGACGAACTGGGTCGTCTTGTGGTGGCGCTCCATCACTCGTCGCAGCGCCTGCTGGAAGTCCTCGCGGATGGCTTCCGCGTTATCGAGCAGGATGGTCTTGTAGGTGCCCGACACCGGCGCGTAACTCGCAGACTCCTTGAGGACGTGGTTTATCATGTCGCGTTTCGGCAGGTCGCTCTTTCCAGTGAGGAAGTGCTCGAAGCGCGGGTCGTTCGAAATCTCCTTTTTGGTTCGGTTGAAGAAGTCGGCGACGTTGATTTCTACCAAATCGTTGTCAGGGTCGTCGTGTGCTTCTCTCGCGAGCGCACGCACGGCGGCGGTCTTCCCGCTGCCCTGTGGGCCGTGCAGAACGAGGTTAATCGGCTCGTCTACGGCCCGCGTGAGGTAGTCGCGGACCTCCGGCTGGGGGAGGTCTGAGAGTGCCGGCGCGTGCGTATCGGTCCACAGCGGCCCGTCCATTACCGCATAGAAGGAAATGTGGGGGTAAGAATCGGTCGATTATGCGAGCGGGGCGAGGGAGTCGCTCGTCACGCCTGCGGTACCCTCGAGCGAAACGTCGAGTTCGCCTTCGGCCTCGCCTGACGTCGCTTCGACGTTCACCTCGGACCCGACGGGGACGGTGAACGAGACGGTTCCGTCTTCGCCGGTCGTTCCGGCGGCTTCGCCGTTGACCGTGACGTTTGCGTTCGCGACGGGTTCGCCGGCCTGCGTCACTTTCACGGTGGCTTCTTCGCCGGCGACGGCGTCGCCGACGAGTTCGAGCGCCAGGTCACCGTCTGCGCTGTCGGTTTCCTCGTCACCCTCGTCGCTCCCGATGTCGGTGTACGGGACGTTCACGCCGGACTCCTTCACGACCGGTTGGATGACGTATTTGCCGCTGTTGCCCGCCGAACGGACGGAGATGTCGTAGACGAAGTCCACCTCGGATTCGGCGTCGAGCGTGAACTCGGACTTGATTTTGAGCGTGTCGCTCGGAAGTTTCACCGACACTTCCTCACCGTCTTTGAGCGTTCCGTCCACGTCGGAGATGTGGAGGCGAACCTCGGTGTAGGTGCCGGATTCGAGGTCGAAGGCGGCGAGCTTCTGTGCGTTCTCACCCTGTAGCTCGGTCAGGTCGAAGGTCTTCGAATCGACCTCGTAGGTCTCCCAGCCGGAGTCGTCACCGTCTTCTGACTCGGTTTCCGTGGTTTCTGTCTCGGCTTCGGTTTCCGTCTCGGTTGTCGTGTCGGCCTGTGTGGTCGCCTCGGCCGAGGTCGTTTCAGCCGTGGTCGTTGCAGTCTCAGCCGTGGTCGATTTCTCGTCGTCGCCTCCGTCGTCACTCCCCGCCTTACGGAACGACACCGCATCGACGGTCACGTTCAGGTGCGAGAACGCGGAGATGGCGTTCTCCTGGTCGGAGATGAAGAAGTTGACCGTCCCCGTCTCGGATGGGTCACCGTCTCCCGCCGTCGTCGTGGTGTCGTCGGCTGGTCCCATGCCGCCGGTACAGCCAGCGAGCACGAGCATGGCTGCCACCAGCAGCGAACCAATCAGTTTTGTAGACATACAATGTTTTCAAAAACTCTCTAATTGATAAGAACTCGCCTTCGAACAACGATTTCGTCGTGACCGGGTTGCGACCGGTTTCGCCTGACTCACGGCCCGTTTCCGAAGCGCGTTTAATGCTTCACCGCCCAAATTCGGGCCATGCGCGTGACGTTTCTCGGAACGAGTGGGGCGGTGCCGACCACCGAGCGCAATCCCAGTGCGCTGATGGTCAACCGCGAAGGCGAGCGATTGCTGTTCGACGCCGCCGAAGGCACCCAGCGACAGATGATGCGCTTTGGAACCGGTTTTGCCGTTTCTCACCTCTTCGTCACGCACCTCCACGGCGACCACGTCCTCGGGATTCCCGGCCTCATCCAGACGTGGGATTTCAACGGCCGCGACGACCCGCTCACCATCCACACGCCGACGGGAACCCGCCGCGAGATTCGCAACCTCGTCGAAGCCACGGGCGCACGCCCCTCCTACCCCGTCCACATCAACGAAGTCGAACCGGACGAGGTCGCCCACGGGGGCGAGGAGTACGAAGTCAGAACCTTCGAAACAGACCACCGCACCACCTCGGTCGGCTACGCCCTCGTCGAAGAAGACCGCAAAGGGCGGTTCAACCGCGAGCGCGCAGAGGAACTCGGCGTCCCCGTCGGGCCGTTGTTTCAGGAACTCCACGCGGGCAATCCCGTCGAACTCGACGACGGCACGGTCGTCGAACCGGCACAGGTCGTCGGCGAACCCCGTCCTGGCCGCCGCGTCGTCTACACCGGCGACACCCGCCCCGCCCAGAGCGTCGTCGAGGCGGCGGCGGACGCAGACCTGCTCATCCACGACGCGACGTTCGACGACGAACGCGCCGACCGCGCCCGCGAGACGGGTCATTCGACTGGCACCGAGGCGGGCGAAGTCGCTCAGCAAGCCGGCGTCAAACGCCTCGCGCTGACGCACATCTCTTCGCGCTACGCTGGGAACGCCGGGGCCATCCACAGCGACGCTGTTGCCGCTTTCGACGGTGACGTGTTCGTCCCTCACGACGGGCAAACCGTGGATGTCCCCTACCCGGATGACTGAGGCACGGCGAACCGTCGGCGTCATTCTCGCCTGGCAAGTCGCCGCGAGCGTCTGCTACTACAGCGTGTTCGCCGCCACCGGACTCATCCAGTCTGGATTCGGCCTCTCTAAGTTCTCCCTCGGTATCGTCGTCTCGACACTCACCCTCGGGTACACCCTGTTTCTGTTCCCGATGGGGGCGGCCGTGGACGGCCTCGGCGAGAAACGCGTCATGATCGGCGGCCTCGTCGCCCTCGCGCTCGGCGTCATCGGCGTCACCCTCGCCTCTTCGTTCGCCTTCCTGCTGGGGGCGGTGTTCGCGCTCGGGGCGGCCTACGCCTCGGCCATGCCCGCGACCAATCGCGCCATCGTCGAGGGCGTCCCTGATTCCCATCGCAATCTCGCTCTCGGCGTGAAACAGGTCGGCGTCTCCGCCGGGGCCGGGGCGAGCGCGCTCGTCGTCACCGGCCTCGCCGCACGCGCCGGCGTGCCATGGGACGCCGGGTTCTACGTCGCTGCCGGCCTCGCGTTCCTCGTGACCGCCGCGTTCTCGCGGGGCTATCCCAACGAGCACGACGGTTCGGGCACCATCTCGATTCCGGACGTGCGCGGCCTCGCCGACAATCGCGCCTACGTCCTGCTCACCGTCGGTGGCCTCTTTCTCGCGGCGACACTGTTCACGATGACCGGCTACCTCGTCCCCTACCTCACCGAATCCGTGTCGATTTCCGTGGGGGTTGCGGGCCTCACCCTCGCGCTCGTGCAGGTGATGGGGAGCACCGGTCGGGTGGCCTTTGGCGGCCTCGCAGACCGCCTCCCGGGTGACCCCGTGAACGCCAGCGCCCTCATCATGGTCGTGCTCGCGCTCTGCTCTGCGGCGCTGTTCTTCGTCCTGCCGATGATGGACGCCCGCTTCGCCGCCATCGCCGTGTTCGCCCTGCTCGGCCTCTCCGTCCTCGGGTTCACGGGTCTGTACCACGCCTCTGTGACGATGCTCGTCGCACCGAGCGAGGTGGGGGCGGCGACCGCCGGCGCACAGACCGCGCTCAACTCCGGCGCGCTCGTCATCCCACCGCTCTTTGGCTACGTCGCGGACGCGAGCGGCTACGCCGCCGGGTGGCGCGTGCTCGTCGTCTTCGCCCTGCTCGCGGCCGTCTTCTTCGGCGGCGTCGTCAAGCAAACCGCGTGAAGTGAACCCCCCCATTCGCTGTACTGTCGTCTGTAACGTTTTCACGATACTCGACACCTGCTGGTGTCGGATTCTTCAGTGCTTACAGACGACAGTATAAGTCACATGACGCCCTACCCAAGTGTGTGAGTACTCGAACGAGTGCCCTCGACGCCCTGATTTTCGGGGTCGACGTGCAAAGCGGCGACATCCGGGGTGATGCGCCTTCCTTCGCCCTCGTCGCCTTCGAAGGAGAGTCGCTCGACCGCGACGTCGTCACTTTTCGCAAGCTCTGTCGGCTCATCCAACGCGAGAAGCCGGCCATCGTCGCGACGGACAACATGTACGAACTCGCGGCAGACAAGGACGCCCTCGTCCACTTCCTACAGGAACTCCCGAGCGAGACGAAACTCGTCCAGGTGACCGGCGACGAGCGCCCAGAACCGCTCTCTCGGGTCGCCGCCCGCCACGGCGTCCCCTACGGTAAAGACCCGATGAAGGAGGCGGAGGCCGCTGCCCGCCTCGCCGCTGCGAACGTGGGGTACGAAGTCTCTGCGTTCACCAACACGACGCGAATCAAGGTCTCGCGGGGCCGCTCGACCGGCAAGGGTGGCTGGAGCGAAGACCGCTTCACGCGGCGGATTCACGGCGCGGTCCGCACCCGGTCCCGTGAGGTCGAAGCCACGCTCAAGGACGTTGGCCTCGACTTCGAGAAGGACGTTACCGAAAAGTACGGCGGGTACGCGAACGCCGTCTTCCGGGTCGAAGGCCGACCGGACGAGATTCCGGTGACGACCCACCGCTCTGGTGACGTGCGCGTGGAGATGGAGCGCGAGCGACGCGACGGCATCGAGTTTCGGCCGCTCGCAAAGCGACGCGACCACGTCCTCGTCGGTATCGACCCCGGCACGACCACGGCGGTGGCCATCGTCGGCTTGGACGGCGAAGTGCTCGACGTCCTCTCTACGCGCACCGCGGACACCGCTGACGTCATCGAGTGGATCATCGAACACGGGCGGCCCATTCTCGTCGCCGCCGACGTGACGCCGATGCCCGAAACAGTCGAGAAGATACGCCGGAGTTTCAACGCGGCGGCGTGGGTTCCACAGCGCGACCTCCCTGTCGACGAAAAACAACACCGGACGCGCCAGGAGGGATACGACAACGACCACGAACGCGACGCGATGGCCGCAGCGTTGTTCGCCTACGACGCCCACGAAGACCAGTTCGACCGCATCGCGAAGAAGGTGCCCGCGCCCGTAGACCGCGGCGAAGTAACCGCACGGGTAGTGGCCGGCGGCGAGTCGGTGGAGGGCGTTCTCGACGACCTGCTGGCCGAAGACGACTCGGAAGAGCAGCAGTCAGAACACACCGAACGTGAACTGACCAAAGAGGAAAAGCGCATCAAGCACCTCGAAGCGCAGGTCAACCGCCTCCAATCGCACGTCGAGGACCTTCGGGACACGATTGCCACCAAAAACGAGCGGGTACAGGAGTACGAGAAAGAACTCTCGACGGCCCGCCGCGAGGAGCGAAAAGAAGCCAGAGAGCGCCGCGAAATAACCCGTCTCGAACGCGAGACAGACCGTCTGAAACGCGAACTCGTCACGGAAAAAGAGACGAGCGAGAAGTTGCGCGACAAACTGGAGCGCCTGAAAGAACTCTGGCGCATCGACCACTCGAACTTCGCAGACGTTACCGCGGAGAACGAGGACCTCGTGTCGGTAAAGCCAATCGCGCAGTTCACGAAGGGAGCCATCGCCGACACGCAAGAACGGTACGGCCTCGCAAAGGCGGACGTGATTCTCCTGCGAGACGCGAGCGGCGCGGGCCGGAGCACGGCTGAGGCGCTCGCGGCGACCGAACCGCGCGTCGTGCTCAAGTACGGGACGCTCTCTGATGCTGCCGACGCGGTACTGTTTGAACACGACATCCCCGTCGGGTCCGCGGAGGAAGTGTCAATTCAGGAGATTGACGACCTCGCGGTGGCGCGTGAAAGCGACGTCGAAGCGGTCATCGACGCCTGGAACGAGCGCGCAGAAGAACGCGAAAAGGCACAGCAGGAGGCGATGATAGACCGTCTCATCAGCGAACATCGTGCCGGTCACGGTGAGAGTGACTGAGGCTTGTACTTTCCGTGTGTCACTTACAGTCACGTTTAACCGTACCACACCCTAAATGAGTATGCTACTCCGAGACGTGTGGCACTTTGTCCACTGTGGAGTGGCAGAAGGCGCCGGAAACGGCCCCTCCCCCCTACCCCACCTTCCGTACCGCAATAGAGGCACCTCTCTCCCGGAGAGGTATCACCTGCTATGCCAGCCGTGGCAACAAATAATATGCCTATGTAATTAGGTTCGTGGTCTCGTCAGTGTCGTCACCGAAGAACGCAGAGAAGCGTTTGCGGAGTGCGGCCCGGAGATGCTGGTGGAACGTCGCCGAGGAGATACCCATCGACGCTGCGATTTCCTCAGCCGTCGAGCCCCGCGGCCAGTCGAAGTAGCCCGCGTAGTAGGCTGCTCTGAGCGCCGAGCGCTGGCGGTCGGTGAGCTGCTCGTCGAGTTTGTGCCTGAACTCGCGGGTGGTCTCGACGGGGTTGTCGCGTTCTCGCTTGGCGACGAGTTTCGCGTCAGGGTACAGGTCGCGGACGGCGTTGACAGCCGCTCTGACGTCGGCGTCTGGTGGGAACTCGACGCGAATGCGACTCACGCCCCGGTCTGCGACGGTTGCGGAGATGTGCCCGCCGAGGTCCATCAATGACTTGACCGCTGACGGGGAGAAGACGACGAACTCGAACAGCGTCTCCTCGTCGTCCTTGCGGATGAGCCGGCACTGTTCGATTTCGGGAAACTCACCGGCCAGCGATTCGATGGTTTCGGCCGTTGCCCCCGTGATGCCACAGTAGAGCAACAGGCTCCCGTCGCGGCCAGCCACCATCTGCTGGAATTGGATTCTACAGTCACCGTCCTTCGAGAGACGGGCGAACACAGCGTCCCGGTTCGTGAGTTCGAATTCGAGTTCGATGACCGAGTTCGAGAACAGTAGCCGTCGCGCCTGAATCGCGTTGATGGCGTAGCCGATGCTCTCGCCGAGTTCGGTGAGCACGTCGAGTTCGCGCTCGGCGAAGGCTGCTTCTCGAGTGGACGCAACGACGAGCACTGCGTAGACGGTTTCGTCGTAGCGAAGCGGGATGGCGACGGCCGACTCGCCGCCGAGTCGCAGCGATTCGGCGCGAATCGACTCCGGAATCGACTCGGTGGCCGCGACGTCGGGTTCGAACATCAACTCCCCCGTCGTGAGCGCCATGGTGGACGGCCAGGATTCGGACCGTTCGGGATGGTTTGTCGCGAGTCGTTCGAGGGTCGCAAAGTAGCGGTCGTCGACCCCGGCCCGCGCCCGGGGGACCAACCCGACGCCGCTGCTGTGGCGCTCGCCAATCCAGGCGAAGGCGTACAGCCCAGACTTCACGATACAGTCACAGACCGCCTGCTCTATCTCTCCGCGCGTGGTCGCGGACACGAGCGACCGGTTGATGTCGCGGATGATGCGGTTTATCTGATTGACCGTCTCTAACTCCTGGGTCTGGGTTTCGAGGACCTGCTCGCGTCGTTTCGCCTCCGTGATGTCCTCTACCGAGACGACCACGAACGCGACGGAGCCGTCCTCGTCGAAGATAGGCGAGGCGCTCAGCGAACACCAGAACAGCTCGTCGTCGTTTCGAGGAACCTGATAGGCCTGATTGTATATCGGTTTGCCCGTGAGAATGGCCTGGCGAATCGGGAGTTCTGCTTTCGTGACGTGGTTTCCGTCTTCGTCGTACACCGGCCACTCTTGCAGCTCGCTCGCCCCCTTGAGTATCTCGGCTTTCGTCGCACCCAGCAGGTCAGCGAGGCGGTCGTTGACGCGGACGATTCGAGCGTCTCCATCGAAAACAGCGATACCGACCGGACTGGTTTCGAGAATCTTTGACGTTATCGCTTCTGACTGGGCGACGTCGGTGTCGCGCGTCACTAGCTAACACTCGGAGATTCCTGCTGATAAATGTACCTGCCAACTGTCATCTATCACGAAACGATACCGTCACAACCGCCAACGGGACGAGCCAGCAAGTATTTGCTTTCCGTCCGCAGAGACTGTGTATGGTCTCGTTTCCGTTCGCGGGAGGCCCTGACCTCGCGGTGCTGGTGGTGTTCTTTCTGGTCTGCAACACCGTATTCGCAATCGCTGCCGGTCGGTACGTCTACCGCGACGCAAATCGCAGGGGGAAATCCCGCGCACCAGTCTGGGGGCTGCTCGTCGGTGCGCTCTTCCTGGTCAACGTGCTAACCGGCGCGTTCGGCCTGTTCGCGTACCTCTTCTCCCGCAGTTAGAACATTTCACCCATCCCGAATGCGGAGAGCATCCCGGAGACGAGTCCCTTCGCGACGAGTCCGACACCCGCGAGTACGAGTGCGAGCCCGGCGGCGACGAGTGGGTTTGCGTAGGCGATGACGCCGAGGCCGACGACCAGTAACAGGAGGCCAACGAGGCCGCCCGTTCCGAGCTTATCCAACATACGCGGGGAGTGCACGGCCTGCCCTCTTAAGTGCGGTGATGGCGGCTCAGAACGTATCGACGACCGGAATCCCGACCGGCTCGTAGGTTCCGAGGGCCGCCAGTTTCTCCGGCACCTCGTCGAGGGAGACGGTTTCAGAGACGATTTTGCCGGGGTTTACGCTCCCACTCGCAATCATCCGGAACACCTCGTCGTAGCGGTTTGGCTGCATCCCGAACGCGCCGTAAATCTCCTTTTCGCCCATCGCGATGGCGTCGATTGGCAGGGCGATTTCGCCGCGCTCTTCGCTCGTGGTCAGGCCAATCTGGAGATGCTGGCCGCCCTTAACGAGGCAGTTTACCGAGTTCCGGCAGGTCTCCGCGATGCCAAGGGCGTCCACCGAGACGTGTGCGCCGCCCCCGGTGCGCCGTTTTATCTCGCGAGGGACGCTGTCTGCGTCCGTCGCGTTCACCGTCTCGTGGGCGCCGAGTTCTCGCGCTCGGTCGAGCTTGTCCGCGCCGATGTCGACGGCGACGACGTTCGCACCGAGGGCCGCCGCGATGTGGACCGCAGAGAGGCCGACGCCGCCACAGCCGTGAACCGCGACCCAGTCGCCGGGAGCCACGTCCACGCGGTGGGCGAGACCGTGAAACGCCGTGGCGAATCGACAGCCGAGGGCCGCAACCGCCGTCGGGTCCACACCCTCGGGGAGCAACACGGCGTTGTGGTCCGCATCGGGGATGGTGAAGCGTTCTGCGAACGCGCCCTGTGCCGGTCCGACGAAACCGAGCGGGACGATGTTCTCACAGATATTCGCCCGGCCCGCCCGGCAGTGCGGACAGGTTCCGTCCGAGAGGTTGAACGGGGTCGTTACCCGGTCGCCCTCGCTGAACTGGGTGACTTCCTCGCCGACCTCCGCAATGATACCGACCGGTTCGTGGCCGAAAATTTGCCCCGGTTTCGGCGTCACGCCGACCCAGTCCCAGTCGCCCTGCCAGGCGTGCCAGTCCGACCGGCAGATGCCACAGGCTTCCGTCTCCACGACCACGCCATGAGGCGGGCACGTCGGCGCATCGACCTCTTCTACGGTGAGCGGTTCGCCCACTCCCTGAAACACTACTGCGCGCATTGGTATCAGTCATCGTAGCGAGCGGTTAAGTGTGCTGCACGCGGCAGTTCGGACCTGCCGAAGGTTGCAACTGTTAAATGGCCTGCCGATAAACAGGCCCCCATGAGCGAGAACGAGAGCAACGAGGGCCGGAAGAACCTCCGGATGCCCGACGACGGAGAAGTGTTCGCCATCGTGACGGATATGCTCGGCGCGAACCGTGTGAAAGTGCGGTGCATGGACGGCGTCGAGCGGACCGCTCGAATTCCCGGTCGAATGCGAAAGCGCGTCTGGATTCGCGAAGACGACGTGGTCATCGTCGAGCCCTGGGACTGGCAAGACGAGAAGGCAGACATCGTCTGGCGCTTCGAGAAGGCAGACGCAGACCAGTTGCGCCGCGAAGGCCACATCACGGCCTGACACGCCCGGAGCACCACCGCTTTTACGGTTCCACCCCGTACGCTCCGGTAGATGAGCGACGACCACGGCCTCGTTGACACCGAGATGGCCGACCCAGACGAGTGGGAGGAAATCCACGTCGAAGACAGCGAGGCCGACCGCATCGCAAAGAGCCACGACCGCGACTTCGAGGAGTTCGCGATTCGGCTCAAGGACACAGAGCAGTTCAAAGTAGAGGGGGCTGTGTTCGACGATGCGACGCTCGCCGCACTCTACAAACTCGTTCAAGACGGCTACATCGACGCCTTCGGCGGGCCGATTTCGACCGGCAAGGAGGCGAACGTCTACCTCGCAGACGGCCCCGACGGCGAAATCGCGGTGAAGGTGTACCTCATAAACACGAGCAACTTCCGCCAGATGCGTGACTATCTGGAGGGCGACCCACGTTTCGAGGGCATTGGCAACCAGAAACGCCAGGTCGTGATGGCGTGGGTGAAAAAGGAGTTCGCGAACCTCAGGCGGGCGAAGGAAGCGGGCGTTCGCGTCCCGAACCCCATCGCCGTCGAACGCAACGTGCTCGTGATGGAGTATCTCGGTCAGGGCGACGACCGCGCCCGCCGGCTCGGCGAAGTTCACATCGAGAACCCCGAAACCGCCTTCGAGGTCGTCCGTGAGTACATGCGCCGTCTCTACGATTCCGGTCTCGTCCACGGCGACCTCTCTGAGTACAACATCGTCGTCCACGAGGGCGAACTCACCATCATCGACCTCGGACAGGCGGTCACCGTCCACCACCCGAACTCCCGCGATTTCCTCGAACGCGACTGTCGGAATATCGCGAACTTCTTCGCCCGCCAGGGCGTCGACACCGACGGAACATCCCTGCTCGCACACGTCACCGAGCAGGAACGCTAAAGTTCTCACGGCAACTTCTTTCTCGCATGGAGTCCGCTTTCGACTGGCGCTGGCCCGGTTCGAGAGCGGACAGTTTTGCCTGTGCAGGCGTCGCGGCCTAACCCGACTGCCCGCCCGTCGACGGCTCCCTCGCTCTCTTTTCGCACCGTCTTCAGACCACCAGCGACGCACCCACAATGCCAGCATCCAATTCCGTCACCCCGTACGCCGTCTCCGGCGAGGTCGATTACGAGAAACTCCTCGCCGAGTTCGGCGCAGACGCACTGACTACAGACCACCTCGAACACTTTCCACAGCCGGTTCACCCGCTCGTTCGCCGTGGGGTGTTTTACGCCCACCGCGACGTAGACCGTTACCTCGCTGCCGCGAACGCCGGCCAGCACCACTCTATCGTCACCGGCATCGGACCTTCCGGACCGATGCACCTCGGCCACATCCAGGTGTTCTCCCTCGCACAGCACCTGCAAGACCAGACCGGCGCGACGGTCTACATCCCGCTTTCGGACGACGAGAAGTACTTCGCGAAGGACCAGACCCTCGCGCAAGGGCGCGCCTACACGCGAGACAACCTCAAGGACCTGCTCGCCGTCGGGTTCGACCCCGAGAACACCCGCATCCTCGTGGACACGCAGGACGCGGACGTGGTGTACCCCGCGGCCGCCGCGTTCGCGAAGCACCTCACGCCCGCCACCATCTCGGCGACGTACGGCGACCCGCCGAACATCGGCCTTGGGTTCTACCCGGCGGTGCAGGCCGCCCACCTCGTGCTCCCGCAACTCGTCCACGGCGCACATCCGACGCTCGTCCCGATTGCCGTAGACCAGGACCCTCACGTCCGCCTCTGTCGGGACGTGGCCGACCTGCAGAAGTTCCCCGTGTCGAAACCGGGAGCGCTCCTCGGGAAATTCCTCCCGAGTCTCGCCGGGCCGGGGAAGATGAGTTCGAGCGACGACGCCCCCTCGATTCGCCTCACCGACGACCGGGAGACGGTGACCGAGAAACTCCAGCAGTACGCCTTCTCGGGCGGGCAATCGAGCCTCGATGCCCACCGCGAACAGGGCGGCAATCCCGAAATCGACGTGGCGTTCCAGTACCTGCAGGCGTTCTTCGAACCCGACGACGGCGAACTCGACCGCCTCGCCCGCGAGTACCGTTCGGGAGAGTTACTGAGCGGCGAACTGAAGCAGTACGCCGCGGACAAGATTGCGAACTTCCTCTCCGCCCACCAGTCGCGACGGCCGTCGGACGCGGAACTGGACGAACGACTCGCCCCCTTTAGATTGACCGCGGACGAGCGCCGAGCCGCGCTCGCTGCCCTCGGTCTCTGACGGCGAAACGCTGTTATTCGAGAGTGGCGTTGTGCCGTCATGAACGACTCACGCGCGGACACGCGACCGGACGAGGCGTTCGCGCTGCTCGGCAACGAGACGCGCGTCGCCATCCTGCGTGAACTCGCAGACGCCTCGGACACGCCGCTCTCGTTTTCTGCACTCCGCGAGCGGGTGGGAATGCGCGACAGCGGACAGTTCAACTACCACCTCGGCAAACTCACCGGTATCTTCATCGACAAGGTCGATGCCGGCTACCGCCTGCGCTATGCCGGGGCGCACGTGATGGGCGCGATTCTGGCGGGTGCCTACGAGCAGGCCGGGACCGTCGGGCCGTTTTCGCTCGACGACCCGTGTCCGGTCTGCGGCGGGACACTCGAATTTTCCTACGAGGACGAACGGGCGCTGGTCGTCTGTGCCGACTGTGACCGGACGACCCTCCAGAGCTCGGTTCCCCCCGGCGTCTTCGACGGCTACGACCCTCACGAGTATCCGATGGTGTACGACCGCTGGATTCGCTCGAAGGTCAGGAGCGTTATCGATGGGTTCTGTCTCTCGTGTGAGGGGCGGTCTATCCCCGAGGTGTTGCTCGACCCGGAGGAGTTCGGCACAGACGACCGGATGGTGCGATTCACCTGCGTGCGGTGTGATGGAACGGTCTACATGACGATTCCCGAGGCGCTCGTCACCGACCCGGCAGTCGTCGCCTTCCACCACGAACAGGGCGTCGCCCTTGACGCCGAACCGACGTGGCGACTCGAGTGGCTCGACGATACCACCGTCGAGACGGTTTCGACCGACCCGCTTCGGCTTCGCGTCACGGGTCACGTCGGGGACGGCACGCTTCGGGTGACCATCGACGACTCGCTCACGGTTCTCGAAACGACGCGCGACGGGTAGCCCTCGCGACGATTACAGAAGCGCGTTTCTGCAACTGGTCGGACAGAAATGTATTTCTGCGATCATTTATTCGCCAGTCGTTCGTCCCTTCGTCCGTGCATCCACTCCTGCGAAACGGCCCGTTCGTCCGCCTCATGGCGGGTCGACTGGTGACCAACGCCGGAGACAGTCTCTACTACATCGCGGCGATGTGGCTCGTCTATTCGCTCACGGGGTCTGCGTTCTACACGGGGCTGGCCGGCTTTCTCACGATGCTGCCCGGCGCGTTCCAGTTTCTCGCCGGACCGCTCGTCGACCGCGTTTCGATTCGCCGCGTCCTCGTGACGACGCAGGTGATTCAGGGCGTTCTGGTGCTCACGATTCCGCTCGCCCACTACACCGGCCACCTCACCGTCTGGTTCGTGCTCACGGTGATGCCCGTCCTCGCCTCGCTCAACCAGCTCGTCTACCCCGCCCAGATTACCGCCCTCCCGCGACTCGTGGACGACGAGCACCTCGTCCCCGCGAACTCGGCGTTCTCTTTTGCTTATCAGGGGGTCGACCTCGTGTTCAACGCCGTCGGCGGCATCGTCGTCGCCGTGTTCGGCGCGGTCACGCTGTTTCTCGTGGATTCGGTGACCTTCGCCGCGGCCGCTCTGTTGTTCTTCTCGGTTCGCGTGCCCCCTGCTGAAGACGCAGACGCAGACGCCACCGAATCACCCCTGCAGACGTATCTTACGGACCTCCGCGAGGGTATCGCGGCGCTCCGGGCGTCCCCGCTGTTCCTCCTGATTCTCGGCGCGGTGGTCGCGAACTTCGCCTTCAGCGGCTACTTCGCCGTGCTCCCCGCCTACGCGGACACGCTCGGCAACTCCGCGGCGTACGGCCTGCTGCTCGCCGCCTTATCCGCGGGGATGCTCGCCGGGGCGCTCGGCGCGGGGACGGTAGACCACTTCGCGTTTGGCCGACTCATCGTCGTCTCGTATCTACTCTCGGGCGTACTCTGGGTGCTCGCCGTCCTCGCCCCGTCGCTCGCGCTGACCGCGGCCCTGTTTGCGGTTGCGGCCGTGCCCATCGGCGCGACGAACGTCCTCGTCATGACGCTCGTCCAGACGAGCATGCCCGAGCGACTCGTCGGGCGGGTCACGTCTGTCCTCGTGAGCATGGCGACGGTGGCGACACCCTTCGGCGCACTCCTCGGTGGGGCGGCGGCGGATGCCTCCGGCCCGACGGTCGTCATGCTCGCTACGGGCGTCTCGTTCGTCTTCGTCGCCGGCTACGTCATCGCCCTGCCGCGGCTTCGAAAACTGGGGCCCATCGGCGACGTGGAGTTCGCTGTTGGGGCCGCTGCCGACTGATTCGTTCCGTGTGCGAAGGCTTAAAACGCCGTGAGAAAGTAGTGAGGCGCATGCAACACGTGAAGATTCCGCAGGACCGCATTGGCGTCCTTATCGGTGAAGGCGGTGCGACGATGCGCGAAATCGAAGCGCGTGCAGAGGTGCGCCTCGACATCGATTCCGAATCCGGGTCGGTGAAAGTCGAGTCGGTTGGCGACCCCATCTCCGGGCTGAAAGGGCCCGACGTGGTGCGTGCAATCGGTCGTGGCTTCTCCCCGGACGACGCCCTCTCGCTGCTCAACGACGATATGATGATGTTCGACCTCATCGACATCGACGCCCACAGCAGGAACAAAAACGACCTGAAACGCCAGAAAGGTCGGCTCATCGGCGAGGGCGGACGCACCCGCCAGTTGATGGCCGAACTCTCGGGCGCATCGGTCACCATCTACGGCTCCACCCTCGGCATCATCGGGACGCCAAAGCAAGTGGAAGTCGCCCGGCGGGCCGCCGAGATGATTCTCGACGGCGCTCCCCACGGGACGGTGTACTCCTACCTCGAACGGGCGCACAACGAACTGAAGACTCAGGGGATGGAGTACCACAACTTCTCCGGATAATCCTATTTAAACTCTCGTTTGACACGGCTTCACACACCTCTCGACGGGGTCTGTGTGGTACGATTTCTCACCGGGCCGGCAAAAGATTCATATAGAAGCACATTCAATCTGTTGACTGATTATGGCTCAGCGAATGGGCAACCAGCCCCTCATCGTACTTTCGGAGGACAGCCAGCGCACCTCAGGTCGAGATGCGCAGTCGATGAACATCACCGCCGGCAAGGCGGTCGCCGAGGCGGTACGCACGACACTCGGCCCGAAAGGGATGGACAAGATGCTCGTCGACTCGATGGGCTCGGTCGTCGTCACGAACGACGGCGTCACCATCCTCAAAGAGATGGACATCGAACACCCGGCGGCGAACATGATCGTCGAAGTCGCCCAGACTCAGGAGGACGAAGTCGGTGACGGGACGACCACAGCCGTCGTCATCACGGGCGGCCTCCTCCAGCAGGCCGAGGACCTCTTAGAGCAGGACATCCACGCGACCACGCTCGCACAGGGGTACCGCCAGGCCGCAGCCAAGTCCAAGGAGATTCTCGAGAACATCGCCATCGACGTCTCCGAGGACGACGAGGAGATTCTCACCCAGATTGCCGCGACCGCGATGACCGGCAAGGGCGCAGAGAGCGCGAAGGACACGCTCTCGAAGCTCGTCGTCGACGCCGTTCGCGCCGTCGCAGACGAGGACGGTATCGACACGGACAACATCAAAGTCGAGAAGGTCGTCGGCGGCTCCATCGACGAGTCCGAACTCGTCGAGGGCGTCATCATCTCGAAAGAGCGCGTCCACGACAACATGCCGTACAGCGTCGAGGACGCGAACGTCGCAGTTCTCGACCAGGCCCTCGAAATCAAGGAGACGGAAATCGACGCCGAAGTCAACGTCACCGACCCGGCCCAGCTCCAGCAGTTCCTAGACCAGGAAGAGAAGCAACTGAAGGAGATGGTCGACAAGCTCAAAGCCGTCGGCGCTGACGTCGTCTTTTGCCAGAAGGGCATCGACGACATGGCCCAGCACTACCTCGCGAAGGAAGGCATCCTCGCGGCCCGCCGGGTCAAGAAGTCCGACATCAAGCGCCTCGCTCGCGCGACGGGAGCTCGCGTCGTCTCGAACTTAGAGGACATCGAGGAAGCGGACCTCGGCTACGCCGGTTCCGTCGCCCAGCGCGACGTCGGCGGCAAGGACCGCATCTTCGTCGAGGACGTGAAGGAAGCGAAGTCCGTCACGCTGATTCTCCGCGGCGGCACCGAGCACGTCGTCGACGAAGTCGAGCGCGCCATCGAGGACTCCCTCGGCGTCGTTCGCGTCACGCTCGAAGACGGCAAAGTCCTGCCCGGCGGCGCGGCTCCGGAGACGGAACTCGCCCTCGGTCTGCGCGACTACGCCGACTCCGTCGGCGGCCGCGAGCAGCTCGCCGTCGAGGCGTTCGCAGACGCAATCGACGTCATCCCACGCACCCTCGCAGAGAACGCTGGCCTCGACCCAATCGACAGTCTCGTCAATCTTCGCTCGAAGCACGACGCAGGCGAGACGACGACGGGTCTCGACGCTTACACCGGCGACATCATCGACATGCAAGCCGAAGGCGTCGTGGAGCCACTCCGCGTCAAGACGCAGGCCATCGAATCCGCAACCGAAGCCGCGGTCATGATCCTCCGCATCGACGACGTCATCGCCGCAGGCGACCTCTCCGGCGGCCAGGTCGACGGCGACGACGACGACATGGACATGCCACCGGGCGGCGGTGGCATGGGCGGCATGGGCGGTATGGGCGGTATGGGCGGCGCAATGTGAAATTGAGCAGGTAACAATTTCACATGGGCTGTCGAGTATAACTCGGCAAAGCGGCTGAAAATCGTCCCTAGACACCCTACACCCACTACCCCGCGGTTCCAGTACCGACTTGAAAACCAGACATTCTTCTTTCGTCGCCGCGCCGCTAGACGCGGCCACGGTTCCACGGATGGCGCGATAGCTGCCCGGCGAGTCGTGTCAGGTACACGAACAGGCCGAGGCCGGACGCGCCAGCGACGAGTGCGCCGGCGTGGCCGTCCATCGTCAGCACGCCGAACAGGCCGCCGAGAACGAGAAAGACGACGACGCCGATACGGAATCGGGACGTCGCTTGTTCGACCTGTTTTCGCGTCTGTGGGGCGGGAGCCATACCACCGACTTCCATGTCAACCGGCTTAGATGTGAGTGCTGGAAAACGTGACTGTTCGGGAGTCTACTCTTCGATTTCTAAGTCGAACTGCTCGTGCTCTGCGGCGGCGTTGAGCACGACGCTCGTGTTCGACTCTTTGATTTCCGGCTCCACGAGCAGCGCCTTGATTTGCTTGTTCATGTCGTCTGTGTCCTTGAACTTGCCAATCGCGATGATGTCGTGGTCGCCGGTGACTTCGTACACCGAGACCATCTGGCGGTGGATGCGAAGCTGTTCGGTGATGTCTGGGAGCGCAGACCCTTCGACTTTGAGCTGGATGACGGCGGTGACGCCGTAGCCGAGTTTGTCGTAGCTCACCTTTGGCGTGTAGCCGGTGATGACGCCCTCTTCCTCTAAATTCTTCAGGTGGTTCGAGACGGTGGTCACGGAGACGTCGAGTTCGTCTGCGAGGCTGCGAAGGCTTGCCCGCCCGTCTTTGAGGAGCGCGTTGATGAGTTTGCTGTCGAGATTTTCGTACGTCATATTTGCTATCACTTTCCCCACCCATTAGAATTTTACGAATATCCAATTTTACCCCGCGATTCGGAGAGTTGCGCCGACCATTAGTGTTTTAATGGTTGAGGTAGTCCGAAGGCATGTAAGAGAAAGATGACAAACGAAAATATTGCCCCTGATGGTGGTCTTTCGGCGGAAGCGCAGGCAGTCGTTGACAAAATCGAAGAGAACAACGTAGACTTCCTTCGACTCCAGTTCACCGACATTCTCGGTACAGTGAAAAACGTCGCTGTCCCCGCCTCGCAAGCCGAAAAGGCCTTCTCGGAGGGCATCTATTTCGACGGGTCTTCTATCGAAGGCTTCGTCCGCATTCAGGAATCGGACATGCGTCTGAAACCCGACCCTTCGACGTTCGCGATTTTACCATGGCGCAACACCGAAGAGAGCGCCTCTGCGCGTCTCATGTGCGACGTCGTGGACACCACGACGGACGAACCGTTCAACGGCGACCCACGCTACGTTCTGAAGCAGGCGCTCGACCGCGCGAAGAAGATGGGTTACAAGGTAAACGCCGCGCCGGAACCCGAGTTCTTCCTGTTCGAGGAAGACGAAGATGGCCGCGCGACGACCATCACCAACGACGCAGGCGGCTACTTCGACGTCGCGCCGAAGGACCTCGCCTCCGACGTTCGCCGCGACATCATCTACGGCTTAGAGAACATGGGCTTCGAAATCGAAGCCAGCCACCACGAGGTCGCAGAGGGCCAGCACGAAATCAACTTCGAGTACGACGACGCCCTGACGACGGCCGACAACGTCGCGACTTTCCGCATGGTCGTCCGCGCTATCGCCGCCGAACACGGCTATCACGCCACGTTCATGCCGAAGCCAATCGCGAAGATCAACGGCTCGGGCATGCACACCCACATCTCGCTGTTCGACGAGGACGGCAACAATGCATTCCACGACGGCGACGACGAGTTCAGCCTCTCTGGGACGGCAAAGCAGTTCCTCGCGGGCGTCCTCGAACACGCCCCGGCGCTCACCGCCGTCTGCAACCCAACGGTTAACTCGTACAAGCGTCTCGTCCCCGGCTACGAGGCACCCGTCTACGTCGCGTGGTCCGACCGCAACCGCTCTGCGCTCATCCGCCGGCCGGCCGCCCGCGTGCCTGCCGCCTCGCGCATCGAACTGCGCTCGCCGGACCCATCGTGCAACCCGTACCTCGCGCTCGCCGTCATCATCCACGCCGGTCTGAACGGCATCGAGCGCGGCCTCGAAGCGCCCGACCCGGTCCGCGAGAACATCTACGAGTTCGACGCCGACAAACGCGCCGAATACGGTATCGACACGCTGCCGGCCAACCTCGGCGAGGCACTCTCTGCGCTCGAAGCAGACGAGGACATGCAGTCCGCACTCGGCGAACACGTCTACGAGAAGTTCATGCAGGCGAAGTCCCAGGAGTACGACGAGTACCGCATCTCCGTCAGCCAGTGGGAACTCGACCGCTACCTCGAGACGTTCTAACTCCCGCTATTCAGGTCTTTTTCAGCGGTTCGCGACGAGCGGCAGCGCCAGTAGCCCGGTGATGACGACGGCGTTACCGAGCAGCGAGACCATCACCGACCCAGTGACCGTCGTCACGATGGCGAGCAGGATGCCGAGCACCGGCAGGCCAACGATGACGGTCAGGAGTGCCTGGCGCCAAGAGGGGAATTGGTCGAGTCGCGGTTCGACGTACTGCCAGGCGAGGATGCCACCGACCGTACCGCCGACGGCGGCGGCCCCCTCGGTTCCGAAGCCACTGGTGACGAACGCGAACAGCGCGATGGTGGCGGCGACCCAGAACGCGAGTTGCGGGTCTTCGCCAGTGATTCGCCGTTCGACGAGCAGGTAGGTCACGCCAATCGTGATGCCCGCAAGGATGTCCACGAGGTAGTGAACCCCGAGAACGAGTCGCGACAGCGAGATGAGGGCGATGATGGCTCCCGCCGTCACGATTCGGCGGCGGAACGTACTCACACCGAGGGTGAGTGCGAGCCCGCCCCAGACCACCGTCGACCCGAGGGCGTGCCCGCTCGGAAAGCCGTAGCCGTCAGAGACCGCGAGCCACTCGTAGGCGGCGTGGTAGGCGTCTGGGATGAACCGACTCCCGGGAACGACGTCCGGCGCGGGTGGGCGGGGAAGTGCGAAGAGGCCCTTGAGCGCGAGGGTGAGCGAGAGCGCCCCAAGCGTAATTGCGATGACGTAGGCGATGCGGTCGCGTGAGACGCCATCGTTCCAGAGTGGCGTGCGCGGGCCGAGCCAGTAGAGCAGCGAGAGGACGAGGAAGTAGAACCACAGGTCGCCGAGTTGCGTGACGAGCGCGAACAGCGGAATAAGTAACTCGGGGACGAGTTCGCGCAGAAATTCGACTACGCCAAAGCTCCTGGTCATCGGTCCTGTCGCCACGCGGTGTAGCGGTCACGCAGTCGACCGGGAACGTTTACCGCCCCACCCACGACGCCGACGGCGAGCATCACGACGTAGAGGCCGAGTGTCGAGAGCCAGACGACGAGCATGGCGAGGATGGCCCAGCCACCCGAGAGGTAGAAGAACGCGCCGAGGGTCATTATGGTCCCGTAGAGCAAAACGAGATACGGCCCCCAGCCGCGGGCGTGGCCGCGTCGCATCCGGCTTCGGACGTATCGTTTCAAGTCGCTTTCGACCTGGTCGCGCTGGACCGTCCGCTGTTCGATTTCCTCCTCGAAGGCCTCTAAGTCCGCGCGGAGGGCGTTGAGTTCGTCGGAAACCGATTCTGCGGCCGCCTCTGTGTCGTCGCGTTCGTCAGTCATGCTCGCCAGTTGTCGCTTGTCACCTCGGGGGCCGCCTTTGTGTAACTGCCGGTCCGTCGATGCGTCGCTGCGCCCGGCGAGGACGGCATTGATGACGGCACCGGCGAGCAGGATGACGCTGCCGAGGTAGAACCACGTCACGAGCAGCAGGCCCGCGCCGATGACGCCGTAGGCTTCGAAGTTGCCCGCCTGCGAGGCGTAGATGCGAAAGCCCGTCTGGAGTATCGTCCAGCCAACCGCGGCGAACGCCGCGCCGGGCAGTGCTTCACGGATGGATACGTCCTTCGCGGGCAAAAAGTAGTACAATGGGACGAACGCCACGGCGAGGAAGACGACGAGGGCGAACGGCCCGATAATCTCCAACACCGGCAGGCCGAGCAGGGAAATCGCCGCGCCGACGGCTGCGGTCAGCGCGAGGCCGCCGCCCACGGCGACGAGCGTCACGAGGCCGTTTTTGAGCTGTGAGACGAGCGAATCGGGCCACTCGCTGTCGTACACCCTGGAGAAGGCGATGTCGAGGGCGCGAAAGATTTTGAGCGCGCTCCAGAGCAGGAACGCGACCCCGATGAGCGTCGCCCCGCCTCGTCCGGCACTTCCGGTGAGCGCCTCCTCGATGGCGGACTGCCCCTGTGCGGAGAGCAGCCCGCTGAGAGAACCCACGATGGCGGCCGCGAACTCCTGACCGCCGAACAGCGACCCGAGGGCGAGAACGAGCAACAACAGCGGAATGAGCGAGATGAACGCGTAGTAGGCGAGACTGGCCGCCAGAAACGTGATTTGGTGGTCCTGGGCCTCACGCAGGATGGTGCGACCCGTGTCGGCGAGGGTGGCGACGCGTTGATTCACACTGCTCTCTTACGAAAAGGACTACAAAAAACTCGGTGGCCGCTCGGGTTTGACGTGGCCGTTGGTGACGGCGTTGTACACGACGCCGAGGAGTAAGCCGATGCCGCCGAGATACAGCCACGTCAGGACGATGAGCGCGAGGCCCGCGAAACTGTAGAGCCGCGACTGGCCGATGGTCGTGATGTAGAGGCGGAAGCCGGCGAACAGGAGCGCCCACGAGGTTGCAGAGATGAGTGCCCCGGGCAGCGCCTCGCGCAGCGGAACCGTCCCCTTCGGGAAGATGCGGAACATCGGGAGGAATACGAGCGTGAGCCCCGGAACCAAGAGCAGTGGGGCGAGATATCTCCAGAACGCGGCATCGAAGTTGATGGCGAGGGCAACGCCCACCACCAGCAAGAGCGCGAGCGCCCCCGTCACGGTGAGGAACGCGAGGAGGATGTTGACGATTCGGTCCCCGATACCGTGCTTTTCCCGGTCGCCGTACATCTCGACGAACACGGCGTCGAGGCCGCGAAACAGCCGCAGCGACGACCAGAAGAGCACGATTCCAGAGAGTGCCGTCGCCCGACTCCGGCCGGCCGCATTCATCACCATCTCCCTAAGTTGCCCCGATTGCGCCGGCAGGACTCGCGAGAGGACGCTGTCGATGACGAACGCCGCGAAGCCGTCACCGCCCCACTTCGAAAGTGCGATGATGAGGAGCAGGACGAACGGGATGAACGATGCGACGGCGAAGTACGCGAGACTCGCCGCCTTTACGTTCAACTGTTTTTCTTTCGCCACGGTGACGACCGACTTCGCGGTGTGGAGGGCGGCCATTCGATGGATAGTCCGTTACCAGTCGGCCCTTTCAAGGGTTTCGGCCACTCCCGTGCATTCTTGACAGTTCGGCCGGAACGAACATCCGTGTCCGAGTACGCCGCCCCGAATGGTCGCCGACAGACGCTCGCGACGTTCCTCGTGACCAGTTCAATCGTCGTCGTAGCTGGATTCCTTGGCGTCACGCCGACGCTGGCACTCGCGGGGGGTTTTGCCATCCTTTCGGCTATGCTGCTCGCTGGCTACTATCTCGTCGCACGCTCAGAACACCTCGCAGTCGCGTGGTTCTCGTTCGCCTTCGCTGCCGTCGTGTTCGCCCTCGAACGCGGCGGGTCGCCCGCCGGGCTCAGGGAAACGGGAGTCAAACTACTCGTGATTGGGCTCTCGTTCGTCCTGTTCTGGCCGCTTATCGAATGGGCGCAGTCAACAGGAGAATCACTCGCAGACCGTCTTAGCTGAATCGAGCGCGGGCGGCGTCCTCGATTTCCGCAATCGTCGCGTCCGTGTGGAAGGTGGTTCCGCCGTAGTGGGCGCGTCGCGCCTCGTAGCCCGCTTCGTGGAGCACCTCCAGGAAGTCGTCCATCGCCGGGGCCGAGATGCCCCACTGCTTGCAGACCTTGTGCTGGTCGAAGTGGAACGGGAGGTCGAGTTCGTCCTCGATGGTGGCGAGCATGCGTTCTGCTTTCTTCGCCTGCCCCATCTCCTCGCTCAACTGGTCGCGGACCTGCGCAGTGAAGTGACGGTCACGAATTGCACCGAGCCAGACCGGGCCAGCGGTGACCATACTCGTCTCGCAGTTCGGGCACGCGGCTGGGGGGTGGGCAATCATCCCGTCCTCCCACTCGCGGTGCATGCACTCGTTGCAGTGGTGGACGTAGCCGAGTTCGTCGATTGCGTGGTTCGCGTCCGTCGCCCGAGGACTGCACTCGAGGTACACCCGGACGTAGTGGCGGGTGACGTGACTGAGGATGGGCGTGACGCCAACGTCGTAGCGGGCGGCGGTCCGGGCGAGCGCCGAGAGGAGAATGCGGAGCCCCATCTCCGCGTGGTAGTCTGTGTTTCGGGGGACCGCCGAGTACTTGCGGACGCCGGAGTTGAAGTGCGCGCCACAGAGCGGGGCGGTGTCCGTCGCCGTCACACAGACGAGGTTGTGGGCGCTGTTGAACGCGGCGTCGGCGAAGGGGATGGGCGTTCCGAAGGGGTCTACGTCCACCACGTCGAAGCGTTCTTCGTGCATGAGGGCGTTCGCGTTTCGGCGGACGGCGGTCCCAGCGAGGCCGTTTCGCTCGAAGTTCTCCTCGCAAAGCGAGACGGCTTCCTCGTCTACGTCACAGCAGGTAGCCTCCCACCCCTCGTTCGCGGCTCTAACCCCGCGGATACCGCTTGCTGCTGTCGCATCTAGGTACGAACTGGCGTACTCGTTTCGCTCGGCGTAGGCCCGAAGGACGGCGATGGTGATGTCGCGATTCAACTCCTGGTTCGGATTGAAGAACACGGCGTCCTCGATCGAGTCGCCTGACTGTTCGGGTACCGCCACCTCGATGGCCCCTTCCCGGACGTTCATGCCTGTTCTCTCCGGCGATAGACGAAAAGGGACACGCTCTCGGTGCGAGAAGAAGGTGTTTTCTTGCTCCGCCGGCAGCACACCGATATGCGTCGTCGCCGCCTGCGAACGAGCCTCTACGCCGGGGCGCTGTTCACCGTCCTCGGGGCGCTCGCGTGGGTCACGGGCCAGCCGTTCATCTTCCCGAGCCTCGGCCCTTCCGCGTTCATCCTCGCCGTCGAGCAGAAGGGCCCGGCGACGGACCTACGTCGCGTCGTCGGGAGTCACTTCATCGGCGCACTCGCCGGTCTCGTCGCCTATCTCCTGTTCGCGAATGGCGTGGTCGTCACGGCCACACTCGCTCCCTCCTCGCCGGACGGCCTTCGTCTCGCTGCGAGCGGCATCCTCTCCATCTCCCTCACCAGCTTCGGGATGTTCGAAACTGACACCGTCCACGCTCCGGCGTGTGCGACCACCCTCATCGTCTCGCTCGGGCTGCTCTCGACGCCGTACGAGGCGGCGACCATCGTCGTGAGCGTCACCATTCTCGTCGCCGCACATCAGGTCACCTGCCGCTCCATCGAGCGGTTCCGCGCCGGGGACCCCAGCCGCACCTGATACGGGTATCGCATGGGTTTTTGGTGCGCACGCCGTAGGGTCTGGCGTGAACGCGGTCGACCGCTGGCAGGCCGATTTGGCTGAACGCGGCTCGCTAGCCCCCGCTATCGTCGACCGCATCATCTCCGTCCACGGGTCGCGGGGCGTCCGCGCCATCGAGGCCGTCTCAGAGATGCGAGTCAAACAGTACCGAGACTTCACCGTCGTCGTCGGCCACGAGGACGAGTACGTCGTCGAAGGCCGAGCCTGTGGCTGTCAGGACGCGGCGTTCAATCTGGACAAGGACGACCCAGAACAGCTGTGCTGGCACGTGCTGGCTGCGGAAATCGCCCGTCGCATCGACATGGTGGACGAACACGACATGTGGTACTCGGACGTCCGCGAGTTCCTCTAGGTGGTCGCGTCGCTGCCGCCGGCGTTCGCGCCGCTTCCCGACCCATCCGGTCCATTTTCGAACCACTGCGTTTCTTCGCCGTTGTATTCGACGGTCACGTTGAAGCGGTCTGCCTGACCGTGAGGGACCTCGAACGTCAGGTGGTAGCGAGCCATCGCCTGACAGTTACGCGCGGCCTTTTCTGGTACTTCTTCACTCTCGAAGGAGACGACGTACCGTCGCTCACCCACCTTCGTGATGGTCAGGTCGGTGAGGGCGTAGTTCGCGTCGGGAACGGTGACGTTGGCCCGCGTCTCGATGACCGTAGCTCGGTCGCTACCCCGCTGTGTCGACGTGATGTTCCGATTCGTGGTTTCGACGCACTGACCGCCTCCGGATTCGAAGGAGAGGACGCGGGCCTCGTCGGGAGCGGGTCCGTCGGGTAATCCGAATTCGGCAGACTGGTAGACGCCACCCGCAACGACGCCGACGAGAACGACGGTGAGGGCGATGGCGACAGCGGTGAGCGCGCGCATCGAGTCCCACTGCGTCCGCTCCGTATATTAACTCTCGCGTGACACAAAAACCGATTTTAGCTTACGCCGAATCGCAGATATCGACGAAATTCCGCAGGATGCGAAGGCCGGTCTCGCCGCTCTTTTCGGGGTGGAACTGCGTGCCGAAGATAGTGCCCGATTCGTTTGCGATGATGGCGGGGAACTCGACGCCGTAGTCGGTCGTGGCGACAATCGCGTTCTCGTCGTCGGGAACGGCGTAGTAGGAGTGGACGAAGTAGGCGTGTTCACCATCAATGCCCTCCACGAGTGGGTGGTCGCGTTTCACGGTGAGTTCGTTCCAGCCCATGTGCGGGACCTTCTGGCCCTCGCGGAACTTGACGTTGTTTCCAGGGATGAAATCGAGACCGGTGACGTCGCCCTGTCCGGCCCGGTCTGCCTCTTCGCTCGCGGTCAGGAGCATCTGCATTCCGAGGCAGATGCCGAAAATTGGCTGGCCACGGTCGGCGGCGTCGCGGAGCGCCTCACGGTAGGGAGCGGCGTTCTCGACACCTTCACGGAAGGCACCAACGCCGGGGAGGACGATGCCGTCTGCGTCGGCGAAGCGGTCGGGGTCGTCGGTGATTTCGACCGCCGCACCGGCGCGTTCCAGCCCGCGGGTCACGCTCCGGAGGTTGCCGAGGCCGTAGTCCACGACGACGACGTCGGCCGTCGTCGCCTGCTGTGGGGCACGCTGGCTCATACGCTAGCTAGAGGGGGTCTCGAACAAGTCGCTTTCCGTTGCGGTGAAACTCAGTAGTCGCCGAGTCGGGACTGGTCGCCGGTCTCATTCGTGAACTCTGCGGCCTTCGTGAGCGTCTTCACGAACGTCTCGGTCTGACTGCGGTCGTAGAGCGTCGCGGCCGGGTGTACAGAAACAAGGATGCGCCGGGGCTTGCCACCAATCGCTTTGTCCACGATGTTGCCGGCCTCGTTGGTCACGGCGACGGAGCGACCAAGGAGGTGTTCAGAGGGGACCTTCCCGAGCGTGACGATGAGTTCTGGGTCCACGCGGTCGATTTCGTTCTCCAGATACTCACGACAGTTTGCGAGTTCCTCTTTGCGTGGGTTGCGGTTGTCCGGCGGGCGACACCGCACGCAGTTGGTGATGCGGACGACCTCTCGCTCCAAGCCCACGTCGCGCAGCGTGTCGCTGAGGACGGTCCCGCTGCGCCCGACGAAGGGTTCGCCCTGCTCGTCTTCCTGTGCGCCCGGGCCCTCGCCGACGAAGAGAATGTCTGCATCGGCGGGACCGACCCCATTGACAATTTGCGACCGACACTCGACGAGTTCGGGACACCGTGTACACTCGACGACGTCGAGTCCTTCCATTGTTCCCATTGGAAAAAACTGCGAGACGTGCATACTTAATGCCACCACTCGTCGGCCGCCCGGGCGGCCAACCTGGCGACGCGAAGTGGCTCCGGGCGGCCGCCTTCCGGCGTGAATCCCCGCACCAGTTCGGCGGCCTCGTCGGGTTCACAACCCACACACCGAACCCACACCGTCTCCGCCCCAACTTGAAGTTCGTGACGCGGAGGAAGTGCCTCGTAGATGGCCAGACGGGCGTCGAGTTCCGTCCCGTCGAAGGCGTCTCGCAGTCCGGTTTCGAGACCATCGCTCGCCTCGTAGGTGACCGAAATGACCGGGCGCGCTGTCGCCTCGTGGAGTCGGTGGAGGTCCACGAGGTTGTACCACGCGAGAGCGATGCCCGAAACCATGACCGACTGGGCGTCCTCGCGGCCCAGCCGGTCGTAGAGGTCACTGATAGCGTCCGTCGCGTCGAGGCTGCCGACCGTACACTCGCCGAAAGAAAAGCCGTCTACGATGCGGCTGGCGCGGGTGACGACGCCAGCCAGCGTGCTCCGTTCGTCGCGGAACGACTCGGCGACACCGAGCGTCCGCACTCCTGACTTCACTGCTGTTTGATTTCCTGGAGGCGGTCGAGCAGTTCGTCGTTCGAAGCGCCGTTTTCGAAGTCGATGCTCCCCTGATGGTCGTTCTCGCTGGTCGCTACGCCGTCACTCTCGTCTAAGTCACCGTCGACTTCCTGTCGCTCCTGTTCAGACTCGTCGTAGCTCCCAAATCCCATGGGCAACCATTGTGGATTCTCGGGGAAAAAAGCCACGCCACCTATCACGTGCGTGATGCCCGACACCTTCAGTTCGCTGTCCGCGTCACTATCGCCAGACGGGCCTGTCGTCTCTCACTTGCCGTCCCCGGTAGCCTCAAGAACCCCCGGGCCAAGTGGACGGTATGGAAGTTATCAATATCACCGAAGATGCGGAGGTGTTCACCTGCAACGCCTACCTCGTTCTCGGTGAGCGGACGGTGCTCGTCGACGCAGGTGCGATGGACGGCGTCGTAGCGGCCATCCGCGAGCACACCGATTCGCTGGACGCGGTCGTGCTCACCCACCAGCACGGCGACCACGTCTCGGAACTGGCGACAGTTCTCGATGCGTTCGACTGTCCGTGCTTCGCCTACGGCGACCACGACCTTCGGACGGACCACTTAGACGACGGCGACACCGTCGAAATCGGCGACGAGGAGTTCGAGGCCATCTACTCGCCCGGCCACGCCGCAGACCACATCGCCCTCACCAGTGACGCTACCATCTTCTCCGGGGACGTCGTGGTCCACAACGACGCGGCCTTCGACTACGGCAGCTTCGGGCGCACGGACATGCCAGGACAGTCTCGCGAACGCCTCATCGAGAGCATCAAGGAGATTTTAGCCCGGCTCCCCGAGGGCGTCGAACACATGTACTCGGGCCACGGCGACGAGTTCCACGGCGACGTCCGCGACGTCATCGAGACGGCACTCGGCCGCGCAGAGCAGCGAAAATCGAAGTACCCCGAGTAATCGAGCAACCGTTTTTTCTCACTTTCAATCGCCTTTCAGCTATGGCTGGCTCACTGAATCTCGCCCCCGAGTTCTGGGGGCAGGGCCACGGCACCGAGGCGAGTCGCCTCGTGACTGACTACGGCTTTCGCGAACGCGGCTTACACCATGTGTGTGCAGAAACGATGCCCCGAACGAAGCCTCGGCGCCCATCTGGCAGCGCCTCGGCTATCGACACGAGGAGACGTTCGAAGAAGCGGCGATTCTGGACGGTGAGCGCGTCGCGGTAGCCCACTACGCCATTCTCGCCCGCGAGTGGCTCGATTAGGCTGCGCGGCGCTCTTTGCTCTTCGGGCGGAGTTTCGCGTAGCCGCACTTGCGGCACTTTTCTGCGCGCTTCGGGTTCCGTGCGTTGCACCGCATGCAGATCATCTTCTCGAGAATCCGCTTTTCCGCGGCTTCAAAGCTGGCCATACTGGCGGGGTACCGTCTGTGGCGGTTAAAATGTTCCGAGTTGGGCCGGCAGGTCACCCGAGCAGGAAGCCGACCAACCCGACGAGACACAGGCTAACGCCCACGATTCGAGTGAGGGCGACGCGCCAATCTGCGGGTTCGACTTCGTCCCACGGAGTCGTGCTGCCGACGGCGTCGAGACGCTCTTGGAGTCGCGAGATTCGGTATGGCCAGATGGCGGCCGGAAGGCCGAATGCGATGAGGACGAGGCCGACTGGATTGACCATACATAACAAATCAACGACACGTAGAATAAGCCTTCTGGAGGTCAGTTCCCCCGGTCCAGATACTCCTGTTGGACCTCGACGACTTCCGCAGAATCGGCACACACGGCGTACCGACGCAGGGGTTCTTCGTTCATCTCCAAGAAGGTGTGGCCCCAGCGGAATTTCGAGAGAATTTCTTCTGCGTGGTCGTACTCCCCGAGAATCGCGAGTCCGGCGGCGAAGGCTTCCACCGTGTTCAACTGGAAGGGCTTCCCGTAGTTTACGGGGTTCGCGGCGACGAGGAAGGGGAGCGCCCGGTGTTCGCCGCGCATTTTGAACATCGCCTCGCCCGCGGTTTCCCACGAGCAGTCGAGCGCGACGAGGTTCGATTGCCCCGCGTCGGCGGGCGAGAGCGCCTGCTCAGCGTGCGGATTCAGAATCACGCCGTAGGGGGTCGCCCGCGCAGAGCGGTGTAACTCACAGAGGTCGAATCGTGCGAGTTTACGGGCGGTACATTTCTTCGGGTCGTCGTCGCCCTCGTAGCGGACGTGCAGCTTCACTGGCGAGAGGTAGGGCGGAGGAAAGTAAAGGCGCTGCGTTCAGTCGTCGTCGCCGGGCGTAGGCGTCTCGCCGTCTTCGTGGACGTCGATTTTCACGCCTGCCTTATCGCGATTCTCCCCGAATCCGGCCGACAGAACGCGGATGAGTGCGTCCTCTACCTTCTCGTCGATTTCTTCGAAGCGGTCCGATTCGGCTTCGATGACGAATCCGGTGGTGATGTTCGGTGAGGTCGGTAAGAAGAGCACTTCGCGGCCGTCGGGAGCCATCTTTCCGGTCTTGAACGCGGTCATGCGGAGGCCGTCCCACGTCTCGACCTTGACGGGCTTCTGGAGGTCCTCGGTGCCGGTGAGGGCCGTCTCGATGGCCATCTTCGAGGCGTTGTAGACGATGCGAAGGCCCGGCAGGCGGTTCATTACACTGTCGATGGTCTCTTCGACGAAACTCCCAAATGCCGTGCGCATCAGGTAGCCAACCGACAGGACGAACAGCGAAAAGACGATGAGCGTCAGGATGACGCCGAGCCAGATCGGTTCGATGTTGGCGAACCCCGAAATCGACGCGATCAGGACGTACAGTCGGAAGACGACGTACGCGACGACGAGGATAGGGATGAGGACGACCAGGCCGCTGGCCATATCACGTTTCCAGGAGGCCATTTGACGGTACCAACACGCCCAACGATTATCAGCCCTTTCCTTCGCGCCGATTACATTATCGGACAGTAGTCACTCAGCAAACGTGAACGATTCGGCAGATAGCGCGGCTCAGCGCCCGACGATGGCCCGAAGCGCGAACAGGACGTTCTCTTTACGTTCCATGACGCGACGATAGAAGTATTGCGCCCAGCGGTCGCCGTAGGGCACGTACTGCCACATCTCGTACTCTTCTGCGAGTTCGTACTGCGCCGATTCCCGCACGCCCATCAGCATCTGAATCTCGAAGTCCGTCCCGTACTCCTCGTGGAGTTCCTTCGCGTAGGCAATCATCGCCGGGTCGTGGCTCCCGACGGCGATGCCGCCCTCGAACTCCTCGAACATGAACTTCAGGTAGTCCTTGTACGCCTGATTCACGTCCGCTTTATCCTTGAAGGCGATTGCTTTCGGTTCGTCGTACGCCCCCTTCACGAGTCGAATCTTGCCCGGCACGTCGACGAGTCGTTCTAAGTCTGCTTTGGTGCGCTTCAGATTTGCTTGAATCGCGAGCCCTACGCCGCCCTCGTGTTTGCGGGCGAGTTCCTCGAACACGTCGAGGGTGTCGTCGGTCGTCGTGTGGTCTTCCATGTCAATCCAGACGAAAACCCCTTTGGCTGCGGCGTGGTCGACGATGCGCGTGACGTTCTCCCCGAACACGTCAGCGCCGAAGTCGAGGCCTACCTGTGACGGTTTCACCGAGATGCAGGCGTCGAGATTCGCCGCGGCGATTTCGTCGACGAGGTCGATGTATACGTCGGCGTCGGCGTCGGCCTCGGCGCGCTCGTCGTAGTGTTCGCCGAGCAGATTGAGGATGGCCTTGACGCCCCGTTCGTTGAGTTTTCGGGTGTGGTCTAAGACGGTCGCCTCCGTCTCACCGGCCACGAATTTGCTCGCGATGGGCGGAATCATTGCAGGCACTTTTTTCGCTCCCCTATTCAGAATGTTGTTTTGACTACGTCCCAGACGAGAACCACCCGAGATTAAGTCACCGCCGCGATTCAGGGAGAGTATATGGGTATCTTTGCGGTGATTGCGATTGCCTTCTGGGCGATGCTGCCGGCCTACATCCCCAACAACGCGGCGGTCCTCTTCGGCGGCGGCCCGCCGATCGACGGCGGTCGAACGTGGCGGGGCAGACGGATTCTCGGCGACGGGAAGACCTGGCGCGGAACCGCCGCCGGAACGCTCATCGGCGTCCTCGTCGGCGTCGCGCTAAACGCCATCCGCCCCTCGCTCAACCAGCTGCTCGACTTCACCCTCCCGGCGTTCCCGCTCGTCGCCGCCTTCAGCCTCGCCTTCGGTGCGATGCTCGGCGATATCCTCGCTTCGTTCATCAAGCGCCGGTCGGGACGCGAACGCGGGGCCGCTTTCCCCCTGCTTGACCAACTCGACTTCGTCGTCGTGGCGCTCCTGCTCACCTTCCTCGTCGCAACCGGCTGGTTCAGACAGACGTTCACCCTCCCCGTCATTGTGACCGTGCTCATCCTCACGCCGGTTCTCCACATCCTCACGAACGTGATCGCCTACGTTCTTGGACTGAAGAACGAACCCTGGTAACGCACCTTTTTACAACTCGGGTTCGCCTTCGGCAAACCGCTCGTTGCAAAAACGCGCCCGAAAAAACCGAACGCTCGCTTCGCTCACGTTCGGGTGTTACACTGGACAGCTTCCACACCGCAACCGCACCGCTCTTCGTTCTTCTCCCGTAACACGACGCCGCCGTGCTAATGCACGTCAATGGTTACTTCCAAGACGACAATCCATCGATGTATTCATAACTGTGCAAACGTGAGGTACAGGGCATGAATCGAGCGGAGAAAGCCGCCATCCAGTTGCAGGCAGTCGCCGTCTTGCGAATGCTGAAGCAGAGCCGGACCTACGACGAGCTCGCCGACCTCACCGGCCTCCCCGCCGGTGACCTGAATCGCTACGTCAACGGCCACGTCCTCCCCGGCGTCGAACGCGCCCGCGAAGTCGTCGGCGGCGTCGGCCGCGAGGAACTCGCCCGCGAACTACACTCTCGCATCCGGGTGGACGACGAAGGCTACGTGGACAACTCCGGCGTCGTCTTCGACCAGTCCTTCTTGGACCTCGTCGCCCCAATCGCCGCAGATGCCTTCGAATTCGAAACGCCCGACGTGGTGCTCACGGCCGCCACCGACGGCATTACGCTCGCCGCCGCGATGGCGAGTTACTTCGGCGCACGGCTCGCCTACGCGAAGAAGTCGAAGGAGACCGCCGTCGAGGACTTCATCGAGGCCCGCCAGCGCCTCCAGTCTGGCATCGAACTCACCTACTACCTCCCGAGTTCGGCCATCGACGCGAACGACTCCGTGCTCGTCGTCGACGACCTGATTCGTTCGGGCGAGACGCAGGAACTCCTCCTCGACATCGCCGCGAGTGCCGACGCCGACGTGGGTGGCGTGTTCGCGCTCATCGCCGTGGGCGAGGAGGGCATTGGCCGAGCGCGCGAACTCACCCCAGCCCCGGTCGGCGCGCTCACCCAGCTCGAACCGTGAGGTATTCACGTCTGTGCTGATTTTCGTGGCGAAGATTGGATAAGACTTAAGTCTACTTCAGGCGCTGTGCTTAAACGTGCATTATGGCGATAACTGACACAATTGCCGATTACTTCGGCTTCGAGGAATACAACACGGACCTCCGGACGGAGGTTCTCGCCGGGCTCACGACGTTCCTCACGATGTCCTACATCGTCGTCGTCAACCCAGCGATTCTCAACCTCGCAATCGACGTCCCCGGGCGCACCGACGCACAAACTTTCCAGATGATTGCGGTCGTCACGCTCATCTCCGCCGCCATCGCCACGCTCGTGATGGCCTTTTACGCGAATCGGCCGTTCGCGCAGGCTCCGGGCCTCGGCCTGAACGCGTTCTTCGCGTTCACCGTCGTCCTCGGCCTCGGCGTCCCGTGGCAAACGGCGCTCGCCGCCGTCGTCGTCGAGGGGATTTTGTTCATCGCGCTCACCGCCATCGGGGCACGTGAGTTCATCATCGGGCTGTTCCCCGAACCCGTCAAATTCGCCGTCGGAACCGGTATCGGGCTGTTCCTCGCCATCATCGGCCTCGAAGCCATGCGCGTCGTCACCGGCGACGCCGCCACCTTCGTCGCCTTCAACCCAGTTTTCGCCTCCGACCCGGTCGCCATCATCTCGGCGGTCGGCCTCTTCGTCACCTTCGCGCTCTACGCCCGCGGCGTTCGCGGATCTATCATTCTCGGCATCATCCTCACCACCATCGCTGGCTACGCGGCCCACGCGATGGGCTACCGGGCGTTCCCGGCAGACCAGGCCCCACAGGGCACGACGCTCGCCGACAGTTCGCTCGTCGGGTCGACCCAGATTGCCTACTCCGCCGCAGGCTACGACATCACGCCACTCGTCGGCGCATTCATCCAGGGCTTCCAGAACGTCGACGCCCTCGCCTTCTCGCTCATCGTCTTCACGTTCTTCTTCGTGGACTTCTTCGACACTGCAGGCACGCTGACGGGTGTCGCGCAGGTGGCGGGCTTCCTCGACGAAGATGGTGACCTGCCAGACATCGACAAACCGCTCATGGCCGACGCAGTCGGCACCACCGCGGGCGGCATCCTCGGCACCTCGACGGTCACGACGTACATCGAATCCGCGACTGGCGTCGAGGAGGGCGGTCGCACGGGTATGACTGCACTCGTGGTTGGCCTCCTGTTCCTCGCCTCGCTCGCGCTCGTCCCACTCGCCGCGGCCGTCCCGCTCTACGCCTCGCACCTCGCGCTGGTGGTCGTCGCGGTGCTCATGCTCCGTAACATCGCGGACGTGCAATGGGACAAAATCTCCCACGCCGTTCCGGCGGGTCTGACCATCCTCGTGATGCCATTCACGTTCTCCATCGCCTACGGCATCGCCGCGGGCATCATCTCCTACCCGCTCGTGAAGACTGCCGTCGGTGAGGCACGCGACGTCCACGCCGGCCAGTGGATTCTCGCCGTGCTGTTCGTCTTCTACTTCTTCGTCCGTACGAGCGGCTTGCTCGCCGGCCAACTCTGAACTGGCCGCTGGTGTGCGCGGGCCGCACACCGCCAGTTGGCTTTTTATGCTTCCACCCATACGTGTGTCTGATGAGTTCCATTCAACTCTACGAACTCCCCGGGTGCCCGTTCTGTGCGAAGGTCACGAGCAAACTCGACGAACTGGACCTCGAGTACGAATCCATCGAGGTACCGGCCGCGCGTAGCGAGCGCACCGAAGTGAAGGATGTGAGCGGTCAGACCGGCGTTCCCGTCCTCGTCGACGAAGAGCACGACGTCTCCGGCATGCCGGAGAGTTCGGACATCGTCCAGTACTTAGAAGAGACCTACGCGTAATCCCGCGTTCCCGGACCGTTCGTCGCGGTGGCGTTCGCCAACGCCACCCACACCCCCTCGTTTCGACTGGAGAACTGGCCGCGAGATAGCAGATTCACCGCCCTGATTTTTACTCCCCTCGCGCCAACTGCACTGTATGAGTTCGACACTCCGGGAGCGACTCGTGGGGAACGCGACCGGAATCGCGAGTTTGCTGGTCACCGGCATCTGGCTCGCCGCGCTGTTGTCGGGGCTGGACTGGTGGCTCCCGTTCATGCTGTTTGGGTACATCGTCATCGTCCCTATCGTCGGCATCCTGTTCGGCGACGACGAGGAGGAACCGGAACTCGAGGAAGACGCCACTTCACCGATGCAGGACGCAGACGACGAGAGCCAGCGCGACGCGCTCGATACCCTCAGAGACCGCTACGCACGCGGCGAACTCACCGACGAGCAGTTCGAGCGCAAGCTAGAGCGACTGCTCGACACTGAAACGCTCGAAAACGTCGAAGAGCGAGCGCAGGCCCGAGAAAAACAACCTGAGTGACTCAGGCCTCAGAGCCAGAGCGCTTCGTGCGCTCGTAGATGAGGTCACGTAGGTCGTCGGGGTCGTCGATGCGGGCGATTTCATCGCGCTCGATGATGGCCGTGTGCTCGACCGATTCGCGTTTCGCGCGGTCGACGACGTACACAGACCGGGTGCGGGTGACTTCGCCGAGCGAACTCATGATGCGAGCGCGCTTTTCTGCGGTTTTGGTGAACGCGGAGTGGCCAGTGAGCACGCGGTCTTCGCGGTTGTCGGTCTCGCTTACGGTCTTGAACGGGGCGCGAGCGGTCGGGTGGACCTGGTAGCCGACCCGCGTGAGGATGGTCACGAGTTGCTCGTCGTCCGGGTCGACCGCCGCGGTGTCGGGTTCGCGCTCCTGTTCGTCGAGTTCCTCCGCGAGCATCTCGACGGGACTCGTGAGTGGTCGGTTGAACAGTTCTTCTAAGTGGGCCGCGACCTCGACGCTCGCGTTCATGCCGTCTTCGTACTTCGAGACGGTGCGCCGCGAGACGCCGAGTTCGGTGGCCAGTTGTCCCAGGCTCCAGCCCTGTTCCTCGCGGGCGTCTGCGAGCACTTCGGCGTCGATGTTTACGTACAGGCCGCCCGGTGCAGCGTAGATGAGCGGCGGAACCCCTTCGACGAAGAGGTCCATCGCGGTGTCCGGGCTGACGACGGGGACGCCGTGTCGGAAGTAGACGACCCCGGGTTTCAGGTCCTCGTCGCGGGTTCTGAGGCCCAATACGAGGGGTGTCGCGTCCAAAAACTGCCCGAGGCGACGCATCTCGATGCCCGTGTGTGCGTCGAGGGCGTCGATGTTGCCGAGAATCTTGACCAGGATGAGGTCATCGTGCCGGCGGGCCGCCACGTCGAAGCTTTTCGGACGGATGGCACACCGGTCGCTCACCGTAAAGCCCGCGTCGGCGAGCATTGCGGTCACGTTCTCGACCAGTGCTGACCGTGACATGGACAATAATAAGCTATTCCTGCCATATATGCGTTGTGCCACTCGAAAACCCACTCCTTCGGGCGATTTGCCCGGTCTGTGGGGATAGATTGATATATTCTGTCCCCGGTCCGAAACCGGGAAATTCGCGCACCGACAACGCCTCGATGTGACGCTCGTTGGCCTCGACGACACGGATTCACGCGACCGCGGGATGTGTACGACCTACGCCGCTGCCCGGGTCGCACGCCGCATCCGCGAGGCTGGCAACGACGTTGACCGACTCCTCCTCGTGCGGCTGAATCCTGCTGTCAAGCACAAAACCCGGGGTAACGCCGCTCTCTGCATCCACACTGACTGCGACCCGGAGGCGGCCCTCGAACTCGCCCGCGACGAGGTCGAATCCTCGGCCGAAACCGCAGACCCGCGCACGAATCCCGGCGTGGTCGTCTGTCCCGATGATGCCGTCTCTGCGGATGTTATCGACTTTGCTCGGGCCGCAGTCCGCGACTTTCACGAAATCGACGACGCCCGCGCGCTCATCGAGCAGGCCGGCTTCCTTCATGCTGAGTGGAAGCAGGGACGGGGCCTCATCGGGGCGCTCGCCGCCGTCGGCGCGTGGGACACCTTCTCAGAGTGGACCTACGAGCACATCTCTTATAGACCCCGCGGGCGGTGGGGAACGGAGCGTGACATCGACTACGATTCCGTGTTTGCCGCGGCGGAAGCCGGTTATCCAGCGGTCTGGGACACGGTGGACGAAGTGGAGGGGCAGGCCGTTTGCGTGCCCCACACGCCCGGTCCCATCCTCTACGGCATCCGTGGCGACGACCCCGACGCCGTCCGGGAAGTCGCCGCCGCCATCGAGAGTGAACCGGTCGCCGAGACGGCCCTGTTCGTGACCAACCAGGGCACCGACGCTCACCTCCGAGAGGGTACCATTTCCACTGCAAAAAACGGCCGCTCGTACCGCCTTTCGGGGGTCGTTACCACCCCACCGGAAACGCGGGAGGGCGGCCACGTCTTCTTCGAGATTCAAGCCGGGATTAATCGCCTGCAGTGTGCGGCATTCGAGCCGACGAAGCGGTTTCGCGACCACGTCCGAAACTTGCGGGTCGGCGACGACCTCGTGGTGTGTGGCGAATGCAGCGACGGCACGCTGAAACTCGAGAAATTCGCAGTTCGCGCCGTGCAGACCACCGCGCTCGAAACGCCCACGTGTCCCGGGTGCGACCGGCGAATGAAGTCTGCGGGCGCGAACCAGGGCTATCGCTGTCGCGACTGTGGGACGACCGCGCCGGGCAAGGTCGAGGTTTCCGTCGCGCGCGACATCGAACCCGGTTGGTACGAAGTGCCCCCGTGTGCCCGGAGACATATCGCAAAACCGTTAATTCGTGGCGGGTTCGACTGTGAAACTCACACAGAGCGCTAGCGTCTTGCGTTTTTAGCCTATCCTTACAGTCGCTTCCGAATCGTTTCAGACCGTTTCAGTCCTTCGAACGGAATTAACGGTTAGATTAGTCAGTGTATAGGAAAGGTGGTATGTGTTCTTGGATGGAGTAAGCGCCGACGACCCGGCGTGAACGGAGACCCCAACCATGAGCGGAAACGAATACGACCTCAGCGAGTCCGAATGGACGAACGGCGCGGCAACTTCCGAGTTCACCTCGCGCGACCGCTGGCCGGAATTCGACCTCGACTACACCCTCGAGACGAACGGCCCGACAGAGGAGTGCACCGTGTACCCGCGTGAGGCGACCGAAGACGAGCTGATGACCCAGTGGATCACCGCCGCTGCAGGCTCGTTCGTCGACCTGAAAGACGCGCGCTGAGGAACGACTCAGACCCTCCTCCAACCCTCATGGTTGGAGCTCCCCGGTGGCTTCCACCGGGTGAATCGCCCCGGCCGTGTCCCCCGCGCGGCTGTGAACCACCACCACTGCGCACCCCCACTGCGCTGCACCACCCGACCGCGTCCCCCTCGCGGTCCCTGGAGGCGTCATCCAGCGCCTCCGACTGCCATACCCACTGCTGGCGCGGCCGCCGCGGGTCGACGGCTCCCCTTCCGGCGACCCCTGGCCTGTGGCGTTCGCCCGACGCCCGAACGCCGCGCCAGCAGGTACACACCCTCATTCTACCGAGCGACGGCCATTCCGGCCGTCATCTCATCTTCAGCCCGCTCCCCGTGAGCGGGACGACCACGTCGTCGCTGTCGGCAAGTTCCCCTCGTTCCCGATACACCGAAAGCGCAGAAGGGGCGGCCGCGCACGTCGGTTCGACGTAGAAGCCGGCACGGTGGAGGTTCTCCAGTTCTCGCGCCGTCTCCGCTTCCCCGACGGCAATCGCATCGCCACCTGTCTCCCGAATGGCCTCCAGAATTTGGTCCTTGCGTGCGGGTTCGCGAATCTGGATGCCGTCAGCCACGTCGTTTTGCTCGCCCGAATCGCCGTGCAATTCGTCTGCAATCGGGGCGAAACCAGCAGCCTGCGCACCCAGCAATCGCGGCATTTCGTCGGTCCAGCCAGCGTCGAGGAGGGCTTTGAAGCCGCGGTACGCGCCCAAAAACAGCGTCCCGTGGCCGAGTGGCAGGACGACGGCGTCCGGCACGTCCCAGTCGCGTTGGGCGGCGATTTCGAAGGCGACAGTCTGCGTCCCGGCGAAGAAGGTGGGGTTCCACGCGTGGCTGGCGTACCAGCCCTCGCCGCGCTCGACGGCCTCGATGCAGGCGTCGGTGACGGCTTCGCGGCTTCCCTCGACGGGAATCACGGTTGCCCCCGCCCGCTCGATGGCTCGGCGCTTTGCGGGTTTCACCGAGGCGGGGACGTAGATTTCGGCGTCGATGCCGGCGCGGGCGGCGTACGTCGCGATGGCGGCCCCCGCGTTCCCGGACGAATCTTCGATGACGGTTTCGACGCCGAGTGCTTTGGCCTGTGAGAGCGTCGTCGTCGCGCCCCTGTCTTTGAAACTCCCCGTCGGGAAGACGTACTCCAGTTTGAACTGGGCGTTCCAGTCGGGCGCGTCGACGAGGGGTGTCCAGCCTTCACCGAGGGTCACGAGCGAGTCCATCGGCAGAAAGTCCGTGAAGGTCCAGAGGCCGGGTCGCGTGTCGAGCGCGACGGGGTCGGGTGCAGGGCCGTCGGGAAGCGGTCGCTCGGCGAATTCGAGGGCGTGGCCGCACGTACAGCGCCACGGCTCGTCGGGGCCGGATTCGTAGGTTCGGTCGCAGGCGGGACAGGCGAGCATCAGATTTCGTCGATGTCGACGCCCACGGAGCAGACGTACTCGCCGGTTGCGACCTGTGGCAGGCGGCGGGTTCGCCAGAAGATGCCGTCGGTGTCCGATTCGACGATTTCCTTTACCGTCCCGAACACGTCGGTCACCCGGAACAGCGTGTCGCCGGGGGCGACCCACTCGCCGAGTTCCTTCTCGAAGGTGACGACGCCGCCGGCGGGCGCGCCGAACTGGCGGAAGCCGCGGGCGCGGGTCTGGGGTTCGACGTCCACGTCGCCGTCTAAGAAGCCGTAGTAGCGCAGCACGTTGTAGATGCCACGGACGCCGATGCCGATGCTCTGTTCGTCCCAGCCAACCGCACCGCCGAGTTCGGGGTCGATGGTCGGGATGCCCTTGTCCGGGGCGGCGCGGGCGAGTTGGCCGTTCGGGCCTTTCTGGTCCAGAACGTGGCCACAGCCGAACACGCGGGCGAGTTCGAGACACTCGTCGTGGAGGTGGTGGCGGCGACCACAGCGGACGCGCGTCTCGTTTATCATCCGACTGGTCGAGCCCTGGTGGAGGTCTAAGACGTAGTCAGCCTGACTGGCCACCTCGAACGTTGCGGCGGCGATGCGTTCAGAGGAGGTGCCGCGTTTGTCGCCGGGGTATGCCCGGTTCATCTTCGTGTCGTCGATTGGGTTGCGGTGCTGTGCCACCTGAAAGCCGTGGTAGTTGACGATGCCGACGAGGAGAATCGTTCCAGTGAGTTCAGCAGGGTCGAGCTGTGGGACGAACGTCTTCAGCACGCCGACACCGTTGAGTTCGTCGCCGTCGCTCGCCGCCTGGATATAGAGTGTCTTCCCCTCGGAGGCCCCGTTTATCACGGCGACAGGGAGGCGAAGCGGACTGCCGTCGCGGAGTTCGCCGACGGCTAACCGACCGACGTCCATCTCGCCTGGTTCGGCCACTGCCGTGCCGAGGGTCGTCATTACCCCTAGACGGCGGCCCCACGCTCTTTAGCCGTTCGGTATGCGGAAAATCAACGTGGTTTTTGCACTCGCGTCCCAACTTCCGGCTGTGACAGACGAACGGTCCCGCTCCCCGCGAGCGAATATGGTCGATGCGCTGAATGTGCCACAAAACGCCCGTCGTGGCTTCGCATTCGGCGTGCTCGCTACGGTCGCCATCTTCGTCTTCTTCGTCATCCTGCCGGGGACGTTCCGCTCGCCGTTTTTCTACATCGCGCTCGGGTTCGTCCTCGCGACGTCGCTCGGCGCGTTCGCGACGGTCATCCTCGTGCTGCGGTCGGCCTACAGATTGTCGAGGGAGTCCTGACCGGCCAGTTGTGCGAGGCGCTCCGCTCCCGTTCGCGTTCCTTTTGCGATGAGCACGTCCCCACCGTGGAGTGCCGTGAGCGGCCCCGGCGAGACGACCCACTCGTCGGGGACGCCGCGGGCGTCGTGGGTTTTGTTGCGGCGGTGGACCGCGATGACGCGCATTCCCGTCTCCGTCTTGACCATCTTGTCGCGGAGGGTGACGCCGTCTAAGTCGCTCCCCTCGGCGACGTTCAGGCGGACGATGACCTCGTCGCTTTCGAGCACCGCCTGTTCGACGACGGGGTGCGTGCCGAGGCCGCGCAGGACGCCCTCGCTGATTTCGAGGGCGGCGTCGCTGATGACTTCCGTCGACCGCGCGAGATGGACGAGACCACGCAACTGCACGGGGTCGTCCACCCTGCTGGCCGCCTGCAACACCCACGCCTCGAAGCGCGACTGGAGGGCGTCGACTTCGGCTTCGAGTTCGACGACTTCCTCTGCGACTTCGGCGCTGTCGAACAGCACGGAACCGTAGGCCAAATCGACGGCGAGTTCGGCCATGTTCTTCATCAGGACGATGGAATCGACGGCGCGTTCTAAGTCCTCGATGCCTGGTTCCGGCGGCGTCGGCGGGACGTAGGCGCGGCCGCTCGCCTGCTCGAACACCTGCGCGACCCCTTCCTCGGGACCGCGCAAGAGGATGACGTCGCCTGCGGCGAGTTTCGTCTCGTGGTCGGGGTTGAGCAGCCAGGTTCCGCTCCGGCGCAGGGCGATGATGCGGACGCCCGTCTCCGTCTCGATGTTCTCGCGACCGAGCGAAATCCCGTCGAGGAGCGAGTCGTCGGTGATGGTGACGCGCACGAGGGTTTCGACGGCTTCCGGAATCGCCGCGCGCATCGCGTCAGGGAGACCGATATCCTCTAAGACGACCTTCGCGATGTCGCCTGCGGCGTCGCTTATCTTCTCTGCCGCGCCGACGACGCCGAGGACAGGGGCGAGTGCCTCTGCGTCCTCGGGGCTGCGTGCGGCCATGAGCAGGCTCATGCGCGCTTGCATCTGGAGGACGTCCATACGCTCTTCTAAGACGAGGACCTCCTCTGCGACCTCGTCACTGCCGAGGAGCACCGCCGAGTAGGAGAGGTCGATGAGCAGTTCAGCGATGTCTTTCATCTCCGCTAAAACCTGCTTCACGCTGACCGGCTCGTAGCCGACCTCGTCGGACATACTCGCCAGTTCTCCGCCACCGGCAAAAAACGTTGCCCGGAGCCGTCGGCAGAATGCGGGCGAACAATAATGTTTTTCCCGGCAGGTAAGCTAGTGACACGGTATGTCTGACGAGCTCAAGAAAGGGCTAGAAGGCGTGCTTGTCGCTGAGTCGTCACTTTCGTTTATCGACGGCGACGCCGGCAAACTCGTCTATCGTGGCTATACAATCGAGGACCTCGCTCGAAATACAAGCTACGAAGAAGTACTCTACCTCCTCTGGCACGGCGATTTGCCGACCGAGGACGAACTCGCCGAATTCGCCGACGCGATGGCGACCGAGCGCGAAATCGCGGACGGCCTCATGGCCGAGATTCGCGAACTCGCAGAACAGGACGAACAGCCGATGGCGGCCCTTCGAACGCTCGTCTCCGCCCTCTCCGCGTACGACCCAGACGCCGAGGACGACGTCGACCCGACCGACTACGACGCCAACCTCCGCAAGGCCCGTCGCATCACGGCGAAGATTCCGACCATCCTCGCGGCGTACAACCGCATCCGCAACGGTAACGACCCCGTCGAACCACGCCAGGACCTCTCGCACGCGGCGAACTTCCTCTACATGCTGAACGACGAGGAACCGGACGAGGTCAAAGAAGACGTGTTCGACCAGGCGCTCGTGCTCCACGCAGACCACGGCCTGAACGCCTCTACGTTCTCCGCGATGGTCACGGCCTCCACGCTTACCGACCTCCACAGCGCCATCACGAGCGCAATCGGCACGCTCGCAGGCGGCCTCCACGGCGGAGCCAACGCGAACGTGATGAAGATGCTCAAAGAGGTAGACGAGAGCGGCAAGGAGCCGACTCAGTGGGTCAAAGACGCCCTCGAAAACGGCCGTCGCGTCCCCGGATTCGGCCACCGCGTCTACAACGTGAAAGATCCACGTGCGAAGATTCTCGGCGAGCAGTCTGAATCCCTCGGCGAGGCCGCAGGGGACATGAAGTGGTACGACTACTCCGTCGCCATCGAGGAGTACGTGAGCGACGAGAAGGGCCTCGCGCCCAACGTGGACTTCTACTCCGCGACGACCTACTACCAGATGGGCATCCCAATCGATATCTACACCCCCATCTTCGCGATGTCCCGCGCCGGTGGCTGGATTGCCCACGTCTTAGAACAGTACGAGGACAACCGCCTCATCCGCCCGCGCTCTCGCTACGTCGGCGAGAAGGACCTGACGGTCACGCCGCTCGACGAGCGATAATCGCCTGACGCCCTCGATTTTCGAGCCACAACTGGCAAACCATCCGCCGCCATAGCCCCGGCCATGGATGTGTTCGTGTACGGAACGCTGACCGAGCGAAAGACCGTCGAAGACGTCGTATCGAGCTACGAGTTCGTCGGCGACGCGGTGCTCGAAGGGCTCAAAGTGGTCTCGGGCAACTACCTGACGCTCGGTCCGGCACCGGGCAGCGAGGTGGAGGGCAAGCTACTGCGAACCGCCGACATCCGCTCACTCGACGCCTACGAGGGCGTCGAGAGCGGCCTGTACGTCCGCGTAGACGTCCCCGGGCCTGACCGGGACATCGCGCTGTACGTCGGCGACCCGGAGCGACTCGCCGTCTCCGAACCCGTCGAGTGGCCCGGGAGCGGGTCGTTCGAGGCGCGTGTCACCCGCTATCTCCAGGAAAAACCGATTCAGGTTCGACCTCGCGAATAGTGTCGGCTGACAAACAATTCCCTGCAGATACGCCAGCATGACGTCCGGCCGACGAGCGTCTGACGCCCGCTCGAACCCGCTGCAGTCGTCCGGTTTCACTTTCACTCTACCTCCCAATCATTTATATGGTCTCCCTGCTGTCATCCAGACGCAGTCATACGCTTTGGGACAGCCCCCCATCCCCTGGGATGCTCGTCCCGATCCCCCTACTTCATCGCCCTGAGTTACACGTAAACGATTAATGCGGCGCAACAGCAACTCGGAGGTATGCTCGAACTTTCTGACGTACTCGAGGCCCGAGAGCGGGTCGAGGCGGTCGCTCGCCACACACCGCTCGACTACTCTCACACCTTCTCGGACATAACCGGTGCGCAGGTCCACCTCAAACTCGAAACCTTCCAGCGGACCGGGTCGTTCAAGATTCGCGGCGCATCGAACCGCATCGCGACGCTCTCGCCTGCGGAGAAGGAAGCGGGCGTCGTCACCGCGAGCGCGGGCAACCACGCACAGGGCGTCGCACTCGCCGCCACGCGAAACGGGGTCGATTCGAAAATCGTGATGCCCGAGTACGCTCCCATCTCAAAGGTCAAGGCCACCCGCGCCTACGGCGCAGAAGTCGTCCTGCACGGCGCAGACTACGACGAAGCGGCAGAGAAAGCCCACGAAATCGAGCGCGAGGAAGGGCGCTGTTACGTCCACGCCTTCGACGACGAGACGGTGATGGCCGGGCAGGGAACCATCGGCCTCGAAATTTACGACGACCTCCCGGAGGTCGAAACCGTCGTGGTCGGTATCGGCGGCGGCGGCCTCATTGCGGGCATCGCCACGGCACTCAAGGCGAAGAACCCGGACATCCGCGTCATCGGCGTGCAGGCGGAGGGCGCATCGAGCGTCGCCCAGTCGCTCGAAAAGGGGTCCGTCCAGGAGCTAGACAGCGTCGACACCATCGCCGACGGTATCGCCACTCGGAGCGTCGGCCAGCAGACGTTCGAGGTCATCCAGGAGCGCGTAGACGAGGTGGTCACGGTCTCCGACTCGGAAATCGCCGTCGCGCTCATCTCGCTGCTCGAACGCGGCAAGACGCTCGTCGAGGGGGCCGGGGCGGTTCCACTCGCCGCGTTGCTCTCTGAGAAGTTCGACTACGAGGAGGGCGAGGTCATCGTCCCGGCGCTGTGTGGCGGAAACATCGACCTGAACGTCCTCACGACCGTCATCATGCGCGGCCTCGTCGAGACCGGTCGCTATCTGAAGATTCGAACGGTGCTCAAAGACCGACCGGGCGCGCTCGAACGCCTCATCGAGGTCATCGCCGCGGAGAAGGCGAACATCTACGCCATCCAGCACGACCGGACCTCGCGTGACCTCGCGATGAACGCAGCGGAGGTCGAAATCGACTTGGAGACGCGGGGCCACGACCACGTCGCCGAGGTACTCGCGGCCTTAGAGCAGAACGACTACGAAGTGGACGTCCTCATCTGATCGATAAAGCTGCGCCCGCGTCGCTCGCCCAGTTCGAGCAACTCCGCGAGGAAGTCGGACGAACGGTCGAGTTTCGACGCGGCGTGGAGGTCTCTGTTGAACATGATTTTCCGCGTGCGGACGACGTTGTAGTGTTCTCTCGGCAGGTGACCCGCCTCTATCCACTCGTTTACCGTGTGGATGAAGCGCAGTTCCTGATTCATCGAGATGTTCCCCGCGAGTTCGTTGCGCCGGTCGTGAATTTCGAGGAGCGATTTTGGCTCCGTTTCTCGGGTCTGCGGGTTTATCTGGACGACCCAGATTTCGTCCGGTTTCGTGCCGTTGGTCAACAGGTCGTGAATCGGTGGATTTTGACTGAACAGGCCGTCCCAGTGGCTGTGACCATGAATCTCGACGGCCGGGAACAGCGTCGGCAGGGCGGTTGAGGCGAGCATGGCTTCGACCGTAATCTCCTCGTCGGCGAACGTCTCGAACTCGCCCGCGTTCACGTTCACCGTCCCGACGACGAGTTCGGGGCTGTCCGCTTCGAGCAGGTCGGGGATGCGCTCGAAGTCGATGAACTGCTCTAGCGTGGCGCGCAACTGATTGTGGCCCCAGTCGGAGAACGGATGCTGGTAGGGGCTGACCTCGGGAATCGGGAGGCCGCTGTTGCCCGCTCGCGTCCACGCGACCATCGAACTGTTGACCCAGCGGTCGACGCCGGGATTGGCGGCGATGTCCCCCCAGAGGGCGTCGATGAGGCGACAGGCTTTCTTGGGCCCCTCCGTGAGCAGTCCGTACCACGCGGCGAGCGCCGACACGGCCCCACCCGAGGTTCCCGAGAAGCCCACGATGTCCACGTCTGGGTCCTCGTCCAGTATTCCCTTGAGGACGCCCCCGGTGAACGCCGTATGACTCCCTCCGCCCTGACAGGCGATGGCGACGCGCTTACTCATACGTGAGCGTCATGCCGCCGTCCCAGCGCAGGTCCCCACCGTCCAGATGCTGGCCGTACTGCGAGAAGCCGAACGTGAACAGGTTCGCTACGTCCACCGGCTCCATCATCTCCTTTACCCGACTGTGGCCGAGCATCACGTCTTCGACGACTTCGCGCTCGCTGATACCGCGCTCGCGGGCCGTGTCCGGCACCTGATTCGTCACGAGCGGCGTCTTGACGTAGGCGGTACTCACGCTGAAACTGCGAATCCGCCCCTCGCCCTCGGCGGCGATGGCCTGCGTCAGCCCGCGCAGGGCGAACTTCGTCATGATGTAGGAGGGCTTGTCCTTCGTCGCCAGGTGACCGTGGACCGAGGCCATGTTGGCGATTGCGCCGACGCCGTCGTCTGCCTCGCGGATGTGGGGGAAGGCGAGTTTCGTGAGCAGGAAGGGCGCACGAACCATCACGTTCTGCATCAGGTCGTACGTCTCCATCGGGAAGTTCTCGATGCTGGCGATGTGCTGGAGACCCGCGATGTTCGCGACGTAGCGCAACTGTCCCAGCTCGGCGGCCGTCTCCACGAGTGCCTCCACCTCGGCGTCGTCGGTGAGGTTCACGTCCACCGTCTCGACAGGGCCGGGTGCATCGACCTCGTCTGCGACCGCCACCGTCTCTGCGAGACCGTCCTCGTCCATGTCGGTGGCGACGACGGTGAGGCCGTTTTTCGCGAGTGCCACCGCAGTCGCGCGGCCGATGCCGGATGCGGCCCCGGTGACGATGGCGACAGAGTCGTCGGAAAAACGCGGGTCTGAGAGGGTGAGAATCCGGTCTGCGGTCAGTTCGGGCGGTGTAATCTCGTAGTCGTCTGTCATCTGTCCTCGGTGGATGGTTGACAGACAGCCCCCTTCAACGTTCGCCGGGTGGACCCATCTCATGCAGTTTTATCACACTCGGCGTGCCTCTCGGGGTATGAAGCGAATCATCCACACCGACGAGGCTCCCGAGGCCGTCGGCGCGTACAGCCAGGCAACGACGAACGGCTCGCTCGTGTTTACCGCCGGGCAGATTCCACTCACGCCGGAGGGCGAACTCTTAGACGACGAACCTATCGACGTGCAGGCAGAGCAGTGTCTCGACAACCTCACCGCCGTCCTCGCGGAAGCCGGCGCGGAGATGAGCGACGTGCTCAAAGTCTCAGTGTTTCTGAACGACATCGACGACTTCACGGCGATGAACGACACGTACGCGACGTACTTCGACGACGAACCGCCGGCCCGCAGCGCAGTCGAAGTCGCCAACCTGCCAAAGGGCGTCGACGTCGAAATCGAAGCCATCGCCTCCGTCGAGGAGTGAGCGTGTCGTCGGTTCGTCGCTCGACTCGCAAACGCAGCCTACGACCACGTCCATGAACCCACGGACGAAGGCCAGTCTGCTCTGGGGCGTCATCGGCGCGCTGTCGTTTCTGGTCCTCCTACAGGCCTACGAACTGGTCGCCGGGCAACCCGTGGACCTGCTCGTGAAGTTCGCCGTGGCCCTCGTCGTCGGCGTCGGTGCAACGGTAGTGACCTACCTCGCCGAACCGACACTCGCCGACTGAAAAAGAAGGACTTAAACGCGTCACGGGGATAGTCTCGGACGCGAGCCAGGATGGCCGAACGGTAAGGCGCACGCCTGGAAAGCGTGTTCCCTTTCGGGATTCTGGGTTCAAATCCCAGTCCTGGCGTTTTCTCCAACGCAACACTTCTGAGCAGCGCGTCTCGTCGCGCTGCGGACCCGTTGCGTTGGGAAACGCTTTCTGATGGGATTTGAAAACACATCATCCAATAGACTATTCTCCCCGCGGGGTCAATCTGGTGGCATGGCAGAGCAGAATATCTGGGTTAACGCACTCATCGGGGCGGTAATCGGTGTCGTTCTCTCGTGGATTCCGCTGTCGCCGGTCCTCGGCGGCGGCGTAGCAGGCTACCTGCAGAAAGACGAAGGACTCAAAGTGGGTGCACTCGCTGGCGCAATCGCCGCGATTCCGTTCATTCTCATCGTGTTCTTCATCTTCGGATTCCTCTCCATCGGCGCGTTCAGCGTCGGCGAGACGGGCGGTGGCCTGCTGTTTGGCTTCCTCTTCTGGATTATCGTCCTGTTCGGTGTTGCGTACTCGATTGTTCTGAGCGCGATTGGCGGCTGGATTGGCGTCTACATCGCGAATGAAGCCTAAGCCTGCGCAATCTCGACGTTGCGAACGGCTTCAGCGGCCATCTCGTCGGTGATGTGGGTTCTGTAGCTCGGGAGCGTGAAGATGCCCGTCGTCACGTCGTAGGTGGTGAACAGCCCGAAGCTGACGTACGGGTCAGCGTCGGTCAGGTCGATGGGGGCGAAGTTGTCTGCACGGAGCGTGGCGAGTTGTGCCGCGTTGCCCGTCGCGGAGTAGTACAGTTGCCAATCGACTTTCGAGTTCGAACGGATGGGAGAGTACTCGAGGGCTACCTCGTCACAGAAAACGGCGAGAACGGGGGCATCGAATCGACCGTCGAGCGAATCGACCGGGACGGTGGTCACGCCTTCTGCGGCGAATGCTTCCGTGAGCGCGACTCGGAGCATCGCCGCATCACGAACGTCACCCTCGACGTAGAGATAGAGCCGGTCGTCGAGCAAGTTGTCAACACCGATAGTGTTACTCGTAATCAAGACACTTTCCGTCTCGGTATCGCTCTCGACGGCGTTGAACGCAGCGACGTTCGCCGCGTTGAACAGCAATAGAAGCGTTAACCCGAGGCGAAGAGGGGATCGAATGGGGGTTTTCATCGAACACTAATAAGGCTGAGAGGAATATATAGTTATCTGGTTTATTTCATGTTATTTTAATTCTTTCCACAGGAGAGAAAATATTTGCCGGTCAGGGTGCAAAAACCGCGTCTGCAGTTGTCGTTCCGATGACGTCCGCGAGGTGAATGCGATAGGTTGGGAGCGAGAACACTCCCCTCGTGGTATCACGGGTTTCGAACGTTCCGGTGCGAACGAACGGGTTCGACGCGGACAGGGTGACGCCAGCGGTCGGGTCTGCGCGTACTGCCGCGAGTTGGGTGGCGTTACCGGCGGCGGAGTAGGAGAGCGCCCATCGCACCGTGCCGACAGACTCGCCGGGGGCGTAGCGAATTGTCGGCTCCTCAGCGAACACTGCAAGCACGGGTGCATCGTGCGTGTCCGCGAGAGTTTCGAGTTCGAGCACCTCGACGCCGCGGTCGCCAAACGCTTCCGTGAGCGCAGCTCTGAGCGAATCTGCCTCGCGCTCACCTTCGACGTAGAGGTAGAGTCGACCATCGAGACCGTTCGTTGCGCCGTTGACGCTCCGCGTGACGAGCTGTTGGTCGGTCTGTGTCTCGCTTACCGTCGCACTGCTCCCCGCAACCACTGCCGCACCGAGAATCGAGAGCACCGCGATGGCCACCGCGACCACCGTCCGCCTGCGATTTTCCATTGGTAGTGGGATGGCGAAGCGAGGAGAAATACCTGTTTCTGAGCCAATAGGTTACATCGTGCGAGCGAGTGCTTCGACTGCCGTTTCGAGGTGGTCGATGGTTTCGAAGACCTGTGGCTAGTAGATTGTATTTAAAGAACGAACGAACAGAACGTCCACGTCGTGTGGGTCTCCGTCACACCCTCTCCAACGAGACTGCTCTTTCTGGTGGTTTCAGGCGTCAGCGGGCGTACTGTGTGGGAAATTGGCCGGAGCGGAAATCAAAGCATTTATGTAGAATCACAATTATAGTCGCTCTTGATTATGAGTCAGCGAATGCAGGGTCAGCCGATGATCATCCTCGGCGAAGATTCACAGCGAATGAAGGACCGCGACGCACAGGCGCACAACATCCGCGCAGCCCGTGCAGTTGCTGATGCCGTACGCTCCACACTCGGCCCGAAAGGGATGGACAAGATGCTCGTCGATTCGATGGGCGACGTCACCATCACGAACGACGGCGTCACCATCCTCAAAGAGATGGACATCAACAACCCGACGGCCGAGATGATTATCGAGGTCGCCGAAACGCAGGAAGACGAGGCAGGCGACGGGACGACCACCGCCGTCGCCGTCACCGGTGAACTCCTCAAGAACGCAGAGGACCTCCTCGAACAGGACATCCACCCGACGGCCATCATCAAGGGCTTCCACCTCGCGAGCCAGCAGGCCCGCAAGGAAATCGACGACATCGCAGAGCGCGTCGACACCGACGACGAAGACCTGCTTCGCAAGGTCGCTGAGACCTCCATGACCGGCAAAGGCGCAGAGCTCAACAAGGACGTCCTCAGCAAGATTATCGTCGACGCCGTCCGCCAGGTCACGGTCGAGAACGACGAAGGCGAGAACGTCGTCGACCTCGACTTCATCAACATCGAAACCCAGACCGGTCGCGCCGCAGGCGAGTCCGAACTCCTCCGCGGTGCCGCCATCGACAAGGACCCAGTCCACGACTCGATGCCGAAAGAAGTCCAGGACGGGAACATCCTCCTGCTCAAGGAAGCCATCGAAATCGAGGAGGCCAACGTCGACACCGAGGTCTCTATCACGGACCCATCTCAGCTTCAGCAGTTCATCGACAACGAGGAAGCCCAGCTGAAAAAGAAGGTCAAACAGATCAAAGACGTCGGCGCTGACGTCGTCTTCTGCCAGAAGGGCATCGACGACCTCGCACAGCACTACCTCGCGAAGGAAGGCATCCTCGCCATCCGCCGCACGAAGAAGTCCGACATCGAGTTCCTGAAAGAGGTCCTCGGCGCGTCCATCGTCTCCGACTTAGACAGCGTCGAGAAATCGGACCTCGGCAAGGGCACCATCCGCCGCGACGAGGCAGACGAACTGTTCTACGTCGAAGGCGAAGGCGAAGCCCACGGTGTCACCCTGCTGCTCCGCGGCTCCACGAAACACGTCGTCGACGAACTCGAACGCGGCATCACCGACGCACTCGACGTCGTCGCACAGACCGTCTCCGACGGCCGCGTCCTCGCCGGCGGCGGCGCAATCGAAGTCGAACTCGCAAGCCGCCTGCGCAAGTACGCTGACTCCGTGAGCGGCCGCGAGCAGCTCGCCGTCGAGGCGTTCGCAGACTCCCTCGAACTCGTGCCACGCGTCCTCGCCGAGAACGCTGGTCTCGACTCCATCGACACGCTCGTCGACCTCCGTGCAGCCCACGAGTCCGGTGAGAAGCGCGCTGGCCTGAACGTCTTCACGAGCGAAATCGAAGACACCTTCGAGGCAGGCATCGTCGAGCCAGCCCACGCGAAGGAGCAGGCAATTTCCAGTGCCACCGAGGCCGCGAACCTCGTCCTCAAAATTGACGACATCATCGCCGCTGGTGACCTCTCCACCAACAAGGGCGGCGACGAGGAAATGCCACCGGGCGGCGGTGGCATGGGTGGCGGCATGGGCGGTATGGGCGGCATGGGCGGCATGATGTAAAAATCGGCTCTCAGCCCATCTCCCACACCTGACCGCTGAACGAATCGCGTTTCGACCGTTTTTCTACGCCGACGCCGCTTCCTGAGTGGAATCGCTGTCAGTTCCGTTGAGTTCGTCAGCCCAGTGGGGTTCGTGAACGCGCCCCTGCCCGACGTGTTTGTACTCGACCGTCGCGCGCTCGGTGTACGATTCCCCGTCTCGCTCTCCAAAGAGTGCGTAGTGGTATGACCAAATTTTCCCCTCACTCGTCACCAGCACTCGGATAGTGACGTTCTCAATCGCGAACCCGTCAGTCTCAGTGAGGTACTGTGGGCTGTCGAAGAAATCGTCTTCTGAAATTTGCTTGCCGGTGAGGACGAAGGCTTGTTCCCCATTTATCGTGACTGAAGCCGGTTCGACGGTCACGTTTCCGTTCGTAGAGAGGAGCAGAGCGAGTTCCTCTTCGGCAATCCCGTCTATCGTTCGCTCTCCCGTTGGATGGACGATTCCGTCGTGTACGACGTCGGTCTCTGTCTGATTCCCCTCTACCTCGTGTTCGTAGATTTTGTCACCGGTCGCCCAGAGCGAATGCGCACGGAGCATGGTCTGTGACTCGTCCCAGTAGGTCGTCCGCTGGAGGTAGAAGGAGGTGTTGTTGGCGATTTCCAGCCTCGTTTCAGTTTTGTCGAATTCAGCTGACTGGGTTCGCTCCCGAATCACCGTTCGAACGACCGTGTATCGTTTTCCGGAAATCCAGTCAGCGTTCGCTTCGCGGAGGGCGACCCCGTTTTCGAGCCCCGCTTCCGTCACGCCCGGCGGATACGAGACGTTGTCAGCGATATCGACGTGCTGTGAACCGGGCGGGTACGAACCATTACCCGGAACCGGTACCGGCGTCGCAGAGATGTCCGCTGTCGGTTCGGATTGGCCGGGAAGGATGCCGCTACAGCCAGCAGTGGTGAGGAGTAGTGCCACCAAAATTGTCGATAGTAGTCGTCTCATGCTGCTGAATCCGGCTCTGTTGTCTGATTCGCCCAGTATGGAGCGTCGACTTGTACTTCGTCGACGCCGTGGACGTAGTACGTCTCGCTCACCCCATCCGACTGGCCGTTTCGGTGGATGGTGTATTCGAGCCTGTATCCACGAATCGCGCCGGACGCTGCAATTGACACACTTGCTGAGACGTTGGAGACGTTGTCGTACCCGGTCCATTCCCGCATTGCCTGTTCATCTCCAACAGCGCGCCCAACGAAGATGTACCGCGGCCCCGGTCCTTCGCCCGGTTCGGCGTTCGTGTCTACGATGACATCCTCGAACTCGATGGCAGAAAGCAGCGTCTCCGCCTCGGCGACGGACAGTTGCCGAACTCGTCTCGCGGCGGCCGGGTCGATTGGATTCCCTGCCTCGTCGGAGGCAACGGTGACGTTCTCCGTGTCGCGCGTCACCCGGCGTTCGATTCGAACGGTGCCGTTCGAGAACGCCTCGAAGTCGACCTGTTCGGTGGAGTTGTTGATGTACACTCTCGTCCGGTATCGGTCGCGATTCGCGCCGAGGGTTCCGTAAAGGTGTACGGACGAAAGGCGCGACCGATAGTCGGAGGCGTTATCGAGCACGTCTTTGGACCATCGAACCGTTATCGATTTGTTCTCGAGTGCGGCGACGCTTCGCTTGCCGAGTGCGGCCTCGCCACCGCTGTTCTCACCGATGAGCCACAGGTCTTGCCCCCACCACGGCGGGAGCGTGACTTCAGTGCCACCGACGTCGGAGTAGGTGAGTTGCTTGTTGAACACGATCTTTCCGTCCGGATGCGCCACGACGTATCGCAGTTGCAGGGCGCGGACGAACCCGTCCTCGGTAATCTTGGCGTTCACGTACACGCTCGTCACGTTCTCGGCGCCAGCCCACTCCTCGAACGCCTGCTCGTCGGCGAGCGTGCGCCCTCTGACCTGATACAACACTTCGCCATTTTCCCAGGTTTGTTGTGGGGCGTCCATTTCGACCGACGAGAACAGGATGCGAAGCAGTTCACCGTACGTCGCTTTCTGGACCTGTGGAGGTGTGCCCTCACCGACGTTCCGGATGGTGAAGTTCGCCTGCTCGCTCAGTTCGTACGTCGAAGACCCGTTCGAGGCGTATTCGACGAGGGTTCTGTTTCGCTCCGCTGCCACACCAATCTGCTGGACCAGATGGAACCGCTCTCGGTCGGCCCCGACGAACGCCCACGACGACGCGACGTGCGCGCTGCGTTCGCCGGGAAGTCGATGATTCTCTTCGACGTGGAGGGTCACCGACTGCCCAGCCAGTGCCGCTTCGTGAGACTGAACCACCCAGTCGGCGTCGAACACGCCCTCCGCTCCGATGCCGGGAACGATTGGCTCGGGCGTAGGCGTCGGTTCGTCCGTCGGCACGTCTACCGGCGTCGCGGAGAACTCCTGTTCGGGTTCGTCGCCCGTGATGCCGCTACACCCCGCCGACACGAGAAGCACGAAAACCGCAACTGTGGCGACGATGCGACGCATCACCGTCCCTCCTCCGTCGCGGTTGCTGTATGACTCTCCGGCCGCTGAGCGTCTGACTCGTTTACCTTGGAGAGCCAATCCGGTTCCTCGATGGTCGTGTTGCCCCAGTCGGAGTACGTCACTGTCTGCTCGAACCGGACGCGCCCTTTCTCGTCGGTGAAGGTGTAGGTGACGTTGTACGACTGAATCGCGCCGGTCTCGGCGACGACGAGCGAGAGACGGCCATCAGAAACTGCTTCGTACCCGCGGTCGTTCGTGAACTGGTCTTCCTTCTCGAAGTCCCGAGCAGTGATTCGATACAGCTCCGTCGGGGAGTCCTGAATCCGTTCGACTGACACGACGTTCATCGTGTGGAGGTAGTTCGTGAGTACGCCCTCCTTGTCCAGATTGACGAACATCATCTTGCGCGGGTCGGTGGGTTCGCCGTCTGGGCCGTACGCGATTCGGTAGGTCGAGTTATCAGACCGCGTCTGATTGACGTAGACACGCTCACCGTCTGCGTACGAGCGGACGGTGTAGTCGTCGTAAATCGTTGCCGACTCAGAGCGGGTGTGGGTCAGAAAGTGACTCCTGTTTTCGAGGTATTGGCCGTGAATGAACCCGTCGTACATGAAACTCGAATTCTCACAACTGAATGCCTCGCCGTCGGAGGCGTTGACTCGCGAGCAGATGCGCGTCGCCGTCGTCTCCTGATGGAACGTCACCGACTGCTTCGCGAGGGCTTCTTTGTGCGCATGGAGGAGGGTGCTCACGCTCTCGACACCATTCTCGGTGACACCCGGCGGGTAGGTAGGGTCCTCGGGCACGTCCATGGGTGTCGCCGAAACGTCTTCCGTCGGTTCGTCGCCCATCAAACCGCTGCAACCGGCCGTCGTGAGGAGCACGGCAACGAGAACCGCTGGAATCACTCGTCTCATGTGGATTTGTTCGTCCGTTCTCTCGCTGTTTCGACCCATTCAGGAAACGGGACCTCGGTCCGTCCGATATTGTGCATTCTCACCTCTCGTGATATACGGTCGGTCGTCCCGTTTTCAGTGGTATCGTAATCGAGTCGGTACTCCCTGACAACGCCATCGCGGACCGTCATCTCCATGGAAAGGGCTGACACATTTTCGTGACCAGTCCACGCTTCGAAGGCTGCTCGGTCGGTTACATTGTGGCCAGACAATCGGTAGTCGACGGTGAGTGTATCTCCGCTCGTCCCACGATTGTGTGCGGAAATCGAGTCCACCTCAATCGTGGAAAGGAGCAGCTCGATATCGTCGCCATCGATACGTTCGACCTGCAGCAAAGCGGCTGGGTCTGCGACGTTCCCTTGCTCGTCACGAACCAGTGTGTACTCGTAGCTATCTCTGTCCACATTGGTTCGTTCGAACCGTGCAGACCCGTTTGCCCACGCGACCACACGATCTCTGGTCGTCCCGTTCGCAGACTGATTGTAGCGCTGGATGTCCACCCGATAGTGCGACCCATTCGCCGCAATTCGTCCTTCGCGTCGAGTGGACGATTCGAACAAGAACTGTCCACTGTCAGTTTGTGACTCTGTCTGACTCGTCGCGTAGATTGTCAGGGACCGGTTTTCGAGCGAAGCCTCGTGACTGTCTACAAGCTCGCGTTGCCCAGTCGCGTTCTTCCCGACCAGCCACGTGCCTTCACCCCACCACGGCGGTTCCGAGACAGTGGTGTTTCCGACATTTCCGAACCAAACGCTCTCCCTGTATCTGTCCCTTTCCCCATCTTCCGCCACGGTGTAGTATAGATACGCATGGCGGACGAGGCCGTTCGATGTGACCTCTGCTCTAAACCGTATCTCCTCTACCGACCCGTTTATCGCCGGCTCGAGGGACGTTTCGTTCCCCTCGATGGTGCCGGACAGGTAGTACACCGGACTTTCGGTCCGGACATTTTCGCCTCTCACTCGAAGCGCAGCTGCTTCCTCTGCAGTGTGCAGGACACGAGAGACGAATTCGCCGTGAGTCAGGTTCGAACGCGCCTGTTCTGGATTGTCAACCTGCTGAACTTGATAGCCTTCGCTCCCGTTGAACGCGTACGTTGCAGACCCATTCGAAGCGATTTCCCGGACGCCGCCTGGAGAGCGCGTTACGAGTCGGAACTGGTCTGCGTTCGGCCCAACGACGACTGACTGGGCCCCCTCTCGACCGCTCGAATAGTGAATCGTGGCCGACTGATTGGCAAGTGCTGATTCGTGGGCGGTTGTCAAGGCAGAACTGTTCGAGATTCCCGACGTGTTCAGTCCCGGTGGCATGTCGACCCCGTTCATCGTCGAAATCCAGTCCGGTTTAACGGGGGACAGGGTATCCGGATACTCGAGGGTTGCAGCGTACTCGTACTGTCGCGGCCCTTCGTCGTGAACAAGGGTGTAGGAGTACTCGGAGGATAGAATCGCACCCGTTTCTGTGACAACCATCGACAGCTGACTCGATTTGATGTCGTTGGCATCGTACCGCTCCAGAATCTCACGGGAGTCTTCGAAGCCACGGGCGGTGATTCGATACCGTTTCTGCGGCGATTCTTGAATCACCGTCACATCGACGACCTCCATCTGTTCGAGAATCTCCGCAACCCGGTCCTGCCGGAGCATTTGTGGGAGCGAGGGTTCGTCTGGGTCTGCAGACGAATCGTACTGGTCGTAGACGACTTGGTAGGACGAGTTGCCATTGTGCGTTTGGTTGATGTACAGTTGCTCGCCCTCACCGTAGGTGCGATAGTGTGAGGTGCGCGCTCTCTCCATGTGCGTCGAATTCGCGAAGGTGTAGCCACGGGCCGAGTGATGACTGTGATTGGCGCTGTACTTCCCTTCGGAGAACCCATCCCTGATAATCGTCGCATTCTCACAGGTGTCTGCGTCGCCGTGGGGTGCGGCCTGCCCCTCGCACAACTGGGTGGTCGTTCGCTCTATGTGAATTACCGCCGCCTGATTCGAAAGGGCATCTCTGTGTCCAGTCATGAGTGCGGTCACATTGGAAACACTCGTTTCATTGACACCGGGCGGCCACGTCGGGTCGCTCGGTACGGCAACCGGCGTCGCGGAGATGTCAGCGGACAGGTCACTACCACCAAGAATTCCGCTACACCCGGCGGTCACCAGAAGGAACGAAACGGCGACGGCGGCTACGAAATGTCTCATTACCGTTCTCAACTCGACGCGGTAGTCGCCTGTCCGTCGGTTGTTCGCTCACTCGTTACGTTCACTTCTGAAACCCAGTCCGGTTCCTCGATGGAGACGTGTTCGCCGAGGTTGAAAAGCTCGTACTCAGTGATAACTCGCGTTGTCTCTCCGAATTCCGGTCTCGTCTTCTCTATCGAGTAGCGATATTCGAGAATCGTCCCGTCGGACCGCACGACCATGTCGATGGTGAGATTCGACGCTGAAACTGACGAGTTTGGGTCTTTTAACCACGAGTCCTCTTTGAGCGAATTCGACTGGAGGCGGAACTGGTCTTCAGTCCCGTCGATGCGGGTTACGTTCCAATCTCCGGCCTGCGAGATTATCGAGAACTCCTCGTTATCGACGAACCCACCAACCGTGAGATTGGAGTCCGCGGGGAGTACGTGACACAGTGTCTTGTTTTCGCCGACCGACCGCCAGAACAGTTTCGTCTGATTCTGATAGGTCGTCCACTGAACTGTTTTGTTGTTCCGAACATTGGTTCGATTCAGGAGAAACATCCCGTTGGTCGTGTTTGCGGTCACGTGTTGAGACCAGTGTTTGACTGAACTCCCGTAGTCATCGCGTTTCACTTCTTTGTGACTAGCAGTCAGTTCGAACGACCCATTTGGGGCAGCGTGCAGATGGGATTTGACCAGTGCCCAACTATCTTCGACGCCCTGTTCAGAGACGCCTGGAGGGTACGATGTGTTGTCTGCTGGTGCGTTGGGGGGTTTCGAAGAGAGGTCGTTCGAAGATTCGGCACCTTCCATTACGGTACACGACATTGCTGCGTGTTCGTCTTCCGGCACGTCGGCGGGCGTCGCAGAGACATCCTGCGTTGGCTCACTGCCTGTCAAACCGGTACACCCGGCGGTGACGACCAGCAGTCCACAGAGGATACTTACGAGGGAGGACCTGTGCATTATATGAGACGATTCGACCCCCCGGAATAGGCTTTTTGGTCAACCTGCGAAGGTGAATCTGGACGTTTCCTGCGTTCTCTGTGGGAAACGCGGAAAGATGGAACTAAGTTCCGGGCGCAAAAATCGCCTCCATGGAAACCTTGCTGCTCAATCGGGAGGCAGTCGACGAGAACACGCAGATGTCGGAACTCATCCAGGCCATCGAGGACGCCTTCGCGGCCTACGAGCGTGGCGACGCGCAGATGCCCGCAAAGTCCTACATCGACCTGCCACAGTACAACGGTGACTTCCGGTCGATGCCGGCCTACATCAAAGCAGACGGCTGGGACGCCGCGGGCATCAAGTGGGTCAACGTCCACCCCGACAACCGCGACAAGTTCGGCCTGCCGACGGTCATGGGCACAATGGTCTACTCGGACCCGGAGAACGCCTTCCCGCTTGCCATCATGGACGGGACGGAACTCACGATGAAGCGCACGGGCGCGGCCGCCGCCGTCGCCACCGACCACCTCGCCGTCGAAGACGCGACCTCCATGGGCCTCGTCGGCGCGGGCGTCCAGTCGTACACGCAACTCGAAGCCATCAGCGAGATTCGCGACATCGAGACGGTCATCATCTCGGACTTAGACGAGGAGGCCGTCGCCGACTTCATCGACGCCTTCGACGACCGCTTCGACGTTCGCGCAGGCTCCATTGAGGAGGCTGCGAAGTGTGACATTCTCTCGACGGTCACGCCCGTCGAATCCCCAATCGTCTCCCGCGAGGCCGTTGGCGAGCACACCCACATCAACGCGATGGGTGCAGACGCAGAGGGCAAACACGAACTCGCAGACGAGATTCTACTCGACTCGAAACTCGTCATCGACGACTACGACCAGACGACCCACTCGGGCGAAATCAACGTCCCGTTCCACGAGGGCGTCCTCACGGACGAGGACATCTACGGCCAGATTGGCGAAATCGTCGTCGGCAAAAAGGAAGGCCGCACTGACGCAGACGGCCTCACCGTCTTCGACTCCACGGGCCTCGCGATTCAGGACGTCGCCGCCGCACACGTCGTCTACGAACACGCAGACGAGAACAACAACGGCTATCCGTTCGACCTCATCGGCACGTCGCTTCGATAACCGCGATTAGCCCGGACGGCCCTGCCGTCTGCGCGCTCGTTCTCTCGCTCGAATCTGGTCGCGGACCTGCAGGTCCACTTCCTCTGTCGAGAGGAGTCGCTCGCGCAGGTAGCCAATCACCCAGACGAGGGCGATAAACGGCGCGAGCGGAATGAGGAGGACCACGAGCAGCCCGAACCAGATGAGGCCGAGCAAGCTCATCTCGTTGTTTCCGTGCATTCCCATCGGTTCGGTCACGGTGCGGTAGACCGATTTGAGGTCGTCTGAAAGGACCGGGGTCTCTTGTTGTGCGGTTTCGCTATCACTCATGCCCTACTAATCGCGCTGTAAAAGAATGAAATCGCGCCTATCGTCTGGATTTCCGGCGTATCTCTGCTTGCCGGCTTATTCTAGGTGAATCGCTGGCCGGAATGGCTCTGCGAGGCGAGCCTTGTCTGCGGGGTCGACGGCGGCTTCGCCCTCGCGGTAGATTTCGATGTTCGCGTCGAACTCCGCGCTGAAGAAGCGGGCGGCGTCCTCGTAGACGTCCGTCTCGTCCAGTTCGGCCATCGCGTCGAGGACGTCGTCGTCGCGCCCGCGGACGACCTCGACGAGGCTCTGGACCAGGTCGTTCACCTGGTTGCCTTTCTCGCGCAGTTCCTCGTTCTGCATGACTGTGCCCATCACCTGTCCGACGTTCGTGCCGGTTTCGACGACGGTGTCGAAGACGGTGTACTTCCAGTCTGCGGCGGTGTAGATGCGAATCGTCTCCGGGCTGGAGTCGGTGACGTTGATGATGTCCTGGATGTCGTCGGTCAGACGCTCGACCAACTGTTCGCGCACTTCCGTCTCCGTGCTCACGAACTCGGCTTCGACCTCGGGCCACGGCGACTCCTCGACCGACTTCCCGGTCAGTTGCTCGTGCAGTTCGTTCGTCGCGAACGGAATGATGGGAGCCAGCAAGCGCAGGCGCGTCTCCAGCACCTTGCGCAGCGTCCACTTCGCGCCCGGCCGGTCTAAGTCGGCGCGGCGGCGATACCAGCGTAGACTCTCTTCGAAGCTGTAGAACGCTGCCTGACTCGCCGTTCGCGTCTCGAAGTTCGAGAGGGCGTCGGTCGTCGTCTGGATGGTGTCCTGCAGTTTCGCCAGCAGCCACGTGTCGATGTGCTTCAGGTCTTTCTCGCCTTCGTCGCCCTCGATGATGTCCTGGGCGCGAGACCAGAAGCGGTCTAACTGGTTGCGGGTGGACTCCACCTGGTCTGCTCGCCAGTCGTAGTCCTGCCACGGTTCGGCTGAGTTCAGCAAGAACAGGCGGACGGTGTCCGCGCCGTACTTCTCGATGGCGTCTGCTGGCAGGACGACGTGCCCCTTCGATGAGGACATCTTGTCGCCTTCGAGCAGGCCCATCCCCATGATGGTGATGCCCTGTGGCTGTTTTGGCGGCTCGAACAGCTCTGCGTGGTGGAACAGGTAGAACGTCAGGTGGTTCGAAATCAGGTCGTTGCCCGAACAGCGGTAGTCCACCGGGTACCAATAGTCCCACTCTTCGCGCAGGTCGAGTGCCGTCTCGTCGTCACCTTCACCCAGCAATAGCGTGTCGAAGAACTCGGGCGTGAGGTCCTCCGTCGGCACGTCATCGATGCGATGGGCGATGGTGTAGTACGCCATGTAGATGGTCGAGTCCGACAGCGGCTCGATGACGAAGTCTTTGTCCCACGGCAGGCGGGTTCCCAGTCCGTAATTGCGGATGCACGGCCACTCGTTCAGCCAATCGACCGTGTGCAGGTACTGCTCGCGGGTGCTCTCCGGAATCGCGTCCAGATTCGCGATGGTCTCCTTGGTCTTTTGCTTCCAGTCTTCGTCGTTGTAGCGCAGGAACCACGTGTCCTGTTTCGCGACTTCGACTTCGCCGCCACAACGACAGATAACCTCCTCTGAGAACTCGTACATCGCGTCGAAGGCCCCACGACTCTGGTAGTCGGCCTTCAGGTCCTCGCGGACGTGTTCGACGATTTCGCCGGCGTACTCACCGTACATGTCGTTCAGCTTCCCGGCGTGGAACTCGCGGTTGTAGACCTCCTTGGTGGCCTTTTCCAGTGCCGGGTCGTCCGGAGACGTGATACCGTGAGCTTCGACGGCGTCCTTCGCCGGGAACTCGCCGTAATCTTCGACGGTCAGGATTGCGCGTGGCTCGATTGCCTGCACTTCCGCGGGGTCGATGCCGAACGCTTCCATGCGTTCTGTGTCGGCTTTCGCCTCCGCTAGCGCCACCCAGTCGTCCGGGCTGTGAGCCGGCACGGACATGACGACGCCCGTCGCGTTGTCCGTGTCCACGAAGTCGGCGGGCAGGATGAGCACGTCCTCGTCGGTCACGGGGTTCGTGACGCGCGTTCCGATCAGGTCCTCGCCCGTCAGCTCTTCGACGACCTCTACGTCGCGCTCCTGTAAGCGCAGCTTCTCGACAGCCTCGGCGGAGACGACCCACTCCTCGCCGTCGACCGTCGCCCGACGGTACTCGCCGTCTGGCTGGACGTAAGCGTTCGTGACGCCGTACACCGTCTCCGGACGCAGCGTCGCCATCGGCAGGACGGTATCGCCCTGCTCGAACTTGACCAGCGTGTACTCCTGGAACTCGGCGTTTTCGCCCTCTAGCAGGTCGTGAGTCGTCACCGGGTTCATCTCGTTCGTACAGAACTTGACCGGGTGCAGGCCCTTCTCCAGCAGGCCGCGCTCGCGCAGCGTCTCGTACTGCCAGGTGATGAACTTCGAGTAGCGCTCGTCGTTCGTCGTGAACTCACGACGCCAGTCGACCGACAGGCCGAGCGCCTTCATGTTCTTCTTGTAGTGCTCTTCGATGAAGTAGCGGGCAAAGCCCATCGGCGTCTCCAAATCTTTCAACGTCTCCTCGGGGACGTTGTAGGTGTCGCGTAGGACGGACAGTTGCTTCTCCTCGCCCTTCTTCAACCGCTCGACGGCACCGATGATGGGCGTGCCCGTGACGTGCCACGCGATGGGGAACAGCACGTTGTCGCCCTGCTGGCGTCGGAACCGGGCGTACACGTCCGGGACGGTGTAGGTCCGGGCGTGTCCGATGTGCATCCCGCCGCTCGGATACGGATACGGCACCGTGATGAACGTCGCCTCCTCTCGGTCGTCAGGGGTGGCTTCGTACAGGCCCGCCTCGGCCCACTGCTCGCGCCACTTCCCCTCGACTGTGCGGGGGTCGTAATCCATGTACTGTGCTTCAGGTGGCGAAGGTAAAAGAACTCCCATACCTGACGCTCGCAGGTGTCTGATAGCCTCGCGGGACCTGGGGGTCCCACGAGCAAAAACCGACTCAGTCGATGTTAATCTGCTTGCCCTTCGACGTGCCTTCCATCTTCGGCAGCGTCACCGAGAGGACGCCGTTCTTGTAGGACGCTTTGGCCTTGTCGCCGTCCACGTCCTCTGGAAGGTGCAGCGAGCGGCGAACCGTGCGGTGGCGTCGCTCTTTGCGAACGTAGTTCGTGTCTTCTTCGTCCATCGATTCCTCGTGTTCGGCTTTGATGGTGACGCGGTCACCGAGCACCGAGAGGTGGATGTCCTCGCGAGTGAAGCCGGGCAGGTCCGCGGTGAGGACGAAGTCCTCGTCGCGCTCCTCTACGTCCACCATGATCTGGGACATGCCCATCATGCCGCGTCGAGGCATGTCCTCGAACTGGCGGCTCATGCGGTCGAACATCTCTTCGAGCTCGTCGAACGGGTTGTATTTTCGCATTGCCATTGGAAACCACTGGGTCTACCCCGAGACCCTCGGGTACAACATACGTCAGACTGGGATTTAACGCTGGTGCGCGTCTGTCGCCATCGCGAACCTTTCGCTCCGCGCTACACTCGCGCCGTCCGCCTCGAAAGGACGGCGTAGACCACCGCCCCCACGACGATGCTGGTGACGACTGCCGCCGGAATACCGACGAACAGCGACGGCCAGACGACCGCTTCGAGCCACGCGGTTACGGCGACGCCGACGACAAATCCGACGAGCACGCCGACGACGATGCTGACGCCCCGTCGCAGCCAGACCGATTCGACCATACTAGACCTGTAGGTCCCCAGTCAGCAAAAATGTCGTCACAGCGTGTAAAAAGCGACCCGAGCGTTACCGGTTCAGCGTGTGGATAGCCTCGCCTTTCGCGTTGGCGGCGGCTTCCATCACGGCTTCTGCGAGCGTCGGGTGGGTGTGAATCGTCGCGGTCAGGTCTTCTATGGTCGCGCCCATCTCGATGGCGAGGGCGAGTTCGGCGATGAGTTCGGAGGCCTCTGGGCCCACGATTTGCGCGCCGAGGATGAAGCCGGACTCCTCGTCTGCGACGACGCGGACGAAGCCGTCGGTGTGTCCCGTCGAGAGGGCACGCCCGCTCGCGGTGAACGGGAACTTGCCGACGGCCACGTCGAAGCCTGCTTCGCTCGCCTCCTCCTGTGTCATGCCGACCGTCCCAATCTCCGGGTCGGTGAACACGGCAGCGGGGATGGCCTGATAGTCGAGTGCCGATGGCTCGCCGGCGATGACTTCGGCGGCGACGTGGCCCTCTTTCGAGGCCTTGTGGGCGAGCATTGGCTCGCCAGCGACGTCGCCGATGGCGTAGATGTGGCCCACGTCGGTGCGACACTGCTCGTCGGTTTCGAGGAAGCCCTTCTCGTTCGGTTCGAGGCCGACGGCTTCGAGGTTGAGCGTGTCGGTGACCGGGGAACGACCGACGGCGACGAGCGTCTTGTCGGCCTTGAATTCGGACTGTTCGCCGTCCTCGTTCTCGGTGACGACGGTCATGCCGTCTGCCTCCTCGCGCCACTCCTTTGCGGCCTCGCCGAAGTGGAACTCGATGCCGAGTGCTTCTGCCTTCTTCTTGACCACGCGAGCGACGTCTGTCTCGTAGCCGGGAAGGGCGTCGTCGAGCATTTCGACGATTGTCACGTCGGTGCCGAGTTTTGCGAATACCGTCGAAAGTTCCATCCCGATGTAGCCCGCGCCGACCACGACGAGTTTCTCCGGAATCTCGTCGAGTGCGAGTGCCTCGCGCGAACTGAGCACGTGTTCGCCGTCGAACTCGAAGCCCGGAATCTGGAAGGGCCGCGAGCCAGTCGCGATGATACAGGAGTCGAATTCGATGGACTCAGAGCCCTGTCCCTCGCCGCCGTGGGCGACGCGGACGGTGTTCTCGCCGGCGAACTCGGCGGTGCCCTGCATCAGGTTCACGCCGTTTGCTTTCATCAGCTTCTCGACGCCGCCGGTGAGCTGGTCGACGACGCCGTCTTTCCAGGCGACCATGCCCTGCATATCGACGACGGGGTCCGCGTGAATGCCCATGTCCTCTGCGTTCGCGGCGTTGTGCGCGACGTCGGTCGCCGAGATGAGCGCCTTCGAGGGGATACAGCCGTAGTTCAGGCAGGTCCCGCCGTAGGCGTTCTTCTCGACCATCGTCACGTCTAAGCCGAGCTGTCCGGCGCGGATGGCGGCGACGTAGCCGCCTGGTCCCGCACCGATTACCAATACGTCCGTTCCAGTTGCGATGTCTCCAACGACCATTTATTCGAGTAGTAGTAGTGCGGGGTTTTCGAGATAGTTCTTCACCGTGTTGGCAAACTGTGCCGCGACTGCCCCGTCGATGATACGGTGGTCGATCGACAGCGAAATCGTCATCACGTGCCGTGGGACGACTTCGCCGTCGACGACGCGTGGCTTTTCCTTGATTGCGCCGAGCCCGAGGATGGCGACTTCGGGAACGTTGATGATGGGCGTCGCGTACTCGCCGCCAATCGCGCCGAAGTTCGTGATGGTGAACGTGCCACCCTGCATGTCGCTGCGCTCGATGGAGCGGTCACGCGCTTTGCCGACGAGTTCGTTCATGTCCGTCGAAATTTGGAGCATCCCCTTCTGGTCTACCCCTTTCACGACTGGCACCATGAGGCCGGCGTCCGTGGCGACGGCGATACCGATGTTGTAGTCCTTCTTGAGGACGATTTCCTCTGCGTCCTCGTCGAGCATGGAGTTCATGTACGGGAACTCCTTTAGCCCGGCGACGACGGCCTTCATCACGAACGGCATGTAGGTGAGTTTCACGCCGCGCTTCTCGGCTTCCTCCTTGAGGTCTGCGCGCGTTTCGACGAGTTCCGTCACGTCGATTTCGTCGTGGTGGGTGACGTGCGGGGCGGTGTACTTCGACTTCTCCATCTGCCGACCGATGGTGCGTCGAATGCCGCGATACGGCACGCGCTCGTCCTCTTTCGAGGTCGTTCCGAGCGCCGCCACGTCGGCCTGTTGTGCTTCCGTCTGCGCCTCGGCGAACTGCTGGACGGCGTCTGCGGTCACGAACGACTGGCCCTCGCGCTGTTCGACCTCGGGCACGGCGTTCAGGTCCACGCCGAGGTCAGCGGCAAGTTTGCGCGTCGCAGGCGCGGCGAGCGTCCGGTCGCGGTCCGCCTTCTGCATCGAGACGGATGCCTGCTGTGTGCCACCCGAGCCTGCCGATTCGGTGGTCTCGGGTGCTGGCGCTGGTTCCTCAGCATCGGATTCTGCGGCTGGCTCCGCGGCGGCTTGTGCGCCGTCGTCGCCACCTTCTGCGGCTGCTCGAACGTCCTGTTCGGTCACGCGGCCGCTCGGGCCGGACCCGGCGACGCTCCCGATGTCCACGCCCAGTTCCCGGGCGAGCCGGCGAGCGCTCGGCGCGGCGAAGATGCGGCCACCCTTGGCCGAGGACTCGCCGTTCGCGGCGGACTTGTCGGCTTCTGGTTCCGCTTCAGCTTCGGCGGCTGGTTCCGCTGCTTCTGTCTCCTCCTCGGCTGGCTCCTCACCCTCTACATTGAACGTGATGATGACGTTGCCAACTGGAACCATCTCGCCTGCCTCGGCGAGAATTTCCTTTACTGTGCCGTTGACCGGCGACGGAATTTCGACGACTGCTTTGTCAGTTTCCGCCTCGGCGACTGGCATATCTTCGGTGACTTCGTCCCCCTCCGAGACGAGCCAGTTTACGATTTCTGCTTCCGTCAGTCCTTCCCCGACGTCGGGGAGTTTGAATTCGTATACCATCTTAGAACTCGTAGGCCTCCTTGATGCCCTCTTTAATACGCGCAACCTGCGGGAGGTAGTAGTTTTCGAGGGCGTAGAGTGGGAACGGCGTGTCGAAGCCGGTGATGCGCTTTACGGGCGCTTCCTGGTAGATGAGGGCTTCCTCCTGAATCGTCGCGGCGATTTCGCCGCCGAGACCGCCCGTGAGCGGGGCCTCGTGGACGACGGCCGCGCGGCCGGTCTTCTTGAACGACTCGATGATGGCATCGTCGTCGAGCGGCGAGAGCGTGCGGAGGTCGATGACTTCCACGTCGATGCCCTCTTCTGAAAGTTCGTCTGCGGCCTTGAGCGTCGGTCGTGTCATCGCACCCCACGTGAACACGGAGACGTCGGTTCCTTCGCGCCGGGTCGCGGCTTCACCGAGTGGGACGGTGTACGTCTCGTCTGGCACTTCCTCGCGGAAGGCGCGGTAGATGAGTTTCGGTTCGAGGAAGATGACCGGGTCTGGGTCGCGAATCGCACTCGCGAGCAGGCCCTTCGTGTCGTACGGCGTCGAGGGGACGACGACCTTCAGGCCTGGTTCGTGGGCGAAGAACGCTTCCTTCGACTCGGAGTGGTGTTCTGGGGCGCGGATGCCGCCGCCGTACGGGGCGCGAACCACCATCGGGCAGGTGTAGCGCCCGCGACTCCGGGTGCGGAGGCGTGCGGCGTGGCTCACGATCTGGTCGAAGGCGGGGTAGATGAACCCCATGAACTGGATTTCCGGAACTGGCTTCATGCCGTAGGCGGCCATGCCGATGGCCGACCCGACGATGCCAGACTCTGCGAGCGGCGTGTCGATGACGCGGTCGTCACCGAACTGGTCCCAGAGGCCCTGCGTGGCGCGGAACACGCCGCCGTTTTTCCCGACGTCTTCGCCCATGACGATGACGTCGTCGTCTCGTTCCATCTCGCCTTTTAGCCCGTCGCGGACCGCCTGTACAAGCGTCAGATTTTGGGTGTCGCTCATTTATTCCTCCAGAAGTTGTTCGTCGCCGTACTGTTCGCGGAGCTGTTCGAACTCCTCCCACTGTCTGCGGACGCGGTCGGGCATCTCCTCGAAGACGTGCGCGAAGATTTCGTCGGGCGACGGTCGTTCGACGGCCTCCGCCGCGGCGATGGCCTCTGCGACGTCGTCCTCGATGGCTTGTTCGATGGATTCGACTTTCTCGTCGTCGAGCAGGCCCTGACTGCGGAGGAACTTCTCTAAGCGCGGAATCGGGTCCTTCTGCTTCCAGCGTTCGACCTCGTCGTCGTCGCGGTAGACGGTCGGGTCGTCCGCCGTCGTGTGCGCCCCGAAGCGATACTGGACGGCCTCGATGAGCGTCGGACGAAGTTCGCCCTGCGGGTCTTTGGCCTTGTCCACGGCGTCTTTGGTGACCTGATAGACCGCGAGCGGGTCCATCCCGTCCACCTGTACGCCCTCGAAGCCGTAGGCGACGGCCTTCTGGGCGATGGTCTTCGCGGCGGTCTGGCGTTCGCGGGGTACGGAGATGGCCCACTGGTTGTTGTTACAGAAGAAGACGTTCGGCGTGTCGAAGACGCCCGCGAAGTTGAGTCCCTCGTGGAAGTCGCCCTCGCTGGTCGCGCCGTCACCGAAGTAGCAGATGAACGCCTTCTTTTCCCCTTTGAGTTTCGAGGCCCACGCCGCACCCGTAGCGTGGAGCACCTGCGTCGCGATTGGGACGGAGGCGGTGAAGATGTTCACGTCGTCTGGCGGGCGGTTGCCCTCCTCGTGGCCCATCCAGTAGAGGAGCGTCTGTTTGAGCGGCAGGCCACGAATGAGGGCGGCCCCGTGTTCGCGGTAGGAGGGGAACATCCAGTCCTCTTCTTCGAGGGCCATGATGCTGCCAATCTGTGCGCCCTCCTGACCGGAGAGCGGGGGATAGGTCCCCATCCGGCCCTGGCGCTGGAGGCTGACCGCCCGCTGGTCGAAGCGACGAGCGAGCATCATGTTCCGATACATGTCCACGAGCGTGTCGTCGTCGAGGTCGGGGACGGTTGCACCTTCTAAGACGTTCCCATCTTCGTCGAGAATCTGTACCTGGTCGCTTGGGTCACGCTGAAGCGTACTCACGGTCGAACCCACCTTCCTGACATGAGCAAAAGGTCATCATCCTCGGTTAAAGTATTTTCGTAAAGCGCTTTGGATAACCCCCATTCTTGCCGCCCATTCCTCGAAATTCGCCCATTTCGAGGGAGAAAAGTGGGACAGTCTAGAGAATATTTGTGGAGTTGATGGACAGTTCTGGTCAGATATAAAATTTCGTGACAAATCGAGCGACGGCGTGGCTAGCTACTGCGTGTCGCGGTCGAAATCGAGGCAGAAAACGAGCGACTCAGGCCGAATTGGATGCAGCCCGCGCTTCCTCGCGGGCCTGGTCTATGGTCTTGCCTTCGCGGAGAATCGCATCGACGAACAGTTCACCGGCCTTGTACGACGAGCGAACCATCGGCCCGCTCGCACAGTAGAGGAAGCCGAGTTCCTTCTCCGCCACCTGTCGCCAGACGTCGAAGCGGTCGGGGTGGACGAACTCGGTCACGTCGAGGTGGCGACGTGACGGCTGGAGGTACTGGCCGAGGGTGACGATGTCCACGTCGGATTCCCGGAGGTCGGAGAGCGTCTGGTACACCTCGTGGTCGTACTCGCCGACGCCGAGCATGATGCTCGTCTTGGTGTAGATGTCGGATTCGTCTGCCACCTGTTCGAGCACCGAAAGGCTCTGGTCGTAGGCCGCCCGCTTGTCACGAACCGGCCACTGGAGGCGCTCGCACGTCTCGATGTTGTGGGCGATGACGTCGGGTTTGGCGTCGATGATTTTCCGAACGAGTTCGGGTTCGCCCTGGAAGTCAGGAATCAGCACTTCCACGAGGATGCCTGGGTCGCGGCGCTTGATTTCGCGGATGGTCTCGGCGAAGTGGCCCGCTCCCTGGTCGGGCAGGTCGTCACGGTCGACGGACGTGAGGACGACGTAATCGAGGCCAATTTCTGCGATGGCCTCGGCGACGTTCGCAGGTTCGTCCTCGTCTAACGGTTCCATCCCGCCGGTCTGTACGTCACAGAAGTTACAGCCCCGTGAACAGCGGTCGCCCATTAGCATGAACGTCGCCGTGCCCGGTCCGTTGCGACCACTCCAGCAGTCGCCCAGGTTCGGGCAACTGGCCTCCTCACACACGGTGTGGAGGTTGTGCTCGCGCAGGGTCTGTTTGATTTTCGTGAACTGCTGGCCGGATGGTGGCCGCATCTTCAGCCAGTCAGGTTTCCGCACGCGACTCATTACCAGATGTCTGGGGATACGGGGACAAAAAGATGGGGTAACCCCGACCCACCGCATCTTCCGGCCATGTGCCCGCTCTCGCGGCATCACAGGTCGAATTCGACGGTCGAACCTCCACGTTATATCTCCCCGCGAGAAACCCTGTCAAATATATGTATTCGGGGCAATAATTGAGAAATATATCTCAGTATGTGGCGACCAAACTTTGAGCTCTCTCCATCTGATATCACCGACGGACCGTTACTCCGGGCGCTGGTTGTTCTTTCGGCCCCGCTCCTGGTCCAGAATCTCGTTCAGGTGGTAGTGCAAATCGTCGACCTCATCTTTCTCGGCCGGTTGAGCGGTGACGCCGTCGCCGCCGTCGGTCTCGCCGCACCCGCCGTCGCGCTGCTATTTTCGTTCTCGATTTTCATCCCGTACGTCGGCACACAGATTCGCGTCGCCCAGCGCATCGGTGGCGAAAACGTCGCCGGGGCCAGGCGGTCGCTGGGGTCGGGCATCTACATCGCGCTCGGCGTCGGCACCCTCCTCGGCGTGATCGCGTGGTTCGGCGCCCAGCCGCTCGTCTCGCTGCTCGTGAGCACCAACCCGATGAGCGTCGATGGCGTCGTCCCCGTGATGGCCATCGCCTATCTCGGAACCATCGCGCTCGGCCTGCCGCTCATCGCGCTCGGAGACACGCTCGAAGCCGGACTCGTCGCGTGGGGCGACTCTCGGGCCTCGCTCTGGATGAACCTCACGTCGGTCGGCGTGAACATCGTCCTCGACCCGCTGCTAATCTTCGGATACGGTCCAATCGAGGGCATGGGCGTCACGGGCGCGGCGCTCGCGACGGTCATCGGCTACAGCAGTGGCATGTTGCTCGGGTTGACCCTCATCATTCGCGGGCGCAACGGGGGGATGCTCTCAGAGCGGTCGTTCGTCGTAGACGCGAGTGAAATTCGCGCCGTCTTCGAGGTTGGGCTTCCGACGGCCGTCCAGCAGGGCACGAATCAAATCGTCCGCCTCATCATCGTCGCCGTGGTCTTCGCCGTCGGCGGCGTCGCGGGCATCGCGGCGTACACGGTCGGTGCGCGCGTCGCGAGCATCGCGTTCATCCCGGCACAGGGACTCCAGCAGGCCGCCCAAAGCATCGTCGGGCAGAACCTCGGCGCAAAGAAACTCGACCGCGCGAAGCGCACGACGTGGCTCGGCGTCCGGCTCGCCGCAATCGGCCTCGGCGTCATCGGCGTCATCCAGTGGCTGCTCCCGGTCGTCCTCACCGAGGCGTTCGTCCCGGAACTGTCCCCCGAAGGCCTCGCGCTCTCGGTCGAGTACCTGCGGATTCTGGCGTACGGCTACCCCGCACTCGGCGCGATTTACCTGTTCCAGGCCGGGTTCAACGGCGCGAGCCGGACGAAGGTGAGCATGTACGCCTCGGTCGTCCAGTACTGGGGCGTGCGGCTGCCCATCGCCGCCGTCGGCGGCCTCGTCCTCTCCTTTGGCATGCACGCGGTGTTCTGGGCGGTGACCCTGTCTAACATCGCCGCCGCCGTCGGACTCGGCATCTACTTCTATCACTCGGCCAACACCGGAATGTTCCGGCGGGCGAGCGCGACGGCGGCCGACTAGGAAACGCCTTTTGGCAGGGCGACCAACCTCACTACCAGATGGCGGTCTCTCCCACGTTTCCATTGCGAACTGCGTCGAGGTGTCCTCCGTGAAGGTCGCAGAGGCCATCCCGCAGTTCGAGTCGGTGTTCCCGTTCGAGGAGTTCAACCAGATGCAACGCGAGGCGTTGCCCGCGATTTTGACGCGCGAGGAGAACCTCGTCGCGAGCGCGCCCACCGCGAGTGGCAAGACGGCGCTCGCGGAACTGGCGATTTGCAAGGCGCTGCGCGACGGCGGCAAGGCGCTGTTCATCGCGCCGCTCCGGGCGCTCACCAACGAGAAGGAAGCCGAGTGGGAACGCTTCGAGCAACTCGGCTACTCCGTCTACGTCGTCACGGGCGAGCGCGACCTAAACTCCCGACGGGCCGAACGCGCCGACATCCTCGTGATGACCCCGGAGAAGACCGATTCGGCCACCCGAAAGCACGACTCGCCGCGCTATTCCTTCATCACAGACGTCACCTGCTGTGTCATCGACGAGGTGCACCTGCTCGACTCAGACCGACGTGGCAGCGTCCTCGAAGTGACCGTCTCGCGACTTCGCAGACTGTGTGACCCGCGCATCGTCGCGCTCTCTGCGACCATGCCGAACATCGCGGACGTGGCCGACTGGCTCGGTGCGGTCCCCGAGACGACGCTCGAATTCGACGACGCCTACCGACCCGTGGACCTCCACGCGGACGTCCAGACGTACACGCACGGGGACAACTCGTTCGCGGACAAGTACCGCCGCCTCTACCGCGCCATCGACCTCGCCGAACCGCACATCAAAGACGGCGGGCAGGCGCTCGTGTTCGTCGCCAGCCGGCAGGACACTGTGCAGGCGGCGAAGAAGGCCCGCGACGAACTCGCAGAGCGCGACATCCCAATCGGTGCCCGCGGCGACTACGACTTCCACACCGAGGCGAAAGACCTCCAGAACAACACGCTCAAAAACTCCGTCACCGACGGTGTGGCGTTCCACCACGCGGGGCTCTCGAAAGAAGACAAAGACGCCGTCGAAAAGTGGTTCCGCGAGGGCAAAATCCAGTTGCTGTTTTCGACCTCCACGCTCGCGTGGGGGGTGAACCTCCCGGCTCGCTGTGTCGTCATCCGCGACACGAAACTCCACGACCCGCTCGAAGGCGAGGTGGACATGAGTCCCCTCGACGTGCTCCAGATGCTCGGACGCGCGGGGCGACCGGGGTACGACGACGTGGGCTACGGCTGGGTGGTATGTGACCGTGCCGAGGCCGACAAGTACCGCCGCCTCCTGCGCGAGGGCAAGGAAATCGAATCTCGACTCGCGGACGACCTGGACGCCCACCTGAACGCGGAAATCGCGATGGGCACCCTCCGCGACTTAGACGACGTGATGAGCTGGCTCGACACCACCTTCTACGCCGTCCGCTCGCGGTCGAAACCGAAGGAGTACGACTTCGAGGGCCTGCGCGACCGGGTGCGAAACGCGCTCTCGGGACTCGTCTCCCGTGGCTTCGTCGAGATGGACGACGACCTCGGCGTAGACGGGACGGCTCTCGGTGTGCTCGCCTCGAAGTTCTACCTGCGCCTCACCACCGCAGAGCGATTCAAACGCCTCGCCGACCGTGAGTTCGTGAACGAAGCCGCAATTCTCGAAACCGTGTCCTGCGCCGCCGAGTTCGACAGCGTGAGCGCCCGGCAATCGGAGCGCGACGCCATCAACGCCATCCTCGTGGGCCAGCACACGCCAGACAGCATGGAACCCGGCCAGCGCAAAGTGCTCGCGATTCTGCGAGCGAGCATGAACGGCGGCACACCGCCGGAACTCCGCTCCGACGCGTGGGTCATCCAGCAGAACGCTCGCCGCCTGCTCGCGGCGATGCAGTCGTTCTTAGAACGGTTCGACACCGCGGAGACGGCGAACCTCGCACGTCGCGTGGAAGCGCGCGTGGAAACCGGCATCTCCAGTGCCGCCGTCGGCCTCACCGCCATCGACGGCGTTGGCTCAGGTCGCGCCCACAAACTCGCGAAAGAAGGTATCGAGACGCCCGAAGACGTGCGGGCCGCGGGCGTCGAAGGCCTCATCGACGCCGGACTCTCTGCGGGCGTCGCAGAGCGCGTCTACGAGTCGGCCAACAACCTCCCGAACGTCGAAATCGACTGGGGCGACTTCCCCACGTCGATTGCCGCGGGCCAGAACAACATGTGCGAAGTCCACGTGAAAAATCGCCGTGGCGGCGCTCGCGCTGGGCTCCGCGTCACTGGAAACGACACCGAACTCTCAGCGAAGTCTTCCTATCTCGGCGAAGACACGCTGCTCGTCCCCGTTTTCGGCGGAAACTTCGAGGAAATCGAGTACGCCGTCCACGTCGCGTATCCCGACCTGCCGCTCCTGCCACAGACCGAGACGAAGACGGTTCGCGTGGACTGAATTTTATATACCAATACGGGACCAGTCCGGATCATGCTCGACTCGATTCGCGTCCTCGCCGGCGACTGTACGATCATCTTCGAAGGCACCCGTGAGCAGACCGCCCGCGGCCACGTCGTCGTCATCGCCAAACCCGACAACACGCTCCTCGTCCACGACGCAGACGGCTACCAACCGGTCGCGTGGCTGACTCGCGCCGACGCTCTCTCGATGAGCGACACGGCTATCATCGCCCAGGACGGCGACCAGTTGTTGACCGTCACCGTCCACGACGAGTACACCGCCACTTCTGTGCCTGCCGCGAAAGCCGGCACGCCCGTCGGCACCTGCCCCGAGTGCGACGGAACACTGGTCAAGACCCGCACGCACGTCTCCTGTCTCGGCTGTGAAGCCCAATACGGCCTGCCTCAGCACGCAGCCATTCTGGACGAGCAGTGCGCGGACTGTGGCCTCCCGAAGATGCGCGCCACCCACGGGAAGGCGTTCGAACTCTGCATCGACCGCTCGTGTGACTCGCTCGACGAGCGAATCAAAGCCGAGTTCGACGGCGAGTGGCAGTGTCCCGAGTGCGACGGCAACCTCAACATACTCCGGCGGGGTAGCCTCATCGCCGGGTGCGAGAACTATCCCGACTGTGAGACTGGGTTCGCGTTCCCGACGGGCACGCACGCGGGAAACTGTCCGTGTGGCTTGCCCCAATTCGAAACTGCGTCCGGTCATCGGTGTCTCGACGCCACCTGCGACGCGGTGTGACCGCAGGCCCTTTGTCGCCCGCCGTCTGCCTCTAGTCATGAACGGCACGCTCGAAGATGGCGTCGTGAAGGTCGGCGGAAACGCCCGCCAGCGCTACTACGACGCCCGAGGCTACGGCCGGCCGCTCGACGGCAACGAGGTCGCCTTAGACCCCGTCGAGGCGGCCCACCTGCTGTTTCGCGGCGACCTCGACACGGTCGAGGGCATGGATTTCGAGGCGTTCTTCGCCGATGCAACCGGCGAGGGCTTCGCCGTCCGCTTTCAGGTTTACCGCGACCTGCGCGACCGGGGATTCTACCTCTCTCCCGCACGCGACGGCTGGGTCGAACCGACCGGCGACGAGGACTTCGTGGTGTTCCCACGCGGCAGCGGCCCGTGGGACGACGAGATCGCCTATCGCATCCGCACCGTGGGCGAACGAACGCGCGTCCCGGCCGCGGCGCTCGGCGACTGCGTCCTCGCCGTGGTGGACGAGGAAGGTGAAATCACCTACCTCGACACGGACACCCTCGCTATCACGGGTTCGACCACGTTCGACCTCCCACCGTGCAGGGGCACGCTCATCGACGACCGCGTGGTCGTCTGGGACCCGCCGAGTGCCCTCTACGCCTCCGCGTTCTACGGCCAACCGCTCGGCGGTCGCAAGAAGGAGGAAGGACCCGTCCAGCTCTCGCTGCTCGAAGCGGCCTACCTCACTGACGAGGGGACGCTCACCGTAGACGGTGGGACAGATGCCATCGTCGCGCGTGGTCACGAAGTCGAAGGCGAGCGATTCGACCGCCGACTGAGGGTGTACACCGAACTGCGCGACCGGCAGGTCGTCCCCAAGACGGGGTTCAAGTTCGGTGCTGACTTCCGCACCTACGCCGACGTGGAATCTGTGTCGGACCTCAGCCACTCGGAGTACCTGATTCGCGTGCTCGAACGCGACCACGCCTTCGCCCTGCGAGAGTTGGCACTCGACGTGCGCCTCGCCCACGGGGTCCGGAAACGAATGGTTTTTGCGCTGACGGATGCGAACGACGGAACAGAGACCTGGTTGTCGGTAGGTCGACTCACACCATGACACGCGATTCAGAACACGACACGGGAGCAGCGGACGAAACAGATGCGACGACGCTCGACCCGTGGGGTTCGTCGACCATCGCGGATTACCGAAAACTGTTCGAGGAGTTCGGCATCGAGGAGTTCGACGAGGTGCTTCCCGACATCGAAAATCCACACTACCTGATGCGTCGGGGCGTCATCTTCGGCCACCGCGACTACCGCGCCGTCCTCGAGGCGATGGCTGCGGGCAAGCCAACGGCCGCGCTCTCGGGGTTCATGCCGACGGGCGACCCGCACATCGGTCACAAACTCGTCTTCGACGAGATAATCTGGCACCAACAGCAGGGCGCAGACGCCTACGCCCTGATTGCTGACTTAGAAGCCCACTCCGCCCGCGGTCTCTCGTGGGAGGAAATCGACGAACACGCTCGCGACTACCTGCTGAGCCTGCTCGCCCTCGGCTTCGACCCCGAGGCGGGCGAACTCTATCGACAGTCAGACAACCGCGAACTGCAGGACCTCGCGTTCGAACTCGGCATCAAGGCCAACTTCTCCGAACTGGAGAACATCTACGGCTTCGACGGCGAGACGGACGTTTCGCACATGCAGAGCGTCGTCACGCAGATGGCGGACATCCTCTATCCGCAACTCGGCGAGCCAAAGCCGACGGTCATCCCGGTCGGCCCCGACCAGGACCCCCACGTCCGACTGGCCCGTGACCTCGCCGCCCGGATGCGCTACTTTGGCGTGACTAAGGCCTTCGCGAGTTTCGAGGCGGACGACGCAGAGCGCGAACTCCTGGGAGCCGCCTACGGCGCGCTCTCTGCCGACGACGGCGAAACCGTCCGCTGTGAGGACGCCGCTGCGTGGCTTCGCGAGCACGGTAATCCCGACGACGATGGCTTCGACAGCGTGGTCGCCAAACTCGATTCGGCCGGGAAGGAACCAATCGAACCGCGCGTCCGGTTCGTCGACCGCAACGCCACGCCGGAAGCCTTCGACGCGCTCATCGAGGCCGTGAAAGGCGAAAAGCGCGTCTACGACGAGCACATCGACTCGTTCGAACTCACCCGCGAGGAGGCAGAGGAACTCGCGCGGACCGTCGAAATCGAGAACGGCGGGTACGGCTTCTACGCCCCATCCTCGATTTACCACCGCTTCATGACCGGCCTCACCGGTGGCAAGATGTCCTCCTCGATTCCGGCGAGCCACATCAGCCTGCTCGACGACCCACAGGACGGCTACGACAAGGTGAAATCCGCGACGACCGGTGGTCGCTCGACGGCCGAAGAGCAGCGCCGACTCGGTGGCGAGGCGGACAAGTGTCCGGTGTACGAACTCTACGCCTACCTGCTCGCGGCCGACGACGACGCCTTCGCGAAGAAAGTCTACGACGAGTGTGTCGGCGGCGAACGCCTCTGTGGTGGCTGCAAAGAACAGGCCGCAGAACTCATGAAGGAGTTCTTGACAGAGCACCAGGAGAAGCGCGCCGAGGTCGAACACTTGCTCGAAGAGGCGGACATCGAACTCACGTCGCCGCGTCGCTAACTCTCAACCCTCGTTTTCGAGCGGTTTTCGAAGATACACACACGGCGTGTCCCGACCGACGAACGGGAGGTCTGCGGCGTCCATGAACGTCCAGTAGCTCCGCGGGTTCGTCCCGAGGAGGTTGCGGATGCGTTCGTAGGAGAGCAGGTTCTTCCCCTCCACGACCCGGTGGAACAGGTCGCGGCGGGACCCCTCGAACGCCTCGTCGAACGTCCACATCGTGTAACGGTTGGGGTAGTTGAAGATGAGGTAGCCACCCGGCTCGACGAGGTCGTAGAGAGCTTTGACGGACTCGTCGACGCCATCGACGAAGTAGAGTGTGGCGAGGCAGTACACCATGTCGAACTGCCGGTCGATGTCGAGGTCGGGGAGACTCGCCACGTCGAAGTGCATGTTGTCGAGCCCTTCGCGGGCGGCGTGGGCGGTGTTGTCGTCGATGACTGCCTCCGAGATGTCGTAGCCGTAGAACTCGGTGTCCGGGTAGTCGGGAGCCAGGTCGAACTCCGCGGCCGCCGGGCCACACCCGATGGAGGCGAAACTCCCAGGTGCACCGTGGCGCTCGAAGAATCGGTGGAGGAGTTTCGGCATCGCTTCCTCGCCGATGTAGGCGATGCGCTCGTACTCGCCGTTTTCGTAGAACTCGTTCCATTCGATTACCGTCTCGTCTGCGTACGTTGCGTTCATTGTGCGAAACCCGGACTGCCCGGTTGGTGGTCACACGGTAGCACTGGTGGGCAGAAAAGTATTATTTCAACATACCGGTCACGTCAATACTCCCCTGTAATGGGTTGTAAGAACGGGTATGCACGCTGGGCATACGCGGTGTCCGGAACGTTTTTTAGCGAATCCACTCGTATCACCGGGTATGGCTACCGAACCCACGCCAGTGTTGACCGGCGACGACTCCCTGCGGACCGCTGGGTTCGGCTTTTTTCGGTTCTGAGACGCGACGGTGGAATCCGGCCTCCGGGCCCGAGGAAACCGACGTGGGTGTATTCGGAACCGCTAACTGACTTGCTGGCAGTGTACGCGACAACAAGCAATAATGAGATTACCCGAACCACAGGTCGCGGTCTTAGAGGCCGCGTCCGCCACAGAGGCACAGACGTTCGACCAACTGGCGGAAGCCACAGAACTCCCCGAAGAGACGGTCGCTGGGGCCGCGTTCGCCCTCGAAGCCGAGGGACTCGTCACCGTCTCTGAGGAGACGGCAGAATCAGTTTCCGTCACCGACGAAGGCGAAGAATACGCAGCAGAGGGGCTCCCCGAAATTCGTCTCTACGAGGCCGCGCTCGAACAGGGTGCTGATGAGGGACCCGTTGAGATGGGCCGCATCATCGGTGCGTCCGGCCTCGGCGGCCCGCAGGTGAACATCGCGCTCTCTAATTTCGCTCGCAAGGGCTACGGCTCCATCGACAGCGGTGCGGTGTCCGTGAACCCGGACGCAGATCCCGACGCCGACGACGAGGCGAACGCACTCGCCGCGCTCGTCGCGGGGGATTCCGTCGCGGATGGCGACGTCCTCTCGCAACTCGAACGTCGTGACCTCGTCGAGATTTCTGAATCGACGATTCGCTCGGTGCTGCTCACGGACGAGGGCGTGGACGCGCTGATGGCCGGCGTCGAAGTCGCAGAAACCGTTGGCCGTCTCACGACCGAGATGCTCACCTCTGGCGAGTGGCAGGACGTCGATTTCGCCGAGTACAACGTCGAGGCTGACGCCGAAGTGTATCGCGGCGGCAAAGAACACATCCTCCGCCAGACGGCAAACCGCGTCAAGGACGTGCTCGTCGGCATGGGCTTCCAGGAGATGGAAGGCCCGCACGCGGACAGCGAGTTCTGGATCAACGACTGCCTGTTCATGCCACAGGACCACCCGGCGCGCACCCACTGGGACCAGTTCGCCTTAGACGTGCCGCCGATGGAGGATCTCCCCGAGGACCTGCTCGAACGCGTCCACGACGCCCACCTGTACGGCGCGGGCGAGGACGGCGAGGGGTACCACTCGCCGTGGACCGAGGACGTGGCGCGCTCTATCGACCTTCGCGGGCACACCACCTCGCTCTCGATGCGGTATCTCTCCGGCCACGAAATCGGCAAACTCGAAGAACCGGCCCGGTACTTCTCCGTCGAGAAGGTGTACCGCAACGACACGCTCGACCCGACGCATTTGCTCGAATTCTACCAGATCGAGGGCTGGGTCATGGCCGAGGATCTCTCAGTCCGTGACCTGATGGGCACGTTCACCGAGTTCTACGAGCAGTTCGGCATCACCGACCTCGAGTTCAAACCCCACTACAACCCGTACACTGAGCCGAGTTTCGAACTGTTCGGCCGCCACCCAGAGACGGGCGAAATCATCGAAATCGGGAACAGCGGCATCTTCCGCCGCGAGGTGCTCGACCCACTCGGCGTCGAGTGCGACGTGATGGCGTGGGGCCTCGCCTTAGAACGCCTGCTCATGTTGATGCACGGATTCGAAGATATCCGCGACGTTCACGGCACGCTCTGTGACCTTGACCTGCTGCGGAACGTGGAGGTAGTCTACTAATGCCAGTTGTCGACGTCAACCCAGACGAACTGCGCCGCCTGACCAGCCACGACGAGAAGAGCGACGAGGAACTGAAAACCGACCTGTTCGGTCTCGGCCTCGAATTCGAGGGCGAAACAGCCGACGGAGACTTCCAACTGGAGTTCGCCCCGGACCGCCTCGACCGCCTCTCGGTCGAAGGCGTCGCCCGCTCGCTGCGCTACCAATACGGCGACGACCGCGGCGTGTACGTCCCCCGGACGAACGACGCCGACTGGTCGATTGTCGTCGACGAGTCGGTGCCCGAGGAACGACCCTACGTCACGGGTGCAATCGTCCGCGGCGCGAACCTCTCCGAGGACGGTCTGGACTCGCTCATCCAGTTACAGGAGAAACTCCACGCGACGATGGGCCGAAAACGCGCCAAGGGCGCAATCGGCGTCCACGACCTGACCATGCTGAAGGGCGCGAAAGCGACCGACGGCGCAGGTGATCAATCGATCACCTACAAGGGCGTGGACCCGGACGCGGAGCCCTTCGTCGCGCTCGATTCCGACAAGGAACTCACGCCGCGTGAGGTCCTCACCGAACACGAGACGGGCAAGAAGTACGCCGACCTCGTGGAGGGGCTCGACCGCTTCCCTGCCATCTACGACGACATCGGGCTGTTCTCGTTCCCCCCGGTCATCAACGGCCGCCGGACAGAGGTTTCGACCGACTCGCGTGATCTGTTCATCGAACTCACGGGCACGGACCAGTGGACAATCGACCGGATGTGCAACATCATCTGCTACGCGCTCGACGCCCGCGGCGGCACCGTCGAGAAGGTGAACGTCGAGTACCCCGACCACGAACTCGTCCGTCCCGACTTCGAACTCGAGACGAAGACGGTCAGCCACGAGCGCATCGAGAAACTGCTCGGCATCGACTTAGACCGGAAAGAGGTCGTCGACCTGCTCGAACGCGCTGGCCTCGACGCCGAGACGGAGACACAGGACGGCGAACCGGTCTACGAGGTTTCGGTCCCGCCGTACCGCGTGGACGTGCTCCATCCGCTCGACATCGTGGACGACATCGGGCGGGCCTACGGCTTCAACGAACTCGAACCGACGTACCCGGACGTCTCGACAGTCGGTGGGCTGCACGACCGCTCGCGGCTCGAAACCGCCACCCGTGACACGCTCGTCGGCCTCGGGTTCCAGGACCTGCTCAACTTCCACATGACGAGCGAGGTGGAGAACTTCAAGCGCATGGGCATCTCGCCTGCGGACGACGCTCTCGGTGCGGAAACGCCCGTGACCATCACCGAACCGTACAGCGAGGAGTACACGACGCTTCGTACGTGGAACCTCCCGTCGCTGCTGATGGTTCTCGGAAACAACACGCACCGCGCCTATCCACAGGACTTAGCGGAAATCGGCTTCGTCGCCCACCGCGACGATTCGCTGAACACGCGGGTCGCAGAAGCCCGCCACGTTGCCGCGGTTCTCGCCCGCCACGACGGGTCCTACGAGGACGCGAAATCGCGCCTGCAGGCACTCTGTCGCGCGTTCGACGTTGCCCTCGAAACCCCGGCCACGGAACATCCCTCGTTCATCGCCGGGCGCACCGCCGCCGTCGTCATCGACGGCGAGGAAGTCGGCGTCATCGGCGAGCTTCACCCGAAGGTACTCGTCGAACACGGCCTCGAACTGCCGGTCGCTGGCTTCGAATTCGACCTGCGCGCTTTGCAGTAATCAGGGTAAATCCGCACCGACGGCGTCCTCGACGCTGTCGTATCCGTCTTTTTCGAGCAATTTGAGCAGGCCTTTGTTGATGTCGCGAGCGATGGATGGGCCGTGATAGACGAGGCCGGTGTAGAGTTGGAGGACGCTCGCGCCTGCCTTGATTTTTCGGTAGGCTCCTTCGGCGGAGTCGATGCCGCCGACGCCGACGACTGGCTTGTCCGTGCGTTTGGCGACGAAGCGAATCATCTCGGTGGCTCGTCCCTCGATTGGTTTGCCCGAGAGGCCGCCGGTTTGCGAACTGTTTGCGCTCTGGAGGTGGGCCGGTCGATCGGTGGACGTGTTGGTCGCCACGATGCCGTCCAGGTCCAGGTCCTCCACCACGTCGATGACGTCTTCGACGGCGGCGTTCGTGAGGTTCGGCGAGAGTTTGACGAGGAGGGGACTCGCGCCGACGTCCTGCAGTGTGGAGAAAATCCGCTCCAGTGGTTCGCGGTTCTGGAGTTCGCGCAGGCCCGGCGTGTTCGGGCTGGAGACGTTCACGACGAAGTAGTCGCCGCCGTCTTTGACGCGCTCGTAGGTGTACAGATAGTCGTCTGCGGCGTCTTCGAGGGCCGTTGCTTTCGACTTCCCGATGTTGATGCCGAGGGGAAAGTCCACGTCCACGTCGGCTAATCGTTCGCCGATGCGGTCTGCGCCCTCGTTGTTGAACCCCATGCGGTTTACGAGCGCCTCGTCCTCGCGGAGGCGGAACATTCGCGGCTTTGGATTGCCGGGTTGGCGTTCCGCGGTGACGCCGCCGACTTCGACGTGACTGAACCCAAGGCTACCAAGCGCACCCGGAATCTCGGCATTCTTGTCGAACCCCGCAGCCACGCCGATGGGATTCTCGAACTGCTGGTTGAACGCCCGGACCGTGAGTCGGTCGTCGTTCACGGTGTAGAAGCGACGCATCGCACTCATCAGAGGTGACCCGTCCGCTTTCCCGAGCAGGCCGTGGACCAGCCCGTGGGCCGTCTCCGGTGGAAGCCTGAACAGAACCGGCTTCGCCGCGCTGTAGAGTCTCATTGTGTCAGGAAGCGGATGCCACGTCGATAAAGCCCGTGGATGTGGCGGCGAGCGTCGGGTTCAAGTCCGTGCTCTCCCGACGCTTGATATGCCTCGCGGAACCCATCTCGTCTCCGCCTCGGACCTCGCTGAAAACGAATCGTACCTCTTCACCGTCCGCGAACTGGACGGGAGTGAAGAGGAAGTTATCCTCGTCAAGACGGCCACGTGCATCGCGGCGTGGAAGAACTTCTGCCAACACGAGACCGACCAGCGACTCGACCGGGGCATGGGCGCGGCCATGCGCGACGGCGAAATCATCTGCCCCAAACACGGCTCGATGTTCGACGGCTGTTCTGGCTACTGCGACAACGGCAAGGCTGCAGAATCGACACTCGTTGAAGTGGACGTGACCGTCGAAGACGGCGACGTGTATCTCACGGACGCAAAATGCAGATTCCTCCACGAGGGCGGCCTCGACGACGGCGACGATATTCCCTCTTCCTCGTCGCACCTCTCGTTTTAGGCTTCTGTCTCGCCGTACTCCGGGGTGAGCGTCGTCGGGTCGATTTCACCCTCGAGGTACGCCACGCCCCGGTCGGTGATGCGGTAGACGACCTCACCGCTGATGGCTTCGAGCAGGCCATACGTACAGAGCACGTCGATGCGCCCCTCTACGTATTTCAAGTGCATCCCGAGTCGGTTCGCGATGAGCGGGGCGTAATCCGGTCGCTCGCGCTGTAAGTAGTCCAGAATCCGGTGGTCGGCGGAGTGCATCCATGCTGCTCGCTGGGTCATTGTAGCCATCGATACCTCTACCAGTTATGCTACTCGGTAACATATAACGCTATCTGCTCGTGGTTGCGTCCGTGTTAGCTCAGCGACACGTCACTGCCGTCTGGCGGCTTGCGTGCGTGAAGCGACGAACAGCGCCGCTGTACCCCGCGGCCTGCGAGAAAAGTAACCGTTATACGGCGTCCGTTCGACGCTTCAGGCATGCAACGACGCGCCGCGGCCATATTTGCAGTGTTCTTCGTCGTTGCCGGTGCGGGGGCCTACGGGCTCATCGCAACGGCCGAACAGCCGCACATCACACTGGACAGCCCAACCTACGGCGTGAACGACACGCTCACAGTCGGCGACCGAACGTACACGGTGGCGAGCCTCTCGCTCGAAGAGTCGAGCGGCGGAGGCGGTCACGGTGGCGGAGGCGGAGCCAGCTTCGCGGGTGAACTCACGTGGACCAACCAGTCCGCCCTCTACACGGCAGAACTCGCGAACAACTCCACGGTGCCCTACAACAACGACACCTATCGCGTCCTCGTTCCGAACGGGTCGAACGTCTCCTCGTTCACGATGACCCAGGAGTTCAACGTCACCCAGCGCCTCGCCGCTGACCCGGCGGTCGACAACGAGACCATTACCCGGAACGGCTCTCGGTACGTCGTCTACTCGGAAAACGAGACGCTGCGACTGCTCTCTGAGTACCTGCCGGAACCCGACAGCCAAGAGTTCCAGACTGGCGACCAACTGCAATATCAGAACAACTCGACCACCGTCCAGAGCGTCTCTGAAAGCGCCGTGACGGTCGGCTGGAACGCCCCGCGGACGAACACGATCGACCTCACACAGGGCGGCAACGTCACCCTCTCCGGACAGGACTACGTCGTGAACTTCATCTCGGAGGAAGAGGTCCAGCTCTCGCCGAACTACGAGAATTACGCCGAGGAGCAAGCGAAGGTCACTGACTTCGAAGACACCATCAACGGCCTCTGGGGAATCGTCATCCTCAGCCTCCTCGCGGTCATCTTCATGGTCTCCTTCGCGTACCTCCCGCGGAGGGGCTGACTCCGGTCTACGCTTTTCTTCCGAGCCACACGAGTCCCGCGCCGAGCGCCACCGCCGCGAGCGCCCCGCCCACTTGGACCCCCGCCGCGAGTCCACTCGCCTTCGTCGTCCATGGCATTCCTGCGATGGTCGCAAGCCCGACCAGCGCGACGAACCCACCCGCCACAATCAACAACGAAGAGAGGACATTGGACCCGAGTTGCATGGCTCTCTCTGCGTCTGGTTTTGAAATAAAGGTACGCCCCGTGAGTGAGCAAACCCGTCGGGTTTGCGAGCCTCGATGCGGCGAAGCCGCATCGGCGGTGAGTGAACGCGTGCGTTCACGAACGACGACTGGCGTGAGACGGAGTCGAACGGCGTGTCGGGATTTGAACGCCGGTCGCAGAAGAGCTGCTCCCTTGTTCAAATCCTTCCAGCATCGAGACAGCACTCGCTCACGGACTTGCTCGCGAGAGGATGTAGCGGGCTGGAAGTGAGTAATCACCACGTGATTACGAACGTCGATGCGGCTTTGCCGCATCGGAAGTGAGCAAAACTCTGTGAGTTTTGCGAGTGTATTCTAAAAACACAATACGGTGAGGCTACTGGGATTTGAACGCCGGTCGCAACAAGTTGCTCCCTCGTTCAAATCCCTTCATGTCTGCTTTCCTCCTCACGGAATCGCTCGCACACGCTACGCGGCGCTCGCGGAGTTGTTCGTCGCAAAAGCGGGCTGGAAGGGATTTGAACCCCTGGCCGTCTGGTTAAAAGCCAGACGCTCTGCCTAACTGAGCTACCAGCCCTGTACCACAGACTACCGGCGGTTAGTGGTAAACCTTTACGATTCCGTCTGCCAGTTTCCTACTCCGTTTGCCACACCGCTTCGAGCGCGTCGGCGACGAGCTCACCGGGTTCGACGCCCTGATTGGCGGCCTGTCGGCGGAGTTCCCGGTAGGCATCGACGGGGAGCGACAGCGTCACTTCGCCGGGGTGTACGCCCTGTTCTGCGAGCGCGGCCTCGACACTCGTCCCGTTGTTGATGGCGCTCGCGGCAGCGCGCACCTGCCGGACGGTCAGGTCGTTGTCGAGGACGGCCCACGCGAGGAGGAAGCGCGCTTCCCCCCGAACGCGGGCGATGTGTTTGGCAGCGGTCGGGGCGATTTCGCCCTGGGCGACGTGGCGACGGATGGCACGGGGCAGGTCGTGGACGCGTGCCCACTTCCGAATGAACGAGACGGTCACGTCACCGCCGGCGCGGGCGGCGGCGGCCTTGTACGAGCCTTCGCCCCGGACGAGTGCAGCGCAGGCGGCGGCCCCTTCGAGCATGTAGACGTAGTCTTCGTCGCCGATGGTCTTCGTTGCGAAGTTCTGGACCGTCTCCGCAGCGCGGGCGAGGCTGTCGGGGTCGTCGGGGTCGAAGCGGGCGGCTTCCTGGGCTCGTTCGCCGGTGACCGATGGGTCACCGCGGATGACGGGCTCACCGACGGGTGACCTGCGCCCTGCGCCAATCTCGTCGCGTCGCCGCGCCTCTCTCATGGGTCGGCGTAGGTGGATGAGCCTTAAAAATCTGCGCGTGCTGTGCACGCCGGTCACAACGTCCTACTCTTCTGGAATCTCGCGTTGCTCTGAGAGTTTCTCCCAGATTTCGGTGCAGCCGCTTCCGTCTTCTAAGTCGTCCAAGTGGCTCGTATCGTGGTCGTCGCTCACCTCAGGTTCGGGCTCGACAGTCTGCTTACTCAATTGGCATCCCTCCGTGTCGAGGCGGACATCGTGGCGTCGGGAGTTTCTGACATGCTCGACTCTATTGTCCCACCTAAAATAAGCCCGCGTTCACCTGAAATTGTGACCCTGAAAACCGCTTGGCGGCAACCACGGCCGCTTTCTACGACGGCCGATTCACACGAAAACCGCTCGCATGCGGCCGGTTCTGCCAGATAGGTTCGTCATCACCGCCGGGGAACGTTGCTCGGGCCGTCGGACTTTGGGTAGCCGGGTGCAAAGACGGGATATGCAAGTTGCCGTCCACACGCTCGACGACGGCGCGTGGATTAGCGTAAACGATGCGCGTCGCGTGAGCGTGAGCGACCTCTGGTTGCTGGCCCGACACGACGTCTGTGCCTGTGAAGTCGCCGACTTTCTCGCGGAGGGGTTCGTCGATGTCGGTGTTGCAGACGGTGACATCGCCGCGAAAATCGCGGGTCGCTGCATCGTCTGTGGCGAAGAGAGCGTCACCGACTGGGTGACCGTCGGGCGGGTCATAGATGGCACGTTCTACGGCGTCGTCCCCGAAAGCATCCACATCCCCCGGCTGCGACACCGAGGTACTTCCGCGTAGAAGAGGCAACATTTTCCTCGGTTGGGCAGACGCGGGGATGCTTGACGGCACGCTTGGGCGTATATGAGACGAGGGCAACTAGCGAGTCATGCCAAGCAAAGTCGAGGGCTGGAAAGACGAGGCCTACGGCCTCGAGGTCCGCGACCACCTCGAACGATTCGCCGAGGAGGGCTGGGAAGCCATCCCGGAAGACGAACACGACGCCTGGTTCGAGCGCTTCAAGTGGTGGGGCCTCTACCACCAGCGCTCCGGCCAGGAGAGCTACTTCATGATGCGCGTCGGCGTCCCGATGGGCCGCCTGACGCCAGAACAACTGCGCGTCGTCGGTGAAATCGCCGAAGACTACGCCCACGGCCCCGCCGACAACCCCGAGTGGCCCGGCGCGGTCTGTGACTGGACGACCCGCCAGTCCATCCAGCTCCACTGGATTCAACTGCAGGACATCCCGGACATCTTCTCCCGACTCGAAGAAGTCGGTCTCTCTACCATCCAGGCCTGCGGTGACTCGTGGCGCAACATCGTCGGCAGCCCCGTCGCCGGGCGCGACGCAGACGAACACATCGACGTCTGGCCGCTCGTCCAGGAACTGAACGAGGAGTTCAAGGGTAACCCGGCGTACTCCAACCTCCCGCGCAAGTGGAAGGTGTCCGTGACCGGCGACACCCGCGGCGCAGGGCAGGGCGTCATCAACGACCTCGCGTTCGAACCCGCGACGAAGGAACTCGATGGTGAAGAAGTCACCGGCTTCAACGTCCGCGTCGGCGGCGGCCTCGCCCGCAAGGAACCGCGTCTCGCCCGCGACATCGACGTGTTCTGCCGGCCCGAGGAGATGACCGACGTGTCCGCCGGCATCTCCGCACTGTTCCGCGACCACGGCGACCGCGACAACCGGTTCAACGCCCGCATCAAGTTCCTCGTCGACGAGTGGGGCGCAGAGAAGTTCCGCAGCGTCCTGCAAGACGAGTACATCGACTACGAACTCGAAACCGCAGGCGAGGACCTGCGCCACGAGTACGACTACAACTCCGGGCGCAACGACGCGCCGGGCGACTACGTTGGCGTCCACAAGCAGAGCGATGGCCAGTACTTCGTCGGCCTGTACGTCCTCGTCGGCCGACAGAACGCCCAGGACGTCATCGAACTCGCCGACCTCGCCGAGGAGTACGGCTCCGAGATGATTGGCATCACCCAGCGCCAGAATCTCATCGTCGCCGACATCGCGGAGGAGGACTTAGACGACTTCCTCGCAGAGCCGCTTCTGGAAGAGTACTCGCCGGACCCTCACCCGTTCATGCGAGGTTCCATCGCCTGTACCGGCACGGAGTACTGCTCGCTCTCGATCGTCGAGACGAAAAACCGGATGGTGCGCTACGGCCGCTGGCTCCGCGACAACGTCGAGGTTCCAGACGGTGTCACCGACTTCCACATCCACCTCTCGGGCTGTACGGCCTCCTGCGCCCAGCCCCAGATTGCGGACATCAGCCTCCGGGGCATGAAGACGCGCAAGGACGGCGACCCCGTCGAAGCCTTCGACATCGGTCTCGGCGGCGGCCTCGGCGAGAACCCGCAGTTCGCAGAGTGGGTCGAGATGCGCGTCGCCGCGGACGAGGTGCCCGGCTACATCAAGAACCTCCTGCAGGTGTACGAAGACCAGCGCGAAGACGGACAGAGCTTCCGCGACTTCATCGCGGCGAAAGACGAAGACGACCTGCAAGGCCTCGCCGAACCCGAGGAGACGGACTACGAGGACCCGTTCATGCACAACACGAAGATGACGTGGTACCCCTACGCGGAAGACGACGGCATGGACGCCTCGCCCGCGCCATCTGACGACTGATGCCCGACCGCATCATGACGGTCAACGCGTACACCACGCTCGACCTCCTGGACGCGCAAGCGGAGGGCCACGGGTTCACCGAGGAGGCGTTCGCCACGCTCAACGTCACGGCTCCGCGAAAGAATCCGGACCACGTCTCACTGCAGGTGGAACTCGACCCGACGGAACTCGACACCCTCGCGCCGCACGCAGATTCGGTGCGACTGACGGCCGAAGAGGCGCGAACACTGGCGGCGGAACTCGAGAAGTACGCGGAGAAGGTAGACGAAGCGTAGTTTCAAACTGCGTTAGCGACCCTGTTGTCGCGACCTGACCCGCAGCATCGATTGCAACTCGCGTTCGCTGACGTGGTCCATCCCTTCGGCCAGTTCCAGACAGACGCGCTTTTCGAAATCGGTGGTTGCGGCGAGGAAGCCGTGTTCGAATTCTTCGACGATTTCGTACGTCCACTTGTCGTCGATGACGCCGGCAGGCAGGTGTTGGTCACGGAGTTCGTCCGCAAGTTCGGTATACCCCGCCGCTCGCAGATTTTCTTCGGCGTTCGCAAACCGGTCCATCGCGTGCCCGACGGCGTGGTGGAAATCGAGTAACTTCCCGTAGGCGCGATACAGGTGTTCGCTACCGAGCTGGAGTTCGTGGAGTGCCGCCTTTTCGTCCGCAGAGAGGTCCTTCTGAATCATGCCATGAACTACCACGCCAGAGCTAAAAGAGATATGCCTCTTTACCCGTCGAGACGTGCGATTTCGTCGTCCGAGAGCGAAATCTCCGAGGCTGCGACGTTTTCTTCGAGGTGCGTCACGCTGGAGGTGCCCGGTATCGGGAGCATGACTGGCGAGTGCTGGAGCAACCACGCGAGGGCAATCTGGTAACGGGTCGCGCTGTAGCTACTCGCGATGTCGTCTAAAACCTCGCCCGTCTCGCCGAGGTCGCCCGCGCCGAGTGGGAACCACGGGATGAAGCCGATTCCCTCCTCCTCGCACACCTGAAGGACGTCTGCTGACTCGCGTTGCTTGATGGAGTACTTGTTCTGGACGGTGGCGATGTCCACGATGTCGCGGGCGGTCTCCAACTGTTCGACGCTCACGTTGCTGAGGCCGACGTGTTCGACGACGCCGTCGTCTTTGAGTTCTGCGAGTGCTGTCACCGAGTCTTCGAAGTCCACGTCCGGGTCGGGGCGGTGGAGCTGGTAGAGGTCGATGCTGTCTACGCCGAGGCGGTCGAGACTGGCGAGATGGGCGTTTCGGAGGTAGTCAGGGTCGCCGTGTGCCTTCCACTGGGTGTCTCGGTTGCGGAGCAGGCCGCCTTTCGTCGCGATGACGAGGTCCTCGGGGTAGGGGGCGAGTGCCTCGCGGATGAGTCGTTCGCTCGTTCCCGGCCCGTAGGAGTCTGCGGTGTCGATGAAGTTGACGCCGAGTTCGACCGCTCGCTGGAGGACGTCTTTTGCGCTCTCTACGTCGTCGGGTTCGCCGATGATGCCGTCACCGGTGATGCGCATCGCGCCGAAGCCGAGGCGATTGACGGTGAGGTCGCCGCCGATGTCGAACGTGTCGCGCTGATTCTGGACCATGCGCGGCCGTAGGCACGGCAGACGGATAGGAGTTCGTCTGGCGGGAATTCAGGCCAGTTCGCGGGTGAGTTGCGGGCCGACCATTCGGAGCAGCGGCGCGGTCATCGCGGAAGTGAGGATGGCGACGCTCAGGATGATGGTGTAAACCTCGACCGAGAGAATCCCGAGTTCGAGGCCGACGGTGGCGATGACGATTTCGATGGCGCCGCGAGCGTTCAGACCCGCCCCCATGCCGAGTGCCTCGGTGCGTGAGTACCCGAGTGCGGTGGCCCCGAGGTAGACGCCGGCCAGTTTCCCGACCGTCGCGACGGCGAGTGTCACGAATCCGAACAGGGCGACGGTTGGGTCGGCCAGTGCGCCGAGGTCAGCGCGGAGGCCCGCGATGCCGAAAAACAGCGGCGCGAAGATACCGACGGTCACGCGTTCGAGGGTGTCCGAGACGGCGGGTTTGACGCCGCCGCTTCGCGAGATGAGCAGGCCAGCGACGAACGCCCCGAGTGCGGGTTCGATGCCGAGCGCAATCGTCGTTGCACTGCCGAGCACTGCTGTCCCGACGACCAGCGCGAGTTGCCCCTTCCCGTCGGTGCCGATCTGCCGGAGAACGCTGTCCACGACTCGTTGCCCGACGGTGAACGCCACCGCGAGGAAGCCAAGCAGGACGAGCAGGACGACGCCGATCGCGCCGAGTTCGAGCGACCCGGCCCGACTGATGCCGACGACGACGCTCAACAACACCCATCCGAGGGTGTCCGTGTACATCGCCGTCGCCACCGTGAGTTGGCCGAATGGCTGGTGAAAGACGTTCAGGTCGCGCAGGATGCGCACGATGACGGGAATCGCGGAGATGCTGAGCGCCGTCGCGAGAAAGAGCGCAAACACGAGGCGAGGTGACGAACTGACGAGCAGACTCCCGGGCACGAGCAATCCGAGGCCCAGCCCGAGGCCAAAGGGTAGTGCGAGACCCGCAGACCCGATGACGACTACGTCCCGGAGGCGTCGGCGAATCAACTGAAACTCCATCTCGATGCCGGCGAGGGTGAGCAACAACACGAGGCCAAGCAGCGACAGCACTTCGAGCGAGGCAGATTCTTCGACGGCGAACAGCGCCTCGTAGGCGGGCGGGGCGGCGACGCCCAGTATCGACGGGCCGAGGACGAATCCCGTCGTGAGTTCGCCGACGACGCGCGTTGCGCCGATACGCTCGGTGAACGCCCCGAGCAGCCGAGCCACAGCCAACAGTAGCACGATTTGCAGGAGCAGAAAAATCGCCGTCTCGGAACTCAACACTGCGGCCATCGCCATCCTGTTCGATTCCCTCCCACTTCACTGGAGCGGGTTCTTTGAGGCTGGCGTCCGCATCCATGGTATGGTTTCGTTCTCGGTCACCCTGGTCGCTATCGTCGTGTTGGCCTGTCTCATCGCGCTGAGTGCGTTCTTCTCGAGCAGCGAAACGGCCATCTTCACACTTCCCGACTCGTGGTTCGCCTCGCAGACGCCCGGGCACGATTCTCGCGTCGATACACTTGCGGACCTTCGCGGGGACCCCCACCGCCTGCTCGTCACGTTGCTCGTCGGCAACAACGTCGTCAACGTCGCCATCTCGAGCATCATCACGGTCCTCACTATCGAGTACCTGTCTACGGGTCAGGCGGTGACCGTCGCCACCCTCGTCGGCAGTTTCGTCGTCCTCGTCTTCGGTGAAATCGTCCCGAAATCCTACGGTCTCGGTAACGCGGCGAAGTGGGCGCTCACCGTCGCCATCCCCATCTCGTTCATCGAACGACTTCTCTACCCGCTGGTCGCCTTCTTCGACTTCATCACGCGACGGCTGAATGCGCTGCTCGGGGGCGATTCCGGCATCGAACAGCACCTGTTGAACGAGTAATCAGATTTCGACCGTCTCGTCGAGGACGGGCGCGTGTGCGTCGTGGCCCGCGGCCTGCAACTCTGCTGCGAACGCTTCACAGCGGTCGCCATGGTTGAGCAAAATCGGCGTCCCCCCGTAGGCGGCGAGGAACTCGCGGAGACCGTCGCTGTCTGCGTGCGCGGAAAAGTCGTAGGCCTCTACCTGTGCGCTCACCGGGCGGACGTGGCCGTTCAATTCTGCACGACCCCGTTCCAGTAGTTCGCGGCCAGGCGTGCCTTCGACCTGATAGCCAGTGAAGGTGATTTTGTTCACCGGATGGGTGCGGATTTCCGGTACGTAGGTCATCGCTGGACCGCCGGTGAGCATCCCGCTCGTCGTCACGATGACGGTGTTTTGGGCGGCGATACGTTTCCGCTGGCCGTTCTTCCCGGTCACGAATCGGGCGTTCGATTTCGCCCGCTGGAGGGCCGTCTCGTCGCGCACGTAGTCGGGGTAGTTGCGGAGCATCTGGGTGATGTACTTGCCCATCCCATCGACGTAGCAATCGACGCCGTGGGCGGCGCAGACGTGGAGCATCTCCTGCGTTCTGCCGATAGCGAAGGCGGGGACGACGACCGTGCCACCCTCCCTGACCGTCGTCTGGACGCTCTCGACGAATCGTCGTTCGACTTGCTCGCGGGGGTCGTGGTCTACGTCCGAGTACGTCGATTCGCAGATGACCACGTCCGCCTCGGGGCGGTCCGTCGTCCCCGAGAGTAGGCGGGTGTCGTCGGTGTGAAAGTCGCCCGTGTAGAGCAGGCGCGTCTCGCCGTCGTCGACGAGAACGTGGGCGCTGCCGGGAATGTGTCCGGCGTTGAAGAAGGTGATTTCGTGGCCGGCAGCCTCGAAGGAGTCGCCGTACCCGTGTTCTGCTGACACCTGCGTCATCCGACTGACTTCGACTTCGGTGAACGGGCAGTCGTAGGTGCCCCCGTGGAGTTTCAGCGTGTCCCTGGCGAGCGTCAGCGCGAGTTCGCGGGTGGGTGGCGTCCAGTGAATCGGCGGGCGCTCGTCCCCAGATAGCAGCGTCGGCAGCGCTCCGACGTGGTCTAAGTGACCGTGCGAGACGACGACGGCCTCGGGCGACACGTCACCGACGGGGTAGGCTGGCGGGTCGCCGGGGGCCATCCCGTAGTCCAAAAGGAGGCGGTCGTTCACGAGGATGGCACTCCGGCCAACTTCGCGTGCCCCGCCAAGAAAGCGTAGCTTCATCTATCGGACGTAGCGGACGATGCCGTTTGCCTCCATCGGTTCAGATGTCCTCGAAGAGGGTCGGCAGAATTCTGAATTCGGCGTAGCCGCCGTAGGCGGTTTCGAGCGAGCCGAGCCACCAGTTCCAGCGCTGTGAGAGCGAGCTGTTTTTCGGTGCGTCGTTCAGGTTCGCGACGACGTCCCTGACTTCCAGTTCGTGACCGCGGTCACGTTCTATCAACCCCGAATCCGCCAGGTCACAGGCCTGACGAACGACAACACGCAGCTCTCCAGCATCCGGGTCGAACTCCTCTGAGAGTGCCCGTTCGAGCCGCTTTGCATCCATGATGCCTTCAAGTTAGTGTCGGACGCACTTGAGACTTCGGGGCTACCGAGATCAATTCCCCGGATTACGGCAGCGAGAGGTCTTCTCATGGGGTTCTGTCGATATTCACTGAATCATACCGCGTCTGTCCTGTCACCGTGACGAATTGTATCCCCGATGTGGGGCGACGAGGGGCAAGGCGCGTCGAAACGAGGTTTCGATGTGCTTTTCAAGCGCGACCATTTTTAGACACGCATGGCAGACTTTCAGGTCGTCGTCGCCGACCCAGACTCCGGCGAGACCTTCCAGCGCGAGATTGAGGGACAGGATGCGAACCGATTCCTCGGTAAGGACATCGGCGACGAAGTGGACGGGACGGCCGTTGGCCTCGACGGCTACACGCTCGAAATCACCGGTGGCTCCGACAACACGGGCCGCGCAATGCGCCCCGACGTCGCCGGGCCGAACGTAAAAGCAGTGCTCCTCACCGGCGGCACTGGCTACAAGCCAGAACGGCAGGGTGAGCGCCGACGCATCACCGTTCGCGGCCGCGAAATCTCCGACGAAACGCGCCAGATTAACGCCAAAATCATCGCCCGCGGGGACCAGTCCATCGAGGACCTCCTCGGCGAAGGCGGCGACGAAGACGCAGAGTAAGTAATCGCAGGGCATTTGACGCCCGCTTTCGTTTTCCCTCCCATGGCAGACAACGTTTCGAGTGACAACCCCGCGGTGACGGAGGTCCGCGCCAAACTCGCCCGCCGCGGGCGCACCGACCGCGCCACGATTACCATCCCGGAGGAGCACCACGACGCGTTCCCGGTGGGTGAGGTCGTCCGACTCGTTCTCTCAGGCACGCAGTACTTCGCCAAAATCGAATCGCCCCTCGGGAGCGACGACCCGGAAATCCGCGGTGCCTACGACAACGCGCGGCTCGCTCGCAATCCCGGCGAGGGCGAGAACCACCTCGATGCGTGGGTTCGGAACTCCGGTCGGTCCTTTGGCAGTTCCGTGCTGGTTGATATCGTCGAGAAGGGGTTCCTCTACGGGGTCAGAGTGCCGGGACAGCGTGCGGTCTACAAAGCGGTCGAATCACCGAACTCGAGTCTCGCAGACATCGCCCGGAACCTCGACGAAAATTAGACGTGCTGGAGTGACCCGTAGAGGAACAACCCAATCGCGAGGTGTTGAGCCATCGAGCGTTCGATTTGTGCGCGGGCCGTCGCATCGTCTGCGATGGTGTACTCTTTGGTTCGGACGAGTTTGTGCATCTCCAGGACCTCCGCCGCTTCGAGTTCGTGAAGCGCCGGGTACACGGTCCCCGGACTCAGGTGAGCGTTGAACAGTTTCGAGATGTCTCCCATGAGCTCCTTGCCGTGGGTCGCGCCGCGAAAACCGATGAGTAAGAGGATCTCGTGGGAGTGACCCACGAAACAATGTCACTCGGCGATTCGTCCGTTCGGACACCCCGGCACTGATGTCAGTGCGAGGCGGCGACTTTCGTTGGACCAGCCCCCTGGCTCCCAACGGACTGTGGACGAGTCGCGATGCACAAGGTGAAATTCAACTATGGAACTATTCAGCAACTCCGATGACAACGACCGCGGGCAGGTCGGTATCGGGACACTCATCATCTTCATCGCAATGGTACTCGTCGCAGCTGTCGCTGCCGGTGTGCTCATCAACACCGCGGGCCTGCTCCAGAGCCGCGCTGAAGACATGGGCGCAGACGCCCAGGCACAAGTTTCCAATCAAATCGACGTCGTGAGCGCCACTGGCGCTGTGAACGATACGAGCCCTGGTGTCGACACCGTCACGTTTCTCGTGAAGAAATCACCGGGATCCGATCCAATTGACCTCAGTCAAGCGACAATTCAGTGCGTGAGTGATACGAGCGACGCGACGCTCGTTTACCATGACGGTCTTGCGGCAAATGGAACCCACTACGTCGTACTCGATTCGTCGAATACCAACGTTTCGGACACCGTTCTTGACCAATCGAGCGAACGACTCAAAATTCAGATTGCCGCGAACGCTATCGAAGGAGCCACTCTCGCTGAAGGAGAGACGGCGACCCTCCGTGTCATCGACCAGTCCGGCGCGACCACCACGTACGGTGTGAACGTCCCAGACACACTGGGCTCGAAGGACTACGTCTTAGTCTAATCTAGACCTCACTCCACTTTTTATACAGCAGCTTTACTCGTAGCGAGATTCCAATGACCAGCCACGACGACGAAACCACAGACCCACTCGACCCCGCAGACCTCGAACTTCCCGAATCATTTGCGAAACCGCTCGGGGACAATCGATTCGTCATCACGTCTGGTGCGGACGGGCCGACGCCGCCCGAGGTTCAGGCCGCAGCCGAGACGCCAGCGCGAGCGTACGAGTTCGCCCTTTCCCTGCGGGTCGAGGGCGTGCACGCTGAGACGGCGATTTCGACCAACGACCTCGGGGCGGCCTTCGAGGACCTCCTGCTGGCGGTCACCGAGGCGGTGGCTCCTGACTTGCCGCCGGAGCAGGCGCTTCGCGTCCTCCTCGCGGCAACGTCGCTCGAACCCTGAGCCACACGGTTTTTATCCACCGCACCGATAGCACGGCCATGAGCGAAACCGCGCGTGAGGAGTTCCTGGCTGGAAAGCGTACCGACGACGTGTTGATTTTCTTCGCCGCACACGCCCTCTCGAATCCCGAGGCGCTCGCCGAACATGGCGAAGTCCGTGACGAGGGCGTCGTGATGGTCCTCCCCGGCAAGCAGGGGCGCGCGATGTACGAGAAGGCGACGGGCGTAGACCCGATGACGTTCGCGCAGCGAGCGATGGGCAACGACGGCGACATCGGCGGCGACCTGCTCTCTGGAACCTGTCCGCAGAAGTGGGACGAAGAGTCGGACGACGACCACCAGATTCGTAACATCTTCGCGTTCGCCGAGGAGCAAAACGAAGAGGTTGGCGGCCTCTACGCGGAAGGTGACGTCATCCACGCCTACGCCCACTGTACCTGCGGGGCTGCCTACTCTGACCGGTGGGTCGTCGTCGACCGCGAAGCCTGACGTCCGCTCACGGAGTCGTTGAAGTGGGGTGGGGTAGGGGCACGTAGAACAATAACCGATTGCCCCTACATAATTATTCACGTAATGTGATATAAAGTTTAACCCCGTATCGACAGAATATCTGAATATTCGGCCACGATTCTCGGCCGATGCGCTCCTCAGTCCTCGTCGGTCGGCAATTCCTCCGCAGCGAGGCGCTCAAACGCGGAGAGAATCGTCTGCTTGGTCACCGCGCCCTGCGTCGTCCAGTGATGCGCGTAATCTAACATGTCGTTGTAGATGTCCGGTTTGCATCCGGCGGCTTTCGGATGGCCGCCGCCGTTTACCTGCGCGGCGACTTCGTGGCAGCGTTCGAAGTTTTCCGTGCCGCGAATCGACGCGCTGCCGGCGGGTTTCACGATGACCGCGGCGTCTGAGCCCTGTTCGCGCAGGGCTTCTGCGACTTCGTTCTGTGAACAGCGGCCGTAGGTCACGCCGACGGTCCAGTCGCCGATTTCGTGGAACTCGGCCCGCGAGACGGCCTGTTCGATGAGCGCCTCCTTCTCGACGCGCATCTCCGCTAAGAATTCGAGGGCATCCTCGGGGAGGGCAGCGCCGTGTTCCTGGATGATTGCTGCGTACTCTTCAGGTTCGCTCCAGTAGGCGAGGTCCGCGAGATCGTCGCTGCGCGGGTCTTCGCGCAGCCAGAGGTCGTGGTCGCGGGTGACGGCGGCGAGTTCGACCAGGTACTCGGGAAAGTCGAAGTCGAGCGAGCGAAGCGCCACGTCCGCGGTACACTCCTCCTCTGAGTCGCCGATGACGAGTTCGACGCCCGTCTCGCGGACGGCTTCAGCCACCTCGTCGTTCCACTGGTGGTGGTCGAACCACGTCACGTCCGCGTGGTCGACGAGCAGATTCAGTTCCTCGTCTACGTACTCGAACTTGTCCGGACAGAGGTCGCAGACGAAAACGGTCGCGCCCGGTTCGGCGTACTCGGCGACGTGCTCCATCGCGTCCTCCAGGTCGTAGGGGCCCGCGCCGACGAGCGCGGCCTCGCCGTAGGCCGCGCGGATGAGCGCCACGCAGGCGAGGCCGTCTGCGTCCGGGTCGGCGATGACGACGGTCGTTGCGCCGTCCAGGGCCTCCGCTATCTCCTGTACTTCGAGTTCGTCTTCGAACGAATCGGGGGTGAAAAAGCCGGTCCCCGGAAGGACGGATTTCCGGGGCAGCGAGAGTCGTTCGTCGTCGATGAGATAATCGTCCATAGGCATTCGACGAACTGACGCGAAAAGAACGACTCGGTTGAGCGGGCCGGGCTCAGGCGGGTTCGCCTTCGAGCTGGCGGACCGTGAGGACGGGAACCGAGCACCGACGGACGACCGTCTCCGCAACGCTGCCGAGCAGGAAGCGGTGTTCGCCGTGGCGGCCTCGCGTGCCCGTTGCGACCACGTCGACGTCGTTGTCGCGGGCGTACTCGCAGATGACGCTCGCCGGGCGACCCGTTTCGATTGCGGTGATGACCTCGCCGCTCGCGGCGTCTTTGACGGCGGAAAGCGCCTCGTCGGCGGAGGCTTCGAGCGCGTCGCGGAACTCGTCGCGGATGGTGTCGGGGGCGGTGTCTATCTCGCTGTCGTCGACGACGTAGAGCGCGTGGACCGTGGCATCGAAGCGGTCTGCGAGGTCGAGTGCCACGGTGACGGCTCGCTCTACGCTCGCAGAGCCGTCGGTCGCGATGACCACGGAGTCTATCATGCGTCCATCTTCTGGTCGATAGTGTATAAACTCTGCCTGTCCACCCTCGGAGGCTTTTTTAGGTGGGGCGACGCAGGTTGCGACATGGCTGCGCCCGTTTCAGTCGACACGGTGCTCGCCCCCGTAGACGGCAGCGAAGCGTCCATGCAGGCTGCCGAGTACGCACTCGCGATCGCCGAACGTTACGGCGCATCGGTCCACATCCTGAGCATCGTAAGCGAAGACTCCGTCCGTGCGATGGCGACCGGCGAACTCGAACCCGAGACCGTCGCAAACCGGATGGAGACGTTCGTCGAATCGCTCGAATCCATCGTCCCCGAGGGAGTCACCATCGGCCACTCCGCCGCCGCTGGCTTCTCGCTCAAGCGCAAGACCCAGCACCCCGGCAGCGTCATCCTCGACGTGGCCGACGAGGTGGACGCTGACTTCCTCGTCATTCCGCGCGAACCGCTCACCGGTCGTCCGGACGAAGTTCTCTCGAAATCCGCAGAATACGTGTTGCTCTACGCGAGCCAGCCCGTCCTCTCAGTTTAGCCGAATCGACATCTCGAGTTCGAAACTCTCGCTCCCACTCGTCTCGAAGCCGACCTTGTGATACAGCCCGATAGCCGCGGCGTTCCACCGTTCGACGGTGAGCCACACCTTCTCGACGCCGCGGGCTGCACCCTCGCCGAGCAGTGCGGTCAACAGCGCAGAGCCGATGCCTGCTCCCTGGTAGTCGTGGAGGACGAAGATGGCGAGTTCGTAGGCCTCCTCGCCGTCGGGGACGAGCGTCGCGTGGCCGATGACGTCGCCCTCGTTGCGGGCGACCACGTTGTAGCCCTTCGGGACGATATTTTCGAGCCACTCGCGAATCCCCTCCTCGCGGACGGGCGGGATGCCCTGAGCGCGGTCTGCGGGGTCGAACTCGGTGTACATCGCGACGAGGTCTGACACGTCCTCGCCGTCGTAGGTCTCAACGGCTATCTCGCGGCCATCCTTGTCCGTGACCGAGCGCGGCGGTTTCTCGAAGGGTCCCGCCACCTCTTCGGGATAGATTTCGTGACTCATCGGATGAGCGTCACCGACGTTCTCGAGTTGAGGAGGACGAATTCGGAGATGCTCCCGAGGTTTATCTTCCCCATCGGACTGCGCTGGCCGCCGCCGAGAACCACGCGGTCGAATTCGCCGCTGTCTGCCAGTTCTACCAGTTTGCTCCCGGGATGGCCCGAGAGGTGCTGGATGTTCGCTTCGACGCCGCCGTCGTCCAGGACCTCGCGTACCCGTCGTTCGACCGTGGCGGTCGCGCGGTCGGACTCGGGGTTGTCGAGAATCGCGACGGTGAGGGTGTCGCCCGTCACTTTGGTGCGTTCGACGACCTCCTCCAGCGCGTGGAGGGAGTCGTCGCTGCCACCGATGCCCAGCAGGACCTTCATACGCCCAGCAAGGCGACCCGGCGGCAAAGTCGTTGTCCCTCCGTCGATACGGTTTTGGGGCCGGCGAAACTGGGTGAGGTATGGCAGGCGACCCGCCGGCTTCCGAGGAGCCAGCACGCGAGGAATCGGGCACGGAGGAGCAATCAGCAGCGCCAGCGGAGACCGCACACTCCGGAGATGACGCGGCGGACGCAGCCGCCCAGGACCAGCCGGAACGCGACATCCCCGCGGACGTCCGCGAGTACGCCCGCTTCTCGAAGATGGACGGGGCGGCCTACGAGCGCGTCAACCAGTTCCTGCGCGACCGAACGCACATCACCGCCCGCGAGTGGGCCATCGCGCGTCTCTGCTCTGATTTCCGCACCGAGACGGGCGTCGAGATGACGAAAATCGGCAAGAACCTGCCGGAACTCGTCCCGTTCATGACGGACACCTACTCGCCACAGGCCGTCAATCAGGCCCGGTCGTCGTTCGAAGGCAAGGTTCGCAAAGCCGGGGCGACCTTCCTCTACGGCGCGATGTGCGACTTCTTCACCGCGGAGGAACTCGACGACGTGATGTACGAGGCGACGGAGGTGGCGAAATTCCTCCTCGAAGTCGAAGGCGTGGACCTCGCGGTGGACGAGGAACTGGCCGCAGAAGAGCGGATTTCGACCGTGATGCGCGAGGTGCGCCAGGCGAGTCAGGAATTACGGTACGAAGAAGTCGAGTGCCCCGAGTGCGGGTGCATTCACGAACCCTGAGATTGCCCGCCCCGTTTCGTTGCAGTCGGTGACGGCAGTCGCTTTCATTTCTCAGTGGTCACTGCTTTTCTGGAACATCACCGAGCAGGCGTCTGGCGTGTGAGTTTATGCAATCGGGAAGCGTCTGGTAACTGTGAGCTGTGATGGCACTTACCACGAACTCGGGAGCTGATAGTGCAGTACGTGGGCTCAAGGCGAACATACGCGGGCAGGTGATTCAACCGGGCGACGACGGATACGACGAGGCTCGGACGGTATACAACGCGATGATCGACCGCCGCCCTGCTGTCGTCGTGCGTCCGACTGGGGCTGCCGACGTGATGGCTGCGGTCGATTTCGCCCGAGAACACGACCTCGTGATTGCCGTGAAAGGCGGTGGCCACAACGTTGCGGGGAATGCCGTCTGTGACGGTGGCCTCCAAATTGACCTCTGTAACATGACTTCCGTCCGTGTCGATACCGAGGCCCGAACGGTTCACGTCGGCCCCGGCGCGCGATTGGGCGACGTTGACCACGAAACCGCGCCGCTCGGCCTTGTCGCACCCGCGGGCGTCGTTTCAATCACGGGCGTCGCAGGACTGGCCCTCGGTGGTGGGTTCGGCTATCTCTGTCGAAAACACGGATTGACGATAGACAACCTCCGGTCGATAGACCTCGTCACAGCGCAGGGCGAACTCGTCCACGCCAGTGCTGAGCGCAACCCCGACCTGTTCTGGGGCGTTCGGGGCGGCAGTGGCAACTTCGGCATCGTGACAAACTTCGAGTTCGCCCTCCACGAACTGGAGGGGGTTCTCGCGGGGTTGCTTATTTATCCTGCTGCAGAGGCACACTCGGTCGTCCGGTCGTGGTGGGAGCACGCTGCAAACGCTCCCGACGAGTTGTCCGTGTGGCTCAATTTCTCCACCGCTGCTCCCGAACCGTTCATCCCGGAAGTGTACCACGGCAAACGGATTCTCTCGGTTATTCCGATATTCTCGGGTGCCGTCGAAGACGGCTGGGAGGCGATTGCGCCGTTCAAGAAACTGGGCACGCTCCTCGCCGACACGGTCGAACCGTGGCGGTTCGTCGAGTGGCAACAGGCGTTCGACGCGTCGTATCCGGCCGGCGAGCGCTATTTCTGGAAGTCGCACAATTTCAAATCCCCGTCTGCCGAAGCGCTTGATTGCATCACTGACCACGCCATTTCACCGCCAACGCCTGAAACGCGCGTCTCTGTCACCCACCTCGGCGGTGCGGTAAATCGCGTTCCTTCGGATGCGACGGCCTATCCCCACCGAGACGCAGATTTCTTGGTGAACATCACGACACGCTGGCAAAGCCCCAACCAAGATGATGCGTGTATTGGGTGGACTCGGGAGTACTTCGAGGCGTTAGCCCCCCACGCGACCGGTGGAACCTACGTGAACTTCACAACCGAATCCGACGGTGAGCAATCGATGGCGTATCTGGAGAACTACGACCGCCTCGTTGCGCTCAAAAATAAGTGGGACCCGGACAATCTGTTCCGGTTGAACCAGAACATCAAACCGACTGTCTGAGCCTCTCCACTCTTTCTCACTATACCCCGAAATCCGCCTAGTCTCGCTGTGGCAACAACATCGCCGCCTGCTCGTGGGTGAACGTGATGATGCGGTCGGTCGAGAGTCGTCGGACGTGGGTGTAGACGACACCTTCTTCGCGGGCACGCGAAATCATGTCGCCACCGGCTCGCACGTCGTAGTACGCCGGGAGGCAGATGGCGCGTTTTGCGCGTTCGTCGCGGATAACTAGCAAGAGGTAGATGATGTCCTCGTTCCCGGCGCGAAACACCTCGTAGGAGTCGAACTCGGCGTGTTCGTTGTCCATCCAGCCGGCGAGTTCCTCGAATTCGGAGGAGGAGACGATGAGGTCGATACCGTAGCGCACCTCGTCCGCGATGGCGACGCTGTCGCCGGGGTGTAACTCGACGACCTCCCAGTTGTCGTCGCGGTACTCCTCGGCGGTCGCCTCCATGTCGGCGAGCACGGCGTCCCACTGGCCGGAGACCCGGCCAAGCGGGTTATGGGCTTCCTCAGACATACCCGTACGTGACCCGCCGTGGTTCAAAAGGGTTCGGCTGTGGGGTCGGTTCGCGTGGGTGTTAGGGACATTCGGTACTGGTTTATAGTGAGATTTCAAAATTTGCCTCAATGACCGACCTGCTCTCCATATCGGGCCTCCGCACGCAGTTCAACACGGAGCGGGGTGCCGTGAAGGCAGTGGACGGGATCGACCTCACGATTCGCGAAGGCGAAACCGTGGGCCTCGTCGGCGAATCGGGCTCGGGCAAGAGCGTGACCGCACTCTCGACGATGAACCTGGTCGACGACCCGGGACACATCGCCGGCGGGTCGGTGACGTTTCACGCTCCCGAGGTCGCCGACGAACTCGCACGCAAGTACAAGAATTCGGACCAGTTCGTCGACCAGGACGAGGGCGTCATCGACATCACGAACGCGCCTGAATCGGCCATGCGCGAGATTCGCGGCGGCGCGATGAGCATGATTTTCCAGGACCCGATGACGTCGCTCAACCCGGCGCTCACCGTTGGCGAGCAGGTCGCAGAGAGCCTGCGTCTCCACCAGTACGGGGGCCGCCGGAAGGACTCGTGGCTGAACGCCGTCCGAGAAATCCTGCCGAAACTCGGCTCCGACATGAGCGAGGAGATTCTCGAGGACACCATCGACATTCTTTCTGCGGTAGGCATTCCGGAACCCGAAGCCCGCATCGAGAGCTACCCACACGAGTTCTCCGGCGGGATGCGCCAGCGCGTGCTCATCGCCATCGCGCTCGCTTGCCAGCCCCAGTTGCTCATCGCAGACGAGCCGACGACGGCCCTCGACGTGACGATTCAGGCCCAGATTCTCGAACTCATCAACGAACTCCAGGACGACCTCGGGATGTCCGTCCTGTTCATTACCCACGACCTCGGCGTGGTCGCAGAGACCTGCGACCGCGTGGCCGTGATGTACGCCGGCGAAATCGTCGAAGAGGGGCCAGTCGAGGAAATCTTCGACAACCCGAGTCACCCCTACACCTACGCGCTGCTCGAATCCATCCCGCGCGAGGACGCAGACCGCCTCACGCCAATCGAGGGGAACGTCCCGGGTCTCATCGATATGCCCGACGGGTGCCACTTTGCAGACCGGTGTCCGTGGGCGACCGAGGAGTGTACCGCAGGTGAGATTCCGTTCCTCCAGCACGGTCCCGAAGACGTAGACCACCGGGCGAAGTGCATCTTCGAATCGTTCGACAAGGACGAGTACGGCGCAGACCGCGAGGGTGTCTCCGCCCACGAGTCCACGGTGGACTACGACGCAGAGCAAATTCTCTCCGTGCGCGACCTGAAAAAGCACTTCTCGAAGGCAGACGGGATGTTAGACGAACTGCTCGCGAAGAACCCGGAGAGCGTGAAAGCCGTAGACGGTGTGGACTTAGATATTTACGAGGGCGAAACGCTCGGCCTCGTCGGCGAATCTGGCTGTGGCAAATCCACGACCGGGCGGACCGTCCTGCGACTGCTCGACCCAACCGAAGGGACCGTGGTGTTCCAGGGAGAGGACATCAACCACCTCTCGAAGACCGAGATGCGCGAGCTGCGCCGGGACATGCAGATGATTTTCCAGGACCCGATGTCCAGTCTCGACCCGCGCATGAACGTCGGGCAAATCATCAAAGAACCGCTCAAGATTCACGACCTCGCGGAGGGTCGTCGCCGCGAGCGCGTCGAGGAACTGATGGAGGCCGTCGGCCTCGACCCCGCCCAGTACGACCGGTACCCCCACGAGATTTCCGGCGGCCAGCGCCAGCGCGTCGGCATCGCCCGTGCGCTCGCCGTGGACCCTGACTTCATCGTCTGTGACGAGCCAGTCTCGGCGCTCGACGTAAGTGTGCAGGCCCAGATTCTGAACCTGCTCGAAGACCTCCAGCACGAATTTGGCCTGACCTACCTGTTCATCGCCCACGACCTCTCCGTGGTGCGCCACCTGTGTGACCGCGTGGCCGTGATGTACCTCGGGGAAGTCGTCGAAATCGCGGAAACCGACGACCTGTTCGCAGACCCGCGCCATCCCTACACGCAGGCGTTGCTCTCTGCGATTCCAGAACCCGACCCCCACGCGGAGACCGACCGCATCCTGCTCGAAGGCGACGTGCCGAGCCCCATCAATCCACCTTCTGGCTGCCACTTCCGCACGCGGTGTCCACAGGTCATCCCACCGGAGGGCCTCGACATCGAACAGGCTGCCTACCGCGAAGTGATGGACTTCCGCGAGCGTGTCGAGAACGAAGACCTCGTGTTAGACCCCGTCTGGGCGACGGCCGATTCACAGGCGTCTTCGGCCGTCGCCACCGACGGTGGCTACCCGGCCCCACTCACCGCGTTCATCGACGCGCTCTACGACCGCGAGTTCGACCGGGAACTCACGGGCGAACCTCGCGACGTGGTCGAAGAGTCGATGCGCCACCTCGCAGACGGCGACTGGGAGCAGGCCGCGGCCACGCTCCGGAGTACATTTGCGAGCATCTGTGAACAGTCCCGCCCACTGTTGCAGGATGAGTCTCATCCCGCTGCCTGCCACCTCTACGACCAACCCTCCGAAAACTAGCTCTTGAGGTCCTCTCGGGCCTGTTCTTATGTTCACGAGATATATCCGATACTATTATCAATGATGTATGTTGGACTTTGACGCATGTCTTCTGAAGACAACCTGAAGCGTCGTAGCTTCCTCAAGGCAGCAGGCGGTGCAGCAGTCGCTGCATCCATGGCCGGCTGTATCGCGGGCAACGATGAGGGCGACGGCGGTGGCAACGGTGACGGCAACGGGAACGGCGGCGGCAACGGCGGCTCGGGCGGCACGCTGCTCTACTCCCGTGGCTCTCACTCGGGTACCCTCGACCCACAGAACACGACCTCGGGCGAGGACGTGAAGGTCACCAACCAGATGTACGACCAGCTCGTGATGTTCGAGCCGGGCAAGACCTCCCTCATGAAGGGTCTCGCGACGGAGTGGGACCTCTCGGGCACGACGGCCACGCTCACCCTCCGCGAGGGCGTCACATTCCACAACGGCGAGGAGTTCACCGCGTCCGACTTCAAGGCGACCTACCGCCGCTTCGTGGACACCGAGTACGAACACTTCCCCGGCTCCGACTACGCCTCCGCGTACGGGCCGTTCACGCTCGGCAACTGGATCAAGAGTGTCAACGCAGAGGAGGACTACAAACTCACCATCGAACTCAAAGAGAAGTACGCACCGTTCCTGCGTAACCTCGCGATGTTCGCCTCCTCCGTTCACTCGGAGAAAGCCATCCAGGAGAAGGGCACGGACCTCTCTTCTGACCCAGTCGGCACCGGTCCATTCCAGCTGAAGGCCCTCGAAGACAGCACGGAAACCGTCCGTCTCGAAGCCTTCGACGACTACTGGGGCGACGGTCCGAAGGTGGACGAAGCAGTGTTCCTCACGACGAAGCAGAACACGGCGCGTGCCCAGTCGCTTGACGCGGGCGAGACGCACATCGTGGACGGCCTCGGTAGCGAGGCAGCGAAAATCGTGGACAGTTCCTCGAACGCCTCCCTCGAACAGTTCGAGGGTATCAACATCGGCTACATGGCGTTCAACTTCGCAAAGCGCGAGGAGTTCCGCAACAAGAAGGTTCGCCAGGCTATCAGCTACGCCATCGACACGAAAGCCATCGTGGACAACATCTACGAAGGCTTCGCAGAGCAGGCAAACCAGCCGATTCCGTCGAACGTCCTCGGCTTCAACGACGAAATCTCGGAGTACAAATACGACCAGGAGAAGGCCCAGTCACTCCTCGACGAGGCCGGCTACGGTGACGGCTTCACCTTCGAACTCGCGACGTTCAAGAACCCACGCGGGTACAACCCGTCGCCGATTTCGACCGCGGAGAAGGTCCGCTCTGACCTCGGTGCCATCGGCATCACCGTCGAAATCAACCAGCAGTCGTTCGACCCGTTCCTCGACTACACCGCAGAGGGCAAACACGACGCGTGTTTCCTCGGCTGGTACACCGACAACGGCGACCCGGACAACTTCTTCTACGCACTGCTCCACCCCGGCGTCGAATCGCCAGACGGGCAGGACTACGTCACCTTCGACACCGAGGGCTTCAACACCCTCAACGTCGCTGGCTGGGCGAATCAGGAGTACATGACGCTCGTCGAAGAGGGCCAGGCCACCTACGACGAGGCAACTCGCACGGAGAAGTACAACCAGGCTGCCCAACTCGCACACGACGAGGCTCCGTGGGTCTTCATCGACCACGCACAGGAGCTTCGCGGCGTCGCCAACGGCGTCTCCGGGTACACCCCGACTGCAATCGGCGGGCCGTACCTGAAGGACGTTACCCTCTCACAATAGAATCGGGCAATTTTTGATTGAACTTCGTTTTTAGTGAACTATGGTCTCAAAGCGGTTCGTTGCAAAGCGACTCCTGTTGCTGATTCCGGTGTTGTTCGGAGTCGCGACGCTCGTCTTTGCAATCCTCCACCTCGCGCCGGGCAACCCGGCGCGCGTCATCGCTGGGCAACGGGCCACAGAGGAGGCAGTCAGACAGATAGAGAATCAACTCGGTTTGAACGACCCAATCTACGTCCAGTACGGGCGCTTCCTCGTCGACGCGGCGCAGTTCGAGTTCGGAAACTCGTTCGTCATCGACAAGGACTCGAGCGTCCAGCAGTTGCTCCAGACTCGCATCCCCGTCACGCTCGAACTCGCGCTGTACGGGCAGATAATCGGTATCCTGCTCGGGATTCCACTCGGCGTGATTTCGGCGGTCAAACAGGACTCCCTGACCGACCACTTCACGCGAATCGGCGCGCTCACCGGCATCAGCGTCCCCATCTTCTGGAGCGGGCCGCTGCTCATCCTACTGCTTGCCCAGCAGTACGACGTCTTCCCGACGGGCCGGCGCATCTCGCCGCTGTTCTCGACGCCGGAACCCATCACGGGCCTACTGACGATAGACACGCTCCTGTACGGGCAGTACGACGCGTTCTTCTCGGCGGTCCACCACCTCATCCTGCCGGCCTGCGTCATCGGTATCTACTCGATGGCGCTGCTCTCGCGGATGATGCGCTCGTCGATGCTCGAAGTCGTCCGCCAGGACTACATCCGCACCGCCCGCGCGAAGGGTCAGGGCGTGAAAATCACGCTGATGAAACACGGCTTCAAGAACGCGCTAATCCCGGTCATCACGGTCATCGGGATTCAGTTCGGGACGCTGCTCGGCGGCGCGGTGCTGACCGAGACGGTGTTCTCGCTCAACGGCATCGGCACGCTGCTCGTCGAGGCCATCGAGGTGGGCGACTATCCGGTCGTGCAGGGGACAGTCCTCACCTTCGCGTTCCTGTTCACGCTCGTGAACCTGGGCGTCGACATCACCTACAGCTACCTTGACCCGAGGATCGAACAATGAGTACGGAAACCAAAACCAAGCAACGGAACGACCGCGGCCTTCTCGACCGCCTGCAAGCCTCGCCGTTCCTCTCTGAACTCCTGTCGAACCGGCTCGCCGTCGCTGGCCTGCTCATCATCTTCTCGATGCTGGTCATCGCCATCTACGCACGGTTGTTCATCGACGTCGGTGCGATTACCACGTCGCAACTCGGGACGAACCCCGACCGCGCCGCACCGTCGGCCGAATTCTGGTTCGGGACGGACGGGCAGGCCCGCGACATCTTCCCGCGCGTCATGTACGGCGCGTGGCTGGCGATGAAGTTCGGGACCATCACGGTCGGCCTCTCGACGGTGGCGGGCATCACGCTCGGCATCATGGCCGCCTACTACTCCGACCTCACGGACAACGTCATCATGCGGACGATGGACGTGCTGCTCGCGTTCCCATCGCTCCTGCTCGCACTGGCGCTCGTCGCCATCTTCGGCGCGGGACTCTGGAAGGTGGTCATCGCGCTCACCCTCGTCTACACGCCGCGTTTCGCACGCGTCGTCCGCGGGGCGGCGCTCAAAGTGCTCGAAGACGAGTACGTGGACGCCACCGTCGCGCTCGGCGCACGCGACCCGCGGGTGTTGTTCCGCCACATCCTGCCGAACACGCTCGCGCCCATCACGGTCCAGAGTACGCTCAACTTCGGCCTCGCCATCATCGACCTTGCGGCGCTCTCGTTCCTCGGCTTTGGTGCCGCGCCCGGGACGCCGTCGTGGGGGCTGATGCTCTCGAACGGGGTCAACAAGGGCCTGCTCTCTGGCATCTGGTGGTGGTCGTTCTTCCCCGGCCTGTTCCTCGCCATCACCGTCCTCGGATTCAACCTCCTTGGTGACGGGATGCGCGATGCACTGGACCCACGGATGCGCGACGCCATCGACTGATGGACCTGCTCGCGTGGCTTCGCCCGCGCATCCGACTGCTGGGTGGGGCTGGCCTCGTCGGCCTCGCCGTCGGCGTCGTCGGCACGCTCGCCTACGGCCTCTGGCTGGGTGACGCCACGTTCGCCGTCAATCAGGTGTTCGCCCTCGGGGCGCTCGCGCTCGGCTTCGCCACGCTTGGCTGGACCGGCTCCGTGTTCATGGGTCGCTCCATCGAGACGATGCAGTCGTACCTCTCAGAGTCGTCAGAGTGGACAGAAGCAGATTCTCGCCGGGCGATGGCCCGCATCGCCGGGTTCGGCGCGGGTGTAATGCTCGGCGCGGTCGTCGCGTCGTTCGTCTAACGACGCTGGCGCGTCGGCGGCGCACGCCCCATAACCGCATCGGGGCGAATCTTCAAAATCGTGCGTCCGGGTTCGTTCGACGCATCTCGCGGATACTTTCTGACGCCCGTGTACCGCTCTGCGAGTTTGTTCAGATGCTCACGGTCGACGTCTTCGCGCATTTCGACGACTTCGCCGCGGATGTGGAGGTAGCGATACGGGTTCTCGGGGTCGCTAATCGCAATCGAGACGTGGGGGTCGCGTTCGACGTTCCGATGTTTGCGGTTGCCCGTCACCGTGTTCACGTAGAGAAAGCCGTCTTCGTACTCGACCCACATGGGGACGACGTGGGGGGTGCCGTCGGGGAGGACGGAGGCGAACTGGGCGAAGGCCCGCCCCTCGAACAGGTCGTGGAACTCCGGGGGAATTTCGGCCATTCACGTTGCTACGCGCCCCGAGAGCAAAACTCTCGCTCAGCGCACGTTCTGCCCAACCGGGTCGGCGAACGCGCCGTTCTCGAACACCAACTCGCCGCGAACCATTGTCCACTCGGGGAACACGCCCTTCATGCCCTCGAACGGCGTCCAGTCGCACTTCGAGTGCAGGTCTTCGCCGCGAATTTCGCGGCTGTTGTCCGGATCGACGAGCACGAGGTCTGCGTCCATACCGACGGCCACGCGCCCCTTCTTCGGCAGGTCGAACACGGCCGCCGGGTTCGACGCCGTGAGTTGCCGGACGCGCTCGTAGGTCAGATTCCCTTTGCGCGCCTCTTCGAGCAGGAGCGGGAGGGCGGTTTCGACGCCCGGCACGCCGCTTGGCGCGTCCCAGATGCTCGCGTCTTTCTCTTCGCGCGTGTGCGGGGCGTGGTCGGTCGCAATCATGTCCACCGTTCCGTTCACGACGCGCTCGTAGACGGCGGCGCGACGTTGTTCGATGCGCAGCGGCGGGTTCATCCGTCCGAACGTGCCAAGGTCCTCGTAATCGGAACGCGAGAGCAGCAAGTGGTGGGGTGAGACTTCGCAGGTCATGCCGTACTCTGCGGCGAGGTCTATCCCCTCCGGCGTGCTCGTGTGGGCGATGTGGAGCTGTGCGCCCACGTTCTCGCCGACCTTACACGCCAACTCGACGGCTTCGGCCTCTGCTTCTGCCGTCCGAAATGCGCTCCAGGCGTCGGCATCGTCGCGTTCTTTCGCCAATTCGTCGAACAGCGTCGCGTCCTCGGCGTGGACGGTGACGGCGATGCCCTTCTTCGTCGCGGCTTTCACGGCGTCCTCGAACAACACCGGGGCGATACCCATGTTCCCCGTCGAGTCGGCGAGAAACACCTCACCGAGAGCGAACAGCGGGCGCGAGAGCAGGCTTTTTCGCTCCCAGTTTTCGGTCACGCCGCCGTTGATGCCCCAGTCGACGTAGGATTGTTCGGCAAATTTGGCCTTCTCGTCGAACGCCTCGCCCGTCACCGTCGGCGGCGAGGTGTTGGGCTGGTCGACGACGGTGGTCACGCCGCCTGCGGCCGCAGAGCGACTGCCCGATTCCCACGTCTCTTTGTGGTCGTATCCCGGCTGCCGGAAGTGAACGTGGGCGTCTATCATTCCCGGCAGGAGGAGCTTCCCGCTCGCGTCTACGTCCGCGTCTCCAGAAAGCGTGCGCCCGATTTCCGAAATCGTCCCGTCCTCGATTCGCACGTCGCGGCGGCGACCGTCCGCGAGCGTCGCGTCAGTGATGAGCATGGATGCACCTGCGCTGGGGAGTACCCTAAACGTCCCGGACCGGGACGACGTCGTGGTCACCCGACCCCGCGAGTGCGGCTTCCAGCGCGTCGATGGTCGCCTGTGGGTCTGCCGGACCGCCCGCTCGCTCGACGCTGCCCACCGAATCCGGGTCGAACGGTACGTCGAGGGCGTCGTACACCTCGGTGAGCACCGCCGCGATTTCCTCGTGGTCGGTGACGACGCAGATACCCGCGACGAGGGCCGCCCCGCGCTGGATGCGCTGGGCGATGCCGACGAGTTTTCCCGACGCTTGCAGCGAGTGCGCCCCGGGACAGAAGGAGTCCGGCGGTTCGCCCGCGGTGGCGTGGACGCCGAGTTGCGAAAGACCAGCCTGTACGTCTGCCGTGAGGGCGTCGTATCGGTCGTTCAGGCCGGTTCGCGTGTCCGCAACGGGGACGGCCCGGGCGAACGCGACGGTCGTCCCGGTGTAGGCCACGGCGCGGCCACCGACGCTGCGCTCGATTGGCGGGAAGCCGTGAGTTTCTGCGGCTCGTCTGGCCTGCTCGTAGCCCGGCGCGGTCGCATCCCGGCGGCCAAAGGCGACCTGTCGGTGCGGCGTCCACACTCTGACCGCCGGCGTCTCGCTTTCAGCGACCCAATCGAGCATTCGGCGGGTCACCGCCCGGTCAGCCTCGACGGAGTCGCCCCGGCCGCGAATGACGCGCATGGGTGTCACCACTTCCCGACGGGACTAAACACTCTCCCTTGCTACACGCGGTCGATGGTCACGCTCGACTCGGCTCTGCTCGCGCGCTATCCGCGCTTTTCGCTCTACAACTCGCCGTACGCGGCCCACGACCACGGCTGCGCCATCGACCTCTATCCAGAGACGAACGTCGCACCCTCCCCCGTCGCCGGCGAGGTGCTCGACACGCGAGCCGTCAGGGCGCCGCCGAAGCCCTATTCGCCGGAACACGACTACCTCATTCTCGTCGACGCGGGCGACTACGTGGCCCGAATGTTACACGTCGAACCCGCAGTCGAGGCTGGCGACCACGTCGAAGTCGGCGACCCGCTCGGCGAGATGGTCAGAGCGGGCTTTTTCGCCCCGTGGGTCGCAAATCACATCCACCTCGGCTTTCGCGACTCCGACGCGAACCCGTACCGGGCGTCGGGGTCGGTGCCAATCGACCTCGATTTCGACGTTCGCCCCCTCCCGTGGGACGGGACCGGAACGGTGGTCGAAACCGGTGAAACCTGGATCAGACTCGACGCACCGGCCCACCCCGCCCCCGGCGAGTACTTCGCCGGCATCGAGGGGGCACCCGGCGTCGTGCTCGACGGCGGTCTACCCCATTACAACGGCGGCGGCGCGCTCGGAAACGAGGACGGGAGCGAGCAGGTGGTCTCGGTGGCGGGCGAGCGCGTGGGCGTCGCCACCGGGCGCGACGTGTCGTGGGACGCTGTCTCCCTCCGGGCGAACGGCGTGGCGCTCACTGGGCTCTCGCTGTTCTGTTCGCAGGACGAATTCGGCGCAAAACTGGTAGTCCGCGGCCACGACTTCGCGGTCGGTGACCGTGTCGAACTCGCTATTTCCCGTTCTTGAGCGGGTCTTCCAGGGTGAGCACGACCACACCCTGACTGGTGTTCACGTAGTAGCCGTCGCGTTCGTTCTCCTCTTCACCCTCCGTGTACGGCAACAGCGAGAGAACGTGTTTGACCTCGTGGACGGTCTCCGATTTCGTGAGGACGAGCTTCGGCACCTTCTGTGAGAGAAACGCCTCTCGCAGAATGTACTGAAGCGCCCGGCAATCCTTTATCGGGTCTGCCCAGGAGTTGCTGACGATGGTGTCCGGCGGAACGCGCTTGACCACGTGGGCGACGAGGATGGGACAAGCTGCGTGGATGTTCTCGCTGTCGTCGTGGTTTCGCCAGGGCACGATGTCAGTGACCGACCGGAGCGCCGACCCGAACACGGGGACAGCGGCGGCTACGATTGGAACCGCGACCATCCAGCCGACCTCCAGACCCCAGTGTAGTATCACTGCATAACCCCTTCGCCCCCGACCCCTCAGTGGCGACTGGCCATATATTGAGTAGCTGAACATATAAATATATAATATTGTTCGTCACAGAAATCCGTCAATCTTCGTAGCGGAGGCTAAAAGGCAGTTCCCTGTAACGACCCGCATATGAGCGAGCCACAGGTTCCCGACGGCACCGCGAGCACCATCCAGCACTTCATCGACGAGCGCCACGGCTTCCTGTCATGGCTCGGAACGCAGGTCGAGGACGTGCGCTACGGCGAGGTGGACCTTACTATCCCGTTCGACGACAAACTCACCAACCCGTCCGACCCGCCGACGATTCACGGCGGCGTCGCCGCCACGCTCATCGACACCGCCGGCGGCCTCGCGCTCAGAACCACGCTCGAAAACCCCATCGAGGACACGCTGGCGACGGTCAACCTCAACGTGAACTACCTGCGTCGGGCGTCGAGCGACATTACCGCCCACGCAGAGGTCATCCGCACTGGGTCGTCGATTGGCTGGGTCGAGGTGACTGTCGAGAGCGAGACGCCAGACGGCGAGCGTAAAGAAGTCGCCACCGGACAGGCCGCCTTCAGACTGTTTCAGTCCTGAACGCCACGTCCGCCCGTGAAATCACCTCGCCGAACAGCCAGTCCGCGTGGTCGAGGGCGTACTGTTTGTGGGCGTCTTCGATAGCGCCGACGGCCTCGCGGACGATCATCGGGCGGAAGTCCCGAAGGCCCGCACTCGACGCCGTGTGCAGCACGCAGACGTTCGCGAGCGTCCCGCAAATCAGGAGGTCGTCGATGCCGTGCGCGTCGAGAAACCCCTCTAAATCGGTCTGGTAGAAGGCATCGTAGGTGTGTTTCACGACGATGTGGTCTTCGTCGCGCACGTCGAGGTCGGCGACGAGTTCGGTCTCCCAGGTTCCCTCTACGACGTGTTCGCCCCACCGCGCGAACTCGTCGTAGTAGTGGGCGTCGTCGAACTGCTCGGGCGGGTGGACGTCTCGGGTGTAGACGATGGTCGCGCCTGCTGCTCTCGCGTCGGCGACGAGTGAGGCCACGTCGTCTACGACGGCCTCGCTGCCGGGCGCGTAGAGGCTGCCGTCGGGGTGACAGAACCCGTTTTGCATGTCGACGACGACGACGGCGACTCTGGCTGGGTCGAGGTTCATGCTGGAGAGTGCGTTCGCCGCCAGCAAAAAACTGGCTCGCGACGAATTCTGACACGGCGGGTACTTTTTCACGCTCAGGCCCGTCTATGGGGGTATGCGAGCACTGGCCAGCGTCCTCGTTGCACTCCTCCTCGTTCTCTCTGGGTGCAGCGCCGGACTGACTGGAGAGCAGACCGACACGACGACGGAGACGCCCTCCACGCCGTCGACCGCCGCACCGACGACCGATTCTCCCGGCACGCAGACGCCCGCTCCCACGCCGCGGCCCGACCCCGAATCTGACGTCCTCGGCTGGGAGAACGGCTACTGGCACGACGCCCAGTTGTCGGTCAACACCGACGACGGCCTGAACGAGACGGAACTCGACGCCATCGTTGCCCGAGCGATGGCCCGCGTCGAGCACGTCCGCGAACTCGAATTCCAGGAGACGGTTCCCGTCGAAATCATCACCCGTGCAGAGTACCAGAACCAGTCGAACGAGAACTACACCGACGCCTTCCGCGCATTCGACAACACGAAGTTCGAGGCGATGTTCTTCGTCGGCGAGGACAGAGACGCTCTCGATGTCCAGAATACGAACCGCGGTTCGAACGTCCTCGGCTACTTCAGCCCGAAGGAGGACGCCATCGTCATCGTGGCGAACTCAGACACCCCGTCGCTCGACGCTGAGGGGACGCTCTCTCACGAACTCGTCCACGCCCTCCAGGACCAGCACTTCAACCTCTCTCGCATCTCCCGTCCGACCCGCGAACTCCACAACGGTCGCAACGGCCTCATCGAGGGTGAGGCAAACTACGTCCAGCGCCTCTACATGGAACGCTGTGGCGGCGAATGGGAGTGCCTCGAAGCACCCGACTCCGGCGGCGGTGGCGGGGTACCAGACGACTTCCACTGGGGAATCTACTTCCTCAACTTCTTCCCGTACAGCGACGGTCCCGGCTTCGTCGGCCAAATTCACCGCACGCAGGGCTGGGACGGCGTAAACGGACTCTACAGCGACTTACCGAACAGCTCAGAGCAGATTATCTACCCGCAGAAGTACGGGGAAGACCAGCCGACTGACGTGACCTTCGAGGACACGAACTCCGGCGAGTGGGAGCGCGTCGTTCCCGAGTCACCGTACCCCGGTCAGGAGCGCCCGGCCTACGCCAGCCTCGGCCAATCCGCACTCTCCTCGATGTTCGCCCACACGTTCACCGACGAGTACAACCGCTCGCGGGTAGTCGAACCCCAGGAGTTTATCAACTACGAGCAGAACGGCCGGGTCAACAGCTCTGACCCGTTCAACTACGACCTGCGCTACACGCGTGGCTGGGACGGCGACCGGATGCACGTCTACTGGAACGACGCCGGTGAGACCGCCTACGTCTGGCAACTCGCCTGGGACTCCCCGCAGAACGCAAACCAGTTCGTGACCGGCTACGAGCGCCTCCTCCAGCACTGGGGCGCAGAGCAGGCCGGTGAAAACACGTGGGTCATCCCCGAGGGTGAACCGTACGCGGACACCTTCTGGATTCACGTCGAGGGTGACACCGTCACCATCGTGAACGCCCCAACCGAAGGCGACCTGCCTGCGGTGTACGACGGCGCTGGAGCCTAAATGCGTAGGGCAATCGCTGTCGTGGGCCTCGCGCTCCTCCTCGTCCTCTCGGGTTGTGTCGGCGGCTTTTTCGGCCCCAGAGACGCGCCTGACGACGACACTATCGGCTGGGAGAACGGCTACTGGTACGACGACCCGCTCGCCGTAGACGAGAGCGACGGCCTGAACGAAACCGAACGCGAAGCCGTCGTTTCGCGGACGATGGCCCGCGTGGAGGTCATCCGCCAACTCGAGTTCAAACAGTCCGTCCCGGTGAATCTCATCACCCGCGACGAGTACCGCGCCCAACGGGGTGGTAACGGGGGAACCATCGAGCAGAACACCTACCAGCGGTGGAACGAGCAGGTCTGGGAAGCGCTGTTCCTCGTAGACGAAGAGGCCACCGTCGACGACGCCTTCGGCGGCGTGTTCGGTAGCGCGGTCCAGGGCTACTACGGCGGCGGCGAAATCACGCTCGTGAGCGACTCCGAGACGCCGATGGTCGACCGCACGACGCTCTCGCACGAACTCGTCCACGCCCTCCAGGACCAGCACTTCGGCCTCTCGGGCAACCGCGACACGCAGGACGGCGAACTCGCCTACGACGGTCTCATCGAGGGCGACGCGAACTACGTCGAATCGCTCTACGAACAGCGGTGTCAGGCCGAGTGGGACTGCCTCGACCGTCCCGAGCGAAACCAGTCCGGGTCGCCGGACGACTTCAACCGCGGCGTGTTCTCGGCCATCTACCAGCCCTACGCCGACGGCCCTCGATTCGTCGACTCGCTGCGCGAATCCGGCGGCTGGGAGGCGGTGAACGACGCCTACGACGCCGTCCCACAGAGCACAGAACAGGTCATCCACCCCGAAGACTACCCCGAGGATACGCCCGTCGAGATATCGATTCCAGACCGCTCCTCGAACGCGTGGTCGCGGTTCACCTTCGAGAACCGTCCCGACTACGACACCGTCGGCGAGGCGTCCATCTACGCCATGCTCTGGGCGAACGGCGTGGCCGGCGACCAGTCTGCGTACACCTACACTTTCCCCGCCTCGACCGGGTGGGCGGGCGACAGGGTCGTCCCCTACCACAACGACGGCGAGTACGGCTACGTCTGGGTGACCGAGTGGGAGACGGAGACCGACGCCCAGGAGTTCAACGATGCCTACCTCCAGGTGCTCGAAAACAACGGTGCGACAGAACGCTCGTCGGGCGTTTATCGGATTCCTGATAGCCAGCCCTACGGCGACGCCTTCCGCGTGACCCTCGACGGGACGCGAGTGAAAATCGTGAACGCGCCGACCGAAGCCGACCTCTCGGGAATAGACGGGTAGCTTTTTCGCCCCTCGCGGGTAAGCGCCGACTATGTCCGATTCGTTCGATATCGTGTCCGCAGAAGCCATCCGTGACGGCCGCGCCACGGATGTCTACTTCGAGCGGACCGAAACCACGCTCGATCACGCGGGACTGAACCCGACGGTCGTCGCGGAGGTAACCGCCAACCAGTTCCCGACGGGCGCGTTCAATCTTTTCGCCGGCGTCAAAGACGCCGCCCACCTTCTCGAAGGCCTTCCAGTAGACGTAGACGCACTCTCGGAGGGACAACTGTTCGACGCAGGACCCGTCCTCCAGATCTCGGGGAATTACCGCGACTTCGCTCGCTACGAGACGGCGCTGCTCGGCTTCCTCTCGCACGCGACGGGCATCGCGACGAAAGCACTCGAAGCACGCCTCGCTGCCCCGGACACGCCGGTCGTCAGTTTCGGCGCACGCCACGTCCACCCCTCAATTGCCGCGATGGTCGAACGCTCCGCGCTCGTCGCCGGGTTCGACGGCTTTTCCTCCGTCGCTGCGGGCGACCTGCTCGGGCGCGAACCGAGCGGGACGATGCCTCACGCGCTCATCATCTGCTATGGCCGGGGCGAACAGGAGGCCGCCTGGCGCGCTTTCTACGAGACGACCGGGCAGGGCGTCGCGCTCTGTGACACCTACTCGGACGAAGTCGAAGAGGTGCTCCGCGCGGCCGCGGAACTCGGCGATGACTTAGAGAGCGTGCGCATCGACACGACCCGCTCGCGGCGCGGGGACTTCGCGCACATCGTCAAAGAGGTGCGCTGGGAACTCGACATCCGCGGCCACGACCACGTCGATATCTTCGTCTCAGGCGGCCTCGGGCCTGCGGACCTCCACGAACTGAAGGACCTCGTCGATGGCTTCGGCGTCGGCGGCTACGTCTCGAACGCGAACCCACTCGACTTCGCGCTCGACATCGTCGAAGTTGAGGGCGAACCCGCGTCGAAGCGCGGGAAACTCTCCGGGAAGAAGCAGGTGTACCGCACCCGCGACGGTGGCCACCACGTTGGCCTCGCGAGTCGGCCCGGGCCGACCGACGGGAAACCGCTGCTCGAACCGCTCATCCGCGACGGCGAACTCGTTCGGGAGTTCGACCTCTCTGATGCAGCAAAACGCGCCGCGACGGACGCGAAAAAAGTCGGCTTCGGCGAGAACTAGAACGTCAATTCCTTGATGGAGCCTTTCGGCTTGCGCTCTTCGAACACCTGACTGCGAAAGAGCAGGACGTCCACGTCGTCGTCCTCCCACGCGGTCGGCGAGAGGCCGGCCTTCCGGCAGGTACGGTCGAGATACTCGAACTCACTCCAGCCGTTTTCGACCGGGACGGTCGGGTACATCCACCCCGAGCGGGCGCGGTCCTGGACGAAGAGGCCGTGGGTGCCGACTTCGAGGTCGGCGGCGGGGTCGCTCTTCTCGATGACGTCGGTGACGACGCAGACCGAGATGGCGATGGCGTTGAGTTCTGCGGCCTCGACTTCGGAGCCACAGGAGTCGTCGCTCGCCGCCTGAATCGCCGCCTCGACGAGCGAGTGGCCGACTCGGTCGGGGCTCTGGACGGTACCCGCACAGCCACGGAGGCGGCCACGCCCCTGTGCCGACTGGAGGCGCACGAACACGCCCGCCCGGTTGTAGAAGGCGTCGCGCATGCTTCCCGGCTGTTTTCGCTGGCCGTTCTTTACGAACAGTTCCACCGCCTCGCGTGCAAGGTCGACCGAGCGGCGGCCGTCGTCGTACGAGAAGAGCGCAGTCTGGGCCTCGGACATACCACCTGTAACGGGAACGAGCATAATCAACGCTTTCATTCAGACAATCTGGAACGCGAACTATCTCAATCGCTATTTCCACCCGGCCAATCGAACGCCTTAATTGTGCTACGCGGCCTACCATCTGCCGGCAGAGGGAGCCCGGTTCCCGTGGCGCGAGCCAACGAGGAAAGTCCCCCCACTGTCTGGGCAGGTGACCAGGCGCAAGCCTGGAGCGGGAGACCGCTGGCGCTGGAACAGAAACGAGACCCCTCCACCGGACCGATGAGGTGCGCGAACCCAACCGCAAGGACGGGGAGCTAACCCACCGAGGGTCGATGGTGGAGAACGGATGGAACGGCGAAACCTCACCGGTGCAAGTCCCATCGGCCAAGGTAGCCCGGACAACGATGCGGACGCTCAGCCGAATACCGGGAAGAACAGAAGGGGGCTTACTCCCCTCAGCCACTTTCGTACCGACGAGCAGTTGCGGTGACCACAAACGTGATACTTAGCGCTGCCGGATATGTCAGTAATGAACGGGCGTGCCCTCCTGTTGACGCTCCTCGTCGTTCTCGCCGGCTGTGCGGCTCCCCTCGACCCGGGGTTCGCCGACACGACCAGCACGCAGGTCCAGACCACGCAACCGCCAGCCGACGGCACGCCGAACGCGGTCCAGACGCAGACACAGACCCAGACGCCGGGAGCCGTCGATTCGCGCTCCAATCCGTGGCAAGAGGGGACGTTGACTATCGCCGTCGAAGCACCGGACGGTGACTCGCGAGACTACACCGTCCTCCTCCGGGACGCCCTCGACTACTGGGAGGCGAACAGCGAGCAGTACGCCGGCTACGCCCTCTCCTTCGACGTCGAACCGAACGCGAACGACGCAGACGTGGTCGTCGAATTCGTCGAACGAGTCGATACCTGCGGCGAGAAACGCGAAGTCGCCGGCTGTGCGCCCTACATCACCGACTCTCGGCAGATAAACCGACCCGAGCGAATTCAGGTTCTCACGGGCCTCTCTGATTCGTCCACGGTCCTCGTCATCCAGCACGAGTTCGGCCACGCGATGGGGCTGAACCACGACGACGAACCAGCGGACATCATGGCGGGTCACGCGAACCTGACCACGCTCCCGATGACCAACGCGACAGACAAGCCAAACCCGTGGGACCGCTCTGAACTCCGCGTCTACGTCGATTACAGCGCCGTCCGGGACCGTGACCGCGCCGAAACCCGCGAGCAGGTCCAACACGCCCTCGACTACTACGCGTCGGGCGCAGAGGGATACGTCCCGACCAACATCTCGTTCGTGAGCGTCGACTCCGAGGCCGAAGCCGACGTCGTGATTCAGTTCACGGACGCCTCACCCTGTGGCGCTGACCCCGGGTCGTGTGGCGCAGTCCGCGGGCAGGACCCCGACGGCGACGGCGAACTCGAAACCTACACCAACCTCCAGATCACGCTGACGGGCCTCGACACCGAAGCCACCGGCTGGCACGTCGGCTGGTGGCTCGGCTACGGCTTCGGGTTCTCGTCGGAATCCGAGTATCCCGCTCCGTTCCGCGACGCCTCCTACACCGACCGCCGGGGCGACTGGTGGGAATAATTTTACCCGGTTGACAAGAACCGTCGAACTGTGTCCGAACCCCCGCCGCTCGAATGGACGATAGACGGTACCTCCGCCCGCACCGTCCGCGTCCTTCGCACCGCGCTCGCCGCCTCTATCGGAGCGTTCGCCATCCTGTTCGCGCTCCTGTTTGCCTACGCCCTGCCCGCCATCTTCGCCACGCTGACCACGGAAGTCGGCGTGCTCGTCGTCATCCTCGCGCTCGTTGGCGGCCCAGCCTCGCTGCTTTACCTCTGGCCGATGCTGACCGACGCATCCCAGCGCCCGACGCTCGAACAGACGGTGTTCTCGGACATCGAAAACTGGGGACAAATTGCGGTACTCGCCGTCCTTCTCGCCGCCTGCTATCTACTCGTCATCCGCGCCGACTCGCGGGCGATTCTCGCGATTCTCATCTTCAAATTCGGCTTGCTCGTGGCGATTTCGCTGTTCGCGGGCGTTGGTTCCATCGACCGCGAACGCGGTGTTCTGCGCTACGGCGCGGCGACGAAACTCGACGCCCTCGCGGGGGTTCGTACCGTGAAGATTGGGGACGTCGTTCTCTGCTATCTCTCCTACAAACGGGGTGCTGCACGACTGAACTCGCCGCGATTCGTCTCGGTTCCCGCAGACCAGTCCGACCAGGTCGCCTTGGTGCTCGAAGCGGGCGTCGAACAGGACGGCCCCGAGCGCGACGAACCGGACCGACTGGTCCAGGCGGTGTTGCTCAGTTTCGCCGCCGTCTTCCTCGGGGCGGCGGCCTTCTTCTGGATTGTCGCCGACGGCGCACCGCCGGGCATTCTGCTCTACGTCGTTCTCGTGACGGGCTTGCTTGGTGCGGCGTTCGCACTGGTGGCGGTGTTCGAGGCGTAGCCTTCAGCCCTCGAAGCCGTCTTCCCACCGGAACACGCCGTTTCGCTGGACGACTTCGCCGTCGACCTCGATGCGCGAGTCCTCGCTCATGTCCGTAATCATATCCACGTGGACGGCGCTCTTGTTGCCTTCCTCGCCTTCTGGCAGGTTCGAATCGTAGGCCCGACCCACCGCGAGGTGGACGGTGTCGCCCATCTTCTCGTCGAAGAGAATCGAGTCGGTGAAGCGGTCGATGCCGCGATTCATCCCGATGCCGAGTTCGCCGAGTCGTCGTGCGCCTGCGTCGGTGTTCAGAATCTCTTCGAGAACCGCCTCGTTCTGCCCGGCGCTGAAGTCGGTGACTTCCCCGTCCTCGAAGGTGAGGTGGACGTCCCGGACGCGCTTACCGTTGAGCGTCATCGGCACGTCGAAGTAAACGGTTCCCTCGGTGTCGTACGGCGCGGTGAACACCTCGCCGGAGGGCAGGTTGTGCGAGTCGTAGGCGACGGAGGCCCCGGAGTTCACGGCGATGCGTCCCTCGATACTCATGGTGAGGTCGGTGTCTTCCTTGACGAGGCGGACTTCGCTGCCTTCGTCGAGAATCTCCTTCATCTGGGCCATCTCCTCTGCGAGCGACTCCCAGTCGCGGAGGACGGCGTTGTAGACGAAGTCCTTGTACTCGGCGAAGGCCATCCCGGCCTGCTGGGCGAGTGAGCGCGTCGGGTGGACCGTCGAGACCCAGTCGGTGTCCATCCGGGCCTCGCGGGCCTCGTTGGTCGCGCGGTTGTACGCCTGGCGAACCTCGCTTCTCACGTCGGCCAGTTCCGTGGTGTTTCGTCCGCCGCCGAGAAAGAGCACGCTGTCTGCGTTCTGGTAGGCGGCGAGTTCCGGCCCGGCGACGTCCTCGAAGTCGCCGTCGTGGTTCTTGAGATAGGCCCGGAGCATCTCTCCGGAGCCGTAGGTCACGAACATGGTCGCGCCGACGTTTCCGAGTTCCTCGGCGACGGCCACGCCGAGGTCGTGGGCGTCTTCGCCGACGTTGACGACGACGTAATCACCGCGTTCGATTCGCGCACTCCAGTTTACGAGGGTTCGGGCGTGTTCGCGCACTCGCTCGTCCATGGCCTCTCTACCGAAGGCGGGGCAAAAACAGGTGCGGTCTGCGGTAGTTTCTCATGCACTGCACCCGGTCACGAGCGAAGCGAGTGACCGGCTTTTTTGGTGCAGATTTTTACTCGGAGAGGTGCGCTTCGCGCACCCGACGAGTAAAAAGGTGCGTGGCTAGGGGAAAAGAAGCAACGTCGCCCCGTCAATCTCCAGCACTTCGACTTCCTCACCCGTCGCGGCCTGCTGTTCTTCTTTGATGTCGAAGGCGTCTGCGTCGAGTGAGATGGTCTCGCCGTCGACTTCGAGGTCGACGTGGCCCTTGCGCTTTTCTTTCTTCAGGTCGGCGGGGTCTGCGGCTTCGAGCGCCCCGATGACGGCTCCTGCCTTCCCGCGGAATTTCGGCCCGATGACGCTGTGGTCGGGGTCAACGCCGACGGGGACGAGGTCCACGTCGGGGATGCCCTGTTCGATGTAGACCGGGGCGTTGACCGTGCCCGAGAGGTCGTAGGTGTCGAAGGAGATGCTGTCGTCTGGGTACACCTCGATGCGGTCGAGTTCGGCGTTGAGCGCCATGCCCTCCTCGGATTTCCACGCGCGGATGGCGGAGGCGGCGTTGGCGACGAGGTTGCCGCGTTCTTCTGCCTCCTCGTCTTCGAATTTCAGGTTCGGCCACGCGGCCTCGTGGACGCCGTCGTCGTCGCCGGGCAGGTGGCTGTAGGCTTCTGCCGCGAAGAACGGCGCGAACGGCGCGAGCATGACGAGCGAGGATTTGAGTGCGGTATAGAGGGCGTGGCGGGCGGCGTTTCGCTCGCCTGGTCGGCCCTCGTAGAGGCGGCCCTTGATGAGTTCGAGGTAGTCGTCCGCGAGGTCGTGCCAGACGAAGTCGCGGACGGTGCGGAGCGCCGAGTCGAAGCGGTAGGCGTCCATGTCTTCGGCCACGTCGTCGGCGGTGCGGGCGAGTTTCGAGAGAATCCACTTGTCGGCGTCGCGGTAAGCCGGGTCCTGAATCTTCGGCGTGTCCTCGTCTAAGTGCTGGAGGGCGAACCGGGTGATGTTCCACACCTTCGTCTGGAAGCGGGTCGCGCTCGTGACTTCCTTGCGCTGGAACTGGATGTCGGAGCCGGGCTGGCCGCCGAGGGCGATGGCCTGGCGGAAGGCGTCCGCGGAGTGTTCGGCGACGACTTCCTCTGGCTGGACGAAGTTGTTGCGCGATTTGGACATCTTGTGGCCGTCTTCGCCGAAGACCATCCCGTTGATGAGGGCTTCTTCCCACGGAATCTCGTCGGTGAGCGCCGCGGTGCGGAGGATGGTGTAGAACGCCCACGTCCGGATGATGTCGTGGCCCTGCTCGCGCAGTTGGACGGGCGAGAACTCGTTTTCCGGCCAGCCTGCGACGTGCATCGCGGAGATGGAGGAGTCCATCCACGTGTCCATGACGTCGGTTTCGCCGTGCCAGTGGTCGCCCCCGCACTCTGGGCAGTCGCCGATGGACGGGCCTTCCTCGGTCGGGTCCACTGGCAGGTCCTCGACCGTCGCGACGTGGACGTAGTCACAGTCGCCACAGAACCAGACCGGAATCGGCGTCGCGAAGACGCGCTGGCGGGAGATGACCCAGTCCCACTCCATGCCTTCCGCCCAGTCTTCGAGGCGGGTGTACATGTGCTCTGGAATCCATTCGATTTGCTGGGCCTTCGCCATGATTTCGTCCGTGTCGACGCGGATGAACCACTGTTCCTTGCTCAGGATTTCGATTGGGGTGTCACAGCGCCAGCAGGCCCCGACGGACTGCTCGGTCGGCTGGGTGTCGTTGAGGAAGCCTTCTGCGTCGAGTTTCTCCGCGACGGCCTCCTTCCCTTCGGCGATGGTCAGCCCCTCGAACTCGCCGGCGAGTTCGTTCAGGTGGCCGTCTTCGGTGAACACCGGCCGCAGGTCTAGGTCGTGTTCTGCCCACCAGCGAACGTCCTGTTTGTCCCCGAAGGTACAGATCATGACCGCGCCGGTCCCGAAGTCGCCGTCCACGTCGTCGTCCGCGAGCAGGGTGACTTCTTGTCCGAACAGTGGCACCTCAAAGGTGTCGCCGATGCGGTCCGCGTAGCGTTCGTCGTCCGGATTGACCGCCATGCCGACACAGGCGGCGAGCAATTCCGGACGGGTCGTCGCAATCTCTATCTCGTCGTTGTCGACGCCGGGGAAGGTGATGTAGTAGAGATTCCCTTGACGGTCGATGTTCTCGACTTCGGCGTCTGCGATGGCCGTCTCACAGCGCGGACACCAGTTGACGGGGTGTTCGTCGCGGTAGACGAGGTCCTTGTCCGCCATCTCGACGAACGACCGCTGGGTCTTACCCCAGTATTCGGGGTCCATCGTGCGGAACTCGTGGTCCCAGTCCTGGCTGAACCCGAGTGTCTGCATGGTCTCGTACATCGCGTCGATTTGCGCCTCGGTGTGCTCGATACACATCTGGCGGAACTCGTCGCGGGGGACATCCGTCCGGTGAATCCCGTGGTTCTCCTCGACTTTGACCTCGGTCGGGAGGCCATGGCAGTCCCAGCCCTGCGGGAACAGCACGTCGTCGCCTTTCAGGCGGTGGTAGCGGGCGGCGAAGTCCATGTAACACCAGCCGAGGGCGTTGCCGATGTGGAAGTCGCCGGTGGGGTACGGTGGGGGCGTGTCGATGATGTAGTCTGGGCGTTCTTCGTCGTCGTCGTAGGCGTAGACGTCGGAGTCTTCCCAGGCGTCGCGCCATTTTCGCTCGATCGTGTCGGGGTCGTAGTTCTCTCGCATCTCTGTCATAGTTTGAAAGCACTCGGTTGAGCAGGGCCTGACCCGGTACTGACGGGTCTGTGTCGGCTGAAGAAACATGCGCGATGTACTCGCGCTAGTGGCGTATATCGTCGACTGTAACTGGGTGTGTATACTCGACGACCGGGTGTCGTCGAGAGCTCCCACTGACTTACAGTCGGCAATATACTACCGACGACATCACGCTCATACCCTGAGAGATTGCCCGTATTTTGATAAAGGTTCCCGTCTCCGCCCCACAGCGCGCCGCGCGCCGAACCACAATCCCTTACTTTGCGACCACGGAGGGTGCAGTATGCAACTCGGCGTCATCGGACTCGGTAGAATGGGGCAAATCGTCGTCAATCGCGTCGTAGACGCGGGCCACGACGTCGTCGCCTACGACCTCAGCGACGAGGCAGTCGCCACCGCCGCGGAGGCGGGCGCATCGCCGGCCACCACCCTCGACGACTTCCTCTCGCAACTCGGCGAAGAAAAGCGCATCTGGCTCATGGTTCCGGCGGGCGACGCCGTGGACGCCACGCTCGCGGAACTGAACCCGTCGCTCACCGACGCGGACGTCGTCGTGGACGGGGGCAATTCGTTCTTCAAGGAGTCCACGCGCCGCGCGGAGGACTGCCCGGCGGCGTACCTCGACTGCGGGACCTCGGGCGGCCCCGCGGGCGCGGAACTCGGCTTCTCGCTCATGATTGGCGGCCCCGAGTGGGCCTACGACGAGCTGACGCCGGTCTTCGACGCTGTCGCAACTGGCCCAGCTGGCCACGACCGCATGGGTGAAGCAGGTTCTGGCCACTACGTGAAGATGGTCCACAACGGCGTCGAGTACGCGCTCATGCAAGCCTACGGCGAGGGCTTCGACCTGCTCGCGAACGGACGCTACGACCTCGACTTAGAAGCCGTCGCCCGCACGTGGAACAACGGTGCGGTCATCCGCTCGTGGCTCCTCGAACTCTGTGAGGAAGCGTTCGCGGAGGAGGGCAACGATTTGGGCGACGTCGCAGACCACGTCGCCGGTGGTTCGACGGGCACGTGGACGGTACAGGAGGCCTTAGAGCAGGAAGTTCCCGTCCCCCTCATCTACCAGTCGCTCGCAGAACGCTTCGAGAGTCGGACCGAGGAGCGGTTCGCCCGTCGCCTTGCGAACCGCCTTCGCTACGGATTCGGTCGGCACGAAGTCGCGCGCAAAGAGTAGAACGCCGCGAAGCGACGCCTCATCGTGTTCCTATGCAGACACGACAGCCGGTCGATTGGTCGTCTCTTCGTTTACGATTGCGTGACTATCTACGGGATTGAATAGTCGATTTCAGACAGACACCGCCGGAATCGTGCTATGTCTCATCATAGCATCAATTTTTGGGAATATAATCATTTTTTGCGTTATTCGCCGGTTTCGCTACCTTAAGTACCTCCTACTCCTGAGCACAGATTGATGCAGGCCAACCAAGACGGGACGCCCCGTGCGGTGGACCTGGAGTACGAGAACAGCACGCTAGACGTCGCGTACCGCGGCGAGTACGTCGAACTTACTGTCGACAAACTCCGCGTACTCGGCAACACAGAGTGGATTCGTATCGAGCGAGACCACTTCGTCGAGGACCTCCGGTCTATGTGCTAATCCCCCACCGTACCGCATCCCCACTACCCCAATCCCCTTACCCCCATTTTTCTGGACGCTCACCCTCCTGAGTCAGTTCTCTCCACAGACGTGAACGTTTAATTTACCTTGGGTGCAAGTTCCCTGTGCGAGGGGAATCCATGCCAAGTGTTAGCGAATTACAAGAAATGTACGAAAATATGGTATTGGCCAGGTACTACGAAGAACGGCTTCAAGAGGAGTATCTGGAAGGCAAGCAACCGGCGTTCGATATTTCCGCCGGCCCAATACCAGGCGAATTGCATCTGGCCGCCGGCCACGAGGCCTCGGGTGCAGGCGTCTGCATCCACCTGCGCGACGACGACACCGTCACCGGCCCGCACCGACCGCACCACATCGCCATCGCGAAGGGCGTCGACTTGAAGAAGATGACCGCGGAGATTTTCGGCCGGAAAACCGGTCTCTGCAAGGGGAAAGGTGGCCACATGCACCTGTTCGACCCGTCGGTCAACTTCGCGTGCAGCGGCATTATCGCGCAGGGCTGTCCGCCCGCCGTCGGCGCGGCCCTGGCCGCCAAAAAGCGCGGCCTCGACTCGGTGGCTGTCGCGTTCCTCGGCGAGGGGGCCATCGACCAGGGTGGCTTCTTCGAGTCGCTGAACCTCGCACAGGTCCAGCAACTCCCGGTCGTCTTCGTCATCGAGGACAACGACTGGGCCATCAGCATGCCGAAAGACCGCGTCACTGACGTCAAAGACGGGTCGATTCGCGCGAAGGGCCACGGCATGCCCGGCGAGCGCATCGACTCGAACGACGCCATCGCCGTCTACGAGGCGGCGAAGAAGGCGGTCGACCGCGCCCGAAACGGCAACGGTCCGACCCTGCTCGAAGTGCAGGTCCACCGCCACATGGGCCACTTCATGGGCGACGCAGAGGGCTACCGGCCCGACGACGAGGTCGAGCGCGTAAAGAAACTCGACCCAATCCCACGCTTAGAGAAGGACCTCAAATCCGAGGGCGTCGAGCAAGCGGAACTGGACGAGATTCGAACGCGCGCCCACGAACGCGTGGACGAAGCCATCGAATGGGCGAAACAGCAACCGGAACCGGAGCCACACGAGTCGCTCGAAGACGTGTTCCACAACCCACCGGAGGAGTGGGAGCAGGCGGTACAACAGGCCGCCACACAGGGAGGTGACGACTAATGAGCCAGCAAGTAGCAGAACGAGAACTGACGATGAGCCGTGCGATGGTCGAGGCCATCAAACAGGAGATGGAAGCGAACGAAGAGGTGTTCCTCATGGGCGAGGACATCGCCGACTACGGCGGCATCTTCAGCTCCACGACGGGCCTGTTAGACGAGTTCGGCCGCGACCGCGTGATGGACGTCCCCATCAGCGAGACGGCGTTCATCGGTGCGGCCGTCGGCGCGGCCCAGGCCGGCATGCGGCCGATTGCCGAACTCATGTTCGTCGATTTCTTCGGGGTCGCGATGGATCAGATCTACAACCAGATGGCGAAGAACACCTACATGAGCGGCGGGGCGGTCAGCGTCCCGATGGTGCTCATGACCGCCGTCGGCGGGACGTATTCCGACGCGGCTCAGCACTCGCAGACGCTGTACGGAACCTTCGCCCACCTGCCCGGCATGAAGGTCGTCGTGCCGTCGACGGCCTACGACGCGAAGGGGCTGATGCACAGCGCGATTCGAGACGACGACCCGGTCGTATACATGTTCCACAAACGACTCATGGGTCTTGGCTGGATGCCAGCGCCCGCGGGGCCCAAGAACGACGTGCCGGAAGACCCCTACACCATTCCGTTCGGGCAGGCCGACATCAAGCGCGAAGGCGCAGATGCGACCGTCGTCACCCTTGGACTGCACGTCCACCGCGCTCTCGAAGCCGCCGGCGAACTCGAAGACGAGGGCATCGACGCGGAAATCGTAGACCTCCGGACGCTCGTCCCACTCGACACCAAGACGATCGTGGATTCGGTGAAGAAGACGGGCCGCCTCATCGTCGTCGACGAGGACTATCGGTCGTTCGGCGTGACGGGTGAGGTCATCGCCCGCGTCGCAGAGCACGCTCTCGATGACCTCGAGGAGGTTCGCAGACTCGCGATTCCAGACGTACCGATTCCGTACGCTCGCCCGCTCGAAACGCACGTCAACCCGAGCGTCGAGCAAATCGCAGACGCCGTCCGTGACACCCAATGAGCGAAGCAGCCATCCTCGTCGATTCGGCGTCGGTCTGGCCGGACGACGCGATGGACGTAGACGAAGCGGTCGTCTCGAACTGGTTCGTCCGCGAGGGCGCGACCGTCGAGGCGGGCAAGACCATCTGCGAGATTCAAATCGAGAAAGTGAGCGTCGACGTGCCCGCCCCGCAGTCGGGGACGCTCACAGAGGTGCTCGTCGCGGAGGGCGACGAGTTCCGTCGGGGTGATTCGCTCGCGCGAATCGAACCCTGATACGGCCGCGAATTCCAATTTTTGCCCCCAATCGGTCCGCCCTAATCAAAATGCTGTTAAACTAGGGTTCCGTACCGCCGACCATGGTTGAAGTACTGGGTGTCGCGCTCGGGCTGCTGTTAACGCTCATCGCGGTGGCCCTGCACTACTCGACGGGGACGGCAAAGCCGCTTCCAGAGGACATCACCGAACAGGTCCTCGAGCGGCGCGCCGCGTCCGTCGTCGAAACGGACTTCCCCGAACCGATGAACCGCTCGATTGGTGGCGGCGCCGTCGGCGCAGTCGCCGGGGGCGAGGCTGGCGGCGAACTCGAAGAAGGCGGCGAGGCCGCTGGCTCTTCGAGCCCGGCTGACATCCCCGAGGACGAAATCGAGTACTTCGAAATCGAGTACGCGAAAGAGGGGAAGACAATCGAAGTTGCGAACAACGAGACGCTCCTCGACGCCGGCGAAGACGAGGGCTGGGACCTCCCCTACGCCTGCCGTCAGGGCCAGTGTATCTCCTGTGCAGGCAAGGTCGCCTCCGGCGAGAACGCAGAGGACTTCGTCGTTCACGACAACCAGCAGATGCTCGGCGAGGAAGAACTCGGCAAGGGCTACATGCTGACCTGCGTCGCCTACCCGAAGAAGCCGTTCACGCTCGAAACCGGCGAGACGCCGTAACGCGCCGGAACCACAGCGCTGATATCTTTCCTTCAAGTGGGTAACAATAGTGAGTAGTGGCCACACGCAGAGTTCGATAACCGAAGGGGGACTGGCCGGACCGATGTTCCGGCTGGCGTGGCCAATCGTCATCACCCAGCTCCTCCAGGTCGCCTACAACATCGCCGACACCATCTGGCTCGGCCGGCTTTCGACCGCCGCCGTCGGCGCGATGAGCCTCGCGTTTCCCCTTATCTTCCTCTTGCTCTCGGTCGGCGGCGGGTTCACCGTCGCCGGAAGCACCCTCGTCGCCCAGTACACAGGCGCAAAAAGCGAAGGCTCCGCGGGCATGGTCGCCGGACAGACGCTCTCGTTCGTCACGGTTCTCGCAATCGTTCTCGGTATCCTCGGCTTCCTCGCCACCGAACCCATGCTCGGCGTGCTGCCGAGCGACCCGGAGACTGCTGCTGTGGTCGTCCCACTGGCAGCCGACTACATGCAGGTGTTTTTCCTCGGGACGCCGTTCCTGTTCGGCTTTTTCGTCTTCTCCGCGCTGATGCGCGGGTACGGCAACACCAGGACCCCGATGCGTATCATGGCCATCAGCGTCGCGCTCAACGTCGTGCTCGACCCAATCTTCATCTTCGGCTGGTTCGGGTTCCCGCGCCTCGAAATCGAAGGCGCGGCACTCGCGACCCTCGTCTCCAGAGCCGTCGCAACCGCCCTCGGCTTCTACGTCCTCTTCCGGACGCCATCCGGCCCGGACGTCCGCCTCCCCGACCTGAAACCCGACCTCGACATCATCAAGAAAATCGTCTCTATCGGCGTGCCGAGCGCGCTCGAACAGTCCGCGAGCGCCCTCGCGATGATTACCCTCACCGCGATGGTGGTCACGTTCTCCCCACCCGTCGTCGCCGCCTACGGTCTCGGCAATCGCCTCATCTCGCTCGTGTTCCTCCCGGCGATGGGCCTCGGCCGGGCGACCAACACGATGGTCGGCCAGAACCTCGGCGCACAGCAAACCGCCCGCGCAGAACGCGCCGTCAAACTCGCCGCCGCCACCGGCGCGGGCGTCATGCTCGTCGTCGCCGTCATCGCCGCGCTGTTCCCCGAACCCATCGTCGGGGTGTTCATGGCCACCGGAACGGCCGAAGCCGCAGAAACCATCCGCCTCGGTAGCGAGTACCTCCGGATTCGCTCCGTCGAGTTCGCCTTCATCGGCGTCCTCCAGGTCGTCCTCGGAGCCTACCGCGGCGCGGGCAACACGAAGACGGCACTCGTCTTCTCCATGGTCGCCCTCTGGATTGGCCGCGTGCCGACGGTCTACTACCTCGCCTTCGTCGAGGGTATGGGTCCGACCGGCATCTGGTGGGGGATGGCCCTCGGCAACATCGTCGGCGCAATCGCCGCCGTCGCGTGGTTCACCCGCGGCACCTGGAAGCGGTCGGTCATCGACCAACCGCGAGGGACCGCCGACGGTGAGGACTGACTCACAACGGTTTTACCCCCCTGCGAGGAATTCACCTGTGAGGGCCCGTAGCTCAGTGGACAGAGTGCTTGGTTCCGGACCAAGATGTCGCGGGTTCAAATCCCGTCGGGTCCGTTCGACTTCGCTTCGCGAAGTCTCACTCCCCCGACGACCGTCGCAAAACCTTCGGTTTTGCTCGGTCTTGTCGGTCCACTCACCATTCCTGCGGAATGGTTCGCTACCCGACTTACTCACACTCGCTGACGCTCGCGTGAGTCCCGTCGGGTCCATTTTCCTGCGAACAACGTGAGCAGTGAAAACGTAACTTGCGAGTCGAGACGGGTCACGCCCGCGGGAAGGTCGTCGTCACCGTGTTGGCAATATTCCACAGAAAGTACTTATCAAATACCCTGATTGTTGAGATATGGACCGCCGCGCTGTGCTCGCGTTCGTCGCTGCCCTCGTCGGGTTTTCCCTCGTCGCTGCACCTGTCACGATGGGCGATTGGGGCGAGCAGGCGTCATTTTCGGTCGACGAAACCAACGGCTCAGAACTTCGTGCAGAGATGCCGGTTCTTCAGTACGAGAATCTCTCGTCACAGGCGCAATCCGTGGTTCGGCGAACGATCGAGTCACCGGACAACCGCCTCACCATCTTCGGGCGAGAGGATATGCCAGACGAGTTTTTCTACAGCGACTACAGCCACCCCGGGCAGGGGCAGTACGCCATCGTCTACGAGGGTCAGTACTACCAACTCGATACCTATTGGAGCGGTGGGTTCCCGATAATCTACACCCTCTTCCAGCTCCCGTTCATCGTGTACGGACTCGTTCTCGTTTCGGCTGCGTACCGAACCGGTGTCGGCGAGCGACCGTGGCAGGGTACTGCCTTGTTTGCGGCAGCAGGAATCACATTCCACCGCCTCGGCCCAGAGTTCGACTTTCCGGTCCTCGACCAGATTGCGTTCGTCGGTCTCGGAGCAATCGCTGTCAACGTCGCCGTCGCGTGGCACCTCTGGAGATCGACCCGCTAGCCGTTCCTCAGACCCCAGTCCCGGTCGGCGCGGCGGGCAGGTCGTGGGCCGTCGCGTCCATTCCTAACGCCTCCAGTGCGGCTTTCATGTGGCGGTCTTCGGCGAAATCGGAGCCGTCGGCTTCGCGCAGTTCTTGGACCTTCGCCAGCACCTCACCGCGACGGTCGTCGGGAATGTCGTACTTGTCGGTCGAGAGTTCGATGACCAGGCCGTTGTTGTCGTGGGTGTAGAGCGAGAAGAAGATGCCCCGGTCGAAGATATTGTAGCGCCGGTCGTCATCCTCGATGGCTTCGACCATCTCCTCGAAGCGGTCGGGCGCGATGCGGAAACAGAGGTGGTGGACCGACCCGACGGCCCCGCGCTGACCGTGAGGATTCGACTTACGGTCGTCGCTCACGAAGAACGTGACGATGCGGCCGTCGCCCGTGTCGAAGAACAGGTGCGTCTGGGAGGGGTCGTCGAGATTTGGCTGCCGGAGCACCAGCGGCATGCCGAGCAGGTCACGGTAGAAGGCAACTGTGTCGGCCTCGTTGCTCCCCCAGATGGTCATGTGGTCGGTACCGGTGGTGTGAATCGGGCTCTCGGGCAGGTCGTGGGTGACGGGTATCTCGGAACTCATGGTCACGTGTCGCCGTCGGCGCGTCGAGACGCCGAACGTACCTGAAACTACTCGAGACAGCCCCATAACACGGGCAGTAACACCGACGTCAGTTGGTCAGTACGCTTCGTCGCCCACTGAGTCGATTCGCGTCGCGTCGTCATCGCCGTGTTCAAGCACGACTGCGTGGCGAGTGTGGCGGACGTGCGTCTCGGCCCAGCGTCGGGCCGGCCCCTCCGAAAGGAACTGGTCGCCGTCGGGGCACTGCTCGCAGTCGGCTATCCACGGCGTCACGTCGTCGGGGAAGTGCCCGGTGTGGCGCATGTGGTCGAGCGCGAACTGCTCGAACGACTGGTTGCCGACGCCGAGTCGGTCGAGTTCGTAGGAGAGGTCCCACTCCCGGTCACAGCGCGAACAGGTGACGGTCGGGGTGTCGTCTACGTGCTCTGTCACGGGAGGGGATTCGACGTGCGACCACTTCTATCTGAACTTCCCGAAGGCTCGCCTAAGCGCAGTCTCAGTAGATGCTCTCAGTGGGGTGGCGCGGCGCGGCGAACGATTCGTAGAACCCGCCGAAGTACCGGTGCACCTCGTCTGCGAAGTGCGCCTCGACCGACTGGCACAGCCCCTCGTCGTCGGTCTGGTCTGCGAGCGCCTGGAGGGCGACGCGGTGTGCGCGGCCGAGTAGCGTGGTCCGGTTCGTCGTCACCGAGACCAGGTCGCGGTCGACCGTGTCGAGTTGGACGAGTCGGTGGGGGTGCGTTTGTTCCCCCAGCCACAGCTCACGGATGGTGATACATTCTGGGTCGATGTCGGTAATCCGACCACTTACCGTCTGGAGTCTGTGGGAGCGAGGCGAGACGTAGTCGATAGAAATCAGCGCACCGGTTGTGAACTCTTCAGGGGGCCGCATTACCATCTCTCAGGCGTGACAAGAAATTAAAGTGTTCGGTCAGTGGGTACGTCGGGCGTCTCGTCCGTCGTCTCCTCGGTGCTTGCTCGAATCTCCTCGTCCCACTCAGTGAGCAGGCCGTACTCGGTCATCGCCTGCATGCCGGCGACCGCCGCCGAGAGCTGAATGCCGACGAGTGGAATGTCGGCGACCGAAATCACGAGGTCGGCCTGCACGACGACGCCCTCTCTGAGAACGACGTCCACGAAGTCGGCCAGCGCTTCCTCGTTTTTCTTGGTCGGCTTCATTCCGGCACGCCCTCCGAGACGTGCGTGTAGGGGGGCCACGGGCCGGTGTACCGGACCTCGACACCCTCTTCTGCGGCCACCTCGTCGAGCAGGTCTCCGATGGCGCTCGCCCCCTCGTCCGTCGCGAGGACCGACACGCGGGCGACGACCTCACCTTCTGTTTCCTGCCCGCCGATTTCGAGCGACTGGTCGTCGAGCGCCGCGACCGCCTTCGCGTGTGGCGCAACCCGGGATTCGAGGTCGTCCTGTACTGCGGCTTTTCGCTCTCGGGCCAATTCGGCGACCCGCTGGTCGCGTTGCTTTTCGAGGAGGAACCGTTTGCCGGGAGCCGCATCTTCGAGTTTTGCGTCGAGTTCCGCAAGTCGGTCGTCGTTCTCGTCGGTCGCCGGGCGGTCGTCAGTCCAGACGACCTCGATGCGGTACTCCCAGTGGCCGGCAAGTTGGTCGAGCTGGGTCGCAATTTGCTCGCTGTCGTCTCGAAGCCACTCGCGGACGCCGTCGTCACCGCCTTCGAACACCGTGTTAAAGCGCAGCGGAAGCGGCGTGCCAAACGTCTCGCCCACCTCGTCGACGATGGCGAGGTGGTCTACGAGCAGGCGCTGGACGGCTTCGGCGTCGTCGCGCTCGAAGGCGGCGTCCTGTGGCTGGACGAGTGCGCCGACCGCCCCCTCTCGGACGAGGTAGGCGTCGGTTCCGTCAAGCCCGACGGTGCGGTAGGTGTCCGGTCCGTCTGCGACTGAGACTGCACAGAAGACGTACCGTCGGTCGGCGGTCATTGCGCCCTCCGTTCCAGTCCAGCCGCGTCGTCGGGGAGTTCGAGCGCCGACTCGATGAGGCCGTTCAGGTCACCTCTGAGGCGGTCGACGTCGTCTTCGATTCCCTGGTCGCGTTTGAACTGTTCCAGTTCGTCTTCGAGCGTCGCGAGTCGCTGGCCGAGGCGTTCTATCTCCTCGTCGGTGAGCGTCTCTGACTCCATTCGACGGATGGCTTCGCGCTCCATCACTTCGAGCAACACGTCCGCAATCGTGGCGACGAGTGTGACGAGGCCGCCGTCTTCTCCGTCTACGTCAATCGTCGTCATCGTGCTCCGACTCGACGGTCATCGATGTTGCGTCGATTGGCTCTTCTTCGAGTTCGGGCCGGCCGGACGCCTGTTCGACGCGCTCCATGTCGGTGCCACTCGGGAATTCGAGGCCGTACTGGGCGGCCGTCTCGAACGACGCGAGCGCGGCGCGAATCCGGATGTCGAGCAGTTCGGTGTCGCCGACCGACACCGCGATGTCGGCGTTGATGACGACCCCCTTGTCCAAGAGCATCTCGACCATGTCTGCGAGGTCGCCCTGCTGGCGGGTCGGGCGGCTACTATCCATCGTCGTCCTCGAACCGATTGCCGTAGATGCGCTTTCGATTCGGTGCGGTCGAGTACTTCGTCTCTGACGGCACGGTCGAGTAGCGCGTTCCCGGCGTCGATTTCGGCTTGCTGTTCGGGACGGTCGAGACGGCGGTTGGACTTCTCGACTTCGGTTTTCTCGAATCGGGCGTCGTCTTCTCGCGATTCTTGTCGTGGAGTTCCTTCAGCCGAGCGCGCGTCTTCAGCAGTTCCTCGCGGAACTCGTCTACGGCGTCGCTCGCCTTCTTCTGGATGGCGAGTTGGCTGAACTCGTCTAAATCGTCCGGCGAGTCCACTACCTCGTCTTCGACGTCTGGCGTCGGCACGTCGAGTTCCTCGTCGCCTTTGAGCGCCGCGACCAGTTTTCGGCCGTGTCGCCACGTCTCGCGGACGTCCATCGCCTCCCATGCGTCCTCACCGTCTGCGGCGTCGGGCACGTCAGCCACGTCGAGTGCCTCGGCCACGTCGCGCTCCGTGATGGCCTCTTTCAGGTCGTCCTCGTCGATGGCGTCGGGAACTTCGCGCAGATTGATGGCCTGCGCGAGTTCGCTCACGTTGATGGTCTCGGCCATCGCTTCGGCCTCGTCTTTCGCCGTCTTCACACGGTTTACTTTCTCCGGGGCACGGTCTTCGACTTCCTCGGAGATGGTCTCTGCAACGTCGGCCGCGACGTCTTTTGCCTTGTCCAGTTTGTCTTCGGTGTTTGAATCCATGGTTAGCGTTTCACCTCGATTCTGCTCCCGACCCGTTCGTGGGCGCGGCGGGCCGCCTCCAGTTCGGCTTCCAGCGCTGCCTTTCGTTCCTCGTACTCGGCTTTCGACAGGTCGCCGAGTTCGTACAGCAACCGGTTTTCCTTGATACGGTCGCGTATCTCCTCGACGTCGTACAGCTCGGTGAGCGCGACCGAGTGGATAGCGTCGAGGATGGCGAGCAGCGGTCGAAAGAGCAGGTCATCGATGAGGAACATTGCTCCGAGAGCCGCTGATTTCGATGTCTACGAAGTTGTACGGGGCCCACGGGCCGGTGTACTGGACCCGGAGGTCCGGGTAGTCGGCTTCGAGTTCGTCAACCGCCTCGTCGAATGCCTCGCGCTTCTCGCGGGCGACGAGATACGACCGGTTCAACACGATGAGGTCACTGAACAGGTCGCCTTCTGCGACTTCGTCGGCTACGGTGGCGAGACGCTCCGCCGCGTCCTCGCGAATCGTCTCCGTGTCCACGTCGGTGTCCTGTTCTGCGACGAGTTTGACGCCGAGTTCGACCATCCCCTCGGTGTCGCGGAGTGCCTTGGTGAAGGCTCTGCGGCCCCCGCGCAGGATGTTCTTCACGCCGCGTGCGGAGTCGAACACCATCCCGAACTGCATCGGGACGACGGTGTGTCCGCCACCGTGCTCCATCACGGCCTGCAACACGTCGTCGTGAGCGCGGGCGTTCTCGTCGGTTTCCTCTGGGTCCTCCACGTCGATATCCGAGACGACGGCGGAGAACGGCGGGTAATCGACGGTGGAGACGTGACTCGCGCCTTCCACGCCCGCCACTTCGAGGTCGAGCGTCGTTTTCTCCAGTACGCCGTAGACGTAGTAGTTGCTCGTCATCGCCCCACTGCCCGGCTGTGTTCGGTCTGGCGGTTCATCGTTCCCGTAACCGTTTGCGGTACCACCTTCTAATAGTGACGGCCAAACGTTCTGGAAAATTTAAATGTTGGCCTCAACGAATAAAGGGCCTCACGAGAGATGGGTAGAGGCTATGGCAGGTTCCCAACCAGACACCTCAAGTCTCGCAGACGTGCTCGACCGCATCCTCGACAAGGGCGTCGTCATTGACGTGTTCGCCCGCCTGTCGGTCGTGGGCATCGAACTGCTCACGGTCGAGGCGCGCGTCGTCGCCGCCTCCGTGGACACGTTCCTCAAGTACGCGGCGGAGATGAGCAGGATAGAGCAGGTAACACAATCTGGTGACTTAGAGGACATCCAGGAGTTCGAAATCAAGGCGACGAGCTAGAGTCATGAGCGATTCCGAGGCAGCCCAGTGTCACGCGCTCACCGAGGGTGGCGAGCGCTGTGGCCGGACGGCCGCAGACGGGAAGTTCTGCTACCAACACGACGAGAGCGACCCGACCGTGGACGACGCGGACGAGTCCCAGGACGCCGCCAACCAGCAGGAATCGACGGAAGATACCCAGCAAGCTGAGACGGGACAGGCGGACGGTGGCCAGCAGGAAGACGACTCAGTCTCGTCCATCCTCGACGTTCGCTCGAAGGTCGAAACGACATCAGCCGACCTCATCGGCCACGACCTCGACGGCGTCACCGAAGTGATGCAGGACGGCGACGAGGGCTGGCGAGCGGTCGTCGAAGTCGTCGAACGCCATTCGGTTCCCGACACCCAGGACATCCTCGGCCAGTACGAGGTGCTCATCGCGGGTGACGGGTCGATACAGGGATACAGTCGCCTCGGCCGGTATCGACGCGCCGACACCGGTTCGCGGGCGTGACCCACGCGGCATTTTTCACCGACTGACTGGATTACGAAGCGCCCAGACGTCGGTCTCCGGGTCCAGTCGGTTCGGTTCGCGTCCTCGTTCCGTGAGCAATCCGACGTGATAGAGCATCGCTTTCAACTGAAATACGGTGGGTGAGTGGTACACGTCGCCGTCTGCGAGCGCCGCCTGCCGGAGCTTCCCGTCCGTGTCCAGCACTGCCTGCCGGGCCTCGGCGGTTCCGCGGATGAACAACTCGACGGTGAACGAGGGATGCTGCGTGAACAACGAGGTCACGAGGTCGACGAGCGTCGGATTTGGCTCGTTCCACTCGTGGAGTTCCTCCAGTTCCGCGACGAGCAACTGGGTCGCCGGGTACGCGAAGACGACGCGCCGGGCGAGCTGTCCCCACCGTGGAGCCTCGGTCGAAAAGCGACTTCGCGTCCGCTTCCAGTCTGCGAACCGTTCGAGCGCCGCCCGCACAGACCCCTCTTGCTCCTGGGCGAATCGGGCAACTTCTCGGCCAAGCGGCGTCAGTCGGTCGCGTCCGAGGGAGGTGTCAACGAGGCCGAGAAACGCGGCCCCCTGTCTGGCGCTCGCCGTGTCCCCGACGACGTGCGTTTCGAGAAGCCGGTCTGCCTCCTCTCGGTGCTGCGCCTCAGCCATCGCCAGCGCGTAGCCGAGATAATTTTTCGGATGATTCAACCCGAACGACTTGTTCGCGACGCCCTGTGCGCTCGCCTGAAAGCGGATTGCGTTCGCCCCCTCTGCGCCGCGATGCCCGACCAGCCGCGGGACGACGGCCGGTTCGACGGTGCCACCCGGACCGACGCCGAGGATGCCGACGTTCAACTCGCGGGCGAGGGTCTCGTCGGTTTGCGTGATTGCGTCGGCTGGAGCCGCGAGGAAGGCCGCGTTCGCCTCGTCGAGGCGGTTGTACGCCTGCACGATGCCCCGTTCCGTGTCCACCAGTCGGTTCGCGGTGTATCCCTTCGATTCGACCACGACGAGCGGCGGGTCGTCACCGAGGCGGTCGACGGCGAGCAACTCGGGGTCGAGTCGGGTGACGCCGACGAGGTCGGGGTAGCCGTTCCCAATCTGGACGTGGTTGAAGGGGGCGAGTTCCGCGACCACATCCTGTCGTATCTGCTCGCCCGCGAGCCACGTTCCGGTCGAAAACTGCGTGTCCGTGACCGCGTAGCTCTGGGGGTCCTCCGCGTTCGGGAAGAGCCGCCGTTTCGTGTGCGCGAGGACGTACGGCTCAGAGAGCGATGCAGACGAGCTGGCCATGGCTCCCATTTTTCGACGAGTGACAAAAGCGTTGAGCTGGCCGCAGTGACAGAACCTTCAACCCACCCCACGCAGAACTCTCACCCATGCCCGATGTTAGGGGCGTCGCCGTGGACGCAGCGACGCGGTGTGCCCACTACGACTCGTCGCTCGACGTCGTCGCGCTCAAGTTCGCCTGCTGTGAGACGTACTACCCGTGTTTCGAGTGCCACGAGGCGGTGGCCGACCACCCGGCGACGGTCTGGCTCCGCGACCGGTTCGACGAACCGGCGGTGCTGTGTGGCGTCTGCGAGACGGAACTCACGGTCACCGAGTACCTCGACGCGGCGAACGAGTGTCCCGCGTGTGAGGCGGAGTTCAATCCGGGCTGTCGCGCTCATCACGACCGGTACTTCGAGACGTAAGTTGCAACGGTTGCGTCCTGGGCTAGCTACTTATCCACACACCCGATTGTGAACCCATGCACCTCGGGAGTATGCTGCCAACCCATTGTACCGGCGAGTACCGCGTCCCCGCGGAGACGATTCGCTGGTGGGCCCGCGAAGCGACCGACGCCGGCTTTCACGGCCTCTGGGCGCTCGACCACGTCGTGAAGCCAGAACCGTACCGGACCAGTCTTCTAGACCCCCTCATCGCACTTTCGCACGCCGCGGCCGTCGCGCCCGCCGCCAACCTCGGCACCTCGATTCTCATCGCGCCGCTGCGGCGCACCGCGAACATCGCCTCGCAGGCGCTCTCGCTCCAGCACTTGAGCGATGGGCAGGTCACCCTCGGCCTCGGCGCGGGGTACGTGCCAAAAGAATTCGAGGTGACGGGCGTCCCGCACAACGAACGCGGGCCGCGTCTCAGCGAGGCCGTGGAGGTACTGAACCGCCTGTTCGCCGGAGAGGCGTCTTTCTCTGGGCGATTTCACGAGTTCGAGGACGTACGCATCGACCCGGTACTGGACGCGCCGCCGAACTTGCTCGCGGGCGGGTCGTCGGTTCGCGACGAAGACGGAAACCGACGCATCCCGCGGCCCATCCTCGACCGAATCCTCGACTGCGGCGGCTGGCTGGCCCGGCCGACCAACCCCGAAAAACTCGAAGCCGAGTGGAACATCATCGCGGACCACGCCCGCGACCGGGGCGTCGACCCCGACTCGCTGCGTCGCGTGATGCTCCAGTACGTCCACGTCGTGGAGACTGACGACCGAGAGGTGGCCCATCGCGAGCAAAAGGCGGCCTTCGAGGACTTCCTCGCGGCCGACCGGGATTTCGACTACGCACAGGAGTTCTGTCTCACCGGCACCCCAGACGACATGCGGGCCGACCTCGCCGCCGTCGAACGCCTCGGGTTCGACGAGGTCATCCTCGGACAGGTTGTTCACACGCCCGAAGACCTCGAAAAACAGCTCTCCCTCCTGCAGTCAGCGTTCTTCTAGCCCCGACCCGTCGGCCATGACGCGCTGTGGTTCGCCTGGCGTCGGTTCGAGGTCGGGCGACAGCGCCGCCTTCGCCGCAGGCGAGAGTCGGTTGATGACCGCACGGCCCTCTCGCTCGCGCTTCACGATGTCGTTCTCCTCGAGGCGCTGGAGGTGGTGGGTGACCGTGCTCGGGTCGCGTTCTAAGTCCCCGGCCAGGTCGGAGACAGACGAGGGGCCGAGTCGCGAGAGCGCGTCGAGGACGGCCGCGGTGGCCTCGTCTGCAAGCGCCGCGGCGAGTTCGATGTCCGCGGCCTGCGAGACGTAGAAGCGGCGCTTGCCGCGGACTTTCGCCCCCGAGACCAACTTCTCGCGTTCGAGGACGCGGATGTGGTGGCGGGTCGTCGAGAGCGGAATGTCGGCGCGGGTCGCCACCTCCGAGAGGTACGCCCCGGGCGACTCGTTGATGACCTCGTAGACGGCTTCGCGGCCGTCGTGTTCGAGTGGGTCGGAGTCATCGAACCGACTGTACCGGAACGGCGCGACAATGCGGAACAGGCGTTCTATCGCGTCGGTGACCCTGTTGACTTGCGTCCTCACTAGCGGGTGGGTCGCCTGCCCTGCCGCCTGTCCGAATCCTGAGAGGTCGACGGCGGAGCCATAGCGGAAGACGCCGGCGGTGACGATTGCGCCGATACCGAGGGCGATACCCGTCTCGTCGTCTACTGGTTCGGGGATGTTGACCGCGGAGAGCGCGGCAAGTGCGCCGTCGGTCCCGGTCGAATCGCCCGTTGGCGTCCGCCCGTCTTTTTCGCCGCCTTCGATCTGTGCGCCTCCAGAGTCACCGTCGAAGGCGGCCCCGCCGGCGGGTGCGGGGGTCTCTCTGTCGGGTTCCTTGCGCTCGTCAGTCTCGTCGGCCGTCGCACGCGCGTCGTCGCTCGCCGGGGCGGGAGTTTCCGCACCGTCACCTGACTGCTCGTCGTCACCGACAAACGTCGTGGTGGCCGGCGCGTCCTCGCTCAGCGTCGCGTCGTCCGCGCCGGGGACGCTCTCACCGGCCGTCGCTACCGTGTCCGTGACGGGTTCGCTTACCGTCTCGAGATTCTCTGTGTCCCCGTCGAGCTGTGAGGTTTCCGTCCCAGAATCGAGTTGGGGTGTTTCATTGCCGGCATCCAATGCTGGCGTCTCCGTGCCGTCGTCGAGTTCGGCGTCTCCGGTGTCGCCGAGTGAGACCTCGGTCGTGCCATCTGGCGAGGGGGCGACGGTCTCCGTCGCGTCGTCCATCTTCTCGGTGACCGTTTCGACGGTCTCGTCGGTGTCCGAGAGCGTGTCGTCTACCGTCTCGGTCACGGTCTTTGCCCCATCTTCGACGGTCGAATCCGTGTCCTCGGCGGTCGATGCCGCGTCATTGAGCGTCGAATCGACGGTGTCGGTCACGGTCGTCTGGGCGTCGTCGGTCGTGTCCGTTGCCGTCTCCTCGACTGCGGTGGCGGTGTCCTCGACGGTTTCACTCGTTTCTTCGACGGATTCGTCCGTTCCGTCGAGCGTCTCACTCGTCTCGTCCTTGACCGCTGTGCTCGTGGATTCTGTGCTGTCTGTGAGCGTGTCAGTCGCGGTCGGTGCTTCGGTCGTTGTCGTCGTCTCGGTGGTCGTCTGCGTGTCGGAGAGCGTGTCGGTGGTCGTCGTGTTCGTCGTCGTTCCGTCGTCAGAAAGCGGGTCGTCAGGCGTCGCCGCGACGGTGGCCGGGACGGCGAGAAGTGATGCGACTACGAGCATTATTCCCAGCACCCGTAACCCCCCACTGTTGTCAATGATTTTCATGACACGGGATACCTGCCTGCACCGCTGATACTCCGATTTTCCTGTACAACCGGATATACATTGTGGTTCTATCACGATTGTTCAGACCCACGTTTGGACAGAGTTGTCAGAATTTCTTTTTAGACAGGTGGTTACGAGTGACATGCGCAACGCGTATGACAGAACAAAACACACCCACCATCGAGCTTTCGCGGCGGGCACTCCTCCAGGCGACGGGCCTCGCGGCGGGAGCCGGCCTCCTCGGAACACAGGCAACCGGCAACGTACGAGCACACGCGAACATTCATCCGGAATATGCGAACTTCCGCGTCTTAGAGGCCAGCAAGGTCTGGGCGCGCGGCTATCGCGGCCGAGCCGACCGGGCTATCGGGCTGACCGACTCGGGCATCGACGCTCGCCACCCGGACATCGGGCCGTGGAACGGCGTCCTCGCGCTCGTCCGCGACGGCGAACTCAAACTCACGCGACCGGCCGAAAACGACCTGACGGAGCACACCCTCGACGGCGAAACCTACGAGTACACGGGCACGCTCGCGACGGGCACGTTCGTCACGCCGACGACGGCCACCCACGAGTTCACGACCCCTGCGCTTCCCGACGAAGCGAACGAACTCGAAATCGACGCCACGATGACCTGGGAACCGGAGAACCAGGACGCAGACGTCACGAGCGCCGGCGAGGACCTCGAACTCTACCTCGACAAGCAACAGGCGGACGGCAGTTGGCAGCGCGTCGCCTCCTCTACGAACGCCGGACAACCGGAGGAGATTCTGGAAATCGTCGAACCCGAGGCAGTCTATCGGTTCGTCGTCGAATCCTACATCAACGTCATCGCGGACTACACCATCGCAGGCGGGTACGTCTACACGACGGGCGAAATGACGACGTATCCGGCGTCGTCGAGCGTCGCCTTCGCGGACGTAGACGCAGACGACGTCACCTCGACGATGCCGAAAGTCATCGGCTGGTACGATGCTGGCACGCGCTACGGGAGTCTCGACAAACCCCGCGACCCCGACGGCCACGGGTCGCACTGTTCGTCCATCATGGGCGGGTCCGGGCGGGCGAGCGCCGTAGACGCGACCACCGTCGTCAAAGAGGAACCGAACGCCGTCCTCATCGCCGGTGATTTCCTCGAATACTCTGTTCCCGCAGAGGCGGGGACGGGCGTCTTCATCAGCGCCTACGGCGAGGCCATCGAACTCATCATCGAGGGGCCAAACGGTGAGGAACTCGACAGCTCGGAAGTCGGCAGCGACACGAGCCTCGTGGACAACAACGTGGCCGAAGCACCGGTCACCGAGTCCGGAACCTATACGTGCTACGTCCGGCCCGCGGGCGGCGAGGCGGCCTCGACAGGCACGGTGGACTCGGTCCGCGTTGGCGCATTCCTCGCCCCGGACGAGACGGTCGCAGACCGCCTCGAAACAGGCGACCTCTCGTTGCACGCCGGCCTCGCGCCGAACGCGAGTCTCGTCGGCCTTCAGGGACTCTCCGGCCCGACGGTAGATCTCGGCACCCACGCAGAATCCTTCGCGAGTACGTTCAACATGCGCGCGGTCAACATGTCGTGGGGCTACGTCGGCGGCCTCCCGCTTGGCGCGGCTGGCGGCTTCCTCGACGACATCCCGGCGAGCATCAAACAGATTGCAGAGGGCGGCATTCTCACGCTCGCCGCGGCGGGTAACGCAGCGACGCCAGCCAACGGCAACGGTGCACCCGGCATCGCAGACGAGGCCGTCTCCGTGGCCGCGACCGGCCCGCGCGACGGTCTGGTCGCCTACTCCTCGGGCGGCGTCGGCGGCGTCGACGAAGACGACGACAGCGTCTACATGAAACCCGACGTCACCGCGCCCGGCGGGTCGCTCACCGACCTCGCGAACGCAGCAGAGGCGCTCAGTTCCGACATCGAGGACGATGACGCAGACGTGCGCGACTACACGGGCAAGGCGGGCACGTCGATGGCCGCGCCGTACGTCACGGGCACGACGGGTCTCGTCGCGGAGGCGATGGAGAGCACAGAGGCACCCACCGCAATCCGCCTCCCCGAGCCAGCACAGACCAAGTTCGACGACGTGATGCGCCTGAAGCAGGTGCTCCTCGCCACGGCTACGGAGACGGCCTTTACCGCCGCGCCGTACCACCGGGCGCACGTCCCGACCTACGAGTTCGGCGGCCGCGACCCCTACGAGGGCTTCGGCCGCGTGAACCCGGACGCCGCGGTGGACGCGGTCACGTGCCCGCTCACCGACAAGGGCGCGGAAGTCGTCGGCCTGAACGTCCCCGCGGACTCCCGAGCGGTCGCTGGCCACCTCACGGAACCCGGCGTCTACACCGTCGACCTCTCGTTCAGCCACTACGCGGGCGGGAACAAGGGCATGGCCGAGGAGAACCCGCACTTCGACCTGTTCGTCTACGACGCCGCGAACCCGGCGGCGAACGGCGAGCCGAACGTCGTGACGAAGGCACAGGGACTCACGGGAGACGCTTCGGTCTCCTTCACGCTCGAATCCGGCGTCTACTACGTCGTCACGAAACTCGTGAACGTCCCCGGCGCGGTCAACGGCTACGACGTGCAGGCGCACTTCGACCTCGACACCACCCGGACGGAACTCCCGTTCTCGGTCACGGGAACGCGCAGCGACGACGGGTCGGTGTTCACCGGCGGGCAGACGAATCAGCTGGACATCGAACTGAGCGACGCAGACGGGCCGATGTACGTCCGTGACGTGGTCCCCGCCGCGTGGACGGTGGACACCGAATACGGCGACGTCGTGTCCGTCGAACAGGGCGACGGCGTCCAGTACGTCTACCTCACGGGCACGTCGGGCGACGGCGTCGAGTCACTCGCTGCGAGCTACTTCGCCGAGGCACCTGCCTCGCTCGAAGAGAGCAACGTCTACACCTTCGGCGACGTCGAAGTCCTCCCAGTCAACCGCGACGCCTACGCTGGCGACGGTTGGGTCGCGGTGGCTGGCACGAGCGACGACAACACGGTGCTCGGACAGAGCACGTAGACCGCGACAGCGGCTTTTTTGAGAAGGTCAGCAGTCGTCTTCGCCGAACCCCGACCCGTCGGCCATGAGGCGGGGTTGTGGCATCGATTCCTCACGCACCGCCGGGGCAAGTGCATCTTTTGCCTCTCCGGCGAGGGCGTTGATGACGACTCGGCCCTGTCGCTCGCGCTCAACGAGGCCAGCGGCGGCGAGGCGCTGGAGGTGATGGGTGACCGTGCTCGGGTCGCGTGCCAGGTCGTCTGCGAGGGCCGAGACAGAGACCGGCCCGAGTCGTGAGAGTGCGTCGAGGACAGCCGCGGTGGCCTCGTCTGCGAGCGCCGCCGCCAGTTCGATGTTGGTCGCGTTCGAGGCGTACACCCGGCGTTTGCCACGAATCTTGGTTTCCGCGACCAGGTTTCCGCGTTCGAGGACGCGGATGTGGTGGCGGGTCGTCGAAAGCGGAATGTCGGCGCGAACCGCGACGGCGGACATGCAGATACCGGGTGACTCGCGGATGACGGAGAAGACGGTCGCACGCCCCTCGTGGTCGAGGAGGTCGTTCGAGTCTGTACGGCTGACACATGTGGAGGAAAGACGCATCATCATCACGATTATTCAGGCAATACGTGATGAGCGGACAGCCGACAAGTAGGCACAACCAAAGCCGTTAGGTGTGGGTCGTGTTGACAATATTTGCCGTATGTAACTCCCGTGGCGGAGTTTCAGAACCAGAGAATACGGTTCGTTCGGGAATCAAGCCGATGGTTCGAAAAGTCGAGAGGTCGATTAGCTAGTGTCGACGCCGCCGACGGTGTTGCTGTCCGTCCCGGTGAGAGTGACGGATTTCGACTCGTCGAACGTCGAGATTGCTTCTGCGGGGCCGAACTCGTAGGTGCCCGTCGAGTCTGGCGCTTCGAGGAAGTACGTCCGGGTGACCGGGTCGTCGTCTTCGCCGACGGTGCCGACCGGGTTCGTGAACTCGACGTAGCGCGTGCCGTCTTCGGTGTAGACGGTGGCGTCGTCACCGCCGACGAGCGTCCAGTCGAACGGAATCGCGTCACGGACGAACGCTGAGCCGGTGGAACTGTCCACGGTGATGTCCACGCGATTGGTCTGGCCCGCGGTGAACACCGACCCGTCGTCGGCCCGGGACCCCGTGGCCTCGAACACGGTGTCCGTGGCGGTCGAATCGAGACTCGTCAGGTCCACGTCCTTGAACTTCGCCGGATGCGGTTTGTTCTCTTCTGCGAGTTTGACGGCGGCCACCGCATCGACGAATCCGGCACCCATGTTCGCCGGGTTGTAGTCGCCGCGCACGTCCTTCGCGCTCGCCTCCATGATGAGGAGCACGTCGAGCGGGTCGGGGTATTCGCCGTGGTTCTGGTAGTAGGCGTCCACGACGAGCGTGCAGACGCCCGCCGTGACGGGACAGGACATGCTCGTCCCGGAGATGCGTCCGTACCAGATTTCACTGTCCTGTTCTTCTGGACCGCTCAGTCCGGCGTATGCCTGGAGTGGGTCGTCCGGCGACAGCGTGCTCATCACGAGGTTGCCGTTCGCGCCGACGCCGTTGCGATAGATGCCGAACGGCCCTTCGGGCTGTTGGCCCTTCGGCGGGGCCTCGCGTGAGACGAGGTCGATGGTCCAGGACGCGCTGACGTTCGCGTACGGGACGATTTCGAAGAAGTACGTCTGGCCACCGTTGACCGCACCTGCGACGTGCTCTGGATTGTCGAGCGTCGCGCCGCTGGCCACGACGGGGCCGTCTTTCGCCCCCTGATGGAGGTAGATGTCCAAGTCCTGTCCAGGTGGCGTCCACGACACGTCGGCTTCGACGTAGCCCGCCTGTTCGGGGGCGGTCCACTCCTGGTACACTGAGTCGCCCACACCGGCATCGCTGGAGCCGGGACCGACGGTTCCGGAGTAGGATTCCTCGGTGAGCACTGGCTGGTCTGCGAGGTTCGCGTCGAAGTAGTCGGTCAGATTCGAGAGGGCGAGTTCGCGGTCGTACTGTGCGCCCTCGCCGCCGCCGTCGTAGTCGGCGAACCGGCCGCGCGAGGAGAAGTCGGTGACGCTCTTGTCGTCCATCGTCGCCGCGACGCCGAGGACGTGCGGTGCCTTGGTGTAGTTGTTGAGCGTGTTCTCGCCGGGCCCGGCGTTGCCCGCGGAGAAGACGGACAGGATGTCCCGCTGGAAGGCTTCCCACGTCGCGACGTTGAGCGCGTCGCTCGGCACGAAGTCGTCCGGACTGGACGTACCGTAGGAGTTGGAGACGATTTGCACCTCGGTTTTGCCCTGTTCGACCCGCGAGAGCAGGTGGTCGTACGCGCCGACGGCCTGGAGGATGAGCAAGGTTGCACCCGAAGAGTAGACGGTCAACTCGGCGTCCGGAGCCATCCCCTTGTACTTCCCGTCGCTCGCGGTGCCGTCGCCGGCCACCGACCCCGAGGTGTGGGTGCCGTGACCGTTGTCGTCGGTGTCCGCGGGGCCGGCGTCCACCCACATCGTGCCTTCGTCGAGGGGGTCTACGTACCGCCAGTTGTGCTGGAGGTTCGTCTCGTGGTCGGGGTGGTCGCCGTCGATACCGGAGTCGATGACGACCGAGTGGGCTGTCTCGCCGGTGTAGAACAGGTTGTTCTGGACGATGTCCGCGCCCGTCGCCTCGCGGGAGTCCTCGTTGTGATAGTCGAGTTCACGGTTGGCCTGAACGTAGCGAACGGCTGGAATCTCGGCGACCGTCGCTATCTGGTCGCCGGTCAGTTTCGCGTAGCCAATCGGGAGGACGTCGAATTTGAAGTACCCTGCATCCAGGTCGAACTGCGAGAGTAAATCGACGTTGTCGTTCGAATCGAAGACGACCAGCACCTCCTGGAGGTCGGCCGAGTCCGTCTCGAGCTGCCCGTCGATAGTCGGTGTCTGTGCGACGCCGCTTCCCGTATATGGAAGGAGTGTCGCCGCGCCCGCCGCGCCCGTCGCTTTGAGTACACTGCGTCTACTGAAGCGCATGGCACTAGCCAACACGTAACTATAAAACAGTGTTCTGACAAAACCATCCAACTGTCTGCTTGGTTCGGCAAACAGTTCGTCAATCTGACCCAACACAACGCTTTCTTCTTTGAGTGTGTATCTCTAGCATGGCATACGAGTACGAATGTCCGGTTCCGGACTGTGGCTTTCGCGTCCGGGCGAGCAGCGAGTACGAGGCGTTCGAGCACGCGGAACTGCACGCAGAGGAAAAGCATCTGGTGTGGCACTCCGGAGCGGTCCTCCGGGAGTCTACCAGAGTGGTCTGATTATTCCGAGACGATGTCGACTTCGCTGAAGTCGGCGAGGTTTCCGTTCGCGGCCCGGGTGACGGCGGCGTCACCGTCGACGAACCCGGCACCGATGTTCGCGGGGGTGTAGTCCGCACGGACTTCGTTGCTCTCGGCTTCGATGGTGTTCAGCACGTCGAGCGGGTCGGGGTAGGACCCAGTCGCGTCGTAGTAAGCGTCCACGACGAGCGTGGCAATTCCGGCGGTGACGGGACAGGACATGCTCGTCCCGCTGAGCGGGCCGTAGTACAGGTCGTTGCCGCCACCCGTCGCGTTGAGCGGGTCGAGCGGTGAGAGCGTGCTCACGACGGCGTTGCCGGGTGCGCCGACGCCGTTGCGGTAGAGGCCGACCGGTCCACTCACCGACTCGCCGTCGTGATGGGCGCGGAGGTTGTCGAGTGCCGTCTGCCGGTCGTAGTTCGTCTCGCCCGCGTACGAGGACGCCCGCCCGCGCGAGGAGAAGTCGGTGACTGCTTTCTGGTCGTTCGTCGCAGCCACGCTGAGCACGTGGGGCGCTTTCGCGTAGTCGTTGAGGGTGCTGTTCGCCGGGCCGCTGTTGCCCGCGGAGAAGACGGGGAGGATGCCCGCCTCGAAGGCTTCCCACGTCGCGACGTTGAGCGCGGCGTCGGGGTCGTAGTCGTTCCCGCTCGCGCTCCCGTATGAGTTGGAGACGACCTGGACGTCGGTGTTCCCGGCGAGTTTTTCGGAAACGAGATGGTCCATCGCCGAGACGGCGTGGATGACGAGCAGCGTCAGGCCCGCCGAGTAGACGGTCAGGTCCGCGCTCGGAGCCATCCCGCGGTTGGCCTCGGTGTTCGACCCGTCGCCAGCGATGGAGCCACTCGTGTGCGTGCCGTGGCCATTGTCGTCGGTGTCGATGGAACCGACGTCCACCCAGAACGTCGTGCCCGAGGACCCGAGCGGGTTGAGATAGCGGTAGTTGTGCTGGAGGTTCTCCTGATGGTCGGGGTGGAGGGCGGAGATTCCGGAGTCGATGACAGCGGTGTGGGCGTTGTCTCCCTTGTAACCGAGGTCCGACTGGACGGTGGAGACGCCGGTCACCTCGCGGGCGTCCGCGTTGTGATAGTCGAGTTCCTTGTTCGCCTCGATGCGCCGGACGCTGTCCCAGGAGGCGACTTCTTCGATTTGACTGCCGGTGAGTCGTGTGTACCCGATGGGGAAGACGTTCATCCCGACGAACCCGTCGAGCAGGTCCAGCTGGGAGAGCAGTGAGACGTTCTCCCTCTGGTCGAACACCACGAGGACTTCCTGTGCGTCGTCGCTCGTGAGGTCGAGCAGGTCGTCGACGAGCGGGAGGGAGGCTCCTGCACTGCCGGAGGCGAGTGTCGTTCCGAGTCCAGCCGCGCCGATTCCTTTGAGGAAGGTCCGTCGTGGCGTGTTGTGACGTGCCATGGAACCTTCCACGGGCAAGCTCAATTAAAATCTGTCGCTATCGGAATTAATTTATAATTTAATTAATAAAATTGAAAGCTCTCAGTCGATATTTTCGCCCTGGTAGCTCCCCTCGTAGACATCCTCGTGGTCCGCGTCGGCGAGGACGAGCTGGGCGATGCGTGCGCCGTGTTCGATTTCGATGTCGTGGTGGACCTGCAGGAGGCCTTCGCCTTTGCCCTCGTAGCCGGCGTCCCAGACGGCCGTGTTCAGCATACAGGAGTTACGAAGGAGCGACGAGCGCGGGTAGATGAACCCGACGTGGTCCTCGGGGATGGAGACGATTTCGGCGTAGCGCACGATGTACCCGCCTGGTGGCAGGTAGTAAGCGTCGTTCGGGTCGGGGTCCTCCGGGGGCACTTCGACGACCTGTTCGCCCGCGAGTTTCTGGCGGTCGCCCACTTCCTTCCCGTCCATGCCGATGCGGCCGGGTTCGCGCTGTTCGAACACCGCTTCGAGCGTGAGGTCGATGCCGTTCGGTTGAATCTGGTCGGCGGTGACGGGGGTCACGTGGTCTGCGACGAATTGCCCGCTTCTGAACATACTGGAGGGTGACTGGCCCGATAGCAAAGGTCTGCCGAAATTCAAAACCGTGTACGTTACCATGTGTCTATCAGATTCCAAGAAAATGGCAATAATTTCGAGAAAGTTGCCGACGAAACCGGTGTTTATGATGGTTTTCCATGGCTAATTTCACGGGATTTATAACCGTGTAGCCTGCATCTCAAGCCGTTATGGGACAGACGCTTACGGAAAAAATTCTTGCTGACCACCTCGTCGAGGGGGAACTCGAGACAGGTGAGGAAATCGGCATCGAGATCGACCAGGTCCTCGCACAGGACACGACGGGGACGCTCGTCTGGCTCCAGTTCGAAGCCCTGGAAATGGACGAGGTCCAGACGGAACTCGCAGCCCAGTACTGCGACCACCAGACCTACCAGTTCGACTTTAAGAACTCCGACGACCACCGCTTCCTGCGCTCTGCGGCCGGGACTTTCGGCGCATATTTCTCTCGCCCCGGCAACGGTATCTGTCACAACGTCCACAAGGAGAACTTCGCCGCACCCGGCAAGACGCTCCTCGGCTCTGACTCGCACACGCCAACGCCCGGCGGCCTCGGCCAGCTCGCCATCGGCGCGGGTGGCCTCGACATCGCCGTCGCCATGGGCGGTGGCCCGTACTACGTCGAGATGCCTGAAGTCGTGAACGTTCGCCTCGAAGGCGAGCTTCCAGAGTGGTCTACCGCGAAGGACGTCATCCTCGAGATGCTCCGTCGCCTCTCGGTCAAGGGCGGCGTCGGCAAAATCTTCGAGTACACCGGCCCCGGCGTCGAGACGCTCACCGTCCCCGAGCGTACGACCATCACCAACATGGGTACGGAACTCGGCGCGACGTCCTCTATCTTCCCAACCGACGAGAAGACGAAGGACTTCCTCTCGAAGGTCAACCGCGAGGACGAATACGTGGACCTCCAGCCGGACGAGGACGCGGAGTACGACGACGAAATCGTCATCGACCTCTCCGACATCGAACCGCTCATCGCGTGCCCGTCCATGCCGGACAAGGTCGTGCCAGTCCGCGAAGTCGCTGGCACCGCAGTCGACCAGGTCATGGTTGGCTCCTGTACCAACGGTGGCTACACCGACATGCTCCCGGCCGCGAAGATGGTCAAAGGCCGCGAAGTCAACAAGAAGACGGAGTTCATCGTCGCTCCCGGTTCCAAGCAGTCTGCGGAACTCCTCGCCCGTGAGGGCTGGGTCGCAGAGATGATGGCCGCTGGCGTCAACTTCTCCGAGGCAACCTGTGGTGCGTGTATCGGTATCGGTCACGTGCCAGCCTCCGACTCCGTCTCCCTGCGGACGTTCAACCGCAACTTCGAAGGCCGCTCCGGCATCGAGGACGACAACGTCTACCTCTGCTCGCCGGAAGTCGCCGCCGCCGCCGGTCTCAAGGGCGAAATCGTCGACCCACGAGACTTCGCCGAGGAACTCGGTGACCTCGAAGCACCCGGCGCAGAACTGCCCGAGAAGTACGACGGTTCGAAGGCCGACATCATCACGCCGGACGAGGCCGTCGACGACAGCCTCGTGAAGGGCCCGAACATCGGCGACGTCCCGCTGAAGGACCCACTCGACGCCCACCTCGAAGGCTCGGCACTCCTCAAGATGGAGGACAACATCACGACCGACCACATCATCCCTGCAACCCAGGACATCCTGATGTACCGGTCTAACATCCCGAAGCTCTCCGAGTTCACGCTCTCGCGTGTCGACCAGAGCTTCGCCCAGCGTTCCCTCGACTCCGACGGCGGCTTCCTCGTCGCCGGCGAGAACTACGGGCAGGGTTCCTCCCGCGAACACGCCGCCCTCTGTCCGATGTACCTCGGCATCAAGGGCGTCTTCGCACAGTCGTTCGCCCGCATCCACAAGGCGAACCTGTTCAACTTCGGACTCGTCCCGCTCGTCATCGACGAGGAGACGTACACCACGCTCGAACAGGGCGACGACATCGAAATCGTCGACGACGTCGCAGAAGGTGTCCGTGAGGGCAAAGAAGAGTTCACGGTCCGCGTCAACGACGACTGGGAGTTCACCGCCGAACTCGAAGCCTCCGAGCGCGAACGCCGCATCCTCGCAGACGGTGGCAAACTGCCACACACGAAGATGCAGACCGAAGGCGGCGCCGCACCGGCGGACGACTAACGAACCTCTCACGTTTTCGATTTTTACGAACCTGAGCGTCTGCTAACATGTTCTGCGGTGTCCCGAAAAGGATACTGAGGTTGGGGTTGGGGGAACACCCTCACTTGGGTGCAATTATTACACTGTATTTGTAAGTTAAAAAAACTTTCGTCCAAACGTGATATATAGCGTCCAGTGCGTACCCTCTCTCGTGACCACGACGGCCGAGGGTGCGGGCGGACCGGTCGAGATTCGGGAAGCGACCCTCGCAGACCTGCTCGCCGTATTTCGCATCGAACGCCAGTCGTTCCCCCAGCCGTGGCCCTACGCTGCCTTCGAGTTTTTCGTCGACGAACCGGGCTTCCTCGTCGCCGAGGCGGGCGAGGTCGTCGGCTACGTCGTCGCAGACATCGTGCCGAACCACGGGCGGCCAATCGGCCACATCAAAGATTTCGCCGTCGCGCCCGACCATCGCGGCCAGGGCATCGGCGCACGCCTCCTTGAGCGGGCACTGGTCGTCCTCGCAACCAACGCTGTCGAGACGGTGAAACTCGAAGTCCGGGAGTCGAACGAGGCGGCCCAGTCGCTCTACCGGCGGTACGGCTTTATGCCCCACCACCGGATTCCTCGCTACTACGAGGATGGCGAGGACGCGCTCGTGTTCGTCAAGTCCGACAACTGAGACGAGTCCCTTTTTTCGACGGCCCCCGTCTAGCCGGACATGGGATACGCCTGCCCGGTCTGTGACGCGCCACAGATGGACGGAAAACACCTCGCCAACCACCTCGCGTTCACCGCGATGCTCGGCAACGCCGACCACGAAACGTGGCTCGACGAGCACGCGCCGGGCTGGTCCGACGAGGGACATCGCGAACTCGCCGCCCGCGTCACCGAGTTCGCTGAGGAACGCGAGTATCCGCAGGTGTTCGAGGACACGACGGACCAACACGACCACGAACACGACGACGACGTGCGCCCGGGCGACCTGTTCGAGGACGATACCGAGAACCTCCCCCACGACATCGAACCGCCGGAGCAGTCGCCACAACTCGACGCAAAAACGCAGGAAGCAATCGAGGAGGCAAAACGCATGGCGAAGGCCCACCGCGAGGCCGACGAAGACGAAAACGCGTAACTGCCCCGCCCACGTTCACCACCCATGCACGAAGACGGCCTCTTCGCACCCGAAACGGTAGCCGACGCCCGCGAGCAGTTCGAACAGGTCGGCCCGGCCGCCCAACTCGTCGTCCGCGAGACGGCGAAAGCGATGGACTTCGACCGCACGGAGTACCACGACCGCGTCACCGGCGACGTGGTTACGACCGCGCGAAACGCCCTCTTTTCGTCGCTGCTTACCGTCACCGTGGGCACCCGCGAGGAATTCGACGAGTGGTGTGCGGCCCACCAGAGCTACGAGGTCATCGAAGCCGGGAGCGAGACGGTGGACAACGTCGTCTGGCACGTCGCGCCCTTCGCCGACACCGTCGTCGCGGCGACCTTCCAGAACGAACCCGAGGCGGCCATCGCTACGCTCCGTCGCCAGGCGTTCGGTCGCATCTACCGCGACGTGCTGCTCGACTAACGAGGTGCTTTTTCGCGTCCGGCTCGAAGGACGACCATGCGCACGGTCACCCGCAACGCGCTGCTCGCAATCGGCGCACTCATCGTCCTCCTGCTCGCGCTCGGCGCGGTTCCGAGCCTGCTCAAGAGCGGCGACCCCTACTACCTGACCGCGACGCCCGCAGAGGGCGACCACGAGGCGGTAAACGGTTCCGAACTGCCGAGCCACCGTTATCCGTTCACTGCGGCCGCGCTCGCAGACGGCCAGTCTGAACCCTACTGGGACGGCCCGGTTGGCTTCAAAGAAGCCTTCACCCACTCGCCGTTCGACGAACGCTCCGCCCTCGGGAATCGCAACCCTGCGGCCGTCGAGGGAGACACCGTGTACGTCACCCAGAACGGCACACTTTATCGGGTGGCTATCACACAGGACGTATGACAGATTCTCGCGACCACGACTGGCCCGTCCTCGAATCGAAAGCCGAGTACGAAACCGGCTGGTACACCGGCGGCTACGATCTCGTCTCTCAACCGAACGGCACGGAGAAGAAGTACTACTGGGCGGAGTTGCCCGCCGCCGTGGTGGTCGTCGCCGTCGCAGACGACGAAGTCATCCTCGTCGACCAGTATCGTCCGGCCATCGGCGAGCAGTGTCTCGAACTCCCCGCCGGTATCGTCGAGCAGGGCGAATCCTACACGCAGGCCGGAGCGCGGGAACTGCAAGAGGAAACCGGCTTCGCCCCCGACAGCCTCGCCCTGCTCGAAGAGTTCTGGTGTTCGACCGGGGTGCTTCGCCACCGCCGAGGTATCGTGTTCGCGGAGGGTCTGCGGCCCGTCGAACGCAAACTGGACGGCAACGAGTTCATCACCGTGACTTCGGTTCCCGTCGAAGACGCCCTCGACGTCGCCCGACAGGAACCCGCAAACGACGCGACTATCGAGGGGATTCTGCTCGCGAAAGAAGAAGGGCTCATCTAAATTCAATCACCAGCACTAACCACCAGCCCCAATCACCAGCCACAATCACCAGCCTCAACCACGAGGGCCGGGACGCGCGTCTCGTCGCGCGACCCGGGGAAGGGCAGGTCTGCTGAGGCGGGACTACGGGGCGGGACTGAAAGGGGCCGAGGGGTCGGCGAACCCCGACCCAGCAAGCACCGCAACGAGCGAAGCGAGTGAGGAGCGCAGCTGTGGTCGCGGGAGCCGAGCACTCGGGGGCTTTCGAGGTGTTCGAAACAACTGTTTTGACTCACAAATATTCAGCTCCGTATGAACCCAGACGCTTATCCTATCTGAACTAGTACCAACCCTATATGACCGACCTCAGCGACGACGAGATTGCGCCGGACGAGGTCAAATCGCTCCTCGACGAGGGCGCAGACGTGCGCGTCGTGGACATCCGCTCGCCCGGTGCGTTCGCCCGGGAACACATCCCCGGCAGCGAGAACATCCCGTTTCACAGCCTCGTGAGCAAGATTCCGACGCTCGCCGACGCAGACCACATCGTGACCGTCTGCCCACACGGGATTTCGAGCGTGCAGGCGGCGCGACTCATCGCCTCGTACGAGGGCACTGCCCATGCCAGCGTCGAGAGCATGGCTGGCGGCCTCGATGCGTGGAAGTACGACATCGTCTCCGGGAACGAAACCGACTCAGCACAGGCCAACGAGGGGCCTGACTCGCCGTTCTAATTCCTGCCTCGCCGCTCTGCTACCTGCCGCGTCGCGCTCCTTCTCGAAAACGCGGTCGCTCTGAATAAAATAGAACGTGGATGGTTGGGCCCAGCCGGGGCCGGATAACGATTCGGTCGAAGGTTAGGCGACGTTGAAGCCCTTATCGCGCAGGAAGTCCTCTACGCGGCCCGTGTGGTTCCCCTGTAACTCGATGGAGCCGTCTTCGACGGTGCCACCGCAGGCGAACTTCGACTTCAGGTCCGAGGAAAGACTGTCCATGTCGACGTCTTTCGGGTCGAGACCTTCGATGATCGTTACCTCCTTCCCATAGCGACGCTCGTCGATGCGGATGTTGATTTGCTGAGACTCTCGTGCGACGTCTTCGCAGACGCAGAGTTCCTCAGGCAGCCCGCATGTCGAGCATACCTCACTCATTACGTCCCGAATTACGAAAGGGTTCTACAAAACGCTGTCGGGTAGTAGAGGGCAAAAATCGAGCGCCGCCGCCTGCCGGGCCACCCGACGGGTGTTTCCGGTTCGTCGCTGTCGTCCTACCGGCTCAATCGCTTGAGCACCGGCGTTCGTTCGCGGACTTTGTCGCTCACGATGGCGAGTGCCTCGTCTGCTTCCGCACGGGTCACTCGACCCGCGTAGGTCGCCCGTTCGTAGATGGTTCCGACCCGACGGGCGGCCTCGTCAGCCTCGACGCGGGAGAGGAACTGGCGCGGCGTCTCGCCGGGGCGTCGGGGCCCGTGGTGACGCGAGAGCAGGTATTCGAGTCTGGCGAACGCCCGGGCGGCGTCCTCGCTCGGGGTTCCAGACTGCGGCCAGCGCAACCAGAGGGCGCGATAGGCGCGTCTCGACGCGCCGGTTCGGTGGGCCCCCGCGGCCATACCGACGAGCGCAATCAGGCCAACGGCGGCCTGCTCACGAGTCGGCATCGGGATGCCCCCGTTCTCGTCTTCGTCGGTGTTCGGGTCGGTTCCCTCGGGGCCGCCGGGCGGCGTGCTCGGTCCAACGGTCGTCTGAACGCCGGGGTCGCCGCCGAGAATCTCGGAGAGGCGGTCGTCGGACGGTCCGGTGGAGGTCGAGTTGTTGGTCGCGGTGGTCGTCGCCGTGTCGGGCGTCTGCGTCGTCTGGGTCTGGGCGTTCTCGCCCGTCTCGTTGGTGTCCACGTTCGGCTCGTCAGCGGCGCGCGCCTGGTTCAGACGCTGGGTCTCTGCGTTCTCCCGGGGGTCGGCCGGGGTCGGGTCGAACTCTACCCAGCCAGTGCCGGGGAAGTAGACTTCTACCCAGGCGTGGGCGTCCAGCCCGCGGACGACCCACTTGTCCTCTGCGACCTGTTCGCCGGGCGTGTAGCCCACAGCGAGGCGAGCCGGGATGCCCTGCGTGCGCAGCATCGTCACCATGGTCGTCGCGTAGTAGGTGCAGTAGCCGCTGTCCATCTGGAAGAGGAAGGCGTAGGCGATGTCGCCCTCTGGTCGCTCAACGTCGAGGGAGTACTGGCGGTTGTCTTCGAGCCAGGTTTCGATGACACGCGCCGTGTCGTACGGATTCTCGGCGTTCGCGGTCAGCTGGCTCGTGTACTCACCGACCTGGTTGGGCGTCGATTCGGGCAGCTGGAGGTACCGGTCTTTGATGTGGTCCGGATACTCCGTCCCCGCGGCACGCAACTGGTCGGGATGCGTCCGCGGAACCTGACTTACGATGGTGTACTCGTCACCCGCGCGCAGCGCGCCGAGCGGCTGGATGCCGTCGTGCTGGGTCACGCGCGTTCGGTCTGCCTGCGCCCCTCGGACGGCGACTGGCTTCCACGCAGCGGGCATGGTCGCCATCCGGGCGGTCTCTATCTCGAAGTTCTGGACAAGCCGTCGGGAGTCACCCTCCGGTCGCGGAAGCGAGGAGGTGTACAGTTCGCTCTCGCCCGTCCGGACCCAGCCGCCGCCGGTGTAGCGGTCGTAGCTCCCGACTTTCCAGTACTGCGCGCTCTCGGATTCCACGCTGAAGCGCACTTCCGGCGAGAGGTTGATGCTGCCGAGGATGGCAACCTCCTCGTCTGCGGTCAGGAGATTCGACTCGATTGTCTCCCCGCCGCTGTGGCCGGAGAATAGGGGGTTCGACGCGCCGCCGGGAACCACGCTGAGGGTGAGCGAGAGCACGACCATCGTCGCGAGAACGACCGTCAGCAGGTCTGCCTGCCCAAGCGAGGCGTTGTGGCGTTCGAGTTCACCGAACCCAACGAGCGCGGCGGCCGCGGTGACGCCCATCGCGGTGATGAGCAGGTCCGCGTCGCCCGTGAGGACGAACAGCCCGAGCGGGGCCGCCCCGACGATGGCCCCGAGTGCGTAGCGTCGCTGCATGACGAAGTACCACGACAGGAACACGGGGCCGGGCGCGATAGCCATCGCCCACACGCTCGCCTTGGTCACGCGCAGGATGGAGAGGCCCGTCAGCAGCGCGGTCACGTCGCTCGTGATGCGTTCGGTCTGCCACAACAGCGCGAAGCCGTCGGGAATCGAAGTCAGGTAGAACGCCATCCCACCCACGAGCAGGACGCCGGCGAGTACGAGCGCAACCCACGAGGAGAGATATCGGGCGAGCAGCGTGCTCACGACGAGCGTCACGCCGACGATGACCAGCAGGTCACTCGACCCGCCGACCACGTTCGTCACCGAAAGCAGGACGCTCACGTAGGAAATCGTGAGGAGCGCGGCGGTGACCAACGAGAGCAGGCGCAGCGGGTCGCGCAGGCCGAGTTCCGTGCGCTCGACGATGGTTCGGGTCTGGGTGCTCATGGCTCCACCCGCCCGCCGTCTGCGGCGACGGCAGTCCCACGAGTCAGGTCGGTAAATGTGACCTCGCGGTCACGAAGCCGAACGGTCGTTTCACCCTCACTCGGGACGAAAATGTGTACGTCTGCCATCTCGCGGCGCGTCGTCGCGACCCGACCGGCGGGGGTCTGGGCGAACAGGGTGAGCACGCGGTTTCGCTGTGTGTCGCCACGAGCGCGGGAAACTCGACCCCCGGGTGCGGTCACGTCGCAGGCGAGGCCCGCGTCGATGATGTAGGTGGCCACGCTCGCGGCGGCGCAGGCCATCTCGTCTGCCTTGCCGGCGTCGCCCTCCGCGACGATAGAGAGCCCGTCTTCTTCCGCTTCGCCGATGAATTCTGCGACCAGCAGGTCGCCGTCGCGCTTGGCGCTCGTCTTCCAGTGGATGTCACGAAGCGGGTCGCCGGGGACGTACTCACGCAGGTTGTCGAACTCCTGGCGGGTGACGACCGCCATCTCGTCGAACAGGAGGTTGAGCGCGTGGCGGGCGTCGTCGGAGAGGTCCTCTAAGCGCGGGTAGACGAGCGCCTTCGTCGTGAGTGGATACTCGAACGTTCGCTCGAAAAGGCCGAACATATCTCGGACGGCCACGGTGACGGGTCCGAGTTCATGCTCCCCGCGCCGGGTGTATTCGACGTCGTAGGTGAGCGTGCCGGGAACCGAGGTTTCGAATCGAGTGTGGTCGGTGGCGAGGCCCTCGCCGACGCCTTCCTCGACGCTCGCGCTCGCGGTGTGGGTTCCCTCGAACGAGAGGGTCACCGAGCGCGTTTCGCCCGGAAACCCCGGGGCGGGCTGGCTGCGGGTGACGTCCGGTTTCGGCAGTCGCATACTCTGAATCGCACCGGCGACCAGCGCGACGGCTGCCGGGACGACGACGGCGTTGAGCGCCCGACTCCCGAACATGAACGCCATCGCGAGCGACAGGGCGCACACGCCCACCACCACGTAGCCCCGACGCGTCAGGCTCATGGCACGGAGACGTGCTCAAGGGCCGCCTCGACGAGCTCGCGCCGGGTCGTGCCCGCAGCGTCCGCCCCGAGTTGGATACGGTGGGCGAGCACGGAGACAGCTTCTGACTGCACGTCGTCGGGGATGACGTAGTCACGCCCGTCGATGACCGCCCGGGCCTGGGCGGCCCGCAGGAGGGAAATCGAACCACGGGGACTCACGCCGAGGACGGCGTTGTCGCGGGTGTAGCCCGCGATTTGCGTGACGTAGCGGCGAATCGGCTCCTCGATGGACACGCCTGCGACGGTTTCGCGGGCCGACTGGAGGTCCTCGCCCGTCGCCACAGGTTCGAGTTTCTCGATTGGGTGGTGGCCGACAACCCGGTGGAGCATCTCGCTCTCTGCGTCCTCGTCGGGGTAGCCGAGGTGGAGTTTCTTCATGAACCGGTCGATCTCTGCCATCGGCAGTTCGTAGGTGCGATTTCGCTCGACGGAGTTCTGCGTCGCGATGATGGTGAACGGGCGGGGGACGCGGTGGGTTTCGCCGTCTACGGTCACCTGCTCTTCTTCCATCGCTTCGAGCAGCGAACTCTGGGTCTTCGGCGGGGCGCGGTTTATCTCGTCGCCGAGGACGAAGTTCGCGAAAATCGGGCCGGGACGGAATTCGAACTCCCGGGTCTGTTGGTTGAAGACGTTGACGCCGGTCACGTCGGAGGGCAACAGGTCGGGGGTGAATTGGACGCGCTTGAACGAACAGTCTACAGAGCGGGCGACGGCGCGAGAGAGCATCGTCTTCCCGACGCCGGGAACGTCTTCGAGCAGGACGTGCCCACGGGCCAGGATGGCCGTCACGATCTGCTCTACGGTGCCGTGGTTCCCGACGATTACCTGTTCTACGTTGTCGATGATGTCCTGTGCGAGATTCCCCGCTTCCTCGATAGAGAGGGCTGTTTCGGGGGTACTCGGTTCGGCGCTAGTGATTTCGGCGTCAGTCATGGGAGGGGTGCTCAAACTCTACAATGAGGTTGTCTGACACTCGGGAGGCCGCTTACAAATGCTTTCTGTCATGTGGCCAACCCGAATCGTTCCTCTTCGCCCCTTATAGCGGCCCGACGCATCTAACCTTACTGGCTGGTTCGACACGTACGCTACCAGGACTTACAGGATTCACAGACTAACTCGTCACCGTCTCGCCAGCGGCGGGTGACTACGTCGCCGCAGACGGCGCAGGCGACGCCTTCGGGCGACCACGCGTAGGTGGACGTGGCCGGTGAGACCGACGCTGAGGTGGGGGTCCCCTCGGCCTGCGGCGAAACCGATGCCGGGGACGACGTCTCCTCGTCCGTCTCGTCAGCTTCCGCCGACCCACCGAGAAACGAATCGAGCGTCGAATCCTTCTCCATAATGTCCGATTGCCTCCGCCCGGTCTTAGCCGTGGCGGACAGTAGCAATCAAATACCCGCAGTACAATCCCTCGGGTATGGCAAACATCGCTCTCGAACTGCTGAACAACGTCGTCGAACTCACGATGCGGTTCACCGACGTCGCGCTGAGTGACCCACTCTCTGCACTCCTGCTCACGATGGGCGCGCTTCTGACGGGCTTTTCGGTCCTCGTGATAGGCTATCTCGCCCTCGGTGCCGTCGGCGACGCGCTCGTTGGCGACCTCACGCAGGGACCGCCCCAGCAAGGTCGATAGCCGTCTCCACGTCTGGCCCGAGCGGCGACCCCAACACGATGCTGTCGACGTGCGTGAGGACCGCCGCGACCTTCTTCTCGACCTCGTCCGGCGTTCCGGCGATACAGAAGGCATCTATCATCTCCTCGGTGACCGCGCCGAACGCCTCGCTGAACGCGCCCGCACCGATTCGCTCCCCGATTCGTTCAGCAGCTTCGGGGTCGATGCCGTGGCGTTCGAGCACCGGCGGCGCTGCGCCCCCGGCGATGAACGCGACCGGTGGCCGCGCCGCCTCTCGTGCCGCCTCACGGTCTTCGGCTACACTCACGCTGGCGTAGGCCGCGGCGTCGAACGCTCCGCGGTCGTCGGGGCGCGCTTCCAACCCCTCTGCAATCTGCCCTGCCGCCCACTCGATGTCCGCCGGATGTGACGCGTTGATGAGCACGCCATCTGCGTGTTTCGCGCTCATCTTGAGCATGTGGGGTCCCTGTGCGCCGACGTACACCGGAATCTCACCCACGTCGTAGTTGAGACCCGCGTCCCGTGCAACGAACGTCCCGTCGTGGGTCACTCGCTCGCCGGCCCACAGCTGCTTGGAGACCTTCATCGCTTCGAGCACTCGCCGGAGTGGGCGGTCGCGGTCGTACCCCAGATTCGTGAGCGTCGAACGGTCGCCCGCGCCGAGGCCGAATACCGCCCGGCCGCCGGTCGCTTCGTCGAGCGTCGCGACGCGGGAGGCGAGCGACACGGGATGGGTTTCGTACGGGTTGACGACGCCCGGCCCGACGCGAATCTCCTCGGTCGCCCGCCCAATTCGGTCGAGGGCGACGAAGGGGTCGCGATTGTTGTAGTGTGCGGAGGCGAAGATGGTGTCGAACCCGGCGACTTCGGCGCGTTCGCCGTATTCGGCGAGGGTCGAAACCGAATGTTCTGGCGTCAGTTCAATGCCCTTCATACGACCACCCCCGCAGTGCCTGGCGGACGAAATCCGACTCTACCGACCGAAAGAGGTTGTCGCTACCGCCGTGGTCGCCGAACTCCCAGCCCTGGACGACGGTCACGGGCGTGCCGTCGTCGCCCTCGCCGGAGACGAGGTTCGCCGCGCCGGCCAGTTCGTCCACGACACACTGCACCGTGACGCCGAGTTCCCGGCCGTCTCGGTCGGTCTCGCCGCGCCAGTCTCGACTCGCGGGCATGCCGGCCCATCCGATGGCGACGGCACGCTGGCCATGGCGGAACGGTCGTCCGCAGGTATCTGTCACGACGACGGGAACGCCGAGTTCGTCGTGGATTCGCGCGGCGCTCTCGCTCGGCCGCTTTGGGAGCAAGAGCAGGTCCGCGTCGGGGACGTTCGACCGGTCGATGCCGGCGTTCACGCCGACGTGTCCACAGCGCGTTTCGGTGAGCAAAAACGGGGCGTCCATCACGATGTCCGTCGATTCTTCGAGGACGGCCTGGGCGAACCGTGGGTCCTTCTCGTCGCCCGTAATCGACGCCAGATTCGCCGCGATTTCCCGGGCACGCGGCCCGGCGGGGAAGTCAGACAGGTTCGCCTGCCTCCCCTCAGCTTTCGAGACGATGGTGCTCGCGACCACCACGACGTCGTCCGGTTCGAGCGAGACGCGCTCGGCTACGAGCGCGGCGATGTCGTCGCCCGGACGCACCTCGGGGATGTCGGGCACCGCGAACAGTTCCATACCTGTTGCTCGCCCGCGTCCCGTAAAAAGCGACCCGATAGGTGCAAACTAGCCTTCGACCCGAGAGACCGCGATGTAGTCGCCTTCGACATCGACGACCAGCATCGTCGTCGTGAGGGCGGGTGCGGCCCCCGTCGCGCTGCCGGGGTTCAGCAACCGCACGCCGTCCACCACCTCGTCGTGGACGTGGTGGGTATGTCCCGAGACGCCGATGACGGTCTCCTCCCCGTGTTCTGCGGCGATTCCCGCGACGCGCTCCTTGTAGGTGTCCGGGTCGCCCGTCCCGTGGGTGACGACGAAGCGGACGCCCTCCACGTCGAGGGTCGCAACGTCAGGCAGTCCGAGCGTGGGCGGGTCCGTGTTGCCGGCACAGGCGGTTAGCGTCTCGCCGGCAATTTCCCGAACGCGCTCGAACGCCGCGTCGGAGTCGAAGTCGCCGGCGTGGATGGTGTAGTCGGCGGCTTCGACGGCTTCGACCACCCACCCCGGGATGGTCTCTTTTCGGGAGGGAATGTGCGTGTCGCTGATGAGTGCCACACGTGGCATGGGCGGTGGTTCGCCGCCCGCCCATCTAAATGTTCGCCGGTCGAAGAGACAGGTATGGCTCCCGACCTGACGGTCGAAACCATTCGCGAGGACCGCGACCACGGTTCTGCGCAGCTCTCGCTGTGGGCGCTCGACGTTCTGCGAGACGCCGCAGCGCACGCCACCGCGTGGGACTCGGTGGCCGAAACCGCACGCGAACTCGTCGCCGCCCGCCCGAGCATGGTGGTCATCGAAAACCGCGTAAACCGCGTGATGCACGCCGCCGACCACACCCCGGACTCCGTCGCAGACCACGCCAAGCAGGTTCGTGACCGGGCCACGGCCGCCGACGTACAGGCCGCCGCCGAAGCCGCGACGCTCCTCGATGGCGGGACGATATGCACCCTCTCGCGGTCCAGCACGGTCGCCCGGACGCTGGAACAGACGGCTCCCGAGCGAGTCGTCGTCGCCGAGTCGCGGCCCGGACGCGAGGGCGTTGGAGTGGCCGAAAAACTGGCCGACGAAACGGCGGTCACGCTCGTTTCCGATGCTGGAATCGCCCAGGCACTCGCGGAGTTCGACGCCTCCGCCGTCCTCGTCGGAGCGGACACAGTGCTCCCCGACGGCAGCATCGTGAACAAGGTGGGGACGCGAACCGCCGCGAGCACCGCCGTCTCCCTCGGTATCCCCTTCTACGCGGTGTGCTCGCTCGACAAGGTGAGTCCGCGAAACCAGTACGACCCGGAACCGAGAGCCGCCACTGAACTGTACGACGGCGAGAAAGCTATCGACGTGTCGAACCCGACGTTCGACCGGACGCCACCCCAACTCGTGCGGTACATCGTCACCGAAGCCGGCCCGTTCGACACCCAGGACGTGGCCACCGTCGCGCTCGAACTCGGTGGACTCGCCGATTGGTAAGCGTCAAATCCCTCCGTCGGGTACGTCCCGATGGGCGGCGGTGACGACAGTTACCCCCACTGAGCCCCTTGTGACGACGCTCAATTCCTGAGCCGCCCACTCTCAGACCAGTTGTGAGCGACGGCCACCCACGCGCGAATCAGTTACATCTCCTCGTGCCTCCCACTCGCATGGACCGTCGTCGGTTTCTCGCCGCGACAGCCGCTGGTGTGAGCGGTTTCGCCGGCTGTCTCGCCAGGACGAGTGGCGACGCAGAACCGACGACCGGGACGCCCGTCGAACCACTGACGCTCGCAGAACAGGGCTTCCCAAACACGATTTGCACAGAGGAAATCAAAGAGCAAACCATTCGCGCCGTCATCGAACCACGATTCGACACGAACTGGGACGGCCTCACTGTCGAACGCAAGTACCTGCGTCGAAACCAGCAGACCCTTACCGACCACCAGACCTTCGTTGACCTCCGCGACGGCAACCGGGCACGGGCCTACCCCCTGACGAGTCTCTGGTGGCACGAAATCGTGAACGACGACTTCGGCGGCCCGGTGATGGTGACCTACTGCCCGCTCTGTGGCAGCGTCGTAGCGGGCGAACCGACTCGATTCTTCGTCTCGGGGCTACTCTGGCAAGCGCCGGGCGTGTACGCCGCCGCGAGCGAACTCGACAACCGAACGTTTGTCGCCTACGAGAACAGTTCCGCCGTCTCAGAGCAGGTCCGAAACAACGCGAACCTCGTGATGTACGACGAAGCGACGCGCTCGTACTGGAGTCAGATTCTCGGCCGTGCCATCTGCGGCCCGCTCGAAGGCGAACGCCTCACCATTCGCCCATCAGAAGTCACGACGTGGGGTGACTGGAAAGCGCGCTACCCCGACACCGACGTGCTGTTGCCGCCGCCGTATTCGACGTTAGTTGAGTGACGCACGCTCGCCCCGGGCGTGCATTGAGGCGAAGACAACGAATCCTACTGCCGCACCGAGGAGGATGCCATACGTGCGAAAGACGAGGAACCCAAGCGCACAAAAGAGGGCGACGAAGCCGACGAGAACCAGTGCCCAGCCGGCATTGAAGAAAATCTCCGAATCGAGCAAATTGACAGTCATTATTGAACTATTTCCTGACAAGTATTTAATAGCGGTGCTGTGCGGTACTGTCGGCACCCGGATGCGAGCGAAGCGAGCATCCGGCCTTTTTCATGAAAGTTTTTGCGCTGAGCGGTGCGCGGAGCGCACCCGAAGCGTAAAAAGTTGCTCTAGAAGAATTTGAGCAAATCGTCCCGTTTCTCGGCGTGCAAGTGCTCTCGGATTGCCTCGTTCAGCGTGTCGATATTCCCGCGCTTGGCGATGATGGGGCAAATGACGTCTTGCCACTGCTGCCACGGCGGGGCGAGGCCGAGGCGGTCACAGAGGTCGTTGAGCCGTTCGTCTTTGTCGTCCACCTTGTCCATCTTGTTGACCGCGACGATGACGGGAATGTCGAGTTCCTGGAGGAAGTAGAACATCTCCACGTCGTGGGGAATAGAATCCTCCGTCGTGTGACGGTCGATGATGTCGATGACGCTCTTTCCGTCGACCACGAGGATGCCGAGCGTGATGTTGTCGGCGTACTCCTCGATGTACTGGACGATGTTGGTCTTGATTGCCTCACGGTGGTCCTCCTCGACGCCGGACATGAACCCGAACCCGGGGAGGTCGGTTAGCATGAAACTCTCTGGTGCCCAGTCGAAGTGGTTCGGCTGGCGGGTGACGCCGGGTTTCTTGCCCGTGTTGAACTTCTTGTGGCCGGTGAGCAGGCGCATGAGCGTGGATTTGCCGACGTTTGACCGCCCGACGAGTACGATTTCCGTGTCCCGGTCGGGGCGATTTTCGAACATACCCTTCCTTTTCGCTCCGCCCTCAAAACCACCGCGGGTTATTTTTCGCCCGCCTGCATCGGTTCCGGTGTGCGACTCGTACAGGTTACCATTCCAGCGGGCAAACGGGAGGCGATTCTCGATACCTTAGACGACGAGGGTATCGACTACGTCCTCACCGACGAGACGAGCGGACGCGAGTTTACGGGCGTCGTGTCGTTCCCGCTCCCGACGAACGCCGTCGAACACGTACTCGGACGCCTCCGCGAGGTCGGCGTCGAAGACGAGGCCTACACCGTCGTCATCGACGCAGAGACCGTCATCTCGCGGCGCTTCGAGGCATTACAGGAGAAGTACGACGAGAGCGACCAAAGCGACGAACGCATCGCTCGCGAAGAGTTGGTGACGACGGCGACGAACCTCGCCCCGTCGATGGTGACCTACCTCACCATGACGGTCGTGAGCGGCGTCATCGCCACGGCAGGGCTCCTCCTCGACTCGCCGGCCGTCGTCGTCGGGTCGATGGTCATCGCGCCGCTCATCGGTCCGGCGATGGCGGCGAGCGTCGGCACGGTCATCGACGACCGTGACCTGTTCCTCCGGGGCGTCAAGCTCCAGCTCATCGGCTTCGCGGCTGCGATCGCTGCGGCCGCGCTCTTTTCGTGGCTCGTCAAGACGATTCACTTAATTCCGCCGGGCATCGACCCAACCGAAATCGGGCAGGTGAGAGAGCGACTCTCACCCGACTTCCTCTCGCTGATGGTCGCTCTCGGTGCTGGCGTTGCCGGCGCGTTCAGCCTCTCTGCCGGCGTTTCTGCCTCGCTCGTCGGCGTCATGATTGCCGTGGCGCTCGTCCCGCCGGCGGCTGCCGTAGGCATCGGCATCGCCTGGGGACTCCCGATGGTCGTACTCGGTTCGGGAGTGCTCGCGCTCGTCAACGCCCTCTCTATCAATCTCGCCGCAATCACGACGCTCTGGTACACCGGCTACCGTCCCGACCGCTGGTTCAAACTCGACTCCGCGCGGTCGCGAACGCTCAAGCGGGCTGGCGTCCTCATCGCCGCCATCCTCGTACTCTCGCTTTTCCTCGGGGGCGTAACGCTCGCGTCGTTCTCGAGTGCCAACGCAGAAGAGAACATCCAGACCCAAATCGAGACCACGCTCGACCGACCGGCGTACGACGAGGTGACCCTGTTGGACGTGGAGGTAGAATTCACCGAAAGCGCACTCACACGCTCTCCCTCCGAAGTCGTCGTCACGGTGGGTTTACCGCCGGACGTGGAGAAGCCGCCGCTCGCGGCTGAACTCGATGCGGCTATCACAGAGAATTTCGGATACGACGTCGATTTGCAGGTTCGATTCGTCGAACTCCAATCTGCCTGATAGACGCTCGCGCTTTCTCCAATCAAGCCGTAGTCACGCTATGGAGTCGCGATTCATGACGCGAGCACTTGTCCTCGCCGCATTGGTCGTTCTCGCTGGCTGTCTGGGTAGTATCGACACTCCAGGGTCGGCAGACGGCGTCGGACCACGAACGATTCAGGTTACCGCCATCGGTACGGCGAGCGGCGAACCCGACGAAGCGGTGCTTACCATCGGCGTGACCGCTGTCGCACAATCGGCAGATGCCGCGCGAAACCGCGTCGCGACGAACGTGTCGTCGATGCGGGCTGCACTCCGTGATGCCGGCGTTACAGACGACCAAATTCAAACGACGGCGTTCTTCATCGGAGAGGATCCACAGAGCGACGAAACCGATGTGCGAGGGTTCCGTGCGACGCACCTGTTCCGGATTACGCTCACTGACGTCGATTCTGTGGGTGAAATTATCGACGTCGCTATCCAAAACGGTGCGACGGACGTCCAGAATGTTCAGTTTACACTCTCGGACGACCGTGAGCGCGAGGTGCGGGCAGCCGCGCTTACCGCTGCCATGGAAAACGCTCGGGAGCAAGGCGAGACGCTCGCTGACGCTGGGGCGCTAACTATCGTGGACGTTCACTCCGTCGAAACCGTAGAACAGAGCTTCTTCCCCGCGTTCGAACGCGGCGGAGATGGTTCGACGAGTATCGGACCGGGTCCGGTTATGATCACCGCACAGGTCCAGGTGGTTTACAACGCGACCGGTTAGACGGTGAAGTCGTGTTCGTAGCCGATTGCTTCGACGGCGGCGTCGAGCGTCTCTTCGATGCCTTCGTTTTCGGTGACGCTCATGTAGCAGTCGGCTTCGACGTCGTCAGAGCGGTCGATTTTGTTGGCGACGGTGATGACGGGCTGTTCGGTGAACTGCTCGCGGAGTGCGTCGCGGAGGGCGAGTTGGTCGGCGAGCGGGTAACCACACGACTCGCTCGCGTCCACGAAGACGAGAACGACGTCGGCGAGGTGTTCCAGTGCGCTCACGGCCTGGGCTTCGATGTCGTTTCGCTCGTCTGCCGGGCGGTCGAGCAGGCCCGGGGTGTCCACGATTTGATAGCGGATGCGGTCACGCTCGATGTGGCCGACGTGGACCTGCGTCGTCGTGAATGGGTAGGTCGCCGTCGCGTTGCGCGCGTTCGTGACGGCGTTCACGAACGACGATTTGCCGACGTTCGGGTAGCCGGCGACGACGATGGTCGGCTCCTCCGGGCGAATGTCCGGCAGTTTACGGAGGATGTCGCGCGCCTCGTTCAGGCGTTTCAGGTCGTCGTCGACCTCCTCGGTGACGTCTGCGAGGCGGGCGAACGCCTGTTTTCGCACCTTCCGGGCGGTGTCGACGTCGCCACTGACGCGGCGCTGGTACTCTTGGCGGATGTCGGCGCACTTGCGACCGGCCCACATCACCTCGGAGAGGCTCTTTCGAAGCTCGTCTACGTCGACGAGCGCGTCTGCGAGTTCGTAGTAGAAGGGGTCGACTTCGTCGAAGTCGGGCCACGACGTGCCGACGTTCTGGAGATTGTCAGAGAGGATGTTGGCGGCCGTCATCAGCATCGACTGCTGGGCGTCGAGGCCCTTCTTGGCGCGGCCCGCTCGCGCTGCCCGCGAGAAGGCTTTATCGATGAGTTCGTCCGACCGGGGTGTGGTCGGAAGGTCCTCGAAAATCATGTCCCTCGCTATGCAATGGGGACATAAAAGCCCGTTCGTTGCCGTCTCAGGTGTGTGACGCTGTGGGTTGGCGAACAGACGGTTCTGCGAACGCGCGACGGGTCGAACCGTGCGACTGCAACCCCGTCGCGGCGGTGGGTCAGGACATACCGGGGCTGGCCCCGGCTTCCGGTAAAAAGGTTAGCGTCGAGCGTTGAGTTCGGCCCGCAGGTCCGCGACGTCCATGTCTTTCATCGAGAGGAGGACGAGCATGTGGTAGACGATGTCTGCTGCTTCGTGAGCCAGTTCGTCGTGGTCGTCGTCCTTGGCGGCGAGGATGAGTTCGGTCACCTCTTCGCCCAGCTTTTCGAGGACCGCGTTCTCGCCCTTCTCGTGGGTGAACAGCGACGTCGTGTAGGAGCCTTCCGGAAGCTCTTCCTTTCGCGATTCGATGAGGGCGAACAGCTCGTCGATGACGTCGTCGCTCACAGTTGCCCGACCTCCCGGATGTCTCTGAGTTCGTCGAAGTCTTCGAGCGGGCGACGACCGTCTTCGAACACGTCCTCAGAGATGTGGATTGGGGCGTTCGTGCGGGAGACGAGGGCGAGGGTGTCGCTCGGACGGGCGTCGATGACGGTCGTCTCGCGGGGCGTGTTCAGATAGAGGTCTGCGATGTACGTTTCGTCTTCGAGCGTGCTAATTTCGACGTGGTCGATGCGGCCGCCGAGTTCCTCTACGAGGTCCAACATCAGGTCGTGGGTGAGGGGGCGTCCGATGTCGATGGCGTCCATGCCGCGGGCGATGCTCGCGGCTTCCTCGAACCCGATGAAGATGGGGAGGACGTCCGTCTCGTCCTCCACGGCGAGTAAGACCACGGGCACGGGGCCGTCGGGCGTGTTGGCGACCCGGACGGCCTCGATACTGGCGTTCATACCCATCCCCATGGGGGGACGAGTAAAAAGGGTGTCACTGCCGGTCGAAAAAGGCGAGGCGGTGGATGCGGGCGTCGGCGGTCAGTTCGGGGTGGAACGAGGTCGCGATGACGTTTCCGTCCTTGATGGCGACGGGGCGCCCGTCCCATTCGGCGAGCACTTCCACGTCGTCGCCGACCTCGCCGATGAGCGGCGCGCGGATGAATACGGCCGGGAACGGTTCGTCGAGACCAGTCACGTCGAGGGGGGCCTCGAAACTGTCTTTCTGTCGGCCGAAGGCGTTGCGCTCGACGGTCACGTCGATGATGTCGAGGGTCTGGACGCGCTCGTCGTGGGCATCCTCGGACGCGACGATGAGGCCCGCACAGGTCGCGAGAATCGGCTTTCCGGCCGCGACGTGGGCTTTGATTTCCTCGTCGATGCCCTCCTTTTCGAGCAATCGGGAGATGGCGGTCGATTCGCCGCCGGGGAGGAGGAGCATGTCGCAGTCGGGGACGATGCCAGATTTGCGAATCTCGACTGCGGTGACGCGCTCGCCGAGCGACTCGGCGGCCTTTTCGATGGCCTCCGCGTGCTCGCTTACGTCACCCTGAACGGCGATGACGCCGGCTTTCAGACTCATAACTGACGGTAGGAAAGAGACGGCGAAAAAGACCCGGTTTCTGCGTCGGGGCGCGCTACAGTGCGTTCAGCACCTGAATCAGGATGCCAAAGAAGATGCCGAAGGCGACGACCGTCTTCGGGTCGAGGCGGATGGCGTTGCGGTCCTCTGCGTCGAAATAGCGCACGAGACCGGCGCTTGACATGAGACCGCCGGAATTCTGGCCTTTGCTCATACAGTCACTACTCGCAAGGAGTACCCTAAACGTTTCGACAGCCGTCTGTGCACCGGAAATGCCCGTAGTGGAAACCCTTATGCGCGAGGCTGAGTAAGCATTGAGCAGACATATCCATGACCGTCACGCTGAAGGATTTCTACGCAGACTGGTGTGGCCCGTGCAAGACGCAGGACCCAATCCTCGACGAACTCGAGGAGGACTGGGGCGACGTCAGCTTCGAGAAGGTGAACGTAGACGAAGAACAGGACATCGCAAACGAGTACCAGGTTCGCTCGCTCCCGACACTCATCATCGAGAACGACGACGGCGTCGTCGAACGCTTCGTCGGTGTCACCCAGCGCGAGGACATCGAAGCGGCCCTCGAAAAAGCGAGCGCGTAAGCGCGACCCGTTTTTCTCCGTTTTCACCCCCGATTAGTGGAACGTGACGCCGAGGTCGTGCATGTCGTCGTTGTTCATCGCGACGTTGATGAGCAACGGCGTCACGCTCTCGACTTCCGCGGCAGCTCCGAGGCCGCCCGCGTCGAGCGGCCGCAGGCCCTCGATACCCGCCGCGAGCATTCGAACCGTCTCTTTCGCGTCCGCGTCGTCGCCGACGAGAAGCGTGTCGATGTCGAGGTCGGCGTCGAGATTTGCGAGACGAGCCGCCGGAAGGTTGTGGAATGCACCGACGACGGGCGTGCCCTCGGGGGCCGCGTTTACGGCGAGTTGGGTCACGCTCCCTGCGCTCGGTGCGTTGTAGTGAAAGCCGCTGTCGTCGCGTTTCATGCCCACGGCGGGGCTGACGAGGACGGTGTTCTCGTCTAACCCGTCTGCGACCGATTCGATGGTGTCCACGAGGTGGTAGGCCGGAACCGCGAGGACGACTACGTCGGCGCGGTCTGCGGCCATCTCGTTGGTGAAGCCCGTCACCTTCACGTCGCGGCCACGGCTGTCGAGTTCGGTCATGTACTCTTCTGCTTTCCCACGAGCGCGTTCTGGGTCGCGCGACCCGATGACGACCTCGTGGTTCGTGTCGTACGCCCACCGCAGGGCCAGTCCTTCGCCGATATCGCCGGTGCCGCCGAGGAGTGCGATTCGCATACGTGACCCTCGGGTGATGGGCGATTAAACGTTTGGAGAGGGGCGGTGATTGCTAGTCCAGCAAGTCGACCACGTCGTTGACCGATTCGAGCACTGCCGCCGCACCCACGTCGGCGAACTTCTTGCGGCCCGAATCGCCGGTCAAGCCGCCGGTCAGCACGCCGATGCCGTAGTACACCCGTGCGCCGTCGCCGCGGTCTGCATTCAGGGCGGTCTTCACGTCGTCTAAGGTGTCGCCGACGAAGGCGACGTGGGCCGCCCGCGTCCGGTCGGCCAACCGGATGAGGGCGCGTGGGTCGGGCTTGCCCTCCTCCCAATCGTCCATCGTCCAGCGCAGGTCGTCGGGGATGTCCAGTCCCACCCGCTCTAAGGCAATCTTCGCCTCGCCCTCGGGTCGCCCGGTGAGGACGGCCACGTCGAATCGCTCGGTCAGGCGGTCGATGGTCTCTGCTTCGAGAATCACCGGTTCGTCGTGGATGAACCCGCGGGTCTCCATCGTCGGCTCCTGACCTTCGAGTTCCTCGTACAGGTCACTTCCGAGGTAGAGATGCTGGAACACGTCGTGGAGGCGTTCTGGCTCCCACTCGTCGAACACAGTGTCGGGTTCGTCGAGGAGTGCGCGAACGACTTGCTTCGCCGCGCCAAGGCCACCGCCCTCGCGGTGGATGGCGTCTGTAAATTCTTCGAGCGTGAGGTCGATTCCTTCGCGGCGGGCAAGGATGTAGAGCGCCGCCGCGTAGGTGAGTTGCCAGTCGTTGTTGAACCCGCCCGCGTCCTTGAACAGTTGGATGTCGGCCTTCTCGATGGTGTTGCCATACACCGACTCGACACTCTCTATGATGGCTCTCCGGTAGGAGTCGGCCACGTCGACGAGCACGCCGTCGATGTCGAGGACGACCGTGTCTACGCGCATATCTCACAGTTTGGGCGGTCAGTGATAACGGGTTCGTCCGCGTTCGAGTGCGTGAAACAGGGTGTCCCCCGGCAACATCTCCGGCGTCGCGGGAATGACCGCGGGGTCCGTCCCGAGCGTCGTGAAGTAGAACTCAGCGCCCACGCGGCGGGCGATGTCCGCGACTGCACCCTGCAAATCCGGTGGGCAATTGAGCGCGTAGATGCAGTCGGCGAGGTCGTACACACCGAGGCCCGGTTCGGTGACGTCGTCTATCACGAACGTCACGCCGTCTGGAACTGGCACGTCGTAGATATCGACCGCTGTCACGTCCTTGCCCGCGGCGACGAGGCCCGCGGCGACGTCGGTCCGCCGGCCGATGCCCACCTCGACCAACCGGTCGTACCGCGCTAATCGAGAGACGAGTGCCTCGGTGGAGTTGTCCACGTCGGTGTGTTTATCATTGACGCAGACAAATGTGTTGCCATGCACGTCGACATCGTGCCGGTGGGCGAGGTGCCGGCGCTGGTAAAACGGGAAGCGTCGGCCGGACTTCGGGCAGTCTACGGCTGTGACGTCACCCTCCACGACGCACTCGACATCCCAGACGATGCGTTCGACCAGAGTCGCAACCAGTACCGGGCAGAGGACTTCATCGAACTCGCCAGCCGGGTGGGGTCGGGGGACAAGAACATCGCCATCACCGCCCAGGACCTCTACTACCGTCGGCGAAACTACGTCTTCGGACTCGCCTACCTCTCGGGCAACGGCAGCGTCATCTCGACCTACCGCCTCCAAACCTCCTCCGACGGCGGGTTCTCGAATCGCTCCTCCGAGGACGTGTTCGCAGACCGCGTCCGCAAGGAGGTCGTCCACGAAATCGGCCACACACTCGGCCTCGAACACTGCGACAACAGCCGGTGTGTGATGAACTTCTCACCCACCGTGCGCGAGGTTGACTTGAAAGAGCAGAACCTCTGTGGAACGTGTAATCGGCAAGTACTGTAACGTAGCATACATTTTCGAGACGGTTATCTCCTTGCGAGAAGTCCTGACCTTTGTAATGTCTGAACAATCTGCCCGGTCAAGCGCACGCTGGGCCATCCGCGAGGGAGCCATCATCGGCGGCATCCTCGGCTTCTGGCTCGTCCTCCAAGCCGCAACCGCGACCGTTGCGCTCTACACCCTCGTCAGGGTTGGCATGCTCATCATCGACCACTGGCGAAAAACGAGTCCGCAGGTTCAGGGCGCGTAGTAGTACTCGCCTGCTTTTTTCTGTTCGCGGTCGAGTTGGCTGTCGAGTTTGTTGATGCGTGGACGGCCGACGCGCTCGTCGCGCCGGAAGGTGATGTTGAGATTCGAGAGGAACTCGTTCATCCCCTCGCGCATCTCCATCGGCGGGGCGGCGTGCCCGTGGACCGCGGGTTCACCGTCGAACACCATCAGGCGGTCTGCGAGCAGGTCGATCATGTAGATGTCGTGGTCGATGACCATGACCGTCGCGTCGTGGTTCTCGGCGTAGCGGCGAATCGCCGTCGTTGCCCGAACGCGCTGCTCGACGTCGAGGTGAGCAGACGGTTCGTCGAGCAGGTAGAGGTCTGCGTCCTTCGACAGACAGGCGGCGATGGCGACACGCTGGCGCTCACCGCCGGAGAGGTCGGTGAGGTTCTGCTCCATGATGCGGTCGAGTTGGAGCGGTCCGGCGACCTCCGTCTGCCAGTACGACGAGCCGAAGTCGTCGGTAATCGAGGAGAGGAACACGTCGACGCGCATCGGCTGGTCGATTTCGATGTACTGTGGCTTGTAGGAGATGTCCAGCCGCCAGTCGAGTTCGCCCTCGTCTGGCTGGAGGTCGCCCGTGAGAATCTTCGCGAGCGTGGACTTCCCAATCCCGTTTGGCCCGACGATGCCGAGCACTTCGCTCTTGTAGATGCTGCCCGCCTCGACTTCGAGGCTGAACTCGCCGTCGCCGTAGGACTTCTTGAGGTTCGGGTACTCGACGAGCAGGTCGCCCTTCGCCGTCTCGCGAGGGGCGTGTTCTTCGAACTTGATGGCGTTCGGGCGAATCCGCATGTTCTCGTTGTTCAGGTAGCCTTGGAGGTACTCGTTGATGCCATTCCGAGTGGACTTGTTGCTCGTGATGACACCGAACGCCCCGGGTTCACCGTAGGCGATGTGGAGGGTGTCTGCGAGCATGTCGAGAATCGCGAGGTCGTGTTCGACCACGAGCATCGAACGGTTTTCCTCCTCTGCGAGTTCGCGGACGAGTCGCGCCGCGGTCATGCGCTGGCCGATGTCCAGATACGGCGTGATTTCGTCGAGGAAGTAGAAGTCGGCGTCCCGGGCGAGCGTCGCCGCGAGGGCCACGCGCTGGAGTTCGCCGCCGGAGATGGAGTCGATGTCCTGGTCCATCACCGGGCGAATCGAGAGGCGGTCGACGAGGTCGTCCAGGACGCCACGCTCGTCGGTTCGTTCGAGCAGTTCGCGGGTGTTGCCGTCGAACGTCTTCGGAATCTGGTCGACGTACTGGGGCTTGCGGGCCACCGTGAGGTCACCGTCCTGCAGGGCTTCGAGGAAGTCCTGGAGTTCGGTCCCGCGGTACTCGTCGATGACGGCGTCCCAGCCGGGGGCGTTGCCGTAGTCGCCGAGGTTCGGTTCGATTTCGCCGGAGAGAATCTTCACGGCGGTCGATTTACCGATACCGTTCGGTCCGAGGATGCCCGTGACGCGTCCCTCCTCCGGAACCGGCAGGCCGTACAGCGCGAAGGCGTTCTCACCGTAGCGATGGGTCGGCTCCTGATTGAGTTCCTGTGGGAGGTTGATGATTTCGATAGCGTCGAACGGACACTTGTTGACGCAGATGCCACAGGTCTCGCCGAGACAGATCTCTTCAGAGATGCGAATCTGGTCGGGTTTGCCCTGAACGGTGTCCTCACCGCGCTGTGTGATGCACTCTTTGCCCGTCCGGTTCGGTGGGCAGTAGTTCGCACACTCGTAGTTACAGCGGTCGGGTGAACACCGGTCTAAATCGACGACGGCGATACTGTCTTCGGCCATGTTTAGAAGACGCTACCCTGCAGCAAGAGCGTCCAGGAAACGAACCAGAGCGAGAAGGTCATGAAGCCCACGTACAGGTAGTCCTTCGTCGAGAAGTCCTGTACGTCGATGCCGAGCAGGCGCAACAGCGGCAGCTGCACCAGTATCGCACCAACGAGGGCGAACACCGCCGTGGTGTCCTGGGGCCCCGTCGCTACCATCGCGGAGACGACCGCACCGGCGACCCCCGCGAGGGCCGAGATTGACGTGACCGTGACCCCGCGCATATGGGCCTTACGGCGGTCGAGCGTTTCGGTTGCCATACGGGTGTGTTGGGCTATGGAACGTAAAAAGCCGTTCGTTCGCGTGCCCTCAATCTTTATGCTTCCAGCGCCACAGTCATTTACAGTAATGGCTGAAACTAATGGGGAGGGACTCTCCGACCTTCCACCGAGCGCGAAACTGGTGTTCAAAGTGCTCGAGTACAACGGGCCGCTCACGCAGAAAGGAATCGTACAAGAGTCGATGCTCTCCGCGCGCACCGTTCGATACGCCCTCGAACGACTCGAAGAGATTGGCGCAGTGAGCGAGGACGTCTACTTTGCAGACGCCCGACAGAACCTCTACGAGATTCCGGCCGAGCTGATGGCGGCAGACGGCGGCGCGGACCCTGCTGTCTGCGACGACTGAACACAACGAGGCACCCCGGTTTTTTCTCTCTCCCCGCTGTGAGCGACGGCTCAGTTCGCTACGTCCCAGTTGCTCGCGAACGACGATGCTGAACGTTGTGGTCGAAGCGACACGAACCGGGTGAAAACGCGTTCGGAAACCGACAGAACCGGCCTAGGACGAGATGACCGAAATCTGCTTGCCGTGGTCGACGGCTCGTTCCAGTTCCTCGGCAATCGCGCTGCCGCGGGAAACCTGAATGTCGCCACCCCGCGAGACGGTGGCGGTGAACAGGTACTCGCCGTCAGCCTGCACTTCGACGGTCTTACCGGCGCGGTCGGTGCCGATGGAGATGACGACGTGGCGTGAGGAAATCTCTGGTGTCACGACCTCACCCGACGATTTCGACCCCTTCACCGGTTTCGACTCTTTGCGTTCCTCGGGACGTTCGTCCAGGGTTCGCACGTCGATGCTCATGCCGAGGCGTTCTTCGACGTCCTGAATCCGGCCGCCGCCCTTGCCGATGACGTAGGAGATGTCCTTGTCCTCGACGTACACGACGGCGCTCGATTGGCTCTTGATTTCGACGTCCACGTGGCCGCGGGCGATGGAGCGAATCTCGCGTTCGATTTCCTTCTTTGCGAGTTTGTTCACGCCCTTGTCGCGGCTGCCGGTCGCGCCGACGGGGACGGTGACGACCTGCCGGTTGAAGGTGTAAATTTCGTACTCGGGCTGGCCGGTCTCGTAGTCGCGAATCATGATGACAGGGCGGGCGAGGTCCTCTTCCATGAGGCCCTCGGGGACCTTGACCTCGGTCGTCACGTCGTAGATCTTGGCGATTTGTCCGGCCTCGATGTAGACGACGGTGTCTGCGACCTGCGGAATCAAGCCGAGTTCGACCCGTCCGATGAGGCGCTGGAGGGCGTCGATGGCGCGGGTCGCGTGGACGACGCCGACCATCCCGACACCGGCGAGGCGCATGTCTGCGAACACGGAGAAGTCGCTCGTCTTTCGCACCTCGTCGTAGATGGTGTAGTCAGGCCGGACCATCAGCAGGGAGTCTGCGGTCTTCTCCATCGACCCGGCGAGTTCCGTGTACTGGGTAATCTCGGGGCCGACCTGCAAGTCGCGGGGTTTCTCCATCGTCTTGACGGAGAATCCGGCGTCGTTCAGGAACTCGGCGACGGCCTGGCCGAAGGTGGACTTCCCGGCGCCGGGGGACCCGGAGATGAGCACGCCGCGCTGGCGTTCGAGCAGGCGCTCTTTGATGGTGTCTGCGCCCTCGTAGTCCGCCATCGAGGTCTTGACGATTGGCCGAACGGCCGTGATTTCGAGTGCGTCGGAAAACGGCGGCGAGGCGATGGCGATGCGGTAGTCGCGAAACTGCACGATGGTCATGCCGGGTTCGGAAAGTTCGACGAAGCCTTCCTCGTCGTCCTCGGCACCGTGTTCGATTTCGACGGCAATCTCGCGGAGTTCGCTCTCGGTGAGCACGTCTTCGCGAATCTTCTCGAAGGCCATCTCGCCGACGGAGCCGCGTTTCGCCATCGGACGGACGCCCACCTTGAGGTGGACGGACATCGTCTGGTCGTCGAAGAACTCCTCGATTTCGAGAGTGCCGACCTGCCGGATGGTCGGCTCCAGGTAGATGACGTCGAGGCCTTTCGCCTTCGCAACTTCGCTTTGGACGACGTCGCTCGTTACGAACGTGGCGTCGTGTTCCGAGGCGAGGTCGCGAATCAGCGCGTCGATTTCACCTTGTTTCGCTCGCCCGCGCTCGTTGGAACTCGGCCGGCGGCCGACGTACTCGACGGTAATCTCGCCGTCGTCGGCGAGTGCTGCGAGCTTCTGGAGTTCGCCGAGGCCTTCCCAGCCACTCTCGTGGCCGTCGTTGGCCCGCGACTCCAGCTCTGCAACGACTGCTTCCGGAACGTAGACGGTCGCGCCAGCGAATTCGCCGCTTTCGACTCGTTCGGACACGCGGTGGTCGATGACCACACTCGTATCCGGTACGACATTCATACCCCTTGTACGCCCGCGAGGCCTGATAAGACTGTTCAACAGTCACCCAGGTGAGGGGACTCTCCACCCCCGAAGCGTAAGGTGATTCGCCCCGAAGGCACGCCAATGACCGTCGCAGACCTCACCCGAGACCTCGTCTCGATTCCGAGCCACGAGGACGAAACGGCTGTCGGAGACATCATCGAAGAGTGGCTTCGCGAGAACACGGACGGCGACGTGACGCGCGACGATACGGGCAACGTCATCGCTCGCAAAGGCGACGGCGACCGGTCGCTCGCCCTCGTCGGCCATCACGACGTGGTCGCGCCAGACGACTCGCAGGTCGAAGCCGGCGAGTACGTCGTCGATACCCGCGACGGGCGCATCTACGGTCGGGGAGCCGCCGACATGAAAGGGGCCGTCGCCGCCGCCATGGTCGCCTTCCGCGACGCCGACCCCTCCTGTGAACTCATCTTTGCGTCGTTCGTCGGCGAAGAGGTCGGCGGAACCGGCGCACGCGCCGCCATCGACGACGGTTTCGCCCCTGATTTCGCCATCGTCGGGGAAGGCTCGACTGGCTACTCGGCGGTGGGCGTCACCGACGTGGCCGTCGCCCACAAGGGACGTCGCGGGAGTACGATTTCCGCCGAAGGCACGGCGGCCCACGCGAGCGAAGTCGAGTCAGGCGAGAACGCAATCTATCGCGCTTGCGACGCCGTGAACGTCGTCCGTGACCTCGACTTTCCGACCGCCGAGGTGCTTGGCCACGCCATGACCGGGAGCGTCGCGGTTACGGAAATCGAGGGCGGGAGTGGCTGGAACGTCATCCCCGCTTCGTGTACTGTGACGGTAGACGAGCGGACGGTTCCCGGCGGCTACGCCCCGCTCGAACGGGTCGAAACAATCGAGGGCGTGTCGTGGGCGGTCGACCAGGACCTCCCGCCGATGGCCTGCGACGACGCCGACTTCGCGGACCTCGTGCTCCGGGCGGCCGAGAACGCACAGGACGTCAGCCCAGAACAGGTCACGAAGCCCCACGCCACAGACGCCGGGTGGCTGGCGCAGGCCGGGACGACCTGCGTCATCTGCGGCGCGGCGGAGCAGGGCGAAGCCCACACGAAAGACGAGAGCGTTTCCATCGACACGCTCGCCGTCTGCGAGGCCATCTACCGCGAAGTCGCAGAGACGCTTTGAGCCAGCGACCGTGTGAGAGGATTGATACGTGTGCCGGTTCCTTGTGAATCTATGGCATCGGACACACCCGACGCATACGACACCCTTCTCTCGAAGTACGGTCGAATCTCGAACCTCGAATACGCGAGCCACCTGCTCTCGTGGGACCAGCAGGTCATGATGCCGCCAGGCGGCACCGGTGCGCGTTCTCGCCAACTCTCTGCGCTCTCTGCGACGAGCCACGAACTACTCACGGCGGACGAAATCGGCAACCTACTCTCCTCGCTCGACGGTAACGTCTCCGGCGAACAGGCCGCCGCCGTCCGCGAAATCCGCCGCCAGTACGAGCGGGCCACCCGCGTTCCGACGTCGCTCGTCGAAGAGATTTCGAGCGCCACCTCCGAGGCACTCCCCGTCTGGGAGAAGGCAAAGGACAGAGACGACTTCGGGTCGTTCGCGCCGACGCTCCAACGCATGGTCGAACTGAAACGCGAATACGCCGCCCACATCGACCCGGACGCAGACCCCTACGCCGTCCTCTTTGCCGACTACGAACCCTACATCGAACTCGACACCGCAGACCGCGTCCTCACCCGGCTCCGAGACAACCTCGTTCCCCTCATCGAAGACATCGCCGCGAGTGGGGTCGAAGCCCCCCGCCCCTTCCAGGGAACCTTCGACACGGGCGTCCAGAACGAACTCTGTCGCGACGCACTCTCGCTGTTGGGTTACGACTGGGAGCGCGGCCGGCTCGATTCCTCCAGTCACCCCTTCTCGACCGGGACGCAGTTCGACTCGCGCATCACGACGCGCTTCCAGGAACACGACCCAATCGACGCGCTCACCGCGACCATCCACGAGTTCGGCCACGCCCAGTACACCCTTGGTCTGCCACAGGATGCCTACGGGTCGCCCCTCGGTGAGGCGCGCGACCTGACCGTCCACGAGTCCCAGTCGCGTCTCTGGGAGAACCACATCGGTCGGTCGCGGGCCTTCTGGGAGCGATTCCTGCCGTCGTTCAAAGACCGCTTCCCGCAGGTCGGCGACGTGAGCACGGACGACGCCTACCGCGCGGTCAACCGGGTTTACGATGACAACTTCATCCGCGTCGAGGCGGACGAACTCACCTACCACATGCACATCGTCCTCCGGTTCGAAATTGAGCAGGCGCTCATCCATGGCGACATCGAGGTCTCCGAGGTTCCACAGGTCTGGAACGACAAGATGGAGGAGTACCTCGGCATTCGCCCCGAGACGGACGCACAGGGCTGTCTGCAGGACATCCACTGGAGTCATGGCAGCTTCGGGTACTTCCCGACGTACTCGCTTGGATCCGTCCTTTCGGCGCAGCTCTTTTCGAGCGTCGAAGACGCCATCCCGGACGTTTACGACCGGGCCCGGGAGGGGTCGTTCGATGCGCTCCACGAGTGGCTCAACACGAACGTCCACGACCACGGCAAACGCTACACGACGCCCGAACTGGTGAAGGAAGCGACTGGCGAGGCGTACACGGCGGACTACTTCATCGACTATACGACGAAAAAGTACAGCGACCTGTACGCCCTCGACTGAGTCGAAAAGTTATCTTCTTTCCATTTTACTGCCCATTTGGTGACAAATAGTCAGCTTTTGTCCTGTCAATTGCTTAACTACGGGTGCCAGAAACACTAAGTACTGTCGTGGTATAGCATACCATGTATGGCCTCAGCACCGAACGATACCGTATTCGACGAGTTCCTGTCGCAACGTGGCCACGAAACTGCTTCCGTCGGTTGGCAGCAGAACTATAACAAACTCCAGTGCCCAGAGTGTATGGGGCTTCACGATACAGACGCGACAGAGTGTTCGGTCTGCGGATGGACCCCGCGAACGGTATAACGCCGCTCTCCACATTCGTCAATTTTTGCGGCCCGTTAAATAGAGGCAGAGTACGCCGGGGATAGAGATATAATACATAATTTCCACAACATTAGGTAGGAAATATGCCCGAATGCCAGAACTGTGGTTCCTTCGTCACCGACGCTTACGCTCGTGTGTTCACCCCGACTGGAATCGACGACCCCCGCGTCTGCCCCCGCTGTACCGACAAGATTCGAGAAGGTGCTGCCGTCCGCGATGCACGCTCGCCGCGCAGCTCCTGACCACCCCTGAACCCCGCAAATTTTAACCCTGAGGTTTATCCATGACCGACTCTACCAATTGGACAATGACTGACGCCGAACCCACGGTCACTCGATTGTTCGGAGGGCCGGGGAGCGGGAAGACGACGGCGCTTCTCGACGAAGTCGAAGACATCCTCAATCGCGACGGTGTCGAGATAAACGACGTCCTCGTCGTCTCTTACACCCGCGCTGCTGCCGCAGAAATCCGCGAACGCCTCGCAGAACGCCTCGACGTGAGCCCCCGCTCGTTGCAGGGGAACGTCTCGACCATGCACGCGAAAGCGTACGAACTGCTCGACCTCTCGCGCAAGGACGTGGTCGGCGAGAAGGACAAAAAGGAGTTCTGCGAAGAGTACGGCCTCGAATTCGAAGACGAATATTCGAGTTCGCGCCGCCGCACCGCCCGTTCGACCACCATCGGAAACAAGATTATCGCCACGAGCCAGTGGCTTCAGCGCACACGCCGGGACGTGGCCGACTGGTACGACGTGCCCTTCCAGTGGAACGTAGAAAAGGTTCGCCTGCCACCGGAAATCGACCCGAACGCACAGGAGGGCAACAAGTACACGCCGACGTGGCCCTCCGACGACAAGCGCATCGACATCCCGGAGGCCATCCGGGCGTGGCAGTCCTACAAGGGCAAAAACGACAAGGTCGGCTTCGCCGACATGCTCGAACGCGTCCACCAGCGCTCGCTCCTGCCGAGCGTCGATTACCTCGTCATCGACGAGTTCCAGGACATCACCACGCTCCAGTACGCCGTGTACGAGGAGTGGAAAAAGCACATGAAACACGTCCTCATCGCCGGTGACGACGACCAGGTCGTCTATGCGTGGCAGGGCGCGGACCCGAAACTCCTGCTCAACGAAGGTGGCGAGGACGTGATTCTTCCGAACTCTTACCGCCTTCCGTCGAAGATTCTGAACGTCGTCCAACACGAGATTCGACACATCGAGGAGCGCCAGGAGAAGAAACTCAAGCCCCGCAAGGAGGGCGGCATCGTCGAAGCGATGCATTCGCCGTCGATGCTGGACCTCGTGCGTGAACTCCGTCGGACGGTGGCCGACGAGGAGGGAACCATCATGGTGCTGTTTCGCGCCCGCTACCAGATGTTCCAGTTCATGGACGAGTTCATCGGCGAGGGCATCCCGTTCCGCGTGCTCACCGACCAGCGGATGTGGACCGACCGCCTCTACCAGTACGTCACCGCGGTCGAAGCCATCGCCGAGGGCGAGAACGTAGACGGACTGCAGGCACGCCGTCTCGCGAACATGCTCGCGGACTCCGCGTTCGGGACCAACGACCGCGAAGCGCTGTTCGAGGCCATCGAGGAAGCAAAAGAAGAACACGAGGAAGACGACCTCACGAACCTCGAATTCGACCCCGACTTCATCCGTCAGTTCGCGCCGTTCGTCCCGGCCCCCGAATCGGCCGCGGACATGCTTCGGAAGGTTACCTCCTTCCAGAAACGCTCGCTCAAAGCCTACTTCAGCGGCGAGTACCAGCACCTGGACCGCGACAAAGTCCGCATCGGCACCATCCACTCGGCGAAGGGTCGTGAAGCAGACCACGTGTTCGTCGCCACCGACCTCACCGAAAAGGTGGTCGAGCAGATGGCGGCGCTCATCGAACAGGACCCCTCGCTTTCGCCCGACGTGGAGTTCACGAAGCGCACGAGTCCGATTCCGATGATGACCGACAACGAACGTCGCGTCTTCTACGTCGGGATGAGTCGTGCCCGCGAACGCCTCGTGATGATGGAGAATCTCGTGGACGGCGCGCCGACGCTCCCCATCGACGTGTTGTTACACAACCGTCCGGTGGACAAACCGCTCGACGAACTGCTCGCAGAAGCCGTCGAACCCATCTCCGCCGACTGACTACTCCTCTTCGTCTTTCTCTTTTATCACCGCGCCGGCCACCTTCTTTGCGGCCATGCCCGGCAGGTCTCCGGGGGTGGTGATGTACTCCTCTATCGCAATCATCAGCACGGCGAGGCCGATGAAGCCAGCGCCGATGAGCGTCTCGCCCCGCGAAAGCATGTCAAGGCCGAGCAGGCCCACAGGGATGGCGAACGCGAGCGCGATGGCCAACTGGATGGTACCGATGATGCCCTTTCCCATTAATCGAGAGTCCGCGTCCGCGAGCAAAAACACCACGGCTTTCGAGGCGGGGGATTCTTTTCTGCGCCCTGCTTACCTCTCGGCATGTTCACCGGAATCGTCGAAACCACGGGCGACGTGCTCGCGGTCACCGACACCGAGGGTGGCCGGCGGCTGAAACTCGGCGTCCCCTTCACCGACCTCACCCACGGGCAGTCCATCAGCGTAAACGGCGCGTGTCTCACCGTCGAGGAACACGGCGACGGGTGGTTCTCCGTCTTCTTGCTGCAGGAGACCATCTCGCGCACCGCCTTCGACGCGGTCGAGGAAGGCGACGTGGTCAACGTAGAACGCGCGATGCCCGCGGACGGTCGGTTCGACGGCCACATCGTGCAGGGACACGTCGATGGCACGGCAGAAATTCGCCGCATCGAGCAACTCGGCGAGGACTGGGAGTTCGAAATCGAACTACCCGCAGAATCGGCGAAATACGTCGTCGAGAAGGGGTCGATTACCGTCGATGGCATCTCGCTCACGGTCGCAGCCCGACAGGAAGACGCCTTTACCGTGGCCATCATCCCGACGACCTACGACCTGACGAACCTCTCTGAAAAGGAAGTTGGCGACCGCGTCCACCTCGAAGTGGACGTCATCGCGAAGTACGTAGAACAGCTGCTTTAGGCGTCGTACTCCGTTTTCGCGACTTCGAATTCGCTCGCGTCCTTGCCGTGGTGAAGTTCCTTGTAGGTGCGGCTGTAGCGGCGAATCTTCCGCAGCAGGATGTAGCCGAAGATGCCGTCGAAGACGATGACGAACCCGAGGAAGACGGTGAACGGCGAAATTCCCGGAACCAGCGCGACGACGATGTCTGGGACGGTGGAGACGAGCGTATTGTAGGTGCCGTGGATGACGGCGGCGATGAGCAGGCCCTTCACGACGATGGGACCGCGATTCTCGGGGTTGAACTTCGCGAGGCCGAGGTAGTAGCCGGCGAACGCAGAATAGATGACGTGGCCCGGCCCGGCGAGGGCGCGAACCGCCGTGATGCCGGAGCCAGCGCCGACGATGTTGCCGCTGCCGAGCATCACCGCATTCAGGTTCTGGGTGATGTAGAGGGCGTTCTCGATGGTCGCGAAGCCGAGACCTGCGACGGCCCCGTACACCGCGCCGTCGATGACCGCGTCGAATCTGTCAGAGCGGTAGGCGTAGAGCCTGATGGCGAGCCACTTTACGACCTCCTCGACCGGCCCGACGACGAGATAGAACATGAGAATGAGGCCGATGAGCGGGGCGGTTCCGAACCCGGAGCCGATTGCCTGGACGCTCGACCCGACGACGGTGTTCAGGATGCCGGCGAACCCGGCGAACAGCACGCCGAGGATGAACGTGGCGACCAGAAGTTCGAGCGGTTCGCCGGAGGTGGCGTCTTCGCGGTGGACGTACCACGCGAGGCCGAGCGCCGGGAGCGCGGAGAGCACGACCAGCGCGGTCACGGTCGGGTCGGTTACCGCGCCAAAGCCGCCGAGGGCGAACTGCGAGACGAAAATGAGGACGGCGGCGAGGATGACGACGGCCCTGAGCGTGAGGTTGAGCCACCGATGCAGTCGGACAGAGATTCGGTCGAGGCGAGAGCGTGCCTCCCACGTTGCCACGTCGTAGAGGTCGTGTGACCCGTCTGCGCGCGCCTGCACCGGGTCTCGTCTTCGCGTCATGTCACTTCGTAAGGCAGCCCCGACCCTAATTGTTCTGCCGTCCTAGCACTGATTCAGCTACCTAATACAGTATCAGGAGTAGTTTTATCAAGGGTTTCGCTCCCACTGGTAGGTCATGACACGGTACAGCACGAGTCGTGGCTTACTCTACACCGCACCGCCGACAACCGACCGACGGTCGAACAGCGAGGACGAAGCAACCGCAGCCCAAGACCCAGCCGCCCCGTCCGCGGCACCCGCAGACGACTGAGGACAGACCGCGTTATTTTCAATCCCGCCGTCCCAACCGACGCCCATGCACTTCGACCAGCGAACGCAGAAGGCGCTTCGTGACGCTGGCCTCTCGCTCGACGAACTGAAAGCCGTCTCGCGAGCGGTCGTCGAGGCGACGCAGGCGGACGCCGACCACCTTCGTGCCTTCTTCGAGGATCACGACACCGTCTACTCCGACATGGACCTCGCCCACAGCAAAGCCGAGTTTCCCGAACACACCATCTCGTACTGCGACCTGTTCACCCATGGGGCGGACATCCGCGGCTACCTCCGGTTCGACTCGTGGGGCGTCCCAATCGAAGGCGGGCGGGTCCTCGGCGACGACGTGGTCGAACTGAACCTCGGCGCGACCGTCCACGACCGCGTCCGCTTCGCTGCGAGCAGAGACGCGCTATGAACGTCCGCGTCCGGGGCATCTACACGACGGCGGTCACGCACCTGCTTCACGATGCCGGCCACGACGTCGTGCTCGCCTCAGAACCAATCCGTAACCGCTTCGACGAGGCGTTCGAAGACGCGGAGTACGACGCCACCGTCGAAACCACGGCAGACCGGCAGGGCGTCGGCGTCGTCGGAACCGACGAGGCAGTCGGCGAACTCCACGACCTGCTCGCCGTGGGTATCGACACGTTCTCGTGGGCCGACCCGGCCCCGCGCGGCGCGGTCTGCAACGTCGTCGTGACGGAAACGCTCGGCAGCGGTGCGGTCGTCGACCTTGGAGCGGCCGAAGGGTTTCTCCCCTACTCGAAGGTTGACGACCGGGTTTCAGAAAACGACGCCCTTCGGGTGCAGGTTCGCGACCCCGCCGCACCGTGGAGCGGCGACCGACCCGTCGTAGACACACGAATCCGCGTGATGGGCGGTCTCGCGACGCTCGTCCGCGGTCCCGAACCCTCCGGCACCCGGCCGATGGCCCTCGGCGACCTCCTTCCGACCGACCCGCCCGAGGGCTGGTACGTGAGTTGGGGTCGGGACGCAGACGCCGCCAGTCTCGACGCGCTCGACGACGCGCTTTCGGCGGCAGTCGCGCAGGCTGACGCCATCGAAGGGTCACTCGCCGACGCCCCCGACCCGACCGACGAGGCACCCCTCGCGCTCCACGACGGCGAGGCGACGCGCTGGGTCTGGTTTGGTCGCGACTCACGATTCGCCCTCGACGACCACCGCCGGGCGGTCACCACGACGATGCCCGGCCACCACCGCATCAAGGCCGCAGACCGCCGGGCCAGCGCCGCGGTCGATTTCGTCGAGGATATCTGCGACCCACAGGGCGAGTTCCCCTTCGCCGCGGTCACCCGGCAGTTTGGACCGATGGCCGGCGACACTGTCGCCATCGGCCACGGGAAACCAGACGGGCGACTCATCACCCTCGGGTCTGGCGAAGTGACCGACCGCGAAGTCGATAACCAGCGCATCACGGTCACCCGCAAGATGTCGCCCGGCGGTAACTACGACGCACTCGAGGTTCCCCGCCGCGCCGGCGACGTGGCGGTGACGAAGTTCACCGAGGGCAAGTGGTGGTATCCGACGGTGTACCGCAGTCAGGACGGCGACCGACGGGGGACGTACGTCAACGTCTGCACGCCAGTCGAAATCTTCCCCGACACCGTCCGCTACGTGGACCTCCACGTCGACGTCATCAAGCACGCAGACGGCACGGTCGAGCGCGTCGACGACGACGAACTGGACGCTGCAGTAGCCCTCGGGAACATCTCTCCAGAACTCGCAGAAAAGGCTCGCCGCGTGGCGAGCGCGCTCGAAAAGGCGCTTTAATCTTCGTTTCGCTCGCGATGCAGATACCGCCACGCCCCGAGGCCGACACCAGCGACCGCCGCAGGCACGCCGAAGCCGGGCCCAGTCGTCTCCGTCGTGGTCGGTTCGGGCGTGCTCGTGGCCGTCGTCGTCGGTGCTGCCGTCGTGGTCTGCGTGCTCGTCGTTTGCGTCGGTGCGGTAGTCGCCGTCTGCGTCGGTGTCCCCGTAAGCGACGGCGGGTTCTCCTGTTCGCCCGCCCGGTCGGGGAACGTGTACAGGGCCGCTCCGCTGGCACCGTTACTGACGGCGGGGTTCTCGTGGCTCGTGGCGACGAAGAACTCTCCGGGAACCGCGAGTTGGGCGGTCCAGAAACTCGTCTGCGTCGGTTCGCGCCACCACGCCAGTTCCTCGGGATTCGCCGGGTCCGAGATGTCGTGAATCTTCACGCCGCCCTGATACCACGAGGAGTAGAGGCGGTCGCCCACGATGTCGAAGTTGTGGGACGTCGTCCACGTCCCCTGGAACGAGGCGTCGTCGACTTCGGGCGGTTCGAGCATCGCGAGGGGCTCTGGGTTCGCCATATCCGAGATGTCGAACAGCTCGATGCCGCTCGGACCACCGGAGTCGTCGCTCGTGTCCACGTCCCAGGACTCGCCGCCGACGCCCATCACCGTCGCGTCGTCGTTGACGGTGACGTAGTGGTCGTTACCCGGGGGCTCGAAAATCATCTGGTTGAGCTGGTCGTTCGTGAGCTGCGACAGTTCTTCGGGGTCGGGGGACCGGACGCTTCCGAGTGACTCCGGGTTCGCCGGGTCGCTCACGTCGACCATCCACGTGCCGGCATCCCAGAATACGAGATAGGCGATGCTGTCCTGAACGTAGAGGTCGTGGAGCGTCCACACGCCGACGCCGACGTCTGCCCAGCCTTCTTCCGCGTCCACGACGGACCAGCGACCCACTTCCTCCGGCTCGCCGCTGATGTCGAAGAAGACGAGTTCGTTTCGCCGATTCTCCTCGTCCTGGGCGTGCTCGTTGTCGCCGAAGTAGGCGTACTCACCTTCGACGAAGACGTTGTGATGGAAGAAGTCGGTCTCGTGGACGGCGCGGCGGGAGGGATTCGCCGGGTCCGACACGTCGTAGAGGATGAACGCGTTGATGTTTTCCTCGGCGGTCGGGTTCGCCGGGCCGGCGACGAGCAGCGTGTCGCCGTCTACTTTCACGTCGTAGATGTTTCGGAGGGGGCCGCCGTCCACGTCGCCGAGCAGTCCGCGCTTTTCTGTGAGCACGGCCGGATTGGCGGGGTCGCTCACGTCTACGGTGGCGAACCCGTCGGTCAGGGCGAGGAAGGCGGTTTCGCCGTCGGCACTGACGACGACTTCTTTCGCTCGAGCGAGGTCGAGCGTCCCCAGCGGGGTGTACGATTCGTCCGCCGCTTGGGCGGAAACCGAGCGGCCGAATGCGGGGAGGGCGGCGCCTGCGGCTGCGGCTTTGAGGACCTGTCTGCGGCGCATGTCTCACCTAAACACGTTGTACGTATGATGTTTTTGGTCAGGTACGTGGACGGCTCAGTTGCTGCTGTTTCTCGTCGGTAACTGCGGGATGAGCCACGAGAGGAAGGCGTCCTCGCTCCGGGTTTGCATCCAGATGCGGCCCGGGCCGGTGAAGGTGACGACGAGGCCTTCGCCGCTCAGAAGGGTGGACTTGAGACCGCCGACTTTGTTGACCGTGAACTCTGTCGTCTCCTCGAAGGCGACGACGTGTCCCGTATCGACGATGTACTTCTCGCCGGGTTCGAGGTCGACTTCCTGAATCGCGCCGTAACTCGACAGGAACGTCTCGCCGGTCCCCGTGAGTTTGAGCAAGAACAGTCCTTCGCCGCCGAAGAACGTCCGGCCGCCGCCGAATTTGGTGTCGATTTCGATGCTCGGGTCGGCCGCGAGGAACGACCCCGACTGGACGTAGAGCGTCTCGTCTTCGATGTCGTGGTTCACCACGTCACCCGGCAGTGGCGGAGCGAGCGTGACGTGGCCGTCCGTGGTCGCGGTGAACGTGTTCATGAAGAAACTCTCGCCGCCGAGCACGGACCGTTTGAGCGACCCGAGCAGGCCGCCGTTTGCTGCGGTCTTGATTTCGACGCCGTCTGTGTAGCTGACCATCGAACCCGCTTCGGTGACGATTGCCTCTCCTGCATCTAAGTGGATGGTTACGAGGGCGAACGACGGGCGGTGGCCGATTTCGTGATGCATCTCACCGTAGACATTGGCCGGCAACTGTTAAGGAGATTTGCCCGGTCGGTCAGTCCCGCCTGACGTACGTCACCGGACACGGCGCGGCGAACAGCACTTCCTGGGCGGTCGAACCGAACACGGCCTTGCCGGTCGGCGATCGCTTTCGCCCGCCGATGACGACTCGGTCTGCATCGACCCCCTCCGCGAGGTCGACGATGGCGTCGCCGTGGTTTCCGACCGCTCCCTCGATTTCGTACTCGACGCCCGCCTCGTCGAAGTGGTCTGTGAGCTCTCGAATCGTCGTGTGCCGTCGCGCAACTTCGCCCGGTTCGGCGCGGTTTTCCACAGAAAAGTCGAGCCGTTCGAGAACCGAGTCGAACTCCTCTTCGGTGAATACATGCCCGAGGACGACGGTTGCACCGGTCGGCTTTGCGACATCGATTACGGTCTCTGCGAGTCGGCCCACACTGTTCGCATCGCGGGGGCCAACCGCGAGCAACATGGTATCCAGTGCCATACAACACGGGTTCTCACGTCACCGGTTAAATCTAGGGCCACAGATGAGCGAGTGTTTTTTCGCGGACGAAGCATTTTCTCCCCACTCAGTAGCCACTCCTTTCGCACGACACGTCGGCGACCCTCCTCCAACTGCCGCCCGGCCAGTTTCCAACCGCCTTCGCAGTTAGCAGCCCACTTCCCGTCTCGGCGCGGCTGTTGAGACTCTGTAACAATAGTGAATCACAGAGACGTGACAGGTATGGCACTCGTCACACACACGGCGTATGTAAACGGTGTCACCATTCGCCTGTCTACAGACGGCGACCGTGACGCCATCTGCGCACTCGTTGAAGAAAGTCTCTCCGCGCCTGCAACGCCCGACTGGTTCGACTGGAAGTATCTCGACAATCCCTTCGCCGACGACTTCTCACTGCTCGTCGCCGAGGTCGATGGAACGGTCATCGGAATGCAGGGCTACCTGTCGTTCCCGCTCGCCCACGGCACCGAATCGCTCGCTGGGGCGATGCTTGTCGATGCTATCATCCATCCGGACTACCGGGGGACGGGCATCTACTCGAAACTCGCGAAGGAGACAATTTCACACGGCGAGGCGACGCACGACGTGCTCTTTTCGTTCCTCAACGACGCGGCCGCCCCCATCTTCGACCACTGGGGCTGGATCCGGGTCGCACCCACGAAAACACACTCCCGAATCCAGGACCCGGGCGCGTTCGTCCGACCGCTCGGACCAATCGCCACGGTCACGACGGCGCTCGCTCGATTCCTCCGCCGCCGCCGCGACCGGCGCGTCACCCTCGGTGAAAAACTCGCCATCGAACAGGCCGATGGTGTGTTCATCGACGACCTCGTGGTGCTCTCGCGCCGAGCGACACCGTCGCGTCTCCACCTCCGACGCGACGAACGCTTCCTCGCGTGGCGGTTTGGCAACCCACAGGACGAGTGGACCACCTATACAGCAACCCGCTACGGCGTGCCGCTCGCCTCCGTCGTCACGCGAATCAAGATGGTCGGCGACAAGCGTGTCGTCACCCTCGCAGAGGTGGCACCACTCGAAGGCGACGCGGACCGGACTATCGGCCTCCGACGTATCCTTCTCCACCTCTGCGAGGAGCACGCTGACGCGACCCTCCTTCAGGTTCCAGACGGCTTGCTGCCCGAGGCAGTTCTCGCCGAATTTGGCTTCAAACGCGACGAGAGCCGACTCCGCAGACTGGTGGTCGGCGGACCCGAGTACACCCTCTATGTGCACTCGACAAAACCGCTGCCGGTGAACGTGTTCGAGCCGGCAAATTGGCTGCTTCCTTCGGCCGCGCAAACCACGTCCTAACCGACAGCGTTTCACGGCCAGCGTCCATACGCAGGCGTAGATGAGCAAGGACTACATCGAGGTTAGGGGGGCCAAAGAGCACAATCTGAAAGACCTCGACGTTCGCGTCCCGCGCGAGACGTTCACCGTCGTCACGGGACTTTCGGGGTCGGGGAAATCGTCGCTCGCCTTCGACACGATTTACGCAGAAGGCCAGCGCCGCTACATCGAGAGTCTGAGTGCCTACGCCCGCAACTTCCTCGGACAGATGGACAAACCACAGGTCGAGAGCGTCGAAGGACTCTCGCCAGCCATCTCTATCGACCAGAAAAACGGGGCGAACAACCCGCGGTCGACCGTCGGGACGGTGACCGAACTCCACGACTACCTGCGCCTCCTGTACGCCCGCGTCGGCATTCCACACTGTCCCGAGTGTGGCCGCGAGGTGGGCGAACAGAGCGCCCAGAACATGGTGCGTCGCATCCTCGAACTGCCCGACGGCACGAAGGCGAAAATCGCCGCACCCGTCGTGCGCGACCAGAAAGGTGCGTTCGTAGACCTCTTTTCTGATCTCGTGAGTGACGGCTACTCGCGCGTCGAAGTCGACGGCGAGGAGTACGACCTCACCGTGGAGAAACCGACGCTCGACGAGAACTTCCGACACACCATCGACGTCGTCGTCGACCGCGTAAAAATCGCGGAGAAAGCCCGTTCTCGCATCACCGACAGCGTTGAAACCGCACTCCGCGAGACCGACGGCATCGTCAAGGTCGTCCTGCCAAACCCGCCGAACGGCGTCAAACTCGGCTCCGAGACGCGCTCGACCGGGTCGCTCGGCGCGAACGCTGAGAAAGATGGCCGACTCGTCGTCGAGTTCTCAGAGGACCTCGCGTGCACCCACTGTGGTATCGACCTGAGTGAAGTGGAGACGCGCAGTTTCTCGTTCAACAGCCCGTACGGGGCGTGTCCAGAGTGTTCCGGCCTCGGCGAGACGAAGGAAATCGACGAAGACCTCGTCATTCAGGACCCGAGCCAGCCGCTCAAGCACGTCTTCGAACCGTGGAGCTACAACCGGACCTACTACCGCCGCCAGCTCGACTCGATGGCCGAGCACTACGACGTCTCGCTCACCACACCGTTCGAAGAGCTGGACACCGAGGTACAGGAGGGCTTTCTCTACGGGACGCGCGAAGAGGTGCTGTTCGAGTGGCAGACGAAAAACGGCGTCCGCCGGAAGAAACAGCCGTTCGAGGGCGTCATCCCGAACCTCGAACGACGCCACGTCGAAACCGACAGCAAGCGCGCCCGCGAGCACATCGAGAAGTTCATGTCGGTCACGACGTGCCCGGCGTGTAACGGGTCGCGCCTGAAGCCCAAATCTCGCGCTGTCCTCGTGGATGGTACGTCCCTTCCAGAGGTGAACCGCATGAGCATCGGCGACGCGCTCACCTACTTCGAGGGACTCGAAGAGAACCTTACCGACCGCGAGCGAACCATCGCGACGGAGATTCTCAAGGAGATTCGCGCCCGCCTCGGCTTCATGTGCGAAGTTGGTCTCGAATACCTCACGCTCGACCGGGAGGCCGCAACCCTGTCGGGCGGCGAGAGCCAGCGGATTCGCCTCGCCACACAGATCGGGTCCGGACTGGTCGGCGTCCTCTACGTGCTCGACGAACCGTCCATCGGCCTCCATCAGCGCGACAACGACCGCCTGCTCAACACGCTCTGTGAACTCAGAGATATCGGCAACACGTTGCTCGTCGTCGAACACGACGAGGAGACGATGCGCCGGGCGGACAACATCATCGACATGGGGCCTGGCCCCGGCAAACGCGGCGGCGAAGTCGTCTTTCAGGGCTCGTACGACGAGATACTCGAGGCCGACACCATCACCGCCGAGTACCTCTCCGGGCGCAAAGCCATCCGCGTGCCGACGGACCGACGAGAATCCGACGGCAAACTCACCATCAAGGGCGCCCGCCAGCACAACTTACAGAACCTCGACGTTGACATCCCGCTCGGCTGTTTCACCGCAGTTACGGGTGTCTCCGGGTCGGGGAAATCGACACTCATGCACGAGATTCTCTACAAGAGTCTCGCGCGGACGATGAACAACAACACGAGCGTCGACCCCGGCGAACACGACGCCATCGAGGGTCTCGACCAGATCGAGACGGTGCGCCTCATCGACCAGAGTCCAATCGGCCGCACGCCGCGGTCGAACCCGGCGACGTACACGGGCGTCTTCGACTACATCCGCGAGCTGTTCGCGAAGACGAAACTCGCCCGTCAGCGTGGTTACGAGAAGGGGCGCTTCTCGTTCAACGTGAAGGGCGGGCGCTGTGAGGAGTGTGGCGGGCAGGGAACCGTCAAAATCGAGATGAACTTCCTCTCTGACGTGTACGTTCCGTGTGAGGAGTGTGGCGGCGACCGCTACAACGATGAGACGCTTGACGTGACGTACAAAGGCAAGAACATCGCGGACGTTCTCGATATGAGCATCGAGGAGGCCCTCGCGTTCTTCGAGGCGGACACGCGTATCAAACGCCGCCTGCAGTTGCTCTCCGACGTCGGTCTCGATTACATGCGCCTCGGCCAACCGTCTACGACGCTCTCTGGTGGTGAAGCCCAGCGCGTGAAACTCGCAGAGGAACTCGGCAAGAAACAGACCGGCGAGACGCTCTACCTGCTCGACGAGCCAACGACAGGTCTGCACTCGGAGGACGAGCGCAAACTCATCGACGTGCTCCAGCGGCTCGTGGACAACGGCAACACCGTGGTCGTCGTCGAACACGAACTCGACCTCGTGAAGAACGCAGACCACATCATCGACCTCGGACCGGAGGGTGGTGAGAACGGCGGCCAAATCGTCGCGGCGGGTACGCCCGAGGAAGTCGCCCGCGACGACGACTCCTATACCGGCCTCTATCTGCGCGACCTGCTCCCCGAAATCGACCTCGACGGGCCGCGTGCGGACCGTGTGGCTCCGGCGATAACGACCGACGACTAACGACGCACTACCTCTTTCCGTCGGGCGAGCGTATCTCTCGGTATGACCTCAATTTACGCACCGCTTCGCGAGGTGCTCGTGGTCGCGACCGGCCGGGGTGGGGATTGGCAGGCAACCGAGCGACTCGACGGTCATTCGATCGAATGCGTGGCCGTCTCGCCGGCCGAACCGAAGCGCATCTTCGTCGGAACGTTCGAGTCCGGCCTCCAGCGGAGTCTCGACGCTGGCGACACCTGGGAATCGGTCGGTGAGGATGTCATCGAGGGAGCCGTGATGTCAGCACGCGTGAGTCCGCACGACCCGGATACCGTCTACGTCGGCATGGAACCGAGCGCGGTTTATCGCTCCACCGATGGCGGCGACTCGTGGACCGCGCTCTCGCCGCTCACCGACCTGCCTTCGGCGGACGAGTGGTACTTCCCGCCGCGGCCGCACACCCATCACGTTCGGTGGATCGAGGTGGACCCCGAAGACCCCGACCGACTCTACGTCGGCATCGAGGCCGGAGCCTTCGTCTACTCCGAGGACGGCGGCGAGTCGTGGCACGAACGACCCTCCGGGTCGCGGTTCGACAATCACTCGCTGGCCGTCCACCCGGACGCGCCGGGCCGGGTCTACGCGGCGGCTGGCGACGGCTACGCGGAGTCGCGTGACGGCGGGCGGTCGTGGTCGCACCCCCAGGAGGGGTTGAATCACCGCTACTGCTGGAGCGTCGCACCAGATCCGGGTGACCCGGACACGGTGGTTCTCTCCGCCGCAAACGGAGCGTACGCGGCGCACAACCCTTCATCGGCCGAGTCCTACGTCTATCGACGCGAGACTGGCGGCCCGTGGGAGCGGTGTGGTGGCGACCTCGACGAAGGTGACGGGTTGGTTCGGGCGGAGTTAGCAACGGTCGGCGAACCGGGCGTCGTCTACGCCTTCTCGAACCACGGCATCGCTCGCTCCGGGGACATGGGTCGGTCGTGGACGACACTCTCGATACCGTGGGAAAACCGCTACGAGCGGATGACGCCACGCGGCTTTGCAGTCGTCGAATAAGGGCAAACAGCCGGCGTATCGGCTCCACGAAGTCGGATGCCGGACAGTCGCGGCGACTCCGTGGCGGTTCTCAGTGCATGGGCCGTGCTGGCCGCGGCTTCACTGATAAATTCTCGCACGGGGCGGCCACAGGCCGGGAAGTATATACTGACGGATAGAATAGGCGAAGCCAATGTACGATTTCGTCGTCGTCGGTGCGGGACCGGCCGGGTCGCGATTCGCCCGGCGAACCGCCGAGGACGGACACGACGTGCTCGTGCTCGAACGAGGGACAGTGGGCAAACCGCTCGCCTGCTCGGGGCACGTCAGCACCGACCTCTGGGAATTCACTACCGAAGGGACGAAAGAAAAGCTCCTCCAGAACGAAATCTCCGGTGCGCGTTTTCACACTGACGGCCCGGGGAGCGACTCGCATCTCTTCTACAAACGCGACGTTATCTCGAACGTCATCGACCGCGTAGGACTCGACGAAGTGCTCGCCGACGCGGCCGTCGCAGCGGGGGCGGACCTGCGCGAAGACCACAGCGTTACCGAGGTTACGGAGCGTCGCGACCGCGTCGAGGTCGTTGCGCAAACGCCGGACGGCATGGAGACGTTTGCGGGGAAGATTGTGGTCGGGTGTGACGGCCCCGTCTCGCGGGTGCGCCGCGAGTGTGGCCTCCCCGAACCACAGGAGAAACTGCAGGGCGTTCTCGCCTTTTCCGAGGAGGACGACCCCGGCGAATACGTGGACGTCCACCTGACCGCGCCGACGTTCTTCGCGTGGCGCATCCCACGCGGTGAGGCGGGTGTCGAATACGGCCTCGCCGCGCCGCCCGGCTCTTCGCCGACCGCCCGCGAACTGTTCGACGAGTTCGTCTCTGGCTACGACGTGGAGACCTCCCACTTCTGTGCGGGCATGATTCCGATTGACCCGCCAAAGCGCGTGACGGGCCGTCGAAGTCTGTTGATTGGCGACGCCGCCGCGCAGACCAAGCCGTTCACCGGCGGCGGCATCGTCTACGGTATGACCGCCGCAGACCACGCCGCTGAAACCGTGAATCCGGACGACCCGGGAACGCTCGGCGATTACGAGCGGGCGTGGCGCGAGGACCTCCGGACGGAGATTCGACTCGGTGCGTGGATTCGCAAGGCGTACTCGCTGCCGAAACCCGTTCAGACGGCCGGACTCAGCACGCTCGCAGGCGAAATTGGCGTCCACATGGACAAGCCGACGACCCTCGCCTCGCGCGAGCAGTTGAAGACGTTGCTGTCGCGAAAATAGCTGTTTTCAGTTCGGATACGTCGGCAGTCGCTCGGATTGCTGGCTCCCCTCGACGAAGGGGAGCGGTTCAATGCTGCCAGTCGTTTCCCCAACAGTCACGTCGGTTGCGTCCAGTCCGTATTCGACGTAGGCGAGCGCGATTGGCTCGTCGCGCAAGGGACTCTGGACGGCGCGCGTCACCTCACCTACGTCGTCGCCGTTTGCGGTGACGTTTGCGCCTGCTTCGGGAACTTCTTCGCAGACGAGTCCCACGAGTCGTCGGCTTGGCTGGCCGCGATTCTCGACTCTGGAGACGACTTCCTGGCCGACGAAACAGCCCTTGTCGAAGTTCAGTGCGTTACGGATGCCGGCGACGTTCGGAATCCGCCCTTCGAGTTCGGTCTCGAACAGTGGCGTTCCGGCTTCGAGGGTGAGTGAGTCCCACGTGTCGTAGCCGAAGGGGGTCGCCGCCATGCCGAAGTAGAGCAGGGCGTCGAGGACTTCCTCGGCCTTGTCCGCCGCACAGACGACTTCGTAGCCTTCCTCGCCGGTTAGCGCGTCGGTCGCGATGACGGTGACGCCAGCGTCGCCCATCGACCCGCGGTCGAATGAGAGCGCGCCCTCGGGTGCGCCCGGACCGGTGAGGACACTGGCTACTTTTTCCGTGGCCTTCGGCCCGTGGACGCCGAACACGGCGAAGTCGTCGGTGGCGACGGAGATGTCTACGTCCTGAATGAAGGTCTTCCCGCGCCAGTCTTCGGCAAGCGGAGCGGCCTCGTCCGGCGGCGTGAACAGCAACAGGCGCTCGCCAGCGTTGTAGACGTACATGTCCAGTTCGACGCGACCCTGTGGGTCGAGCAGGAGCGCGTAGACGCCCTGGCCGTCCTCGGTCGGGACGGTGTTCGAAATCGCGTTGTCGACGAACTCGACGCGGTCTGCGCCTTCGACGAGGACGACCCCGTAGCCCATCTCGATGACGCCGACGACGTTTCGGACGGCTTTGTGTGCCTGGGTGGGCCGTCCGTAGTTGCCGACGACGCGACGGCCGCCGCGCTCTGTGAACGTTGCGCCGTGGTCTTCGTGGAACCCCTCGAGGACGGTCATGGCTGGTGGTATTTCCTGCCCGGGAATAAACTTCGCCCTCTACGGCGAGAATTTCTCGATGATTCTGTCGATGAGCGACGGTTTCGGCTCGGCCTCGCCCGGTTCAGGGACGACCTTATCGTCCGGCAGGATGACGGTTCGCGCCCCCTCGTCGGTCACCTCGATGAGGCCTGCTTCTTTCAGGTTGGCGAGCGCGTCTTCGAGTTCGTCGATGGAGATGTCCGCGTGCGCTCTGAGCTCGAAGACGGTCATGCCCTCTCCCTTTCGGTCGACCAAGGCGTCGAGCACCGCAACCTCTGTCGCGTCGCGGTTCCGATACTCACGCTTTGCCCTCATACCCCACTGTATGTCGGGATGCATCTTACCCTTGTCCCCTCTCGTGGCCCATCCGTGGTGGTGGCCGTCTGCCAGTTTTCTCGCCGGACAGTCCGGGAAACAGTACTCTTATACTCGCACGTGGGGATGCATTTGCCAATGAGTCTCAAGTGTTCGCTTCTCGGTCACCGCTACGGCGAACTGGAGGTAGAGCGGGAGCGAGAGGAACGAGGGAGTGAAGTCGTCGTCACGGTGCGCGAGATCGAAGTGTGCGAACGCTGCGGTGGGACGCAGGTTCGCTCCGAGGCAAAGGAGATTACGTCGGCCGAATCGCCCGCGGGCGAACCGGAGCCAGTTCCCAACGAACCGGACGTTATCGTCACGGACGACCTCGCTGACGGGGACGCAGCCGAAGACGGGTTCGACCACGAGGACGCGTCGGCGTTCGACCACAAAGACGAGACGAACGTTTCCGAGGCGGATGCCGTCGAACCGCCCGCCGACCCGAGCGAAGAGGACGTAGAAATCATCGACGACCACGAGGACGCCGGCGTGGGGCACGACACGGGTCCGGACCTCGAAGACATCGAAACCGAATCGACGTTCGACGAACTCGACGCGGAGACCGACGACGGCGTCATCCTCACCGACGAACCGGACGAACCGGAGCGCGAACCCGGCGCGTGGCCGGACGAACCGGCACGCGAGGACCCGAAAGACACGAGTTGGATACAGAACGGCGCGGACGAGGCAGACGAACCAGAAGTCGAGGAGACGACCGATGCGGGAGCAATCGCTCCCGGCGAGGGCGTGTTCCAGTGTCCAAAGTGTGGTTTCGACACGCCGGTTCGTGAATCACCCCTGCGCGAGGGCGATATCTGTCCGTCGTGTAAGCAGGGCTACTTAGACCGGGTCGCGACGCGAAAAGAGTAAAACCTGGCTACGCAAACACCTGTCTATGAAGGAGTACAAGATGCGCCGCGGTGAGACGCTGGAGGAGCGAATCCCCGACATGAAAGCGACCGTCGAAGACTACTTTGGTCCCATCACGGGGACGGAGGACTTCAAAGGGAGCGACCTCCTCGTCGTCGGCGAGCCGAAAAATCCGGTGTTCAAGCGCATCGTCGCTGGTGCGGTCAAGTACAGCGGCAAGAAAGACAAACTCGCGGTTCACTTCGAAGAGCACGACGCGAAGGAAATCCTCGACAAGGGGCTCGCAGACCACGCCGCAGACGCCGTGAGCGCGAAAAACAACTTCCTGCTCGAAGCCACGGGACGCGACGCAAAGAGCCGCCGCGAGTCCATGAAACGCGAAGTCGAAGACGACTCCCCCGACTTCTAACCTCCGTTCGCTTTTCAGGATAGTACTGAGAAAACACCTAGATTTATCGTCGTGTGTTACGTATTGACATAATAGCTCTCAGACACGGTACTCGGCTGGTGGGAGTCAGACCCGCGTACCGGTTCGGGGACTGAGGGCGCTGTCTGTCATGGGAATTCCGACCGGGCACTTTTTTGTGCGTCTGAAAAATGACCGCGAGCCTAGCGGCCGCCGAGCTTCTGGCGGCTGATTGAGACGCCCGTCGGGGTGAGAATGAGCTGGTCGTCGTCCTTCTGGACGATATCGCCACCGACCTCCTGGGCGACCTGCTGGAGTTCGTCGCTGATGCGCTGCATTGTGCGGTCCTCGGTCGCGTGTCGGGTGATGTCCGCGATGACCAGGTCGCCGTCATAGATGGCGTCCTTGATGGCAATGACGTCCTGTTGGTTCCCGATTTTCGCGATGTGGACGCGCATCTTGGCGTCGCCAGCCGCCGCCTCGAAGTCGTCGATGTTCAGCTCCAGGTAGTCGTCGGTCTTGCGAGACCCACGTTCACCCAGGAGCTTGCTCATAAGTCCCATAGAACACAAACCGGTTCCTTCGAGTATAGGCTTTACGTCAGACGGAGTTCGTTTCCCGCCTCTCAGAGTCACTCACACCCACGGTAGTACCTACGTGGTCCATGCGAACATAAGCCAAGTTTTAAATAACTATAACGAAAGTTTAGGTTACATCTATGTCAGATGTAAATTTAACTCGAAGAAATTTGCTCAAAACGTCGGCTGTCGGTGCCGTCGGGACGATGTTCGTTGGCACGGCTGCGGCGAACCGGGCTCCTCGTCGTATCGTCGGAACGAGTTCGCCAGGTGCGAGTGAAGAAGCACGAAACCGGGCGGACTCCGTCAGCAGAACCCTCGACTTCGGCTCGATTGGGCAGGCGGTCGCCGGGCGCTTTTCGGACAAAGCGGTCGAACAACTCCGCAAGCGCGACGACGTCCGCTACGTCGAAGCGGACATCACGATGTACGCCATCGGCGGCAAGCCGGGCGACGGGGTCACGACCCAGGCGCAGACGTTGCCGTGGGGCGTAGACCGCACAGACGCGGACGTCGCTCACGCAAATGGCGAAACCGGGAGCGGCGCCGACCTCGCCATCATCGACACCGGCATCGACTCTGACCACCCCGACCTCGCCGCGAATCTCGGCACCGGGAGGGCGTTCACGAAAGCAAAGGGCAACTACGCCTACGACTGGGACGACGACAACGACCACGGCACCCACTGTGCCGGCATCGCCGCCGGTATCGACAACGCAGAGGGCGTCGTCGGCGTCGCACCCGACGCGACGCTCCACGCGGTCAAGGTGCTCGACAAGCGCGGAAGCGGCTCCCTCTCCGACGTGGCCGCCGGTATCGAGTGGACCGCAGACCAGGGCTACGACGTCGGTTCGATGAGCCTCGGGGCGAGCAGTGGCGCACAGACGCTCAAAGACGCCTGTCAGTACGCCGTGGACAACGGCGTCTTCCTCGTCGGTGCGGCAGGCAACAGCGGCCCGTGTACCGACTGTGTCGGCTACCCGGCCGCCTACTCGACGGTCATGGCCGTTTCCTCGACGAACTCCTCGGATGGTTTCTCGAGTTTCTCCTCGCAGGGACCAGAAGTCGAAATTGCCGCCCCCGGCACGGACATCTACTCGTCGGTCATCGGCGGCTACGACACGTTCTCGGGAACGTCGATGGCGACGCCGCACGTCGCCGGTGCCGGCGCACAGCTCATGGCGAACGGGAGTTCGAACTCACAGGCTCGTTCGACGCTGCAAAATTCAGCAGAAGACATCGGCCTCGCCACGAACGAGTCCGGGTCCGGCCTGCTCGACGTGGCCGCGGCGCTCGGTCTCGACTCCTCTGACAACTAACTCGAATCCCCTTTTTTACGCGGTGAAGTTGTAGAGTTCGTCGCCAACGAAGTGGATGGACTTCACGACTTTTCCGGAGTCGCCGACCATGTCGGCACCGTCGGTGAGAGCTTTGCCGATGGCGAGCACCTTGCCGTGGGTTTCCTCTGCAATTGCGACGATGTCGCCTTCGTCGATGGTCTCGTCGGCTTCGACGATGCCCGGTCGCATCACGTCCGCGCCGTCCGAGACGAAGGAGACGGCTCCCGCGTCCACGGTGACGACGTTACGCTCCGGTGGGAAATCGTTCGCGCCACGGACCGTGAGAAACGGTCGACCGTCGAGACGGCCAACCGTCGCGTCGCCGTCGACGAGAATGAGGTCGAACGCGGAGTCCTTGAACTCGACGAGTTCGAAACTATCTGCGTCCAGGTCCACGCCGAGTTCGGCGGAGAGTGCCTGTTTGATCTTCGTTACCTCGTCACTCCGGAGGTGGTGGCGAGATTTGACTTCCATACCTGAACCTGTCACCGCCGGGCATTAACTCTTACAGACTCTTTTGCGCCCCGCGAGACGCCGCCAGTGCGACCAGAATTGTGCCAGCCAATACAGTTAATTACAACCGAGTCTAAGCCCCGGTCATGTGGGGTCCCCGGAAGTCCCGGGCCAGCACGGTGGTCACCTGCACTGCCTGCGGAAGCACCGTCCTCAGGAAAGAGGCACGCGAGTACGACAAACTCGGCAACCGCTGGGAGCGTGAAGGAAAGCAGTTCGAACACCTCTGTAAGGAGTGTGACACCGACCTCTGCCACCAGCCACGAGCCGGGCTCGAAGACCTGTTAGAGGAGTGTGGCGCAGGCGAAGTCTCTCAGGACGAATTTCTCGCGCGATACGCGACCACCGTTCGCGACCGCTACGAATCGCTCGGCGAGCGATAGCTGATTTTCGGGTCGATACGCCTTTCAGTTCGACACGCGTAGCCCAGCACATGACTGACGAACAGGCCTACGCCGGGACGGCCGAGGGCCAGGGCCCCGTCGAAATCGACGAGGACCTCGCCCGCCACCTCGCGAACAAACGCGAGGAACTCTTCGAGAAGTTCGAGATTCGCGATGCCTTCCCCGAGGAAGTCATGGCCGAAGCAGAAGAACGCACCACCGACGTGCAAGAAGAAATCCACGCGGAAGTCGACAACCGCGCTGACCTCCGGGACATGCAGACCTGGACTATCGACCCCGTGGACGCCCAGGACTTCGACGACGCCATCAGCATCGAAGAGTCAGAAGAGGAGTACACGCTGTGGGTTCACATCGCCGACGTGACCCACTACGTCCACCCAGAATCGAAGATGTGGGACGAGGCGGTAAAGCGCGGCAACACGGTCTATCTGCCCGCCTACACCATCCACATGCTCCCGCCGATGCTCGCAGAGACCGTCTGCTCGCTCGTGCCAAACGAGGAGCGCCTCGCCCACACCGTCGAGATGCACATCAGCAAGGAGACGCTCTCCTACGAGTCCATCGACATCTACAAGTCCGTCATCGAGTCCGACGAGCGCCTGACCTACTCACAGGCAGAAAAGCGACTGGAAGACGAGGACGCGGCCCTCCACGACGAGATTTCGCTCGTCTTCGAACTGGCGAACCAGCTCCACGAACAGCGCAAGGAAGATGGGTCGCTCGTGCTCAACCCGAGCCGCGACCGCGCCCACACCATCATCGAGGAGTGCATGCTGAAGGCGAACAAGGCCGTCACGCACGAACTCATGTGGGGTCGCGGCGTCGAGGCGATGTACCGCGTTCACCCACAGCCAACGCCCGACGAGTGGGACAAGGCACTGCAGGAGATTCAGGACTTAGACGGCGTGAAGATTCCCGGCAGCACGTGGGACGACCCGCGCAAGGCCGTGAACGCGACTATCGAGAACGCGCCGGGTCGCCAACTCAACAAGATTCAGTGGGCCGTGATGAAGGTGATGCCACGCGCGAAGTACATGAACGACCCGTTCGGGGGCCACCACGCGCTCAACTTCGAGATTTACGGCCACTTCACGAGCCCGATTCGCCGCCTCTCTGACCTCATCAACCACTGGATCGTCTACCAGAACGACGTGCCAGAGAACCTCGTCGAACTCTGTGACCGCGCCTCCGAACGACAGAAGGCCGCAGAAACCTGCGAGCGCCAGTATAAGCAGTTCTTAGAAGAAGTCGGCCTCGACCCCTACGCGGTCAACAGCCGCGGGCTCAAAGTCGTCTCCGACGACGACGAGGACGACGCGGTAGACGACGAATAAAATTCACATATCAACCCGCGGATTGTAGTCAGCAGCCCGCGTAATTTTTGCCATGCCATGGCACGTCACGATTCCGGGGGATAGCTACGACGCAGCCCGCGACCAGTTCGAGTGGGACATCCCGAAGAGCTACAACCTTGCTTACGACCTCGTCCGAAAACACGCCGACCCGGGCCAGATTGCCCTCTATCAGGCGTATCCCGACGGACGACGCGAGGCGTACACCTTCCACGAACTCGACCGCCTGTCGAACCAACTCGCAAACGGCCTCGCAGACCTCGGCGTCGAGCGCGGCGACCGCGTGACCGTCCTCGTCCCGCAGAAACCGGCGAACCTGCTCACCCACCTCGCGTGCTGGAAACTCGGAGCAATCTCGCTGCCGCTGTCGAAACTGTTCGGCCCGGACGCGGTGGGCTATCGCCTGCGCGACAGCGAGGCGACGGTCGTCGTCGGAGACGAGAGCGTGACGGACGTGGTGAGGGCAGTTCGTGACGAGTGTCCTGACCTCCAGCACGTCGTCGAAGTCGACGGCGGAGACGGGAGCGTCGAAACCTCGTTTCAGGAGGTGCTCGCGGGCCAACCGGACACGTTCGACATCGTAGAGACAAACGCAGACACGCCCGCTATCATCATCTACACGAGCGGCTCGACCGGGCCACCAAAGGGCGCGCTCCACGGTCACGGCGTCTGGGTGGGCCACTGCCCGGCGTTTCGAATGTACTTCGAACACGACGTGCAGGACGCCGTCTGCTGGACGCCCGCAGACTGGGCGTGGATTGGCGCACTCGGCGACCTCGTCTTCCCGGCGTGGCACTACGGCCGCCCCGTCGTCGGCTACCCGATGGGTAAATTCGATTCGGCGACGGCCTTCTCGCTCATGGAGGAGTTTGGCGTCACCGACACGTTCCTCCCCCCGACGGCCATCCGGATGCTGATGGACGTCGAGTCGCCGACCGAGAAGTACGACCTCTCCCTGCACGCCATCTGCTCGGGGGGCGAACCGCTCACGCCGGAAATCCTCGACTGGGCCGCAGACGAACTCGACGGCGTCGCCGTGAACGAACTCTACGGGCAGACCGAAGCCAACCTGCTCGTCACCAACTGCCGTCAGTGGTTCGACGCCCTGCCCGGCAGCATGGGCAAGCCGGTTCCCGGTCACGACGTGGCCATTGTGGACCCAGAGACGGGCGAGGAGTGCGCCGTGGGAGATGTCGGCGAAATCGCGGTCAGGCGAGAAGGCAACCCCGTCTTGTTCAAAGAGTACTGGAACGACCCTGAGAAGACGGCGGCCTCCCGCGTCGGCCCGTGGCACCTCACCGGCGACCTCGCGACGCGCGACGACGAGGGCTACATCTGGTTCAAGTCGCGCGACGACGACCTCATCACGACGAGTGGCTACCGTGTCGGCCCGGGCGAAGTCGAGAGCGCGATTCTCGAACACCCCGACGTCGAACAGGTCGGCGTCGTCGGCGTCCCGGACGAGCGCCGAGGGGAGGTTATCAAAGCGTTCGTGCAGGTGAAATCGGACGTCGAGAAGCGCGAGGCGCTCGAAGTCGAGATTCAGAACCTCGTCAAAGAGAACCTCGCGAAGTACGAGTATCCACGCGAAATCGAGTTCGTCGAGACACTGCCACAGACGACGACCGGGAAGATTCAGCGAAAAGAACTGCGCGAACGGGAACTCGCGAACTGACTACTCCTGGCCGCTGCCCTGCATCAGTTCCTGAATCGCCGGCTTCTTTTTCAGTTCGTGGGGGTCGCCCGAATCGACCACTTCGCCGCGTTCGACGACGACGATGCGGTCTACGATTTCGGGGACGTGGGTCACGTTCGACTCGGCGATGAGCACGGCGATGCCCTGCTCGTTGATGGCTCTGATGTGTTTTTTCAGGTTCTCGACGACCACGGGAGCGAGGCCTTCGAGTGGCTCGTCTAAGATGAGTAGGTCTGGCTTGAGCGCGAGCGCGCGACCGATGGCCGCCATCTTCGCCTGTCCGCCCGAGAGGTTCTCGACGTTCGCGTTCGACCGTTCTTCGAGTTCCGGGAGCACCTCGTAGACGTCGCGGACGACGGCGTCCTCGTCGTCGATACCGCGCGCCTTCCCGGCGGTCCAGATGGGCAGACGGAGGTTCTCGTCCACCGTCATCCCGGTGAACAGTTTGCGGTCTTCTGGCTGGTAGCCAATGCCGCGCTTTGGGATGAGTTCTGGACGCATCGCGGTGAGTTCCTCGCCCGCGAATCGGACCGACCCGCGTTGGATGGGGGTCAGGCCCATGATGGCTCGGAACGTAGAGGTCTTGCCTGCGCCGTTGCGGCCAACGAGGCCCACTGCTTCGCCCCGGTTCACCTCGAAGGACACGTCGTGGGTCACCTGGAATCCCTCGACTTCGGCGTTCAATTTCTCGACTGTGAGGAGCGGGTCGCTCATTCTTCCACCCCCATCAGGAGGCGGCGAAGTTCGGCGTCAGTTTCGAGAATCGATGGGTCGCCCTCGCCGTGAATCGCTCCCTGATGGAGCGCCACGACGCGGTCTGCGTAGCCTTTCACGATGTCCATGTCGTGTTCGATTGTGACCGTGGTCACGCCCTCTTCCTTCGAGACGCTCGCGATGGTGTCGATGACGTACTCCTTTTCTTTCGTGGAGACGCCCGCGGTCGGTTCGTCGAGCAGCAGGTAGTCCGGTTCGAGACCGAACGACATGCACACGTCGAGGAGTTTGCGCGTCCCGTGGGGCAACTCCTCTGCGACCGAGTCGGCCTGTTCGTCGAGGCCGAACTTGGTGAGGAGGTCGTCGACCTTCTGCTCTACCTCCTCGTGTTCGTCGCGATAGCTGAACAGGCTCATCAGCTTTTTCTCCTTCGAGAGGACGGCGGTGCGCACGTTTTCACGGACGGTCATCTCGTCGAACACCTGGACGACCTGGAAACTACGGACGAGGCCGGCGTGGACGCGCTCTTCGGGAGCCATCTCCGTCACGTCCTCGCCGTCCATGACGACGCTGCCGGCATCCGGTTCGAGCAGGCCGGTCAGCAGGTTCACGAGCGTCGTCTTGCCCGCGCCGTTCGGCCCGACGATGAAGACGATTTCACCGTCGTGGCGGCCAAATTCGACCGACACGTCGTTCGTCGCGACCAGACTTCCGAACTGCTTTCTCAAGCGTTTGGCTTCTAACATCTCACTTCACCCCGAAGACGAGGACTTTCACGTTCTGCACCGACCGACTCGCGGCGGTGACGAGCGATTCTGCGAACGACGAGAGCCACGACCCGACGACTGCGGGGTCGTCTTTGAAACTCGCGGCGGCCTCGCGGACGCGCCCGCCCTGCTTGAGCGACCCGACGATGCCCTGCGGGAAACCAAAGACGAGCGCCAGCAGGACGAGGCCGGTCAGCGCGTCGAAGTAGTTCGTCAGGTCACGGCCCACGTCTTGGAGGAGGACGAGGACGATGCCACCCACGAGTGGGCCAAGCAGGGTCTGATACCCGCCGAGAATGGCCATGAACAGGATGTCACCAGAGCGCAGGAAGTAGAGCACTGGCCCCGGACGGACGTGCTGTTGGACCATCGCGTAGAGCGCGCCGGCCATCCCGCCGTAGACGGCGGAGATGACGAACGCGAGCCAGACGTAGCGGCGGACTGGAATCCCGATGAACTTCGCGCGGGTCCGGTCCTGCCCGATGGCGTCGAGTGCGGCTCCGAACGGCGAGTGGATGATGCGCCACATCACCAGCAATCCGAGGACTGAGAGGATGACGGTGAGGTAGAACAGCAACACGCTGTAAGCGTCCGGCGGCAGCCCCAACCCGAAGACGTCGGGGCGCATGTTCGGCCCCGGGCGGACGGGCAGGCCGTCACTCGACCCGAAGAACGACTGCCCCTGAACGAGCGCGTAGAGGAGTTGGCCGAAGGCGAGCGTCAGCAGGGAGAAGTAGAGCCCCGTGTGGCGAAGCGAGAGAAAGCCGATGAGCATCGCCATGAGCGTCGCGAGCAGCATGCTCGCGAGCAACAGGAGAGCGAACTCAGTTACGTCGTACTTCGCGGCGAGCACCGCCGTGGTGTACGCACCCGTCCCGAAGAAGGCGGCGTGCCCGAACGAGACGAGTTGCGTGTGCCGGACGAGCAAGTTGAGGCCTACTGCGGCGAGGCCGAACACGATTCCCTGATGGAGGACGCTGAGTTGAATCGACGGCGAGAGCCGCGCGATGTCCGGCAGCGCGAACAGGAACAGGAGGCCAACGAGCGCGAGTGCAGTTTGTCGGAGCGTGAGTTCGAGTCCACGCATCACCCGCACTTTGCGCTCGCCGTCGCGGGTGACGAGACCGGGAAGGCGGCTACCCATCGATTTCACCCCACGTTCCGAATAGGCCGTCGGGCTTTACGAGCAAGATGAGCGCCATGATGGCGAAGGGGGCGGCGAGTTCGGCGGGCGGGTACTGCCACGTCGCCCACCGACTCAGAATTCCGACGACGAGCGCGGCGACGAACGCGCCCCGGAGGCTGCCAAGCCCGCCAATCACGATGACGACGAACGAGAGGACGAGCGGATTCGCGCCCATCTCCAACGTCGCGTTCGTCGGCGGCAGCGCCATCGCGCCGGCGAAGCCGGCGAAGAACGCGCCCACGGCGAACACGAGCGTAAAGGTTCGGTCGGTGCTCACGCCGATTGCCGTCGCCATCTCGCGGTTGATGGCCGTCGCGCGGATGATGCGCCCCGTCTTCGTCCGGTTGAAAAAGTAGAACAGACCCACGACGGTAATCGCCCCGACCACGATGATGACGAGGTTGTAGGTCGGATAGTTCAATCCGACGAGCGAGGCGGCGGGGATGCTGTTGATGCCACTGAAGACGCTCTGGAGGCGGACGGGTTGCGGGCCCCAGCCGAACTTGATTGCGTCCTTGATGATGAGGAGCAACGCGAACGTGAGGACCAACTGGTACACCTCGTCGCGGTCGTAGATGGGGCGCAACAGCACCGCCTCGATGGCCGCGCCGACGGGCACGATGAGGGCGGCGGTGAGGACGGCCCCACCGAGGACGACGGCGACGAACATGGCCTGCGAGGCTGGGTCGGTCGGTGGCGGGACGAGACCCACGACGTAGCCGACGACGCTCGCGGCGACGTACGCGCCGAGGGCGTACAACTCGCCGTGGGCGAGGTTCAGCACGTCCAGGATGCCGAGGATGATGGTCAACCCCGAGGCGATGAGAAACAGGATGAACCCGTACTGGATGCCGTGGAGCGTGTGCGTGATGAAGTTGGTGAGGACGCTCATGGATTTCGAGTAGGTTTCATGGGCGTGCTCACCAGCTCTCGATCCAGTCGATGGCGGTCGTTCCCGGCGGTGGCGACACTTCCTGTGGTGTGTAGGAGTTGACGTCGGTGAGAATCGGCGCACCAACGTCACCGGACCACTCCATCTCGCCGTAGTAAGAAGTCGAGAGACCCTGGTGGCGCTCGCTCATGACGTGGTAGCCGGCGGGCGTGAAGAAGCCGTGGCCTTCGAGCGACATGGCGATTTGTTCCTGGCTTGGCCACCCGCCGAGCATATCGACCGCCTTCTGGGTGGCGGTTGCCCAGGCGGCTACTGCGCCGTAGCCACTCATGAAGTGCCCGCTCGGGACGATGTCCCACTGGTTGCGAGCGTCGTCGAGCAGCTGCTGGCCGGGACTCCAGCGAGATGGCTCCGGTTCACCCCAGTAGTAGTTGCGCGAGCCGGAGAACGCCTGGGCCTGTTCGACGACGTCCTGGCTCAGGTCGTTCACGGCGGAGTAGAGCACCGTGCCGACGAGTTGGGTGTTCTCGAACATGTTGTTCGCGGCGGCCTGATTCATCAGGGTCACCACGTCGCCACCCCACTGACTGGAGAAGGTCACGTCCGGCTGCTCGTTGTTGACCTCGGTGATGTGGGTGGACATGTCGTCTGCGAGCAGGTCGGGGAAGCCTTCGTGGACGATTTCGACGTCGGTCAGTTTCTTAAGCGCGGTCGTGTACACCTTCCACTCGTCTTTCCCGAACGCGTAGTTCGGGTTGATGCCCGCGACGGTGTTCACGTTCTCCGCGCCGAGGCGGTTGACCGTCTCGCGGGCGGCGGAGACGCACTCCATCACGTCGTAGTTCTGGAAGCGAAATGAGTAGGTCGGGTCCGGAACCGTCTCCTCGTAGAGGGTGGTCACCGTCCCGTCGGTGGCAACGTTCACGACGCCCTGGGCCTCGACTTCCGGGGCAAGCGCGGCGTGGCCACCCGAGGAGATGGGGCCGAAGGTGACGTCTTTGCCCTCGGAGACGAACTGCTTGTAGTTCTCGACGTAGGCGTCTGCCTCGTGTTTCACGTCGAGTTCGATTTCGCGACCCGCGACGCCGCCTGCCTCATTGATGCGGGAGATGGCGAGTTCCGCGCCGTACTGGGCTTGCAGGCCGAGAACGGACGCCGGCCCCTCGGTGAACGTCTGGAGACCAGCCTGAATCGGTTCGTCCGGCACGTCCTGTGTGCCACCAGCGTCGTTTTCGTTCGTGCCCGCACCGATGAGCGAACTACACCCGGCGAGGGCCGCGGCGAGCGCCGTCCCGCCGACGGCTTTGAGCATCGTTCGTCGGTCCATTCCGTCGTCTGGAGAAATTTCGTGAGTCATGGCTGTGTGTCTGTCGCGTGCAGAGGCTGCGTCCATCGACAACCGACTTCGTCTCGCATGCCGACTGCTGTCACACACCAATTTTCCTCACAAACCGCGAAATAGCAGCGGGTTAATATGTAAACGTCCGGCTCACTCGAGGTCAGCCATCGCCGCGATGACGTTCTCCAGCAGCTTCTGCTGGCTCCGTCGCAGGTTCTTCGAAACGGCGGTTTTCGAGATGTCGAACTCGTCTGCGAGCGACGCGAGGTTCGCGTCCCGGGGACTGTTGAAGTAGCCGGATTCGACCGCCGTCGTGAGAGTGTCGCGCTCGACCGTCGAGAGATTCCGACAGCTTTCGAGCAGGGAGATGGCCGGACCGGCGTTTCGCAACAGGTCGAACAGTTCGCTCAGTTCGTAGGTTCGGCGGGCCTCGACGCCGAAATCGTTGTGGCGTTCCAGTTCGGCGAGCAAGTCGTCTGCGAGACCACCGTCGTCTACGCCCACGTGCCACGTTTCGGACCCTCCCTCGATGTGAAACGGCCCGGTGATGTAGCCGTCGAACTCGCGCACCGTCGCCATGGCGTGGGTCTCGCCGATAGCGGTTTTCACCTGCGCTCTGTCCTCGCGCTTCGAGAGCAGTTCGAGGTCGTGCATGTGCCTGTGGTCTGCGAGCGCGTGGAGGCCGTCGTCCAGCGCGGAGCGACTCGGTGCTTCGACGAGCATCCGCGTCTCCAGTTGCTGGGAGCGATTGTCGAAATCCCACTGCATCGCGGTAAACGACACCGGGTGGTCGTCTGTGGTGTCGATGAACGGACAATCGTACTGCTTCATATCGAGCGTGAGGTCAATCATGGCCGGTGCCTAACTGTGAATTACTCACATGGTCATTCGGTATAAATTCCTGTCATGGATTCTGGACAGGTATCTGTCTTGACTAATCGCCCGGTCGAGCAAACAGACACGAGCGCCTTGGCGCTACTCAGCGACGTGTCGGCGTCACGGTAAACCGCGAAAAATGGGTCGGACGTTCTCAGGTAAATCGCTTTTTGACCTTACCGAACAGGCCGCCGTCGCCCTCGTCGGTACTCGACTGGTCTGCGGCCGACTCAGTCTCGGTGGAGGTCACGTCCGTCTCCGTCTCGGGTGCAGCTTCTGCGGTCGCGTCGCCGGCCACCGACGCGGCTTCGTCGATGAGCGCTTCGGCGTCGTTGACGGCGTCTTTGACCGTCCCCTTGACGAGTGGTTTGCCCTCGAAGCGGTCGGTCTGAACCTTCGTGTCGGCGGCGACGATGACTGCGTCAGCGCCAGCGATGTCGTCGGCCGAGAGTTCGTTCTCGGTGCCCATCGCCCCGTTGACTTCGACCTTGATTTCGTGGCCTTTCTTCGGGGCGTGCTGTTCTAAGTTCTCTGCTGCCATCTGACTGTGTGCGATGCCGGTCGGGCAGGCTGTGACTGCGACGAATTTCATGGATTGAGGTGTTTCTGTACGTCATCGAAAGTCGTTGCGGCCAGCGCGTCGCTGGCGAGTGTCCTCGCGTCGTCTCGAGTCGTCTCGGTAATCGCGGCTTTCACATCGGGGATGGTGATGGCGCTCATGCTGAGTTCGTCTAAGCCGAGGCCGACGAGAAGTTCGAGCACGGCGGGGTCTCCCGCCATCTCGCCGCACATTCCGACCCAGCAGTCGTGGTCGTGGCCCACCGAGACGATTCGGTCGATGGCCCGAAGGACGGCCGGGTGGCACGGGTCGTGGAGGTGGGCGATACGGTCGTTCTCGCGGGAGGTCGCCATCACGTACTGGGTGAGGTCGTTCGTCCCGATGCTGAAGAAGTCCACGCGGGCGGCGAGTTCCGGCGCCACGAACACCGCACTCGGCGTCTCTATCATCACGCCGAGTTCGGGTCGCGTCCAGGCTTCGCCTTCTGCCTCGAGTTGCGCGGCCACGTCTTCGACCGTTTCGAGCGCCCGGTCCAGTTCTTCGATAGTCGAAACGAGGGGAAACATCACCGAAAGTCCGTCGCCGTGCTCGCTCGCGGCGGCGCGAAGGAGCGCCCGAATCTGCGTGCGAAACAGCGACTCGTCCACGTCGAGCGACCGGCGGATGCCGCGCTCGCCGAGGAACGGATTCGCTTCGGCTGGCTGGTCGAGATATGGAATCGGTTTGTCGCCGCCCACGTCGAGGGTGCGGACGACGACGCGGCCGTCGGGGAACGCAGAAAGCGTCTCCACTAGCGTCTCGTACTGCTCGTCCTCGTCGGGCGGAGCCTCGCGGTTGAGAAAGAGGAATTCGGTTCGAAACAGGCCGATTCCATCCGCGCCGTGCTCCACGGCAGATTCGATTTCCGCGGGCGTACCCACGTTTGCGGCGACTTCGATGGGGAATTCGTCCGCAGTTTCGACTGGTTCGTTCCGCACCCCGACGGTGCGTTCGTCCGTTGTACGGGCTTTGCGTGCCGAATCCGGTTCGGCGACGACCTCGCCTGCGTCCCCATCCACGACGACTTCGGTTCCCGCTTCGATGGCGTCGAGTTCCGACCCGACGCCGACGACGGCGGGGATGCCGAGCGACCGGGCGAAAATCGCCGCGTGTGAGGTCCGTCCTCCCTCGACCGTTGCGAATCCGGCGATTCGGGCGGGGTCGAGTTGAGCGGTGTCGCTCGGTGTAAGGCGCTCTGCGAGCAGGACAGTTCCCGCCGGCAGGGCCGACAGGTCGATTCGTTCACCGTCGGCGAGGATGCGCAGGAGGCGGTCGCGCACGTCGCGGAGGTCGTCCGCCCGTTCTGCCATCATGCCGTCCATCGCTTCGAACTGCGAGATGGGGTCGGCGAATGCCTCCTCGACGGCTGTTCCCGCGGCGAGGCCGTCTTCGATGTCGTCTGTGACGCTGTCTTCGATTTGCGGGTCGGCGAGGAACTGGATGTGGGCGTCGAACACGCCGGCTTCCTCCTCACCGATCAGTTCGCGAGTGCGCTCGCGCTCTGCTTCGAGTTCCTCACGGGCCGTTTCGACGGCAGCGTCGAATCGGGCCTGTTCCTCTGTGGGAGTCCCGGCCGACTCGTCGTCGGGCAGGTCGGCCTCGGGTCGGTGCCAGTGGGCGGTTCCGACGTCTGCGAGCGGGGTCGCGCCGGTTCCGGTGACCGTTCGGGCCATCGTCAATCACCCGCCGGCGTTGTCAAAATTACTTCGAGTGCGTCGAGAGCCGCTTTGGCGTCCGACCCCTCCGCGGCGATGACCACGTCGTCGCCCGCGGTGATTCCGAGGCTCGTCACGGCGAGCATGCTCCCGGCGTTTACCGCGTCGTCGGAGACGGGGGCGATGGTGATTTCGGCGTCGTACTCGCCCGCGGTCTCGACGAAGTTAGCGGCGGGGCGAGCGTGGATGCCGTCCTCTGGGACGACGGTAACGGTGCGCTCCATCAGGCGACCGCCTCCGCTAAGGTGTCGCGAACGTCCTGTTCTGTTTCCGCCTCGTACAGCGACTCGCGGACATCATCGTGCATGAGCGCACGGGAGAGCGAACTCAAAATTTCGAGGTGGTCCTCGCCACCGGCCGCCGGGACGAGAATCATGAAGATGAGGTGGGCCGGTTCGTCGTCCATCGCGCCGAAGTCGATTCCGTCTTCGACGCGGGTGAAGGCGACGAGCGGTTCGTCCACGGCGTCGGTCTTCGCGTGGGGAATGCCGATTCCCATGCCGACGCCGGTCGTCGTCTGCTGTTCGCGTTCGAGTAGTGCAGCGAGGGCTTTTTCTCGGTTTGAAACGCGACCGCCATCGACTGCCAGGTCGAGGAGGTATTCGATACACGCGCGTTTCTCGGTCGGGGCTCCCGAGAGGGAGATGTGTGTCGTCGGGAGCAGGGTGTCGATAGTTTCTGGATTCATAGGTTAGCCAAAAGGTGGATTTGTTCGAGTGAGTAGTCAATCGGACGTTTGCGACGTAGTTCCTGTGACAGTCTCGCCAACAGCTGACTTGAGGCCGGTTGCCACGCCCGCGGTCACGAGCGACCCGAGCAGGACACAGCCGATGAACAGGAGCGGTTGATTCGAGAGGAACACGACGAACATGCCACCGTGCGGGGCGGGCATCGTGACGCCGAGCGACATCGAAGCGCCACCCGCGACAGCGCTCCCAGCCACGAGTGCGGGGATGACTCGAAGCGGGTCGGCCGCGGCGTAGGGAATCGCTCCTTCTGTGATGAACGAAAAGCCCATCAGAAAGCCGTTTTTCGCGTTTTCCTTCATCTCTGATGCGTACCTCTCCGGAGAGATGTAGTTCGAAATCGCCATGCCGATTGGCGGTGTCATGCCAGCGATCATGACGGCGGCCATGGGTGCATACACCTGCTCGCTGATGAGGCCGACCGAGAACAGGTAGGCGACTTTGTTTACGGGGCCGCCCATGTCGAAAGCCATCATCCCGCCGAGGATGAGGCCGATGACGACCGCCTGTCCTCCCTGTAAACTCTTGAGGAAGGTGTTGAGAGACTCGTTTGCGATGGCGACCGGTGCGCCAATCCCGAAGAGGACGACAGGGGCGAGCACCGCTGTCGTGAGGACAGGGATGATGAGCACCGGCATCATCGGGGCGAGGACGCGCGGGACGTTCAGGTTCTTGAAAAAGCGAGCGACATATCCGGTGAGCAGTCCGGCGACGAGGGCACCGAGGTATCCCGCGCCGAGGCCGCCGGCGTCAAGACCGATGAACTTGCCCGCCTCAGTGACGATCGTTCCCTGCTGGAGCAAATACGAGAGGACGAATCCGGGTGCGAGCGCCGGACGATCCGCGATTGCGTACGCGATGTACGCACCGAGAACCGGCACCATGAGCGTGAGACCCGCCGAACCAATCTGTGCGAGGAACCAGCCGAGTGAGCCAGTGTTGTCGAGCACAGTCCTGGTATCGCCGACGGCGAAACCGAGCGCGAGGAAGATACCGCCGATGGTGACGAACGGAATCATGAACGAAACCCCGGTCATCAGGTTCTCCTTTACGGAGGTAACGTGTGCTCGAAGTGCCGTTTCTGCCGAATCGCTAGATGACATGGTCTGCCCAGAACCTAGAGAGAGTGTTCAAAAGATGTTTCGGATTTGATTGTTTCTGCACAAGAAATTGCCAAAATTTTCCTGCCGGTTTTCACAATCTCTTCGAAACCAACGGATAACGCGCTGAAACCTCGTAATCACTGGCAAACAGAAACAGTCACACGACCAGTGTTCAGTTGTACGTTTGACAGCATCGGTACTGTGGTGCCGGGCGTCGTGACCACTTCTGAGGCGACTGCGACGCCCTCTTTCAGCGCTCCTTCGTCACCGGTCCCGCGTGCGTACGCGGAGAGTAATCCAGCGAGGAATGCGTCTCCCGCACCGACCGTATCCACGACGCGCACGTCGAGCGCAGTCGCGTGGAACACGGTTTCTGGAGTGACGAGCAACGCACCGTCTCCGCCAAGCGACGCCGCGACGCGGTCGTATCCTCGCCGCTGTAGCGCTTTTCCCGCCGCGATACACTCGTCGAGCGTCTTCGTCGGAAGTCCGGTCGCCGCCGAGAGTTCTTCTCGATTCGGTTTACAGAGTGCGAACTCCGCGTCGAGTTCGGTGAGTAAGTCGCCACCCACGTCGACGACGGTCTCCCACGGCCCAGCCCTCGCGATGCGGTCTACGGCAGACGCGTCGAGTCCCTTGGGGAGACTTCCCGCCACAACCACCGAATCCGGGTCGTGTTCGTGGGCGCGTTCGACGATTCGGTCGATTGCATCAAGACTGACGGTCGGTCCGTGTTGATTTATCTTGAACTCGCCATCCGGCGCGTGCAGTGTCGTGTTCAACCGCGTGCGACCCGCGATTTCGACGAAATCCGCATGCACGCCCGTCTCGTCCAGTCGCGTCTCGATGAACTCGCCGAGAAAACCGCCGATGAGGCCCGTCGCATACGTCTCGACGTCCCGCTTGGTCAGGTACTTCGAAACGTTGATGCCCTTCCCACCGGCGTCGTACTGGGCGTCGCCGGTCCGGGCGACCGCGCCGTGGGTTAGTGGTTGGTCGAGGGTGAGCGTGTGGTCTACCGCGGGGTTCAGCGTGACAGTGAGAATCATTCGGGAGTCTCCAGGACCGCGACGTCTGCTGCGTCGAACGTTTCTTGCTCCGCCCGGGTGAGCGACCGGTCGGTGATGAACACGTCCACGCCTTCCAGGTCTGCGAACTCGATGAAGCTCCGCTTTCCGACTTTCGACCCATCTGCGACGAGGACGACGCGTGCTGCCCGCTCGATCATGACCTCTTTGACCAGGGCCTCGTCCTCGTTCGGGGTGCTCAAGCCTCCATCGCTGTCGATGGCGTTCGTGCCGAGAAACAGGAGGTCGAAGTTCATGCGTTCCATGAACCCAGTCGCACTCGGGCCGACGAGTGCACGAGTCCGCCTGCGGAGTGTTCCCCCCGTGAGTTTCACTTCGTTCTCGTCGCTCGTAAGTTCCATCGCGAGCAGCGGTGAATTCGTTACCGCGAGAAACGACCCGTCTTTTGGCGCGCGTTTACCGACCTGCATCGTCGTCGTCCCCGCGTCGAAGAAGACGACCTGTCCGGGGCGAATCTGCTCGACTGCAACCTCCGCGATGGCCGCTTTCTGTTCGAGACGCTGGACGTCGCGCTGGCCGTAACTCTGTTCGCGCCCTACGGCAGTCACCGGGACTGCTCCGCCGTGGGAGCGTTCGATGAGTCCGTCGTCTTCGAGTTGACGGAGGTCGCGACGAATCGTCGCCTTCGAGAAATCGAGTTCCGTTGCGAGGTCGTCTACGGCACACCCGTCTCGTGCGGTGACCAGTTCGACGATTTTTCGCTTTCGCTCTGCGGGTAACATGCGTTGGTCGTTCGACTAGGTGTATACGGGCACACCTGTTAATTGCTTGTGTTGGATTTCTGCGTGCTTTTGTGCGCAAAAATCAGTGTTCCCCGCTCGATTCAGGAGGCGCTCAAACTGGCTTCCCCGGAACGCTCTCTTCGCGAGTGGTGCGCACCCGGCTGAAGTACGACGAGGCGGACTCGCGCACGCTCAGTTCGGTCGCCGCGACGAAGGCGACGGCCCAGACGATGGCGAGCGCGCCCCAGAGCGTGCCAGCACTCGATGCGAGCGTCGGGAGCACGATGGACGCGAATCCGACGTACACGGCGAACAGGCCGGTCAGCCACGCAAGCAGGCGGAAGCCGACGGACTCGAAGGCCACGAGCAGGCCCGTAGCGAGTATCGTGAGTGCGATAGCGACCATCGGCATGTAGTGGCCGAACAGCGCGTGTTCGTCACCGGTTGCCTGCAGCTGGAACTGGTTTCCGGCGTAGGCCAACAGCGGGATTGCAGCTACGAGCGTCAGGCCGAGGATGGCGGGGCTGTATCGCTCACCAATTGTGAGCAGTCGGCGACCTGCCGGGTGCAGGAGTCCAATCAGCGCAACTGGAACGAAGTACAGCAGGATGAACAGGTCACCCGTGAAGACTGAGAGGGCTGTCAAGATGGCCATGGCGAGGAACGTCGCCTGGTACGTCGCGACCCTCGTCTCGGGCTTGTACAGCTGGACGAGGACGCCGAGGGTGACGAACGCGACGAAGCTCGCGAGTGCAATCACGTGGAACTGGTGGATACCGAGTTCAGCACCCATCGTGAACCCGAGAACGAGGAACGGTAGCAACTCGCCTGCGGTGAATACGAAGATGCCGAGCGTCACGAGGACGACGAGGTAGAACGCCACGCGCTTTACACGGTGCATCGTCGTGGTCGTCGATTGGTCGAATGTTGATTCTGTAACTGCCATTGAAATCACTCTGTAGGCGTACAGACGTACGGTGAGGAGATGATAATGAATCGATTGTCGCTAATAAGGGGCTATTTCGACGACAAAAAGGGCCGCTCAGGCAGGCTTGCCCGTGACCGTCTCCTCTCGCTCGCCCAGGATGCGGTTGAAGTAGGCCGACTCCGGGTTGCGAAGGGTCATTTCGGTCGCGACGACGAGCGCGATCGCCCAGACGATGGCGAGCGCGCCCCAGAGGACGCCGACGTTCGACGCCTGAGGCTGGAGCGCCACCGAGAGCACCCCGAAGTACGCCGTCATGAACGCGGTAAGCCAGCCGAGCAGGCGGTAGCCAATCGACTGGAACGACACGAGCAGGCCCGCGGCGAGGATGGTCAGGCTAACCGTCGCCATCATGCCGTAGTGGCCCATGAGCGCGTGTTCGTCACCGGACATTTGCAGGGTCAACTGGTCGACAGCGAACGCGAGCAGCGGAATCGCCGCGAGCAGCGTCAGTCCGAGGACCGCCGGGCTGTACCGATTGCGTACCGTGAGGAGCTTCGTGCCTGCCGGGTGCAGGATGCCCATCAGGATGAACGCGCCGACGAACGGGTAGAGGATGACTGCCGTCTCGTTCGGAATCACGGTGAAGATGATGGCGGCGATGAGCAGGAGAATCGCGGCCGCCTGGAACGACGCGACCCGTCGTATGGGCTTGTACAGTTGTACCAGCACGCCGAGGAACGCGAAGAACACGCCAATTGCGATGCCCATCACGTGTAGTTGGTGGATGCCGAGTTCCTCACCGATGACGAACCCGAGTCCGAGGAGCAAGAACAGCTCCCCGGTCGTGATGAGGAAGGCAGCGAGCGTCGCCAGCACCGAAATGTAAAACGCGACCCGCTTTACTTCCTGCATGGTCGAAGTTTCAGTCTCCATCGCGGACGGTTCTGTTGCTGACATAGTATTTACCACCTGAGAGTGCAATTACGCGAATAGAGAAGAAAACTATTCACTAACTGTCAGTATAAACAGACTATTACTCTGGACGGTTGTGTGAAACCTCACGCAACATGGATAATGTGGGTCGAAACTCACTGATTCTGCTTTTGACAATCGTTCCGATTGCTATTTGTGGTTAATTGATATTTACCGTCGTTCTGTCCATCGTAACCGCGAGTAAACGTACGACATTTTGTCCCGGGCGGAGACAACTGCACTGCACAACTCGACCAGCGCGAATCTCGAATCCGATACTCCCTTTTAAACCACTATCATGAGTGCAGTATAGAGCCCAGCACCGACGGCGAACGCCGCTTCAAGATTTGAACCCGGAGGAAGACGGTCTGTCTCGTTCCACTCGACAGCTGCGTCTTCCAGGGCTTCAAATCCCGGCTTCGTCGGACGATGATTACGCGACACAGCGACTCGCTGCGCTCGTCGTGTTGTGTCGCGAAAGTAATAGTGGACTTGCCGGGATTTGAACCCGGGGCCTCTTCCTTGCGAAGGAAGCGATCTGCCGCTGATCTACAAGCCCGAAGCGCGGATGAACGTAACCGCGTTCGTTATTTGAACCTTGTTCTTTCCGTTGCCTGTGTGAGTGACACGCTCACATCCCAACGTGGGGGAGGGAAACTGGTCCCTCTGTGCGTGTTCGAAAAAGGCGCGGGTGCGCGGTGTCAGTCTTCGAGAACGATCTCGATACTGACGTCGTTGGGAACCTGAATGCGCATCAGCTGACGGAGTGCACGCTCGTCGGCGTCCAGGTCGATCAGCCGCTTGTGGACGCGCATCTCCCAGTGCTCCCACGTCGCCGTGCCTTCACCGTCAGGCGATTTGCGGGTGGGGACTTCCAGCGTCTTCGTTGGCAGCGGCACGGGGCCGCTAAGGTTGACACCGGTCTTCTCCGCGATTTCGCGGACGTCGCTGCAGATTTTGTCGAGGTCCACGGGGCTGGTGCCCGCGAGCCGGACGCGTGCTTGTTGCATCGTAGGTTACCGCTGGTTGACGGAGAGGACCTTGCCGGCCGCGATGGTCTGACCCATGTCGCGGATTGCGAAGGAACCGAGCTCCGGAATCTCGGAGGACGGCTCGATGCTCAGTGGCTTCTGGGGGCGAACGGTGACGACCGCTGCGTCGCCGTTCTTGATGAAGTCCGGGTTCTCCTCTGCGACCTCGCCACTGGCTGGGTCGAGTTTCTGGTCGATGGACTCGATGGTACACGCGACCTGCGCCGTGTGGGCGTGGAAGACCGGCGTGTAGCCAGCCGTGATGACGGATGGGTGCTGCATGACGACGATCTGCGCCTGGAAGGTCTCTGCGACCTTCGGTGGGTCATCTGCAGGACCACAGACGTCACCGCGGCGGATGTCGTCCTTGCCGATGCCACGGACGTTGAACCCGACGTTGTCGCCAGGCTCGGCCTGTGGCACTTCCTGGTGGTGCATCTCGATGGTCTTGACCTCACCGGAGACGTCGGACGGCTGGAACGAGACGTTCGCGCCGACGTCGAGGGTGCCGGTCTCGACACGGCCGACGGGGACCGTACCGATGCCGGAGATGGTGTAGACGTCCTGGATTGGGAGACGCAGTGGTGCGTCCGTCGGTGGCTGTGGTGCTGGAAGCGAGTTGAGTGCTTCGAGCAGGGTCTCACCGTCGTACCATGGCGTGTTCTCGGACTCCTCTGCGATGTTGTCACCCTCGAACGCGGAGATCGGGATGAAGCTCGCGTCGTCCGTGTTGAAGCGAACCTGCTTGAGGAGGTTCTTGACTTCCTTGACAACACCCTTGTACTCGTCTTCGCCGTAGTTGACGACGTCCATCTTGTTGATGGCGACGATGAGCTCGTTGATGCCGAGGGTGCGGGCGAGGAACACGTGCTCGCGGGTCTGGGGCGCGACACCGTCGTCTGCGGCGACGACGAGGACGGCGTTGTCTGCCTGGGACGCGCCGGTAATCATGTTCTTGACGAAGTCGCGGTGACCAGGACAGTCGACGATGGTGAAGTAGTATTCGTCGGTGTCGAATTCCTGGTGGGCGATGTCGATGGTGACACCGCGTTCGCGCTCTTCGGCGAGGTTGTCCATCACGTAGGCGAACTCGAAGCCACCCTTGCCTTTGGACTCTGCCTCTTCGCGGTGCTGTTCGATGACGTGCTCGGGAACGCTCCCTGTCTCGTAAAGGAGTCGCCCGACCAACGTACTCTTTCCGTGGTCAACGTGGCCGATTACAGCCAGGTTCTGGTGCGGTTTGTCTTCGCTCATTGGTATCTCACGCACAGAGGCGCTATATCGGGTTCTTTTGGGAGTTGCGGTTAAAACAATTTCGGAACGCTATCCGGGTCACACCGCCGCCGTTGGGCGTTTTGCCAACCCATGGCACGGTTTCGATGCTAGCGCAGTCGGCCGATGTCGGCGAGGATGGCCGTCGCCGTTTCGGGGCCACCGGCCCCGCGCCCACTGATGTTCAGTCTGCCGGCGTGCTTCGTCTCGAACTGGACGATGTTGCGGGTGCCGGCCACGGCGAGCGCGCCGTGCTCGGAAACCAGCCGCGGGCCCACGCGCACGGATTCACCAGACACCTCGCCGATGAGCCGAATCGTCTGACCGTCTTCGGCGGCGAGGTCGAGGGCGCTTGGCGGAATCGAGGAGATGCCCTTCACGTCGGCGTCCGCGAGCGTGAACTCGCGGTCACCCTGGGCGAGGACGTTCGCGAGGATGACGCACTTGAGTGCCGCGTCAGTGCCCTCCACGTCGAAGGTTGGGTCTGCCTCTGCCACGCCGAGGTCCTGGGCCTCTGCGAGGACGTGTTCGTAGCCGAGGCCCTCCGCGGCCATGCGCGTGAGGATGAAGTTCGCCGTCCCGTTCAGCACGCCGCGAGCGGCGGTGATGTTTCGCGGTCCCATGTCCGCAATCGTCGAGAGCACGGGAATCGCGCCACCGACGGTGGCCTCGAACAGCACGTCACCCGCGCTCTCGCGTTCGAGGGCGCGCACGTCCGCGTAGCGCTCTGCCACCGGGCCCTTGTTCGCGAGCACGACGTGGCGATCGGCTTCGAGGGCCGCCCGGAGGTGGCTGAAGCCGGGTTCCGCGTCGCCGAGCGTCGTCGGCGTCGCCTCGACGAGCACGTCGTACTCACCCGCGAGCACCGCATCAGGGTCGTCGTTGCCGACCTGCTTGCCGCGGGATTTCCGGTCGAGTGCCCCGTCGATGTCGATGCCGGCGGGGTCGATGGCCGCGCTCTGGGAATCTGCGAGGGCCGTCACCGTGTGGCCGTACTCGCCGGCCAATTCGGCCACCGAGCGCCCGACAGCGCCCGCACCGAGGATGGCGAGTTTCATGCGTCACCTCCTTCGAGGAGCGGTTCGACGACCTCTAATTCCTTTTCGGCTGCCATTTCGCGCACCACTTCGAGGACGTACTCCGCTTTGCCACGCTGGGTCGCGAGGCGAATCCGGGCACAGGACACCTCGTCGGTACCGTTGGGCGCGGTCAGCGAGACGTCTGCCACCGACGCACTCGTACACTCCTCTAAGCGCGAGAGCGTGTCGGAGAGGTCCGTTTCGACGAGGTGGCCGATGAGCACGATGTTCATCTCCTCGCCATAGCGTTCTGGTCCCGCCTGCGTGACGTTCACGCCGTTCGCGCGCAGCTCCGACACGATGGTCTCGAATCGCTCTTCGGTCGCTTCGAAGTCCACCTCGACCGGGATGCGCCCACGAGGGGTAATCGACCCGCGCTCGTGAAAGATCGAGAGCAGGTTTCCACCGTTCTCGGCGATTGGGCCGAGCGCAGAGAGAAGTTCGCCGGGCTCATCGTTGAGTTCGAGCCGCACGATGTAGGCCCGTGTGTACTGCCCGCCGTCGGTCGTCGCTTGCTCACTCATCTGACCACCCGACGAACACCGTCGGTGAGGCGCAAGCCGCGCGAGAGCGGACCATCGAACCGTCTTCGATGTGAAAGGCCTGAATCATGCGTCTTTCTCACTCGTGCGACGATAAAAGCCTGATGTAACACGCAACTGGTGAGCAGGTCTCTGTCCTGTCATCTCTTTCGACGTGAGGCCGTCCCTCGATGGTTGCAACTCGCGGTTCGAATCCACGTAAAGTCGACCCGCACGAGTCCTCCCACTCGTGCGAGAACGAGTCCCTGTCCCCACTGGGACTCGGATGCCGGACTTCGTATAGAACCCCGTGTGACATTGTCCGGGAGCGATGCGACCTACCCCGAGAACACCGAACTCCGGCAATTGAGTGATAGCCGGAATGACTGATAAATATTGCTGTATTCGCACTCTCTTAGGCTACTTTTTTCACAAAAGAAATCAGTAGGCGTTGCGAAATTCGCACTATTCCTCGAATTCCGGGTTGAACGCCTCGAATGGCGAGACGTACTGTGCGCGCAGCAGAATCTCCTCAGAGATGCGCAGTCCGAGACTCGCCAGTTCCCGGGCGATGCGCGTGATGTCGTCGTTCGACGTGCCGATGGCTTCGACCCGGACGTTGCCCTCGCCAACCATGAACTCACGAACGTTCACTACGCCCGGTATCTTGAGTGCCGCCAGCGCCAGTTGGTTTCGGTCGTCTAACTCCGCCGTGCACACGAGGAGGACGTGCAGTGGGAAACCAGCCTTCTCGTAGTCCACCATGGCGTGATAGCCGGTGATGACGCCCTCGGCTTCGAGGCGTTCGATGCGGTTGCGAATCGTGCTCGCGGAGACGTCTAATTGCTCGCCGACGGCGAGCGTCGTCGCGTCTTTCGCATTCTGCTGGAGTGCGTAGATGACGCCCTTGTCCACGGCGTCGAGTGGGTCGTCGCTCATCCCAGAGAAATGGCGGTGGACCTGTATCAAACCTTCTCCGCCCGCAGAAAGCTGAACGCGCTGCTCGGGAACGGTGAAATAGAGAGAGAAACACCCGCTGAGTGGGTGTGCTCTAGAAGTAGTTGATCGACTCGGGCAGTTCGAGCTTCATGCCCTTGCGCTCGCGGATTTCGCGGATGGTCTCTGGCTGGAGGTTGTCAGCCATGTCCTGGAAGCCTGCGTTCTCCGTGTTCCAGGAGGCGCGACCTTCCGTCGCGGAGCGGATGTCGGAAGCGAATCCGATCATCTCTTGCACTGGGGCGACGCCTTCGACGACCATGACGTCGCCGTCCTGGTACATGTCGTCGACGCGGCCACGGCGACCCTGAATCTCGCCGGACGCCGCACCCATGTGCTCGGTCGGAACGTCGATGCGGACGTTCTGAATCGGTTCGAGCAGGGAGACTTCGCCAGCGATGAGCGACCGGTGGATTGCGTCACGCGTCGCCGGGATGACCTGTGCTGGACCGCGGTGAATGGCGTCCTCGTGGAGCTTCGCGTCTTCGAGGCGGAACAGTGCGCCCGAGACTGGCTCCTTCGCGAGTGGGCCGTCGTCGAGTGCCTCTTCGAGACCCTCGATGACGAGTTCCATCGTCTCGTTCAGGTGCTGGATACCCTTCGTGTCGTCGATGAGGATGTTCGTCCCGTAGATGTGTTCGACGTTCTGGGCGGTGTCCTTGTCCATCCCGGCTTCCATGAGCGCCTCGCGGCGTTCGAGTTCCGGCATGTCCATGGATGCCTCGCCGAGCTTGAGGAGTTCCACAATCTCTTCCGAGAGTGGCTCTACGCGAACGTAGAAGCGGTTGTGGCGGTTTGGCGAGATGCCCTCGACCGTCTGCGAGGCCTTGCGCGGCTTCTCGCGGTAGACGACGATTGGCTCACCCGTCGTGACTGGGATGCCCTGGTTGCGCTCGATACGCTGCGTGATAACTTCGAGGTGGAGCTCACCCTGCCCACTGATGAGGTGCTCGCCGGTGTCCTCGTTGATGGTAATCTGGATGGTTGGGTCTTCTTTGGAGACCTGACGGAGCGTCTCGATGAGCTTTGGCAGGTCGTCCATGCTCTTTGCCTCGACGGACTTCGTGATGACGGGTTCGCTGATGTGTTCGATGGACTCGAACGGCGTCATCTCCACGGAGGAGACGGTGGAGCCAGCGATGGCGTCGCGGAGGCCGGTCACGGCTGCGATGTTACCCGCAGGGACGCGCTCGACTTCCTCGCGCTCGCCACCCATGAAGAGGCCGACGGACTGGATGCGGTTCTTGCCCGCAGTCCCGGAGACGTAGAGCTCCTGACCGCGCTCGATGGTTCCGGAGAACAGACGACCGGATGCGATTTCGCCTGCGTGCGGGTCCATGGAGATGTCAGTGACCATGAAGACGACTTCGCCGTCGTCGTCGACGTCGCGCATCTGAATCGCGATTTCGCTCTCTGGGTCACCGCGCCAGATGGTCGGGATACGACGTGGCTGTGCTTCGACTGGGTTCGGGAAGTGCTCCGCGACCATGTCGAGCACGACGTCAGAAAGCGGCGAGAGCTCTTTGAGCTCGTCGACGTTGTCGTTCTGGTTGTAGTCGATGATGTCACCGAAGTCGATGCCGGTCTCCTGCATGGATGGGAGGGAGACTGCCCAGTTGTAGAGGGCAGACCCGAAGGCGACGGTCCCGTTCTCGACGGAGACCTTCCAGCCTTCTTCCTCGTATTTCTCCTCTGCCATCCCACGGATGAGTTCGTTGACCTCGCGGATGACCTTCTGGAGACGCTGTTGCATCTCCTGTGGGCCTTCCTGCAGTTCGTTGATGAGGCGGTCGACCTTGTTGATGAACAGTGCCGGTTTGACACCCTCGCGGAGTGCCTGGCGGACGACTGTCTCGGTCTGTGGCATCGTGCCCTCGACTGCGTCGACCACGATGAGCGCACCGTCGACTGCGCGCATCGCACGGGTCACGTCGCCACCGAAGTCGACGTGGCCTGGGGTGTCGATGAGGTTGATGAGGTGGTTCTTGTCTTCCCACTCGTGGGTCATCGAAACGTTTGCCGCGTCGATGGTAATCCCACGTTCCTGTTCGTCCTCCCCGGTGTCCATCGCGAGCTGCTTGCCCGCGAGGTCCTTGGAGATCATCCCTGCACCAGCGAGCAGGTTGTCGGTCAGGGTTGTTTTGCCGTGGTCGATGTGCGCCGCGATGGCCATGTTCCGGATGTGCTCCGGCTTGTCCATCAGGCGTTCACATTCCTGGACAATCTTCTTTCGTCGGCCCATATGGGCTAACCTTCCGGCAGGAGGTTCAAAAGGATAGTGTTTCGTGCGAGCCAGCGTTGACACATCAACTCTCCAGAAAATCGGCACTACGAGGCTCCAACCGCTCGTTTACGACTCGAACGGCTCGACTCGTCCCTTCGACCGGCGAACACCCGAAACGAGCGCCAAACCGCGTGAAATCCGCGTGAACCGCTCGTTTTCGCTCGGTATGTCAACATTCCCCACAAGAGTCTTGTTCGGCCGTGTCGTTTGGTAGGTATACACATGGATGTCCGTGTGCCCGTAGGCGTGCCTCAGGACCCGTTTCTCGGGGCGCAGTACCTCTTTGAGACCGAATACGACCTCGACTGGCCAGTCCTCGTCGCGGTCCGTGACGACCCCGACGAACGCACGTGGACGGCCCACTACGCAGAACACCACCTGCTCAACATCTCCAGGCAGGCGGCGTCGAGCGCGATGGGCCGGGAACTCGTCTTGCACGAGTACGCCCACATGTACCGGTACGAACAAGGCCATCCCTCGCACCTTCAATCGACTGCGGAGGCGCTGATTCTCGCGTTCACCGGGCGGCAGGTCGAGCAGCGAAAGCTCACCCACTGCTACCAGATTGCGAATCACATGAAGGACATCTACGCCGACGACATCACCCTCGACATTGCCCCGGCGACGAAACTGCTCGCCTTCCTCGAAGCCGGCCTCGCGACCGCCGTTGCAGACCGTCCCATCGACATGCCGGGAGCAGTCCGACACACGCGCGCATCCGACCCGGACATCACGGCCGTGAACGCGGCCTTCGCGCTCGGCCTCGCAGAACGCCACGACCTCATCGGTCCGGGTCACCGGCTGTACGAACTCGCGGGGGTCGCTGCAGCTGACGCGCCGAACGTGGACGTCGAGTCCTTCAAACGAACGTTCCGCACGCTCGCGCGCGACCCGGACAGCAGCGCCTACCGGAAATCGCTCGTCGATATCACGCGAAAATATGCGATGCACACGGGCGGGCACGCGGACGCTGCCGCGGACTGAACCGCCCGATTACTCTACGAGAGCAACCCGTCTGACTGCTGGCCGAGCGTCAACAGCAGTCCGTCGTCCGAGTCGTCGCTCTCGGTCGTGTTCTCTGTCGTGGTGACGAGTCCATCGGTGGTGTCGTCTACCGTATCCGTCACCCCGTCAGTCGTCTCGTCCACGGTGTCTGTGCTGTCGCCCTGGGTCTCTGTCGTCTCCGTCGGCGACGCGGTCTCCGTCGTCCCGCTCAGCGTGTCCGTGGTGTCGTCCACGGTATCGTCGACCGTGTCGGTCGTCCCGTCGGTCGTGTTCTCGACGGTATCGGTCGTGTCGTCAACTCCATCAGTCGTCTCGTCCACGGTGTCGTCTACGGCGTCGGTGGTATCGTTGGTCGCTCCACCGGTCGTGTCGTCCACCGCGTCCGTCGTGTCATCCACCGTCTCGTCCACGGTGTCCGTCGTGTCGTTCGTGGTCTCATTCACCGCGTCTGTCGTGTCGTCTACGGTGTCGGTCGCACCATCCGTCGTGTCGTTCACCGTGTCCGTCGTATCGTCCACCGTGTCCGTGGTGTTGTCGACCGTGTCATCGACCGTCCCGTCCGGGTCGTCTACGGTGTCGTTCACCGTGTCGGTGGTGTTGTCCACCCCGTTTTCTATCGTCTCGGTCGGGTTCTCGATGGTGTCTGAGACGTCGTCCGTCGTGTTGTTCACCACGTCGGTCACGTCGTCAGTCGTCTCGTTTACGGCGTCCGTCGGGTCGTCAACGACGTCGGTGGTGTTGTTGACCGTGTCGGTCACGTCGTCAGTCGAGTTGTCGAGGTCGGGAACCGGGTCCGAACTCGAGTTCGTCGAGTTGTTCGTGAGGCCCGGTGGGAGCGAGAGACCACCCGGTTCGGGCGCGTCGCTCGCGGCATCCGGGCCGGCGATGAGTTCCATCCCGTCAGAATCGAGGGACTCTGCGGTCAGGAAGTACGCTTCGACCACGGTTTCTGAGTTCTGGTCGAGTGGAATACACGCGTTGAGCGTGGCGAGCAGGTTCACCTGCGCGTTCTCGCCGTTGGTGTACATGACCAGCGACTGGTTCACTCTGCTCTCGTCCATCTCGATGCGCTGTTGAATCTCTCCGCCGTTCAGGTAGATGGTCACGTCCTTCATCGTCGCCTGCGTGACGGTGACCTTGTTCACGTCGGGGGCCTGCTTTTCCGCACAAATGAGGCCGCCACTCTCGTCTAAGTCGATTTGACCCGTGCTCACGGTGAACGACTCGCGGTCGTCGACGTTGTCCGGGGCCGCCGTCGCAACGTCCGTCGCGAGAAAGCCGACGCCACCACTCACGAGCAGCGTCGTCGCCGCGACGACTGCGAGTACGCTACGCAGTTTGTTCATCTGATGATGCCTCAGCCTCGGCTCTGCGGCCTTTGTCCCACGCGACACACAGATTCCCACCGACGATGCCGATGAGCATCCCGATGAACAGGCCGCCGAGGGCGCCCATCAGGGAGAGAATCGAGAGTGCCACACCCGCCACGCCGAAGATGGTCGAGTGCTCCGGCATGGAGAGTGCGCCCACTCCGGACAGGAACACGAACGTCGCGAACACTAGCCCGATGATGGTGAACGTGCCGCCGATGAAGATGAGTTCACCCGCGAACTGCAGCGGGACGTACCCGATGATGGCGCTCGCGAGAATCAACAGCACACCACCGGCAAACGGTCGCTCGCTGCGCCAGTTTGTAAAGCGGTCGTGTCGCTGTCTGAGGGGGGCCAGTCCGGGAATCATTGTGGTATCGGTCTGCTCAGACGTCATGTGTCTTATTCGCCGTCGCCGCTGTTTTCGTTGTACTCGCCGTCACCGTCTGCGTCGTACTGAACGTCGAGTTCCAGTCCGGGCAGGCTAATGGTGTTGGTCGCGAGGTAGTGGGTGTTGATTCTCGCATTCTTCAGCACCTGTGCAGGGCCGTCGTTGTTGATGGAGACGGTCCGGCCTTCGATGTCGTCGGTTGCCGACCCGGACTTGATGTCGAATTTGCGGGTCGGGTCGTCCGAGTGGTGCTCGTCGATGAGCTGTTGGTTGAACGTCGCCTGCTCGGCCTGGATGTTACTCACCTTGATGAGTTGCTGGTCGGCTTCGACTGTCTCACTCGACGTCATCACGATACGCGCGTTCCCGCTGAGTCCGGGAAGCGAGTCGACTTCGAGTTCTTTGATGAGTTTCAGCCCTTCGATTTCTACGCCTTTCTGCTCGACGACGGCCATCGGGTAGGCTCCCTGTTCGCTGGTGTCGTCAGCGCCGGGGTAGATGACGGCCGAGTCGGCTCGAATCTCCTCTGCCTGAATCGTAAAGCCGCCGATGCCTGCGAGGGGTGCTGCGTAAGCCGTACCCGTCGCCATGACGAGGGCTCCCACGAGCAGGAGGGTTCCGAACGATGCGCTCATTCCTTTTGCCAGAAGTGCTTTTCTGTACATGGGTATCACGAGGATGACGACGGGATGGGTGTGTCCTCACGCTGCAGGGCAACGTTGGGGTGACATCACAACACACGGGCCTGTGGACCAGCCCGACTTCCATCGATTGTCGCTGGATAATCGGGAACGACCCAATCGGCCCGTGGCAGCTCGGTCGCCCACACCGTGACCTGCCGTCACGTACCTTGCAGAAAGCCAGTTTTCCACCTGATAGTTTCCCCGGGTTAGCACGGTCCTTTATGACAACAGGTTTGAATTAGTAACTTACCTGGTTTCATTTTAATGAATTAAATGGTATTGAGAATGTCAGTTCGGCCTGCTCGCACTCTGTCACCCGGACATATTTAAACACCCGGCTGCACACTGCACGAGACTTTTCCACCGATATATCGAACGAGAGGCCATGTACGAGAACCTCCGGTCTTCGGTCGCAATCACTGGCGAGCAGTTCGAGGCCATCGTCGCGGGTGGGCTGTTCGGGGCGTTTCAGGGCGGGTTGATTCTCCAGCTCTGGAACCCCGACGCCATCCGCGAGATCGGCGCCACCGTGGGCATGGCCTCGCTCAACGGCGGCTGGCTCGCGCTGTTCGGCTACGGCATCCTCCTCGGGATTCCGTTCGTTGCCTTCGTCTCCGGGTCGGTGAACGCGTTCGTCAACAAGGTCATCATGCTCTCCAGTCAGAGCACCGTCCTCCAGAAGCTCCTCGTCCCCCTGCTCAGTCGCTCCGCACTGGGCGTGACGCTGTTCGCACTCGGACAGGGATACGGCATCGTCGTCGGTCTCATGTTCTGGAGTCTCTTCGTCCCCGGGTGGCTCGCCATCCTCGGTTACCCCACCGCGACTCCCCTCGTGGACCCAATTGCCCTGTTTAGCTGGGCGACCTACGGCGGGATGATGGGTCTCGTCTACGGACTGGTCCGCGAAAAGTAATCGTTCTCAGCGGTCGATAACCTGGTCGACCGCCCGGCGTGCCCCGCTGCCGAACAGGCTTCCAAGGAGGGCATCGACCGTGATGAGTATCGTAATCGTCGTCACGATAAGGAGGTTCCCCGCGCCGCCCATGTGGTCGTACCACGGGCTCACCGGTCCGACGAAGTTCAACAGCAAGGACGGTGGTTCGCTGTACAATCCGATGAGGCTCCCGGTCAGGACGACCACGAGGCCGCCCGCGAACCCCGTCAGTGCCCCCGCGATGAGGCCGTGGGCGACGCCGCGATAGGTGCCGCCTGCCGCGTACGCCGCGATAAACCCAGCGAGCACGCCACCGCCAATTATTCCCAGAATTGGGATGATGAGCGCGTTCAGGTTCACCAGAATGCCAACCGTCGCAGCGCCAGCGAGCACCTTCGTCGAATAGTCTACCTCCGGAACGTCAACGGGGTCGTGTGGGACGAGTGTGTCAGTCTCCGCCATTCTTCTACCGATTTCTGCAAATATAAAAAAGCCTGCTGGCGGGAACAAACGGGTGTTTATACCGGGGACGAGGCTGTCGCTCGGCGGTCGGTGAAAACGGAGAGAAGGGAACGGTTACCGAGCGGCGGCGGCGACGCGCTCTTTCTCTTCTTTCTGCCCGATAGCGTACGTCTGGACGTCGTAGTCTGCGGCACCAAGCAGCTGGGACGCGAGTGCCTCTGCGGCACTGGTCGGCTTCTTGAACGAGCCGCTGTATGCGCCCTGTGCGATGAACTTGAGCGCCTGGTCGACGCGACGCTGTGGTGCGACGTCGACGGCCTGTGGGACCGAGATGCCACCGTACTTGAGACGGACGGTCTCTTCACGGGGCGCGGAGTTCTCGACGGCGCGGACGAGAATCTGGACCGGGTTCTCGTCGGTGCGCTCTGCGATGATGTCGAACGCGTCTGCGACGATGGAACTCGCCTGCTGCTTTTTGCCCGTGTTCTCATCGGTCTGCATCAGACGGTTGATGAGGCGCTCGACGATGCTGATTTCGCTCTTCTGGAACTGCTTGTTTGCGTGGCGACCCATCGTGTGGGCGATGGGCGTCACGGTGATGTAGCGTTTGGTGCTTGGGTCCGTGTACTCGATTTCCGAGACGTCCCACTTGCCAAACAGCTCAGCAGCGGTCTCTTGCTCGTCGCTGCCCGCTGGCTGCTCTGGCTCTGGTGCTTCCTCTTCGCTCATCGAACCGGCTTCTCCTTGTTGCCACGGACGAGCTCGATCATGGACACGCCATTGACCTTCTCGACCTTGTAGTTGACACCCGAAAGGTCACCCATTGCGCGACCCTTCGCGCCGCCGATGCCGGCGATGGTGACTTCGTCGTGTTCGTCGATGAACGAGATTGCGCCGTCACCAGGACAGAAGGCGGTGACCTGCTTCCCGTTCTTGATGAGTTGAACACGGACACATTTTCGGATTGCAGAGTTGGGCTGTTTTGCCTCGATGCCCACTTTCTCCAGGACGATACCTCGGGCCTGCGGTGCGCCCTCGAGAGGGTCAGACTTGACGCCGAGCCCCCGGGCGCGTCGCGCGTACTCAGAGTCGGACCATCGGTGTGACTGACGGTCCTTTTTGAGCTTCCGCGCGGCGTACTTGCCGTTCGCCATAGTACGCTTTCGTACCTGACGGAGCTACTTAAGCCTCCCTTTTCGCACCCGTAGACGGGGCCACGACGACGAAACGTGACGCGTGGTATCACGCTCCGGGCGAGCACGCACGGCGCGTCCGGCTCCGTCCGTCCCAACGCACCGTGTGCCCCGTCATCAAGAGAAAAAGATTATTACGGTTTTCGCGTCTACATTTGCCTATGTCAACGCCAACGGGTACGAGTCCCTCCTCAGACGTGAGTTTCTTAGAGAAACTGTTCCGGTATGCCTTCCTGCTGAAACTCATCGCCATCGTCCTCGGCCTATTCGTCTTCGGGCTCGTCGTCGATACCTTCGGCGCACCCAACTCCTTTACCGGTATCGTCGTCGGCATGTCGTGGAGCCTCGCGTTCCTGCTCGCCGCGTCCATCGTCATTATCGGCGGCCTCTCGCTCGCTCGCCAGGCACTCAACCGGTAACCTCCGCTTCTCTTCGTTCTCACCGCGAAAATTGAGCGCCGCAAGTGTCCTGTCTCGCGCGTGCGAGTCAGGTTAACTGAATGTCGTCGATGTCGTGATGGCGCTTCGCTAACACCCGCGCCGCCGCGATGTTGCGCCCCTCTCTCCCAATCGCCACGCCGGCGTCGTCCTGGTCGACCTCGACGTAGGCCACGGTGTCGTTGTTGTGGCTGATGGTGACGTGATAGACCGCTGCCGGCGCGAGTGCGTTCGCGACGAACGCCTCTGGCGTATCCGCATTTTCGACGAGTTCGATGTCGCGGCCGAGTTTGGCTTCGACCTCTCTGACGTGCTTGCCGCCGGGTCCGATGGCCCGGCCCATCTCGCCCGCGCCGACGAGGATGATGACACGGTCGTTCTCCTCGTCGACCACGCAGTCGCGAGCGGTCGCCCCCGTCACGTCCTCGAAGAGGGCGATGAACTGGCGAGCGGTGTCAGAGAGGGTGACTTTCATCAGTCTGCCTGCTCCGCGCTCCGGTTTATCGACCCCATCTTGAGGTCGACGTCACCGGTGCCAAGGCGGATTGGCTTCCCGACGATGACGTTCTCCGTGACGCCGTCTAAGTCGTCGACTTCGCCGTGGATGGCAGCGTCGAGCAGGTGGTTGACCGTGACCTCGAATGCCGCACGGGCGAGCACGGACTCCTTGCTGCCGGAGATACCGTGGCGACCGATGGACTCGATTTCGCCGCGGTTGGTCATGATGTCCGCCACGAGCATCATGTGACGGATGTTCACGTCGCCAAGCCCCTGCTCTTCGAGGGTGTTCATCGTCTCCTCGATGATGGCCTCGCGGGCGGCCTCGATGCCGAGGGTGTGGTGAATCTCGTGGATGTTGTTACACGTCGTCCGCGAGGCGTCCACACCTTCGATGGTGAGGACCTCGCCGAAGGCAGACCCTTCGGTGTAGAGGACGTACTGGTCTTCGTCTTCTAAGTTCTCCTTGCGGATGACGACGCGACGAACGTCTTCGATGCCCTTGAACACGATTTCGCGCAGTTCCTCGACGAGCTGGAGCAGGTCGCGGTAGCTCGGCTTCTCCGGCCCGAACTCGATGGACGTGCCGTTCTGGACCGTCTTCACGCCGAGTTTGTCCTCGATGGTGCCCGCGATGTCTTCTGCAGTCAGGCCACGTTCGTCCAGCGTCTCCTGGTTCAGGTTCACCTGGACGAGCATGTCGGCGACGTTCGTGCTGATGTCACCGAGCGCGAGGATGCGCGTCGATTCGACGTTCCAGACGACCTCGTGGGCGAGTTCCTTGTCCGTGGCGTATTCGTCTTCCAGATAGATGGTCATCATCGGGGTGTCCGGCGTCTTGCGGGCGTCCACCAGCTCGATGAGTCGTGGAAGCCCCTGCGTGACGTCGATTTCTGCCACACCCGCGTAGTGGAACGTGTTCATCGTCATCTGCGTCCCCGGCTCACCAATCGACTGGGCACTCACGGTGCCAACGGGGTCGAGTGGGTCGACGCGGGTCTCGAGATAGCGGTTCTCGACCGCCATGACGATTTCTTCTGCCTGCTCGTCGGTGACGTTTCGCTCTTCTAACGTCTGGTAGAGTTTCGTCTTGAGGCGTCGCGGAAGCTCGGTCGCTTCGACCTGTTCTGCGATTGCCTCGGGTACGTCGTATTCTTGTTCAGTCATCGGATTCGACCCCCTCCGCGGCGTACTCGCTTTCACGCACGTCAGCGTACTCCGAGAGGTTCGTTGGCGGCCGTTTGAGGCCGAGGTACTCTTCTTTCCGTCGTTCGGACTCGAACTCCGCGTTCAGCACGCGGTCTGCGATCTGATCGACGTCGATGTCGTGGTCCTGGAACGAGGAGACTTTCACCGGACTCGTACCGTCCTCACCGAATTCGAACTGAACGATGGTGTCGCTCGTGTCGCGTACCGTGCCGTCGTACTGCGTTTCGAGCTCGGAGAGGGCGTTGATGAGCCGACGCTGGAGGTAGCCGGACTTGGAGGTGCGGACTGCCGTGTCCACGAGCCCCTCGCGGCCACCCATCGCGTGGAAGAAGAACTCACGCGGGGAGAGTCCTTTCCGGTAGGAACTCTCGACGAAGCCGTGGGCGTCCGCCGAAAGGTCGTCCTTCTGGTAGTGACTCAGGGTGCGGTCCTCGTAGCCACGGTTGATGCGCTCGCCGCGCACTGCCTGCTGGCCGACACACGCGGCCATCTGCGTCAGGTTGAGCAGCGAGCCACGCGCCCCGGATTCGGCCATGATGACCGCCGGGTTGTCGTCGGCGAAGTGCTCCTCTGCGATGTCACCAGCAGAGTCGCGGGCCTTCCCGAGCGTCTGCATGATTTTCATCTCGAGAGTCTCGTCGACGGTGCGTCCCGGCAGGGACTCCAGGTCGCCGTTCTCGTAGGTCTCGATGAGTTCCTGGACGCGCTCGTAGGCGTTGTCGATTGCCTCGTCGATTTGCTCTTCGGCCTCGGACTCGATGGACTCGTCGTCGATACCGAGCGAGAACCCGAAGTGCATGATGGCACGCATCGCGAGCGAGGAAATCTCGTTGATGAAGATGCGAGCGCGGGTCGCGCCGTACAGCTTCATGATGGTGTCTACGACCTTTCCACCGAACGCGCCGACCGCGTCCTCGTCGATGGTGCCTTCGAGCAACTGGCCGTTCTCGATGATGACGGTGTCGCCCGCCGAGGACGTGAACTCGAGGCTCAGGTCGCCCGGCAGCAGTTCGGAGAAGATGGTGCGGCCCGTCCAGTAAGCCATCCCATCTTCGTCCTTGCCGTCCGGTTCTGGGAGTTCGTCTACGCGCGTCGCGCGCAGCAGGTCGAGTGCCTGCGTCTCGTTGAACTGTGGGTTCTCGTGGGTGAGCAGGTACGTCCCACTGATGTGGTCCTGAATCGCGCCGATGATGTTCTCACCGAAGCGTGGCGAGAGAATTTGCTCCTGGACACGCATGAGGACGCGCGCTTCGGCACGCGCCTCCTCGTTTTGCAGCGCGTGCATGTTCATCTCGTCGCCGTCGAAGTCGGCGTTGTACGGCGGACAGACAACCGTGTTCAGGCGGAACGTCTTGTACGGCATCACGACCACTTCGTGGGCCATGATGGACATCCGGTGCAGTGACGGCTGGCGGTTGAAGATGACGATGTCGCCGTCGATGAGGTGGCGGTTGACCTCCCAGCCAATCTCCACCTTCTCTGCGAGTTCCTCACAGTTCTTGTGCGTGACCTTCAGGCGGCGGCCGTCCGGGCGGCGCACGTAGTTCGCACCGGGGTGGCCGTCCGGGCCGTTTCGAACGTAGGTCCGGGCCTCCTCTAAGGTGCGCTCGGTGACGTTCATCGTCTGGGTCATCTCCTTTGCGACGCGGTCAGGAACCCCGACCTCGTTGAGCGAGAGCGTCGGGTCCGGGCTGATGACCGTCCGCGCAGAGAAGTTGACACGCTTCCCGGACAGCGAACCACGGAAGCGCCCTTCCTTGCCCTTGAGACGCTGACTGAGCGTCTTGAGCGGGCGACCCGAGCGGTGACGGGCCGGCGGCGTCCCCGAAATCTCGTTGTCCATGAACGTCGTGACGTGGTACTGGAGCAGTTCCCAAAGGTCCTCGATAATCAGCTGTGGGGCACCCGCCTCGCGGTTCTCCATGAACCGCTGGTTGATGCGGATGATGTCCACGAGTTTGTGCGTGAGGTCGTCCTCACTGCGCTGGCCGTTGTCGAGGGTGATGGATGGGCGTGCGGTGACCGGCGGAACCGGCAGCACGGTGAGAATCATCCACTCGGGGCGCGAGCGCTCGGAGTCGATGCCGAGCACTTCCAGGTCCTCGTCCGGGATGTCCTCGAACCAGTCGCGAATGTCCGAGGGCATCAGCTTGTTCATGTCTTCGACCGTCAGGTCGATTTTGAGCGCCTTTTCGAGGGCGCGACGGTCCATCTCGACCGGACGGAACTCTCCGGAGAGGATTTCGTTGATACGCTGGAGGTCGATTTCCGTCTTGTCTGCGAGCTCCTGTGGCGAGAGCCCAGCCCAGTCTTCTTCCTCGTTTGGCTGCATCGCCGCGGCGATTTGCTCTGCGTAGTCGGACGCCAGCACGTCCTGGACCTCGTAGTACGTGGTCGGCTTCTCGTGCTGGATGTCGTACTGCGTCTCGCCACAGAACGGACAGGTGTCCGCCTTGCGGGCCTGTCGGATGGCGGCCTTCGTGACGTCGTTCAGGTCGTTGCCGAGTTCGCGAGCGACCGTCTGCTGGTCGCGGAACTCGTCGCGCTCTTCCTCGGTGAGGCAGAGCCGCGAGCAGTTGCGACAGGTGCCACGAAGGAGCCGCCGGATGAGCTTCGTAAAGCCGACGTGGATGACGGGCGCGGCGAGTTCGATGTGGCCGAAGTGGCCGTTACACGACCCGGAGTGCTTCCCGCAGGTCTTACACTGCAGGCCGGGGTCGATGACTCCGAGACGCGGGTCCATGAGGCCCATGTCGATGGGGAACCCGTCGTCGTCGTAGGTGTCTGCGGTGATGATTTTGGTCGCGCTCATCTCACGGTACTCCTCGGGACTCATCAGCCCGAAGCTGATGGAGCCAATCTCTTTGGGTGTGCTATTGGAACTCATACTGCGTCCTCCAGTTCGAGGCGTGGTGCGATGCCGAGCGCCTTCATCTCGTCAAGCAGGAGCTTGAACGCGTAGCTCATCTCGATACGGTGGATGTCCGTCTCCTCGCCACAGTTCGGACAGTAGACGCGGTGCTGGTCTACGTTCTCGACCGCGCTCATGCCACAGTGTCCACAGACGTAGATGAACTCCCGGTCGGACTCGTCGAGGAGGCGCTCTTTGAGCGCCATGGCCGCGCCGTGCCCGATGAGCACGTCGCGCTCCATCTCCCCGACACGAAGCCCACCTTCACGCGCACGCCCTTCGGTCGGCTGGCGCGTGAGCACCTGCACCGGCCCGCGAGAGCGCGCGTGAATCTTGTTCGAAACCATGTGGTAGAGTTTCTGGTAGAAAATCACGCCGACGAAAATCTCGGCGTCGATTTTCTCCCCGGACACGCCAGAGTACATGACCTCTTTGCCCGCAGAGTTGTACCCCTGGTCGAGCAGTGCCTGGCGAATCTTCTCCTCGTTCTCGCCCGTGAAGGCCGTCCCGTCGACGCGGCGGCCCTCTAAGGAACCGACCTTGCCGCCGAGCATTTCGAGAACGTGACCGACCGTCATCCGCGACGGCAGGGCGTGCGGGTTCAGGACGAGGTCGGGCACGACGCCCTCGGCCGTGAACGGCATGTCTTCCTGCGGTGCCATGTGGCCGACGACACCCTTCTGTCCGTGACGGGACGCGAACTTGTCGCCGAGTTCCGGAATCCGCTCGTCGCGGACTTTCACCTTCGAGAGCTTCGAGCCGTCTTCACCCTCCATCAGGGTGACGGTGTCGACGACACCGTTCTCACCGGAGCGCATGGTGACGGACGTCTCGCGGCGCTTCTGCGGCGAGAGGCCGCCCATGTCGTCCGGTTCTTCGAGGAAGCGTGGCGGACTCGTCTTGCCGAGGAGCACGTCGTTTTCGGATACGACGGTTTCGGGGTTGACGAGGCCGTCTTCGTCTAGGTGCGTGTAGGCCTCTTCACCGCGAGCGCCGCGCACTTCGTCGTCCGGAATCTCGAAGCGGTCTTCCTGTCCACCTGGGTAGCGACGTTCTTCGCCCTCGTAGGTGCGGAAGAAGTGCGAGCGACCGAGCGCGCGCTCGACGGAGTTCTTGTTCATGACGAGCGCGTCCTCGATGTTGAACCCCTCGTAGCTCATGACCGCGACGACGAAGTTCTGTGCCGCCGGTCGGTCGTCGAACCCAATCTGTTCGGTGGTCTGCGTTTTGACCATCGAGAGCTGTGGGTAGTGCAGGAGGTGCTGGCGCGTGTCGGGGCGGATGCGGTAGTTCGCCGCTGGCATTCCCAGCGACTGTTTGACCATCCCCGACCCCATCGTGATACGCGGCGAGGCGTTGTGTTCCGGGTACGGAATCATGCCCGCACCGATACCGAAGATGAGCTGCGGGTCGATTTCCAAGTGCGTGTGGTCTTCTGTAATCTCGTCGGGTTCGACGGCGACGTAGATGTCCTCTTCTTCCTCTGCGTCGATGTACTCGACGTAGCCGCGGTCGACGAGGTCGTCGAACTCGAGTTCGCCCGCGGAGACCTTCTCGACTTCCTCCTCGGAGACGAGCAGTTCGCCGTTCTCGACGATGAGGAGCGGACGGCGGGCACGTCCCGCGTCCGCGTTGATGATGACCTCACGTGTGCGCTCTTTGACCGAGACGTTCACCATCTCGCTCACGTCGCCGCGTCGGCGGGCCTCTCGGACCTGATTTGCAAGCTGTGCCGGGTCTGGGTGTGTGCCGACCAGACTCCCGTTTACGTAGACTTTTGCTTCTCTTCCCTGGCTCATGTTAGTCCGCCATTGGTTCGACGCCTTCGAGACCCGGGATGCCCTCGACTCCCATCGACGCCAGTTCGCGTTTGAGTTCCTGTTCGTCCTGGATGTTCTGCGATAGCTCCATCGCCTGCGCGAAGTTCTTCACGAGCCCACAGTTTGGCCCCTCAGGAGTCTCCGAAGGACAGATGCGACCCCACTGGGTCGCGTGCAGGTCGCGGGCTTCGAAGTGCGGCTGACTGCGCGAAAGTGGCGAGCGCAGTCGGCGCAGGTGAGAGAGCACACCCATGTAGTCCGTGCGGTCGACGAGCTGTGAGACGCCCGAGCGGCCACCGACCCAGTTGCCCGTCGCGATTGGGTGTTCTAAGCGCTCGGTGAGCACGTCAGAGCGAACCACGGTGTTCACGGAGAGTTTGCGGTTACGCATGTTCGCACGTTCGAGCTGGTACTTCACGTCGCGTGCGAGCTTGTTGAGCGCCGTCCGGAACAGGTCCTTCATCAGGTCGCCGCTGACCTTGAGGCGCTTGTTGGCGTAGTGGTCCTTGTCGTCGGAGTCGCGGCGGTGCAGTGCGAGTTCGAAACACGCCTCGGCCATCCGACAGAGGTAGTACGCCTTGTTGATGCGGACCTCTTCCTCGTCGACGCCGTCCTCGTGGAGGTGGGGGAGGAGGTAGCGGTCGATGACGTAGTTGGCCCGCTTCAACTGGTAGTTCTTGCCCTGGCCGCTCGCGACCCGCTTGCCGAGGTGCTCGATGGCTTCCTCGGTGGTCTGGACCTCTGCGGCCTCTAAGTTCTCGAGCATGAACTTCACGACTTCCGGGTCCTCGGAGACGCGGTGGACGATCTCCTCGTCTGATTCCAGTCCGAGCGCGCGGACGAGCGTGACGAAACTCACGCTGCCGGAAACGGACGGGAACGAGACTTCGAGCAGTCCCTCACGATTTCGCTCACACAGCACGAGCGCACGGTAGCCGCGGCGCTGGCTGAACGTTTTCGCCACCTGGATTTCGTCGCCGTACTTCGTGTCGTACTCGGCGAGAATCTTGTTCGGCGCGAGGTCCTCGCTCGTCATGAGGACGCGCTCTGAACCGTTGACGATGAAGTAGCCGCCGGGGTCGGCCGGGTCCTCACCGATTTCGACGAGTTCGTCGTGGTTGAACCCGTTCAGGTTACACTTCGACGAGCCGACCATGATGGGCATGCGCCCGACCTTCGTCTCGGCCTGGTCGACGACTCGTTCTTCTTCTTCCTCGCCGCCCTTGATGATGGACATCTCCATGAACACCGGAGCGGCGTAGGTGATGTTGCGCAGGCGAGCTTCCTGTGGGTACAGGAGCTCTTCACTACCGTCTGCTTCGCGTACACGCGGGGTGACAACGCGGACGTTGCCGAGTTCGACGTACACCGGTTCTTCGCCTTCTTTGTCGCCGATGTCCGTCTCGATGGTCGCCTTTTCCTCGACGACCTCCTGCATGCCGCGTTCCAAGAACGCGTTAAACGAACGGAAGTGGTGTTCTGCGAGTCGTTCCCTCGAAAAGTACTGTCTGGAGATTGCGCGTCTATCGTCCGTATTCATTATTCCACCACGAGGCGGTATACGACCGCCGTCTCGGTTGTTCGGGAGTTTCGCACGATTTTGATGACGTCACCCACTTCCGCCTCGTCCGGGAGTGCGGGGTCGGTGCGTTTGATTTTTGGAAGGTCGGTACGATTGATGTTGTATTCTTCCAGAACCTCCTCGACCGTCTCGTCGTCGAGCACGAGGTGTTCTGGGACAAGTTTGTGTTGGCTTACGTCTACCATGTTTGCCTCTGGCCAGTGGGAGAAGCGGCTCTCACGAGATACTACAGGCCAGTACAGGCGCGGTCCATTTAAGGGTTGTTAACCTCGTCTCCGAGCGCGCACGCGTGGCACGCCCGCGAACCGGTCGGGGCACACGGTACCACCCGCCGTCGTCCATCGATTTAGTAAGTCTTAAGACCAACACTCCGTTACGAATAGTTGCGTCACCCGCCCGGGTGGTGTAGTGGCCTATCATACAACCCTGTCACGGTTGTGACCCGGGTTCAAATCCCGGCTCGGGCGCTTTTTCAACGAACTAACTGACGAGCACCGCGTAGCGTGTGCTCGGAATCGTGTGAGTTGTAACGCAACTATAGAGGGATTTGAACGTTCGAGCGAACACCGTGAGCGAGAGTCGTTCAAATCCACGGTGCCCTCGCTTCTGCGAAACTTGAACGACTTCTACGGACCTCAGCTGACGAACGAGGGCGGTTTTCCCACCCTCGTACTCACCTAGTAAGCCTTAAGGCCGACACCCCGCAACGGTTAGTTGCGTCACCCGCCCGGGTGGTGTAGTGGCCTATCATACGACCCTGTCACGGTCGTGACCCGGGTTCAAATCCCGGCTCGGGCGTTTTCTACAGAACCAATTTGTCCAGCGAGGCGTCTCGTCGCCGAGCACGACTGATTCTGGTGTAACACCCACAGAGGGATTTGAACAAAGGAGCAGCTTGCCTGCGACTGGTGTTCAAATCCGCCGTGCTCCCAGCACAGTGAGGCTCGGGTACTTTTCCGTTTCCTACCGTCCTCAGAGCAAGAGCGATCTATACCTCGCACCCCGAAAACGACCGAACAGATTCGTCTTCACACAAAATCAACCTCCTCTGACTGGTCCCTCGTCGATGCAGAGCGGTTCCCACGCTTGTGGAATCGGCAACAATTGGTTGTAAGTTCACTCGCTGGTCTGACACGTTTTTTGGCGGATTCCCACCGACCACCTTTCACGACACGAATGACCGTATTTCGGGTGTTTTCGCGAGCCAAGGCTCTTAGAGGATTCGTCAGAGAGTCGCGCAGTATTATGCTATCATCCGGTCCTGTAAGAAAATCGCCACTAAATTCCCACCGGGACGTTAACAACTTGGATATTCATGCCAAGGGGATATGCCCCTGCGGTCTCTATTCTAATTTGGTGCGGTCGAGCCTTGCCCGGACTCGATACGTGCCTCTGACAACTTTCGACCAGCCTCTAACTTGCCCGGTGGAGGCTGGCCATCTCTCTTTCACTCGGTGAGCGAAGACACGAAAGGGGTATCTCCGCCGTGGGCGGTCTCCCGGGGTCGGATTTTTACCGCGTGCATCCGTTCGGTAACGTCATCCACGATGAGCGCCTCGCCCGGCTCCGTCGGCATCCGACCTGCGAACGAGCCGTCCAGATACGTCGGACGGGCGCTCGCGGCCGCCCGCCGGTCTGCTTCGTTCGTCACTCGATGGACGACCAGCAGGTCCGCATGCGAGTGGGCCACTGGCGGCAACGCGCCGGGACGCTGGGTCGCGGCGACGAGGCTGACACCGGGTTGGCGACCGCGGGTGAGCAACGTCCGGAGCGCCGGCGCGGCTAAACCGTCGAAGAAGACGTGCGCCTCGTCGACGAGCAACCACGGGAAACAGTCGATTTCGCCACGCATTCGCGCTTGATAGAGCGCGTCCGCGACTGCTCGGCCGATGGCGTTCATCGGAGCGGCAGGTAAGCCAGCGCAGTCGAGGACTGTCAGGGCACTTGTACAGAGTGCGCCAACCGACAGGCCATCGGGTCCGAAGCAGCCCCACTCGCGTGCGAGTGCGAGGTGATTGAGGGCGGCACGGCGCGTCGCCCGACCTGCTTCTGCTGTCTCCACGAATTCCTCCATCGCGTCGAGCGTCGGCTTCGCTCTCGCCGCACGCCAGACGAGACTCTCCACTGCGCCGGCCGGGTCCAGGTCGAACAGCCCACACCAGGCACGCGGTGAGAGCGTCTCCGGTGCAATCGTCGGTGACCGTTCGACCGTCGCCGCGAACTCACCGGCAGCCTCGGCCAATCCGGAGAACGCGCCCATCGGGTCGAGGATGACCGGCGCGATACCCGAGGCCTGTGCCACCTCTTCGGCCAGCACGCCGAGAGTGCAGGACTTCCCCGACCCGCGCTTGCCCACGACGAGCGCCGCGTGCGGGCGGTTCAGGTCGAGTCCCACCTCGCCGCCGCGACTTCCGTCGCGTGCTCTGAAGTGGCCCACACTCGCAACTGGCCCCTGCGAATCCCGCCGTCCGAGCACGTCCATGGCTCCCTCTCGTCTCGGTATCGCACTTGAACCCTCGTCCGAGACTTTATATCAGAACGCGGGACCAGCCCGGGGTATGTCCGCATTCAGCAGGCTGCTCGCTGACGACCGTGCAATCGAAAGCCTACCGATTCGACTCGTCATCGCGCTCGTGGTGGGCGTGGCGAGTCTCAGCGTGATGATGAACATGCTCTCTGGCGTGCAGGGGCTCGCGGTTTCGGAACTCGACGTTCGCCCTCAACCAGCGGTCATCAATCCCGGCTCTGAGGACGTGACACTCGAAGTTGTCGACGCCGACGGAAATTCGGTCTCCAACGCGACCGTCGTCGTTCGTGGCGGCACCGCAGACCTCGAACGCATTCACACAGCGCGGACGAACGGCGATGGTGAGGCGACAGTCTCACTCTCTCCGAGTCTCGCTCCCAACCGCGACATGGGCACGCTCGAACTATCGGTGAAGCCACCGGCTGGTAGTTCGTTCGTCGACCGACGGGAAAATACGGAATTGCTGGTGGTGCGCGACTAGAGGCGGTGGTCCCAGTCGATCCACTCCTGTTCCCAGCCGTGGCGCGACTCCGCGTCGCGAACGGCGTGTTCGTAGTCCTCGCGGGCAGTGCGGTTGCGTTCGACCGTCCCCGCTTGCTCGCCGTCTACGAGTAGTGGCCGGAAGATGACCGTTCCGCAGTGCTCGACCACGTCGCCGCCCTCGATGGCGACGAGCGTCTGCTCGCCCGCGCCGAGTGGCATCACCAACCGGCCACCCGGCGCGAGTTGGTCAAGGAGCGCGGCAGGCGGTCGAACGGATGCGGCCTCCACGAGAATCTTGTCGTACGGCGCGTATGCCGGCAAGCCGAACGCCCCGTCACCCTGGTCTACGTAGACGCTTTCGTATCCGGCATCGGCGAGGCACTGACGGGCGTCGTAGACGAGCTGACGCGAGATGTCGACGGCCTGGACGTTGGCTGCGCCGACGATTTCGGCCACGACGGCGGCGGTGTAGCCAACGCCAGCGCCAACGATGAGAACCGACTCGTCGGGTTCGAGACAGAGCGCTTCGAGGAGGCGACCCGCGGTGCTCGGAGCGAGAATCGTCGTTCCACGGTGGTCGAACGCCTGGTCCGTGTAGGCTCCACGAGCGTCGTCGACGAAGCAGTGGCGGGGGACGGTGCGCATCGCGATGCTGACCGCGTCGCTCGTCACACAGCGTTTACTCTCGTGTTCCAGGCTCGCGACCATGTCGTCGCGGAGCACCGCGAGGTCCATACCCGAGAGAGTGACCGGAAACTAATCAATGGCGCGCCTGCCACAGACCACTTGCAGGTCCGTACCGGGGATGGATTCGACGCGAATCCGCTTCAAACTAGCTGCCGACAACCACTCGCGAAACTGCGCTTCGGTGTGCGTGTCTCCGCGCTCACTCTGCGCGAGCATGTGCGCACCCACGAGCGCGGCGTTTGCGGCGCGTCCGCGTACGGACTCACTCATCACGAGCGACCCACCCGGTGCGAGCGCGCCCGCGGCGTTCTCGACGAGCGCGGCGACGTCGGCTGGCCCGTGCCAGTGAGCCACGCCACCGGCGAAAACCAGGTCGTATTCACCGGGAATCGAATCGATGTAGTCGCCGGCGAGCAGCTCGATGTCCTCGTGGCGGAGTTGTTTGCGGTCGCGTTCGACCACGTCGGGTGCGTCGAGCAGCGTCACGTCGGAGCCACGCGCCGCGAATTCGAGCGCGTAGGTGCCCGGGCCGCCGCCGACGTCGAGCACTCGGAGGCCGCCGTCGTGGTAGTGGACGGCCGCGGTCACGACGGCGCGAACCGTCGCGTCGTCCATCGCCGCGTGCGCACCGAGCCTGTTCACCGTCCACTCCGGCGGTTCGGGCGTCGGCAGTCCAGACTGCATCGCCTCCGGGAGGGCGACCCAGCGGTCTAACGCGTCGAGTTCGTGCGAGAGTCGCCCGATGGATTTGAGGTCGGTTTTTGCGAAGAAGCCGAGCGCCCGATTCGTCGGTTCGTACTCCTCGCCGACCTGTTTGAGAAAGCCTCGCTCACAGAGCGCCTCGATGGTGATTCGCGCCGCTCGTTCGGTCACGTCGGCTTCGCGGGCCACCGCCGCGGGCGTCCCCGCCCTGGTCATCACTGCGTCGAGGATTCCGGCGCGACGCGCCGCCCAGAGGACGAGCAGTTCGCGGAACTCCTCGCGGTGGTCGGTGTCTCGAGTTGGCATTAGCGTGCCTCCGTCATGGGCGGAGAAACGGACGGGAGACGTAAAAACGAACGCCGTCCACTCCCTGCCGTCTCCGCTACCTTTTTTCGCCTGTCACCCTAAGTTCGCATACGACTGAATTGAATGTCTGACGTCAGACCACCACGTGGGATGGGGACACCCGACCATTCCAAGACGACTGCAGCGCGAACCGACCAGCTGACCACTTCCGGTCAGCCCACATCGAACGACGTAACAGAGGCACACACCCAATGAGCAAATCCAACCAAGACTGGTGGCCGAACCAACTGAACCTGCGAATCCTCGACCAGAACGCCGACCCCGGCAATCCGATGGACGAGGACTTCGACTACGCAGAAGAATTTCTCTCGCTCGACCTCGACGAGGTAAAAGCGGACATCGAAGCGGTAATGACCGATTCACAGGACTGGTGGCCGGCCGACTACGGCCATTACGGCCCGCTATTCATCCGAATGGCGTGGCACAGCGCCGGCACGTATCGGACGACCGACGGCCGCGGTGGCGCGGCGGGCGGCCGACAGCGGTTCGCCCCGCTCAACAGCTGGCCTGACAACGCGAACCTCGACAAGGCGCGCAGACTGCTCTGGCCGGTCAAACAGAAGTACGGCCAGAAACTCTCGTGGGCCGACCTGCTGGTCCTGACCGGAAACGTCGCCCTGGAGTCGATGGGCTTCGAGACGTTCGGCTTCGCCGGTGGGCGCGTCGACGCCTACGAACCCGACGAGGCAGTCGACTGGGGGCCGGAAAACGAGATGGAAGCGTCCGAGCGCTTCGACGAGAGCGGCGAACTCGAGAATCCGTTCGGGGCCTCCGTCATGGGTCTCATCTACGTGAATCCCGAGGGGCCAGACGGACAGCCGGACCCACTCGCCTCGGCGGACAACATCCGCCAGACGTTCAGCCGCATGGCGATGAACGACACGGAAACGGCCGCACTCATCGCGGGCGGGCACACCTTCGGGAAGGTCCACGGTGCCGACAGCCCGGAGAACCTCGGTCCGGAGCCCGAGGCAGCTCCAATCGAAAAGCAAGGCCTCGGCTGGGAGAGCGACCACGAATCCGGAAGAGGTGCCGATACGATTACGAGCGGTATCGAAGGCCCCTGGACGGACGCGCCGACCCAGTGGGACATGGGCTACCTGAACAACCTGCTCGACTACGAGTGGGAACCGGAGAAAGGCCCCGGCGGTGCGTGGCAGTGGAAGCCAACGGACGAGACCCTTCACGACACCGTCCCGGACGCCCACGACTCGTCGAAAAAGCAGACGCCGATGATGCTGACGACGGACATCGCCCTGACGCGCGACCCGGACTATCGGGAAATCATCGAGCGCTTCCAGCAGAACCCAGCCGAGTTCCAGGACGCCTTCGCGAAGGCGTGGTACAAGCTGATTCACCGCGACATGGGCCCACCGATTCGGTTCCTCGGTCCGGAGGTTCCGGACGAGGAGATGCTGTGGCAGGACCCGCTTCCCGAAGTCGACTACGATCTGATTGACGAGGACGACGTCGCCACGCTCAAGGCGGAGATTCTCGATTCAGGACTGTCCCGCTCCCAGTTGGTCAAGACCGCCTGGGCGTCGGCATCGACGTACCGCGACAGCGACAAGCGCGGTGGCGCGAACGGGGCCCGCATTCGCCTCAACCCACAGAAGAACTGGGAGGTCAACGAACCCGAGCAACTCGCGACCGTTCTCGAAACGCTCGAAGGCATCCAGGAGGACTTCAACAGTTCTCAGTCCGATGGGACGCAGGTCTCGCTCGCAGACCTCATCGTCCTCGGTGGCAACGCAGCAGTCGATCAGGCGGCGGCAGACGCCGGCTACGACGTGACCGTCCCGTTCGAACCGGGCCGCGTCGATGCCTCGCAGAAGCAGACCGACCCAGAATCGTTCGAGGCGCTCAAACCGGACGCAGACGGGTTCCGGAACTACCGCTCCGAGGCGGCCGAACGACCTGCTGAGGAAGCCATGGTGGACAAGTCGGACCTGCTGAACCTGACGGCACCCGAGATGACGGTGCTCGTCGGCGGGATGCGGGCGCTCGACGCGAACTACGAAGGGGCCGACCTCGGCGTCTTCACTGACCGACCGGGGACGCTCTCGAACGACTTCTTCGTGAACCTGCTCGGCATGGACATCGACTGGCAACCAGTCGAAGGGTCCGACAACCTGTTCGAAGGGCACGACCGCGACACGGGCGAAGTCAAGTGGAAGGCGACGCGCGCCGACCTCGTCTTCGGGTCGAACTCGCGGCTTCGAGCCATCGCAGAGGTCTACGGTGGCAACGACGCAGAAGAGAAGTTCGTCGACGACTTCGTCGAGACGTGGAGCAAAATAATGCACCTGGACCGCTTCGACCTCGAATAAGCGCGGCGATTGCGGATTCGGCGTTTTTCTTTTTCGTTACCAGGCCGACCAGGCGGTCGAACTCTCGTCGCGGACGTAGAGTCGCTTGATGTCCTTTGCCTTCGCCGAGTCGCCGCCGAAGTCGAACTGCTCGCGGTCGTAGCCCTCGGCGTCGTCGCGGAGGATGATGCCTTCGACAGTGAACTCCTCGCCGTCCAGTTCCTCGGTGCGGCCGACGGTGAAGTCGTAGTCGCCGGGCACCTGAATCTTCAGGCTCTTGGTCTCGTCACGTCGCCCGTCTTTCGGGTGCATGGTGACATTGACGCTGATGTTGTCCACGGCGCGCGTCCAGAACGTCTTGATGTCCTCGATTGTCGCTTCCTCGACGCGGTTGCCGTCGGTCGTTTCGATGCTCGTGATGCGGACGGTGAGGATGGCCTCCTCGGTGTCTACGATGAACTCCTCGCCGACGGCGCTCGTCTCCTTTGGCGGGGCGCTCACAGTGGCTTTCACGGACTCGCCGTCCTGAGAGATGACGACCATCTTCTCAACGGTCGATTCGCTCTCGACGGTCGTCTTGTGGACGTGACCGCAGTCCGTACAACGGACGGTGATCTGGCCGCTTCCGGGCTTCAGCACCTCGTGGACGGTTTCGAGTGTGGGCGAACACGAGGGGCAGACCACGGCAACGCGGTCTGATTGTGTACTCATGGTCGAATCTAGCCGTCCCAGCCTAAAAGTGCGTGGCGGTTCGCGAGAGGCGTCAGTCCCGGCGTGGCTGTGGCAGTTCGATTTCTACGCCGTCTGCGTACACGGTCGGTTCGCGGAGGATGCCGTCGAGGTGGAGCGGCGCGGACACGTCGCCGCCGATGCCCGCGTCGTCACCGATGGCGATGTGGACCGTGCCCGCCGCCTTCTCGTCTAAGAGGACGGAGCCGACGAGTTCGTCGACGGCGACGTTCGTCCCGATGCCGAATTCGGCGAGGTTGTAGGCGTCCTTCCCGACCTCTTTTGCGGCGGTTTCGATTTGCCCGCGGATGTCGTCGTCGCTGACCTCGGTGACGTAGCCGTCTTCGACCGTAAATGAGAGCTCCTGTCCCTCGTCGAGCAGGCCGTAGGGCATCATCGTGCCGTCGACGACGAACGTCCCGTTCGCAGTGACCGGACTGATGAACACCTCGCCTGCGGGCAGGTTCGAGAAGTGGCCGGGTTTGTGGACGATGCCGGTGTCCGCGAGCCATTTGCGGTCGCCGAACTTGAAGGTGATGTCGGTGCCCTGTGGGGAGGTGACGCGAACGGTCGTTGCGTTCTCGACCTTCGCTATCGTATCGTAGGACGTCTCCTTGATGTTCTCGTAGTCGGCGTCGAGACCGGTCGTGAACACTGCTTCGGTGATTCCCGGCAGCGTCGCGCCGCGCGCGCCCGCCTCGTTCGCCTCGCTGCGGGCGCGGGTGTGGCTCAGACTCTTGGTCGTCGGCGCGAGGAACACGTCTGCTTCGCGCAGGGCGGCCGCGACGGGCGCGGCGGGTTCTTCGCCGTGCTGGCTGAGCGGCGGGTAGCGCATGATTGATGCGTCTGCTGTCACGTTTCGGGCGGCCTCGTAGAGTGCTTCGCCGATTCGCACGCGTTTGTCGTCGGTCACGATGAGGCAGGACTCGTCGGACTGGAGGTCGAGACACTGGTTGATGGCGGTCTCGGCCGCGGCGGCGAGGGCGGCGTCGGTGGCCTGTTCTGACATGATAACTGCCTAGTGACGGGTGCCATTCAACGTTCCCATCCGAGACGTTGTGCCACGCTGACGACATACACGATTGCCCGAAACGATTATGCGGACAGCAAAACCACCGCCACATATGATAAAAGTCGGGATTAACGGCTACGGCACAATTGGTAAGCGCGTCGCGGACGCCGTTCGCGCACAGGATGACATGGAAGTCATCGGCGTCGCGAAGACGCGCCCGAACTTCGAGGCGGAGACGGCGGTGAAGAAGGGCTACCCGCTCTACGCCGCCATCGAAGACCGCGCCTCACTGTTCGCGGATTCGGGTATCGAAATCGACGGCATGGTCGAGGAACTCATCGAGGAAGCCGACATCATCGTCGACGCCACCCCGTCCGGCATCGGCGCGCAGAACAAGGAACTCTACGAGCAGTACGAGACGCCCGCGCTCTACCAGGGTGGCGAGGACGCGGACCTCGTCGACGTAAGCTTCAACGCCCGCGGCAACTTCGCGCAGGCGGAGGGCGCAGACCACGTCCGCGTCGTTTCCTGTAACACGACCGGCCTCTCACGACTCGCTGCGCCCCTCGAAGAGGAGTACGGCATCGAGAAGATGCGCGTCACGCTCGTCCGCCGCGGTGGCGACCCCGGTCAGACGTCTCGGGGTCCCATCAACGACATCCTCCCGAACCCAATCTCGCTGCCCTCCCACCACGGTCCCGACGTGAAGACCATCTTCCCGGACCTGAAAATCGACACCCTCGGCATGAAGGTTCCAGCGACGCTCATGCACACCCACAGCGTGAACGTCGAACTCGAATCGACGCCGGACCCAGCGGAGGTTCGTGAACTCCTCGAAAACGAGTCGCGCACGTTCGTCATCCCCGAGCACATGAACATCGACGGGGCGGGCAAGCTGAAGGAACTCGCCCACGACATTGACCGCCCGCGCGGCGACCTCTGGGAGAACTGTATCTGGGGCGAGTCCATCAGCATGGAAGGAAACGACCTCTATCTGTTCCAGGCCATCCACCAGGAGTCAGACGTGGTTCCTGAGAACGTAGACGCCATCCGCGCCGTCCTCGGTACCGCAGACGCCAAAGAGAGCGTCGAAAAGACCAACGAGGCGATGGGCATGGGCATCTAACCGTCCCAAGTCTTTTGGCTTCAACCACCCTACAGCATACCAATGAAACGACGAGATGACCGCGACCCGTTCGACGACCTGTTCCGGGAAATCGAGCGGATGATGAACGACGTCATCGGCGGCAACGTGGACGTCAACGTAGACCGGGCAGACGGGAGCGAAAGCCCGCACGTCGTCGTCTACGAGGAGACGGACGTCGTTCGCGTCATCGCGGACCTACCGGGCATCGACAAGAACCAAATCGACCTGAAGTGCGATGGAAAGACGCTCACCATCACCGCAGAGAGCGACACGCGAAACTACGACGAACACGTCACGCTCCCTGTTCGCGTCGACGAACACTCGGCGAAAGCCACCTACAACAACGGCGTCCTCGAAGTGACCCTCGAACGTGCCGAGGATTCCGCCGATATCAGCGTTAACTGAGCGTTCTCACTCGTATTTCGCCGTCTCTCTGATGACTCCAGCGAGTCGGTCGTAGAACCCGTCTTCGTACTTCGCCGAGTCGTCGATGGTCGGTCGCGCGTTCGTCTCGTTCACCACCGCTCGCTCGTCGGTGGCGAGGATATCGACGCCGAGCAACGGGATGTCGAGGATTTCTGCGGTCTGCTCGGCGAGTGTTTTGAGGTCTTCAGAAAGGTCCACACCGGTGGCTGTGGCTCCTCGGTGGACGTTGTGTTTCCAGTGGTCGCTATTTTCGGGCAGGCGACGTTCGACCGCGCCGACGTATTCCCCGTCGAGGACCATCACGCGGTAGTCCCGTGCGTTGGGAACGAACTCCTGGACGAGAAACGATTTGTCGCCGGTCGCCATGTAGTCGTGGACGAGCGTGAGGTAGTCGGTGACGCCGAGAAAGGAGTCTGCGTCGTGGACCTTTACGACCCCAGTTCCGCGAGTCGTGGAGTTGGGTTTGACGACGACGGGCGTCTCGAAGTCCGCGAACACGGCTTCGAGGTCGGCCCGTTCGGTGGGATTCGACACGAGCGTCGTCTCGGGGACGGGAATCCCCTCGCGGGCGAGTGTGGCGATGACGCCCGCTTTGTTTCGAGAGGTGAGAATCGCCTCGCGGTCGTTGACCCACGGAACATCGAGGAGCGCGTCTGCGACGCCGCCTTCCATGATGCGTGAGGGGTAGACGAAGCCGACATCGAACCCGTCCCAGGGTTCGGTGAGCGAGAGCGTTCGCTCTGACGTTCTGACGTGTTCTGCGACGATTCCTCGGGCTTCGAGTGGCGACTGGATACGTTGGTACGTTTCCTTGTCCGTCGCAACCGCGAGACGCAGCATACGCTGACTGAGCGTGGGCAGCGATAAAAAGGGTCCGTGGCCGACTTACGCGACGAGCAGTTCTTCGCCGCGTTCGACGACGATGCGACACGGCGGCGTGACCTTGTTGTAGGCACGACGGAAGGCGTCCTTGACGACGGGGGCGTCCTTCACGTCACACCACGCGGTGAACAGGCGCTCGCCCTTCTGGATGCGTGCGGCGGTGCCGACTGGCTTCCCGAAGGCGAGGCGCATCCCGTCAGAAACACGGTCTGCACCCGCGCCGGTTGCCTGTTTGTTCTCACGGAGGACCTGGTGGGGGAACTTGCGGAGAATCATCTTGTAGTTGCCCTCACCGAGCTGCTTGATGAGCGCGCGGTTCGCGCTCAGGCGTGCTGCTTCGAGCGACCCGTGACGAATCTGGCAGGCTTCCTCGAGAACGAGGGAGATTTGGACAGGGTAGTCGTCGGGGTCTGCGTCCACGGCACCCATTTTGTACTGTGCGACTTTGGAACCGGGGATTCCGGTGATGTACTCTCGTCGGGTGTACGACGGCTTGTCGATGTCCCGGTACATCGAGGCAGGTTTGTCGGCCATGGTTACTACTGGAGGCTGACGCCTACCGCGTCAATAAACCCTTCGAACCGACGGCACCGTTTGGGTCTCTCTCGCGCCCGATTTCGTGCGAATCGGTCACACGATTGCGAGCCGTTATTGCCGTTTCTTCCTATGCATCAGCCATGAAGATGTTCAAAAATGGCGAGTGGGGTCACCACTACGAGTCCACGAATTTGGACGGCGAATTCGAGCGCCAGTCCACGATGTTTCGCGATTGGATCGAGGACGACCCGGAGGCCGAGTATCCGGCGGAGGCAGGGCGCTACCACCTCTACATCTCGTGGGCGTGTCCGTGGGCCCACCGCACCGCGCTCATCAGAAGCCTTCGCGGGCTCGAGGACGTCATCTCGATGGACGTCGTCGACCCCTACCGCGACGAGGGTGGCTGGCAGTTCACGCCCGAGAAGGCGGGCTGTACGGCGGACTCCATCAACGACTTCGACTATCTGCGCGAGACCTACCTCGAAGCCGACCCGAACGTCACTGGGCGCGTCACCGTGCCCGTCCTCTGGGATAAGGAAACGGGAACCATCGTCAACAACGAATCCGAGGAAATCCTTCGGATGCTCGACACGGCCTTCGCGGACTTCGGCAACACCGAGGTGACGCTGTACCCGGAGGGCTACCGCGAGGAGATAGACGACATTATCGACGCCATCTACGAGCCAATCAACAACGGCGTCTACCGCGCCGGCTTCGCCGATTCACAGGACGCCTACGAGAATGCCGTCACCGAGCTGTTCGATAATCTCGACTACTGGGAAGACGTGCTCGAAGACCAGCGCTACCTCGCCGGCGACCGCCTCACCGAGGCGGACATCTGTATGTTTACGACGCTCGTGCGCTTCGACCCGGTGTACGTGAATCACTTCCGGTGCAATCTCCGCCGCATCGCCGACTACCCGAACCTCTGGAACTACCTGAAAGACCTCTACCAGACGCCCGGCGTCGCGGAGACGTTCGACTTCGCACACATCAAGGAACACTACTTCACCACCCACGAGAGCCTCAATCCGAAGGGTATCATCCCGAAGGGACCAGTCCTCGACTTCGAAGAGCCACACGATCGCGACCGTCTCGCGGGCCGGCCTCCGGAAGCGCTCGTCCAGTAATCCAATCTGACCGCGTCGTTCAGGTTTCCGGACAGCTTTTCGCTTCATTTGCCAGCCGAGGCAGCTTCAAGTACCTTGGTAGCGTACCACATTCGTCTATGCCAGATGCAAAGCGTGGCCGAGAGAAGAAGGGCCTCCAGAAGGAGAAACAACTGCTCGCGGTCGAGGCCGAACGGGAACTGGCAACGGTCGGTGAAGACCAACAACTCGAGGATTTTGAAGACAACGTAGAGGAGATAAATCTCGAAGAAATCACGATTTCTGAACTAGAACCGGAAGAATCGGACGCGTAACGTCCCACACGCGTTTCGGCACAACATTATTTTCTGAAAAACGGAGCGTCGAACTGAGCGAGCGACTTAGTCGCTAATCTCGATGCGGTGGCTGTCGTCGTCCATGTCCTCCACGGTTGGGAGGTGGATTTCGAGGACGCCGTTGCGGTACGAGGCGGTGATGTCGGCTTCCCGAATCTCACCGGGAATCGTCAGCTGCTCGTGGACCTGGCGGCGCTGTGAGGCGTACTCGCTCTCTACCTCGTGGGTGCCTGTGACGGTGAGCACACCCTTGTCGAAGCGGATGTCGATTTCTTCCTTCTCGAAGCCGGGCATGTCGCCGAGGACGACGTAGCCCTCCTCGTCGGTCTCTAGGGTCAGGTTGCCACCCATGTTGCGGAAGTTGGCGGCGAAGTCGCCGCCCTCCATGCCCCAGAACGGCGAGCGCATCATGCGTTCGCGCATCTGTTCCATCAGGCGGTCCATCTCGTCGAATCGGTCGTTGAATCGCATGGTAGGTTACCGACACCCTTATAAGTCGTATGAGATATTAAACGTAGCGTCACCCGTGATAGCAAGGTGAAAACAGCAGGACAGAGATACATTCACTTGACGTAAGTGTGCTGTGGCAGGCGGGCAAGCACTATCGCTAAGACAGCGAACGTCATAGTTTCTGTATGTACCATAACATTTTGATACCGACCGACGGCAGTGAGGGGACCGAAAAGGCAGTCGAGCAAGCACTCGACATCGCCGAAACCTACGACGCGACACTCCACGTCCTCTACGTGGTGGACACGGCTGCGTTCGCCCCCGAGGTGGACGTGGCGCTCATCATCGACTCGCTTCAGGCACACGGCGAACGCGCGGTCGCAGACATCGAAGCCCAGGCGGTCGAAGAAGGCGTCGTCGTCGAGACGACCATCGAGACGGGGTCGCCACATCGCGAGATCCTGCGCTACGTCGAGGACAACGACATCGACCTCGTCGTGATGGGGACCCACGGTCGTACGGGTCTCGGACGTTACCTGCTCGGCAGCGTCGCAGAAAAGGTCGTCCGGAGCTCGCCGGCCCCGTGTCTCACGGTTCGGATGCGGGACGACGACTGAACCGCCGGGAGGATTTGTCGCTCAGAGCGACCCGCTCGCCTGCGGGACCACCGTCACCGACGAGAGTTTCCACTCCCCGTCTACGCGCTCGAATTCATCCTCGTAGCGCCCTTGCATCCACTGCTGTTCCCCCTCGTCGTCAGTGAACTGGAGCAGCAGGTACCACTGCCCGGTCGCTTCGTCCCCGTCCACGTCGATGACCGGGTTCGAGAGCAGGTGTGCGGTCTGTTGGTACATATTGTCGAAAATCTCGGTCGCGAAATACTGGAGGCCCTCGGCCCCCTCGGCGGGGTCCTGCCCGGCCCGTCCGAACGTTCCGTCCTCGGTGAACAGCGACACCCACTCGTCGTAGTCGCCGTCGTCGATTCGATAGCAGTATTCGTGTTTGAGTTGACTAATCTCCAGGAATTCTTCGACACTTGATGCCATGGTTCACCCTCGTCCGTACTGCGGAAAAACGTTTGTGTGGCGGTCGGATGCGGCCCGATGCGTCGCTCACGACCGTAAAATACGCTGAGAATGTTGAATTCGCGTAAAACGTAGAACCCGGTTTACAGACGGGTGACGTTCTTCGCGCGGGGGCCTTTGTCGGCCTGTTCGATGTCGAACTCGACTTCCTGCCCCTCCTCGAGGTCAGGGCCGCCGACGTCTTCCATGTGGAAGAACACGTCGTCGTCGGAGTCTTCTGTCTTGATGAAACCGTAGCCGCCGGTGTCGTTGAAGAAGTCGACTTTCCCTTTCGCCATGATTACAGGCGCTCCAGGTTTTTCGCGCGTGGGCCTTTGTCGGCCTGCTCGATATCGAACTCGACTTCCTGACCTTCTTCTAAGTCAGGGCCGCCGATGTCTTCCATGTGGAAGAACACGTCGTCGTCTGCGTCGTCCGTCTTGATGAATCCGTAACCGCCGGTGTCGTTGAAGAAATCAACCGTACCTTTCGCCATTACGAATGGACGAATGTCCCAGCCGGTGTTAAGGCTTGTGTATTTATTCTCAAAATCCAAATGTCAGTTGGTCAATCGTCCTGTTATGGGTGACTTTCTGCTACTTATGACTTGTATTTCCGTGATTTTCTACGCAATCACCTATCGTTTCCGGGATTAACCGCACCACTCCGTTGGTATTCACAACTTCTTCCACGACAGATGCGTTGCATTTGCGGCCAGCCGATTTAAGGGACTGTGAGCCTTTGATTCACCAATGAGTTATTTTGTAGCGAACGTCGAAAATGGCCTGAAAACACCCTCTAACCTGTGAATTCGTTCTTCATCGCTGTCCTGTTCTGGGGGCGTGGGGACGATGGGTGAGCCACCGGAGACTGTCTCGTCTGTCCAGCAGACAGCAGGTCCACTCGAGCGCCTGGTAAATTGGTTTCTGCTCGGCGGCAACCGGCTCGTGGTTGCAGGCATCTTCACACTCGTCGTCTTTCTCACGTTCTTCTCGCTCGTCGCTGTCGGCGTGCTGGCTGTCGGCCCGAGCAGCGTCGCCTCGTCACTCTTCACGAGTGGCCTCGCGTCGGGCGTGCTGACGCTGATTACCGTCGCGCTCTCTATCAACCAGCTCATTCTCTCGCGCGTGTTCGGGTCGCCGAACGAACTGCGCGACAAACTCGACGGTTCGCGGACCTTGCGCGAGGAAGTTCGAACCCTCGCTGGGGAAGCCACGACGCCGAACGACCCGGCTGATTTTCTCTCGCTCATCGCCCGGACGCTCGAAGCCAGAGCGAACACACTCGACGAGAACCTCACGTCCACGGCTGAATCCCACGCGACGCTCTCGTCGTACGCCGCCGACGTCGCCGAGTACGGGGCCAATATCGACGACGCAATCGAGAGCGAAGAGGCGATCGTCGACGTTCTCTCGGTCATCATGGGAACCGAGTACGCACGCAACCTGCGTGCGACTGAATACATGCAGAATACCTACACCGCGGACCTCCCGACAGAGGCAACCGAGCAACTCGACGCAATCGACCGCCTTCTCGAGGCGATTGCGGTGACCCGCCAGTTCTTCAAAACCCTCTCACTGCAGCAAGATTTCGCCCAACTCTCTCGCTTCATCGCCAGCTCTGGTTTCCTCGCGCTCGTGGTCACGGTCCTGCTCGCGCTCGTCTACACGTCGAGTGGCGTCATGGTCGCTCCTTCGCTGCTCCCCATGCTCGTGAGCGTGGGTCTCGCGCTCATCTTCGTTCCGCTGGCGCTCTTTATTGCCTACACGCTTAGAGCCGCGACGATTGCCCACCGAACCGTATCTGTCGGTCCGTTCATCCCACCAGAGGAGCGAACCGATAGCTAAGCACGGGCGAGGACGGCCGAAAAGCAGTGCGCCTCAGTTCCCCAGCCACCGGACGATCGCCCCGACGAGGAGCACGAGCGCTCCGCCGATGAACGTGCCGGGAATTGGCAGTACGAACAGGCCTGCACCGAACGCCAGGATGATGGTCGAAGTGCGCATGACTGGCCGTTGTCGACTGCCACGGTTACGACTTGTGGCCGCCTTTCTCCCTACTCGCTGATGTCCTCGTCGAACGCCTCCTGTGCCAAGTCTTCGAGCAAGTCTTTCACCGACTCTACAGCGTCGTCGGTAAGGCCGTCGATGGCTTCGACGCTGTGTGCGCCGCCATGTGCCGTCTGCAAGGCGTTTTCGTTCAGCTTCCCGTCCGGGTCTACGACCGGGAGCTTCAGGTCCGTGAAGTTCTCGGGCGGGAAGCCAGTCGCCGAGAGGGCGAAGTGGTCTGCGATTTCACCGAGGTCATCGGTATCGAAATCGTTCTTCTGAGGCGCGTCCCAATCGTCGGTCGTCGTCCCCGAATACGAGGGTTCGTGGTAGTCGAACGCCGTCATGACGCTAGGTGTCGGTGAGGATTGCCGTGATTGTAAGCACCATGGCCGGAAACGGTCATCCTCTCAGCGGCCCTCTTTCACGTATGCAATCGATAGAGACGTTCGTGGACATCGACGCGCCGCCGAGCGTGGTGTGGAACCTCCTCACCGACCTCTCGTCGTATCCCGAGTGGAACCCCCACATCGTGCGTGCACGTGGTGACCTTCGGGTCGGTTCGTCCCTTGACATCCGCATCCGCCGAAAGGGGGTCAAAGACCGCGACATGACGGTGACGATTAGCGAGTTGGAACCCGAGCGTCGACTCGCCTGGGTCGGCACCCTCCTCCACACACGAATTTTCGAGGGACGACACGTGTACGAACTCGAACCACTCGACGGCAGTCGTACGCGCCTTCACAACCGTGAATCGGTGCGCGGACTCCTCGTCTCATCCGCGCTGACCGACGACCCAGCACGCGACTACGAGGCGATGAACCGCGCGCTCAAATCCCGTGCAGAGCAGGCGGCGAAGGCAACATAATCTCGTCACTCGGCGTTCTACAACGGTAAAAAAAGCAGGGCGAAACGGCTGCCTGCAGCCGCGACTCGCGTTATTCTTTGGGTTTGTAGTTCACGGTGACGTTCTTCGCGCCGTAGATGTCGTCCCACGTCTTATCCGCATCGAGCAGGAGGACCATGATTTCGACCTCGCCTTCCTCAGCGTTGCTCTCCTCGAAGGCTTCCGCCGGAATCGATAGCGAGTACGTGCCGCGCTCTTTGAACGTCACGTTCTGTCGGTCGACGAGCGTACCCTTCGCCCGGGTGTGGTCGCCGTCCTTCTCGAGATACCCGTTCACGTACACGAGAAAGTACGGTTCGCCGTCCACGGTGCCGTGTTCGGCCGGGTCCACGCGCTGCATGCTCGTGTTCGCGGTGACTTCTAACTCGACCGAGGAGTAGCCTTCGGAACTCGAGCCGTTCCCGTCAACTACCTCGACAGAGAAGATACGCGACCCGTTCTCCTCGCCCATGTTGTTCTGCAGCGGCGTGTTCGGCGGCTGCGGGCGCGTCCACGCCTCACGCGGTGCCGACGTTTCCGTCGGTTCCTGCGTCGTCGCTTCCGTCGTCTGTTGGGTCGTGGTCTGGGCTGCCGTGGTGGCGTTCGCCGTGGTCGTCTGCGCGGCTGTCGTGGTCGCTTCTGTCGCTTCGGTCGTCGCGTCGGTCGTCGACTGGTCTCCTTGGCCGCCGAGGCCGGTACATCCGGCAAGGAGGACGAGCCCGACGACGAAAATCGAAAGTAGGGGGCGTTTCATACGCGCCCTCAGTACTCGGGGATGGTTATTATGGGGTGATTAGAACCGGAAACGGTGGCCGCCTTCCCGCAAATTTGCCGGTTTTGGGTTGTGATTCACTCACAGTCGCTTTCGGTTTTCACAGGTTGTCGTCTCCCGGATTGTGAACCGAGTCGAGACGGACCGCTCGCTTCGTTCACGGTTGCGACTCGTCGGGTTCAAATCGCTCGTGAACAATTTCACTGCTCACGTTGTTCGCAGGGACATGCCGCCTCCCGGATTGTGAACAACGGTCGCTGTCGCTCCCTGATTCAAATCCGGTCGGATTGATGTTACACCTCTCGACGCGCTCGCTTCGCTCGTGCGTTCGAGAGTTGGAAAATGCCGCCTCCCGGATTTGAACCGGGGACAGCCCGATCTTCAGTCGAGTGCTCTCCCAGGCTGAGCTAAGGCGGCGCACCGCGCTGGTGTGCAATCGAACGGAGGGTGACTGCACAAAAAAGGATTTCGAAAGGCGGCGGCAGATTCAGGGGAGAAACAGGTCCGCCACGTCGAACAGCGTTCCGCAGTCTACGCACTCGTAGTCAGTCCCACCGGCCGATTTGACGTAGCCCTTGCACTCGGGACAGGATTTTGCCATCACGGATAATGGGGTGTGGTGACACATATCGCTTCCGGCAGAGCCGACCGCTTCACCGTGCGGTTCGAGGGACGATCGAGCCACTCACGCTGTCGCGTTGAAGACGGGACTTTCCAGCCAGCCGTCGAAGTGGACGCTCGACGTGTTGGAGGCGGTTCGTCCCGTCACGGCGTCACCGTAGCCGTCTGCTTTTTCCTCGGACACGGGGTCCGTGAGCGTATCCGAGGCGTCTTCGGGTGACGATGCGCCGTCAGAAGCACCCCAGTAGTTCCCCATCGCATCGACGAAGTCGTCATCGTGGTTCGCGATGCCGAAGGCGTGGTTTTCGACGATGTCGTTCTGGTGGACGGAGACGAGTTCTGCACCCTCGCCACCTGCGCCACAGAGTGCCGTGTTGTGTATTTCGATGCCAATGTTGTTCCCCGCGATGCGGTTGCGTTCGATGGTGACGCCGCCAGTGACCGTCCGCAGTTGTATGCCGTGGACGTTGTCTGCGAGCTTGTTACCCACCACGATGTGGTCGCCGGTTTCGAGCTGGATGCCACCGCCGGCCATCTGGATGCCCTCGCCGTTGCCGACGAGCGTGTTGTTCTCGATTCGCTGGCCACCGGCGTTCACGTCGATTGCGAAGTCGGTGGCTCCGATGACGTGATTGCCGTGGACGAGGTTGTTCTCACCGGAGACGGCGATGCCCGTCTGGACGTTTTTGAGCGTGTTGTCTCGGATGACGTTGTCGCTGCTGCGGACGAGCAACGCCGTACTCTCGTACGTCTCGTCGGTCGTCATGAATTCGTTGCCGACGAACGTGTTGTCCGGGGCGTCGGGTCGGATGTCGACCGTCCCCTCGACGAAACGGTTGTTCTGCACGACGTTCCGGGAGGAATCGTCGATGATGAGCGTCTCCTGGGCGGTGTAACTCGTACCGAAGTCGTTGCCGACGAGGGTGTTCCCGTCCGCGTTGCGCAGGACGATTCCGTAGAGACTCCGTGAGATGTCGGTGTCCGCGACCGTGATGTCAGTCGAGTTCTCGAGCAGAATTGCGCCCGACACGTCACCGTCTCGAAGGTCGAGATTCTCGACGGTTCCACTGGAAACGCCCTTCAACTGGACGCCACCGCTTCGGCGCTGGACGGCGAGATTGGAGAGCGACACGTCAGAGAGCGTCTCGGTACCAGTGACGAGAATCGCCGGTCCCTGTGCCGGGCCGTCGATGGTGAACCCGTTTCCGTCTACCGTCACGTCGCTCGCGGTGATGCGAAGACAGGCGTCTCGGCCTTCGTTCGAGATGTTCTGCGTGAGATGATAGGTTCCAGACTCGGAGATGACCTGACAGGAATTCAGTTCGACAACGTCACTCTGTGCGCCCCCTACGACGGTCCCGCCCGCAGTGGTAGAGAGGAGGACAAGGAGGGTTCCAAAAACCGCAGTCTGTGTTGACATGGAGGTGTACTCTTTGTTTCAGCGCCTGAGGGTGTTTATTATGAACGCGCTAAGCGGATGAAACAACGAAAACTCACTGAAATGGTCTTGCCAGCAGGGGATTTGTAACGACAGAAACACAACTCAACTCCCGGTTCGGATTCGAGTTCTTGGAACAGATGGGGGACTGCCGGCACAAGTGGGGGAGTGCCAGCAGTCCTGGGGGAAGTGAATCGTCCGTAAGTAGCACGACTCACACTGGATTTTGGGGGCCCTCCAGTTAGGCCACTTTCTCATTAGGCCTCTGACAATATAATCTTTTACCCTGACTATCAGGAAAACAACACATAATAAAAATTCAATAAAATGGCGCCGTCTCTCGAAAGTTCACCCGGACGGCTTCGGACCCGGGGACTTCACTCGGGCGGATTCGAACCCCGGTCGCTACCGCTCCCTCATTCGAATCCTTATAACCCATTCAGACGACACAGACTCCTCGCTTCGCTCGTCGTGTTGTGTCGTCAGAAATGGGCTCGGGCGGATTCGAACCACCGACCTCGGCCTTGTAAAGGCCACGTCATAACCAACTAGACCACGAGCCCGCACCCCAACCAAATCACTGCCCAAGAATAACAGTTACTTTCTCGTCCGGAACCCTTACCGGGGTCCCATTCCTTCTTTCAGTCATGGCCCCCTCGCTGCGAACCCTCCTCAAAGGCCCCATCCCATTTCTCATCGTCGGGATTGCCGCCCTTCTCGCGTTCAACTTCGGGCTCGTCGGCCCGGCTGCTCCGCCCGCAGATGGCGAGTACAACTGGACTGAGGTCACCGTCTCCGACGAGAACGGCGAGCAGCTCGGCGTCGTGCAGGCTCGCGTCGCCGACACGCAGGACAAACGCTACACCGGGCTCTCGAACACCACGTCGCTCGACGAAGACGAGGGGATGATATTCACCTACGAGGAGGAGGGTGAACACACCTACGTCATGCGAGACATGGACTTCCCGCTCGACATCATCTTCATCGGGGCAGACGGCAAAATCACCGAAATCTACCACGCTCCCGTCGAACCCGGAACCAGCAACAACGACCTTACGCGGTACACAGGGACCGGCCAGTACGTCCTCGAAGTGAATGAGGGCTGGACGACGAGGAACAACGTTTCGGTGGGTGACACCGTCTCCATCGGCGACTAATCAGTCAATTTGGGAACATCCTTTTCAGTCTCCCTCCCGTGACTCAGGGCAATGGACGTCCACGCAGACGAGGACGACCCATTCGAAGCCCAACGCGAACGCGCCGAGAACCCGATGTTACGCCTGTTCACCCACTACGGCGCAGCAAACAAGTTCTCGTTCGTCGTCGGTCTCTTCGGAAGCGTCGTCGCCCGTGTCCTCGACCTCTTGCCCCCACTCATCCTCGCCGTCGCCATCGACGCTATCTTCCTCCAGGAAGCGGCGTTCAGCCTCTGGCTCGTCCCAGACGCCTGGCTCCCGGCCGACCGCCCAGCGCAACTCTGGCTCTCTGCCGGTATCATCGGCTTCGCCTTCTTCGGCGGCGCGGCCTTCCACTGGATTCGAAACTGGGGCTGGAACGACTTCGCACAGAACATCCAGCACGCCATCCGCACCGACACCTACGACAAGATGCAGCGGCTGAACATGGACTTCTTCGCCGACAAGCAAACCGGCGAGATGATGTCCATCCTTTCGAACGACGTAAACCGGTTAGAGCGGTTTCTGAACGACGGGATGAACTCCGCGTTCCGCCTCTCGGTCATGGTTGTCGGCATCGCCGTCATCCTGTTTTCGATGAACTGGCAACTCGCCGCAATCGCACTCGTCCCGGTGCCCGCAATCGCGTTTTTCACTTACAAGTTCGTCAGCATCATCCAGCCGAAGTACGCGGACGTTCGCTCCTCGGTCGGCAAGGTTAACTCCCGACTCGAAAACAACCTCGGCGGCATCCAGGTCATCAAGGCGAGCAACACCGAGACGTACGAATCAGACCGCGTCGACGACGTGTCGATGAACTACTTCGAGGCCAACTGGGACGCCATTACGACGCGCATCAAGTTCTTCCCAGCACTGCGCGTCCTCGCCGGAATTGGCTTCGTCATCACGTTCACCGTCGGCGGCGTCTGGGTCCTCTCGGGACCGCCCGGCCCACTCTCGGGGACGCTCACCACAGGCCAGTTCGTCGCGTTCATCCTCTACACCCAGCGGTTCATCTGGCCGATGGCGCAGTTTGGACAAATTATCAACATGTACCAGCGGGCCCGTGCCTCCAGCGCCCGCATCTTCGGCCTGATGGACGAACCCGCTCGTATCGAGGAGTCGCCCGACGCAATCGACCTCAACGTTGAAGACGGGAGCGTCGAGTACGACCACGTCACCTTCGGCTACGACGACGGGGACACCATCCTCGAAGACGTCTCCGTCGTCGTCGAGGGCGGCGAGACGCTCGCGCTCGTCGGCCCGACGGGCGCAGGGAAATCGACCTTCCTCAAACTCCTGCTCCGGATGTACGACGTAGACGAGGGAGCGGTCAAAGTAGACGACACCGACGTCCGTGACGTGACCCTCTCCAGCCTCCGTAAATCCATTGGCTACGTCAGTCAAGACACCTTCCTGTTCTACGGGACGGTTCTGGAGAACATCGCCTATGGCACGTTCGACGCGAGCGAGGAGGACGTGGTGGAGGCGGCGAAAGCCGCGGAAGCCCACGACTTCATCGAGAACCTCACCGACGGCTACGACACGATGGTCGGCGAGCGCGGCGTGAAACTCTCGGGCGGACAGCGCCAGCGCATCGCCATCGCCCGAGCCATCCTCCGCGACCCGGACATCCTCATCTTAGACGAGGCGACGAGCGACGTGGACACCGAGACGGAGATGCTCATCCAGCGAAGTCTCGACAAACTCACCGCAGACCGGACGACGTTCGCCATCGCCCACCGCCTCTCGACAATCAAGGACGCGGACAAAATCGTCGTCTTGGAGGACGGGAAAATCGTCGAACGCGGCACCCACGACGACCTGCTCGCGGCGGACGGTCTCTACGCCCACCTCTGGGGGGTGCAAGCGGGCGAAATCGACTCCCTACCCGAGGAGTTCGTCGAACGCGCCGCCCGCAGGCAGGCCCGCACCGAGTCCGTGGACTGACCCATTAAGGTGCGCCAGGCACATGAGTCGTCCATGTACCTCGCCGAAGAGACGTGGACGGACGCCGATTCCGCCGACACGAATCTCGCACTCCTCCCCGTCGGCAGCACCGAACAGCACGGGCCACACGCCCCACTCGGCACGGACATTCTCACTGCAGAGGCCGTCGCCGCCGCCGGGCACGAGGCCTACGATGGCGATCTCGTCGTTGCCCCCACAATTCCCGTCGGTATCGCAGAAGAACATCGCCACTTCACCGGCACGCTCTGGGTCTCAGAGGACACCTTCCGGCGCTACGTGCGCGAAACAGTCCAGAGCCTCGCGTACCACGGCTGGGACCGCGTCGTCGTCGTCAACGGCCACGGCGGCAACATCAACGCACTCGCCGAAGTCTGCCAAACCATCACCCGCCACGACGACGCCTTTGCCGTCCCCTTCACCTGGTTTACCGGGCGCAAGGAAATGGGTCACGGCGGGCCACTCGAAACCGCACTGCTCCGACACACGAACCCCGACCTCGTCCACGAAGACCGCATCGAGGAAGCCCGCAAAGGGGCGGCTGAACGCTGGGGCGACTGGGCGAGTCGCGTGAACCTCGCGGTGGATTCGGCGGAATTTACGGAAAATGGTGTGGTTGGCGACCCGGGCGCAGGCGACGCAGAGCGCGGCGAAGCATTGCTCGACGATGCGGGGACGGCGCTTGCAACGTTGTTAGAAGCAGTCAGAGAGCGAGATGTGTCGCGGCCCGTCCACAAGTAATCCGTTGCCCACGCTCCTGCTTACGTACACTCGATTCTGAGTCGCACTTCGAACTCATTATCATCAAATTTCACTCGGTCACGAGCCGTGTAGGTTCCCTTCGGATAGCCAGCCAGAGAGGGAGCAAACGTGAGAACGGCGTACTCCTCACAGAGCCGGTCCCCTGCCGTGACTTTCCATAGTCGCCCACTCTCGAGTTGCAGCGCTGACAGACCCATCGGCCAGCTCTTCCCGACTGGCTGGTCCGGAATCACATGCTGTTGCTCGTTTAACCGAGGTGGGAAGATCATCACTCGTTTTGTCTCGTCGTCGTTCCACGCGGAAAAGCGATTGAACGGGGCAATGTACCCATAGTATAACGTCGTAGGGGTATCTCCGACGTATGTCAAACAGACCGTGACGAGCGGTGGACTCGTTGCTGTGGGGGCACTTGAGGCTTCGACGGTGAGTTCGAGGGCGTCTGTCGGCGGGTGTATCTCCGTCGAATACGTTATCATACCATCAGTTCGCGCACAGCCAAGAGGATTCTTTCGCCTGATTCGAAACTGGAATCTCAAGTGGTAGTTTCAGCCTTCGTCTGCATTCTGGTACCTGTCCGCGGAAAAGGGAGCGAGCAAGGTTTGTAACCACTTCTGTGTCAAAAGCTGTCGCTCTCCGAAAATTCAATGCGCGAATTGCAGAACGTCACGGCGACGCTCGGAGTGGTCCCTACTCTTCTTCGTCCTCTTCCTCTTCTTCCTCGTCTTCTTCGTCCGCATCCTCCGCTTCTTCGCCCATAGCTTCGAGCGATTTGCGGAGTTTCGGAATCGTCGAGGTGAGGCCGCCGACCTTCTCGTGGGCCTCCTCGATCTCCTCGATGAGTTCGGTGAGGTCCTCGATTTGTTGTTCTAAGTCGTCTGCGTCCTCGAAGGCGTCAGCCCGCACGCCCATCGTGTACCATTTTTTGGCGTTGCGCAGGTGCTCTTCTGCGTCGCCCGTATTGAGGGCCGAGCGAAGGGAGTTGAGGACGCCGAGGGTGTTCTCGGCTTCCACGTCCCACACGTCGTCCGCAGCTGGGAGCGACTCGTATGCTTGCTGGAGGTGCGACTCCACGTCGGCACGCATTTCGCTTGCGGCTTCGCCGAAGAGTTCGTCGTCGTTGAGCGTCGCTTGACTCATGGCCTGGTATTCGTTGGCATCCCTTTTAAACCATTGCCCGAAACTGAAAGTGAAAATCGCGTGCTGTCAGGGGGTTTTTCAGGCCACGTCCACGACGCGCATCATCGGGTAGCCGCCTTCCATCGCCATGCGCGTGTGCACGGTGACACCTTCGTACTCGATACGCATCTCGACGTCCATGAACTTGCCCGTAAGCTCGGTGTAGCCGTGGTCGATGGCCGCTGCGAGGTCGTCTTTGCGAATCTCCACCGAGACTGCCTCACAGTGGGGTTGGTTCAAAATCGCTTCCTCCATAGCACGGGCGAGCGAGTCAGCACTCTCGGGGCTGACGGGCGTCCCCGCGAACTGGTGATACAGCGTGCCGAACTTGATGCCCGCCTCGAAACAGGCGGTCTCTGCGTCGGTCGGTTCCATGGCGCTTTCTCCGCCTTCCGGGCCAATACGTCTTCTGTGACCCCACGCGATAGCTAATCACGCAACTCCTTTAGGCCCCGACCACCTCGTTCGAGTATGGACTACGAAGCCAGCCTCAACAGAGCCATGGAGTCTGTGCCCGACTTCCGGGGCAGCGAAGACCGACTTCGCGTCCCGGACGCGGAAGTGCAAAAGGACGGGGCGTTCACTCGCCTGACCAACCTGAACGCCATCGCGGACGCCCTCTCGCGCAAACCGGAACATCTCCACAGCGCAATCCAGCGCGAATTCGGGACGAACGGCCAGATAGAGGAGAACTGGGCGCGCTATAACGGGTCGTTCTCGCCCTCCGACTTCGAGGCGGCCATCGAGAGCTACATGGAAGAGTTCGTCATCTGCTCTGAGTGTGGCCTTCCCGACACCCGCCTGACGATGGAAGGGCGCACGCAGATGCTCCGCTGTGAGGCGTGTGGTGCCTTCCGCCCCGTCGCAAAGCGCAGCAAAACCTCCGCGACCCAGAACCGTGCCGTCCTCGAAGAGGGCAAGACCTACGAGGTCAAGATTACCGACACCGGTCGCAAGGGCGACGGCGTCGCCGAGAAAGGCAAGTACACCATCTTCGTGCCCGGCGCACGCGAGGGTGACGTGGTGAACATCTACATCGAGAACATCTCTGGCACGCTGGCGTTCGCGCGGCTCGCCTAATCTACAGACGACTTTTCTGAATCGCACGTTACTTACTGTCCCCGCTCCGAGAACCATCTGAATGGACGACCCGGTCTTACTCACGGGCGCTGCGGGCCGCGTCGGCACGGCCATCCTGGGCGACATTGCCGACAAGTACGAGTGGCGACTCCTCGACCGCGAACCCCCCACCGGCGAGGTCGACCACGAGTACGTCGTCGCCGACATCACGGATGAGGAGGCCATCCGAGAAGCGGTCGAGGGCGTCTCTGCAATCATCCACCTCGCGGGTGACCCCCGTCCCGAGGCCCCCTGGGATAGCGTCTTACGGAACAACATCGACGGCACACAGAACATCCTCGAAGCAGCGGTCGACGCGGGCGTAGAGAAGTTCGCCTTCGCCTCCTCGAATCACGCGGTGGGCGCGTTCGAGACCGAGGAGCGAAAACCGGACATCTACCGCACGCACGACGAGTTTCGCTTAGACGGCACCGAACTTCCCCGACCGAGCAACCTCTACGGTGTGAGCAAAGCCTCCGGCGAGATTCTCGGCCGGTACTACCACGACCACCACGACCTGAGCGTGGTCTGCGTGCGCATCGGCAACCTCACGAAGGACCACCCGCCAATCGATTACGAGCGTGGCCAGGCGATGTGGCTCTCCTATCGCGACTGTGCGCACCTGTTCGACCGATGTATCCAGGCCGACTACGACTACGAAATCGTCTACGGCATCTCGGACAACGACCGTAAGTACTACTCCATCGACCGGGCGAAGGAGGTCCTCGGCTACGAGCCACGGGACAACTCTGCGCACTTCGACGAATAGCTCAGTCGAATAATCCCTCTACGTCTCGTTCTTTCGATTTCCGGCGTTCTACGTGCTGAGCAAGTCGCTGGAAGACGATGCCGCGGTGGGCAGGGTCGGACGCAAAGTCCATCACGAACGTGATAAACTGACTTGTCTGATTGTTCGCTGCTAAATCGTCTCGTGCGTAGGCGACTGCCTGCGCGACGACTGCCTCGTCGTAATCGTGTTCTTCGGCGAGCACCAGCGCCGCAATCGCGGCCGCCGGAAAGTCGAGGTGGTGTACGTGGAGTTCGCGTCCTTCGTAGGTTAGCGCGAGCGGCGCATCGAAGTCGATGGCAGTCGGGTCGCGGGCGAGCGTCGTGAGGTAGTCGCGGACCGGCCCGACGTTCACGCCTCGGTAGTCGGCGGGAAGTCCGGAGAGATACTCCCCCGCGCTCTCGACGAGTCCGGCCACGCCCTCCCAGTTCTGGCGCGTCGCGTGGTGAACCGCGGCGGTGAACTGGATGAGGCCGTGGAGCAGGCGCTCGTCGTCGCTGCCTGCGTCGAGGTCCAACCATACGTCCTCCCAGGCGTCGTGGGCGGCGTGGAACTCGCCCGCGTTGTAGATGGCGATGCCTGCCTGGAGGTGGTCGTCCATACGCGAATCTCGAGAGCGAAGGTGAAAAGGTGTGGCTACTGGCTCGCCTGTCCGGCAGCGAGTAGCGGTCGGTCCGTCTGCTCGTCCAGCGTGGCGAGGCACTCGTCGATGGTGACGGGTGCACCTTCGTAGGCGCACGGCGCGACGCCGACGAGTTCGTCGTCGTGGTACTCTGCGAGCACCATCAGCGGGAGGACGATGCTCTCGTATTGTTCGTCGGTAATGCTCGAATCGACTTCGTGGACCTCGAACACCGAAGAGAGCGACCGGCCGTTTCGGTCGGCCCACCGTTCGAACTCGGAAATTTTGTCGAGGACGCGCTTGCCGGCTTCGGTGCGCGCGGTGGCTGCCGTCGTGCACACCTCTCTGCCCCAGACTTCGATGTCGTAGTCTGCGATAGCGTCTGCGTCCTTGAGTGAGTCCAGTTGGTCGATGATGCGGTCTTGCTGCTCGCGCGCGACTCCAGGTGCGAGCGAGCGGACGTACAGTTCGAGTCGAGTCTCTGCTTGGTGGCTCATTGTCCCCTGTCCCCTCTGAGGGGGAGTACGGACTTCCTTCACATATAGTTGTTTGGCCACCGGACGGACAGTCAGTTTCTTCGACTAAGCACGTGTTAAAATGTTATGAATGTCCAGTAATATCCCAAAACCGTTTGACGGACAGCAACTCTCAGCGGTACTCGCAAACGAATGACATTCTTCGATTAACGATACTATACCTATGTCACGTGCGGGAGATGTCCTAGGGTCGCACCATGGCAACCCAACCATCCCGGACGCTGGCAGACGAGGGGTTTGGCTTTCGAATGGAATCGCTCACGTCGGTTCACTGGCTGCTCGCAGTGCTCGCCATCATCACGGGGGCAGTTCACGTTTATCTCTACACGCTGGACGCCATGGTTCCGTTCCTCCTCGCCGGCGTCATCTTCTTCGCCGCGGTCGTCGCGATGGCGCTCAACGTCTTTAGACGACTCCTCTACGCCATCGGGATTCTCTTCGTCGCCGGCCAAATCGTCCTCTGGATTCTCGCTGGCACGCCCCACTTTACGATTGGGGTTCTCGACAAGGTCGTGCAGGTCGCCATGCTCGTCGTCCTCGGCTATCTGCTGTACACGGGTGACTAACGTCGTCACTCGATTTTTTGTAGAAACGGTTGACACCCAATAACGAGCGAGCGCACCGCTTCGCTCGTCGTTTGGTTCTGAACGAAACGTCCTGACGGAGTCTCACACGAGTGAAACGAGTGTGAGGCACGTGAGAACGCAGTTCTCACGGAGTTCCACGCGAGCGAACGCGAGCGTGGAGCAAATCAGGTCCTTGAATGAAATGAAACGTCCTGACGGAGATTTGAACTCCGGTCCCTGGCTCCGCAAGCCAGGAGGATAGTCCACTACCCTATCAGGACTCATCTACACGTACCTCCGGCGCGGTTAAAGGGGTTACGATTCTCGCCCTCGCTTCGTCCGTCGATTTTGCGGGTGTCACTCACTCGCGCGCACCGGGTTTCGATATGTGAAATGGCTCTTTGAATCTACCCAACGTCCTTTATTACACCCGGCGACGGTATTGGTATGAATCGACGGACATTCATCACGACCGCCGCTGGCGTCGCCGTGGTAGCTGGTGCAGGCTGCGTCAGTTCCGGAAATGGAAATGGTGCGGGTGGCAGCACGACTACGACCGCGACGCCAGAGCCGAAGCCGAAGGTGACGAACAAATCGCTCTCGGTGGTCAGTGCGGGCTGTGGCAACGAAGTCAGCGAGGCGAGCGTCTCGTTCCAGCCCGACCAGTCGCAGGTGCAGGTCAGCGGGGTCATCTGGGGGCCAAACGCCTGTCACACCGGAAAACTCGAATCGGCCGAATACGACGAGAAGTCTGACACGCTCACGGTTCACGTCGTCACGGAACAGCCAGACGAGGACGCGATGTGCGCGCAGTGCATTCAGAAGATCGAGTACGAGGCGTCGGTCGGGTTCGAAAACGGTCTCCCCGAGACGGTCGTCGTGAACCACACCGTCAGTGGCGAGAAGACGGAAGTCACCAAGAAATCACAGTCGGCGTAGATTCAAGTCGGATGGCGGGACAATCCCCCGTCATGCACGCTAGATTCGGCCTGAAAAAACCGACCGACGAGAGCCGTCTATTCGACCAACGACAACGCTTAAGCGCGGCCATAACTTGGTGAATCGTACGATTATGGGCGATATCGAGGACATCTATGCGGACCTTGACGCTGACGTCTCGGAGGAGGAATTCCGCGAGGCCGTCGCCGCGAAAGTCGAGCAGATGGGGGGCCTCGCCGACGAGGAAACGGCGGCCATGCTCATCGCGCACGAACTCAAAGACGGCGAGGTTTCCGGCATCGGGGACATCAAACCCGGCCAAGAGGAGGTCAAGTTCATCGCGAAAGTGGTGAAGGTCGGCGACCTCCGCACCTTCGAGCGCGACGGCGAGGACGAGGACGGCCGCGTCATCAACGTCGAAGTCGCAGACGAAACCGGAACGATTCGCATCACCTTCTGGGACGAGCAGGCTCAAGCCGTGGCCGACGGCCAACTCGACGTCGGCACGGTCCTGCGCATCAAGGGCCGCCCGAAAGAGGGGTACAACGGTGTCGAAGTGAGCGTCGACCAGGCCGAACCCGACGAGGACGTCGAAATCGACGTCGAGGTGCTCGACACCCACACCATCGAGAAACTCTCGCTCGGCCTCTCGGACGTCAATCTCCAGGGGAAGGTCCTCGACACCGGGACGGTTCGCACCTTCTCGCGGGACGACGGCTCCGAGGGTCGCGTCGCGAACATCACGCTCGGCGACCCGACGGGACGCATCCGAGTCACGATGTGGGACGAGCAGGCGAACCGTGCCGAGGAACTCACCACAGGCACGTCAGTCGAAGTCGTAGACGGCTACGTCCGCGAGCGCGACGGCAACTTAGAACTGCACGTCGGCAACCGCGGCAAGATCGAAGAGATAGACGAGGACGTAGAATACGTCCCAGAATCGACGCCAATCGCCGACCTCGAAATCGGCATGAACGCTGACATCGGCGGCGTCGTCCGCTCTGCGGACCCAAAACGAACCTTCGACCGCGACGACGGGTCGGAGGGACAGGTCAGAAACATCCGCGTGCAGGACTCGACGGGCGATATCCGTGTCGCCCTCTGGGGTGAGAAAGCAGACTACGAAATCGCACCCGGCGACGAGGTCCACCTCGCGGACGTCGAAATCAAAGACGGCTGGCAGGAGGACATGGAAGCCTCCGCGGGCTGGCGGACGACCATCACGGTGACCCAGGACACCGACCGCGAGGTGGAGTCGGCGACACAGGACAGCCCAAGCGACACGGGACTCTCTGCGTTCGCCGAGGGGAACAAGCCGAAACCCGAGACGGGTGACGACGGCGATGCTGAATCCAGCGCGGACGGTGAGACCGTCGAATTCACCGGAACGGTCGTGCAGGCTGGCAATCCGGTCGTTCTCGACGACGGGAAAGAAACGATGAGCGTCGAAACCTCCCAGACGGTGCAGCTCGGTCAGGAGATTACGGTCCGAGGGACGCTCCGCGACGGACGGCTCGACGCGTCGGATATCTTCTAAGCGGCGCAGCGACGGCTAGCGAGTCCGACGGAAACTCTTATGGGGCAATCGGACCCCTTCTGTGGTATGAGTGTAGAGCTACCGTTCGCCCCGGTAGACACCATCATTCGGCGCAATGCCGGGTCCCTCCGCGTGAGTGCTGATGCCGCAGAAGAGCTCGCACGCCGGATTCAGGGGCACGGCGCGACGCTGGCTATCGACGCCGCAGAGCACGCGACTGCGGACGGTCGCAAGACGCTGATGGCACAGGACTTCGGGGTCGAACAACTCGTCGACAAGGATTCGCTGACGCTGCCCATCGCGCCTGTCGACCGCATCGCCCGCCTACGCATCGACGACCGATATCGCGTGGCGATGGACGCGCGAATCGCCCTCGCGGACATCCTCGAAGACTACGCCGAAAACATCGCGATGGCCGCGGCGATTCTCGCCAGGCACGCAGACCGCCGCACCATCAAAGCAGAAGACATCCAGACGTACTTCGAACTCTTTGAATGAAATTTGGCTACAGCGAGGTCTGTCTGGACCACGACACGGGGGCTCGCCATCCTGAGAGTCCAGACCGTCTCCGCGCGATTCGTCGCGGACTCACGAAGCAACACGGCGTCGATTACGTCGAGGCAGCCCCCGCGACGGAGGCCGCCGTCCGCGCCGTGCACGAAGACGAGTACGTAGACCGCGTCAAGCAGTTCTGTGCCGATGGCGGTGGTGAGTGGGACCCCGACACCATCGCTGTCGAAGCGACGTGGGGCGCCGCCCTGCAGAGTGCCGGCCTCGCGGAGTGGGCCGCGACGGCCGCCCTCAGCGGCGAAACAGGCCGCGACACGCCGTTTTCTATCGGCCGGCCGCCGGGTCATCACGCGGTCTACGACAACGCGATGGGCTTCTGTTTCGTGAACAACGCTGCCGTCGCAGCCCAGACCGCCCTCGACAGCGGCGACGCGAGTCGCGTCGCAATCTTCGATTGGGACGTCCACCACGGTAACGGCACGCAGGACATTTTCTACGAGCGTGGCGACGTCCACTACTCCTCGTTCCACGAGGCGGGCCTCTACCCCGGGACCGGCGAGGCAGAAGAAGTCGGCGAGGGGGCAGGCGAGGGAACGACGCTCAACGCCCCGCTCCCCTCGGGTAGCGGCGACGCGGAGTACGCAGACGCGTTCGACCAACTGCTCGTCCCCGCACTGGAAGCGTTCGAACCGGACCTGCTCCTCGTGAGCGCCGGCTTCGACGCGCACGAACACGACCCCATCTCGCGAATGCGCGTCTCGACGGAGGGCTACGGCGTGCTCACCGACCGCGTGCGGTCGCTCGCGGCAGACCTCGACGCCGCGCTCGGATTCGTCCTCGAAGGTGGCTACGGACTCGACACGCTCGCAGAGAGCATCGCGATGGTCCACGAAGTGTTCGACGGACGCGAACCGGTTCAGCCCGATGGCGACGCCTCAGAGCGCGCCCAAATAATCATCGACCGGACCGCGAAGGTTCACGGCTTCGGCGAGAAGTAATGCGCCAGTTGCGCTCCGAACTCACCTGCGAGGTCGGCGACGTCGGACCCAGCCAGCACCTCGTACTCCTTCTCTACCTGCCGTTGAATCGTCGCCCCGAGCGCCACGTCGAAGAGCGCCTCGCTTTCGAGGAACGCCCGCGCCGTCGTGAATTCACGGTCGCGTTCGACGACGTAGCGGTCGCCGTCGATGAACGGCCCGAAGGCGTCAGGGTCGTCCGCGTATTTCTCGTAGAAGCCCGTCGCGTGCTCGCGGACGTGGACCGGCGGTCCCTCGTGGCGCTCTATTGCTGGACGACTCGCCACTTCGAGCTCGGCGAACAGCACCGCCGTCTCCGCCGCGAACGTGGCCGTCCGGAGCACGTCGAAGCCCCGACGGTCGAGTTCGCTCGCCATGCCTTCGATGGACTTGCGCAACTGCGGGTAGAGTTGGTCCTCGACGATGTCCGGCGTCTCGAAACGGACCGCGATGGGAATCGTTCCCCGGCGGTCGATTGCCATTCGGACCTGGTCTGTGTTGAGGGGGTCCGGGGTGGCGGGGATGAACATGGTTTCGCTCGGCGCGACGAGGAACGCTCGGGCGTGGTGTTGCAACCGGGCGACGTTCGCGGGCGAGACGGCCGCGGCGACGTTCCGACGTGGGTCGGTTGGGTCGATGACGACGAGCGGGTCGGTGAAACTGCGCTGGCCGTGGTTCTCCGGGTCGAACTTTACTGGCGGCTTCCAATCGGCCGCGGCTTCGAGAAACGCGAGAAGGCTACCGTACTCGAGAATCAGGAGTTCGGTGAGATAGCCGGAAAAACCCTCCGTCCGGAGGTCTGACCCGTAGCTCCCGATTCCCTTCAGGAACTGTTTCGCGAGGCGCACTTCTCCGGCGAGGTCGTCGGTGAGGTGGTCGTCTAGATACTCGGTGTGAAACGGCGTCCGGTCTACTGCGGACTTGATATCGGCGGCCGTTGGCACGGCATAGCAGGGCACGAGGTCCACGCTGAAGCCGTCGTAGTCGCCTTTGGTGTAGGGATGTTCTGCGTACTCTTTTTGCCCGTCGGGGAGGACGGTAGCGCCAATTTGCAGGCCAAACCGTTCGAGGTCCTCTCGCGCAAGTGATTCTGGAAACCGCACGAATACGTCGATGTCGCGGTCCCCGCTGATCCACGTCCCGCGTGCGGTGCTCCCGACGAGGATGGTGTCGGCCTCGACGCCGAGGTCGGCGATGGCCTCTCCTGTGCGCTCGAGGAGCGCCGCTGCCGCCTCGGTGAGTCGGGCTTGCTCGTCAGCGTCGGGCTCGACCCACGCCCGGACGCTCTCGAAGACCCGCTCGTACTCGTCTCGCTCAGTCATTGAAACTGCTTGCCCGCGCGGTAGTGAAAGCGTGTCGATGCGAGGGAAAAAACGAAAGTCATATCATGCAACTCCCTCTACCAGAAAGTGCAGTAATGGGCCGTCGTAGCTCAGATGGTAGAGCACCTCGCTGTTAACGAGGTGGTCCCAGGTTCGAGCCCTGGCGACGGCGCTTCTTCCACTCTCAACCCGTGAGGAGCTCCTGCTCCGAACACATTCTGAGAGTGGTATCAGCGAAACTCGACAGGCTGGAATAACGAGCGAACGCAGTGAGCGAGTGGATTCGAGCCCTGACGACGGCGCTTCTTCCAATCATCACCCCTCACGAGGAGTCTCGTCTCCGAACGACGCGAATCAGTGCCGGTAGCCGAAAGTGCCGTTATTCAAGGAGTCGATTGAACGCATCGACCGTCTCTTCGAAGGCGTTCACGTCCATGGCATCCGTCGTCAGGAGCACGCCGTGGTTGCCGCGGACGACGCGGACGACGAACCCCTCTTCGTGGAATCGGACGGTGAATTCGTAGGGGCCGATGCTCGACGGGGCACTCGTTTCCGTGAGAACGGTTCTGAGTGGCGCTTCAGCAAATCCCATCATCTCCAAATCGACGAGTCGCGACTTGGCGTCGCGCACCTCTGCACCCGACTCGTAGAGGTCGGTGCGGGTGTACAGCACGTCGAACTGTGAGGGCGTGAAGTACACCACGCTGCGCAACGTGTCACCGAGACTGGTTCGGGCTGCACTTACGATGCTCTCTGCCAGTTCGTGGTCGATGCCGGTGCCGAAGTCCCCTCGTTCCATGGTGGTGGGGTAAGAGGGGTCGGATTGTATCAACCATATCGGTGGCGGGGATTCGGCAAGCGATAGGCTAAATACGAAGACGAGAAAAGGAGCCAACAGAGGGCCCTTAGCTTAGTCTGGTTAAAGCGCCCGGCTCATAACCGGGTGAGCGCTGGTTCAAATCCTGCAGGGCCCATTTTTCATCTGCGAACTCCGTGAACGCTAAATGTAGATCCACTATCCCGCCCAACTGTATTCGAATTCAAAAGTAAAACTAATTGCAAACTCTACGGTCGTATTTTCTATTTGCAATTACAGATACATCCCATTGCCCACTTGTAAACACCGCCTCATTTTCGAATTTGAAGTAGTAAGTCCCTGCTTCGTACGCTGTAAATCGCCGATACAATTTAGAATTGGGGTCCGATTTCATTATCTGGTTCCCTCTTGGGTTCAAAATCTCGACTGCAGGCCGCGCTCCATCAATTTTTAGTGCGCTTATTGTCACAACATCTCCTTCTTGGAGGTTTAGCTTCCAGGTCCACACATTCCCGGCACTAACTGAACCCAAATGGTTTACTAATTCAATCTCTCTCCATTCACTTTCAGTTCGACAAACGGTGGTTCGAACATCACGAGAACTTGGAGCGCCCCGACTGCTGGCTGAAGTAGATGATGTGCATCCTGCGAGTGATAATGTGGTGCCTATTGTGCATGCCGCAAGTGCGGTTCGACAAAAATCTCTTCTCCCCAATCTGTTGCCCATCGTGAATTACTACAACTTTGCCATATATAAATACAGTTGGAAATTTGATATCTTCTAACACGGACTCTATTTGACAATAGAATCGGGCAAGTGAATTCTGACTACATCAGCGTTCTAAAACTGACTGTAAACGGCAACACAATTCGAATGTCTGAACCAAGTTGCCAATAACTGTGCTTGGTATCAACCCCCGATAGTTGTTCACAGATAAAAATTGATTGGCAAACGGAAACTGGCGGTTTCCTTACGCCGACGCCATCTGCCGACACGTCTTGGCACATTCGGGCAGCACTTCGGCACACAGCTGGCAGTGGTCGTGGTCGTGCTGTTCGCACTCTTCGGCGCAGGCTTCACAGAGGTCGGCGCAGATGCTCGCGAGGTCGTTGCTGTAGTCCGAATCGCGTGCCATGAATCGGGCGTGGAGCGAGGCAATATCCGCCACGTCACGGCAGAGGCGGATGCACTCGCCCATGCCGTCCTCGTCGGCGCAGGCGTCGGCACACCACTCGCACACCTCCGCAGCGCGGGTGCAGTTCTCGATGCATTCTTGCTGCTCGTCGCTCAGGTGACTGATTTCGGAGACGGTGTCTGCCAGTGACATAGCGTGTCTAGATACGACGGCTTCCCTTTCCTCAATTGTGGCTCAGAATGTTACGGTCCGTCGGGGCTGAATTTCGGAATCTAAACCGTGGCGTCTCACCTTCCCGGTGAATACGCTTTTTTCCCGCGCCGCCGCAGATTACGTATGGAACTCGTTTCGGTCGCCGCCATCTCAGATAACCTCGTCATCGGGAAGGACGGGAAAATTCCGTGGGAGAGCATTCCCGAGGACAAAAGACAGTATCGCGCCCGCATCGCAGATCATCCCATCATCCTCGGACGGAAGACGTTCGAGTCGATGCTTGATGACTTGCCCGGTACCGCACAAATCGTCCTCAGTCGGAGCGAGACGGCGTTCGAACCTGAAACTGCCCACCACGCCGCCGACTTGGAGGAGGCGCTCGACATCGCAGAATCGCTCGGCGACGACACGGTGTACGTCATCGGTGGCGGGAAAATCTACGAACTGTTCCAGCCGCACCTCGATCGGATGGTTCTCAGCCGCGTTCCCGGCGAGTACGAGGGCGACGCCTACTACCCGGAGTGGGACGAGGGCGACTGGGAACTCGAATCCGAGACTGAGTACGACCGCTTTACGCTGCAAGAGTGGGTTCGGAAGGACATCGAGTGACCGGACTCAGGCGTCTATTTTTCGTGCCATCGAACAGAAGTTCGCGAGCAGTTTGACCGCGTTCACGTCGTCGAACGACCGCTCGGTGTCAGTCCAGCCGAAGTCTTCGCGGACCGCGTCCAGGAGTTCCGCAGTGAACTCGGGGTGGAACTGCACGGTCCAGACGGGAGCCTCGCGGTGGCGGGTGGCGAAGTTCTGGTAGTAGTCGGCGGCAGCGAGTACGTCCATTCCGTCACCGCGCTCGACGACGAAGTCGCCGTGGACGGCCGGAATCACGTCGTTTACGCCCTCGAACAGCGGGTCGTCTCCGAGGTCGACGGTTTCGAGTTTCGCGTGTGTCCCGCGGTGTTCGACCCGGCCGCCGAGCGCCTCGTTGATGAGTTGGTGGCCGAAGCAGACGCCGAGCGTCGGGACGCGCGCTTCGACCAAGGCCAAGATGAACGCCTTCTCGTCGTCCATCCACGGATGGTCGTCTGCCTCGTACACGCCGGCGGTGCTGCCGCCGATGACGACTGCTTCGACGCCGTCGAGCGAGGGCCGTCCGCCCTGGGCCGGGTAGTCGTAGACGGTCACCTCGCCGGGCAGGTGCGAAACGAGTGCCTCGCCGAAGTAGCGATAGCGCGGGTCCACCTCGTTTTCGAGGACGAGAATCATTGCTCGGGGGTAGGGATGGGGGCGTGATAAGCCTCACCCGGGCGTTTATCCTCCACCACCGCCAATCTGAAGCCATGGGCTTGGACCTCGACGCGACACAACTCGACCGCTACTCCCGGCACATCATCATGGACGAAGTCGGCCCCGAGGGCCAGAAGCGCCTGCTCGACGCCCACGTTCTCGTCGTTGGTGCCGGTGGTCTCGGCGCACCGATTATCCAGTATCTCGCTGCCGCGGGCGTGGGCACCCTCGGCATCGCCGACGACGACGTGGTCGAACGGAGCAACCTCCAGCGCCAGGTCATCCACGCCGACGCGAACATCGGCGACCCGAAAGTCGAGAGCGCCGCGGAGTACGTGGCCCGACTCAATCCCGACATCACCGTCGAAACCCACGAACTGCGCGTCACCCCCGACAACGTAGAGGACCTCATCGCGGACTACGACTTCGTGGTCGATGGCTCCGACAACTTCCAGACGCGCTACCTCGTGAACGACGCCTGCACCCTCGCCGGCACGCCCTTCTCGCACGGTGCGATTTACCGCTTCGAGGGGCAGGTCACGACCTTTTCGGGCGACGAGGATTCGCCGTGTTATCGGTGTGTCTTCCCCGAAGCGCCCCCGGCCGGAACCGTCCCCGACTGCGCGACGACGGGTGTCCTCGGCGTCCTCCCCGGGACCGTTGGCTGCATTCAGGCCACGGAGACGGTGAAACACCTGATGGGCAAAGGCGAGACGCTTACCGGTCGCCTGCTGTTCTACGACGCGATGGACATGACCTTCGAGGAGGTCACCATCCAGAAGAATCCCGAGTGCCCGGTCTGCGGGGAGGACCCGGCCATCGAGTCCGTCCACGACGTGGAGTATGCGGAAACCTGTTCAATCACCGCCGACTGAGACGACTTCCTGTTCGAACCGGTCGCCGGTCCACTTCCACGACCCGACGAAGGGGCGGCCCGCGAGTGCGACGATAACGTACGAGTAGCCAGGCCACGTCGCCTGAGCCTCGTCGGTGGCGCTCGGCCCCGTCGGCCCGTCGGGATGTGAGTGATAGAAGCCAACCACTGACGCGCCGCGCTCCTCGATTTCCTCCATCACGTCGAGCTGTGCCTCCGGGTCGAGGGTATAGCGCGTCCGTGGCTGTTCAGCCACGTTTTCGACCGGGTGGGCGGCCTGCACCTGTGCTGTGTCTCCTTCGCGCCCGCCTTCGAGGATGCCACAGATCTCTTCGGGTGCGCCCGCCATCGCGTGGTCCACGAGTGCGTCGTACGCTTCCTGCGTGAATCGAATCATCGTGGGGGGATGGTTCGGGAGATTGTGGCCGCGACGGTGGGGTCTGGATTGCCGAACTCCTCGGGATGAATCAGTCGTGCGAGATGTTCGAGCGTGTCCACGAGTCGCGGGCCGGGGCGGTTCACGAGATGGTGACCCTCCATCGCGTAGGCCCGGTTCGTCCGGACCGCGGTGAGGTCGTCCCACCCCGGGTTCTCGCGAAGTTGCGTGGCGTCGTCGCTGGCGTCGGCCAGTTCGAATCCACAGGGAGCCGCGACGAGCACGTCCGGGTCGCACTCCCGAATCGTCGCCCACTCGCGGGGTCTGGACTCCGCGCCCACGTCGGCGAGTGGGTAGGTTCCCCCAGCCAATTCCACGAGTTCGGGAATCCAGTGACCGGCGACCATCACCGGGTCGAGCCAGTCGAGGACGGCGACTGTGGGTGATTCAGAGGCTGCGCTCGCCCGCGATTCGACCTCGCCGACCCGCGCTTGCAGTGTAGAAACGACCTCCTCGGCCGCCTCCTCTCGGCCCGTCACCGCGCCCACCTTCCGCAGGTCGCGATACAGGTCTGCGAGCGAGTGAACGTCCGTCGTCACGACTTCGGCGTCCAGGCCGAGGTCGCGGACGGCCGTCTCGACGAGCGCAGAATCGACCGCGCACACGTCACAGACGCCCTGCGTGACGACGACGTCCGGGTCGAGCGTCCGCAGCTTCTCGCGGTCGAGCGCGTAGATGCTGCCGTGTTCGGCCATCGCGGCCTGCACCTGGGCGTCGATTTCGGCGCTCGTGGCCGAGGCGTCGATGCGCGATTCGACCACGGACGGCAGGTCAGCGGCGGCGGGCGGGTAGTCACACTCGTGGCTGACGCCCACGGGTGTGACGCCGAGGGCGTAGAGCAACTCGGTGGCAGCGGGCAGGAGCGAGACGATGCGCATGGGCGTCGGTTGGGGGTCGGCGCTTGTAAGTCATCCCCGAGACGGGCGGTTCAAGAGGCTCCCCGGCCTACCGCCGGGCATGCAGGTGACGACCCACGGGACGTTTCGCGTTCTCGAGAGCACGCGTGAGGAGAACGAACTCCTCCTGCTCGACGTCGAATCGTACGACCCGACGTACGTGGCAGTCGGCGAGTCGGTCGCCGACCTCGAACCGGGCTACACCATCGACGCGACAGTCGAGTGGGAGGAGGGCACGCCGCGGGTCACGACGCTCTCGGTGCGTACGGAGACGCTGTTCGAGTTCGTAGACGGCGCGACGAACATCTTCGAGGCCGCCCAGGACACCTGGCAGGAGGGTGAGTCGATGGGTGAGGGGATGAACTCCACCGTCACCTACAGTACCGACAACGAGCCAAACGGCGTCGTCTACACCTTCGTGAAACAGGCGGGTGAACGCGACCTGTTCTCTGAATTCCGCGACGGCATCACCCCGCTCGAACCGCTCGTCGAACGGGTCGGCGAGCACGTCGCGCCGCCCTACGAGGTGTTCGTTCTCAATCCGGAGGTCGAACCGTTCGTCGTGGTCTACATCTGTCTGGAGAAGGGCGGCATGCTCGCGGACACGGTTCGGGACACCTACGACTGCCCGCGGCGGTAGCGGATTTTATACCACAGGCCCACATACGAGACGCCAATAGCTATGCAAGATTCATCCGACCGCAAGTCACTGGAAAATCTTCGACTCCGTCTTCGCATCCTCTCTGGCGCTCACAAACTCGAAGCAATCGAGTACGAAGACGAGTGGAGCGCAGAGCAGAAAGGCGAGTCACTCGGCAAGTCGGTCGCCTACGGCAAGGCCGCAGATTTCGTCGCGGAAATTCTCTCGGGCGACTACGAATCTCAGGATGTAAACGACCTCATCACCGACCTGCCAGAGGAGTGGAGTCTGAACCTGCTTCGCTACGCTGCGTACTCGGAGCGCGGCGAAGAAGAAGCGTAGCGGGCGACTGTTTTTCGAACGATTCACGCAGGGAGCGCCGGTTAGAACCGGTGGGTGGTTCGGCGCGCTCTGGCCGACGCCGTGTGGAGCGCCGCCTGCAGGGTCTCGTACTTGATGAGCGCGAATCCGACGAAGATGGCGACGAAGCCAGCGAGCGTCGGTGCGCTGATGACGTGACCGAGCAGGAGGAAGCTCATCGTGGAGGCGACGACCGGTTCGAGGTAGCCGATGAGGTTGATCTCGATTGGGCCGAGGATGTCGAGCAACTCGAAGTAGAGCAGGAACGCGACGACTCCCGAGATGAGCGTCAGGTACGTGAGCGACGTGACGGCGGGAAGGGTCCACTCGATAGCGGCGAACGACTCACCGCGAGCGACGCTGACGACGTGAAGCAGACCGGACCCGAGGAGCATCGCCCAGCCCTGCAGGGTGGGGAGCGGGAGGTCAGAGCGAATCGGCCGGGTGAGCACCGATCCGAGGGCGAAACTCGCCGTGCCGAGGAAGATGAGGACGATGCCGAGCATACTCGCAGAGAGCAGGTTAGACGGGTCGGGATTGGCGATGACGACCACGCCGACGAGACCGGCCAGCAGGCCGGCGATTCCAAGCGGGTGAAGCGACTGGTCTGGGAGCAACGTGCTCGCGAAGACGGCGGTCAACACCGGTGAGAGGCTGATGATGACAGCGGCAATCGCGCCGGGGACGTGCTGTGCGCCGAGATAGAGCAGGCCGTGATACGCGCCGATGATGGTCACGCCCGTGATGGCGACGAGCAGAAACTCGTCTTTCGCGCGCGGAAGCCACCGGTCTGTGGTCAGGGCCGCGTAGCCGAGGATAATCAGCCCGGCGACGTCGTAGCGCAGGGCGGCGAACAGGAGTGGTGGGAATGCGTGCAGGCCCACCTCGATGGCGACGAAGGAGGTGCCCCAGAACGTCGCGAGGAGGGCGAACATAGCGAGGAGCCGTTTGTTCATGTGCCTAGTCGAAATAGACGCAGACATTTAAACTCTACTACAAACAATCCATTATGGTTTGTAGAAATCTACGATAATCGGGCTAAAATTCGATTTTGACGGGTAATTAATCCTTATAGATTGAGTGCTGGGTGTCCGCATGGCTCGTCGCTGAGAGGATAGATTCAACCGCCTCGGTGGCGTGGGTTGGGCCAATGGACGAGCGCGACATCACGCTGCTCAAGGCAATCGTGGACCTGGAAACCGGGAGTCCAGAGAAACTCCACGAGGAGACGGAGATTCCGGTCTCGACGATTCACTACCGACTGAACAAACTCAAAGAGCGAGGCGTCATCACCAACGACCTCTACGACCTCGACTTAGAGGAACTCGGCCTCGGCGTCACCGTCATCGTGGAGGTGCTCACCGACTACCACGGCCCCCACCAGGACGTAGAGGAGAAACTGCTCGCCATCGAGGGCGTGACCAAGGCGTACTTCACGATGGGCGAGACAGACTTCATCGTCATCGCCCAGCTTTCTGACGCGGACAAGGTAGAACGCCTCATCACTGACTTCGAATCGCTGGAGGAGGTAGAGCGCACCAACTCGACGTTCGTCATCTCGACGCTGCGCGACAGCAACCGGGCACTCGACAGCTACAGCCTCGAAACCCTCCTCGACGAACTCGCAGAAGAGTGACGATGGTGGCCATTATGTGCCTGCCGCCCCTCTCGTGAGCCATGAGCGAGTCGCTCGAAGAGACGCTCGAAATGCACCTGATGAGCTTCGGCGTCTACGTGACCGACGCGACGGTAACCCAGGAGACGCTCGAACTCGAATACGAGACGGTTGCTCCGGGCACGGGCGTTCCACAACAGAGCGTCGGACAGGTCGTGACGGTTTACCGCGAACAGGCAGCCCGCCCACGCAGAATCGAGGCCCGCGTCACCGACACGGAGGGAACGTTGCGCGGCACCTGGCACATGGAAAAGGGCTGGCTCGAAGCCCTGGACGCGGAGGACATCACTGAGGTTGGGTTCTCCACCTACGTCCTCAACACCATCTCGGAGTGACGATGGATACAGCGGGGATTCAGCGCGCGCTCGTAGCCGAGTACAGCGAGACGATTCGCGAGACACTTCGGTGTGCAGACGCTGTGAGCGAGGCGTGGCCGGACGAGTCAGTGCGCGACCGCGAGCACCTTGTCGAACCGTTTCGCGCCCTCCTCACGGACCGGGGCGTGCTCTCGACCTACCCCGCGATGCTCGCGACGGCGGTCGAGGCCGGCGGCGAGACGATGCAGGCACAACCGGTCGCCGCCCCGCCCTACGTCGTCGTGACGAGTACAGGGCCACTACTGCGTGCAACCCTACCTGCTGGCCGCCTCGTCATCCGCATCGAGGCCTTCGACGTGGTGGGCAGCGGGCCGCCGACGTACAGGCGGGCGAAATCGTCGCCGGACGCCGCACTGTCCGTCGATTATAGATAACTGTTGTGACTGTTCAACAACTCGATTTGTCAGAACTAACGACTGCATAATTATGGTGGATTAGTTGTAATACGTGACTAACGGCCAGGGGAGAATATCAGTGTTAGATAGAGTAAAAACCGTATTTGCCGTCGACGACGACCCAGTCGTCTACGAGTGCCGAGAGTGTGGAACGACCGTCGAGTCCGCATTCAGTGAGTGTCCGTACTGCGGCGAAGCCGACATCGCCCGGCTCGAAATCGAGTGAACCAACCCACCCGTACGCTTATCCACCTGACGCTTCATCACAGAGTAGAGTATGGGTACGCCAGCACCGCGTGAGGCGATGGAGGTCGTCGGGAAACGGAGCGAACTCGTGACGTGCCTCCTCGACGGCCCACAGGACACGCGAGACCTCGTAGACGCACTCGGGGCGTCACGCTCGACCGTCTACCGGGGGACGCGTGAACTCGAGGCGCTCAGACTCGTCGAACAGGACGGTGGCAAGTACCATCTGACGACGTTTGGGCGACTCGTAGTCGAACTGTACGACTCGTTTTACGAGAATCTAAAAACGCTCTGTGAACTCGAAACGCCCCTCTCTGACCTCCCTCGCGAAGCGAACCTCCCTGCCGACGTGTTCTGTGGCGGCGAGGTGGTCCACGCCGTCTCCCACGACCCGGACCGCCCGGTCGATGCCTTCGAGCAGGCGGTCAGAGAGGCCTCGCGCCTCCAGGGGTTTTCCCCGATTACCCGGTCTCGGTACGTCGAACTGTTCGCAAACGAGTTGCGCTCGGGGTCGCTCGAGGCCGAGTTACTCACGACGACCTCCGTCGTCACCTACCTCGTCTCCGAGTACGCGGACGTGATGGAGGACGTGTTCGCGCTCGAAAATTTCCGCTTTTTCACGACCGAGGAACCGCTCCCGTACGAACTTATCGTGGTCGAGGAACCGGAACCGTTCGTGGGAATAAGCCTCTACGACAGCCGCCAGAACATGCGGGCGTTCGTCACTAACCACGACGCAGACGCCATCGCGTGGGGCAGAGCGCAGTTCGAATCGTACCGTGAATTGGCCGAGTGCGTGACCGACTAGTCGAGCGCTTTGAGGACGGTCGCTGCGTGGCCCTCCGGTGTGACGTTCCGGTAGACGTCGACGACGGTGCCGTCAGGCCCGACGAGGTAGGTGTTCCGGAACACGCCGTCGAACGTCTTGCCGAACATGTTCTTCTCGCCGTAGGAGTCGTAAGCTGCGGCGACCGCACCCGACTCGTCGCTCAGAAGTTCGATGGGCAGGTCGTACTTTTCAGCGAAGTCCTGTAGGTCGCCAACAGGGTCGTCACTGATGGCGAGCACCGCGATGTCGCGCGCTTCGTACTGCTTCCAGAGGTCGCGAAACTCGCAGGCTTCGGTGGTACAGCCGGGCGTGTCGGCCCGCGGGTAGAAGTAAACGACGACGTGTCTGCCAGCGTAGTCCGCGAGTGAAACGTCCTCGCCGTCCTGATTCGTGAGTGTGAACGAGGGAGCCTCGTCTCCGACTTCGAGCATACCCTTGCTTGGGACCCCACGACGAAACCCGTTATGTTGTCGGCTCGACCCCGAACACCACGAACACGAGCGTCCCGACGAGGCCAACGACGGTAGCCACGGTGAACGCGATCGTCGGTGATTGGGCGTAGAGAAAGCCGCCCACGGCCGCCCCCGGCACAGTGAGTGCGTTCCTGAGCAGGTAGTACGCTCCCGTGACTCGCCCGCCAGCCCCTTTCTCTGCGGGGCCGACGATGAGCGCCTTGTGTGCGGGAAGGCCCGCAAAGCGCAGGCCCGAGAACGCGAAGACGAGCGCGACCACGAGTGCCTCCGGTGGTGCGGATATGAGGAGAATGGGGGTGAGCGCGTACACCGAAAACCCGGCGGCAACGACGGGTTTGAGCCCCCAGTTGTCGGCCACCCACGCGCTCGGGAGCATGACAAGCAACGCGACCACCATCTCCACGGCGAGCAACACCCCGAAATACGCCTCCGGGCGCAGGAGGCCAACGACTGGCAGGGTCGCGCTCACCTGTAAGCGGTCGACCACGACGAGGACGAAGAAGACGTACACCATCCCGTTGGCGAACCGGACGAGAGTGTCCGCGACGAGCAACGGGCGCAGCGGCCGGGGGAGCGCGGCGAGGTCCTCGCGCACCGACGCGAGTCCGGCCCACGCTTTCCCAAGCGTGTCGCCGATCGGGTCGTAGAGGAGGCGCTGGGCGACCGTCGCGACCACGGCGAAGCCAATCGCGACGACAAGCACGAACTGAAAGCCGTCGAGGAACCCGGCGGTGAGCGCGAAGATGGCCGTCGCGAACAGCGGGCCGAGCAGGAAGCCGACCCGGCGGACGACCTCCGTGGCGGCGAATCCGCGTGCGAGATGGGCGGCATCCACGCTCTGTTTGACGAGCGCGAACGTCGCGCCGAGGCCGAGCGAGTTCCACGCCTGGACCAGGACGAGGCCGACGAACAGCCACGCCCACGCCGGGAGCGGCCCGCCGAGGCCAGGCGCGGCCAGCCAGACAACGAACCCGACGACAGAGAGCAGGCCGAACAGCGTGAGCGCTCGCCGCGTGCCGATGCGGTCAGAAATCGCCCCGCCCGGGTAGGGGTAGATGGCCGCGATGAACTGCTTGAAACTGCCGAAGATCCCGATGACGCCCGCGCCGGCCCCCAGCGCCTGCATGTAGGCGGCGACGTACCGGTCTGTCATCTGGTAGGAGAGGCTGAACGCGAGCATCGCGACGGAGAGGACGAGCACGTCGCGTTCGAGTCCGGCCACCTCTCTAAGCGTCCGGCGGACGCCGTCACCTGCCATACGTGGTGTCAGATGCCGACCAAAATAGCACTAGGTGTCACTGACGTTTTACCCGCTGTTCTTCCTCCGCTTCGAGCCAGATACGGTCGAACCACGCAGCCCGCCACCGCCAGCGAAGCCACTGGTGGACGGCGAGAACGGCGAAAAACGCCCCGATGACCAGCAGGCTCAGATCCATACGAACAATTGGTGTTGAATCGACCTAACCTTATCTCAGCCGCCGCCGGGCGAGGAACGCTACGACGACCAGCGCGAGGACGGCTGTGATGGCGGTAAAGCCCGGCAGGCCAACGTTGGTGGTGGTCTCGTCGTCAGCGACGGTGGTCGGTTCGGTAGTCGTCGCCGTCGTCGTCGGCGCTTCCGTGGTCGTCGTCTGCTGGCTGGCCTCGATACCCTCAACGACGAGCGGTTCTGACTGGAGCGAGTCGATACTTGCGACGAGTTCTTGTTCACCCGCAGATTCGATGGTCGCCACGAGGACGCCCTGGTCGTTCGTCTCGCCGACCGCAGAGCCGTCTACCGTGATGGTGGCTCCGCTTACAGGGTCGCCGTACTCGTCTGTGACTTCGAGCCTGACGCTCTCACCGACGACGATGCGGCTCTGTGCGGATTCGATGGTCACCGACGGCGTTCGCTGGATGGTGGCGTCCACGGTTCGAGCACGTTCGGCGACGTTGAACTCGACGGTCTGTCCGTCGTAGCCTTCTTTGGTAACCTCCGCACTGACGCGCGTGTTCACCGGGATCTGGAGCGTCGCCTCACCGTTTCCGAGGGTCGTCACTGTCGACCCGCCGACGGTCACGCGGGCGTCCTGAACCGGCCGTGCGGGGTCGAAGTGGTCGTCTCGCACGGAGAACTGAACGGTCACCGACCCGCGCTCTAAGTCGACCTGTCGGTTGATGTCGCCCGTGACCGAGAGCGGGCCCCGATGGGTGAAGTAGCCCGATTTGAGCACGGTGATGCTGTACTCCCCGCGCTCGATGATTCCCGTCTCGACCGACCCGTCGCTGTCTGTGGTCTCGCGGACGATTTCCTGGTTGTCCTTCGAAAGGATGACGCTGGCGTCTGCGAGCGGTCCGTCTTCGTCGCTCACGACGAGGTCGACCGACCCTCGCTGAGCCACGTTGACGGTAATCTCCTGTTCGCTCGCATCTTCAACGACGAGCGGGCGATTTCTCACGTAGGTGGGGTGGGAGACGGTTATCGTCACGTCTGCTCCCTCGGGCACGTCGAGGAACGCCTTGCCGTTGCCAGCGGTCGTGCGGGTGAGCTCGCCGCCGTCCCACGACGCCGTGAGTTCGGCGCCGGAGACGGGGGAGCCTGCTCGGTCGACGACGCTCGCGGTGAGCGTCACGGTTTCCTGTGCGGCGACTGGTCCGGCGAATACGGAAAAAATCACGACCAGTGTGACGGCGAGCGCACGAAATCTCATACGTCTACTTCATGTCCAAAGAATATAAATCTCTGTCATCCTGTCTCATAGAATCGTCAGACAGTGTGCTGTGTATCGAAAATTCTGCCTGAATCCTGATTCATCTGCCTGTGATATCGCGTGACCTGTTTGAACGCGAAGAGGTGTCTGACGCGCTTATAATTCGTCCTTCGCGGCGCGGAACAATCCGTCGAGAATCTCCGGTGTCGTCGGGTGATAAGCGCGGTCCGGAAGCGTGCGCACGTCCTGGCCGAGCGCCACCGCTACCTGCATCGTCTTCGCCATCACGTCCGCATGGTAGTGGAGGCCCTGATAGCCGAGTACCGTCCCGTCGCGGGCGACGACCAGCGTGGCCATCCCCGCGTCGTGATGTTTCGTCTTGAACACGCCGTCGGTTGCCGCCTCGCGTGTCACCACTATCGGGTCGTAGTCCGCCTCACGTGCGGCCTCGGGCGTGTGGCCGACGCGAGCGTAGGGGTAGACGCCGAGGCCCGAGAACACAACCAGATGCCGGTAGTTCTCGTAGGCGGTGAGCTGGTCGCCCGCCACGTCCGCGAGGATGTTGTCTGCGGCGGTGAACCCCTGCTCTTTCGCGACGTGCAACAGCGGTTCCTTCCCATTCGCGTCCCCGACGACGTAGGTGCGGTCGTCTTCCACCGTCTGCATCGTCTCTCTCACCCATCCAGGTTCGGCTTCGAGGCTGGTGTTCTCGAGTCCGAGGCCGTCCACGTTCGGCCGGCGACCTGTGAACACGAACAGGTCATCTGCGTCGATGGTCTCGGTCGAATCGTCTCGCTCGACAGTCATGCGAACGCCGCCATCGTCGGTGCTTTTCACTGCCTGCTCGCGGGTGCGCGTTAGAACCTCAATGTCGAACTCGTCGCGGTAGATGTCCAGAACCCAGTCCCCGTACTCGTCCGGGGCGTCGTCGAGCGGGCGAGCGTCGTGCTCGATGACGGTTACGTCCACGCCACACTCGCTGAGATAGGGAGCCAGTTCGAGACCGATAACGCCAAAGCCCATCACGATGGCCGAGCCGGGGAGGCTCGTGGCGTCGAGGACGTCGTCGCTCGTCCAGAAGTCCACGTCGTCGATGCCCGACAGGTCGGGAACCGAAACCGTAGACCCGGTGGCGACGACGAGGTAGTCGGGTTCGATGGTCCGGTCGCCGACCGCCAGTTTTCGGTCGCCGACGAGCGTCGCCGTTTCGTGAAGGAAAGTGACGTTGTCCCGGTCGGCGAGACGGTGAACCGCCGCCCGCCGGTGTCTCGCAAAGTTCGAGATGTGCTCGTCTTTCGTCTCCACGACCGCCTGCAGGTCCACTTCGGGTGTTCCCGTGACCCGCTCGTCGTGGCGAACTTGAAACCGGTGGGCCGCAGCAGAGAGCACCTCCTTCGACGGCATACAGCCCCGGAGGATACAGAGACCGCCGCCCGGCTCTCCGTCGTCTACGAGCGTCAGTTCCACGTCCTCGTCTGCGAGCGACTGGGCGACGGCGACACCGGCGCTGCCGTACGCGCCGATGATTGCGACGTGCGTCATACGATAAGATGTTGCGGGCGTGCCTGTTAGCCGTTTGGCCCGGTTGTGCGATTCCAGTCCGCCCGGTGGTTACCGGCGGTTTGCGTCCGATTGCTCCGTGAGAACCCGTTCGACCTCCGGCAGAGAGATGGTCGCCGCCGCACCGGGAATCGTCCGGGCGAGGGCCGCCGTTGCGACCCCGTATCGAATCGCGTCGTCGAAGGAGTGACCGGCGAGGTGGCGGGCCACGAACGCCCCGCAGAACGCGTCGTAGGTCCCTTCTGGGTCGACGGTCTCCGTGTGGATTGGCTTCTGCTCGTGGATGGTCGTCCCGTCGAGAGCGATTGCACCCTGTTCGCCACGAGAGAGGACGACGGTCTCGAGATCGTACTCCGTCGCGATTCGGTGGGCGAGCGCCGCCGGTTGCCCTTCGAGGTCGAACACCGTCCGGGCGTCGCGCTCGCGTCCGATGAAGATGTCTACCGCGGAGAAGTACTCGGTGAGCGTCTCGCGGGCCTCCTCGGGTGTCCAGCAGTCCTGCTGGTAGTCCAGACTGAACACGGTCTTCACCTCCGCGTCCTTCGCCTGCCTGAGCAGGCGGGCCGTCGTCTCGGCGAGCGTGTCAGAGATTCCCGGCGTCACCCCGCTGACGAAGAAACAGGCTGCATTTTCGACGTACTCCTGGGGTAGTTCGTCCGGTGTGAGCGTGCCAATCGAAATCCCCATTCGGTCGGGCGTGCGGGTCGCCTTTCGCGGCGCGGTCGCCTGTTCGACGTAGACGACTCCCTGCCTGCCCTCGTCGGTCCAGACGATTTCCGTGTCGATGCCGTGCTGGCGAATCGACCGCGCGACGTGGTGGCCAATCGGCGTGTCCGGCAATTTTGAGAGCCACGACGTGTTCGTACCGAGTCGCTGGGCCGCGATGGCGACGTTACACTCCGGGCCGGTAACACAGGCGGTAAACCCCGAGGCGGTCTCGAGTCGGTCGTTCGCCTCCGGTTTGAGTCGGAGCAGTGCTTCCCCAAAGGTAACCAGGTCAGCCATGAATCTATTGACACTTTCTACCGACTTAATTCAGTGGGGTGAGACTGTCTGGAAAAGCAGAGATTCGCGTTTCCCGGGGTCGTGTCGCTCGATTCACTCTTCACGGCGGCCGGCGTGGCCGGGGTAATCGCGCTCGAAGCGGTTCTCGATTTCAGCGCTCGAGATCTCGATGACGACCGGTCGGCCATGCGGGCAGGCGTAGGGGTTCTCGCAGGCGTCGAGCGCGGCGAGCAGGTCAACCACCGACCCCTCCGTGAGCGACGTGTTCCCCGTAATCGACGGGTAGCACGCGAGGTCGGCAAGGAGGTGGTCGCGCACGGCGTCCACCGTCTCTGCGGGCCGTTCTGTGTCGACGAACTCTGAGAGCACGTCCCTGAGCAACGCCGGGTCTGCCGCCCCCGCAACGACCGAGGGAACCGCCGTCAGCCGAACAGTCCGGTCGTCCGCAAGGGTCGCTTCGAATCCCAGTTCCGCGAGCGTCGCTTCGTAGTCTGCGAACAACTCGGCTTCGCGTGCGGTGAGTTCGAGCGAAACTGGCGACGCGAGCGCCTGTGCGGGCACGTCGCCGAGGAACTGCTCGCGGAGGCGCTCGTAGTTCACCCGTTCGTCCGCCGCGTGCTGGTCTACGAGGACCATTCCCTCTGCCGTCTCCGCGACGATGTAGGTGTCGTCGAGCTGGCCGAGGACGCGCAGCGCGGGCAGGCGGTCGAACTCGCGCTCGCCCGTCGTCCGCTCGCCAGAAAGCGTCTGTTGTGTCGGTCGGTCGCGGAACTTCCGGTTCGAGGTGGTGTCGGTGGGCGTCTCGGCTGTCGGGTCCGCCGACTCACGCCGGGCCGGTGCTGTCCGCGTCGATTCGTCGCTGCTGTCTGCCGTTTCGGGTTCGCCTCCCTCGTTACCGTCCTCGTCCGCGCTGCTCTCGTCGGTGGCTGGACGCGAGGCGGCCGCTGGACGCGCCCGACGGCGTTTCTCGGGGCGAGACGGCGTAGGGCGTGTCCGGGTGCGTTTGCGGGTCGCCGGATGCGAGACGCCGGGTGATTCGGTGTCTTCTTGCCCGCTCGTCTCGGGGACGATTTCTGTCTGTTCGGGGGCAGACCGGCCTCGCGGGGCCGCCGTCCGAACGAGGCCTTCGCGCATCAGCGCGCCCTCGACGGCGTTTTTCACTTGCTCGCGAACCGCCGCGTCGTCGCCGAACCGGACCTCCATCTTCCGCGGATGGACGTTTACGTCTACGGTCTCTGGCGGCACGTCGAGGAACAGCACGGCGAAGGGGTAGCGGTCGGGAGCGATTTGCGACCCATAGGCTTCGACGACGGCGTCGCGGACGGGTTTCGAGGTGACGTATCGCCCGTTCACGTAGGTCGAGACGTATTCGGCACTGCTCCGGGTGGTTTCGGGGTGGCTCACGACGCCCGAGAGGTCGGCGAGCGGCCCCGGTGGAACCTGCTCGACAGGTAGCATCGCTTTCGCCACTTCGCGGCCGTACACCGAGAGTAGCGTCGCTTCGAGCGACCCCTGGCCCGTGGTCGAGAACACTTCGCGGCCGTTGTGTTCGAGCGTCACCGCGATGTCCGGGTTGGCGAGGGCGTATTGCGTGACGACGGTGTTCACGTGGGCGAACTCCGTGGAATCCTGCTTGAGGTACTTCTTCCGGGCGGGCGTGTTGTAGAACAGGTCCGCGACGTCGATGGTCGTCCCTTCGGGACACCCGGCGGGTTTCACGTGTTCGACGCTCCCACCTTCGTAGGCGAGTTCCGTACCCGTCTCGCCTCCGCGAGGTTTCGTGCGGATGGTCAGCCGCGCCACTGCGCCGATGACGTGGAGGGCCTCCCCCCGGAAACCGAGCGTCCCGATGCCCGCCTCCAAATCCGAACTGTCGCGAATCTTGCTCGTGGTGTGCTTCTGGACGGCCAGTTCGACAGCTTCGCGGGTCATCCCGACCCCGTCGTCGCTGATGTGGATGCCCGCCTTCCCGCCCTGCTCGACGGTGACGGTGATGCGCGAGGCGTCCGCGTCGATGCTGTTCTCGACGAGTTCCTTGACGACGGAGGCCGGGCGCTCGACCACTTCCCCGGCGGCGATTCGCTCGATGGTCGTGGCGTCGAGGTGGCGGATTTCGGGGCGGTCGGTCATCGGCCCGCCTCCGCGTGCGCGGTGACTGTACGAAGAGAGAGAACGTGTGGACAGTCGGTCATCGTCCACACCGACGGGGTAGGCCCCTATCAATCCGGTGTTGATTCGTAACGCCATGGCTTGTGATAACGTGATATTTGGTGTGAGTGTCCATATCAGGGCCAATATCTTTATTGCAATATTTGCCGAAGCACCGCCAAATATGGCACAACGAGAGCACTGGAAGTCACGAATCGGATTCATTCTTGCGGCGGTCGGCAGTGCGGTCGGACTAGGTAACATCTGGCGGTTCCCCTACGAAGCGGCCGCGAATGGCGGGGCGGCGTTCCTTCTCGTGGACATCATCGCGATACTCGCCATTGGCCTCCCCGCGATGCTGGTGGAGTTTTCCATCGGGCGGCGGGCGCGGAAGAACGTGGTCGATGCCTACGGCTTCGACGGCCACAAGGCCTGGAAACTGGCGGGCGTCCTCGCGCTGTTCACCGGGTTCTGGATTCTTTCGTATTACTCCGTGGTCGGCGGGTGGGTGATACGCTACATCGTCGGGAGCGCGACGGGCGCGTACTTCGGTAACCCGGAGGGCTACTTCGGAACCGTGTCCGCCGGGCCTGAGGCGCTCGCCTTCGCTGGTCTGTTCCTCGCCGTGACCATCGGCATCGTCGCGCTCGGCGTCGAGCGCGGTATCGAAATCGGGAATCGCGTCATGGTCCCCTCCGTCGTGTTGATGATGGTCGGGCTTGCCATCTGGGCGGCCACGCTGCCGGGTGCGGGTGCTGGCTACGAGTTCTTCCTCCAGCCGGACTTCGCCCACCTCGCGGCGAACTGGCAGACCATCGTCCCCGCTGCCGTCGGCGAGGTGCTGTTCACTCTCTCGCTCGGGATGGGCGCGATGATTACCTACTCTTCGTACATCGAGGGCGACGAGAGCCTCGTCACCGACGGTCTCGCCATCGTCACGGTGAACACGTTCATCGGCGTCCTCGCGGGCCTCGTCGTGTTCCCGCTGCTGTTCGCACAGGGCATCGACCCGGGTGACCCCGGAGCGGGGGCAATCTTCATCAGCGTCGCAACCGCGTTCGAGTCGCTGCCCGCGGGCCGCCTGCTCGGCGTGCTGTTCTACGCCGTCGTGCTCATCGCAGCCATCTCCTCTGCCATCAGCCTGCTCGAAGTCGTCGTCGCCTACTTCGTGGACAACTACGACATCGACCGACGCATCCTCGCCGCTGGCCTCGGCCTCACGAGTTTCCTCGTCGGCATCCCGACGGCACTCGACACGGGAACACTCGGCCTCTACGACGGCATCGCGAGCAACATCCTCCTCCCGCTCGGCGTCTTCTTCGCTACGCTCTACGTCGGCTGGGTGTACGGCCGCGACGCCATCACCGAACTCAGCCGCGGCGCACAGGAGGGGCTCTCACGGCTGTGGCTCTGGCACGTCCGCATCGGCCTGCTCGCCGCCGTCATCATGACGCTCGTGTTGAGCTTCGCGAAGTACTTCGGGCTCTAAAAAATCAGAACCGGCTCAGGTCCGGGGCTTGATGTTCTGGTTCATGTGGAACACGTTGTCCGGGTCCCACGCCGCCTTCACCTCGGCGAGGCGGTCGTAGTCTTCTGGACCGTACGCCGCACGAATTCGGTCTTCACCTTCTCCTTCGCTGAGGAAGTTCACGTACACCCCGCCGGTCGAGTGGGGAATCATGTCGGTAAAGAGGTCTCTCGCCCAGGCGATGTGGGCGTCGTCTTCGGCCTCGTTCACCCACCGTGACTGGACGTTCAGCACCCACCCCGCATCGCGGTGGGGGTAGGGTGTCTCGTCTTCTGGAACCCGCGCAATCTCGCCGCCGAGTGACAGCATACCGATAGTCGTCTCCGGCGTCGAGATGGTCGCCGCGTGGTCGCAGATGACGGCTATCGCCTCGTCGGTCAGGTCTGCGAGGTAGTGTGCCTTCCAGTAGTTTCTGCTGCCGGGAAGGCCGGCCGCGTCGAACAACGTCTGGAACACCGTGTACGGTCGGGGGGCGACGGCGTCGACGATTGGTTCGCCGATTGCCCGCAGCGGCGCGAGCGCCTGTTCACCCGCCTCGACCGATCCGGCGTACATCGGTGCGACGAGCAGAATCAACTTTCCGTGCCACTCCTGTGGAATGAACGGTGCCGGTGGCGAGTTGCGGATGCCGACGAGGCAACTCACTTCGTCCGGTGCGTCGCGGATGAATGCTGCCACCTCGCGCATCACAGCGGGCGCGTCGTCGAACGCGTGGACGATAGGTCCACAGAGTATCGGACTCGCGAGTTCGTGGAGGTCGAATTCGAAGGACGTAACGACACCGAAATTGCCGCCGCCGCCGCGAATCGCCCAGAACAGGTCCGAGTGCTCGGTCCCGCTCGCGGTGACGTACTCGCCGGTCGCGGTCACGAGGTCCACCGACCGCAGGTTGTCGATAGTCAGCCCCCACTTGCGCGAGAGGTAGCCAAAGCCACCGCCGAGCGTGAGTCCCGCCACGCCGGTCGTCGAGATGAATCCTGCTGGCGTCACGAGGCCGTGGGCCTGCGCCTCGACGTCGAAGTCGTGAAGTTTGCAGCCGGGTTCCACGCGGGCAGTCTTCGCTTCGGGGTCGATGTGAACCGATCGCATCTCGGAGAGGTCGATTACCAGCCCGTCGTCGCACACCGCGTTGCCGGCGACGTTGTGCCCGCCGCCTTTGATGGCGATTTCGAGGCCGTGCTCCCTGGCGAATCGGACCGCCTGCATCACGTCGCTCGCCCCGCGGGCCTGGACGATGACCGCCGGATGCCGGTCGTACATCGCGTTCCAGATGTGTCTCGAATCGTCGTACCCGGGTTCGTCCGGAAGCAGTACCATCCCCCTCACCATCCCTCGGAGCGCCGTGACGGCGTCTCCGTCCAGTTTTCTGGTTGTAAGTGCCATTTCACCTCACCTGCATGAACTACGACGATTGAGAAGATGAAATCGTATGTAATTTGATAGTTTCGCAGAGAGTCGTTCAATCGTGAATCAGGCTGCAGAATCCGTAGACGAGTCTGTCCCGGCGCTCCCGTCAATCGCGTCCTGCAGGCCGACGCTCGGTGGCGAGTGCGGGTCGATGTCGGCTATCAACTGCATCGTGGCGATGTTGAGGCCGAGTCCCACAGGCGCGAGCACGAGGACGCCAACGAGAAGGCCGACGACGCCGAGGTTCACGACGAACGCGGACGCGAACCCGGAGAGGAGCATCGAGAACAACACGAAGCCGACCGTGTAGCGAAAGAACGCGCCGCCATCGACCGCGATGCCGTACGCACCGCGCGCGGCTGCCACGAGCCCGGTGTCGCGCAGGACGACGAGATACGGCGTCGCGTAGAACAGGTATCCGAGGACGAGGAAGGCGATCCCGAGAAGCAAAACGACGGGGATAATCGACGGACTAAGCGGTTGTCCACCCAACAGCAGCAGGGGTGCGACGAGGACGACAGGGACGATTGCGTAGACGAGGAACGCCACGAAGTGTTTCTTGACGTTCGAGACGAACCGATACTCCCCAGTTTCGAGTGCCTCCGCGATGCTGCCGAAGTAGCCTGCGGAAAGGACTGTGGAGAGCAGGAGTGTCGCCGGAAGCGTGAGGAAGATAGGACCGATGGCTGGGGCGACCGATTCGACGTGGAACCCCTGATTCGGCACGTCAACGAAGGTCCAGAGGTTCACCACGTCTGCGGGAACACTGAATCTGAAGCCGATGTGGAATCCCTGATGGGCGACGATTCGCTCCAGCTTTTCAACTTCCACGAGAGCGGTGAGCAGGGGGACGACCGCCAACGCCAGGTACGATTGCGCGAGACTCAGACCGGTCTGCACGCGAGTGATGAAGGAGGGCATTTCGAGTGTTATCTTTCGAACACGACCAATTTAGTAGTTATTCTTGCACGTCGGGAGTAAACAGCACATGTCGGCTCCCGTTGTGGGACACTCGAACCGGAAATCGCGTGTGGAAGCGTTGATGTTTCGCGCCACATACATTTCTCAAATATATGCAAGTTTATGCTCAAAAAACTGGCGAATTCCAGAATTTATTTAAGTCACATGGGCACACATTTGCACATGTCTGGAAAGCGCAACGCGCTCGTCCGCCGCCAGTTCCTGAAAGCCAGTGGTGCAACTGCCCTCGCCGGACTCGCCGGCTGTCTGTCGAGTGCCGGGTCGCAGGAGGCCCAGGCCAGCCTCGCTGGAGACACCGACGCAGTCGAGGACCCCGTGGACGTGAAGGTGTTCGTCCTCGCGGCATTCGAAGTCGCGAAGCTCAAGAAACGAGAGAACGGCGACGCACCCGGCGAGTTCCAGCTCTGGTACGACGGCTACGACCTGACGACCGAGGCTGACGTTCCCGGTGCGTTCGCGCCCGTTTACTACAACGACGAGGGCGTCGCGGGGACCATCACGGGCATCGGAAAGAGCAACACTGCCGGGTCGCTTTCGGCCATTCTCAGGTCGCCGAAATTCGACTTCGAAGACACCTACTTCGTCACGGCGGGAATCTCTGGGTCACCGCCGTCGGTTGGCACGCTCGGCTCCGTGTTCGTCAGCGAGGCCGTCGCCGACTGGGACCTGCTCCACCGCTGGTCGCGTGCAGACGGCCCGGCAGACCCTCACGCGATGATGCTCCGCCCGCACCGCCCGGACCACGCCTTCGAACTGAACAACGACCTCGTCGAACGCGCCAGCACGCTCGCCGAGGACGTGACGCTCACCGACAGCGAGCGAGCGAAGGAGTACCGCGCACTCTACGACGAGGAGGTCGCTCAGTCGGAACCGTTCGTCGGCGTCGGGACGACCCTCTGTGGAGACACCTACTGGCACGGGGAGACGTTCTCAGAGCAAGCACAGCACATCGTCGACGAGTACGACGTCGGCACCTACGCCACGACGGAGATGGAGGACTTCGCGACGGCGACCGTCCTCAAACGCTACGGGCTGCTCGACCGCTACGTGAGCATCCGCAGCGTCTCGAACTTCGACCAGCCACATCCCGGTCAGACGATAGAAGAGAGCCTCGCCGCGGACTCCGGCGGCTTCGCGCCGAGCGTCGAGAACGTCTATCGCGTCGGGTCTGCGCTCGTGGACGACCTGCTTGACCGCGAATGCTGAGCGCATCGCGTCTCTAAAAAACGTCACCGGTGCGGGTGTGGGTCACTCGGGTCGAACGCCGACCCGGACCCGTCCGCGATAGCCGGCTTGTCTATCGGTTCGACGCGATCAACGGGCAGTGGCTTCGGTCGTGGTTCGAAGGCGTCTATCGCGCCGCCGACCGCCGAAATGGCGAGCCACGGAAGCAGGACCAACAGCCCGAGTATCGCCACCCACGCGACCAGCGTCACCAGCACTTCGAGTGGCATCGATTCGGCTGCGCCTCCTAGATGACGTGGAACGTCTCCATTGCCGCAGCACTCCCGGTCGCTGCGACGAGCAACGCGAGCGCCACGAGTAGGACGAAGACGAGGCGTCGGCCCACAGCCGTGTTCAGTAGCGATTCGACCGCGATTCCCCCAGCGTGGTAGGTTTGTCTCATTGACTTTTCCCCAGGTAAGCCTACTTCTGGGGCGGCAATATATGTTAGCTGAAAAACATTTCTATCGGATTTTCGAGTGAAATCTCGTTACCTAATCGGCCGTGAAACTCCGTGAATCGTGAAATTGAGACGACAATTCGTCGGTTCGAACTCTACCACTTCGCTGGTGCTCCATGAGCTGCGCATTCACGCAGAATATTTCTCTGAGATTCGCAATAGCACGCCGAGAAATATCGTAACGAATCCAATAGGGACGATGACCTGGAGAAAATCAGCGAACACGACGAGGAGTGGATGGATGAAGGGGGCTATCAGTATCACCATACCTATCGCAAACAGCTGTTCGTACGGCTCCATGTGTGTCAACTGTTCTTCATTCTCATAAAATGACCGCAGCAGACGGTTCAGAAACTTCACACGCTGGCCGGTGGGGGATTGCACTCACACTGGCAGAAGTCAGTGAACTGCTCTCTCCGTCAGTTCACCAGCGCCGACTCGACGACTTCGAGCGGGTGGCGTATCTCGTAGCCAGAGCCGTGGCCCATCTGCATCGCGCAGGTCGGACACTCGGTCAGGCCGGTTTCGCCGGGCGCGTCTTCCATGTGCTCGAACATCTCCTCGCCGATTTTCATGGAGGTGTCGTAGTTCTCCTCCTTCCAGCCGTAGGTCCCCGAAATCCCCGAACAGGAGTCGCCGACGTCCGTGACTTCGAGGCCGTCGAGTTCCGAGAACAGGTTCACGGCCTGTCCGTCGAGGCCCTGATTGCGGGCGTGACACGGCGCGTGGTAGGCGAGGTTGGGGAAGTTCGGTTTCGCCCCTTTCAGGTCACCTTCGACGTCCTCGTAGATGCGCAGGTATTCGAGCGCCTCGTAGGTGTGGGCGGCGACTTCGGCGGTTCCGTCGAAGGTGAACAGTTCGGGGTACTCCTGGCGGAGCGCCATCGAACACGAGGTACACGAACAGACGATGTCGTAGCCATCTTCGACGAGGTTGTGGAACGTTTCGACGTTGAACTTCGCGGCGCGGCGCGCGTCGTCCATCATGCCGTTGGCGAACATCGGCGTGCCGGAACACCGCTGGTCGGGGACGGCCACTTCGTAGCCGTAGTGTTCGAACACGCGGACGAGCGCCTTCGCCACCTCGGGGGTGTTGTAGTTCGCGTAGTCGCCGTGGAAGTAGGCGACGCGTTTGTCCTCGGACTGGACCGTGGACCCCCCACGTTTCTCGAACCACTCGACGAACGTCTCCGTGGCGAACTCGGGGAACTCGCGCTCTGCGGTGATGCCGAGGAATTTCTCGTTTACCTGCTGGACAAGCGAGTTGCCCATCACGAAGTTGGTGAGTCGCGGGACTTTCGACCCAATCCGGGCGAGCGTGCCGTAGTTCGCGAGGATGCGATTGCGCCAGTATTCGGTGCTGAGCATGGACATCTCCTCAGAGACGTACTCGGCGCGAGCGGTGTTGTGCATCTGCGAGAGGGGGACACCGGAGGGACAGGCCCCGTCACAACGCATGCAGTTCGAACACTTCATCACCGACTCGTCGACGCTCGTGTCCTCCTTTCGTTTCAACCGCCACTGTTCCGGCCCCTGGAACTTCGGGCCGGGGAAGTCGTCATCCACCTCGGCGACGGGACACGAGGTGTCGCAGGCCGAGCATTTGTAGCAACTGTCCGCCCCGGGCCGGAGGTCCATCTCCTCCGTCTCGGGAAATACGTCGATGGGGAAGTTTTCAGAGTCACTCATGATTGCGCTGCTCGCCTCCCGGCGACCCGCCCGGTTGCGAGCGAGATGCCGCTACCCGATTTCTCTGCTGCGAAGTCCGCGCCGCCGAGAACGCCGCCTGCGGCCCGGAGGTTTGCGTACTCGACCGCACCCGACCCGTCGAGAGGTCGGAGGTCCGTATCGACGGCCACGCCGAATCGGGCGAAGGGGTGGTCGCCGAAGGCCTCGTCTTCGAACCAGTCGTATCGGTTCTCCGGGTGTGGGACGTGCAGGTCGAACACCGGTTCGCGCACACCCTCGCGCGAGGTGGTGATTCCTTTCCCGACGAGGCCGCCGGTTGCCAGCACGAACTCATCTGCGAAATACGGCACGCGCTGGTGGGTGCGTTTCACGGCAACGTGGTCGATGCGTCCGTCGCTGGCTTCGAAGCCGACGACTGGATTGCCAGTCTCGATGGTGACGCCCGCCTCGCGGAGGGCCGCGAACAGGACGTCTTCGAGGCGCATTCCGGGCAGCGAGGGCGGGCCGCTCGGGACCTCGAACACGTCCGCGCCGAGTGCGTCGGCGAGTGCCTCACGAACACGCGCCGGGTGGTCGTGGCCGAGGACGGCCGGGAAACCCACGCGTGTCGCGTCGCCGAGGTGCGGTTCGATCGCCTCGACGAGTTGGCTGCGAATGCCCTTCTCGTCGGTGTCGAGCACCTTCGCATACCGCGTAATTTTCGCATCCGCCCGGAGCATCGGGAAGCGCGCCGTGACCCCTCGAACTTCGAACGGGACGCCCGCATTTTGCAGGTGGTCTGCGGCGAGTGGTGCGTCGAAGTCGGTGAGCGTTTCGAACCCGACGAGGAGCATCTCGCCGTCGTCGCTCGCAAGTCCCGGCGCGACGCTCGCGGGGTAGCGAGCGGTCGGTTTGACTGTCCCGCCGTGGGTCGGCACGAGCGCGTTCTTCGTCGTGTGACTGCCCGCGTACAGGTCGCCTGCCACCTCGTCGAACAGGTCGAGGCCCGCTTCGACGGCCGCCGAGCCGACGCGCTCGTAGGGATGCCCTTCTGGCATGTCGCCGACCGCGGAAAAGGGGTCCGCGAGTAGAGTACCGTCGTGGTAGCCGAGCACGTCGATGAGGCCGGACGCGTGGCGAAGCGTCGATTCCTTGTGCGAGACGAGGCGCACGTCTGCGCCTTCGCGGGCGGCCGAGAGCGCCGCCGTCCCGCCCGCAAGCCCGCCGCCGACGACGAGGACGTCGCTCTCTATCACGGCTGGCCTCCGTCGAAGTCGGTCCAGTCGGGTGTACCCGTTTTGGCGAGGTCCGTGTCCCGATTCATCGTCGCCGCGTGGAGGGCGTGTTTGAGCGCGGCCTGCGAGAGTTGTTCGCCCCACAACGCGTGGCGCTCGCCCTTCCAGCGTTCCTGATACAGGTCGTCGAGGGAGGCACGAGCGGTTTGCTCGTCGTGGTCCGGGTGGAGTTCGGCCGCCAGCCGGTGACAGCAAAACCCACCCTGACAGTTGCCCATCGACGCCCGAGTGCGGATGCGGACGGCGTTCAGGTCGGTTCCCGATTGGGAGAGTGCGTCCTGCACCTCGGCTCGGGTGACGCCCTCGCACTCACAGAGAACCGGATTCGGGGCGTCCGTTTTCAGCACGTCGTCGGCGCGAGAGCCGAGGCGTTGGACCGACCGTCGACCGACCGGCGAGCGAAGACTGAACTCGTCCATGTAGTCGCGAAGGACGCTGAAATCCTCGCTGCCGGGAAGTGGAACGTCGGCCGTCTCACAGCGGGTGCAGGTGCCGAGTTTCTGGCAGACGTGGTCGGCAATCGACTCGGCCATCATCCGGTAGGTGGTGAACTTCCCGCCGACGATGCTCGTCATGCCCGGCAGTTCGTCGCGGTCTGCGTGGTCGAGCAGAAAGAAGTCCCGCGTGATGTCGGTGGGGTCTGCGCTGCCGACTTCCGGCGGTTCGTACAGCGGGCGCACCCCCCAGAACGAGCGAATCGTGCGGGCGTCTCCGAGAATCGGGACGAGTTTCGTGAGTTCGTCGATGACCAGGTCGACTTCCCACTGTTCTTCGGGGTAATCCTCCGGGTCAGAAACCTCCTCGTCGGTGGTTCCGAGGATGCAGGTGGTTTCGTGGGGGACGATGATGTCCGCGTCACCTTTGGGGCGACAGCGGTTGATAACGGTGTCCACCTGCCGGACGTTCATGATGGTCATGACGCCTTTCGAGGGGCGCACCTCGATGTCGACGCCCGCCATCTCGCCGAGACGCCCGGCCCACGCTCCCGTCGCGTTCACGACGTGGTCTGCGTAGATGGTCTCGGTTTTGCCGGCGGTCGCCGCGTTTCGCGGGCCCGGTTCGTGGCGAATTTTCGCGCCGACCACTTCGCCCGCCTCCACGATGAGGTCGGTGACGGGCGCGTGAGTCAGGACTCGTCCGCCGTGTTGCTCCGCGCTCGCGGCGTTCGCGACGCACAGCCGGAAGGGGTCGACCGCCCCGTCCGGAACCCAGATGGCCTTCTCGATGTCCGGGGCGAGGAAAGGCTCGACTTCGCGGGCTTCTTCGTTACTCAGAATCTCCGTGGGAATGTCACAGGCCTCACAGCCTGCGAGTTTCTCCTCGAAGTAATCGTCTGTGTCCTCCGGGCGCTTCACGAACAACCCACCCGTCTCCTCGACACAGTGGGCGGCGATGTCCCGGAGGACGCGGTTCTCTTCGATACATTCGCGGGCTGATTTCTGGTCAGAAACGGCGTAGCGACCGCCGCTGTGGAGCAACCCGTGCATCCGCCCGGTGGTTCCATGGGTCAGATTGCCCTGCTCTACGAGGGTGACGCCCACCCCGCGCATCGCGAGGTCCCGGGTGATACCACAGCCCGTAGAGCCCCCGCCGATGACGAGGACTTCAGTTCTCGACTCCATCCAATGGTACACCTGTCGGGTGAGAGTACTTCACGTTTACCGCCGCGCGGGGGTGATTTCTGCCGCCTCTCGCGCATCGTGTTCACACGAACCACGGGAATTATTCCCGGATTTCTGGACAATTGCTGTATCGCAACCGACGAGCGGCCCGAAGATTTATCGGCAATTCTAGAGCAGACTACGCCAACAGACCAAACGATGATTACAATTCGGTTGGTCTCTGCGGGCGGCGGGCACGAATCGACGGGCACGTCGTCTCTCCCCCACTCCCACCAATGACAACGAACACCTACATCGGTGCGATAGACCAGGGCACGACTGGCACACGGTTCATGGTCTTCGACCACGCCGGGCAGGTCGTCGCCAACGCCTACGAAACGCACGAACAGATTTACCCCGAACCCGGCTGGGTCGAACACGACCCCGTCGAAATCTGGGAGAACACCAAACTTGTGGTCTCGCGGGCGCTGCGGGAAGCGGACATCGACCCGGGCCAGCTGGAAGCGCTCGGCATCACGAATCAGCGCGAGACGACGCTCATCTGGGACGCCCAGACGGGTACGCCGGTCCACAACGCCCTCGTCTGGCAGGACCGGCGGACCACCGACCGCGTCGAGGAACTCGAAGCCGACGAGAAGGTCGAGTGGATTCGAGAGAAGACGGGCCTCGAAGCAGACGCCTACTTCTCCGCGACGAAAGCCGAGTGGTTGCTCGACAACGCAGACCCCATCAAGATTCAGCGAAGCCGCCCTGAGGACGTGCGCGACCGCGCCGAGGCGGGCGAACTGCGCATGGGGACCATCGACACCTGGCTCATCTACAAACTCACGGGCCAGCACGTCACCGACGTGACCAACGCCTCGCGGACGATGCTCTACAACATCCGCGACCTGACGTGGGACGCAGAACTCCTCGCCGAGTTCGACATCCCTCGGGAACTCCTGCCGGAAGTCCGCCCGTCCAGCGACGACGACTATTACGGATACACCGACCCCGAGGGCTTCCTCGGGGCGCGCGTCCCCGTCGCCGGCGCGCTCGGCGACCAGCAGGCGGCCCTGTTCGGCCAGACGTGTTTTGACGAAGGCGACGCGAAGAACACCTACGGCACGGGGTCGTTCTTCCTGATGAACACCGGCGAGGAGGCCGTCGCGAGCGACCACGGCCTGCTCACGACTATCGGCTTCCAGCGCTCCGGCGAACCGGTCCAGTACGCCCTCGAAGGCTCCATCTTCATCACCGGCGCGGCCATCGAGTGGTTAGAGGACGTCGAACTCATCGCCGACCCGGCCCAGACCGCAGAACTCGCCCGGGCGGTCGATTCGACCGACGACGTGTACGTCGTCCCCGCCTTCACGGGTCTCGGCGCACCCCACTGGGACGGCCGCGCTCGCGGCACCATCGTCGGCATCACCCGCGGGACGAAGCGCGAACACCTCGTGCGGGCGACGCTCGAATCCATCGCCTACCAGACCCGCGACGTCGCGGAAGCCATGGAGAGCGATTCGGGCATCGAGATGAACTACCTGCGCGTCGACGGCGGCGCGGTCAAGAACAACTTCCTCTGTCAACTCCAATCTGACATCATCCAGACGGACATCGTCCGCCCCGAAGTCGACGAGACCACGGCTCTCGGCGCGGCCTACGCCGCCGGCCTCGCGGTTGGCTACTGGGAGACGGTAGACGAACTGCGGAACAACTGGCACGTAGACCGCAAGTTCACCCCGGAGATGGAGCCCACAGAGGCCGATTCGCGGTTCGACCGCTGGCACGAGGCAGTCGACCGCTCGCTCGACTGGGCGCGCGACGGAGGTGACTGAGCGTGGCCGTCGAATTCTTCGGCAATACGCTCGAAGCGTGGCTCGTCCTCGTCGTCGCGGCGTTCGCGGGCGGCGCGTTCGGCGCAGCCATCGGCGCACTTCCAGCCTTCGTCTTCACCGGCCTCATGGTCATCGTCGGTGAGGGCGCGAACATCATCAAGAGCGAACTCGGTGCCGCGGGCGTCGCCTCCGCCGACGCCATCAACGTCGGTATCACTGGGAGCATCGCCTTTGGTCCGGTGTTCGGCCCGCACATCTCCTTCGCCGGCGGTGCGGCGGCGGCCGCCTACGCCGCCCGGAAGGGCTACATGGACACCGGCTTCGACTACTTCGAGGCGAAGAACATTGCCCACGCGCTCGGCACGAAACCCGACGTGCTCGTCGTCGGTGGCCTGTTCGGCATCCTCGGGATGTTCATCCGCCAGTTCTCGGGCGCATTCGCACTTCCGTGGGACCCCATCGCGATGGGTGTCGTTCTCTCTGCCATCTTCCACCGAATCGTCCTCGGCTTCCCGGTCATCGGGGACGTGCGGGGCCGCAGCATCCTCGACATGTCGCCGTTCGAGCGCGAGGAGATGCGCCAGACCGCAGAGGGCGGCAAAGTCGTCGCCGACGGCGGAAAGCCGATTGCAGACGGCGGTGCGACAGCGACTCGATTCAAGGTTGAACCGTGGCTCCCCCACCAGTACGAGTGGGCGAACGTCGCCATGATTGGCCTCGTCGTCGGCCTGCTCGCCGCCTACACCGCGGTCAAGACGGGGAGTTTCTTCCTCGCCTTCGGCATCAGCGCCGCTTCGCTCGTGTTTCTCGCACTCGGCATCGAGCAGATTCCGGTCACCCACCACATCGCGCTGCCGGCGAGCACGGCCGCACTGGCCATCGTTCCGGAGACGGTGACGACAGTTCCGATTCTGCCCGCGCTCGCAATTGGTGCGCTGTTCGGCGTAAGCGGGGCCCTCACCGGTGAGGTCATCCAGCGCGTCTTCTACGCCCACAGCGACACGCACTTCGACCCGCCCGCGGCGGCAATCGTCGTGAATTCGTTCTTCATCGCGGTGCTCGCTATCGTCGGCGTCCTCCCGCAGGCCGGGTGGGTTCCGACGCTTGGCTTGCTCTGATTCGCGGGCGCGTTTCGACTACCCGCCGTAGGACTCGCGCAGGGCAACCCGGTTCACTTTTCCCGTCACCGTCTGTGGAATCTCGTCCACGAACTCGATTCGCTGGGGAACCTCGTGTTCGTCCAGCGCGGCGGCGCAAACCTCCCGAATGCGTTCACGAGAGAGGTCTCCCGACCGGGTGATGATGGCCGTCACGACCGCCCCGCGAAGGTCGTCTCGGGCGTCGATGACGGCGGCGCTCTCGACGCCCTCGATGTCGTAGAGCACGTCCTCGATTTCTCGTGGATAGACGTTCGCACACCCCGTCGTGAACATGTCCTCGCGGCGGTCGACAATGAACAGGTGGTCGTCGTCGTCCACCCAGCCGATGTCTCCCGAACGCAGCCAGCGGACGCCGTCACGCTCGACGAACGCCTTCCGGTCGTTTTGCGGGCGTTCGTACCCGGGGGTCACGGTGTCGCCTCGCCAGAGCAACTCTCCGCGCTCGCCGGGGGATACAGACTCTCCCGTCTCAAGGTGCTCCACCCGAAGTGCCACCACTTCCCGGGCGACTGGGCCGACGCTTCCGGGTTTGCGCGGGGTCGGGTCCGGGCGGTTGAACGCGGCGAGCGGCGTGGTCTCGGTCATCCCGTAGCCTTCGAGGACGGCACAGTCGAGGGTTTCTTCGGCCTCGTGGAACCGGCCCTTCGGGAGCGGTGCGCCGCCGACGCCCACCGTTTCGAGCGACGAGAGGTCGTAGTGGTCGCGTGCTGGGTGGTCGAGCAGGTCGATGAGCATGCTCGGTGTGAGGAAGGCGTAGGTCACCCGGTGGTTTTCGACGGTCGCGAACACCGTTTCGGGGTCGAACGCCGGCAGGAGGTGATTCGCGGCTCCCGTGTAGAGCAGCGGCGTGGTCGTGACGTTGAGACCGGTGACGTGGAAGCACTGACAGACGGTGAGGCCCACGTCCTGGCGGGTGAGGTTCAGGTAGTTCACGATGCCGAGGGCGTTAGAGAGGAGATTCCCGTGGGTGTGGCGCACGCCCTTCGGCTGGCCGGTGGTCCCCGATGTGTAGAACACTTCGGCGAGTTCGTCGCTCCGGCGTGGGCAGACCTCGTAATCGTCGTCTGCCGCGGCGAGCAGGTCGTGGAAGTCCTCGCCGACGCTTCCGTCTACCGTAATCGGAACCTCGACGTCGCCCGCGACTTCTGCGAACGAGTCGTCCGTGACGAGGACCGACACGTCGCTCGCGTCGAGGGTGTGACGAATCTGCGACGGCGAGAACTGCGTGTTCAGCGGGACGGGGACGGCCCCGCGCTTCATCGCGCCGAGGTGTGCGGTCAGCAGTTCGAGGCTGTTGGTGAGGCAGATACCTACGCGCTCGTCTGACTCGACGCCAATATCGGTGAACGCGTTCGCCGCGGCGTTCGTCCGCGCTTTCAGTGCCCGGTAGGTGTGGAGGATGTCCGTGTCGCTCACCGCCGGCTTGACCGGCGCGTTCCCGGCGGCGAGGTCGAGGACGTTCGCGAAGTTCATGGCTCACGATACGCCTGCTCGACAATGCGTGTTTCCCACGAATAATAATTATCAGCAATGAATAACGAACGGACGGGTATTCACGGTCGTTCCGATGGGCGGGCGGGGCACGGGCAAAGCGGCCAAATGCCGTTCGACCATGTGGGAAACGAGGCCCGCTCAGTCCATCGTGGCGAAGACGATCTCGTCGCGGACGTGGGCGGCCTTCTCACGGACGACGGTCGAGAGGTCGCCGTCGAGTGACCCTCGAAGGTCGCTCGCGGGGCCGTAGGCGGCGAGTGCGCCGTACACCCGGTCGTCGGTCGCCACGGGCGCGGCCACGCCGACGATGCCCGGAATCATCTCGCCCGTATCGACGGCGTACCCCTGTTCGCGGACAGTCGAGAGCTCTTCGCGTAGGGCTGGAAGGGCTGTCAGCGTCTTCTCGGTTCTCCCCGGCAGGCCGTGGCGTGCGACGATTTTCTCGACGCGGTCGGTGGTGAACGCGGAGAGAATCGCCTTCCCCGGCGCATTCGTGTGGAGGTGTTCGTGCGTGGGGTAGACGTGGCGGGCGGAGGGTGGGAGGTCCTCGTACTCCCAGCGCGTCGCGAGCAGGATGGCTCCGCGACCGTTTTCTTCGACGACGAGTTGGCTGTAGGTGTTCGTCTCGTCGGCGAGCGCCTTCGACGCTTGTCGGCCGTGGATGAACAGTTCGTTGCTGTTGCGCGACTCCCGACCGAGGTGGAGAAACTGGGTGCTCAGCCGATACTCCCCGCCGCGTTTGACGAGGTAGCCGAGCGCTTCGAGCGACTTCAGATGATTGTGGACGGTGCTCTTCGGAAGGTCGAGCGCGCCCGAGAGTTCGGTCGCGCCCGACCCTTCCCGGTCGCGAATCTCACCGACGATTTCGTACGACCGTTTTATCGAATTGATGGGAACAACTGGCTCGTCCATGCCTCTCGCTCGGGCGGTCCACACTTAGTTCTGTTCGACGATGTGGGACAGACGTGCGTTCGAGCCGGATAGTGAGACAACTTCACACCCGAAATTACCAAAAAACACGCATTAAATTTGGCTCGTTTTCGAGACGTGTCCGAAACGCTAAATCGCCTCATTTTCGACTTCTGAAGCCCGGAAGTTCTCTTCTCCTCTACGGTGGCTGCGAAGGTATCGCGCACATCTATAAGTTATCAATCAATACCAAGATTTATTTAACCACGGTTATATTGGCTGCAATACGGGCCGCCAGCAGTTGGCTGACGGTTGTTGGTATCGCCCTCATTCAGTGACAACCATGGACAAAAACAACAGCTCCATGACGCGCAGAGGCGTCATGAAAGGCATCGGTGGCATCGCCGCCCTCTCGATGTCGAACGCGACCATCGCTGACGCACAGGCAGCGTTGACCGACCCGCTTCCGAGCGACCCGCACACGGCGGACACCTACCGCTCAATCGTGGACGCGATTATTCCGCGGACCCCGCAGCTCGAAGCCGAACTCGGCTCGGAACACGTTCCCGGCGGCCTCGACGCCGAACTCGAAAAATTTCTCATCTGGGACTTCAACCACTTCCAAGAGATTCGCTCCGAGATGGTGACCGAGAAGGTCGAATCGGAGACGGGACTCTCCATGCCGACCGCGCTGTTCGAGTTCGACCTCGACCTCGGCGGCCTCGGCTCCCCACTCGACGCGCTCCTCGACCTCGCCGACCTCACGTTGCTCGACCTACTCGACCTGGGCCTCGACACCGACGAACTCGAAGACCACCTCGATTTCGGCGCGGTCGATTCCATCGACGTCGGATTCGCGGACCTCGACACCTCGACCGAAGGCATCGCGAACTTCGAGGTCACCGTCGATTCCGACGGCGAACAGTACCACCAGGTGCTCCAGAACTACCCCTACGCGCCGGTATTTACGTTCGCGTTCGACGTCGTGGCCGCAGAGTTCCTCGCGAAGGGGAAAAACGAGGAGCCGCCCGCACCGAACGAGAAGTTCCCGGCCGGCGGGACGTTCACCCGCCTCGCACCCGAAGACCGGCTGCGCTGTCTCTGGACCATCGTCGACGGCGGCGTCGTGGACGACCTCGACGAATTGCTCTCGCCGATGCTTCCGGACGTGGGCATTCTCAAGTACGTCGTGATGGCGGTAAACGGCCTCCACGGCTTTGGCTACTACACCGAGTGGTCGGGCTACGGCAGCACGAAGGCAGAGATGCCAAACGACCGCGAGATGGAAGTTCCCGCAGGCGAGGTCCAGAGCAGAACCCAGACCGACTACCCCGGCCCCGCACCCGGCTACGCCGCAAACTGGCGGCACGCGGTTCCCGGCGGCTTCAAAGACCCGAAAGCGAAGAATCTGAACTTACCCGACGACCTCGCTGGCGATGACGTCATCGACGGTCTCGGAGGTGGCTCCCAATGAATAATCCAGACGTCATCATCGTCGGCGCGGGTGCCGACGGCCCGGCGGCGGCGTGGAAACTCGCAGACGACCACGGTCTCGACGTGCTCATCCTCGAAGGTGGGGCGTTCCACGGCAACAAGCAGTGGCCGAAACCACACGCCGACGCAGGCGGCACCGTCAGCACCGACCCCGCTGACCTGGACGGTAAGCTCTTAGACGAACAGTTCACCCACCTCGAGGCGGATGCGAACGACCCGACCTGGGGGTACCTCCGGGTCGGCCCCGCGGACCACTCCCGGGCCCCGTGGTTCCGCAACCTCCACCAGAACGCGTTCATCTGGCAAATCAGCGCCGTGGGCGGCACGTCGCTGCACTACTTCGCGAACCACCCCCGGGCGTACCCCTACGCCATCGACACGCAGGACCACTGGCCCATCTCCTACGAGGAACTCGTTCCCTACTACCAGCTAAACGAGGAGATGACCAGCACCCAGCAGGCACCCATGACGGGCAAAGAAGAGGTCTTCATCGAGGGGGCGACGAACGCGGGCTACCCACTCATCGACAGCAAAAACGTCACCGAGACGGGGTGGCGGCCACAGGCCAACGCCGTCGAGGTGCCGGGCCGCGAAACCTCGAACGGCCAGCCACTCGACGCTGATTACGAGGGCTCCTTTAGCTACGACGACGGCTTCCGCGGCGACACGCTCGTCGGCGACCACTTCCAGGGCTCTTCGACGCCGGTGGACGCGCCGGTCCGCGACAAAGCCCGCAAGTCGAGTAACGTGAGCTACGTGCCACCCGCGCTCGACACGAACAAGGACGCAGAGAAGGGGAACGTCGCCATCCGACCGAACGCCTACGTCACGAACATCGAGACGACGGGCGGGCCGGGCAGCATCGAGGCGAGCGGCGTCACCTTCCGCGACAGCTGGTCCGGCATGACCCAAACCGTCGAGGCGGACACCGTCGTCCTCGCAGGCGGCTGTATCGAGTCGCCACGCCTCTGGCTCAACTCCGGCCTGCCGGACGACGGCTGGGTCGGCAAGGGCCTCACCACCCACTGGTTCGACTGGGTTGTCGGCGTCTACGACGACGACACTATCGCCGAAATCAACCCCGACGGCGAGCACATGGACCCCTACATCGGCCAGAACTCCGCCGTCCGCTTCGACAAGCCGGGCGTCGGCGGGATGGAGGACATCGGAATGTCACCCGGCCTCGTCTCCTACGCCGACTACCTGTTCAGCCAGGCGGGCTACAGTTTCGACACGCCCGTGGACCCGGACGAACCGTGGGACACCCGCGGCTACGTAGTCGGCGAGGAACTCAAACGGCGGATGTCCGACTACCGCCAGACGAAGGCGCTGCTCATCCTCACCGACGACCTGCCACGCCAGGACAACGGCGTCTCGCTCGACAACACGTTCTCGGACGAACACGGTGCCGTGCCGAAAATCAAGTGGTCGCCACATCCGGACGACGACGCGAAGCGCGACGAACTCTGTCGCATCGCCGCTCGCATCCACCGGGAAGCCGGCGCAGAGCACGTCCACCGCTGTGATTGGCCGCCGCTGCTCCTCCACATGCAGTCGTCGATGCGGATGGGCAAGGTGCTCGACTCGAACGCAGAGGCGAAGAACGTAGACCGGCTGTTCGTCGCGGACCACTCGGCGCTCGCCAACGGCCTCGGTGGCCCGAACCCGACGAACTCGGGGCAGGCGCTCGCCCTGCGCACCGCCGACAAAATCGCGTCGCTCTACTTCTAACTCCCGCTGTTCATTTTTCGAGTGAATCCTGCCACTGCTGGACCTTCGCCATCAGTTCGACCGGCGAAATCGAGTTCACGTCGATTCCACCCAGTTCGTCGAGCACTGCTTTCGCGGCGGACTCGAGCGATTCCGGGTCCGGCACATCACTCCCCGAGTCGTCGTCGGACTCGCGCAACTGCCCCGACCCGAGGTCGAAGACGACCTGTTTCGTCCCGCTCGCACTCCCGCGAACGTCGATGGCCCTGTCCGTCCGGAGGCGAGAGAGCACGTCGTCCGCCCTGCTCACGACGGGGCGCGGGACGCCGGCCAATTCCGCGACGTGAACCCCGTAGGAGCGGTCTGCGGCCCCCTCGCGTATCGTCCGGAGGAAGGTCACGTCGCCGTCGCGCTCGTCCGCGCCCATGTGGACGTTGTGGACGCCCGGGAGCCGTCCCGCGAGACTCGTGAGTTCGTGATAGTGGGTCGCGAAGAGCGTCTTGGCCGAGATCTCGTTCACGAGGTATTCCGTGGCCGCCCACGCGATGGAGATGCCGTCGTAGGTTGCAGTTCCGCGACCCACTTCGTCCAGGATGACCAGTGAGTCTTCGGACGCGGAGTGGAGAATATTGGCCAACTCCTGCATCTCGACCATGAACGTAGAGCGTCCCTGTGCGAGTTCGTCGAGCGCCCCGACGCGGGTGAAGATACCATCGACGAGACCGATGCGGGCGGCTTTCGCGGGTACGTAACTCCCCACCTGCGCCAGTAGGACGATGAGCGCCACCTGTCGCATGTAGGTGGACTTCCCGCTCATGTTCGGCCCGGTGACGATTAGGAACGACCGGTTATCGTCGAGCCGGGCGTCGTTTGGCACGAACTCTGTGGTCTGTTCGACGACGGGGTGGCGACCCGCCTCGATGTCCACCGGCCCGTGGTCAGCAAGTTCGGGGCACACCCAGCGATGCTTCGCGGCGTGGGCGGCAAAACTCGCGAGCACGTCCAGCTCGGCGAGGGCGCGACCCACGTCCTGTAACAGGGCGGCCTCGGCGGCGACTTCGGCGCGAAGGTCCTGAAACAGTTCGTACTCCAGTTCGCCACGCTGTTCTTCGACCTGCAAGATGTCGCGCTCTTTCTCCTCTAACTCGGGAATCGTGTACCGTTTCGAATTCTTGAGCGTCTTGATTTCGCGGTACGCGTCGGGAACCTTCTCGACCTGTGACTTGCCGACCTGAATGTAGTAGCCGTCTGTCCGGTTGCGGTCTACCTGCAGGTGAGAGATGCCGTACTTCGACTTCTCTCGCCCGGCGAGCGTCTCGATCCAGTCTAAGGCGTCGTCGTGGCGCTCGATGAGCCGGTCGAGTTCGTCGTCGTAGCCGTACCGGAACAGGCCGCCCTGCGTTACCGTCGCCGGTGGATCGTCTGCGAGCGCGTCGTCGAGGGCGTCGTGGAGGCCTGCCGCAGCCTCGCGGTCGGGGTTCGCCACGATACTCGCCAGTGGCGAGTCGGAGAGCGTCGGGTCGGCGTCGATTGCGTCTGCGAGGTCGGGGAGTAACGCGAGCGTATCCCGCACCTGCAACAGTTGACTCGCACCAGCACTCCCGGACGCGGCGCGACTTGCGAGGCGTTCGACGTCGTAGGCATCGCCGAGCACGTCTCGAATCTCTTCGCGTGCGAGGGCGGCTTCGGCGAGCGCGGCGACGCTCTGCTGGCGGACTTCGAGCACCTGCGGCGAGCGTCGCGGGCGCTGGAGCCACGATTTGAGCAGGCGACCGCCCGGACTGGTTACGGTGTGGTCCAGCGTCCCGAACAGCGACTGGCCGCCCCGACCCATCGTCTCCGCGAGTTCGAGGTTGCGCTGGGTTGTCGAATCGAGTTCGACGTGGTCGTCGGCCCGGTAGGGGTGCAGTCGCGTCATCGACTGGAGGACGCCGACGCCAGATTCGTCGACGTAAGCGAGCACCGCTCCGGCGGCCTGAATCGCGGCTTCTGCCTCTTCTAAGCCGACGCTCGCGAGTGCTTCGTCGCCGAACTGCGCGGCGACGGTGTGGCGGGCGCGGCCCGGCGCGAACGCGTCTGCCGCGTGCAACGAGAGGGAAGCGTCGGTTCGCGAACGCAGGTCGGAGAGGAACGTCTCGTCGCCCCGAACCTCGGGACCGGGGAGGATTTCGGCGGGCGCGAAGCGGTAGAGTTCGGTCAGCGCGGCGTCTGCATCTTCGACTTCCGTGGCGTGGAAGTGACCCGTGGTCACGTCCGCGAACGCCAGCCCGTAGGCGTCGTCACCGCGAACCACTGCGGCGAGGTACTGGGCGTCAGCCGAGGTGGTTTCGAGGAGCGTTCCGGGGGTGACGACGCGGACGATTTCGCGGGCGAGGCCGCCGTCTTCGGTGTCGTACTGGTCTGCGACGGCCACGCGATAGCCGCGTTCGACGAGGGCCTTGAGGTACGGGGTCAGTTCTTTGAGCGGGACGCCGGCCATCGGATACGAAGAACCGTGGCTGGACTTCTGTGAGACTTTCAAGTCGAGTTCCTCGCCGACGAGTTCGGCGTCGTCCGCGAAGAATTCGTAGAAGTCGCCACACTGCATCGCGAGAATATCGGCATCCGTAGACTCCTTGAGCGAGAGAAATTCGCCGACGATGCCCGTCGCCTCAGTCATACTCTCACCTCTCCGCGAGGGAGTGTAAAACGCTGTGGGTTCGCCCGGACACCGCGTTTCGGGGAGTCGTATTGCGGGCTCTGTACGGCTCTATAGGTTTCATAGCGAGTTATTTAGCCCCGTTATCGAAACGTGCAGATGACGTACGAGTCAGACAGGCATCAGACACAGCCCACGAACCAGTCAATCCAGAGGCAGTTGCTGTCATACCAACTACCATCCGTCACCCACCGGGGCTGCGTACGTCACCCTCCTGCTTTCAGTCACGATAATCAACCAGCAGTCCCTACACCACTTCCAATGACCGCCACCGACTCCACCCGAATCGCCTTCGTCTGCGTGCAGAACGCCGGGCGCAGCCAGATGGCCATGGCCTTCGCCGAACGCGAACGCGGCCGCCGCAACGCCGACCATATCGACCTGCTCACCGGCGGCACGAACCCCGCAGAGCGCGTCCACGAGAACGTCGCCGAGTCGATGGCCGAACTCGGCATCGACATCACGGGTCGGGACCCCCACGAAGTCACGCCCGACGACCTGGCCGAGTACGACTACGTCATCACGATGGGCTGTGACGCGAACGACGTCTGCCCCTTCGGCTGGGGCGGCGAGAGTCGCGACTGGGACCTAGATGACCCGCACGGAAAATCGCCCGAGGAAGTGCGTGAGATTCGTGACGAAATCGAGGGGCGAGTTGTCGAACTGTTCGACGAACTCGCCTGATGGAGGTTGGATTATCGTCTATGAACAGTAGTTAGAATCTTCTTGTCTCACACGAAGGAGATTTCCACTATCATCAGTTGTAGTCCTCCACTCGTATCGTGAATCGCTCACAGACACGGAGACCCCCCATGGATAACCTATGGAGACACTATCGATCGAGACATTATTCCAAATATGCGAATAACCTCCTTGGATACGCCGTTCATCTGAGGTATAGTTCCCGACCGGTTCCAGATAAACTCCTGCCCAATGCTGGTCGTTCTCTGCACCGTCCCACCCAATATAATAATCATCCACCTCGAACGAAGGTCCATCACCAAATTCGTTCTCATTCGGAGTTACATAAGTGCTCGTCTCTGTAGTCTCTGAGACATTGTAGGATTCAAAATCCCACCACTGGTTTTCATAGCCGATACCGACTCGGTCGTTGGGTTTTTGTCCAGAATCATCCCATTCCCAGTTGTACGTCCATATGAGTTCGGCATAGTACTCTCCTTTCGGGCAGTTGTGCCACAGGTAGCATGAGATGTCAAGATCATTATCTTGGTATGACATCGTACCGATTCCTCCATCATTACTAGGAACATCGTAGACATGTTGGCTCTTGTCAAATCCAATGCCCTGATTTTTGAGGAATTCTTCGCGCTCTTTTAGGCTTGCACCGTTCTCAAGTCTACGATGAGACGCCTGAATTTTTTTCTTGAACGATTTGTCTGCTCGTCCAGCAGCACCAACAATAGGTATGGAACCAAGAGCTGTAGCTCCTGCAGTCATCTTCAAAACATTACGACGAGACAATTTCTTCGGATTTTTATTTGATATCTACGTCCATGAGTAGTTATTGAATTATTATAAATATGTCTATTCACATGTAAATCCAATCTATTTCTATTTTGAATCTTATGGGTCATTTCGTAGTACTTATCATGCTGGATAGTTATTTTCACTCAATGTATAGGAGAAAATTCCTCTTCGGGGTTGTTGCAGCTACGGCACTCACTGGCTGTACTGATTTCAGGAATGGCTCTGCGAACGAACAAACGACAGCGTACATCGACGACCCGAATCAGTCGATTGAATTCGACGTACTCAACCACGATTGTCTCGCTGAAGACACGAACTTAGAATCCGCAAACGAAGTGGAGTTCACTCACGATTCGTCTGCAAATCGAATCAGAATCACTGGAAACATCACCGACGGAGAGCCACAGAAAACTGCGTATCTCCAGAACGTCAATCGAGTCACTGAGAATAATGAGCTTCTGCTCACGGTTTTCACAAAGGAAGCAGAAGACCTCGAAGAGTGTCCGTCTCGTACCCAGTATCGGATTCAAATAACGTAACAGATCGAAGAAGTGAAGAAATACACTGTCCGTCACAACGGGAAAACCGTTGAATCGTTCGACGTCTCCAGAAACTAATCGAGCGCCGCGAGCAACGCAAACACCCTCTCTGCGAGCGTCTCCGCGTCTTCTGCAACCAGTTTCACGATTGGCTCCTTGCCGACTTCGCCGCGGTCGATGACCGCGATTGGCGTCTCGCCCGCACCGCCAAAGGCCCGGCGTGCGCCCCACCCCATCGTGTTGCCCTCTCGTGCTTTCACGTCCTCGGGTTCGACGCTCCGGTCGAACTCCGCGAGCGGCCACTCCAGTTCCGAAAGTGCGGCTTCCACCTCGTCGTCGAACCGACAGTTGACCGCGAATCTGAGGTTCGGGACGCTTTCCCGCGCGCCAAGCAGGAACCGGGCGACGTGGCTCGACGCGCCGAAGCGCACGCCCCGATTCGGTTTCACGCCCGAGAGCGTGCGAGTGATGCGTCCTTCGACTGCCGCCGTCTCGGAGACGGCCTCCGCGAAGGGCGTCGCGCCGACGACGTTCATGCCGATTTCGGGAACCAGCGCGCTCACGTCGCGGGCGACGAACTGCTCGACAATCCCCTCGACGGCCTCCGCCGTCTCCTCGCGGGCGGCGCGGTTTCGCAGGTCGACGAGGTGGTGGACCGCGCCCGGACCCTCCCCAACGTCGAGTGGATAGCGCACCGCTCGCGTCATGAAGGAGACGCCCGTCCCGACGGCGTCTGCGAGTGCGTCGCCCTGGGCGAGGCGAGCGGCGATGGCGCTCGACAGGGTACACCCCGACCCGTGGGTCGCGTCGGTCTCCACGCGCGGGTGGGTGAATCTCGTCACTTCGTCTGCCACGAGCACGTCAACGACGGTGGCTCCCGAGAGGTGGCCGCCTTTCACGAACGCGGCGTCCGCGCCCATCTCGACCAGTCGCTCGCCTGCCTCGATTGCGTCTGCTGGTGTCGCGATTTCGACGCCGGTGAGGACCGTCGCTTCGTCCGCATTCGGCGTGACGAGCGTCGCCTGTGCGACCAATTGCTCGTAGGCCGACTCCGCCGCAGATTCGAGCAGCCGGTCCCCAGAGGTGGCGACCATTACGGGGTCCACGACGAGTGGGGCGTCGAAGTCGGCCAGTCGGTCGGCCACGGCTTCGACGACCTCGGCGGTCCCGAGCATTCCCGTCTTTACCACGCGCACGTCGAAGTCCGAAACGACGGCGTCGTACTGCGCTTCGATTTCTGCGACGGGGAGGGTGTACGAACTTGTCACCCCCTGTGTGTTCTGGGCGGTTACGCTCGTCACGACGCTCGTGGCGAATGCGCCGTGGGCTTCCATGGTTTTGATGTCCGCTTGAATCCCTGCCCCGCCGCCCGAATCGCTCCCCGCGATGGTCAGGCACACGGGTGGCGAGACGGGGGAAGCTCGCCGGGTCATTCTGCCTCCTGCAGTTTGCCCATGTACTCCTCGAACGCGCCCCAGAACGGGTCCACGCCGGGGTGGTCGGTCGGTTCGCCGTCGACGACGAGGCCGGAGTCTGCGACCACTTCGCCGACTTCCGCGGCTGGAATCCCCTCGGCGTCGAGCGCGGCGAGCACGTCGTCTACGCCCTCTGGCTGGACTGTTGCGAGCAGCGTCCCCTCGCTGATGGAGTGCCACAGTTCGATGTCGAAGAAGTCGCAGGTCTCACGGACGCCCGGCAGGATGGGCACGGCGTCGGTCTCCATCTCGATGCCGACGCCGGCGGCACGGGCGATTTCGTAGAGGCCGCCGAAGATGCCACACTCGGTTGCATCGTGCATCGCGGTGACAGGCCCGGCGGCCGCGGCGACGAGAGCATCCTGGACCGGACTCATGTCGTAGAAGCGGTCTTTGGCGGCCTCGATTGTGTCTGCGTCCAGCTCGTCGACCATGAGCGACTCGAATTGAATCGAGAGCAGGCCGGTCGCTTCGACGGCTGGGCCTTTCGTGACGATGACTTTGTCACCGACCTGCGCGCCGTCCGGCCGGACGAGGTCGTCGTACTCACCGACGGCGATGGCGGTCGCGCCGCCGACCATCGGGTAGTTGCATCCGGCGTAGCGCGCAGTGTGCCCGGTCACGACGCTCACGCCGAGTTCCTTGGCCTCCGCGTCGAACGTCTCCCAGACCGTCGCGAACTGCTCGTCGGTAATCTCCGACGGGAGGTTGAAGTCGATGGAGAGGTGCGTCGGGGTCATCCCCGAGACGGCCACGTCGCTCATCAGGATGTGGAATGCGAACCACGCCGCGCGTTCGAAGCCGAGCGACGGCATGAGGAACACGGGGTCAGTCGCGAGGGCGACCGCCTTCCCGCCGACGTCGATGACGCCGAAGTCGACGCCGTGTTGGGGCGACAGCGTCTCGTCGTCGCGGGTGGCGCCCAGATTCGGATAGATGTACTCCTCGAAGAACTCCCGGTCTACTTTACCCAGTTCTGCCATACCTCGAATTACAACTGGGTGCTATTAGTTGGTAGTGGTGTCGGCGACGTTAGCGGTCTTCGGCGTATTTCGCGTAGACGGCCCACGACGGGTCCACGTCGGGATGCTCGATACGCTCGCCGGCTGCGTACACGCCCTCGCCTTCGGTGACCGTTCCGGCCTCCGCGACGAGGATGTCTTCGGCTTCGAGGGCGGCGACGACGCGGGCCACGGCTCCGGGTTCGACGGTCAGGAGGAGCGTCCCACAACTCGTCGAGGCCCACGGGTCCATGTCCAGATACGCGCAGGTTTCTGCCACGCCAGGGAGCATCGGCACCGCGTCGGGGTCGAAGTCGATGCGCACCCCTGCTCCGCGGGCCAGTTCCACGAGACCACCGTGAATCCCGCCTTCGGTGGCGTCGTGCATCGCGGTGACGCCGCCCGCCGCTCCGGCGACGAGCGCGTCCCGAACGACGCTCGTGTCTTCGAGGCGTGCTCGCGCCTGTTCGAGTGTCTCGTCGTCCAGGTTCATCTGGTCGCCGAACAGGCTGGTGAGCAGGCCAACCGCTTCGGCGGCCGGACCTTTCGTGACGAGGAGGTTGTCGCCCGGGTTCGCTCCGTCGGGCCGGACGAGGTCTGTGTGGTCGCCGACGCCGAACACGGTCGCCGCGCCCACCCACGGGTACTCGATGCCCGAGTACCGGGCGGTGTGGCCGGTGACGATGCTGATGCCGAGTTCGCGACACTCGGCGTCGATGGTCTCCCAGATGGTCGCGAACTGCTCGTCGGTAATCTCCGGCGGCAGGGAAAACGAGATGGCGAGATGCGAGGGGGCGATTCCGGACACGGCCACGTCCGCGAGAACGATGTGGAGGGCGAAGCGAGCGGCCTGTTCGAAGCCGAGCTGCGGAAGAATCGAGATGGGGTCGGTGGCGACGACGAGTGCCTCTCCGCCCACGTCGAGCACGCCGAAATCGACGCCGTGTTTCGGTCCGAGAGTCACGTCGTCGCGGGCTGCCCCCAGATGCGGGTAAATGAGGGCGTCGAAGAAGGCGCGGTCCACCTTGCCGAGGTCGGTCATACGCAAAAGTGTGGGTGTGTCGGGTAAAAGCCGTGCTGATGGCGTTGCCGAAACCGATACACATAACCTGTCGATTCGATTGATATACGCGCATGACAGAACATGACATTACTCGGGCACGCCGGAGCGAGTCACGATGAGCGCCCTCGGCGCGGTTCGCCGGGTAAGCGACCTCGCGAGCCGATACTTCGTCGTCTGGGTGCTCCTGTTTTCGGCAATTGCACTCCTCGAACCGGGCCTGTTCACGTGGATTGCAGAGCGCGGCCTCATCTCCCCGGGTCTCGGCCTCATCATGCTCGGAATGGGTCTCACGCTTCGTCCCGCCGACTTCCGCCGGCTTGCCGCAGAACCGCGTGACGTCGCCATCGGCGCAGTCGCCCAGTGGATTGTGATGCCACTCGCCGCCTATGGCCTGACCATCGCCCTCCAGTTGCCCACGGAACTCGCCATCGGCGTCATCCTCGTCGGCGCGGCCCCCGGCGGCACGGCCTCGAACGTGATGGCCTATCTCGGAAAGGGCGACGTCGCGCTCTCGGTCGCCATCACGACGGTGACGACGCTCGCCGCACCCATCGTCATGCCCGCATGGGTCGTCTTCCTCGCAGGCGAGACGCTGAACGTCACGTTCATGGACCTCTTCGTGAGCATCGTCCAAATCGTGTTCATCCCCGTCGTCGTCGGGTTCTGGGTTCGCTTCCTTCTAGACGAGTACGCGCCGGCCGCCGCCGAGGTCGGCCTCGACGTGTTCCCGCTCGTGAGCGTCGCCACCATCGTCGCCATCGTCGCGGCCGTGGTCGGCCTGAACGTCGAAAACATCCTCACCGCGGGCGCGGCGGTGCTCGTCGCCGTCGTCGCCCACAACGCCATCGGTCTCAGCGCAGGGTACGGCGTTGGCAGACTCTCGGGGATGGCTGAAGACCGGGTTCGGACGACCACCTTCGAAGTGGGCCTCCAGAACAGCGGCCTCGCCGTCGCGCTCGCCACCGCCTTCTTCAGCCCGACGGCGGCGCTCGTCCCGGCGCTGTTCAGCGTCTGGCACAACGTCACTGGGCCGGCGCTTGCGAGTTACTTCTCGCGTGAAGAGTCGGTCACGACGGGGTCAACGCGACCCCACGGAGCCGGCGAGCATTGACGGCCACGATAATCGTCGAGACGGACATGAACACCGCGCCGATGGCGGGTGAGAGCAGGATGCCGACCGGCGCGAGAATCCCCGCCGCGAGCGGGAGTGCAACGACGTTGTAACCCGTCGCCCAGACGAGATTCTCCTGCATCTTGCGGTAACTCGCTCGCGAGAGCTCGACGAGTCGCACCACGTCGACCGGGTCGTTCTCGACGAGGACGATGTCGCCGGACTCGATTGCCACGTCCGTGCCGGAGCCGATGGCGATGCCGACGTCGGCACGGGCAAGGGCCGGTGCGTCGTTGACGCCGTCGCCGACCATCGCGACGCGTTTGCCCGCCGCCTGTAACTGGCCGATTTTTGCGTCTTTCTCGTCGGGGAGTACCTCGGCAAAATACTGGTCGATGCCGAGGTCTGTGGCGACCGCGCGCGCCACGTCCTCGCTGTCGCCGGTCAACATGGCGACCTCGATGCCCATCGCGTGGAGAGCATCGACGGCCCGTCTGCTCTCTTCGCGAACGACGTCAGCGAGCGCGAAGGCGGCGACGATAGCCGTTTCGTTCTCGACGAGATAGACGACGGTCTGGGCGTTTTCCCCGGCTTCCGCGGCGAACGCGCGGATGGAACCCGACGGTTCGATGCCAAGGTTTGTCAGGAGGTTTGGGCCACCGAGGTGGACGACTGCCCCGTCTACGGTGGCGCGGACGCCGAGCCCACGGAGGTTCTCGAAGTCGGAGACGGTGACGCCGACCAGTCCGCGGTCGGTCGCCGCCGCTCGAATCGCTCGGGCGATCATGTGTTCTGAGTCGCCCTCGACGCCCGCCCCAACGGTGAGCGCCCGCGTTTCGTCCCACCCCGATTCAGTTTTGATGCCGACCACTCCCTGTTGACCCTTCGTCAGCGTCCCCGTCTTGTCGAAGACCACGACATCCAGATTCCGCGCTTCCTCCATCGCCTTGCGATTGCGAACGAGAATCCCGTTTCGGGCGGCGGTCGAGGTGTTGATGGCGACGACGAGCGGCACGGCGAGGCCGAGGGCGTGAGGACAGGCGATGACAAGCACCGTCACTACCCGCTCTAACACGCCGATGGAGAATCCGGTCGCAAGCACCCACGCGACGGCGGTGAACGCCGCCACAGCGAGGGCGATGTAAAACAGCCACCCCGCCGCCCGGTCTGCGAGCAGTTGTGTCTGGGACGTAGAGCGTTGGGCTTCGTCGACGAGGCGCATAATGCCTGCGAGGGCCGTGTCGTCGCCTGTCTTCGTCACGCGAACGCGAAGGCTGCCGTCTTGATTGACGGTTCCCGCAACGACGTCGCTTTCGGCCTCCTTGTCCACCGGTTTCGATTCGCCTGTAATCATCGACTCGTCTACGGACGAGGCCCCTTCGACCACCATCCCGTCAGCGGGGATGCTTGCGCCCGGTCTGACGAGGACGACGTCGCCTTCTGTCAGCGTCGCGACGGGGACTTCCTCCGTCCCACCGTCCGCGGTGACGCGCTCTGCGGTATCGGGCAGGAGTTTCGCCAGTTCGTCGAGCGCGCCCGAAGCCTGTCGCACCGAACGCATTTCGAGCCAATGGCCGAGCAACATGATGTCGATGAGGGTGACGAGTTCCCAGAAAAAGGGCGTGGTTCCGGGCAGGAACAGACTCACAATCGAGTAACCGAATGCGACCGTAATCGCGAGCGAGATGAGTAGCATCATCCCCGGTTCGCGATTATCGACCTCGGTCCGGGCCATCCGCAGGAAGGGAACGCCACCGTAGGCGAAGACGACGACCGAAAGGACCGGCGATATCAGCGAACTGCCCGGAAACACTGGCGCCGCGTACCCGAGGGTATCCTGGATGAACTCGCTCCAGAAGACGACCGGAACCGAGAGGACGAGCGACACGAGGAATCGGCGGCGGAACATCGCCTCGTGACCGGTGTGGTCTGTGTGGGCACGTTGGGCAGTGTGCATGGCCGGTCTTGCGTGCCCTCCATGACCGGCAGGCCGTCCGTCTCGCTCGACCACGTTGTGCCCGTGCGCTCCGTGACTGGCGCTCTCCTCGGGGCCGAACGATTCCGCATCGGTCCCGGGTGTCGAAGTGTTACCCATGGTGTATATTTGTCGCGTCGTTTCATCCCCTTGCCGCCTTCTTCACTGCGGGCTGAACCAGCAATGGAAAGTCGGCCGACGCTACGGGCGACGACGAACCGGCACGAAACCGTGGGTTGGGTCTCGCGTATCGACTTTCGATTTCAATGCCGAAGGGGCGAAAAACCGTGGTTTCTGAGGGAAAAACGTATTCAAGCAGTCTCGCATATCTCTACGTGTGGTATTGTCTACAATTAACAATACGTGAGTGCGATAATGACGACATCAACAACGGACCGACGAGTGGGCTCGATTGTACTCGTCATCCTCGGCGCGCTCCTCCTCTTCCCGATTCTCTTCGTGGGATTCGGCATGATGGGCTTCGGGTCGATGATGGGCGGGTTCTGGGGTGGTGGCTTCGGGATGGGAAGCGGGGCGATTCCCGGATGGATGCTCGCGGTAGCGTTCGTCGGTCAACTCCTGTTTCTCGCCGCCATCGTCGCCGGCGGCTATCTGCTCGTGCGGTCGATATCGAACAGTGGAACCGATTCCGCGCTCGACGAATTACGACTCGCGTACGCACGCGGCGACCTGACCGACGAGGAGTACGAGACGCGAAAACACCGCCTCGAAGCCGATTCGAGGTGATTTGACGGCGTTCGCGCTCGTCGAACCGGATTTGCCATCGCCAGTTGTTCTCCGGCTCCGGTTTGGAAACCAAACCGAATGCCGTCCTGTGTTTCGGTTTCCAAGCCACAATCGCATTAGAGTCCGCTCCCGTTTGTTTAGACGAGAGACTCATGGACCGCTGGGAGTACGCCCTATTAACGACGATCGCACTGGCCGTGGTCGGAATTGGCGTTGCGACCACGAATCAACCACTCTCCACGTTCTTCGTCGAGAGCGCGACGACGGCCGCCACGACCACCGTCGCGATGGCGTGGATTACCTGGTGGGCGCTCGTCCTCGGGTTCGCCATCGCGGGCGGTGTCGAGGCGTGGGTCGATTCCGACGACATCGCCGACCTCATGTCCGGGCACGGACCACGAGACATCGGCGCGGCGACGTTCTTCGGGTTCGTCTCGTCTTCGTGCTCCTACAGCGCCATCGCGACCGCGAAGAACCTCTTCAAGAAGGGGGCTTCGGCGGCCGCCGCGCTCGGCGCGTTCATGTTCGCCTCCACCAACCTCGTCATCGAAATCGGGGCCGTCATCTGGATTCTGCTGGGGTGGGAATTCCTGCTCGCTGACTTCCTCGGTGGCTTCCTGCTCATCGGCCTGATGACCGTCGGGTTCGTCTACCTCGTCCCGGACGAGGTCATCGACCAGGCCCGCGAGAACGCCCAGCGCGACGGCGAGCCCACCGCAGAGGACCCCGTCTGTGGTATGGAGGTGAACCCCGAAGAAACGGATTATCACATACAGCACGACGGCACGACCTACCACTTCTGCTCGCAGTCGTGCAAGGAAAGTTTCGACCCCGAGGAAGCGAACACGACCATCGTCGAACAGGCCACCTCGAAAGCGGGCTGGAAAGCCCTCGCCGACAAGCAGTGGAAGGAGTGGGCCATGCTCTGGGACGAAATCGCTATCGGGTTCGTCTTCGCCGGCCTCATCGCCGGATTCATCCCACAGACCGTCTGGACGAGTCTCTTCTCGGGCGGTGCGAGCGGCGCTCCCGTCTTCATCGTCTGGACGGCCGCCCTCGGGGCCATCGTCGGCGTCGCGACGTTCGTCTGTTCGGTCGGGAACGTGCCGTTCGGAACCGTCCTCTGGACGAACGGCCTGCCGTTCGGGTCGGTGCTCTCGTACATCTACGCGGACCTCATCGTCCCGCCGATTATGGACGCCTACCGCGAGTACTACGGGACGAAATTCGCCGCCATGCTCTCGGGGATGATCTTCCTCGCGGCGGTACTCGTGGGCGTGGTCATCCACTTCCTGTTCCTCGGGCTGGGCCTCATCCCAGACCCCTCGACCGCACAGGTCGCCGAGGTGAAAATCGAGATGAACTACAAACTCGTTTTGAACGTCCTGGCGACTGTCGTCTTCATCGCCCTCTACTGGCTGCATACCCGCGAATCGGCCGGCGAGGACGCTCCTGGCGGAATGGCGCACTCCACGGACTGAACACGGTCGTCCGCGGCAAGTACACACCCGACCAACTGCCTTTTGTTTCGTCGCCCAAGTAAGGCCATATGAGCGATTCCGAATCCGACCAAATTACCGTGTTCTCGGACTACGTCTGTCCGTTTTGCTACCTCGGCCGACACTCCCTCTCGAAGTACCAGGAAACTCGTGAGGAGCCACTCGACGTCGACTGGCATCCGTTCGACCTCCGCAGCCAAAAGCGCAACCCGGACGGCACCATCGACTTCTCGGTCGACGACGGCAAGGACGAAGACTACTACGCCCAGGCCAAGGAGAACGTCCGCCGCCTGCAGGAAAAGTACGACGTCGAGATGACCCTCGACCTCGCGACGGACATCGATTCCCTCGATGCACAAGTCGCCTCCTTCTACGTCAAACAGGAGTATCCCGAGCAGTGGCTGGACTTCGACGAGGCCATCTTCACCGCGCTCTGGCAGGACGGTCGGGACATCGGTGACCGGGAGGTTCTCTTCGAACTCGCCGAAGCTTCGGGCATCGACCCCGAGGAAATCGAACTCGCGCTTGACGACGAAACGCTCCGTGAGCAGGTGTTCGAAAAGTTCAGTGAGGCTCACGAGTACGGCGTCACGGGCGTCCCGACGTTCGCCTACGACGGCTACGCCGCCCGCGGTGCGGTGCCGCCCGAGCAACTCGACCGACTCGTCGAAGGCGTCTGATTCGCCACCGGTACTTATCGCCTCTCGGGGCTTACATCGTTCGTGAATCGCACGGCCAAATTCGCGGCGGCCACGACGGCCGGTCTCCTCGCCATCTGGGCAGCGTGGGGACTCTACAACAAACGGGCTGCAGACCGCATCCCCTACACCATACGCAGCACCGTAGACGGGGTCGAACTCAGGGAGTACCCCGAGGTCATCGTCGCGGAGACGAGAGCCCCAAACGAAAACGTCGCGTTCCGCCGGCTGTTTGAGTACATCTCCGGCGAGAACGAGGGCGCGTCGAAGATTTCGATGACTGCGCCCGTGCGGACCCACGGCGGGAAGATTTCGATGACCGCACCGGTTCGCACCGTCACCGACGAAGCGCAGGTCACGATGGGCTTTTTCTTGCCACGCGAATACACCCCCGCAGCGGTGCCGAAACCCACGAACCCGACCGTCTCGCTCGTCGTGGAGGTGCCCCGAACGCTTGCAGTGCGGTCGTTTGGCTGGTACGCCACCGACGACCGCATCGAACGCGAGAAACGCGCCCTGCTCCGGACGCTCACGGACAACGAAATTATTGTGAAAGGCGACCCCTACGTCCTCCAGTACGACGCGCCGTGGACGCCCCCGTTCATGCGGCGAAACGAGGTCGCCGTCGAAATCGCCCCGTAACTCGTCACTGCGCGCACCTTTTCCGCACTGGCAGAGTATCTCTTGCATGGATTCGACGACAGCGAGTGGCGACGCGCGCCTCGCCCTGGTCACCGGCGCGAGCAAGGGTCTTGGCAAGGTAGTGGCGACCTTCCTCGCCGGGCATGGCTACGACCTGTTGCTCACCGCGAGGACGGCGGCCGACCTGACCGAGACGGCCCGCGACATCGAGGCGATGGGTTTCGAGGGACCAGTCGAAACGGTCGTCGGCGACGTGACCGACCTCGCCCACCGCGACGCGTTACGCAAGTACGTAGACGAACGCGGCGGCCTCGACCTGCTCGTGAACAACGCCTCGACGCTCGGACCGTCTCCGCTTCCGCCGCTCGCCGAGTATCCCCTCGCTGACCTCGAAGCCGTCTTCGAGACGAACGCGGTCGCCCCGCTCGCGCTAATTCAGGCGCTCCTTCCGGCGCTCGCCGCGCGGTCAGGACTCGTCGTGAACATTACGAGCGACGCGGGCGTGGAGGGCTATCCCGGGTGGGGTGGCTACGGTGCGAGCAAAGCGGCGCTCGAACTCCTGAGCAAGACACTGGCCGCGGAACTCGAAGGCGAGGTCGGCGTCGTCATCGTAGACCCCGGCGATATGCGAACCGACATGCACCAGCAGGCGTACCCCGGCGAGGACATCACGGACCGTCCGCTGCCAGACATTACGCTCCCGTTCTGGGGCTGGTTGCTCGGGCAGGACCCGCTCGCAATCAACGGGCGACGCTTCCAGGCGCAGGCGGACTACTGGGAGGCCGCGCCGTGATGCAACTAACCGACCTGCAGTTCGAACGCCCGCAAGCCTTGCAGGCGATCGAACCGCCAGAGGAACGAGGGCTCGAACGCGACGAAGTGCGCTTACTCGTGAGCGAAGGCGGGAGCCACCACCACGACCGGTTCCTTCATCTCGCCGACGCCCTCCGTCCGGGCGACCTGCTCATCGTCAACCAGAGTGCGACGATTCCAGCCAGCCTCCCAGCGACCGGTCCGGACGGCGCGTTCATCCTCAACCTGTGTACCGACTACGGACACGGCCTCTGGCTCACTGAGCCACGACGAAGCGCGAGCGAACCCGGCCCGCTCTCCCTCTCACCGGGCGACCGACTCGAAGTTGCGGGCCTCCACGGTCGGATCGTCTCCGTATTCCCGAACATTCCACGACTCACGTTCGTCCGCATAGCCGGCGACGTGGGAGCGGCGATGGCGACGCACGGCTCGCCCATCCGGTACGGCTACCTCGACCGCGCGTTTCCGCTTTCGGCCTACCAGACGTACTTCGCCACGACGCCGGGGAGCGCGGAGATGCCCTCGGCCGCCCGGCCGTTCACCGCCCGCGTCGTGGACCGTCTCCGCGCCCGCGGGGTGGGTATCGCGACGCTCACTCTCCACACCGGCGTGTCGAGTCTGGAGGTCGAAGCCGACCAGTGCGAACTCGGCTGCCGGGAGGACGCCTGCCTCCCCCTCTATCCCGAACCGTTCTCGGTTCCCGCCGCGACGGCGCGAGCGATTTCGGCCACGAAAGCGCGCGGGGGTCGAGTCGTCGCCGTCGGGACCACCGTCGTCCGCGCCGTCGAAACCGCGTGGGATGGCGAACAGGTCCGGGCGACCGGTGGGTTCACCCGTCGGTTCATCTCACCCGATAGCGGGGTTCACGTCGTCGATGGCCTACTGACCGGGCTTCACGACCCCCAGACGACCCACCTCGCAATGCTCTACGCGATTGCGGGACGCGAGCGCATCATGGACGGATACCGGGAAGCCATAGACGAGGGCTACCTCTGGCACGAATTCGGCGACTCACACCTCATCCTCGCCTGAGCGGTGGATAGCCCTTTGACCCTGCCGCGAAAACGGTTCGTATGAACGCATTCGAGCGACGCACCCGTGCCTGTCAGGAGGCGCTCGCCGCCGACGCGGACGCTGTCGTCTGCTTTCCCGGCGAGAATATGTACTATCTCTCGGGGTTTCACGACGAACCGATGGAGCGTCACCTCTTCCTGTTCGTGGCCCGCAAGGGAGACCCTATTTTCGTCGCGCCCGAACTGTACGAAGCGCAGATTCGCGACGCCTCGTGGGTCGAAGACGTGCGAACCTGGGCCGACGGCGACGACCCGCGCCGCCTCGTCGAGAACGTCCTCATCGACCTCGACATCGTGGCCGGAAATCTCCTCGTGGACGACCAGCTGTGGGCGCAGTTCACCCAGGACCTCGAAGCTGCCGCACCGACGGCCACATTCGGCCTCGCGAGCGAAGCCCTCGCCCCCCTCCGGATGCGCAAAGACGAGACCGAACTGGCCGCGATGCGCAGAGCGGCCGCCATCGCGGACGACGTGTGCGAGCGCGTCAGAGCAATGGGCGAGGAGGCAATCGGCATGACCGAGGCCGAACTCGCCCGACACATCGAGACTCTGTGTAGCGACGCCGGTGCGGACGCGCTCTCGTTCGACGTCATCGTCGGGTCGGGACCGAACGGGGCGAAGCCCCACCACCGCCACAGCGATCGAGAAATCGAGGCGGGCGACCCTGTTGTCCTCGACTTTGGCGTGTTCTGCGACCACTACCCGAGCGACCAGACGCGCACTGTCGTGTTCGCGGGCGACCCGCCAGACGGGTTCGAGGACGCCTTCGACGCGGTGAAAGCGGCCCAGGAAGCCGCCGTGCAAGCGGTCGAACCCGGTGTGAAAGCGGAGCGCATCGACCAGGTTGCCCGCGACATCATCACGGAAGCAGGATACGGCGAGCAGTTCATCCACCGGACGGGTCACGGTGTCGGCCTCGACGTTCACGAGGACCCCTATATCGTCGCCGGCAACGAGATGGAACTCGAACCCGGCATGGTGTTCAGCGTCGAACCCGGCGTCTACCGCTCGAACGAATTCGGCGTTCGCATCGAGGACCTCGTCGTGGTCACCGAAGACGGCCACGAACGCCTCAATCACTCACCGCGCCACTACTGACTTGGCGACCGACGGCCCAACCCGAGCATCTTTTTGACGCTGAAGGCGACTCCCTTTCACATGGAAGGGGCGCTTGGGCAACCCGCACAGATGGCCGAGAACGCAGACGAGTTGACGCCGATGATGAGTCAGTACTTCGAGTTGACGGGCCAGTACGAAGACTGTCTGGTGCTGTTTCAGGTCGGCGACTTCTACGAGGCGTTCTGCGACGCCGCAGAGACCATCTCCCGGCTCCTCGATATCACGCTTACCGCCCGCGAGGACAGTACGGGCCGCTACCCGATGGCCGGCGTCCCCATCGACAACGCGTCCTCCTACGTCGCGAAACTGCTCGACGCGGGCTTTCGTGTCGCCATCGCAGACCAGGTGCAGGACCCGTCTGAAACCTCCGGCATCGTCGACCGCGCGGTCACCCGCATCATCACGCCGGGGACGCTCACCGAAGACGAACTTCTTCGGACTGACGACAACAACTACGTCGCCTGTCTGACGGCCGGGTACGGCCTCGCGCTGCTCGACGTTTCGACCGGTGAGTTCCTCGCGACGAGCGCCCAGTCGCTCGACTCGATTCGCGACGAACTCGGTCGCTTCGCCCCCACCGAAGCCATCGTCGGCCCCGGCGTGGACGACAACCTGTTCGACGCAGACTGCATGGTAACGCCCGTCTCTGACGATATCTTCGAGTCAGACGCGGCCCGCGACCGCATCTCGACCTACTTTGGCCCGCCGGAGGCGTTGCTCGCGGGCGAAGCGGAGATTCAGGCTTGTGGGGCGCTGCTCGCCTACGCCGAATACACTCGCGGCGGCGAGGACGGCCACCTCGACTACCTCAACCACCTCACGCGCTACGACCCCCGGGAGTACCTCCTGCTCGACCCCGTCGCCCTCCGAAGCCTCGAACTGTTCGAGCCGCGGGCGGTCCACGCGGCGCGAAACGCAACCCTCGTCGGCATCTTAGACGAGACGGCCTCGGCGCTCGGCAGTCGCAAACTGAAGGCGTGGCTTCGCCGCCCGCTCGTCGATTCGACGCGCATCGACGACCGGCTCGACGCGGTCGAGGAACTCACGACCGCCCTCCAGGTGCGGGAGGCGGCCCACGACCACCTCCGGGACGTCTACGACATCGAGCGACTCATCGGACGCGTCTCTCGTGGGCGGGCGAACGCCAGGGACCTGCGCTCGCTCAAACAGACCCTCGACGTGGTTCCCAACCTCCGAGACCTCCTGCGAGACGCCGACTCGGAGCAACTCCAGTCGCTCCACGAGGGCCTCGACGACCTGCCCGAGATTCGCAACCTCATCGCCCAGTCCATCCGCGAAGACCCGCCGGTCGAAATCACCGAGGGGCGCGTCATCAAACTCGGCTACGACGACGACTTAGACCAACTCCGAGATACCGAACGCTCCGGCAAGGAGTGGATAAACGCCCTCGAAGAAACCGAGCGCGAACGCACCGGCATCGGGTCGCTGAAAGTCGGGTTCAACCAGGTCCACGGCTACTACATCGAGGTGACGAACCCGAACCTCGAGAAGGTTCCAGACGACTACCAGCGCCGCCAGACGCTCAAGAACTCAGAGCGATTCTACACGCCCGACCTGAAAGAACGCGAGGACGAAATCCTCCGGGCCGAACAGCGCGCAGACGACCTGGAACACGAGTTGTTCCGCGACATCCGCGACGAGGTGGCCGCCGAATCCGCGCGGATTCAGGCCGTCGCGGACACGCTCGCGGCGCTCGACGTGCTCGTCTCGCTCGCCGACGTCGCGGCGAATCACGGCTACACCCGGCCCGACATCGGAACCGACGGCATCCACATCGAAGGCGGTCGCCACCCCGTCGTCGAACGTACCGAACAGTCGTTCGTGCCCAACGACACGCACCTCGACGCGACCGACCGGTTCGCCATCCTCACCGGGCCGAACATGAGCGGGAAGTCCACCTACATGCGACAGGTCGCCCTCCTCACGATTCTCACGCAGGTGGGCAGTTTCGTCCCCGCGGCGAGCGCGGAAATCGAACTCGTCGACCGCATCTTCACGCGAGTCGGAGCGTCCGACGACATCGCTGGCGGGCGGTCAACCTTCATGGTCGAGATGACTGAGGTTGCCGACATTCTGCGGGAGGCGACCGACAAATCGCTCGTCCTTTTGGACGAAGTGGGCCGCGGGACGAGCACCACAGACGGCCTCGCCATCGCCCGGGCGGTAACCGAACACATCCACGACGATATCGGTGCGCGGACGCTGTTCGCGACTCACCATCACGAACTGACGGCGATGGCAAACCGCCTTGCGGGCGTCCACAACCTCCACTTCGAAGCGACGCAGGTGGACGACGAAGTCGTGTTCCAGCACGACCTCTCGCCCGGCGCGGCCGCCGCCTCCTACGGCGTGGAAGTCGCGAAGGCCGCCGGCTTGCCCGCCTCGGTCGTTACCCGGTCGCAGGAACTGCTCGCCGAGACAGACGTTGCCGAGCAAGAACCACCCGCTGTCGATGGCGACCTCGCCGACCTCCTCCGTGAGGTCGACCTCGCGAACACGACGCCACTCGAAGCGATGAACGTCCTCCACCGGCTGAAAAACGACCTCGACTGATTACGCGGTCGGGTCGAGCGCGACGAATTCGAGCCCATTCTCTGCGAGCAAGTCGCGTGCCCGGTCGGTCACGGAGGGAGCGACGAGGATGCCACGAACGGTGGCGTCCGCGTGTAACTCCCGCCGAAGCGCCTCGACGTAGCGGCCAAGTTGCCCCACCGCGTCCGGGCCGACGCGCCGGCGTTTCAACTCCACGACGACGGTCCGGCCGGCGGCGTCCCGCCCGAAGATATCCACTGCGCCAGCAGGCGTCTCGCGCTCCGTAGCCAGTGGCTGGAAGCCCGGTTCGACGAGCGACGGGTCGTCGAGGATGCGTCGTTTCAGGTCTGCTTCGGTCCCTTCGACGGCGAGCGTACTCTCGTCGGTCGGGTCGAACGCGGCGACCTGCACCACGGACTCGAAGGTCACGAGGAGTTCTTCGGCGGGGTTGGACCGTACGCTTCGAATCTGGAGACTTCCCTCACAGAGCCGTGGCTCGTGAGTACAGCCCGGTGGTTGCCAGTTGACCGGTTTCTGCCCCTCGCCCGTGTGGACGAGCAACGACCCGTCGGGTTTGAGCATGATGTGGCGGTCGCCGGGGCCGAGATAGCTCGCCGCCCGGCCGTCGTACTCGACCGTACAGCGCCCGAACAGGGTTATCAACGAGTCGCGGGCGAGTGCGGTTTCGAGGAAGTCGGTGGCCGCCGCTGGCGTCGGCTGGGAGAGCGTCGCGGGTGGGCCTGCTTGCTCCTCGTCTGTCGCGGTCACTGCGTGAGCGTTGCCACTCGGCGCATAAAAACCGCCTGCTGAGCGCCGGACTCAGCGCACCTCCGAGGCGAGTATCACGTCGTTGCCGAACCACTCGGGAAGTGTCTCTGCGAAGAATTCCTGGATGGCAGCCGGGGTGAGCGCACACTGCTCGTGGTGGGCGCGGAGGCTGGTCTTTGCGCCATCGACCCAGCCTTCGAGATACTCCACATCGACGGGAGTCCCGTTCCGCCAGATGACGGGCACGAGCGCGCCGTTGCCAACCACCTCGTCGTCAGTTTCGAGCCCGAACCAGACGGGAACGTAGGCCGTCACGTCGAACCCGGGCGAGACGACGTAGAACGCCTCGTGCAACAGGAAATCGAGGTAATCGGTGAGAATGACGTCGAGCGAGAGGCCCGTGGCCCGGGGCGTGGGTTCGACCGTCTCGTCGGGGCCGAAGGGGTCAGTTTCGGCGAGCGTGTATGCAAGGCGAAAGCCGAGGGCTCCCCACTGGGAGTAGTGGAGGTCGAACGTCCCGTCTGCCTGTTCGTAGGCGACGAGGGCACGGTGACCCATCTGCTACCACCGCTCCGCTGTGCTGGGGGACTGTGCTGCTTGCTGGGGGTGTTGCGCTGGGGACACGGCACGGGTACCTGGCCCCGTCTTCGGATAAAAAGGTCAGGCCGACTCGACGAACGAGAGAATCTGTTCTGTGCTCTGGAACCCCTCGGCGAGGCGATCCACCACGTCGCCATCTTTGAACAGTAACAGAGTCGGAACGCTTCGGACGTTGTACGTCTCGACGAGGTCGATGTCGTTCACGGGATTGATGAGCGCGACGACGGCTTCCGAGACGCGGTGGACGTTCCCGAGCACCGGTTCGATGCTCTGACAGAGGGTACAGCCCTTGGTGTAGAAATCGACGAGGACGAGGTCGTGGTCCGCGACGAGGGCGTCTAACTCGGCGGCCGATTCGAGGCGGACCGGCCGGTCTGGTTTCGCTGGCGTGGTGGCTGTCACTGACAACTGTACTTGCGCGACGCACTTAGCCTGCCGGGTGGGTGCGAGAACAGTGGGTTATCGATGGGGTCGCGTCTACCAGCTCACGACGACGTTCCGCTCGCGCTGCAGCGCGGCGACGATGTCTGGGTCGCGGTAGATGCGCGTGGTCTGTCCGTTTCGGTGGATGGATTTCACGTAGTGTACTTCGACCGTGTCGCCGACCGACTCGCCCCACTCGAACAGGTGAGATTCGAGATACGCGCCGAATCGCCGCCACCGGGGGAGCGTGACGTGGATTCGACCCTGGGTGTCTGCGTCCCAGTCGATGAGGTAGTCGATGTCGGGCGAGGCGGTCGTCGATTCCGGGGGATGGGTGGGAGATTGCTGTGTGCCTCGCATCGATGGTGCCTCCAGTCGAGGGTCAGGACGGGTCGATGCAAAAGGTTTCGATTCCGGCGACAGCGGCCCGTATGCGCCCGATTTCCGTGGGTACGCGTGGCTAGCCACGCGGTCACATCGGGAACGAAAACGCGGCCCTGTCAGTCGGCTGTTGGCTCGATGATGGACGTGTCGAGCCACTCGTTCGCCCAGCGTTCGATCTCTTCGAAGACGGGAAACAGCGAGGCTCCCTTCTCGGTGAGGCTGTAGTACGTTGCGACCGGTGCGTCCTCTTCAAGACGGCGGTCGACGAACCCTGTTTCCTGGAGGTCGTCGAGCACCCGCGACAGCGTGCGCGAACTCGCGTCGGTCGAACGCTTGAGTTCGTTGAACCGCTTTTCGCCCTCCTGGAGGTCGTGGAGGACGATGAGTCGCCACTGTGACCCGATTTGCTGGAGTGAGTCGATGACGACACACGCATTTTCCGAGTACTTGTCAATTTCTGCGTCCTGGCCTTGCATGGGCGTTCTCGTCATACCTGGGGTCCCATTCGATATAGAGGTTCGGATTGGAACCAGGTTACAAAATGAAACTTACTGGGTGGGGGCGAGCGAGTAGCCCGCGTCCGCGAGTGTCTCTCGAATCGGTTCGGCAACGACGGCCTCCGGCCACGTCCCGTCCGGACTGCGGATGAGGGTGTTGTCCACGAGCAACCGCCGGAGTGCGACCTTTCCTTCGCCCGTGATTTCGAACGTGAACCGGAAGGTTCGGTCGCTCCCGTCGGTCGCTTGCAGGCGGACGACCGGAGGGTCGCCGTCCGTGTCAGTCTCAGTTCCCACGACGACGAGGTTTCCTGCTGGCGTGACCGCACGCGAATCGCACGCTGGGCAGCGACCCGGATGCGGTGTCGTGCCGAGGTAATCGTACTGGTGGCCACACCGATAGCACGTGAGTGCTGGTCGGTGCGTCGTCACGCGGCGGCGGCCTCCTGTTCCGTCTTCAGAAGCTCGCGGTACCGGTTGCGGATGGTGACCTCGCTGATGTCTGCGACCTCACTCACTTCTGCCTGCGTGATTTCGGCGTTGGTGAGCAGGCCAGCGGCGTAAATCGACGCGGCGGCGAGGCCGACCGGGGACTTCCCGCTCAGGATGCCCTCGCGCTTTGCGGTTTCGAGCAACTCGCGGGCGCGGCGTTCGGTCTCGTCGCTCACGTCGAGACCAGAGGCGAACCGACCGACGTAGCTGACGGGGTCCGGGGGCGCAATCTGGAGGTCGAGTTCGCGGACGATGTAGCGGTAGGCGCGCTGGAATTCCATCTCGCCGACGCGCGTGACCGACGCCATCTCGTCTACGGTTCGGGGGTTCCCGGCCTGCCGAGCGGCGGCGTGAAGCGAAGCCGTCGCCATCCCTTCGATGGAGCGGCCCGGCAGCAGGTCCTCTTCGAGGGCGCGGCGGTAGATGACCGAAGCGGTCTCGCGGATGGCCTTCGGCAGGCCGAGGGCACTTGCCATGCGGTCGATTTCGCCGAGCGCCTGTCTGAGGTTGCGGTCGCGGGCGTTACGGGTCTTCGTCCGGCGGTCCCACATCCGAAGGCGACCGAGTTGCTTTCGCTTTTTCGCGCTCAGGGTGTTCCCCCGAGCGTCCTTGTCCTGCCAGTCGATGGTGGTGGACAGTCCCTTGTCGTGCATCATCTTCGTCATCGGGGCACCGACGCGGGACTTCTGGTCGCGCTCTGCGGAGTCGAACGCTCGCCATTCTGGGCCGTGGTCGAGCTCTGTCTCTTCGACGACGAGGCCACACTCTTCACAGTGGCGTTCGCCGTGTTCGTGGTCAGTCGTGAGGAGACTCCCACACTCTGGACAGGTCACTTCGGCCTGCTGTTCGCGAGTCTGCGTGCGCTTCGTCCGTTCCGACTGATTGTATGAGGTTACTTGTTGCACTGGAGTGGGAAATGGGGGTAGCTACGCGGTTCTATACACGACATTGTAGGGACCGTTTGGGGTTATAACCTCGTTTGGTATAGACCAAATAACACTCGTGTCACCTGCTTACGTCACAGTAAGTAACGCGGCGAAATTTAGGGGAAACCGCATACATGCCCCGGTCATAACCTACTATAAATGTTGTGCCTAACTGTGCAGACCGATACGCTCTTTACTTGGTACACACCAACTTGGGGCAATGAGAGAGTTCGTGTTCAGCCTCACGTACGAACCGGGTGTAGACCCTGTCGCAGACGTGTTCATCGAATATCCGGCCGCGCTGTCTAAGTCACTCGATTGCGCCGTCGCTGGGAACGACATGTGGCGGTTAGACCGCATCACCGGTCCGGAACCTGCCGTCTCCGCGCTCACGGACCTTCTCACCGACCCCTCGCGCTGTAACGAGTGTCTGAACGACCCGACCTGCGATTCGTATCGCGAACACGAATTACTCGCGGCGGACACCACGAGCGCAACCATCTACACCTACCGCCAGGGCATCGAGGAGTGTCGCACCCTCCCCTCGCTCGCCCACGAACACCTCGGTCCGGGACTGCTCTACGAGACCCAGCGCCGCGGGAATGCCTACGAATGGCGTATCCTCATGCGCTCTGACGACAGCGTCGGCGAACTGTTCGACGCGGTGCAGGCGCACCTCTCTGGTGGCGTCAGCGTGTCGCTCTCACACCTCTCGAATCCGACCCACTGGACGGACGAGGCCATCACGGCCTGCGAACTCCCGTTCGAACAGCGCGAGGTGCTGGAACTCGCCGTCTCGCACGGCTACTACGAGACCCCCCGCGAGACGACGCTCGCCGAACTCGCAGACGAAATCGGCGTCCCGCAATCGACGCTCCAGTATCGCCTCCAGCGCGCCGAATCCTGGCTGGCGAGCGGGTTCGTAAACGAGTGTCTCTGAAGTCACACGCCACTTTTTCGCGCGAGTTCGGGACTGAGCCGGTCGAGGCCGCGCCCGAGCAAGAAGCCCACGACGCCGATGACGCCACCGATGACCAGCATGGGACTCAACGCGGCTTCGACCAGTCCCCACTGCACCGACCGGTGGCCGATGGAGAGCACGTAGTGAAAGACGTTGAATCCGAACGCTGGGGCCGCGCCGAGCAGTATGCCTACCACGAGCCCGCTGTTTCGCAGGCCCGCCAGTCCGGCGGCGAGCACGCCGAGGAAGGCGACCGGCCCGGGATAGAACACGACACCGCCGAGCATCTGGTGCAACACCAGTTCGTACGCAACCGTCGTCGCCCCCGCGAGGAGGACGGCGAGCACCACCAGCGGAAGGAAGTGGGCCGGTTCCTCGCCGAAGAGGAACGCGGGCAGGTGCAAGCGCATTGGTAGCACTTCGGGTGGCGTCCGGATAACTACTCCGTAGACTGAAACGTTCACTTCACTCAAGGGCTTTCCCTGCCCGGTTCGTTCCCCCGATATGGACCTTTCACTCGCCGCCGCCCGCGAGCGCGACGCGGCCGACGGCCTCGCACACCTCAGAGCGCGCTTTCACACGCGCGAAGACGAGTTCTACATGGACGGCAATTCGCTCGGCCTCTCCTCCGAAGACGCGGACACCGCCCTCACGGACGCCGTCGCCGAGTGGCGCGACCTCGCCATCCGGGGGTGGACGGACGCAGACCCGGACTGGTTTCACTACGGCGAACGCCTCGGCGCGCGCACCGCCCCGCTCGTCGGCGCGGCCCCCGAAGCGGTCGTCGTCGCCAACTCCACGACGGTCAACATTCACACGCTCATCGGCACCTTCCTCGCGGACAACCCGGGCAAAATCATCGTCAACGACCTCGACTTTCCGACCGACCACTACGCCATCAAGTCCCAACTCCGTCTGCGCGGACTCGACCCGGACGACCACCTCGTCTCCGTCGAGAGTCGAGACGGACGCACCATCGACGAGGCCGACATCGAGGCAGCCATCGACGACGAGACGGCCATCGTGTTCATGCCCTCAGTGCTTTACCGAAGCGGGCAGTTGCTCGACGTCGAACGCATCACGGAGGCGGCCCACGACCGCGGCGCACTCGCCGGATTCGACCTCGCCCACTCGGTCGGCGCGGTTCCCCACGAACTGTCTGCGTGGGGCGTCGATTTCGCCGTCTGGTGTTCCTACAAGTACCTGAACGCCGGGCCGGGGGCCATCGCCGGTCTGTACGTCAATTCGAAACACTTCGGGACGACGCCCGCACTCGCCGGATGGTGGGGTCACGACAAAGCCACCCAGTTCGAGATGCGCCACGAGTTCACGTCTGCCGAGTCGGCGGGCGCGTGGCAAATCGGAACCATCCCGATTCTCGCCGCGGCCCCCCTCGACGGGTCGCTCTCCATCTTCGAGGAGACGAGCATCGAGGCCGTGCGCGAGAAGTCGCTCGCGCTCACCGACTTCCTCGTGGCGCTCGCGGATGCGAAACTCACAGACCGCGGATTCGCGATTGGGACGCCGCGCGAACACGCCCGCCGCGGTGGTCACATCGCGCTCGAACACGCGGAAGCCTACCGCATCTCGCTCGCGCTCAAAGAGCGCGGTGTCGTCGTCGATTTCCGCCCGCCGAACGTCGTCCGCGTGTGTCCTGCGCCGCTCTACTCAACCTTCGAGGACGTGTGGCACGTCGTCGAAATGCTCGGGGAAATCGTCGATGACCTTGCATATGAAAGGTTCAAACTGCGACAGGGCGGGGTGACCTGACCGGTTGGCCGTAGCCATTATTGTACCCGCGCCCGTCCTGCCCAATAGAAGGACGACGTGCGTTGGGGACGGTGGGTATCGTATTCCGATTGACGAGTGGACGTTTTCGAATTCGGACTGACACATGGGACAGCTTTCACTCAAAGAAGCCGTTGCAATGGCGCTCGGTGGCATGATTGGCGGGGGGATTTACTCGGCCTTCGGCATCGTCGTCGCCATCTCCGGTGACGCATCGTGGCTCGCGTGGCTCGTCGCGGGCATCGTCGCGATGTGTGCGGGGTACAGCTACGTGAAACTGAACACCTTCGTGGACGCTAAGGGAGGCGCACCGACCTACATCGAGGAACTCGTCGGCAACTCGACGCTCGCGGGGATGACCGGCTGGACCCTACTGTTCGGGTACGTTGGGTCGATGGCGCTCTACGCTTACGCCTTCTCCTCGTTCTTCTCGGAACTGCTCGGTCGCCTCCACTTCTACGGGATTCCCGTTGCAAACGCCGTTTCAATCCTCCTCATCGGCGCGTTCGTCGCGCTCAACCTCGTTGGGGCCGCGGAGACGGGGCAGGCAGAGGACGTGCTCACCTTCATCAAAGTCGTCGTCATCGGGGTGTTCGGCATCTGGGGAGTGTACCACGCATTCACCGTCCAGAAGTTGACGTTCGGGCTCTCGTCGATGTCGATTCGCGACCCCATCCTCGGCGCGGCGATGTCGTTCGTTGCCTTCCAGGGATGGCAACTCCTGATGTACGACCAGGACAAGTTCGACAACCCGAAAACAGACATCAAGAAAGCGATTTACATCTCGATTCCGGCTGCAACGGTGCTCTACATACTCGTCGCGCTGACGACGGTGAGCCTGCTCAAGATTTCGGTCATCGCCGTCTCCCCGGAGGTGTCGCTGCTCTACGCCGGTCTCCAGTTCATGGGGACTATCGGTGCGCTCATCATCGGCATCTCTGCGCTGTTCTCGACGGCGAGCGCGGTGAACGCCACGCTATTTTCGAGCGCCCTATTCTCACAGAACCTCATCGACCGGGGTCTCCTCCCCGAAAAAATCGGCGGGAGCAGCGACGGCGAGATACCGAAACGAATCGTCGTCGTGTTGGGGGCGCTTTCTGCCGGTTTCGCCGTGGTGGGCAGTCTGAAGAGCATCACCTCCTTCGCCTCGCTCGCCTTCATCGCGGTGTTCGGGGGGATGAGCTATCTCGCCCTGAAACAGCGCGACCAGCTGGACCTCATCACGCCGATTCCGGTGGTCGGACTCCTCGGCACGGCGGCGTTTTTCCCGCTGTTGCTCTACGACCTCTATCTCAACAGTCCGGAGATGTTTGTGACCGTCCTGCTCATCGGCGCGGCGGTCATCGGCGTCGAACTGCTGTACTTCGAACGAGAACCAATCGAAGACGTGCTGCCGTGGATGTCGGGTGAATGACCATGAATGACACCACTGATTTCAGCAGACGAAGCGTGCTCAAGGGACTCGGCGGCCTTGCGAGCACCGCCGCACTCGCCGGTTGTTCGAGCGTCCTCGGGCGGGACTCCGCGCCCTCAGTCCGGTACGCCCAGGCACTCGCGCCGAAGACGCTCGACCCCGTTCGGATGGCCGACCCGTGGTCGCAGTCGGTGGCGACGAACGTGTTCGAGGGATTGTACCGCTACGACCACGACATGACCCTCGTCCCGCAACTCGCCGCGGGCGAACCCACCGTCGAGAACGACGGGAAAACCCACGTCGTGACGCTCGAAACGGACGCACGGTTCCACGACGGAGCCGCGGTGACTGCCGCGGACGTGGCTTACTCCTACCGCGCGGTCCGCGAGGAGGAACGTCCCGATATGTGGCAGGTGCGGCCACTCGACCACATCGAGGTTCGCGACGAAACGACGGTCGCGTTCCACCTCTCGCACCCCTATCCGGCGATGGGCCACGCGCTCACTCGGGGCATCGTGCCGAAAGGCGTCCGAGAGTCGAACCCCGAGAAGTTCGCCCACAAGAAACCCGTCGGCTCCGGCCCCTACGAGGTGGAGACGGCCACGCTCGGCGAGCACGTCTCGCTCACCCACTGGCCGGAGTATTGGGGTGACGCAGCCCCGACAATCACGCACGCCCGGTTCGTCCAGAACCACTCAGACCTCGCTCGCACGACCAGCCTCAAGACGGGGCAAAACGACATCGTCGAACGTGTGAATCCGCGGTTGTGGGACGTGACGAAGGACTTCTCGAACGCGAAAACGGCTCTTCAAGAGGGCTATCTCTCTCACTACATCGGCTTCAACTGCAACGAGGGGCCGACCGCCGACCCGAGGGTTCGGCTGGCTATCGACTACCTCGTGAACCTGGACGAGGTGACCAAACAGTTCATCGGGCCGGTTGGCAGACGCCAGTACGGTCTGCTCCCGCCGCAGCTCGCGAGCGAGTGGGAACTGCCGGTCGACGCGTGGCGGTCGATTCCGCGCGCGAAGAACAAAGAGAAAGCGAAGCAGTTGTTCATCGAGGCCGACGTGGGGTCGTGGGCCCCGACTATCGCCGTGCCGAAACACGACCTCCTGCGAGAGAAAATCGCGGAGGAACTCGTCCACGGCCTCTCTGCGGTCGGGTTCTACCGCGCTCGGACCGAGAAGTACCCGTGGGACGAGTTCCGCGAGAAGATCGTCTCAGGGTCGCCGAGCGAGTACAACATCTTCGTGGACGCGTGGGCCGGCGGGCCGGACCCCGACACGTACCTCTACCCATTGTTCCACGAGAACGCGGAGGGGCGAACCAACGGGACGTTCTACCAGAACGAATCGGTGATGCAGACCCTCGATGACGCACGCAAAACCACCGACGAGGCGCGTCGCCGCGACCTGTACGAGTCGGCGACGCGTACCCTGCTCGAAGAGCGGGTGGCGCTCCCGGTGTTCACGCTCGACAACTCCTTTGGCCTCGCCGCAGGCATCGACGGTTTCGACCCGCATCCGCTGCCGGGGGAGAATCCCCGACTTGCCGCCCTCGATCCGTAGGCCCCGTTGGGGGCTGCAGCTAACATCGGCGTCACCTGGTGGCTGTGGTGTCTGCGAAGGTATTTTCGTGCCCATCGCTTAGTGCGAGTAACGTGACATCAGATTTCGACCCTACGGAAGGCATCCACCACGTCACGGCGCTCGCGAGCGACCCCCAGCGAAACGTCGATTTCTACACCGAGACCCTCGGGCTGCGTCTCGTGAAACAGAGCGTGAACCAGGACGAGGTTCACACCTACCACCTGTTCTACGGCGACGGGGCCGGCTCTCCGGGCACCTCGATGACCTTCTTCCCCATCGAACACGCCCGGCCGGGCCGCGCCGGGGCGGGCATGGCGCAGACGACGAGCTTTCTCGTAGACCCGGACGCGGTCGACTACTGGGTCGAACGGTTCGAAGACCTGGGCGTCGAGTACAGCGACCCGGAACAGCGTGCAGACGAGACGGTCGTCCCGTTCCGTGACCCGGACGGCCTACAACTCGAACTCGTCGCCCACCCGGACGCCCCGGCGGGCACCCCGTGGGACGAGAGTCCGGTTCCTGCAGAAAACCAGATTCGCGGTTTCTTCGGCGTGACGCTCGCGCTCAGAGCCGCCGGCCCGACGGCCGACCTGCTCTCGGCGATGGGCTACGAGCGCGTCGGCGACGTGGACGCAGAACGCCAGCGGTTCCGGTCGTCCGGTGACCGCGGCTTCGTCGTGGACATCGTCGAAGATTCCGACCGTGAGCGTGGCGTTCCCGGTGCGGGGACGGTCCACCACGTCGCCTTCCGCGTCCCGAACGACGAGGTTCACGAATCGTGGCGCAAGGCGCTCGTCGCCCGGCAGTTGAACGTGACCGACATCATCGACCGCAAGTGGTTCCACTCGATTTACTTCCGCGAACCCGGCGGCGTGCTGTTCGAAATCGCGACCGAGAACCCCGGCTACACCGTAGACGAGGAACTCGACGCCCTCGGCACGAGCCTCGTGCTTCCCGAATGGCTCGAAGGTCGCCGTGAGGAAATCGAAGCGAACCTGCCGCCGCTCGACGTCTCTCGCCCGGCCACGATGGAGGCCGAACAATGAGCACGACGGACGAACATCCCCACCAGGGCCAGCACGTCTCCCGCGGCGGGACGCCCCTCGAAGAAGCCGAGGCGGCCGTCATCCTGCTCCACGGGCGCGGCGCGATGGCCACCGGCATCCTCGCGCTCGGCGACCAACTGGCCGTCGACGGCGTCGCGTATCTCGCCCCGCAGGCGGCGAACAACACGTGGTATCCCTACTCGTTCATGAACCACATCTCGACGAACGAGCCCCACCTCTCCTCTGCGCTCGAACTCGTCGCCGACCTGCTCGCGGAAATCGAGGAGGCCGGCATCCCGGCCGAAAATACCGCACTCGTCGGCTTCTCACAGGGTGGCTGTCTGGCCACCGAGTACATCGCTCGCAACGCGAAACGCTACGGCGGCGTCGCGGGGCTGAGCGCCGGCCTCATCGGCCCGCGGGGGACGCCGCGCAACTACGAGGGTGACTTAGAAGAGACGCCAGTGTTCCTCGGCTGCTCCGACTCCGACCCACACATTCCGCTCGACCGAGTCCAGGAAACCACCAAAGTCCTCTCCGAACTCGGCGCAGAAGTCGACGAACGCATCTACCGCGGCATGGGCCACACGGTGAACGACGACGAAATCGACGCCGTCCGGGAACTCGTCTCCGGTCTGGTCGATTGAATCGGTTCCTTCTTCAGAACTCGCCGGTCACGATATCGGCGACGCGCTGGCGGTCGAACAGGTGTTCATCCTCTTGTATCTCCGGGTAGTGGTCGCCGTCTTCGTACCCTGGCCACGGGCCGAACACGTCGGGGTAGAGCTGTTTTGCGCCCATCTCGAGCTGAAAGAGGTTCATTATCGGCCCCTGATAGCGCATCCCAGCGGCGTAGACGCGGTCGTTTTTGACCGCCCGCAACTGCTTGCCTGCCGGGTCGTTCGAGAGTGTCGCGCGCGTCTCGGACATGCTGTAACTCGGCGTCAGCCCCCACAGGTGGAGGATGACGTCCGGGTCTGCTTCGAGCATGGCCTCGTAATCGACCGTGCCCCACAGACCGCCCCAGTCTGCCGATTCGAACGCGTCGTTCGCGCCGAGGGGGCGGGTGTCGGCCAGCCAGTACCCCGGTTCGTTGAGGTGGTACGTCCAGAATTTCGTCCCGTCGGCAGAAAGTGTGGCGCGGACCGCGGTCGGTCGCTCGACTTTCGGTGGGAGATTCTCCTGGATGTGCGAGACGAGGTCAGCGTGGACCTGTTCGAGCGCCTCGTATCGCTCTCGTTCGTCGAACACCGCCGCCATCCTCTCGAACAGTTCCCAGAGCGTGTAATACTCGTACTCGTCGGCCCCCGACGGCGGCGCGGCCTGCGTCCCGCTGTAGAAGTTGCCGAACCAGGGGGCAAGTTGGGTCGCCACCTCGGAAACGTCGGATTCGGTCCAGCTGTCCTGAGTGGCCACCCACGTAGGGTCGGCGAGGTGGACGTCGCTGTCGAGTTCGTACAGGAGTTCCTTCGAGAGCCCGTCGGCCAGCGGGTCGTGAAGTCCCTCCCAGTCGAGAGAGACGCCGTCTAAGTGGTGGTAGTAGTGGTTCATCGTCGTCCCGGACATCTCCGGGACGTACACCGCGTTGACCGCGTCGCCGTGGCCGAGTGCGACGGCCATGTCGAGGTACTGCGGGAAGACGGTGAACACGCGTTCCGGGACACCGTCGAACGTCACCTCGCCGACGGGAGAGATGGTTGCCGTGTATGGTTTCACCGACGAATCCGGGCCACTCATTGCCGTTCCCGTCGTCTCGTCAGGCGACTTCGACGAGGTGCACCCGGCGAGGAGGCCGCCGGCGACGACTGCTCCGCCGGAGACAAGATATTGGCGTCGAGTCGGGCCAGTCGTGCGGTCGCTTCCCGTCTCGCTCACGTCAGAACTCCCCGTTCACGATGTCTGCGACGCGCTGGCGGTCGAACAACTGGTCGTCGCCCGTAACTTCGCCGAACACGTCGGGATAGAGTTGTTGTGCGCCCCGTTCGGTGAGAAACAGGTTATGAATCGGTCCCTGAAAGAGGTAGCCACCGCGATAGACCCGGCCGTTCTGGACGGCCGTGAGTTCGCGCGCGACGGGGTGGTCTTGCATGAACGAGAGCACCGTCTCCTGGAACTCGGCGGCCGACTTGCGCTCGTGGGCCCGGAGCATGATGACGTCGGGGTCGATTTCGAGCATCGTCTCGTAGTCAATCTTCCCGCGGTCGGTCGTGCTCAGGCCGTCGACGTCCGTTCCCGCGAGCGCGTCACTCACGCCGAGGTCGTGCCACTGTTTCTTGCTCGTCCCCTTGTCGTTCAGCCGGTAGGGGGAGAACTCCTCGGGCTGGTCGCTTCCCGCGTAGACGAGGAGGACGTTCGGGCGCTCGTCTGCTGGCGGAAGCTTCGCCTGCACGTCGGCGATGAACTCGTCGTGGAGCGTCTCGAAGGCCTCGTACCGTTCGACTTCGCCGAACAGCTGAGCGACCTTCTCGAAGGCCTCGTAGAGGGTGTAGTAGCGGTAGTCGTGCCACTCGTCTTCCCGGCGGAAGATGAGGTTGCCGACGAATGGTCCGACGCCCGTCTCGATTTCCTCGACATCGGATTCCTTCCAGTCGAACCAGTTTACGAGCATCTGCGGGTCCATCACGTGGACGTCGCAGTCGAGTTCGTAGAACAATTCCTTGGACATGCCCGCCTCTCCCAGGTCGTTGGCTTCGAGCGATTCGCGGTCGACGCTCACGCCCGGCAGTTCGTCGTACACCTGCGTGTAGTAGCGGTCTGAACTGCCGATTCCGGCCATGCCGTCTCCCTTCCCGAGGGCGACGCCCATGTCGGCGTAGCCGCCGTCGTAGGCGACCCACCGCTCGGGGACCGACTCGAATGTGACCTCGCCCATCGGTTCCATGGTGATCGAGTAGGTGCTGTCTCCACCTTCTGCGGTCGGTTTGTCGTCCGACCCCTCCGTGCCCGGCGCTTCGTCTGCGCCGCCCGTACACCCAGCGACGAACGCGCTTCCGAGTGCCGCGCTCCCGTATTTCAGGTAGGTCCGTCTCGTCACGCCGTCCGTGCCCGTCTGTGAATCTCGCATAGTTTTAGGCTAGCCTAAAAATATATAACAGCTCCGATTTTTAGGTCGGCCTAAAAATACGGTCTGTGCTCGCGCCCTGAACTCACCGTTCGATGGCGCGGTGGGGGGCGATGTGGGGGCCGGTGGGGCTCTCGCCGTCCACGTCCGCGTCGACGCGGAACACGTCTGCGAGCAGTTCCTCCGTCACGACTTCGCGCGGCGGTCCCCAGTCGTACAACGCGCCGTCCTTCATCGCGATGAGGTTGTCCGCGAACCGCGCTGCCTGTCCGATGTCGTGGAGCACGATGCCGACGGTGACGCCCTTCTCGCGGTTGAGCGTCCGCACGACCTCCATCACGCGAAGCTGGTGGTGGAGGTCCAAGTACGTGGTCGGCTCGTCGAGCAGGAGAACGTCCGTGTCCTGGGCGAGCACCATCGCGATCCACGCGAGTTGCTTTTGCCCGCCGCTCAGATTTCCCATCTCGGCGTCGCGGAGATTCTCGACGCCAGCCAAGTCGATTGCGCGGTCTACTGCCTCGCGGTCCGCCGCGGAGAGCGAATCGAAGAAACTCCGGTGGGGATACCGGCCGTGATAGACGAGTTCTTCGACGGTGAGCGTCCCCGGCGAGTCGTTCTCCTGCGAGAGCAAGCCGAGGTGCTGGGCGAGTTGCTTCGAGTCGAACGACTGGATGCGCTCGCCGTCGAGCAGGATGTGTCCGCCGTCGGGGGCGAGCTGGTTGGCCATCGTTTTCAGCAGCGTGCTCTTGCCACTGCCGTTCGGCCCGACCAGCGCCGTCACCTCACCCGCCGGCAGGACGACCGTGTCGCACTCGACGACCGGTTCGTCCGTGGTGGGATAGCCAATTTCGAGCGCCTCGCCGACGAGTTCACTCGGCGGTCGCTCGTCCGCTTCAGCTTCCGCGTCGATTCGCTCGGTGATGTGGTGGCTGTCGCTCATCAGAGTTCACCCATCGAATCCTGTTTTCGCATCAGATAGAGGAAGTACGGACCGCCGACGAGGCCGGTGACGATGCCGACTGGAATCTGGACGGGGTTCAACACGAGGCGCGCCCCGACGTCTGCGGCGACCATCAGCGCCGGCCCCGCGAAGATGCAGCCGACGACGAGTTTCCGCGAGTCGCTGCCGACGATGGTTCGCACCATGTGCGGGACGATGAGGCCGACGAAGCCGACGATACCCGCGACGGCGATGCTCGCCGCCGCCGCGAGGACGGCAACGCCCGACAGCGCGAAGCGAACCTTCTCGACGCGCATCCCGAGCGACTTCGCCGTGGTCTCTCCGAGCATGAGGAGGTTGAGTTGGCGAGAGCCGAGTAGCGCGAGGAACATGGCGACGAGCGTCCACGGGAGGGCCATACGGACTTGCTCCCAGTCGGTTCCGGTGAGCGACCCGGTGGTCCACGCGATGGCCGACTGGACGACGCCGATGTCGTCTGCGAAGAAGAACAGCGCCGTCTGGAGGCTCCCGAAGACGGTGCCGACGATGACGCCTGCGAGCACCAGTCGCACGGGCGAGGTCCCGTTCTTCCACGCGATGACGTAGACGACGAGGAACGCGAGCGCCCCGCCGACGGAGGCGATGAGCGGGAGGAAGGCGGTAAGTCCCGAAAACACGACGAGCGTGAGCAGGATGAGCAGTCCTGCACCCGAGGAGACGCCGAGGACGAACGGACTCGCGAGTTCGTTGCGGGTGACCGCCTGGAAGATGGCTCCTGAGACAGCGAGGTTCATCCCGACGAGCATCGCGACGAACACCCGCGGCAGGCGGATGTTCCAGACGATGAGGCTCTGTTTCGTCATCTCGGGCACTTCGCCGCCGAGGAGGAACGCCTGCCACGTCTGGACGTTGAAGATGACGTTCGGGTTGAACACCGCCCGCCACGCCTCCCCGAGACTCATCGAGTACGCGCCAAAACTGACCTGCACGAGGCCCCCAGCGACGACGACGACGAGACTGCCGAGACAGAGCGTCACGAGCGACCGGTCGAAGCGGCCGAGCACGCCAAGGTTCCCGAGTTCGACCGAGTCGTTCTCGCTCGCCATGTCAGTGCTCCACCGATTGCTCGCGCTTTTTGCTCACGGCCGGTTCTGCTGGCGACTGTTCGCCTGCTGATTCGAGATTCCGCGCGTACGCGAGGATGCGCTCGTCGTCCACGTGTTCGAGCAGTCGTTCCTGACCGCGGGCCGCCAGTTGGTCGCGTTCGTCGTCAGTGACGTAGGTCGCGAGTCGGCGGTCGATTTCTGCCTCTCGAAGGGCGACCCACCGCTCCTCGTCCAGTTCGTGGTCTTCGGGTCGCTTCTCTTCTGCCCACTCGCGCCATCGGTCGCGGGTGTCCCACTCAGGGGGCCGACTGGACTCCTGGCGCACCCAGTCGTAGCGGGGGGCCATCTCGGCGGGGTAGCCCTGCTCGCGGCGGCCGGCTTCGACCACCGCAAGCCCGACGCGCGCGCCCCGCCCGGCCGTGATGATTGCCTGCCGGTCTGCCGCAGCAGAGGGGGAGGCGACGTACAATCCCTCGACCGGCGTCGTGCCGTCTGCGTCCGCGTAGTCGTTGTCGAAGAACTCCCGCTGTTCGCCGTCGTACTCGCGGGTCTCGAACATCGCGTCCCCGCCGAGGGGTCGCAGGTACTCGCCGTCGTAGCGAGTGGCCGCGACGACGCGCGTGGCGGTGACCGGCTCACCCTCCTGTGGTTCGACGACGAACCCACGACCCTCGTCACGCCGGGTGACCGATTCGACGAGGTCGGGGATACGCTCGCACCCGGCCTCTTCGGCGTGGTCGTGCATGAGCGCGTAGAACGTCTCGATGTCGATGCCGGCGGGGAAGCCGAGGTAGTTTTCGAGGTGACCACACAGCCCCAACGAGGAGCGTCCGCGGTCGAAGATGGCCGTCGTGAGGCCGTACCGGGCGGTGAACACGCCGACAGAACAGCCAGCGGGGCCGCCACCGACCACGACCACGTCGTAGTCTGCGTCGTCCGACCGCTCGTGCGCCACGGTTAGACGTCTCCGTCGACGATGCTCGTGACGCGGTCGCGGTCGAACAGTTCACCCTCGAAGTCGTACAGTTGTCCTGCCGTCCGCTCGGTCAACACGAGGTTCGTAATCGGACCCTGATAGAGGCCGCCGGCGCGGTACACGTCGCCGTTTTCGACCGCGGTGAGTGCGCTCGCAGTTTCGTGGTTCTCGAGCGCCGAGACGACGGTGTCCTGGAACTCGGCCTCGGACTTCGCCTCGTAGCCCCGGAGCATGAGCACTTCTGGGTCGACTTCGAGCACCGTTTCGAGGTCGATGGCGGCGCGACTTCCGTGGAAGTCTTTCACGTCGGTATTGGCGAGCGCGTCGCTCACGCCGAGGTCGCGCAGGTGTTTGAAGCCGGTTCCCTCGCCGATGATGTACGGGTAGAACTCCTCGGGTTCCTCGCCGACGCCCCAGAGGACGGCGACGGCGGGCCGGTCGCCCTCGTCGGGGACGACGTCGGTGAGTTGCTGTTGAAACTCGTCGTGGAGGGTGGCGAAGGCTTCGTAGCGGTCGGTTCGCTTGAACACCTGGGCGAGTTTTTCGAAGCCTTCGTACAGCGAGTAGTACCGATAGTCCTCGTGCCACGGGTAGTGCTGGGCGTAGATGCAGTTGCCGAAAAGCGGGCCGATGGTGTCCGTAATCTCGTCTACGTCGGCCTGTTTCCAGCCCTTGAACCGATTGGTGAGGAAGTTCGGATCCATGACGTGGACGTCGGCGTCGAGTTCGTAGAACAACTCCTTGCTCACGCCGTCCTGATAGAGCGACACCATGTCGCTTTTGTCCACCGAGACGCCCGGAATCTCGTCGTAGTACTGGGTGTGATAGCGACTCGTGAGCCAGAGCGCCTTCGGCGGTTCGAGGCCGAGTGCGATGCCCATGTCGGCCCAACTGCCGTTGTTCGCGACCCACGTCTCGGGGACGGCGTCGAAGGTGACCTCGCCGACGGGAGCCATCGAGACGGTGTAGGGACCGTCACCGGAGTCGCCGTCGCTTTCGTCTTCGTTGCTCGAGTCGGTTGCGCCGCCGAGACAACCGGCCAGCGACGCACCGGCAAGCGCGCCGCCGGTCGTGAGGAGGGTTCGTCGCGTCGGTGCCCACGTCTGCTTGTCCATGGGGTTTAGGCCTGCCTAAACCACTATAACGATTCCGATTTTTTGGCACGCCTAAACTACTGTGTCACTCGCCGACGTACCAGTAGATGACGCCGTGGACGGCCACCAGCGTGGCGAACAGACCGTAGTTCCACACGTCCGCGTTGTAGTAGATGGTATCGACGATGACCGGCGCGTCGGTAAAGGGGAGGAACGGCTTGATCGGCGGGGCGATGTCTGGCGCAGAGAGGATGTCGCCGACGAGGTGGCTTGACGCCCCGATAAAGACGGCGACGGCGGTGAATCCGAACACGTCGCGCGTACTCGGCACGGACCCGAGATATCGGTCGAGGTGCGACCGAATGCGCGGGGCGACCACGGTGGCGGCGAGGCCACCAATGGCGAGCGCCAGTCCGAGTGCGAACACGACGGTGTGGGTGATGCCGTGGTGGGAGACGGGGAGCACCGCCCGGAGAAAGAGGTCAGAGTCCGGCAACAGCGCCGTTGGTGCGGCGAGGGCAAGAAAGACGAGACTGTGGCGTCGGTCGAACGTCAGCCAGACGGGCAGTGAGAGCAGGAGGGCAAACGCGACGTGTCCCGAGAGGTCTACCATGCCCCGGCAAAAGCACTAATCCCAGATAACGGTGCGGGCCAACCGACTCAGGCGTCGCCGGCCACACGCGGGTCGATGATGGTGTTCGCAACGTCCTGGAGCAGCGAGATGACCACGCTCGCGAGGACGATGATCATCGCCGTCCCGATGACGAGCGGAAGGTCGCGCTGAAGGATGGCGAACAGACTCAACCGGCCGATGCCGCCGATGCCGAACAGTCGCTCGATGACGTAGACGTTGAGCACCATAAGCGTGAGGCAGGCGACCGGGCGGTCGCGCTGCTCGACCGCGTGCGTGGTTATCGCCATGGCGCTCGTCGTCAACCCTGACCTGCTCATCGCGGACGAACCCGTGAGTGCCTTAGACGTGAGCGTGCAGGCAGAGATTCTCGACTTCCTCTCCTCGCTCGTCGACGACGCCGCAGAAGCAGTTTTTTCGAACGCCCTCGACCAACTCGCCGCGGGCAACGAGCAGGGGGCGGCCGCCCTGCTCGCAGAGCGGTTCGACTCACCCTGCGATAGAAAAAATCCGGCGCTCGAACTGCGAGGACAGTCACACCCGACCGCCTGTCACCTCTACGGCGACGACTAGCGGGTTAGCACCTCGCGGACGGCGCGGTCGAGCACGTCGTACCCGGTTTCGACCTCCGCGAGTTCGATGTACTCGTCGAACTTGTGCGCTCGCGAGAGGTCGCCCGGCCCCCAGGTGATGGCCTCGATGCCCGCGTCATTGACGAAGTTACGCACGTCCGTTGAAGCCTGAATGCCCCACGGCTCCGGGTCGACGCCGCCGAGTTCTGCCGAATGCTTTCGGAACACATCGGCGAGCGGGCTGTCCACGTCGATTTCTGCGGCCTCGTAGGTCCGAATTCGCTCCCACGAAATGTCCACGTCGTGGTCGCGGGCCACCTCGGCGACGAGGTCGTCAATTTCCGCGTCGACGCCCTCGACCGGCTCACCCGGCAGAATTCGGCGGTCAATCGTGATGACGGCACGTTCTGGCACGACGTTCTCCTTCGTCCCGGCTTCGAACTTCGTCACCGTCGCGTAGGCCTTCTCCACGAGCGGGTCGGTCCGCGTCCGCAGTTCCGCGTCGTAGGCTTCGATGGCGTCGAGCAGCGGGCGAGCGTGCATGATGGCGTTCGTCCCCTGGTCGGGGCGACTCGCGTGCGACGGCGCGCCCTCGACGGAGAACTCGTACCACGCGAGGCCCTTCTCGCTGGTCGCAGTGCGCAGTTTCGTCGGTTCGAGGACGACGCCGTAGTCGCCGTCGTAGCCTTCTTCGAGGAGTGATTTCGTGCCGGGTTCGCCGGTTTCCTCGCCGATGGCCGCGTGGACGACGAGTGACCCCGGCATGTCGCCGGATTCGAATTCCGGGGCGAGGTCGCGAGCGAGCACCATCGCGATGGCGACCTGCGCTTTCATGTCCACGCTGCCCCGACCGTAGAGTTTCCCGTCTGCGATTTCGCCGCCGTACGGGTCATAGGTCCACTGGTCGCGGTCGCCCGCCGGCACCACGTCGATGTGGCCGTTCAGGACGATTGTCGGGTCGCCGTCGCCCACCCGCGCTGCGACCTGCGGGCGGTCTGGATAGGGTTCCTCGACCAGCCACGACTCGATGCCCTGGTCGCGAAACCAATCGTGGATGTACTCGGCGGCGGCGGCTTCGTTGCCGGGTGGATTTTCCGTCTCGATACGGACGAGGTCCTGGATGAGTTCGGTGAGTTCGTCAGTCATTTGCATCTCCGGAGAGCAACTGCGTCGCCTGCGTCTTGGAGAGGTTGAGCAGGCGTTCTGGATTCACGGGAATCTCTTTCATCACGAAGTGTGAGGACGTTTCGTCTACACCCTCGACGGCGACGATGTCGTCTAAGAGGGCGTTCATCTGTTCGCGCGAGGCGACCCGGGAGATGACGATGAAGTCGACGTCGCCGAGGGTGTAGAACACCTGCTGGACGCCGCCAATCTGGCCGAGTCGGGCACCGATTTCCTCTGCGTACCCTCGTTCGTGGGTGACCGACACTTCGGTTATCGTCACCATCGACAGCCCCAGGGCGTGGGGGTCTACGTCCGCCGTGACACCCGAAATCGCCCCGTTCTCTTTTAATTTCGACAGTCGATAGTGGACCGCCGATTTCGAGAGACCGAGTTCGTTCGCGAGCGTCTCCAGGCTCACGTCGAAGTCGCGTTCGACTGCCGACAGCAGCGCGAAGTCTGTCTCGTCGAGCGAGACGGCGGGGGCGCCGTCCATCACTCCTCCATCGCGGCGTCTGAGACTTCGAGCGCGGTATCGAGCGCCGCAACCGCCTCGTCGATTTCGTCCTCGCTGATGGTGAGCGGCGGCGCGATGATGAGCGTGTTAATCATGTTCGCGACGTAGACGCCCTGTTCTTTCGCCGCGCCGGAAACTTCGTCGACGACAGTCTTGCCCATCGAAATCTTGTCCTCGCGGTGGCCAAACGGCACGCGCCCCTCGCTCGATTTCGTGAGTTCGATACCACGGAACAGGCCGACGCCGCGAGTTTCGCCCACGCTCGGGTGGTCTGCTGCGAGTTCCTCGAGTTTCTCGCCGAGGTACGCCCCGCGCTCGCGCGCCTGGTCGATGAGACCCTCGCGTTCGTAGGTTTCGACGGCGGCGAGACCCGCGGCCACGGCCACCGGGTGCCCGGAGTAGGTGTGGCCGTGACAGAACATGTTGTCCTCGAAGTGGGCGGCCACCTCGTCGGTGACGATGGTCGCGCCGAGCGGTGCGTACGCCCCGGTCAGGCCCTTCGCCATCGTCATGATGTCCGGCGTCACGTCGAAGACGTCACAGCCGAACCACTCGCCGGTGCGCCCAAAGCCGCTCATCACTTCGTCCGCGATGAGCAGTGCGCCGTGGTCGTGGGCGATCTCTTTCAACCGGGGGAGGTACTCCTTTGGTGGGACGAGAATTCCGTTCGACCCGACGATGGGTTCGACCAGGATGGCGGCGACGGTGTCGCCTTCGAGCATCAGCATCTCGTCGATGTATTCGAGACTTTCCATCGGTTCGAGCGTCGACCCGTAGGCGTAGGGGTCGGGAGCCTTGATGGTGCCCGGGATGCCCGGTTCGGCCATCAGTCGGCGGGGGTCGCCCGTGACGCTAATCGACCCGTAGGTAGAGCCGTGGTACGACCGGTAGCGCGAGACGATTTTGTGCTTGCCCGTGACGAAGCGGGCGATTTTGATGGCCGCCTCGATTGCCTCCGTCCCACTCGTAGAGAAGAACGTCTTCGTGAGGTTGCCCGGCGTCACCTCGGCTAGTTTTTGCCCGAGTTTCGCGCGCGCTTCCGTGGTGTAGCCCGGCGCGACGTAGGCGGCACGCTGTGCTTGCTCGGCCATCGCCTCCGCGACGGCGTCGGCCGAGTGCCCGAGGTTCGAACACATGAGTTGGCCCGACAGGTCCAGATAGCTGTTCCCGTCTGCCGTCTCGATGCGGTTCCCGTTTGCGCCGACGACTTGCGTCGGTCTGACTTCAGACTGGTACGACCACGTCCCGAAGACGTACTGTTTGTCCAGCCGCTCGATTTCGTTCATGCCATCCGCGGCCTCTTGGCTCGTCATGTGGCTTGACATCGATTCTCATGTATGGTTAATCTTTTGCTCAATAGCTCGATTAGACAACTCTTTCGTGTAGTTTCGGAAAACAATTGAACACTGTTCGAAAGAAGCCGATATCTATCGAATTTTAGCGCGACGAATCTTTATAGTGGTGGCTGAGAACCATTCACGCACATGGTTTCACTTGACGCCCTCTCTCAGACGGGAGAGGTACGCAACTACGTCGGTGGCAACTGGACCGCGGTCGAGGGCGACGACGGCCAACCAGTCGTCAACCCCGCGACTGGCGAGGAACTCGCCTACGTCCCGTTCACCGGCCAGGCACAGCTAGACGAGGCAATCGCGACCGGGCAGAAAGCGTTCGAGACGTGGCGAAACACGCCAGTCGTCGAGCGAATCCAGCCGATGTTCCGGCTGAAAGCCCTGCTCGACGAACATCAGGACGAACTCGCGGAGATTCTCGTCCAGGAACACGGGAAGACGCTCGCCGAGGCGCGCGGGGAACTGCGCCGCGGTATTGAGAACGTCGAAGTCGCCTGTGGCATCCCGACGATGATGCAGGCTGGCTTCCTCGAAAACGCCGCACCCGGCATCGACGAAGCCGCCATCCGCCAGCCACTCGGCGTCTTCACCGCCATCACGCCGTTTAACTTCCCGGGCATGATTCCGCTCTGGTTCCTCCCGTACGCCGTCGCGACGGGGAATTCGTTCATTCTGAAGCCCTCCGAGCAGGACCCACTGGTTGCCCAGCGCATCTTCGAACTCATCGACGAGGCGGGCTTCCCAGACGGCGTCGTCCAGCTCGTAAACGGCGGCAAGGACACCGTGAACGCGCTCATCACCCACGAGGGCATCGCGGGCGTTTCCTTCGTCGGCAGCACGCCGGTCGCCCGCCACGTCTACAAGGAAGCCGCCGCCGCGGGCAAGCGCGTGCAGGCACAGGGCGGGGCGAAAAACCACATCATCGTCGCGGAGTCCGCGGACCTCCGCCACGCCGCAGAGCAGACCGTCTCCTCGGCCTGCGCCTGTGCGGGCGAGCGCTGTCTCGCCAACGACGTGGTGCTCGTCCACGACTCGGTGTACGACGAGTTCGCAGACCTCGTCGTCGAAATCGCAGACCAGCAGGTCGTCGGCTACGGGCTTGACGAGGGCACCGACATCGGCGCGATGATTTCTGCACCCCACGCAGAGCGGGTGCGCGGCCACATCCAGAGCGGCATCGACGAGGGTGCGACGCTCCTGCGCGACGGGCGGGTCGTCGAAGTCGAGGGCTACGACGGCGAGTTCATCGGCCCGACCATCTTCGGCGACGTCACCCCGGACATGACCATCGCGCGCGAGGAAATCTTCGGTCCGGTGTTCGGCCTGGTGCGCGTCTCGGACATGACCGACGCCATCGAGACGCTGAACATGAGTGAGTTCGGGAACGCGGCGAGTCTGTTCACCCGCGAGGGTGCGGACGCTCGCCGGTTCCGCAACGAAGCGCAGGCGGGCAACCTCGGCGTGAACGTCGGGACGAGCGCCCCGATGGCCTTCTTCCACTTCGGCGGGCGCAAAGCCTCTGCCTTCGGCGACCTGCACGCACAGGGCGAGGACATGATTCAGTTCTACACGGACAAGACCATCTACATCGAGCGGTGGCCTGACGCCTGAAGACGTGCTTATCTTTTGAGAGAGAACGTGTCTGGGTAAACGAACGCAGTTTTATGGTATGATGTGACGTACCATATGGTGTATCGGGAACCACGAGGATTCACCGAGCGATCTGAACCAGAAACTCTGATCTCAGACAGTACGGAACAGGTTAGGGGCAACAACTGAGTCTCTGTGAAAGGAGAACGAAGTCAACGCTCCGAAGGAGAACCGAAGCAATCCACAAACGTCGCCTTCCGGAAGGCGTGTTGTGAAGGCCATGTAACGGATGGCGTGTAAGCGTCGTTCGTGAATCTGGGAAACCAGAAGAGCCGTAGAGGGTTGTGGAAAACGTTTCCCGTTCGGGTCCTATTCGTGGCTCTCGACGATTTTATGACCGCGAGTGATTACGCCGTCTCACCGTCGCTCGCGTTCAGATACGATTCGAGGAGCAACGGGAAGTCCCGGCCTTTCAGGTATCTGAGCCCGAAATCCTCCGCCCACCGAATGATGCCCGTGTCCTCGGTGACGACCCCGGCTTCGAGTTCGCGGGCGAGAATCAGCAGGTCGAAGTCCTCCCGGGAGTCGAGAATCCCCCGCCGAAGCGTCGAGCGATACTCAGAGCGCAGTTCGGAGATGACCTTGTCGACTTCGCTCATGACATCGCCGTTCGCTGCGTCTTTCGACTCCTCTGCTTTCCGCACCGCCTTCTCTGAGACGCGCAGCCCGCGGTTCACGCGATTGCTCATCTCCTCGATGAACTCATAGACGATTTCGGCCGGAATCATCACGGTGTACCGGTCTGGATTCTTCTTGATTAGCCAGGTGTTCAGTTTCGAGAGCACCTCGTCTGAGACGCCCCGGTCTTCGAGCATCTGAGCGAGTTCGTCGTAAACCGACGGCGGGATGTAACAGGAGATGTGGAGTTTGAGTTTGGCTTCGGCGATGAGGTCGAGGAGTCGGTCGACCGCTTCCTCAACGCCTTCGTCGTCCACCCGAATCTCCTCCGTGATGAACGTCGTCGTGTCAAGGACGAATCGCTGTTTCAGCGGATGGTCAGCCATCACTACCCGTTCGTCGCGCGTGGCAATAGATACCAATGGCACGTGGAAGCAACACCGTAATCAGGTTGGATGCAATAGTTGTGCCCATATTGGACAATACTGGCCTGCGGACGGTACCGATATAATCACCGCTGGAGAACGTGCAGTGACCACCCCGCTCTCACATAAATGAACTACGCACAGGGTATTCGGCAGAATCGCGCACAGTTCGCCCTCCAACTGTTGACCGTCTTCGCCGTCGGCCTCACCATCGGGGCCGAGCGAAACGTCGTCCCGCTGTTGGGCAGAGACCTCTTCGGCGTCGAGTCGCTCGCGATTATCGGGTCGTTCGTCGTGAGCTTTGGCTTCGTCAAAGCCCTGCTCAACCTCTACGGCGGGAAGTGGTCGGAGACCTACGGTCGTCGCCCGATTCTCATCGCGGGCTGGCTAGTTGCCCTTCCTATCCCGGTCATCCTTATCTACGCGCCGAACTGGTGGTGGATTACGCTCGGGAACGTCCTCCTCGGGGTCAATCAGGGCCTCGCGTGGAGTATGAGCGTGAACGCGAAAATCGACCTCGCGGGTGAGGCCGCCCGCGGCACTGCCGTCGGCCTGGACGAGGCGTTTGGCTACACGGGCGTCGCCATCGGCGCGTGGATTACCGGCGTCATCGCCGCCGAATACAGCCTCCAACCAGAACCGTTCTACTTCCTCGCGGGGGTCATCGTCCTCGCCCTCTTCGGTGCGATATTCTTCGTCGAAGAGACGCTGCCCTACGCGCAGGCTGAGGCGGATGCGAGCGACGGTGCTGACGCAAACCTCCCCTTCACCGCCGTCCTCAAGCGTGCGACGTGGGGCGACCGAACGCTGTTCGCCGCCGCACAGGCGGGCAGCGTCGAGAAGTTCGTGGACGCTCTCGTCTGGATTGCCTACCCCCTCTATCTCACCGCCAACGGGCTGAACGTCGCACAGGTCGGCGTAGTCGTTGGCGTCTACGGCGGCGTCTGGGGCGTCCTCCAACTCTACACCGGCAAACTCGCAGACGACATCGGCCGGCGCATCCCGATCATCTCCGGGATGTTCATCGCCGGGGCGGGCGTGCTTGGCACGGTTTTCGTCACCGGCTACTGGCCGTGGATACTGACTGCCGGATTCACCGGCGTCGGGATGGCGCTGCTCTACCCGAACCTCATCACCGTGGTTGGCGACGCCGCCCACCCGACGTGGCGGGCGACGGGCCTCGGCGTCTACCGCATGTGGCGCGACGCTGGCTACGGCTTCGGGGCAATCCTCATCGGCGTCACCGCAGACGCCCTCGGCATCGAGGCAGCCTTCGTGATGGTCGCCCTCGCGATGTTCCTCTCTGGCGGCGTCGCGATTGTCTGGATGCGCGAAACCCACCCGGAGTTCGGCGCGGAAGCCTACCGGACGGGGGTCTCGCCAGTCACGGAAGATTGAGCGCGAAAGAAAAACTGCGGTTTAGTCGCGACGCTGGCCTTTGCGGGTGGACGGACGGTTGTGTTCCGTCCCCTTGCCACGCTTCTGGAGGCCGCGGTTGGACTTGCCGGCGCTGGTGAGACCGCGGAAGGCGCGTCCCTTGTGGTCTTCGTCGACGATCCAGTTGAGGTCGTCGTCGTTCTGGATGGCCGGGTGTGCCGGGTCGACCAGAATCACTTCGAACCACTTCTGTCGGCCGTCTTCACCGACCCAGTAGGAGTTGAGCACGCGCATGTTGCGGTACTTCGTCGAGGAGCGCTCCTCGGCGATGCGCTGGATGGACTTCTTGCGCGTGATGCGGTTTACGCCCTGGCGCTTCGACCGGCGACCGGCTTTGTGGCGCTGTTTGCGGGCGCTGCCCTTGCGGACGCTGACGCGCACGACGACGATGCCCTGCTTGGCCTTGTAGCCGAGCTGGCGGGCTTTGTCGAGGCGGGTGGGGCGCTCGATGCGCTCGATTGCGCCCTGGTTTCGCCAGTCCTGCATTCGTTCCCACTGCAGGTCGGCGAGTTTGCCTTCCTTCGGGGTCTTCCATGCGTCTCGGATGTGAGAGTAGAAGCTTTTTGCCATGGGTATCACCACGGGCGTTGCGTGGTTCAGCCATCTCGACGGCGCGGGGCCGTGCGGTTCGGTGGACGGTCCACCCTGGCCACATTCCGACCTGAATTCACAGGTGCCCGCTGGTGCCCGTGTCGCCCAGCGAGTTGTTCGCCACTTCCGCGCTTTGCCGCTTAAGGCCTTCGAATCGGACGTTCGCTACGAACCGTTTCACACCTTACGTCGGACATAAGGTCCGTATTTTGTAATCTTTGCATCTGCTTAACAAAGGGCATCCGGCCCAGAATACAGGACGCCATGGTGCCACTACCAAGCGGCGCAGATGGCGACTTGCCCGCACACCAATCCGGCCGTTCGGAGGTGAACTGAGATGTTGGAGTTACTCACGCCGCTGCAGGCGTTCTCCGGCCAGTTCCTCCAGTATGCGCTGTTGTTCTTCGTGCTGGCGATCATCGCGTCCGTCGTGGGAGCACGCGGGATTGCGGGGATTACGATGGAAATCGCGAAAATCTTCATCGCGATCTTCCTCATCCTCGCCATCATCGCGCTCATCCTGTGACGTGACGCCGTGATTTTTCTGACGCACTCGCGACCCTGAGAGTCACAACGCCAAACTGCTGGCCAGTTGCCTTTTTAACTCACGTCCCAACGCAGAATCTATGGGGAGCGATTCGACGGTGGCGTGGGAGTACAAGACAATTCAGCCGCCTCGTGGTTCGACGAAGAAAGAGGCGACGGACCCGACAGCTGAACTCAACGAACTCGGCAGCGAGGGGTGGGAACTCGCGGAATCTATCTCGTACGTCGGCGGCGGGACGAAGTATCTGGTCTTCAAACGCCCGGCCACAGAGGGCAGTGATGAGTGATCAGGCGACGACCGACTTGAACGGCGACGCCGACTCGGACACGGAGTTAGACACCGCTGGTGACGCGGACATCAGCACCGCGAACACGATGACCGAGCGGACCAACGAGAGTCGCATCAAACTGTACGTGATGCTGGACGCGAACCGCCTCGCGGTGACGGGGGCGCTCGCCGGCCTGGTGTTCGTCTCGTTGCTCGTCCTCGGGGCGGTGTTCTACCCGGCGTTCCAGTCCGACCTCCAGTCGGGGGACACCATCGAGACAATCTTCTCGACCATGCTCGGGGCGATCATCACCGGGACGACGCTCGTCGTCACCATCACCCAGTTGGTCGTCTCACAGGAGAACGGCCCACTCGGCGACCAGCACCTGCGCATGAGCAACACGATGGACTTTCGCACCTACACGAAGGAGTTGCTCGGCCACCCGGTGCCGGCGGACCCATCTGCGTTCCTCCAGCATCTCGTCCATGCCACACAGCGCCGGACCAAGGCCTTCCGCGACCAGATTTCAGGTCACGACAACGACCAATTGCGCGACGAGGTGGACGAGTTCACCGACAGTCTGACCGGGAACGCAGACGAGGTGAAGTCCGAACTCGACGGCGCGAAGTTCGGCGAGTTCGACGTGCTCTACTCGGCGCTCGACTTCAATTACGGCTGGAAGATTTTCCAGGTCGAGCGGATTCAACACGAGTACGAAGACGTCCTCACCGACGACGACCAGGGGCTGCTCGAAGAACTGAAGACGACGCTCACGATGTTCGGCCCTGCCCGCGAGCACATCAAGACACTCTACTTCGAGTGGGCGCTCATCGACCTCTCCCAGATGATTCTCTACGCCGCGATTCCGGCGCTCATCGTCTCGGGTGGGATGCTCACGTTCATCGGGAGCGGAACGGTGCCAGGCACGATGCTCGGCATCCCGACTATCGTCTGGCTCGTGGTCGGGGCGCTGTCGATTACGCTGTTGCCCTTCCTGTTGCTCGTGTCGTACATCGCCCGCATCGCAACCATCGCGAAGCGAACGCTCGCCATCGGACCGCTCATCCTGCGCGAATCGCAGCGCTAAGCGGCTTTCGATGGCGTCGAGAGAACCACCGGGTTCTGAGATGGCGACGAGAGAAGCGGTCCGCGCCCCCCAGCGCGGCGGAGTCCCCCTTCGGAAGCTCCATCCAATGATTTCATCTCGTCCGACAGCGGGAAAGCGCTGTCGTGGAAACCGTCCCAGAGCCCAGCCGTCAGTTCCGACGGCGCAGGCACTATTCTTGTGCCTGCATTTGCAAGTCGCCGCCGGCATGCGATATCGCCTGCATTTGCATGGTCAAGTAATTTGGGGGACAGACTCCAAGTAGCGCTATGACGATACAACTCGCCGAAATCGATTCGGGGAAGACGGTGTTCTGGGGAGACGAGACGGTTGGCGAAGTCGCACGCGTAGACCAGGAGACGGTGTACGTCGCGCCGCAAACCGGACTTTCCGGCCTCCTGCGTTCGAAACTCGGGTGGTCGGTGAGCGAAGACGGGATGGACACCTACCCGCTCGCACTCCACGCAGTCGGGTCGGTCAGCGACGACGGTGTCTACCTGAAAGACGATTATTAGCACGTTTCTGAACAGTCTCGACCACCTACTGGAGGCGGGTCTGCAGGCAATTTCTCTGCTCGGCTTTCACAAGCAAGCCACGGGTCTACAGGGGTGGCGCTCGTGGTCAATTATACCATATGTCACAGCGCTCTGTAGTCAATCAGACGTCAGCAGCCACAGACCCGACGAACGCGTTTTCGGACGTGGTCGTGGTTTCGAACCGACAGCCGTATCGCCACTCCTTCGACGAGGACGACGAAACGATTTCCGTAGACAGACCGTGTGGCGGCCTCACCGCCGGTCTCGACCCCGTGATGCAGGAGATACAGGGGACGTGGGTCGCCTGGGGTGATGGGGACGCAGACTCCGCGTCGACCGACGACGACAACTGTGTCCGGGTCCCGCCCGACCAACCCAGATACACGCTGCAACGGCTCTCGCTCAGCGAGTTCGACGTTCGAGGCTATTACGACGGCTACAGCAACCAGCTGCTCTGGCCGCTCTGTCACAGCATGGCCGAGAAAATTGACATCGACACGGGCGACTGGCAGACCTACCGTGAGGTGAACGATAAGTTCGCAGACGTGGTCGTCACCCACGCCCAGCCGGGCGGTGCAATCTGGTTCCAGGACTACCACCTCACCCTCGTGCCGCGGATGGTGCGAAATCGTCTGGACGAGGACGTCCGACTGATGCACTTCTTCCACATCCCGTGGCCCGCCCCGGACGTCTTCCGCGCCTGTCCCCACGCGGAACGAATCCTCGACGGCCTCACCGGGAACGACCTGCTCGGCTTCCACACGCCGCGGTTCGCCGCGAACTTCCTCGAATGTGCAGACCGGTTGCTCCCCGAAGCGACGGTCAACTGGGAAGAGAATACGGTTCACACCGCGCAGGGCACGACGACCGTCACACACGCCTCGATGGGTATCGACGAGGAATCCGTCCGGAAGCAGGCCCGTGCCGCAGACGGATCGTTCTGGGCCGACTTCCGTGCCGAACACAGCATCGATGCTGACGTGCAGGTCGCCCTCGGCGTGGACCGTCTCGACTACACGAAAGGGATTCCAAAGCGCCTCGACGCCCTCGAATCGCTGTTCGAGCATCGTCCCGACCTACGAGAGGAACTAACCTACGTTCAGAAGGGGACCGAAAGTCGCAGTCGCATCCCTGCCTATCAGAATCTTCAGGAGACCGTGGCCGACGCCATCGAGCGCATCAACGACCGCTTCGGGACCGACGACTGGCAACCGGTGGTCGAGACGCGAGCGCACCTCTCACGCGAACACCTCGTCTCGCTGTATCACCACAGCGATATCGGCCTCGTTAGTTCGCTGCGTGACGGGATGAACCTCGTCGCGAAGGAGTACATCGCTGCCCAGACAGACGATGACGGTGTCCTGGTTCTCAGCGAACTCGCCGGCGCGAGCGAGGAACTCGGTGAGGGGGCACTCACGGTCAATCCCCACGACACCGGCGCGATGGCCGCGACGATCGAGCAGGCAATCGAATTGTCGAAAGCAGAGCGCATCGCCAGGATGCGTGCGCTCAGAGAGGTCGTCCGCGAGGAGAATCTGGAGTCGTGGATAGACGGCTTCTTCGCCGAGGCCGCCTCAATCGAGTGACGACCCGGCTTCCTGTTTTTGTCCCGCGCCGAACCCGACGCGCAGGAGTTTCGGTTTCATCACGAACACGGCGCTCACGAGCACGACGATGCCAGCGACGGTGAACGTGAGCGAGTAGCCAAGCGTGTCGGCGAGCGCCCCGCCGAGCAGGCTTCCGAGTCCGCCGGCGAGCGCGGAGAGCGCGGTGTACATCCCGAGGGCCTCACCCCGAATCACCGACGGCGCGAGGTCCGAGATGAACTCGGTCGCGGTGAGCGCGATGACTGCCCAGGCAGCACCGATGAGTGCGAAGATGCCACCAAGTGCAAGGACGCCCGCGCCGAATGCCGTGCCCGAGCCGACGAGCGCGACGGCGGGAAGTGCGGTCCCGCGAATAGAGAGCGCACCCGCCTGGAGCGACCGACGATTGCGCGTCGCGCTCAATTCCCCGGCTTTGCCGAAGAAGACTGCCGACCCGAGCGCCGACACGACGTAGAACAGGTAGATGAACGTCTCAGAGTAGCCGACCACCGTGAGATACGCCGGCAGGGGAGCGAAGAAGATGCCGAATCCGGCGAAGAACAGCGCCACGGTAAAAAAATACGCCGCCAGCGCCGGGGTGAATCGGGTGACGAACTGCTGGGGCTGGAGCCCTCTGACCTTCCAGTACAACTGACTCGGCAGGAATGGGAACGTGGACGCGACGACCGGACGAGGGTTTCGCTGCCGGTTCGTCGTTCCGTTCGAGGGCGTCCGCCCCCCACCGACAGGCAACCAGACCCCGGCGGCGAGGACGCTTCCGACTGCCATTGCGGCGCACATCCCAAAGAAGAGTCGCTGGCTCGCGAGCGCCGGGAGTGCGAAGATTTGACTCGACACGACGGTCCAGACAGTTCCGATGGCGAGGCCGCTCGCCCAGCCGTAGCCCTGGACTCGGTTGAGGTGGGCGAGCCGTCCACTCCGTTCGCCGGGATTCGCGTCGTTCACTGTCAGCATGGTGAACACGGGCGTCGCGGCGGAAAACGAGAGCCAGAGCAACCCGTTCAGCGCGACAATGAGGGTCGTTCCAGAAACGACCGGAATGGTCGCAAGCGAGAGCCCGATGCCGCCGAGACTAGCCACGCCGAGCAGTCGCCAACGCCCCATCCTGTCGGCGAGTCGTCCCCAGACGAGTGCCCCGACTGCGCCAGCGAGTGCCGCCATTGACGCGAGCACGCCGAGTTCGCCGGGCCCGGCACCGAGGTTGACCACGTAGAGCGGCACGAGCAACGACGCACCGCCGGCGGCAATCGAGCCCAGTCCCCACGCAGCAAGCCATCTATTTTCACCCATATATTGTGTTGGAAAATCAACTCTCACGACGTAAAGAACTGCGGGCCAGTCGACGCCGAAAGACGGCGAGAACAGCGAGCAAGCGGCCGTCGCTCAGCCCTCAACGTCGGCCGAACTCGCCAGTTCAGCCCACAACCTACCGAGGAAAGCGGTCACCGCCTCCGGGTCAGACAGCTGATACGCGGCAGTGGTTTCGCTGGTGGTTCCGACGTGAACCGACGCGCCCGACCGGCCGACTGCTCGGAAGGCGGCTTCGTCGGTCGTATCGTCGCCAATGTAGACGGTAGTCGCACCCGGGCCAGCGGACTCGTCGACCAGTTCGACGATAGCTCCTTTGTCCCAGGAGACAGCCGGACGCACTTCGAGTATCTCCTTACCGTCGCCGACCTGAACGGGACGGTCTGCGTCCGCGACCGCTCGGTCCACTGCTCGATGCACTGCCTCGACCTGCTGACTTGCAACCCCTCGGTAGTGAATGGTCGCGGTGACGTCTTTGTCCTCTACGAACGCGCCGTCGATGTCCGCGAGGCTGTCTCGAACCGTCTCGACCACCGAACGAATGGTCGGTTCACACGCCGCCGCGAGCGGGTGGATGACCGTTCGCCCGTCTCTCTGCAGTTCGAGTCCGTGATTCCCGGCGTAGGTGAGTCCCTCGATGCCAACCCGGTCGCGCACGTCGGCGAGCGCCCGCCCGCTGATGACGGCCACTTCGGTGGCCGGATGGTCACGGAACGCGGTGAGCAGTCGTCGATTCTCGCTGGCAAGCGTCGCGGCGGTCGGGTCGGCGCGAATCGGCGAGAGCGTCCCGTCGAAGTCGAGACAGAGCGCGAGCGTCTCTCCGGCTGCCAGTTCGGCGGCGACGCGGCGCTGTAACACTGGCTCACGAAGCGACTGGGGAGACGAACACATTTCGTGAGTCGTCACACTCGCGTGAGCCAATTAAGTGCTCTGGCGGTTCCAGCGGCACCCGCCCCTGCCAGCGCGCGCTACCAGCGGCTATTTCGAGGTCCAATCCACTTGGTTTGCGTCGAAGTGGGAGAAAACATTTACCAACAGATTAACATTTTGTCGTATGCAGGTTCCTCCACATCGGCCATCTGCTACTCCCGGCGGTCGCTCCCCGTCTCGACGGACGTTCCTGACTTCGCTCGGTGGGGTGGCCATTGGCACAGTCGGTGGGTGTGTTACACGTACAGACAATGCCCCCAGATATCGGCTTTCCCTTCGCAGGCTCGGGCCATCTCTTGTGGGTCGGTTCACCTGGCGAGCCGCCGGTCCGTACGACGAATCCGACCGGGACCTTGCTTCACGAATCGTAACCGAGGGCGCGGTCACCACCGAGGGTTTCGCCCTTTCGACCACCGGGAGAAACGTTCCCGCCTATCTGGAACAGGAAGGGAACTACTACGAAGTGCGCGTCAGGGAAACGGGGACGGTGACGCGGACGCGATGGCTGCTCTGGTTCGACCGCATCGACGGTCAACCACCTGCTGACGCCGAAACGTACACCTCCAGTCTCGGCCTGGGTAATCCAACGCCTCTCGACACGACTCACGGGCTTTCGGAACTCGATATTCACGCAGTCGAAACTGCGGAAGGCAGGATGGCACCCGAGTACGGCTTTATCGACCTCGAAGATGAACCGCCCGAACACCGGGGACACCTGTTCCTTCGCCGGTCAGCCGACGAAACCGACCTCGTCCCCGCACCACCGTTCACGCACGTCGTCTTCGAATCGGGTGACGGAACGGTATACGCCCGTGCGGTCGTGGAAGAAGTGTCGGTCGAACTCGCGCAGTACGAACACGAAGCGACGCGAATCGCTGACTCGGAAGCCGCGTACCGTGCCTATCTCGACGACACGTATCTCGAGACTACCTTCTGGAGCGAAGACCTCACGGACGAACAGCAGTCACTGCTCGACTCGGCGCAGGGGGGTCTCGGATACGAAGAAACAGTTCCGCTCTCGACCGACTTCACCGATATTTTAGCGCGACTCGGTGTGGACGATACCCCAGAGCCGGACTTGGGACGCGTCGAGTTCTCCGAGGAGGTCTACTTCGCGTACGACGGGACAGACTACGAAGCGCAACTCGAAGTGTTCGGGTAGCCGTCTCAACCGTTGGTAGCACGCTACCTACGGTGGATTCCGCCTCGAACGCAGATTTCATATCCTGAAATACGGTTTATTCATCGCGCCTCCACAATCGCATACTCGGCCGTATCGAGGCTCTAACTGCCGAAAATACGGAATCCTACTACGCCGTGTGTTCGATCGACTCGAACTCGCCGGCCATCACGGCCTGGGCGATGGCGCGCATGTCTATGTTGTCGGCCATCTGCCCGGGGTATTTCTGCTGGAAGTGGCCAACGATGTTCTCGACGTCGCGGGTGAGCAGTTCCGCGGCGTTGTCGTGGTCGGTGGCCACCGCCTGTGGCCAGTCGAAAATCGTGACGCCGTCGGTTCCGACGAACACGTTGTACGCGCTCATGTCCGAGTGGACGTACCCTCGCTCGTAGGCCCCCTGCATCTCGCGGAGGATGAGGTTCAACACGGGGACGACCTGCTCCGGTTCGAGTCCGGCCCGGGAGAGTTCGACGCCGTCTATCTTCTCCATGATGATGGCGTGACGGTTGTGGTCGATGGGCCGGGGGACTCGCACGTCGGGGTAGAGCGTTTCGAGGATTTCGTACTCGCGCTCTGCTGCCTTGCGGGCGGTGTACTGCCAGGAGACGTGCTGGTTGTCGGACGTGTAGTCGCGCTCTTTTTGCACCTGTCGGAAATTCGTAAAGCCCTCCCGGTGGTACTTGAGCGCGAGCGGTTTGTACGACTGCACTTCGTAGACGTCGCTCTCTTTGCCGACGCCGAGTGGTGATCCGAACCCGCGGATGGTGTCGCGCTCCGCAAACGTTCGTAGCGCGAGGATGTCGTACCCCTCGAAGGTCAGCCGGAACCCCTCGTACTGCTGGGTCTTTCGTTCGATGAACCCTCGGTCGTGACACCGGTCGATGCGGTAATCGACCTCTTTCTCGGTGAGGTTCGCGAACTCGGGGAGTTTCTCGCGGTTGACCCACTTGCTAAAGCGCATCCCGTGTTCGATGCCCGAGAGGAGATAGAAGTCCTCGGGCTCGAGATCCGCCATCTCGGGTGCGACGTTTCTGACCATTACTGGCTGATAGCGGGCCCGTGGCTAAAAGTTCCGCGTGTGCGGGAGCATGGTGAATAAACCGCATATTGGGATATAAAATCCGAGCTTAGTGGTTCATTCCGCGGTGGTTTACGGAGGGTGCTGGCCGAAGCGCGACTCCGTTAGGCCCGTCGCAAGAGGAAAAACGCGCTGAACGCAGCCAGGGCGACCAGTACTCCGACGCCGACGAAATCGACCGGTTTCCACGTCGCGATCTGCGTTTGCATCGCCGACAGCGAGAGGTCGAGTTCCGTCCGCTGGTCGGGTTGCAGCGGGTCGGTTTCGAGGCGAACCTCCTCACCATCACGCGCACCGTCGCCGTCTGAGTCGACACTGAGTGGGTCGGTTCCGCGGTCGATTTCCTCGCCGTCCGGTAAGCCATCGCCGTCGGTGTCGCTCCGCACGGGATCGGTTCCGTGCTCCAACTCGGCACCGTCTCTCAGCCCGTCGGTGTCGGTATCCGGGTGGAGGGGGTCGGTCACGTCGAGTTCCTCACCGTCGAGGACGCCGTCGTTGTCCGAATCGGGGTCGGCCGGGTCGGTGCCGTACTGGATTTCTCTGCCGTCACCGAGTCCGTCTTGGTCGCTGTCGGCTTCTCTCGGGTCTGTCTGGTAATTCTGTTCCTCTTCGGCGTCTGTCAGCCCATCGCCGTCTGTGTCGGTTAGAGTGTCGGTCGTGTCGTCTGGGAGTGAGACCGCGGTGTCGAGCGCCGGGTGCGGGGTCAGCGCAGCACCGTTGCCGACGGAGAGCGCCAGCGCCAGCCAGACGAGGACCATCGTTCGTGCGTGCATTTCGGAGCTGCTTTTCAAATCTCAAATATACAACCTATCTCTTTCGGTGGGCGTGGATTGCCCCGCCGCCGGTGTAAATTCGTATCCAGTCGATACTGTCCTGCCCCAGAAACTCCTCGTCTGGGAGGAAGACGGCACTGTGAACGTGACATACAACGACCCGCAGTATCTGTCCGACCGTCACGATATCGAAGGTGAGGACGAGCGATTGACGCAGATTGCCTCGGTTCTCGATGGTCTCGCAACCGGGGAAGATTCACCGTAATCGACTGTGCAATAAATAGGGCTTTACCACTCAAGCACTATTTGTTAGTTGGTTGAAATTCTCGAATGAGTACGGGTCACCGGACCCAATGGGGGTGGGGAATTCGGGGCCCAACTGAAAGTCGTGTGGGGTCACGACTTTCACGCCATTACCTTCAGGGGGGAATAGCCATCACTACCACCGTCTCCACACCGTTTCAGTACCGAAACCGACCGTACCACCCGTTCGAGGTGACGCCGTGAACGGAGCCGCGTTCGAGAAGACGCTCTGTCAAAACTGCGGACAGGCCGTCACCCCGCAGTTCCGGCGCGTGTTCGGCGACAACGACGACCGCGTCTGGGCGTGTCTCGACTGTGTGACGGTCGCCGCCATCCACGCGGGGGCCGCCCACGGCGCACTCGAAGACCACTGACCGGCGCAACTCCTTTCTTTTCGGCCTGCGGACAGTGACTTGATGACAGACCTCGCAGACCGCGAGTGGCGGCTCATCCGCGAAGAATCGTGGGACGGGCCGATGAACATGGCACTCGACGAAATTGCAGCAGAGACGGCGGCCGCCGGCGGACCGCGCACGCTTCGAGTCTACCGCTGGAAACCGAGCACGCTCTCGCTCGGCTACAGACAGGAGGCAGACACCGCCGACTGGGACTACTGCGACCGCGAAGGCATCACGGTCACCCGGCGACCGACCGGCGGCGGCGGTATTTTCCACGGCTACGACACCGACATCTCCTACTCGATTACCGCGCCCGCGGCGGAGTTGCCCGGCGACCTCATGGAGACCTACGAACTGCTGTGTACGCCCGTCTTCGATGCCTTCTCCGCGATGGACGTCCCCGCCCACTTCGCGGACGAACCCCAGCCGTCGCTTTACCAACCGTCGTGCTACCTGCGCGACCTGCATCCCGCCCACGACGTGGTCGCGGCGGGGCGCAAGATAAGCGGCAACGCCCAGTACCGCCGTCGAGACGCCATCATCCAGCACGGGTCGCTTAAGTACGACCTCGACGCGGAGACGCATCTGGCCGTGTTTGCAGACCCTGACCTCACTCCCGAAGACGTAGAAACTCGCATCACCTCGATTCGCGAACTCGCGGGCATCGACCGCGAGCAGGCGGTTCGCGCCCTCGAAGACGCACTCGGTGAGTGGGCGAACGCAGAAGAAGGCCAATGGACGCAGGACGAAATCGACCGTGCGCGCGAGCGAGCAGCGACGAAATTCGCCACCGACGCGTGGAACCGAGAGCGGACGAATCCGCTCGCAAACTAGAACCCGAACGTCTTGTTTTCCGGTTCGCCGATGTGTTCGACGACGGCCTCGTGAAGCGCCGCCATCGGCGGGGTGTCCCGCGTCGGGTCGATGGGGTCGTCCGCCAGCCACCGGTACCGGATGACGCCATCTGTATCGATGAGGAAGCAGGACCGATGCGCGCGCGGGACGACCTTGAACGCCCGATATCGCACGTCGTAGGCCTCCGCAATCGAGAGGTCGGTATCCGAGTAGAGCGGAAACGAGAGGCCGAGATGGTCGATGAACCGGCGGTGCGTGGCGGGGCGAGACTTGCTCACGCCGACGACCTGCACCTGCTCGCCCGTCGCGAACCAGTCGTAGTCGCGAAAGGCACAACACTCGCTGATGCAGTCGGGCGTGAAGTCGTTCGTGTAAAACGCGAGAAGGACGGGCCGGTCGTCGAGCAGCGCAGAGAGCGTGGTCGGTTCGATGGCCCCCGACGGCGTGACGAGCGGGGCGGTGAACTCCGGCGCTTCCTGTCCGACAGTGAGTCCTCTGGTTCCAGTCATGATTTCTGATAGGTCTACACGAATGTATAGACTCGGGTCGGAGACACCTTCGAAGCCCCTTTGCTCCTCTGGGAAAAAAGACGCGTATGCGAGTCGGAGCACACGTTTCTATGTCGAGTTCGAAAGTGTCGAGTGACGACGATAAACCGCCACACGACAACATCGCGAACGCCGTCTTCCGCCAGGTCGCCTTCGGCGGCAACTGCGGACAGATTTTCACCCACTCTCCCCAGGTCTGGCAAAGCCCGGACCTCGGCGAGGAAGAGGTGGCGCTGTTCAGAGACCGGACGGCCGCCGAACTCGACGGCCCGTGGGTCATCCATACCTCGTATCTCGTGAACCTCTGTACGCCGAAAGACGGCCTCCGACAGAAGTCCATCGACAGCATGCAAGAGGAAGTAGACGCCGCCGCCGCCCTCGACATCGAGTACGTGAACGTCCACCTCGGGGCACACACCGGTGCAGGCGTCGAAGGCGGCCTCGAAAACGCCGTCTCCGCGCTGAGCGAACTCGACGTCCCCGAGGACGTGACCGTCCTCATCGAGAGCGACGCCGGGAGCGGGACGAAACTCGGCGGCGACTTCGAGCACCTCGCCTACGTCCTCGAACATTCGGACCAGAATCTGGACATCTGCCTCGACACGGCCCACGCCTTCGCCGCGGGCTACGACCTCTCGACGGAGGAGGGCGTCTACGAAACCGTCGAAGAACTCGACGACGTCGTCGGCCTCGAACACCTCAAGTGCATCCACCTCAACGACTCAAAACACGCCTGTGGAACCAACAAGGACGAACACGCCCTCATCGGCGAGGGCCTGATTGGTGAAGAAGGCATGCGCGCCATCATCAACCATCCGGACCTCGAAGACGTCCCGCTCGTCCTCGAAACGCCGACGGAAGACGGCAAGGGCTTCGCGTGGAACATCGACCGCGTGAAGGACCTGCGCGAAAACTGAAATGCGTCGCTTCGCCGCCGAGTACCTCCGCGAGACACGCCGCGGGATGTGGACGGACCGGTCTGCACTCGCCGGTCTCGATCTCCCGAATCGCCGGCGTGTCCTCGACGTTGGCTGTGGCACGGGCGAACTGACGACGGTACTCAGCGCGGAGACGCCCAGTGAAGTGGTCGGTCTCGACCGCGACCCGGCGCTGCTTGCACACCTTTCTGGGCCCGCAGTCCTCGGAGACGCCCTCTCGATTCCGTTTACGGACGACTCGTTCGACCTCGTGGTCTGTCAGGCACTGCTCATCAATCTGCCCGACCCCGCCGTCGCCGTCCGCGAGTTCGGGCGCGTTTCGGGCGACCTCGTCGCGGCCATCGAACCGGACAACGGTGCGGTGACCATCGATTCGACCGTCGCTGCTGAGTCGCAGCTCGCGGAAACGGCGCGTAAACACTACGTCGCCGGCGTAAACACGGACGTGACGCTCGGCGCGGACGCGGCTGCCCTGTTCCGTGACGCCGGGTTCACCGACGTTTCGACCGTCCGCTACGACCACACTCGAACGGTCACTGTGCCGTATGCGGCCCACGAACTCGAAGCGGCGAAGCGAAAAGCGCTCGGGTCGGGACTCGAAAAGGACCGGAAGACGCTGCTCGCCGGTGACCTGACCGCAGACCAGTACGACGCCCTGCGAACCGCGTGGCGCGAGATGGGGCGCGAGGCAATCGCGCAGATGCAAGCAGAAACCTACGAGAAAACTGAGACCGTGCCGTTTTACGTAACCGTCGGGCGCGTTTGAGTGACGCGAATTACCCGTCGAGAATCTTCTTCGTCCGCTCGTTGAGTTCCTCGATTTTCTTCTGGGCTTCCTCGGGGAGCATTTTCTGTGGGGGTTCCAGGCCGGGCTGACCGTCGGGGGACGGCTTGCCGACGATGACAGTCCCGAGCATTCCCACCTTCTCGTGGGGCGTACAGAAGTAGTCGTAGACGCCTTCCACCTCGAAGGTGTGCTCGAACACGGCACCTTCGTCTACCAGCACCTCACTGTCCCACGGCTCTGCCTCGTCCGGGATGCGTGTGGGCTGGTCGTAGTCGAGGTGGTACGCGGTCGCCGAGTGGACGCCACTGACCTGCTTCCACGTCACAGTCGCGCCCTGTTCGACCCAGACGATATCCGGGGCGAAGCCGGTCTCACTGCCCTCCGTCCACATCTCGACGGTCGTGTCGCCCGACGGTTCGCTTGGGTCTTCGGGTGTCGCCGTCCGCGTCGTCGTCGCGGCCGTGGTCGTCGTATTATTCGATTGTCCAGCGGTCGTGGCGCTCGTCGTCTGGTCGGTCTCGGATCCACCCGACGTACAGCCAGCGAGCGAGAGTGCGAGCCCTGCCCCCGTAAGCTGGAGCAGTCGGCGGCGCGTCGTCCAGTCGGTCATTGTCGGGAATACAGCACACCAGTCTAAAACCTGTTGCGGCCAGCGTGTTAGACAACGTCACCCCGGACGGACGCGCCCTCCTGACTCGACCGGTAGGCGCGAACCGCGTCCGCCGCTGTGGCGGCTTCGTCGTCGTCCATGCCGAGCATTTCGAGTGCGCCCGCGAGCGTCGGGAAGACGTACTCGCCGGTTCGCAGTTTGTCGAAGGCGTCAGTCGAGCGCTGGCCATCTATCCAGAGGGCGGCCCCGCGGGGGTCGAGAATCTGTTCGTATGCCTCACGCGCCATCGCGCCTTTCAGGCGCTGGGTGACGTTGTTCTCGAACCCGGCGTTGCACACTTCGAGGTGAATCGGTTCGTCGCTGTCGACGAGGTGGGCGGCGAGGCACTTTTCGGGGGCGACGTGCCCGTTGTCGTTCGCGCGGATGTACTCCGGGTACTGTTCTGCCCACTCCAGACTGACGGTCTGCCCGACGCCCTTCACGCCGTATTCGCGGCGAAACTCCTCCTCACGGCTGGCGTCGCCGTGGAACAGCAGGTCCTTTTTCAGGTAGATATCGAGGCGAGAGACGGGGTCGAGGCCGAGTGCGAGGTCGCCGTACACCCAGATTTCGCGCACCGGGACCGGCATCGTCTCGTTCTCGACCGTCTCGACGAGTCGTTCGACGCGGTCGACCGCCGTCGCACGGTCCAGTTCCATGCCCGGGTATTGCAAGCGGGTGCGGAAAACGGTTGCTTCCGCGCGTGTTGGTTAGGGAAAACTTTCTTGCTGATATGTTGTGAGTGTTCGGTATGTCTTTCGCTGTCGCGTTGCGCCGTGTCAAGCAGTGGTCGGTCGCCCTGCTTGGCGGGCTGCTCGCGGCGCTCTCATCCGGCCTCCTGTACAGTGAACATTCGTCTCTCTCTGCGCTCGAACACGTCCTTCCGCTCTTTCTCGCGATGGGGTTGGTTGGGTTCGGCTGGTGGCTGGTTCAGTCCCGTCTCTCGCCCGCAAAGGTCGCCTCTATCGCGCTCTGGGTGGTCGCGGGAATTGGCGTCCTCTTCGTCGTGAGTCTTTGGTCAGGGTATCATAACCTCACGAGCGGCATCTCGACGGCAGAAATACTCGAACAGGCACTCGTAAACGTCACCGTCGGCGGACTATCCGGGGCCGCAATCGGCTTTCTGGACGTTCGTAGAGCAGAGCACCGAGAGCGAGCAGTTCGGACCGAACAGGCAGTGGACGCGACGATGGACGGCGTCGCGGTGCTGGACGAACACCACCGATTCCAGTCGGCAAATCAATCGTTTCTCGACATCTACGGCTTCGAGTCTGCGGACCAACTGTGTGGCCACTCCTACCTCGAACTGGAACTGACCGTCGAGACGGACCGACTCGAGGAGGAAGTGAAACCTGCGGTTCAGCAAACCGGTGGCTGGCGCGGCGAACTCACGGGCGTTCGCTGCGACGGAACGACGTTCCCGAAGGAACTCACGGTCAACCAACTGGACGACGGCGGCCTCGCGGTCGTCATCCGTGACATCACTGAAAAACACGAATCCCAGCGCGCACTCAGGGAGGAGCGCGCTCGCTTCCGGGCCCTTACGGAAAACGCTCCCGTCGGTGTCGTCACGCTCGACGAGGACAACGTCATTCAATTCGCGAACCAGCAACTCGCCGAAATGCTCGGCTACGACGCCGTAGAACTCGTCGGTGAGCCGATGGCGACGCTTATTCCAGACAGATTCCGACCCGCGCACAAAGCTGGTGTAAACCGCTACCTCAATACGGGCGAACAGCACCTCGATTGGAGTGCGCTCGAACTGGCGGGACTCCACCGCGACGGTCACGAAGTCCCCCTCAGCGTCTCGTTCGGTGAAACCACCTTCGATGGCCAGCACCTGTTTACGGGTATCCTCATCGACATCTCGGAACGAAAGGAACGCGAACAACGCCTCGACTTACAGGCGGCAGCGATAGAAAACGCCCTCGACGGGATTGCGATTATCGACCCGGACGGGGAGTACGTCTACCTGAACGCCGCCCACGCGCGGCTCTACGGCTTCGACGACCCTGAGGCGCTCGTGGGAGCGTCGTGGCGCACCCACTACGACTCCACGGAATTGAAACGCGTCGAATCGACCGTGTTCCCGGCGCTCCAATCGATCGGCCACTGGAACGGCGAGACCCACGCTACGAAACGCGATGGGTCGAAATTCACGCAGGAACTGTCGCTGAACGCGCTCGCGGACGGCCACCTCGTCTGTACGGCTCGCGACGTTACCGAACGTCGCCTCGAAGAAATCAGGCTCAATCTCTTACAGGAGGCGACCCTCGACCTCGGCACCGAACGCGACCTATCCAGTGTCATCGAGTCTGCGGTCGAAATCAGCCAGTCCATCATGGACTACTCGCTCGCCATCTACTGGACGTACGACGAAGAGCGAGATTCGCTGGTTCCGACGCACGCGTCCGATGCTGCCCACCAGATGTTCGAAGACGCTGACATGGTAATCGACAACCTCGTCGTCACGCCCGGGATGCAACAGATGGACGCATTCGAGAATGGTGAGATGCAGGTGGTCGAAAACTATCAGGACTTCCCCGCCGCGCGTCGGTTCCCACTGCCGCTTACGAGCGCCGTGTACGTCCCGCTCGGGTCGCACGGGCTGCTCGGGCTGGGGTCGCTCGAACGCCAGACGGTCTCACAGACGAGTCGCTATCTCGTGAGCATCCTCTCTCGCAGCGTCGAAAACGCGCTCGAACGAATCTCCCGTGAAGAAACCATCGAGGCGTTGCACGCGGATATGCGGACGATGGTCGCGACGACCGAGGTGCAGGAAGTCGCGGAAATCGCCATCGAGACGGCGCGAAACGTCCTCGGCTTCCCGCTCTGTACCCTCTGGCTGGCCGACGAGACGGGGACGAGACTCGAACCGGTCGCGTGGACCGACGAGTCGGCCGAACTCTTCTCCGAAATGCCGACGTTCACTGCAGACGGTGAGAGCCTCTCCTGGCAGGCCTTCGAGTCGGGAACGCCATTCACGATTGCGGACGTGCAGGCTACTGAGGGTCGGTACAATCCGAACACGAAGATTCGAAGCGAACTCATCTTGCCGCTCGGGTCTGCCGGCGTGTTGAACATCGGGTCGCTCGTCCCCGGAGACTTCGACGAAACCGACGTGTCCATCGCGCGGTTGCTCGCCGCAAACACCGAGGCGGCGCTCAAAGAAGCACGCTTCGAGGCCGACTTACAGGAGCAAAACGACCGTCTCGAATTTCTCAACAGTCTCCTGCGCCACGACATCCTGAACGGGATGGTCGTGATTCAGTCGCGAGCGACGTACTTGCGCGACAGACTCGAAGGAGAGGAGAAACGACACGCAGAGACCATCGAGCGCTGGTCTGACAATATCATCGAACTCGTCCAGCACGTCCGAGTGATGCTCGACCTGTTCGCGGGACGGGGCGTGGAGTTCCACCCGGTGTCCCTGTCCGACATTCTCGAAAGACAGGTCGACCGCATCCGGTCTGCCTATCCGGAGATCGGATTCGACGTCGACATCGACGAGGCCGTCACCGTCGAGGCGAACGCGTTACTCGCCGAAGTCCTGGGCAACGTCATCACGAACGCCGTCGAGCACAACCGAACGGAGAACCCACACATCGACGTTTCGCTCACGACCGACGGCGAGACGGCGACGGTCCGCGTTGGCGACAACGGCGTCGGCGTCCCCGACGACCTGAAAGACCACATCTTCAGGCGCGACGAGACCGGTCACGTGAAGTCTGCGGGCAGCGGTTTTGGGCTCTTTTTCGTCGATACGATGGTCGACCAGTACGGCGGTACGGTTCACATCGAGGACAACGACCCCTCTGGGGCCGTCTTCGTCATCACCCTCCCGCTGGCCTGACCTGGTTCGTGGGAAACCATCATAGTAGTGGGCCCGAATTATCAGCCCACTCGAATGACTTCTCCCGAGAAACCTGTCGTCCTCATCGTCGAAGACAACCTTGACGTCGCCGAAACCTACGAGATGTGGTTGTTGGACCGATACGACGTTCGTCACGCCGGAGACGGGCAGGCGGCCCTCGACGTGCTCACCGACGAGGTGGACGTCGTGTTGCTCGACCGGATGATGCCCCGGCTGTCCGGCGACGAAGTTCTCGCCGAAATTCGAAGCCGGAATATCGACTGTCGAGTCGCGATGGTCACCGCAGTCGACCCCGACTTCGACATCATCGAGATGGGCTTCGACGACTACGTCAGAAAGCCACCGACCGAACAGCAACTCGTCGAGACGATTGAGGATTTACTGGCACGCGATGCCTACACGGGACAGGTCAGGGAGTACCACTCGTTGCTCGCGAAACGGGCCGCACTCACAGCAGAGAAGCCAGCCGGCGAACTGGCAGGAAGTGAAGCGTTCGCCGAACTCGAAGCCGCCATCGAGGCACTCGAAGCCGAACTCGACGCACAGAAAGACGCGTTTCTCGACGACATGTCGTTCGTCGCAGCCATCCGTGGGTTCGACGCGGGCGAGGGAGGTGGCAAGCAATGAGTAGCAGTGACCGGCAACTGCAGGCGGTCGTCTCGCGTCCGACGACCTACGTGCTCGGCTCGGCCATCGACATCGAAGGGTTCGAGGAGGTGCCACCGGGGACGAACCTCCTCATCGAGGGGCCGCTCCAGGCGGACACCCGCCAGCTTGCGACGCAGCTGCTCGCGACTGGTACCGCACAGGGCGAGAACGCCGTCGTCATCTCTTCGGACGCGAACGCAGACCGGGTCGTCCGCGACGTTTCGGCCTTCGACGGCGACGCAGACCGGCTGTACGTCGTCGATTGTACCGGCGTCTCGGGGAAGGGTTCGTTCGACGACGAACCTCACGTGAAGTACGTCACCTCGCCGAGCGACCTCACCGGCATCGGCGTCGGCCTCGTCAAGTGCACGCAGGAAATCGGTGCGGGGGCGACGTCGGGCCTCCGGCTTGGGGTGTTCTCCCTCTCGACGCTACTTCGCTACGCCGAGGTCGGCCGCGTGTTCAACTTCCTCCACGTCCTCACCGGGCGGGTGTCCGCCGCGGGCTACTTTGGCGTCTACACCATCGACCCGTCGGCCCACGACGACGCGGACCTGAACGTGCTCAGGTCGCTGTTCGACGCAGCCCTCAAACTCCGCGAAACCGACGACGGGACGCTCGAAGCGCGCGTGGTCGGGTTGCCGAACGTAGCGTCCACCTGGACGCCACTCGAGTAGTTAAGGCGAAACGGTGATACGCGCCGCTCCGTAATCGTCGCCCAATGGAATGCGACAAGTGCGACCGCGATGCTGTCATGCACGCGGCGTACTCCGGGGGCCACCTCTGTGAGTCCCACTTCTGCCAGTCGGTCGAAAAGCGCGTCCGACGCCGGATTCGAGAGGACTCACTCGTCCCGCGCTCGGCCACGCCCGACGACCCCGAAACGTGGGTCATCGGCCTCTCGGGGGGCAAAGACAGCGTGGTCCTCACCTCGATTTTAGACGAGACGTTCAACCAGGACCCGCGCATCGAGATGATTGCGCTCACGATTCACGAGGGCATCGAGGGCTACCGCGACACCAGTCTCGACGCCTGCGTCGAACTCGCGGAGAAACTCGACATGCGCCACGAAGTCGTCACCTACGAGGACGAGTTCGACCTGAAGATGGACGACGTCGTCGAGAAGGACCCGATGAACATGGCCGCCTGCGCCTACTGCGGCGTGTTCCGCAGGGACCTGCTCTCTAAGTACGCCGAAGAATACGGCGCGACCAAACTCCTGACCGGGCACAATCTGGACGACGAAGCTCAGACTGCGCTGATGAACATCTTGGAAGGCGACGTCCGACAGGTCGCGAAACACTTCGACGCGAGTCTCGGCAGTTTCGACGAGCGCGGCGAGTCAGACCACTTCATCCCCCGCGCCAAGCCGCTCCGTGACATTCCCGAGAAGGAAGTTGCCCTCTACGCCCACATCAAAAACCTCCCCGCGCACATCACCGAATGCCCTCACTCCTCGGAGGCGTTCCGCGGCGAGATTCAGGAACTCCTGCTCAACTTAGAATCGAACCACCCCGGCACGCGCCACTCGATTATGGCCGGCTACGAGGAACTCGCCGCCATCGCCGCCAAGGAGTACCGCGAGGACGGCGACGGCGAGACGAATCTCGTGGAGTGCGAACGCTGTGGGTCGGCGACGACCCGGGACGTCTGTCGGAAGTGCAAGTTGGTCGAGGCTGTAAACGCTGTCTAGCGCTTTTCTGCGGCCGCCACCAACTGAATCCAGCCGTCGTCGTTCGCCTCACACGAGTCGATCTTGAAGCCAGCCTCGTTCGCCAACTCCTCCAACTCTTCCACCTCGTACAGCGTAAACGTCCGTGAGTCGCCCTCGTGCACGTCGCCTTCAGACTCACCGTCTCCCTGTTTCACCGAGACGTGGAGCACGCCGCCCGGACGTAAGACACGCCGAAATTCGGCCAGCGTCGCGGGTGCGTCTTCGCGGGGAACGTGGAGGAAGGGGCACAGGCCCAGAGGCCGTCGAGGCTGTCCGACGCGAGCCCGAGGGTGCGCATGTCCATTCGGGTGAATTCGGCATTGGGCACGTCGGCGCGGGCAGCGTGGAGGAAGTCGGGGGTCAAATCGACGCCGACCATGTCGTGACCGGCCGCGGCGAACGTCGTGGATTCGAAGCCGGGGCCACAGCCGACGTCGGCGATGCGGGCCGTCTCACGCGGTGTCTTACGTTCGACGTGTCGCAGAAATTCACGGACTTCGGCTTCGATTACCGAGCGGTCGTGGTTTCGCTCCGTGTACTCTGTGACCCGCGAATCGTACGTCGAAATCGTCCCGTCGTCGGTCATTGAACGAAGCATCTCATCGGAGTCCGGTAAACGCTTCGCACGAGGAGCCCTCACGGGCGAAAAAAAGCGAAAAAAGAAACCGTAGTTCTTGGAATGAGGTCTGGGAGCGACGTCTACCGGATGACGTCGAGACCGTTGTTGTTCTCGAGTTCGTTCTGGCCGCCGTCGGACTGTGCGCCGAAGGTTTTGATGCCGTCGTCGTTGTCGTTGGTGCTACCGTTGTTGCCTTCGTTCAGCTTCGCACGCGAGCGGTTGGCCTGCTTCTGGGTCGATGGCCCGAGAATCTGGGCGCTCTGGACGCCGGTCATGATGGCCATGACGCGGACTTTGCCCTTGTACTCCTCCTGGATGCGGGCGCCCCAGATGACGTTCGCCGAGGCGTCGAGGCGCTCGGTGATGTTCTGGGCGATGCCCTCTGCCTCTTTCAGGGTAAGGTCTGGGCCGCCGGTGATGTGGACGAGCCCACCGGATGCACCGCGGTAGTCCACGTCCAGCAGTGGGTGGTTCATCGCGTCGCGAACCACTTCTTCGGTCTTGTTCTTGTCCTGTGTCTCGCCGACGAGCATGACGGCGACGCCACCCTGATTCATGATGGCGGTCATGTCGGCGTAGTCCAGGTTGATGAGCGACGGCTGGGTAATCGTCTCCGAGATACCCTTCACGGTTTCGGCGATGATCTGGTCCATGACCGAGAACGCCTTGCCGATTGGGAGGTTCGGGACGTAGTCGAGCAGACGGTTGTTGTCGAGGACGATGATGGAGTCCGCGGCGTTGCGGAGTTTCTCCAGTCCTTCCTCTGCCTTCACCGTGCGGGCACGCTCGACGTTGAACGGTGTCGAGACCATGCCGACGACGATTGCGCCTTGCTCTTTGGCGATTTTGGCGACCACAGGTGCGGCACCGGTCCCGGTACCGCCACCCATGCCTGCCGTGACGAAGACGAGGTCTGCCTCGCCGAGCACTTCCTTGATGGTCCCCTGAGCCATCTCGGTTGCGCGTTCGCCCATCGACGGGTCGCCACCGGCACCAAGCCCCTGCGTCAGCGATTTGCCGACGAGAATCTTGGTGTCCGCCTCGATCATCTTGAGGTGCTGCTTGTCGGTGTTGATGGCGATCGTGTCTGCGCCTTCGACGCCGATGTTGTACAGGCGGTTGATGGTGTTGTTACCGGCACCACCAGCACCAACGATGACGATGCGTGGGTCGCCGAATTCGTCGTTGGTCGAAGCTGCGTCGTTTCGCTTTTGCTGTTCTGCTTCAGAGTTCTCGAGCGCGGATTGAACGATGTCTTGCATTAGTTAGACCCTCGCCCAGTTGCGCTTCTTGGTCGTCGGTTCACGACCCTCTGTCTGTTCGTTGAGCATCTCGCGGACGGCGGAGCGAATGGCCTCGCTTCGGTTCGGGAATTCTCCCGTCTCGACCATTCTCTCGACCTCCTCGATCTGCTGCTTTGGAATCCGTAGTGTCACACGCTCCATGGTATATCCCCTTGTAAGATGGAAGCATGCGGGTCCCCCGCACACCTGTCTTACACACCAAAACCGCATGAGGCCGCACCGCGCCACCCCCAAATTGCTGGTGTGTAAGACAACCGTCTTACGCAGAAGTATGCACTAATTGAAGGGTTATAAATGTTGTGGCGATTGTAAGACAATCGCGCAAAATCGTCGCCGTAACTCGGTTACGAGCGGTCCAACACGTCGGCTGCCGGGGTCCGACGGCCGCAGCTCGGGCAGAACGCCCAGTCCGACCGGACCTCGTCGCCACACTCACAGAACACGCGGTGGGTTGCTTTCTCACCGCAGTTCGGGCAGTACACGTGGTCTCCGTCCAGCGATTCGCCGCATTGGACACAGGCATTGTCCGTCGCGTCGAGTGGCTCCGGCTCGGATGTCTTACGCGGCGTCTGGCGCGCGCGCATCCCTTCTCCGTCGAGGGTGATGTTCACGTTCACGTCCTGGCCGCTCCCCGCGCGCGACCGAAGATGTTCGTCGATGAGGGCATCCAGGCGCTCGTCGATGAGCGCGTCGACGCGTGCCGCGACCAGGTCGTCGAGGCTCGTCTCGGCTGCCGGCTTTTTGGTTGGCGTCGGGTCCGCGGCGTCGAGGTACTGGCGCAGTGCCTCGCGCATGACCTCGCTCTTCGAGGAGTCGAACTCCTCGAGGCGTCTCACGAGATCATCGTCGGCCCGAAACGTAATTTTACTCATCTCAGCTGTCGTCTTACGGCTTGTCTCCCAACCATATTAATTTTCCTACCAGTCTGACGCCCGTCAGCCGTCCGGCGTCCCGCTGGCGGTTTCGAATAATAATTCTTAAGTCGGACAATCGACCTACGTTGTATTGTATCCGCTCTTAGCTCAGCCTGGTAGAGCAGCCGACTGTAGATCGGCTGGTCCCCCGTTCAAATCGGGGAGAGCGGACTTTTCCTGCGAACCATGTGAGCAGTGAAACGTCTATCCGGACGGTTTGAACCTGTGAGTCGCAGCTCGTGAGCGGAGCGAACGAGACCGTCTCACTTCGTTCAAATCGGGGAGAGCGGACTTTTCCTACGACGAGTTCGAATCGGGGAGTGTGGTCGCAAAGATTGGACTTCCTACTTCGTCGTCCGCTGTGCTAGTTACCGTTCCTCATGGCTACTGCCTGCTAGAAATCGGGAGAGCGCGTGTACCGCGAGAAGTCCGAAGAAGGGGAGCGCAGGAATCCAGTAATAGAGCAGTGAACGAATGAATAATGGAAGTGAGAGCGAAACGCCGAGCGCTAAAGCGAACGTGCGCTCTGACCACGGAACACGAAAACTTTCGATTACCACCAGAAGTCCACCCAAAGTGGTTGGAATGAGCAGCCATGCGAGGTTCACCATCGTGTGACTGAGAATACCAAACCAGGTGGTCACAGAGTGGAACGGTGAGTGAGTGTTTCCACTCGTAACGTACTCGCCAGCTCCACTCATACTGTAGTACATCGCGTTCGTCATCGACTCGGTGCCCCAAATGACTCCTACAGAAGCAAACGCCATCCCCACGATACAGAGGGCTGTGGCCGTGAAAACCATGAGCCACCGGAGGAGTTTCTGCGTGCGCTGGGAGGAATGGACGACAAGAACTGGCACGGCAAAAAAGCTATACTGTGAAAACAGCCCTGCAACCGCGACCGCACCACCGCGAATTCCGGGCTGGGTGTATATCACAGCAATCATTAATCCGACCATGGCGAACGATCGGGCGTTGATGACAAGTCCGTTCACAAGCGGCAGTGTCGCGAGATATAGTATCGCAATGGCAATTCCTTCGCGTGGTTCGCCGTGGTTGGCTCGCCAGCGGTACACTAGCCCTGCAGTGAGTGCGTTTGCAATCCCGACGAGGAGGGTCATCGAGATATTGTATTCGCCCGTGTATCCAGCGATGAGATTCACGTACTGGAAGAGTGGTGGCTTGTTATCGACTGCAGGTCCCGTATACAGTGGTACGCCTCCCATCACCTGCTCTGTGAGTGGTTTCCAGACTATTTGTGCATCGTAAAAGAGCGTATTCGCCTGGCCCAGTTCCAGATACGCAACGCGCCACGTTGAAAAGAGCATCGCGAGTACAAACACGCCTCCAAAGACGAACCAGTCAGGAAGTTCGTCTGCGAGAGATGTTCTCCGAGCTGTTCTCTGATTTGAATCAGACATCGAACTCGTAATTTTAGAGTTAATTGTATGAACTTATCAAAGTTTCCTCCATCAAGCGGCGAACCGAACGTGGAGTTATCTTTATCGGTGTAGGCGCTAAGACCTCACCTTCAGCGATAGACCTTAGGGAGCGAGCAGGGTGGGGAGGACGTCACTGTTCTCTTGATGAACCTAACCAGCGCAAGTCTGAACGATCTCCTCAAATAGTTCGTTCTCTCGATAGAGTTGAATGGTTGTCGCAGAATCGGAAAAACTGAAACGGTCCCGATTCCGTGGTTCAGTTCAGTACGGCGGCGAGCGGGTCGAGGAAGCCCGCCCCGTAGTACGCCTTGTCCTGGCCTTCCGGCACGCTTGCGGTGTCCTCGAGGGTGTCCCTAACTTGCGTGGCCGAATAGTCCTGATTCACGCTCTTTACGAGCGCCGCAGCGGCCGCGACCTGCGGGGCGGCCATGCTCGTCCCAGCGAGCCACGAGTAGGTGTTCTCGAACGTAAACGAGTTCGACGCTTCGTCGTAGGTCGGGACGGTGTACGTGTTGTACACGAGGTCGTAGAACCACGGTACCCCCGTATCGATGGCGTCGGTATCCGCGTCGCCGCCGGGCGCGCCGAGGTCCACCGCGTTCGTGCCGTAGTTCGTGTAGAACGCAGGCGAGACGAACTCCTCGCGGAGCCCTTCTTCGCCCCACATGTAGCCGATGGGGCCAGTTGCGCTGATGCTCATGATGTTTGCTGCCTCGTTCGGGAGGCTGATTACGCTCCCGTCGTGCTGGAGGTCCGCGGCGTCGTTCCCGGCGGAGGCGACGATGAGTGTCCCGAGTTGGTTGCTCACGTAGGAGGTCGTGTTGTTGAGTACCTTTCCGTAGAACTCCCCGTTCGCCTGTCGCGAGACGGGGTACGCGCCGAGGCTCATGTTCGCGGCATCACAGCCGATTTCGCCCGCGTACACGAGGGCGGCGAGAATGTCGGCGAAGCTCGCGGAGGGGCCAGTCGAGAACACGCGACAATCGACGATTTCGGTCGCCGGTGCGCTGCCGGTGACGCCCACGTCGTTCTGGTCGTTCGCGGCGATGATGCCCGCGACGTGGGTCCCGTGCCCGCCGCCGACGGCGCGGCCCGCGCCGTAGCCGTCACCTGTGAAATTACGGGAGAGGTCCACGTTCACGGCGTGCTGGAGGTCCGGGTGACTCGCTGAGACGCCGGAGTCGATGACTGCCACGCGGGTGCCCTCGCCGCGCGTCACGTCGTGGACGGCGGGAATGTCCTGTACCTGTTTGTCCCACTGAAGGGGATAGCCTGGCTCGTCCGCGGCTTCCGTCGCGGTCACAGGGAGGTCGAGTTCGTAAACGAGGTCTGGTTCGTATTTGACACCGAGGTCGGCGACGGCCGACTCTGTCCCGGAGACGACGGTGTAGTCCAGTGCGTCAAGGGGATGGACGACGGTGAGGGCGGCGTCTTCGAAGTCTGCGTCCCGCAGATTCTTCGATTCGACGATGAAACGGTCGGTCGATTCGGTGGCGGAGACTGTTGGACTGGCGGCAATCCCACCCACGAGAAGGCCGCTCGCTTTGAGGAAGCGACGGCGTGAAGTAGCTACCATGCGAGCTAACTTTCGTTCACACGAATATATATTATTCTATAATTAAACTCGTCTAATTAAAACCGGATAACATTTGGACGAAGCTGTCGCTCGTTCGTGCAATTGTTACAAAAGTGGAGGTGGGTGTCGCGTGGCTTACGCCGTGGCCGCGTTCAGCACGTTGTCGAGGTACTTCTTTTCCCAGTCTTTGCGGGCTTCAATCTCACGCCGCCCGCGACGCGTGAGCGTGTAGAAGTTCGTCCGGCGGTCGAGTTCGCCCTTCTCGACGAGGCCCTTGTCGACGAGCGTGTCGAGGTTCGGGTAGAGTCGCCCGTGGTGAATCTCCTTCTCGTAGTACGTTTCGAGTTCTTCTTTGATGGCGAGGCCATGCGGTTCTTCTTTCCCTGCAATCACGTACAACAGGTCACGCTGGAAACCAGTCAGGTCGTGCATTACATCACATTATCGTGTACCCCTTCTTATCCCTAATGGCCGAATACGTGTCTCGTTGACATGTGTTCTGACCCGCATTCGCACCGTCACGAGTACCGGTGACGCACAGAAGCGATGGTTCTTCGAGCCCAGTTGATTGGATTTCCTATCGCGAAATACGATTTATTAACGACAGCCTGTAGAGAAGCGGCCTTCTCTCCAATTTCTCTCACGGCACTTTCCTGGTTGGGATAACCTAATGAGAACTCCCAAACATCTATGCCGTCCGGGGGAGACGTAGACCTGTGAATGTGGTCGTTGTTGCTGAAAGCGCCACCAGTGTCGTGGTAGCCGAGGCCCTCGCGGACCACGACGTGACAACAGTCGAGTCGATTACGGACGTGTCCGTCGGACCAGATGCGGACACAGACGTGGTCGTCCTCTCCTTGTCGGTTCCCGGCGCAGACGCGTTCAGCACCTACGCGTCCGTGCCGCTCATCGGCATCGGGTCGGCGGCCGGTTCGACGGCCGACTTCTACCAGCTTCTCGAAGAACCCCCCGAACCGGCTGCGCTGCGGTCCGCCCTCGAGTGCGTCCAGCATGTCGTGGAGTACCAGCAGGCGGTCGACGAACTCTACGCGCTCTGCCGGAATCGTGCTCGTGGCGAGGACGTGTCCCCCCGCGACCTGCGAGAAGCACGCTACTCAGCGCGCGAACGTCTGCAAGCGGTCAACCGAACCGGGACGCCACCGCTCAAGCAGTTGCTCCGGTGAGCACGGCCCGGTTTCGATACCCAGTAGAATCCTTTCGAATATCCGCCACGTCCCAGCCAAGACGCCGGTTCGTAGCTCCGGTTAGCCCGGTCGAATCCACAGCATGCTATCGAGTGAGTGGAACGTGGTGGTCGTGTGTTCACAATGGTCGGAATGTGCGAACGTTTATCCTTCATGCCAATCGAACTGAATACAATGGTCGAGGCGTTCGCCGTTGCGAGCGGAAAAGGCGGCACGGGCAAGACGACGAGTACGCTGGCGCTTGGGATGGCGCTCGCCGCCGAGTACGACGTGACCGTCGTGGACGCGGATACGGGCATGGCGAACCTGCTGTTTCACGCCGGACTCGCTGACGTCGAAACGACGCTGCACGACGTGCTGTTGAGCGACGACCCAGCGCCGGTCGAGGCGGCGGTCTACGAGCGGTTTGGGATGAAGGTCGTTCCCTGCGGGACGAATCTCGCGGATTTCGAGGCCGCAGACCCACACCGGCTCAAACACGTCGTCGCCGAACTGGCCGCGGACACCGACGTGCTTCTTCTGGACTCGCCAGCGGCACTCGACAGCAAGAGTGCGGTGTTGCCCATCGTGCTCGCAGACCGCATCATCGTCGTCCTGGAACCGACGATTCCCGCACTCTCTGACGCGCTCAAGGTCCAGGAGTACGCCCGCTCGTACGGGACGGGCACCGCGGGCGTCCTGTTCAATAAGGTACGAGACGAGGTGGGTATCGGCCGCATCGCAACGCAGGCCGAACGGTACTTCGACGGCCCGACTCTCGCGACAGTTCCGGCGAGCGAGTCGGCGCGGGCGGCCCGCCGTGCCGGAAAACCGCTGCTCGCTCACGCCCCCGACTCGGTCGCTGCGGACGCCTACCGCGAGGCGGCTGCGACCATCGAGGTGCAGGCCGGCGAATCGGACGCTGTGGCAGACCGCTTTCGCAGTGCGGTGATTCCAAAGACCCCATGAGGCTTCCGCGTGGAGACCTGGTGAAATCACGAGTTGTCGCAGACGTTTCTGCGCCGCTCGGCGCTCGACCGAGAGCTAACTGGCTACGCCGTCCTCGTCCCGCAAGATTCGCTGCTGCTCGACCAGGCGGGCAGGGGCGTCGTGACCTTCGAAGATGGGATTCCAGTTCTCGCCTACCTGAATCAAGGAGAGAGTCCCGCCCTTTAGGGCGGGCGTGAATCCGACACTATATTTCACAGACTATGTTCGACGCTTACTCCGGGGTATCTTCCCTGACTTTCTTCTCGCCTTCGAGAAGTAAGCCCTTCCACGTCAGTCCACGGTGCTTCTTCAGTTCCTTCAGTCGTTTGTACTGTTCGTCGTCGTCAAACTCGATGCGAACTTCGACCATACAATAACACATAAACCCCACACTTTTGTGTGTTCGGATACAACCCGTAGTTGATGAAGCGAGCCAACACGTTTGAGGTGATTCCGCAGTCCGCCGAGGACGAGGAGTTGCTTCGATGCCTGTTGGACGCTTCTGCCGCTCTCTGGAACGAAATCACCTACGAACGCCGCGAACACTACGCCGACCCAGACGGCGATGTCTGGAAAATCAGCGAGTATCGCGGGCGCTACGGCGGTATTCTCGGCGCGTCCACGGTTCAGCAAATTGAACGCAAAAACCGCGAAGCGTGGAAGTCGTTCTTCAGCCTCAAGAAGAAGGGCGAAGCCAACGGCAAACCCGGCTTCTGGGGCAACGCAGAAGACGGACGCGAACTCCGCACGTACATTCGCAACACGTCGTACTCCGTTGAGTGGGGCGAATACTCTCGGCTCGAAATTCTCGTCGGGAAAGACCTGAAAGACGAGTACGGTCTTGGACACCGCGAACGTCTCCGCCTCGAAGTTCGGGGCGACCCCAACTGGAAAGAGTACGACAAGCAAGGTCGGTTAGAGTTGTTCTACGACGAGCAAGCACAGACGTTCAGTGCCTTTCAGCCAGTCACTATCGACACTTCTCGGCTGGCACACCCACTGGCTTCGGAAGAAGCCGCTCTGGACATTGGTGCGAACAACCTCGTCGCTTGCACAACCACAACCGGCCAACAATACCTGTACGAAGGACGCGACCTGTTCAAGCGATTCCGCGAGACGACGCGAGAGATTGCCCGCCTCCAATCACTGTTGGAGGATGGCCGATACAGTAGTCACCGCATCCGACGCCTGTACGACCGGCGTACCAAGCGACGTGACCACGCGCAAGACGCACTCGTCCGTGACCTCATCAAACGCCTGTACGAAGATGGCGTTTCGACAGTGTACGTGGGTGATTTAACCGACGTGTTGGAGACACACTGGTCGGTAGAGACGAACGCAAAGACGCACAATTTCTGGGCGTTCAGAGCGTTCGTGAATCGACTGGCGTGTACCGCCGAAGAATACGGCATTTCAGTGGATGCTCGGTCGGAGGCGTGGACGAGTCAGGAGTGTCCGAATTGCGGTTCGACTGAGGATACGACGCGCCACAGAGACACGCTGACATGTCCGTGTGGATTCGAGGGGCACGCAGACCTCACCGCGTCGGAGACGTTCTTGAGACGGCAGACGACGGTACCACGGTCGATGGCACGGCCTGTATGCCTCAAGTGGGACGACCATTCATGGTCAGAGTCACCACGCTCAGTTCCCAACGAGGAGCATACGAACCCGCAAGTTGCCTCCGTGGGTCGGTAAGCGATACCCCCAGCGCGAGGAAACCCCGGCGTTCACGCCAGGGAGGATGTCATAGCGTCTCGCTGTTCTCACTCCAGGAAGACATTCTCGCGGTGGCCCACGCCGCAACCGACCTGACCGTCCCGCCCGAGTTACCCGCGGACCGCCTCGCCGGCGACCCGGACCTGGCGGCCCGCACGCGGGAGGCGGCACCGTCGGACCGACGCGACAGCGCGGCGGACCCTGCAGAGCGCGAACTCGGTGCTGTAGAGGCGTTTCTCGCAGACGACGAGAAAATCGAAGCCATCCAGCGCCAGGCACGCGAGGAGGCCGCGACGCGTGCCCAAGAGTGGGGGTTCGACGATTAATAGCGTCGCGTCAACGGCGGCGCGACGCGGGATGCGGTTGCCGGGTCAGTTGGTGACACTGTCCTGCTCAGTAACCGTGAGATAACGGGCGATTATCGATGGTTCGGTGGTGTCACCATCCGATTAGCCTCTTCGGCCGTAATACTGCAATTTTGATAAGTTGGCCGCTCTTAACCGCACGAACGGCCGGGTAAATCCCGCCTAACAATGTCGTTCTTGGGCGACATATCAAACAATGAAATCGTCGCTCGGTATCGTGAGCATCCGACGCCGTCCCAGTGGAGGGGACGCATGACTGTTCAGGTCGAACTCGCATCAATCGCAGACCAGCAGCGATGGAACGACTACGTCGCCGCGTCTCCCCAGGGGACGTTCTTCCACCAGCTCGAAGTGCTCGACGTGCTCGCCGCACACTCGCGGACGACGCTCGAGTTGCTCGTTGGACGGAAGGGAGAGGAAGTCGTGGGGTTGTTTCCGGTGTTCGTCAAGTCGGTGTTCGGGCTCACCGTCGCCTTCTCACCGCCCGCGGGGCTCAAAATCCCGTACCTCGGGCCGGTGCTCCTCAACAGCAGCCACCTTCGCCAGCGAACGCTCGAAGCCAGACATCAGGAGTTCGTCGACGGCTGTCTCGAGTACTTAGAAGAGACGGTTCGGTCGCGGTATCTCAACATTCGAAGCGCCGTCGGCTACGAGGACATCCGTCCATACATCTGGCACGGGTTCGATATCTTGCCGCGCTACACCTACCACGTCGATTTGACGGGCGGGAAAGACCACCTGCTGGCACAGTTCAGTGGTGACGCTCGGACCAACATTCGCAAGGCGGAGGCCAACGAGGCCACCGTCACGGTCGGCGGCGAGGACGCAATCGAGCGCATCATCACGCAGGTGAAAGCACGTCACGTAGAGCAAGACAAACGCTTCGAAGTGACGCCAGAACTCGTCATGGAACTCTACCGCAGACTTCCCGCGGGGAGCGTGCTGCCCTACGAAGCCCACGTCGATGGGACCTACGCGGGTGGCAACATCGTCGTTTCCTTTGGCGACACCATCTGTGTGTGGCTGGGCGGGGCGACGCCGGGATTAGACGTCCCGGTCAACGACCTGCTCGACTGGAAGATCATGGCCGACGGCGTGGAAAACGGCCTGACGTGGTACGACTTCGCGGGGGCGAACGTCCAGCAGATAAACCAGTACAAATCGAAGTTCAACCCGGTGTTACGACCGTACTTCAACATCGAGCGGGCAAGCCAAGAGATGGCCGTGGTCGCTGGCATCTACAAACTACTCTCGTGAGTGCCTGACAATAGCCACCGCTGACACAACGATTATGCGCCAGTAGACCGTGTTATAGTCCAACATGGTTTCAACGGGGGTCACGGCGAGCGCGGTGTACACGCGCAGCCCACAAATGGGCGACGCTGCGTGGTGTCAGGCATTCGAGTGTGCAGGGGCGGAGCAGCTGGGCGACCTTTTATTCTATCTCGGCGCGGGGATTCTCACCCTCGCGCTCGTTGCCGTCGCGCTCTATCTCGGTCAGGCGAGACGGGTCTGCGAGACCGAATCGTCGCGGACGCGGACAGAGCGCGATGCGTACACACGGTTCCTCCGGCGATTGTCCGGAATCAGTGTCTCACAGGTAACGACGCAGGTCCAGACGAGTGGCATGACCGTCGCCAACGTCCAGTCGGCAGACCAGTCCATCCGCGAGGTGCGCGAGGCGTTCGAGGAGACGGTGATGACCGTCCCCCACTTCACAGAAGAGTACGACGAATCGCTCGAAGTCCACATGGCGATGGAGTTCGGCGACGAACTCGCGCGCGCGGTGAGGCACGGCACACAACTCACCCCGCCGCTGAAGCAGGCGCTCGTCCAGCAGGCCGAACTGGCCCGCGACCAGCGCGACGCGATGCTCGGGACGTTGGACCGGGAACTGGAGGAACTCGAAGACGCGACCGCGCTGCTGGAGTCGGCCGAGGAAGAACTCGACGACGTGTCAAGTGAACCGTTCTACCGGCGGTCGTACGCCGACCTCCATGCCGCGTGGGAACGGCTCGACGACATCGAAGACCGGGTGACGACCGTGCTCACCGAGCGCCAGCACGCGATGCAGGAGGGTATCAGATTCGGCATCCGTCGCACCGACAGCGGGTCGTTCCACGACTACCTGTACAGACCCCTCGACGTGTCGTATCCCGTTCTCGCAGACGGCGCGAAGACGGTAGACCGGATTCAGGCCATCCGACACAACGTCGTCGACATGCTGACCCGTCGCGTCTAGGTCTGTTGACCCACGACCGTATTTTCGTCCGTCGTCCCATTCACGCCGAGCCAGACCTGTCCAGCCGCTGCCCGCGCTTCGACAGGGCCGAAGTCGTACGACCCGGTCGCCGTCGCCCCTGCGGGCGCTTCGACGAAGTAGGTGACAGCGACCGTCTCGGCCGGGTCGGTGTCGAAGTAGACGTACTGGCCCTGCCCGTCGCCGGCGGGTCCGGTGTGGGAGACGTCACCCACGTCGAGGACGGTCCAGCCGCCGGGGACGTAGTCGCGGACGACGGCCGGCGCTGACACCTCGACGGTGAGGGCTATCTGATTCGTCTGCCCGCCCGTGAACACGGAGCCGTCGTCTTCGCGCGTTCCCGAGACGGAAAGCGTGGTTGCGCGGGCGTCGCCTTCACTGACGGGCAAGCAAAGACGCGACCCGTCTGCGCCGCCGGCGTCGAGGAGGAGTTCGTTTGTGCTCTCGCCGTCAGGGTCGTCGAGCGCCCAGTCTGCGTTGTCGGAGGCCACGACCAGTCCGAGACGGTGGCCCGCGGGCAGTTCCCAATCGATGTCCCACAGTTCGACCGGGGCACGGTAGGTGTCGTCTGTGGGGACGGGTTCTGACTGGTCGAGGCCGTCGCGATTACGCGCGTTCAGGAAGCCTCGGGTGATGACTTCCGTGCTGCCGTCGGGCGCTTCGTCGAACAGGACGGGCGTGAAGTGCGTCGAATCGTCAGACGAGGCGACGAGCAGGTCGAGCAACGGACTGCCCGAGATGCGCACTGACTCGGCGAGTTGTCCCGCCTTGAAGGTGAGATAGCCGCGATTCGACCCCGAGAACATCTCCTCTTCGGTGACCGGCGGCGTCACGTCGTCGTACACTGGAATGCTCGTCCCCTCGAGGCCGAGTTCGAGCGGGTCCGCACTCGCAGTGCGGGTGAGCGAGACTTCGACGTCGCGGGTTCCTTCGGGCGGCCAGTCTGCCTGCTGGATGCGCTCGCCGGTGTTGAGTTGCGTGTCCACTCGCGGCAGGTCCATCACACCGGTGTCGAGACTCTTGAGCCAGTAGTCGAACCAGGCGTGACGGATGTCCTGTGCGTCTTCGAACTGGCTCGCCGCGTGGTTCCACTGGCCCATGACCAGCTTTTTGGGCACATCGTCGGGGAGCGCCATGAAGAATCGCGTCGAGTCCCAGTGTTTGACGTTGTGGTCGAGCCACCCGCCTTCGATGAACACCGAACACGAGACGTTCTCGGCCTTCGCCCGGTAGTCGCGTTCGTCCCAGAACGCGTCGTAGACCGGGTCGAATTCGTAGGCGCGATTCGTGTGCTCGATTTCGTCACACGGCGTGATGCGGTCGCCGAACGTGCTCGTGAACTGGTCGGTGTCACCGCCGTTCATCGGGGGAATCAGGCCGAACCCGAAGTCGAAGGCCAGCGGCGTGTCGAATCCCTCGTCGGTGGGATACTCGTTGTTCAGGAAGTAGCGAATCCCCCCGCCGAAGGCGTAGTCGTACCAGCGGTCGATGGCCACCTGCGGGATGATGGTCGTTAGATGGTCCGGGTCTTCGATGGCTGCTGCAAGCTGGGTCGTGCCGTCGTAGGACCCCCCAATCATGCCGACTTTGCCCGAGGACCACTCGCGGGTGCCGAGATACTCGACGACCTGCGCGGCCGTCTTTCGCTCGCGGATGCCCCCGTAGTCGTAACAGCCCTCGGAATTGCGCGTGCCCACCACGTCGAACATCGCCCGGGCGTAGCCTCGCGGGACGAAGTAGTCTGCGACGCCGTCCGCTGCGGTGCTGCCAGCCTCGCCTTGCGGACTGCGGATGTCGTTGTACGGCGAGTAGGTGGCAATAACCGGCACGGATTCGTCCGTGTCCGGGCAGATGATAGACCCGTAGAGGGTGGGTGTCTCCGTCTCGCCGTCTACGACGAACTCCGTCTCGACGTAGTGGTCTTCTGCTGGGAGTTTCTCGTACTGTGGTTCGCTTTTCCCCGTCGTCGTCTCGTAGGCGGCCCCAGCGGCTGGTGTCGCGGAGAGACCGAGTAGCGATACGCCAGCCAGCGCGCCCGATGTCTGGAGCACTCGTCGTCGTGAGAGCCTCCGGTCGCCTGCATCTCGAGTCATATTCGTTTGCGACTCTCGGTGTCGCACAAAAGGCCCTCTGACAACGCCATCAAAACGTTCTGAGAAAGAGTCATGCGCGAACGAGCCCTATTGGGGCGCATGTCTCTCGTGGAGAATCGTGACGCCAGACCACCCGGTCCGACCGGACTGCCGGTGGTCGGCAACAGCCTCCAGTTCGGTCGCGACCCCCTCTCGTACATGACCCACGCGGCCCGGGCCTACGGCGACGTGGTGTACCTCGAGTTCGCGGGGATGCCCTTCTACCAGCTCAACCACCCGGACCTAGTGAAGTACGTCCTCGTCGAGAACAACCAGAACTACCGCAAGGGCGACCTGTTCCAGTACGAACTGCGCCTACTCGGCCAGGGCCTGTTGAACAGCGAGGGCGCGGCGTGGCGCGAGCAACGCCACCGACTCGAACCCGCCTTCCACCCCCAGCGAATCGCCGCGTTTGCGGAGATGATGACGGGCTACACTGAACGCCTTCTCGAAGAGTGGGCCGACGAGGAAGTCAGAGATGTTCACGAGGACATGATGCGCCTCACGCTCGAAATCGTCGCCGACGCCCTGTTCTCGGTGGACATTCGCCGCGAATCGACGGAAATCGGCGAGGCGCTGGAGACGGTCATGGAGCAGTTCCGGCGCTCCTCGCGCCTGCCACTCGAAGTGCCCGACTGGCTGCCCACCCGGACGAACCTCGAATTCCACCGGGCGGCGAAGGCCCTCGACGCCGTCGTCGCGAACATCATCCGCGAGCGAAACGCCGGGACCCGCGAGGGCGCAGACGACGTGGTTTCGCGCTTGCTCGACGCAGGCGTCCCCGAGGAGAATCTCCGTGACGAGGTGCTGACGCTCGTCCTCGCCGGCCACGAGACGACGGCGCTCGCCCTCTCGTACACGTTCGACCTGCTCACGCGCCACCCACCGGTGCTCGCGGAGGTGCAGGCGGAACTCGACTCGCTCGCTGGCCACCCGCCGATGATGGCCGACGTGAAGGCGATGACGCGCACAGACCAGGTGCTCAAGGAGTCGATGCGCCTCTACCCGCCAGTGTACGGCCTGCTTCGCGAACCGCTCACGGACGACGAAATCGGCGGCTACCACATCCCGGTCGGCGCGACGGTCGGAATGCACCAGTGGGTCATCCACCGCGACCCGCGATTCTTCTCCGATCCGCGCAGTTTTCGCCCCGACCGCTGGACGCCCGCCTTCGAGCGCGAACTGCCCGCGTTCGCCTACTTCCCGTTCGGCGGCGGGCCGCGGCGGTGCATCGGCGACCGGTTTGCCATGCTCGAAGCGAAGTTCGTCCTCGGGACGATTCTCCAACAGTTCGACGTCGAAGCCGTCTCGACAAAACCGCTCGAACTCGACCCGGCGATTACGCTGCGACCGAAGGATGGGATTCGTGTTCGCGTCCGGAGACGGTGAGGGCAGACACTCCAACCGAACACTTAATGTCCACAGTCCAACAAGATTGGATATGACAGCCCGTACTGAGCGACTTTTTTCGGTACTCGTGATACTTGTTGCGCTACTCGTCGTCGCAGAGACGTCGGTCGTCCCGCGAAACCAAACGCTCGGAACGATTGGCATCGCGGTCGCAACGATCGCTATCGTCTACGCGCTCAGGGAATTCATCGGTACGTACTGACCTGGTTCGACTCGTTGCAGACGCGCTAGCCGGAACCCACTATTCTTCGAGCAACCAGTACTGGTCGCCCTCCGTCTCGACGAAGCCCCGACTGGCGAGCTTTCTGAGAATCGGATACAGCGAGATGTGCGCCATGCCGAGTGCCTCGTGAAGGTCGTCTATCGTCGCTTCCTGTTCGGTTCGGAGGTAGAGGTAGACGAGTTTCGCTCGCGGTGAGGCCAACTGCGCGGGCAGTGGTCGACGATTCGGTGCGACGGCAGCGTGATTCGAACTCATTGCAGCCACTCGTATTTCGACGATAATAAAACTACTATTCAACAATTGTCGAAAATAGGTGGTCGCTGCCCGCGCCTCGCTAGCCGTCTGACGTGCGTCTGACGTGTCATTATTGTTCTCTCGCGTGTACGAAGCCGTATGGAGAGCATCGCAGACGCCTACAGCAAGCGCGAGCAGTCGGAGGGGAACACGCGCCGACTGCTCCTCGGCGTCCTCTTTCTCGTGGCCGGAACCGTCGGCCTCCTCTCGGCCATCGCGATGGCGACGACGTCGGTCTTCGAGTCGTTCGGCTGGAGCGTGTTCGAGGCCCGAAAACTCGCGGGCGTCCTCGCGGGCGTGGCGATTCCCGCGCTGTTGCTCGGCGTCGTCATCGCCCTCCCGACCGAGAAGGGGGCGCTGCGTGGCGTCCTTGGCGGGAGTATGCTCGCGTTCGTCGGCGTCGCCCTGTTCCAGTTCGCCTATCCCTACTGGTGGAACGGCGCGACGACGGGCAATCCCGACCTCACGCTGGTCGTCGTCGGCCTCTACTTCCTCGGGACCATCATCGCGTTCGCCTACGTGTTCGTCGCCGTCGCGACGTTCAAGACGCGCAACACGCCCGGCGACATGGTTACCGTCGAAATCACCACCGAGGGTGAGACCCGCACCGTCGAAGTCCACCGCTCTGAAGTCGCCCGGACCATCTCCCAGACCAATCGGTCGCAGTCTGACGACTGACCGAACGAACTGCTTTGTCGCTCGCTGCCCTACACCCGGTAGACGCCTCGATGATGACGACGACCCACATCGCGCTCGGCCTGTCGCTCGCGTACGGCCTCGCCGCCCTCCTCCCCGATTACACCACGCTCGTCCTCGGCGTCGCCGTCGTGGCGAGCATTTTCCCGGACTTCGACGTCGTGTTCGAACACCGAAAGACGCTCCACTTCCCAGTCTACTTCGGCGTCGCCGCGCTCCCGCTCGCGGTGCTGGTCATCCTCGTCCCCTCGCAACTCGTCGTTGGCCTGTTCACCTTCCTCGCGTTTGCGTGGGTACACTCGATTTCGGACATCTTCGGCGGCGGCGCGGAGGCCCACCCGTGGGAAGGCCCCTCGACGCGAGCCGTGTTTCTCCATCCCGCAGACCGCTGGATTCCGCCTACCCGCGGGGTCAGATACGACGGCTCACCCGAGGACCTCGCACTCTGCATCCTGTTCTCGATACCCGCCTTTGTCGTCGCGACGGGGGCGCTGTTCTACCTGCTCATCGTCAATATCGCGCTCTCGGTGGTCTACACTGTCATCCGCAAACAAGTCCCGGACTTCTTCCCGGCGTGATTCCCGGGCCGAAACACGGCTTTGATACCGACCGCGACGCAATTCGCTCGTATGACTCCTGGACTCGCCCCCGACGGACTCAAGTTCGCCGTCGTCGCGTTCCTCGCGGGCCTCGCGGCGACCATCTTCTCTCCCATCGGGGCGCTCTTTGGCCTCCTGCTCTCCGGTTCCGTCCTGCTATTCTACCGCGACCCAGAGCGCGACATCGTCGAGACGGGCGTGGCCGCCCCCGCCGACGGCAAGGTGTCGGTCATCCGCCGCGAGGGCGACCAGGTCCGCGTTGGCACGTACATGAGCGCCCGTGACGTCCACGTCAATCGCGCTCCGCTCGCCGGAACCGTCCAGTCGGTCACGCACAAGCCAGGTGGCTACAAACTCGCCTTCTCGAAGGAATCGGACAACAACGAACAGCTCCACATCGAGTTCGAGGACTACACCGTCGTCCTCATCGCCGGCTGGTTCGCCCGGCGCATCCACCCCTACGTGGAGGTAGGCGACACCGTCGAGAAAGGCGACCGCATCGGGCACATCTCCTTCGGCAGTCGGGCGGACGTGCTCTTGCCGCCAGACGTTACAGAAGAGATGCTCACCGTCGAGCAGGGTGACCGCGTCCGGGCGGGGTCGTCGATGCTCGCACGCGGATTTAAGGAGTAATCGGAAAAACAGCAGTATCAATGGAGGGCGTTCTCTGGTACGTACTCGCGAGTTCTCGGGGCGGCCCGACGCGCGTGCGTATCGTCAAAGCGATTGCAGAGCGCCCTCGAAACGCGAACCAACTCGCGACGGCCCTCGACCTCGACTACACGACGATTCGCCACCATCTGGACGTATTGTTGAAGAACAACGTCGTCAGACGAACCGACGACGACTATGCCGCCGTCTACCTGTTTACCGACCAGCTCAAATCGAACTGGACGGTCGTAGAGGAGGTACTCGCCGTGGTGGACACGGAGGACCCATGAGTTCGGACGAATTTTGGACAGCACCTATGGTTACGACACCCCTACGAGGAAGCGATGAGCATCTGGCTTGAGGCGGCCCGCGTCGCCGCCGCCGTGAACATTCTCCTGTTGGTAGTCCTCGGCTCGGTCTGGCTCCGAAACTTCCGGCGTCACGGCGCAGACCACACCCGTGGGTTGCTCGTGTTTGCGGCCTTCCTCTTCGTCGAGAACCTCCTCTGGCTCTCCTTCTACCTCGTCCACCCCGATTTCATCGGTTGGTTCACCAACGCGGGAACCGACGTGCAGGTGGGCATGACGCTGCTGTGTGGCCTCGAACTGGTGGCCCTCGCCTACCTCGCACGTATCACCTGGGCGTGAAGATTGGACGAATTTTGGACGAAATTCGGACAACGTTCTTTGCACGAATCGTCGCCGTTCTAGACATGGTACTCTCACGACGCCTGTTTCTCACTGTCGCCGCATCGAGCGCGCTCGCCGGCTGTGTCGGCGGGTCAGGTGGTGGCGAGACGACGACTCAGTCGACGACAGCCGAACCCACCACGATGGCCGACACGACGACGACCGCTGACGGCACCGCCGAAGAAACCGTGCAGGTCGCTTCCCATCCGGACCTCGGCGACATTCTCGTCGGTCCGGAGGGAATGACGCTCTACATGTTCGACAGCGATACCGAGGGTGACCCCTCAAGCACTTGCAGCGGGTCGTGTGCAGAGACGTGGCCGCCGCTTACCGTGAGCGAATCACCGACGAAAGCGCCAGCCGTCAGCGCGGCCCTCACCACGTTCGACCGGGGGGAGGGATCGACGCAGGTCGCCGCCGCCGGATGGCCACTCTACTACTTTGCCCCCGACGAGAACCCCGGTGATGCGAACGGGCAGGGGGTAAACGACGTTTGGTGGGTTCTCCGTCCCGACGGAACGCCAGTCCGGCAGACGAACGGGACGACGACGACCGATGGCGGGAGCTACTATTGACGCAGGATTCGCGAAAATGGAGCGTCAGTTCACTGCTCTATCGGGACGTAGTGTGTCGAGAGGAGCCAGGCATCGAGCAACTCCGGGTCCTCGATGACGGCGACCGAGCGAAACTCGTCCTCGTATTCGGTGTAAATCAGTTCGTGTGTCTCTCGTTTCTGTATGTTGTCGTATTCCATAGTACTCCCACGGCTGTCATCGACGCGACCACGGTGTGTCGTCACGCCCTGTTCAGTCACTGTTGCCCGCTACTGTCGAGTGCGTGTACGCGCCAGTCTTCGACACCTGCGGCTCGATAGTTATCTCGACGGCATCGTCGCGCCCAACGTCGATGGTGGCGACGACGGTTTCCAGTGGAACCGTCACCGTTCCTCGTCGAGGGAGGCCAACACGCGGTGGCGTAAACAACTGGTCGAGCGCCTCTGGGTCGACGTAATCGTAAATGCACACGTCGAGTTCGTGTGGGGCTACCCGACCCCACTTCGCGAGTGCGTGTACGAGAAGTTCGCTGACCGGTCGCCGCGCCCGTTGCCCTGTTACCCGCACCGTGTCGTTCATCTCCGCTTTACTATCGGTGGACAACCATCAAATCACTTGACTGTTGATATGTAAGTCTCAGGACGCGGCGAATTTACGATAGTAAATCAGCAATCTCGGGCCGTCACTCCGCCTTCCACGGGTCGTCTCCCGAGAACAGGAGGCCGAACAGCGCCCGTTCGCCTGCTCGAATGTGTCGGTTGATTGTTGGCTGGGTCACGCCGAGGATCTCCGCGACGTCCTGGCCGTTGCTCTCTCGTGGCCACTCGAAAAAGCCGCTGAAGTAGGCGGTTTTGATAACCTCCTCCTGGCGCTGTGTCAACCGATTTCGTACTTCGCTTTCGAACTCCTGTGTCGTCATGACCGGTGTGTCGAACTCCCGCTTCGCTCGCAGTTCCACCCCGCCGACGGTCGATTCGAGGTGGGCGGCGATGTCCCGAACGTCTGCGCTCTGTGGGATTCGTACGGTCAGCGTCGCGGTGTCGGCGGTTACGCACAGGTGGTCGAGACTCGCCCCGCGGTCTGCGAGCGAGGAGACGAGCGTGTCGTCGCGGACGGTACACTCACAGCGACAGCCGTCGTCGTCCGCGGCGATGAGCGCGAACTGTTCGACGGCGGGCGACGCCGTCACGTGCGCTCGCAGGTCGTCCGGGTCGATGCCCCGCACGTCGAAAAACAGGTGGACGTTCCCGTCGAGTCGTCTGACTGCGTTCTCCAGTTCGAACGTTCCCAGCGATCCGTCCACGAACCCGAAGAGGGGCGAGTCGAGGGGACCACAGACGAAGTCGAGTTCGACCGACCGTTCGCTCACGAGCGCCCGCTTTCGTTCGAGAGCGTTCATCGCGTAGCCGATGGACTGGCCGAGTTCCGTGAGAACGGACAGCTCCATCTGCTCGAACACGAGTGGCTTTCTCGAATACAGGTTCAACACGCCGTACACCGTGTCGCGGTAGACGAGCGGGACGGCGATGCTCGCCCTGAACCCCCGAGACAGCGCCTCTTCGCGCCACAGTTCGGCGTCGACGTCGGTCAGGATGTTGTTCAGCACCTGGGGTTGTTTCGACCGCAGGGCACGCCCGGCCGGACACCCGCCCGTGGTCGAACCGTCCGTCGCAATCTGGACGCGGTCGAGGTAGCCGTCACCGTCGCCCGCCGAGGCGACTGGCGTGATCGTATCAGTCGCGAGGTCCTGGTGGCCGACCCAGGCGAACGCGAAGGGGTCGATGGCGGCCAACTTCTCGCAGACGAGCGACTCGATTTCTTCTTTGGTTTCCGCCTGAATGAGCACCTTCGTGATGTCGCGGATGGCTCGATTGATGCGGTTTACCCGCGCCAGGTGCTTGTTCTTGCGTTCGAGCGTGTCGCGCTGGCGTCTGAGGTCTGCCTCTCGCGCCGCGCGTGCGAGCGACGAGCGCGCGTTCGCACAGAGCATGTCTGCGAGCAGGAGGTCCGTCTCTCGCAGACCGTCTGCGTCGGGCGAGCAGGTCACGAACACGCCGAACTCCCCGAGCGGGAAGATGCCGATGCTCTGTATCGCAGACGCTGTTGGGATTCGCTGGTCCCCCTCGGACAGGACGGTCGCTTCGTCGCGGATGAACACCTCCCAGACGGGACTCTCGCCGAGGTCGCCGAGCATGGGTGACTCGACGAGGGCTGCGACGCCCTCGGTCTGGGCGGCGGGTTCGAGGGTGCCCTCGGCTTCCTCGTAGCGAAGGATGTAGGAGTAGGGCAGGTCGAGCACGTCCGCGGCGGCGTCCACGATGGTCTCGCAGACCGCGGTCGCCGTCTTTGCCTCGGGCAACTGCTGGGCCTTTTCGGTGAGCGCTTCCAGTCGGGTGGCTCGTCGCTTCGTGTCGGTGATGTCCTCGAAGGTGAAGATGCCTCGGACGGTTTCGCCGTCGTTTGCGAGGAGGCGCGACCCGTTCAGCGAGAGCCAGATTCGACTGCCGTCCGGCCGGATGACGCCCAGCTCGACGTCGTACACCGTGGTTCCCGTTTCGAGGACGGTTCTGAACGGGAGGTCGGCCTCGGGAATCGGGTTCCCTTCGTCGTCGGTGAAACTGAACTCGCTCGCCCCGCCTTCCAGTCGGTCGCGCGAGACGCCGGCGATGTCCACCGCCCGGTCGTTGATGTGCTCGATGTTGCCCGACTCGTCGATGACGACGATGCCGACGGGTGCGGTGTCGATGACCCGCTGGTTGAGGATGTGCTGGTGGCGCAACTCTTCCTGAAGCCGCTTTTGCTCGGTGATGTCGAGACCTTCCGCGACGATACCGGTCACTTCGTCGCCGTCGACCACGGGCCGGGCCTGGAAATCGACAGTTATGGTCTCGCCCGCAGGGTTGACGTGGGTGGCTTCGAACTTGCTGTACTCCCCCGCTTTGACCCGTTCGAGTTCGGCTTCGAGTTTCGACTGCAACTCGGGCGAGTGGCTCCACCACGGGCACTCCCAGAACGGTTTTCCGGCAACGTCGGCCACGTCCACGTCGGCGAAGTCGAGTGCTGGTCGATTCACGTTTCGGACCGTTCCGTCGCGGTCGAGCAGCGCGAAGAACGTGAACGGGTCGTTGAACACGGCGTCGAACTGGCGTTTTCGCCGCCGTCTGAGCCGCTCTGCACGCTTTCGGTCGGTGATGTCGCGAAGCACGCCCGTGAAGTAGCGCTCGCCGTCGCGCTCGAACTCGGAGAACGAGACCCCGAGGGGAATCTGGTGACCGTCGCGGTGCTGGCCGAGCAGTTCGACGTACCCCCAGTCGAAGTGGCGTTCCCCGGTGTCGAGATAGCGGTCGATGGCTCCGAGGTGGCGTTCGGCGAGCGAATCGCTCATCAGTTTCGTCAGCGGCTCCCCGACGAGTGCCTCCGGGTCGTAGCCGAACACGGTTTCGACGACCGAGTTGACGAACTGGATGGTGCTGTTCGCGTCGATGGTGACGATGCAATCGGAGGCCGATTCGACGATGGCGTCGAGGTGCGATCCGTTCGCCGGGTCGAGCGACCCCTCGCCCCCGTCCGCAGACAGCACACGGTCGAGCGTTGCCGCGAGAATCGCGCCGCTCGCTTCGGTTCGTTCGACGACGGCCGTGACGCCCGCGTCGTACGCCGCTTCGACGGCATCGGGTGCGGGGTCGCTCGCGTACACGACGACAGGTAGGTCAGCGCACGCCGACGACAGGTTGGCGAACCCGTCGAAATCGGTCACGACTGCGTCCGTGGCCCCTGCTTCGACCATGCGTTTCCCCTCCGCTACGGTGGCGACTGCTACGTGGGCGTCCGCTCGTCGCTCGGCGAGGTGCGTCCGCACCGCGTCAGCGTCGGCCCCCGCTTGCGCATCGGTGACGTATAGAATATGTGAATTTTGTAACATCACGACACGTTGTTGTTTAGTACACTCTCTCCGAACTGAACTAAAAAACCAGGGGGTTCGTCATGTTAACAATCGAATAGACGGGTGTCGTCGGACGGTCCGTGGAACCTCCGGCACGTCGGGCGTATACCCACAACAGCTGTCATTTCTACCGGCGTCTGTTCACGCAGATGACATGCGGGTCGAAGGCCGATGTGTTAAACGGTTGTGTCCCCTGGCTAGACGGTGATGGCGCAGACAGCCCCCGCCGTCTTACTCGTTGGCCGTTCGGAGCGGGCGTCGGTCCTCGCGGAGGGACTCACAGACCACCACGACCTCTCGGTTCGCGTGGTCACAGACGAGGCCCCGGCACGCTCGGCACTCACCACATTTCGCGGCGTCCTCGTCGTCGATTCAGTTCCCGGCGGCGACGACCACGCGTTCGTTGAGCGAGCCCGAGCGAGTAACCCTGCGTTGCCGATTCTCTACCGCTACGAGGCAGAACGCGATGCGGCTGACGCACTCGCCGCGGGGGCGACCCAGTGTCTCCCGGCGAGTGAGCCAACGCGAGATAGCATCGAACACCTCGCCCGGGCGGTCGGCCACCAGCGGTCGATGCGCGACACACTCGAACTCGAGGCGGCAATCGAATCGCTCCCTGACATCTTCTTCCTGTTCGACATGGACGGGACCTTCCGGCGCTGGAACGCGAACGTGACGGCCGTGACCGGCTACACCGACGAGGAAGTCAGACACATGGGGCCGACCGACTTTTTCGGCGAAGACGTCGCGCTGGTCAGGCGAACCATCCACCAAATCGTCGACGACGGGCAGGCGAAGGTCGAAGCCGACCTCGTGACCAAACACGGCAGGACCATTCCTATCGAGTTCACGGGCGCGTTGCTCACCGACGACGACGGCAACCCCTGGGGAGTATGTGGCATCGGCCGGGACGTTTCGGTGCGACGGCGGCGCGAAGACGCCCGCAAAGAGCAGGCCAGACGCCTCCGGCGGTTGAATCACATCAACCGGGTCATCAGAGACGTGAACGCAGGGCTCGTGCAAGCGACCACGCGACTCGAAATCGCCCAGACCGTCTGCGAACGCCTCATCGAGGACGACCGCTATCAGTTCGCGTGGATCGGCGAGTACCACGTCGCCGCAGACCGCGTCGAACCCACGGCGTGGGCCGGAGAGGGGCAGTCGTACCTCGAAGCGCGACCGACTGCGGGCAAGTTCGACGGCGGCGTCACGGCGAAAACCGCCATTCTCGAACGCGAATCGCAGGTGGCGATGGACATCACCGCGGACAGTGTCGCCTCGCTCTGGCGCGAGGCGGCCTTAGACCAGGGCTTTCGGTCTGCGCTCGCCACGCCGCTCGTCTACAACGACCAGATTTACGGCGTCCTCGCGCTGTACGCCGACGAACCGAACGCCTTCGACCGCGTCGAGAAGTCGGTGTTCGCAGAACTTGGCCAGACCGTCGCCGCGGCGATGAACGCCGCAGAAGCCCGGACGGCGCTCATGACGGATACCGTCACGGAACTCGAATTCGTCCTGACCGACCAGGAGGACTTCCTCGTGCGCGCCGCCCAACATATCGAAGCACAATTCTCCCTCGACGGGTTCGTCCGCCGCGACGACGGCACGCTCGTCGAGTTCATCACGGTCCACGGCATCGACGCAGAGACCCTCGCCGACCTCGCGTCGCGAAGTCCCGACGAGTTCGCCGTCTCCGTCGTCTCCGAAAGCGAGTCGTCGCACGTCGTCCAGCTCGAATACGACGGCGAGTCCGTCGTAGACCTCGTCGGCGACTACGGCGGCACGGTCAAGCAGGTCATCTCAGCCGACGGCGAGGTTCGCGTCATCGTCGAACTGCCCACCGGAACCGACGTCGCAGCCGTCGTTGCGGCCATCGAATCGAACTTCGCAGAACTGTCGCTGGTCGCCCAGCGCAAGACCCAGCGCGAGCGCCGCTCGTCCGTCGATTTCCTCGCCGGCGTCGAGACGAAACTCACCGACCGCCAGCACGACGTCCTCCAGATGGCCTATCTCGCCGGCTTTTTCGACTGGCCGCGGGCCAAATCCGGCTCCGAGATGGCCTCGTTACTCGGCATCTCCCACCCGACGTTCTCCCAGCACCTGCGCATCGCCGAGCGAAAGGTGTTCGAAGTGCTGTTCGACGAGTTGTAGCCGCTTTCCACGGTACACACCTCACCCCTCAGCGTGTCACACCTCTCAGTAACTAGATGCAGACAGCACGCGAATAGATTGAGCAGGAATCGACGATGAGCGCCGCCGACCCATCCTCTCCACCAGTCCAACCCGAAGACGCCGCCGAACAGGAACAGGCCGTCACACCGCTCGAACTCTTCTTCGACCTCGTGTTCGTCTTCTCGTTCACGCAGGTGACTGCGTTCCTCGCCCACGACCTCACCTGGCCGGGCGTGCTTCGCGGCGCGGCCATACTCGCCATCCTCTGGTGGGCGTGGGTTGGCTACTCCTGGCTGACCGACGCGGTCCCTGCAGAGGACGTCCTGCCCGCCCGATTGGTCATCCTCGCGGCGATGGCCGCGATGCTCGTCGTCGTCCTCGCCGTCCCCGGGGCGTTCGAGGAAACAGCGATTCTCTTCGGCGTCGCCTACGTCGTCGTCCGCACCCTGCACGTCGTCCTCTACGCCGTCGCCACCCCACCCGACACGCGGAGTGCGGTCCTTCGCGTAACTCCGGGGTTCCTCGGCGGCCCCGCATTGCTCCTCGTCGCCGGATTCACGGATGGCCTCCTTCAGGGCGCACTCTGGGTGCTCGCCATCGCCATCGACTTCGGCGTCGGCGCGGAGGGCCTCGCCCTCTCGCTCGCCGTCCTCCTCGCCGCACTGTTCGGTATCACGTTCGTCATCGCCCTCTGGTGGCTCTACTTCGACTACATCGTCCTCGCCGCAGAACGCCGTTTGGCCTCGGTGACCGACGACTACGAGCGGACGGTGCTCGCCCGCGACTCCTACAGCTTTATCCACCTCTCGATGGTCGGTGGCATCATCTTCATCGCCCTCGGCATCGAGCAGACCATCGCCCACGTGAACGACGCACTCGCCCTGATTCCCGCCGTCGCGCTGTTCGGTGGCGGCGCGCTCTACCTCCTCGGACACAACGCGTTTCGCTACCGCGACCACCGCACGGTGAGCGTCCTCCGCCTCGTCGTCTCGCTCGTCTCGCTCGCGCTGATCCTCGTCGCCCTACAGATTCCTGCATTTGTCGCCCTCGCGGCGCTCACGGTGCTGTTCTGCGGGCTCGCCGCTTACGAGACGCTGTGGTCTGCTCACCGGCGTGAACTTCGGGCGAGCAGACAGGCAGTTGAGTGATGGTTGTTCTCTCGGTTACACCACGACCGTCAATTCGGTCGTTCCCCGCTCGGTGACGACCGTCACGTCGAACGCGACGGCACTGTCCGCAAGAGTCACACTCCGTTCAATGGCACTCGATTCGAGGGTATCCGTTTCAAATAACCATCACGGGGATGGTGTCGAAGTTTCCTGGTCTGAACTATTCGTCTCATTCTGGACGACACCAACTTTCTAGTGTGGCGGTTAGTTCTCCCAGCATGTGGTCTTCTCCTCGATATATCGACGTTGACTGGGGAAGCTTTCCAATAGCTCTATTACACGATAGACGCCTCCTACCGCCCGGTATATCAACAATAACTAACTTCGAAATACCCATCCTGTCAACAGATGATTGGATCCTTGCAACGATTCACAAATCCGTTCGCGCAGAAAAATTTCTCAAGTCAACCAACCCGCGGTATCCCGGAGAGTCACTGATGGCGGTTCCAATTTCCAACGTTCCATCACGTTCGTACCGAGGACTCGAAGGGATCCTCCTTGGTCTCCCGCTCTTTGTTGTAATCCTGATTGGCGCATTGACTGGGTCGATTGTCTTCCTGCAAAACTGGCTCGTCGGTGCTGGCTTCCTTTTCGTTCCAGTTATTCTTCGCCTCGTTGTTCCTGTATTGTTGTATTTCGATGCGCGGCGTCTTCGTGGAAAGGGCCTTGACTGGGAGCCGAAACCGTGGCTGTACGCGGTGTTAGGGGTGGTGTTCGGTGGATTGACGCTCTTACATTATCTCTACAAACGCCAGCAGACCGTTATCGACTGGGAAGCTCGACAATACTGGTGGCTCGTCGCACTTGCAACTCTCCTTGTCCCCGTTCTGATTGGTGGTATCGAGACAGTCGTGAACCAGCCGCTACTCGGATTTGTTGGCCTGTTTGTGACAGCTCTCTTCCCCATCGCGATCTACAAAGACGCCGCCTTCGTTCGCCTGCAATCTGCTGATTGGCAACCGAATCCAACTTCGCAGTTTACCTACGCTGCAGTGAGCCTCTTATTCGTGATTCCCATACCGGTTTATCTGGGCTACTATCTTTACAAACGCATTACTGCTCTTGGTATGCCCTGACCTGCAACCACCGTGATTTGAATGTCTGTGGATCACCACAACATCCAACTCCTCAATCGTAACTACGTTTTGAAGTGATATTGACGACAGCAATGAAGTGCGTCTCGGCTGCACACCTCTACTATAGGAAGGATTGTGACTGCCCGTTCGAATTTCCACAATCGGTTTCCCTCCAGGGTTTTTGGGTTCAAAACCAGCGTCGTTTTCCAGCAAACCCAGCCGCTAATCGACAGAATCGGCCAAAAATTCCACTACGTCCCGTTTTGCTCACGAGCGTTCACAACCAGACAGGCCTCCACTATGTTGATTTGCAATTTTGGGTTTTCTGGGCTTCTACGGGGCGAACCTTGGCGGTTCAGGGTTTCGAAGCCCGATAAATTCGATGTCGGCTGTGGCTACGAATATACAGAATTCCTATGCTACTGAAACCCCGTTATCGGGCGTTTAGAAGACTCTGTAGTTGAATTCGGGTTTTCGGAGTAACTTTCCTTTGGAACCTACACCATCGGGCTGATTCTCCGGAAGAGATGTTCCTGTGTAGAGTCCAAGGCGAGTGTGGAGGAAGGTGACGTGCTGTGCCCCGAGATGTTCTTTTTACCAAACCGTGGGTTTGAGTGGGTTGAAACCCGGGAATTCGAGTATGCATGTGCGGGTGAAATCCGGGTCGATTCGGGCAGTTTGCTGGGAATTGGGGCGCTATGAGTTCCACAATCGGTTTCCGTCGTGCGGTTTTGGATTTTGGCGGTCTGATTCGAGATTGAACGGCCTGTTTCACGCGACAACACGAATTCTGAAACTCTCGAAATACCCACTCCTGTGGGTTCTCCCCTCCAAACTCCGTTTTCATTGTTCCCATTCTGGCCTCCGGCTTCCACCGTTCACACTCAGCGCTACATGCTGTTCTCACGCCTTCTTCCGGAGTTTGAAGCCGATTGTGGAAACTACGTTACTCACTGAGCAACCCTCGTTTCTGTGTTCGGCCATCCTTAGGCCCGGATTCCGAGTGTGGAACAATTTGCGGTGTTCATCGCGAGTTGAATGCACTGTCTCGGAAGCATTCGTGCGGTTGAGCTCGGCCTCCACAGTTCGAGGTCACTATCCACGGTTGCGGATGCAGCGACGACCTTTGCACTCAAGTTCTCATACTCGGTTTCCCTCCGGTGGTTTCACAGTGAATCTGAATCAGAACGTGTCTCTGTTGTCGCTCTACTCGGCTCGGACAGCCCGTTTATGCGCGGTCTCACGGCCACTCTAGACTGGTCTCGGGTGCTCATTCTCGGATTCACGGGTCGAGTGACGGTATCAGGGCATATCGGGCTGGGTGTGCGCTTACTTGTCCGGTCATACTCGGGCTCAGCGCCCGGAGGAGTGTAAGGTACAGGGACTGTATTCGAACTAGGTTCGGGTTCTTCGCAGAGCCATTATTGGAATTTCAGCGCCCGGAGGGCGCGTATTCTGGAGGTTAGTCGAATCTCGAGACTGCCTCGAATCCGCTGAAATCCCCGCTCAAACGTTCATAATCGGTTTGCGTCTGGTGGTTTTGCACTCTGGATTGTGGACGGGCATCGGTGAATACAACACGCGCTATTCCCCTCACGTACCCCGATATTGGGTTTGCTACCTGTTCTTGACTGCTCTCGCGTACCTTCTAGCTCGCTTCTTTCTGCCTCGTTCCCACTTGCTCTGTTCTTGGTTACTCTCTTCCGGGGATTGAATCCGATTCTGAGACCACAGCGACTCGCTGAGCGGTGCCAAGACGCTTGTTTCGTCGGGTGGACGTCTTCACGTCGATTATGAAACGCAGTTTCTCTGGGGAGACCAATCAGGCCGAGAACGGTATCCCTCATATGTGATTTTCAACCTCCACAATCGGTTGGAGTCGTGTGGTTTCGTATTTTTCTAACCCACGTAGGGACGCCTCATTCTATGGGCTTTGGTAATCGAGGTCGTAGACGACGTCGCTGTTGTTCGGTTGAGAGCGTCTGTTGTTCTATGCCACTGCGATTGATTCCTGACACAATGGCACGGAGAGGGAGCGTCAGGCCGGCCGGGATGGCACTCGGCGACGTCGTGAGATCGCTGTCGCTGACGATGCCGGGGATGCCGGCTAACAGTGTCACGCCGAACCACCACGCGAAGGAGCTTCTATGTTCGGGGTCTCCCATACCGAAGGTGACTCCTGAACTTCAGAAAATAGTCCCCTCACTTCCGGTGGTCCTCATCACTGCGCTGATGAACAGCTATGACGCTCTGACGCGATGGTCTGGGCGCTGTGACAGCGAGTGTTACCTTGCTGGCCCGTCATATCGGCCCATTCCTCCGTGGAGCTGCCCATCGACGGAAACCCAGCCTTGCTGGTCATCGGTGAAGACTGCCGGCGAGGTGGTCGCCTCAAACGTGTTGAAACTGTTTGCTAGCCAGAATCCCCATTCATTCCAGCCTTCGAACCGAATCTCCCCGACCGTAACCGTTGCCGTCTGATCTGCCTCGTAGGTCGTCCCGATCACGCTCGTGAACGTGAAACATGTGTCCGTCTCCGACCATGGATCCTGGCACGAGGTGGCTGCCACGTCGTTGGTTGGGACGATGAACGACGCATTGCCAACCGGGTAGCGTGTCTCGATATCGTGATCGACCGTGGTCTGCCAGGCAATCGAGTACCTGGTCGGGTCGCGAACGAGTTCCCGATTCGTCATATTGGCTGGAATCTCGTCTGGGCCGATCTCTTGGCGATCGATTACTGAGCCGTTGGGGGCGTATGTCCAGAGCACGTAGCGATCTTCTCCGACCAACTGGTCTGCGTGCAGGCGCATCATCGGCCCGTGGGGAGTCTGGACGACGGCTGCCTCCCAGTCTGTGACCTGGGCTCCGGTGTCGTCGTAGATCCATAGATCCGAAACCGGATCTGACCCAACGTCTGTTCCGGCAGGGAATGGCAGGAACACGGTCACGTTCTCAATGGTCGTGTTCGTACTGATCGATGTTGTGTAGGCGTACGAAGAGTAGTGACTGTACATGAAGTCGGGCGGGAACAGTAACATACCGAGGGCAGCCAACGGCATCAGAACCACAACAGCCGCGACAACGAGAATCACACGCTGCCGCTTCGATACCATACGGTCATAGACGTTAATATCAAATATATAACTATTGTGCAGGGAGATAACACAATGCAGTCCGATACGCCTTATTCTACAATATCAAATACCTTTAGTTTCTACTGGTTACCTCTGAACTCTGGAGTGAGTAGCCTTGAGAAAATTCGAATCTGCCCCTGATTTGGCATCTACCTCGAGATCTGGCACTCAATTTCTCGTGCAGTCGAGTGGGACACTGGACGAATGGGGTTCAACACGGGAGACGACGGCAGCGAGAACGTTGACACCGAGAGTAGAGGCTTTCGAACGCCCCCGGACGCTCGCGGTCGCTCAGGCGACATATCGGCTGCGCCGATAGGGGTCGCTGAGGCAACCAGACACGCGCGAGCGCCCGGCCCCGTTCAATCCCACCCCGTGGGCTGTGTGGTCTTTGGAGAGTGGTTGACTGGTGTGTTTTCGTTCGCCCGCTCGAGCGACCGCGCCTCCGCACCGAGGCCTTCCCTTCGGTCGGGCCTCGTTCGCTCGCGACCGACCATTCCGGGCGTGCGGCCTACGGCCGGTCCGGGCGTCTGGTTTCGACGCCAGCACCAAGCGCGCTTTCGGTTGCGTCTCCCCGTGGTCGACGGACGCGAAACCGGCTTGCGTGCTGGGCGCTCGCGTCGGCGGGTCGCGTTTCGCGCGGACTCGTTTGTGTTGGTTTTCAGGCGCGCTCGCTTCGCTCCCGGAGGTCGCTTACGAAGGCGCGAAGCGAGCGCGCAGGAATGTGACGAGTTGTGTTGAGAGCCACGGCTGGAGAGTTTGTGGTTCAAAAGAAGACGCCGAGTGAGCGCCTTCTGCGGTAACCCTGTCCTAAGAGGAATTACCAATGAGTACTAAACGCACTATCGGTGAAGAAGCTTCGGTCGAACAGGCACATGATTACGAATTTGAGGCGGCAGATGAGCGCCCCGAGCTGCGGCCCACAGTCGAGATGGAGATTCAGGCGAAAGTCGATTTGAATCACCCGGATACGGGAGTGACTGGACTGACCCTAGCTGCAGAAGAGCGCATGAGAGCACGCGAGTGGGAGATTGCGAAGACGCGGACGCGGTGGGACGACAGGCAAGAATCTGACCGGGAAGCGCGGACACGGCGAAGGGTGAGCGAACAAAGCAAAGAACGGAACGTTGAGTTCGAAAAGCGGGCGGCCAGCGTGGATGCCCGATTAGAGCCAGGCCGAGAAGACCCTCGTAAGGGTCTGCGTCGCGAGGAGTTGGCGGCGGTGAATCAGCAAGCGATGCGCATTCACCAGATGGTGAAAAGCAGTGTCTCTCGGGCAGTGCTCTCGAAACAGATTGCAGAGCGGATGAGCAATGGTGCAGAGCTGGTGGGTGCGGCCACAGCAGTCATCGAAGACCAGTGGATGCGACCGGGAGGAATCGTTCCCATCGCGAAAGTCGGTGACATGGATAGAGGCGAAGTCACCGTTGAAGGCCGAATCGAGCGCATTTGGGAGCCATCGCATCCAGCGATTCAATCGGTTGGGCTCCTCGAAGATGAGAGTGGGAGAATCCGATTCACGGTGTGGAAGAAATCAAAACAACCATTGGTTCGTGAAGGCGACAGGGTGCGGTTTCGAGCGGCGGCGAAAAACTGGTACGAGGGGCGGTGTTCGATTGCACTGACACGGTGGTCGAATATCGAATTCCCAGAACGCGGAGAGTGGTGGAAGTAGACTAACCACGGCGCTCTTTTTTGTCGCCGTCCACCCACCGACCCACCTCCCCACCCTCCGCTCCGTGCTCGCTCGTTGCCTCGCTGCGCGCGCAGCCACAACCGTGATGCGGTGGTGAACATGCGTTTGCCACCGATGAGCTGACTATTCACTTGAGGTCTGGTTCGTCGAAGGTGAGTGCCTCAACGACAGCTGTGGGGAGTGCTGGACGTGGTGCCGCTTCGTGTCGCTCGACTTTCTCTGTCTTCCGCGTGTTCTCGTACAGCGCGCGGGCAATCGGGACTCCACGGAGATATTTGTAGTCGTAGAGAATCTCAACCCCGCGTGTGGTAAACCCGTAGAACTGCGAGGGAAGGTCTCGTTTCCCTTTGCTAGGTTCGTACGTGTATTGGGCGAGAATTCCTGCCTCGATGAGTGTCTCTACTTGGTCTTTGATCGCTGCCTGACTCTTCCCGACCATGTACTCGAGTTCGGCAAGGGACATGAGGTGGGCGGGATGGCCCAGCAACTCTTGAATGATGAGGTGGCGCGTGTCCTGCGAGAGGAGTTTGAATAAACGCTGTTGCTCTGCGAACGGCCCTGTATCCACAGCCCCAGTGTCGCTCTCGCTCATATTCGCCTCTACGGTGAGCGTCGCTATAATGGTTCGGATTATCCAAGTTGGTTTTTCTTTGAAAAACCACATTGATTCAATAGGAATATGGTGTAGTGGTTAGAATACGGAGGTGATGAGTGGCCCCAGCCCACCGCCTGACGCGGCTGTAATTATGGAACTGGTTCACGAGGCTGTTGGTGGTCTCGAACTTGAGCCCACAGAAAAACGGAACATCTGGCGATTCGCCCAGCGTGAGCTCCCTTATCTCTGGAGTCAGCGAACCTCGTATTTCATTTTGGGCAGCTACCGTGACCCGTACATTCGTCGTCTTCGTGCCGTCCAAAATGAACTCTCGAAGCAGCTTGGTGCCTACCCCTTCATCATGGGCGATCTCGTAGAGCTTCCGACCAACCGGCTCAATTCCTTCGACATCATGTTCTCCCTGCTCGCGACATATGCCGATTATATCGTCGGCGTGTTCGAGAAGGATAGTGGTGGCGAGGCACCGGAACTGGGGGAAATTGACGACGCCCCCTATTTCGAGAAGTCGTACGTGTTTCCACGCGATTATACCTGGATCTCCGAAACGAATCTCGAGTCGAAACAGGAGGTCATTCAGGCTGCAATCGAGATTGCGTTCACCGATGAGTTGGCGGACGATGAACGAGAGACAGAGATTGCGTCTCTCGTCGACCGTGCACGTCGTGCCGATATCGACATTACAGAACCGGACGTTTGGGATGTGGTTGGCGAGCGAGAAAGCACGGACGATGCGCTCGCGACGTACAGCTGGGTCCATCTCAACAAATTCAGAAAATTCGAACTACATGGTCGCTGTGTCCCCTGGTCTACGGAAGATGACCTCCGAACGGCCGTCTCGAAGCTTCCCTCGCCGACTCCACGTCCCACGTGGGAAGAACGCGAGGAGCAGTGACGAACGAGTGGAAAATTTGACCATCAATAAGGAACAGAAGTCAACTACGAGGCTGGTCTGAACGAGGTCGAAGGGACGTTACAGTAGGACCGAAGATGGGTTGAATCGCACTCGCGGAGACCGACATCGCCACTTTGCTCTATCAGCTGGACAGAAAAATGCTGAATGCTCGACTAAGGTCCGCCTGTTCCTGCTGCACCATCTGCTTCGTGTTCTTCCGGTGCGGGGCCGGGATTCGTCGTATCGCCCGCTCTGTGATCTGCTGGTGAAGGACCGGGATGCGAACCGTCGCCCGCTTCGGTGGAGGTCTTTTCTGTGTCCATAGGCCTCCTAGGAAGTGTTAGTATATTAATCATTCCACCAGAAAAGAATGTTATTGTCGTCATTGGTTTTCACGGAGAACAGACGAAACGTACTCTCGTTACTACAGGGCCGGAGACGGGTTGAATATCAACTTGCACACGATTAGGATGCCCGTCCGTCACGCCAGTTTATGCGCCCCTGAGGGGCGAGGGGCTTCCTGTCCCTCGTGATTTCGAATGGCGACGAGAAACATCTACGAAACGGCGTTCGACGAAGACGTACAGCCCACGAACATCTGCCCTGAATGCGACGGCAGAGTAACCACGAACACGCACGAAACCGTCTGCGACGATTGTGGCCTCATCCTGTCTGACCAAGCTATTGACCCTGGTCCGGAGTGGCGGTCGTTCTCCGAAGACCAATCTAACCCCGAACGGACGGGTGCACCCCTCACTCCTTCACTGCACGACCAGGGACTCTCGACGACCATTGGCAAGCACCAGGACGGCAAGGGACGCAGCCTTCCACTCGAAAAACAACGTCAACTCAGACGACTGCGTCGAGAACAGGGACGTGCACAGCGCGCGACGACGCGTGAACGTAACCAAGTCCGTGGATTCTACGAGATTCGCCGAATCGTCAGTGGTCTCGACCTCGGGCGGAGCATCCGCGACCAGACGTGTGCGCTCTTTAGGACAACTCAAGAAAAGAATCTGCTCCGAGGTCGCTCACTCGAAGCAATCGCGGCTGGGTGTGTGTACGCGGTGTGTCGCTGCAACGCTCTCCCCCGGTCTATCACAGAAATCGCTCGATTCGCCCAGTGTAACGAGGCTTCTGTCCGCAACGCATTTGGTGTGCTGAATACCGAGTTAGGCTTACCTACGCCCCCTCCCACGCCACGTCTATTTATTCCGCAACTCTCCTCGGCGCTCGACCTGTCGCCGACTGTTCGACACCGGGCCCTCGACTACATCGAACAAGCACGCGAACAGGGCATCGGCAACGGCTGTAATCCTGCTGGCGTAGCTGCAGCGTGTCTCGAATTGGCGAGTAGAGATGCCGAGGAGCGAGTCCTTCAACTTGACTTGGCGGCGGCGGCAGACGTCTCGACGTGTACACTGCGAAAACACCGCGACGCCCTCGTGGCGGTGGCGTGAGATGGGATGGCTGGCAGAGTGGTGGTTTAGCGAGGTCGCAGACAATACCGTCTACGAGTGTCGCCACTGCGGGATGACCCTCGATCACGGCGATTCACGGTGTCCGTACTGTGGCCCAACGGAAGTGGTCACGTTCGAGTTTTGAACGCCGATTCTTCCTTCGTCTCAACCACTGCTGTACAGGCGAGACGTCTGAGAGTTTATCTGCCCCCAAGGGGTGCGGGGCCTGTCACAGGCTCCGCTGTATCCCCATGTCAGAACACCTTCTCAATCGACTGACGTACACGAATCGCTCACTGAAACGCGCCCAATACGAAGCCTTCGAGTTCTCCCTTACCGAACGAGGCGTGCTCGTCAGAAACGGGAGTTACGCTGACCCAGAGAATCACGAGTATCTCGTGGCGGTCAGGCATGGCGTTCCCACACACTGCGAATGTCCTGCGGACGCACGGTTCGAGGGTGCGTGTAAACACCGGCTCGCCGTGGCGATTCGGGCACCCATCTTACAGGCCGCTCAGAAGGTCGAACGCGTCGTGACCGATGGCGGCGTCACCCGTGCAGAGCCAACGGAAGTGGACGAGCCTGCCTGTGACGAATGCTTTCCCGGGTTTACCTGTTGGGAGTGTTACCTGGCTGAACAGGAGGAAATTGCGTAGACCCCCAACCCAGTTTATCGGTCCCCAAGGGGCGTGGGACTGCTGTCACGCCCGTCTGTCTCGTGGTCCAACAAAAACCGTTAAGTCATTATCTCGATAATGATTATCTAGATAATGACCTTCTACGACCGGAAAACCGAGCTTGCGACATTGGTCGAGGAACACGACTCTCCAGGTCACTCGTTTATCGTACTGTACGGTCGTCGCCGGGTTGGAAAGACTGCACTGTTGAAAGAATTCTGCGCTGATCGGCCACACGTCTACTATCTCGCTGCACAAGAGTCTGAATCTCGCCAACTGGAGAAATTCGTCGAGCAGGTTGCAACACGGTACGATGATCGTCTTCCTCAAATTACAGACTGGCCAGACGCGTTCGACTATGTGGGCGAAAACCTTGCCCAGGAGGATTTGACGCTCGTCATCGACGAGTTTCCATATTTGGTTGATTCGAACGATTCGCTTCCGTCCTACGTCCAGGGATTCGTCGATGAGGTACTTTCTGAGACGAATTCAACACTCATCCTTTGTGGGTCGAGTATTAGCGTGATGGAGTCTGCGGTACTCAGTCATGAGAGTCCACTTTTTGGTCGTCGAACCTCACAACTCGACCTTGATCCGTTTTCGTTTAGGGCGGCTCGCAACGTTATCGAGTATTCGTTCGAGGATGCAGTTCGATCCTACGCAATCACCGGTGGAACCCCGCTCTATGTGACGTTATTCGATTATACAACTGACCTCTCATCGAACGTTTACAATCACGTTCTCTCTCAGCGATCGATTCTCTACAACGAACCTGAGTTCTTGCTTCGGTCTGAAGTTCGAAATCCAGGACGGTATATGAGTATTCTCGAAGCAATTGCAACCGGTCACTCGACTCCGAACGAAATCGCTGGGGCAACGGGTATCGACGTCGGGCCACTGTCGCGGTACCTCCAGACACTCCGTCGACTGCGATTCATCAAACGGCGCATTCCAGTGACGGAGTCAGCGAAGAAATCCAAGCGCTCGATATACGAAATCGACGATGAATTTCTCCGCTTCTGGTTCCGGTATATCGAACCGAACCGCTCTGGTATCGAGGAAGTGCCACAGGTGGTATACGAAAAAACGATCGAGCCAGACCTCCCACGGCACGTGAGTGTGACGTTCGAACGCATCTGTCGAGAGGCAGTCTGGGAGGCAGTGCGGCGCGGAGAATTTGAACCCTATTCCCAGGTTGGTTCGTGGTGGTACGGAGAAGACGAAATCGACATTGTCGCGCTCGCACCGGGAAGCGACCAAATTCTTCTCGGGGAATGCAAGTGGACGAACAGTCCTGTGGGCGAGACGCTCGCCGATGAACTTCGTACGAAAGCGGAATCGGTTCGCTGGCACACGGGCGGACGGACGGAGACGTACGCGCTGTTCTCTAAGGCAGGATTCACACCGGGACTTCGAGAATCGCTCGATGATCAGTGGGAACTGTTCGATTGTAATCGACTTGCTGACTTGCTAAGCCCGTAGAAAAACGAAGTCAGATTCGTTCACCCGTTTATTAACCTCTCTTTCCGGTTTGCCCCACTGAATGCACCCGTACGACCTCAGTTGTGGGTTACTGATAATTCGGTGGATGTAGTATGTGGAGGTTCGATCGTACTCGTCGGTGCCTCTTCAGGGAGGTAGACGATTTTCTCGATACCGATCTGCACACGGACGATGTGTCCGTCTTCTTCTAGTTCTTGGAGGAGGCGACTTGTCGTTGAGGGTGACCACGCGGTAAGCTCGGTGAACGCCTGTTGTTTCAGTCGTCCGTCGTTCGATTCGAGCAGGTGGATGACGAACTCCTCTGGCAGCTGTCCCAGTTTAGCCAAAACGTCACTGGGTGTCTGCAACTCAGCAGGGTCAACCGCTGTCTTGTTTTCTTCTCCAACCGTTCTGTTTCGTGCAACAGTCTTCTCACCCTCTGCAGATGCGTCTTTCAAGTCGATATCGTTCGCGTCAGTGAGAACGGGCTGGCCCTGAGCCAACAAGGACATGACGTGCTGCAACCGGTCAGTGACTACCGAGAGGGTGGGTATCATTACATCTTCAATTCTCCGCGAGTATCAATATCCTACCACCCAAAATTTTCGGCGTTTGTTATTTTCAACATCCAACACCATACAAACAACTTGTTGGAGGTATCTACCGTGGCCTATGTTGATTTTTAGCACTCTAGAAATGTGTCGTTTGTGGGGCACTCGCCTGCAGTGTCGACTAGTTGCCTCTTATCTGTTCGATTCTCAAAGACGTGAGGAGAACGCCCACGACGTCAGTCGTGGGAGTGGTCAGTATCGAAAACCGCACGTAAGAGTTTTCGCTGACTTGTGCGGATGTGTTCGTGAAACGTTGAGGCGGCAACCCCCATCGACGTGGCGACATCTTCGCCTGATTTATTGCGTGGCCATTCGAAGAACCCAGCGAAATAGGCCGTTTCGAGCGCAGCTCGTTGTTTATCGGTAAGCCGCTCGTGAATAATCTGGTCGAGTCGTTGTGCTCGCTCGGTGGTACGAGTCGTCCGACGATTAGCTAGTATCTCCGCACGGGGATATTCCGCTTTGACGGCGTCGACGACTCGGCGAACGTTTGCACCCGGTGGAATCTGGGCCACAATGTTGATATCTCCCTTTTCGATCGCGACAGATTCGATACGCCCACCGATGGCTGCAACCGATGAGATGGCAGGCGGCCCTGAAAGCTGCACTTCGAATCGAGATACGTCTGCTTCCGGGTCGTCAAGTGTCACGTCTCGATAATGCGGAAATTCGGAGACAAAGGCGGCGAGTGTCTCCATTGCCTCGTGGGTCACCGTCCCGTACTGGAGAAACTTGTTCTCGCCAAGTGGAATCGTCCGGTCGAACGTGATTGTCCCTGCGTGGGGCGTCTCTGCGCCGAGCACGTTTCGGACCTGGAATCTGAGTTCGACCACCTCTTCGCTAATCAACGCTTGCTTTCGCTCGATGGCATTGATTGCGTGGCCGATTACCTCTCCGAGTCGAGCGATGACCGTGCGTTCGTTCTGGTTGAACGTATTTGGCTTCGCAGCAGAGATGTTCAACACGCCATAGAGGGTATTTTCGTACTCGATTGGAATGGCCGCAAACGCACCGATTCCGTGTTCGCAGGCCCGTTCGGCCCACGGTTCATCGGTCGGGTTTCGGTGGATGTTCTGGGAAACCTGAACCTCGCCGGTCCGAATTGCCTTCCCGGTTGGGCCGTGTCCTTCAACATCGTCGCCGACCCGAACTGTCGTTGCATCGAGATAGCCATTGACGCCGGCTTCGGCCCGCATGGTGACTGTTTCGTTGTCGGAGGTCACATCACCAATCCAGGCGAACTCGTAGGCATCTGAATTTGCAAGGTGCTCACAGACCAGTTGCTCGATCTCTTTGCGGGTGGTCGATTCGAGTATGAGGTGTGAAATTTCGTGGACGAGCTCGTTTAACGAGTTGAGCATCGCAAGTTGATTTCGCTGGCGCTCAAGTTTGTGCTCTCGCTCCTTTCGTTCGGTGATGTTGCGGATGACCCCCACCTGCCCATATCGATCGTCACCGAGTGGAAGCGGCGTGACGTTCGTTTCGACTGGAATCGAACTGCCGTCTGCGGTTCGTAGCTCCGTTTCAATCTTTCCTGGCTGGTTTTCGGCTGCCAGTTTCGACTTGCTGGCTTCGTCGCCCGTCTCGTTGTTAGGCTGGGTCAGCAGGCGCGTAGCTGAAGCGCCGAGCAGTGTGTCACGTGAATATCCGGTTATCGATTCGAGTGCCTCGTTCACGAGAACGAACCGCGACTCCTCATCAACGACGTACACGCCATCACTCACGGTCTCGATGAGTGTTTGGTACTGTACGAGCTCTCGTTCGTGGGCTTTCCGCTCGATCGCGTGGTGTACCGATCGAATCAACATATCCGCGTTGATTTCATCTTTGACGAGATATTCTTCGGCCCCTTTGCGGAGTGCCGCTACCCCAAGGTTCCGGTCACGAAGGCCAGTGAGCACGACAATTGGGATTGATTGTACATGCGTTCGAACCGTTTCGACCGTCTCTAGCCCACCGCTATCTGGCAGATTCAGGTCCAACAGAATGACATCAATGTGGCTGTCTGTGAGACGTTCGAGGCCGGCTGTGAGTCGTGTCTCGTGAACGATTGTCGGGTCGGCAGGGAGTGGACTGTCTGTCTGCTCTGTCAGTCGGTTTCGATCCGGAGTCGGCGCGCGCTCAGAGAGTTCTTCAACACCGCGGAATAACTCTCTGATAAAACGGGCATCACCGGGATTGTCCTCGACAAGGAGTATCGAGATTGCTTCGTCGTGAGCGGATTTCTGTCGATGCATGGGGTTTCAGCGCTCCCGTGGGGGTAGCTGTACGAACTCAAACCAGAATAGCTCGAACGTCCGGACGAGGCTGATGAATTCGGCTGGATTGATTGGCTTGGTCAAATAGGCATTCGTGTGTAACTCGTAGCTTTTGATGATATCTTCTTCTGCTGCAGAGCTCGTCAGAATGACGACTGGAATGTGTCGGAGGGTTGGATCCGATTTGAGTTGCTCTAAGACCTCAAGGCCGTCGACTTTTGGCAGGTTCAGGTCAAGGAGGATAAGTTGCGGTTGAATCGTCGATTCGTACTCACCACGACGATACAGGAAGTCGAGTGCCTCTTCACCATCGGTGACGACGTGTAATTTATTGTTAATCTGCCCCTCGTTGAATGCCTCTTTGGTGAGTCGTACGTCGCCTGGATTATCCTCGACTAACAGAATGTCGATTGGTGTTGCGTTGCGAGTGTTACTCATTGGAAACCTCTGTCCGTGGAATCGTAACGTAGAACGTCGAGCCTTCGTTGGGTGCAGACTCCACCCAGATGCGACCACTGTGTCGTTCGACAATTTTCCGACACAGGGCGAGGCCAATGCCGGTCCCTGCGTACTCTTCGTGAGAATGGAGTCGCCTGAACACCTCGAAGATGCGTTCGTGGTGGTCGGTATCGATTCCAATCCCGTTGTCCGAGATGGCAAACAGCCAGTCGGTCTCGCGTTCTGTGACGCCGATTTCAATTTGCGGAGACGTATCGCTCCGATATTTGATGGCATTCGAGACGAGGTTCTGGAACAACTGCTCGAATTGCTTGCGGTCTCCATAGACAGTTGGAAGCGGCTCGACAGCCACCTCAATTGCGTGTTGTTCTATCGGTAACTGCAGGTTCGCGAGCACTCGCTCTACGACAGCCTCGATATCTGTCGGCTCGAACGGCTCGGTTTCCGTATCGACGCGCGAATATTTGAGCAGGCCGTTGACCATCTCTCGCATTCGCTCGGCCCCATCTACCGCGAAATCGATGAAGTCGCGAGCGTCATCATCGAGTTCATCCCTGTATCGACTTTCGATGAGCTGGAGATAATTAGAGATCATGCGGAGGGGTTCTTGTAAGTCGTGGGAGGCGATGTAGGCGAACTGTTCGAGGCGCTCGTTTGACTCTCCGAGCGCCTCGACCAGGGCCTCCAGTTCGTCTTCATATCGCTGGCGCTCGATGGCCTCTGCGAGGATGTTGGCAACGCTCTGGATGAATGAGATGTCCTCGTCAGTGAACAACTTCTTCTCTGTGGCATGCGTTCCGAGGATTCCCCACGGCGCCTCGAGTGACCCGATAATCGTGCTGATACCGCTGGTAATGCCGTGTGAAGTGAGCAGCTCTGGTCCAGAGAGCCGTGTGTCGTTTTCAAGGTCGGTAACGATAACGGGTCCTTCAGAGAGGAGCGTGTACGAGGCTTGTGACTCTGCCTCAACGCTCGAAACCGTTGCTGTGCCGACGATTCCGTCGCGCCAGCCGACGCCCTGGCGTAACAGTAAGTGCTCTGCGGTGGCGTCAAGCTCGAGTACTTTGCAGTAGTCGTTTTCGAGTACTGCTGCGACGCGTTGTGACGCTTGCTTGAACAAGTCGTCGAGGTCGGAGTTTTCAAGCGCTAGCTGCCCAAGTTCTGAGACAGCTTTCTGCTGGCGAGCACGGGCGGTGAGAGCCCGTTCGCGCGCAACGCGGTCGCTGACGTCGCGAACAACACCAACTCGCTCGTAGCCGTCACCGTCCCCTGGAAGGAGAGCAAACGTGGCTTCTGCGCGAATCGTTCTGCCGGAGGAAGTATACAGGTCTGCTTCGAGCTTTGACGATTCAACCTCGTCGCTTTCGAGGCTCTGTTGGATTTCTTGGGCTGTTTCGGTCGTTTCTGTTTCGACGACCGTCGAGGAATGCGCTCCAATGAGTTCCTCTCGCGGATATTCAACCATCTCGAGGTAGGCGTCGTTAACCATCGTAAATCGGTTGTCGTTATCGACGGAATACACGCCATCCTGAATGGTCTCAAAAATCTTCTCGTAACGCTCGAGTTGGTGTTCGCGGTGTACACGCTGACTGATGTCTTTGAGGTACACCGAAAGCCCGGTCTTCGATGGATAGGCGTTCACTTCGAGCCAGCGGTCTTCGTGCGCTTCGTGCACCTCGAACGAGACGGGCTCTTGGGAGTCCATCGCTTCGTGAACTTGCTCCCAAAAAAGACTGTCTTCTGCATCCGGAAACGCCGTCCAGATTTGCGTTCCGAGGAGGTCTGTTGCTGTGTGCTGGAGGATTTCTTCTGCGCGGCTGTTTACGTGGATAAAGCACCACTGGTTGTCGAGTGCGTAGAAGCCGTCTGAAATTCGCCCGAGAATTTCGCTCAACTCCGTCTCGAGGTCGCTCTTTCGTTGTTCGAGTTGTCGCTCTCGTTTCTTGAGTTCGGTAATGTCCTCACCAGCGGAGACGACTCGATCGAGGGTTCCGTCGTCGTCGAAGATCGGAGCGGCATTCACCGAGAACCACATTTGCTCTCCAGATGGGCGCCTGATGGCAACTTCTTCGTTAAACACCGGGTTACCAGTTTGATAGACGCGTGCCGCTGGCGTGTCCTCGGGGTCCAGGGGTTCGCCAGTGGCGTCGAAAATGTCCCACTCGTCTACGTCTTCGGGTTTGTCCAGGATTTCTCGTTCTGACAACCCAAGGAGATCTTGGGCGCGTCGGTTCGCTACTATCGTCTCGCCAGCTGCATTCTTGACCGAAATGGCGACCGGAGCTGTCTTCAGGAGTTGGTCGGTCAGTTCGCGCTCGCGCCGGAGGTCTGCTTCTCGGTGTGTCCGGTCGGCGAGGAGCCACCAGACGCGGGTGTCACCCACGCGTTTCGAGCCAAGTGTGCCTTGCTCTGTGAGTCGGGCGAGGTGTTCCCGTGCGATTTTGTGGGTCGTTCCCAGTCCGTCTGCGACCTCCTGAGCTGTGAGCGGCGCGTATTTGGTGTCCACCTTCTCGAACACCCGCAGGGTATCCCTTAGGGTGGTGGGTGGTCTTTTCTCAGGAGTTTCCATACGGCCACGACACAAGGAACGATAATAAACATGTTCCTTAACTAATGTAAAAATCTCGTATATATTTCTCACACCGCTCGTACCTAGAATTCAGTCCTCGCGGCTCCTCTCGCCGGATGGCGGCCACTGGAGCATTCTGGGAATGCGTGTACTTGACTATCATCCAACATTGTTCATGTGCATTCACTTCAGTGGGCGCGGTCAACTGAGTATCCCTCTATCTGTGCACGAACGAGGGACGTCACTCAGACCGTTGGCGAGATGTTCTGATTCATCCGGAAACGATTATCCGGATCCCACTCGTTTTTCAACGCGACCAGTCGGTCATAATTTGAGGCTGGGCAAACTGACCACCGTCGAACGAAAGCGCCGATCTCCTGAGGGCTGGTCACCTCTCTCTCGTTGGGCCGGCGACTACCGCCCATCCACCTTCCACGATGTTGAACGTCACCAGCAAGCTAGCCACGAACCCGAGGAACGCGATAGGCTCGATAGGGGGGTGCACAATAGACAGGGTGACGAGCGCAACGACCCCCAGCCGAAGAACCACCGATCTATCCCTCACTGGGTCGAACGTTGTTCGATGGACGACGATGGTCCCGAGGAGGTAGGTGGCGACGCCGGCCACAAGTACCGCCGCGCGGTTCCACTCAATCGGTTGTCCAGCTGCTGCGGCCTCGACGGTAAACGCGATGCCGACACCGGCAGCGACGATCCCGACGTAGACCAAGTAATGGCTCAGAACGTGTACTAGCGAGTATTCACGGACACGTGACCACGCCCCTTTATCCTCGTTGAACGCGCGGTGGAGGAACCACTCATCGACGTGGCGAAAGTAGGTCCACCACAAGGCCAGCACCACGATAAACCCGGCTCCAGCGACGAGTCCGGAGTTGAATCCCCAGTCAGTACCCGACGTCTCCACGGCTATCGCGATAACGGTTTCTCCGAGGACAAGGATGGTGAATAGGCCGAGCCGTTCGGAGTAGTGGGAGGTAGGTTTCGGTATGGTATCACTCCCGACGTAGACGACGGTGGTCGTCGCCAGACCGACCACGTAGGATAGCCCCCAGATGACGAACCGCCAGGGCTCGGAAACGAGCAGCGATGACGCCCAGACTACGGCACTCGCCGCTGTCGAGAGTATGACCGCTTCTGTGAACAGCCGCATATCTGGGATGCTAAACCAAGCCCTGAGGTACATGCCGATCATGAGGACTCTAAGCAGGAGGTACGCCAGCGTAAAGGCAACCGAGCCACCGCGGAGGGCGTCGTGAATGGTCGCCGTGAGGATGATGACGCCTAACATGGTCGCCGCCATCCCGAGCCGGTGGAACAAATCGTCGGTATCGAATTGATCAGCGTAGAGCGTGAAGCCCAACCAGGTGTAGAGGACGATGAAGAACAAGCCGGCAAACCCGAGGAACCCACTGACGCTCGGGTCATCATGCAGTAGCCCACCAAGTTCGGCAATGGCTGCAACGTAGACGAGATCGAAAAAGAGTTCGAGCCATGTCGCGTGTCGGGGCTTATCGGTGGTGTACACTCGTGGAGGCACGCTGATTGTTCGCCACAGTCGGACGGCAGACGTCCCGAACTGGCGAACTGTCTGCCCCATCGTCGTTGATTCGGCGCGCTGATTGCCTCTCGTCTCGTTTGGAGGCATCTGAGGGCTCATTTCGGGCGATTAGCGAGTGTAGTTGAGGTCATCAGACAGGGTGACATCCTCCCGCGTCTAACGACGCGGGTCTCCCACCCGGTGTTGGCCGGGCAGGTCAATCCTGAAGGTTGGGAGTCTAAGGTTTGCTGGACAGTCAGCCAGTGGCGCTGCCACGAAGCCGTTACTCGTACCCGCATGGGGCTTCGAGTTACCTGATTGTTTAACGACGGTCGGCGTTGACGAGACGCGTCTCGTTCGCACACCAGAAATCTGTGATTTCTGGGGACGTGGTCGGCTTACGTTTTGGTTTCGGCTATGAACCGTGGCAAACTCCGGGTCAACTGCCAGCTCTCCACGCACAGTGCGTAATACGGTGGATTGTGAGTTAAATAGTCGGATTCATCTGGTGGGTGAACTACTCCCACCTACCGCGTTCGGGCCTACCCGGCCCTCACTTGTTGAGGTGGGAGCTTCCTGTTTCTGTGTCGGAACTTGCAGAAACCGTTTCCACAGCGGTTCCAGACTCCGCAGGCGATTTCCCTTTACAGGCGGTTCGGAGTGTCCCACTCCTACCGGATGGACACTCAACAGCCACGACCGGTGCACGCTTTTTGTCGTCGTTCGAACGGCGCGTCGCGCCTTTCGTGATGACGAAACGGCGAAGCCGTTTCGCGAACCACGTTTGAACACCGGACGCAGTGGAGTGAGTGCCTTACGACACCGTTTGAACGCGGGGGGAGTAAAGGTATACCGCACAGTGAACGTAGACGAAGACGGCGGTGTATCCCCTCCCTACTCACTCCCTTCGGTCGTTCGTTGAGGAAGGGGGCGTACCCGCCTGCAATTCAGCTAAAGCCACCAGTATTCTTCTTGAATCTTTATAGAGATTAGGCGAGAAAACCAACGACTTGAGTCGTGGGATGAATCGTCCCCAGAACGCGATGCGTTCTGGTGTCTCGGTATCCGCTGGATTCCGACGAGTCCGCAGGACCTGTGGTCCTGCGAGATGCGAACAAGACGCGAAGCGTCTTGTCCACGCCGCACGGTTCGCAACCACTGAACCCGCACGTATGAGTGCCCACACTGCGTATCCGTGGTTGTCGTTGCGACGGTCTCCCGTCGTGATTGACTGTCCGAAAACTGGCAGTTGACTTGGTGTTTGCCTCAGCAACACGTGATCTTCCCGAGTCCCTCGAACAGAGAGTCGCCTGTCCCTCCCCACGGTAGAAACGCTAAGCTCCTCGCCCTACTACAGTACCTATGACTGCGGGAATCGACAACATCCAGTTCCTGGCCACGTCGGCCCACCGCGTCGGCGTCCTCGAAACGTTGCGCGACGGGCCGACTGACCGTCGAGAGCTGTGTGAGGCCACCGGCGCCTCCTCGCCAACCGTCGGACGGGTGCTCGCCGACTTCGAAGAGCGGAAGTGGCTCGGCAGGGACGGCCCCACGTACGGGCTGACCCCCCTCGGCGAGTACGTGGCCGACCAGTTCTTGACTCTCCGGGACGCGATGGAGGTCGAGGAGAAACTCCGCGACGTCTGGCAGTGGCTGCCGGTCGAGATGCCGGGCTTTTCCGTCGACCTGTTCGCCGACGCGGTCGTCTCCTACCCCGGGCCAGGGTACCCCTACGAGCCCGTCGAGCGCCTCGGTCAGCTCATCGCGTCGACCTCGTCGTTGCGCGGGTTCGACAACATCGTCTACAAGTCGAGCAACCTCGAGACGGCCTGCGGCGCAGTCCTCGACGGGATGACCTTCGAGTACGTGTTCACGCCCGAGACTCTGGAGGGGATGTTTGCCTGGAACCCTGCCCGGATCATGGAGGTCGCCGCCTGCGAGAATGCGACCGTCCTCGTCCACGACCACCTTCCTGACGGTGATCGCTGCGGTCTCGGCATCGTGGACGACCGGGCCGGCATCTGCTGTCATGACGCCAAGACTGGGGCACTCGTGGCGGTCATCGACACCGACGCCCCAGAGGCGCGTGACTGGGCCATCTCGATCTTCGAGCAAGTTCGTGCAGAGGCGACCCCGGTAGATCCTACCGCCTTCGAATCACGCGTGCCGTCGTAACGCCACGGGCGACGGCCACCGTCATCGGACTTGCAACCCGGCCAGCCGAGAGCCTCTGACGGAGCAGGGATCCGGCCTCCCCGAGATTTCAGGGCGTGAAATCTTGCACGCGGCACCATCACGTCCCTCCGTCGCGTACGTTTACCGAGGACCAAACACATGATCGAACGATACGAGACCGTCGTTATCGGCGGCGGCCAGGCCGGACTGGCGACCGGGTACTACCTGCACCAGCACGACCAGGACTTCGTCATTCTCGACGCGAGCGACCGCGTTGGCGACGCATGGCGGGCCCGCTGGGACTCTCTCCGGGTGTTCACGCCCGCCCGCTACTCGAGCCTGCCAGGGATGGACTTCCCGGGCTCACCACACGCCTTCCCCACGAAGGATGAGGTCGCCGACTACTTGGAGACCTATGCCCAACGGTTCGACCTGCCCGTCGAACTCGGCGTCCGCGTGGATGGGCTGGAACGGAGCGGCGATCGCTTCCTCATCACCGCGGGCGACCGGCGGATCGAGGCGACCAACGTCGTGGTGGCGATGGCGAGCTACCAGGCCCCGAAGGTCCCGGCGTTCGCGTCGAAGCTCTCCGACGACGTCGTCCAGCTGCACACGAGCGACTACCGCAACCCCGAACAGCTGCAGGACGGGGGCGTGCTCGTCGTCGGTGCGGGTAACTCGGGAGCAGAGATCGCCCTCGATGTCGTCGACGAGCACGAGACGTGGCTGTCTGGCCGGGACGTCGGTCACGTGCCATTCCACATCGACTCCTGGTTCGGCCGTCACCTGGGGGGCCCGTTCGTGATGCGCGTGCTCTTTCACAGAATTCTCACGACGGAGACGCCGATTGGGCGCCGGAAGCGTCCGAAGATGCTGTCCCAGGGCATCCAGCTGGTGCGCACGAAGCCGAGTGATCTGGCCGCGGCTGGCATCGAGCGAGTGCCTCGCACGACTGGCGTCCGCGACGGCCGCCCCGTCGTCGGGGACGACCGGGTCCTTGACGTCAAGAACGTCATCTGGTGCACTGGCTTCCGTCCTGACTTTTCGTGGATCGACCTTCCAATCTTCGACGGGAAGGAACAGCCCAAGGAGCCCGTTCACGTGCGCGGTGTCGTCCCGGATGAGCCGGGCCTGTACTTCGTTGGCCTGTTCTTCCTGTATGCGATGACATCGGGATTGTTTACCGGCGTCGGCAGGGATGCGGAGTACGTCGTCGACCACCTGACGTCGACGGCGCGCCAGCAGCAGCCTCGGCCGAGCTATACTGGATCGGTGGACGCCCTCCCACAGCAGTCGTAGTCGAGTGTGACGTCGGCCTCACGTCTGAGAACGGCCAGTCTCGTACACGTCGCCATCTGATTTCTTCCCATGGCCCCTCTGGCCGCGAATTCGTATTTAAGACTCAGGCTGCATCACTTCACTCACCCTACTATGGCCAAAGACAACACTTAACATACTCTCTCGGGTTGCTAGTCCAATGACCGAACCGCGCTGGGAGCGAAGCTTCAGCGAACCGCACGCGAAACTCGACTGTCGCTGTGGCTGGACGGGCCACGACGACGCTATCGTGGATTGGAATATCGAACCAGCGCGCGACCGCGTCGTGCGGCGGTGCCCGGACTGCGGCGAGGCAGTTCCCGAGTGGGGCACGCTTCAGCCAATCGAGGGCGTCGCGAAGATTGCTCGCGGCGAACTCAGGGCGGCGCTCGCCGAATCGGACGCGGTCGACGTGATGTAGTAGCCATCTTCCTACAAGGAGGGAATCCCGGCCTTCAGGCCGGGAGGGAATCCGACACCTGCTGAACTACTGCTCTTCGTCGCTCGGTTGGGACTCCAACGTGCGTTGCGCCTTCAGTAACATCCCTTTCCACGTAAACCCGTAGTGGTCTTTCGTCTCTTTCAACGATTCGTACTGCTCCTCGTTATCGAACTCGATTTTTACGTACTTCGTCATGTCCTGTGTTACGTATTAGTTACGTTTAAGTGTGTCTAATTCGTACAGGTTACTGTGTCTGCAACCGCGAACAAGACGCTGGAAGCCACGCTCGCACCGCCCACGCGGTGCAAAGAGCAACGCCTCCAGCAAACCCTCACCGAGTACCGAGAGGCACTCTACGAGGCGTTCGACAACGGTTGCACGACGATGAGCGCCACGAACGACGTGGTAACTCCGTACAATTTGCCGTACCAAGCGAAAGACGCTCTCAAATCCTACGTCCCAAAACTCCGACGCACGTACCGTGCGAAGGAACTCAAAGAAGACCACCCGCTCCGATTCGTGAATCGGGCTGGAAAGTTCGACCGCGACTCCTCGCGTGAGTACGAAATCTGTTGGAACGTTCCGCAACCCGGTCGCGGAACCAACTTCTGGATACCACTTCGACTGAATCCCGAGCAAGAGGACTTGTGGGGCGAACTACTCGATGACGAGTCGGGTACCAAAGTGGGCGAACTTCGCTTGCAGAAACACCGGAAGACGTGGACACTCCACGTTACCGTCGAATACGAAATCACGGACACCTCCGAAATCCCTGAGAATCCGACTCGGGTTGGATTCGATATTGGCGAGTCGATGTTGGTTACGGGCTGTGCCCTCCAACACGACACCCCCACCAAACCACTTCTCATCAACGGGAAGGAAGCCAAGCGACTCCGCAAGGAGATGTTCACCACCCTGAAACGCCTCCAAGAGCGAGACGCATCCGAGTGGCGCGTCGAAGAACGCTTTTCGTACTACCAGAATCGACTCACGGACATCATCGAGAAGGCGTCTCGTGAGTCCGTGGAGTACGCTCAACAGTTCGATAACCCTGTTATCGTGATGGAGGACTTGGCGTACATCCGTGAGTCGCTGGACTACGGGAAGTACATGAATCGACGTCTGCACTCGTGGGCGTTCGCCCGTTTGCAGGGGCGTATTGAGGACAAAGCACGAGACGCGGGTATTCCGGTTCGGTACGTCCACCCACAGTACACGTCGAAGACGTGCCACTCGTGCAAGCACATCGGGTATCGGCCCCGACAGGCTGAGTTCAAGTGCAAGAACCCGGTGTGCCACGTTTCGACGTTTCAAGCGGATATTAACGCGAGTGCGAACATCGCACGTCGCGTAGACCCGTGGGGAGAGAGCCTGCCAGTGAAACAGGCAGGCGATGACTCGCCACAGGACGGGAGCGGTTGTGACACCGCCACAGTCCACCGTGAGACGAGCGCACCAGCGCAAATGACCCTCACGACGCATCAGGACTGAAACCTTCAGGCACTCGGCCTGAGTCCCCGTGTCGGGGAAGCCCCGTCGTTTACGACGGGGAGGATGTCACTCGTAGGTAGTAGACCCCATGGCCGCCGCGCCAATCTGTTCGATGAACTGTGCGTACTCGTCGTCCATGCCGTCGAGTTCGCCGAACTGGAAGAGCCAGTCGAGCGAGTTGTCCTCGTCAGCGAGATACCCGTCGATGCTCGTCGCGGTGTAGTACTGCGTCTTCATGGTGCCACCTAAGGTGGAAGATACGCCCGCATGAAATATAGGCCTCCCACCCCCGGACGGCCCGCTGGACACACACTGACGGAGGGGGGCTCGCCGCATCCACTTACAGTGGTTCGAGGAGAAAGCCCCGACTTCAGTCGTGGGAGGAAGTCAGTCCCACACGTTCTCGAAACACATCGTCCAGCGGTGTGTGGACTCAGGAGTTGAAACGATGGTGCGTACCGGCTCCGACATACGTGACGACGAAATAGCGCCGAGTCGAAGAACTGGGAGTACGCTCGGTATCGGCTGTCGATCGTTCGTGATGTACTCGATCATTCCCAGTAGCCAGGAGTCAGACTAGCGCTATATGTCGGCCGAGAGCGTACGAATACACGCTATGCCGATTAACATTGAAGCCGCCCTGCGGAGAGGCGTCAACCGGACCGTCGCCCGGAACGGCCTGCTCCTCGTGGGTGTCCTGTTTGTCGTCTCGACGGTCAACACAATCGTCGGGCTCGGTGTCACACGGTGGGTCGCAGACCGCGGCGTTCTCCCGCCGGAGTTTCCGTTCCCTGGAGAGATCGGTGCTGCCCCCTTGGCTGTCCCACCGGTCGTGGGAGGTCTCGTCTCACTCCTCGCGGGCTTGGCAACGATCGTTCTCACCATCGGTGCACTCCGGACCTTCGTGAGTGACGAGACCGAGCGCCTGCCGGGAGCGAACTTCACCCAGAACATCGTGTGGCCGGGCGTGAACTTCTTCGTCGGCGTCATCGTCTTCGCGATAATCGTCGGGATTGGCTTCGTCTTATTCGTCATCCCCGGCATCTTCTTGCTCGTCGCACTGGCGTTCTGGACCGTCTACGTCGCGACCGAGGACCGAAACTTCATCGCGGGTATGCAGGAGAGCTGGGCGTTGACCCGCGGGCACCGCCTGCGACTCTTCTTGCTTGGCGTTGCAGTCGTCCTCATCGAGCTCGTCGTGAGCGCCGTCTTCGGCATCGGCGGGGTGGCCGGCGGCGTCGTCGGCGTTGTCATCACCCAGGTCGGCAGTGCGCTGACGACGGTCTTCACGCTCGCGACGCTCGCAGCGGCGTTCAATCAGCTCATCGCACTCCCCTCCGAGGAGGAGACGGTCCCGGCCGATAGCGAGACGCCGGCCCCTGTGTAGGGGGTTTCAGGGAGACTGAGAAATGAATACGCTTGTCAGTACCAGGTCCGGGACGGTCCGTGGTAGTGAGGTCAATGGCGTATGCGTGTTTAAGGGAATTCCCTTCGCGGCCCCACCGTACGAGGAGAATCGGTTTCAGCCCCCGCAACCACCTGCGCCCTGGAGTGGCGTGCGGGACGCGCTCACCTACGGCCCGAAGTCACCGCAACCGGAGTACCCGCCGGAGGTCAAGCTAATCCTCCCGGAGCTCACCGACTCTGGTGAGGATTGTCTCACGCTCAACATCTGGACCCAAGATCCCGGCTCAGCCACTCGGCCGGTGATGGTGTGGATTCCCGGCGGGGTGTACGAATATCACGGGACAAGCGCCTCGCCCTGGTACGACGGTAGTCGGTTCGCTCGTGACGGCGTCGTCTGTGTGACCATCAGTTACCGGGTTGGAGCTGACGGATTCCTCTATTTTGACGACGGCATCGAAAACCTGGGCTTGCTCGACCAGGTCGCCGCCCTCGAGTGGGTGCAGGAAAATATCGCGGCTTTCGGTGGCGACCCGAAGAACGTCACCATCTTTGGCGAATCGGCTGGCGCGATGAGCGTCGCGACGTTGCTCGCCATGCCCTCTGCCGAAGGGTTGTTCCAGCATGCCATCGCTCAGAGCGGAGGAGCCCAGCATGTATTGTCGCCTGAGACGGGGACGCAGATTGCCCAGCATCTCGCCGAGAAACTTGGTGTGGAAGCTACCCGAGAGGCAATCGCCGATGTCCCCGTCGATCGCGTGCTGGCTGCGCAAGAAGAGCTACGGGTTGATCTGCAATCGACTCCCGACCCGGAGCGCTGGGGTGGTGAGGTGGTGGCTACCTTCATGCCGTGGCAGCCGGTGGTCGACGGGGACGTCCTTCCTGCGGCCCCACTCGATTGCATCGAGGCAGGTGCCAGTTCAGATATCGACCTACTGGTGGGGACGAACACCGACGAGCATCGGTTATTCTTGGTGGCCAGTGGTATCATCGACCAGATAACTGAGGAGGCCCTGTCCGGCGCTGTCGCCGCATACGGACTTTCGGTTGAAGAGGCGTTATCCACGTATCGCAATCTCTATCCCGACGCCGGTGCTGGCGACCTGCTCGCAGCCATTCAGACCGACTGGTTCTGGCGTATCCCTGCGATCCGCCTGGCTGACGCTCATGCGAAGAACGCACAGGCAACCTACATGTACGAATTCGCCTGGCGTTCCCCACAGTTCAACGGCCGCATCGGCGCGTGCCATGCCCTAGAGATTCCCTTTGTCTTCGATACGCTCGGAAACGAGACCGAGGCACTTTGGGGACCCAACCCGCCGCAATCGCTCGCTGACACGATGCACGCCGCGTGGGTCGGCTTTGCGACTACTGGAGATTGCGGCTGGCCAATGTATAATTTCGGTCGCAGGGCAACCATGCACTTCGATACAACCTCGGAGGTCGTCGACGATTCCGTGTCCAACGAGCGGACGCTATGGGAAGGGGTACGGTAGCAGATCGTGAACGCACTGGAGGGGACCTGTGACTCGAGAGCGTTCGTGGAATTTTGTCATCTATCGCCGCTTGTAACAACACTCCCCCCGTGCAAACACCTTAGAAAGCACCTCCCGTATCAGTCTGTATCGGGAGTATGTACGAGAATATCCTGTTCCCAGTTGACGAAAGCGAGGACAGTCGTGAAATTCTCCGGCACGTCGGGGAGCTTGCGAACTGGGCAGACGCAACGGTCCATCTCCTTTTCGTCGCAGATACGACGCGCGACAGCGTCACCGTCGTCGAAAACACGGTGGTCGACGCGCTCGTCGAGGAGGGCGAAGACATCGTCGAGGATGCAGGTAAGACCTTGTCGGCCCGTGGTGTCGAGTACGAGACTGACGTCGTACAGGGGAATCCAGCGCCCACCATCGTCGAGTACGCCGAGCGGTACGGGCATGATCTGATCGTGATGGCCACCCATGGGCGAACGGGACTGTCACGGTATCTCCACGGTAGTGTCAGCGAGAAGGTCGTCCGTCTCGCTTCGGTCCCTGTCCTCACCGCCAGAATGCAGCCCGACGAGCAGTTGGTGTTCCCTTACGAGAATGTGCTCATCCCAACGGATGGCAGTGCTGGCGCACTCCGGGCAGCGAAACATGGACTGGCGCTCGCGGAGTCGCTTAACGCAACCGCTCACGTCCTTTCGGTCGTGGACGACGCATCACTCGGCTTCGATATTCGGTCGGCTTTTCCTGAACAAGCACACGAACAAGCAGCAACGGAAGCCATCGAAGAACTCGTCACAGAAGCAGAGACCTTCGGTCTCTCCGAGATAGTAGAACATCTCGAACACGGGGATCCGGTGGATGCGATTCTCGACTGTATCGACGCCAACGACATCCACGTTGTCGTCCTGGGGACGACGGGCAGACGCAGGACGGAGCGAATCCTCCTCGGAAGCGTCGCAGAAAAGACTGTTCGATCGGCACCGGTGCCCGTGCTCACGGTCGGTGAACCTGAGTAGTTCGCCAACGCGACGTCCCGGCAACAACGAAGCGATTGCCAGTGGTGGTTTAAACAGATTCGAGTGGCTCGGTACCTTCGACCGGAGGGACAGCTGGGGGCTGTGCCGCACTCGATTCAACTCGTATTTTTCTACCTATCTTCTGCTAACACAAACGTTATACGTGTCAATCGGCCAAGGTTATTCGGATGTCTGATTACAATCGGCGGACGTTTTTGAAGCTTACTGGGGCGGTCAGTGTGGGGACCCTGGGGGCTGGGCAAGTAACGGCACAGGAAGCAGACTCGCGATTCTTCATCAACCTCCGGGACGTCGAGCGTGGGGCGGTTCCAGACGACATCGAAATCGTCCACGACCTCTCGCAGGCGGACGTCCTCGTCGCCCGCGGCGACCAGTCACGCGTCGACGGGACGACGGTCAGTGATATCACCCTCAACCTGAGCGACGATACGACAGGTGCAGTCGCGTCCCGAGACGGTCCCTCCCTCGACGGTGAGGGAGCGAGTCACAACCACGACGGTGCGCCAAAGAACTCCGAGTACCAGTGGGACAAGCGTGTCCAGAACGTCAGTGACGAACTCACCGACCAGCCCGAAAACGAGCGGTCGATTCACGACACCACGACCGGCGAGGGAACGCGCGTCGCCGTCGTCGACACGGGCGTCGACGACAGCCACCCCGACCTCGCGGACGTCGTCAACGACGACCTCTCCGAGAACGTCTCCGAAGACCGCTTTGACTGGCGACCAAACGGCGCGGGGAGCCACGGGACCCACGTCGCTGGCATCATCGCGGCGACGAACAGCAACGACGGCCCCGATGGTGGCGTCCTCGGGACCGCACCCGATACGGAAATCGTCTCCTACCGGATGTTCTCGGGCGTCGAAGGCAAACAGGGCGACGGCTACGCCGGATGGGTGAAAGCCGCCGAGGCTGGCTGTGACGCCATCAACTACAGCGTGGGCTTCCCCGCTCCGTACGTCTACCCCGAAGACTATCCCTTCCTCATCGAGGAACTCCGTATCGCAGAACAGGTCGCAGAATACGTCCGGTCACAGGGGACGGTCATCGTCAACTCCGCCGGGAACGACGGCCTCGACATGACCCCCGAGAGCACACTCAGCCTGCCGACGGAAGCCGAGGGCGTCTTCGGCGTGAGTGCGACCGGTCCAATCGGCTGTGGCTGGGGCGACAAACACAGCGATAACGAGGAGAAATGGCTCTCAGGCGACAGACTGGAAGAGCCGACGACCCAGCCCGCGTTCTACACGAACTACGGGAGTGCGGTTGATATCAGCGCCAGCGGCGGGAACGCCGACCTAGAAGCGTTCAACGCGGGCGTCGAGGGAGCCGCACAGGACCTCGTTTACTCGACGATTCCCGGCGGCTACGGGTGGAAAGCCGGCACCTCGATGGCCGCACCGCAGGTCTCGGGTGCCGTCGCGCTGATTCGCTCGCTGCGTCCAGACGCCTCCGTCGAGGAAGTCGAACAGCTCCTCACAGACACGGCGAGTATGCCAGAAGAGGGCGAAACCTACCACGGCGCTGGCCACCTCGACCTCGAAGCGCTGGTCAAGGCCGCCCAATAACGGCCATTCATTTCATCTTTCTTCATTTCATCTTTCGCGAGTCGAGTGCCCACTTGCTCGTCCCACGGAAACTGCTTTCCGACACTGAACCGACCTGTGAGTATGCTTGGGAGCGCTCGCTCGGAGAATGGCGACGGGTCGCTCGCGATTTGGATCGTCATCGGGATGGCACTCGGAACTGGCCTCGGGTCGGCGGTCGGTGTCGTGTTGGGAAACGTTGCGCTCGGAATCGCGTTAGGAAGCGCGATGGGACTGGCACTCGGAGCCGGACTGGGGGTGGCGTTCGGCGCGACGGCCGACGCTGAATGAGGGGCTTTGCCCGTTCTCACTCAGTTTTTGCATCTACGACACAGCGAAACCCGATGTTCCCGGTCGAACTGTCGGGCGTGTTCTTGCTGCGCGCGGCGACCCGGTAGCGATTGCACCACGAGCGATGGCAGAGGTACGACCCCCCGCGCATCACGCGGGCGTCGCCTGTGGGCGGGCCGGTCGGGTTGTCGTGGTCGGCGGCGAGGGTCGTGTGAAAGTCGGGGCTGAACCAGTCGGCACACCACTCCCAGACGTTGCCCGCGGTGTTGTAGAGGCCAAAGTCGTTTGAGGCGTACTCGTTTACGGGCGCCGTCCCGACGAAGCCATCTGCGCCAGTATTTTGCACTGGAAACTCACCTTGCCAGATGTTACAGCGATGCTCACCCTCCGGTTTTAGCTGGTCTCCCCAGGGGTATCGTTTCCCGTCGAGACCACCGCGGGCGGCGTACTCCCACTCGGCCTCGGTGGGGAGGCGCTTGCCCGCCCAGTCTGCGTAGGCGGTGGCGTCTGCCCACGAGACGTGTGTCACGGGGTGGGTCAGGCGGTCGTCCTCGATGACGTTCGCACTCGGTCCCTCCGGGAAGAGCCAATTCGCCCCCTCGACGGCCACCCACCACTCGGTTTCGGGGGCCGCTCGCAGAATGTGCCTCTCGTCTTCGGAGGCCACGAAATCCGCGAAGACGAACGACCAGCCAAAGCGTTCTGCCTCGGTGGTGTAGCCCGTCTCCTTGACGAACGCGAGGAACTGGGCGTTGGTCACGGCGAATGTGTCGATGTAGAACGGGTCGACGGTCACCTCCCGCGCCGGGCCTTCGCCATCTTCGGGAAAGCCCACGTCCTCATCGGTGCCCATCTCAAAGGAGCCGCCGTCGAGACGAACCATCGCCTTCGTCCGCGGATCGTCGGAGGCGGCTGGCGCGGTCGATTGCGCTGCTTCGACGGCGTCGGCTTCGTCGGATTCGCGCCTCTCGCCTGATTTGCCACTTCGCGACGCGCTACAGCAGACGGGGTCGTCCGCAGTCACGTGGTTTCCTCCGTCAGAGTGACGTTCACTGTCCCGACCTCACCTGAACTCCGTCGCCCAATCAGCCGACCGCACCCCACTCCGAATCCGCCACTCCAATAGTGTATCGAGGAGGTCGCGTTTCACGGCCTGTGCGTCAGGGTCGTCCCATCGATTTACGAGTTCGTCCGGGTCTGCGTTCAGGTCGAACAGTTGGCCTTCTTCCTCGTCGACGAAGTGGACGAGTTTCCAGTCGTCGGTCCGCACCATCGTCATGAACTGTGTCTCGCGGAGGATGCCGTCGCGGGCGTGTTCGGCGAACACCTGGTCGCGGCCGGTCCACTCGTCGTCGCCTTCGAGTGCGGGAACGAGCGACTGGGCTTCGATCGACGGGTCGGCTTCGACGCCGGCCAGGTCGAGGACGGTCGGCCCGAGGTCGAACAGCGAGACCAACTCCTCGACGGTGCGCGATTCGAAGCGGTCGGGCGACCACACGATGGTCGGGACGTTCGTGATGACGTCGTACATCGTCCACTTCTGGATGTGGCCGTGGTCGCCGAGGGCCTCGCCGTGGTCGGAGGTGAAGACGACGACGGTGTCGTCGTAGCCGTTCGCTTCGAGGGCGTCGAGTAGCTTGCCGACCTGTTCGTCTATCATCGCCACGTTCGCGTAGTAGTACGCTCGCTGCCGGTGGAGCTGCTCGTCGCTCGCGTCCACGTCGTGACTCACCGAGTCGTGGTCCACTGCCTCGTGGTGCGCTCGGAGCTTTTTGAGCGGCGGTGGCTGGCCCTCGAGGTCGGCGTCAGAGCGCGTCGGCAGCGGGAGGTCGCGATCCATGTACGCCGCTGCGTACTCGGGCGTCGGGTCGTACGGCGGGTGGGGCCCAGGGAACCCAACCTGCATGAACAGCGGTTGGTCGAGCGCGGGCATGTGGTTCAGCCATCGCGCCGCGAAGTCGCCGACGAACACGTCCGGGTGGGCGTCTTCGGGGAGTTCCCACTCGAACGCGCCAAGGCGTTCGTCGTAGTCATCCCATTGGCGGTAGAACTCCCGTTGTTGTTTGAGCAGGCCGCGCGCCTGGAGCGCCCGGTCCCACTCGTCTAAGTAGAACTTCTCGCCGGGGAGCGGTGGGTCGCCCGCGGGAACCGGGCCGAGGTAGCGGTCCTTGTTCTCCACCTCGTAGCGTTCGTCGAACCCGAGCGGAGTGTTGTACGGCGCGGTGTGCATCTTCCCGACGTTCACGGTGTGATACCCGCTCTCGCGCAGGTCTTCGACCCACGAGCGTGTCCACCGGTCGCCGTTCTTGTAGATGCCCGTCGTGTGCGGGTAGTGTCCAGTAAAAAGACTCGCACGCGAGGGGGCACAGGACGGGGCGGTGATGTGGCAGTCGGTGAACGTGACACCCTCTTCGGCGAGGCGGTCCAGATTGGGCGTGTCCATGTGCGAGGTTCCGAGCGCCCCGATGGTGTCCATCCGCTGTTGGTCCGTGATGACGAAGACGATGTTCGGGCGGCTTGTTGACATGGAACACACTGCTGTGGCCGGTGTCAAAACTGTTCGCATCGCCGCGGTCCTGTCCGTCTGTACCAATTTCCAGAACGTGGCCAAAATCGCTAATAGCGGGCCGAGAAAACCCACCCAGAGACTCTCACACAAGAATATGCGTCAGCTGCGGACGGTGACGGCGCATCCCGCGAACGTAACTCATGGTCCCCACTCAACTCACCGTAAAAGCCTTTGACGAAGGGCTGACAGCCAGTTTCTGGAGTCTGTGCGATGGCTCCTGACATCTCGCGACGGCACGTATTGCTGGCCGGGGCTACCTCAGGCGTGGCGGGCACGGCGTGGTATAGAACGATTCGTCATCGCGACGCACATTCGACCGAAGCGGAGCCGCTGTCAACCGACAAGTCCCGAGAACGACCGGGGAACCGTCACAACCCGGACCCGGTCGACGTGCGCGGTGCGGTCTACATCCCGTCGCGTGCGTTCAACCTCTATCAGATGTGGGACCGATACGACCCAGAGGTGATAGAGCGCGACCTATCGTACGCAAAGCGGGTGAACCTGAACGCCGTTCGGACGTGGCTGTGTTACGAAGTGTGGAAGGACGACCCGGAGGGGCACGAGGAAGCCCTCGACCACTTCCTCGCGGCAGCGGCAGACCGAGACATCTCGGTGCTTCTCGGCCTGTTCGACGCCATTGGTGCAGAACCGAAACCGAGTCGTCTCGAAGACACCGACCCGCGAACGGCAATTGGGCTCAGTTCGCCATCCAGCATCGTCCTGCTCAATCGAGAGAAGTGGGACGAAACGCGTCGATTTGTCCGTTGGTTCATGGACCGCTACCGCGACGACGAGCGGTTGCTCGGCATCGAACTGATGAACGAACCGGGGTGGGAATCAATCCGCAAATCCTTCGCCGAAGCGATGTTCGCCACGGCCGCGGACCACCGGGGAACCGTCCCGCTCACCGTCGGGTCGACCAGCCTCGGCAAGAACGCCGAGTACGCGGCGTGGGGAAGCGAAATCCTCCAGTTTCACTACAACTTTGCGAGCGACCGCCAGACGTTTCGGACGATGCTCGACCGCGTCGCCGTCCTCCACGACGCGATGGACTCGCCAATCTGGCTTACCGAATGGCAACGGACGCGCCGTGGTCGCGGATTCACGTCGGCACCGAAACCGAGCGAAAGAACGCCTGACTACGCGAGTTTAGCCCCGCTCGTCCACGAGACGGGCTTTGGCAACTTTTTCTGGTCGTTGATGGTGAAACCGGCGTGGATTCAGCCCCAGCGGAGCAACGGCGTCGTAAACGGCTTGTTTCACGAAGACGGCGCGGTGTGGAGTCTCGACGACGCCCGAGCGATACAGGCGATGTCCGGCACGTCGGACTTCGAGGGCGAGGTGCGAAAACGCCTGCCAGCGTGGGCGACCCCACCGCAGACGGAGGGGGCCGATGAGTGAGCGAACGATCGGCGCGAAGGTGACGATAACGAAGCCTGGACGATACACGCTGGCGTCGGATATCCAGAACGGCGGCGGGACCCATCTCTCAGAAGCGTGCATTCGAATCGAAGCCGACGACGTGGTCCTCGATGGACGCGGGTTCACGCTCGCCGGACGGGGCGTGAGCGATACGACGGGAATCGTCGCCGCGGACGTCCAGAACGTGACGATTCACAATCTCACGGTCAGCGGGTGGGACTACGGCATCCGGTTCGAGAACGTCAGGGGCGGCGTCGTTCGAAACGCTCGCCTCGTCGATACCGGGTACGGCATTTCGTTTGTCAACACCGAGTCGGTGCGCGTCCGTGACTCCCACATCGTCCAGAACGTTCTCGGCGTGATGATGGATGCGCCGAGCAACGTCTCGCTCGAGGACAACCGCTTCGAATCGAACGCCGGCCGGGACGTTTATCGCGTGGCGCGTCGCGGGTGAGTCATCGCAGCGACACCGATTTAGCGCTCGCTTTGGCAGGTTTCTGGGTCGCTCGTGGCAGTTCGACGACGAACACGGCCCCGTGAGGGTCGTTGTCCTCGACGTGAATCTGGCCGCCGTACATCGACAGCATCGAATCGATGAAAAAGAGGCCAAAGCCGGTTCCGGCGTGGATTCCGCGGCCGGTCTCTCCGCGGCGGAAGATGCTCGTCTTCAGGTCGTCGGGGACGCCCCGACCGGTGTCCGCGATGCGGATCGTCACGGTGTCCCCCTCGGCGGTGGCGCTGGTCGTGACGGTCAATCCCTCCTGGTCGTTGTGTTCGACGGCGTTCGTGAGGAGGTTGCCGATGACTTCGCCGAGCAGGTCGTCTGCGGCCACGAACAACCGTTCCTATTTTCGGCAGTAAACAGCAGTCTGCTTGACGAAGCAAGACGTACTGTGTGTCGCTGGGCTTGACACTGAATCGTTGTTACTGCTATTGTTTTTCGTCTCTGTCGGGGTGACAGCGGGCGCTATGAAGCACGACCCGCCACCAGCAGTCACATCTTTTTCCGACTGTCCGAGATACGCTACGGGAGCGTCACCGAACGTGAGACGCGGGCCAGCGGAACGGCTAGCTGGTACGATTTCAAAGTCCCCCGTATAGGAAGACGTGAAACCGTGTTCCAGCTCAGCCGTCTCGCTAAAGAACACGCGGGCTACGTTCACCGCACCAACGTAGTCCCGGTTGGCCTGAAAGCCACACCGAGCGTTGTCACAGCGGAAGTGACCACCCCACCACACCTCGTGGAAGTGGTCGGGGGACTTCGTAGTGTGCCCGGTGGAACCACATCGAGGACACGACCGAGACGTGTTACCCGGACGCACTTTCTCAACGTGCAGTCCGGCGATTTCGGCGCGGTACTCGATTTTCGAGATTATTTCTCGGCGTGCCCACGACGATAATTCCCACGACAACTGTCCCTCACCACGAGGCGGGGACAGACTTCGTAGGTCTTCGTGAACAATCGCATCAACATCGTACACTAACGCGAGTGCGAGGATTTGATTGGCAACGTCGTGAACGAGTTGTTCTCGCTTGTGCCGAATCTTGTTGTTCACGCGCTCGTACTCCGCGCGGACACAGGTGTACGAGTCCGTATGGTCACGTCCGTTTCCGCGTAGGTAGGCAAGTTTGGAGTTGAGTTGGTTACGTTCCTGAGCAAGCCGTCTCATCTTGTCTCGCTCTGTGTTCTGGATGAAATACGGGACGGAGAGTTGTTCTCCATCGTCGTTCACGACAACAGCAGTTGCGTCTTTTCTGAGGCCCCCATCAATTGCTAAGACGGTTTCTACGTCATCTGATTTCTTCGCGTGTTTGACTTCGACGGGGAATGATAGTTCGTAGTAATCCTCTCCCGTTTTGGTTCGTGTGGGGTGGAACGAGGGGGCAGAGAGATTGCCATGTTCGAGCAATTCGTGGAACGCTTCGTAGCCCTCAAGTTCGTGTTCTGTCCACGTCCAATCACCACGAGACTCGGGTTCAAGTGTATCAGGTGTTTTGAGTTTGGTCGTGAGTGTTTGCGTGTCTTCGTCATATCCGTATTTGACTGCCTGCCCTGATGTCGGCCCATCGTCAGCGGAGTACGGAAGCACACCTTTCGAGTACGAGGGACACTCTTGCATCTCGAAATACGAGTCAGGGAACCGTCCGTGACGGTCGTAGTACGAGTTGAGTTGCCCGATGAGCAAGTCAACGTACCCGGATTTGATGTAGTTCTCTGAGTTCCAGAGTTGTTCTTTGATTCGTCGGGTGTGGATACGGCGAATCTTGTGGTCGGGGTGAACTGATTGGATTGACTGGAAGGCTTCACGTTTATCAGCGTGACTTCGGAGGGTCTCTCCCACTTTCTGCATCACACACCGCTTGTACCGACTCGGAAGGTACAATCCAACATCTGCGAATGCTTCGTCTTCGTCAAAGTATTTCCACGCTTGATACGAGGATTCGTCAATCCCTGAGAGGTGTTTAGGCGTCCAGTATTGCTCGATAAGTGTATTTGCTACACGAGTTGTGAGGGAGTCGAATCGGGCGTGTCGCTCTCGCTCCTCGAACGGGAGTCGGATCGGGAGTGAGAGGTGTGTGGACGCCATCGTGTGTTACTCGTCTTCGTCGTTTTCTTGCTGTTCGAGGCGGATGACGGCGACTTTCTCGCCAATCCAGTCTTTCGGCACGAGGACGTGTGCGCCGCCTCCAACGGGTTTCGCTTCTTTCTCAAGGGCTTCCCGACCCTCGAACGTGAACTCGGCCATTATACTGAATTTATACTCAGTATAAAATAAATGTTTGGGTCGGATTTGTATTGAAGGACTGCTGTTCACTGCCAATTTTTGTAGCTGTTACGCTACCCTTCTGGCACCTCCGTTTCGAACTCGACTGTGGGGTAGGTGGCGCTGATACGGTCTACTTCGTCTCCGACGACGCTCGCGAGGTCGGTGGCGGTCGGGACGAACTCGGCGGATTCGGTGAGGGTATCGAGGATGCGCCTGACCCGCTGGATGATGAGGACGATGTCGTCGCTCCATCGGAGGATGGTGTCTGCGTGCCTGCGCTGGGTTTCGTCGGTCAGGTCGTCATCGAGGAACTCCGCCCGGCTGCGGATGACGGTCATTCCGTTCAGCACGTCGTGACGGAGGATGCTGTTGAAGAATTCGAGCTGGTCGGTCTGGTGTTCGAGTTCTGCCGCGCGCATCGTCGCCCGCTCTGCGTCGAGGGCGCGTTCGATGGCGCGGGCTTCGACGATGCCGATGAACAGCCCGCAAGCAGCGCCGAGACTCATCGCGAAGCGAACCCAGCCGACCAACAGCGAAGCCTGTCTGTCAGCCGGGAAAAACTCGAGGAAGATGGCATTGATGATGAGTATATTAATCCCGAGAAAGACGAGCAAACCCCCTGCGGTCCACTTTGCAATGCGTTCGTACCGCGTCGGTTCGAGGTCGCTGCGATCGAGCCAGTAGCCAGCGACGATGATCCCACTCGTGGCCGGAATCGTGGTGAACAGGCTGATGAGAAAGCCGCCCGCGAGGAAACTTTGAAACGAACCCGGGTACAGCGCCCACTCGAGAAGGTGTGTGAGCAACAGGAACGCCCCGAGACCAACGATAAGTCTCGGTATCCACTCCACACGGGATGCGTGTTGTGAGTGATTTTCCGTCATCGTCTCTATCGGTATCGTCGTTCAATCGAACACATTGGTAATCAAATACGATTTTCTCAAGTAGTGAAATAAAAATTCGCGTAACTCGAAGTACATGTTCGAGAACGATTCAGGCTTTTAGCGTTGGACCCGAACGACGTGCCAATGGACATTGTCGACGCACTCGCCGCGGAATCGGGCGTCGCCTGCGTGGTCGGCGCAGGGGGCAAGAAGACGACGCTCTATCACCTCGCAAACCGACTCGGTCGGGCCGTCGTGACGGCCACCGTCCGCATTCCCATCTTCGACGAACAGGTCGGCGAGGTGGTGGTCACCGACGACCCTGAGAGCGCGCTCGCTTCCACCCACGCCTGGCCGCTCGGCCTCGTGGCCGAACGCGAACGAGCAGACCGCTATCGTGGATACGACCCGGAGACAGTCGCTCGACTCGCGGACGCGCTCCCCGACATCCCGGTTCTCGTGAAGGCGGACGGGGCGCGCACCCGCCTGCTCAAAGCGCCAAACGACCGAGAGCCACAGCTTCCACAGAACGCTGACACCGTGATTCCCATCGCGAGCGCCCGCGTCGTGGGGGAACCACTGACGGCAGCACACGTCCACCGTCCCGAGCGCGTCGCCAGCGTGACGGGCCGGGCACTCGGCGATCACCTTACGGCCGAAGACGTTGCGACGGTCCTCGCGAGCGAGGAAGGCGGGCTGAAGGACCTCCCCGACGGCACAACGGCGATTCCGCTCGTCAACATGGTCGACGACACCGCCCTCGAATCGGTCGGCCGCGAGATTGCAACCGCCGTGCTCGCCCGCTCCTCCGTCCCGCGCGTCGTGCTCTCCCAGATGACTGCGACCGACCCGCTCGTCGCCGTGGTCGAGCGTTGAGCGGACCTGTTGGGTGTCAGAACCGTTAGCTTCGACATAAGTGAGAAAGTCAGAATATCCGTGAGTAGTTGGAAACTCCTAAGGGCCGCTCGCGGCACTTCCCGCCCATTCAGCGGGATGTAGTTGACCGATTGATAGTCCCGCGTGTCGGAACCACCAGATTTCAGTGCTTGTATTATTTCACGGATGGTCTGGAAAAATCGCTTAATTTAATCGTCCTTTCTATCTTAATAATAAAGCCCTGAACGCACGACGAATCTACCTGTCATGCAAGAAGTGACCTTCTCCGACAGTGACGTTGGAAAGCGCGTTGTAGACTCCCGCGGCGAGGAAATCGGCATGGTCGCCGCCGTCCGCGAGGGCGTCGCGTACATCAACCCGGAACCGGGCGTCTTCGACAAGCTGCAGGCGAAACTCGGCTGGGAGGACCAGGACGAAGAGACCTACCCGCTTCGCACGGGACACGTCGACCGAATCACTGACGACGAAATCCACCTCGGTCGCCTTTAAATTGGAGGAGGGGTTTCCGGAGCCGATTTTTTCAGTCAGTCTTCCCAGACGAGTTCGAGCGATAGCGATGCCCGGCAATCACCAGCTACGGGGTCGGTGTCGCCGCCTGTCTCGGTCATCTCTGCTTCGACGTAGCCACTGCAGTGACCCGTCTCGACGATGGTGAGGATTGGCGTCGCAGAGCCACAGGCCGGACAGTCGATGTAGAGGCCGCCCTCTTGTTCGTGGATGGCGTCGGGTTCGAGGACGATGTGCTTCGCTGCGTCGTGGTTCCCACCGGAGTCAGATTGTGCCATAGCGCGATTTGACGCTGGCCGATGGAATAGCTATATTTCACCTTCGAGCGGTATATCTCGCCGGCAATACGGTTTTCAGAATCGTCGGGAAACGCCCTCGAAACCCGTGAACTCGGGGTGTTCGCCCGTGGGTTTTTCCCTCATTGAGGAATTCTTGTGAACCATGGTCACGGATCTCACCGAACGGGTCCAAGAAATCGCCAAAGCCCGAGGCATTCCTGAGTCGGAGATCCTCGAACAGGCATTGGAACGCGGTGTCGAGGACCTTTGGATAGATCTCGTTCTCTCTCGCTACCTGAGCGAGGAGATTGACCGAGAGACGGCAATTGAACTCGTCGGACGAGACCGTGTCAAACGCGCAGAACGAGAACTCGAGGCAGTCAGTGATGACGTTCGATGGGGCCTGAATGCGTAATCGTTGCGATTGCTGATACAGGTCGCATTATCTGACGACGTTGAATTTGAGTTCCTCTGAGTGCCACACTGTTCTCAAAACCGCCTGGCTGCGGCCTCGAACTCTTCGCGGGTGTTCAAATTCTCGAAACTCTCGACGTTTCCGTGGGCGCGAATCGCGTCTTCTTCGACCACGACGTACTCTAATTTGAACAACGGCGCGATAATTTTGTGGTCGCCCGCGGCGAGCGCGGCGTCGCAGGCGTCGGCCATCGGCTGCGCTCGGTAGACGGCGTGGGTCGTCTGGTACCAGCCGTCGTCGAGTTTCGGGACGGCGGCGTCGTGGCCCGCGGCCAGCTCGAACAGGGAGGTGACCAACTCGGCGTCCACGAACGGCATGTCGCAGGCGACGACGACGGCGTACTCGGCTTCGACCGCTCGCAGCCCCGTGCGGATGCCGGCCATCGGGCCTTCGTCTGGGTCCTCGTCCTCGGCGACTCGGACGGGATGGGGATAGCCTGCCAGCGCCTCGCGGATGGCGGCGGTCTGGTCAGTGCGGCAGTTGACGACGAGTTCGTCGACGACTCCCGTGAGGCGGTCTGCGACCCGGCGAATCATGGGCGTGCCCGCGAGGTCGGCGACGGCTTTGTCCGCGTCGCCAAAGCGGGTCGAACGACCGCCTGCGATGATGACAGCGGCGCGCACTCAGTGCTCCTCGGGCGGCCCGTCCGCGCGGGTCACCCGGACGCTCGCCACCTTGTACTCGGGGATGCCGCTTATCTCGTCGAACGCCTCGTTGGTGAGGCGATTGACCGCACCCGCGGCGAAGTGCATCGGGATGAAGACGACGCCCTTGCCGGGGCGGTCGGTGACCTCCGCTTTCACGGTAATCTCGCCGCGCTTCGACGCGACGGTCACGTAGTCGCCGTCTTCGATACCGAGCGTTTCGGCCGTCTCGGGGTGAATCTCGACGAAACTCTCGCCGACGTGGGACATGATGCCCTCGACGCGACGGGTGAGCGTCCCCGTGTGGAAGTGATAGAGGACGCGCCCCGTCGTCATGGTGAGGGGGTACTCCTCACCAGGCAGTTCGCCGGGTTGGCCCATGTCTGCGGGGACGAATCGGGCCTTGCCGTCCTCGAAGTTGAACCCTTCTTCGTAGAGGTAAGGCGTCCCTGGGTGCTCCTGGTCCCAGCACGGCCACTGGAGGCCACCCTCGGTCGCGAGGCGGTCGTGGTCGACGCCGCCGTAGATTGGCGTCACCTCGGCAATCTCGTCCATGATGTCGGCCGGGTGGTCGTAGTCCCAGTCGAAGCCCATCCGATTGGCGAGGTCCTGCAGAATCTCATAGTCCTGGCGGGCCTCGCCGGGCGGGTCCATCGCCTTGCCGACGAGCTGGACGCGGCGCTCTGTGTTCGTGAACGTCCCATCTTTTTCCGGGAAGGCGGCCGCGGGGAGAATCACGTCTGCGTACTGGGTCGTCTCCGTCGGGAAGATGTCCTGGACGACGAGGAAGTCGAGATTCGCGAGCGCCTCCTCTGCGTGGCTGATGTCGGGTTCAGAGAGCGCCGGATTCTCGCCCATGATGTACATCCCGCGGACGTTGCCTTCGTGGGCCTCGTCGAAGGCTTCGGTGACTTTCAGGCCCACCTCGTTCGGCGGGCGGTCGCCCCACGCTTTCTCGAACTTGTCGAGCACGTCGTCGTCGGTCACGTCCTGATAGCCCGGGAGGGAGTTCGGGAGCGTGCCCATGTCGCCGCCCCCGCCCTGGACGTTGTTGTGGCCGCGGAACGGCGAGAGGCCGGCCTTTGGCTTTCCGACCTGCCCGAGCGTGAGCGCGAGGTTCGCGAGCGCGAGGACGTTTTGCGTCCCGTGGGAGTGTTGGGTCATGCCCATCGCCCACCCGAAGACGACGTTCTCTGCGGCGGCGAGCGTCTCTGCGGCCTGTGCGAGTTCGGCTGCGGGAACCTCCGTCAGCCGTTCGACTTCTTCGGGGGTGAACGGTTCGACCTTCTCGACCAACTCGTCGAAGTGTTTCGTGTGTTCTTCGATGAACTGCTCGTCGTGCAGGTCGTGTTCGATGATGTAGCGCGTGAGGCCGCTAATCCACGCCACGTCGTAGCCGGGTTTCACCCGAACGAACTGGCTCGCGTGCTCGCCGATGCCGACCTTGCGCGGGTCGAAGACGACGAGGTCAGCGCCTGCGTCCACGTTCTGCTTGATGCGCGTCGCGAGCACCGGGTGGCTCTCTGTGGTGTTCGACCCGGTGATAAGGTAGGCGTCCGTTTCGCCGATGTCCTCGTTGATGCGGTTGGTCATCGCACCGTAACCCACCGTCTGTTTCAGCGCGGCGACGGTCGAGGAGTGACAGAGGCGAGCGCAGTTGTCGATGTTTTTCGTCCCCAGAACCTGCCGGGCGAATTTCTGCATCAGGTAGTCCTCCTCGTTCGTGCACTTAGAGGAGGCAAAGCAGACCAACGCGTCGGGGCCGGATTCCTCGCGAATTCTCGAGAGGCCCGCGACCACCCGCGAGAGGGCATCCTCCCACGACGCCTCGTGGAACTCGCCGTCGTCGCCGCGGACGAGCGGTTTCGTCAGGCGGTCGTCGGCGTCGACGAACTCGTAGCCGAACTTCCCCTTCACGCAGGTCGAAAAGTCGTTGACGGGAGCCACGTCCGGGTCGGTCGGCTGGACGCCGAGGAAGTCGTCGTCTTTGGTGTACACGTCGAAGCGACACCCGACCGAGCAGTAGCCACACGTCGTCTCCGTCTTCTCGACGTTCCGCAGGCGCACGTCGCTCACCGCGCTCGCAACGGCGAACAGGTAGCCCTCTGGAATCGTCCGCGCTGCAAGGTCCTCTGCGGTGTGTTCGACCGTCTGCATAGCCCGCTCGCCGAGGCCATCTGCCGTCTTCCGGGCGCGTTGTTTTGCCCGCGCCATCATCCGTGCGACGCCCGATTTCTTCGCAACCTCGCGCTCGCTCGCGCCGCCAATGCCCCGATTCGTCGCGTCGGTCTTATCGGCCGTCTCCACTTTCTCGTGTTCGATGACGGTCCCAATCGAGTTGCGCTGGTTGAAGCCGGGAATCGGGAGCGTCGCCAGATTGGCCATCCCCTTGTTCGTGAGCGACCCAGTCGGACACACCGACTCACAGTGACCACACGAGACACACATCGAGTCGGCCATCGTCTCTGCGCCGTTCTGGAAGCCAATTCGGGTGTCAGCCCCGGAGCCCTCGATGCGGAGGACGCCTTCCATCTGCACGTCGTTGCAGGCTTCGACGCAGCGATTACAGAGGATGCACTTGTTGCGGTCTATCTGGATGAACGGGTGAGAATCGTCGAGCGGAGCGTACTCGTCGCGGTCGTCGAACACGCCGTAACGCGGGTGCATCACGTCGTTTTCGATGCTCACGTCCTGGAGCTCACAGCGACCATTCTGGTTGCAGGTCGTACACCGGAGGTTGTGATTCGAGAGAACGAGGTCGAGGTTCACGTCGCGGGCCTCGGTCGCGCTCGCGGCATCCGTCCGCACGGAGAGGCCGTCTTCTGCCGGGAAACTGCACGCCGGGACGAGTCCGTGGTCGTCGGTTTCGACCATGCAGGTGCGACACTCGCTGCGCGGGCCGATTTCGCCGGCGGCGTCGGTCCGCTCCGCTTCGCCGGCCTCGTGGCGGTCGTAGTAACACAGGGCAGGCACGGACGCCGCGGTATCCACACTCGAAAGCGCGTCCATCAGCGTCGACCCGGGCGGCAGCGCCACGGCGGTGCCGTCCACCGTTATCGTGGTCATGTCTTCCCCGCGAGTCCCCACCTCGGGGTCGCTCGCCGTCCCCGTGTTGAACGTCTCGGTCAGCGGGGTGCTCGTCCGCGGGTCGTCGATGCGTGGAACGCCGGGCAGTGGGTCTGACTTGTCGGTACTCATCTCACATCCCCTCGCAGACGCCACTCGGGCAGCGGCCCTCGGCGTGTGCGACGAAGTCGGCCTCGAAGGTGGCCATTGCGGTGGTCGCCGGGCGGGAGGCCATCCGCCCGAAGTCGCAGGTACTCGTTTCGCGCATGACGCGGGCCAGTTCCTGTATCTTCGCTCTCGCATACTGGCCGTCGTACACGTCGCGCAGCAGGTTCACGAGTTGCGTCGAACCCTCGCGACACGGGACACAGCGCCCACAATTCTCCTCGTAGGCAAACCGTGACCGCGTCCCCGCAAGTGCCACGGGACAGGTGCGCTCGCCGAACAGTTCGACCGCGCCGTCGGTTCCGAGATTCGCCCGCGCCAACGCGGGGGCGCTCACCTCGTGGGAGAGGGTGTCGGTCAGGCCGCCGAACTGTCCGCCGACGCAGGCGAGTTTGAGCGGCCCGTCGACGGTCACTGCATCCCGGGCGGCCGACAGCGAGGCCGTCGTCGGCAGTTCGACCGTCGCCGGAGCGTCCACGTCGCCAGAGACGGTCACGAGTCGCGTCCCCGGGTCGGCCGCCTCAGGGTCGAACGTATCGGGCGAGCGAACCGCCTCGCGCACCTGCGCGAGCGTCCGCGGGGTGTGAATGACGGTGGGTCGCCCGTACAGGCCAACCTCCGCGGGAGTCGGCGGTCGAAGCCGTGCTTCCAACCGGTCTTTCCCTTCCATGGCCTCCAGCGCCATCGTCATCTCGCCGGCGATGAAGCGGTCGGGGCCGGCCACTACCTCTGGAATCCCATCGAGGTCGCGTTCGTCTGCGAGCGCCTCCACTGCTGCCCGAACGCGCTCCTGGGCCAGCGTCTCCGATTCGTTCAGGTAGACGACCACGTCGGCCGGATCGTCACCGCCCCCCAGCTGGGCGACGGTGAGTGCGCCGTCGAGCACGGCGAGTGGGTCACTTTCGAGCAGGAGGTGGTCGGTGTGATTTCGCGCGTCGCTTTCGTTGCCGTTCACGACGACGACCGGGTCGCCCTCGGCCTCGCGGGCGAGGTCCCACGCCGTCGCAATCGGCTGGTCTGTGCTGCCGTCGCCGCGTCCCCGCCCGAGCAGGCCACAGTTGCGGACTGTGTCGGCCGTCTCGTCGTCGATTCTCTCGAAAACGAACTCGCCTGCGTCTGCTGGCGCACCCGGGGCCGCCCAGCCACACCGCGCGAGGACGCGCCGAGTTCCGACGGCGAGTGGCCCCGTCTCGGGCAGGGGCAGTGTCTCTCGCGCCGGGTCGTGTTCGACGACGGCGTCCGCATTCGACGGCGAGTCGTCGAACGATTCCGCGAGTTCATCCAGTCGTTCGTCGGTCGGCGCTTCGTAGAACGCCGTCTCCCCCTCGCGCGTGACGAGGACGAGCGGTTCGATGCCCGTGATTCCGGTCGAACCGACCTCGAACACTGGCCTCTCCGTCGCCTCACGGATCCGTGAGGCGAGGGCTCGTGCCCGGTCTCTCGTCTCCGGCCCGGCGCAGATTCTGACGGCGTCCTGTCGCCCCACCGCGCCCGTCGTGGCTCCCATTTCATAGGTCTCGGTGGAGCAGCGTCGAAAGGTTTGTGGCGTGGGGACACGCGACGTGACGGCAGAAGAACAACTCAGCTTGCGGTAGGTGCATTTTTATTGTACAACGGGGTGAGTAACAGACAACCGTGACCCAACGCAGGCACCCGACTCGACGACGAACCGTCCCTCGCCGGAGGGGTCGATGACCGTCTCGTTCGACCTGTTCGGGACGCTCGTCTCGGTGACGTACCCGAACGACCCCGCGGCGGCGGTGGCCGCAGAACTCGAAACGCGAAACGTCACCGTCCCTGACGACTGGGAAGACGCCTACCACGAGGTTCACGTAGACGCCCCGCCCGGTGCGGAGGTGCCGCTTCCCGCACACGTAAACGCCGCGCTGCGCAGTCGCGGTGTGGACTTCCGGGCGGGCGGGGACGGCCACGGGAACGTGGTTCGCCGGGCGCTCGTCGCCGCGTTCGACCCCGAGGTGACCACCCGACCGGGCGCGGTCGAAGCCGTCGCCGCCGCCCGCGAATACGGCCCGGTCGGCGTCCTCTCTAACTGTAGCGTACCGGGACTCGCTCGCCGGGCGCTCGTCCGCTCTGACCTCGACTCACAGCGATTCGACGCCATCGTGACGAGTCTCGGGTGTGGCTGGCGCAAACCCGACGCCAGAGCGTTCGAATCCGTCGCTCGGATGCTCGACGCCCCCGTCACCGAACTGGTTCACGTCGGCGACGACCCGGAGACAGACGGCGGGGCCGCGGACGCTGGCGCGACCGCCGTTCTATTAGACGACGTCCCCCTCACCGAATTCCCAGACTGGCTGGTGGAACGCTGATGGGCTGGCCGGCCGCACTCGTCGTGGGACTCGCCTTCGCGCTCGACGCGCTCTTCGCGGAGCCGCCGAGTCGCGTCCACCCCGTGGCGCTGTTCGGCCGGCTTGTCGCCCCGCTCGACCGCGCCTGGCCCGCCCCGAAACTCGTCGGGACGGCGATTGCGACGCTCCTGCCGCTGGCAGCGGCCGCGGTCGCCTTCGCCAGCATCGCTGCCCTCGAAACGGAACTCCTCGCCGCCACGGTCGCCGGCTGCTGGCTATTCTCGGTCACGAGTCGTTCGATGCTCGTCGGTCTCGCCAGCGACGTCGTCGAAGCGATAGACACCGACTCGCCTCGCGCGCGCGAACAGATTCGCGGCCTCGTCGGGCGGGACACGACCACGCTCGGCGCTGCCGAACTCAGAAGTGGGGCCGTCGAGAGCGCTGCCGAGAACGTCGCCGACGGCCTCGTCGCGCCACTGCTCGCGTTCGCCGTCGGCGCACAGGTGTCGCTCGCACTCGGCGTCGCCGCTGCTGTCTGGGTGAAGGCGGTGAACACGCTCGATTCGATGCTCGGCTACCCGTCGAAACCCCACGGCTGGGCCAGTGCGCGACTCGACGACGCGGTGATGTGGGTGCCTGCCCGCCTGAGCGCGGTGTTGCTCGCCCTCGCCGCCCGGAACCTCCGCGCCCTCGCCGCGGCCCGTCGGTGGGCGCGAACCCCGCCGTCGCCCAATTCCGGGTGGCCGATGGCCACGCTCGCCGTCGCCACGAACACGCGACTGCACAAACCCGAGGCGTACACGCTGAACCCTGACGCGCCACTCCCCTCGGCAGAGACGGCGAACCACGGCATTCGCCTCGTCTCCGTCGCCTGTACGCTCGCCTTCCTCCTCGCCGGGGTGGCCGTGTGGTTCTGACCGCGCTCCGAGGTGCGCTCGGCTTTCTCTCGCAACTACCCGTCGGCCAGACGGGTGCCGCGTGGGAGGCGTTCGTCCGGACGCCGGTCGCCTTCCCGCTCGCTGGCTACGTCCTCGGCGCGTTGCTCACACTCCCCTTCCTCGCGCCGCTCCCGCCCGCGACGCTCGCGTTCTGTTTCGTCTGCTGGGTGCTGCTCGTCACCGGTGTCAATCACGCAGACGGGGTGGCCGACCTCGGCGACGCGCTCGCGGTCCACGGCGGCCCCGAACGCCGCCGCGAGGTCATGCGCGATACGACCGTCGGCGTGGGTGCGGTGCTCGCCGTCGCCGTTGTCTTCCTCGGCCTCGCCACCGCTGGATTCGCGCTCGCTTCGCTTCCCGTCCGGGCACTCTCGCTCGTCGTCGTCGCCGAGGTGGCGGCGAAACTCGGGATGGTCCTCGTCGCGTGTCTCGGCACGGCCCCTCACGAGGGCCTCGGCTCGACGCTCACCGCGCCGCTCGGCCCCTGGTCTGCGGTCATTCCACTGCTCGTCGCGCTGCCGGTGGCCGCGCTGTCGTGGCCGAATCCGGCGGGAGCTGTCTCGCTTGTCGCCGGTCTCGGGGCCGCACTCGCCCTGTTCTGGTGGGCGACCCGGACGCTCGGCGGTGTCAGTGGCGACGTGCTCGGCGCGACGAACGAACTCGTGCGCGTCGTCGCGCTTCACGCGGGGGTGATTGCGTGGACGCACTGGTGATGTGCGGCGGTCGGGGTACCCGCCTCAACGCCGACGTCGAAAAACCACTCTACAAAATCTGCGGGACGAGAATGGTAGACTGCGTCGTCGCCGCCCTCGACGAAAGCCGCGTCGACCGCGTCGTCGCCGTCGTCTCGCCGCACACGCCCGAAACCGCACGCCATCTCGACGACTTGCCGCAGATTCGTGCCCCCGGAGAGGGCTACGTTTCCGACCTCGGCTATGCCCTCGAACGGGTGTCGAAACCCGTTCTCACCGTCGCGGCTGACCTCCCGCTCCTGACGGGCGATGCCGTAGACGCGGTTCTCCACGAATACGACGGTGACTCGCTCACCGTCTGCGTCCCCGCCGCGCTCAAAGCGCGTCTCGGCGTGAGCGCCGACCTGACTTTCGACCACGAGGGGGGCCCGGTCGCGCCGACGGGCGTGAACGTGGTCGCCCCGACCGACGATGAACGCATGATGCTCACCAACGACCATCGACTGGCAGTGAACGTGAATCGACCGACGGACGCCCAGATTGCGGAGGCGTGGCTGTGAGGTTCCTTCTCGTCTGTGCCGCGACCGAGACGGCACGCATCGAGGGTATCAGCGCGGCGGGCGCAACCCGGACGCTGATGGCCCACACGCCCGCGGCGGACGCAGAATTGCTCGCCTACGGCCAGCCTGCGCTCGCCCCGGTCGTCCCGGTCAGCCCCGACGGCTGTCCGACTCCGGCCATCGTGACCAGAGCGGTGCGCGAGTGGACCGACTTCCCGCTGCTCGTCTGTGACGCCGGCCTCGCCGCGCCGACGGGCGCGCCGACCGTCTCCCTCGGCAACCGTCCGGGTGGCGATATTCGAGACCCCGAACCCGTCTCGAACGCCCACGCCGTCTACGAATGTGGCGTGGAACTCGGCCGGTCGTTGCCTGACGACCACCTCGTCGTCGGCGAGTCCATTCCGGGCGGGACGACGACGGCACTCGGGGTGCTCACCGCGCTTGGCGAACCGCATTCGACTTCGTCGTCGCTTCCAGAAAACCCGCAATCGCTGAAAGAGCGGGTGGTCGAAGCGGGCCTTCGCGCCAGCGACCTCGAACCCGGGGACTGCGCGGGCGACCCGATTCGGGCCGTAGAACGCATGGGCGACCCGATGCTCGCTGCCGTCGCCGGCCTCGCCGTAGGCGCGCTCGACCGGGGGCGCGGGTCACGCTCGCCGGCGGCACCCAGCAGATTGCGGCGGCGGCGCTGGTTCGACACGCCGGTATCGACGCGCCGCTCGAACTCGCGACCACCTCGTTCGTGGCCGCAGACTCCTCCGCAGACGTGGTCGGGGCGGCGGCCGCGCTCGACCTCGACTGCACCGTCACCGACCCTGGATTCCCAGCGGGCGACCACGTCGCCTTCGACCACTACCGGGCGGGCGTCGCGAAGGAGGGTGCTGGCATGGGCGGGGCGCTCGCGCTGGCTGCAGAACGGGGCGTTTCGATGGCTGCCGTCCGCGACCGAATCGTCGCGTGCTACGACCGACTGGTGGGTGAGGATGGACCCTGAGGCCGTCCGGGCGACGGGTCGGGTGCCCCACGGGAGCAGCGACGACCCCGACGTGCTGGACTTCAGCGCGAACACGAACCCGCTCGTCCCGCCGGGCGTTCGCGAGGTGTACGCTGCCGCCCTCGAACGCGCCCGAACGTATCCGCAGGAACCGCCCGCGGAGTACCGTGAGGCGGCCGCCGAGTACGTCGATTGTGACCCGTCGCAGGTCGTCCCGACGCCCGGCGGTCTCGCGGCGATTCGACTGGCCATCGAGTGCACCGTCTCGCCGGGCGACTCCGTACTAGTGCCGTACCCGAGTTTCGGCGAATACGCCCGCGAGGTGCGATTGCAGGGAGCGACTGTCTCGCACGTTCCTCACGACGAACTGCTCGCCGCCGACCCCGCTGGCCACGCTCTCGCCGTTTGCTGTACCCCGAACAATCCGACGGGCGAGGCGGTCGACCCGGCCTGTTTGCGAGAGTTCGCGGTGCGGTGTCGGGATGCCGGGACGCCTCTGCTCGTAGACGAGGCGTTTCTCGGGTTCACCGACCACCCGTCGCTCGCGGGTGAACCGGGCGTCGTCGTCGCCCGGTCGCTCACCAAACTGTTCGGCCTGCCCGGCATCCGCGCCGGATTCGCGGTGGCCGAGGGTGACCTGCTTGACTCGCTGCTCGCCGCCCGGCGGTCCTGGAACATGGGTACGCCAGCTCTCGACGTGGGTGCGTTCTGCATGCGCCAGACTGCGTTCGTCGCGGAGACGAGAGTGCGCGTGGCGAGCGAACGCGACCGCATGGCGTCGGCACTCGGCGAGAAGTTCACCGTCCATCCCTCGGACGCGCCGTACCTGCTCCTCGACGTGGGCAACCGGGACGTGACTGACCTTCTCGAACACGCGCTCTCGCACGGCATCGCCATCCGCGACGCGACGACGTTTCGCGGCCTCGACTCGCACGTCCGGGTGGCGGTTCGCCTCCCCGACGAGAACGACGAACTGCTCGAGGTGCTCGATGTTTGACCCGACCGTCCGGGAGGGCGTGCTTCGCGTTCGCCAGCCGGGTGCGCGGTGGCTCTCGACGGGCTGGAACGGCGGCTACGAGACGGCAGACGCCGCGTTCAACGTGAGCGTTCCGGAGGGATGGGAACGGACCGACCTCGACGAATACACCAAAGCCCGTCGGAAGCGCGCTGAGTTCCACGAGACTGGCCCGACACTATTAACCGGCGTCGATATGGCGCACCTCCGGGGTGCGCGACTGGACGGCGTCGTCGCCTACGCGACCGCCGGGGTTTCGAACCCGGCGACCCTGCCGATGGACCCCTCGGGAGCGCCGTCCGCTCCGACCGCTGAACCCGAGGCGGGAACGGTGAACGTCGTCCTCTGCACCGACCGGGCGCTCGCGGACGACGCGCTGGCCACCCTGCTCGCCGTGGTGGTTGAAGCGAAGACCGCCACTCTCCTCGCAGAGACCGGCTTCACGGGAACCACCACAGACGCCGTCGTCGTCGGCAGCGACCCCGCCGGTGAGGAAGCCACCTTCGCGGGGAGCGCGACGGCCGTCGGCATCGCGGCGAGAGCCTGCGTTCGAGAAGCCGTGCAGGCAGCCCTCACGGCCCGGTACGCGGACGACCCCGAGAAACCGATGCCAGAGAGCGTCGACGACGCGAAATACGGCGTCGCGACAGCGGATAGAGCGACTACCTTCGACCCACAGAACGATGACTGATTCAGACTCGAACCCACCGACGAGAGACGACCAGCTAGAAAACACACCCGGCAAAGGCCGTACTCCAACTGCCCGTGCCATTGAACCGAGCGCCCCCGAGGAGTTCGGCCTGGTGCAGGTGTGGTGGGGCGACGGGAAGGGAAAGACCACCGCGGCCCTCGGCATGGGCTTTCGCGCTGCCGGACACGGCTATCGCGTCCACTTCCTGCAGTTCATGAAAGGCGGCGCGTCGAGCGTCGAGGACGTACGCGGGGAGTACAACGCCATCGACGCCTTCCCCGGGTTCAGTTACGAAACGTCCGGGAGTTACGGCTGGCACGGCTTCCTCGACGGCAGCGACGACGACGACCACGCCGCCCGCGCCAGGGCCGGGCTCGACCGGGCGCGAGAACTGTGCTGGGCGACCGCGGACGCCAACCTCGAGGGGCCGCTCGCATTCGACGACGACCCCGAAGCGGGCGTCCACATGCTCATCTTAGACGAGGTGCTGTACGCGGCAAATCGCGGGCTCGTGGACCCGGACGCCGTGGTCGCGCTCGCGGAGAACAAACCGCCGAACCTCGAACTCGTCCTCACCGGGGGCCACGAACCGCCCGAATACATCTTCGACGCGGTGGACCTCGTGACCGAGGTGAAAAAGCACAAACACCCCTTCGACGCCGGCCAGCGCGCCCGGCGTGGGACGGAGTATTGACGCGAACCATCCTGGTGGCCGGAACGGCGAGTCACGTTGGCAAGAGCACCGTCGCGGCGGGTCTGTGTCGCGCCCTCGCCGACGCTGGCGTCTCGGTCGCCCCGTTCAAGGCCCAGAATATGAGCAACAACGCCCGTGTGGCCCTTTCGCCGAATGGGGACTGGGGCGAGATTGGCGTCTCCCAGTACGTTCAGGCTCGCGCCGCCCGCGTCCCGCCGACGACGGACATGAACCCGGTCCTGCTCAAACCGCGGGGTGACGGTCAGTCGCAACTCGTGATTCAGGGCGAGCCAGTGGGGAATTTCGAGGCGGGTGCGTACTACGAATCCGGGTGGCAACGCGCCCGCGCCGCGGCCGAGGAGTCCTTCGCTCGCCTCGCCGCAGAACGCGACGTCATCGTCGCCGAGGGCGCGGGCAGCATCGCCGAAATCAACCTCGCAGCGCGCGACCTCGCCAACCGCGAGACGGCGCAGTTCGCGGACGCGGACATCCTCTTGCTCGGCGACATCGAACGCGGCGGCGTGTTCGCCAGCCTCTACGGGACGCTCGAACTCATGCCCGCGGACCTCCGCGAGCGCGTCGTCGGAACGGCCATCACCAAATTCCGAGGCGACCCGAGTCTCCTCGATTCCGGCCTCGAAGGACTGGAAGCCAGAACGGACATCCCCTGTCTCGGCGTGCTGCCCTACGACGACCCCGGCCTCCCGGAAGAGGACAGCGTCTCGCTCCCCGTTGAAGGCGAGTTGGCAACCTGGGGCGCAGACGACGGCGTTTCCGAGTCGGATGCAATCACGATTGCCGTCCCGCGACTCCCCCGCATCTCGAATTTCACCGACCTCGAACCGCTCGCGGCCGAACCGGGCGTCCGTATCGCGTTCCTCCCGCTCGATTCCTCGCTCTCGAAGGCCGACGCCGTCGTGCTCCCGGGGACGAAGAACACGGTGGACGATTTGCTCGCGCTCCGTGGGGCCAGATTCGACGAGCGACTCCGCGCTTTCGACGGGCCGGTGGTCGGCATCTGCGGGGGCTTCCAGATGCTCGGCGAACGTCTCACGAACGTCGAAATCGAGAGCACGAGCGAGCGGGGCGAACTCCCCGGCGTCGCCCTGCTCCCGGTGACGACCGAATTCCGTCCGGAAAAGCGCGTGACGCGAGCAACAGTCACGGTGGATGGTGACGGCCTCCTCGCTGGGGCGTCTGGTTCGGCAACCGGCTACGAGATTCACATGGGGCGGACGACGGCAGTGGAGGCAGTCTCCCAACCGCTCGGCCCGGAGAGCGCGGCCACCGACCGCGTGCTCGGGACGTACCTCCACGGCCTGTTCGAGAACGAATCGGTTCGCAGCGCGTTCGTGACCGCGGTGTTCGAGGCAACGGGGAAGTCCCCGCCTGGAGTTGGAAAGGGGCGAACCGACCCCGCAGACCGGGCAGCGAGACTGGTGACGGAGCAGCTGGATGCTGCATTCCTCGACTCGATTTGTCGATGAGTGTCGATGAGTGTCGATGGATTCCGATTCGAGACCACAACGCAGTTACCTGCCCGGGCGAAGCCTCGGACATGCAAGGCGACTACACGCCACTCTACATCGGCGATCAGCCCGAGGAAAAGGCGGTCTGTGAGGCTCACGGTCGGATGGACGAACGCCTCGCAGCCATCGACTTCGAAGAAGAGATTTTCGCCACGACCGACGGGTACGAGATTCACCAGTGTCCGACGTGTAGCGTGAAAATCGTCGAATCGCAGGGTCGCTACGGCATCGCAGAAGAGGACGCGATGTTCGCCATGCTCAGCCACATCGTCTCGGAGCAGTGGGACGATGGCCTCGCAACCCACTTCCAGAGCCTCGGGCCGGGCTATATCACCGCACGCGGCGACATGTACACGATTCATCTGGAGGAGTTCGACGACGTCGACGTGCCGGACCACATCCGCGACGACGTGAACGTCTGGGTCGAGAAAGCCTAACACCGAACTTGTTAGCGTGATGGGAAAAGTCTAAATTCCGCCCACGGCCTACTTGCTTTGTGAATCGGCAGCACGTCGCGCTCGCCGCCATCGCCCTCCTCTCTGTGCTCGCCCTCTCCGTCGCGGCCGCGAACCTCGACGCAACCGCAGAGTCCTCCCCGGGAGTTGGTGTCGGGTCCAGCGAAATCGGCATCGGCTCCGACGAGGAGTTCTCGTTCGGCGGCCCTGCGCCCCAGCCCCAGGAAGAGTCGAGCGTTTCGCCGTTCTACCGACTTCTCTCACAGCTCGTCGGCGTCTTCATCATCGTCGGCGCAGTCGTCGGCATCGTCGTGCTCTACCGTGATTACGGCATCAAAGGCCCCCTCTCTGTGTTCGGTGTCGGCATCTTCCTCGCCGTGTTGCTCTACTTTCTCCTGCAAGGGGGCGGGTTCGACCTTCGCTCCGGCTCCGGCGGCTTCGGAGACGGCGGGAGCATCCAGCTTCCTGGTGGCGGGAGCATGGGCGAGGTGGACGCCACGCAGATTGCCACCCAGCCCGCAGTTCCGACGGCGTTCGCCATTATCTTCGGCATCGTGCTCGTGTTGTTCATCTTCGCCTACACGCAGTCAGTGCGGGGCGACGACGAGGACGAGGAGACGGTCCCCGGCGCACCACAGGTGGACGTGAGCGAAATCGGTGCCGTAGCCGGACGAGCGGCCCGGCGCATCGAGCGAAACGGCGGTGAACCTGACAACGAGGTGTACCGCGCGTGGAAGGCCATGACCGACCATCTCAACCTGCCGAACCCGGCGACGAGCACGCCGACGGAGTTCGCAGACGCGGCGGTTGCGGCGGGCATGGAATCGGCGGACGTGGCCGAACTCACGCGCCTGTTCGAGGAGGTTCGCTACGGCGGCCACACGCCGACCGACGAGCGCGAATCTCGCGCGGTGAGCGCACTCCGGCGCATCGAACGAACCTACGGCGAGGGCGCGGTATGAGCGTCGGTCGCTCGCTGTTCATTCTGCTCGGGGCGGTCACCGCGTCGCTCGGTATTTTGGCGGCGTTCGTCCCCGGCCTCATCGATTTCTCGAATCCGACGTACATCATCGTGACCGTCCTCGGCGTGGTGGCGCTCGTTCAGGCGGTGAGCGCAGCGACGGACCGACTCAAATCCACCGAAGAGGCTGCCACGACCCGTGTCGTAGAGCGGAGGGACCCCGTTCCGATTCCGGGCACGGCGTTCGACGAGGGCTTTGGCGACCTCGGTGCCATGGGCCGAATGCGCGGAGCACGTCGGCGCGACGAAGTGCGAGACCGTCTCGAACACGCGACCGTCGCCGTCCTCACCCGGTATGGCGGTCTCACCGAGGAGCAAGCGAGAGCCCAGATGAAGGCAGGGACGTGGACTGACGACGTTTACGCCGCCGCCTTTTTCGCGACCGACGTGGACGACGGCGGGTTCCTCGGCGGCTTTTTCAGTACCTCGATTACCAGCGAATCGACGTTCCAGCGCCGCGCGCGTCACGTCATCGACGCGCTGAATCGCCGGCTCATCACGGAGGCTAGGTGAATGCGCAGACAGCTTCGACCTGACCCGGACGAACTGCCTGACCTCGGTGAGATACTCGACCGGAAAACGGGCCGGTGGACGGGCGTGAGCGTCGTCGCTTTCCTCGCCGGAGCCCTCGGCGTCCTGTCGAACAGACCCGCGGTGTTGCTCGCTGGCGTCCTCGGCGTCGGCTTCGCCGCCTACGCACAGCTTCGAACCGCGCCGCAGGTGTCACTCAGCGTGAACAGAACCGTCGAAACCGACGCGCCGGAACCCGGCGACGAGGTGGAAATCACGACGATTGTGCGAAACGAGGGGACCGAACCGCTCGTCGACCTTCGACTCACTGACGGCGTGCCGGCGGGCCTCGACGTGACTGCGGGGTCGCCCCGGGTCGCCACCGCGTTGCGGCCCGGCGAATCGGTCACGCTCTCGTACACCGTCGAGGCGGTCCGCGGTGGCCACGAGTTTCGCCCACTTCTGGCTCTTGCGCGGAACCTTCCGGGGACGGTCGAACGCGCGGTGCAGATTCCCTGCGAGGGGATGGTTCGCTGTGTGAGTCCACTTCCGCCGGTGGGGACGTTCCCGCTTCGGGCGCAGACTTCCCAATATACCGGGCAGGTCGAAACCGATACTGGAGGTTCGGGCATCGAGTTCTTCGCCACCCGCGAGTACCGGTCGGGCGACCCGCTCAGTCGAATCGACTGGAATCGGAAGGCGCGCACCGGTCGCCTCTCGACGCTCGAATTCCGCGAGGAACGCGCCGCGACGGTCGTGCTCCTCATCGACGCCCGCAAAGAGGCCTACCTCGCGCCCAACGCGGAGGCAGAAACCGCAGTTCAGCGGAGTATCGACGCCGCAAGTCACACCTTCGTCTCGCTGCTCGCGACGGGTGACCAGGTAGGGGTGGCGACGCTCTCGCCGACGCCGCTGTGGCTCGGGCCGCGTGCCGACGACGAGCACCGCGCCCGGGTGCGAGAGGCACTCTCGACGCACGAATCGCTCGCCCCGACGCCGCCGACGGAGCCGTTCTATCCCTCGGTCAGGGTGAATCAACTGCGAAAACGATTGCCTGGTCACGCGCAACTCGTCCTCATCTCGCCGATGTGTGACGATTATATCGCCTCGCTTGCCCGACGATTCGACGCCTACGGCCACCTCGTGACTGTGCTCAGTCCGGACCCGACGGCGACGAAGACGCCCGGCCAGCGACTCGCCCGTATCGAACGCCAGACGCGACTGTCGAACCTCCGCGCCGTGGGGATTCGCGTCATCGACTGGCCGGGTGACGAGTCGCTGCCGGCGACCTTAGAGAAGGCGGCCCGGAGGCTGGCTCAATGAGCGACATCGACCGCACGCCGCCTGATTTCGGACGGGTGCTCACGATGGGGGTCGCGCTCGTCGCCGTGTTGGTGGCGGCCTACGCCGGCCCAGCGACGCTGCTGCTCGCGCTCGCCGGACTCGTGAGCATGGGTATCGGCGTCCTGCGCGGTCGACGCCTCGGCGTGACCGTCGGCGCGGGCGTGCTGTTCGTCGCCCTTCTGCTGGCAGGAGTTTCTGGGCTCTCCACTCCGCTTACGCTCCTCGGTGCGGGCGCGGCAATTCTGGCCTGGGACGTCGGCGAGAACGCAGTGAGTCTCGGCGAGCAACTCGGTCGGGAAACTGCAACCAAAAGGGCGCAACTCGTTCACGCGGGTGGGAGCCTCGTCGTGGCACTCCTCGTCGGGACGCTCGCAGTCGGCGTGTTCGAACTGGCGACAGGGACGAACTCACTGACCGCGCTGGTGCTCCTGCTCATCGGGGCGCTGATGTTGACCTCGGTACTTCGAGAGTAGTCGGCTCAGTCGATAGTCGGTACGGCCACCGATTCGAGGACGTCTTCGATGATCTCCGCCTTCGTGATGTCGCTGATTTTCGCATCCGGCGTGAGGACGACGCGGTGGGCGAGCACCGGGCGCGCGATTCGCTTCACGTCGTCGGGAGTGACGTACTCGCGGCCAACGATGACCGCGCGGGCGCGGGCCGCTTCGAACAGGCGCTGGGTTCCGCGAGGGGAGACGCCAATCCGGACCCGCGGGTCCGCTCGGGTCTCTCGTGAGATGGCGACCATGTAGCGCAGCAGGTCGTCGTCCACGTGGACGTTCTCGGGGGCGCGCTGGAGGTCACGCACGCGCTCGGTCGTGAGAACGCGCTCGACGGAGGGACTCTGGACGCGGCGGGCCGCCCGGCGTTTGAGCAGCTCGAACTCGCCGTCCTCGTCGGGATAGCCAATTGACGTTTTCACCGCGAAGCGATCGACCTGCGCTTCCGGGAGCGCGAAGGTCCCCTCCTGCTCGACTGGATTCTGCGTCGCCATGACGAAGAAGGGGTCTGGAAGCTGGTGGGTGTCCCCATCGACGGTGACCTGTTTTTCCTCCATGGCTTCGAGGAGAGCGGCCTGCGTTTTGGGCGGGGCGCGGTTGATTTCGTCTGCGAGGACGACGTTCGCGAAGATGGGGCCTTCCGTGAACTCGAAGGTTCGGTCGCCTTCGTTGAAGACGTGCGTCCCGGTCACGTCAGAGGGGAGGAGGTCCGGGGTGAACTGGATGCGCGAGAACGACAGGCCGAGCGCCTTCGCGAAGCTCCGGGCAGTGAGGGTCTTGCCCGTCCCGGGCACGTCTTCGATGAGGACGTGGCCCTGCCCGACAATACCCATGAGGACGCTTTCGAGAAAGTCGCGCTCTGCGATGACGGCGGTGCTCACGCCGTCTAGCACGGCGTTGCACTCCGCGCTCGCATCCGTGATATCCATGCACACATCGGGGTCCGGCGGCCGTTTATGTCTATCGCTTTTCATGGTTTTCGCTCGGCAAAAATCGAAACGGATAAACGCAACACGCCGGAACTCTCTGGTAGAGCCGAGATAGCCTAGCCCGGCCAAGGCGGTTGCCTCGAAAGCAACTGTCCCTCGGACTCGTGAGTTCAAATCTCACTCTCGGCGTCTTTCAACTTTCAACACCCGCGAGCTACCGCTGTGTCGCTCGCACGCTGGGACAGTTGTATGCAACCAATTGAGATTTGAACCAGGGAGCGAGCATAGCGAGCGACCGAGGTTCAAATCTTCACTTCGTGATTGCTCACCAACGATTCAGCAAGGCTGAATCGAGACTCGCAAATCCGCAGGATTTGCTCACTGATCAAACGCACTCGGAATCGTCGGCAGGAATGGCAACTGCGAAGTCAGCAGATACAGTGACTTTTTGCTCGCGCCGATGGCGTACTGGCGGGCGCTTTTGTGAATCGGGGTTCGTTTGCCGTGAATCGTGGTGTCGCCCTCGCGGATGGCGTCGATGAGGCGGTCGCCGTCTACGGTCTCTTCGGTGAACGACACCTCGGATTCGTCGACGTGAATCTCGGTGACGGCGCGGCCGATGTTCGGGAGGTAGTGGGCGTCGCTCGCGCCGATTTTCGGGTAGTCGCGTCGCTCTGCGAACTTGTGCGCCCGCCGATTCCGGTAGCCGGTGAACAGCATGGAGTTGTACACTTCGATGCCGTCGCAGTCAGAGAGATTGCGCTTTCTGACGCCGTGACGGGTGCGCTGGAAGGGATGGGGGGTGATGGCGATGCCGCCGAGGTCACGGATGTACGAGACGGTCTCGGCGAAGGACTGGCCTTTCGGCGGGCACTCTTCAACGCCAATGGCGAGGAGGTGGCCGGCTTTCGTCGAGACTTCGACGCCGGGGATGCCGATGAGGTCGAACTCGGGGGCGAGTTCCGCCGCTCTCCGCGACTCCTCGATGGTGTCGTGGTCGGTGACGACCACGCCGTCCAACCCGATTTCGCTCGCGTGTTCGAGGATGAGCTCGACCGGTTCGCGGCCATCGTATGAGCCCTCCGAGTGGACGTGGGGGTCGATTCGTACGGAGATGGTGGTCTCCATTTTTCTCGTATGTGGAGACTCTGCGAAGAAGTGGTTAAGCGTTCTGCCCGACTGACGAGTTTACTGCGAGTCACAACGCGGTCACGCCGTCGATGGAGATGCCGAACTCGCGTTCGAGGAGCGTCTCCCACTCCGTTGGGTCGATGGCGCCCGACGATTTTCTCGTAGCGGTGTGCCTCGTCGAGCGAGACGCCGTTTCCCGGTCGATCGCCGAACGGGTCGCCGGTGATGGGCAGATTCTTAAAGAACGGCTCGCCGCCCTGTGTTGGATATTTCTTCAATTCTTCGGTGCGAATACCGATGTTCTTGCCACAGAAGTCAGCTTTTTCGTGGTGGTTTGAGTAAATCCGACTGTGCCCCGCAATCTAACCGCCCTGCTGTTCGCCCTGCTCGGCCTGCTCTGGGGGGCGTCGTTCGTGGCCATCGAAATCGGTCTCGACTTCTTCCCGCCGGTGTTGTTCGCCGCGCTCAGGTACTACATTGCGGGGGCCATCATGCTTGGCTACGCGGTGAGTTCGACTGCGCGCTGGCTACCCCGCTCGCGAGCCGAGTGGCTCATCGCGGGCATTTCGGGTGGCTTTCTCATTGGCGGGCACCACGCCTTTCTGTATCTCGGTCAGCAGTTCGTCTCCGGGGCGATTGCGGCGGTCATCATCAGCCTCGGGCCGGTGTTGACGACGGTGTTCGCGAGTGCGCTGCTCCCGAGCGAGCGCCTGCGTCTGCCGGGCCTCGTCGGCCTCGGTCTCGGCCTCCTCGGTGTCGTCATCATCGCGAACCCCGACCCACAAAACCTGCTCACGGCGAACGTCCTTGGCATCGCGCTCGTGTTCGTCGCCTCGGTGTGTTTCGCCCTCGGTGCGGTGCTCACCCGACCGATTCGCACCGACTTCCCTGTGCAGTCGCTTCAGGCGTGGGGAATGCTGCTCGGCGCGGCGTTACTCCATCTCGTCGCCCTCGCTCGTGGCGAGTCGATGGCGCAAATCGCCTGGACGCAGACCGGTATCCTCTCGCTCGCGTACCTCGCAGTTGGGTCGGGAGCCGTTGCCTTCTTCATCTACTTCGAACTGTTAGACCGCCTCGGCCCGATTCAGATCAACCTCATCGGCTACTTGGAACCGGTCTGGGCGACGGTGCTCAGTTTCGCGCTGCTCGGGTCGCTCGTGAGTGCCCAGAGCGTTCTCGGCTTCCTCGCCATTTTCTGTGGATTCGCCCTGGTCAAACGCGAGGCCCTCCGAGCGGGCGTGGGAACGGTGGTCGCGCGGGTTCGCCAGCAGACAGATTCCTGACGCCGAGACAGTCCTCGGCTTCGTGATGTTGGTCAACGGCTATCCGCTCTGTCGTCGTCTGTAGTAGTGGTGACAAACATGGCAACAGACCAATCGATAGAGCAGAACAAGGACGTTGCACGCCGCGCACTCGAAACCCTCTGGCGGGGTGAGTACGACACGATAGACGACCTCTGTGCCGCAGAATTCGTTGGGCACGATACGACAGTAGAGGGCGACATCATCGGCCCCGAAGGAATAAAGGAGTACTTCAGAGCCATTCACGCAGGTCTCTCGGAAACGGACTACAGCATAAACGAGGTCATCGCAGAGGGCGACCGTGTCGTCACGCGCGGGACGTCAAAGGGGATGCACTCGGGCGAACTCAACGGCATCCCGGCGTCCAACAAGGCCATCGAAGTGAACGACATCGTCGAGTTCAGATTCAAAGACGGAAAAATCGTCGAGTCGTGGGCGATTCCCGACGGGCTCTCGTTGATGCAGCAGGTCGGCGTGATTCCAGAACAGGGAAGCTGAGCACGCATTCTTAGTTTGGTCGCTGCGATTCGTCGGCAGTCTTGCCGATGAAGCCGCTTTTGAAGCCAATCCATGCGAGAACGCTCATGAAGAGGATTGGCGGGAGAATCATGAATCCCCAGAGTGGGTCGAGCCCCCAGACGAGTAACAAGACGATGTCTGCGATGCCCAGAAAGAGGAAGGGGATGACCGCGAGTACGGCCGACGTCGTCCGGTCCATATCCGGGGTTGGGCGTGGAAACCCAAAAGTCGCGCGTTTGCCCGCCAGTGCAGCCCGAGTTATTAACTCAACCCCCCCACCAACGCCAAATTTATTAATATGGGTGGTGGAAATGGTAGCTTGATTAATAAGCAACGACCGCGAAAATCAGGTAATGACAGCGGAATCTTCCGCACCTGCCGGCCACGGACACGGCCATCGCGAGCAGCTCTCGCTTTCGGTCCCCGAGATGGACTGTGCCTCCTGCGCCGGAAAGATTAGTAACGCGCTCGACGACGTTGTCGGCGTCGTCGAGTACGACCTTCGCCCAACGACCGGCAAAGCGGAGGTCGTGTTCGACCCCGACGAGACGACGCGAGAGGCGGTGCTCGCTGCGTTCGACCGGGCGGGCTACGAAGTAGCGAATCTGGACGAAGTGGGTGCGACCAGAGACGAACCGTCGACCTCAGTGTGGCGCTCTACCCGGGCGAAGAAAACGGCCGTCAGCGGGGTGTTCCTGCTCTTTGCACTCGTCTTCGAGTTCCTGCTCGCTGGCTTCGACGTGGCTATCGCGTCGGTTCTCACCCGCCAGTTCACCGTCTCCGACCTGCTGTTTCTCACGGCCATCGTCGTCGGCGGGCAGGTCATCCTCCGAAACGGCTACTACTCGGCGCGCAACCTGAACCTCGACATCGACTTCCTGATGAGCGTCGCGATTCTCGCCGCAACGGGTGTCACGCTCGCCATTCCGGCAGAAAACCTGTTCGTCGAAGCAGGGTCGATTGCCGTGTTGTTCAACGTCGCCGAGTTGCTCGAACGGCGGTCCATCGAACGCGCCCGCACCTCGCTCGCAGAACTGTTTTCGCTCGCTCCCGAGACGGCGACGGTCAAACATGACGGGCACACCCACGAGCGGTCGGTGGAGGAACTCGACGTAGGCGACATCGTCGTCGTCCAGCCGGGTGAGAAGATTCCGACCGACGGCACGGTCGTAGAGGGTGAGAGCGCGGTTAACCAAGCTCCCATCACAGGCGAGAGCGTGCCTATCGACAAGGAACCGGGTGACGAGGTGTACGCAGGCACCCTGAACGAAGCCGGCTATCTCGAAGTCGAGGTGACGGCGCGAGCAGACGAGAACACGCTCGCACGCATCATCGACCTCGTCGAGAGCGCCCAGGAGAAACAGACCAAACGCGAGCAGTTCGTCGAGCGATTTGCGGGCTACTACACGCCCGTCGTGGTCGTGGCCGCGATTCTCACCGCCGCGATTCCGCCGCTGTTGTTCGCCGCGCCGTGGGTCGAGTGGTTCGTCCGCGGCATCGCGCTGCTGGTCATCGCCTGCCCGTGTGCGTTCGTCATCTCGACGCCCGTCACGGTGGTCTCGGGGGTCACGAGCGCCGCCCGAAACGGCGTGCTCATCAAGGGTGGTAATTACCTGGAGGCGATGGGCGAGGTCGAAACCGTCGCCTTCGACAAGACGGGCACGCTGACGACGGGCAAACTCTCGGTCACGGACGTCATCCCGCTCAACGGCAACTCGGCGGACGACGTGCTCGAATGCGCCTATGGCGTCGAATCGCGCAGCGAACACCCCATCGCCGCCGCCATCACCGAGCACATCGACGCCGAGTACACGGCTGATATCGACGACTTCGAGAGCCTGACCGGCAAAGGCGTGCGCGCCCAACTCGGGGGCGAGACCCACTACGCCGGCAAACCCGCGCTGTTCGAGGACCTCGGGTTCGATTTAGACCACGTCCACTTCACCACGGGCGCGGGCGACCTTCCACACGAGACGCAGGCCCAGTGCGAGCGCGAGGGCTGTCTCGACCTCGTCTCTGACACCATTCCCCGGCTGCAAGACCAGGGGAAGACGGTGGTGCTCATCGGAACCGCAGACGACCTGGAAGGTCTCATCGCCGTCGCGGACACCGTGCGTCCCGAGGCGAAAGCGGTGGTCGCCGCACTCAAAGACCGCGGCGTCCGAACGGTGATGCTCACCGGTGACAACGAGGGCACAGCCGAGGCCGTCGCCCGCGAGGTGGGCGTAGACGAGTTCCGCGCGAGCCTGCTCCCCGAGGAGAAGGTGGACGCAATCGAAGCTCTCCTCGCAGAGTACGAATCGGTCGCGATGGTCGGCGACGGCATCAACGACGCGCCCGCGCTCGCCACCGCCACCGTCGGCATCGCCATGGGCGCGGCGGGCTCTGCGACCGCCATCGAAACCGCGGACATCGCGCTCATGGGCGACGACCTCTCGAAACTGCCCTACCTCTACGACCTCGCCCACCAGGCAAACGGCGTCATCCGACAGAACATCTGGGGCAGTCTCGCGGTGAAGGCGCTGCTCGCCGTCGGGATTCCCCTCGGCTTCGTCTCCGTCGTCGTCGCCGTGCTCGCAGGCGACGTGGGCATGACGACGGTGGTGACGGGCAACGCGATGCGACTCTCCAGAATCGAACCGGAAGACGAAGTCTCGATTCCCGAGATGACTTAGTCGTCTACGCCGTGAGTGACGTGAACCCGTTTAAACAGCGGTTTGAAAATGTAGTAGCTGATGGACCCGATGACGAACATCGCCACCAGCAACTGCGCGTCGCTCGCGTGAAACACGACTCGGAGGATAATCGTCGGCACCAGCCACAGAAATACTGCCGCGAAGAGGAGGGCGTACTTGAGCGAGTGGTCCTCGGTGTCCTCCGGACCGAAGTTTCGGCGCATACCCGAACCTGTTCTGGAAGCTACAATAAACCTCGTGCGTGGATTGACTTGTCGCGTCACTCGTTTCGGTCGGTCTGTCGGGTTTCCACGAACGCCGGCCTGAGCGCGTAGGCGATGAGTACGCCGACGACGAGGCCGACAGCCGAGACGGAGATGTCGCCCGCCGAAAACACGACGCGAAGGATGGCGAGCGGCGTGACCCAGACGGCGAGCGCCACGAGGAAGAGCAAGAACTGTCTGGTCAGCGCGGACGCTCCAATCGACGACTCTCCGTTCCCTCCCCACATTATTTCCCACTACTCAATTCGAAATAATGCGTTTTGTGCCTACATGCGCCGGGTGAGACGGCCACACGACTCTCGTCCGCGACTGCCGCGGAACCTACACTTTTGTCGGCGTGCGAACAATCCGCACACAATGACCGACCTGTGTTTCGAACCTGCCGCATCGCTCGCCCGACGCATCCGGGCAGGCGACCTGTCGCCAGTTGCAGTGCTCAACGCCCATCTCGACCGCATCGAGACGCGAAACGAGCGCACGAACGCGTACGTCCACCTCGCCGAGGCTGAGGCGCGTGAGGCCGCACGGGAAGCAGAACAGGCCGTCTCCAGTGGCGCGACGGTCGGGCCACTGCACGGCCTCCCCATCGCGGTCAAGGACCTGCTCCAGACCGCGGGGATGCAGACCACGTTCGGGTCGAAACCGCTCGCCGACGTTGTCCCCGACGCGGACGCAATCGAGGTTTCGCGGGTCAAAGACGCCGGGGGCATCGTCCTCGGCAAGACCAACACTGCGGAGTTCGGGCACGTCGCGATTACGGACAACGAACTGTTCGGTTCGACGGGCACGCCCTACGCTCCGGAGTACACCGCGGGTGGCTCCTCGGGGGGCAGCGCGGCGGCCGTCGCAGATGGCATGGCTCCCCTCGCGCTCGGGACGGACGCAGGTGGCTCCGTTCGAATTCCGGCATCGTGCTGTGGCATCTTCGGGCTGAAACCGTCGTTCGGGCGGGTGGCCCACCGCGAGCGTCCGGACGGCTTTCTCGACGCGTGGCCGTTCGTCCACTCCGGGCCGCTCACCCGGACTGTGGAGGACGCCGCGCTCGCCATGGACGCGCTTTCGGGTCCCGACCCGGCTGACCCCTTTTCGCTGCCGGCCCGCGAGGGCAGCTACCTCGACGCGCTTTCCCAGCCAGTCGATGACCTGACCGTCGCGTTCTCCCCCACGATGGAGGCGTTCACCGTCGCAGACGAGGTGCGAGACATCGCCCACGAGACCGCCGAGAAGTTCGAAGAAGCGGGCATGACCGTCGAACGTGCAGACCCCGCCTTCGGCGACATCTGGGAGGACGTGGAGACGGCGGGGCGCATCCTGTTTCAGGCGCGAGTCGCGTGGGTCGTCGCCCACTCCGAGGAGGCGTTCGGCGTCAACCTCGCGGACCACGCAGAGGACCTGAGTCCGGCCTTCGGTGCGATGGCGCATCTCGGAAAGAAGCACTCGGTCATGGCGCTCTCGGAGGCGAACGCCATTCGGACGAAAGTCGTGGACGCAGTCGAGCGCGTCTTCGCGAACTACGACCTCATCCTGACGCCGACGATGGGCACGCCGCCGTTCAAGCGTGGTATCTACGGGCCGGAGGAAATCGACGGCGAGGAGATAGACCCGTACACGGGCTGGTATTTAACGCTCCCGTTCAACCTGACCGGCCATCCGGCGGCATCGGTCCCCGCGGGCGTCGTCGATGGTCGCCCCGTCGGAATGCAGGTGGTCGGCCGTCGCCACCGCGACGACGTGGTGCTCGCAGCGTGCCGCGCGTTCGAGCAGGTGGCGTCGTGGCACGACCACCGGCCACCGAAGTGACTGCTCGCTGAGCAACCTCGTTCTCGTTTCCTGGATTGACTCGTGCTGGACGCTCACTACTGCATTTTCCGTTCGGAGAATCTGACAGCCTGTTGCCCACACCAACGATTTAGATAAGTCTAAACATTGAGTTAGACCAATACTGTTAAGTGAACTCACCCGTCTAAATCAGATATCAATGACTGACACGCATTCTCAATCGGGCAGATTGACGCGGCGGAAGGCGCTCGCTGCCGGCGCTGGACTGCTTGCTGCAGGGTTCGCCGGGTGTCTCGGCGGCGGTGAGGCGGTCGCAGGCGGAAAGAACAACGATACTGACGGGCCAGTTGCTGTCGCATCGTTCTTCAGTTTCTACGACTTTGCGCGGAAAATCGCCGCAGACACGCCCGTCGAAGTGAAGAATCTGGTCCCGACGGGCCTGCACGGGCACGGCTGGGAGCCGAATTCGAGCGTCACCCGCGACATCATCGAGGCGGACGTGTTCATCCACGTCGGCGAGGACTTCCAGCCGTGGGCCGACCGCGCGATTCAGACGCTCGAAGACGACGGCGCGAACACCGAACTCATCAACGTCCGCGAAGGCGTCGAACTGGTCGACCTCGCCGCGAGCCTCGACCCCGAAGAGGAGGGCGTCGGCGAGGGTAGAGGGCAGGACCCGCACTTTTGGCTCGACCCACAGCGGGCGAAAACCTCGGTGGACAACATCACCGCGGGCTTCGTCGAGTACTTCCCCGACCACGCAGACACGTTCGAGGCGAACGCGACGGCGTACAAGTCCGAGGTTCTCGACCGCATCGACGCCGACTACCAGGCTATCTTCGACGCCGCAGAGCGAAAGGTCGTCCAGCTGGCCGCGCACAACGCCTTCCAGTACATCGGGACGCGCTACGACGTGGAGATGCGCCCGCTCGTGGTGAATCTCGCGGCGAGCGGCGACGTGAAACCCTCCGACATCACGAAGGCGAAGGAAACCATCGAGGAGTTCGACATCAGCTACATCGGCGCAGGCGTCTTCGAGACGCGAAAGCCGGCGAAGCAACTGCTCGCAGAGACCGACGTCGAGGCGTACTACCCGGTCACGCCGTACGCGGGCGTCCGCGAGAACTGGGTCGCAAACGACTGGGGTTACGAAGAGATTGCATACAACATCAACATGCCAACCTTCGAAGTCGTCCTGGGCAACACGTCGCCCGCCGAAGCCGGGCCGGACGGCTGGAGCGGTGAGTGGAGGAACTTCGAATGACTGAGGAGGCCCCGCTCATCAGTCTCTCTGACGTGTCCTTTGGCTACACTGCGACGCCCGTCGTCGAAGACATCTCCCTCGAGATCGAGTCGGGCGAATACGTCGCCGTCGTCGGGCCGAACGGTTCGGGGAAGTCGACGCTGATGAAACTCATGCTCGGCTTGCTCCGCCCCGACAGCGGCGAGGCACGCCTCTTTTCGCAACCGTCTCACGAGTTCGACGATGGTGCGCGAATCGGCTACGTCGCCCAGCACGCGAGCGCCTCGAAGGAGATGCCGATTACCGTCCGCGAAGTCGTGAAGATGGGGCGCTTTCCGCACGTCGGAACCGGTCGGCTCTCGGCTGCCGACTGGAAAATCGTAGACCAGTCACTCGAAACGGTGGGGATGACCGCCTTCGCCAACCGTCGGGTGACGCAGCTTTCGGGCGGGCAGCGCCAGCGAGCGTTCATCGCCCGGGCGCTCGCCGGGGAGGCAGACCTGCTCGTCCTCGACGAACCGACCGTCGGCGTGGACGCAGAATCCGTCGAGGCGTTCTACGAACTGCTCGAAGCCCTCAACGACCAGGGCATCACCATCCTGCTCATCGAACACGACCTCGGGGCGGTGGCCGACCACGCACACCGCGTCGTCTGCCTGAATCGCGGCATCTACTTCGACGGGCCGACCACGGAGTTCGTCGAAAGCGACGCCCTCCACCGGGCGTTCGGGACGGCAGTGGCCATCTCGGGTGATGCCTGATGTTCGAACTCGGCATCCTCCTGCAGTCGAGTCCGCTTGACCCCGTCCTCTCGCCGCTGTACGTCCTCCTCGAAGGCTGGTACTGGGTCATGACCCAACTGTACTACCTGACCGGCCTGGAGCTAATCAGCCCCGAGTACAAGTTCATGCACCGCGCCATCCTCGTCGGCCTCTGTATCGGCGTGATGGCCCCGCTCATCGGGACGTTTCTCGTCCATCGACAACTCGCGCTCATCGGAGACGCCCTCGCCCACACCGCCTTCGCGGGTGTGGCGATTGGCCTGTTCCTGAACGGCGTGTTCAGTCTCGGGGTGTCGCCGTATCTGACGGCCGTCGTCGTCGCCGTCATCGCCGCGCTCCTCATCGAACTCATCGCCGAGGCCACCGACGCCTACAACGACGTGTCGATGGCCATCGTCCTCTCGACGGGATTCGCCCTCGGGTCGGTGCTCATCAGCCTGAACGCGGGCGGCCTCGCCGTCGGCATCAACCAGTTCCTGTTCGGCAACCTCGCCACGGTGTCCGCGGAGAACGCCGCCATCTTGCTCGTGTTGTTCACCATCATCGTCGGGACCGTCGCCGTGTTCCGCAACCAACTGCTCTACGTCACCTTCGACGAGACGGCCGCGGCCGTCTCGGGACTGTCCGTGAGCTGGTACAACCGCGTGATGGTCATGCTGACGGCGCTCGTCGTCGTCGGCGCGATGCAGATAATGGGCGTCATTCTCGTCGCCGCGATGCTCGTCGTTCCCGTCGCCGGGGCGACGCAGGTGTCGCGAAGTTTCACCGAATCGTTGTTCGTCTCCGTCATTCTCGCGCAACTCGCCGTCCTGCTGGGTATCGGCGCGGCGTACTACGGCGAGGCAACCGCTGGGGGCGTCATCGTCCTCGTCGCCGTCGCACTCTACGCGCTCGCCGTCGTCGCTGGCAAACTCCAGACGCGGTTCACCGTGGACGAAACCCCCGAACTGGGGAGCATCACCACCGGAACGACAGAGACGAACTCAGACTGATTTTCACCCGCGGAGGGCGTCCACGGGGTTCAGATTCGCCGCTCGCCACGCCGGGTAGAGGCCAGAGATGAGACTTGCCCCGAGACCGAAGGCGTAGGCCTGCCCGATGAAGGCGAAGTTCGCGAGGGTAAACACGCCAAATGGGTCTTCGAGGATGAACTGGCTCACGGCCATGCCCGCGCCGATTGAGAGGAAGACGCCGACGACGCCGCCGATGACGCCGAGCAGTAGGGCTTCGACGAGGATGATGCCGAGAATCTCGATTTTCTGGACGCCCACGGCCCGGAGGACGCCAATTTCGGTGCGTCGCTCAATGGTGCTCATGAGCATGACGTTCAGGATGCTCACCCCCGCGACGACCAGTGAGATGGCCCCGATGGCGATGAGGAAGGTGCCGATGGCGTTGAACGCCTCTGCGATTTGCGCGGAGATGTCGGCGAGTTCGAACACTTCGTAGCGGCGGTCTCGGTCGTTTAGGCCGCGGATGGCTTCGGCCGTCGCGTTCGCCTCCAAGCCTGACCCGGCATCGACGACGATTTGGCCGTACTCGCGTGCGGGGAACGCCTCGACGGGAATCACGACGCCGTTGTTCGCGGAGGTGGGCGAGAACGCCTGACTCTCGGCGAGAATCGCGCTCACCCGGTAGGTCGTTCCGTCTACGACGATGCTGTTGCCGACGCGCACGCCGAGGTCTTCAGCGAGGGTCGTCCCGACGAGTGCGCCGCTTCTGAGCGTCGGCGGAATCGAACCGGCCTCCGCCTCGTAGAGGTCGCCGGGTCGGGAGACGCCAAACACCTGTATCACCTGTTGTTCGCCGCTGAACTCGATGACGCCCTGTTTCTGGGCGACCGGCGTGACCGTCGCGCCGGGAGCCGCCCGTTCGACGTTCTGGACGTCGCGGTCTGAGAGGAAACTCACGCCCTCCTCGAACGCCGGCGAGACGATGATTTCGCTGCCGATGTCGCCGAGCGATTCGGTGACACTCACCTGCAGGGTGTTCCCGAAGATGCCGAGCGAGGCGATGGCGAGGACGCCAATGACGATGCCGAGCATGGCGAGCGCCGAGCGAATCTTGTTTCGCGTGAGGTTGCGCCGCGCCATCATCACCGCGGGGAAGCGCCGGTAAATTGGTTCAAACATCGGTCACGACCTCCTCGCCGGTGATAACCCCATCGACGATGTTGACCCGGCGGTCGGCGAACGCGGCGACGTTCGGGTCGTGGGTGACCGCGACGATGCCGACGCCCTCGTCGCAGATGGCTCGAAGGCGCTCTAAGATTTCTCGGCCCGTCTTCTGGTCTAAGTTGCCCGTCGGTTCGTCCGCGAGTAGCACGCGCGGTTCGTTCACGAGCGACCGGGCGATGGCCACGCGCTGTTGCTGGCCGCCAGAGAGTTCAGAGGGCAGGTGGTCCAGTCTATCGCCGAGGCCGAGGTCGGTGAGCAACTGTTCTGCCCGTACTCGCCCCTCCGCGGCGGCGGCCCCGCCGAACAGCGTCGGTAGTTCGACGTTTTCGGTCGCCGTGAGCGAGGGAATGAGGTAGAAGTCCTGGAAGATGAAGCCGATGGCTCCCTGTCGGGCCTTGGTGCGGTCTCGGTCAGAGAGCGTGGTTACGTCCTCGCCGTCGAGCAGGACGGTCCCCTCGCTCGGCTCGTCGAGCAGGCCGATCATGTTGAGCATGGTCGATTTCCCGGAGCCACTGGGTCCCATGACCGCAACGAACTCGCCCGGTTCGATGGCGAAATCGACGCCCTTGAGGACGGTGAGCGTCTCGCCGCCGAGTTCGTAGCGCTTGACCACGCCGCGCAGTTCAACGAGCGCCATCGCGAGAGTTGCGCCAGGCGTAGCCGACGACCCCGGCCACGAGCAGGACGACGAACACACCGCCGAGAACGAGCGGCAGATCGAGGCCGCCGTCGGTCGGCTGGTCGTTCGCGGTGCGGTCGCCTTCGACGCGGACCTGAACCGTCTCGGTTCGCTCCTCGCCGCCCGCGAGGTAGGTGACGCTCACGGGCACGGTGGTGACCTCCTCGTCTACCTCGGCGTAGAGGTCGAAGACGACGAAGTCGCTCTCGGGGACCGTCCCGACGAAGTACTCGCGGAACGGCTGGGCGGGCGTCACGCCGTCTGCGGGGACGACGCGCACGACGACGCTCTCTGCGGGGCCTTGCCCGACGTTGCTCGCGCTGCCCGTGATGTGGAGTGTGCCGTCCTCGAACTCGGTGTTGATGCCGGTGAGCGCGACGACGCCCACGCGCGGGGTGTAGCGGAGCGTGGTTTCGCTCGTTCCGGAGACGGTTCCGGTCTCGTAGGCGGTCTGGATGATGAGGTCGGTCGGGTCGGTCACGCCGGTCAGGTCGAGCGTTGCGCTGCCCGCTGACTCCGCGGCGACAACGGGAATCAACGTTCGTGCGACGGCGAGGCCGTCCTGTGTCGCGGCCGTCACGACGACGTTCTCGATGGGTGCGTTCCCGAGGTTCAACACGGAGACGGTCACGGGCGGGGAGACGACGGTGTCTTCGGTCGCCTGCACGCTCGCCTCCACGACGACGTTCTCGACCAGCGGTTCGACCGTCACGGAGCGCGTCGCGGAGACGGTGCGTCGGTCGTCGCCGACGGTGTAGGAGAGTTCGGCCGCGGTCGTGAACTGGCCCGCTCGTTCGTTTTCGACGGTGAAGTTGAACGTGAGTAACTGCCCGGGTTCGAGTCGGGGAACGACGCGAACGGCGTCCTCGACGGCGATGGCGCTGCCCGAAAGCGTGAGTTCGAGGTCGCGCAGCGTCGCCTCGCCGCCGTTCGAGACGCGCACGGCGTAGGTGCTCTCGGTGTTCGACACCGGTGACCCGGTCACGATTTGCAGGCGGGGGACCGACCCATCGATGACCGATTCGCGGACGTCGATGGTGACCGGGTAACGAATCGTCTCGCCAGAGCCGTTGGTCGAGCGGCCGCGGACTTCGACTTCGAGTTTCTTCACGCCCGCGTCCTCGAAGGTCACGGTGAGCGGCACGGCGAGACTCTCACCCGGTGAGAGCGTCCCCAGGTCTTCGACGCGGTCGTAGCGGGTCGAGCCCTCGCGGGCTTCGAGCGAGACGGCGGTCACTTCGAACGCCTGTTGGCTGCCCGCTGAGTTGCGGATGGTCGCGGTGACGGTGACGAGGTCTGCGACGCCGGGTTGCTCGGGGGTGACCGTCGCGCCCGTGACCGAGATGAAGGTGTCTTCCTGGGCGAGTGCGGTCGTCGGTGCGAGCAACGCGCAGACGACGAGAATGGTGAGGAGTGTGGATTTCATGGAACAAACAGTTGGCTTGCGAGTGTGAGTGCGATGCTGACCGCGACCGGAAGCGCGACGATGAGTATTCCCTGGCCGAGCGTGACGTGGCGGGCGTATTTGACGGCGAACGCCCAGAGGAACGCGCTCCACAGGGTGAACGCGATACCGACGAGACCGGCGACTTGCAGGACGCTCGACCGAGTGACTGCGAGCGTAAACGGCTCGATAGCTTCGGGCGTGGTCGGCGACGGAATTCCTTGCAGGGCGAGGTACATCGCGCCGAGGCCGAGCAGGCCGCCGAAGATGGCGGGGACGAACCCCCACCCGGTCAATGCGAGCGTCTTTCTGAAGTCACCCTCACCGTCGAAGACGATGGAGATGACGTGGAAGACGACGGCGAACAGCACCCAGACGACGAACTGCGTGACAAGCGCCCCGCCGACGCCGAACGTGTAGCTCAGTAGTGCGACGGCCGGGCCAACGTCGGCAGGAAGCGCGGTGAGGATGCGCGAGAGCAGGAGGAACGACGTTATCGCCCCGACCACCCCCGCGAGCAAAACGACCCCAGCGGCTCCCCAAAGCCGCGGTGACTCGGCCTCTGCCCGGAAGAACGCGTCCGGGTTCGTAACGAGGTCGAGAATCATCACCTGAGGTTAGTCTCGAAAGGAGATAACTGTATCAGGGATACAGTATATCACAGAACGAGTTTTTAGTTTAGATGGGTTCTGGAAGCAGAAGCGGCCGTTTCCGTGCGAATCTATTAATCTGCTGGCATCCTACGAAATCTGGGAAATTCAGATGGGACGCATTGTTCACTTCGAGATTCACGCACAGAACCCAGAGCGCGCCCTCGAATTCTACGAGAACGTCTTCGACTGGACCGCAGAGCAGTGGGGCGACATGGACTACTGGCTGCTCGTCACTGGCGAGGCGGACGAACCGGGCATCGACGGCGCAATCACCAAACGAGAGGGGCCAAGACCTACGGGCCACGACCCGTTTAATGGGTTTGCCTGTACGGTGGACGTCGACTCGGTGGACGAGACGGTGGACCTGGTCGAACGCTTCGGCGGGAAAGTCATCACCGAAAAACACGCCGTCGATGGCGTCGGCTGGCTCGCGTACTGTGAGGACACTGAAGGCAACCAGTTCGGGTTGATGGAAGCCGACGAGACGGCCGCCTGAGCCAAGCTTAGTTGCTGATACAGCTGTCGAAGGTGAGTTTGACGGTAGTACGGGATGGACCGCAAGTGGCGAACGTGTAGAGAAGACATTTACCGGTATTGTGTGATTTTCTCGATATGACTGCCCCTCGGTTTCGCCGCCGCCAATTGCTCACACTAACCGGAGTCGGGCTGTCTGGTGCGCTCACGGCGTGTCTCGATACGGCCCCCTCCGACGTGAACACCAGCACGGAAACGCCCGAACCGTCACGAACACCGCCCAGCTACGATTGTGGGGCAGCCTACCGACCAGAACCAAATCCACCACGCGCTGAGAATGCGGTCGAACCGAAAGCGTACCCGTCACGTCCCGAGTCGATCGAAAACGGAGGTGGCATCGTCGAGTACGTCACTGAATACGAAAAAGCGTACAGAGTGAACTCGTTGCTGGCCCAGTACGGGGACCGCCTCACCAACGTCTCGATTTGGATAGACGAGACACGGACCTACGACGCGCCTGAACAGACTGCTCTCGTTCGAGTTCAATATCGATATTCTGAAACCGTCGAGACGGAAGATGGAGCTGTTATCGGCGACTCTCCCCGTATTTTTGTGACGTACTACGTCGACCAGTCGGTCGTCATCCGTGCAGAGAGTACCGGGGCGAGTGATGACTCAGAGACACTCCATCCCGACCCTTGGCGAGGCGGGCGAACAGTTGATTGCTTCGGGTCGTGATTGTTACCGGACCTCCGGCGGCGTCTCCTGAAACGCGAGCAGCGCCTCGCGGAAGTCGTCTGGAATCGCAATTGCCTCGCCCGTCTGCGCGCTCACGGCGACGTGGGTGACGTGGCCCGAGGCGAACAGTGTGTCGTCGGCCTTCTTTCGGGCGCGGTAGGCGAACGTGATGCTCTTCGTGCCGAGTTCTGCGACGCGCATCGCGTTCACGACTACGTCGTCGAACTTCGCGGGGGCGTGGTAATCTACATCCACGTGGACGACGTGGACGTCCCAGCCTTTGTCTGCGAACGTGTCGTAGCCGTAGTCAATCTCCCGGAGGAAGGCGTTGAACGTCTCGTCCTGGAAGGTGACGTAGTTTCCGTAGAAGACGACGCCCTGCATGTCTGTCTCGGCGAAGCGCACCCGGTTTTCGAACACGTCGTAGAATTCAGCCATGGCTCTTCTCGGGTGGCGCACACGAAAAGCGTGTTGCGAGTGGTCAGTCGTCGGCGACCACGCGCGTCGATTCGGTGGCGAGTAGTCGGTCGAGTGCGTCGACCATCGCGTTGACGCTCGCGCGGGTGATGTCCGCTTCACTGGAGGACACCGTGACGTGGCGGCCATCGCGGGACATCTCGACTTCGACGGTCACGACGGCGTCCGTGCCGCCCGTGATGGCGTCGACGTGGTAGCTGTCGAGCTGGGCGTCCGCCGCCGGACCGAGCGCCGACCGAACGGCCGAGACGGCCGCGTCGACGGGGCCGCTTCCCGTACCGGAAGCGACGCGCTCTTCGCCATCGACGAGGAGGCGAACGCTCGCGGTTGGCGTACCGCCACCCGAGGCGGCGGTGAGGCCGAGCAATTCGACGCGCCGGTCGCGCTCTCGTTGCTGGACTTCTTCTGCAATCGTGAGGAGGTCGGCGTCGGTGACGCGCTTGCCCCGGTCGCCGAGTTCCTTCACGCGGGAGACGACCGTCGCGAGTTCGTCGTCACTAACGCTGACGCCGTGTTCTTCGAGTGCGGCCTCGACACCCGCACGCCCGGCGTGCTTGCCGAGGACGAGGCGGCGCTCCCGACCCACCTTTTCTGGGGGGTAGGGTTCGTACATCGCGTCGTCTTTGAGCGTGCCGTCGGTGTGGATGCCGCTCTCGTGGCTGAAGGCGTTCTCGCCGCAGACGGCCTTGTTCGGCGCGAGCGGGATGCCCGTCGCCGTGGCCACGGTCTGTGCGAGGGGGAACAGCCGGGTCGTATCCACCGTCTCGATGCCGTAGCCGTGGTCTAAGGCGATGGCGACCTCTTCTAAGGCGACGTTGCCGGCGCGCTCGCCGATGCCGTTTACCGTCGCGTGAATGAGGTCTGCGCCCGCCCGCACGCTGGCGAGGACGTTCGAGACGGCGAGGCCGAGGTCGTCGTGGGTGTGCGTGCCCGTCGGTCCTAATTGGGCCAGTCGGGAGACGGCCTCGTAGGTGTGTTCGGGCGTCGCGTGCCCGACGGTGTCGCAGTAGCAGACGCGGTCTGCACCAGCGTCTAAGGCCGCGCCCATCAATCGTTCGAGGTAGTCTAAGTCGGCGCGCGACCCGTCTTCGCCGAGGACTTCGACCCAGAGGTCGTGGTCGCGGGCGTATTCGACGAGCGAGACGGTGTTCGCGACGACGTCGTCGCGGGTCGTCCCGACTTTCGTTTCGATGTGGCGGTCGCTCGACGGCACGACGAGGTGGACGCCGTCGACGCCGCAGTCGAGTGCGAGGTCGATGTCTCCCTGCACGCCGCGGGCGAAACTCGTCACCCGGGCGTCGAGGCCGAGCGAGGCGACTCGCGAGATAGTCTCGCGCTCGCCCGCGCCGGTGCAGGCGCTGCCCGCCTCGATGACGGAGACCCGCGCCCGGTCTAACTCGCGGGCAATCTGGGCCTTCTGGTCTGGAGTGAGCGAGACACCTGGGGCTTGCTCACCGTCGCGAAGCGTTGTATCTACGAACTGTACGGAAACCGAGTCAGAGGTGAGATGTGATTCGGGAAGGGACCCGAATAAAACGGTCACTGGTCATGATAGCCATCCTCACGAAACGCCCCTGGGGACTTAAACCAGGCTGATGTGGCAGATGTTGCTGTTCAATCGACAATGGCGAGACGGTCGCCGATAGCCACGTCGCTCGCCGCACCCTCGGGCAACTCGACGATGAGGTCGGCCGTCGCCGCTCCGTAGCCGAGCCACGGGCGCAGGGTTTCGACCTTCACCACCTCGCTGTCTCGCGCCCAGATGACGTCGATTGGGAAGAACACGAACAGCATGTGGATGTCGCGCCGTCGCGCCTTCGAAAACCGGAAGGCGAGTCCGTAGTCGTCGGAAATCGACCGGCGGAACATGAGGCCAACGCCCTGCTGGAGGACGTTGTCGGCCGTCTCCACCTGCGTGGCGAGCACGTGCCGGCCCTCGGCTGAATCGTGAACGAGTCGCACACGCTGTCGTCGGCGGGCGGGCGGAAAAGTGATTCGGGAGTCAGTTTCAAATCCACGGACGCGCAACGTGGGGTATGGCGAAGACGCCGCAGGGAACCTCCGTCGGGGTGGACGATCCCTACGCCCACGTCGAGCGGTGCGACCACCTCACCGACGACGGGCGGTGTCGCTACGCCTTCCACTACGCCGGCAACGACCCCGAGTTCGCCGCGGCGCGGAAAGCAGACGATTTTCAGTGCCCGGTTGTTGACCCAGATCACGACTGGGAGTGGCGCGACTGCCCGCACTTTCGCTCGACTGAGCACAACCGCGAGTGCGCCCGCTGTGGCTTAGAAGAGCGACTGAACAAACACTCGACTCAGGCCCGTCCACTCCTCGAAGAACACCACCTCTCCTACGCCGACCGGGAGGCCGGCACCCACGAAATCACGGTGTTTCTCTGTCGGTGGTGTCACGCGAAGATTCACAACTCCTTTGCGAGAATCGACGACGACGCGAGTCCCGATCCCGAAGCCATCGCCGAGGGCGAAACACGCCGAGGTCAGGAGCTTGACGAACTGGGCTTTCAGACAGCGAGCGAGCGCAGGAAAAACGAGTAATCAGGGTACGCCGGCCGGATTGTTCGTCCAATACGCCCCAATCATCGCAATCGCGTCTTCGTCCTGCCAACCCACGGTGACGTCATCAGGGTCGAATGAGCTGGACGCCTCGAAGGTGAGCCATCCCTCGCGGGTGTCGTGGTCGTCCGGGAGATACGGGTAGAATCCAGGATGGCGTCCGTAGTTTGCCGAGTACCAGTCTCCGTTCGACCCAAGGACGAACTGCCAGATTTCACCACTGATATCTTCCATGGAAATCCAGGCGTGGACGAAGGTGTTTGCCGAGTCTTTCTTGTCCAGCGCGATGGCATCGTAGTCGAAGACGGGGACGAAGTAGCTCGTCTGGTCCCCCACGTCTATGTCGATGGTAATTCGCTTTCCGTCCCACAGTTCGAAGGACTCACCAAAGGCGAGCACCGGCCGTGTAAACCGTATCTGCCGTTCCTCGTCGAGTGCCTCGATCCGAATCGTGTACGGTGCGTCCCACCACCCCTTGATTTCCTCGCTCTGGAAAGTCGCCTGCTCGCCGGGTCCGAGGGTCACAGCCCACTGGAACGGTTTCGTCGGCCAATCGAACCAGTAATCGACTTTCGTGTTGACCTCCGTCTCGAATTCACCTGTTGCGTCCCCCGTATTCTCGACGGTAAACGAGTAGGTGAACGCCGTGCCCATATCCACCTCTTCGGGTGCGTCGAAGGCGACGAGTTCGAAGGTGGCCTGTCCGGTTGGCTCCTCGGTCGTCGTTTCTGTCGGTTCCTCGGTGGTCGGTTCCTGGGCTGTCTCAGTGGGCGTCTCTGTGGGTTCCTCGGTCGTAGTCGTCGATTCTTCCGTGGTCGTCGGCTCCTGAGTCGTGGTCGTAGGCTCCTCGGTCGTCGTCGATTGTTGGGTCGTCTGTTCTTGCGTCGTCTGCTCTTGTGTCGCCGTTTCTGTGGTTTGCGTCGGTTCCTCGGTGGTCGGCTGTTGGGTCGTCTCGGCTGGTTCCTGAGTCGTGGGTTCGGCTTCCGTTTCAGTCGGCTGCTCAGCAGTAGTTCCTGGTTCGCTTTCGGTTGGCTCCTGTGTGGTCTGGGTCTCGGTCGTCGCCTCGCTCGTTGGTGTTTCAGTCGTCGGGTCTTCCTGCGACGCTCTGTCTGCCGTCGTGAGCGGTGGAATGTCGTCCGACGGAGGCTCAGTCGTCGGGCCCTGCTCGGCCGACGTACAACCCGCCACTCCCAGTGCACCCCCCGCCGCAAGCAGTTCCATGTACTCGCGTCTGTCCATCCCTGACGATTCGATGGAAGGCGATATAGTGTTGTGTAAAAAATATAATATCTGTGACTATCTGGTCTGTTGATGGGTAGCCACAACGGACTTGTGTCCCACTCGCCACGACACGATTCAATGAACCACCCAACCCTCGTCGGCCACGTCCACCTCAAGGTGCGGGACCTCTCGCGTGCCCACAATTTCTACACGGAGGTGCTCGCCCTCGGGGAGACCGAGCGCCACCAGAACTACGTCTTCCTCTCGTGGGGCGAGCGCCACCACGACGTCGCTCTTCAGGAGATTGGGCCGCACGCGGCGGGACCGGGCGACGGGGTGGGGATGTTCCACGCCGCGTTCGAAGTCGAGTCGGTCGAAGTGATGCAGGACATCTACCGGAGACTCGTCGTCCGCGAGGTGGACGTGGCGGCGCTCGATCACGGCATCAGTAAAGCGCTCTACTTCGACGACCCGGACGGCAACGGCCTCGAAGTGTACCTCGACACGCGCGCCGCGAACGACCAGCGGACGTGGGACGGGTACAACGGCCGGTTCGACCCGCTCGCACTCTGACGCGAAAATCGGCCCGTTTCAGGAGGTTTATACGACGATACTCGCTACTCACCGCTAATGACCCGCATCGTCGTGATTAACAATCACGGGCAGTTCACCCACTTAGAACACCGGGCGCTGCGCGACCTCGGCATCGACACGGACCTTATCGACAACGACACGCCGCCCGAAGACATCGACGCGGACGGCATCGTCCTCTCGGGCGGCCCCAGCATGGACGACATCGGGCGCTGTGAAGAGTATCTCGAGATGGACGTGCCGGTGCTCGGCATCTGTCTCGGCATGCAGATTATGGCCGAAAAACTCGGCGGGCGCGTCGGCGGCGGCGAGTACGGCGGCTATGCCGACGTGACGGTCGAAATTCTCGACGAAAACGACCCGCTCCTCGGGTCGCTCGCACCCGAAACACGCGTCTGGGCCAGCCACGCAGACGAGGTCAAAGAACTCCCCGAGGGCTTCACCCACACCGGCACGAGCGACGTCTGTGGCATCGAATCCATGAGCAACGTAGACCGTGACCTCTACGGCGTCCAGTGGCACCCAGAAGTCGCCCACACCGACGAGGGCGAGGAAGTGTTCGAGAACTTCCGCGCCATCTGCGAGTAACGGGATTTTTGTCCTCTCCCTAGAAGTATTGAGTAATGACTGCCACGCAAGGTGACCTTGCGGCACTTTCTCGCTATATCTTCCGCGCACCGCGGTGGTATTCCAGCCTCGCATTTGCCCTCTTCATCGCCGCCGTCGCCGGAGTCGCGGCTTTCGACTTCCGGTTCGTCCTCGAAGACGCCTGGCAGGGCATCTTCTTCATCGGCGTCCCGACTATCATCGCGAGCGTGCTGACCCCGTGGATCGACGGCAAACTCGGCGGCCAACTCACGCGCAATCGCGCGTCGTTGCTCGCGCTCGCTGGCGAACTCGTCGTCATCGCCTTCCTCATCGCCGCGGGTGTCATCGCCGTGTTCACCCCCCTTGGACAGGGGTTCGTCTTCGACGCGTTGCTCGCCGCCCTCGCGAGCGTGTACGCCCTCCGACTGCTCGTCGTGATGGCCGTCTCGCGCAAATCGCTGCTCATCGCGTCGATTCCCGCGAGTATCCAGACAGTGGCCGCCGCGGCGCTTCTGTTCGTCTACTCCGGCACGATGCGCTACTTCGAAATCGGCGGCCCGCTCGCCCAGTCGTATCTCTCGCGACCGGACCGAGCACCGCCCGAACTGCTCGTCATCATCCCACAGGACTTCCTCATTCTCGGCGTCATCTGCGTCCTCTATGCCGCCGCCGTCTGGGCGTTCCTCGCCGTCATCGACCGTCCGTGGCGACGCAGCATGAACGTCTCCGTCCTCGACTTCATCCGCGGATTCATCGGCCATATCGCCGAGGGGTCTCGCGAACTGGAGACGTTCTTCGAGGATATCGGCGAGGAGGCCATCGTCCCCGTCACCGTGCTCTCGTTTCGAACCCCCGGTGGGCGTGAGAAGGCACGATTTACCCTGCCGATGATTCATCCCGGGCCGATGGGTGAAATCGGCGGGGGGAACCTTCCCGAGCGGGTCGCAGACTGGTCTGACGGGCTGGCCTTTCCGCCCCACGCGACGGCGGGTCACGACTTCAATCTCGTCACGGAACACGAGGTGGATTCGATTCTCGACGCCGCCACCGAGGCGTTCGATAACATAACCTACAGTCAGGACGCCACCCGGAGCGTTCGCGAGAAGGTCGGCGACGCCTCACTCCTCGGGCAGGCGTTCGGTGACGACGCGCTGCTCGTTTCGACGTTCTCGCCGAAGTTCGCAGACGACGTGGAGTTCTCCATCGGGATGACCGCGGGTGCGGAGGCACGCGTCCACGGCCTCCAGGACGTGATGCTCGTCGACGCCCACAACTCGAACAACGGCCTTACGGGACCGGACCTCGGGCACGTCGTGCCGGGAAGTAAGCGGTCGTACGACATGATTCAGGCATCTGGGGCCGTCGCCGCGGCGCTCGCTCGCGCCCCTCGCGGCCCGGCGCAACTCGGGGTGGCGTGGGACCGGACGCCCTGGTCGCCCCCGCAGGGCATCGGCCCGCTCGGCGTCCGCGTCGCCCTCGTCGAAGTCGACGACCAGCTCACCGCGTACGTCCTCGTGGACGGCAACAACATGGAGCCGGGCTTGCGCGATCGCATCGTCGAGGCGATTCCGGATGTAGACCAAGCCGAAGTGATGACCACCGACACCCACGTGGTGAACACGGTGAAATCGGCAAATCAGGTCGGTGGCGCGATTCCCCACGACGAACTCGTCGACCTCATCATCTCGCTCACGGAGGCGGCCCGCGCCGACTTAGAACCCGTCGAGGCCGGGATGGCCACGTCGCGCGCGGAAGTGACGGTGTTCGGCAACGACCGCACGGAAACCCTCGCGAGTCACGCGAACGCGCTCATGTCGATGGGCGGGGCGCTCGCCGCGGCGTTCATCGTCGTCGTCTTCGGCGTGAGCATCCTCATCTTCTTGCTGGCGTAGCCGTCGCTCACCACGAAAATAAACGGAGAAGTGCGTGCCGACTCAGGCCGATTCCGCTTCGAACAGGTCGTCGACCGCGTCCTGTGCCGCGCGGGCGGCCTCGTCGGCAACCGCTTCGGCGTCGCCGGGTGCGTTCAGATACACGTCGACTTCGAGGACGCCATCCTCGAAGTGGACGGTGATGTCGAGGTCTTTGACCTCGGAGTTCTTGTAGCGTGCGAAGACGAGTCCTTCAGCAGCCTCTGCGGCCGTCTGAACGACTTCGTCGTCGGTTGGCATCTTACTGCGCGCCGCCTGCGCCGCCCATTGCACCGCCGCCGAGCATCTGCTGGAGCTCCTCCTGGAGTTCTTCGAACTGGCTCTCGACGCGGTCTTCTTGCTTCGTGAGCGTCTCGACGCGGATTTCGAGCGTGTCGACCTTGTCAGAGAGGTTCTCTTTTGCTTCTTCGTAGGTGGTCTGGATGAACAGTTCGCCGACTTCGCGGTACATCGTCGCGTCCTCGTCTACGTTCTCGAGTTCTTCGAGCGCCGCTTTGGCTTCCTGAAGGGAGGACTCTGCGGTTTGTTTCTGGGTTGCGACCTGCTGGGCGGTCTGCTGGAGACCCTGCAGTTCTTCGAGCTTTTCCTGTGCTTCCGGTGGAAGATTACCCTGCATGTGTCCACCGTAGCGGTGCTCACTGAAAAACCCTGTCTCTTAGTGCTCCGCGTCGAAACCCACGTCCGCAAGCGATTCTGCTGTTTTGACGAGGGTGAGCCACGTGTTGCACCCTGCGCGCAAGGCGACGAGGTCTGCCGCCCCGACTTCGACGGTGACCGTCGCCCCCTCGCGGGTGAGCGTGGCGGTGGTGCGGTCGCCCTCGATTTCGTCGAGTTCCTGGCGGACGCTCCGTGCCACTATGCGGGCGTAGGCGTCGGTTTCGTACTCGAACGAGAGAATCGCGGTGTGCAACGGTTCTGCGTCCTCGAAAGAATGATTCATTGCTGATTCAGGCGCCGGCTCCGGCGGCGGTGTGGCCACCGCCCGCCGGCATCGAGGTCGCCGATTACTTGACGTCGACTTCTTTGACCACGCGACTGCGCTCTTTTAAGAGCACACGGTGGCCGCAGTACGGACAGCGAACGCCGCCGTACTCGTCGAGTTCGACGTCCCGCTTGCAGCGCGAACACTTGTAGCTCATATGAGAGTGGTATTATTCGTCGTCGCTCGAGAGGGCGGCGCGAATGGAGCGGTTGACAGACTTGCCACCGGGCGTCGCCGGTCGGTAGGTGCCGCCTGCGAACTTGTAGTCACAGCGGGCACACTGCCAGATGCCGGTTCCCTGACGGGTGACCTTGTGGGCACCGCACTCGGGGCAGGCGTGTTTCTTGTTCATGTCCGATTCGATCTCAGCTACACGGCGTCGCGCAACGCGACCGTAGCGTGCGCCGAACCGACCGGCGCTGCCGGTTCGTCGACCCTTCTTTTGCTCGGCCATAATACGTGTGCATACCCCCAGGGGACAGATAAAGCCTTTGAGTTGCGGAGGCGCTCTGCGGGGGTTTGTCAGGGGTGCAACGACGGCGTTTCCGGGCGTGTGTGGCGCGTTCGCAAAAACCGTAGAAGCCGGTTGAGACACCCGTGAACGACAGGGATAACCCCCCTGTCGAACCATCTTCGGTACCCAATGCGTTCGATTCTGTCGTCCCGCAAAAGCAGGCCGATTCGATGACCCGTCCGCGTACCATCATCATCGCGGTTATCGTGAGCACCTTCTTCGTCGGGTTTGGCGGCGGCGTCGTGTTCCCTATCCTCCCGAACCTCGGCGCACTGCTCGGTATTTCGCCGTTCGTCGTCGGACTCATTTTGAGTGCGAACCGATTTACGCGGGTCATAGCCAACACCCCTGCTGGGTCGCTTATCGACCGTATCGGAACGCGAAAGCCGTTCATTGCGGGACTGTTCGTCGAGGGTATCGCCACGTTCGGCTACGTCGTCGCGCTGAACGCCGGATTCCCCGAAGCATGGTTCCTCGCTGCTCGCATCTGCTGGGGCTTCGGCAGTGCACTCGTATTCGCCACCGCATACACGATTGCCGCAGACGTGAGTACGGGGCAATCTCGGGGGACGAACATGGGCGTCGTCCGAGGTGGGATGACGCTTGGCTTCCCCGCTGGGCTGGTCATGGGTGGAGTCGTGAGTGACCTCTACTCTGTCACGACAGCGTTCGTCCTCGCGGCGGCGTTCGCCCTGCTTGCGAGTGCCATCGCCTATGTCGCGATTCCTGAGACGCACATCTCCGGGCCGCCACGGCGCGTAAAACCGTGGGACGTTGACGTGAGTGCCTCCGCACTCACTGTTGGCGCGGTTAACTTTGGGCTTTATTTTGCGTACCTCGGTGCGCTGTTCTCTACGCTCGTCCTTTTTCTCGATTTCCACGATCTCAGTATCTGGGGCTACGGCCCACAGGGGATGTCCGGGCTGTTGATGGCCGTGACGGTCGTTGCCGCGGCCGCATTCACCTTCGGTGGCGGAAAACTGAGTGACGACTACGGCGCGCGCGTCCCGGTCTTGCTTGGCTTCCTCGTCGTCTCGTTCGTCGGGTTCGCCTTGCTCGCCCTCGCAGAAACCATCCCTCTCCTTGCACTTGCTTGCCTGCTCATCGGCATGGGGCAGGGTGGGACGAGCGGCCCGCTCATCGCGCTTCTCGCCGACTTCACACCCACGGAACGAATGGGGCGAGCGACCGCGACGAACAACGTACTCGGAGACTTGGGCGGCGCACTTGGGCCGTTGGTGTCACTCCCGCTCATCGATGCGCTCGGCTTCGCACCAGTGTACGCCACTTGTGCGATCATTCCGCTCGTGGCGGGCCTCCTCCTTGTCGGAAGCGTTTATTCACAGACTGGTGAACTCAACCCGACGACGGTGAGCCTCACAGACGACTGATTCACTGAAACCCTTCTTCGGCCAACGCCTCGTTCACGTCGTCGCGGATGCGCTCGCCCATCTCGCGGTCGCTTGCGGTCGTCACGACGCGGTTCTCCTGGACGCTGGAGCCATCACGGAGCAGGAGGCGCACGTTACCGTGTTCGTCGGCGCGGGTGGCCTTGGCCCGGACGCCCGTCCGAGAACCGGACCCCCCGGCGTCGATGGGACCGGGAATTATCTTCTTCACGTTCGGGTGGCCGGCGACGAGCATGATGACCTTCTGGCCCGCTCGCTCGCCGATGAGCGTGGTGTGCGAGCCGCCGAGTTTCTCCTTCGGGTCCAACTCCACGACTTCCAGGGCCGGTTCGCCAAGGCGGGCGAGGACGGCCTCCACCGGGTCGTCGCCCGAAACACGATAGAAGTCGTAGTGGGCCTGTGCACGGACGGCCTGAATGACCGCTCGGTCGCCAGTGGCGTACACTTCGTCGGGGCGTTTTCGCTGGAGGTCGTCGGCGATGCGTCCAGCGAAGTTCCGCAGCTCGACGGTCGATAGTTCCTCGGCCGTCTCGGGCGTCGTCCGCACGTCGGAGTGGCCGACGAGCTCCTCCTCGTAGAGGAAGGTGAGGGTGGCGTGGTCGCGTTCCACGTCGAGGACGACGGTGTCGCAGTTGCGCGTCTGGCAGACCAGACAGTAGTCACCCGGGCGTTCGAGTGACGAGGCGCACTGGCGACAGTTCATGCGTGAAGGTGGCGCGCCATCGGGTTTAAAAAACGGGATTCACATCGAGTCCGGGTCGGTCTTCAGGTACTCGCGCATGAGCACCGTCGCGTACGACCCCTTCGGCAACGAGAAGGTGAACGTCGTGTCCGCGGTTTCGAGGCCCGTTTGGAGGAGAATCGCCCGTCGGGTTCCCTTCGAGTGGAACTCCCCGGGCAGGTCGAAGTCCTCACGGGTGAGCCCCTCCGCTTCGAGCACTTCACGAGCAATTTCGCCGGGTTCGCCGTCTGCGAACTCCGTTTCCGTGCCGATGAGCGGAGCTGTCACGAACGCTCGCCCGCGTTCGCAGTGGCGGTTGATGGTGTCCACCCGTTTCTCCGTCACGGCTTGCTCGCGGTCGGTGTCGGGCAGGACGAGGTCGCCAGGGGCGTCCGCATCCGCGAAACAGACCACGTCGCCCGCAACGGCCCGGTCGAACGGAATTCCTCGGGCGAGTCGCTCGGAGAGAATCTGGTTGAACAGGTACGACTGTGCGGCGTTCACCATCAGGCGCTGAAGGTTCGTCGGGAAGGTTTCGAGTGCTTCGCGGAAGTCCTCGGGGGACTCGCCGCCGTTCTCTGCGAGTTTGTGGAGCATCGCCCGCTCGTAGTGCAGGTAGCCTGGATAATCTTCGAGGGCGGCCTTCCAGTCGCGGGTTTCACCGACGAACCGGCGGGCCTCGCGGGTCTGCTCGCGCTCTCGCTCGGAGGGATTCGCGACGTAGGCCATGACCGCGGCCTCCCAGTCGCGGCGAACGATGTCGAGGCCGACGTCGTGGCTCACCGGCCGCCTGCTCCCGAACCGCTGGTGGCCGAAGAAGTTCGGCACGCCGACGATGCCGTCTCTGCCCCCAAAGTCGGCGAGGTCGGCGGTGATGTCCGCTACGTTCTCGGGGTGGTCGGCGTCCCGCACTCGAATCTCGAACTCGTTGCCCGCAAGGTCGCCGAACTGGAGACCGCGCCCGGCCCGGCCGAGCACCTCGATGTCGGCGTCCGGGATGTCCGGCAGGTCCTCGGGGTCGGCGTCGTAGATGCTGAACAACTGCGTCGTGACGGCGTGTTTGTCCTTCGTCCCGGCCCACGAGAGACGCTCGCGGCTGACGCCCATCCGGCTCGCGACCTCCTTCGTGAACTGGTTCGTGTCCCACGAGTCGAGCGTCGCCCGGAACACGAGGTAGGCGTAGGAGCCGGTATCTGCAGAAACGGGTTCGACCGAGAACCGTTCGAGTTCGCGCACTCGGAAGTCCTCCGGCGCGACCCGTAGTTTCCCGCCGATGCCCTCGGCGTCGCTCACGTAGTGGTCGATACCGACCAGTTGCTCGACGGGGTGGGCCGCCCGCATCAGCGTGTCCCTCCGAGCGTGGGAAGATTCATACCGTGGACTTCTCGCCGAGCGCCTTAAGCCCACCAACCTCGCCCCCACTCCGAGGTAACCTGGTTACGACGGTGTTGGCGCGGACTCATGTCGCCAGCCAGTCTATCTCGGAGCATGGGTACGAAAGGCCACACAGACCACTCCGGCCACGAACACTTCGTCTGTGCGTGCGGCGAAGTGTTCCACTCGGAGGAAGAACTCGAACAACACAAGAAAGACGTCCACGGGAAGTAGTGACGGCAGGTCGATTTTTGAACGACGTGAAGCGATACCATCGTACGGTATCTACCCTTCTGAGATGGAACAGAACGAGTGTGTCGTCACCGTTCAAATTGTCTTGAAACCGAGCGACTGCGTAGAAAGTAATATTTTGAACAAACTCGATTTTTTCACAGATGAAACGACGGAACTTTATCAACGGGATTTTAGCTACATCGACGCTGCTGATTGGTGGGTGTAGTCAATTCAGTAACACCACTTCAGTAGATGTTCTTGTTGTGAACGGGACAGCTGAAAAACGGAGAGTAACGGTCCAAGCAGAAACGGAAACTGGAGAATTGGTATTTGACCAAGCCTTCGAATTAAAACCGGACGAGAATTATGAAGAAACGAATGCATTCGAAGGTGGAACATACCAAATAAAGATTATTCCAGACAACACAGCGAGTGTGTCTAAATCGTTCTCGATGAGCGGCTGTGAACAACAAGAAATTGCCATTACTGTTTCAGCGACTGATGTAACAGTCGGGACCAAAACTTGTTGAACTGACCACCAAGCGTTAGAACAACGAGAGGTCGCCGGTCACCTTGTCGATCAGATTGTCCGGTCCTGGGCCGACGGCGAGCGTGGTGACCGTCCCCGGTTCGAGTTGGGTGTGTCCGGCGTCGCGGATGATGGCGTAGGGGAGGCCTTCGGCGCGGGCCTTGTCGGCGAGTTCGAACAGCTCTGACTCGCTGCTCGCTTTCAGAACGACCTTCTTCTGTCCCTCGCCCTTCCATTCGGTGCGCGTTGGTGTGTCTGCGTCCTCGTAGGCGGAGAGCGAGGCGTGGGCCACTTGCGCGGCGAGTTTGCCCGTGCCCATCCCGATGTCCGTGCGGGCGACGATGGCCTGTTTCATACACGAGGCGAATCGCCCGCGGCGTATAGGTGTGGCTACTCGCCACGGGAGAAAGTACTTATCAAACTGTCGAGAACTCGCCACAATGTTCGTCAAAACCCTCCTGTTCGACCCTGGGACGTTCTTCGAGGAGAACCCGTGGGCCGACGATCTCGCGGCCGCGACGGGTGTGGTCGTCCTCACCGCCCTCGTCACCGTCGTCAACCTCCTGCTCATGGGGCTAATTTTCGCCCAGAAGATAGACGCGACGGTCACGCACAATGGCCAGCAGGTCTCCGCGGACTCGGTTCTCTGGGACGTGTTCCTCGGTCAGTTGCCGGTCGTCTTCATCGCCGCCATCGTCGGGTGGGTCCTCGTTACTGCCGTCCTCCACATCGGTATCAAACTCGCAGACGGCGAGGGAACCTTCGGGGACTCGCTTCGGATTACCGGCTGGGCGACGATTCCCACCATCTTCACCGCGTTTCTCGTGACTGGCTCCGTGTACCTCACGCTACGTGGACAACCCATCTCGTCGTCCCCCGAGCAGTTCGTCGGCCTCGTCCAGCGGATGCAGGGCGGTGCTGGCATCCTCGGCGTTCTCATCTCGCTCGTCTCGGTGGGCTGGCAGGGCTATATCTGGGCGTTCGGGATGAAGGAGTTCCACGAACTCGAACCAGACACCGCCCTGCTCATCGCGGGCATCGTCGCCTTCCTGTTGTTCATCACGTCTGTGGTCTGATTCGAGAGGCAAGCAACCAGCGCATTTTACGACCCCGGGAGGACGATAGAGTTGTATGATACTTTCAGACGCGGACATCCGCGAGCGCCTCACGGACGGCGACCTCGTGGTCGAACCGCTCGCAGACCCCGAACTGCAGATTCAACCGGCCAGCATCGACCTCCGACTCGGCCCCGAGTTTCTCGAATTTCAGCGGGCCAACATCCCGTGTATCCACCCCAACCGCGACGACGAGGTCGGGAAATACGTCAAAGAGACGGTCGTGGAGGAAGATGGGGAGTTCATCCTGCACCCGGGCGACTTCGTCCTCGGGACGACCATCGAGCGCGTCGAGATTCCGGCTGACCTGCTCGCCCACGTCGAGGGTCGCTCCTCGCTTGGGCGTCTCGCCATCGTCGTCCACGCGACGGCGGGCGTCGTGGACCCGGGCTACCGGGGCCAGATAACGCTCGAACTCTCGAATCTCGGCACCGCGCCAGTCGCGCTCACGCCGGGCATGCGCATCTCTCAGCTCATCTTCACGGAACTCAAGACCCGCTCGGAGCGACCCTACGGTTCCGAACGCGGTTCGAAGTACCAGGACCAGGTCGGCCCCCAAGCCTCACGGATTGGGGGTGACCGGGAGTTCGGTGGCGACCAGTGAGATTCGTCGAAGAAATCGTCGTCGACGAGTTCCTCCCCACGTTTCGGTCGATGCTCGCAGAGGCGCTTCGTGACCGCGGCCTGACCCAGAGCGAAGTCGCCGCGGTGCTCGGCATCAGCCAGAGCGCCGTCTCGAAGTACGCCCACGGCGAGGTAACGCGCAACCAGCAGGTACTCGAAGACGAGCGCGTCGTGAACCTCGTCACGCGCCTCGCAGACGGCCTCGCGGAAGGCGACATGACGCCCGTACAGGGCCTCATCGAGACGGAGGTGCTCATCCGCCAACTCGAACGCGGCGACCTCCTCGCTCAATTGCACGAAGCCGAGATGCCGGCGCTCGCCCGCTACGACGGCCCGCTCTCGATTCACGACCCGGAAAGCGGCCTCAGAGCCTCAGAGCGCGTCCTCTCGTCGGTACGCCGGGGCATCCGGACGCTCCAGAACACGTCCGGGTTCGCCGCGCTCATCCCGAACGTCGGGTCGAACCTCGTCGAGTGTCTGCCCGACGCGGCGACCATCGACGACGTAGTCGGCGTCCCCGGCCGCATCTTCGACGTGAAGGGAACCGCGACCGTCCCCGGCGAACCAGAATTCGGCGTGAGCGAGCACGTCGCGAGCGTCCTGCTGGCTGCCCGTCGGAACGGGTCGCCCGCTCGCGCCGCGCTCAACATCCGCTACGACGACCGTATCGCGAGTGCCCTCGACGACGCCGGGTACACCGCCGCGACGTTCGACGCCGACCTGCCTCTCGACGAGGCAATCGACGCCGCGCTGGCGGATGACCCAACTGTGGACGTGCTCTCCCAGCCCGGCGGCTTCGGCATCGAACCGATTACGTACCTGCTCGGGAGCGACGCGCAGGCCGTCGCAGAGCGCGTTCGGGACCTCGTCTGATGAGCGGCACGGCAGCCGCCCAGCAGTTCTACGGTCGATGGGCGCGTCTCTACGACGTCATCGCCACCTCCACGCCCGGCGTCGGGTCGGTACGCGACGCGGCCGTCTCGACGCTCGCACTCGAACCCGGCGACACCGTCCTCGACATGGGCTGTGGGACGGGGGCGAACTTCCCGTTCATCCGCGAGCGAATCGGCTCAGACGGGACGTTGGTGGGCGTCGATTACACGGCAGGGATGCTGGACCAGGCCCATGCGCGAGTGGAGCGTGAGGACTGGGCGAACGTCTACGTCGTCCGGGGAGACGCGAGTCGTCCCCCAGTATGCGGGCCGGTCGATGCCGTCATCTCGTCGTTCGTCGTCGGGATGCTCGGTGACCCAGAACGCACCGTTGGCGACTGGATTTCACTCCTCCGGCCCGGCGGTCGCATCGTCCTGCTCGACGCCGCCCAGAGTTCGCGCCTCGTCGGCGAACCGCTAAACGCGCTGTTTCAGGCGTTCGTCCTCGCCTCGTCGCCACCCGGAACCCGCAGTCGCCACCGCGAGGAACCGTGGAACGTTCTCGATTCGCGGGTTGCGGCGGCGCGGCGCGCGCTTGAACACGGAACCGTCGCTCGGACGCACGAAGACCGGGCGCTCGGATTCGTGCAGGTGACGGGCGGCAGGCGGCCGGAATCGAACGAGTGAGTTTCGCTCGCTGCCATCGCGGAACCGCGATAATTGATATTCTCGGACCGAGTACGGTCTAGTGTATGGTGCGAGATAACATGTCACACGCCAATTCGACCGAAAACGGGAGCAACGCTACTCCCCGTGTCGGGTTCGTCGCCCACCACGCGCTCGGCATGGTTGGACTGGTCGTCGCCCTGGTGCTCGTGGCGAGCACCTACTCACTCGTCGTTTTACTGGCGAGTGAACTGGGCGTCCTCTCCTCCGTCGCCATCGTCTTCTTCGTCTTCCTCGTGTGGTGGCTGTTCTGGCTGGCGATGGAACTCGTCTGGACCTCCCGGCGGGCGTGACTCAGTCGTCGGCCGGGGCCGCTCGCTGGCCGAGGGAGACGGGTTCTGCCTCCACGCCCAGTTCGTCGAGCGCGGCCTGCGCCGCCTTCTTCCCCGAGAGTAACATCGCACCGAAGGTCGGTCCCATGCGCGGGAGTCCGTAGGTCGTCGCCGTCGCCATGCCGGTGACGATGACCCCGTCGTGGGCGAGGCCCGTCTTCTCGACGACGGCGTCCTCGGACTTGCCGACCCACATCGAGTCGTGGCCGGGCGAGTCGTGGCCCGGTGCGCCGTACTCGCCGGACCCGGTCTTGTCCATGCCGGTGTTGTGTTCTGCGGCGTGTTCGAGGCCGGGCGCGGAGAAGACGCCGCGCTCTCTGAGTTTGCTGATGACGAGCGCGTCGTGACCCGTCCCGTCGATGACGAGGTCACTCTCGACGGCCACCGGGTCCACGCAGGTGAGTTCTCGTGGCAGGGCGTGGACCGGCGTCCAGTTCATCACGATGCCGCCGACGCGATGGTCTTCTCGCACCACGATGTCGGTGAACTCGGTCATGTTCTGAATCTTCGCCCCCGCCGCACAGGCCGACTCGATGAGCGCGGACGTGGCGTGGGGACCGTCCGCGAGGTACAGCCCTTCCGTGTCGGTGTCCTCGTACGGGACGCCGAGTTCGTCGAGCACGTGGTGAGCGGGGCTTCTGACGGTAATCTTGTTCATCAGGAACCCGCCGAGCCAGAACCCGCCGCCGAGGTAGTTGTTCTTCTCTACGACCATCGTCTTCACGCCGCGACTGGACAGCTCCTTCGCGGCGACCAACCCGGAGGGCCCACCGCCGACGATGATGACGTCGGACTCGACGTGGTCTAAGAACTCCTCGCTCCAGGACTGGGCGATTGCACTCGTTACGCTCGCTTCACTGGCCTCGCTGAATGGGTCGAACTGCGTCATACCACTCGGTAATATAATCGAGTAATACAAAGGCGTTTGGGTCAGCGTCAGTCGCGGTCAGGTGGGTGAAAATCGTCGGTGCGGTGGACGAACCGGCGGCTAACCAGTGACATTCTAGGGGCGGACGCGAGCGACCAGTTCGGACGCGCGCCCGTCACGAGGTAGAAGCCGCTTACAGCGACTGCGCCGACGAGGGCGACCGTCAGCACCACGCTCAGGGCGAGGCTCAGACGCTGGGTGTACGTCGCCGCCGCGACGGCGAGCAAGAGGGTGCCAACCACGAGCCGGAGCGTGCGGTCGGTTCCGCCGACATTCTTCTGCATCTCGCTATCTGTAGGCGACGAGACATCCTAATCTCGAAGCACAACTGGTTGGGGAGTTGCGCAGGTATTCGACCGTGACTGGCCTCAGGGGCGCAGGTTTCGGTCGAGCAGATCGAAAATCTTGCGCGTGTCGCGGGCGTCGAAGGAGATGACCTCCGTGTGGTCTGCGAAAAAGGCGACCGTCCGCGACTCGACGTCGACCAGCAGGTTCCGTGGAACCGTCGATGGCGCGAGTCGGTTCGTGACCGGGAAGGTGACGCCGCCGTGGCCGTCGTACAACCGGGAGAGCGCGTCGTAGAGTTTCCGCGTGTCGCGCTGGTCCAGTTCGAACCAGATTGGGCTGAACGTCGCCACCTTGAACCGACCGCCTTCGAGCGAGGCGAACGGCTGGCAGGTCACGAGCGGTGGGCCGAGCTGTACGGAATCGTCCATCGCTCTCTCTACGTCGCACACCGACAAAATCGTTTCAGCGCCTCAGTCGTCGCGGTCGATGCCTTCTCGAATCGCCCGCTCTGCCGCTTCGAGGGCGGCCTCGCGGTCGAAGTCGGCGACGATGGTCTCAAGTTCCTCGCGGGACGCTCCCTTCAGGTCCCGGGCGTGGCGCGTGATGTTCGGAATCGCCCGCATCACGTTGTCGATGACCGGGACGGCGGCCATCTGCGGCGAGCGGGATTTCGGGTTCAGGTCGACGACGATTTCGGTCTTCCCCATCGCGCCGAGCGCCTCCGCGCGGTCGCCGTCTTCGAGCGGGACGAGCACCACGTCTGCGTCGAAGATGCCGTCTGCATCTACCTTGCCGCGCTCGTGGCTCAGGCCCGGAATCCGTGCGTCTGCCGTGAGCCCTTTCACGTCCGTCGCGCCGTGCTCTGCCAAGTGGTCAGCGATGGCCTGCATTCGCTCTGGCGTCCGGTTGAACAGGTTCACCTCGATGTCCGCACCGGTCACCTCGGCGAGTTCGACGAGTTCGCCGGGCACGAGCGCGGCGACGTTGCCGTTCACCGAGAGGACGGCGTGGTCCGCGAGCAAGAGGTGGGCAGCGGCGGCGCGTGCGGCCTCGTCCGCGCTCGGAAGCGTCCGTTCCCCGAGCAGGTAGTCGTAGGCCTCGCCACGCCCCTCGGCGATGAGTCCCTGGAGACTGGTGATGCCCGTTCGCACCCCTTCCTCGATACGGTGTCGCGTGAGTAGCGACTCGTAGCGGGGGTGGTCTTCGGGAACCTCGATTTCGCTCATAGCACTGCTTCGGTCGGCCGCCTGAAAAATCGCGCGTTACTCTTCAAGGGTCGCACCCGGTGGGTGGATGCGACACGAATGCGCGTCGTAGCCAGCGTCCGAGAGGCCGGTTCCGAGCGCGAACACCGTCTGGCCGAGCATCGCCATCGCGGCCTGCCCACCCGCGTCCTGGACGGCGTCGATGGCCGTCTCCACCTCCGCAGTCAGCAGGTCTGCCTCGCGGGCGAATCGCCGAGAGGCGACCATCAACCGGGTGAGCGTCGGCTCTTCCATCAGGAAGGAGAGCGCACGTTCGCCCGCCGCCGTGAGTTGCACCGTGTCTCCCGTGATGATGTCGGCCGTCGAAAGCGAGCCAAACGTGCAGTACTCGACCGGGCCGCGGGCTGGAATCCCGTCCAGGGTTCCGAAGCCGGGTGCGCCAGGTTCGAGCCGGATTGGAATCCCCCCGCGTGCCTGCGCTACCACGTCGCCGAGGCCGGTTCCTGCCTGCACCTCACCCGCGTGAGCGAGGCCGACCAGCGTGTTTTCAGACCGGTGGAGGTCGAAGACAGCGTTCGCTCCGAGCGCCGTGCCGAGAGCGGTGGCCCCGGAGACGCCGAAACCCGCGCTTATCGGGAGGTCGGTCGTCGCCGTTACCGTACACGAGACGCCGAGTTCCGAGAGGACGTGGTTCACCGCGGTCATCTCTGCCGACTGACCTTCGAGCGTGACCGTCGTCTCTGCTGCCGGCTCGACGGTGACGTGAACGCCGTCGGTCAGCGTGAGGCCCGCCCCGCGCGACCCCGCACGGAGTGGGTCGTCGTGCTGGTGGGCGCTGAAGAATCCAGTGACGTGGCCGGGAACGAACGCCTGCGCTCGCTCTCGACTCATCGGCTCTTCGCCTCCATCGCCCGGTCACCCAGCATCATCTACTCGCGACTCCGTTACCCGATTGTAAAACGTTTACAATTTATTCTCGTCGTCGAAGAAGTCGGTTCGTTTCGCGCCCTCGTCGTCGGTCCCCCACGGCGGGTCGAACTCCTCGATAGAGAGTTGGGGGAGGTGTTTCGCACAGTGGATGTACGCCTCCTCGACGTCCACCTTCACCCACACCTTCTGCCGGTCGGTTCCCGAGGGGTCGACGGCACCCGACAACTCGTCGTGCAGGGTGGCCGGCCCGTTCACGTGCAGTCCGACGGTGGTGTCCCACCAATCGACGAACGTGAGGCTGGCGTAGGGGTTCTCTTCGATGTTGCCGAGCGAGGCGTGGACGCCGTTGCCCCGGTACTCGGGGTAGGCGAGCGTCTTCTCGTCGAGGACGGTGACGAACCCGCGCGGTCCGAGTCGCGGCGAGCAGTCTGTGTGCCCGTTCGCGTCGGCGGTCGCGAGAAAGAACAGGATGCGCTCACCGATGAACCGCTGCATCACTTCGTTCAACTCCTCGTGCATGCTGTCCTCGTAGAAGCGAAGTGCCCGTTCTTTCGTCTCGAAACGCTCTTGCAGCGCGTGCTCGCCGTCGCTGCCCGGCAGCTCGTCTCCCATTGGCGGCGCTACGGAGGTCGCGGGTATGGGCGTATCGGTTGCCGACCCTCAGTCGCTCTCACTACCGAGGACGGCGGTTTCTCCGCCCGAGAGGGAGACGTTCGCGACGACGACGTAGAGACCACCCGCGAGCAAGATTGCACCGAGCCCAACGACGGCCATCGCCGGCGAGGTGGCGTCCGCGAGCGCCCCGCTCCCGAGCTTGAGCGGCACACTGGCGACGGAAACCGCCATCGAAATCGCAGACAACACCGTCGCCCGTCCGACCGAGGGCATCCGGTCGTTTAGGTGCTGTTCGACCATCGGGAGCGCCGCGTTGAACGCCGTGTGCATGAGCAAGAACGACGGCAGGGCCACCAGCGGGACGGCGAGGATGAGCAACAGGCTCGCCCCGAGCCCGATGGTCGCTAACATGAGCCAGCGGTGGACCCCAATCTGCTCCTGAATCCAGTCGGCAGACCCGGAGGCAATCGCACCGAACACCGCGAACGTCGCGTACATGACGCCCAGCTCGCCGAAACCGAGGCCGAGACGCGTGCTCACCGGCTGAACCAGAATCTCGACGCTCCACGTCGCCGCGTAGAACAGCGCGACGAACATGACGAACGCCCGCAACGGCGGTCGAAACAACTTCCGCTGGATGACGTCCCGAACGTGGGCAATCGAGAGCGTCTCGCCCGCCCCCGACTCGATGGTTGGTTCGGGCATCGTGAGCAACACGAGCGCGCTCACCAGTCCGAGAATCGCGAACGCGACGAACGGATACCGAATGTCCACCTCCGCGAGGGCACCCGCCGCGAGCGACGAGACGGCCCCGGTGATGAGCAGGACCGAGAATCCCCGACCCCGCACGCGAGTGAACGTCGCCTCGTTGCCGAACTGTTTCAGCGTGTCGTAGAGCCACGCGCTGTCGTTCCCAGAGCGCATGGTGATGGCCACTGCCCAGATGAAATACACCACGAGGAACGTCTCGAATCGCTGGGCGACGGCGAACGCGAGCGACGACCCACTCACGATGACCGCGCTCAGGATGAGACTCGTCCGCCGCCCGATGCGGTCGCCGAGGTAGCCTGTCGGCACCTCCCCGAGCACGAGCGTTACGGCGAAGATGGCGTCTAACACCATGATTTCCGTGAAGTTCAGATTCCGCGATTCGAGCAGGACGACCCAGATTGGCGCGATGAACCCAAACGACGAGCCAGCCATGTAGAAATAGTAGCGTAAAATGATGCTCGTTTGTGTGCGCGCCATAGCTTCCCCCTCCTGTTAATGGATTGAGGTGCGCCGCGGAGAAAGCCGTTCCTGAAGCGGGGTGTTGGCACTGCGCAGGTTAGTAGTCGAGAAATGAGGATAGTCGGTTGCTTCCAGAGGGTGCGTCCTGATTAGGACGTCATGTTCGCGGTCGCGTCGTCGCCTACGTCGACAGACGCTACAGACTGACGAGACTCGCTCGCGCTAGCCTCGTCGGCAGTCAGGTCTTCGTCCTACGGACTCAGACGCTGACGGTTTGGCGAGAGTCACTACCGTTCCTCTCGCTAACAGCCAAGTCTTCGCCCTATGGGCTCAGACGTTGTCTGTCCCGCGGGAACAGAACAGCCTCACGAATGTTGGACAGTCCGAGCATCGTCATGACGAGACGCTCGACACCGTATGCCCAGCCGGCGTGCGGTGGCATGCCGTACTTGAACATCTTGGTGTAGTATTCGAAGGCGTCCGGGTCGAGACCCTGCTGTTTGAAGCCTTCGACGAGGTTGTCGTAGCGGTGTTCACGCTGGCCACCGGAGACGAGTTCCATGCGCGGGTGCATGAGATCGAAGCCCTTCGAGAGGTCGGGGTCCTCGTCGTAGTCTTGGATGTAGAACGGCTTGATTTCGCTCGGCCAGTCGATGATGAAGTAGTGGCCGCCGACGTCCTTGCCGAGTGCCTTCTCGCCCTCGGTCGGGAGGTCGTCGCCCCAGACGAGTTGTTCGTCCAGTTCGCCCGTCGCGTTGATGCGCTGGATGGCCTCCTCGTAGGTGAGGCGTGGGAAGTCGTCCGCTGGGACCTCGAAGTCGTCTGCGAGGCCGAGGGTTTCGAGTTCTTCCTCGCAGTTCTCGGCGACGGCCGAGTAGGCCGCCTTGAGCGTCCCCTCGCACACGTCCATCGCTTCCTGGTGGTCGATGAACGCGCTCTCGAAGTCGATCATCGTCGCTTCGTTCAGGTGGCGTGGCGTGTTGTGTTCCTCTGCGCGGAAGATTGGGCCGATTTCGAAAACGCGCTCTAAGCCGGAGCCGACCATCAGCTGCTTGAACAGTTGTGGCGACTGGTTCATGAACGCTTCCTGGCCGAAGTAGGTGATCGGGAACAGTTCCGTCCCACCCTCCGTCCCGGTGGCGACGATTTTCGGCGTGTTGATTTCCGTGCCACCGACCGAGCGGAAGTAGTCGCGGACGGCGCGGAGAATCTCGGCGCGAATCTCGAAGATGGCCTTTGTCTCGTCGCGGCGGGCGTCGAGCGTGCGGTTGTCGAGGCGGGTCGAGAGTTCAGCGTCGACCTTTCCCGACGGGTCGAGGGGGAGTTCTGGCTCTGCGGCGGCGAGTATCTCGATGGACTCGGGGACGATTTCGACGCCGGTCGGGGCGCGCGGTTCTTCCTCGGCCTTGCCGGTGACCGTCACGACGCTCTCGCGGGAGACGTTCGTGCCGGTCTCGACGAGGTCGTCGTCCATCTCGTCTTTCTCGAACTTGACCTGAATCTTCCCCGTCTTGTCCCGGACGATGAGGAAAGCAATCCCACCGAGGTCGCGCGTCTCGTGCGCCCAGCCCGCGATGGTGACCGTCTCGCCGGGCGAGACGTCTGCCGTGTGTGTGCGGTCCTGCATACCCGCGAATTTGGAGGCACCCCCTTTAAGATACTCGCTTTTCACCCTCTTACGCGAGTCAGCGCCAGGTGCGCGCGTTCCCCTCACTCTCGAATCCGACGGATTTCTGGACTGTCTGGGTTAATATATAGGATATGCTGAGTCGCCACTGCCTTCCGTACTGGAAGGTTGGATATACCGAGTTTTGGGGCGCTTATGTCCGACTTACCGATTTCGCAGTGTATGACAATCAGTAACCGAAGAGTATCATATGATAGAACATATCTGTGACATGGGACAGCTCATATTCGTGCGACTGTGACCGCTTCGAGGACCCGTGAACACGCGACAATAAACAATATTATGTTTCTGACAGTATTTATTTCGCGAATGTAGGATATGGTGGTAAAAACACGACACAGGTCGTCTCTGTCAGACGCTGCGAATCGCTCGTCAAACATCTTCAGAATCTGCAACGTTGGATTAACCTTATCTTAAGGGAGCGCATATTATGGTTTGGTTCACGGTAACCAGCATGGTGGGCGTAGGGGGCCCAAGTGGGGGAATGTGGGGAAAGGCCAGTGTATCTGTGCCTGCCAGTTCCGCTTGGCAGCTCGTACGAACATTTCGTGCTCAACGGTGATACAAATGAGTTCACTACAATCCGTCGCGCACGACGCCGACGTGGGGGGAGACGTTGAAATCAAAGCAGACCCGCTTGACAAAGACGTCATCTTCGAAATCTTGAAGAACCGCCGCCGCCGCGATGCGCTCCGCTACCTCGAACAGAACGGGGGCACAGCCCGTCTGGACGAACTTGCAGAGTACATTGCAGCGAAAGAAAACAACATCACGGTCATGGAACTGTCCTCTGACCAGCGAAAGCGAGTGTACATCGGACTGTACCAGTGCCACCTGCCGAAGATGGACAGTGCTGGCATCATCGCGTTCAACAAGAATCGCGGGACGATTCAGTTGCTCGAATCGGCTGGGCAACTCGACCCGTACCTGATGGAAACGCAGACGGAATCGCCGTCGTCAATCGGCAAGTACGTCCTCGCGATGGCCATTACCATCGGTCTCGGCGTCTCGGCTGCCCTCATCGGTATCTCGCCGTTCACGTCGATTCCCGGTCTGTGGTGGGCCGCACTCAGTACCGCGACGCTCGTCGCGGTCACCGGTGTGCAGCTTTACACCGAATACTCGCCAGAGGGGCGTGTGTTCGAACTGGTGTCTGCCCTTCGCGGACAGGCAGCCCAGCCGACCGAATAACGGCTCCGCACCGAATATCCCGCTGACCGGCCCACATTTTTTGTGACTAAAACTACATATCCTAGGAATACGTCTGAATAACAGACTATGGGGATTCTGGGGGAAAATGGAGACGGCGGAACGACCACGAGGCGCATCCTCTCGCTCCTTGGAGATAGCGTCGCCCGCGAGATTCTGCAAGCGGGAAGTGGTGGTCCGGTGACGATAGAGGACCTGACCGAACAGACCGGCGTCTCTCAATCGACCGTGTACAGACGGCTCTCTGATCTCGTAGAGAGCGGACTCGTCCGCGAGGACCACGCGAGGGTCTCTGCGCCGAACAAGCGGGCGTTCGTAACGGCCATCGACTCGCTCGCGATCGACATCACCACGGACGGCATCGCCGTACATCTCGACCAGGCTCCGTCCACAGGGGTTGCGGTTCGGGAACTTAACTTGGAGCCCCTCGACTTCGACCTCGATGAGCGAGTAATGACGGTCCGACTCGCCCTCGACGACGAGCTGATGGCGCAGTTCGAGAAGCTCTGGGAACGCACTCGCGAGTCTCCCTTGCCGGACGTTCATATCGTCAGCCCGCTAACAGGCGGTATGGTCGGTGAATTGCCACCCGAGGTGACGCGGGCAGACCACTACCGATTACCGGACGGCACGCTCGAAATCGTCTTCGCCGTCGAAGGCGGCCGCGTCCTCACGTTCCGCGAGTATCAGTCTCACGGTGAATTTCTGCGAACCGTCCGTGACGCCAACTATCTCGGGACGCACGCCGGAGTGAATGCGCTCCCGGACATCGATTCGTTTCGTAACGACGAGTGACACTCAGCGCACGCAGAGTGTTCACAGCCGAGGCACGAATCCAGTGCGTTTATCAGCTGACAGAACAAATATACGCGTGCTCAGGGCCGCGACGCACCTATGCCAGTTCGCGTGCCAGCGACTATTGTGGTTGCGGCCCAGAGCCTTTCGAGACGCTATTTCGCAGAGCTGAAAGCTCACACGCTCAAACCTGTCCCGTCCGCCCGACGACGCGTTCCTGTCTCGGGGACCGGTCCTGTTCGGCTACCGCCGCGAGCTGCCCGTACGCCTTCGCGAGTCTGAGCAGGTAAAAGAGACCGAAGACGCCGAGTTTCTCCCTGATTGAAAGTGACTCCCACCCGACGACGAGCGTCCGCAACGCCCGCCGCGTCGGGGGGAGGTAGGCCGCGGGATTTACGATACCGCGAAGCGGGGTCCCGTAGCGCTCGGGATAGTAGCGGCGCAATTGACTTTTACCGCGGCCGATGCGAACCGCCTTCTTCACGAGCGCTCGCACCGACGTTCTCGACGGGTGGCGCATCACGATGTCTGGCGCGTACACGAGTTGATAGCCTGCCCCGGCCACGCGGTTTCCGAACTCCACGTCGCCGCTCGACGTGAGGCGGTCGTCGAACGGGCCAACCGCCTCAACGAGCGCCGTCCGGACGACGAGACAGCACGTCGGCGCGAACCCGAGGCGGTGGACGAAGTACGCGACACGCAGGTCGGTCAGCCGATTGTACTTCGCCGCGAACGTCTCCCGACCCTCGGAGGACACCTCGACCGCACACCCGAGGTACGAGACGTCCTTGCCCATGCGCTCGACGACGGCTTCGAGCCACCCCGGCTCGACGGTGACGTTCGCGTCCACGAACGCGAGTAGGAAACCTCGCGCGTGTCGAATTCCTCGATTTCTCGCGGCGTAGGAACTCTGCACCGCTGTCTCGACGAGCAGCTTCACCCGTTCATCGCGCCGTGCGAAGGCCCGAGCGACCGCTCTCGTGTCGTCGGTCGAGCCGTTGTCCACGACCAGAACCTCGAAATCCGGGTCCGTTTGCGCAGAAAGCGTGGTGAGCGTTTGTTTCAATCCAACCGGGTCGTTCAAAACAGGGACGATAATCGAGACCCGGGGAGCCATCTCAGTCGCTGCCGTGGCGGGCCGCCCAGTCGCCGACGGCGGTCGAACTGTGGCGAACGGGAGGCTTCTTCTCAGTCTCCGTTTTCGCCTCGTCCACTGGCTTCCAGCGTCCGGAGGCGTAGTAGAGCGTCTTCGTCTCCTCTGCCTCCTTGCCGAGCAACGGCTGGCAAAGTGCACAATCGATGACACGCCCCCCTGGGCGGTGCGGGCATTGCTCCCCCATACTGGTGTGAAACGGCCAGCAGTCGTTTAGTTATTCGACGGCTTCGAGCGGTCATCTTCCGGCCGATTTTGGTTAAGGTTCGCTTTCATCACTACCCGAAAGCGCGAAGCGCGAGCTAACGTGTATGAAATAAAACACTTACTCTCAGTAAAACCGGGTTGAGGCCCGCTATCCCGTCGTTAGCCGGTCTATACTCTTGCGTGTCCATTCCCTTCGAGTTTACAGGTATGTTCTCTGTCGCGTTCGTCGGCACCGGGGCGAAAACGCCGCCACCGGGCACGAAAGGATTCGCGATGGCCTACCGCCACGCGAGCGGGTACGCCAGACTCCCGCAGTGCCAGCTCGTCGCGTGCGCCGACATCGTTCGCGAGAACGCACAGGCGTTCGCCGAGGCGTTCGGCATCGACGGCGTCTACACCGACGTGTCGACGATGCTCGACGCCGCGAACCCCGACATCGTGAGCATCGCCACGCCGCCGGGAACGCACGCTGACATCGTCACCGCCTGCGCTCGCCATCCCTCGGTGCGGGCGATTCACTGTGAGAAGCCGATGGCGCTCACCTGGGGTGACGCAAAACGGATGGTCGCCGTCTGCGACGCGGCGGACGTTCAACTCACGTTCAACCACCAGTATCGCTTCGGCGAACCGTTTCGCCGGATGAAGGCCTTGCTCGATGCGGGTGAAATCGGGACGCTCGAACGCATCGAATTCGCCGACCGCGACCTCTACGACACGGGAACGCACCTGTTCGACCTTGCCGACTACATGACCGACGGCACGCCGGTCGAGTGGGTCCTCGCGCAGGTCGAATACTCCGTCGAAAATCGGTGGTTCGGGACGCACAACGAGAACCAGGGACTCGCCCAGTGGAAGTACGACTCGGGCGTCTATGGCCTCGCCGCGACGGGCTGGGGTGCGGACATGATCGGCTGTTTCCTCAGACTCGTCGGGAGCGAGGGCGTCATCGAGATTCGCCACAGCACGCCCGCACTGTTCGTCAAGACGATGGGCGACTGGCGCGCGGTCGACACCGGTGGTGAGGGCGTCTACGGACCACCGCAATCTGGTCGCATGGGCGCACTGCTCTCTCGATTCGGCCGCGAGGAACGGACGACGTACGTAGACCGGGCTATCGCCCACATCGTCGAGTGCCTCGAAACCGACCGCGAGAGCGAACTGAGCGGGAAACACGCGCTCGCGGCGACCGAACTCATCTTCGCGTGCTGGGAATCCGCCCGCCGCCGAGGACGGGTCAGCCTCCCACTCGGCGTCGAGGACAATCCGCTCGAATCGATGGTCGAGGCTGGCGACCTGCGACCCGCCACCGATTCGACCCATCCAGAAACATGACGACATTCGACACCCTGCCCGCCCGCTATCGGTCGCTCGTCGCGCGGACGACCGCGGTCACGATTCCCGAACACGAAATCCTCGCGACGGTCGTCGTGGTGCTCTATCGGACGGACCGAGCCGCCTTCGAAACGACGCTCGCCGCCCTCGACGCACAGACGGCGGACGCCTTCGACGTCATCGTCGTGGACAACGGGACGACGTGGGACGTCCCCGCGGTGCTCGCCGGGTCGCGCCGGGTCCGAACCTACGTCGAACTGACCGGAAACCACGGCGTGACGGTGGCCCGAAATCTAGGGGCGCATCTGGCTGCCGGGCCACTTCTCGTCTTTCTCGACGACGACGCGGTTCCAGACCCCCACTTCGTCGAAGAACACCTTCGCGTCCATCGAGTGAGCAACGTCATCGCCGCCCGCGGGCGGGTCGTCCCGCGCACCGACACCATCTACAACAAGATGCAGAGCCACTACGACCTCGGCCCGGCTCAGTTCCCGACGTACATCAACGTGGAGGGAAACACCTCGTTCGACCGCGACACCTTCCGCTCGCTCGGCGGCTACGACGAGTCGTTCGAGGGCCGCGCCGGTCACGAAGGCATCGAGTGGACCTACCGCGCACTCGAGGCGGGTATTCCGGCGTCGAAAATCGTCTACTACCCGGACGCCGTGGTCGCCCACGATTACGCCGACGGATTCTGGGTGTACGTCAACAAAAAGCGGTACTTCAGGCGCTATCAGGCCGCCCTCCGTGAGGACTACCCGCATCTGTTCGCCTTCACGAGCGAGTACGAGGCGAACCGACCGGGCGTCCCCGGCCGCCTCGGCTTCACTGACCGGCTCAAAATTCGTCTTATCGAATCGCTCGCGGCACCGCTGAGTGCGCTCCGCCGCTGACCCGGCGCGCTCAGAACAGGCCGATGGCGGCGACCTGTGACAGCGCGAGTTGCGCCCCGATGACGATACCGAACAGTCCTGCTGCGCCCTTTAGGTACGCGGAGAACTGCGTATCGAGGGTGTGCCCCCAGATGACCGAGACGGCGGCCATCGTCGCGATGGTGAGGACGCTGAACGCCGCGAGGAAGGTGAGCGCGCTGCCCATCGTCGGCGCGGAGGAGACGAGTGCGACGACGAGGATGCCGCTCCCGGCGAATCCGTGGAGCACGCCGACGAGGAACGAGTCGTCGTTTACGTGCTGGTGGTCGGAGCCAAATGCGGACTCGCCGACGCGCAAGTGGGTGTGGACGCCGGTGCCATGAGTATGGGCTTCGACGTCCACGCCGCCGACGGCGGAGTACAGCATCCGCGCGCCGAGGAAGATGAGGATGCCGCCGACGACGAACTCGAACAGTCTGGTTATCGACTCGGGAAGGTGGACGCCGAAGGCCACGAATAGGAGGCCGAGGACGACGATGGGGAGCGAGTGCCCGATGCCCCACGACGCGCCGACCACGCCCGACTGGTCGGTGTCGTCCTCGACGAGCGTCGCGACCGCCGCGAGGTGGTCCGATTCGAGGGCGTGGCGCACGCCCAGGACCGCGCCCGCCGTCGCCGCTGCGATGAGTGACATGGACGTAGATTATCGGTATGACAATTATACTCTTGGATTCTGGCAGTTGTGCGGGGGTTTCAGCCGGTCAGTCGTCAGCGAAGCCCGCCGTGTCCTCGCGCTCGTTGTACCACACGTCCACGTGGCGTTCCGGTTCGTAGGGTTTGCCCACGATGTCGAGGCGGCCGTCGCCGTTCAGGTCGACGACTTTCGCCTCGTGGGTGGGAATTCCCGTCGCGATGACCACCGGTTCGAACGTGCCGTCACCCTGGTTGTGGAACACGAAGTGACGGGGGTTCGGATTCTCGCCGAGGCCCATCTCGCCGACGTAGATGTCGAGGTGGCCGTCGCCGTCTACGTCCGCGACCTGCAAACTGTGCGGGCAGAACAGGTCTTCGTGGATGAAGGTCGCCTCCCACGTCGGCGGGTCGAGAATCGCGAGGCGGCCGGGGTGGGTACCGTAGGTTGGCGAGTCGCCCTCTGCCAGGATTATCTCAAGGTCTCCATCGTCGTCTATGTCCGCGACGGCGGCACGGGTGTAGTCCCACCCCGTCGAAATTTCTTCGTGGTGCCAAAGTTCGCCGGGCGTGGCAGGCTGTGAGAAGATGTGCGGGCCAGCGACGACTTCCGTCTCGCCGTCGCCGTCTACGTCCACCACGACGAGGCCCTCGACGGCCAGCCCCTCGGCAATGACGTGGAGGTTCTCCTCGGGCCAGGGCGACTGGGTGGGGTCGGCTGGAACGTCGTAGTAGAAGATGACTTTGCTCTCCTGTGAGAGGCCGACGATTTCGTTCTCGCCGTCGTCGTCCACGTCGGCGACCGCGATGTCGTGGTACTTGTCGTACTTGTCGTGGATCAGGTGTTCGGGCCACGGCTGAGTGGGGTCTGCTGGCTGTTCGAGCCAGAATAGCTTCGTCCCCCGGTAGGCCTGGCCCACGACGAGGTCGAGGCGGCCGTCGCCGTTCACGTCCCCGAGAGCGTTGCCGAAGACGTAGAGGTCGGGCGAGGTGGAGAGGCGGTGGCGTCGCCACCCGGGATTCTCGTACCAGAAGATGCTCTCTTCTTTCAGACCGACCATGTCCTTCAGTCCCGCGAGGTTCGGCAGGCTGCTGTAGCGCCCCCGAATCTTCATGTTCTTTATCGCTCCCATCCCGCCGACGATGACGTCGGGGAGGCCGTTGCCGGTCAAATCCGTCGTGAGGCAGATGCCGAGGCGCGTACACGGCGGCCGCGGGTCGATGGTCTCGTGGCGGAACTTCATGGGAAAACTGACGGCCTCGGTTCGAATTGTAAGCGACCGCTTAATCGGCCCGCGCCGGTGAGGGGGAGTCGTCGCCGGGTGATTTTCCGGTAATCGCCTGCAGGACCGACACCCCGTGAGCAAGTGCGTCGAGTGCGTCCTCGGGGTGGTCGTGTTCGTAGACGACCCACTCGGTCCCGAGGCGCGCTGCGGCCGTCGCCGTGGCCGCGATGTCGAGGCCACCGGTGCCCGGTTGAACCGACCGCTGGCCGCCGCCGGGTCGCGGCGTCTCCGGCTTCGCAACATCTTTCAGGTGGACGAGCGGCGAGCGACCGGCGACGTATTCGAGCACCTCAACGGGGTCGTGACCAGCAGCCACCACCGCCCCGGCGTCCACTTCGAACTGCACGTACTCCGGGTCGAGAAGCGTCGCGAGCAGGCCGTACGCCGTCGGTTCGAGGGGGACCTCGGGCAGGTCGGTAAGGTATCGTTTCATGAACTGTCTGTCACCGGCGGAGCCCAGAATGCGCCACACGCGCTGGCCGAACGACTCCGTGCGCACGTCGTGGGTCTCGGGCGAAATCGACGTGAGCGCCGCTCCGAGCCACCCCGACTCGACGAGCGGGAAGAAGTCGTGGTCCTGATTGTGATAGAGGAGACTGAAGCCCTCGGCTGTGAGCTGCTCGCCGAGTCGATTGAGTCGCTGTGCGAGCTGTCGCACCCGTCGCTCAGTCAGGAAGTGTGCCTTCGAGAGGTGCGGGACGACGAGCGTGTCACACCCGAGCGTCCGGTAGCGAGGGAGCAGCGTCTCGCGGTCGTATTCGAGTTGCTGTAATTCGACGTGGGCGGCGACCGGGACGACGCCCGTCTCCGCGAGCGCGCGGGCGACGGGTTCCGGGTCTTCGCGCTGGATGCGATGGGCGAACTCGACCCCTTCGATGCCGGCTTCCGACACCCGGCGGACGACGTCGGCGAGCGGTTCGTCGAGGTCGCGAATCGTGTAGAGCTGGATGGCAGGGCGAAGCATGCGAACCTGGCTGCTCAGACACGGCGTGAGGGCATTGTAAGCCGACCGTTAATGCGTCGTGTCGCTGTCCGAATCGCGTCCCCGAGGTCGGATAGCTCCCATCGCAGCGTCGATTCGGGGACGTGCCCCGCAAGTCGCGGAAGGAGATACGGGTCGCTTCCCGGTGCGACGAGGCGACCTGCCGTCGTCACGGCGAGAGCGTGAGAATCGCGAACGAGCACGACGCTCGCCGGGTCGTGGTCGCCGTAGGGGTACGAAAAGCGGTCGATTTCCACGCCGACGATGGTTTCCAGGGCGGCCTTCGCGCCGAGAATCTCCTCACGACGGGCTTCGTCGTCTCCGAGTTCAGAGAGGCGTGGGTGGCTCCGTGTGTGATTGCCCACGGTCACGAGTGGGTCCGTGGCGAGCGCCCGTAGTTGCGCCGCGGTCAACATGACCTGGTCCGCCGTCGGTTCGAGTTCGTGACGCGCTGCGAAGTGGCTCAGATTCTCGTCGCCGACGAAATCGCTCGACACGAACACGGTCGCCGGACAGTCGAACTCCCGGAGCAGGGGGAGCGCGTTCGTCTCGAAGTCGGCGAAGCCGTCGTCGAAGGTGATGGCGACCCGTTTTTTGGTCCCCGACTCCAGTACGTCGGGCAGGTCACAGACGGTGTACCGGCTTGTGAGATAGTCGAGGTCGCGGCGGAACCGCTCGACAGAGACAGTGCCAAAGCGTCCGGGCATCCCCACCGAATGGTAGACGAGAATCGCGTTTCTGCGGTCGGGGAATCGGCTGGAGAGACGGAGCCTGCGGTCGCTGCTGGCGAGTGCGTCCCACGCCCCGGTCATAGCGAAAGGAGGGTCGCCGAGTGGCTAAAGTACCCGCCGCTTAATCGACTCATCCGCGGACCACAGCTCCGATGGTGCGGATGTTTCGGCCGAGACTCCACCCAAAGCGGGTCGTGAGGACGAACACGACCGCGCCGTAGACGCCCGCCCCGACTATTACGAGCAGGACGAACTCAACCAGCGGGTTGACGGTAACGAGCAGCTGGGTCGCCCAGACCGCACCGCCCATCAGGAGGCTGGCGACGAGTGGGTAGGTAATCTCGCGGACGAACCGGCCGTAGGTCGTCTCCACGGTTCTAACGAGGAGGTAGATGTCGATGGGCACGGAGGGGACGACGTACGTCGCGACGACGGCGGCGGCGGTGCCGACGATGCCGTACTGGAGCGTCGCGGGGATGATGACGATGGCGAGGAAGACGGTGCGAAGCGCCGAAACTTTCGTCCCGTAGTCGGGGTGGCCCCGTGCCTGCCACACCGGGGCGAACGTCATCGTCATCGAGATGAGGAAGGCGTAGACGCCGATGAGTTGAATCGGGACGATGGTCGGTTCCCACGTCTCGCCGAGGAAGGCGACGACGAAGGTGGGCGCGACGGCGACGATGCCAACCGCGAGGGGGAACGAGACGGCCGTCGAGACCTGCACCGTCTGGAAGAACGCTTCCCGCAAGGCGGGGACGTCATCCTGCAATTTCGAATAGCTCGGGAAGGCCACCGAGGAGATGACGGCGGCGATTTCGGTCGCCGGGGCCATCGCGAACTGATAGGCGACCTGGTAGAAGCCGAGTGAGGTGGCGTTCAACAGCCAGCCGACCACCGCGTCGTCGCCCTGACTGTAGAGGAACGTGACGATGCCGCCCCCGGTGACCCACTTCCCGTAGGTGAACAGTTCGCGGGCCGCGCTGAGGTCGAACGACAGCCCCGGCCTGAACTCGTGGGCGAGGTAGGAGACAACGAGGCGGGCGGCGTCCGCGAGGACGTAGCCGAGGACGAGCGCCCAGACCGAGCCGTAGATGACCGCGATGGTGACCGCGACGATGAAGTTGGTGAACGACCCCGACAACTGGTAGACGAGCTGTTTGTGGAACTCCAAGTTCTTCTGGAAGTAGATGACGCCCGGATTTCTGATACCCGTCAACAGCGGCGAAATCGCCACCATTTGCAGGACGGGCAGGGCGCGCGGTTCGTGAAAGAGGTCGGCGACCAGCGGCGCGATGGCGAACGTCACTGCCGCAAGGAGCAAGCCGCGGGCGACTTCCATGCTCCAGGCGGTGTTGAGGTAGTGGTCGACGTCGTCGCCCTTCTGGTAGATGAGTGCCTGATTCAGGCCGAGATTCGAGAGTCGTCGGAGCGCCGTCGCCGTGAGCAACGCGATACCCATCAGCCCGAAGTCGGCGGGCGCGAGCAATCGGGCGAGGATGACCAGCAACAGAAGTTGCAGGCCGCGGTCGGTGATGTTCGATATCGTCACCCAGATACCGCTCTTTATCGTCCGGTCTGCGAGCGACCCGCCGGGGAGCAACCGCCGAAAGAGACCGCCACCGGGAACTCTCATCGTACCACCACTAGCCTGCGTCCGCGTCGCAGCGACGAACCATACGGAAGAGACGGGACGCTCATTATCCTGTACCTGGGCCGTCGGCGGCAATTGTTATTTCAGAGTTAATGTCGCGTAAGCGGCGTCGTCGAATCGGAAAACTGGCAGACAGAGACGGAATTGGCTGCCAAATCCGACGCAACCACGGTGTGACAGGAACTGACTAACAATGTCCGTTCGGGGCGAAGAGCAGGTATGGGAGCAGCCGGCAAAACCCCGCTCGTGAGCGTCGTCGTCCCGACGCGCGACCGGCCTGACGCACTCACGAAGGCGATTGCGAGCATCAACGCCCAGACATACGAGTCCATCCAACTCATCGTGGTAGACGACTCCGAGAAATCGGCAGAACACGTCCTGAAAGGGCTCGAACTCGCGGCCATCGCGGAGACGCACTTCATCAGAACCGCGAACCCGCAGGGGGCGGCCGCCGCACGAAACCGCGGCCTCGCCGCCGCTGACGGCACGTACGTCGCCTTTCTCGACGACGACGACCAGTGGGAACCCGAAAAACTCGAAAAGCAAATCGCCCGTTTTGCGGCCGCAGACGACGACGTCGGCGTGGTGTACACCGGCCAACGCTACGTCGATACGAGGGGACGCACGACCACGATTCGGACGCCGACGACGCGAGGCTGGGTGGCTCGCGACCTGCTCCGAGGCGAACCGCTAGCCCCGTTCTCGACGGTGCTCGTTCGGAAAACCGCGCTCGACGCGGCCGGGACGCTCGACGACCGCTTCCCCGTCTGGGAGGATCGCGAGTGGTACCTCCGACTCGCGACTGTGTGTGCGTTCGACATCGTCCCCGAACCGCTCGTCGTCCGCCGGATGGGCGCGGGTGACCAACTCTCGGGGGAGTTCGAGCGCATTCGGGATACCGCGTACCCGCTTTTGCTCGAAACCCACCGCCCGCTCGCGGCGTCCTACGGCATGGTTCCCGAGTTCGAGGCCGCGACCGCTCGGATGCTCGCGGTGGCCGCACTGGATGCTGGCGCCTATCGCGACGCTCGCCGGGCGTCGATTCGGGCGCTGCGAGCGACCCCGACGGATTCCGCGTCGTGGGCGTATCTCGCACTCTCGCTCGGCGGGCGGCTTACCTACGGCCTCGCCCGGACGCTAAAGCGCCGCGTCTCCCGAACTCAGGCCTCGAACAACACGTTGCCGTAGAGCCGAATTGGGCTCTCGTCGCTGATGTCGTCGATGTTGATGACCGACCGGTCGAGCCCGTTTACGAAGGGTTGGGCTGCCGTCACGATACACGGGGTCGGCGTATCGGTCGTATGTTCGTAGAGGAGGGGTGCGTCGGCGGTTTCGACCGACGAGAGCGTCGGGGCTGACCCGAGTTTCAGGAGACACCGGTCGTCTGCGAGGCCGCCGTACTCGACGCGAATCGGGTGGCGGGCGGTGGTTATCGACCCGCCGTCGACGAGGCAGTCGGTCGAATCGACCAGTCGGATGCCGTCGCGTCCCGCGCCGGACTGTTCGATGCGGCAGTTTCTGAAGACCGATTCCGGACCTTCCTCGATGCGGATGGCCTCGCCGCCGCTCGCAGAGCCGAGGATGGTGACGTTTTCGACGGTAATCCAATGTGGCTTCGGCGGCACCTGCTGGGAGGGTCGCCACGGGAGTTCGCCCGGCCGCGCCCGGCGAATCGCGGGCGTGTCGTCGATGTCGCAAACGATGACCGAATCTTTCAGCACCATCGTCTGGCCCTGTGGCGAGAGTTCGACGAGCGACTGGGACTTCGGCGAGTTGCGAGCGATGACCCGGCAGTTTCGAATCTCTGCGCCTGGTTCGATGCCGGGCACGTCGAGTTGCACGCCGGTTTCGACCACGATGGCGCGCGTGTTGAAGCCAGTCGAGATGTTTTCGAGCGGTGGACCAGTGTATTTCTCCAGGTCGATTTCGACCGTGCAGTTTTCTGCGAAACTGCCCTTTCCGCCGAGGCGGATGCTCGAAGCGTTGTTGTTGAGGAAGTACGAATCGACGATTTGTACCTTCCCGGGCGTCCGGGAGGTGTAACAGGCGTTGTTTCCGAACTCGCGGAAATCACACTTCTCGATGCGGATAGTTCCCTTGTGTTCCCACCCCGCCCAGACGGCGATGCGTCCGTTTCCGTTGAGATAGCCGTCGATGCGCGCGCCTTCCTTTGCGACGACCCGCCTGAGCGTCCCGAGGCCATCCGGGTCGGTGATGGCGAGCAGGAACGCGCTCGCTTGCTCGCGGAACTCGGTCAGACCGCGACCCACGTACTCCAGGTCCTGGACGTGAAACTTCGTCCGCGTCAGGAGGCGGATGCCGGCGGACGTCTGTGGGTGGGTAATGTCGATATCGACGTTTTCGAGCAGAATCTCGTCGACGTCGACTTCGTTGGTGTCGAAGACGAGGTCGTGGAACCCCACCGACGGGACGATACGCACGTCACCAATTCCGAGGAGGCCAACCGTGTTCGCCTCGAAGTTGTACGTCTCGTTCAGCAGATAGCGACCCGCCGGCAGGACGACGAGGGTTCCGGCCGTCGCCGCCATCGCCAGCAGGTCGTCGATTGGTTCTGACCCAGTCGGGTCTGCGCCGAAATCAGCCACGAGGTCGACCGACCGTATGAACTGGATGCCGTGGCGCAACAGGTTCGGTGGTTCCGCCGTCGGGGTTTCGGGCGGCGTGGGCGGCGGCGTAGGCGTCGGTCCAGGAACGAACTGACACCCGGCGAGGCCGCCGCCCAGTGCGGCGGCTCCTATCGCCGCGAGATATCGCCGTCTGGACGGGCGCGTGCCCATTACTTCGACGGAGACGACGGGAGCGTATCGTTATTCTGCGCTTACGGACAGTGTGTCACAGCAAACCGACCGCCGACGGACGGGCACTGTCGCTCACCGTACGAGAGCGGGGGAGAATGGCAGCGAGCGGACTGGCTTAGCCGTCCAGGTCTTCGAAGGTTATCGCGGCAGACCCGCGAACCTTAAACTTGGTCACGTCGCCGTCGAAGCGGTAGGCGTCGGTCCCTTCCGCGACCACGCCGGTGACGGTTCCGTTCTTTACGGTGTCGTCTAAGCGGTCCCACGTCGTCGCGTCCTCGGGGGCGGAACTGAGCGCGTCACTGCGCACGAGTTCGCCGTCGACCGACACCATGTAGCCGGTGACGTCGTCGCTCGCGTCGCCGTCGAGGATGAGCAGGTTCGGCAGTTCTGGAAGCCGTTCGAGTGCCTCCTCTGGCCGAACCTTGATGCCGTCTACGTAGATGTCTGCCGGGCCGTCCACCGAGATGTCGGTGATTTCACCGGAGTACTGGTAGCTGTGGGCCGCTTTCGAAACCGCACCCTCGACGTTCGTCCCGAAGACGTTCTTGTTGAGGTCGAGTTTGCTGTCGGCAGCCTCCGAGACCGAACCGCTCACGTTGAACGTGTAGGTGGTCGTTCCGGTGGCCGCGCCGACGAGCGCGATAGTGTGCGTCGCTGCGTCCTTTGCGCTCGATTTGGTGGAGCCAGTGGCGCTTCCGCCGCTCGAACTACCGCTGCTCGAACCGGCATCACTCGACGCACTGGTGGTCGAATCGGCTGCCGTGACGCCCTTCTGTGGCGCGTCGTCTGCGGTCTGGGCGACCGACGACGGGTCTATGGCCTCACCGTTTACCGTGATGGTCGGGTTGCCGCCCGTCACGTCGAACCGGGTGAACGAACCGGTGAAAGTATAACTGTCGATGCCGCCTTCGACCTGTCCGCGGGCAGTGGCCCCCGAGAGGTCGTCGTTGTCGTCTACGGTCGCGCCGTTCGCCTCGCTCTTTTGCAGGTCGCCGCTCACCGAAAAGACGTACTCGCCCGGCGATTCGACGCCGTTGATGGTGAGGACCTTCTCGTTCGAATCAGTGGCTGCGGCCTCGTTGGAGTCAGATTCCGTCTCATCGCCCGAGGATTTCGAGTCCGAAGAATCACCTTCGGCGCTTTGGGTGGATGCAGCGTCACTGTCCGAATCGGTCTGGTCGCTCGACGCACCAATCTTCGTGCTCGGAACCGGGCAGGAGCCGGATTGCTCGATGCCGGCCGTCTCGCCCGTCGAGTTCTGGTAATCGACTGCCGTTCCGCTCACGTTGATGGTCGAGTTCGTCACGTTCACGTCGTTCGAGTTGACGACGCGCACGCCGGAGCGCCCGGACCCGGTCTGCTGGATACAGCAGTCCGTGATGGAACTGCCGTCGGCGCTGTCGATGAACACCGCTTCCCGGCCGTCCGCGCTCCCCGTGATGCTGCAGTTCTCCAGGTGGAGGTAGTGGGGTTTCGGTGGAACCTGCTGGTACGGCCGCCACTGAATCGCGCCGGGTTCGCCGCGGCGGACCGCAGGCGTGTTCGGAAGGTCACACTGAATGCGCGTGTTCTTGACCGTCACGCTGCGTCCCTGCGGGGAGACGTTGATGAGGCCGACGCCCTGCGGGGCGTTGCGGCCGATAATGTCACAGTCGACGATTTCTGCGCCCGCCGGAATCGCGGGAACGTCCTGCTGGACACCCTGGTCGACGGAGATGCCGCGAATCCCGAACTCGTTCGACGTGTCGATTGGCTTCGGGCCGGTGTACTTGTCGAAGTCGATTTCGAGGACGCAGTTTTTGACGTAGCTCCCCTTGCCACTCAGGCGAATCTGAGAGGCGTTGTTGTTGAGGAAGTACGAATCGACGATCTGGACGTTGCCGGGGGTTCGGGAGGTGTAACAGGCGTTGTTCCCGAACTCGCGGAAGTCACACTCCTCTAAGCGAATGGTCCCTTTGTTCGACCAGCCAATCCAGACGCCGATGCGGCCGTTGCCGCCCTCGTAGCCGTCGAACCGGGAGCCTTTCTTGGCGACGGCTTTCTTGAGGACACCCTCGCCATCTGCGCTTTCGAGTGCGAGGAGGAACGCGCTTATCTGGCCCTGGTGGGCCGTGATGCCGCGCCCGCGGTATTCGATGTCCTCTAAATGGAACTTGGTCTGGCACTTCAGGCGGATGCCCGCCGTCGTGCTCTCGTCTCGAATGTCGATGTCGATGTTCTCGATGAGGATTTCGTCGTACCCGGACCAGCTGTCGATGAGGAGGTCTGTGTAGCCGTTCGGCGGGACGAATTTCACGTCGCCTTCGCCGAGGAATCCGAGGCGGTTGTTGCGGGGGATGTACTTGCCGCTAAATTTGTAGCTGCCTTCGGGGAATTTGATGAGGGTTCCGTCGCTCGCCGCTTGCTCGAGGGCCGAGTTCACGGGTTCGGTGCCAGTTGGGTCTGCGCCGTAGTCGTCGACGATGTTCACGACACGGTCGAAACTGATGCCGTGTCGGGTCGTCGCAGCCTTCGCACTGCCGGAGGAAACGACCGCTGCAGTACTGCCGGCCGCTGCCGCGTACGCACCCATTCTAAGATAATCGCGACGATTGAGAAGGGAGTCGTCCTCCTCTGCCGTCGCTTTTCGTTGCTGTCCGCGTGCCAGTTCGCGTGCCATTGCAGTTCGTTAAGCACAAGCTATCGACCATAAATATTGTGATTCTGACATTAGTTCGATTTGTTGAGTGTCACGCAAACATACTAATCAAATCCTGACTGTCTCCGCCGCTAACCTATTTATCAACCAGGTGATTCATGTCCGTATAACTGTTCGACCAATCGGATTAGTTCCGGATTAATCGGGCGACTGTGTAAGTTTATACGGGCCAGTACCAGGTGAACACTCTGCGCGCCGAAACGGTATCGCTGACGTGATAGTTCACACTCATGTATCGCGAAATTGGTCATTTCGAGATTCGGTACGGAGCCCGACCGTGCCGTATGCAATCGTTTCACACTGCTGAATATACTGTCAGAAATTGTGATGTATGTCCGTGGCTTTTCGAGGGTGACTTCGGGCTGGCTCGGATGGTGGATGGCCACGCCGCTGGCGACTTTGTTCGATTGGGGATTCCGTCGTTCGAACGCTTATTCTGTCGCCTGTGCTCCGACGGTGAACCGGCCGTTATCACGTTTCGCGTCTGACGCGTGCGCGCCGGGAGCCCCGCTTCAGGCAGACTCACTCCCCTCTGGGGCAGCCGCCGAATCCGGCTGGTCTGTCGCTTCGGTTGCGGGGTCTTCGGCTTTGACGACGGGTGCTGGTCGCGGTTCGTACGTCGGGTCCACCAGCCACGGGAAGACGATTCGGCCGAACTCGTAGACCACGGCGAGGATGAGTGGGCCGAGGAAGATGCCGTACCACCCGAACAGCAGGGGGCCGAAGGTGTAGGCGAGAATCACCGCCCCGATGTGGAGCGACCGTCCGCTCACGTAGGGGCGCAGCAACTGGTCTGGGATGGTGTCCACGACGACGATGGAGACGACGCTGAACACCACCGGGAACCAGAGTGCTTCGGGGGCGACGAGCGCCGCACGAGCGAACAGGAGGGCCGCGACGGGCACCCAGACGATTTTCATACCGATGACCGGGACGAGGCTGCCGACGCCGACGAGCATTCCGACGAGCACCGGTTCGGGAATGCGCACCGGGGCCGGGGCGAACAGATTGAGTACGACGTACGTGACCACCCCGAGCAGGCCGGTGGCGAGCGCGTTCAGGATGTTGCCGAAATAAATCGACCGGAGGTCGGCATCGACCGTCCTGAAGTAGTGTTCGAGCGGGCTGTCGCGCCGGAGAATCGTCTGCCGTCCCCAGGCGACGAATCGGTAGTCGTCTTTCAGGAGGAAGAAGGCGATGAGCAGGGCGATGAAGGCGTGGAAACTCACGTTCAGTAGCGTCGCGAGCGAGGCGAGCAGCACGTCCGTCACCTGCCCGAGTACGTCGCCAAGTCCCGAGTCGGCGAGTTGACTGGGGTCCGTGATGAGCAATCGAATCGTCTCCTCAGAATCCTGGAGTACGGTCGTCAGGTCGATGTACGGGGCGATGAGCGCTGTCAGCTCGGCCTGCCGCTCCGCATCGAGGTACTGCGACAGCGTGTTGATGATGATGGCGATCGCCCAGCCGACGAGGAACAGCACGGGAATCGCGACCAACGTAAGCGTCACGACGACGGCGTACAGCCGTCGCTGGATGCGTCTGTTCACCTGCTTGAACACGGGCCGCGTCACGTAGTAGATGAACAGCCCGAGGACGACGGTCCCCACGAACTGCCAGGTGACGTACGCGAGCGTGAGAAACAACACTAGCGCGACGACCCACAGCCCCGCCCGGTCGCGTCTCATCTCGCTCTGCTGTAACGCTCGCAAGATGCGCGACCGCTCGGCAGGTGTACCGGCGTCTGTGTTGGAAGTGTCTGTCATGGCTTTCGGGAGCCTACACGGCGAGTCGCAGCCCGCCGTTCCCACCCCGGCGCGACCCGTGAGAGCCTTCCCTCTAGTACCGCTTGGGCGGTATTAACCGTTGGCCGCGTTCGCCCCGGCGGCAACGCCCGCTCATTCGAGGTAGCCCAGTCCGCGCAGGCGGTCTTCGACCGCGGAATAATCTTCCTCGACGATGCCGGCAGATTGGGTTCGCCGGTAGGCGCGTGACTTGATTTCCCGTCGTGCCGTCTCGGAGTCGGGGGCGAAGATTTCTGTGAGGACGCGCCCGTCTGAATCCTTCGCAATCGATTCGCCCGCGGCGTGGAGCACGGTCGGCGCGACGTCCACCACCCACGCCTCGGTAGGGGCGACGCCTGCCGCGACGTCCGGTCCCCACGCGAAGAAGATGCCGTCTGGTCTGTGGTACGCCGCGACGCCGGTCACGTCGCCGACGACTTCGGGGCCGAGCGACGGGTCTACGTGGTAGCCTTCGCGAGCGGTGATGACGAGGTCAGGACCGTTCGGGTCGCGAGGATTGAGCGTCGCGCCGTCGAACACCGACAGGACGGGCGCTCCCGTCTCGGGATCGGTCAGGGCTGCGAGCAGCGCGGCGAGTTCGGCCTTGATTCGAGGGCGGTCCGACGGGGAGACCGCGCCGGGCGTAAACCGCGCCGTGTCGTTGACGTAGACGCTCCCGAGGCCGTGGAGGAAGGCGGTCGTTCGTCGGTAGTCCACGTCGTACAGCTGGTGGTCGCCCGGGATGCGCGCTGCCGCCGACTTGAGGACGCCCGGCGGGAGGTACTGCACCAGTAGGCGGTCGGTGATGCCGACCCGCGAGAGGGCTGCGAGGACGCGAGTCTTGTCGAGGCCGAGTTTCGAGAGCGCTCCTCGCACCCCGGTCTGGGACCGCGGAACGAGGTAGCCCGTTTCGACGAGCAGGCGGTTCACGCTCACTACGCGGGAGACGGGGCCAAAGCCGTGGTCTGAAACCACAAACAGCGTCGCCTCGCGCGCCTCGACGTAAGCCATGACCTCACCGAGGATGTCGTCGAGCGTCCGGTAGTGGTTGAGGAGCACGTCGTCGTCCCAGACGAGGTGCTGGAGGCGGTCGGGAGCGACGTACACGAAGAAGAACAGTCGCCAGTCCTCGCGCTCCATGAGCAATTCCATGAGCTTTCGGCGGTTGGCGACGAGGCGTTCGAGGTCCGCGAGGAACGCCTCGGTCCGGTCGCCGTACTCGTGCCACTTGAGTTCGAACTGGTAGTCCGGAAGCTCGCGGCGTATCTGCGCTTCGAGCGATTTGGGGTGGGCGAACCGCGCCGAGGCCGAGGGCGTGAGCATCCCCGTCACGAGCGCCCCGTCTATTTCGGCCGGCGGGTAGGTGAGCGGGACGTTGCCCACGACTGCCGGGGTGAGTTGCTCCCAGAGCACTGGCTCGCGGATGTCGTTTCGCGAGTAGGGTCGCTGGGTGTAGTCCGCGCCCAGTTTCACGAACTCGTAGACGCCGTGGCGGTCGGGCCACGTTCCGGTGGCGATGGCTGGCCAGGCGACGGGCGTGTTCGCCGGTTTCGTGCTTTCGAGCGGGCCGGCGGCCCCCTCCGCGAACAGACGGGCGAAGTTCGGTAACTCGCCAGCGTCGCTCCAGCGCACGACCAGGTCCCACGGGACGCCGTCGAAGCCGAGGACGAACGCCCGGCCGTGGCTCTGCGTGGACATTCTGCCAGAAGATAGGCCTGCGACGGGTATTGTTACGCGGCGACTACAGCGTCACTCGACGACGAGCGGGTCAGTCTCCGTGGTTTCGCCGACTGGCTGCCCTCCCGCCAATCCCGCGTACAGTGCAGTGAGGTTGGCTGCGACCCCTTGCCAGGTGTACTCCTGTTCGACGAGTCGGCGATTCGTCTCTGCCATCTGTCGCACGGTTTCGGGGGCTGCCACGAGCGACCCGAGCGCGGCGGCGAGTTCTTCTCCGTCACCCGGCTGGACGAGAATCCCGCCCTCCGCGCCAACGAGTTCGGGGATGCTCCCCACCGGGGTCGAGATGATGGCGTTCCCACCGGCCATCGCTTCGAGGATGGCGATTGGCAACCCCTCTGCGTGCGTCGGGAGCACGTAAATCGAGCTTTCTGCGAGGAGGTCGCGTTTCGCTGCCTCGCTCACGAAGCCGCGGTAGGTCACGTCGGGCGTCGTCTCGGCGAGTGCCTCCGCGAAGTGTGAGAGCGGGCCGCGTCCGGCAATCGTCACCCGGAAGTCGAGCCCCTCACGCTTGCAGGCGGTTACGGCGTCTACGAACTCGCGCAGGCCCTTTCGGGGGACGTGATTCGAGACGAACGCGACGTGCGGGGGCGTCACGTCGAAGTGGGGGTCGTACTCGTCCGGGTCTACCGCGTTCGGGAGCACGAGCAGCGGGGTGGTTCCCGCGACCGGCCTGAGGACGTCGCGCCAGTAGGCAGAGAGGACGACGACCGCGGCGGCGGCAGCGAACACCCGAGAAAGCAGCAGACGAGACGGGCGAGAGGCCCGCTCTACGAAGTCATCGAACTCGGAGCCGTGGACGTGGAGGACGACGGGCCGCCGCCAGAGGTAGCTGGCGACGAGGACGAACCACGACGAGAGGTAAAACGACCGCCAGTGGGAGGTGTGGACGTGGACGACGTCGGGTCGTGACTGGAACGGGAACCGAACCGCGCGCAACCCTGCCCGAAACACCTCTTTTGTGAGCCACCACGCGCCGGTTCCGTCCGAGGCCGGAGCCACGTCGTAGACCCGGGTGCGAACCGTTCTCGGCAAGTACGACACCTGCGCGGCGATGTATCTGGCTATCCCACCCGTCTCCTTGCTCGCCGGCCCGACGACCAGCACCTCGACCGAACCCATGTCACTAACTGACATACGCGGGTTCGCCGGTTAGTAAGTCACAACTTATCCTATAGAACATCCGACCGATGCCCTACGTGTTCTCTCTGAACGTCCCCTCGGGGACTGGCGGGCGAGCCCCGATATCGACGTAGAACTGGTGGTACTCGCCGTTCGACTGGACGAGGTGGACGCCCCTCTCGGTGGTGATGGCGGTGAAACTCGCCCGCGAGTAGCGAAGTTCGCGGTAGGCGTCTACCTCTCGCTCTATATCCGTCTGAGTGACGACGAACCAGTGGTCGCGCCTGACGACTTCCTCTGGATGGTTCTCGTAGTACGGTCGCAATCCGGTGAGCATCGCCGATTCGGGGGCCGGCCCGCTGTGGATGGAGAAGGGTTCGTCGTAGAACGCCGCCTCGTAGCGGTCGATGCCCGTCCTCACCGCCCCGTACCAGATGGTCTTGTCCGCCGGCTGGGCGTTGAATGAGGTCTGGTAGCCCTCCATGTGCTGGGCGGCGACGTGCTGACCGGGGAGGAAGATGTACGGCGAGGGGAACAGGCTCACCAGCGAGAGCGCGACGAGTGCGACCACCCCGAGCACGATGAGTGGCCGGACGAGCGTGCTGAGAGATCCGCTCGAAACACGCCCCGCGAGGCGTGTAATTCCCACTGCACCGAGAATCGTGGCGATGACCATGGCGAATCCGAGGTGCCGGAAGAAGTACGTCGAGATGTCGCCGATGAACTGCGCAGCGACGACCGGGAGGAACGCGAGCGACCCCCAGACGAAAAACGGCAGCAGCCCGCCGACGCGGGTTTCTACTGCCCGTCCGCGGAGCCACCCGACGATTAGCAGGGCACTCGCTGCGAGGTACACGACGCTCACCAGAAAGAGCTTCACGAACAGTTCAGCGAGGCTCACGCCGATGTCGGCCGCCGAATCGGACTGCGAACTGATGACCTGTCCTGCGGCAGCGGTTCCGAGCAACAGACCCTCGACCGCCGCGAGCGTCTGGTCTAAGGTGTTGAACGTGGACTGGTGCTGGTTCACCCAGAAGACGAAGATGACCAGCAGGACGAACACCTGTCCGTAGATGGCCCGATAGCCCGCCGCCGCGCTATTCGGTTGCAGGAGGCGGTAGAGCAACTGAACTCCGGCCATCCCCAGAACGAACAGGAGGACGTTGAGCGTCAACTGTGGGTGCAAGATGACCATGACGAACGCGACGAGCGGCAGCACGAGCGACGCCGCGGAGACGAATTGCGGCAGGCGGTCGTCGTTTGCCTCGTGGCTCATGTGCTTGACCAGCAGGTACAGAAAGAGCGGAAAGAACAGCGTCGCGAGCGTGAAGGGGTGAAAGGAAACGTGCGTCGCGAGGCTGTTGATTGGCAGGAGCAAGAACGCCGAAAACGCGGCGACGATGGCCACTCGACTCGAAGGGAGGAGCAGTCTGGCCGTGAGCGCAACGAACAGGAAGTAGACCACGGTGAACACGAGCACGGTGAACAGCATCGCCGTCGGCATGGCGAACCCGGTCAGGCGGCCGAGCACGGCCGCGAACAGGTGGCTGCCCGGATACGGAATGCTGTAGACGGTGAACACGCCTGCGTCGAGCGACCGCGCCCAGCCGAGGTGGATGAGCGAGTCGAGCAATCCGTAGAAGTAGTAGCCCCGAATCAACGGCAGGCCGACGACCGACGTGGTCGCCGTCCCGGCGAGCAGGACGCTTCCGGCCCGCAGACTCCACGCTGCGCCGTACAGAGCTACGACGATGGCGATAAGGAACGCCGCGGCGACCCCAATCCAGAACGCGACCGGCGTGGCTTCGTAAATCGAGAGTTCGTAGCGCGTCGCCGGGGCCGCGTGTGCGACCACTACGGCGGCGAGCAGCGAGAGGTAGCCGACGGTGAGCGCGACTGTTCCACCGCGTCTTCGCGCCTCGTAGCGGTCTGCGACGCCGACGGCGTGTCGCGTAGTGCCCAGCCCATCGACGAAGCTATCCACGGCAGATTCCATTCGCTCCGGGTTCTGACTGTCGGAAGACACGACCGCTTCTTACCACTAGAAGCCCCGGCGCAGACTTTGTTATTCCAGAGTTAATGCGAGGCCTGCGTCTACGGGATGGCAGCCGACGGCTCAGGGAGACCCGGCCCGCTCTGACGTCGGTTCAAGGGCGGCTTTCGAGCGAGCGTGAGCGAACTCCGCGATGGCGTAGGCCATCCACGCTTCGGCCCACCGCATCAATACGACCCGTCTGGTGTAGAACCGACCGCAACGGAACGCGAACCGCCCGTCCCCCAGGTACAGGTTCCGAACCGTCCACTGGAGGATGCGCCCGGCGAAGTTGAGGTCACCGGCCCGCGTGAACACGAGAATGCCCTGTGCGGCCGCGTGGACGTCCCGTGGAAAGGCCCGCCGTTCGTCCCAGCGAGGTGCGCCGTCCGGGTCGAACAGGCGAGTACGGTAGAATGCGAGTCCCACGTCGAGTGCCGTCTCGAACCGGTCTGCATTGACCACGGCCGCGTAGTGCTGGAGGCACTCGATGATGAAGCCGTTGTGGTGGCCGTCCATCGAGAGGTGTGACGCTTCGCGGGGGTCACGATAGTACCACCCGCCAATCGGTTGTTGACGGGCCACGACGAACGCGAGGAGTTTCGTGGCCTTCTCGGCGTACGTCTCGTCACCAGTGTGGGCGTAGAGGTCCACGAAACAGCTTCCCGCGAGCGCGATGGCATTCAGGGTGTGGAACGTCGCCTCCTCAGCGGCGACGTAGGTGACGTACGCTTCGTCGCCTGTTTCGGTGTAGTTGAGGTCGGTCGTGAGAAACGCTGCGGCGCTCTCCGCGACCTGCGCGTACGTCGGGTCGAACGCAGCCAGTTCGAGCAGCGACCGGACGCCGTAGGTCGTCGAAACGACGTCACCCTCCGTGGGTTGTCGCTTCCCTCCCAACTCCTGCAGGACGTGTGCGTGACCGCCGCAGAAGCCGTGATAGCCGGGTCTCTGATTGGCGACGAGCCAATCTGCGAGTCCGCGCGCCTCCGCGTCGTAATCCACGTCGTCGAGACCAAGTTGGCTCGCCCGTCGATTCGCGAGAGCGAACAGGGCGCTCCCCTTGAACGATTGGCGTCGCTCGACGAGGAACAGCGGTCGCAGATTGATGGGAGCGCGCTTGATTCCCTCTTGAACGACGAAGTTCAGCCACCGATTCTCGACCGGAAGCGCGGCGAGCAGGCGGCTACTCATCCCGTCTGCGTAGTCCCAGCCGGTGTACGACCGGGCGCGAGCGTAGCGGAGGGTGGCCGCGAGCAGCTCCTCGGGTCGAACCGTCCGCTCGTCAGAGCGAGCCATCCACGTGGACAGACGGGGCGAACCCCAATTGTTAGTCACCGAGTGTACGCCTGAGACCGCGTGTAAGCAGGGCTTACAGCCTGTCTGAGAAAATATGCACCCAAGTAGTTACGCTGGTTGCCCCCCTCTGTGGGGTCAGAGCGCCCATGCGATACCTGTTCTTCACGAACACTCCGGCGCACGTCCACCTCTACAAACACGCCGTGCGCCGGTTGCAGGCCGACGGCCACGAAGTGCTCATCCTGGGACGGGACTACGGCGTCACCGTTTCCTTGCTCGAATACTACGACCTGCCCTACCTCGTCTACGGGTCGTGCGGGCCGACGAAGGGGTCGCTGCTGCGCAACCTCCCGAGGCATTTTGCCCGCATCCTCCGACTCGCCCGCGAGTTCTCCCCGAACCTCGTCTTCGGGATGGGCTCGTACGCCGCCTTCGCCGGGGCCGTCTCCCGAGCACCGGTCGTCCTCATCCTCGACTCCGAGCCGACGAGCCTCGACCACCGGTTCTCCCGGCGCTTTGCGACGACCATCCTGACGCCCCACGCCTTCCGCAAGGACCTCGGCCAGAAGCACTTCCACTTTACCGGATTCAAAGAGACCGCCTACCTCCACCCGGACGTGTTCGTGCCCAACCCCGGCATCCGCGACCTGCTCGGCCTCGACACGGACGAGCGGTTCGCCATCGTCCGGTTCAATGCCTTTGGCTCCCACCACGACGTGGGCCACGCTGGCTTTTCGCCCGCCCAGCGCCGCGAACTCCTCACCGCCCTCGCCGAGTACGTCACCGTGTTCGTCTCCGACGAGTCAGAATCCCTCGCGTTCGACGACCTTCCCGCCCGCCGATTCGACCTGCACCCGGGACTGATGCACGACGCGCTCGCCGCCGCCGACCTGCTCGTCGCCGACACGCAGACGATGGTCACGGAGGCCGCCCTGCTCGGGACGCCCGCCATCCGGTCTAACTCCTGGGTCGGCGCGGACGACATGGGCAACTTCACCGACCTCGCCGTCCACGGCCTCATCTACAACGTCCGTGAGTTCGACACCGTCCTCACCCTCGCCCGCGACCTAGTCGCAACCCCCGACGCGAAAGCCGAGTGGGCCGAAAAGCGCGACGCCTACATCGCGGACAAAGTGAATCTCACCGACCTCATCGTGGAGGTGGCAGCACACATGGGCGCAGTCGAGGGAATCGCGCAGGTGGAGCGCGGTGCGGGCGTGCGACCTGCTCCATGACCCCTGTACTCACCCCTCAGGCGAACGCTATGCTCCGTGCGAGCGTTTTGGTTCACCATGGACAAACTCACCACCAGTATCGACATCGACGCGCCGCCGGAGACGGTCTGGCGGGTGCTCACCGACTTCGACCACTACCCCGAGTGGAACGACTTCATGCACATCGCCGGACGCCCGACCGTCGGAACGCGGTTGCACATCACGCCCGGCCCCGCGGCGGGGCGCTCGCCGTCGTTCAAACCGGAAGTCCTCAGAGCGGACGCAAACCGCGAACTGCGATGGCTCGGCCACCTCTACGTCCGGGGACTGTTCGACGGCGAACACCGCTTCGAAATCACCGACCTCGGCGACGGCACGTCACGGCTGACGCAGGCAGAGCGGTTCTCGGGGGTCCTCGTCGGCCTGTTCAATCGCTTCTTCGGCGACCAGACCGAGCGCAACTTCCACGGCGTGAACGCGGCACTCAAGGAACGAGCAGAATCGATGGCAAAAGCAGACGGCGCGGACGCGGCGGCCTAATTCACTGGTTCTGTAGTCGTGGTACTTCGTGGGTCAGCACCTCACAAATCTTCTCCGCGGCGTGTCCGTCGCCGTAGGGTGCTGGTTTCTCCGACAGCGCGAACGCCCGGGTGAGACCCTCGCGGATGGCGTCCGGGCTGGATCCGACGAGGACGTTCCTTCCCGCATCGACCGTCTCCATCCACTCGGTCTCCTCGCGGAGGGTGACGCAGGGCGTGTCGAGGAAGAAGGCCTCTTTCTGGATGCCGCCCGAATCCGTGGCAACCCGCTCAGCGCCCGCGAGCAGGCGGACGAGGTCGCGGTAGCCCACCGGCGAGACGAGTTTGAGGTTGTTGTGCGCCGTGTCGAGCAGGCCGAAGGATTCGAGGCGGGCCACCGTCCGCGGGTGGGCCGGAAACACCACTGGCAGCGGGGCGTCGCCGAGCGCCTCGACGATGCCCCGGAGCGTCTCGGGGTCGTCCGTGTTCGCGGGCCGGTGGACGGTTGCGAGAATGTACTCACCGTCGGTGAGCGAGAATCGGTCCAACACCGTCGATTCCGCCATCGCTCGGTCGGCCACCGCGAGGATGGCGTCGTACATCACGTCGCCGGTCAGGTGGACGCCCGCGGTGATGCCCTCCCGTTCGAGATTCGCCACGGCGGTGTCGGTTGGCGCAAACAGGAGGTCCGCGGCGTGGTCGGTGAGCACGCGGTTCACTTCTTCTGGCATCTCGCGGTTGAAACTCCGCAGGCCCGCCTCGACGTGGGCGAGTACGCAATCGCGTTTGGCCGCGACCAGCGCGGCGGCGAGCGTCGAGTTCGTATCCCCGTAGACGAGCACCGCGTCCGGCTGTTCCTCGTCGAAGACGGCGTCCAGTTTCGCCATCATCTCGCCCGTCTGGATGGCGTGAGGCGCGGAGCCCACCCCAAGATTGTACGCCGGTTCGGGGATGTCGAGGTCAGTGAAGAACACCGCAGACATGGTTTCGTCGTAGTGCTGGCCGGTGTGGACGAGCACCTCGTCGTGGTCGGCAGCGAGCGCCCGCGAGACGGGAAACGCCTTCACGAACTGGGGGCGTGCGCCGACCACCGAACAGAGCTTCACTGGACATCACCGCGTTGCCGTCCGAACGATTCCTCGTCGGGTGACGACACCGAGACGGAGACGTGCTCCGTCGCCTGCTCGCCGACCGTTGGCTTGTGGTGGACGAGCACCACGAGGTCGGCGTTTCGTTCGACGTCGACGCTCACGGCGAGGATGAGCAGAAGCGAGGAGAGCAAGAACACGGAAAAGAGCAGGAGTCCGTCGGTCAGGCCCGCCGTCCCGGTGAGAACGCCGCTACCCACGAGGAGCGTGGCGACGACGCCGAACGCCAGGCCAAACGTGCCGATGATGTATGCAAAGATGGCCGGATGGAAGTCGTAGACGAAGAACTTCATCTTGAGCCGCCAGAGGAACGTCCGCAGGAGGATGGCAGAGAGATGCGGGACGAACGAGGCGTAGTGGATGTCGCTTATTTCCTCGCCGTAGACGGCTGGGTGTGCCACCTCAGCGAGGCGCTGGTCGTAGACGTTACACATCACGAGCAGGTCGTTTTCGAACCCGTAGCCCTCGTACAGTTGCTCGAAAGGGATGGTTTCGAGCGTCCGCCGCGAGAGCGCACAGAAGCCGTTCTGCGGGTCCACCATCTTCCAGTAGCCACTCGCCACCTTCGTCAAACCCGTGAGCACGGAGTTACCGAACAGCCGCCATCTGCTCATGTCGCGGTGATACGCCTTGTACCACAGTCGGTTGCCCTTCGAAAAGTCGGCGACGCCGTCGATGATAGGGTCGAGCAACCGCGAGAGTTGCGTCGGGTCCATCTGCCCGTCGCCGTCCATTCGCGCAACGATGTCGATGCCGTCTGCGAGCGCGAGACCGAACCCGTGTTTCACACAGCCACCGACGCCCATGTTCGCGGGGTTGTTGACGCCGACGACGCGCTCGTCGTACTCGCCCTCGCTCGCAACGCGCTGGTTTGCCACTCGTGCGGCGTGTTGGATGGCGTTCCACGTGTCGTCGGTCGAGTGGTCGTTAAAAACGTAAATCCGGTCGACGAAGGCGGGCATCGTCTCGATGACGCGCCCGATGAGTCTCGCTTCGTTGTATGCGGGTACGACAACGCCGATGCGTTGCCCGCGATACATACTACTTGCTCCCGATGGTGTAGACGCGGTGGTCGGCCGCCCGCCCGTGCAGGGTTCTGCGGCCGTCTATCACCACCACGTCCGCGAACCGGTCCCAGTCGATGGCGTCGAACTCCTCGTGTGGCGTCACGAGAATCACGCCGTCCACGTCGTAAGTCTCTGGCTGGTCGAGGTGGACGCGAACCGCGTCGAACTCGCTCGTGTCGTCCAGAATCGGGTCGACCGCGAGCACGTTCGCCCCCATCCGGCGCAGCGACTCGATGAGCGGCTTTGCGGGGGCCGCTCGCGTCTCCTTGATGGCGGGGCGGTACGTCAGCCCCAGCACGAGGATGGTCGAATCGGCGATATCTCGGCCGGCCGCGTCGAGTTCGTCGCGCATCTTGCCGGCGGTGAACTCGGGCATGCTGTCGTTTACCTCGCGAGCGGTCCGCAGCAGGGGCATGTCGCCCGAAACCCGGCGCATCACGAAGTACGGGTAGTAGGGGATGCAGTGACCCCCGACGCCCGGGCCCGGCGAGTGCAGGTGGCAGAACGGCTGGCTGTTCGCGACCTCGATGGCCTCGTTTACGTCCACGTCCAGGTCACCGGCGTGGCGAGCCAGTTCGTTCGCGAGCGCGATGTTCACGTCGCGGTAGAGTCCCTCGAACAGTTTGACCGCCTCCGCGGTGGTCGCATCCGAGACGACGAGCACGTCGTTCGTGTTGATTTCGCGGTAGATGAGTTCCGCGACCCGGGCACTCTCTGCGTCCACGCCGCCGACGACCTTGGGGTACGCCCCGCGGATGTCTTCTAGAGCGCGCCCGCTGGAGGTGCGCTCTGGACAGAACGCGACGCCGAACTCGCCGAATTCGAGGCCGCTTTCGGCTTCGAGCAGCGGGACGACGAGGTTCTTGCTGGTGCCTGGCGGGACCGTGCACTCGATGACGACGAGGTCACCGGGCTTCAGCCCGCGGCCGATTTTCGACACCGCATCTTCGAGAATCGAGAGGTTCGGGTCCTTCTCCTCGGTGATGGGCGTCGGCACGATGACGACGTGGATTCGTGCTTCTGCGACCGCGGTCTCCGCCTCGGTCGTGGCGCGGAGTTTGCCGTCTGCGACCAACTCGGCGACGAGTTCGTCGAGGCCGGGTTCGCGCTCGATGGGGCACTCCCCGCGGTTGATGGCTTCGACCACCGCCGTGTTCACGTCGACGCCGATGACGTTGCTCGTGGCTGCTGCGTAGCAGGCCGCGAGCGGGAGCCCCATCTTCCCGAGTCCGAAGACCGAGACGGGAACCTGCCCGGTTACGAGCGCCTGGCGCTGGTCTGCGTGCGATTCTGCCGAATTGTATAGGCCGTTCATTCCGTGAGTACCTCCGCTTTGACTTCGCTCGCCGCCGCCAGGGCGTCGATTTGTCGGGCGACTTCGATTGCGCGAAGCGCCTGTTCTGCGGTGACGAGCGGCTGTTGGCCGGTCGTGACCGCGTCGATGAACGCCTTGAGTTCGCGCTTTAACGGTTCGCCAGTCTCGACGAGCGGGCGTTCGGTGACGCTCTCGAAGCGCTGGCGCATCTTCCCACTCTCGTCGGTGTACTGTGGGTGGAACTGGCGGTGGATGCGCACCGTCTGGTCGATGTAATCGACTTCGATCTGGCACTCGCGGGTGGTGACGTTGAGCGTCCGCACCTTCTTCTGGGTCAGGCGACTCGCAGAGAGGACGCCGATGACGCCGTTTTCGAACGCGAGTTGCGCGGTGGCGTGCTGGACGCCTCGGGCGCCCATCGCGGACAGCTTCCGGATGGGGCTGTCGACCAGCGACAGCAGGATGTCGATGTCGTGGATCATCAGGTCCATCACGACGCTGTCCTCGATGACGCGAGCGAGGGGTGGGCCGAGGCGGTGGGCCTCGATGGCGATGACGTCCATCTCACCGATGAGTTCGAGCAGGGCGGCGACCGCCGGGTTGAACCGCTCGATGTGGCCGACCTGGATGATGACGCCGTGTTCGTTCGCGAGCTCGATGAGTTCGCGCCCCTGGTCTAAGTCGTCGACGAACGGCTTCTCGATGAGGACGTGGACCTTGTTCTCGATGCACTTTTTCGCCACCTTGTAGTGGAACTGGGTGGGAACGGCGATGGAGACGAGGTCCGCCTGGTCGATGAGTTCGTCGAGCGTGAGCGCCTGCGTGCCGAAGGTCTCTGCGACCTCCTTTGCGGCCGCCTCGTTTACGTCGGTGACGCCGACGAGGTCGACCTTCGAAATCTCGGAGTAGATGCGAACGTGGTTACGTCCCATCACGCCGGTTCCGATGACGCCCGCTTTGAGCGTCCCGTTGGTGAGGCTCATAGCGACCCCTCCGAGAACTCGGTGATAGCCGCGACGATGCGGGCCAGGTCCTCCTCTGAGAGCGTCGGGTGAACCGGCAGCGAGAGCACTTCTGCGGCCGCCGCTTCGGCCTCGGGCGCGTGGAAGGTCATGTCAGCGTAGGCGGGTTGCTGGTGAATCGGCTTCGGATAGTAGACCCCCGAGTCGATACCGCGGGTATCTAAGTGCGCCTTCAGCGCGTCGCGGTCGGGCGTTCGCACCGTGTACTGGTGGTAGACGTGCGTTCGGTCTGCCGGGACGAAGGGCGTCACGAGGCCGGTGTCGGCGAGGCGTTCGGTGAGGAGCGCCGCGTTGTCCTGGCGTGCCTGAGTGAACCCGGGCAGCTTTTCGAGCTGTGCCCGGCCAATGGCGGCCCCGATGCTGGTCAGGCGGAAGTTGTGGCCGACTTCGGAGTGCTCGTAGACGCCGATGCGCCCGTGGTTGATGTACCGGGCGGCGCGCTCTGCGACGTCTGCGTCGTCGGTGAGAATCATCCCACCTTCGCCCGTGGTCATGTTCTTGGTCGGGTAGAACGAGAAGCAGGCGGCGTCGCCGAGCGAGCCGACCCGCCGTCCGTTCACCGTTGCGCCGTGCGCCTGCGCCGCGTCCTCGACGAGGACGAAGCCGAATTCGTCGCGGAGTTCAGCGAGGTGCGCCATGTCCGCGGGCAGCCCGTAGAGGTGGACCGCGAGGACCCCGTCTATCTGCTCGCCGGCGCGGAGTTGCGCTTCGAGGGCGTGGGGGTCCATGTTGTACGTCGCCGGGTCGATGTCCACGAAGCCGACGTCAGCGCCGGCCAGGCGGATGCCGTTCGCGCTCGCGATGAACGAGAACGGCGAGGTGACGACGCGCGACCCCTCGGCGAGGCCGAGGCCGACGAAGGCCGCGTGGAGGGCGGTCGTGCCGTTCGAGACGGCGACGCCGTGTTTCGCGCCGCAGAAGTCTGCGAACTCGCGTTCGAAGGCCCGAACTTCGGGCCCGTCTGCGAGCTGGCCGCTTTCCATGACGGCCACGACGCGGGCGATTTCCTCCTCACCCATCTGCGGGTTCGCGAGGTGGATGCGTTTGTCGGGAATCGACATCATGCGATCTGATTCCTCCCCTGCAGCGACGCCGGCAGCGGGCGGTGGGTGGCTGGCACCCCGAGGGCGAGCGTGCGCGGTGGCACGTCCTCGATGACGAGGGCACCGGCCGCGACGAACGATTCAGCGCCGATAGTGACACCCGGCAGAATCGTCGCGTTCGCGCCGATTGACACGCCGTCTTCGAGCGTGGGTCCGACGAGGTCGAACTCCTTTCGAATCGGGTACATGTCGTTGGTCATCGTGACGCCCGGGCCGACGAACACGTCGTTGCCGATGGTCGTGTTGGTCGGGATGTAGACGTTCGTCTGGAGGCTGACCCGCGACCCGATGGTCGTCTGGCCGTCGATGACGGTGTTCGTCCCGACGAGCACGTCGTCGCCGATGGTGGTTCCTTCGCGTACGAGGGCGTTGTGCCCGGTTCTGAGATTGTCACCGATGGTGACGTTCGCGTAAATGTTGGTTCCCGCGCGGATGGCCGCACAGTCACCGATTACCGTCGGACGTTGGTGGACGTCGTAGGCTGTCGCGAGGTGGACGTTGTCCTCGACGCGGCAGTGGTCTCCGAGCTGTACTCGCTGGGTTTCCGGTTCTCCCGCATCAACCGGCTGTCTGGTTTCGTAGCTGTGACTCATAACTCCCTGCCCTCCCCCTGTTTCCACGTTACCCCGTGTTGGTGGCGGGCTTGTATTCTGAAAGACTCCTTTCGCGCTTTGTTATTCGGTTACTGACCATCGGAAGTCTGGGATTTATTCGTGGAAGTGAATGACAAACCTCCTGTGCTGTCATGCGATTCGTTCGATTGAACGACGTTAATTTGGTCAGTCTCGCGGAGCAGAGCGATTCACCCGCTTTCGGCCCCGAAACGGCGCGCCTGGGTAGCCGTCGTACACCCAGAGGCCGAATGCGGCGAGCAGTAAGGCGAACTCAAACGCCAGGTAGGCAGTGGCTTCCGGGGTTCCGAGCAGGCCGACGTACTGGTTCAGAAAGTACACGACTGTTTCGAGCAGGCCGCCACGTGCTGGCGAGTCGACCTGAATGAGAGGCCAGAAGAACGAACTGAACTTCGGCGGGCGCCCGAACACCAGCGGGTAGAACGCGTCCGCGGGAAGGTGAAGCAGATAGCCGACGCCGAACCCCGCGCCAACGTCGCCGCGGCCACGCGCGGCGGCGATCGCCCAGACGATGACGACGAGCGGGACGGCGACGAGCACCGAGTGGGCGAGCGACGTGCCACTCGAAAGGATGGCGAACGTCCAGCCGAGTGGCTTATCGACGAGGTCCGGGAACAGCGACCCGAACCCCACCGCGAGTGCGGCGAGCGCGGACGGTTTTCGCCGCCGCGTCACGTGGACGGACAGCGAGTAGACCAGGTAGCCAACGGCGAGGTGTTCCCAGGGCCACACTTCAGGCCTCCTCCGCCACCGTCACCCAGATATAGAGTTGGCGGTACGCGTTCGATTGCGAGGGAGTTGCCGGCGGGTCGCTTTTGTAGAGCAGGTAGGCGATTCGCAGGTCGTCTCCGGCCACCGTTGGCGTCACCGTGTGCGGGAGCACCCAGCGGTCGCCGGCCTGCACCGTGCCCTCGAAGCGGTCGAGTTCGGCGGCGTTAGTGACCTGCCCTTCGGCGTTCACCCGCTGTAACTGGACGACGACGGTGTAGGTGGCTGCCTCACCCTCGAAGTTCGAGACGGCGAAGACGAGGGCAGCGGGCTGGTTGCGGGTGAGTTCGGTCGGGTAGCCCCCAGCAATCAGTTGGCCGTTTTCCTCCGTGAGCAACTGGAAGTCGGTGTACGCTTCCCCCGACTGGGGTGAGACGAGCGCGAACCCGAGCCCCGCGAGCGACCCAACGACGGCCACGACGAGGACGAGTGTGAGCGCCACGTCCACCGGCGGCGTCTCGCGTCGCCAGTTTCGAATCGCACCGTACTGTTCTCTCGGCACGACCGCGAACCGATACGGGGCGGGGACCCGAAGTCGCCGAATCGCACCGAGGACGGCGAGGGTTCCGGTCACGAGTGCGACGGCGGCGACGAGCGTCGGCAGTTCGAGGCCGAAGGCCGTCTGCGACAGCACGAAGGCGGTGGTGATGACGACCACGACGCTGAGTCCGACCGAGAGGGCGAGTCGTTCGACCGTATCGAGGCTTGGAATCGTCCGGTCGGTCGGTGCAGCGCGGTGGCTCGTTCGTCCGGGAAAAACCAGTGTCGTCAGCGCGAATCCGGGAAGAAATACGAGGGCGACGAACGCGAGGGCAACCCTGAGCGGTGCTCCCGCATCGAGCGACCCGACGGCGAGCGAAAGGGCGACGAGAAGGAGGACGAGGCCTACGTCCCACGGCAACCGACGCGCTTGCTGGCTGCCGGTTTCGGCGGCGTTCGCGAGCGCCATCAGTGTCCTCCGGTGTGGTGGCCGACCGGCGCTGCCTGCGTCGCCACCACCGGACGTTCGTGTCGTCCCATCTTGTCTGTTACACGCGCGAGACGCGCTTTGTTATTGGGAAATTACGAAAAGAAGGGGGTGTTCGAACTGTGATACACACCGACGGACGCGCGTGCCCGGTCAGTCGAGGCGAGTCTACAGGACGGCGCTGAGGTATTGGCGTTCCCACTCCCGTCGCTTCTCGATGATGTCGCGCCCGCTCGCGGTGATGTTATAGTAGTTGGTTCGGCGGTCTATCTGCCCCTTTTCGACCAGTTCCTTTTCGACCAGCGTGTCGAGATTGGGGTATAGGCGGCCGTGGTTGATCTCACCGACGTACTGTTCCAGCTCTTCTTTGATGGTCTGCCCTGAGGGCTTTTCCTTTCCGTTTATGACGTACAGCAGGTCGCGCTGAAAGCCTGTCAGTTCGAACATCTCCATTGACATAGAGAGCAATACTGGGGCTAGGGATTTTGTTATCCACCCGTGAATGTCAGTTAGTTGCGAAACACTACCACTGTTCTATCTAGCTGCTGTCGTGTAATCTCAGCTTTCCGGGCAAATCTCGTATCATCGTGAATAAAAGTCGTATTCCGGCCGAATTCGCCCGTTCGGGCCGACAGACGGCAAATAGTCTGTGCTTGAATTCGCGAAGATTGACGGATTAGGTGTCAACTGCTACAGATGTATCATTAATTGGTGATTTCTAACGACTCTGTAACAAAGACCGTCGCTCGTCTATTGATGGGTGTTCGGGCACATGATGCACACAAGGGTGGGCAGGGATGTCCGTGGTCGCTCCCAGGAGTCGAACATGTCACAGACGACGGATACGCTCTCAAAAGACAATATATTCGAAGTATTGAGCAGTTCTCGACGTAGATACGTCATCTACTACCTCTACTCGCACGAGGGAACAGCGGAACTGAAAGAACTGGCGAGACACATCGCCGCCTGGGAAAGCGGAGCACCGCTCGAATCCATCACTGACGAGGAGACGAGACGCGTGTACATTTCGCTGTACCAGACACACCTCCCGAAGCTCGCGGAGTTCGACATCGTGCGTTACGACAGTGACGCACGCATCGCGGAGCTCACGCCACGAGCAGATCAGCTCTCACGGTACCTCGACACGAAACCGGCCCAGAGCCTCCCGTGGCCGCTGTATTACGCAGTGCTTTCGGTGATTAGTGTGTTCCTGCTGCTCGGCCTCTGGTTCCAGGTGCCCCCGTTCGACGCGATGAACGGCAACACGGTCGCCTTCCTCATCGCCATCGGCGTCATCGGCATCACGGTCGCCCACTACCTCTACAACCGCCAACGGGGCGGCAAGAACATGGCGACCATCGAATCGCTCATCGAGTGACTCACAATTACGACGCTCTTTTAGGTCGGTTGTAACTATCCGCTTCGCTCTCGTCTCCTGATTCCATGATTTCACAATGGGTGGACACTGTCCCCAAGGCCTGTGCGTACATCACGCGCGAGGTGGACGGAACGGCGCAGTTGCTCGTGTTCCACGAACCGGGCGTTACGGGCCTCCAGGTGCCGAAAGGGACGGTCGAACCGGCCGAATCACCGTTCGACGCCGTCGTCCGCGAAGTCGCGGAAGAAAGTGGCCTCACCGAATTCGCGTCGATTCGCCCGCTCGGGGCGGACACGTGGACGCGGGAGAAAGCGGATCGGCTCAAACACTACCGTCGGTACTTCTTCCACCTCGAAGTCGAGGAGCCGCGTGACTCGTGGGACCATGTCGTGACCGGGACGGGTGAAGAAGTCGGTGAGGTGTACAGTTACTCCTGGGTGCCACTGCCGACTGCCGTTCGGCTCAGTCAAAATCTACACGCCCAGTTGTCGAAGCTGTTTTGAGCCTAGTTTCGGCCAAACCGGCCGATTGTCAGTGGGTCTTCCTCGTGGGGAACGATGGAGATGTGTCCGTTGCTGTGGACGCTCACCTCGAAATTTTGGATGGCGAAGTGGATGTAGCCGGTGCCCCGCGGGCGGCCGTCAGGCTGGGCCGAAAAGAGGGCGTCGAGCGCGTCGGGATCGATGATGTCGTTCAGCGGCCCGAGTTCGCTGACCGATTTCTCGGCGATAGAAGCGACCGCATCCATGATGGTCGCGCCGACGCCGGAGTGACCCGGATCGTGGTAGATGTGATACGCGTTTGACTGCTGTTCGTGCAACGGTACCGTCCGGTTGGTGGGTTGCTGTGAGTTCATGATGGAAATGCTCGAGTTAATAAAGCCGGTATCTCGTCCGTAGCGCAGTCGTATTCAGTACACACTACAGTGCGACCAACTCGTATTTAATAATTCGGTTTTCTAATGCTATCAGAATGTGGATTGTTTCGAAAGTGGGACTATCACTGCTTTCAATATATTGTGGTTTAGGGCCTATGTCTCCCGAATAACTGGGGATGGTTCGGTGGTGTCTCACTCTATTAATCTGACGTATTGCCACATCCCAATCTGTTTTGGAAGCGCCCTTTTTAACAGAGCCGTTCTCGAGGAGTCGCCTCGCTCCGATTTGGCAGCGGAATCGACAGTAAAACAGGCCGCCGTGTTCGCCTCAGTTCGCGTCCTTCGCGCCGCGAACGGTCGCCTCGACTGCATCGACACCCTCGTCGTGGACGAGGTCGCCGACGATGACGGTGTCAGAGACCTGTGCCATCTCGTAGGCGGCGTCGTAGTCGCCAATGCCGCCGCCGTAGAACAGTGTTGCCTCGTCGAGAGCGTCGTGGGCCGCCTCGACGGTTTCCGGGTCGCCGAGCGTGCCCGAGTACTCGATGTAGACGATTTCTTGGCCGAACATCTGCTCTGCCACCTCGGCGTAGGCGGCGACGTCCTCGGGTTCGAGGTCGCAGTTCGCCTGCGTGTACTCGGCGACGGTCGAATCGGGGTTGAGGACGATGTAGGCTTCGGTGGTCGTCATCTCCCAGTCGATACCGTCGTCCATCCGCACCCACTCCTTGTGTGCGCCGGTCATCCACGTCATGTCGCCCGCGTTGAACACGACGGGGATGAAATAGCCGTCCAGATAGTCAGAGTGGACGACGGCCCCGGAGTGACTCGGTTCGATGTACAGTGGTACGTCGTACTTGCCACAGGCGTCGACGACGCGGGACATCTTCTCCTCGGTCATGCCCGTCGTGCCGCCGATTTCGATGGCGTCGGTCCCGGTGGCACAGACGTCTTCGAACGTCTCGCCGTCGACGAGCGTCTTGTCTGGGTCGAGCTTCACGATGTGGTCCCAGTCGTCCCACGAATTTCGCATACGCTTTCAAATCCAACGGCTGACTAAAACCCCTTCGGCCTCAGTCTGCTTGTGCCTGCCACTCACGCACCCGGTCTGCGCTCACGCCTTGAACCTGGTCTGCGACGTCCTCGGGGGTCGCGTTTTTGAGGTCGTCGAGGCTCTCGATGCCGGCGGCTTTGAGTTTCTCGGCAGTCTTCTTCCCGATTCCCGACAGGTCCTCGATGTCCGTCACTTCGTTTCGTGATTTGTACTCCTCGTAGTTGCAGATGGGACAGCCCAGTTCCCACGGTTCGTCGCCGTTGTGGACGACGAGCTCCGGCAGGTCGTGTTCTTCACACCGGGTTTCGGTCACCTCGATTTCACCGCGCCGCGGCAGGGGTAGCGAGTAGTCACACTCAGGATACCGGGTACAGCCGACGAGTCGCGACCCGGTTCGAAGCCGCTTGATCGCGAGTTCGCCGCCGTGTTCCTCGCCGCACTCGGGGCAGACGCCGATGACCTCGTCTTCCTCCTCGTCCGCCTCGTCTGCCTTACACTGCGGACAGCCGTGGACGAACGTCTGGCGACCCGCGAGCATCTTCACGTTCCGTAGGTCGTGGTCCTCGCACGTCTCGTCCATGATGAGCGGCTTGCCCGTAGAGGGCAGTGGCAGGGTGTACGTGCAGTCTGGATAGCCGTCACAGCCGACGAAGTAGGAGCCTCGTCGAGAGCGCCGGACCAGCAGGTCATTGCCACACTCGGGACACGGCCCGAGCGTCTTGTCCGCCTTGAGCGACTTCTGGATGTGGTCGCCGATTTCCTCGCGGGAGGCTTCGAGTTCGGCGAACACCTTCTCTAACATCTCGCGGGATTCGGTGGTCACCTCGTCCAGCGTCGCCTCGCCCTTGGCGATTTTCTGCATGTCGGCTTCGAGTTGACTCGTCATCTCTTCGGTGACGAGGTGCTCTGCGTAGTCCTCGCCTGCTTCGACGACGGCCATTGCAAGGCGAGTTGGCCGCGGTGGGTCGGATTCGACGTAGCCACGGTCGTAGAGTTTTTCGAGCGTCTCGTGGCGGGTCGCCTTGGTCCCGATGCCCATCTTCTCCATCGTCTCGATGAGGCGTGACTGCCCGTATCTGCGAGGTGGTTGGGTCTGTTTGGCGTCGTTGCGGACGTTGCTGACCGCGAGTTCCTCCCCCTTGTCCACGTCCGGGACGAAATTCTCGTTGGTCGAGAAGTACGGGTAAACGGCGTGGTAGCCGGGTTCGAGCAGGCGTTTACCGTTTGCCTTCAGGCTGAGGCCCGCCGCCTCCGCCACCACGCGCAGGTGTTCCCACTCCGCGGGGTCCGCACACGTCGCGAAGAACCGCCGGACGACGAGTTCGTACACTTCCCACTCGGAGTCGCTGAGTTCGCTCGCCGTCGGAATCTCCCCGGTCGGGTGAATCGGCGGGTGGTCGGTCGTCTCGCTGTCGCCCCGCGTCGGGACGATGTCCTCGGCTTCGAGGAGGGATTTGGCGTCTTCACCGAAGGTGCGGTGGTTCTGGAACGTTTCGAGCAGGTCGCGCACGTCCAGGTCGTTCGGGTAGACGGTGTTGTCCGTCCGGGGGTAAGTGATGAACCCGGAGGTGTAGAGGTCCTCCGCGATGCTCATCGCCTGTTTCGCGGAGTAGCCAAGCGACCCCGCCGCGCGGATGAACTGCGTGGTGTTGAACGGAGCCGGCGGGTCGTCGGTTCGCGTGCGGCGGTTGACCGACGTGACCGTCGCCGCCTCCACGTCCTTGAGCGTCTCGAACACCTCGGCCGCGGTGGCCTCGTCCCAGACGCGCTCTGCTTCCGTGCCGTCGTCCGCTTCGTAGAAGTACTGGGCTTCGAAGGCTTCTGCGTCCTTCGTCAGGTCAGCGAACAGTTCCCAGTAGTCTTCGGGGTCGAACGCCTCGATCTCGCGCTCGCGGTCGACGATGAGTTTGAGCGTCGGACTCTGGACGCGGCCCACGCTGATGAAATCGTTGCCCAGTTGTCGCGCCGAGAGCGAGAGGAAACGCGTGAGTGCGGCCCCCCACACGAGGTCGATGACCTGTCGCGCCTCGCCGGAGGCGGCGAGGTTGAAGTCGAGTTCGTCCGGGTCCTCGAACGCCTTGGTCACCTCGTTGTGGGTAATCGAGGAGAAGCGCACCCGCTGGACGGGCACGTCCTCGTTTACCTCGCGGACGAGCTCGTAGGCCTCCTTCCCGATGAGTTCACCCTCGCGGTCGTAGTCTGTCGCGATGGTGACGTTGTCCGCTTTCCGCGCGTAGAGACGAAGCGTGCGGACGATGTTCTCTTTCGTCGCGTTCTTCACCACCTGTGCGTCGATGAGTTCGGACGGTTCGACGTCGCGCCAGTCCGAGTATTCGGGCGGGAAATCCACGTCGACGACGTGGCCCGAAAGCCCGACGACGCGCTTGTCCGCCCAGCGATAGACGTTCACGCCGTGTTCGCGCTCGACGCTCGCGTGCTCGCCCGAGAGAATGTCGGCAATTCGACGCGCCGCGATGTCCTTCTCCGTAATTATCAGCTCCACGAGGGGACACCCCGCGAAATTGCAGTCATTACCCCCGGTGTACGCGCAGGTCGTTTCTATACTTTTCGCCGAAAAACCGCCAGACGGAGCCCGTGCGCGTAGTGCGCTCGCGTGCGCGAGAGTGAGAATCGATTCCCTCTTAGCCCACGATGTCTACGAGTCGGGCATGGACAAGGGCACCGTGCGCGTCCTCGAATTCATCGCGGCGCAACTCGTTCTCATCTCGGCCGGCATCCACCTGTTTCTCGGCGTTCCACGGGTGCTCATCTACACACGGCCGAGTGCCGTCTCCTACTACCTGAACTCCGGGGCGTTTCCCGACCCGCGCCCATTTCTGTTCACCGTCTCCGCGATCGTCGTTCTCGCGGGTCTCTACGCGCTGTTCAACGGCCTGGTCGCCCGCAAGAAACTCTACCTCCTCGGTATTGCAATGATGGTCACCTACATCGGCAGCTGGGTGTTCTGGCACACCGTCATCAACCACGGCCAGGCGTTCCTCGCCGCGGGCGGGCACACCCACGGCGGCGGCATCCTGACGACGGTCGTCCAGCACCTCGTGGAGGTTCCGCTCGACGCGGCCTCGAAGCTCTCTGAGGCTGGCGCGACTCTCATTTTCGGACTGCTCTACTGGAAAACAGAGTGAACTACCCCGCCCTACTCGCGCTGACGCGTTCGTTGAGGACGGGGCTTCCTGCTTCTGTGACGCGACTTGCATCCACCACGATGGACGATGACTCGCCACCGTCAGTAGACACAGCAGTCGCAGTCTCCACAGGCATTAATTCGGAGTGAACCACTCCTAGTTTCTTGAGTCCTCGTGAGAGGACGTTGAGTGCTGCATTCCAATCTCGGTCAGTCTTGAATCCGCACGTCGGACATGAGTGTTCACGAACCCACAACGGTTTGTACACACTCGTTTCGCATGAAACACAATTGAGCGTCGTTCGTTCTGACTTGACCGTGACCACGTAGCACCCGTTCTTTCGACCGTGATGCTTGAAGATGGAGATTAGGTCTCGCCATCCGACTTCGGCTTTGTTTCGCGCGTTCTGTGGGCCTTCGAGCATCCCCTTTACGTTCAAGTCTTCGAAAAACACGGCTTTGTAGTGCGTCGTGTAGTAGTGCGCGAGCTTGTTCTTGAAGTCCCACTTCTTCTCGTTCATCCGAGCGTGGATTTTTGCTACTCTCCGACGCTGTCTGTCCCAATTTTTCGACTCGTACTCTTTCCGAGACAATGCTCGTTGTTCGCGTTCAAGTCGGTCTCGGTCGTCGGACAAGTCGAGGCGTCCAACGGAAAGACCGTTCGAGTCGTGGATGAAGTTGAGAACGCCAAGGTCAATGCCAACACAATCGTCAACGGTGAGAGATTCGACTGAGGGCTTCGCAGGTTCTTCTACGTCGATGCAGAACGAGGCGTACCACGCACCAGTCGGTTCTTTCTTCACCGTCACCTCTTTGATTTCTGCGTTTTCGAGGATGTCGCGGTGGAGACGGATTGGAATCCAACCGAGTTTCGAGAGTCGAAGTTTGCCACGTCCGTTTGGGCCACTCTTGGTGTCGAGTTTGAAGCCCGATTGGTTGTACGTGAAACTGCGGAACTCTCGTGGTTTCTTCCAGTTCAACGAGCCGACGTTGTAGCCTTTGCTTTTGAGTTTCCTGGGGTTCTCGATGTTTCGAGCGATGCGCTCGATGTGTGTTTGCAAGACCTTTGAGTACACGTCTTTCAGGTCTGTCCACCATGTTTTGAGTTCGGGTAGCTCGTTGCGGACTTGCCGGACTCGTTGTTTCACGGTTCCCTCGGATTCGTCGAGTTGGTTGAATCGGTAGAGGCCGTGGTTGTACACTTGTCGTACGGTGTTTCGCGTCCAGTCCAGTGTGTCGCGTTGCTCCTCGTTGGGCAACAATCAGAAGCGTGGACTATACTCCATACGATGTATAAAACTGTACGAAACAGGGTGTATTAATGGTATTGAGTAGGGTGTTTGAAACTTGTGCGGGTGCTGTCTCCCCTCCCTACTCGCTCACTCCGTTCGCTCCTTGAGGAAGGGGGCTTAGCACCCTACCTTTCAGCTAAGGGCCAGTTGCGATGCCCGTCTCCCGCGGTTCGTATTTCTCCTTCGCCCGCTCGTAGGCCGCAGAGACGTTCACCTCGCCGTAGCCGCTTTCCGAATCGACCCCTTCCTCGCCGAGGTCCGTCGCCGAGTCGGTGAGCAGCGCGGTGATTTCGGCTGCCGACAGTCCCGGGTACGCGGACTTGAGCAGTGCCGCCGACCCGGCGGCGTAGGACGCAGAGACCGACGTCCCGGCCGAAACGCCCGCGATGTCGACGCCGCCGACGCCGCCGGGCGCGACGAGGTCCACGCCGTTTCTCCCGTCTGCGGTCGGCCCGCGAGAACTGAACGCCGCCACGTCGCGCCCGTCAGACGACCCGACCGTCAGCACCGAGGGGGCAGTGGCAGGTGCGGCGAGACTCCCCTCTGGAGTCGCGTAGGTGAGATTACGCTTGCTCGAAAAGAGGTCGAGTGAGGTGTTCCCCGTAGTCTGGTGTCCGTAAATTCCCACGTAGTACTGGCCCTGGGGAACCATCACCGAAAGGCGTTCGACGCTCGAAGCGCCCTCGGTCTGGCGACTCGTCGATTTCGCGACGACGGTGTCCTGTGCGCCGGTTTCTCGGAGCAAGTAGAGGTCGTAGTCGTCGCTCGTGTTCCAGGAGAGCGTCAGGTGAACCTCACCCGTAATCGGCGCACCGCCGGCCAGTGCGTTCCCCTCGACGCCGTCTGCGAACGACACCCACGACCCGTCTGCTGCGGACGGGTTGCCCTGCCAGTGGCGCTCTGCGTAGTTCCCGGCAGAGGTGACGAACACGACCTCTTCGCTCGCTCGGTTGGCGATGTCGTTGATGCTCGACTCCGCTGTGCCCTCGTCGAAGTAACTCCCCGCGTCGAGGACGATGTCTACCTCCGAGTCGAGCAGCCAGGTGATGGCGCGGTCGTACTCGCTCGCGGTCGTCTCGGTTCCGACGTCCGCGAGGTAGAGCGTCGCATTCGGAGCGGTGTCCGCGACGATGCTCGCGACCGCCGTTCCGTGCGCGTCCGCGGCGGGGGCCGAATCCTCAGTCGAGAAGGTTCGGTACGCCCCAACGTAGTCGGCGATTTCCGGACTGCTCACTCTGAACCCGCGACCGACGATGCCGACGGTGACGTTGTCACCGCGCACGCCCTGGTCGTGGAGGTCGGTCGCGCCGATGGTTACAACGCCCGTCGCGACGCGATTTTCGATTGCCGGGAGGCGTGGTCTATGTTCGATGAGAATCGTTTCGGTGCGGGGGTCAGCAGAAAGCGTCGTGATCTTCGAATAGGGAATCGACCCGTGGAGATAGTGACTGCCTTCTCGTACCTCCACGCGTTCTATCTGCAGCCCGTGGCCCTCCGGGACGGGCGCACCCTGCTTCAACAGCACCACGACCTGTGCGTCGCGGTCTATCTGCTGGTCGAACTGGTCTTCGTAGGGGCGAAACTGGTCTTCGAGCTGGGCGATGCGCTCGGGGCTCGGGCCGTCGAACTGGTCACCTCCTGAGAAAATCGCACCCGGAGCGACGGCCACCGCAACCGTCGCGAAGACGAGCGCGAAGACGGCAAACCGCTCCCCACGAACCCACATGTCTACAAAAGGGCGATTAATCGTTAAATTCTTTGTCGTCTGGGCGTGCGACGCTCGTTTCGGTACAGGTAGCCCGCTACGAGCGCCAACACGAGTGCGCCGCCTGCGAAAAACAGCGCGCCTGGCGGCACGGCATCGAGCAGCGACAGCACGCCACCAGTGGACCCAACCGAATCGGGCACCCGCGGCAGCGACCCCGGACCGCCGACGCCGACGACGGTGGTCTGGACGAGCGCCTGGACGAGCAGGCTCGCGACGGCGAGAATGCCGACGGCAGCGAACAGTCGCTTCAACGAATCGACGAATCCATCCTTCTTCTCTTCGCGTCCGACAAAGACCACGAGCGGTTCCTGTGCTGGAGCATAGACGTTCATCTCACGGCCCTTCGGCGAGTAGCGCGTGTCCGCGACGCGTATCAGTCCTGCCTCGTCGAGATTCGTGAGATGGTGGCGTACGTTCTGCAGCGAGGTTCCCACGGAGTCGGCCAGTTCGGAGGCGGCCTGTGGCTGTTTGTGTAACTCGGTGAGAATCGCCCGTGCCGTCTCGGACGCCAGTGAAGACAGCAGGTCACCTGCGTCTTCGTTGTCCAGCCAGAGCGTTCGCAGCTCGCCCTCCTGGTTCGAGAGAGCGTCGCTGTCGGAGGGCATCAACCCTGACATTGTTTGGGATACGACACGGAGACATATTAAGCCCCATTGCCACCCATCTAGAATCGTGAACGTCTGCGTTAGCTGTCGAGACGCTCGCGAAGCAGCTCGTTGACGGTTCCAGGGTCCGCACTGCCGCCGGTTTTCTGCATGACCTGTCCGACGAGGAAGTTGAGTGCGCTTCCCTCACCGCTGTGGTAGTCTTCGACCGCCTCTGGGTTCTCGTCGATGGCCGCCGCGACTGCCTGTTCGACTTCGCCCGTGTCTGCCTTGCTGAGGCCTTCTTGCTCGACGATGGTGTCCGGGTCGATTCCCTCGTCGAGCATCGTCCGCATGACCGTCTCCTGGGCGTGTTTGACCGTGATTTTCTCGTCGGCGACGAGTTCGATGAGACGGACGAACTCGTCTAATCGGTCTGCGACGTCCGTAATCTCCATGTCGCGGTAGTTGAGTTCGCCGAGCAGGTTGTCCGCGACCCACGTCGCTGCGAGGTCCGGGTCGAACTCCGTGGCGACGCGCTCGTAGAAGTCGGCCACCTGCTTAGTCGACGTGAGTTTCGAGGCGGCCTCGGCGGAAAGTCCGTACTCCTCCTGGAACCGCTCGCGGCGGGCGTGTGGCAGCTCTGGGATGTCGATTTCTTCCTTCCAGTGGGACACCTGCAGGGGCGGGAGGTCGGCCTCGCCGAAGTAGCGGTAGTCCTTTTCCTCCTCTTTCGACCGCATGGAGACGGTGATGCCGCGGGACTCGTCCCAGTGGCGAGTCTCCTGTTCGACCTCACGGCCGCGCATGACGGCGTTTTTCTGGCGGGTGACCTCGTAAGCGAGGGCCTTCTCTGCGCCCTTGTGACTGGAGATGTTCTTCACCTCGGTGCGGTTCGCCGCGGCGAGTGCCTCGTCGCCGATGGAGCCGTCTTCCTCGACCTCCTCGCCGGGAACGAGCGAGATGTTGGCGTCGATGCGCAGCGACCCATCGCGCGTCGAGTCGAAGACGCCGAGGTAGTCGAGTACTTCTTCGAGTTTCTTGAGGAAGGCACGCACCTCGCTCGGCGAGCGGAAGTCCGGCTTTGTCACGATTTCCATGAGTGGCGTCCCGGCGCGGTTGTAGTTCACGAGGACGTACTCCGCGGTGTCGATGGAGCCACCGACATGCTGGAGGCTGCCGGGGTCTTCCTCCAAGTGGGCGCGCTCGATGCCGATGACGCGCGACTGTCCCTTGACGTTCACCTCCAACTGGCCATCCTGGCAGATGGGGGCGTCGTACTGGGTAATCTGGAAGTCCTTCGGCAGGTCTGGGTAGAAGTAGTTCTTCCGGTGGAACGTGGTCTCCTCGGGGATGGTCGCCTTGAGTGCCTTCCCGATTTTAACGGCAGCTTCCACGGCCCCCTCGTTCAAGACGGGCAGTGCCCCCGGAAGCCCGAGACAGACGGGGCAGGTGCGGGAGTTCGGTTCCGCGTCCGCGTTGGCAGTAGAACACCCACAGAAGATTTTGGTGGCAGTCTCTAGCTGGACGTGGACCTCGAGCCCGATAACGACGGCGAGGTCCCGCGTCTCGGCGGCTTGTGCGGTCATTAGCCGTAATTCCGCGCCCGCCCGCTAAAGCGTAACGGGACGGAACTCCCCGCGCCACTAACTCTCTGTGAACCTGTCATGTTTCGTCACAATGTCTGACGTATGTTTATGGGTGTAGAAGCGGCGTGTAGGAGTATGACTCGCGGCAACCGCGTCGAGGAACTCGAAAAGCGCGTCAAAGAACTCCAGGCCTCTGTCTCCGGACTCACCGACGAACTCATCGAAACGAAAGAGCGTGTCAAGGCGCTCGAAGAAGAGGTCGAACCAGAGGATCTTCTCGACCGGAAACTCACGCGAAAAACCGAGGCAGAGGACGCCTCCGAAGCCCCTAAAGGGCAGGAGAGCGAGGATGTAGATAACACCGACGAGGAATCGACCAAAACCGACGACATCATCGTCGCGTAACGTCGCTTCGCACTCGATTCCTGGCCGCGTCGCGCGCCACTCCTGCGCGACATCTCGCCGACTATGCATATCAAAGAAATCGTCCTTGACAACTTCAAAAGCTTCGGGCGCAAGACGCGAATCCCGTTCTACGAGGACTTCACCACGGTCTCCGGCCCGAACGGGTCGGGGAAGTCGAACATCATCGACAGCGTGCTGTTCGCCCTCGGACTCGCTCGAACGCGCGGTATCCGCGCCGAGAAACTGACCGACCTCATCTACAACCCCGGCAACGACGGTGACCCGAGCGGGGAGGAAACCCGCGAGGCCAGCGTCGAAGTGGTTCTCGACAACAGCGACGCCACGCTTTCTCGCGCACAGGTCGTGAACGCCGCCGGCACGGAGAACGTCGGCGAGGTAGACGACATCTCGATTCGCCGCCGGGTAAAGGAGACGCCCGAGAACTACTACTCGTATTACTATTTGAACGGGCGCTCCGTGAACCTCTCGGACATTCAAGGCCTGCTCGCGCAGGCGGGCATCACCCCAGAAGGGTACAACGTCGTGATGCAGGGCGACGTGACCGGGATTATCCAGATGACGCCGTACGAGCGCCGGGGCATCATCGACGAAATCGCTGGCGTCGCTGAATTCGACGCGAAAAAGGAGGCCGCCTTCGAGGAACTCGAAGTCGTCAAAGACCGCATCTCGGAGGCCGAACTGCGCATCGAGGAGAAACAGGCCCGCCTCGACCAGCTAAGCGACGAACGCGAAACTGCCCTCGAATATAAAGGGCATCGCGAGGAGAAAGAGGAGTACGAAGGCTATCTGAAAGCCGCGGAACTCGAAGACAAGCGCGCAGACCTGGCGAAGACCGAGAAACGCATCGAGCGCCACCGGCAGAAAGTGGAATCGCTGCAACGCGACCTCGACGAGAAACAGGGTCGCGTCGTCCGTCTCGAAGACGAACTCGACGCCCTCAACACCGAAATCGAGACGAAAGGCGAAGACGAGCAACTGCGCATCAAACGCGAAATCGAGGAGGTCAAAGGCGAAATCGCCCGCCTCGAAGACGCCATCGACGCCGCAGAAGAACGGATTCAGGAGGCAGAACAGCGCCGCCGCGAGGCGTTCATCCAGATCGACCGCAAACAGGAGACGGTAGACGACCTGGAAAGCGAGATACGCGAGACGAAGGTCGCGAAATCCTCCGTCGTCGCGGAGATACAGGAAAAGCAGGCGAAACTCGCAGACCTTCAGGCGGAAATCGACGCCGTAGACACCGAGTACGACGAGGTGAAGGCCGAACTCAACGAAAAACGCGAGGCGCTGGAGGCGGCGAAGACGGAGAAGAACGCCACCCAGCGCGAACAAGACCGCCTGCTCGACGAGGCGCGCCGGCGCTCGAACGAGAAGGCGGAGAAGGAAGCAAAAATCGAGGAGGTTCGCGAAGAGATTCCCGAACTCAAGGCGACGGCGAGAGATCTCGAAGACGAACTCGAGAAGGCGCGGAAGAACCGGGACAACATCTCGCAGGTCGTCGACAACCTGAAACAGCAAAAACGCGAGTTGCAGGCGGAACTCGACGACATAGAGCAAGACCTGCGCGCCCGCCAGCAGGAGTACGCGGAACTCAACGCTCGCGCCGACGAGTCGGGCGACACCTCCTACGGCCGCGCTGTGACGACCATCCTCAACGGCAACCTCGATGGCGTCCACGGAACCGTTGGCCAACTCGGTGGCGTCTCCCAAGAGTACGCGACGGCGTGTGAGACCGCCGCCGGTGGCCGGCTTGCTCACGTCGTGGTCAACGACGACGGCGTCGGCCAGCAGTGCATCGAGTACCTGAAGCGGCGGAACGCGGGTCGCGCCACGTTCCTGCCCATCAACAAGATGCACACCCGCCGCCTGCCGAGCGTGCCGAACCACGACGGTGTCGTGGACTTCGCGTACAACCTCGTGGACTTCGACAAGCAGTACGCGGGCATCTTCTCGTACGTCCTCGGCGACACGCTCGTCGTGGACAGCATCGAGACGGCCCGCGACCTGATGGGTGACTTCCGCCTCGTCACGCTCTCTGGCGAACTCGTAGAGAAGAGCGGAGCGATGACCGGCGGGTCGTCGAGTGGGTCGCGCTACTCGTTCTCGAAGTCTGGCAAGGGCCAACTCGAACGCGTGGCCGAGAAAATCGCCAGTCTCGAAGACGAGCGTCGCGAACTGAACGAGGAGATTCGCGACGTAGAGGAGCGTCTGGACGACGCTCGTGACCGAAAGGCGGACAGCGCAGACCAGGTGCGGGACATCGAATCCGACCTCGAACGCGTTCGGGGGCAACTCGACAGCACCGACGAGCGCATCGAAGCGCTCGAAGCGGACATCGCCGACCTCGACGCAGAACGTGAAGAGGTCAACGAGCAGATGCAGGCCCTAGAGGAGAAACTGTCCGCCCACGACGAGCGCATCGCGGACATCGAGGCCGACATCGACGAACTGGAGTCGGAACTCGCCGATTCGAAGATTCCGGAACTCACCGCGGAGATGGACGAGATTCGGGCCGAAAAGGAGGACCACGAATCCCAACTCGACACCTTCGACGCCCGCCTCAACGAACTTGGCCTCGAAAAGCAGTACGCAGAGGAGTCCATCGAGGACCTCCACGGCGAAATCGAATCTGCCCAGAACAAGAAGGCCGCCCAGCAAGAGCGCATCGCCGAGTTGGAGGGCAAAATCGAAGACCAGCAGGCGGTGCTCGAAGCCAAAGCGGAGCAAGTCGAGGACTTAGAGGACGAACTCGCAGACCTCAAAGCAGAACGCGAGGAGCTGAAGGGCGACCTCAAGGACGCAAAGCAGACGCGCGACAGCGCCCGCGAGAAGGTGTCCGGCGTGCAGTCGAAACTCGAAAGCGCAGAGAGCGCCGCAGACCGCCTCGAATGGGAGGTCGACGAACTCGCCGGACAGGTCGGCGACTACGACCCCGAGGAGATTCCCGACCACGACGAGGTGAAGCGAACCATCGGCCGTCTGGAGCGGAAGATGGAGGCGCTCGAACCGGTCAACATGCTCGCCATCGACGAGTACGACGAGGTCAAAGACGGCCTCGACGACCTGACCGAGAAGAAGGGCACGCTCGTGGACGAACGCGAGGCCATCAACGACCGCATCGACTCCTACGAGTCGCTGAAAAAGGAGACGTTCATGGACGCCTTCACCGACATCAACGACAACTTCGAGGACATCTTCGCGAGTCTCTCGCGTGGCTCGGGGACGCTCCATCTCGAAAACGAGGCCGACCCGTTCGACGGCGGCCTCACGATGAAAGCCCAACCCGGCGACAAGCCGATTCAGCGCCTCGATGCGATGTCCGGCGGGGAGAAGTCGCTTACCGCACTGGCGTTCATCTTCGCGCTCCAGCGGTACAACCCCGCGCCGTTCTACGCACTTGACGAGGTGGACGCCTTCCTCGACGCGGTGAACGCGGACCTCGTCGGCGAGATGGTGGACGAACTCGCTGGTGATGCCCAGTTCGTCGTCGTCTCCCACCGGTCTGCGATGCTCGAACGCTCTGAGCGGGCCATCGGTGTCACCATGCACGACGACAACGTGAGCGTCGTGACTGGCATCGACCTGAGTTCACAGGAGGTGCCCGCAGATGACTGAAATCGAACCCAAACCGCTCGTCGAGGCCGAAGACGAGGTCGAACCGGTCGAACTGCTCGTCCAACTCGCAGAGGAGGGTGAAATCGAGCCGTGGGACATCGACATCGTGGACGTCACGGACAAGTTCCTCGCCGCCCTCGACGAGGCGGACCTGCGCACCTCGGGGCGGGCGCTGTTCTACGCGAGCGTCCTGTTGCGGATGAAATCCGACGCGCTGCTCGAACCGGACGACCCGGAACCCGAAGAAGAGGAGTGGATGGAGCCGTGGGAAGCGCCACCCGGTCAGGAACCTGAGTTCGACGGTCCGGACCCCATCGCCGGCCTCGAAGCCGAGATGGAGCGCCGCCTCGACCGCAAGTCGGTTCGCGGGACGCCTCAGACGCTCGACCAGCTCGTCCGGGAACTCCGGGAGGCAGAGCGCGGCTCGTGGTGGAAAGAACGCCGCCAGTACGACACGTCGAATTCGCCGAAGGGCTTCCGCCGCGGAACCCAGACGCTCGATTACCGCTCTGCGGACGACTTCCGCATGGACGACGAACCCACCGAAGAGGAAGTCACCGGCACGGCCCACACCGAACACATCGAGGAGGTCATCGACGACGTGTGGGTGATGCTGAAAGAACAGTACGACCACGGGCGCACCGAGGTGCTGTTCGAGGAGGTTTCGACCGCCGGTGGCTCTCGGGTCACGACGTTCCTCGCGTTGTTGTTCATGGCCCACCGCGGGCGCATCGTGCTGGAACAGGAGGACATCTTCGGCGACCTCTGGATTCAGAACCCGCCGGCAGTCGCGAGTGCGAGCGACGCGGTGGCCGAGACGGACTGAGCCGAGGATTTATCCGACCCGTTCGTGTTCGTCGAATGGCATGGACGCGCTTTCTGACCCTGCTTCGTTGCAAACTCGTGCAGACGTAGAGTACACCGAGAAGCCCTGCGTCGAGCATCAACACCACTTCGACGCGTACGAACCGATACAGGGGATGGTGATCGTCGGCATCACGAACGACGAAGGAGAGGTGCTGCTGCTCATCCATCGAGAGGGGCCGCACATGACGCTCCCATACGACAGCGTTGAGTCCGGTGAAGACTGGGTCGCAGTGGCCACACGGCGCGTCGAAGAACTCACAGACTGTGCAGTCGTCATCGACGGTGTCGCACGCGTTCGCAAGAAGCACTATGCGCCGGAGGGCGACGGTTCGCGCCAGACTGTCGGGTACGACGTCGTGATGCGAGCGTCATCACTCGCGGGCGAGACAATAACGGAGGCCACACAGGTCGACGAAGCGGGAGCGTGGGATTTGCGATGGATTTCTTCGGTTCCAGACGACGCCGCAGGCGGGGCCGTCCTGGACGATATCCAACTCTTCTTCGAGATGTAGCCTGCGGTTGGGTGTGAATCCTGCTAGCGGCGACACAATTATAATGGAAAACCGTGTAAGTTATTGTGTAGCATGACGCCAGCCAAACTTCAGGAGCGACTCAAGGAGACAGAGGGCAGGGTCGACCACGACGAGTTCCTTCGGGCGCTCAAGTACGTCCGTGACAAGGGCCGGTGAGCACGGCTCGCGGGCCGGATAACAAACCGCGTGAGCGATTGCTCTACAGGTAGTCCGAGACGAGCAGTTCGACGCGGTCGCGGGTCTCCTCTGGAATCGCGTCTGCCGGCGTGTTAATCGTTCCTTCGAGCGCCGTGTGCGCTTCGCACTCGAAGTCTTCGGGGAGCGTGCGGATGGCTTCCTCGACGGTCTCTTTTATCGCCGCCTGATTCTTCTCCGCGTTTTCGAGCACTTCCGCGAGCGTGACCTCGTGGTCCTTCTTCCAGACGTCGTAGTCCGTGACGCCAGCGACGGTGGCGTAGGCGATTTCCGCCTCGCGGGCGAGTTTCGCCTCCGGAATCGAAGTCATGCCGACGATGTCCCAGCCCTGGGCGCGGTAGAACTCGGATTCGGCGCGAGTGGAGTACTGCGGACCCTCGATGCAGACGTAGGTGCCGCCTTCTTTGACCTTGGCCTTGGTGACCGACTTCGCGGCGTCGGCGAGGTGGCTCACGAGTTCGGGGCTGTACGGTTCGGTGATTGGCTGATGGACGACGATACCGTCGCCGAAGAAGGTGGATTTGCGGTGTTTCGTCCGGTCGAAAATCTGGGTTGGGACGACGAGCGTGCCGGGGTGGAGACTGGATTTCAGGCTCCCGACGGCGTTGCTCGCGAGGATGTACTTCACGCCGAGTTTCTTGAAGGCGTAGATGTTGGCGCGGTAGGGCAGGTGCGTCGGGGAGCGACCGTGCTTCGACCCGTGGCGGGGCAGGAACGCGACCTCGCGTCCGGTGTCGCCGAACTCGCCGATGGTGACGGGTGCACTCGGTTCGCCATAGGGCGTCTCTACGACCTCTTCGCGGGTATTTTCGAGCGGGAGCGCTTCGTAGATTCCGCTGCCGCCGATGAAGCCAATCATATTCGCACCCACGGAGGCGTTTTACCTAAAGTATCCGCTTTCTCGCCTCTCCCGGCTCTCGAATACGGCCGCGGTCAGAACAGGACGCCCGTTTCGAGCAGCGCGATGTAGAGGGTGAGCAGCGGGACGCTCACCAGCGTGGTCGTGAGCACCACCGTACTCACGTACTCCGCGACGGCGATGTTGCCAATCTGCTGGTCGCTCGCGAACTCGGAGATGAGGATGAGCGGGGTCACCGCCGCGGGCATCGCACATTCGAGGACGAACACCTTCGCCACCGTCGGGTCGGTGAAGCCAAGCCCGAAGGCCACGCCGAGGCCGACGACGGGGGCGACGACCATCTTGAGGACGTTCGCCGTCCCGGCCCGCCGGAGCGCGGCCCCGTAGTTCGTTCTCGCGAGTTGGATGCCGAGGATGAGCAACATGAGCGGAATCGAAGAGTCGCCGACGAGTTTGAGCGTCGTCATCGCCGTGGTCTCTGCGGGCGGGACGACGCCGAGATACCGGACGGCGAGCGCGGCAATGACAGCGTAGACGAGTGGAATGCGCAACACGCGTTTCACGCCCGCGAAGCCGTCTTTCCCGCCGCTTCGCGAGGCGATGTAGACGCCAACCGTGTAGATGAGGACGCTCTGGGCGGCGAGAAAGAGGACGGCCGTACTCCGACCGGTCGCGCCGAAGGCGAACTCGGCGACGGGAATGCCGTAGTTCCCGGAGTTTGGAAAGGCGCTCACGAGGACGAGCGCGGAGAGGAGCGGTTCCGACCGGCCGAACAGGCGACCGACGGCTTCGCCGATGACGACCATCGCGACGAGGTAGACGGCGACACCGCCGACCACGCGGACGAGGGTGTCGCCGCCGAGCGTCGTGGTCGCGAGACTGTGAAACACGAGTGCCGGCGCGAGAATGTAGACGACGACGGTGTTGAGCGGACCGGTGTCGACGTCCTTGACTCTGCCGAGGAGGAATCCGAGGCCCGCGAGCGAGACGATGGGCAAGATGGCCGTCGCGAAAATGGAGAGCAGACTCATCGGTCACACACCCCGTCTCCCTCGCCCTGCGCTGCACGACGCGCCGCCGCTATCCGTTCTCCAGCTCGACTTCGCGGATAGCGCAGGCGAACTCATTCACCTAGACACCAGCGTCTTCGTGGTCCGCGAGTCGCCACTTGCCGGCGCTCGTGGCTTCGACGACGCCGCGACGCTCCATCTCCGAGAGCACTTCGGGCAGTCGATTCGGCTGGGCGATTTCCATCTCGATGCGGTCTACCTCGTGATATTCTTTCAGGAAGTGGCGGACGTCCTCTGCCGTGTAGCTGTCCTGACCGGCTTTGACCATGACGCCGCTCGTGAGGTCGATTATGTCCTCGATGAAGTTCCACGGATAGACGACCCAGGCCCACTCTTCGAGTTTTTCGCCGACGTAATCCGGTTCGAACTCGCTCGTGCCGAGTAACTGGAGCGTCGCGGTGCGGACTTCGCCGGGGTTGCGTTCGCGGACGTACTCGTCTGCCCGCTTGATGGAACCGCCGGTGTCGGCGATGTCGTCGATGATGAGCACGTCTTTGCCCTCGACGGAGCCTTCGGGCATCGGGTAGCGCACCTCTGGCGTGCCCGATTTCTGGGCCGTGCCCACGTAGTGTTCCATCTTCAAACTCGTGAGGTCGTCGAGCCCGAGGAAGTCACAGATACAACGACCCGCGAACCAGCCACCGCGGGCGAGTGCCACGACCACGTCGGGTTCGAACTGCGCCGCTTTGACCTCGTCGCTCACTTCTCGGCACAGCGAGTAGATGTACTCCCAATTCGTGATGGTGCACTTGAATTCGTCCGGCAGGTCGCCCATACTAGATGTTCACCACCGCCGCAGACGGGTCGCGCACAATTAAGTGGTATGAATCAGCGCGAGGCGCACTGTCTGCGTGCCAGCTCGAAAAACGGGGACGTGTACCGCCAGGTTCGACGCCACGTCTCCCGCCACCACGGGAGCGTGTCGGTGGCGGCTTCAGACGATGGACCGGCCGCCCCGAGCGTGACAGTTGGGGCATTCGACCTTCGCCATGTGCGCTTCCGGCGATTCGAACTCCGTTTCGCATTCGAGACACCGGTAACTGTAGACTTTCTCCTCGCCGCTCGGGACGAGGCCTTTTATTTTGTCTGTGAGGCTCATACGGCTGTCCTCGGTAAATTTCTGGACTAATATCTAATAAATAAAATGGCCGTTTTTTTGGACTGTCCGCGGCGCAGACTTGATACCCCGGGGGGCCGACGGATGGGCTATGGAGACACGTCGTGCGCTGCTGGTGGATGCGTTCACAGACGAACCGCTTTCGGGCAACGCGGCGGGCCTCGTGCCCGACGCCGACGGCCTCTCCGCGGCCCAGATGCAAGCGGTCGCCCGCGAATTCAACGCGAGCGAAACCGCCTTCTTGCTCTCGACCGGGAGTGCAGACCGGCGGATTCGCTACTTCACGCCCCGCCAGGAGGTGGACCTCTGTGGCCACGCGACCATCGCGAGCCACGCCTTCCTCCACGAGGCTGGTGCCATCGACCCGGGAACCCACACGCTCGAAACGAACGTCGGCGTCCTCGACATCGACGTGGAGGAAGACGGGACCATCTGGATGACCCAGAGTCAGCCGGAGATTCGCGAGGTAGACGTCGACTACGAGACGGTAGCGGAGGCGCTCGGCATCGACCCGGCGGGGCTCACGGACATCGAGGACGAACTACCACTCGCCCGCGCCACCACCGGGCTTCCATTCCTCGTCGTCCCCGTCACCTTCTTAGAACACCTCAGCAACGCGGAGCCGGACATGGCGAAAATCGAAGAACTGAGCGAGAGGGTCGATACTGCTGGCATCTACGCGTTCACCTTCGACGCGCTGGACGCCCACTCGACGCTCCACGGGCGGATGTTCGCCCCGCGAGCAGGCGTTCCCGAAGACCCCGTGACCGGCACGGCGAGCGGCGCGACGGGAGCGTACCTCCGGCACTTCGGCGCGTTCGACTCCATGCCCGACGAGATGGTGTTCGAGCAGGGCCACTTCGTCGAGCGGCCTGGCGGAGTCCGCGTGCGCGTGGGAGACCAGATTCGAGTTGGTGGGCGTGCCATCACGGTTTTCGACGGGTCGCTCGTAGTTCCCGCGCTCGACGAAGACGAGATTCTCGAAGCCTGACGGCCGCGTTCGTGTCAAACGGGTACGATTTCCGAGTCCGTGCGTCGCCCGCAGTTTTCGCCCGAACCGTCCGGTTGTGCTATGCTATGTCTGTCACGAGAGCCGGAACCTTCTTTATCGCACTTAGTCAGCATATGGGTGAAGATAATGCCTGTACTCTGGCTGGACGAAATCAGGGCTGATGACCTCGAATCCGTGGGTGGCAAGGGTGCGTCCCTCGGCGAACTCACGAACGCGGGCCTCCCCGTACCCCCGGGATTCGTGGTCACGGCGGGTACGTACCGAACGTTCATCGAAGAAACCGGTATCGACGAGGAGCTGTTCGAAGCCGTCGACGTCGATGCCGACGACTCGAAGGCGCTCGCCGCGGCGGCCGAGCGCGCGAGCGAACTCATCCTCGAAACCGAACTGCCCGAGGAACTCCGCGAGGAAATCCTCAAAGCGTATCGCAACCTCGGCGACGGAGAGGCGTTCGTCGCAGTCCGCTCCTCTGCGACCGCAGAGGACCTCCCGGACGCGAGTTTCGCGGGCCAACAGGAGACGTTCCTCAACATCCGTGAGGACGAACTCCTCGAAAAGGTTCGCGAGTGCTGGGCGTCGCTGTTCACCCAGCGCGCGATTTACTACCGCCAGCAGCAGGGATTCGAGCACCACAAAGTGAACATCGCCGTCGTCGTCCAGCAGATGGTCGATTCGAAGAAGAGTGGCGTCCTCTTTACGAGCCACCCCTCGACGGGCGAACCCCGCGTCATCATCGAGGCCGCGTGGGGGCTCGGTGAGGCTGTCGTCTCCGGGTCCGTCTCTCCGGACAACTACGTCGTCGACCGCAAATCCGGCGAGGTCGAAGAGGTGACCATCGCCGACAAGAAGATTCAGTGCATCAAAGACCCGGAGACGGGCAAGACCGTAGAGAAAGAAGTCGAGGACGAACTGCGCAACAAGCGCGTCCTCAACGACGATGAAATCGCCCGCCTCGTCGAACTCGGTGAAATCGTCGAAGAACACTACGACACCCCACAGGACGTCGAGTGGGCCATCATCGATGGCGAGGCGTTCATGCTCCAGTCGCGGCCCATCACCACCATCTCGAAAGAGGCGGCGAAGGCGAGCACGGACGGCAACGGCTCGGCTAAACAGAAACACAAAGACGACGTCATCCTGAGCGGACTCGGAGCCAGCCCAGGCATCGCGAGCGGGAAGGTCCGCATCGTGAAGAAACTCGACCAGCTCGACAAGGTCGGTGAAGGCGACATCATCGTCGCCGAGATGACCACGCCGGACATGGTGCCCGCGATGAAGCGCGCCGCCGGCATCATCACCGACGAAGGTGGCATGACGAGCCACGCAGCGATCGTCTCGCGCGAACTCGGCGTCCCGGCCGTCGTCGGCACGGGCAGCGCCTCCCGCGAACTCACGGACGACCAGGTCGTCACCTTGGACGGCGACAAGGGCACCATCCGCGAGGGTGGCGCAGCCGACAAGGCAATCGAGCGCGACCCAATCGAGGAAGCCCGCCCGAAGACTCCGGTCAAGCCGATGACCGCGACCGAGGTGAAGGTCAACGTCTCCATCCCCGAGGCTGCCCCCCGGGCCGCCGCGACGGGTGCAGACGGCGTCGGCCTGCTCCGTCTCGAGCACATGATTCTCTCGACGGGTAAGACCCCGGAGCGCTACATCAAGGACCACGGCGAAGACGAGTACATCGAGGAAATCGTCGAGGGCGTCCGCGGCGTCGCAGACGAGTTCTACCCGCGCCCAGTCCGCGTCCGCACGCTCGACGCGCCGACCGACGAGTTCCGCCAGCTCCAGGGTGGCGAAGACGAGCCACGCGAGCACAACCCGATGCTCGGCTACCGTGGCATCCGCCGCAGCCTCGACCGACCTGACGTGTTCGAACACGAACTCGAAGCGTTCCGCCGACTCTACGAGATGGGCTACGACAACGTCGAAATCATGTTCCCGCTCGTAAACGACGCCGAGGACGTCGTGCAGGCGAAATCGCTCATGGAGCGCGCCGGCATCGACCCCCGCAAACGCTCGTGGGGTGTGATGATCGAGACGCCAGCCAGTGCTCTCTCCATCGAGGAACTCGCCCAGGCGGGCATCAAGTTCGCCTCCTTCGGGACGAACGACCTGACCCAGTACACCCTCGCCGTCGACCGGAACAACGAGCGCGTCGCAGACCGGTTCGACGAACTGCACCCGGCCGTGCTCAAACTCATCGGCGAGACCATCGAGACGTGCCGTGAATACGGTGTGAAGACGAGCATCTGTGGGCAGGCTGGCTCGAAGCCCCAGATGGTTCGGTTCCTCGTCAACAAGGGCGTAAGTTCTATCTCGGCCAATATCGACGCCGTCCGCGACGTCCAGCACGAAGTCAAGCGCGTCGAACAGCAACTCATCCTCGATTCCGTCCGATAGACAACGGAGTCTTTTTTCACGCACCCCCACGACGTGAGCGCATGCAACGGATTGCGACAGCACTCGCGGTCGCCGCGCTGCTCGTTCTCTCGGGGTGTTCGCTCCCCTTTACGGGCGGTTCTGCGTCCCCACCGGGCATCGCAGACGGCGGCGTTCAAAACGAGACGGCGCTCGTCTCGGCGCACACGCAGGCCCTGTCCGAACAGTCCTACGAGACGGACATCACCATCGACGGCAGCATCGTCCAGAACGACCAGGCAGTCGAGTTCACCCGTCGCCAGCAGGTGCTGGTCGAGGAAGGCTTCTCGCCGTATCAGTACCGGGTGACGGAGTCGGTCGGGTCGTCGTCGGTGAAGTTCGACGTCTGGGCGAACGATACGGCACAGTTCGTCCGCATCCAGAACGGCGGCAACGTCCAGTACCAGCGCGGCCAGCCACAACAACCGCAGAGTCTCGCGAGCGCCTCGTTCATCGACACGTTTGTCGACGACAGCTACACCGTCGAGAAGACAGAGGAGAAAGACGGCCACACCTACACGACGCTCACCTCGCAGACGGCTCCCGAGAACGTGACGAAACTCGTTCGCGGCGCGTCCGACGTGAGCCAGTTCGAGGGGACCATCATCGTCGACGAGACGGGCCGCGTCCACGCGATGTCCGCCACGATGGACTACGCGCTCGCCGGCTCGACACAGACGATGCAAATCGACTACCAACTCCTCGAAAACGACTCGACCGTCGAGAAACCGTCGTGGGTTTCGGGTGCGGCATAATCGACGTGCCAGCACCAGCCTCGGCAATGGTCAAGACAACTCGAAATATGACAGACGATACCACTATTTTCGTCTCGCCGTTGCCTCAAGACTTAGGTACGATGGGTGCTGAGTGACAGGTGTGTCGTTCGTCGCGTTGGCCGCGCTCGTAGAACACGTCGCGTTCGTGGGTGGCTTCTTCGAAGCGTTAGAGCAAGCTGTCGAAACCGCGACTGGGCCGCTTGGCCTCCTCATCATCGCGATTTACTCGTTTCTCATCGCCGTCGTGTTACCGCTCCCGAGCGAAATCGTCCTCGGCGCACCGCTCAAACTGGGCCTGCCAGACAGTGCTGAACTCGCGCTCATCATCGTCGCGAGCGGGCTCGGCAAGGCCGCAGGGAGCGTCTTCGCGTTCCACATCGGGCACCAGGCAAAACAGTCAGGCCCCATCATCCGGGCACTCGAACGCTCCGGCATCAATATCGTCGCGTGGTCGGAGCGGCGAATCGTCGAACTCGCGAAGCGATTTGGCTTCGTCGGCCTCGCCCTCGCACTTTCGGTGCCGGGCTTCCCCGACACCCTCTCGATTTACGCTTTCACCGTGCTCGAAGAGGACTACGTGAAGTTCGCCGTCGCTACGTTCGCGGGCAGCGTTGGACGCCTCCTATTCACCCTTGGAGTCATCGGCGCGTTCACGTCGGTTACCTGAGAGGCACGCTTAGGCTCCGTGGCGACCAAGTTCTAGAGCATGGCAGCCAGTCGCCGCAGATTGTCAGGGCAATTGCTCACGGGTGGGGTACTCATCGTCATCGGCCTCCTGTTACTCGTCCAGACCACGGGGCTGTACGACACGGGCCGCATCTGGCAGTTCGTCCCGTCGGTGTTCGTCCTCATCGGCCTGTGGGCAATCGTCCGCAGTCGCCTCCGAAACCTCGTCGGGCCGCTCGTCCTCATCGTCGTCGCGGGAACCGTCCAATTGCTGGTCCTCGACGTTCTCTCGGAGGCCGTCATCGGGCAGTGGTGGCCCCTCGGCCTCATCCTCATCGGTGGAGGTATCGTGGTGAGTCGGTATCGCCGCCGGAACATCCCCGTCGAACGGTTGAACCGACTCGACGCGATGGTGCTATTCGGTGGCGTCGAACGTCGCCTCGCCTCACCTGCATTCATCGGCGGCGACGTGATGACCGTGTTCGGTGGCGCTGACATCGACCTGCGGGACGCGCAACTCGCCGGGCCTGCGACGCTCAACGTCATCACGCTGTTCGGGGGCGCAGAGTTCCGTGTTCCCCCGGAGTGGGACGTGCGCCTCGAAGTACTCCCCGTCCTCGGAGCCATCGAAGACTCGCGCATGCGCCACCCGGTGGCCGAAGATCGGGAAACGCCGGACCTCGTCGTCACCGGATTTGTTGCATTTGGCGGCATCGAAATTACCGATTGAACGGCGAACCTTTTTATTCGATTGCGGACTACGAGGTGGTGTGACCCAGACGGTTCCGTTCCGATTTTCGATGCGCATGTAGCCCGCGCTCCGTCTCGGAGCCGTCTTCGGGAGGACGTCACGCCGAGCGCCCTCATACGGCGAATGCGTGGCAGAAACCCGAGTTTTCATATTCGAATCGCTGAGCGACCAGTACCCAACACCGACACATGACATACGACCGAAATCGGCGGGTTTTACACCGCCACGAGAGTGAGGATTGCATATGAGTCACGATTCGTTCCCGACGGACAACCAGGCCGTGGTGACCTGCGGGTTGCCCTACGCCAACGGCGACCTGCACATCGGCCACCTGCGAACCTACGTGGGCGGCGACATCTACTCGCGGGGCCTGCGCAAACTCGGCCAGCAGACGGCGTTCGTCTCCGGCTCTGACATGCACGGAACGCCCGTGGCGGTGAACGCCTGGAAAGAGGGTGTCACCCCCGAGGAGTTCGCGCTGCGCTTCCACGAGAAGTACGAGACGACGTTCCCGAAGTTCAACATCGCCTTCGACAACTACGGCCACACCCACGACGAGACCAATACGGAACTCACCCAGGAAATCGTCCGCAAACTGGACGAGGAGGGCTACATCTACGAGAAGGAGATTATGGTCGCGTGGGACCCAGAGGAAGACCAGGCGCTGCCCGACCGCTACGTCACGGGAACGTGTCCCTACTGTGGGGAAACCGCCCGCGGCGACGAGTGTGACGAGGGCTGTGGCCGCCATCTGGAACCCGGCGAAATCGAGAGCCCAACGAGCATCATCACCGGGAACCCGGCGGAGTACCGCTCCCGGCCGCACAAGTTCTTCAACCTGAACGAACTGCAGGAGTACCTTCAGGGATTCATCGACCGCTTAGAAGGCACCGACAACGCCCGCAACCAGCCACGCGAGTGGATCGAGGGCGAACTCCAGGACTGGTGTATCACCCGCGACATGGACTGGGGTATCGACTACCCGGGAGAAGGGGCCGAGGACCTCGTCCTCTACGTCTGGGTGGACGCGCCAATCGAGTACATCGCCTCGACGAAGCAGTACAGCGAGCGTGTCGGCACGGACGAGTACGACTGGGAGGAGACGTGGAAAGAGAGCGGCGAAATCATCCACGTCATTGGCCGCGACATCATCCAGCACCACACCATCTTCTGGCCGGCGATGCTCCACGGCGCAGGCTACAACGAACCGCGCGCCGTCATGGCGAGTGGCTTCGTGAACTTGGACGGCAAGGGCTTCTCGACCTCGCGTGGCCGGGCCGTCTGGGCCGACGAGTACCTCGCAGAGGGCTTCCACCCAGACTTGCTGCGATTCTACATCGCCACGGGCAGCCGCTTCCAGCAGGACATCAACTTTTCGTGGGAGCGCTTCCAGGAGCGCGTCAATTCGGAACTCGTGGGCACGGTCGGGAACTTCCTCTACCGCTCGCTGCTGTTCGCCCACCGCAACTACGAGGGCACGCCGGAGGCTGACCTCTCCGAGGAAGTCCGAGCGCGTATCGAGCAGGCCATCACCGAGTTCAGCGAGGGGCTGAACGACTACTCCATCCGGCAGGCGACCACCGCGGGCGTGCGCCTCGCCCAGTTCGGCAACGAGTACATCCAGCGCAACGAACCGTGGAAACTCACCGACGACGACCCCGAAAAAGCCGCACAGGTCATCTACGACTGTGTCCAGCTTTCGAAGGCGCTCGCCGTGCTCCTCGCACCCGCCCTCCCGGAGAAGGCGGAGAACCTCTGGAGCCAACTCGGCGAAGATGGCTCGGTTCACGACGTGGGCCTCGACGCCGCCCTCGACGCGCCGCAGGCCGACTTCGACGCGCCGAGCGAACTCTTCGAGAAGATTCCGGACGAGCGCGTCGAAGACCTGAACGCGAAACTCGACCAGCGCATCGCAGAAGCGACCGCAGACGACCCAGACGAAGACGACGATTCCGAAATGACCGAACTCGAACCCATCGCAGACGACCGCATCAGTTTCGACGACTTCCTCGCCCTCGACCTCCGCGTCGGGGAAATCGAACTCGCAGAGCCAATCGAGGGCTCCGACAAACTCGTCCGTCTCGAAGTGGACATCGGCCTCGAAACCCGCCAAATCGTCGCGGGCATCAAGGAACTGCACGACGTGGACGACCTCGTGGGCGAGCGTGTCATCATCGTCGCCAACTTAGAAAAGGCCGAACTGTTCGGCGTCGAATCCAACGGCATGCTACTTGCCGCAGGCGACCAGGCCGACCTGCTGACCACGCTCGGCGACGCGAAACCGGGCACGAAAATCGCGTAACTCGCGACTCGCGTCAGCACCTATTTGTTGGTTGATGGGATAGTTCGCGTATGTCCATCCGCCAAGCGATTGCCTTTCCCCGGCTCATCATCGTTGCATGTTTCGTCGCTATCATCCTCTCAGCCGTGGGACTCGGGATGCAGGTCGAATCTGCCGCGACGCTCCCGATTACCGACGTGGGCCTCGCCCTCGGCACCATCTGCATCTGTATCGCGCTCATCCACAACGCCTACACGAACCTGTGGTGACTCTCCCAAATTTTTTCGTTCGTCGTCTCCTCGCTTCGAGTAATGCGCAATGCGAAAATCGTCTGCACGCTCGGGCCCGCCTCTTCTGACCCCGGCGTCATCCGTGACCTCGCCGACGCGGGGATGTCCGTCGCCCGTTTGAACACGAGCCACGGTTCGACCGACGTGCGAAAGGACCTGATACAGACCGTCCAGCAGGTGGACGAAGCGACCGCGGAACCCGTCTCCGCGCTCCTCGACCTCGCCGGGCCGGAGGTCCGCACCGCACCCCTCGACGACCCTATCTTCCTCGAAACTGGGTCTACCATCGAGTTCTACGAGGGCGACGACGCCACTCCCGAGCGCGTCGGCCTCTCTGTGAGTATCGAGGGTGTCTCTGCGGGCGACCGCGTTCTCCTCGACGACGGGCGCATCGAGACGGTCGTCCAGTCGGTGGGCGAAGATACCGTCACCGCCCGCGTCGAAAGTGGCGGCGAACTCAAAGGCCGCAAGGGCGTGAACGTTCCCGGCGTCGATTTAGGCCTCGACGCGCTCACCGAGGACGACCGCCGCGAACTCGACCTCGCTGTCGAGGCGGGCGTCGACTTCGTCGCCGCGAGTTTCGTCGGGAACGCAGCGGACATCTACACCGTCCGCGAGGAACTCGAAAACCGCGGAGCGGCCATCCCCGTCATCGCGAAAATCGAACGCGCAGACGCGGTGGACAACCTCGAAGAAATCGTCGAAGCCGCCTACGGCATCATGGTCGCCCGCGGCGATTTAGGCGTCGAGTGCCCGATGGAGGACGTGCCAATCATCCAGAAGCGCATCATCCGCACCTGCCGTGAGGCGGGCGTGCCCGTCATCACGGCCACGGAGATGCTCGATTCGATGATTCACTCCCGGCGGCCAACCCGCGCCGAAGCCTCCGACGTGGCGAACGCCGTCCTCGACGGGACGGACGCCGTCATGCTCTCCGCCGAAACCGCCGTCGGCGACCATCCCGTGCGCGTGGTCGAAACGATGGACCGTATCATCCGCGAGGCCGAATCGAGCGACGACTACGTGGAGGGACGCGAACAGCGCATCCCGAAGGCTGGAGAATCTCGCGCCGAAGCCCTCTCGCGCTCCGCTCGCTACCTCGCCCGCGACGTCGGCGCGAGCGCGGTGGTCGTGGCCTCCGAATCCGGGTACACCGCGCTCAAGACGGCGAAGTTCCGTCCAGAGGTACCCGTCGTGGCCGCGACGCCGAACGACGTGGTTCGCCGCCAGCTCGCGCTCTCTGCGGGCGTCATCCCGCAGTACGTCGATTTGGGCGCGAGCGAAGGCGTCGGAACCATCATCGACCGCGCCGCACAGGCCGCCCTCGATGCAGGCGTCGCCGAAAGCGGAGACACCGTGGTCGTGGTGTCCGGCATGATGAGCGAACTCGAAGGCCGCTCGACGAACATGCTCAAGGTCCACGTCGCCGCCGAACCGATTGCGACGGGTCGCAGCGTTCACGTCGGCCGGGCGGTCGGTCCTGCGGTCACGCTGTCTTCGGGCGACCTCTCGTCGGTGAAACCGGGTTCCATCGTCGTGCTTCCCGACGAATTCGACGACCAGTTCGACGGCGACCTTTCGGTCATTGGTGGTATCGTCGCGAAACAGCCGGGATTGACAGGTTACCCGGCGCTCGTTGCGCGTGAACTGGACGTGCCGATGGTGAGTGACGCGGAACTCGCCGTCGCCGACGGGACGACAGTCACCCTCGATGCGGAACGCGGCGTCGTCTACGAGGGCAACGTCCTGCGCGGGCCGCGACGGGAGCCCTTTTGAGGCGGGGGCCACTAGTTGAGGGTATATGTCTGATGGCGACTGGAAATACGAACTCGAAGATCTGGAAGACGACGGGGAGACTGCAGTGGAGGATTTGACCCCAGGATCCCCGAAGCCAGAACACATCGCATTCGTCGTCCTCGGTGCGTTGCTCGCGCTGTTCGCCCTCTCTCGGTTGGTCCTGTAGGCCAAACGTTAATCCACAACGCCCGCCAAGATGGGGTATGGTAGAGCTGCTCGACCAGTCCCTCTCGCTGTTGCTCGTCGTCGCGGGCACGATTCTCGTCGTCGCAGAAGCGCTGGCTCCGGGTGCCCACTTCATCGTCCTCGGGGTCGCTCTGCTCGTGTCTGGGCTCATCGGCCTCGCCCTCGGGTCGGTCGTCGCCCCCGCCCTCATGCCGTTCGTCCTCGCCGCGCTCGTCCTCGGTACCGGCGGGGCCGCCCTCTGGGCGTACCGGAACCTCGATATCTACGGCGGCAAGGGGACTGGCCAGACGAGCGATTCGATGTCGCTCAAGGGCCAGACCGGCCGCGTGACGGAGACGGTGACGAACACCTCGGGCGAGGTGAAACTCGACGCCGGCGGCTTCAATCCCTTCTACGCCGCTCGTTCGGTCCACGGGACGATTCCAGAGGGAACTGAAATTATGGTCGTAGACCCCGGCGGCGGCAACGTCATCACCGTCGAATCGCTCGAAGTCATCGAAGACGACATCGACCGCGAACTCGCGAAAGGACGACAAGAAGCAGAACGCGTCGAAAAAGAGTCAGAATCGGACGCAATTTGAGCGCGAAACGGCGAAAAATACGGTAGTCGCGGGCAATTTTCGGAGGAACCCTTTTTAACCTACCCTTCTAGAGATTCACATATGCTCCCTGTAACCCCCCTCCAAGGACTGGGACCGAGCATCGGGCTCTCGATTGGAGCCATCGTGGCGCTCTTACTCGCCATCATCATCGTCTACCAGATGGTGGAAATCGTCAACGCGTACGAAAAACGCGCGCTGACGGTGTTCGGTGAGTACCGCCGCCTGCTCGAACCCGGTATCTCGTTCATTCCGCCGTTCGTCTCGCGGACCTACTCTTTCGACATGCGTACCCAGACGCTCGACGTCCCGCGTCAGGAAGCCATCACGCGCGACAACTCGCCTGTGACCGCGGACGCCGTCGTCTACATCAAGGTGATGGACGCGAAGAAGGCGTTCCTCGAAGTCGAAGACTACAAAACCGCCGTTTCCAACCTCGCCCAGACCACCCTCCGCGCCGTGCTGGGTGACATGGAACTCGACGAGACGCTGAACAAGCGTCAGGAAATCAACGCGCGCATCCGCCGCGAACTCGACGAACCCACCGACGAGTGGGGGATTCGCGTCGAGAGCGTCGAGGTGCGTGAGGTCAATCCGAGCGCCGACGTCCAGCAAGCGATGGAGCAACAGACCTCCGCCGAGCGTCGCCGTCGTGCGATGATTCTCGAAGCACAGGGTGAACGTCGCAGCGCCATCGAGCGCGCAGAGGGTGACAAGCAGTCGAACATCATCCGCGCGCAAGGTGCAAAACAGAGTCAGATTCTCGAAGCACAGGGTGACGCGATTTCGACCGTCCTGCGGGCAAAAGCCGCAGAATCGATGGGCGAGCGCGCCGTCATCGACAAGGGCCTCGAAACGCTCGAAGCCATCGGTCAGAGCGAATCGACTACCTTCGTCCTGCCCCAGGAACTCACCTCCCTGTTCTCCCGGTACGGCAAACACCTCACTGGCAGCGACGTTCAGGTCAGCGCAGACCAACTCTCCAGTCTCGACTTCGACGACGAGACCCGCGAGATGCTCGGCTTAGACGACATCGAGCAGATTCTCGGTGAAATCGACCAGGAAGCCGAAGTCGATATCGAAGCGATGGAAGAGGCTGCCCAGGCGGTCAAAGCCGGTTCCGCCGATATGCAGAGTATCGACAAGGCAATCGAAGAGATGGACTCGAAACTCGACAAGGACCTCGACAAGGACAAATCGAAACTCGAATCCGACGAGTCGGTGGAGAAGGAACCAGAAGCCGGCAGTGAGTGAGTCTCACACAAGCGAAGGCGTTTTATCGCAGAGCGCCTAATGCCTGTGCATATGTCTGGAGGCCAGAACGTCGACGAGAGCAAGCGAGCGACCCTCAAACGGTTCGCTGCGCTCGGTGCGGCGAGTCCGCTCGCCCGCCTCGTCGATTCCGGCCGGGACACGGGCGACAGCGACGCCCGCGAAGCCATCGCTGGCTACCTCGCGGCGACTCCGGGCGCGCACTTCTCGAAGATTCGAGACGACCTGAAACTCGGCACTGGCGAGACCCAACACCACCTCCGGCGACTGCTCGAAGCCGGGGCCGTCGAGAGTCGTCGCGACGGCGATTACAAGCGCTTTTTCCCCGCGAACCAGTTTTCGGACTTCGAGCAAGTCGCCCTCGGCTACCTCCGTCGGGACACGCCCCGAGGGATGCTCATCGCGCTCCTGCGCGACCCAGAAATCTCCGCGAGCTCGCTCGCAGATTCTCTCGACGTTTCGCGCCCAACCGTGAGCAAGTACGCCGCCGAACTGGAACGCGCAGGCGTCCTCTCGCGGGCCGACGGCTACGCGCTCGAAAAACCAGAAACCCTGCTCACGCTCCTTGTCCGCTACGCGAACTCCTTCGACGAGCAGGCCGCTGCCTTCGCTGCGGACGCGGCATCGCTGATTCGCTACGACCCTAAACGGTGACTTTCCAGGTCGTAGACGACGAGTAGCCCCACTTCTCGACGTGAATGTCGAACTCACCGTTCTCGATTGCGGTCATGTTCGTCCCGACCTCTTTGGCTGACATGCCGAGGTCCTTGCCGATGAGTCGCGATTTGAAGTAGGTCTTCGTTTGCCCGCGTTCGCGGAGGTACTGAAGGATGCGCCGTTGTTTTTCAGAGAGGTCGATTGCTGCTGCCGCGCTCGTGCTCATACCAATTCCTACGACAGACGGTACTTTAGCCGGTTTGGTACGACCGGTTAACACGCCGCAGTCGTGCGGTTTCATCCCCGTCGGTGCACATTCGACTCTCACCTCGCGTGTCCGTTGGTACAGCAGGTTAACGTCCACTTTCACCCGAGATTCACCGTGTCGTACGTGTTAGTCGGCTGAAACGGCGGCGGTACTTCTTTATCAGTTGCATACAATACCTCACGACGGAGGTTTACCCTTGGAGATTTCTGATAAGCTCTTGTGTCTGTTCAGCGCGGACGTGACGGTCACCGACGACAAGTACGTCGTCGAGATCCCACGTCGTGAAATTGAAACCGGCTCCATCGAAGCCGGCGAAACCTATCGCGTCGCACTCATCTCCCGCCACGAAGCGGAGGAGAGTTCCAGCAGCGACGCCGGTGAATCTGCGTCGTCCGGGTCTACGGTCTCGTCTGAGCCCCAGCCACCGGTCGAAATTGGTGAGATTCGCTACGTCGAAATCGAAGACATCGGCAAACAGGGTGACGGCATCGCGCGCGTCGAGCGCGGCTACGTCATCATCGTTCCGGGTGCCGAGGTCGGCGAACGCGTCAAAATCGAAGTGTCGGAAGTCAAGTCGAACTTCGCCGTCGGCGAAATCATCGACGACGACGTCCTCTGACCGCACCTTTTTCCGATTCGGGTGCGCGGAGCGCACCACTCATCGCAAAAACGTGCGCGAAAAAGGCCGAGAGCGATAAATCGCTCTCGGATGCAAACCTGTGAGCCACCGCACCGCGACCGCGCCGCACCGCAAACGCTAATCAGGGTTGCTATCGCCCAAAAATCAGCCTCAGTCTGAGGCTTCCATCTTCTTTACGCCCTCACCGGCAGCTTCGAGCGTCTGTTCGTAGCTTTCGCCGAGCGGGCTGAACTCCACGAGTTTCGTGCCGGCTTCGAGCGTCACGTTGTGTCCGGGTCTGATGTAATAGACTTCGCCAGCGGCGACCGTCTCCTCCTCGTCTGCGTACCTGAGGGTCAGCTGACCCTCGATGACGTAGCCGTAGTGTGGCGACTGGCAGCGACCGTCTGGCAGGTCCGCGAACATTTCGTCGGTGGTGACGTGCGCGTTGAAAATCTCGTAGCCGACGTTCATCTCACCGAGGTGCATCTCGTGGAGAATCATCTCCTCTGTCTCCACTTCGACTGGAATTGCCTCTATGTTCGAGTGCATTGGCTCTTCCCCAAGCTGAGAGAGGACGGCCAAATTCTTCGTTAGCATCCCACGACCCACGGATTTGACCTATTAAGCCGACCTGTCTCGAATCGGTGCAGAACGTCTCGGGGCGCGCGAGGAGTTGCAATCTCAGCAATCGAGACGTACTGTCACCTCGTCAGGACGGCGAACCAGAGCGTGAGAAAGGCGAGCGCGACGAGACCAAAGAGGGCGACCGTTCCAGCGATGCCGCCGATTCCGAGCGCGACGACGCCTGCTCCCATCGCCAGTAGAACCGCGAGGACAATGCCGACTCTGAATTTGAGATACGTCCCAATCAGACGGGTGTTCCAGAGGGCGTGAAGCGGGCCGCGCATACGCACCCATCTCGGGTGACGGGTAAAGGTGTTGTTCACCTGTCAGTGACGGGCGTCGAGCGTGTTCCGACAAAGGTGCCGCAACCCCCGAGGTTTTGTCGTCACCGACAGTTGATTCGCCATGACTTCCACGGCATCCGCTCGGCGTCCGTGGCTGGCGCTCGCGGGGTGTGCTATCGTTTCCATTGGATTCAACGCGTATCTGTTCGCCCCGGCGAGCATTCTTCCCTCGTTCGTCACCGCCTTCGACATCGACAAACCCACCGCGGGACTCGCAATCAGCGTCGTCTTTCTTGCGTGGGCGCTGTTCCAGATTCCGAGTGGCTTCCTGATGGACCGGTACGACAACCGCAGACTCGTGTTGGCCGGGGCAGTTCTGTTCCTCGGCGTCTCGGCAGCGAGTCTCGTTACGACGACGTATCCCGCGTTTCTCGCGACGCGATTCGTCGGCGGCATCGCGGCCGTGTTCCTCTGGACGGCGAACACCAACATCGTCAGCCAGTCGTTTCCCCCGCAACGTCGCGCTCTCGGAACGAGTCTGTTCGTCGCGAGCGCGCCCGCCGGGGTCACCCTCGCGCAGGCCGCCGGGCCGACGCTCGTGCCGTTTCTCGGCTGGCAAGGCGTCGTGGCGGTGTACGGCGTCGTCACCCTCTGTGGGCTCCCACTGTTCGTCTGGGCGCTCGACCAGCCAGTCAGAAACGAGTCGGCACTCTCGGCGGGGAACTTCGTCGCTGCGCTGGGGAACCGTCGCGTGCTGGCTATCGCACTCAGTAGTTTCTGTGCTTACTCGCTGTTCGTGTTTCTGAATTCGTGGATGCCGACCTACGCCACCGAAGTCGTCGGCGTAGACATCGCGGTCGCCGGCGCGCTCACCGCGCTGGTTCCCGCGATGGGGCTGGTCGCTCGGCCGGGCGGCGGCTGGCTCTCTGACCGGCTTGGCGGTCGTCGCCGGCCAGTGATCGTCGCGGCGTTCTTGCTCGTCGTGCCGGCACTCGTCGGTGCGGGGCTTTCCACGTCGGTGGTCGGCTTCGCGGCCGCGCTGTTACTCGCCGGTATCGGGTCCCAACTCGGCACGGGCGTCTTCTACGTCTTCGTCGAGGAGGTCGCCCCCACCGAGTCGGCGGGGACGAGTCTCTCGGTGCTCATGACGCTGTCCATCACCGGGTCGCTGGTCGCACCCGTCGCCGCTGGTTGGCTCGTCGAGACGCTCTCGTGGACGACGGCATTCGTCGTCGCCGGGTTGGTGGCGGCCTGTGGCATCGCCGCGGTTGCGCGCCTTCCCAAGAGCGCGACTGGACCCTGAACCGATTCACCGCCACCGCCTGCGACTCACCGCTACTCCTCGATTGGCGTCCCGTCCGCTCGCTTTGCGCCCTCTGAATCGTGGACGACAACGTCTTCGTCAGCAGGATTCGTGACGGCGTAGTTGTCGCGGACACCGACTGCCTCTTCGAGTTCACGGATGGCGCGTTCTTTGAGCGCCGCGGCCAGTTCTTCTGCCTCCGCTCGCGAGATGTCGCGGCCGAGCCCCTCGCATTCGTGGGCGCGGACCATTCCCTGCTGGTCTACGGCTTCGCCCATCGGCTGGCTGGTTCCGCCGAGCGCGACGCTGAACGGGTAGGTCTGGCAGATGAGCGGGCGGTCGTCGTGGATTGAGCAGGCTCCGACGCCGTCCTCCTCGACGTAAAACGAGCAGTCGCCACACCCGGTGGTCTGGATGGCCCACTCGAACGTCTCGCCCGCGCCCGCTTCGTCTAAACCGTAGGGCATCGGGCGGGCCACGTCGCGCCAGTCGTATTCGTGGGTCTGCTGGATGTCGCGCACTTCGTCGGGAAAAATCGTCGCGGTGTGGGGGTCCGCGTCGTCGGCTTTACAGCAGGCACCACACCGCGTACACTCGAAGCCGATTGACTCGATGGCGTCGGCTAGCTCGGAAATGGAGAGTGCTCGCGCATCTTCGAGTTCGGCTTCGAGACTTTGCACACGCTTGCTACCGCCCCGGCGCTGAAAAGCGCGTCGTCAGCGCGGGGTGGCCCGCGTGCCGTCCCACGAGAGCTTGTGCTCAACATCGAGTTTTTCGAGGTGCGCGGCGACCGTGCCCTCCGCGAGCGACCGCACCGCAGAGATGTCCTTGTCGTAGGCGGCGTCGGTGATGGCGTCGAGGGTGGTCGCCCCTTCACGGACCGCCGCGAGCACGCGCTTTTCGCGGTCGAGCCGGTGGCGGATGAGGCGTTCGCACGTCTCCCTGACGTTCTCGATGATCAGCCCGTGGCCGGGATAGAGTCGTGGAGGATTGCGGGCGGCGAGTCGCCGCAACGCCGTGAGGTAGGCGCGAACGTCGCCCTCGCCTGCCGCGACGACGACGCTCCCCTCCTGAACTGCGAGGTCGCCGGAGAAGATGCCGTGGTCGGTGGCGAGGGCGACGTGGTCACGGGCGTGGCCGGGCGTGTCGAGGACAGTCACTTCGTCTCGACTCTGCGTGGTGAGCGTCGTTCCCTCGACGAAGGTGTGGTCGGGGGCGATGCTCGTCGCCTGTTCGAAGGTGGTTTCACGCCCACGGCGTGCCCAGACGGTCGCACCGCACTCCTCGGCGTAAGCGGCCACCGCGCCGACGTGGTCCGGATGCGTGTGGGTTACGAGGACGTGTTCGACGCTTCGCTTTTCGACCTCTCGGTCGAGGTCGTCGCTCCGGGCGGCTGGATCTATGAGAATCGCGCCGTTCGTGCCGACGACGTAGGCGTTGGTCGCGCCTTCCGGGGCGTAGGTTGCGACGCTCACGGGGATGCAGGCGACGGGGTCCATACCCCAAAAACGGTGTGGATGACGAAAAGACTGGGTTCAGTTCTCGAGCGTGTAGACTTGCTTGCGCGCGTCGTGGAAGGAGTACCGCGAGTTCACGAGGTCGACCTCTTCGAGTCGATTCAGCGCGTAGCGGACGGTGCGGTCTGGCAGCAGCGATTCGTCCGCGAGTTGTCCCTGCGAGAGCGGTGCCTGTCCTTCGAGGACTTTCGCGACGAGTTTCGCGCTCGGTGGGAGCTCACGAAGCCGCTCGCGGAAGTCGGGGTCTGCCAACGGTGAGTCTTCGGCTGTGCGAGTACGTTCCTTGGTGGTCGTGCTCATACCACCTGCTCTCGGGAGGTCATTGGTAAATGTTGTCTCTAAACACCTCCAAATAATAGGGATGCATAAGTGCGTATAATCATCCTTAAAACATAGAAATTTGACTGGTTTGCACCAGGTTCAACGATCGGGCGTAATCACCGTTCAGGCACGCTTCGCCAGGTCTACGTGCGGGTCGTCGCCGTGACGACGGTACTGGCCGAGTGGCGCGTTGCACCCGGGACAGTGGATGACTACGAGGCGCGGACGCTCGTGGCGGATGAGCTGGTCTGCGGTGTATTCGTTGCCGCAATGGCTACAGGTCGTCATTCCTACCATGTACTTTGGTAGCAATCAGCATAATTGTGGCGGCCTCACCTCGCCGTGGGACTGTTCCAGTATCGTTTTATCCCCTCGACAGAGAAGTGATGGTAGCGTGAAAGGGCAGGAGTGGTACCAGGCGGACGAGGTGGCCGAAGAGTACGACACGAAACGATTCTCTCGGGGCGGCCGCCTCATCGACCGTCGGGAAAAACAGGCGTTGCTCGACGCAGTTGGCGACATCGAGGGCAAAGACGTCCTCGAAATCGCCTGCGGGACCGGTCGGTTTACCGTGATGCTCGCAGAGCGTGGCGCAGACATCATCGGTCTCGACATCTCGAAGGCGATGCTCCAGCAGGGCCGCCACAAGGCTGGCGCCGCGGGCGTCGCAGACCACATCGAGTTCATGCGCGGGGACGCAGCGCGCTTACCGTTCCCCGACGACCACTTCGACATCGTGTTCGCGATGCGCTTTTTCCACCTCGCGGATACCCCCGCGTCGTTCCTCTCGGAGATGCGCCGCGTCTCGAACGACGTGGTCTTTTTCGACACCTTCAACGCGCCGAGCGCGCGGTCGGTCTACAACTGGCTCCTTCCGATGGGGTCACGCCTCTACACCGAAGACGAGGTTTCCTCGCTGTTCAGCGAGACGGACCTGACGCTCAACCACGTCGAACACGACTTCCTCCTGCCATACGGCTTTTATCGCAGCATTCCGAACGGCATCGCCTCCACCGCCCGCCGTCTCGACACCTCGCTTGGCGACACTGCTCTCGGAAATCTCGCCTCCGTCTCCTACTGGAAGGCTCACAAAAACTGACAGGTAGCCGACAGCGAACACCGGGTATTTTTACCTGTCCGTGCTTCTATCGAGTACTATGAAGCTCTCGGTGGTCATCCCCACGCTCAACGACCGAGAGCGCCTCGCTCGCACGCTCGACTCGCTCACCGAACACGCCCCAGAGGCAGAGCGAATCGTCGTAAACGGCCCCTCGACGGACGGGACGACGGGCATGATTCGCGAGCGAGACGACGTCACCAGACTCATCGAACTCGCCGACAGAAACCTGAACGTGGCCCGAAACGCCGGGGCGGTCCGCGCCGACGGCGACGCCATCGCCTTCATCTCTTCTGACCGCGCCATCGAAGCCGGCTGGTTCGAGGCCGTCGTCGCCGGCCTCGAAGACGCTGATGCGGTCACGGGCCCGACGCATCGTGAACTCACGACGGGGCTGGCTTCGGAGGTTCTCGAATCGCGAGCCATCGCCGGCCGCGAAGTCACCTACGTCAACGGCTCGAACGCGGCCTTCCACCGCGACGTGTTCGAAGCCCTCGATGGCTTCGACGAGTACCTCCAGACCGGCGGCGCACGCGACCTCTCCCACCGCCTCGCAGCGAACGACTATCAGGTCGGCTGGGCGGGCAAGATGTGCGTCCACCGCGGCCTCGAAGCCGACGGCGGCCGCCGCGAGCGCGACTGGGCGTGGAAGTATCGCGCGCTCACTTATCGCCTCGTGAAAAACTACGGCATTCGCCCGACCGTCGCCCGCCGGACGCTCAGCCACGGCGGCGCGGACGCACTGGACACGCTGCGCGACGTCGCCCGTGGCAACGCGACGCCCTCTAGTTGGGTCGGAAGCGGCCGCGACGTCCTCCGCGGCATGGCTCGTGGAACAGCAGACGGGATTTTCTCGCGGCGAAAGGACAAGAGTGGACGGCGCAACCCGAACGGGATGTCGTCGCGAGCAGACCGCGCTGTCGAAGTGTACACCTGGCGTTAGGGCGCGAGCGCGGGGACGACCCGCGACGGATTTTTCGAGAACACTCGTGCCATCGCATCTTCTGGAACGTCGAGGGTCAGAATCTCCATCACCGAGACGTTCGGGTGCGTGTCGGGGGCACCGCTGCCGAACAGCACGCGGTCCGGGTGCTCGCGGATGGCTCGTTCTAACAGCCCGCGATAGCGGACGAAACTCGTGTCGAGGTAGAGCGTGTCGTGGGAATCGAGCAGCGAAATCGCCTCGTCCATCAACGCTCGGTCGAGCGGGTGGCCGCCGAAATGCGCGAGGATGAGCGGGATGTCCCAGTCGAGGAACGCTTCTGCGACGGCAGCGGGTGGGAAGGACACCCCTCCGCGCACGAGGACGGGGAGCGACACGTCGGCGAGTTGGGCAACAACCTCACCGTCGAGGAGGCCGTCTGCTGTCGGGTCCACGACGAACCCTTCGAACCGGTCGTCGTAGGCGTAGCGTTCGACGTCCTCGGGCGACGTGTGCCAGTCTTTTCGGCGCGCGGCGAGATTCCGGAATCGCGCGCCGATGTTCGCCTCGGCGTCGAGTGTGCCGGTGAGTCTGGCGAAGGCGACGAACGGACGCTCGACGCTCATACGGGCGACGGCGTTGTTCGCCCGGAGGTAGGCTCCCTCGCCGGCGTCCGGGTAGACGACGGCTTTCACGACGCCCGCCTGGTGGAGTTCCCGTTCTAAGTTCTCCGGCCCGATGGCTCGGCCTCGTGTACTGACACCTCCCTCGTCCGTGCTGAGCCGGGCGTGGACGTCTACGACGCGGAATCTGTGTTCCAGTTCCAGCATTTCGAAAGGAATCGACGGGCCGGAATATGGTCGTACCGATTCGTGTCGGATTGTCTGAATTTCTGCGGACAGCGTGGGTCGTCTCCCACCGCCCGCAACCCGGCGAACCGTCCCAGAATCAGGCATCTCTCTCGTGAAATTATCACTTTTCTGAACGACCCTCTCAGCGAACTGTGCTACGACACGCCTTCGCTTGCTTGCGGTTTTCTCGTCATTTGAGAAAGATTTATATAGAATTATAAACATTCAGATACCGAGGTTTCAGTTATGGCACAAGCATTCTACGCCGGGGGTCAGCCCCTTTTCATTCTGAGCGAGGGAACGCGACGAACCCGAGGCCGCGACGCCCAGGGTTCGAACATCGCCGCGGGGAAAGCGGTAAGCGGCGCGGTCCGCACGACGCTTGGCCCACGCGGGATGGACAAGATGCTCGTTTCGTCGTCGGGTGACGTCGTCATCACCAACGACGGTGCGACCATCCTCAACAAGATGGACATCGAGCACCCGGCGGCCCAGATGATCGTCGAGGTCTCCCAGAGCCAGGAGGACGAAGTCGGCGACGGGACGACGACAGCGGCGGTTCTCGCGGGCGAACTCCTCGCGAAGGCAGAGGACCTGCTCGAAGACGACGTCCACCCCACGACCATCGTCGAGGGCTACCACGAGGCCGCTCGCCTCGCTCACGAGGCCATCGACGCACAGGTCATGGACGACGAACTCGACGACGAACTCTTAGAGAAAGTCGCCGAATCCTCGATGACCGGTAAGGGGACCGGTGGCGTCACCGCAGACGCCCTCGCAAAGACCGTGGTGAAAGCCATCCGCCACGTTCAGGGCGAAAAGCGCGTCGAACGTGACGACGTCCGCATCCAGACGAAAGTTGGGTCGTCCTCCTCGGCGACGGAGCTCGTAGAGGGAGTCATTCTCGACAAGGAACCCGTCCACGACAACATGCCTCGGAAGGTCGAAGACGCGACCATCGCCATCCTCGACATGGAACTCGACGTGCGAAAGAGCCACGTCGACGCCGAGTACAACATCACCTCCATCGAGCAGCTGAACGCCGCGCTCGACGCAGAAGAGGGTGAGCTGCGCGGCTACGCCGCCGCGCTCAAAGACGCTGGCGTGGACGTCGTCTTCGTCACCGACGGCATCGACGACCGCGTCGCCTCATACCTCGCGAAAGCCGGCATTCTCGCCTTCAAGAGCGTCAACAAGAAGGACGCGACTGCCATCGCTCGCGCGACGGGCGCGACCCGCATCGGCACGCTCGAAGACGTCTCCAAAGACGACTTCGGTCACGCCGACCTCATTCACGTCCAGCGCTTTGGCGAGGACGAACTCACCTTCATCGAGGGTGGCGCGGCCGCGAAGTCCGTCACCGTCTTCGTCCGCGGCGGAACCGAGCACGTCGTCGACGAACTCGAACGCGCCTTAGAGGACGCCCTGGACGTGGTGACTGCCTCCCTCGACAAGGGTGGCGTCGTCCCCGGCGCGGGGGCGACCGAAATCGCCATCGCCGACTACATCCGCACCAAGTCCGCGGGTATCGAGGGTCGCAAGCAACTCGCGGTCATGGCCTTCGCCGACGCCGTCGACATGCTTCCACGAACTCTCGCAGAGAACACCGGGATGGACCCAATCGATGCAATCGTCGACCTCCGCTCGCGCTTCGAGGCCGACGGCCGCGCCGGCATCATCGCCGAGGGCCAGACGGGCGTCATCGGCGACCCGCTCGACTACGGTATTATCGACCCGGCGGCCGTCAAGCACGGGGCGGTCGAATCAGCGACCGAAGCCGCGACCATGATCGTCCGCATCGACGACGTCATCGCCGCGAAGTAATCACGTCGCGTCTATTCTTTTTGTTCGAACCAGTCAGGAGACGCTCACGCGGGGGAGCGACCAGTCGAACCTGAGTGCCAACAACCGGAGCGCGAGCACCGTCGCGGCGCAGGCCGCCGCGGCGACATCGGGGCCGGCCCCACCTTCCGAGACGGCCCAGAACACGACGCCGCCGGCGACGGCGCAGGTGGCGTAGAAATCCTCTTTGAGGACGCCAGGAACGCGCTGGAGCAACACGTCGGAGATGAGGCCGCCACCGACGCCTGTGAGCGTCGCGAGCAGGACGACACCGAATCCGGAGACGCCCGCCTCTGCGCCGACGAGTGCCCCCGTCGCGGCGAAGGCGGCGAGGCCAATGGCGTCGGGGACGAGAATCGCCGAGTGTTGAACCCAGTTCCTGCGAGTGCGCGAGAGGAAAATTGCGAGTACCACGCCTGCGAGCGCGATGGTCACGTCGTCGGTCGATTGCAGCGCGTTCGGAACCGCGCCGACGAGGACGTCGCGGGTCATTCCGCCGCCGAGGGCGGTCATTGTCCCGAGGACGAAGACGCCGAGCACGTCCAGTTGCTCGTCGATTGCTTTGAGCGACCCGGTCACGGCGAACGCGAGCAGGCCGACGACGTTCATCACCGCGAACGCAGAGAGCATCACCAGGAAAGGGTTACGTCGTCGCCCGGGCCGAGCGCGAACGCCTCGTCGCCACGTCCCTGATTGACGGCCAGTTCGACGTTCTCGTGGCTGCCGACGGTGACGACCTTCGCGCCCATGCCGACGGCGGCGAACGTCTCGCCAATCGGGATGGGCTGGTCGTTCACCGTGACCATCTTGCGGCCGTCGAGGACGTGCCCGGGGATGTTCGTAATCACGTTGCCAAAGTCGTCCACGACGAGTACTTCGCCCGTCGCACCGTCGTCGGTTATCGTCGGTTCGGGGAAGCGTTCGTTGACGTACGCGTCAGTTCGCGTCACGCCCGGGAGGTCGTCGATTGATTCGACGCCGACATCGTGGAGTTTCGCCGCCCAGGGCGCGAACACGTCTCGACCGTGGAACGTCGTACTCTTCGGTCGTCCTGCGTCGAGTTCGAACACGGAGAAGTCTGCTGCCAGTCGTCGGGCGACCGGGAGCAGGACGCCGTTGTCGGGGCCGACGAGGAGGTGGTCGCCCGCGCGGACGGCGATGGCCTTCCGGTCGGTGCCGACGCCGGGGTCGACGACGACGAGGTGGACGGCGGGCGGGAAGTAGGGCAGCACTTCGCGCAACCAGAACGCGGCAGCGCGGACATCCTGTCGCGGAAACTCGTGGGAAACGTCTACCAGCCGGGTGTCCGTCTGCTGGAGGATGACGCCCTTCATCGCGGCGGGATACGGCGAACCGAAGTCTGAACTCAGCGTAATCATTCGTCGTTTGCGTCCGTGTCGCTTACGTGCTGAATGCGGTCGATGCCGTCGATTTCTTCGACGACCTCAGTCACCGCCTCTGGGACGAGTTCCTCCCAGTTTTTGCCCTCTATCATCCGTGCACGGACTTCCGTGCCCTCGAAGACGGCGCGGTTGAACATCGGCGACTGGCGCACTTCGACGCCCGCTTCTTTGAACAGGCGGACGACGAGTGGGTTGTTCGAGTAGGCGACGTCGAAGGTCGGACTCATGCTCTGGACGTGGCTCACCCAGACGGAGTTGCGGTCTAAGTCCTCGATGGGCACGGCGTAGGTGACGAGGTCCATGTCGGTGAGCGCCTTCGTTATCATCATGATGCGCTCGCCCGCGGTGAAGGGGTCGTTGGTGGTGTGGCTGTCACCGGCGCTCCCGATGCCGAGAACGAGTTCGTCTACCTCTTCTGCGATGCGTTCGACCATCGCGTAGTGCCCGTTGTGAAACGGCTGGAAGCGGCCGATGAAGAACCCGCGAGTCATATCCGCAGTTACAGGCCCGGTTTATAAAATCCGTCGGGTCGTCCGAGCCGGGCGGCAAATTCCGCCGGAACCAGCCGATGTCCGGGGGTTTCGGTAGTGTCTGAGCGAGACATTCGGGGAGAAAGTATATCAAATGATAGCCCCTGAAATCAGATAGCGGAAACCGTAGTTCTATGAGTAACGACATGGAGACTGACAACGTCTCGTCGGAAGCGGAAGAAGAGGCTTCTCCCGAAGCCGACCGAGACGAATCCAAAGACGAACTCGGCAGCGATGTCGAGGTCGGGGCCGAGTCAGCAGTTGTCGAAGCGGACGAAGACAGCTTGCTTGGTGGCCTGCAGATATCCTCCACTGAGGATATCGAAATCCCCGACAGGCTGGTCGACCAGGTCATCGGCCAGGACCACGCCCGAGACGTCATCATGAAGGCCGCAAAACAGCGGCGTCACGTCATGATGATTGGCTCACCGGGTACGGGCAAATCGATGCTCGCAAAGGCGATGAGTGAACTCCTGCCCAAAGAGGAATTACAGGACGTCCTCGTCTACCACAACCCGGACGACGGCAACGAGCCAAAGGTCCGTACCGTCCCCGCGGGCAAAGGTGAACAGATTATCGAAGCACACAAAGAGGAAGCGAGAAAGCGCAACCAGATGCGCTCGTTCCTCATGTGGATCATCATCGCCATCGTGATTGGCTACTCGCTGCTCGTCGCCCAGCAGATTCTGCTCGGCATCCTCGCAGCGGGTGTCGTCTACCTCGCGTTCCGGTACGGAAGCCGGTCGAGCGATTCGATGATTCCAAACCTGCTGGTCAACAACGGCGACACGAAGAGCGCGCCGTTCGAGGACGCGACCGGTGCACACGCCGGGGCACTCCTCGGCGACGTGCGCCACGACCCGTTCCAGTCCGGTGGGATGGAGACGCCGAGCCACGACCGCGTCGAGGCCGGTGCCATCCACAAGGCGAACAAGGGCGTGTTGTTCATCGACGAAATCAACACCCTCGACATTCGCTCCCAGCAGCACCTCATGACGGCGATTCAGGAGGGTCGGTTCGCGATTACGGGCCAGTCCGAGCGTTCCTCGGGCGCGATGGTCCAGACCGAACCCGTCCCGACGGACTTCGTCATGGTCGCAGCAGGGAACTTAGACGCGATGGAGAACATGCACCCAGCACTCCGGTCCCGTATCAAAGGGTACGGGTACGAGGTGTACATGGACGACTCCATCCGCGACTCCCCCGAGATGCGCCGCCGGTACGCCCGGTTCGTCGCACAGGAAGTCGCGAAAGACGGCCGCCTGCCACACTTCACGGACGAAGCCATCAGCGAGGTCATCCTCGAAGCCCGCCGCCGTGCGGGCCGCAAGGGTCACCTGACGCTGCGCTTCCGTGACCTCGGTGGCCTCGTCCGCGTCGCGGGTGACATCGCCCGCGCCGAGGACGCACCGAACACGACGCGCGAACACGTCCTGCAGGCAAAGCAGCGCTCGCGCTCCATCGAGCAGCAACTGGCAGACCAGTACATCGAGCGCCGCAAGGACTACGACCTCACTGTCAACGAAGGCGCGGTCACGGGCCGCGTCAACGGGCTTGCGGTCATGGGAGAGGACTCCGGTATCGTCCTCCCCGTGATGGCGGAAGTCACGCCGTCCCAGGGGCCGGGGCAGGTCATCGCGACCGGCCAGCTCCAGGACATCGCAGAGGAGGCCGTCCAGAACGTGAGCGCCATCATCAAGAAGTTCTCCGACGAGGACATCTCCGAGAAGGACATCCACATCCAGTTCGTCCAGACCGGACAGGGCGGGGTCGACGGTGACTCTGCTTCGATTACGGTCGCGGCGGCCGTCATCTCCGCGCTGGAGGACATCCCCGTCGAACAGAACCTCGCGATGACGGGCTCGCTGTCGGTCCGTGGCGACGTGCTCCCAGTCGGTGGGGTGACCCACAAAATCGAGGCGGCCGCGAAGGCCGGTCTCAAGAAGGTCATCATCCCGGCTGCGAACGAGCAGGACGTCATGATCGAAGACGAGTACAAAGAGCAGATCGAGATCATCCCGGTCAGCCACATCAGCGAAGTGCTCGAAGTCGCGCTCGCGGGCGAACCCGAGAAGGATTCGCTCGTCGACCGCTTGAAGAGCATCACCGGGCAGGCCCTCGAGAAGTCGGGGAGCCGCACGGGACACGGCAGCCCGAGTCCGAACTAAGCCGTGGCCCAGTGGGCGACGTTCACGGGACTCGTCGCCCTCATTTTACTCCTCTTGCTTTCACTCTCCTACGCCTCGCGTTCCGTCGTGATCGAGGCGGCTCCACCTGACCCAGCTCACGCACAGCCCCACGGGCTAACGACGGGAATGCTGCTCGCGAACGTCGCGTTCTCGCAGGGCTTTCTCGGCGTGTTTCTGTTGCTCGCGGCGTGGGTCACACAGATTCCGTGGCCTGCTCTTGGCGTTCACCTGCCGACGGCCGCCACCGTCGCCATCGGCCTCGTGCTCGGGGCGTTGCTCTACGGGACCAATCGCCTCGGCGCGTGGTCGATGCGTCGGCTCGGCTTCGACCACGGCGACGAGTTGCGCGAACTGCTCGCCCCGAAGACGCGACGCGGCTGGCTGCTGTTGCTCGTGGGCGTCTTGCCCATCATCGCGGGTTTCGAGGAACTCCTGTTCAGAGCAGCGCTCGTCGGTGCGCTGAGTGCGGGCTACGGCGTCTCACCGTGGGTGCTGGCTGTGCTCTCGTCACTCGCATTCGCGCTGGGCCACGGCGCACAGGGCGTCGCTGGCATCGTGGTCACGTGGGCGCTCGGCCTCGTCCTCGCCGCCGCGTTCGTCGCGACGGGGAGCCTCGTCGTGGTAGTGGTCGCCCACTACGTCGTAAACGCCCTCGAATTCGTGATTCACGAGGGCGTCGCCTGATTATTCGGTGCGAATTCTGAGTTCGATGCCGTTCGGGTCGTGGACGTGAAGTTCGCCGTCAGCCTCGGCAACGTCCACGCCTGCGGTGTCGAACTGGTCGCGAACCGCCGCGAGCGCCGCCTCGTCGGGGACGACGAGTTCGAACCAGTCGAGTCCGCGGCCGCTGGGCGGGTCGGTGCGCCCGTTCCAGGTGTTCGCGCCGATGTGATGGTGGTAGCCCCCGGCGGAGACGAACAGCGACGACCCGCCGTAGGGTGCGGGCAGCGCGACGGGCGAATCGAGTCCGACCGCGTCCTCGTAGAACTCCCGAGTCGCCGGAATCGAGGAGACTTCGAGGTGAATGTGGCCCACGTCGGTACCGTCGGGGACGGTGCTGTCGGTGTCTCCCAGCTCGCGCAACTCACCAAGGTCGAGTGGCAGCGTATCCATCAGGAGTTCGCCGTCCTCGTCGCGCTCCCACGTCTCGCGCGGGCGGTCGGTGTAGATTTCGATGCCGTTGCCCTCCGGGTCGTTGAGGTAGAGTGCTTCGCTCACGAGGTGGTCCGAGGCTCCTGAGAGTCGCCACTGGTTTTCCACGCGGTGGAGTGCGTCGCCGAGTGCCTCGCGAGTCGGCACACGAAACGCTGTGTGAAACAGGCCGGTTTCGGTTCGTCCGCGCTCAGGGAGGTCCGGGGCTGTGGTGAGTTCGAGGAACGGTCGGCCTCCCGCGCCGAGGGTCGCCGCCGTTTCGGATTCTGTGAGGACGGCGAGGCCGACGACGTCGCTGTAGAACTCGACGACTCGGTCGAGGTCGTTTACGCGAAGGGCGACGCGGCCGACGTGGGTTTCCGGGGCGATGTGTGGTGACATGGTTTCGATCGATTGGTTACTGGTATGTGATGTGTCTGGATAGTCCCATCGCCGCCGGAAATTCGAGTCCAGCAAAGCGGTTCCATCATCCACACACTAAATTACGCGTCAGACATGTGTCTAACATAAGTATAAATAGTTGCTGTGGCAACACGTTACTGGTGTTACACTATGGGTAAAGTAACCAACGCACTCGGAGACTTAGTCGAGAACGTCGTCGCGTTCCTCGTCATGATTATCCTCGCGATCATCGGCTTCTACGTCACGGTGTTCGTCGTGACGATGGGTGCCGAACTCGCCGGCCGCGCGGCGAGCGGTGATTTCGTGGTGCTCTCCGCTGCACTGCTCGTCTCCGCGTCCATCCTGGCTGGCGGCTCCTCGCCGGTCGGGAAACTGAGCGAGCCGATGACGCCGACGCGGAAGAGCGCACCCGCCGACGACTGAAGTTCCACCCAGTATTTTTATCGTACCCGCACCGACTCGACAGCCGCGCGTATCTCTTTTCCCTTGTTGTGGGCGTGAAACAGGTGTGCGCCGATGATGGAAGTGCGATACCGGAGCTTTGACTTCCGTTTTCCGGACCGGTCGCGGACCGGCGAGAGCGTGGCGAGATGAATGCCGGCGTTCGTCCGGTACTCGTACTCCTTGCCGGACTGTGACTGGCGCAGGTGTTTGACAATGTTGGAGATGCGTTCTGCTGCCTCTGGGGGTTCGACGCCGAGAAAAATCGTTTCGTAGTTGACCATTGACCCCTACAGCCCTTCGAGCGAGCGAAGCTTCTGCTCGATTTCCGGTGGTGCAGCACTCGGCCCGTCGCGCACCCGGTGGTCCGGAATCAGGATGGGTGTCGGATTTTCGTCGAGGGCGGTTCTGACGAGCGTCAGGTCGGCGTCGTCCTGTGGGTCCAGTTCGGGGGTCATTCGAGCGATTCGCTCGACGGTGTACTGTTGGCCGTAGGGAATCTGTCGGACCGTGTCGAGCACGCGCCGGTGGGCGGTAGGGACCGTAAGCGCCACGTCGACGGTGTCGAACGACTCCTGGACGCCTTCGAGGTAGGCGAAGATACGGTCGAGGACCGGGTGGTCGGGGTTCGCGTCCGCTGGCGCTTTATCGGGGAACGAAACCGAGATGACTCGGCCGCTCGCGACGCCGATTTGTACGAACCGGTCTAAGTAGTCGGATTCGCGGGCGTAGATACCAGCAGACTCGTCCATACCTGTACGTGGACCGTCTCGAACTTCAACATTCGGCTCTCTCGACTGCGCAAGCCTTATGTACAAATCAGTTCATCATTGAACAACAATGGTAGTTAGAGACGAGGTCGCCCCCGAGGTGGCCGCCATCCTCGCCGCCGCCCGCCGCAGGCAACGGGCAACAGAGCGGGTGTCGGTCGAACCGCGGTCGCTCAGGTCGGCGTTCGACGCCGCGGCGGCCGAGGGACGGGTCCCGATACTTTCCGAGGTGAAACCGACGAGCCCGACCACCGAGGGAATCCGAGCGGATGACCCTGCGGAACTCGCCCGCGAGATGGTTGCGGGCGGGGCGAGCGCCATCTCCGTGCTCACGGAACCGGACCACTTCGGCGGGTCGCTCGACAACCTCCGGGCAGTCCGCGAGGCGGTCGACGTGCCCGTACTCAGGAAGGACTTCATCCTCCGCGAGGAGCAACTCGACGGGGTGGAGGCGGACGTCATCTTGCTCATCGTTCGGTTCGTCTCTGACCTCGACGGCCTGCTCACGGCCGCCCGCGAGCGGGGGTTTCAGGTGCTCGTGGAAGTTCACACCGAAGCCGAACTCGAAGCGGCCCTTGATGCGGGAGCCGACATCATCGGCATCAACAACCGCGACCTGACCTCACTGTCGGTGGACCTCGGCACCTTCGAGCGACTGGCTCCGAAGGTTCCAGACGACGTACTTTGCATCGCGGAAAGCGGCGTTTCGACGCCCGAAGACGTGGCCCGCATGCGCGAGGCCGGCGCGGACGGCCTCCTCATCGGAACCGCCATCATGGACGGCGACGTGACCGAAAACACCCGACGACTCTCTCAGCTATGAGTGACGCACCCGCAAAATTCGGCGAATACGGCGGCCAGTACGTCCCGGAAGTGCTGATGCCCGCCATCGAGGAACTGACCGACGCGTACGAACGGTACGTGCTCGACAACGAAGACGGCTTCATGGACGACTTTCGCGCCCGATTGCGCGACTTCGGCGGCCGGCCGACCCCGCTCCAGCACGCAGCGCAACTCAGCGAGCGGTACGGAACCGACGTCTACCTCAAACGCGAGGACCTCGTCCACGGCGGGGCGCACAAACTGAACAACGCGCTCGGACAGGTACTGCTGGCCAAATACATGGGCAAAGAGCGCATCGTCGCCGAAACTGGGGCCGGCCAGCACGGCACGGCGACGGCGATGGCTGCGGCCCACCTCGGCATGGACTGTGAAGTCTACATGGGCCGCCGAGACATCACCCGCCAGCGGCCGAACGTGTTCCGCATGCGAATCAACGGTTCCGCGGTCAACCCCGTGGACGTGGGGCGCGGAACCCTGAAGGAGGCCATCAACGAAACGATGCGCGACTGGGCGACCAACGTCGAAGACACCCACTACGTCATCGGCTCGGTGGTCGGTCCCCACCCCTTCCCGCGGATGGTCCGTGACTTCCAGTCGGTCATCAGCGAAGAGGCGCGCGAGCAAATTCGCGAGAAAACCGGTGGCCTGCCCGACAGCGTCGTCGCCTGCGCTGGCGGCGGGTCGAACACGATGGGCGCGTTCCACAACTTCGTCCCCGACGAGAACGTATCCCTCTACGCCGTCGAAGCCGGTGGCTCCAGCCTCGACGTGGACGAAGAGGCAGGCGTCGCCCCGAACTCCGCGTCGCTCTCGACGGGGTCTGTCGGCGTGCTCCACGGCGCGTGCACTCGCCTGCTCCAGTCGCGCGACGGCCAGATTCTCGAATCCCACAGCATCAGTTCGGGCCTCGACTACGCCGGCGTCGGCCCGGAACTCGCCTACCTCGTCGACAGCGGGCGTGTGACGCCGGTGACGGTCCCCGACGACGCCGCCCTCGAAGCGTTCCACCGCTTCTCCCAGGAGGAGGGCGTCATCCCTGCGCTCGAAACCGCCCACGCCATCGCCTACCTCGAAACGGCAGACGACCTCGGTGACTCGGTCATCGTGAACGTCTCAGGCCGGGGCGACAAGGACTTAGAATCGGTGTTAGAGGAGACTGCCCAGCGTGACCTTGCGAACGCCCCGGAGATGGGGGTGTTCGAATGAGCGAGATTGGCGACGCCTTCCGCGAGGGGCCCGGGCTCGTGCCGTACATCACCGCCGGCGACCCGGACGCGGCGGCGACCAAAGAACAGGTCCGCGCGCTCGCCCGCGGTGGGGCGGATGTCATCGAACTCGGCCTGCCCTTCTCGGAGCCAATCGCGGACGGCCCGACGATTCAAAACGCTATCCAGCGGTCGCTGGATGCGGGGATGACGCCGCGGTCGTACCTCGACCTGGTGGCCGACCTCGACGTGGACGTGCCCATCGTCTGCATGACCTACTACAACCTCATCTACCAGTTCGGCGACGAGCCCGTCCGCGCGTTCGTCGAGGCGGCCGCCGCGGCTGGCATCGCTGGCCTCATCGTTCCGGACCTCCCGGTCGAGGAGTCGGGCGTCCTGCGGGCGGCCTGCGACGAGTTCGGCCTCGACCTCATCTTCATCGTCGCGCCGACGACCCGGGGCGACCGACTCGACCGGGTGATGGAACAGGTCTCCGGATTCGTCTACGTCCAGGCGCGCCTCGGGACCACCGGGGCGCAGGCGGACGTGAGTTCGCAGACCCACGACAGTCTCGGCCGCCTCGCGGACTACGACGTGCCGAAGGCGGTCGGCTTCGGGGTGAGCGAGCGTCACCACGCTCGCGAAATCGTCGCCGCGGGCGCGGACGGCGTCGTCGCCGGAAGCGTCTTCGTTGACCTCATTGCCGCTGGGGACGAAGTGGCGACGAAACTGGAACAGAAGGCGGCAGAACTGGCCGAGGGCGCACGGACGGGATACTCCCAACGTGTGCCGCGACCGGAACGCACTTAAATAACGCTTGCTACACACTAACATACCAATGAGTATCGGAAAAACAGCTCGTCTCGAGCGAATCGGCACACGGGGTCGATACGTCATCGTCCCTATGGACCACGGCATTACACTCGGGGCCGTACAGGGCCTCAAAGACATCGAATCGACCATCGACGCGGTGACACGCGGCGGCGCAGATTGCGTCCTCACCCAGAAGGGAATCGCCCCCCGCGTCCACGCGAACAAGAACGACAAAGGCTACGTCGTCCACCTCAACGCTTCTACGACAATCGGTCCCGACGAAAACGACAAACGCATGACGAGCACCGTCGAAGACGCGGTTCGCGCCGGCGCTGACGCCGTCTCGTTGCACATCAACGTCGGGTCAGACCACGAACCGAAACAGATGGAAGACCTCGCACGGGTCACCTCCGAGGCTGACCGACTCGGCATCCCTGTCCTTGCGATGACCTACGCACGCGGCCCCGGCATCGACGAACACGACGCAGAAGCCCTCGGCCACGCCGTCCGCTTCGGCGAAGAACTCGGCGCGGACATCATCAAGACGGCCTACTCGGGCGACCCCGAAAGCTTCCGTCACGTCACCGAATCGACCCGCCTCCCCGTCGTCATCGCCGGCGGCTCCAGAGGAACTGATTTAGAAACCATCGAGATGGTCCGCGGCGCGATGGACGGCGGCGCGGCCGGCGTCTCAATGGGTCGGTCTATCTTCCAGCACGAGAACCCAGAGGCCATCGCCCGCGCCGTCGCGGACGTGGTACACAACGACGCACCCGCCGCGGACGCGCTCGAACGCGCCGGCCTCGCCGTTAAAGCCTGACGAAGCGGTGTTTCATCACGTCTCCAGCCTTCTCCAGCGACGGCCACGAAACCGGCCGGCGGGGAGACAGTGGCCACTTCCGCCACGTTCAAGAATCCCCGCCGCGAGCGTCAGAGTATGACACGCTCCGTTTGGCTCAAAGCCGACGACACCGTCGGCGACTGGGAGGCGCGCCGGAAACGAATCACCGCTGGGCTCGAGGCCGGCGTCGACTGGGTACTCGTAGACAGCGAAGACGTCGCGAAGGTTCGCGAACTCGGCCAGGTGAACGTCGCGGCGTTCACAAACGGCGACGTCCACGTCATGGACGCAGAACCCGAAGGCATCGAGGACCTACCCGACGCGACCATCGTCGGCAAGGAAGGCGAAGGTGACGGAACCGTCGACCTGCCAAACGACTTCTCCGGGTCTGCTGACCTCTCTACACTGCGGCGCAGCGACGACCGCGCTCACGGTGCGTACGTCCGCATTCTGAACAAGGACTACGAGTCGTTCGCCGAGGCCGCCGCCCAGGACGCAGACTATACCATCGTCATCGGCGAGGACTGGACCATCATCCCGCTCGAAAACCTCATCGCCCGCATCGGCGAGGAGACGGAACTCGTCGCGGGCGTCCAAACAGCCGCAGAGGCGAAGACGGCCTTCGAGACGCTCGAACTCGGCGCAGACGCCGTGTTGCTCGACACCGACGACCCCGACGAGATTCGTCGCACGGTCGAAGTGCGCGACGACGCCGCCCGTGAGTCGCTCGACCTCCAGTGGGCGACCGTCACCGCCATCGAACAGACGGGGTCCGCAGACCGCGTCTGCGTCGACACGGGGTCGCTGTTCGAACACGACGAGGGGATGTTGGTCGGCAGCATGAGCCGCGGCCTCTTTTTCGTCCACGCGGAGACCGCAGAGTCGCCGTACGTCGCCTCTCGCCCGTTCCGCGTGAACGCTGGGGCGGTCCACGCCTACGTCCGGACGCCAGACGGCGGCACGAAGTACCTCGCGGAACTCAAAAGCGGCGACGAGGTGCAGGTCGTCGATACGGCGGGACACACCCGCGAGGCCATCGTCGGCCGGGCGAAAATCGAGAAGCGCCCGATGTTCCGGGTCGAAGCCGAGACAGAAAACGGCGACCGCATCGAGACGCTCCTGCAGAACGCAGAGACTATCAAGGTCGCCACCGCCGAAGGCCGCAAGGCGGTCACGGACCTCGCGGTCGGCGACGAGGTAAAAATCTACTACGAGGACACGGCTCGCCACTTCGGCGAGGCTGTAGAAGAGAGCATCATCGAGAAATAACCGGCGGACTTACTGGTTTTCCGGCGCGGTCGTCTGTGGGAGTTCCGTCGTACACCAGTGACAGAAGCCGAGTTCGGGGTCGACGTCGCGCCCGCAGTTCGGACAGCGCGTCCCTTCTACGACGGCTTTCACTTCCTGATTTTTCGTCGCTGCGAGTCGGTAGGCGTCGATCATGCTCAATGCCGTAATGAACAGCACCGAGAGGGCCGCTTCCAGCGGCAACTGCTCGCTCGCGCGGGAGAGCGCAGAGAGCGAGAGGTCCGCCGTCTGGACGGCCTGCTCGGGGATGACGAACGACGCCGTCGCAATCATCAACCCGAACCAGAGGAGAGCTCTGAGCCACTCCCGAATGTAGACGTGGCCGAGGCCAGGGTAGATGAACGCGAGGAGTGCAGCGAGCCACGGGCGCTTACGCATAGTCTGCCCCATCACTTCCTCCGTCTCGGTTGTCACTGTTTGTTAAACTTCCGAACGACCCCGTTTTAGCCATCGCCCTGCAGCTGGGTTAGCAGCTGGCGTAACGTCGCGAGGTCGTACTGGCCCGGAGCCGTCGCATCTTCCGGTCTGATGGGCGCGAAACCGAGACACGACCCGTACAGCGGCGCGACGACCCGGGAGTGACGGCCGAGTTTCCCCATCGCCATCGTCGCCACCGGGCGACCGTTCATCGAAAACGTCCGCGTCGCGAACAGGAGGTCGAGGACGTCGTCGACGCTCGTCGCCGTGCACGCGAGTTTGCCCACGTCGCCGTGGTCGGTCGCCTCCTTGAGCAGGTGGCGCAATTCGGCGATGCGAGGGGTCTCCTCGAAGTCGTGGACCGAGACGATGACCTTCGTGTCCGACTCGCGGGCGGCGTCTACCACCCGCGCCCCGTCCCCGTTCAGAATCGCGGCGAGTTCGATGTCTACCGCCTCCACGGCGGTTTCGGCGGCGGCCGCACAGAGCGTATCGAGCCGAGTGGCGTCGTCCTCAGCCTGGCCGCCTTCCCAGTTCACGCGGTTGGTCGCGATGATGGGGAGGGTGCCGCCGTAGTTCCGGAGTGCCGCGAGCGGGTCGGCGGCGAGGTCCATCCGGAATTCGACGGCGTCGGCGTGGGGCCGGGCATCCGGCTCGTCGTCCAGCACCGCGGTACTCGCGGCGAGGACGAACTCGTCGAAATCCATGGCAGGGGATACACGCCCCTGTAAAAAAAGCATACCCCTACGAGGAATGGGGTTCGTGGGTAACCAGATAGCCGTCTTCATCCGGTTCGACCCCGGCGACGACGTAGAACCGAATTTCGCGTTCTTGACGAGTGACGACCGGGAAATCGTAGTGGGTTGCTTCGTAGTCGGGCGGGTCTGCGTCGGCTTTTCGGGCGGCGACGAAGTCTCGATGAGCGTCGAGTCGCGCCCTCGTGCGCTTGCGAGAGAGTTCCGGCGCACCTTCTACTCGCTCGTCGAACTGGGCGACGAGGTCCGCGTCGAGTTCGTAGCCGAGTGAGTTTCGCCCGGCGAGCATCGCCGCGAGCGTCGTCGTTCCGGTTCCCCAGAAGGGGTCTAAGACGGTGTCGTCGTAGACGGAGAACATTCGAATCAGCCGGAGTGGGATTTCGAGGGGGAACGCCCCAGAGCGGTCGCGATTCGCATCGGAGAGCAGTTGCCCGGTTCCGCGCACGTCGGTCCAGAGGTCTGAGAACCACTCGTTTCGCTCCTCCCAGAAGAAGGCGCTCTCGTAGCGTTCCGCACAGCCGGGGTCAAATTCGCGGGTGCCACCCTTGCGAAACACGAGGATGTACTCGTGTTCGAGTGTCGCGTAGGCGTTCGTCGGGAGCATTCCAGAGCCCATGAACTTCGTCAGGCGGTTCGACGGCTTTCGCCAGAGAATGTCCGGGAGCACCGAAAAGCCGCGGTCGCGCATCGCGTCGACGACGGCGACGTGGTTCGGGAACAACTGGAAATCGCCGCCGATAGAACGGGTGGCGTCGCCGACGTTGATGCACGCGATGCCGCCGGGGCGCAACACGCGGGCGAGTTCGTCCCAGCAGGGGGCAAGCGCCTCGTGCATGGCCTCGAAGGCGGCGTCGCCGGCCCCTGAGTCGAGGTACTCGTCGATGGTCGCGTCGAGCGACGTGAAGAGACCGTCCCACATCTCTATCATGGGGTAGGGCGGGGATGTGACGACGAGGTCGACCGTCCCGTCGTCTACGTGTGTCATCTCGCGGGCGTCGGACGCGTAGATGACGTGTTCGGTCTGCATGGACGGTCAGTCGCGGGCCGGGGGTACGTTTCTTGCGGTCTCATGACTCGTCGGCGGGTGGAAAACGGAAAACGGAAAACGGGTGGCAGGAGTTACGCCATCGGCACGTCCTGCTCGGCTTCGAGCAGTTCGTGGTAGCGGTTGCGGATGGTGACCTCGCTGATGTCTGCGACTTCGCTCACGGCGGCCTGCGTCGTCTTCTCGTTGGTGAGCAGCGCGGCGGCGTAGACGGCGGCGGCGGCGAGGCCGACCGGCGACTTGCCGCTGTGGACGCCCTGCTCCTTGGCGTTGCGCAGGAGCTGGCGGGCGCGGTGTTCTGCTTCCTCGGAGAGGTCGAGCGAGGAGGCAAAGCGCGGCACGTAGCTCTCTGGGTCCGCGGGGCGCACTTCGAGGCCGAGTTCGCGGACGACGTAGCGGTACGTGCGGGCAATCTCGCTCTTCTCGACACGGGAGACCTCCGCAATTTCGTCGAGACTGCGCGGCATGCTCGCCTGGCGGGCGGCGGCGTAGACCGCCGAGGTTGCGACGCCTTCGATGGAGCGTCCGGGCAGGAGGTTCTCGGAGAGCGCGCGGCGGTAGATGACCGAGGCGGTTTCCCGGACGTTGTTCGGGAGGCCGAGGGCCGAGGCCATGCGGTCGATTTCCCCAAGTGCCTGTTTGAGGTTGCGCTCTTTGCTGTCGCGGGTGCGGAATCGTTCGTTCCACTTGCGAAGGCGCTGCATCTTCGCGCGCTGGCGGCTGCCGAGGGACTTCCCGTAGGCGTCCTTGTCGCGCCAGTCGATGTTGGTCGAGAGCCCCTTGTCGTGCATCGTGTTGGTCGTCGGGGCGCCGACGCGCGATTTTTTATCCTTCTCTCGGGAGTCGAAGGCGCGCCACTCTGGGCCGCGGTCGATTTCTTTCTCGTCTACGACGAGACCACAGTCCTGACAGACCGTCTCGCCGTGGGTGGAGTCGCCGACGAGTTTGCCGGAGCCACATTCTGGGCAGTTGAGCTTGTTGTTGCTCGATTCCTGTTCGTTCTCGCTCTCTTCTGTTTGTGCTCGGGTTCGCGTGCGGGTGTGTTCTCTCATGGGTGTAGCGCTGGCGGGGGCTATCCGGGAAGCGTATCTGGAGAAATCCCGGATGGCTGTCCGTGGCCCGGGCTTCGGACGAAAGTCATTTAAGGGTTTTGGTTTACGCTACGGTATCGCCGCGAAACAGGAACAAATGGCCGTTTCAGGTTCTGCCGGCACAAATGTTATATATTGTCATGCGTCGAGCCGCGGATGGTAATTCCCAAGTGACCGACGCGGCTTCTCACTGCCATGCGCGTCGGCGTCGGCAGTCAGAATCCGGTCAAAGTCAGGGCCACCGAACAGGCACTCGCGAACGTGTTGGACGCGACGGTCGAACCCGTCGCCGTCGAATCGGGCGTGTCAGAACAGCCGCGCGGTCTTCAGGAGACCATCTCGGGAGCCGAAAACCGGGCGCGAGCCGTGCTCGACGCGGGTGAGTTCGACCTCGGTATCGGCATCGAGGGTGGCGTCGCGACGGTCGACGACCGTCTCTACCTCGTGATGTGGGCGGCCGTCACGGACGGCGAGCGCGTCGGGCGCGGCGCGGGACCGAGTCTCGCGCTCCCCGAAGATATCGCCGCACGAATCGAGGTGGGCGAGGAACTCGGCCCCGTGATGGACGACGTACTCGATATGAACAACGTGGCGAAAAAACAGGGTGCAGCAGGAGCGCTCACGGCCGGTATCGTGGACCGCGAAGCGGCATTGACGCAGGCTGTAGCGGGGGCGCTCGGCCCCTTCGTCACCGACCTGTACTAGTTCTCGACGGCTTCGACGTCAGGTACGTCGCGGCTCTCTTTTACTGCCGTCGTGAGCGAGACGTTGAGCAGCAGCATCGAGGCGACGCCGCCGAGCACCGTCACGATGTTCTTCACGGCGTGGTCGACGATGGCCGCGCCGAGTGCGACTTCCCACGAGACGGGGAGCAGCGCCACCACGAGCAGCGAAAAGGCCCCCTCGTAGAGGCCGACGCCGCCGGGCGAGAGGGGGAGAACCTTCGCCAGGTTCCCGACGCTCACTGCGAAGAACCCAACGGCGAGCAGCGTGGTGAACGGGAGATCCACGCCGAAGGCGGCGAACACGACGACTGCGGTCAGCACGTCGAGCGTCCAGATGAGCAGGCTGCTCGCGCCGACGCGGGCGAAGGCGCGCTTGTCGCTCGCCACGACCTGCACGTCTCCGGCGAACCGTTCTAAGACGCCCGCGACGTAGTCGGCGTAGGAGTCGTTGCTGATGCGGGTGACGAAACTCCGGATGTGGTTGCTCTCCGTCCGCGCGGAGGCGACGATGAGCGCCGTCGCGGAGATGGCGGCCACGCCGACGAATCCGGCGAGGTAGAGGGCGTACCGGCCGCTCTGTCCGCGCTCGCCGCTAATCTGCGTGATGGCCTGGCTCAGGCCTTCGACGCTCGTAAACCCGGTCAGTGCGAGCAGGATGAACACCGCGCCCGCGAGCACCGTGATGGTGAGCAGGTCGAAGACACGCTCGACGGTAAGCGACGCGAACCCGGAGGGGTACGGCACTTTCCGGCGGGTCTTCACCACGTAGGCACGCACCGCGTCACCGGCACGGGCGGGGAACACGAGGTTCCCGGTCTGACTGATGAAGATGGCACCGGTCAGGAAGCCGGTCTTTTCGCGGAAGCCGAGTTTGTTCAAGATGTCCTTGTACCGCGCGCCGCGGAGCGGCCACGAGACGAGGTAAATGACCGCGGCGACGCCGATGAGAACGGGGTCTGCGCCCTGCATCTCCGTGATGACCTGACTGAAGTCGATGTACTGGGTCATGAGGAGGAGGGCGACGATGGTCAGCAGCGTCCCCGCGCCGAGCGTCGTCTTGCGGTTGATTTTCGGGCTGACGGAGAACTCGTACCAGACCCGCAGAATCTGGCTGCCCATCCCGAACACGTCGCGGACGAGGTCCACTTTCGTGTCCTCCATGGGCGTCCATTCGACGGCGAACTCGTTGATGCGGTAGCCCTTCTTCTGGGCGCGAACGAGAACCTCCGTGTCCCAGAACCAGTGGTTGTCCTCGACGTCGTCCATGATGTCGAACAACGCCTCGCGGTCGAACGCTTTGAACCCACACTGGTGGTCGAGCAAGTCAGAGCGCAGGAAAAACCGCGTGAGGCCGTTGAAGCCCTTGCTCGGAATTCCGCGCTTTGCGGGGCGGTCTATCTCTTTGCCTGGCATCCACCGCGACCCGGTCGCGATGTCGTACTCGCCGGAGCGAACGCTCTCTACGAGTTCTTCCAGGTGCTTCATGTCCGTCGCAAGGTCCGTATCGAAGTAGACCAGCGTGCGACCGTGGGAGGCTTCGAATGCCCGTTCTAACGCGCCACCGCGGCCGAGTCGTTCATCGCTGTGGAAGTGGCGGACGGCGGGGAACTCCGCTTCCATCTCGTCTGCGATTTCAGGGGTACGGTCGTCACACCCGTCTTCGGCGACGATGACTTCGAACGAGCCTGGGGGGAGGAACGTCGCGAGCGTGTCGAGCGTGGTTTTCACCGTGTGCTCGATGGTTTTCTCCTCGTTGTAGGCGGGGAGAACCACGCTCACTTCAACGTCTTGGCTCATTACCGGAGTTTCGTCCACCGACTCCTAAAGCACTTCTGGCCTGCTCTCACTGCGAAGACCAGTCGAAAAAACTGTTAGTTCGACTGCCCGGGAAGAAGGGTGTCGATGAACGGTCCCACGTCCGCGCCCACTTGCGATTTGAGCTGGTCGGGCGTCGTGTACGGTCGGTTGACGATGATGTCTCCCGCCCGCCCTCGACCGAGGCCGGGAATGGCCATCAGTTCGTCCATGGTCGCCTCGTTCACGTCGAGGGGGTGTGGGACGCCGGAAATCGAGCGATAGCCGTGGTCGGTCACGACGATGTCTACGGTCCGCCCGAGTTCCCGCTCGCCGGGAACCGCGACGAGCAGCGGGTAGGTTCCGAGTTGACGGCCGAACGTCTTGCCGTCCTTGTGGTATTCGAGGTGGACGTGGGGGAGAATAGTTCCCGCCGGCGCGACTCGTTTTAGCATCGGGTTGTCGATCTCCTCGCGCACCTGCTTTTTGTACTTCTTGAACAATTTCTTGTGGTCCTTCGCGATTGCCGACCCTGTCTCCGACATTTCGGTGCCCGCGAAGGCCATCACTTGCCGGATGTTCACCCGACGGACCATCAGGCCCTCGTCGTAGACGCGCTGCAGGAAGTCGAGATTGTGCTGGTAGGTCTCTTTCGTCTCGCCTTTCAGCCCGTGCAGGAGGTTGATGCCGGGCAGCAATTTTGGTAACCGTGCAGACGCCTCCTCGCCGTGGGTCGGGGCCGCAGACGGGTCGTCACCGGGTCGCCAGCCAGCCTCCTCGTTGACGATTTTGACTGCCTCGAAACACTCCTCTGCTGTGACGTTTAGGTTGTTCTCCTCTTGGACGACCGGGTCCGCGCTTTCGAGGCCGAAGGCGGCGGTGTCGCCGGGCGTGTTGTGCTTCGCGATGACGCGAATGCCTTCTCTCGACAGTTCCGGCCACTTCACGACCGTAATGGGGTTCATGTTATCGAGATGGAGCGTGCCGAGGTCAGGGGCCACCTCGCGGATGCCGCCGTAGAGGTCGCGCAGGGCGTCCGGGTTCGGTTTCTCGCCGTCGCCGCCGAAGGCCAGGATGTCGGCCTGCCGTCCGATGCGAAAGTGGCGCGCGCCGCGGGTGTAGAGTTCCTCGACTTCGCGCACGACGGACTCTGCGCTGCGGAACGCTGGGTTCCCGTACAGTGGTTCCGTGCAGAACGAACAGCGGTAAGCACAGCCCCGGGAGGTCTCCATTTCGCAGATGAGATATTCGGGATAGTTCGGGTGGTTCTCGATGACGAACGCGCCGTTCGCGGCCCAGCGGTCGATTTCCTCGTTCGAGCGCATCCGGTCGCCGAAGCCTTCGAGGCCACTTTCGACGAGGTCGTGGGCGGCCGCCTCGATGTCGCCCTTGGCGACGAAGTCGTAGTCGAGGTCCTTGCGCTCCATGTCGCTGCCGCCCTCGTTGTTCTCGCCGACGCCGAATCGGATGGGGCCGCCCATGAGCGTCGTGCCCCTGGCGGTCCACGCGAGGCGTTTGACCTCGTCGGGTTCGGCGGGCGTGCCGCCGACGTACTTCCCGGGGACGGTCATTCCGCCGACGTAGATGAGCAAGTCGGCTTCCTCGACGTCGCGCCAGTTGGTCATTTCGTCGCGTAGTGCGTCGATGGTGTGGTAGGTAATCTGGGACTCGGGAACGCCGGCGTCTACGAGCGCGCCCGCCGTGTACCGCGGATACGTCGAGATGTACGGTGGCACGCCGAAGTGCGCCGGTTCGTCTACGTACCCGTCGACGATGGTGACCTGCAGGTCGGCGGGGTCAGTCATAGGCCAGTCTAGCCCGTCGAACGGTAAAACGGATGCGAAAGCCCGCGCGCTTATACTCGTGGATACACTATCTCCTCGCATGCCAAAGACGCTCGAAGTAGCCTGCACGAACGACGCCTGCGAGCTCGACATGTTCGAGTTGCACTACACCTACGACATGCCAGACAGCGTCACCGTGGCAGACTTCTCCTGCCCGTACTGCGAGCGAGACGACTCGCTGGAGGAAATCGAGGTATGATTAAGGAACTTGGCAAATCCATCGGGAACGTCATCGTCGAGAACGTCGGGCGCGCCTCCAGTCGCGTCCAGGAACGAAAGCCACTGCCCGTCGATTTACTCGAAAGCGACGACGCCTTCCTCGCCGTCTTCGACGCTCCCGGGGCGACCCAGAGCGACGTGCAGGTGCGCTTTGCCGAGAACACCATCCACGTCCGCGTCGACCGCTTCCGTGACTTCCACGACGGCTACGAGATGCGCTTTCCCGGCCGCGGCCTCTCGCTCGACGGCAGCGTGAAACTGCCCCCCGAGGCAGAGGTCGATACGACCGACGCGACGGCGAAACTCACGAAAAACGGCACCCTTCACGTCCGCGTGCCGAAGGTGCAAGAGACGGAAGTCACGGTCGAAGACGAGGAGGACGAGGTCATCGAGATGGACGACGTCGACGAATCCGACGTCAAGCCGGCAGGCACGGACGACATCGAGGACACGGACGAGGCAGCAGACGACGAAGACCGGCCGTAATCAGCTGAGTCCTTCGACGATTTCGAACTCCTCGTCGCCCCGAAATCGTGTCGGGTCGAACGCGTCGAAGTCGGTTTCCCCGAGCACCTGTTTTGCGAGCAGTTCTCCGATGCCTGGCGAGCGCATGAAGCCGTGGCCCTGGAAGCCACAGGCGACGAACAAGTCGTCTCTTACTTCCCCGACCAGTGGGTCGTAGTCCGGCGTCGCCCCACACATCCCCGCCCACGCTCGGGAAACTCTCGGTTCGAACGCGACGCGTCGGGCCACTCGTTGCCGGTTCGTCTCCACGAACTCGTCGTCTGCATCCTCGGGGTAGTCGTCCGGATCGCGCTCGAACAGTTCGGTCCCGTCCCCGACGAGCAGGCCGCCTTTCCGCGGGCGAAAGTAGAACCCCTCAGTCGCGTCGTAGGTCATCGGAATCTCGTCGCTCGCTGCCGCCTTTTCGGTAGTGAGCGCCTGCACCCGGTACGGCTTCATCGCAATCTGGATGCCTGCATCTGCGAGTAATTTCTTCGTCTGGACACCCGTCGTGAGAACCACGGCGTCGAACGCACCTGCGTCCCGGGGTGTCTCCAGATTCCCATCGTCGTCGAGACGAACCGGCGCGTTCTCCTCGATGGTGACGCCGGCTTCACGGGCCGCCTCGCCCATCGCCCGGACGTAGGTGGCGGGTTCCGTATAGCCGGCGTCGTCGGCACGGGCGGCCGCCCCGATGTCCGCGGCCCGTAACGCCGGGAAGTCGGCTTCTAGTTCCGCAGGCGTCACGCGGGAGACGTCGCCGCCGGTTGCGTTCATCCGCTCGACCTGTTCGCCGAGCCGGTCGCACCGCTCCTCGTCTGACTCGTGAGCGAACCAGACGTACGGACAGGACGTGAATTCGAAGTCCTCGCGCGCAGCGGCGAACTCCCGGAATCGGGAGAGCGACCGTCGAGCAATCCGCGCGTCAACCGGGTTCGGAAAGTGCGAGTAACACACGCCAGCGGCGCGGCCGCTCGACCCGCTCGCCAGTTCGTCGCGTTCGAAAAGCGTCACGTCCGCGTCGCGCACCGCGAGGTCGTGGGCGGTGGTCACGCCAACTGCGCCGCCGCCGGCGACGGCCACTCGAAACGTCATACGGAACCCTCGTCGGCCGGGGGCTTAACTCTCAGCGCAGAAACTCGTCGATGCCCCGGGCGGGGTAGCCGACGACGGTATCGACGCCGACCGCGCGGAGCGCTTCGATTTGTTCTGCGACCGCGCTGGGCGTGCCGACGAGCGCGTAGTCGCGACTCGCCGCGAGCAACACCTTCCGAGCGCGACCGGTGGCCGACGAGTCGGTGGCCGCGCCGTCGGGCAGCGCCCGGGCGACGGGCCGTCTGCGCGCGGCGTAGGCTCCAACTGCATCCAGAATCTCGTCCTCGTCGTCGGTGAGCACCGTGGGTGCGTAGACGGCGAGTTCGCCGTCGTAGCCGGCGGCCCGAAGCGCCCGCACGTCTCGTCGGGTCGTCCGCGAGAGCAGGTCGAACTGCGTCCCGCCGGTGGCGAGCGCGATTCGCTCTACGCCTTCCGTGCCGACCCACGAGTCGGGCGCACGTTCGAGGGCGGCGGCCAACCGGGGCGCTATGGGACGTTTTCGCTCCTCCGCTGTGAGGTACGCCGAGTGGCCGGCGACGAGCACCTGCTTGATTCCATCTGGAATCTCGTCGTAGCGCGAGTCGTCGCCGAGGGGGTCGAAACCGTCTGCGCGAACGGGCGTGGTCAGTCTGACCTCCTTCGTCCGGGCGAGTTCGGCGAGTACGTCGACGTCGGGGAGGTGCTCGCGGCCCTCGTAGTCTATCGTGACGACGCCCACGGAGAGGGCGTCCGCTCTGCGCACGTCACACTCCGCGGGTTTGAGCGCGACCGCGTCCAAACCCGTCTCAGAGAGACGTGTCTCACCAGTTAGCATAGCCACCTCTCATGGAAAATAGTCTATCGCCGCTCCGGAACTCGATCCATCGTCTGTGCGACCATACACCTTCTATCGCCGTTCCCGGCAAAAGGTTATCGCTCGTGGCGAAATTGCCTGTCACGGCCAGCTGACTGTCTCGAATGCGGGCGAAACAGAGAGCACTGTCGCGCTCGTCTAGTCTCGTGAGGGGAGGCAGATGGAAACAGTTCGTTCGGCAGATGGAATCGAGATTGCGTACGAAAAGACGGGCCACGGGCCACCGATGGTCCTCGTTCACGGGACGACGGCTGACCATACCCGGTGGGAACCAATCCGCTCGGCGCTCGAAGAACACTTCACGCTCTACGCCATCGACCGCCGAGGTCGCGGCGAGAGCGGTGACGCACCCGAGTATAGTTTAGAGCGAGAGGTAGAAGACGTGGTCGCCGTCGTCGACTCGATCGGGGAACCAGTGGTCTTGCTCGGCCATTCGTACGGCGCACTCTGCTCGCTGGAGGCCGCGCTGCACACCGAGAACGTCAGCAAACTCGTCCTGTACGAACCGCCGTTCTCACCGACGGGCCAGGTCATCTCGTCCCACGAGACGCTCGAAGCGATACAAGCACTTGTAGACCGCAATCAGAACGAGCAAGCACTGGTCCGCTTCTTCAAGGACGTCGCCGGGATGCCACCAGCGGGGGTTGACGTGCTTCGCACGGCTCCGAACTGGCCGGACCGCGTCGCCGCCGCACACACAATCGCGAGAGAGGAGGCGGCCCCAGACGCGTACGAATTCGACGCCGACCGACTCGCCGCGCTCACGATGCCGACGCTGCTGTTGACCGGCAGCGAGAGTGCTCCGTTCCTCCGGGAAGCCACGGCCGCGCTCGCAGAAACGCTGCCGAACAGCCGAATCGTCACGTTCGAGGGTCACGGCCACGTCGCGATAAATTCGGCTCCGGACGAATTCGTGGATGCTGTGCTCACGTTCGTTCGAGAGTCGGAGTCAGTTCCTCGTGCGCCGTGAGGACTCAGGTGGGAAGGTCCGCATCAGACAGACGCTGATTCACGCGTTCGCGACGAGACGCTCACGTCGGTGAATCAGCATCAAACAGACGCTGACTCGCTCTTTCGCGATAAACCGCTCAAGTGGGCAAGTCCGCGTCTGGATCAACCACCCTATCAACTTTCCGTGGCATCTCCCAATCCGTCGCGACTTCGAGGAAGTTCACCAGGATGCGCCCCGTCGCGCCCCAGACGGTGTAGCCATCGACGTGGAAAAAGTGCAGTCGGATGTCGCCGTAGTGGGGGTGCATCCGGCGCTCTGACTCGTAGTTCGCGAGGTCGGTCAGGTCGTCGAGGCTGAGGACGACGATTTCGGCCACCTCGCGCTCGTCGGGGGTGTACTGGGCGTCGGGGACGGTGGCGACGAAGGGGCGCACCGCGTAGCTCGTAATCGTCCTGATGTCGTCCAGTCGGCCCACAATTTCTGCGGTGCGGGGGTCCAAGCCGATCTCCTCGTTTGCCTCTCGGAGGGCAGTTGCTTCGAGGTCCGCGTCCGCGGGCTCGCGCCCGCCGCCGGGAAACGACATCTGCCCGGGGTGTTCGCCGAGGTGGTCTGCGCGCTTCGTAAAGAGAAGCTGTGGCTCCCCGTCACGGGTGAGAATGGGCACGAGGACGCCCGCTTCGCGCTCCTCGTCCGTGACTTCGGAGGGCGAGTAGCGCGCCACCCGGTCGAGATTCATATGCGAAGTCATGCGACGGAGCGGCTTAATTCGCCCGGGCCTCGTCGAGCAGGTCGCGGGCGGCGTCCAAGTCGACCGGTCCCCACGCTTCCAGGTCGTAGCTCACGTCGAGCAGGTGGAGGATGCGCTCGTCGTCGCCCGCGTTGACGGCGGCCGCGGCGTCCCGACGAAATCGTGCCTCGACGGGCGTAGCAATCGCGCTCCGGTCTATCTCTCGCAATTCTACATCGAGGATGTGCGGGAGGTCTTCGCCGCCGTCGGGCAACTCGGGGAACGCGACCGGGCCGGGTGTGAGGTAGGCCGTTCCGTCGCGCTCGAATTCGACCAGAAAGTAGCGTTCGACGGCGGCGTCGATTTGGTCCGTAAACACCGCGTCCTCCGTGCCCTGTCGGTAGGCAAGTTCGGCGAGCGCAGTGGTGAGTTCCTCACGGGTGAGTGCGGTAAAGAGGTCTACAACCCCCGCGAGTTCGTCGTGGCTCAGGTCCATCGTCATCACATTCTGGCCACCCGGGCTTAATGGTCATCCATCGCGGCTTCGAGGTCGATTCGCGAGGCTGCCCACACCTCGTCGGACGAGAGAGAACTCTCGTCCCACGACGGCAGGCGCGTGTCATCGGTCAGTGGTTCGATTGCCTGCTGATACACGCCCACCTGCCGGCGTTCTGCTTCGCGGTCGTAGTCGAGCCCGTTGAACGCGGCGTCGGCGGCGTACTGACGGACGAACTGGAGCGCAGTCTCGCGGTACTGCCCCGGCAGTGCGTCGTAATCCGGTTTTACGTCGAAGTCTGCGAGCACCTGAAAGAGCGCCTGTCCGACTCCTTCGCTCATGTCCGAGAGGCCAGTCGGACCGGAGACGGCGCGGTGGTCGTGTTCGTGTTTCCCCAAATCGACCTGCGCAGAGCCAGTAAAGCCGACTGCACCAAAAGCGTCGCCAAGCGTCGAGAGTTCGAGCCCCCACTGGCGCTGGGGACGGAGGTGATGGGCGAGTTTCGAGGTGGATGCGAATTCTCCGGCGAGCGGGTAGCGAAACGCCGTCAGGTAGTCGAGAATCGGGGCGTCGTGTTCGGCGACGAGCGCCCGAAGCAGCGGCGCGACGAACAGGCGGGCGAGGCGGCCGTAGAGCTGGTTGTTCTCGACGCGGGCGTAGTAGCCCTTCGTGAACTCGTACTCGCCCGCGAGCGGTGCGAGAAGCCGTGGAACGTGGCTCGCGGCGTAGGTCTTCGCGTCCGCATCGTGGACGACGACGTACTCCTCCTGGGCGGCGATGCCGAGGGCGAGCCACACGTCCCGACCCTTTCCCATCGGTCCGGAGAGCCCCGCCTCCGCGAGGCGGTCTCCCAGTCCCGGTCCGGTACACCAGAGTAGGTCCACGTCCAACTCGAAGGCGTCGAACCAGTCACAGAAGTCGCCAACGCGGTCCGCACTCGCCCGAAGCGGGACGACCACGCGGGCGGGGTCGACGCGCTCCAGCGTCGAGAGTACCCGTTCTGCGGCCAGTCCCGCGTATTCGCGCTCGGTCATCGGAACGACGACGGCGGCCCGGTCTGTCGGCGCGTCGGGGACGTGCCCGGTCAGGTCGTGCAGCGTCGTCACGCGCTCCTGGACGTACTCCATCGGCGACTGATAGGTTCTGGGTCGCAAAAAGCAGCCGCATTCAGGCGTCGGTTCGGCCGCGCCGCGGGATGCGTCCGGCGCGGTTCAGCACGAACAGGACGACCATCACGCCGACGAGGCAGACCGCGAAGAACTGGTAAATCGTTCCGTAACTGTATCCCACGTCGGTGAGGCCGCCGACGACGTACGAGCCGGTCGCCTGCATCGGCATCATCGTCCCGCTGTAAACCGAGTAGGCGCTCGCGCGGTGCTGGTCGGGCAGCGACGACAGCAGGAAGGTATCGACGGTCGGAAACATGCTGTGGATGACGAAGCCGATGATTGTGCTCACGACGATAATCTGTATTAATCCGGCGGCGAACGTCAGAGCCACGAGGCTCAGTGCGAACGCGCCGACGATGGCGAGTTGCAGGCGCACCGTGTCGAAGCGGTCTGCGAACCGGCCACCGACGAGGAAGGCGGGGACGCCCGCGGCGAAGACGACCGAGAGCATAGTTCGGGAGGTTTCAGGCGACAGCCCTTTCACCGTCAGGTAGGATGGATACCAGTTGAACAGGCCGTTCCAGACGAACGAGGCGACGCCAACGAAGGCGATGCCTGCGAGGATGATGCGCCACTGCTTTTTCACCGCCGTGAGCAGATTGCGGTCGGAGGCTCCACCCTGCGGGATGTCGGTTCGACGGGCGACGAGAAAGAGCACGGCCGTCGCAAGGAGGGCGACGACGGCGACGAGTTGGAACACGCTCCGCCAGTCGTCGACGAAGAGCACCGCGGTCACGAGCAGCGGGGCGAGGACGGCGGCCATCTGGCTCGACATACCGTGGACGCCGATGGCGCGCCCGAGGCGCTGGGGGTAGAGTTCACTCACGAGTGGATTCGCGGCGATGAAGTACGCCCCGCTCGCGACGCCCATCGAGAACGACCCGACCATCAGCATTTCGACGGAGGACGCGGCCGCGGTGAACAGCGACGCGGCGGTGAGGATGAAGCCCGTGAGCAGAACCACGCGATGCCGGCGGACCCGAGTGAGGAGGTAGCCGGTCGGAATCCGTGGCAGGGCACTGCCCATCCAGGCGAGGGTTGCCACCAGACCCATCGTCGTGCGGGTCGTCTCGAAGTCCACGATGAGCGGCTCTAAGAGCGGTGCGAACAGCACTCGTCCGAGATTGACGAGGAACACCATCGCACAGAGCGAGCCGAATAACTGGCGGCGTGACACGTCCTGGGATTTCACCCTCGCCCTCTCAAAGGTTCCGAAGTGCCCCGTTGCGTGCTCCTGACTTCACGTATCGTGCAGTCCCGTGAGCGGGTTTACCGGCTCTACAGCCACCCCGGTATATTTGGGCTCCCCGTCCGTAGCCCGGCAGTATGGAATCGACTCGCAAGGGCCTTCGGTCGGGGGCCATCGTCAAGGACACCTACGAACGGCTCACCTGCGCGGAGTGCAACAAGAAACTCAAGACGCGAAACGACCCGGACGAAATCGGCTCGGTACGGGCCTGCCCGGACTGTGGTACGGAGTGGCGCGAACTGCGCTAATCATTCGAAGATGGCGTCGAACGCCCGGGCACCCATCGCGTCCCCTTCGCCGGCCTTGAGATTCTCTTCGACGTGGGCCGGCGAGGACATTCCGACGAGCGAGCAGGTCACGCCGGGGGCACTTCGGGCGAAGTTGAGTGCCTGTTGAGCGGTCGTCTCACCGGGCAGTTGGGCGGCGACGGCGTCCGGCAGGTCGCGGGCGAGTCGCCCCTGTAACAGACTCGCGCTCGTGAACACGTTGAGCCCCGCCTCTCTGGCGAACCAGAGGACGCTCTGTGCTCCTTCCGGGCCGTCGTGGCTCTCCTGGGTGAAGGCGTCGGCCATCCCGACGTTGAACGGCAGTTGAATCGCCCGGAAGTGGGTGGTCGTGTTGCCGGCGGCTTTCGCAGCCTTCCGTGCTCGCGAGACGACCTCCACGATAGAGAGGTAGTGGTCGTGGTCTTTCGGTACGCGGAAGGCGTCCCACGTCGCCACACCGTAGTGGTTGATGTCCCCGGCTGCGGCCCGCTCTTCGAGTCGCGTGAACGTGGCTTCGAGCGCGTCGTACACCGCCTCTCGAGAGCGCACGTCGAGTTGCGTCTCGGGGTTGTGGACGTAGTAGAGGTCGATGGTATCGAGGTCGAGATTTTCGAGCGACCGGTCTACCTGGTCGTCGATATACGCAGGCGAGATGCAGTGGCTGCCGTGGGCGAGGTCCTCCCGCGAGACGAGGCCGGAATCGACGTACTCGGATTTCACGTACTCGCCCGGATTTTCCGGGCGGTCGCCGTCGAACGGGACGAACCCGCCTTTCGTCGAAACGAGAATCTCCTCACGGTCTACGTCCGCATCCGCGAGCGCCGCGCCGACCACGCGCTCGCTTCGCTGATTTCGGTAGTTGATGGCCGTGTCCACGACGTTACAGCCCGATTCGAGCGTCGTGACGATGGCTTCGTGGTAGGACTCGTCCACCGTGTCGGTCGGGTCGCCGAGGTACGTTCCGAGGCCGATGCTCGTGATGGTCTGGTCGCCAAAACGCCGGAAATAGGCGCGGCCGAACCGCTCGAAGTAGCGATTCCGATAGCGCCAGGTGCCGTCGGCAGTAGCCATGCCTGTCGTAGCGCCGCGAGGGGTAAAAGCCCCCAGTTAGAGTTCGCCGGCCATGCCGTCGTACAGGCGGTCGATCAGTTCCTCTCGGTTCATCCCCTTTCGAGGGCCGATGCCCTCCATGTGTTCGACCGAAACCTGTCCGCCGCCCATTCTCGCGTGGCCGCCCGCACTCGACATCGGGATGTCGTTTACGACCTCCTGGAGGGTCTTTCCCATGTGAACCCGGTCGTCCCGGGAGCGCCCCGAGATGTGGATGGTCCCATTGCTCGACCCCAGCACGACGACGGCCGTAAAGCCTTCCAGGCGAACGAGTTCGTCTGCGGCCTGCGGAATGGCGTCTACGATATCGACGTTACCCACGTCGCTCACGGCGAACGGCGGGTGGTCTAAGTCACACTCCGTGATGGCGCGAGCCTTGATTTTGAGCACGTTGGCTCCGACCTGCGGGTTGGCGATGCGGTCGAGCGAATCCTCGTCCACGCCCGGGAACAGAAAGCTGCAGGCGCGAAACTCCGCCGCACTACAGCCCTTGGTCAGATGTTTCGTGTCGGCTTGAATTCCGTACAACAGGCCGGTGGCGAGCGTTCGGGGAATCGGTTTCTCTACGTCCGCATCCTCGCGGTCGGGTTCGTAGCCCTGTTCGTCGAGGTATTCCGCGAGAATCGTCGAACACGCCCCGTAGGCCGTCCGACAGTCGGTGAAGGCGGTTCCCGTTCCAGTCCCCGGATGATGGTCGATGACGGCGAACGGGACGATTCCTGATGCGCCGTTGAACCCCCGTGGGACGTTGTGGTCTACGAGTACGACGTTCTCGGAGGCGAGGTCGCCTGCGGTGTCGATGTGGACCAGTTCGAGGTCGAGTACCGTCTCGAACGCTCGGTTTTCCTGGTGGCGAATCTTTCCCGGATACTGGAGCGTTGCCCGCGTCCCGACGCTCTCTGCGAGGAATTCGACTGCCGCCGCACACGCCATCGCGTCCGGGTCGGGGTTCGGGTGCATCAGCACCGTCACCTCGTCGTATCGAGCCAATTGCTTGCAGAACTTCGAACTCGGATGCCGACGCAGTTGAGGCGTTCCCGCCCGCACCGCAAAGACGAGCAGTGCGAGGAGAAGAACGCCACCGGCAGCGACGAGCAACGGGTTCTCCGCGGCGAATGCCGAGGCGGTATCGGTAAGTTGACCGAATTCGCCTGCGACAACCGCCTGTCTCGACATACCCATTCGCTCTACGCGAATTGGTAAGTATGTTACCCTCAACCACGACACTGGGTATGGGTTCTTCGCTGGCTACCGGTTCTGCTGGCGGTACGCGTCGATAGCAGCGCGATAGCCCTCGCGGTACGTCGGGAACGCGAATTCGTACCCGAGAGCGCGGAGATAGTCGTTCGAACAGCGCTTGCTCGTCAGAATCCGCCGTCTCGCCGCCTCGGAGAGTGCGTCGGCTTCGAGGCGCTCGGCTTTCGTTCGCTTTGGCGGTTCCGGCACGCCGCACTCCGTGGCGAGCCAATCGGCGAACGTCCACTTCGCGGCTGGTTCGTCGTCTGCGACCAACACTACCTCCCCGCGTGCAAGGTCCGCTTCGAGGAAATAGGCCAGCGCACCGGCCGCATCGTCGCGGTGGACCATGTTGAGATACCCCTCCGTGACCGGGCCCGAGAGGTAACGGTCGAGCCGGTAGCGGTCTGGGCCGTACAACCCGGCGAATCGTGCGACTGTTCCATCGATTCCCGCGTCGGCGGCCGATTCGATGGCGACTCGTTCTGCTTCGGCGAGCACACGCGTCTTCTCTGTCGTCGGCTCGATGGGCGTCGCTTCGTCCACCCACTCGCCGCCGTGGTCGCCATAGACGCCTGTACTCGAGGTGTAGACGAGTCGGTCTGGAGCGTTCGCTCTCGCCCCGAAGTGGTCGATTGCTCCTTGTAATCCCTCGACGAAGATGCGGCGGGCAGCGGCCGCTCCGCGGCCACCAGAACTCGCCGCGAACACGAGGGCATCGATGTCTGGAATCGCACCGAGTGAGTCGGGGTCGGTCAGGTCTGCGCGAATCGGCTCGAAACCGGCCGCGTCGATGGCGTTTCGGCCCTCGGCAGAGCGCCTGACGCCCCACACCTCCTGGCGGGGCGTGAGCTGGCGACCGAGTTCCAGCCCGACGTAGCCACAGCCGAGGATTGCGACGCGCATCAGCGTTTTCGACTCTCGATGAACTGGTGGAGCGCCGCGAACTCGCTCAGCGTCATCGGCGCACGCCCCTCGACTTTCTGCTGGATGTCGCGCGCGTCGAGGTGGTTGTTCAGCCCGGACTCGATGGCTTCCACGTCGAGGATGGCCGTGGTCATTCCCATGAGCAGGTGGTCGCGGACCTCCATCAGGATGGTTCGTTTGTCGGGGAGCGCGTCGTCACAGGCGAGAATCGCCGCTGCGTCTTCGAGCGTCAGTGCGGGTGACTCGCCGCCAGCCAGCGCCTCGACGGTTTCTATGTCCACGTCGCTCGCTGCGGCCACGGACTCGATGCCGACCGCAGAAATCGTCTCGCGCAACTCAGCTTCGTAGAGGGCTCGCAGTTCGGTGGGCGACAGTTCGCCCGGCTCGTCGCTCACGTCGTACAACATGCGCCTCTGTAGAACCTCCCGGTACAAGTGGTTGTCACTTGCCACCGGTACTGCTGGTGGGCCAGCCCGGAGAGCGTTCGTCCGCGTCGCCGTCGATATCGCCGACGCCGGCGCGACCCGGTGGGACGACGACCACGACAGCCGTTTTAACGGCGAACGACACCTTCGGAGCGCGTCCAAACCGTTCGACGACGCCGTCTCCATCGACGTCGAGCGTTACTGTCTGACCCGCCCGGGTGTAGGCGATTCCCCGGGGTCCAGTGGACGACGCGACTGTGAATCGAGTGTATGATCCAGCGACATCGACCGTCCAGAGGTTCGTCGTCGCGTACCAGTACCCCGGCATCGGCGCGATCGGAAGGCCAGCCGGAAGCCGGGCGAACGAGCGGTTGAGTCGCCGTTCGAGCACCGCTTTGCTGTGGTGCTCTGTCGCGTTCGCGATGACCTCTTTCGCCACCGTCTGGGAGACGGTTCTGGTCGTCTGAAGCGTGGTATTCACCACTTCCTCGGTCGGTCGGGACGACTGTTCTTGCAGCGATTCTGCGACTGCCACGTCTAACTGAACGGCGAGTCGCTCCGCGGTGCGGGAGTCGTCTTCGGCCGCACCCGCCCGTGCCACTGCCCGGGTGGACGACCCGTTTGCCAGTGTGAGCGCCCTGCCCGCTGGCGTCTGCCATCGACCGAGCGCATCCTCGACGAGTTGCTCCTGGGCGTCGTCGCTCGCCCCAACTCCCTCCCGTCTCAGGGCCGTGACGAGGCGTGAGGTGACGTGACCTGTCCCCGTGGACACCGACGCTTCGAGTTCACGTCGGTTCGTGGCGAGCGATTCGTTCGCGGTGGCGGCTGAGACGGAACGCGACGCTTTCAGGACCTGTGCGGCGGTTCGGAGGTCTGTCCGCTCCTCATTGCCTCCAAGTCCCGCAGTCACCGTATCCGCGACATCGCCGTACGGAATGGTGAACAGATTTTGGTTTCGAGCGACGAGCGGATGCGTCGTCTCGCCTCGGTTCACGGCGGGTACGGACTCGTGGGTGACCGCCGCCAGTGTGAGATACGAGGGTGCTCCGTCCACCGAGAGCGTGACTGGTCCCGTCACCGACCCTTCGATGGGTCGGGATGGCTCTGCCGTCACCTCCCGCTGAGCGTTGAGAATCGCGGCGACGGAGTGGTCGGAATCGGTGAGTGCGCGTTCGACGGCTTGCAACCGGGTTTCGAGCGTTTCTGTATCGACCATAGCCGACGCTGGTCGCGCCATCTGCTTTGAATGTCCGGGACAACGTTGATTAGTTCAGCAATCGACATTCTCGTATGAAAGCCGTTCTCATCGGGGTCGGACAGGCCGGGGGGAAACTCACGCAACGAATGGCCGAGTTCGACGCCAGAATGGGGTTCGACGCGATTCGCGGAGCACTCGCGGTGAACTCCGCGCACGCGGACCTCCAGGGACTCTCCATCGATACACTACTCATCGGCCAGGAGCGGGTGAAGGGCCACGGCGTCGGTGGCGACAACGAACTCGGCGCGAAAATCATGGACGAAGACGCTCCGGAAGTGATGGACGCGCTCGACGGGCGCATCACCTCGGAGGTGGAGGCACTGTTCATCGTCGCTGGACTCGGCGGGGGCACGGGCAGCGGCGGTGCGCCGGTTCTCGCCCGCCACCTGAAACGAATCTACGACATTCCAGTGTACGTCATCGGTGTGCTCCCCGGGCGTAGCGAGGGGTCGCTTTATCAGGCGAACGCAGGTCGGTCGCTGAAGACGGTGGCCCGCGAGGCAGACGCCGTGTTGCTCATCGACAACGACGCGTGGCACGCAACGGGCGAGAGCGTCGAAGAAGGGTTCGGGACGATAAACGAGCACATCGCCCAGCGAGTCGGCCTCCTGCTCGCGGCGGGCGAGGCGACGGAGGGTGTCGGGGAGAGCGTCGTCGATTCGAGCGAGGTCATCAACACCCTCCGGGCGGGCGGTATTGCTGCCCTCGGCTACGCCAGTGCGACGGCGAGTCCAGACGCGGGCGAGAATCTGACCGTTATCACGAGTGTTGCCCGGAACGCGCTGCTCACCGGGTCAAGTCTGCCGAACGCGGTGGACGCTGAAGCTGCGCTGCTCGTCGTCGCGGGTAAGCCCGACCGACTTTCGAGGAAGGGCGTCGAAAAGGCGCGGCGGTGGCTCGAAGACGAGACGGGGAGCATGCAGGTTCGTGGTGGCGACTTCCCGCTCGACAGCGAGCGCATCGCGGTGCTGGTGCTCGTGTGTGGCGTCGAGCGGTCGCCACGGCTCAGGGAGTTCATGGAGCGGGCGAAAGTGGCCCACGAGTCGCGCCCAGAGAAGCGGACGGACCCGGCGGCCGCGTTCAAAAACGACCAGTTAGAGGACCTGTTTTAGAGCAGGCTCGCGCCGTCGTAGGCGTCGCGGGCGAAGTCGATATCCATCAGGTCGAGGATGGTCGGCGTGATGTCGAAGAGGTCCGCGTCGCGGATGGTCGCGTTCTGGTCGTCGATGTAGAGCGAGGCGTTGTCGAAACTGTGCATCCCGTTTCGTGGTCCGACGTCGAAGACGTCGCCGTGTGGCTTGAACCCGGATTTCAGGTCGTAGCCGTGGTTCGGGATGACGACGAGGTCGGGAGCGATGTCCTCGTGGTCGCCGCGGAAAGCCTCTTCCTTCTTGACCACGCGCTGTGCAACCTTCTTGCCGTCGGGGCCTTCGAGTGCTTCGAGCTTCGACTTGAGTTCGTCGCGGACGGCTTCGTATTCGTCCTGTGGGACGCTGCCGCGGGGTTCGCGCCCCTCTAAGTTGATGTAGAAGCGGCCGGGAATGAGCGAGTAGGCCTTCGTGTCCCCGGAGATGTCGTCGAGTCCGGAGTGGTCGTCATCCTGGTAATCGAGCCACCCTTCTTCGTTGAGCCAGGCGTTGCAGTGAACCTCGTAGTTAAGGGTGGTAAAGCCGTGGTCGCTCGCGACCACCATCGTCACGTCGTCTGCAAGCGCGTTGCGGAGTTCGCCGAGGTAGCGGTCTACCTTCCGGTAGAACTCCATGAACTCCTCCTTGTACTCGCCGTCGTGTTCGTAGTCCTTGAACAGGAAGTGATTCACCCGGTCGGTCGTCATGAAGACGCCGAAGAAGAGGTCCCAGTCGTCCTGCTCGACGAAGTGCTTGAACGCCTTGAACCGTCCGTCGAGGGTCTTGTGGGCGTCCTCGATGAAGGCGGTCTTGTCGTCGTCGTGGCCCAGTTTGGCGTTCACGTCGATTCGGTAGCCGAAGTCGGCGAGCGTCGATTCCAGATCGTCTGGATAGCTCGCTTTGTCGAGGCTCGGTGAGAGGAACCCGGAGACCATGCGCTGGACGTTGCGCTGGGGTGGGAACGTGACGGGGACGTTCATCACCGTCGCGTTGCGTCCCTCGGAGGTCACGCGGTCCCAGAGGCGTTCCGCCTGCACGTCGCGCCCCATCGGGACGTACGTGTCGTAGGAACCGACCTCGCGGTCCTGGAACCCGTAGACACCAGTCTCACCGGGATTCTTCCCCGTGGTAAGCGATGGCCAGCAGGCGCTCGATTCGGGCGGGACGATGCTGTCGATTGCACCGGACGCCCCCTCGTCCGCGAGTGCGGCGAGGTTCGGAAATTCGTCCTCGTGTTCTGCGAGAAGGCTGTACGGTACGCCGTCGATACCGAAGAAAGCGACGCGAGGAGCATCGTCGCCACGGAGCCGGTCGAACAAACCCATACCCACCCATTCCGTCGTGGGGCACAAGAAGTTTCGTTTCGACTGCGAAAATCAGGTGGACTCGTCGATTGCGGCAATTCGTGACGGCGACCCGCGCCACACCCGTGGGTCGGGTAATCGAACACAGCCGAAAACGTGAGGGTGTTGGCGGTGTCGCCGACAGCGACCGTTCAGCCGAAGTGCTGTGCGTAGAGGTCGCGTGCGTGTTCGATGGCGTCGTACGCCGCCTGCTTGTCTTCCCAGCCCTGCGTCGTGACTTCCTTGCCCTTCTCTAGGTTTTTGTACGTCGAGAAGAACTCGTCAATTTCGTCGCGCAGGTGCTGTGGGATGTCTTCTAAGTCCTCGATGTGGTCGAAGCGTGGGTCCTCGTTCGGAACAGCGATGACCTTGTCGTCCTGTTCGCCATCGTCGTCCATCTTCATGAGGGCGACCGGACGGGCTTCGATGATGCACCCGGGGAACGTCGCGTCCTCTACGAGGACGAGCGCGTCGAATGGGTCTTCGTCGTCGTAGTACGAGCGCGGGATGAACCCGTAGTCGCTCGGGTAGTGGACGTTCGAGTGAAGTACGCGGTCGAGGACGACACCGGGGATGTCCTTGTCGTACTCGTACTTGTTGCGTTCACCTTTGAGACACTCGACGACGACGTTGATCACTTCGGGCGAGTTCGGCCCTGTCTGCAGATCTTCCCAGAGATTCGCCATGCACCTGCGTGTCGGTGAGGGGGGAAAAAAGTCCTTTCGGCATGCCCGCGAGGTGGCGCCACACGCTGACCCTATCTGCTCCACAGCACGCCGGTTCCCACCAATCTGTCGGCAATAAGCACCGGTAGCCGGCGTGAAACCCGCTGATTGGTTGAGAAGTGTTAAATGGATTGGTGACATATCATCCCCTATGTCAGAGGCACAAGCAGTATCGAATGACCTGGGCATGGTCCGGAACCTGACAGCGTTCCAACAGAACATTCTCGTCATCCTGAGCGAAAAACCGATGTACGGGCTCGCAATCAAGCGGGAACTCGAGTCGTACTACGGCTCAGAGGTGAACCACGGGCGTCTCTACCCCAACTTAGACGACCTCGTGGAGATGGGACTCGTAGAGAAGAGTGAACTCGACAAGCGCACCAACCAGTACGCACTCACCAGCAAGGGTGAGGGCGCGGTCGTCGACAAACTCGAGTGGATTCTCTCGAAGTTCGTGAACGAGGACGACCGGGCGTCAACCGTTCGCGACATCATCAACAAGCAGCTATAACGGCGGCGACTCTCTGCCCGCGAGTTCGAACGCTCGCGCCAGACTCGCTCGCACAATCGTTTTTTGCGCGTCGGTCGGCCACGTGTTGCGCAGATAGTACTCTGAGAGGAATTCTTCTACCTCTGCGGTCGTCGCGGAGTCCAGCCGCCGAACGTAGTGGTTGCCCATGAAATCGGCGAACTTCCGGACGTTCGCCGCGTGGTCGTCACCGAACTCGGTGCTGATCTGTTCGACGAGAGCCTGATTGTGCGCTTCGACGGCTTCCCACTCGCTCTCCGCGCCGGTGCCGTCGATGACGCGCTCTATCGCCCGCGACGTATCCCGGATGCGGTCGAACTGCACCTCGTCGTCTTCGACCCACTCGGTCGGGTACAGCACCAGCGTGTGGCGCGTTCCTTCCTCGCGGACGCGAGCGACGAAATCGTATCCGGCGACGAGCTGGTCTCGCCGTGCTCGGTGAGCCGCCGCCTCGTTTTCGTCGACGACTGAAAGCGCCAGTCTCGTCAGTCGCTCTGCCTCAGCTATCACGTCGTCAGGTACTTCAGGCATCGTCGAGGGCCTCGTTCGCAAGCTTGTCAGCGTGTTCGTTTATCTCTCGCGGAACGTGGTCGAGCGACCACTCGCCGAAGTTTCCGAGCAGTTCGTGGACGCGTACTCGTCGTTCGCGCATCCCGGGGTCGTTTGCGTTCCACTCGCCGCGAACCTGCTTGACGACGAGTTGGGAGTCACCGCGAACGTGTATCTCGTCGAATCCGTAATCGGCGGCGACTTCGAGTACCGTGATGAGCGCCTCGTACTCGGCTCGGTTGTTGGTCGTCTCACCGATTCGTTCGCTCCCCTCCGCGACGATACCGTCGCCGGTCACGATGACCCAGCCGACGGAAGCCGGACCGGGATTCCCGCGGCTCGCGCCGTCGAAGTAGAGGTGCGCGCGGCCGCCACCACCTTCGAGGAGGCCAGCCAGTCGAGCGGTGTTCGTTCCCTGAATCACGACCTTGTCCGCGTAGGCGACGGCCGTCGCGCCCTCGTAGGAGGCCCGCCACTGCTCGTGGTCTGTGTTGCCTGCTTGCACTTCGATACCCGCCGCTTGCAGGCGGTCTCGCGCCTCTGCTACATCGCACTCGATGACTGGCATTGGAGGTGAAGTCACTGATAGTCTAATATACGATTTCCGGTTTATCTTTCCGGCAACACAGTCTCACATCGGCGCTGTACTGCGGTTTTTCGCTGGTGTGATCTGTACCTGTCCTCGGACGAGCCACAAGATTCACACCAAGGGTTTAAGTAGCTCGGTGTTACTACTATAAAAATGCGATGACACGGTCCACCCGAACACGGGAGCGTACGCTCGAGGAGGAATCAACCGGGGAGGAGCGAGAGGGGGTTCGCACTTGTCCTGAATGTGAATCTGAGAATCTTGTCAAGAGTACAGACCGGGGGGAGATTGTCTGTGACGACTGTGGCTTAGTCGTCGAAGAGGAAAACATCGACCCAGGTCCGGAGTGGCGGGCGTTCAACCACCAGGAACGCCAGCAAAAGTCGCGTGTAGGTGCACCGACGACGCAGACGATGCACGACAAGGGGCTTACGACGACCATCGACTGGAAAGACAAGGACGCCTACGGCCGCTCTATTTCGTCGAAAAAGCGCAGTCAGATGCACCGACTCCGCAAGTGGCAAGAGCGCATTCGCACGAAGGACGCGGGCGAACGGAACCTGCAGTTCGCGCTCTCCGAAATCGACCGCATGGCCTCCGCGCTCGGTGTGCCACGGTCAGTCCGCGAAGTTGCGAGTGTTATCTACCGCCGCGCATTGAAAGAAGACCTCATTCGCGGACGTTCGATTGAGGGGGTCGCCACGTCCGCACTCTACGCCGCCTGCCGCAAGGAAGGCATCCCGCGTAGCTTAGAGGAGATTTCCGAGGTCTCGCGTGTCGAACGCAAGGAGATTGGCCGCACCTATCGCTACATCTCACAGGAACTCGGTCTCGAAATGCGTCCAGTGGACCCGAAGAAGTACGTCCCCCGGTTCTGCTCTGAACTCAACCTCTCTGAAGAAGTTCAGTCGAAGGCAAACGAGATTATCGAGACGACCGCCGAAAAAGGCCTGCTGTCCGGCAAATCGCCGACCGGTTACGCCGCCGCTGCTATCTACGCCGCTTCGCTGCTCTGCAACGAGAAGAAGACCCAGCGAGAAGTCGCAGACGTCGCGCAGGTCACCGAGGTCACCATCCGGAACCGCTACCAAGAACAGATCGAAGCGATGGGCATCCACAACTAGGCCCGTCCACCCTGCCTTTTATCACCGAAGCCGCGACCACGGAGTGACATCACCTGCACGCCAGCCACGGGACGCACTGCGGTCGTGCGACACGCCGTCTCGTGGGCGGATTCGGTGTCGCCTGCTCGCCACGAACGAACATTGAAGGCCGTCCCAGCCGTCGGTTTACTCGAATGCGGCTCGACGAATTCATCGAGGGACTCGAACGCGACCCCGACGCCGAGCGACGGCGGCTCGCGGCCGAGAAATCCTACGAAATCCTCGACTACATCGACAATGCCCAGCGGTCGTTCAACGAGGTGTTACAGGGCGATTCGCTGTTCGGGAGCACTGCCCCGTCTATCTTCGTCGGCCGGTCTAATTACCCCCGCGTTTCGACGGGCCTGCTCTCTCCGATGGATCCCGAGTCGAACGCCGCAGACTTCGCGACCAGCGGCGAGTGGTACCGCCAGGGGCTGAGCATCGACGACGTGTTCCAGCGTCGAACCGGTCTCCTCAACTCGACGCGCTCTGCGGCCGTCGACGTCAACGACGTGTGGGACGGCTTCGTCGGCGTCCAGCGAGAGGTGGCAATCGCGGGCCGCCCGGTCGATGTGGAAATCGGTCTCGACAACGCTTCCTCGCTCGACTTACAGCCGACCATCGACGAGATTTCGACCCCGACAGGCCCGCGAGCTCGCGCTCGGTCGGCCGACCTCGCCGAGAATCCCTACATTCCGCGGCCGGTCCAGAAGACGCTCGAAGACGACGACTGGCAGGCACAAGGGGCGATGAACTATCTCTACCGTCGCGGATTCGACGTCTACGACATCAACAAGATTCTCTCGGCGGGGGCACTCGGGCAGGCTCAGACACGGAAGCTGGTTCCGACGCGCTGGTCGATTACCGCCGTCGACGACACGGTCGGCCAGTATCTGCGAGGGCGCATCCGCAACGCGCCGAGCATCGACTCGGTGCAGGTGTGGACGAACGAGTACATGGGCAATCAGTTCTGGGTCGTCCTCGCGCCGGGCAGCTGGGAGTTCGAACTCGTCGAGATGAAAGCACCGGGAAGCATCTGGAACCCCGACCCCGGTGGCGCACTCTGGATGGGGGCCGATTCTGAGGGCTACGAGGGCCGCACGGCCTACGTCGACGAAACGTCCGGGGCGTACTACGCCGCCCGGCTCGGCGTCCTCGAACATCTGGAGTCCATCGGGCGGCAGGCGAAGTGTCTCGTCCTTCGGCACGTCTCCGACGACTACTGGGGGCCGGTGGGCGTCTGGCAGGTCAGAGAGAGCGTGCGAAACGCCTTCGACGGCGACCACGGTGAGGCTGAGTCGTTCCACGATGCGGTTCGACAGGTCGCACCGCTCTTGCCGGTCTCGCTCAACGACCTCCGCAGAAAATCGTCGATGGTGTCGGGGATTCAGGCGAACCTCACCGACTTCTCCTGATCACTCGCTGTCGAGGTTCGCGAACGCCTCGTCGACGAGTTCGCCCGTCTCTGCGACCAGTTCCTCCCACTCCTCGTTATCTGGAGCCATGCCGAGCAGGCGCGCTGCTCGCATGATGCTCACGTGGTAGACCTGTTGGACGCCGGGTTCTTCCTCCCAGATGACGACGTTGCAGGGGAACAGCGCCCCAATCTTGTTGTCGCTCGCGTCGAGCGCCCAGTCCGCCATCTTCGGGTTGCACGCGCCGAGGACGTAGTACGGGTCGCGGCCTGCATCCACCTTCTCGTTCAGCAGTTCGGATGGCGAAAATTCGGTGGCGACGCCGAATCCAGCGCTCGTGAACGCCTCACGAACGTGCTCGATTGCTTCGTCGTGGTCCATCCGGAGCGTCGCCGTCTCCTCGCCGATGGCCTTAGGGTCGAGTTCTGACGGGTCGAACGTTGGGCTCATAGCCGGGGGGACGGACGGCAGAGCAAAAAGGCTTCTCGCTAGAGTGGAATCGGAAGCCAGCGCAACCACGAGAGCACCTGCTCGGGCGGGATGAGCGGGTCGTGCAGGACGAGCCAATCGAGCAGCGCGAGCCCCATCCCGTGGGCGACGATAGAGGGGAGAATGGAGTTGCTCTTGTAGTCTACGGCACCGAACAGCACGTCCGTCGGCCCGGAGAGGAGAATCTCGATTGGCGGCTTGCCGAGGTGGTGGAAGGTGTATACGATTGGGCTGATGAACACGCTCTTAAAGCCAATCTCGCGAACGCTGACGCACAGGAGGCCACGGTAGTAGGTCTCTGCGGCGACTACCACGACGAATTGCTTTACAGTGTGTGGGAGAAACTCGCCGAGTGCAGCCCCCGTCTCCCACATCGGGTAGTAGGTTCTGACCGAGGGGAGTGAGGAACCGACGATGTAGAAGGGTAACACGAACAGCGCGAGCAGGACGGTGTTCTTGAGCGCGAGGCGGTCGACGCGCCAGCCGAGGTGCTTGCCGTAGAACAGTGCAAGCGTGGCTGGGCCGACGATGTACACGACCGACTCGCGGACTACCCGCTGGTTGAGGCCGGTGGTCTCCCACTCCATCCAGACGATGGTGAGGATGGCTCCCCAGAGAAGTGCGAGTTGCACCCAGGACAGCGATGAGAGTCGCCGTCGCAGCGCCTCGGTTGCCACCTTATTCGGTCGGGACCGGGCCGGTGCCGATTGCTGTGCGGACGTCGTCTACGAACTCCTGCCGGGTGGAGAAGTACGGCGTGTCGATCTTCGCGAGGACGTCGGCGAGCGACTGTGGCCCGTCCGGCGTCCGGATGACCGTGTCGCCCTCGCGGCGTTCGATTTCACTGTGCTCGATGCCCCACGTCAGTCGGGACGCGACGCGAGCGAGCGGGATGCCTTCGACGGCTTCACCCTCGCCGAGTTCGACTGCCGGCCCAGTCTCTTCTTCCACTTCGTCTGCCATGGGACGACGTTTGCTTGCCCCGTGATTAGACCTTTCGACTCGCGGCGTTTTCGCACGCTCTAGCACCGCGTACACGCGCAAGTCGCGCATAGTGACAATAAATAGAGCAATGTCTGACGTACTGTTTTGTGGAGGGGAAGTGTAGCCCTCGTCATGACCAGCCTTACGGAGGTGTACGAGAGGAACGTGGGCACTGAAGCGAGCCTCCAACGGCTGTATCTCGGCCTCGGGCTGTTCGGCGTCGGCGCGGTCCTCGTTGTCCTCGGCATCATCGTCGCCACGACGCAGGTCGTCGGCGATATCCTCTGGCAATCGCGGGAGGTCGCGGGCGTCCTCGCGGGCATTGGCCTGCCTGCCGTCTTCGTGGGCATCTTCAGCGTCCTGCCGGCGGGACGGCGCACTCGGGTACTCGCCACCCTTGGCGCGAGCGTCTCGTTGCTCGGTGTCGCACTCTTCTGGTATGCGTTCCCGAAGATGTGGTTCCAGGACCCGGTCGACCTCACGCTCCCCGTCGTCGCGGTCTACTTCCTCGGTACGATGACCACACTCTGGTGTCTGTTCGCCGGCGTGACGAACTTCAAAGTTCGCAACAAGCCGGGCGGAACGGTCAAACTCGAAGTAACCAAGGAGGGCAAGACGCGCATTGTCGCCGTCGATGGCCCTGCGCTGTCCGGTGGCCTCGGTGGCATTGGCCTGCTCGGTGCACAGCCGGACGGCGAAGTCGAGACGCAGACGGCCGTACAGAAGTCCCGACAAACCTCCCGGCACGCTCGCCAGATGAGCGACGGCGGCGCGGACGCCCGTCAGCGACGGGACGTGTCGTTCGACGACGGCGCAGAACTACTGGACCAGCCACGCCAGCAGCGACCCGCCGACCCGTACTGTGGCAACTGCGCGCATTTCCAGTACGTCCAGACCACGCAGGGACGCAAGCCCTATTGTGGGGCGCACGACGAACTGATGAGCGACATGGAACCGTGTGCTCAGTGGCAGTCGAATCTCGACGATTAGAGCGATTCGAGCGTCTGTTCGACGCGGTCCCAGTGGCTCCCTTTCCAGAAGAACTGCCCGCAGTCACGACACCGCCACAATGCGGTCACCTCGTCCGGGACGTATTCGGGGCGTGAATCGGATGTACTCGGTTCGAGCGAGCCGTTACACCGCCCGCAGTACGCCGGTTCTGCGAGCTCAAGTGTGAGGCCGGTGGCCTCGAGTTCGCGCAACTGCTCGTGTACGTCGCGTTCTTGAATGAGGATACTCGCGTGGCTTTGCGCTGCGAGTAAAACGTCTCGCGTGAGCAGTCTCCGGTCTTCCTCGCGGGCAAGCGCGAGTAGTTCGTCGTCCGCTTCGATGTTACGGTCGAGCGCGTAGACGGTGTCGTAGCCGCACATGCGCAGATAGCTCGCGAGTCGGCCAAGCATCACGTCGAGCAGCAGCCGCGGTGCCATCACTCGATGAACTCGCGCACGTCGTCGGTCGGCCAGGTGTTGACCACGTCGTCTGCCTCAGCCCACCCGCGACGGGCCGTGTGGACGCCGTAGCGAATGAGCGAGTAGCTCGCCGGGCTGTGGGCGTCGGTGTTGATGGAGATTGTCGCGCCGTGTTTCAACGCCTGCTGGACCATGCTCCCAGAGAGGTCGAGGCGGTGGGGATTCGCGTTGATTTCGAGGGCAGTCTCGTGTTTTGCGGCGGCTTTCGCAACCGCCTCAATGTCAAATTCGAGACCCGATCGCTGGTTGAGCAACCGACCGGTTGGGTGGCCGAGGATGTTCACGTCCGGATTCGAGACGGCCGTGACGAGGCGGTCTGTGGCATCCCCGTCGAGGCCGCTGTGCGGCGAGGCGACGACGATGTCCAGTGCCTCTGCAACCTCGTCGCCGATGGAGATGCCGCCGTCTGCGTCGATGTTTGCTTCGACGCCCGCGAACACCTCGATATCGGCGTCTGCAGCCACCGAGCGAATCTCCTCGAGTTGTTCGAGCAACTCCTCGTCGTCGAGACCGACCCCACCGACCATGCCGGGACCGGTCGCGTGGTCGGAGATACAGAGGTACTCGTGGCCGAATTCTGCGGCCCCTTCGACCATCTCGGCGATGGTGTTGTTTCCGTCCGACCACTCGGTGTGGAGGTGCAGGTCTCCTCTGATGTCGCGCTCTTCTACGAGCGTCGGCAGGGTGCCATCGAGGGCGGCCTCGATCTCGCCGCGGTCCTCCCGGAGTTCGGGTGGCATCCACGGGACGCCGACAGCGTCGTACATGCTCTCTTCTGTTTCCCCAGCAATGCGCTCGCCGACGCGCTGGCCCGCATCCGGGTCGTCTACGCCGCTCACGTCGAACACGCCGTACTCGTTCATTTTGAGGTCCTGGTCGATGGCGACGTTGCGGAGGTGAACGTTGTGGGCCTTACTCCCAGTGAAGTACTGGAGCGCCGCGCCGAAGTCGGCGACGTCGACCACGCGAAGGTCGATTCTGAGACCCGACGAGCGCACCGAGGCCTTCTTGGTCCCGGATTCGATGACGACGTCTACGTCGGGCCACCCGGTGAACGCCTCGATGAGGGCTTCGGGGTCGTCGCTGCCCGCGAGGATGTCGATGTCGCCGATGGTGGCTTTCCAGCGTCTGAGGGAGCCTGCGACCTCCCACTTTTCGGCCTCGGCGACGTCCTCGAAGTACGCGAGAATCGATTCGGCGAGCGGGCGGGCGTCCCCGAGCAGTTCGCGCTGCTGGGACTCGCGGGCGAAGGGGATGTTTTCGAGGATGTTCTCCTCCGTCTTCGCGCCGAATCCCGAGACCTCCTGAATCTTTCCGGCTTTCGCGGCCTCCTCCAGTTCGTCGAGCGTGGTGATGCCGAGTGCTTCGTAGAGTTTGCCGACGGTTTTCGGCCCGACGCCTTCGACGGCGGTGAGTTCCGCCATATCGACCGGCAGCTCTGCTCTGAGTGCTTCGAGCTCCGCGATTTCCCCCGTCTCGAAGTACTCGATGATCTTCGAGGAGATGGCGTCGCCGACGCCCGAAATCTCTTCGACGGTGTCCTGTCCGTCTGCTGTGAGCGCTTCGATGTCGCGGTGGTGCTCTCGGATGTTCTCTGCGGCGTTCCGGTACGAACGGGGTTTGTACGCCACGTCCTTCGCGTCGAGGAGGTCTGCGAACTCCTCGAACAGCGTCGCCACCTCGTCGTTTCGGCTCATCGACCCCGCCCCTGACTCTTCTCCTTGCCGAGGGCCTGTTTCAGGAAGTTCATCCACCGTTTCTGGTCTGCGGCCTGCTGGACCGACATCTTCTGCTCTAAGTTTGCCGGCCCGAGCTGTTCGAGCGCGTTCAACGCCCGGTCGATGCCGATAATCGTGTTTACCAGCTCGTCTGCCTCCTCGACCGTGATGTCACCGTCTTCGAGACGGGCCAGCCGCTCGTTTCGCTCGCGTCGGAGGTTCTTTTTCGCCTCGTCGACCTCGGCCTGTTTGCCGTCGGGAATCGTATCGAGGCGCTTGATTTCGAAGACGAACGACCGCAGGTCGAGCGGCTCGCCCTGTACCGTGATGCGGTCGGGGATGTCCGCACCCACCGTCGCGCCCTCGCGTTCTACGCGTTCAAGGCGCTGTTTTCGCTCGAACTCTTTCACAGGTTGTCTACAGGGTCGACGGGCAAAAATCTACAGCCCCGCGCCTGTGTGTGCCGACGGAATCACCCCAACCCCTTTTTATGCTCGGGTGCTTATCGCCACCAATGGCGACGTGTGACCAGTGTGGCAGACACGAGAATCTACCCTACAACTGCCGACACTGTGGTGGGACCTACTGCTCGGAGCACCGGCTGCCCGAGAACCACGCCTGTCCGGGCTTAGATAATTGGAACGACCCGAAGGGCATCTTCGCGAGTGACTTCGACGACAGCGCCCGGTACGAGGGCGGGCGCTCAGAGTCCGTGTTCGACCGCGTGGGCGTGAACACCGGAACCGGCGGTCCACTCGGCTATTTCCGGGGCAACATGACCTACGTCTTCCTCGGGCTGATGTGGATCTGGTTCATCATCGAAATCGCCCTCTTCCCGCTGCTCGTCGCACCCCAGAACTCCCCGCTGTGGCGGGCCGTCTTCGTTCTCACGCCGCAAAATCCGGAGTTCGTCTGGACGTGGATTACCTCCATCTTCTCCCACGGCGGCTTCACGCACATCGCAATCAACAGCATCGTGCTGTACTTCTTTGGCCCCATCGTCGAACGCCGCGTTGGTTCGACGAAGTTCGTCGCGCTGTTCCTGGGCGCGGGGATGGTCGCCGGGCTGGCACAGATTGGGGCGACGATTATTGCCTCGCCGGGCGCACTCGGCGGCGGCGTCGTTGGCGCGAGTGGCGCTATCGCTGCGCTCATGGGCGTTCTGACGGTGCTGAACCCGAATCTGCGCATCTATCTGTACTTCATCATCCCGATGCCGCTGTGGATTGCCACGGCGCTGTTCGCGGGCTACTCGGCGCTCGTCTCCGCCTCGTTCGGTATCGGCGCGGGCGGCGTCGCCCAGCTCGCCCACCTTTCGGGCCTCGGCATCGGTCTCCTCTACGGCTACATCCTGAAACAGCGCGGTGAAAGCGCGCCAGAGCAACTCCAGTTCGGCGGCGGTGGTGGACGCGGACCTGGCCGGGGGCGCGGCCCATTCTGAGCGTGAAGCACCCCGAATTCGTCCCCGACCCGTCGCTCTCGCGCGGGGAGATGGAGCAACTCCAGCGCGACATCGCGGCAACCGCAATTTTCGAAGACGACACTGAAATCGACCCGACGACGGCCATCATTGCAGGCGTAGACCAGGCGTTCCTCGACGACGAGACGGCAGTGAGCGCCATCGTCCTGATGCGAAACGGTGCGGTCATCGAGAAGGTGTACGCCATCTCACCGGTCGAAATCCCGTACATTCCGGGCCTCCTGTCGTTCCGCGAAGGGCGGTCCATCCTCGACGCCTTCGAGAAACTGGAACTGACGCCCGACCTCATCATGTTCGACGGCAGCGGGCGCATCCACTTTCGGGAGGCGGGCATCGCCACACACATCGGCGTGACCCTTGACGTGCCGTCGATTGGCGTGGCGAAGAGTCTGCTCTGCGGGCATCCGACCGGGTCGCTCGATGGCCTCCCCGAGGGCGCTCGCGTCCCCATCGAGGCTGACGACTCGGTGACCGCGCCTGCGGGCGAACTCATCGGTTACGCCGTCCAGACCCGCCAGTACCCGAACTCGATGAAGATAAATCCGCTATACGTGAGCGCTGGCCACCGCGTGAGCGCGGAGACGGCCGCAGACCTCGTGGCGGCGACGGCGACCGAGTACAAGTTGCCGGAACCGACGCGACTCGCCGACAACTATGCGGCAGAAGTGAAGCGAACCACGGACAGTTAACTATCCCCGGCCAGTGAGTGAGGGCATGACGAAGACGGTCCTCATCACTGGGTGTTCTTCCGGCATCGGCCGTGCCACCGCACAGGAGTTTCTCGATACGGAGTGGGAAGTGTACGCCACGGCCCGCGACACAGAAGACATCGAGGGGCTCGAAACCGCCGGTGCTCACACTGCTCGCCTTGACGTCACCCGCAGTGCGCACGTCGAACGCGTCGTCGAACGCATCGTCGAAGAACAGGGACGCATCGACTGTCTGGTCAACAACGCCGGCTACGGGAAACTCGGCCCGGTAGAGGACGTGACACCACAGGAGGCTCAACAACAGTTTGACGTGAACGTCTTTGGCCCCCACCGCCTCATCCGCTCCGTCCTGCCGCACATGCGCGAGGAGGGCGACGGAACCATCATCAACGTCTCCTCGGTACTCGGGCGCATCTCCATGCCCGGAACCGGCATCTACAGCGGGTCGAAGTTCGCTCTCGAAGCCATGTCCGACGCGCTTCGCGTCGAGGTAGACGAGTTCGGAATCGATGTCGTCCTCGTCGAACCCGGTCCGGTCAAGACGAAATTCAACGACCGCGTCGAAGACGAACTCGACGAACTCGAACGAACGGCAGCCTACGAAGGGTTCTACGAACTGTTCGACGACACCGTGCTCATCGGCAGTGACACCTTCGGCGCAGTCACACCAGAGCGCGTCGCAGAGGACATCGTCGAGGCGGCGTTCTCGCCGAATCCACACACTCGCTACCAGGTCGGCAAACCCGCCGAGTTGGGCGAATACGCCCGGTTTATCCCTGCGAACTGGATTGACTTCCTGTACCGCCAGGCGCGTCGTTTCCTCTAGTCGAGGCAGGCGGCGACGACTCGTAACATCCGTTCTCCGCGAACTTCATCAGCAAAGAGTGGCACACGCTTCACGTCGTGACCCATGAACAGGTCCTGTGCCTTCGTGAGCGCGTTCTGCTGGACCTTCCAGCGTCGCTGGCAGAACTCACAGGAGTCGAGATTCGGCGAGATGAACCAGTCGGTCTCGATGCCGGTCACGTCCGTCAGGTCTTCCATCACCTGATTGACCACGACCGTTCCGACGGGAATCTGGTACTCTCGAAGCCGGGCGAGCAGCCGCTGGGATTCGACGACGCTCATCTCTTCTGGCACCATCACGATGCGGAAATCGGTCTTCTGCGGGTCGCGCAGTGTTGCCCGGAGGCGTTCGATGCGGGCGGCGAACGCCTCTAAATCGCCGATTCCGGCCTCCGGGTCCTGTCCCTCACCGAACATTCCTTTCAGCCCGTCCATCATCCCGCTGAATCGCTGGCGGAGTTTGATGAAGCGGCCCACCATCGAGTCCAGAACCTCCGGCAGTTCGAGCAGTCGCAGGGTGTGGCCCGTCGGCGCGGTGTCGATGACGACGCGGTCGAATCGCTCGTCGTCCATGTACTGGAGCAGGAGGCGCATCGCCGCCGCCTCGTCCGCGCCGGGCATCGTCCCGCCCATCAGTGGGTTCGCGTCGTCACCGTCTTCGCCGCCGAGCAGTTCGCCGAGGCCGCCCATGCCGCCCATTCCCTCGGCTCCGCCTTCGCCGAAGATGCCGTCTTCCATCGCGGCGTCTGGGTCGATTTCCGCGCCGTAGAGCGGGACGTCGTCGCGGATACGAGCCGGCTCCGCGGCGATTTGCGTCTCGAAGGTGTCGGAGAGCGAGTGGGCTGGGTCCGTCGAAACGACGAGGGTCGACGTTCCATCGCGGGCGCTCGCGAGCGCCGTCGCCGCCGCCATCGTCGTCTTCCCGACGCCGCCCTTGCCGCCGTACAGCACGTATTCGGGGGCGTCGATGCCAACGGGAACGTCTGCATCGTCGATCGACTCCACCGGCTCGACCGTCAGGTCACTCATACGCGCCCGTTACCGGCGGGGACTTGTGTACTTCTCGGTCGCTCCAAGGTTTCAAATACGATGCCGGTACCAGTCCGCCACGGACGCTCCTGCGCCCCCCGTCGGGCGCAGCGTAGTCGCAACCACCGACTACGAGTCCGAGTATCCCAAGCGGGAGTCACTAGAAGAAGTTTGCCAGTCGGGTGGCCGCTTCAGTCGCTTGCGGCGTCACGAGCGCGAAACGCAGCCAGTCGCTTCGCTCCTCGCCGAACGCTTCGCCAGGCATTCCCGCGACGCCGGCTTCGTCGATGAGTCGGAACACGTTATCCAGCGTGCCCGGGAAGCCGTCGAATCGCGCCATGACGTAGAAGCCGCCCGCGGGACGCGTGTAGGTAGCCCCGGCCTCGTCGAGCGCAGCGGTGAACGTCTCGATGCGCTCTCCAAGCAGTTCTCGCGTCTCTTCGTGGTAGGACTCGGGGGTTTCTTTGAGCGCCCGCAGAACGGCGTACTGGGAGGGATGCGGGCTGGTGACGTTCACGAGCATGTGTCGCGTCCGCGCAGCGGCGACCAGTTCGTCCGGGAAAATCGAATAGCCGACGCGAAAGCCAGTGATGGCAAACGACTTCGAGAAAGACTTCGTGATGATGCAGTTGTCAGATTCGAACGCGAGCGCGCTTGTGAACGTCCCCGAATGGTCGAACTCGTCGTAGACTTCGTCGCTCACGAGGAAGGCGTCGTGTTCCTCTGCAATCGCGACCAGTTCGGCCATGATGTCGTGGTCGTACACGGCCCCAGTGGGATTGTTCGGCGTGTTAACCATGATGAGCGCTGTCTCCTCGCTCGCGATGGCCCGAACCGCATCCGGCTCGAGCGTGCCGTCTTCGGCGACGGGAACGTATCGTGGCGTGCCCCCGAGCATCTGCGTCTTGCCCGGATAGTAGGGATAGACGGGGTCGGTGAGAATCACTTCGTTGCCCGTGGCTTGCTCCAGCGCGCCAGCCATGGCCAGATAGTTCGCCTCGCCGCCGCCGTTGGCGATGACCACGCGCTCTGCAGCGACGCTTTGGCGCTTCGCAATCTCTTCACGGAGCGCTACCATCCCGTCGCTCGGCGGGTACTGGAAGGCCTCGCCACCGAGGTCAGCGTACTCGTGGAGGCCGTCGCTGATGGCGGGTGGAGCGCCCCAATCGGGATTCCCACTCACCATGTCGATAACGTCTCTGTCCGCGTTTCCGGCGTACTGCATGACCCGGAAGAACAGCGGCTCTTCGTAGTCCATGTCTCACCTCATCGGAGGGGATGGTTGTTTCTTTCGCCCTGTAGTTTCTTGCGCGAAGCGACCCGTGGTTCTAGCATGACCGCCGACGCAATCGAGGCTCGCCTGGGTGACACACTCCGAGAGATTGGCGGAACCATCGCCGTTGCGGAGTCCTGTACCGGCGGGCTCGTCGGGTCACTTCTAACGGACGTGCCGGGCTCCAGTGACTATTTCGACCGGAGCGTCGTCTCCTACTCCTACGACGCGAAGCGCGCACTGCTCGCCGTCAACCGCGAGACGCTCGACGAACACGGGGCGGTGAGCGAATCGGTCGCCCGCGAGATGGCACAGGGCATTCGCGACACGGCTGACACGACGTGGGGCGTCGCGACGACAGGTATCGCGGGGCCAGACGGCGGCACGCCGGAGAAACCCGTGGGGACGGTGTTCATCGGCGTTGCCTACGCCGGCGAGTGGGGCACGCAAACTTCCCAGACGACGGTCGTCCGCCACCAGTTCGACGGGACGCGCATGGAGATAAAACGACAAATCGCAATCCAGGCGCTCGAAGACGTGCTTGCCGCTGTGACAGAAAAACGGAAAGCCTTGTAGGCAGTCGCTCCGTCCACTCCGCTGTCGATGAACAAACGTGGTCACGTACTGAACGCCCTGTTGCTGAGCATCGGGCTCGGATACATCCTTCATCCGAGCGGTGACGTGGAAACGCTCAGAACCATCGCCGAGGTGAGTGTCCCCGTGGTCCTCGGTGCGCTCTTTCCCGACGTGGACACGGCCTTCGGCCGCCACCGGAAAACGCTGCACAACCTGCTCGTCCTCGGCATCTTCGCGGCGTGGCCGACGTACTTTGGCAATCTCCACTACGTCTGGATTGGAATTCTCACCCACTACGTTCTGGACGTTCTCGGGTCGCGGCGTGGCATCGCGCTGTTCTACCCGTTCGAGAAGGAGTACAACCTCCCCGTCGGGGTGCCCGTGAGCAGTCGCTACGCCGACGCGGTGATGCTCGCGGTGACCGCTGTCGAACTCGTCGCGGCGGCGGTCATCGTCTATCGAGAACCGCTCGCGCAACTCGGCCTCCAGTCGCTTGGGATTGCCTAGTAGACGCTGACGTCGTCGAACCGGCCGTCGTAGGCGATGTTGTCCGGGTGGGTCGGTTCGGTGCCGGAGAGAAAGAGGCGGTCTATCTTCCCGTAGCTGTTCTCGTAGCCGAGGTGGGCGAACTCCGCCAGACAGCGAAGCCGATGGCCGAGCCCCGTCCGATGAACCACGCGTCGAGCGACCTGTTCTTTGAGGGCGGTGACGAGGGCGTCTGCGGATTCGAACGAGGTGTCGAACGCAGTCCACGCCTCCCCGATGGTCCCGCGGAGGTGTGCGTACGAGGAGGTGAATCCGGGCAGCGACAGGTCTCTGACCAGTTCGGCGGCACGCCGGTTCTGGTGGGGCCAGTGTTTGGGATTGTAGGCTTCGATGCCGTGAATGCGGTCTGTAAACCGTTCTATGTCCGGCTGTTCCATGCTGACCGTGAGAAATTCGGGGTGTGGGACGAGGACGGCGGCCCCCTGCCGTGCGAGTTCCGTCATCGCGCCTTCGAGCGTGATGAAGTCAGGAACCGGATCGGTGAGGCCGAGGGCGAGGATGTGTTTGCGCGTCTTCCAGTCGCCAGTGAAGATTTCGCGGGCGGGAACGACGAGCAGGTCCTCGTCTGAGTACCGCGTCGCGCGTGCTTCGATGGTAGAGAGACGGGTAAAGTGGGGTGCATAGACGAGTGCGTCGATACCGCGGGCTTTGGCCCGCGCTACGACCTTCTCGTCGAGAATCTTCACGTGCATATCGACACGGAACTCGTCGCGACTCACGTCCGCTGGTTCGGTGGTAGGGGATTAATCGATTCTGATTTACTCGACAGTGGAGGAAACTGTATATATCACTATATCCATGAATTCTGTACGGATGTCACCTTGGGAGTGCGCCATCGATGGCTGCGGCGAGCAGTTTGAGCGCGTAGAAAGTGCGGTTGTCCATCAGGCTACCGACCACGACCACCACGCCTGTCAGGTTTGTGGAACGACGTTGCCAGATGGCTACTTCGCCATCAAACACGCGTTCGAAGAACACACGCGGGCTGAATACGTCCGAGCCTACGATGCGAACGCGGCTAACGTTCGCCGCCGCGAGAGCGTCCTCGACGATATCGAATCGGCCGTCGATTTAGACGAAGTGCTCGCGCGTATCGAACAGGCCGGCAACCCTGCCTGACGTTAATCTCTTCCTGTTGCTTCTCGATTGCTGGAACGGCTGAAAACGAGCGGCGGACTAGCGCTCTTCTGAGTCGAGGACGCGAATCTGGTCGCCGCGCACGGTCACGGGAATCGGAACGGTTGCCTCGTAGAGTTCGACCGTCACCTGGTCTTTGCCTTCGTCGATGCGCTGGACCTGTGCCTTCTCGCCCTTGAACGGCCCGGCGATGAGTTCGACGATGTCGCCCTCCGCAATCCCTTCGACGTCCGGTTTCGGCGAGAGGAAGTGTTCTACTTCGCCGATAGAACTCTCCCCGGGGACGATAGTTCTGGCGTGTGGGATGTCTTCTAAGACGCGCTTGATGACGGCGTCGTTGTCGGCTTCGACCATCACATAGCTCGTGAGGGAGTCGGGAGCGAGCGCAGCGTGAATCTCGTCTTCTTCACGGTTGATAATCATGTCTGCGACCGTCCGTTCCTGGCTCGCGGTCGTCTTTACGGCGTAAATCGGCATCGCTTATGCACCGCCTGGGACGAAACTCATGATTACGAAGATAATGAACCCGAGCAGACCGACCAACACGATGCCCGCACCGGCGATCTTCGCAATCTGAGAGAACTCCTCTCGCGATGGCGTACTCGCAAGCTTGAGCACTCGTGTGTACGACGAGAGCTTAAACGGAACTTCCATGCCGAGGTGTTACCTCTCCGCCTTTTTCTATTTATTGCTTACAGCCTCACCCGCCGATGGTGAACAATTCGGGGGTGACCGCGCTCGCAGTCTGGCGATATGCGTCGATTATCTCGGTTGCCCACATCCGTACTTGCTCGTCGTCGGTGACGATGAGCGCCCGCGGCATTCGCTGGTCGTCGGTAATACCGAGCAGGGTTAGTTCGTCCGCCAACATGACCACGTACGGCACGTCGCCCTCGTACCTGTGAACGGTCGCGTTCCCCGTCTCAACCATCTCGGCCATCTGCGTGGCGAGCACCGGGTCTGCACGGATAGTCTCGATGACTGCCGTCGTGAGCACGCCATCGAACCGCTGGGTTCCGTTGACGACGGCCTGCCAGTCCGCTTCGAGATTCTCCGCGGCCACCGAGTGGGTGAGTACTTCGACGTAGTCTGCCTGTCGGAGGTAGGCGGCGGCTCGTCTGACCGGTGCGAGCGGGTCGCTCTGCGTGGGCCGTACGATGGTCGCATCGTTGAAACACGTAAGCTGGAAATCGAAGTCGTCGGCCGGCAGCCACTGGATGATGTCGTGAAGATTGTCGGCTGTCTCCATCGTCGCGATGAGTCGGTTGAACTGGGTCGCGACCAGTCGGCCGATGGCCGTCGCGCGGAACTCGCCGTCTTCCTGGCGTATCCACCCACGAGCGGTGAAGTCGCCGAGAATTCGTCCGAGGGTGACCCGCGAGGCACCCGTCGCCTCGCGCAGTTCGTCGCGGGTACACGGTCGCGTCGCGAGTGTATCCAAGATTACCACCCGGTTGTTCGAACGAGCCAGAAACTCGATGTCGGCCAGCGGGTGGTCCATGTAGATACTGGGTACCCCTGCTATATGAGGTTCGCTAGACTGTACAGAAACGGGGGACGTTCGCGATTATTCGACGAAATCGATGTCGTCGCGAACCTGCTGTGAGGCTTTTTCGCGTTCTGCTTCGCTCTTGCCGTAAATCTGCGGTGATTCGACGCCGGTGACGACGATCATCGTCTCCATCTTGCCCTCGTATTCGTCGTTGACCGTCGCGCCCCAGATGATGCGGGCGTCCGGGTCGATGCGGTCGTAGATTTCTTCGACGACGCCCTCTGCCTCTTCGATGCTCATGTCGGGACCACCAACGACGTTGACGAGCGCAGAGTTCGCGCCCTTGAATTCGACGTCGAGCAGTGGCGAGCGCAGTGCAGAGCGCACGGAGTCTTTCGCCTTGCTTTCGGTGTCGCTCTCGCCGAGCCCAATCATGGCGACGCCGCCGTTCTCCATGATGGTGCGAACGTCGGCGAAGTCCACGTTGACCAGCCCTGGTCGGGTGATGAGCTCGGTCATGCCTTTGACCGAGCGCATGAGCACGCGGTCACAGATTTTGAAGGCGTCCTGCAGTGGCATGTTCGGCGCGTAGTCGAGCAGTCGGTCGTTCGGGATGACGATGACGGTGTCTGCGACCGAGCGCAGGCGCTCTAAGCCGGCGTCCGCGTTCGCACGGCGACGTTCACCCTCTGCGGTGAACGGAATCGTCACGATGGCGATGGTGAGCGCGCCCGCGTCCTGAGCGGCCTGCGCGACGACGGGCGCAGACCCGGTCCCGGTGCCGCCGCCGAGACCAGCGGTGATGAACACCATGTCGGACCCGGTGACGGCTTCGTTGATGTCCTCGATGTCCTCCTGGGCGGCTTCTTCGCCGATTTTCGGAACGGAGCCAGCACCGCGGCCGCCGGTGCGCTGCCGACCGATGAGAATCTTGGTGTCCGCTTTCGTGTTGTTGACGAGGTGTTGGGCATCCGTGTTCGCGGCGACGAGTGTCGCACCGAGAATGCCCTCCTCGGCCATGCGCGTCACCGTGTTACTCCCCGCGCCACCGCAGCCAACGACCGTAATCTCCGTCTTCAGGTCGTCGACGACCGAGAGCAGCTCCTCGTCGGTCATCGTCCCGGACGTCTTCATACCCTGCCCGTTCGCTCCATTCTGTGCCCCCTGAGGTGCCTCCTCGCCTCGGTCTTGCTCGGCTTCCTCGATAGCGTCCTCAATAATTGAGTCCATGTAATACGGAGTGGTTCAAGACGAGAGGTAATTATTTTTCCCCTCTTGTCTGACTGACGTCAGACGTAATTTACCCTCGAAAAAATGACTGACAAAATCAGAGGACGAACCGATGTTCGCGTCGCGTCTGGACTTCGGCGGGTGGTATCTCACGACCACGAATTGTGACAGGTTGCCCACTTGCCAGCTTCCCAAATGCGGGCCCTTCGGGAATCCCGAGCGTTTCTGCCTTCGACGGGTCGAACGTCGATATTTGGGCGACGACCGCGTCCTCCTGAATCGTCACCTCGTCGTATTTCTGTCGGAGAACAGCCACCAATGCTTCGACGAACTCGCGGCGGTTCGCGGGGTCGGAAACGGCTGCCTGCGCGCCGACGCGCGTGCCCGCTTCCTCAGTCGTGAACGCGAGCAGTGTCGATTCTGCGGCCGTCCGAACGGCCTCGCGGTCGATACCTTCCGCTTCCTGGACGAGGTCCGCGGGCAGCGAGACAGTAGTGAAGTCGTCGGTCCACGCCTCGCGCGCGGTGCCGAATCGGAGGCCGTCGTCCACTGAACAGAGCGCGGTTTCGAGAGCGCTGACCGCGTCGAGCGCCACGGCGTCCGTCTCGCGCACCCATCTTTCGCTGACGACGCGGAAACCGAGGGACTCGATAACCGCGACGAGGTCCGGTTTCTCGCCGTCCACGACGGCGTGCGCGGCGTTGCTTTGCTCGAAGGCGCGCGCAATCGTCTCGCGGTTTTGTTCGGGGGTTCCCATGTCGGCGAGACACCAGTCTGCGGCGATGTGCCCGACTGCCCAGTCCGTTTCCGTGACGATGCGCGTCGGCCGCGGGACGTAGTGGCCGCCGCCGAACGCGACGAGTTGGCGCTCGCGGTCGGTCGGGACGCCGTCGAGGCTGAGAATCGCTTCGGCCACGGCGCGTGCGGCCTCTGCGTCCTCCCATTGTTCGTCGCCGCTGCCGAGTTCGACGAACATCGACGGGACGCCTACTTCGGAGGGGCCGTGGTGGGTACACTCCATGCCTACGTCGTAGCCGTCTGGTGCGTGCTCTGCGAGGGCCGCGACGACCGCCTTGTGCGCGTTCGGGCAGGCGCGGGCCAGCCCCCCCTCGACGCCGCCGTACTCCGCAGGTCCGAAGTTCCCGGTGAAGTGGGCGGTCAAAAGCGGGCCGGTGTCGCCCGCGTGCCGGGAGGTGAACACGAGGTAGTCGGGGTCGTCGAAGGCCGCCGCTGCGTCTTCGAGTTCGATGTGCAGGTCGTCGAACTCCCGAAGTTCGAACCCATCGGTATGGTAGACGGTTCCGCCGCCAGCCCCGTCGGGTCGGCGCTCGTCGGTCGATTCGGTCCAGTCTGCGAGCGCGTGCAACTGCTCGCCGATGTGGACGGAGGCGTGGTCGGCGCGGCTGACGACGATTCCAATCACACACGTTGGTCCTGCGGGCGAGAAATAAAAGCCGTCGGAGTTGGAGAGAACGGCTTAATAAACCGAGCGAGAAACGGTGAACAATGGCGCTGCATCCTGCAATAGTCTCTCTCCCAATTTCGTCGCGGGCACTCGAAAACGGGATTCTCTTGCTCGGATCGTTTCTGTTGCTCTTGCTCGGTGCGGAAGTGTTCACGAACGGCGTCGAGTGGCTCGGCCATCGACTCGGCGTCTCCGAGAGCGCGACTGGGAGCATCCTCGCGGCCGTTGGAACCGCGCTCCCTGAGACGATGATACCGCTCATCGCAATCGTCCACGGCCTCGCGACCGGCGACACGTCTGGCGCGGACGAAGTCGGCGTCGGCGCGATTCTCGGCGCACCGTTCATGCTCGCGACCATCGCGATGTTCCTCATCGGCGTGAGCGTGCTCTACTTCTCCCGGCGACGGTCGTACGGCCCGGAGTTTCACTTCAACGAAGTTTCGACCCGCCGGGACCTGAGTTTCTTTCTCGTCGGCTATACGCTCGCGTTCACCGCCGCGCTCGTCCGCTGGCGGCCGATTCAACTGGCTATCGCTGCCTCGTTGCTCGTCCTTTACGGCGTCTACGTCTATCGCTCGCTCAAGAGCGGCGAACTCATCGAGGGTGGCGACCTGGACGACCTCCACCTTGGCTTGTTCATCGAGCGCGGGTGGGGTCCCATCCCCGGTATCGGCGACGCCGCGAAAAACTACAGCGACGACCCCTCGAAGAAACTCGTTCTCGTCCAGACCTTCCTCGCGCTGGTGTTCATCGTCGCGGGGGCGCAGTTGTTCGTCACAGAAGTCGAGTTCTTCTCAGAGGAGGTCCTCACCATTCCGGCGGCCGTGGTCGCTCTCCTGCTCGCACCGCTCGCGACCGAACTCCCGGAGAAGTTCAACAGCATCATCTGGATTTCACAGGACAAGGACACGCTCGCCATCGGGAACATCACCGGCGCGATGGCGTTTCAGGGGACGCTCCCGGTCACGCTCGGCATCGTGTTCACCTCGTGGAATCTCTCGCTCGAGTGGGGGTCTGCTGGCTTCTTGAACGCCTTCTCTGCAGTCCTCGCCATCGTCTCGGGCGTCCTCCTGTACCTGCGCGCGAGAACCGTAAACGAGGGCAACATGAAGCCACTGCCGTTCCTCATTGGCGGCGCGTTCTACCTGCTGTTCATCGTCGTGCTCGTCTACCACGTTCTGTTTCTGGGACTTAGCGTGACCGGCGGAAACTGACGCGAGGCGACCGTTTTATTCCGGCCTACCGCGTGGCCACTGCCATGCAGGTGTTTGGACTTCTCGGGAACCCCGTCGGGCACTCGCTGTCCCCGCCAATGCACGAAGCAGGCTACGCGGCGCTGGGAATGGACGCGCGCTACGTCACCTTCGAACCAGCGCCGAGCGACCTCGAAACCGCGATTCGGGGCGCGGACGCTCTCGGCATTGCAGGGCTCAACGTGACGATTCCGTTCAAACAGGACGTTCTGGAACTCGTCGAACCTGACGACCTCGCCGCGCGCATCGGCGCGGTCAACACCATCGACTTCTCGGGCGAGACGCCGACGGGCCACAACACGGACGCCGTCGGCGCGGTTCGGGCACTGCGCGACCACGACGTAAACCTGTCGGGCGAAGCGGTCGTGGTTGGCGCGGGCGGCGCGGGCCGGGCCGTCGCGTTCGGCCTCGCGGACGAGGGGGTGACCGTCCGCATCGCAAACCGAACCGAACAGACCGCCCACGACCTCGCGGCGGTGGTCCCGAACGCGACTGGCCACGCGCTCTCTGAACTTCCCGCGCTACTCGAATCGGCGTCCGTGCTCGTGAACGCGACGAGCGTCGGCATGGAGAGCGACGAGACGCCCGTCCCGCGCGACGCGCTCCACGCAGACCTCGCGGTTCTGGATGCTGTCTATCGACCGCTCGAAACTCGCTTGCTCCGGGACGCCGCGGCGGTCGGGGCGACGACGGTCGACGGCGCGTGGATGTTGCTCTATCAAGGCGTCGAAGCCTTCGAACGGTGGACCGGTCGTGACGCGCCTGTCGCCGAGATGAATACCGCGTTACGTGAACGTCTTTAAGTGCGAAGCCTTTCTATCGAATGACATGGGTCTGTTTGACTGGCTGAAATCGTTGCTCGGTATGAACGAGTCGCGCCCCGAACGGCGCGGCAACGACGGTGTTGGGGTTCCTATCTCGGACAGCGAGGAGGAGTCTCAAGCGTCGTCCGTTTCGAGTGACACCGACGCTGCGGCATCTACGGAATCGCTGACTGACGAGGCGGACGAGACGCCCGGCGCTGCAGAACCGGCCGAGGCGGTCGGACCCGCCGACACGACGACGCAGGACGCCACCGCGTCCGTAGAGGAAGTGGAGCCTGACGCGGAACCGGACGAGGAAGCCGACGCAGCGGCGACCGACACCGAGGCGACAGCCTCCACGGAAACGATGACCGACGAGGCCGACGAGGAAGTCGGCGCGGCAGAACCAGCGGAGGCCGTCGGTCCCGTGGGTGGAGATACGGAGGAACCCCTCACCGTCATCAAGGGCATCGGCCCGGCCTACGCAGACCGTCTCGAAGAGGTCGGTATCGGCTCGATTGCGGACCTCGCGGCCGCGGATGCGAAGGAAATCGGCGAGGCAATCGACGTGTCACCAAAGCGCGTCGGCCGCTGGATCGAGCGCGCCAAACACCGCGTATAGACGCACCAAACCACAAGAGGGTTAGTCGCACACCGACTTTCTGACTGCATGACTGGGCCAACCGTCGTGACCGACAGGGCCTCGTTCCGGGGACCGGCACGCGACGCCCCTCCCGGCGGGCGCGTGCCGGTCGAGGTGCAGGTCACGGTTTCAGACCCGTTTCTCGCCTACCGCCGCGCGCGCGACGGCCCCTGCGGCGTCTTTCTCGAAACGACGGGTGGCCAATCGGGATTCGGCCTGTTCGCGGTCGACCCGGTGGACCACCTCGAAACGTACGTTTCTGGCTACTCGGCGGCTGGCTCTGAATCACTCACCGCGCTCGCCGAGCGCCTCGACCGCGAGACACTCGTCCGCGGCGACTGCGACGTCCCCTATCCCTGCGGGGCAATCGGCTGGCTCTCCTACGATCTCGCCCGCGAACTCGAACGCCTCCCCGAGACGACCACGGACGACCGGGGGCTGCCCCAATTACAGGTCGGCGTTTACGACTGTGTGGCCTCGTGGGAGGAACCACACGAGGGCGACGTGACCCTCCGCATTACCGCCTGCCCCGAGGTCGGTGACGACATCGACGCCGCCTACGAGGCGGGCAAAGCGCGGGCGATTGACCTGGCTACTGCCGCGCTCTCGGGTGACCCGGCCGTGCCGTCTCCGACTTCGACGGCCGGGCCGGTCACCTTCGAATCCGACTGCGACCGCGAGACGTTCGCAGCGCGCGTCCGTCGCGTAAAGCAGTACATTCGCGATGGCGACACGTTCCAGACGAACATCTCACAGCGTCTCTCCGCGCCCGCAACCGTTCACCCCGTCGAGGCCTACGCGGCGCTCAGACGGGTGAATCCCGCACCCTACTCAGGGCTCATGGAGTTCCCCGGCGTGGACCTCGTGAGTGCCAGTCCCGAACTGTTGCTCTCGGTCGATGGCCGACGTGCGACGACGGAACCGATTGCCGGGACGCGACCCCGTGGAGAGACGGAGGAGGAAGACGCCCGCCTCGAAGCCGACCTGCTCGGCGACGAAAAGGAGCGCGCAGAACACGCGATGCTCGTCGACTTGGAGCGAAACGACCTCGGGAAAGTGTGCGAGTACGGGACCGTCGAGGTCAGCGAGTACCGACGTGTAGACCGCTACTCTGCCGTGATGCACCTCGTCTCGCTCGTCCGCGGCACGCTTCGCGAGGACGTGACGGTCGCGGACGCGGTGGCCGCTGTCTTCCCCGGCGGGACGATAACCGGCGCACCAAAACCCCGGACAATGGAGATTATCGACGAGGTCGAAACCACCCGCCGTGGACCCTACACCGGGTCGATGGGTGTGTTCGGGTTCGACGGCCGGGCGACGCTCAACATCATCATCCGCACGCTCGTCCGACACGCAGACCGCTACTACCTGCGCGTCGGCGCGGGCATCGTCCACGACTCGGTCCCCGACGCCGAGTACGACGAGACGCTCGACAAGGGGCGGGCGCTCATCGCCGCCTTAGACGAGGCGCTCGGCGCACAGGGTGACATGGAGGTCGAAGAGTGATACTCGTCATCGACAACTACGATTCGTTCGCCTACAACCTCGTTCAGTTCGTGGGCGAGTTCCACCCCGACATCCTCGTCCGGCGCAACGACGCCCTCTCTGTCGCCGACGTTCGTGAACTCGACCCGGACGGCATCGTCGTCTCGCCCGGCCCAGGCACGCCCGAGGAAGCGGGCATCTCGATGGCTATCTTCGCGGACCTCGACTATCCGACGCTCGGCGTCTGTCTCGGCCATCAGGCACTCTGTGCGGCCAACGGCGCACCAGTGGGCCACGCCCCGGCGGTCATTCACGGCAAGTCCTCCCAGATGGTCCACGACGGCGAAGGTATCTACCGCGGCCTGCCGAACCCGCTCAAAGTGGGGCGATACCACTCGCTCGCCGTCCGCCGAGAGGACCTCCCCGAAACGCTCATCGAGACGGCGTACACAGAGGACGAACACGGCGTCGTGATGGGGGTTCGCCACCGCGAGAAACCCCACGAAGGCGTCCAGTTTCATCCTGAGAGCATCCTGACCGACGCGGGCAAACAACTCATCGAGAACTTCGTCAACCAATGTATTTCCACGTAAACGGCGACCTCGTTCCGGAAGCGGAGGCAACCGTCTCGGTGCGCGACCGGGGATTCATGTACGGCGACGCCGCCTTCGAGACGCTCAGAGCCTACGGCGGGAGCGTCTTCGAGTGGTCGGCCCACGCCGCCCGCCTGCGGCGCACCTGCGAGACGCTCTCGCTCGACCACGGGCTCACGGACGACGACCTGCTCACCCGCATTCAGGAGACGCTCGACGCGAACGACCTCGAAGACGCCTACGTCAAACTCTCCATCTCGCGGGGCGTCCAACCGGGAAAACTGACGCCCGCGCCCGAAGTTGACCCGACGGTGGTCGTCATCGTGAAGGAACTCCCCCGCGGCGGGACGGCGGGAACCCCGGTCTGGGACCGCCCGGCGGTCGTCCAGACGGTGAAGACCCGGCGGATTCCAAACGAGGCGGTTCCGGCGGACGCGAAGACGCACAACTACCTGAACGGAATTCTCGCCCGCCTCGAACTCAGCAAGGCGGCCTCTGACACTTACCAGGCCGACGAGGCGCTCATCCGCGACGCCGACGGAAACATCGCCGAGGGCGCGACGAGCAACGTCTTCTTCGTCGTCGACAACGCCCTCCGCACGCCGACGACGACCGGTCCGGTACTCCCCGGCGTGACCCGCGACATTGTACTCAAACTCGCCCGCGAGGAGGGAATCCCCGTCGAAGAGGGAACCTACACCCCCGACCAGCTTCGCCGCGCGGACGAGGCGTTCCTCACGAACACGACGTGGGAACTGCGCCCCGTCGAATCGGTGGACGGCATTCAGGTCGGCGGCGGTCCAGTCACCGACCTCCTCTCGCTCGTGTTCAAGGAGTACGTCGAAGAGCGCCACTACCAGGATTGAGGCAAGCCTGCAGGGCTGTGCGGTTCATTGCCGTCGGCTATCGTTCTTGGTCGCAGGGTTGCCGTTTCACTCGTGTTCAACCACAACAGTTGAACCAGACGGTTCCCAAGCGGGTCCATGGACGAGGATAGTCGCATCGCGTCGCTCGACGAGATTCCGACGGACAGCACCCTCCTGTTCACCGTCCGCGAGGGCTTCGACAAAGTCGAAGTGATTTGCATCGAACTGGCCGACGGCGTGGCCGCGTGGCGAAACTACTGCCAACACTGGACGGACGTGCGCCTCGACAAGGGCAGCGGCGCGTACGTCAGAAACGGGGAAATCGTCTGCGAGAAACACGGCGCATATTTCGAAGGCGACACAGGGCGCTGCACCCTCGGTCCCTGCGAGGGCGCGTTCCTGAACGAAGTCGAGGTGGCCGTCGAGGACGGCGTAGTGTACCTCACCGACGACCGCTACGAGTTCGAACACCTCGGGCCGTCGGGAGCGTACGACCTCTCCTCGGGCGGGCGCATCGACTTCACCGGAAATTAGGTCGCCTCGACGCGGAAGGCGGGTTGGTCGAGGCTCTCGCTTTTGCACTCTGGACACCGCGAGGGCAGGTTTACCGGGTCGTCGAACCGGTCGAACCCACACTCTCTGCACGTCGGCGGGGCGACGAGCAGTTGCTCGCCGGTGCCGTCGAGCGTTTTGGCGACGTGTTCGATGTGGGAGACGACGGCGTGGGGAGTGAGGTCGAGCGCGACGGCGAGTTCGCTCGCGGTCGCGGTTTCCTCACGAAGATACTCGGCGATGCGCTGTCGAGTCGTCTGCTCTGCTTCGCGCATGGAGGACTGTGCGTGCCAGGCGACCAACTACTTGTTGGCGGCGGAAACTGTCCGTGCTATGGTGTGTGATGCTTTTATACAATTTTTGGCCAGCTATCGGACGAATCGCGCTTCGTCGTTCACTTTTTTCGTGTTTCAATCGGCCTGAATTTCCAGCCTGAGGCAAAAAGGTCTTAGCCACTCGCTTTGAGTTATCGAACTATGCAAGCAGTCGTTCTGGCGGGTGGCTATGCGACGCGTCTCTGGCCGATTACCAAACATCGGCCCAAGATGTTTCTCCCGGTCGGCGAAGAGACGGTTATCGACCGGATATTCGACCAACTCGAAGCCGACGACCGCATCGAGCACGTCTACGTGAGCACGAACGAGCGGTTCGCGGAGGACTTCGAGCAGCACTTAGACGAAAGTACGTACGAAAAACCGCGTCTCTCCGTCGAGGAAACCACCGAGGAAGACGAGAAGTTCGGCGTCATCGGCGCGCTCGCCCAACTGGTAGAGCGCGAGGGCATCGACGACGACCTGCTCGTTATCGCGGGAGACAACCTCATCTCCTTCCAGGTCAGCGAGTTCATCGACTTCTTCGACGAGAAGCGAAATCCGGTGCTCGCCGCCTACGACGTGGGGTCGCTCGACCGCGCGAAATCCTACGGCCTCGTGGACATAGACGGCGACGTCATCGTGGACTTCCAGGAGAAGCCGGACAACCCAAAGAGCACCCTCGTCTCCATCGCCTGCTACGCCTTCCCGCAGGACGCATTGCTGTTCGAGGAGTACCTAAACGGCGGCAACAACCCCGACGAACCCGGCTGGTTCATCCAGTGGCTGTTCAGCCGGCAGGAGGTAAACGCCTACACCTTCGAGGGCGCGTGGTACGACATCGGGACGCCAGAAAGCTACCTCGAAGCCATCGCGTGGTCACTCGGTGGCGAGAACATCGTGGCCGACTCGGCGTCGCTCGACAACGTCACGCTCGGCGAGAACGTCCTCATCATGGAGGGGGCGACCCTCGAAAACGTGAATGTAGACCAGTCGGTCATTTTCCCGAACGCGACCATCGAGAACTGCGACCTCCGAGAGTGCATCATCGACGAGGAAACCCACGTCGCGAACGTGGACCTCGCCGGCGCGCTCATCGGCGCACACACGCACCTGACGAACGGTCACTGATTTTCCACAGCACTCGGTTCGAGCGTCGCGTCCGTGATCCGAAGGCGGCCCCGTGTGCCCTCCCACTCGGTCTCGTATTCGAGTGCGATGCGTCGGTCCATGTGCGGCCCATCTACGACGAACGTCTCGAACTCGCCGCCCTCTCCGAGGATGTGGACGCCGTACTCGTCGTTGAGTTCGCGCAGTTCGGCGAGCGCGTCTTCGTCGAGGGTGCGACCAAGCCACGATTCGTCTAAGCCGTAGGCGGCGACCTGGATGATTGTGATTTCGAAGCCAGCAGCCAGCATTTCGGCCGCGAGTTCGTCGGTGTCGCGCTGCCACAGCGGCGCGAACAGGTCGATGCCGAGGCGGTCGCACATCGCCTGAATGCGACTCGTCTGATACTCAGATTGAATCGCTCCGGCGGTTACGCCCGCGATGGATTCGGTTTCCATGAGTTCGCGCAGCGCCGCCTCGAGCGGTTCGACCTCCGCGTCGCCCTGCTCGCCCGACTCGGTGGCCGATTCTGCGCCAAGGTGGCCCGGATGCACGTCGATGAGTGGAATGTCGATGCTCTCTGCGGCGAGGGTGGCGAGGTCCGTCGCTGGGACGTGGTACATGTAGGAATCTCCCTCGGGGTGGACCGTGAGGAGATGGGAGACGGGGAGTCCCTCTTCGAGCGCCCGGTAGAGCGCCCACGAGGAATCCTTCCCGCCCGAGAAGAGGCTGACCCACGTGCCGGCTGCGTCGTCTGCCATACCCGTGGTTGGCGGTGGGGGGATTTACACGCCGCGGACTTATTCGGGCAGTTCGTCCCGGAGGCTGCCGCCGGTCACGTAGGAGGTGAGGCGGACGCCGATGAGGCTGATTAGGACGCCGCCGATGACGAACACGGCGAGGCGCGTCCCCGTAGAGAGCGTGAACCCGGAGACCGAAACCGCGCCGAACTGGAGGTCCGGGACGGTGAACTGGCCGATGATGCCGGCGCGTTCGAGGAAGTAGGCCGAAAAGCCCCGCACGACGAGGCCAACGGCGACCACGCCGAACGGGAGGTTCATGTACGACGACCGAATCGCGTCTTCGCGGATGGATTCGTCGATGAGTCGCCCCGTACTCGCGGTGAGCGCGGCCATCGCGAGCCACGGCACGCTGTCGAAGATGAACTGCATCGCGAGGATGAAGACGGCGTCGGTCGCTTCGAGGCTGGAGACGCCGATTGCGCCCGCGAACACGCCGACGAGCGCGAGACCGGCGGCCACGACGTACGTCACGATGGACACCTGCCCCGAGTAGAGCGCGTCGCGGACGCCGCTCGCCGCCCGGGAGATGGCGTCGTCGATGCCCAGCCCCTTGTAGAGCAGGAAGATGCCGATGACCGCCGTGATGGCCGCGATGGCGACGGTCGGACTCTCTGCGAGCATCAGGAGAACCGGGAAGACGAGCAGGGCCGCCCCGATGGGGACGAGGATGGTCTGGCGCAGTTCTTCGTCCGCGAGGAACTGTTTGAGCAGGTAGTAGGTCGATTCGAGGTCGCGGGCTTGCCGGACCACGACGCGGTCTACGGCGTCGACGCGTACCCGACTCTCGATGATAGGGACGAGGCGTTCGTCCTCGGTGCTGTCGATGACGACGACGGCGGATTCGGGGTCGTAACGGTCGATGAGCTGGTCGACCTGTCGGGCGACGGCACGGTCTGCGTTGACGGCGTCACCGGTTCCGGAGACGACGGCGACGACGGCGTCTTCGTTCGTATCACGTAGGTCGCGGGTGATTCGCAGGGCTTCGAGCAGACAGTTCACATGGCTGTCCTCGGGGTCTGCGATTCCCACTTCGGTGACCAGCGACGCGACGGACTCCCACCCCGAGACTGGCGTTTCGATTCCAGTCTGCGGGATGACGTCGCCGCGGTCGACACAGACGACCAGCGTTGTCACGGTAAAATCGAGACGCCGGTCGAATAAAAAACCTGCCTACAGCCGGATGTTCATCTCGCCCTGTTCGCCATCCTGCGTGAGGACGCGACCGACACCTGCCCCCGCCGCGTAGGCGATACGCTCTGCGCTGAGGCTGAACCGCTCGACGAGTCTGCGCTGGGGTGTGAACTCGACGACCGACACGGATTCGACGCCGAGCAGTTCTGCGACGCGGTCTTCTACGTCGTCGCGCGTGCCGAGTGCGTCCACGAGACCGAGGTTCAGGGCTTCCTCACCGAGATACACCTTCGCCTCCGTGGCTCGCACCTCCGCCTCCGTCAGGTCGCGTGCGGCGGTCACCCGCGAAACGAAGTGGTCGTAGAGGTCGTCGATGATACCCTGGAGGTACTCGCGTTCTGGCTCGGAGAGTTCCTTGAGCGGCGTGCCCGCGTCCTTGAATTTCCCCGCGGCGAACCGCTCGTAGGAGAGACCGAGTTTGTCGGCTAGCTCGGTCGCGTTCACCCGCGACCCGATGACGCCGATGGAGCCGACGATGCTCGCGTCCCGCGCCCAGAGTTCGTCACAGCCGGAGGCAATCCAGTAGCCACCGCTCGCACACACGTCGGTCGCGTACGCAACGGTTGGCCCCTCGAAGCGTTCGACGGCGAGGCGAATGTCGTCGCTCGGAACCACCTCGCCGCCGGGCGTGTTCAGCCGCACGATGAGCGCGTTTACGTTCTGGTCGTCGTTCGCGGCGTCTATCTGGTCTACGAATTGGTCTGCGTGCGCCCCGCCTGGCGTCGAGGGGAATCGCCCCCCGCCGTCGCGGCTGATTGGCCCTTCGACGGCCACCTCCGCGACGTTGTAACCGGGAAACCGCGACTGGGCGACCCGCCCGGCGAGACGGATGCCGAGGACGACGGTCAGTATCGTCAGGAGGACGCCGACGATGCCGCCGAGCGACCCGCCGGGGACGACGACGAACGCCCACCAGCCGACGAGGAGCGCCACGACCGCGCCGACGAGAAGAACGAGGATGCGACCGACCTGTCCGCGTCGGTCATCGCTATCTGTTGCCATGTCGTGGGATGGGACCCACGCAGGGAAAAGCCTTTAGTGGCTTTTCCGGTGACACGCTTGTGGAGTTTTCCGTGTCAGGCCGACACAGTGCTGTGGCTCACTGGGTTGTGAACGGCACCGAAAAACGCGATTCCCGAACTTAGAGCATCCCGGTCTTCTGCAGCTTCATGAGGTCCTCGGTGTCGAGGGTCTCGCCGTCCTTGAAGCGCTGATAGATTTCCTCGGCTTCTGCCTTGGCTTCCTCGCGCTTCTCCTCGCGGGCGGAGCGGCGTTCTTTCTCCTCTGCCTTGTCCATCTCGCGGAGGCGCTTCTGGACGCGCACGAAGTCGTTGTGGTGCTGGTCGGCCGCTTCCTGGGCCTCGACGAACTTCTCGTGCATCTCGTCTGCTTTGTCACGGATGTCATCGGCCTCGCGGTAGGCCTCGATCATCTCGTTGTGGTGCTGCTGGGCCTTGTCTGCCAGTTCCGTCACCTTCTGGTGGTGCTGGCTGGCCTCGGCGCGCACTTCCTCTGCTTCGGCGACGAGTTCTTCGAGATTGTCGTTGTCGTCGAGTTTCTCTTTGCGGCCCTGATACTCCTCGCGCTTGTTCTCGATTTTCTCGATGAGTTCGCGCTCGTCTTCGGTCGAGAGAACCTCGGTCTGCTGTTTGAATTCGAGTTGCTCGATTTCCTTCTTGAGCTCCTCGAGGCCTTTGCCGTTGTCGAGTTCGAGGTCCGATTTCATCGACTCGACCTTCTCGAACAGCTCGTTTGCTTCCGCGTTGAGCTCGTTGCGGAGCTTCTTGTGCTCCTGAACCTGCTCGTTCAGCGAGTCACGCTGTTCGCGGTGCTCCTGGGCCTTGTCTACGGCCTCACGAGTCTTCGCGTTGAGTTCGTCGCGCTTGCTTGCGCGTTCGGAGGCCATCTGGTTCAGCTCGTTTCGTCGGTCTCGGAGCTGGCCAGCGAGTTTGATGAGTTGGCCTTTAGAATCAGTGTCGAGGTCGTCTTCTGTCAGTTCGATGTTTTTGGACTGGTCTAGCGTTTGTACCATAGTTAACTCACGATTCCATTACCGCACCGGCGCGTGGCAGTTGCCACTCAGTGGGGATGATAAGCAGCCGATAACACGTTGTCCCTGTCATTCTGCGTGCTGTACTGCCAAACGCCGGTGGCGTTCTGGTACTCGGTAATACCCACTGCGACGTTATAAAGGTTGTGCATCCTGCGACCTATGCAAGCACGTAACAATCGCTATACGGGGATGCGTTACGGTGTGGCATGACACGAATTCAGTATTTAAACAAACCCTTGCGCTGTACGGCGTATTCATATACCCAGAAAACGGAACCGACGGGCCCGCCCCCAACGAGCCCGAACGCAGCGTCCGTCTCTGGCCGCGGATCGTAGTCCCACTCGCTACCCCCGTAACGAGCCGTAGAGCGTCATCGAGGTCACCCTCTCCCCTCATCTTGTAGTGAGGGACGACCAGCATATACGAGTGATACCTAAACGCTTTGAATTTCGTTCAACTCACCAGTGACGGTGACGCTCTCCTGTACTTTCACTTTCACTCCGCGCACGGGTCGATTTAACAGTGGTAGCGTGCCATCCCTGAGGTATGCTGGAGAAACTCACCTGCACCTGCGAGAACTCCGAGTGCGGTCGCACGCTGCACGACGACCGCCTCATGCTCTCGATGCGAACCGAGGTCGGCGAACGTCGCGCCTACGAGTGCGAGTGCGGTGCGGTCACGGTGACGGTCGTTCGGTAAGGGAGTCGCCGCGACCGACAGCAGGTAGCCTAAATAGTCCCGCCGAAAAGCGGGGTCATGGACGAAGTTGTACACGCCCACGGGCACGAGAACGTGTCAGGGCTCCATTCTTCGACGTTCGAACTCACGAGCGACGACTTCCTCACGCCCGCCGGCGACTGCATCCTCGGCATCGAAGCCGACCGCGTCCCCGCCGACTTCGACGACGCCTTCGTTGAGGCGTGCCAGTCGGCCGAGGCGACGCTCACGGCAACGCTCGACGTTGGCGACCTGACCGAAACGGTCACGGGCCGGGGCCACCCGGATATGACCTTCGAGAACGACCGCAGCCTCGTCTTCCGAACGAGCGAGTACGTGGACGACCGCACCGTGATGGTCGGTGCGGACAAGGCCGCGGCGGACCTGGACCGCGATATCGTGGCCGCGCTCGCAGCCGGCACAGACTGCACGCTCACCCTCTCGGTCGAGTAGGGCCGCGCACGCGCGAGTGAACGCTGTTCATCCTAACCGGCGAAAACGTCTCCTCGTTCGAACAACTATCGAAATATATGAGTGAGCAGTGTACCTACTGCGGGGCAGACGTGTACGCCCACGACCCGGTGTTCGTCGAGGAATTCGACGGTGGCACGCGGGTCGAAGCCGGTCAGTTCTGTAACTACGCCTGTCTCACAGCTCACATCGAGGAGAAGGGACTCACGACTGGTGCGGCTTGTGAGTGGACGCCGCGGCCCGCCAACTGACCTTTTACCCCGGCCGCACAACCCACTCGTATGCCTGAGGAACCCGCAGCGAACATCAGCGGCGGCGCGGACGGTGGCGGAACCGCGGCCCGCTTCGCCAGTGGCGAACCAGCCACCCGCGCAGAGGCCGTCGTCGACCGACTCGGCGACCTGTACTGGCAAAAACAGTACGGCGGGCAGGACGCCTTCACCTGCCTCGTCCGCACCATTATCAGCCAGAACACGAGCGACGTGGCGAGCCAACCAGCCCACGACGCGCTTCGTAGACCGGTACGGGGGTGAGGACCTCGCCGTTTCGCTCGCCGACGCAGCACACGACGAACTGGCGGAGACAATCCAGTCTGCAGGTCTCTACAATCAGAAGGCGACGGTCATCATCGAGGCCGCAGAACGAATCGTAGACGAGTACGGGAGTGCAGCAGAATTCGACGACTTCGTGAAGGGAGAAGCGCCAGCAACCGTCCGCGACGACCTGCTCGACATTCGCGGTGTCGGCCCGAAGACGGCCGATTGCGTCCTCCTGTTCGCAGGCGGACGGACCGGAGTGTTCCCCGTCGATACGCACGTCCATCGCATCTACCGGCGGCTTGGAATTGCGCCTGCTGACGCAGACCACGAGGAAGTCAGAGCCGTCCTCGAACGCGACGTTCCCCCGGAAAAGTGTGGCTTCGGGCACACCGCGAGCATCCAGTTCGGCCGGGAGTACTGTTCAGCACGAAAACCGGCGTGTCTGGACGACCCGGACGCCTGTCCGATGGCGGACCTCTGTGACCAGGTCGGTGTCTATCCGGAACGTGGTGAGGTCGTCGACCCGTCTGCGGCCATCGAATAGCCATCGCGAAAAAAGCGTGTCGTGACTGCCCGGTCTCCTACATCGACTTCGACGGGGCACCTTCGAGAATCTCGTCCCAGTGTGCCGGGTCGAAAACCTCGTAGCCCTCTATCTCCATGAGGCCGAGCGACTCGTAGGCAATCTGGAGTTTCGCGAGGGCGGCCGCGTCCGGCAAGTCGACGATCAGGACGAAGTGGTACGGGCCAGTTCCGTAGTAGAGCGTATCGATTTCACCACCCACGTCGTGTATCATCTCGGTCCCGATACGCCGCCGTTCTTTGTTCTCGTCGGGCGTAATCGTCCGCCCTTTCTCAGTCCGCTTTGCCAGCACCGCAAACTTTGGCATGATTTTCCCCTCTGTGACGTACGTACAGCTTACGTCAGTTGAGAAATCGACGGGAGTGGGGATAATTATTTTCAGGACGAGCGTTTTAGACGTGAATTACCGAATTCTCGGACAGTCAGGTCGTCGTATCGTCGAACCGAGTTGCTGGTCGAGTGGCTGGGCTGAAACCGTCGAGCGGTGGGCTACCGCGCCAGCATTACGACGGCAAGGATGGCAAAGCCGACGCCGACGATGTCAGAGAGGTCCATTGAATCACCAAGGACGAGGACCGCGATGATGGCGGCGACGACGAAGTACAGCGCACTCACGGTGGTCACGATGCCAGTTCGCCCCGCACTCAACCCGGCGTAGAAGGCGACGGCGGCGATGCCCGAAAAGACGCCCGCAGCGATGGCGAAGGTGAGGCCCGGCCCGCCGACGCTCAGGTCTTTTCCGAGCGCGAGAACGTAGCCGAGGGCGATGACGATGCCGACGATGTAGGAGATAATCATGGCCACCTCGGGTTCGAGCGAGCGTGTCGCCATGTCGGCGAAGACGGCCCACACGCCCCACGAGACCATCGCGACGAGCGCGAAGACGACGGCGAGATTGTTGCTCATGGGCGAGAAAAAGCCCGAGGCAACCGTAGGCGCTTCGACTCAGCGCCGGAGTGCGGCCACGACGAGGCCCGTGATGAGAACGAAGGCGATGAGCGAGAGGTTCGGGACGGTGAGGCCGGCGACTTTGAACAGCACCGCGCTGCAACTCGACCCGCCGGCGTCGAAGCTACAACTCGTCACCGCTGCTGTCGGGACGAGTTGGATGTAGGAGTGGTACGCGGCGATTCCAAGGCCAAGCACCGAGAGCGGGAGCACCATCTTGAACACCTCGACGCGAGATTCGAGCGTTGCCACACCGAGAATCACGACGAGCGGGTACATCAGGATGCGCTGGTACCAGCACAATTCACAGGGAACGAGGCCGAGGCCGAGGCTCAAGTAGAGACTGCCGACCGTGGCGACGGTGGCGACGGCTGTCGCCGCGGCGAGCAGGTGTTTCGCCCTCAGTTCAGTTGCCGCCATTGACGAGCGATTCGATGGCCGAACGGGTTCGTTCCTTTTCGAACGGCGAGTAGCCCGTCCCGTCGATGACGAGCGTCGGCGTTCCGCTCACGCTAGCCTGATTGGCCGCGTCTGTGGTTGCCTTCACGGCGTCCTCGTACTGGCCGGAGTCGAGTTGTGATTCGAACTCGTCGATGGAGTTGACGCCCGCCTCCTCTGCGAGAATTTTGAGGTTCTCGGTGGTCGCCCACTGCTTGTCTTCCGGCGGCTGGTTCGCGAACACGTACTCGTGGAACGGCCAGTAGTGTTCGGGGTCTACGTTCCACACCGCGAGTCCGGCCTGGGCGGCGCGCGGGGCGTCTTCGCCGAGGAACGGACTCCCGTTGCTCCCGTAGGAGAGGGCGCGAAATTCGAGTGCCAGATCGCCGGGTTCGACGTAGTCGGTCACGATTGTCGAGAGCCCGAGCGCCCGCGAGTCGTCGGTCGAAAACAGCTTGCAGGCTGGACACTTCCAGTTCCCGAAGTAGGTGATTTTCGGCGCGTCGGCCGACCCCATCGTCGCGTAGGTGTGGTCGCCCGGCGATTCGGGGAGCGGGGCGTTTGCCGCAGGCGAGTCGAGGGCTGCGTCGCTTCGCGGTTCGAGTTCGTAGCCGCCGCCACCGCCGCCGAGACAGCCGGCGAGGGCCGCGGTTCCGACAGCGCCACTGGCCACGAGGAGTTGTCGTCGCGTGAGGGACATTGGTTCGTGTCGCCACTACGTACCGGAGAACGTAACGGCTTCGGCTTCCCCGAGAGCTTTGGTATCACGACCCAATCGTCTGGCATGCCGCTGCGCTACTTCGAGGACCTTTCCGTCGGGGAGACTCACGACGTGGGTCCAGTCCAATTCACCGAGGCGGACATCGTCGCCTTCGCAGAACAGTACGACCCCCAGCCGTTTCACACTGACCCGGACGCGGCGCGTGAGGGCCCCTTCGCTGGGCTCGTCGCGAGCGGGTGGCACACCTGCGCGGCGACGTTCCGCCCCATCGTCGCCGACGTGTTCTCGAACCTGGCCTTCGCTGGCGGGTGGGGGGTAGACGAGTTGCGGTGGCGTCGGCCCGTCCGTCCGGGCGATGCACTCTCCGTGTCGGTCGAACTGGTCGAAAAGCGCCCGCGTGACGACCGTCGCGGTGACGTAGACTACGATACCGTCGTGAAAAATCAGCACGAGGAGACGGTGGTCACCTACCGCGACCACGTGATGGTAGAACGGCGCGGTGGTTAGAGGAAGCGGAACGTCTCGAGGTTCTTCGGCGCGAAGGTGCGCATGTTGAACTCGTGGTAGAGCGCAGACGAGAGGTCCTGCGTCGAGGACTCGTCCCCGTGGACACAGAGCACCTTCTCGGGCCGTGGGTTCATGGTGCGCACGAAGTCCATCAGACCCTTTCGGTCTGCGTGGCCGGAGAAGCCGTCGACCGTCTCCACGTTCATGTTGAGCTTGAGCGTGTTCGAGCGACCGGCACCGTCGTTGATTGGAATCTCGTCCCAGCCGTTCTGGATGCGTCGCCCGAGCGTCCCCTGTGCCTGGTAGCCGACGAAGACGAGCGTCGTGCGCTCGTCGCCACCGAGGTGTTCGAGCCAGGACATGATGGGGCCGCCAGTGACCATCCCGGAGGTCGAGAGGATGATAGCCGGACCGCCGTCGGTGACGTCCTGGCGCTCCTCCTCGCCGCCGTCGATGTGGTTGAACTCGGGGGCGAGGAACGGGTTCTCGTTCTCGTGGAAGATGCGGTCGCGCAGGTCGTCGCGGAGGTACTCTGGGTAGGTCGTGTGAATCGCCGTCGCCTCCCAGATCATCCCGTCTAGGTGGACGGGCATCCTCGGAATCTTGCCCTCGCGCATGGCCTCTTCCAGCACGAGCATGATTTCCTGGGAGCGACCGACGGCGAACGCCGGAATCAGCACCTTCCCGCCCTTCTCGTGGGTCTCGTTGATGATTTCGATGAGGCGCGCCTCCGAGTCCGCCTGGTCAGTCTGGTAGTCGTTGCGCCCGCCGTAGGTCGATTCGAGGACGAGCGTCTCGACGCGCGGGAACTCGTTGACCGCGCCGTTGAACAGGCGCGTGTCCTTGTAGTGGATGTCGCCGGAGAACGCCACGTTGTAGAGGCCGTCGCCGATGTGGAAGTGGGCGATGGCGCTTCCGAGGATGTGCCCGGAGTTGTGGAGCGTGAGTTTGATGTCCGGCGCGATGTCCGTCACGTCGCCGAATTCGAGCGGGATTGTGTGCTTGATGGTCTCGCGCACCATCTCGGACTCGTACGGCGGCGTCCGGCCTTCTTTCGCGGCCACGTCGAGGTAGTCGAGCTGGAGCAGGCCCATCAGGTCGCGGGTCGGTTCAGTCGTGTAGACTGGCCCGTCGTAGCCGTACTTGAACAGCAGCGGCAGCAGGGCGGAGTGGTCCAAGTGAGCGTGAGTCAGCACGACCGCGTCGATGGAGTTGAGCGGCGTGACCTCGGGGACGTGGAGGTAGGGCACCTCGTCTTCTGCACCCGGTTTGTCACCACAGTCGATGAGGATGCGGGTTTCGGGCGTCGAAAGGAGGAAGCTTGCGCGACCAACTTCGCGACAGCACCCGAGGGTCGTGATGCGAACCCAGTCCTCTTTGGACATCTCGCGGCGGTGAATCTGGCGTCCGATGCGCTCTAAGATGTCGCGGCGTTCTTCGCGTTCCTGCTTCAGGAAATTACGCACGTTCGAGACCGTGGAGGACTCGATTGGTGGGGTGCGGACGACTTCCGGCGTCCAGCCCACCTTCTGCGTGATTTCGCGGAGCGTCGAACCGTGGCGGCCGATGACCATCCCAGGTTTCGCTGCTTCGATGACGACCTCGCCAGTGTCGATGTGGAAATCGAGGTCGGTGACGCCCGCTTCCTCGGGGATGACTGAGAGAATCTGCTCGCGCGCCGTCTCTGGCGCGGTGAGCACGTCGGGGTCCGGTCGGACCGTGATGCGTTTGCGGAGCTTGCTGGCGAGCGTCCGAATCAGGTCGCCGTTCTGGGCGAACTCCTTTGGGTCGCGTGTGTAAATGACGAGCTCCGGCCCCTCGTACTTGACGTCGGAGACGGTGATGTTGCTCGGCAGTTCGCTCGTAATCGTTTCTTTCAAATCCTCAAGTTGCCGTTCTACAGTACTCATAGGTCAAAATTGGCTGCAATTTGGGTGGTGGGTCTTCCGCTCTGCCCTGCTCTGGTCCGTGCCCGGAGCCGTCGGCCCGGAATCCGGTCGCTCACCGTGTCACCTCGTCGCCGACGTGACCGAAAGTGGCATTTTCAGTACGTAAACTGTGTAGCATAACAGGTACTGTGTGAATCGATTTCGTTACTGAATCGAGCAGTGCGATCCGGACCTGTGAAGCCGGATTGCGGGAAGAGTCCGGAAAACCCGCACGTAATTCTCGGTAACACTTCTTTGTTATAAAAGCCTTCGCAAAATTGTAGCCAATCGGCCGCCATGTTCAGCCATGCGACTCACCCCCGACGCCGTCCGTGAAGAGCGCGATTGGGTCAAAAACCGTGCCTCAGTCGTCGTCCCGCTCGTAAACAGCGTCCGCGAGAAACTGGGCGCGCAGTTCGACGTGACGGTCGAACCGATAACCGAAGCCGCCTATCGAAACGCCGTAGACGAGGTGTTCGCAGACGGCACACTTGCCGTGAACGTCGCGGGCATCGTCGCCATCCTCCGGGACCTAGATTGCGAGGGCGACTACCCCGGCTTCGTCGTGGACGAACTGCTCGGGCGCGAACTCGCCGCGATGATTGCGGGGAACCAGCCGTTCCACCTGCTCGGACAGGCCACGTTTCACTTCGCGGACGTACACACGCACACGTCGGGCGTCGCGGGCGCGGACGACCTCGACGCCGCCCTCGCCGCAGGGTTCCAGACCCGCCTGCCGGGGTGGTCGTGGACCGAAGGAGAGAGTCCATTCTCCGTGACCGACTGACGCCTCCTCGTCGCCGAGAACCGAACAACACCGGGTTTAATACCGGCCTCCGTCACTGCTCTATCAATGAGCGGAGAGCAGGAACTCGGTGTCACAGAGAGCAAAGAACACAACCCCGGCGAGTGGTACGCCGAGGTCGTCCAGAAGGCGAATCTGGCTGACTACGCGCCGATGGGCGGCTTCATCGTCACGAAGCCCCGCGGCTACGCCCTCTGGGAGGGGATTCAGGAAAACCTGGACGGGTGGTTCAAAGAAACCGGCGCACAGAACGCCTACTTCCCGCTCTTCATCCCGGAAAGCTACCTCGAACGCGAGAAGGACATCGTCGAGGGGTTCGACCCGGAAGTCGCGTGGGTGACCCACGGCGGGCACAACGAACTCGAAGAGCGCCTCGCCGTTCGCCCGACGAGCGAGTCCATCATCGCCCCGTACATGGCAAAATGGGTGCGCAGTCACCGTGACCTGCCCCTTCGACTGAACCAGTGGTGTTCGGTCGTGCGCTGGGAGGCGACGGACACGAAGCCGTTCTTCCGGACCAAAGAATTCCTCTGGCAGGAGGGTCACACCGCCCACGAGAGCCAGGCCGAGGCCTGGGACGAGACGATGACCCGCCTCGACCAGTACGAAAAGCTCTACACCGACGTTCTCGCCATCCCCGTCCTCAAAGGACGGAAACCGGAACACGACAAGTTCCCCGGCGCGCACACGACCACGACGACGGAGGCGCTCATGCCCGACGGCAAGTCGGTTCAGGGCGCGACGAGCCACTATCTCGGGCAGAGTTTCGCCGAAGCGTTCGACCTCACCTACACCGACGTAGACGAAGTCGAGCAGGTCGCCCACACCACGTCGTGGGGCCTCTCCTGGCGCGCGGTCGGTGCGCTCATCATGACGCACTCCGACGACCAGGGCCTCATCGTGCCGCCGACAATCGCCCAGGAACAGGTCGTCATCGTCCCCATCTGGAACGAGGACAACCGCGAGGAGGTGCTCGATTACGCAGAAGACATTAGAGACGAGCTGGACGCCGGTGGCATCCGCGTCGAACTTGACGACCGCGACGAGCGCAATCCCGGCTTCAAGTACAACGAATGGGAACTCAAGGGCGTCCCACTGCGCATCGAAGTCGGCGGCTACGAGGTCGAAGACGAGGAGGTCACGCTCGTCCACCGCCCCGACGGCGAGAACGTCACCGAGGACAACGACGAGAACCTCGCGGCGACCGTCCAGTCGCACCTCGACACCATCTACGACAAACTCTACGCGGCCGCAGAAGAACGCCTCTACGAGAACGTCCGCGAGGCGGACAACCGAAACGAAATCCTCGGGACGATTGGCCAACACGGCGGCTACGTGAAGACGCCGTGGTGCGGTGAGGAGTCCTGCGAGACGGAAATCAAGGACACCATTGCCGCGGAAATCGTCATGGTCCCGCTAGACCGCGACGAGGAACCTATCGGCGACACCTGCGCTATCTGCGGCGAAGATGCCCACGAGACGGCATACTTTGCCAAATCCTACTAAATACGCAGATTTTCTGTCGAAGATTTTGATTTTCCGCCCCTGAGACGACGCTCGCGTATGACGAATCCTGAAAATATAGTGGCATATATATGCAATTAAGTGAGTTAAACAGTCCCTTAGTCCTTCAGGGGTAACCTCTTATTGGTGAATGCGGACGTTTGGCACATGGCTAACCTTTCACCTGACAGCCGTGAGTCCCCTGTCCGGGGTCTCGCGGACCCGATGGACGCCCGGGCAAACTGTGGCGTCGGCGTCGTCATGGACTTAGACGGCGGCGTCTCCCACTCCGTCGTGGCCGATGGCGTCGAACTGCTCGTAAACCTCGAACATCGCGGCACCACTGGCGCGGAGGAAGACACTGGCGACGGCGCTGGCATCATGCTCCAGATTCCCCACGACTTCTTCGCCGCCGAGATTGACGCCGACCTCGGCGCGCCACGAACCTACGCCGTCGGCTCCCTCTTTCTCCCCCAGAACGACGACGCACGCGACGCTGTGACAGCCGTCGTCGAAGACGCACTCGCAGACCAGCACCTCGACGTGCTCGCCTGGCGCGACGTTCCAACCGACAACGCGGCGCTCGGCCAGACTGCACTCGACGCCGAACCGCACATCGCGCAGGTGTTCGTCAAACCCGCCGCCGACGTAGACGTGACCGCCTTCGACCGCCGACTTTACGTTGCCCACCGAACCGTCGAGAAGGCCGTCGAAGCCGCCGATATCGAAAACAGCGACCGCTTCTACCTCTGCTCGCTCGACCGGAAGACGCTCGTCTACAAGGGTCTGCTCAAGGCAGACCAGCTCGCGGGCTACTTCCCGGACCTCACCGACGACCGGGTCGCTTCTAACTTCGTGCTCGTCCACGCGCGGTTCTCCACGAACACGCTCGGTGCGTGGCACCTCGCCCACCCGTACCGCCGGATGATTCACAACGGCGAAATCAACACCATCCGGGGGAACATCAACTGGATGCGCGCCCGGGAGACTGACCTGGCGAGCGACGTGCTCGGCGACGACTTAGACGACATTCGGCCGATCATCGCGGACGAAAATCAGAGCGACACCGCCTCCGTCGACAACGTCCTCGACTTGCTACTCGCGGAGGGGAAATCGCTGCCACACGCGCTTCGCATGCTCATCCCCGAGGCGTGGAGAAACGTCGACATCGCAGACGACCGCCGCGACTGGTACGACTTTCACGCCTCGCTCATGGAACCGTGGGACGGTCCGGCGCTCGTCGCCGCGACCGACGGCGACCGCGTGGGCGCGGTGCTTGACCGCAACGGCCTGCGCCCGTGTCGCTACGACATCACGAGCGATGGTCGGCTCATCATGGCCTCCGAAGTCGGCGCTCTCGAAACCGACCCGGCGAACATCGAGGAACGCGGTCGCCTCCAGCCCGGGCAACTGTTCCTCGCCGACCCCGAACAGGGGCGCGTCGTCCCGGACGACGACGTGTTCGCGGACCTCGTGGACCCGAAATACGGCCAGTGGGTCGCAGACCAGCAGGTCAGACTCACGGACCTCAACGTCGCCGACGCGGACGCGACGGTTCCCGAGAACCTTCGCAACCGGCAGGCGCTATTTGGCTACACCTACGACGAACTCGACAACCTGCTCGAACCGATGGCTCGCAAGGGCAAGGACCCGGTCGGGTCGATGGGCGACGACACGCCGCTGTCGGTGCTCTCTGATTACAACCGGCCGCTGTTTAGCTACTTCAAGCAACTGTTCGCCCAGGTGACGAACCCGCCGCTCGACTACATCCGGGAGGAACTGGTCACGTCGCTCGAAACGCGACTCGGTCACCAGCGCAACCTGCTCGCCGAATCGCCCGAACACGCGAACCAGCTCGTCTGTGACTCGCCCATCTTCCGCACCGAGGAACTCGACTCGATTCGCGGACTGAACACCCTCTCTGTAACCACGCTCGACGCGACGTACGACCCCGACGAGGGACTCGAAGCCGGCGTCGAAGCCATCCGCGAAGGGGCGACGAAAGCGGCCGCAGCACACGACATCGTCGTCCTCTCCGACCGCGACGCTGGCCCGGACCGCGCCCCGATTCCGAGCCTCCTGCTCACGGGTGCGGTCCACCACCACCTCGTGCGCAACGGTCTTCGCAACCACTGTGGCCTCGTCATCGAATCGGGCGACCCGCGCGAGGTCCACCACATGGCGACGCTCGTCGGCTACGGTGCGGACGCCATCAACCCGTACCTCGCCTTCGAGACCATCGCGGACCTCGTCGCCGGCCCGGACGGCGCAGACCCCGTCGCCGCCGTTGACGCCTACGTCGGCGCGCTCGAAGACGGCCTGCTCAAAATCATGGCGAAGATGGGCATCTCGACAGTCGAGAGCTACCAGGGTGCGCAGATTTTCGAAGCGGTCGGCCTCGACTCCGACTTCGTCGCCGAGTACTTCGAGGGGACCGAGAACCGCACGGAGGGCATCGGCATCGAGGAAATCGAAGGCGACCTGCTCGAACGCCACGCGACGGCCTTCGCTGAGGACGCCAACCTGAAGCGGGTCGGAGAGTACGAACACCGCTCCAGTGGCATCTTCCACGGCTGGAACCCACAGTCGGTCGGCACGCTCCAGCAATCGGTGCGCAGCGGCGATTACTCGCGGTACAAGGAGTTCGCGGCGCAGATGAACGACCAGAACGAGCAACTCCAGACGCTGCGGGGCCTGCTCGAATTCGACGACAGCCGCGACTCGATACCCATCGAGGAAGTCGAATCGATCGAGTCCATCGTGAAACGCTTCTCGACGGCCGCGATGAGTCTCGGGTCGCTCTCACCCGAAGCCCACGAGAACAACTCCATCGCGATGAACCGCCTCGGCGCGAAGTCGAACACGGGCGAGGGTGGCGAACCCCCAGAACGCTTCGGCACCGAAAAGGAGTGTAACGTAAAGCAAGTCGCCTCGGGGCGCTTCGGCGTCACGAGCCACTACCTCTCCTCGGCCGACGAACTGCAAATCAAGATGGCCCAGGGGTCGAAGCCCGGCGAGGGCGGCCACCTCCCCGGCCAGAAGGTAAACGACATGATCGCCCACGTCCGGTACGCGACGCCGGGGGTCGGCCTCATCTCGCCGCCGCCGCTCCACGACATCTACAGCATCGAGGACCTGAAACAGCTCATCCACGACCTCAAAGTCGCAAACGAGAACGCAGACATCAACGTCAAACTCGTCTCCGAGGCTGGCATCGGCACGATTGCAGCGGGTGTCGCGAAGGCCAACGCCGACGTGGTCCACATCAGCGGCCACTCCGGTGGGACGGGTGCGAGTCCGCGCACGTCCATCAAGAACGCGGGCCTGCCGTGGGAACTCGGCCTCGCGGAAGCGAACCAGATGCTCTGTCAGACCGGCCTGCGCTCGCGTATCCGCGTGACCGCAGACGGCGGGCTGAAGACGGGCCGCGACGTGGCCGTCGCCGCCCTGCTCGGCGCAGAGGAGTACGTCTTCGGAACGGCGAGTCTCGTCACTTCCGGCTGTGTGATGGCCCGTCAGTGTCACAAAAACACCTGTCCGGTCGGCGTCGCCACGCAGGACGAGAACCTGCGCCGGCGGTTCCCCGGCGAACCACAGCACGTCATCAATTACATGACGTTCATCGCGGAGGAACTGCGCGAAATCATGGCCGACCTCGGCTTCCGCACGGTCGAGGAGATGGTCGGCCGCGTAGAGGCGCTCGAACAACGCACCGACGTGAGCCAGGAGAAAGCGAAGAAGGTTGACCTCTCTGCGGTGCTCGCGCCGCTCGCGGGCGAGGCGCGGACGAAGACCGAAGAACAGAACCACGACCTCGATTCGCAACTCGACCACGCGCTCATCGAGCAGGCGATGCCCGCCTTACAGCGCCGCGAACCGGTCGCCATCGAGAGTGGCATTACGAACGTCGACCGTGCGGTCGGCGCGATGCTCTCGAACCGCATTTCGACGAAATTCGGCGGCGACGGCCTCGCGGACGACACCATCGCCATCGACTTCGAGGGGACAGCGGGCCAGTCCTTTGGCGCGTTCCTCGCTTCGGGCGTCACGATGCACCTGACGGGCATCGCCAACGACTACGTCGGCAAGGGGCTCTCGGGCGGCAAAATCGCCGTCCAGACACCCCCAACGGCGTCCTACGCCGCGGACGAAAACGTCCTCATCGGTAACGTTGCCTTCTACGGCGCGACCGAGGGTGAAGCCTACATCAACGGCATCGCCGGCGAGCGGTTCTGCGTGCGTAACTCCGGCGTGAAAGCCGTCGTCGAAGGCGTCGGTGACCATGGCTGTGAATACATGACTGGTGGGGTCGCCGTCGTCCTCGGCGAGACGGGCAAGAACTTCGCCGCCGGGATGTCCGGTGGCGTGGCCTACGTCTTCGACGAGAACGATACGCTCGCCGGAAAAGCGAACACAGGCATGGTCAGTCTGGAACGCGACCTCGCAGAGCGCGACCGCCGCATGCTAAAGCGTCTGGTCGAGAATCACGCGGCCTACACTGGCAGCGAGCGGGCGAAGCGCCTGCTCGAAAACTGGGACGCCGCGCTCACGAGCTTCGTGAAGGTGATGCCGGACGCCTACGCCGAGGTCATCGGCGAGCGCGACACGGAGGACGTGCGCACGGAACTCCCACAGTCGGCCACGGAGTTTACAGAGGCCCCGGCGGGAAACGGTTTCGCGCTCTCTGACGACTGAACAGAGGGCGTACCTTTTTATCCGAATGCGGGACCAGTGCCCCTGTGGCACCGCTCGAAACCGACCGCCTTCGCCAGTACTTTGCGCACCCGCCACCCAGCACCTGCCATGGACACTGCGCTCGTCATCGGCGGCACCCGGTTCATCGGCAAATGGGCAGTACGCGACCTCCTCGACAACGACTACGACGTGACTATCTTCAACCGGGGGAACCACGAGAATCCCTTCGGTGAGGCGGTCACGCACATCCAGGGTGACCGAACGAACGACGCCGAACTCGTGGCTGCGGCCCGCGAGGCAGACCCGGACGTCGTCTTCGACTGCGTCGCCTACAAACCCCGCGAGGTACGCACCGCGACGCGCATCTTCGAGGACGTAGATGCCTACGTCTACATCTCCAGTGGCAGCGCCTACGGCGACGAGGAGATTCCAAAGCGCGAGGGCGTCACGCGGCTGTGTGAGTGTACGAACGAGCAGGCCACAGCCGACACTGACGAGTCCTACGGCCCGCGCAAAGCCGAAGGCGACCGCGCCATCTTCGCGGCCGCAGAGCGCGGCGTGAACGCCATGAGCATCCGCCCGTGCATCGTCTACGGCCCGGACGACTACACGGAGCGCCTCGACTACTGGATAGACCGGGTTCGCAACTACGACCGTGTCGTCGTCCCCGGCGACGGGACGAACCTCTGGCATCGTGCCTACGTCGAGGACGTGGCGAGCGCCATGCGCATCATCGCGGAGGAGGGCGACCCCGGTGAAGCCTACAACGTCGGCGACCAGCGCCTCGTGACCTTAGAGGAGATGGTCCACCGCATCGCCGACTGTCTCGATACCGACGTAGAGGTCGTCCACGCGGGCGAGCGCGAGCTGTCTATCGCCGACCTCGCTCCCGAGGACTTCGTGCTCTGGCGAGGCTACCCGCACGTGCTCGCGACGGACAAACTCGCTCGCCTTGGCTGGGAATCGACGCCGCTTCGCGAGGCGATGCAGCGGTCGGTCGACGACCACCGCGACAGCGACCGCAACGGCAGCGAGTGGGACCCCGGCCGCGACGCTGAAGAGCGGGTGCTCTCGGTACTCGACACCATCTGAATGGAAAACTGAGGGTGTGGGGGAACGTCGCTGGTCACGGCCAGCGTCCGTAGTAAGCCGAGTGAGCGGTAAACCAGTATTGACAAATCCGTCCAAACGACAGTGCACGGAGAGTAAACGGTATCACGGCGGGCGGTTCATGTGTTGGTATGTTTACCAAGTCGTCGTGGATTCGCCTGCCGCGAAACGTCCTGGTGGGCCACGGGGTGCTCGACCAGACGGTCGAGGCGGTCTCCGAACTCCATCTTCGCGGCACGCCGGTTCTCGTGACGAGTCCGACGCCGCGGAAGATTGCGGCCGACCGAATCATCGAGCAGTTCGAGGATGCAGGCTTTTCCCCGGAGGTCGTGGTCGTAGAGCAGGCGACCTTCGCGGAGGTCAAGCGTGTTATCGACCAGGCCAAAGCGGTGGACGCCGGATTCCTCGTCGGCGTCGGCGGCGGCAAAGCCATCGACATCGCGAAGATGGCCGCAGACCGCATCGACCGCGGATTCATCTCCGTCCCGACCGCCGCCAGCCACGACGGCATCGTGAGCGGGCGCGGGTCGGTTCCCGAGGGTGACACCCGTCACAGCGTGGCCGCGGACCCACCGCTGGCCGTCGTCGCTGACACGGAACTGCTCGCCGACGCGCCGTGGGAACTCACCACCGCCGGATGTGCGGACATCATCAGTAACTACACCGCGGTCAAAGACTGGCAACTCGCCCACCGGCTGAAGAACGTCGAATATTCAGAGTACGCGGGGGCGCTCTCCCAGATGACCGCCGAATTGCTCGTCGAGCGCATCGACGCCATCAAACCCGGCTTAGAGGAGTCCTCGTGGGTGGTGGTGAAGGCGCTCGTCTCCTCCGGCGTGGCGATGTCCATCGCCGGGTCCTCTCGGCCGGCCAGCGGCGCGGAACACCTTTTTTCCCACCAGCTAGACCGCCTCGCGCCGGGTGCGGCACTCCACGGCCACCAGGTGGGCGTCGGGTCGATTCTCATCGAGTATCTCCACTCGGGTGAACAGGGTCAGTGGCAGAACATCCGCGACGCCCTCGACAAGTTGGGTGCGCCCACGACAGCGAAGGGACTCGGTATCGACGCAGAAACAGTAATCGAAGCGTTGACGACGGCCCACGAAATCCGCGACCGCTATACGATTCTCGGTGACGGCGTCAGTGAGGACGCGGCGATAGAAGTTGCGACCGTGACAGGCGTCATCTAAGCGGGAAGCGCGTCGGCGATGGTCGCAGGCGGGTCCTGCCACCATTCTACTCCTGCGACTCGCTCACCGAGTTCGAGTTTGTCACCGGAGAGCGCACCAGAAAAGAGGACTTGAAGTTGATACACGGGCGGTCGGTCGACGTTGCGTTCGTCACCGATGCCGACGATGGAGACGCGTTTGACGTCGTCGATGCGGCATCGATAGCCTGTTGTCTGTTCGACCCACCGCGCCGCGCCCGCTTCGAGGGATTCGTCGGCCTCGATGGCTCCACCCGGTTCCGCCCAGCGGTTGGTTCGGTCGTCGTCGTTTACGAGCAGCACCCGGCCCTCGTCGTCTTCGATCCAGACGCCTGCACAGGCGACTTTTCCGTCTGCGAACCGCTTTCGCGCCTCTTCGTAGGCCGCAGGCGGTAGGGCGGTCGTCGTCTGATCTACCGCGACCGACCCATACCGGCCGGAGAGTGCAGAAAGAAGCTCCGCGACGTCCTCGCGGGAGCGATCTGAGACAGCCATAGCCGGTTCAAAACAACCAGACGTAATAAGTCTTCTACAATCCCAAATGTACTCGAAACTGACCTGTACGGCAACAATAACGCGGGTACGGATTCGAACGTGTCCGAGTCTGGTACTTTCCTCCCCTCGTCGTTCGAATCTCTCTGAAACGGGACTTATGTGGGGTGATGACTGTCCTCGTCCGTTTTACAGGGGTGGTGACCAGTCAGACGTACTTTTCGAGGAATGATACCACCGTGGTGTAGGCGGTGACGCGGTTTTCGAGCTTCGAGAAGCCGTGGCCCTCGTCGTCGAAGATGAGTTTCTCCACCGGGACGTGGGTTTCCGCTTCCGCGGCGATTTGCTCTGCCTCGCCGACGGGGACGCGCGGGTCGTTTTTCCCGTGGAGGACGAGCAGCGGCGCTTCGATGGCGTCGATGTTGTTGATGGGGCTGATGCGCTCTAGGAACTCGCGGTCTGTTTCGAGTGACCCGTACTCGGCTTCGCGGAGGGCGCGTCGCCAGTCGCCCGTGTTCTTGAGGAACGTGACGAAGTTCGCGATGCCGACGATGTCGATGCCGGCCGCCCAGAGGTCCGGGTACTCGGTGAGCGCGGCGAGCGTCATGAACCCGCCGTATGACCCGCCCATCACCGCGATGCGCGAGGGGTCTACTTTCGGATGGTCGTGGAGCCACTCGACTGCGGCTTTGATGTCTGCCACCGAGTCCATGCGCTTTTCGACGTCGTCGAGGCGGGTGTAGGACTTCCCGTAGCCGGTCGACCCGCGGACGTTCGGTTCGAACATCGCGTAGCCGCGATTCAGGAAGTACTGCTTGACGGGGCTGAAGGAGGGCCGTCGCTGGCTCTCCGGCCCGCCGTGGATGTCCACGAGAACCGGCGTCTCCCCGTCGCGGGCGTCAGCTGGGAGGGTGAAAAAGGCGGGAATGTCGAGACCATCGAACGATTCGTAGCGGACCACTTCCGGTTCGCGGAAGGTGTCCTTCGGAATCCCGGCGGTGGCGGCGTTCGTCCACCGCGTCGACTCCCCGGTCTCTACGTCCACGACGTAGACGTTCGCGTTCTCTGCGCTCCCGGTGACGGTAATCGCGAACTGGGTCGCGTCGTCGTTGTAGCTGATGCCGCCCTGGACGCCGCGCGGGAGGTCGGGGTCCGGGTACGATTCGATTTCCGTCGCGGCGACAAGGTCGCCGACGGTGAGGTCGGTGTAGCCCTCGACGTTCCGGGCGTAGACGATGCGGCCCGTCTCCTCGTCGATGGCGGCTCCCGAGACGTTCCACTCGTCGTCGACGACCACCGGTTCGATGTCGTGGGTCGCGAGGTCGAGGCGGCCAAGCCAGAGCAGATCCGCGTCCTCGTCAGTCACGAGATAGAGACTCTCGCCGTCCGGACCCCACTGGATGCTCCCATAGCGGATGTCCCCCTCGTGGGGCGTGACGTGTTCTAAGTCGCCCGATTCGATGTCGAGGACGTACACGTCCTGGTCGAAACTGGAGTGGGCTTTCGACACGAGGAGTCGTGAGTCGTCGGGGCTCCAGCCGCCGACCGTGAGCCAGCCGTCGCCCTCGTAGACGAGTCGTGCCTCGTCGCCCATGTCGTCTCTGTCCTGTACGTAGATGTCGAAGACGCTCCCTTCGCGGCGATTCGACGAGAAGGCGAATCGCTCGCCGTCGTGGCTCCAGCCGCCCCACCAGTGTTTCGCGTCCGGGGTCGCGGTGAGGTTGGTAATCGTCCCGTCGCTGTCGAGGCGAAACAGTTGCTCGCGCTCGTTGCCGCCCTCGTCCATCCCGAAGACGAGTTCGGGATTCTCGGGTGACCACGAGGCGAAGGTGATTCGCTCGTCGTAGAACGTGCGCTGTTCGGGCCAGTGGCCGGGTTCGTGGAGCGACCAGACCTGCGAAACGCCGGTCGTGTCCATCAGGAAGGCGAGTTCGCCGTGGGGGCCAAAGGAGGCCGACCCGGCACTGCGAATATTGAGATACCGCTCGACTTCGTACGTCATAGGTCAACATACGACGGCTGGGAGAAAGCCGTTCGGGTCGCGTGACTGTCACGAGGAAGTCGGGGTCCTTCCGGGTGGTTTTTTATCAATTGATTTCGTCCCGAGGTGTATGCGCGTCGCGTTCGTCTCGCTTTCTGGGGCAGACAGGCGAGACACTCCGGGGAATTGGCGAGTTCGCCGAGTCGCAGAGGGACTCGCCGCGGCCGACCACGAGGTTGCCGTCTTTTGTGCCCAGTGGTGGGAGGGAGAGACCGTCTCCGTCTTCGACCGCGCGGACGTCACCTACCACGCCCTCACTGACACTCCTGGCCCGCTTTCGTTTGCGAGTCGCCTTCCCTTCGCCTTGCGTTCGTTCTCGCCGGACGTCGTCCACGCCACCCCCGACCCGCCGTCGCAGGTCGCTGCCGCCCGGTTCTTCTCTCTCTTCGGCCGCCGGCCGCTCGTCGTCGAGTGGTACGGCGACGAGGACCCGCCCACGTCGTGGGGCGAACGATACACGACCCGTGCACCCACCACCGTGGTCACGCCCTCGCGGATGGTGAGCACCTGGGTTCGCGAAGCCGGCGCGGCAGAGGAGGCCGTCGAAATCATTCCGGAGGGAATCGACGTGGAACTCACGGCTGAGACCGAGCCACACTCGGACGTGGACATCGTCACCTGCCGGCAGATGGACGGGAACGCGAACGTCGAGAGTCTGCTACTCGCGCTCGCGGAACTGCGCGACCGTGACTGGCACGCCGTCGTCATCGGCGACGGTCCGGCGCGTGCGAGCGCGAAGGAACAGGCCGCGGACTTACGAATCGCAGACCGCGTGACGTTCACGGGCGAACTCCCGCCCGCAGAACGCGTCGCCTACTACAAGGGAGCCCACGTGTTCGCCCACACCGCGAAGCGAACGCCCTTCGCCACGGAATTGCTCTGGGGGCTCGCCTGCGGCTGCGTCGGCGTCGTCGAGTACCACGCGAACTCGGCGGCCCACGAACTCGTCGAGGGACTCGAACGCGGCTTTCGGGCGACCTCGCCGCCCGAAATCGCGAGCGCCATCGAGAAAGCCGGCCGACTGGACCACCGCACGACCGACGACCGATTTTTCACATACAGTCAGGAGACGATGCTAGAGCGGTATCTCGATTGCTACCGCGACGTCCGCGGGACGTACGGACTGTTCTGAAAAGCGTATGGCACGCGAGGGGCGGCGGTGGTGCGTTCCCCGGAATGCAAGTTCCATTTTTACCCGCCCCCGTTTCTATCGCCCCTCGGCGCGACCTACGCGCGTACACCCCCCAACGTGTGTGCACGCAGGTACCGTCACTTTTCATACTCGCGGAGTTATTTCATTCGGTTGTTCGGGAAACGTATTTATGAAGCGTCCGCTTCCTCTCCGTCGTCGTCGAAGGACCCAACCGCCGCTTGGACGACTTTCCGGACCGCCGGTCGCAGGCGCTTTGAGACCGCCTGCGAGGAGATGCCGAGTTCGGCACTGAGCGCGTCGAGCGACGCCGCGCGCGGACTCTCGAAATAGCCTTCTTCGACCGCAAGCACGAGGGCCTCCCACTGCTCGTTCGTGAGGTCGTATCGACCCTCCTTCGCGTCTCCGGCCGTGGGAGAGACGACGCGGACAATCTCGACCGGAATCTCGTGGGCCTCACAGAACGAGTGAAACGTGGTGGCGGTGTTGTGTTCGGGGAACCGAACCCTGAAGAACCACTCTTCGCCGCCGCTCGCTTCGAGGAGCGTGCCACTCGCTCGAACCAACCCCTCCAGCAAGTCGTCGGGCGGGACCTCCCACGAGATGCGATAGAGGCGTTTATCGCCGATGTGGTCGAGCAAAATCGGCGCGTCGACCGCTGACGCCCCTTTGACCGCATCCTCGAACGCGTCTGGTTCCACCCCTGAAACCCAGACGTACGGAACTGGCGTCTCCCCGAGGGGAACGATTCGTTCCAGTTCGACATGCGTCTCCGGGTGCTGGACGAACGCGTTCCCGAGCGAAAACGCATCTGATGGAACGCGAAACTCGACGATGATGCTCATACCATTTGAAGCGAGTTCTAGACGGAGAAAGATTTTGTCCGAATAATTGTGATAAAAAATCCGAAGTTCTGGAGGCGTCAGTCGAATCGTGCCGGGTCGCGTGCGGCCAACGCGGCGCGGACTGCCGCCACGTTCTCTTTTACGTCGTGGACGCGAACGATGTCGGCACCGCGTTCGACGGCGAGCGTCGTCCCCGCGACGGTTGCGGCCAGTCGGTCGCCCTTTTCTTGGCCGATGAGGCCGAACATCGACTTGTGTGAGTGACCGATGAGGACGGGACAGCCGAGGGCGTGGAACTCGCCGGCCCGGCCGAGAATCTCGAAGTTTTCGGCGGGCGATTTGCCGAATCCGAGGCCGGGGTCGACGATTATCTTCCGGCGGTCCAAACCCGCCTTCTCCGCGAGCAGGACGCGCTCTTTGAGTTCCTCGATGACGTCCTCGACCACGTCGTCGTACTCGACGGTGTGTTCTGGGACGACGGGCGCATCTAAGCTGTGCATGACGACCACGGGCGCGTCGTACTCGGCGGCGACGAAGCGCATCTCCGGGTCGCCGAGGCCAGTCACGTCGTTAATAATATGGGCACCCGCATCCAGTGCTGCCCGCGCCACGGCGGCTTTGCGCGTGTCGATGGAGATGAGGCAATCGAGGTCGGCAAGTTGTTCGATGACGGGAACGACCCGTGCAATCTCGTCTTCGATGCTCACTTCCTCCGCGCCGGGGCGCGTGCTCTCGCCGCCGACGTCGATGATTTCTGCGCCGTCCGCGAGCATCTCCTTCGCCCGCGAGACGGCGTCGTCGACGGCCTCGTAGCGGCCGCCGTCGTGGAAGCTGTCGGGGGTGACGTTCAGAATCCCCATGACGACGGGGTGGTCCTCCCACGGGTAGCCGAGTGATTCGGGCTGGGTCTGAATCGAGAGCGCCTCGCGGATGTCGTCTGCGAAGTGCGAGAGCCCGTAGGGCTGGCCGTCCAGTTTGTCGGCGAGGCGCTTGAACTGGGCGAGCGTCCCCATCAACACCACGTCGAACGTCTCCTCGTCCTGGTCGTTCAGCCCCGAGAGGGCACACTCGCCGCCGAGTGAGAGCAGCTCCTCTTTCAGGTACTGCGCCTGGCGCTTCTGGACGCGAGTCTTGAGCACGCGGTGGACGCCCTTCCCGCGCATCCGCCAGACGCCGGGGGCGGTGACGTGTGCGCCGGCGAGCGTGTCGCGGGCGGCGTCTAAGTCAACGATTCGCTTTGGAATCTCGACCCGCGTCCAGCGCCGGCGCGCCTCAGCAACGACGAACAGCGACCCGGTCATCAGGACGCAGTCTTCGGGGCCAGCTTTCGAGAGCGCGAGTTCCACGGCGCTCTCGACCGCGCTTCGTCGTTCGACGTCCGAGACGCCGCGCTCCTCGAAGATGCTCGCGAGCACGGCTCTGTCCTCGGCGCGGTCCATGTCGGGCTGGCAGGTGACCACGGAATCGGGCGTCGGCAGCGCATCGACCATGCCCTGGTGGTCCTTGTCGCTCATCGCGCCGAAGACGAGGTGGAGGTTCTCGTACTCGAACTCCGCGAGCACGTCGGCGACGACTTCGCATGCGCCGGGGTTGTGCGCCCCGTCGAGGACGGTGAGCGGTTCCTGGCTCATGATTTCGAATCGGCCCGGCCAGAACGCCTTGCGCAGCCCGCGGGCGAGCGTCCTCTCTTCTACGTCTGCGACCTGTCGAGCGAGCACGGCGGCCACGCCCGCGTTGGTCGCCTGGTGTGCGCCGACCATGGGTAGTCGCGCATCGACGTTCCAGTCGGGGCCGGCGAGGGAGATGCGGCCTTCGAGGCCGTCGCGTCCCTCGTAGGTGACCGTCACGTCCGCGCCGTCGGTTCCCACGGTCACCACGTCGCCGGCCTGTGCGCGGACCGCGTCGAGAGCCGACCCCGTCGCGGCGGTGACGAGGGGGTTCACGCCGCTCGCGACGTGGGCCTTGTCCGTGGCGATTTCTTCGACGGTGTCACCGAGGTACTGGGTGTGTTCGAGCGAGACGTTCGTAACCGCGCTGGCGATTGGGTCGACGGCGCTCGTCGCGTCGTACTTCCCGCCGATGCCAACTTCGAGGACGGCCACGTCCACGTCCTGTCGGGCAAACTCCCAGATGGCGAGTGCGGTGAGCGTCTCGAAGAAGGTGGGTGACTCGCCGCGCGCCGCCGCCTCGGTGAGATACGGCTTTGCCTCCTCGACGAATCGGACGAGGCCCCGCTTCGAAATCATCCGGCCGTTGACGCGGACTCGTTCGCGAACGTCTTCTAAGTGTGGCGAGGTGTAGAGGCCGACGTTCAGTCCGGCCTCTCTGAGCGTGGATTCGACCATCCGGACGGTGCTTCCCTTGCCGTTCGACCCCGCGACTTGCACGAAGGCGACGTCCTCGTCGGGACTGCCGAGGTGGTCGAGCAGGTCGCGGGTCGCCTCGGTCCCGGCCCGTGGGGTGAACCGCCGCAGGTCGAAAAGAAAGTTCGCGGCGTCGTGGAACTCCATACAGATGAAATCTTGAGGTGTCCGCTTTAGCCTGTCGAAGGCCGAAAGCGGCGGCGCTTACCGCCTGAGTTCCGACAACACCGCGCCCTCGGCCTTCCGCAGGTGCTCGCCCACCGTCCCGGCGGCGCAGTCGAATTCAGCGGCGATATCGGCGTGGGTCGCGGCTCGCGGGTTCTCGTAGTAGCCGAGGTCGAGTGCTACGTCCAGAACTTCTCGCTGGCGACTGGTGAGGGCGGCCCGCAACGCTTCTCGGTCCGGGTCGTACTCCCCCGTCCGTTCGAGCCAGACGGTCACGCTCTCGGGCAGGCCGGCGAAGGCTCGTCGAATTCGGTCCTGTGCGCCGGCGAGCGTCAGTTTGAGGCCCCCCTCGCCGGTGAATTCGAGCGGCGTGTCGATGATGAGTTTGTGCTCGTCGGCGAGGGTGAGCAGTGCCGTCGCCGGGTCGTCCGGTTCGAAGTGGACGTGCGCGTGGAACTGCTCGCGAGTCGCGTCGAACACGTCGAAGGAGAGCACCGCTTCGCTGTCGGCGAGTACCGCCTTCAGCGCGTCTGCGTCCCCTCGCAACCGATAGAGTGCGACGCCCGTTCCGTCGTTGAGCAGGTTGAGGTGCAAGAACGATTCGCGGGTCACCGCCCGACACTCGGCGATGGCTCCGTCGACGCTGTGAAAGCCCGGCGTGCTCGGTGTAAGCCGGATGGTGAACTGCCGCATGCGTCGTTCAAATCGACGCGCAGCCACGGTTTAGCTTTTGCCGGCGGTAGCCGGCTTATAAAGTCCCTCGTATGCGACGCCCAATCGACTTCGGAGTTAGTCGCGTCGATTGTCACGAACTCGCATGGCAACTGACCACACCGGCCCACTCATCTTCCCGAGCCAACCCTGGTTCGACCGGTATCGGGAAGTCATCAACGGCGACGAAAAGCACGCGAAACTCGCAGACGGCTATGGCACCGACTTCAACGGCGACTACATCTTCGTGATGACAGACATGCCCGTAGACGAGATGAACGAGGCGGAGATGCCTGACTTTCTGCGCGAGGAACTCGACGAATTCGTCCACGAGACGCCCAACGACGGCCACGTTGGGTGTGCCTACCTCGGTCTCGAAGACGGGCGCTGCACCGGCGCGCGCCTCGTCGAAAGCCCGGACGCGGTGGACCACGGCTTCGTCCTCACGGCGACCATCGACGACTGGAAGGACCTCATCGACGGACAGGTGGACATCATCTCCGGGATGATGTCCGGGCGGTTCGCACTCGACGGCGACATGCAAAAGACGTTGCAGTACTCCGCCGCCGCCCAGCGCCTGACCGAACTCGCCGCCTCCGTCGACGCACAGTTCGCAGACGAAATTTACACCAACTGACTTCCAATGACGATTCCAGAATCTGACATCGAACGCGCACTGACCGCAGACCAGTCTGAACTCGGCGACATCCTTCCACAGGTGCTCGCAGAACTGGAGGGGACCGTCCCGGAACTCATAGAATCCCGGCCCGACCTCTATCGCGGCCTCGTGATGCAGATGCAGGAGATAGACGTGGCCGCGTTCGTCAACGACCACCCCGACGTGGCCGACCGCTACATGGACCTCGTCTGGAAGGGTGCGGAGGTACTCGCCCGGCAGAACGAGGACCTCCAGGACCAGATTCGCGAGGACATCGTGGCGAACTTCGTCGCCACCGACTGTCCGATGGAGGGTCACCTCCAGTTGAACCCGGACGCGGGAACCATCACGGGCGGAGCGGGCACGCTTTCAGACGTCGATTTCACTATCGAAGCTCCCGCCGAAGTCCACGTCCAACTCATCACGGGCGCCATCGACCCGGTTCAGGGCTTCATGCAACAGCAGTACTCCCTCGAAGGAAACGTCGGCAAGGGTACTCGCCTCGCGCCGGTGATGAACCAACTCACCACGACGCTCGAGCAATGAAACTCACCCAGGACCAGCGCCTGTTCAAAGAGACGCTCCGGGACTACCTCGAACGAGAAATCGCTCCCGAGGTGGACGAGATGGACCAGGAGCCACTCTCCAAGGAGCAGGCGCTCTCGTACATGCGCGACCTGCGCGAACTGGGCATCGGCTACGACCCCGACACCGCCGAGGACTACTTTGGCGACCTGATGTACTACGCCATCGGCTCGGAGGAAATCGCCCGTGTCTGGCCGAGTCTCAACGTCACGCTGAATATGTCCTTCCCCGCGCTGTGGGCGAACTGGGCATCAGAGCAGACGCAGAACGCCGTCGGCGACAAACTCGACAAAGGCGAACTCATCGGCTGCATGGCCGTGAGCGAACCCGGGTCAGGCAGCGACACCGCCCGCCCGAACACCACTGCCCGAAAAGAAGGCGACGAGTACGTCCTTTCTGGCGAGAAGACGTGGGTTTCGAACGCGCCAATCGCGGACGTGGCGCTCGTCGTCGCCCACGACGAGGAAGCCGATATGCAGGACATGTTCATCGTCGACCAAGAGACCTCGCCGTTCGAGACGCGGAAACTGGATAAGCTCGGATGGAAAGCCTCGCCGACCGGCCAAATCTTCCTCGACGACGTGCGCATTCCGGCGGAGAACAAACTCTCGACCTCGATTACGCGAATGCTTCAGCAAGGCAAGGACCTCTACGAACTGCCTTTCGCCGACAGCATGGTCGAACTGTTCCTGAACGAGAAACCGCTGAACGCTATCTTCTCGTTCATGCGCGTCGGCATGGCGTTCATGGCCGTCGGCATCGGACAGGCCGCCCTGGACGACGCGCTCGCCTACTCCACCGACCGGGAGACGTTCGACAAGCCAATCGGTCAGCACCAACTTGTCCAGGAGCAACTCTACGACATCAAGTGCGCCGTCGAATCGTCGCGGCACATGGCCTACCACGCCGTCGAACTCCTCGACGACGCCGACCCTGAATCGCGCCTGTATTCCTCGCTGGCGAAGGGCTACGCTTGCGAGCAGTGCGTCGATGCCACCTACGACGCGATGCAGGTCCACGGCGCGAACGGCCTCTCGACCGACTACCCGCTCGAACGTTACTACCGCGACGCCCGGACGATGACCGTGCCAGATGGGACGACCGAAATTCAGAAGCTGATTGTGGGCTACGAGATGACGGACATGCCGGCGTACTGAGGCGGTCGTCTGTCGCCATTCCCTTTTTGTCACTTCCGGTGACCGACACGACAGCCTCACTGAAATTCGTCCAGCGGTTGGATTTTGAACAACGGTTAATGCGCAACGTGACGTATCTTCAAGCACTCGTCTACACGGTGCTCACGCCGTGTGAGTGACTCGTGGACGGTTACCCAGGTGGGGAAAATGGCAGCAACAACCAGAAGCTCGGAATACAAACAACTTGTGCGACGCATCCCAGAGGACGTCGCGACGAAAGGCAATCTCGACCTCATCGACGAAATCTGCACCGAAGATATTCGCGACCACAGCCCGCTCGGCGAGTCCGTGGGTCGAGAGGAGGCGAAACAGCAGATTGGAAGCATGCGTAACGCGTTCAGCGACTTCTCCGCGACTGTCGAAGACATCGTGGAAGAGGGCGACACCGTCGCCATGCGCGTGACGCTACGGGGCACCCACGACGGCGAGTTCATGGGCTACGAACCAACCGGCAAGACGTTCGAGGTCCAGAACCTCGTGTTCACCCGCATCGAAGACGGTAAAATCGCAGAGCGGTGGGTCCAACCCGACATGCTCGGCATGATGGAACAACTCGGGCTCACCGAAATACCCACTCGCTAACCACGAGTATTTTTCGACCGAGAGTGCCGCCGTTTGAGCGACCGCCACGGAGACCGACTGTCCGCCGCTCAGTCGTGCTTGAACGATCGCTTCCCGGTGAACACCATCGTCATGCCGTGTTCTTCTGCGGCCGCAATCACGTCTTCGTCGTTGACCGAGCCGCCGGGCTGGATGACGGCGGTGATGCCGGCCTCGGCAGCGGCTTCGATGCCGTCCGGGAACGGGAAGAAGGCGTCTGAAGCCATGACTGCGCCCTTCGCGTCCTTGCCCTCTGCGTGCTCCTCGGCCTTCATCGCGGCGAGGCGGACGGCGTCGACGCGGCTGACCTGTCCCATGCCGATGCCGACGGTTTCCGTGCCCTTGGCGAACAGAATCCCGTTGGATTTGACGTGCTTGAGCGTCTGCCACGCGAACAGCATGGTCTCCAGTTCCTCGTCGGTTGGTTCCTTCTCCGTCGCGATTTCGAGATCCTCGACGGTGAGTTTCTGCTGGTCGCGCTCCTGAATCAGGCGACCGCCGACGATTGGTTTCTCAACGAGCGTCGAAGTGATGTCGCCGAGTGGTCCCACGTCGAGGACACGCAGGTTCTTCTTCTCGGTGAGCACGTCGAGTGCAGCGTCGGTGTAGCCCGGCGCGACGACGACTTCCTTGAACGAATCGACGATGAGCTCGGCGGTTTTCGCGTCACACTCGCGGTTGAGCGAGACGATGCCGCCGAATGCGCTCATCGGGTCCGTCGAAAGGGCGTTTTCGTAGGCTTCCGCGAGGGTGTCGGCGGTCGCACAGCCGGCGGGGTTCGTGTGCTTGATGACGGCGGCGGCGGGTTCGTCGAACTCTTTGATGAGATTGAGCGCGGCGTCCGCGTCGTTGTAGTTGTTGTAGGAGAGCGCCTTCGCGCCCTCGTTGAGCTGGGCTGCGTGGACGACGCTCGCCTCCTCGCAGGTGTTGTCGGCGTAGACGGCCGCGGCCTGGTGGGGGTTCTCGCCGTAGCGCAGGCCGGTGAGGTGGTCTGTCGTGTCGACGCGGCGGGCCGGGAACTCGCCGGCGTCGTCGCCTTCGATTTCGACACCGTCTGCGGTGACGGTGACTCTGTCCTCTGCGAACCACTTGACAGCACGTGGGTACGCCTTGAACTCGCCTTCGTAGAGGACGCGCTCTTTGAGCGTCTCTTCTGTGTCCCCCTCGTAGATTGGGATTGGCTCCTGGGTGACGATTGGGCCGGCGTCCACGTCCTCGTTCACGACGTGGACGGTGCAACCGGTGACTTTCACGCCTGCGGAGAGGGCGTCGCCCCACGCGTCCATGCCCTTGAACGTCGGCAGGAGCGACGGGTGGACGTTGAGCGTCGTCGGGACGTTGTCGAGGAATTCGCCGGTCAGCACGCGCATGTAGCCGTCGAGGCAGACGAGGTCGAAGTCGTATTCCGCGAGACGTGAGACGATGCGTTCCTCGTGGGACTCGCGAGATTCGCCCTCCTCGCGTTCGACGACTTCGGTGGCGATGCCGCGCTCTGCGGCGGCGTCCAGTACAGGTGCGCCTTCCGTGTTCGTGAGGACGACGGCGACCTCTGCGCCACCCGGCGCGAGGTCTGCAACGTGCATGAGATTCCGTCCGCGGTTACTCGCCAGACCGGCGATTCGTGTCATGTGCGAGTGCGGGTCCGCCGGGAGTAAAGTAATTGCGATTGCAGGAGCGATTCTGTGCGAGTTCGTGTATATTTACCGGGCAAAAGTGCGGCCTATGCCTGCGTTCTATGCACATCTCTGTGTCCTCCGACCGACACGCTTTTGCTACGCCGGGCGGCAGTCGAAGGTATGTCAACCTTTGTTGGCGACGGCCCGCTGTTCGCCGTCTCGCCGCTTGACGGGCGCTACGGCCGCTACACGGAGGCGCTCGCGCCCTACGCGAGTGAAGCCGCGCTGATGCGAGCCCGCGTGCAGGTGGAAGTCGAGTACCTCATCGCGCTCGCCGACCTCGACGCGACACCCCTCGAAATCGGAGCCGCAGACCGCGAAACGCTCCGCGACCTCTACGAGGGGTTCGACGCCGCGGACGCGGACATCGTCAAACAGCTCGAAACGACCGGCTACAAGGACTACACCGCGACCAACCACGACGTGAAGGCAGTGGAGTATTTCATCCGCGAAGGCCTTCCCGCGTCGCTCTCGGATGCCGGCCCGTGGGTCCACTTCGGCCTCACCAGCGAGGACGTGAACAATCTCGCCCATCGCCTGCTCGTGAAACCGGCCGTCGAAGAGGTTCTCCTCCCCGAACTCTACGCCACGCGCGACGCGCTCATCGAGATGGCCCGGGAGTTTCGCGACTTGCCGATGCTCGCCCGGACCCACGGCCAGCCAGCGACGCCGACGACCTTCGGCAAGGAGATGGCTGTCTACGCCGCCCGCCTCGGGCGCACCGTCGCGACAATCGAACGCGCGACCGACGAAATCTCGGGGAAACTCGCCGGCGCGAGCGGCACCTACGCCGCCCACCACGCCGCCTACCCGGACGTAGACTGGCGGGCGTTCTCCCGCGAGTTCGTCACCTCGCTCGGCCTCGAATACACGCCACTGGCCACGCAGGTGAACCCGTGTGACGACCTCGCCGCACTCTTCGCGACCATCCGCACCGCGAACACGGTCCTCATCGACTTAGACCGCGACATGTGGCTCTACGTCTCCGACCGCTACCTCGGCCAGGAGACGGTCGAAGGCGAGACGGGCAGTTCGACGATGCCCCACAAGGTGAACCCCATCGACTTCGAGAACAGCGAGGGCAACCTCTCGAAGGCGAACTCGGACCTCGTCTTCCTCGGCGACTACATCACTACTTCGCGCCTCCAGCGCGACCTCTCGGATTCGACGGTCAAGCGCAACATCGGCGCGGCGTTCGCCTACTGCCTCATCGCCTACACCAAAGTCCAGAAGGGGCTCTCGAAGGTCGTCCCGAACGAGGCGGTCATGCGCGAGGAACTGGAGGCAACGCCCGAAATCATCGGCGAGGCCGTCCAGACTATCCTGCGCCGAGAGGGTCACGAGGACGCCTACGAGCGCGTGAAGGCCCTCTCGCGGGGCAAGCGCGTCACGCTCGCCGACTTCCGCGACCTGTTCGATGACCTCGACGTAGACGATGACGTGCGCGCAGAACTCCACGCCCTGACGCCCGCGGGCTACACCGGTCTCGCCGCCGACCTCGTGGATGAACTGGAGTAGCATATTATCCGTTCGCCCGTCGTAATGTGGATGAGTGCAACTTTTCGTCTCTGCTGAAGGGCGGCGCGGATTCCTGCTTCGGGTAGCCGCGCTCTTTCTCTTTTTCGTCGCGCTCGCCCTGCTCAGCAGGCGGATGCTCCCGCTGTTCGTGAACCCCGAGTTCGCCCGCGAGACCATCGCCGCTTACGGCCCGCTCGCGCCACTCGCGTTCATCGCGGTGCAGGTGCTCCAGGTGGTCTTCGCGCCCATCCCGGGCCAGGCGATGGGCGTGGTGAGCGGCTACCTCTTCGGTGCATACCTCGGGACGTTTTACAGCGTCGTCGGCGCGGGACTGGGGAGTTTCATCGCGGCCGCCGCCGCTCGCCGATTCGGCCGCCCCTACGTCGAGCGCGTCGTCCACCCCGATACCCTCTCCCGGTTCGACGGCGTGACCGACCGGCGCGGGGAAATTGGTCTGTTTCTCGCCTTTCTGGTTCCCGGCTTACCCGACGACGCCATCTGCTTCGTCGCCGGACTCACGCGCCTCTCGCTTTCGCGCATCGTCGTCATCGCGGTGGTTGGTCGCGCCCCGTCGCTCCTGCTCACGAACCTCGTCGGCGCAGAACTCGCCAGCCGAAATCTCGCAATGGCGGCGGTTCTGGGGCTGCTAGTGCTCGTGCTGTCGATTTTAGGATACACGAACCGTGAGACACTCGCGGACTGGGTTGTAGGCGACGGCAGTTAGGAGAGGAATGCGGCGACTGTCTCCGTCACGGCTTCGGCAGCGGCTTCGACCGCTGACACGAGGACGTACTCGTTGGGCGAGTGGGCGACCGGTTCATTGCCGTCGGCGAGTAGGCCCGGGCCGAACACGACGGTGGGGGCGTCGTGGGCGAAGTATGAAGCTTCCGTGGCGGCCGAGAACGGACGAATTGCCCCGCCGGAGGCGGCGGCAAGCGTCTGGGCGAGTTTCCCCTCAGGGTCCGTTTCCCACGCTTCGAGGAAGGGTGTGGGCCGGTCGGTGAACTCGAAGTCGTAGGTCACGTCGAACTCGACGTCGGGGACGTTCTCGCGAAGGTGGGTTTCGAGCAGGTGCTCGAAGGAGTCGCTCGTCTCGGGGGGAACGCTCCGGCGGTCGACGACGATTTCGCATTCTGCGGGAATCTGGTTGGTCGCCGTCCCGCCACGAATCATCGTCGGTTCGAGCGTCGCCGCGCCGAGTTCCTCGTGGACCGGTGGGGCGTCGTCGCGGTCGAGGAAGGTTTCGAGCGCCCGGAGGACGTGGCCTGCGCCGGTAATCGCGTTTACGCCGGATTGTGGTTCCGCGGCGTGGGCGTTCTCCCCGCGGACGGTGATAGTTCCCTCGAAGCGGCCTTTCGCCGCGTTACACACGTCGAGGCCGGTCGGTTCGCCGACGATGTAGGCGTCGCCGTCCAAATCGAGGGCGGCCGCGCCGGTCGATTTGACTTCCTCGTCAGGGGTAATCGCGAGCGTGAGTTTGCCGCGTTGGAGGTCGGTATCGAAAAACGCGACGAGCAGGGCGGTCAGTGGCCCTTTCGCGTCGCAGGAACCGCGGCCGCGGATAATGTCGCCGTCGCGGGAAAATTCGACGTGCGGGGCGACGGTGTCGATGTGGGTATTGAGGACGACGTGGGGGCCGGGTTCGTCGGTCTCGCGTGTGGAAATTGTGTTGCCAGCGTCGTCTACGTGTGCCGCGAAGCCCTGGGCTTCGATAGTAGAGACGAGCAACTGGCGCATCTCGGCGATATCCTCGTGGGAGGGCGTCTTGACGGCGTCTTCGAGAAAAGCGACGGGGTCGAAATCCACCTCAGGCCTCCGTCGGGTCGAGTCGTCGGGGCTTGCTGACGGGGACCTCACTCCGAAAATCGAGTTCGACCGGCCCATGGAGGAACGCCGGGCCGTCGGTGAGCGTGACTTCGAGGTCGCCGCCCGGCGGCGAGACGGAGACCGCAGAGCCACCGGAGACGAGGCCGAGTTCGCGGGCGGCGGCCGCGATGGCCACCGCACCCGTGCCACAGGAGCGCGTCTCGCCCTCGACGCCGCGCTCGAAGGTGCGCTGGTCGAAACCGCCGTCGTCGCGCTGGCTGGCGACGTTCACGTTCGCCCCCTCCGGGAAAATCTCAGCGTGGCGGATGGCCGGGGCCACCGCGTCGAGGTCCACGTCGGCCACGTCGTCTACGAAGATGACGGCGTGGGGAACGCCCGTGTTCACGGCCGTGACGGCGTAGCCTTCGAAGTCCTGCTCGACGACCGGTTCGTCAGCGAGAACCGGGACGGCGGCCGGTTCGAAGAGGGGCGTTCCCATCTCGATGGTCACGCCGTCGTCTTCGATGCGAGCGTGGCGGGTGCCCGCCTGCGTGTCGATCATAATCTCGGACGCACCGGTGCGTTCTGCGGCCCACGCCGCAGCACAGCGCGCCCCGTTGCCGCACATCGAGGCGGTCGAGCCATCCGGCTGGACGAGCGTCATGACGACGCGCGGCGGCGAGTAGCGGTCTTCGAGCGCGAGAAAGAGCACGCCGTCTGCGCCCACGCGGTCACTCGACGGGTGGGAGACACCCGTCTCGCGATGACAGAGTTCCGTCGCGAGCGCCCGGCGGTCAGGGACTGCCTCTGCTGCATCTACTAGTACGAAGTCGTTTCCGGTTCCGTGGTACTTGTCGAATCGAATCATGGTTCTTCTAAGGTGGTGACGTCGGCGAGGGTTTCGCGTCGAATCGCGAGGCTTGCCTCGCCGTCGTCAAGTGCGACCACCGCGGGTCGCGGTCGTGAGTTGTACTGACTGGCCATTTCGTAGCCGTATGCGCCAGCGTTGCCGATACAGAGCAAGTCGCCCCGGGCGGGCGCTGGCAGAACCCGGTCGGTGGCGAAGATATCGCTCGTCTCGCAGATGGGGCCGGCGACGAGCGTTTCTACCGATTCGCGTTCTCCTGCGTCGGGCGCGAGGTTGCGAATCGCGTGGTAGGAATCGTACATCGCCGGGCGGACGAGCGTCGTCATCCCGGCATCCACGCCGACCACGAGCGTCTCAGGCGTCTGCTTTACCGTGTTTACGTTGGTGAGCAGAACGCCCGCGTCGGCGACGAAGTAGCGGCCCGGTTCGATGGCGAGTTGGGCGTCCACCTCGCCGAGCGCCTCGCGAGTCGCGTCGGCCACCGCGTCGATGTCGAGGGGTGGTTCGTCCTCGCGGTACGGGACGCCAAAGCCGCCGCCCACGTTCACGAAGTCGAGCGCGACGGGCGACTCGCGGGCGAGCGCGCCCATCCGACTCACGAGTTCGCGGTGCGAAGAGAGGTCGTCGCCCGAGATACCGCTGCCCGCGTGGGCGTGGATGCCGACCACGTCGAACCCGCGGTCTGCGGCCTCGGCGAGCAGTTCGGGAACGTCGTCGTACGGGACGCCGAACTTCGGATCAGTGCCCGTCGTAACCTTCGCGTGGTGGCCCGCGCCGACGCCGGGGTTTACGCGCACCGCGAGCTTGCCGTAGAACCCGCGGTCTGCGAGGCGGTCGAGCGTGTCGGCCGCGCCAATAGTGATGGTCAGCGGGTGTTCTTCGGCGCGGGCACAGACGTGGTCTAGGTCCTCACTCGGCGGGTTGACCGCCGTGTAGCGCACCTCGTTTCCCGTGAAACCGGCGGCGAGCGAGCGCTCGACTTCGCCGGCCGAGGCGCACTCCGCACCGACGTCCTCCTCGCGCAGGGCGCGCAGGACAGGTCGCGAGGTGTTGGCCTTGGTCGCGTAGCTTACCTCCGCGTCAGGGAACGCCCCGCGAATCCGCCAGGCGTTCTCGCGGACGCGGTCTACGTCGTAGACGTAAAGCGGCGACCCGTACTCCGCTGCGAGGTCGGCGAGCAGGCCGGCGTCCCACTCGTGCAGTCGGCGTACGTCGGGGCCGCCGCTTTCGTCGTTCATTCGCGCAGTGCCTCCTCTCGTGCGGTGGCTTCGAGCGTGGTCGCCTCGATGTCCGTGGCGACGACGGCGGGCTTGTACGCCCCGCCGGAAAACAGCTCGTGGTCGCCAATCGAGGATTCGACGAAGCGCGTGAACGCCCGACGGTTCGATGGCAGTTCGCCGTAGAGGACTTCCTCTTCGACGAGGTCGTAAACCGGAATGCGCGGCGTGAGCAGCGTGTTCTCGCCGACGACGGAGTTTTCACCGACGACGAATCCGGAGGTGACCCGGCAGCCAGCGCCGAGCGAGACGCCGTCTTCGACGATGACCGGCGCGCTCTCGACCGGTTCTAAGACGCCGCCGATGAGCGTGTTCGCGCCGAGTTTCACGTCGTTGCCAATCTGGGCGCAGGAGCCGACCGTGTCACAGGAATCGACGAGCGTGCCGTCGCCGACGTGCGCGCCGATGTTGACGTAGGCCGGACTCATGAGGATGGCGTTCGACCCGATGTAGGCTCCCCGCCGAATGACCGTCCCGTTCGGGGTGTTTCGCGTGCCCTTCTCTGCGAGGTCGCTCGTCTCGCGAAGCGGGAGCACGTCGTGGTAGGTCACGCCGCCGTAGGTTCGGGGTTCGGTGTTTCGCAGGCCGAAGTTCAGGAGGATGCCCTGCTTCACCCATTCGTTGGCCTCCCAGGTTCCGTCGCGCTTCTCCGCGGCGCGGATGTCGCCGGCTTCGAGCGCGGCCAGGAAGGCGTCTAACACGTCGAGTTCGTCCGCGCCGACGTCGGCGGCCGTCAGTCCGTCTTGCTTTCGTTGCCACAGGGCTTCGATTGTCGATTGTAGGCTCATTGGGAATCGTCGATTACGTTCGCGAAGTCGTACCGGCCGGCGTCGCGGGTCGCCACCCATACGGCGGCGTCCAGCGCCCCGGCGGCGAACACCCCGCGACTCTCGGCACGGTGGGTGAGTGTGACTACCTCATCGTTCCCAGCAAGGAGTACCTCGTGTTCCCCGCGAATGTTGCCTGCTCGTCGCACGAGGACGCCGACTTCGTCCGCGGCGCGGGGGGCGTCTCCCTCCCGGCCGTAGACCCGTTCGAGAGAGCGCTGTTCGTCGATGCGGTCTAACAGCATGTTCGCCGTCCCGCTCGGGGCGTCGCGCTTGCCGTTGTGGTGGGTTTCGACCAGCTCGATGTCGTAGTCGGGCAGCGCGGCGACGGCTTCCTCGACGACGTTGAGCAGCGCCTGAATGCCGCGGGCGAAGTTCGACGATTCGAGGAGCGGAATCGTCTCGCTCGCCGCGTCGAGGGCCGCGTTCTGTTCGTCTGCGAAGCCGGTCGTCCCGACGACGACGGCGACGCCCGCCTCGGCGCAGGCGCGGACGTACTCGACCGACGCCTCGGGGACGGTGAAATCCACGAGCACGTCGGGCTGGTGCTCGGCGAGCAGTGCGGACAGGTCGCCGTCCGATTCGAGGGTCACGTCCGTCGCCACGTCTTCGGGGTCGCGGCTGACGGCGAAGGCGAGGTCCACGTCGTCGCGGTCTCTCGCCAGCGTGATGACCTCTTGTCCCATCCGGCCCGTCGCGCCGGTGACCGCAACCCGCGTCATCGGGCGAGCGGGGCCTCCGCGTCTTGCAGGTCTGCGAGGGCTTCACGCAGCGCGTCCAGGTTCTTTTCGCCCATTCGAGACAGCGGCGGACGCATCGCACCCGTGCCGTGGCCGCGGATGGCGAGCGCCTCGTTGATTGGGATGGGGTTCGTTTCGATGAACAGTGCCCGGAACAGCGGGCCGAGTTCGTAGTGCAGGTCGCGGGCCATCTCGTAATCGCCGTCGAGTGCCGCGCCGACCATCGCGCAGGTGCGCTCGGGTTCGACGTTCGCGGCGACGCTGATGGTGCCCGTCGCGCCGATCGAAATCATCGGGAGCGTGAGGCCGTCGTCGCCGGAGAGGACGGCGAACTCCTCGTCGTGGGTCTTCTCTAGGACCTCGCCGACGCGGTTCAGGTCGCCACTCGCGGCCTTGTAACCCGCGATGTTCGGGTGGCTGGCGAGGTTGACCGCGGTCTGGACGGCGATGTTCCGGCCTGTGCGACTCGGCACGTTGTAGATAATCTGTGGCAGGTCGACCTCGTCTGCGACGGTGCGGAAGTGCTCTTCCATGCCCGCCGGTTCGGGCTTGTTGTAGTACGGCGAGATGAGGAGCAGTGCGTCCGCGCCGGCGTCTGCGGCGCGTTGGGAGAGCGACACTGCCTCTCGGGTCGAGTTCGACCCGGAACCGGCGATGACCGGCACGTCGGAGACGGCGTCGACGACGCACTCGATGACCTCGATGTGCTCGTCGTGGGTCAGCGTCGCGCTCTCGCCGGTCGTGCCGACGGGAACGAGGCCGTCGACGCCGGCTTCCTCGAGGCGTCGGGCGTCTGCGGCTAACTGGTCGAAGTCGATACTAAGGTCGTCGGTGAACGGCGTGACCATCGCGGGGAACACGCCACTGAATGTCTGGTCTGTCATTGGTGGTTGGGGTCTAGGTAGTCTACGTGCGCTCTGCCATCGGAGAATAGCTCACAACGGAGGTGCCACGTCCGCCGTGAACAGAGTGTGCTTACGCACGTTTGCGTTTAGCGCCCCAAAAACGTCGCACGCCACACCCACCGCTGTTCCGTGTTGCGATGGTCGTTGATGTAGCGCGTCGCATACGAAATTCACAGCGTCGCCAGTACTTAGGCATTGCGCCAGTTGCGAAGCCTGCCGAGGCTCGGTGGCCGTCCCATGGGTCGTGTGGACACACCACGCTTCGATGTGGCCACGGGCAGAAGGGTAAACACCTTTCTTGCGGGCGTCTGATTGCAAAATATGGGTATCCATCACTCGGGTCAGCGCGTCGCCCTTCTCGTAGACGCGCAGAATCTCTATCACTCCGCACAGAGTCTCTACTCGCGGAACATCGACTACACGGCGCTGCTGAACGAAGCGGTCGACGGCCGCACGCTCACCAGAGCCATCGCGTACGTCATTCGCGCAGACTCACCCGACGAGGAGAGTTTCTTCGAGGCGCTGAACGACATCGGCTTTGAGACGAAGATAAAAGACATTCAGACGTTCGCAGACGGGTCGAAGAAGGCAGACTGGGACGTCGGGATGAGTCTCGACGCCGTCACGCTCGCCCCACACCACGACACGCTCGTGCTGTGTACCGGCGACGGCGACTTCAGCCGCCTGTGTTCGCACGTCCGCCATCAGGGCTGTCGCGTCGAAGTGATGGCGTTCGAAGAATCGACGTCGGAGTCCCTCATCGAAGCGGCGGATTCCTTTACGGACTTCAGCGAAAAACCGGACGAGTTCTTGCTCTAGACTGGACGGCCGCTTTCGGAGGTCCCGACGAGCAGCGACCCAGCAGCCATGCCGAGCGCGGCGAGGGCGGCGAGGGCGACTGGAACTGGCGAACCGAGGAAGCTCACGCCGAGCAGCACGACGGAGCTAATCGCGAGGACCAGCATACCGAGGGTTACTTTCGATGTTTGGTTGCTCATGCCCGGTCCTTGGAAGTTCTCGCATATGAGCGTTCTGGAAAATCGCGGTACAGCGTGGCATTGAACACTATTTTTCATGATTGAAATGTGGTTGCAAATGGCACATTTTCGGGTGGAAGGCGTTTTACCAGCCAGTCCCAAAGAGCGGCCAATGAGCGAGACAGACGAGCGTACGGACCTCCGTACCATCGCAGACTATCAGTTCGGGGCGGGCGCCGGCGACGCCCTCTTCGCTGGTGACATCTCTATCGAGCGCTCCAGCAACGGGCGACCGCAGCAGATCCGAGACGGGCGGGCACGCATCGTGTCCTTCGGGCTGGACGGCCGGTTCACCCTCGGCGTCGAGGGCGGACGACGCCTGCTCGACTCGCTTGCCGCCCCGCAGGCGCGGGTCGTCGTCGGCGACGAGAGCGAACCGTTCGTCCGCGACGGCAAGAACGTGTTCGCGAAGTTCGTGAGCGACGTGGACCCCGACGTCCGCCCGGGTGACGAAGTCGTCGTCGTCCACGAGGAGGGGTACATTCTCGCCGTGGGACGGGCGGAACTGTCCGCCTCGGCCATGCTCGACTTCGAGACGGGCATGGCGGTCAAAGTCAGAGACGGCGCGCAAGACTCCTGACGCTGGTCGTCGGTCGCTAGTCTTTTGCCTCCGGACTTCAAGTCTGGAGGTATGTTTGGAGGAGGCGGACTCAACCCGCGAAAGATGAAGCAGATGATGAAGCAGATGGGCATCGAAGTCGAGGACATCGATGCAGAGGAGGTCATCATCCGCACGAAAGACGAAGACCTCGTGTTCACCGACGCGGAGGTCCAGCGCATGGACGCCCAGGGCCAGCAGACCTACCAGATCGTCGGCGAGCCCGAGTCCCGCCCGCGCGGTGCGGGTGACTCGCCGCCTGCCGTCGAAGGCGACGCCGCTGGCGAACCAGAAGAAGATGCGTCCACCGAAGTGGATATCCCGGACTCAGACGTCGAAATCGTCGCCCAGCGGACGGGCGCGAGCGCGACGGAAGCCCGCGAAGCACTCGAAGCGGAGAACGGCGACCTCGCCGCCGCTATCTCCCGCCTAGAGTGACCGTCTTACTGGTCCACGGTTCTCGGGAGTACCTGCTCGAACCGGGTGAGGAGTTACAGACCGACCTCGGCGTCCTGCAGGTTCCCGACGACGTAGAACCCGGACAGACGCTCTATACGCACCTCGACGAGCCGTTCACGGTGCGCCGATTGCGTGGCCCCGACCTGTTCAACCACTTAGACCGGACGGGCGCACCGATGCTGCCTCGTGACATCGGCCTTATCGTCGGCACCGTCGGCATCGCTCAGGGTGACCGCGTGCTCGACGCTGGCACTGGAACCGGCGTCCTCTCTGCGTACATGGGCCGGATGGGAGCGGACGTGACGACGTTCGAGCGCAACGCGGAGTTCGCCGACGTCGCACGCGACAACATGCGTCTCGCCGGCGTCGAGGACATCGTGGACGTTCGAACCGGCGACATCACCGAAGAACTCGACGACCTCGGTGAGTTCGACGTGCTGACGCTCGACACGGGCGACGCAGCCAGCGTCGTCTCTCACGCGCCAGACCTGCTCGTGAGCGGCGGGTTCGTCGCCATCTACTCGCCGTTCGTCGAGCACACGCGCGACGCGGTGGAAACGGCCCGGGACGCTGGTCTCACCGACATTGAGACGGTCGAGACGATTCAACGCCGGATGGACTTCGACGAGCGTGGCTCTCGACCATCGACCAAGGGCGTCGGACACACCGGCTATCTGACGTTCGCGAGAAACAGCTAAGTCAGGTCCAGCCCGGCGAGGACGTGGCCTGTGGCGTTCGATTTTCGGTTGCGGATTGGGTCGTCGTTTCGCCACTCGACGAGTCGGTGGTGGACGTATTCTGCGTCGTCTCCGTATACTGAGTGGTGTCCGCGTTCGTCGTCGTGGCTGTCCCAGTGGTCGTCTCCGTACTGGTAGTCGTTTCAGTGGCCGTCGCCGTCTGCGTCTGTGTTGGCGTTCGTGTCTGCGTGGCCGTCGGCGTCGGGGTTCTAGTCTGCTGTGGAGTCTCCGTCGTGTTGTCGTTCGAGTCGTTCTGGGTCTCGTTCTGCGGGGTTTCGTCGTCCGGGAGGATGTCAGAAACGTTGCTCCGGCGGGCGTCGCGGTCCACAATCGTCTCGTTGCCGTCGATGACGAAAGTGAATGCCGCACCGAACTCTCCTTTCGCCACCTCGACGAGCAGGGTGTCGGTCACGTCCGTCTGGAAGGTCACGACGCCGTTTTTGTCGGTCCGTCCAACGCGGTCACCCTCCGCGAACACGAGTGCGTTGCGGACCGGTTCGTCCTCGTAGGTCACGGTCACCGTCGCGGTGCCGTTGTCGAGCGTCGCCGTCGCGTCCATCCCTCTGAGGGCACCCGTCTGTGGGGCGTCCGCGGCCGAATCGAACTCGAATTCGAGGTGGCCGGTCGCCTGTCCGCGGACGCCTGTGATGTTCACGTCGCCACTGGGAAGGCTCACTGCTACCTGCCCGTTCGAGTTCGTCTTGCCGACGTCGTTGCCGTTCACCGAGATGGTGACGCCTGGGGCAGCCTTGCCGTTCGAGAGCGCCTGAATCGTCACCTGCTCGTCGGGTGCGGGTGTGCCTTCGGCGACAATAACCGCCAGTTCGTCGGTTTCGTTCGTCTGGTTACTGGACGCATTTCGCCCCGAGAACTCCTCGTCGATGGCGAACACGTTGCCCGACGAGCCATCGACGTATACCGCTGCGTCGCCAGTGATGCCGTTCATCTCGTAGTCGAAGCGAAATTCGTAGAAGCCTCGGTCACGGTTGACGCGGGCGTTCATGAGCGTCCAGCCTAACTTCTGGCCTTGCAACACGGCGCGTGCGGATTTCAGCGCCTCGCCCTGGTTGACCGCGATGCTGTTGTCGTCGTCACGTGGCCGTTTTATCGTCCGCGAGCGCTCGCTCTCGTCCTTGTCGACGTTGATGGACAGCCCGTTGTCCGTCTCGAGGGTGACCTGCGCGTCGTTCGCGCCGAGGAACCGCTGTTTGAGCGCCGTCGCGCCCGGCCCGGTAATCGGTTCGAGGTGGATGCGAGCAGCAGCGATTGCACTCTTGTTCACACCGCCGGCAGACAGTTCGAGGTCAGAGAGCTGGTCGAGTCGCTGTTCCGCCTGGGCTAAACTTTCGAGGCAGTTCTCAGCCCGGGTGTTGAGAACCGCGAGTCGCTGGGCGTACTGGTTGCGCGTCAGCTCGTAGTCCTCGTACTGGGCGGTGACCCGGTCGTACCGGGCGCGAATCTGCGACGCCTGTCGCTCGAGACGCTGAATTCTGTTCGCGACGAGTTTCGCTTTCTTCGTGTCGTCGGACGATTCGACCTGTCGCTCGAACGCGTCGTCTTCGTAGGACGACTGGAGATTCTCGCCCGTCGTCGACATCATCGTCGAGAGTTGGGCGCCGACCGTCACCGACACGTTCGAATCGTTCTGTGCCGCCTCCTGAGCGGCATGTTCTCCGGTGGAACTTGACTCGAACGGGAGAGCCACGACGGGGGCGACCCCGCTTACGACGAGTATCGCCACGAGGAGCAACGAGAGGTTCTGACCCGTTCTCATTGTCAGTCTTTCACGCCTATTTCCTTATAAATGGTCTCTACCGTTTGTGATGGTTTAGATCGTTCATCGGTCGATTTCGGCTGGTATAAACTGTCTGACGGTCGTCTGACGCCCCTCTCGCGCGACCCAATTTGGGCCTTAGAACACTGCTAAACGGTCCTGAGGGGGGTTCTATTCATCGAACTGACCTGATGAGCGAAAGTAACGTTTGTTCGTCTGTCCGCGGGTCTGTTGGTAGGTCGTCGGCTTCCGGCGGAAGGGTGGTCGGATAGAATCCGCCCGCGACGCGAAAGTCCGTGAGGCGCGGCCAGCAGGCGAGAAAGCCCGCGAGTGGCGGTTGTGCTGCCTCGTCGTCCCCGTGGCGCGCTTCGAGGCAGACGAGCGACGCCCGCTCGCCGGTGTCCACGCGAATGCGTTCTGTTCGGTCCCGAACCGTGGCCCGAACGCCTCGTTCCTCGAGGTCAGCGAGGAATTCCTCGCGCACGGCAGGCCAGACCGTCGGCATGAGCATCGCCGGGCCGATGCCGGGGGCAAGCGGCGGGCGGAAGGTGAGGCGCGTCGCGAAAAACAGCCGCCACGGGTGGTCGCTCCCGAGGCATCGCTGAAGCGCCACGTCTTCGTATCGCCGCGTCTCACCCCACACCTCCATCGTCGGGAGGGCGACGAGTCGCTCCTCGTCGCGTCCCGTTTGCTCCCACCCCTCAGGGAGTTTTTCGGTGGGGGCGACTGGTCCCCGAGACGCCATCTCAGTGGTCGTCTTCGCGCCACTTGTGCTCGCAGTTCGTGCAGACGAAGAAGCGGGTTTCACTCTCGTCTGCAGAGCGAATCTGTTGCATGTACCAGTAGGCCTCGTCGTTCTCACACTGCGGGCAGTGGACCTTGGTCGTCGGCAGACCGCGGTCCTCTGCATCGCTCACGTCCACGATTTCGGAGGCCTCCTGGCTCTCGGTGAGGACGTAGTTCTTGCTCGCGTCTTTGAGCTTCGTGAAGTCACACTGGCTGCAGACCCATTCGCCGTTCTCTGCGCGCATCAGGGACCCGCATTCGTCGCAGAATTCCATACCACGGTTAAGAAACCGGGGTCATTTATATTGTCGGTTGTTTTCCCGGCGTGGAATCACCACACAGGGGTACGCAAAAATCCGTGCTCAGGCGTCGCCTTCGGACTGGCCGGGCTCGCCGACGGCGCGCACGGGCATGTAGGTGAGAAGGTCCGTCTGGAGGTCTTCCATCGTCTCGTACATCATACTCGGAGCTCGCTCGATGACGTTGCTGAGTTTCGTCTCCCCATCTGCGAGGAGGACCGTCACGTCCGAAAGCTCGGCCATGGCGTCAGTCCGCGAAATCGGGTACGACAGTTCGGCGAGCGTCCCATTGACGCGGCTCAGTTTTACAGTTCGTGCCATACCGCGTCCATCTCCGCCGACCGGTATTAGTATTCATCGATTAATCGTGATAAATTTGCGGCTCACGCTCGTCACGGACTGCCTACCTGGGAGTTAGGCGCGTCCATCCGATCCTGTTTTTTCACCAACAACTAACTACGTGTGAGTGGTAGACGCACACATGGTCGAGGTCCAAGCGCTTCAGGATGGCACGCAGGCGGGGATGGCGCTCATCGCGTTCTCCGTACTCGTGTTGCTCGCATCGCTGTTCGTCTCCATACCGAATCCCCAGCTGTCGGCGATGACCCTCGTGCTCGTGCTGGGTGTCCTCCTCATCGGGTTTTCGAAGGTCAGACCAGTCGTCTAGCCGCTTTCAAAACGGTTTTCGGCTGGTTTGCCATACGAGTGACCACGCATGGTCCTCGGAACCGACAGGCGTGTCCTCGTCCTCGCCCTCGCGCGAATGGCAGACGCTGTCGGGAACTCGTTTCTCATCATCGTCCTCCCGCTGTACCTCGCTTCCGACATCGTTTCCCTCCAGGGACTGCTCGGGGCGACCGTTCCGGGACTCGGCATCACCATCACCGAAGAACTGCTCATCGGGGTGTTGCTCTCGCTGTTTGGCTTCCTCAACTCCTTTGCCCAGCCGTTTACCGGACGCCTCTCAGACCGAACCGGCAAGCGTCGCGTGTACATCCTGTTCGGCCTCGTCCTCCTCGGGGCGGCGAGCGCGGCCTACGCCTTCGCCCAGAACTACGCGACGCTCGTCGTCCTCCGCGCGCTTCAGGGCCTCGGCGCGGCGTTCACCATCCCGGTCACCATCGCCCTCGTGAACGAACTCGCCACGACCGAATCGCGCGGCGGCAACCTCGGCGTGTTCAACACCTTCCGACTCATCGGCTTCGGGTTTGGCCCCATCGTGGCCGGCCTCGTCGTCGCCGCGGGCCCCTACACGCTCTCTGGATTCACCGTGAGTGGGTTCGACGCGGCCTTCTACACCGCCGCACTCGGCGCACTCGTCAGCATCGCGCTGGTCACGGTGTTCGTCTCAGACCCCGAAACGACCGAAGACCTCGCTGGCGAAGACCTCGCCTTTCAGGTGCGCGACCCGACCGGAAAACAGGCGCTCGACCCCGTCTTCGCGCTCGGCGTCGCGACGCTGTTCATGGGTATCTCCATCGCCCTGTTCGCCACCTTGCAGGAGAACGTGAACACCCGCCTTGGACAGGGCGAGTTCCTCTTCGGGGTGCAGTTCGCCGCCGTCATCATCGCGAACGTCCTCCTCCAGGTCCCCATCGGCCAGGCGAGCGACCGAATCGGTCGTCGTCCGTTCTTGCTCTGGGGGTTCGTCCTGCTCGCGCCCGCCGTCCTCGCCCAGGGACTCGTCACGGACTCGCTCACGATGATCGCCGCGCGCCTCATTCACGGCGTCGCCGTCGCAATGGTGTTCGCGCCGGGCCTCGCGGTGGCCGGTGACCTCGCAAAAGAGGGGCAGTCGGGGACGACGCTCTCCGTGCTGACGATGGCCTTTGGCCTCGGCACGGCGATTGGCCCGCTCGCCTCCGGCTATCTCGTCAGATTCGGCTTCGTCGTGCCCTTCGCGTTCGCCGCCGTCCTCTCGGTGCTGGCGCTCGCGCTCGTCTACTCGCAGGTCGAAGAAACGCTGCCCGCCTGATTATTCGAAGTCGGGGTCGCGCTTCTCGACGAACGCAGTCATGCCCTCGCGCTGGTCGTCGGTCCCGAACAGGGAACTCCAGATGCGCCGTTCGTAGGTAAGCCCCGAATCGAGCGTCATCTCGTGGACCTGATTCAGCGACTCTTTGGCCGCCTGCATGGCGAACTTCGGCTTGGCTTCGAGTTCTTTCGCCATGTCCATCACTCGCGAGGCGAGCTGGTCGTGGGCGACGACTTCGCCAACGAGTCCCATCTCGTTCGCATCCTGTGCATCGACGCGCTCGCCGAAGAAGACGAGTCTGCGGGCGAGTTCGTCGCCGACGATGCGCGAGAGGCGCTGCGTGCCGCCCCACCCGGGGATGATGCCGAGGTCGATTTCGGTCTGCCCGAGCACCGCCCGCTCGCTCGCGACGCGAAGGTCACAGGCGAGGGCGAGTTCACACCCGCCGCCGAAGGCGTAGCCGTTGATGGCGGCGATGACCGGCGCGGGGAACTCCTCGATGAGGTCTGTGACGCGGTGGCCCTTCTCTGCGTACTCCTGGCCCTCCGTCACGGAGAGGTCTTTCATGAACGAGATGTCCGCCCCGGCGACGAACGCCTTGTCACCTGCGCCGGTGAGGATGAGGACGCGCGCGCCCTCGTCTTTGGCCGTTTCGATGGCCTCCTTGAGGGCATCCAGTGTCTCCGTGTTCATCGCGTTCAACCGCTCTGGTCGGTCTACGGTAATCGTCGCAACCTTGCCGTCCCACTCCAGGTTCACGGTGTCCCATGACATGGAACAACCGACGGGAAGGGTCGGCTTAATCGTTCCCCCGCGGTCAGAAAGGCCAATGTACCACCACTTCGTACGGCGACGTATGACGCTGTCCGAGGAGGCAGAAAAGCGACTCGCCGACATCGTGGCGCTCCAGCCAACAAAGAACAAGGACCTCCAGAAACGCTGGGGGTTAGAGAGCGGGAGCGAAGTCCACCAGTATCTCGAAAAGGAACTGAAGGAGTACTACTACCGCGACGAGAACAGCCTCATTCGGGCGACGCCGGAAGCCGCGGAACTGGTCGGCGTCGACCCGGGCGTCGTCGACGAGGGCGACGGCCCGCGGGCGATTCGCGTCCCGCTGCTCCAGAAGCAAATCGTCGAAGTCGCCCCCGACCACGACGAAGAATCTGAGAGCGTCGTGTCGATTCTCCACCGGATTCGCGACGCCTTCGACTCCGACCCCGAGGTCGACGACGTGCGCTCGGGACTGCGGAGTTTAGAACAGAAAGGCGTCGTCGAAATCGTCTATCGGACCGTCCCAACCTTCCGGCTCGCGGTCGAGCGCGACTCGCTCACCGTCGAACTGCTCGACTAATCGACCAGTCCGGGGCGCTGCTCGCGGCGCTTGCGGTCGAGAAATCGCTTGATTGCCTTCCCCGGACCGCCCTCGATTGGCCACCCGCGCGTTCGCCAGGCGGGCGGTTCCGGCGAGAACTTCGGACACGACCCCGAACACTCGGCGCGCGTCGGGAACTTTTGCTTTGCCTCACACCACGGGAGCCACGTTTCCGCCTCGCGCTTCAGGGTGAAGTGCCGACAGTCGGGACGCATCGTGTCCGCGTACGAGCGCCATCCGCGTGCGTAGGCGCGCTCCGCGAGCGCGAGTCGCTTTTTGGCCTTCTTCTCTGGACCCAGTTCGTCCCCGCCGGGCGTCGTGCCGGGTTCGTCCACTGAGAGGCTGGTCGGATACCACTCGACGCTGGCGGCGGGAAACTCGACGGTCAGAATGCCGACTTCGACGGGCATGCGTTCGAGCAGCGCGGGTTCGATTTGTGCGCCGGTTCGCTCGGTCGCCACCCACACCTCATCTGCGAGCGCGAGGTTCGTATCTTTCTCCAGTTGGCCGCGCAGGGCGCGGGCGGCGCTCGCGTCGAGGTCGGGTTTGTTCTCGACGGCGACGATGCGCGAGACCCAGTCCGGGTACGGCGCAATCTGTCGTATCTCGATTTTGTTCCCGTTTCGCCGCGTCTGCAGGACGCCGCTCGCTACGGCCTCGTGAATGGCTTCCCTGACGTAGCGCCACGGATAGCCCGGGTCGGGCAGCGCGTCCTGGTACCACGCCCAGTCTGCTGGCGCGTGCTGGACGACATCGAGAACGTTCCACGAGAGCGCGTCGGGGCCGAACAGGGCGCGCTGGCGAAGCAACTCTCGGGTCGATTCGACGACGATGGTGTCCCAGCGCCGCCCTCGCGTGCCGAGTTGTCGGGCGACGACAAAGGCGGCGTCCTCGCTGGCCGGACCGTCCGGTGGCCAGTGGCGTTCTGCCCACTGGCAGACGGCCAGTTCGAAGCTGAACTCTGAGTCGCCCGGCGCGTTCACGGCCCGTGGTTTGCACTGCGCAGACTAAGGCGTTCGCCCCGGCGACGGCTCAGATGTCGCCGTTCTGTTTCAGTTCGTCGAGGAAGGCGTGGGCGTCGCGGAGGATATCACGCGGTCCATCCTGGGTGATGGTGTTGATAGCCTGCTCGTAGTCGCGCCACTGGAGGTCACGGTGCTCTTTCGAGAGTTCCGCACTCGCCTCGAACGATTTGGCGATGAACAGGTGAACCGTCTTGTGGATGGTCTTCCCGTTCGCCTCGAACACGTAGTCGTAGTCTTCGCGAAAGCCGTCGATGAGGCGGAACTTGTTGATGCCCGCCTCCTCTTTGACTTCGCGAATCGCGGTCTGCTGGAGTTCTTCTTCTCCCTCGACACCGCCTTTGGGGAATTCCCAGTCCCCGGGACGGCTCTTCAGCAGGAGATATTCGCGGCGGCCCCTTGTATCGCGAAAAAGGATAGCCCCCGCGCTTGTCGCTTTTACAGCCATTACAGAGTGATACTGCGTGGTTGGTTAAAAGGTTTTCAAGGGAGAATTCACCCGGTGCTGTGCCAATTAGTCCCACGATTCTCCCGGCGGTCGGACACGTCTGGCGGCGAGAGATTTTGGATGGGTTTTTACGGGTTGAGCACACAGGGTAGTGATAACCGATTATCTATGAGTTTCACCACTACACTCACCCTCACGAGCGGGGACCGAACCGTCCTCGACGAGGTTGTGACCGACATCAAACGAACCGCGAATCGAAAAGGCGCCGCACTCCACGGACCGCACACCAAGCCGACCGAAGTCCACGCCGCCCCGCAGGCAAAACGCCTCCACCCAACCGGCGACTCCTATCCACAGTGGGAGTACACCGTCTACACGCGCGTCATCGAAATCGAGGGTCACGACGATTTCGCACGCGCCGCGACCCAGTGGGACTTCCCCGCTGGCGTCCACGTCGAAGCAGAAATCAAACAGGTTCGCGCGGCCGGTCGCTGACGTTCTTCTGCGAGTGACGCTTCCCAAACCCGGCAAGCGATGCGTGGGTCGGCAGCACGGTATTAAGCCGCTCCCCCCCTGAGTTTCATCCATGCAACAGTCCGTGCCTGACCACCTCGTCTCGCTGCGCCGCGACCTCCACCGCCACCCGGAACCCGCGTGGCGTGAGTTCTACACCACGAGCCGTATCGTGGACGAACTCGAACGCATCGGCGTCGACCAGCTTTACGTCGGCAAAGCTGCGCTCGGAACCGAACACGGCGACCTACGACTCGCGGTTCCAGACGACGACGTCCTCGACGAATGGTTCGAACAGGCCCGCGCCGAGGGCGCACGCGAGGACGTGCTCGAACAGACCAAGGGCGGGTACACCGGCGCGCTCGCGGTCCTCGAAAAGGGTGACGGACCGACTATCGCCCTCCGCGTGGACATCGACGCGCTGCCCCAGCGAGAGTCCGACGACCCGGACCACGTTCCGGCAGCGGAGGGCTTTCGGTCGGAACACGAGGGCGCGATGCACGCCTGCGGTCACGACGCCCACGTCACCTTCGGCATCGGCGTTCTGGAACAGATAAAAGAGAGCGACTTTTCCGGGACGTTCAAGCTGTTCTTCCAGCCCGCAGAGGAGGTCATTGGCGGTGGCAAGCCGATGGCGAAAAGCGGGCACCTCGACGACGTGGACTACCTGCTCGGCGTTCACGTCGGCTTGGACCACCCAACTGGCGAGGTCGTGGCGGGCATCGACGGCTTCCTCGCGGTGAACCACTTCAACGTGGAGTTCACGGGCCTGCCAGCCCACGCCGGGGCCGCTCCCGACGAAGGACACAATGCGGTGCAGGCACTCGCCACCGCCATCCAGAACTGCTACGCGATTCCTCGCCACCAGGACGGCGCGACCCGGGTGAACTGCGGCGTCGTCGGCGGTGGCACGGCCGCGAACATCATCCCCGAGTCGGCCTTCATGCACGTCGAGGTGCGCGGGCGGACGACCGAACTCATGGGGTACATGAAGGAGAAGGCAGTTCGCGTCATCGAGTCGGCCGCGGACATGTACGAGTGTGACGTGGAATTCACGGAAATCGGCGAAGCCCCGAGCGCGGAGAGCGACCAGTCGCTCGTCGACATCGTGAACGAAGTCGCCGGCAACTCACCGCTCGTCTCTTCAACGATGGAGCGCGACACGCTCGGCGGCAGCGAGGACGCGACGTTCCTCATGCAGGAGGTCCAGGACAACGGCGGCGAGGCAGCCTACGTCTGCATCGGCACGTCCCATCCGACGGGCCACCACACCGCGACGTTCGACGTCGAAGAGGAGAGCATCGACGTCGCGGTGGACGTGCTCTCTAAGTCGATTCTCGAAATCGCCGCTCGCCGTCCGTAGCCGCTGAAACGGCTTTGTAGGCTCCCGCCGTAGTTCCCGTATGGTGGGGGACCAGTACTCCCGGAGGGCCTTCCTCCGCACCGCAGCCACAGCACCGATTCTCGCAGCGACCGCCGCGACGGCGAGCGCACAGGAGACGACGCCGACGACGCACACCGTCGATATGACCGACGGACTGGTGTTCGCTCCCGATACGCTCACAATCTCGCCCGGTGACACCGTCGTCTGGGAAAACGTCGGCAACGTCGGCCACTCGGTGACCGCGTACGAAGATGAACTCCCGACGGACGCCGCCTACTGGGCGAGCGGCGGTTTTTCGAGCGAATCCGCCGCACGGTCCGGCTATCCACAGCAGGGGAACGTCGCCGGCGGGGAGTCTTACCAGCACAGGTTCGACGTCGAGGGGCAGTACGGCTACTTCTGTATCCCGCACGAATCGACTGGAATGCTCGGGCAAATCTCGGTGCAGGTCGGCGGTGCACCCACGCCCGGCCCCGCACCGCAACCGGTTCCCTCCGGCGCGGTCGTCATCGGCATCGCGACGACCATCGCGCTCGTCACCGTCCTCCTGTTCGCGTTCTTCCTGCTCAAGTACGGCGGCGATTACGAGGGTGACGATAAAGGATTTGCACGCCCCCGCTGAAGGGGAGGTATGCACGTCACCATCTTCGACACGGAGGTCACGATAGACGAGTCGCTCGTCGACGAATCGACCGCGGAAATCGAGCGACAGGTCCGTGAGTACGAGGCCGGCGAACGAACCGACTTCGACCTCACCGTCGCGTATCCCGACGACTACACCGGTCGCGTGATGCGGGCGATGAGCGAGATTCCCTACGGCGAAGTGCGGACGTACGGCGACGTGGCGTCGAGCATCGATTCGGGAGCGCGTGCGGTCGGCGGGGCGTGTGCGCGAAATCCGGTGCCACTCGTCGTTCCGTGTCACCGCATCGTCCGCACCGACGGTATCGGGAACTTCGCGTACCCGGGGCTCAAAGAACAGTTGCTCGGCCTCGAAGGCGCTGACGTTTAAGCTGCGTCTACCAACTCGAATTCGGCGAGTCGCACGCCGCACTCTTCGCAGACGAACGCGACCACGTCGAAGGCCCGACAGCACGACTCGACTACTTCTTCTCCGATTTCGACGGGGCCCCCGCAGGTCGGGCAGACGTCGAGGAAGATGCGAATCGCTCCGACCATCCGCGCCCGCGTCTGGAGGTCGTATCCGAGATACGACGGAAACTGAGCGACGAGCGTCTGGTGGGCCGCCACATCGGCGAGCAGTGCCGCCTGCGACTCCCAGTTGCCCACCTGCCGGTCGCCAGCGCGGACGACGATACGGTCCGGGCTGTCCTCGATGAAAAGCGGCCCGTCAGTTTCGAGGAAGGCCTCTAACGACTCGATTAGGGAGTCGGTACCGATGCTGGCGATGGCGTCGTCCCACGCCCGCCTGAAACTCCGACTCAGGACGAGGTCGTCGCCGTCGTCGCTCACGATGCCCACCGCACTGAGTTCTGTTTCGATGTCGATTGCGCCCTCGCGGGGCGGTTCACGGCGGCCATGCGTCCCGAATAGCCGGTGAATACGAGCCGGGAGGTAGCGTTTCGTGAGCGTCGGCGTGCCCGGGGCGAGATAGCCCCGGAAATAGATGACCGAAAGACAGGCGACGAAGACGGCGAACGCGGCCCAGGTCGACCATGCCGTGAGCAGGGCGCTCGCTGCGCCAGCGATGGCGAGGTTCACGGCGGTACACGGGAAACAGCGATTCTCGCCAGTGTACGCCGGGTGTTTGAATCGAGTGAGAATGGCGGGTGTCATCACGGTGCGACGGAGGTGTCACACCAGTAGAAGCGAGCGAATGGCTTCGTTATGGCGTCAGTATTTGGGGTCCGCGCCGGTCGTCGCGTAGATGTCGTCCATGATGCGGTCGCGCTTGGTCTTCCAGGACTCGAAGCCGGTCGGCGAGGACGGGTAGGCTTCGTAGTGGGTCAATAGCTCGTCTGCGAGATTTTTCGTCTTGTAGAGGTCGTAGAGCGTCCCCCAGTAGCCGTAGCTTTTGAGCGCGGTCTGGAGTTTGAGGCCCATCCCGATGCTCGCGCTGCCCGAGTAGAGCGCTTCGGAGAGTTTGTCCATCGGCAGGGCGGCCATTAACCCCTGCAGCACGTCTGAGTCGTAGGCCGTCGTGAAGATGTTGTAGATGTCGAGGGCGGCGTAGCGTCCGCCGAAGTGCTCCATGATGCGGGTGTTGTACCGCCAGAGAATCTCCTCTGTAACCTCGCCCTGCTCGAGTGCCTTGATGGCCTGTTCGCCCGCGTACTTGCCGGCGTAGGCGGCCCCGGCGATGCCGCCGCCGGTGGTGGGGTTGACGTGGCCTGCGGCGTCACCGATGGCCATGTAGCCCTGGGCGACCGCCGAGTCGTAGGGTCGGCGGGTCGGGAGCGCCGCGCCGAGTTTGTCGGTGACCTTCCCGCCCTTGAACTCGGGGCGATTGCGCAGGTCCTGTTTCAGGTCTTCGACGAGCTTCATCGGCTGTTCGGTCATCTGGAAGCCGAGCCCGGCGTTGATTTCCGTGCCCGTCCGCGGGAAGTACCAGAGGTAGCCCGCCGCGCGCTTCGTCGGCTTGAACACGAGTGCGTCGCTCCACTCGACTTCGTTTGGTACCTCGATGATTTCGCGGTAGGCAGAACAGAACTGCGAGTAGGAGACGTTCGTGTCGAACGTAGAGCCGGTGAAGTCCACCTTGTCCTGGAGCAGCGAGAGCGCACCCGCCGCGTCGATGGTGATCTCCACGTCGTACTCCACCGCGTCACCCTTTCGTTTCCCGCGGAGACCCGTCACGCGGCCGGTCTCTTCCTGGGTCACGTCCTGGACGACGGTGTCGTAGTGGAAGGTGGCGCCCGCCTCTTTTGCGCCCTTGATGATGAGTCGTCCGTACTCCCAGCGGTCGATGACGGCGAGCTCCCCCGGAATCGGGATGTCGAGAACGACGTCCTCCTGTGGTATCTCGAACCGGCCGTGGTCCACGTCCGTGTTCGTGAACGCCGGCATTATCTTCTGCTTCGGAATGGCCTCCGGGAAGGCGTCTGCCCCCTTGAGCGCGTCACCGCAGGCGATGTGTCCCGCTTCCTGCTCCGTTTTTCGCTCGACGACGACGACGTCGTAGCCCGCCTTTGCGAGCGTCGCCGCGGCGTAGCAACCCGACGTGCCTGCGCCAACGATGGCAACGTCAGGAGAATACGTGGTCATGCACACGACTGCTCTCCCAACGGAGAAAACTCTTTATCTTGGCTCGGTCGTTCGATTCCGACCTTTCGAGGGGGACGTGGTTGCCACCTGCCTACATAAAGAGTAAAGGTGCGCTCTTTCGTAGGAGGTGCTATGACCGATTACACCGTCGAGTTTGTCGGCACGGGCGAGGAGATCACCGTCTCCGACAAGCAAACCATCCTCAAGCGATGTCTCGAAGAGGGGATTGCCCAGGAGTACTCCTGTCGCGTCGGCATGTGTCTCGCCTGTTCTGCCGAAATCGTCGAGGGCGACGTGGCCCAACCGGCCGCCCGCGGCCTCACCGACGAGGAGCGCGAGGACTTCGCGCTCACTTGCATGGCTCGCCCGCTCTCGGACCTGAAGCTCGACCGCGGCAAGTACCCGCCGAGCATCGAAGACGACGCTACCTCCGACGCGAGTGCAGAACCCGCCGCCGCAGACGACTAATCCGACGGTTCTCTCGATTTCACCACCCGCGGAGCTGGCGACTTTTCAAACCCCGTGTATAGCCGTAGACGGACTGAAGGTGTGTCCCTGAGTCACACGGATAGATGTCTTACGACCGACCCTGGTTTCGCGAATACGAGCAGTTCGGTATTCCAGAGACGCTCGCCCCCTACCCCGACGAACCGGTCCATTCGCTGCTAGAACAGGCCGCAGAACGCTATCCAGCGCAGGGCCTGGTGCAGTTCGGCCAGCAGTACACCTTTCCTGAGGTGCTCGACCACGTCGAACGACTGGCCACTGCACTGCGCGACCGCGGCGTGGAGAAAGGGAGCAGAGTCGCCACAATTCTGCCGACCTCGGCGCAGTTCGTCATCGCGGACAAGGCCATCTCGCGGGCCGGCGGGGTCCACATCCCGAACGACTTCCTCGACGCAGAGGAGGATCTCGTCTATCGCCTCGAACGGGGCGACCCGGAAGTCCTCATCGGCCAGGACAAACATCGCGAACTGGTCCTCTCGTTGCGGGACGAACTCGGCCTCGACGACGTGATTCTCACCGACATCGAAGACTACAGTCAGGACCCGCCCGTGACACACGACGAGGTGCCGGGCGTCGAGTGGTTGCCCGAGGTCATCGCGGAGACCGACCCGAACCCTCCCGACCTGGACTTCGACGTAGACGAGGACGTTCACACGCTCCTGTTCACCGGGGGCACGACGGGCCTCCCGAAGGGGTGTATGCTGACCCACAAAAACGTGCTCACGAACGCTTATCAGGGGGTGGCCAGCCAGTCACAGATGGCGAACATGATGCGCGGCGAGGAGTCGGCGGTGATGGCGCTGCCGATGTACCACTCCTACGGCTACTCGGTCACGAACGTGCTCCTGGAATTGGGGGTGAATCTACTGGTCGTCCCCGACGCCCGGGACACGGACCAGATGGTCGAGTACATCCAGGAGTGGCAGGCCATCATCATGCTCGGCGTGCCGACGCAGTTCATGGAAATCGTGAAAGGAGAACTTGACACAGACGTCATCGGTATCTCTGGCTCTGCCCCGCTCGCGGACGAGACCAAACGCCAGTTCGAGGAAAAGAGCAAGGGCGTCTCGCAGGGCTACGGACTCTCCGAGATGTCCCCGATTACCACGTTCAACACGCGCGGCTTGCAGGACATGCTCCTCGGTCGGGACACCCGCGAGGATGGGTTCGACAAACCGACCATCGGCGTGCCAGTTCCGGATACGGAAATCAAACTCGTGGACGTGGACTCCGGCGAGGTGATTCCGCTGGACGAGGCCGTCGCCGAGGAGCGCGAGGGCGAACTCTACGTCAATGGCCCCCAGCGGATGAAGGGCTATCTGGACGAGTCGAAAAATCCCTTCGACGACGAGGGGTACGTCAGCACTGGCGACATCGCGATGCTCGACTCGTGGGGGCGGCTGTACATCGTTGATAGAGTCAAGCACATGATTAACGTCAGTGGGCTCAAGGTGTACTCAGAGGAGTTAGACGAGATTCTGTTCGGCCATCCGGCGGTCGAACGACCGGCCACCGTCGGCGTTCCGGACCCAGAGCGGCCCGGCAGCGAGCGCGTGAAGGTGTTCGTCGAACTCGACGAGGCGTACGACGGAACCGTCGAAGCTGGAGACATCGTCGAGTTCCTCGACGGAAAGGTCGCCGCCCACGCCGTTCCGAGCGAGGTGGAATTCGTAGACGAACTCCCACTGACCGACATCGGGAAGACCGATAAGAAGGCCCTGAAGGAGCGTGCGGCTTGACGAGTCTGACCGCTGACGAAACGATGATAAAAAGGGCCTGCGAAGGCCCGTATATGAAGAACGTAGACGACCTCATCGAGAGTGCGAGCGAACTCGCGAACCACGGCCTCTCGAAAGGAGAAATCGCGGACGAACTCAACGTCTCCCGGGAGACGGCGAAGTGGCTGGTCGAACAGAGCGAAAAGCAGTCGCGACAGACGCAGACGCGAGCGCAACCCAGTGCGGACGCGAGTCCCGACGACATCCACGTCGATTGGAGTTCGCTCGGACGCAACAGTCAGCGACTGAGTTACACCGCGAAGACGATGGCCAACGTCCTCGGCGAGGCCGCAGAGCAAATCGAGTTGACGGTCGGCATCGAGAAGGCGGGCGTCCCGCTCGCCACCGCCGTCGCTCGGTCCCTCGACACGGAACTCGCCGCCTACGCACCCGCGAAACACCGCTGGGAGAGCGGCGACATCGAAGAACAGGACCTGGGCGGGAGTTTCTCACGGAACTTCGCGCAGGTTCGGGGTCGCAAGTGCGTCATCGTGGACGACACCATCACGAGCGGGACGACGATGACCGAGACGATCGAGGCCGTAGAGGAGGAAGGCGGCGAAGTCGTCGCGTGCGTCGTCCTCGTGGACAAACAGGGCGTCGAGGAACTGGAAGGCGTACCGGTTCACTCGCTCGTTCAGGTCATGCGGGTCGATCGGTCCTGAGAACGTTCCGCCCAATCTCTTTAGGGGAAATCTTCTTTTAAGGGCGTAGAGTATGCCACAGCGACTCACAGAATCAGGGGTGATTCAGGGACGGCGCTCGTGGGGCGTGCGCCGCGAACGGGTCATCGACGCAAGGATTTTAGACCGCGAGCGGGTACCGTTGGGTATGACCTTTCAGCCCGGCGAGTCACTGAGTCAAGACGAAGTAACGGAGCGCGTAGACAGCGCCATCGAGGAAAACGAGGTCGTCCTGTTCATGAAGGGTAACCGCCTCATGCCCCAGTGTGGCTTCTCGAAACGCGCCGTCCAGCTCATCGGCCAGTACCGCGAGGACTTCGAGACGGTGGACACCCTGGCCTCGCTCGACGAGTTCCGCGTCGCACTCAAGGCCCACAGCGGGTGGGAGACAATTCCACAGACCTACGTGAACGGCGAGTTCATCGGCGGGAGCGACATCCTCGCAGAACTGGACGAACGTGGAGAACTCGAGGCAGCACTCGACGCCTGAACTGTCGCGTTCGAAACGCGAGATTCGCCTGCCGGCAGGCTGATTGCCGGCGTGTTCTGGGCGGCGAAACCGAAAGGGTAGCCCATATAAGCCCCGAACACCTATGTACAGACGACCCCATACGGAGCCGCTGTCGACTCCGTTTGACGCCCCACACTCATGACCAGCCGCGTATATCGACTCCACTCGACGCTCGAACTGCCACTCGAGGATGTCCACGAGTTCTTCGAAAGTGCCGACCTGCCAGAAGAAATCTCAGACATCGACATCACTCGACGCAATAACACCCTTATCATCAGTGCGGTTGCCGCCGATGACAGCATCAGCAAGTACACGCCGACGGCGCAGCTGAAAGCAAGCGTCAGCGAGAACCGCGTGTACGAAGTTCCACTCGACGAGTGGAACAAAGCACAGCGGGGCGGCGCACCAAACTGGGGTGCCGCAGAGCAGGAGGAACAGGAAAAGCCGCCGTCCGAACTCGTCGAGTACGCCTGCTTCAAGGGCGACCGCGAGACGGTGCTCCAGAATACGGCGCTCCAGTACCCGATGTTCGAGGTGCTGTGTGAACTCGCGAAAATCGCAGAGAAGGGGACGCTCACCGCGATTTCCGCCATCGACGACGAACTCGTCGCGACGCGCATCGTCGACGGTGAGGAGCGACCGGCCTCCATCGACGTCGTCGAAAACCCGACCGAAGACGCCGCCTCGAAGAAGGGCGTCAACTGGCGGGACAACAAGTTCATCTCGTAAGTTTCACTCGTTCTTTCCATCGCTCGTGTGCCCGTGAGCGCACGCGCCGGGCGACCCCTGTGTGTCATTATCACCCGTTTTCAGGCCGTAACGCCTTTTACAGTCCTAATTATATGCAATTATGAAGATGGCACAGAGCTTCCCCGACTACGTCAATGCAGACTACACCGACGGTGAAGGCGAGAGCGCCGAGGACTATCCCTCGATCGAGCACAAAATCGAGAAGGCAATCGAAGTCACGAAGAAGGGCTTAGAGGAGTACGAGAACCCCGCAATCATGTGGACCGGCGGGAAGGACTCCACCCTCGTCCTCTACTTCGTCAAAGAGGTCGCAGACCGATTCGACCTCGAAATGCCCCCTGCGGTGTTCATCGACCACTTCCAGCACTTCGACGACCTGCTCGACTTCGTCGAACACTGGGCCGACGAGTGGGACTTAGAGGTTATCTACGCCCGCAACGACGACGTGGGCACCCTCGCAAACGAGCCGGGCGATACCATTAACGTCTCGGACCTGAACGAGCAGAACCAGCACCACGTCCGCAACATCCTCGAATACGAGGAGGACACGTTCCCGTTCCTGCTCGACACCTACGTCGGCAACCACCTGCTCAAGACCGTCGCGCTCAACAACGCGTTAGAAGAGTACGACATCGACGGCGTCATCTCCGGCATCCGCTGGGACGAGCAGGAAGCCCGTGCCGACGAGACGTTCTTCAGCCCACGTCACGACCCGGACATCTACCCGCCACACGACCGCATTCAGCCAATCCTCCAGTTCGACGAGGCGGACGTCTGGGAGGCGTTCTGGAACTTCGTCGTCCCGGAGACGGTCGCAGACTACCCGGACGAGGGCTACGTGCCACAGGACTACGACGACCTGCCAAACGGTCTGACCCACAAGGACGTGCCGGTCAGCCCGAAGTACTTCGAGGGCTTTCGCAGCCTCGGCAGCGAAGTCAGCACCGAAAAGAGCGACACCGAGCCTGCATGGCTGCAGGACTTGGACAACACGACCGAGCGCGCGGGCCGCGCCCAGGACAAAGAGGACCTGATGGAACGCCTGCGCGACCTCGGCTACATGTGAAGTCGGTCACGTAGACCGCTTCCCCCGCCGTGTGTCATCCCACGGCAGGTACTCTCGGCGGACGCGGTGGCACACGCGGCCTCTGCAGGGAGGCCAACGCCTGACGGGTGGGTCCGTCCGGTGAGTATGGTTGGGTAAACCGCCACCGATTCGCCAGTTTTCCGTTCACAACCCTCGTTAGCGACAGCACCGTCACGCGGTTCAGGCGGGCAAAGAGACCCTAACGTTCCGGTAGGCAACCCATACCAATATCGTGCGAGCGCACAAACTACAGTACCAATGCCTGAAGGGTTTCCCTCGTATCTCAGCGTGGACTACGAAGACGGCCGCGGCCAAAGTGGTGCAGACTACCCGAGCGTAGACGAGAAGATTGCGAAGGCAATCGAGGTCACGAAGACCGCCCTCTCTCAGTACAAGAACCCGGCCATCATGTGGACCGGCGGGAAGGACTCCACCCTCGTCCTCTACTTCGTCAAAGAAGTCGCAGCGGAGTTCGGCTACGAGATGCCGCCCGTCGTCTTCATCGACCACTACGAACACTTCGAGGACGTGACGGCGTTCGTCCACCGCTGGGCCGAAAACCTCGGTCTCGAACTCATCGTCGCGCGCAACGAGGACTTCGCTCGTCTCGGGGCGACGCCCGGCGACGAGATTCCCGTCGCCGACCTGAACGAGCAGAACCAGCGCGAACTGCGCGAGCGACTCGACCACACCGCGGACACGTTCGTCTTCTCCGCGGACTCCTACGCGGGCAACCACCTGCTCAAGACCGTCGCGCTCAACAACGTCATCACCGAACACGACATTGACGGCGTGTTCTCCGGGGTGCGCTGGGACGAACAGGACGCCCGCAAGAACGAGACGTTCTTCAGCCCGCGCCACGACTCCGAGAAGTACCCGCCACACGACCGGGTGCACTCGATTCTCCAGTTCAACGAACGCGCCCTCTGGGACGCCTTCTGGTTCTACCTCGTGCCCGACCTCGTGCCCGAGTACCCACAGGAGGGCTACGTGCCACAGGGTTACGACGACCTGCCGAACGGCCTGACGCCAGAAGACCTCCCCGTGGGGCCGAAGTACTTCGAAGGCTTCCGCAGCCTCGGCACCTCGAAAGGCTCTGCGAAGAGTGAGGACCGCCCCGCGTGGCTCCAGGACTTAGAACACACCACCGAACGCGCCGGTCGCGCACAGGACAAGGAAGGCCTCATGGCCCGCCTGCGCGACCTCGGCTACATGTAAGGGTTCTTCGAACGAATTTTTCACGAACGTTGGGAATGATTTATTTCCTCCTTTCGTGATGGTGAAACGTGATGGGAGTTCACAACCTCCACGAGTACGACGCAGTGTGCGACTCTTTCGATTGGTCCGACATCTTCGACGAGGCAGACTGGGATGCACCCGACTCGCTCAACATTGCCCACGAGGTGTGTGACCGCCACGCCGAAAATCGCGAGAAGGTGGCCCTCTACTACGCCGGCAAAGACGGCGAGCGCGAGACGCTCACCTTCTGGGAGCTCGCTCGCCAGTCGAATAAGTTCGCGAACGTTCTCGACTCCATCGTCGACGAGGGCGACCGCGTGTTCTCGTACATGCCCCGCATCCCCGAACACTACGTCTCGCTCGTCGGGACGCTCAAGACGGGCGCGGTCTGGGGCAGCGTGAACGAACGCTACGGGCCGGACGGCATCGCCTACCGCCTTGACGACTGCGACGCGAAGGTCGTCGTGACGTCGGCGGCGAACCGCGAGACGGTCGGTCGGGCACTCGAAGACGCCCCCTCGGTCGAACACGTCATCGTCGTCTCCGAAGACGGGACGGGCATCAAGAAAGGCGACCTGAGTTTCCACGCCGAACTCGACGGCGCGAGCAGGCACTTTGACGTCGCCGAGACGAGCGGCGAGGACAACGCGCTGCTCTACTACACGAGCGGGACGACGGGCCGGGCAAAAGGCGTCCTCCACAAGCACCGCTGGGTCGGTGGCGTCGCCGCGACGCAGAAGTTCGCGGTGGACCTGCAACCGGGCGACCTGTACTGGTCGACCGGCGACCTCGGATGGCTGACCGGCCCGATAAATACGCTCGGTGCGTGGTACTGGGGCGCGAGTCTGTTCACCTACGAGGGCGAGTTCGACCCCGAGACGTGGGCCGGCCTCCTCGACGAGTACCCCATCTCCGTGCTGTTCAGCGTGCCGACGGCCTACCGGATGCTCCGCGAACATCAGGACGTTCTCGACGGGACGGGCCTGAACCTGCGCCACGCGCTCAGCATCGGCGAACCGCTCAGTGCGGGCGTCGTCGAGTGGGGTGAGGACGTCCTCGGCGTCACCATCCACGACACCTACGGCCAGACCGAGACGGGGAACATGATTATCAACAACTACCCGACGATGGAACTGCGCCCCGGCAGCATGGGCAAACCGCTGCCCGGCATCGAAGCCGACGTGGTAGACCCGGAGACCGGCGAACCACTGGAACCCGGGGAAACGGGTGAAATCGCCCAACGTGGCGAGTACCCGTGTTTCTTCGCCGAGTACTGGAACCAGCCCGAAAAGACCGAGAACTGCTTCAAAAACGGCTGGTACCTCTCGGGCGACGTCGCCCGCAAAGACGAAGACGGCTACTTCTGGTTCGAGGGCCGCGGCGACGACGTCATCATCTCCTCGGGGTACCGCATCGGCCCGTTCGAGGTCGAGAGTTCGCTCGGCGAACACCCCGCCGTCGCCGAATCCGCCGTCGTGCCAAAACCCGACCAGAAGCGCGGCCACGTCGTGAAGGCGTTCGTCGTCCTGAGCGAGGGAACCGAACCGAGCGAAGACCTGAAGGAGGATATCCGCCAGCACGTCCGCAACGAACTCGCGGCCCACGAGTATCCCCGCGAAATCGAGTTCGTCGAGGACTTACCGAAGACGGTAACAGGGAAGATTCGCCGCACCGAACTGCGCGACGGCGAGTAGGGCGGAAACCGTTTTCCGGCCACCGCGTGTACCTCTCGCCATGTCCGAGGAGTCGGTATACTTTCGTGAAACACAGCGGTTCAGACAGCCGTGGCTCTGGGTGCTCCTCGTCGGCCTCACCGCACTGCTCCTGTGGGTCGCGTTCACGGAGACGGAATCGTTGGGCGAGCGTGTCCTCGTCGCTGCGCTCGGCGTCGCCTTTCCGCTGTTTTTCGTCGTTCTCGGCCTGCAAACGGAGGTCAGAGCCGACGGGGTTCACCTTCGCTTTTTCCCGCTCCACCTGACCGAACGGCACGTCCCGGCGAGTGACCTGACGGGCTTCGACGCCCGCGAATACCGCCCGCTGTCCGAGTACGGCGGGTGGGGGATTCGCCGCGGGCGAAACGGCTGGGCGTACAACGTACAGGGAACTGACGGCGTCGAACTCAGGTACGACGGAAAGACACTGCTCGTGGGGACACAGCGGCCCAAGGAGTTCGTTGCGGCACTGAATCGGATGCGGCAGTAACGTTACTTCGGCCGGAGGAGGTCGGCGATGGTGACCAGAATACCGAGGAGCCAGCCGAGTGGAACCGCGATGCCGAACCACATGCCGACGTAGGCGACGCCCTCTAAGTCGTACTTCGTCCGGATGTACGTGTTGAGGTCGCCGACGGTGAGCAGATTGTCGAGAATCCACTTCGCGAGCGTCGTGCTCTGGGGGAAGATGGCGTCCGCGAGGGTCGGCGAGTAGAGCGCCGCGACGACGGGTGGCAGGAACAGCGCCGTCATCCCGAACGGATAGGCGAGCAGGACGGTGGTTCCCCGCCCGCCCGCACGACTGGAGAGGACGGCCAGCACGGCCGCGACAGTGGCGACGACGCTCGCGGCGGCGACGGCAATGAATCCATCCGCAGAAAAGCGCATCCTTGCCAGTGCTGTGAGTGCTCCCCAGACGACCAGCGAGAGGAGGAGGACGCCGAGGACACCGAGGCGCGTGGCTGTCCCGTCTATCTTGCGAGTGTAGAACCGCGTCATGTAGCCGAACAGAGCGAGCGGGTAGAAGATGGCGACGAGTGGCGCACCGAGCGCACCCCACAGCCGGTAGGAGACCTTGCCGAGGGTGTTGTTCGGTCGCCACTTGCCGAGAACGGTGTGTTCGGTGTCCAGTTGGCGCGGGAACACCAGTTCCATCCACGTCTCGTGTAATCGCTTCAAATCGACGCGGATGCCCGCGAGGACCCCGTCGTTTCGTTGACCGACCGACATTGAAACCGAATTTCGGGCGAATGCCCTTAACTGTCCACCTTACCCGCGGGTAAATCGCCCGCCTACCACGGCGCGAACGACGGGTCGACCTTGCGTTCCGTGCGGTCGAGTTCGTCGATGGTCGTCACTTCCAGCTCCGAGAGCTCGAAGTCGAGTGAGTGCCAGTTGTCTCGGACGTGCTCCTCGCTGGTCGCCTTCGGAATGGCGGTGACGCCCTTCTCGCGGAGCCACGCGAGGCTGACCTGCGCCTCGCTCACGCCGTGGTCGTCGGCGATGGCCGAGAGTTCAGGGACGTCGAACACGTCACCGCGGGCGAGTGGCGAATAGGCGACGAGTTCGATGTCGTTCTCCGCACAGTACTCGCGCAGTTCGCGTTGGGGGAGCAGCGGGTGCATCTCGACCTGATTCGCGAATATCTCTTTGCCGGGGCCGAGTGCCTTCTGGGCCGCTTCGAGTTGCTCCGGTTCGAAGTTGCTCACGCCGATGCGGTTGACTTTGCCGTCGTCGTAGAGCGCTTCGAAGGCCTCGAGGGTTTCTTCTGCGTCGTATTCGTCCGCTGGCCAGTGGACGTACAGCAAGTCGACGTAGTCGACGTTGAGTTTGTCGAGGCTCTCTTCGGTGGACTTCACGACGTCCTCTGGCGAGAGGTTCTCGATCCAGACCTTCGTCGCGAGGAAGATGCTGTCGCGGTCGACGTCGGCCATCTCGATGCCGCGGCCGACGCCTTCCTCGTTGCCGTAAATCTGGGCGGTGTCGATGTGTCGATACCCCATTTCGAGGGCAGTTTTCACGCTCTCTGCACACTGGCGCTGGTCGTCGTTCTCCCAGGTGCCGAGACCGAGAATTGGCATGCCGCCGACACGGGGACAGTCGTCACTTGTTGGGTTGCTGGTAGGGTCAGCCATCGTCACCCGACGCTATGGCTTCGACGGGAAAATGGGTTGGGGCCGCGGTCAGTACTTCGGATTCGCGCCGGTAATCTTGTAGACGTCGTCCATGACGGCGTCACGTGATTTTCGCCAGGATTCGAAGCCGCTCGGGTCGGTGGGGTACTCCGCGTACACGTCGCGCAGTTCGCCGGCTTTCTGCTGGACCTTGTAGAGTTCGTAGAGGACGTTCCAGTGGCCGAACGTCTTGAGTGCGGTTTTGAGTTTGAGGCCGAGCCCCATCGACGCCGTTCCCTCCTTGCCGAGCGCGTCGAGGAGTTGTTGGCCGGGCAGGGCGCTGATGACGCTCACGAGGTCGTTTACGTCGTGTGCGCCGCCGAAGATGTTGTAGAGGTCCATTGCGGCGAAGCGACTGCCGAAGTCGTCCATCACGCGCTTGTTGTAGTTCCATAGGTTGGATTCGGTCACGTCGCCTTCGCTGATTGCCTCGATGGCTTCGAGGGCGGCCCAGTAGCCGGCTTTCGCCGCGCCGGGAATGCCCCCGCCAGTGGTCGGATTCACGTGGCCCGCGGCGTCGCCGACGGCCATGTAGCCGTTTGCCGTCGCCGAATCGTAGGTTCGGCGGGTCGGGAGCGCCGCGCCGAGTTTGTTCTTGATTTTCGCGCCCTTGAACTCGGGGCGGGAGCGAATGTCCTTTTTCAGGACTTCGACGAGCTTCATCGGCGGCTTGTTCATCTGGAAGCCAAGCCCGACGTTGATTTCGGTTGGCGACCGTGGGAAGTACCAGAGGTAGCCCAATTCTTCGGTCGGCTTGAATACGATTGCGTCGTGGTAATCGACCGGTTCCTTCGTGATGAGCACCTCGCGATAGGCAGAACAGAACTGCGAGTAACTCACCTTCGTATCGAACGTGGTGTCAGAGAAGTCCACCTTGTCCTGGAGCAGCGAGAGCGACCCGGCGGCGTCGATGACGACTTCTGCGTCGTAGTTCTTCACGCTTCCCTTGCGCGTGGCGGTGACGCCCGTGACCCGGCCTGCGTCGTTCTGGACGACGTCCTGGACGACGGTGTCCCAGTGAATCTCCGCGCCGGCGCGCTCTGCTTCTTCGAGCAGAACTTCGCCGTAGCGTTTGCGGTCCACGACGGCCCCCGGCGACCGGAACGGGATGTCGAGGTTCTTGTCCGTAACCGGGTTCTCGAAGCGGGCCTTCAGGATGTTCTCGTTGGTGAACGACTCCGCCCGGAGATAGTCTCGGTCGATGACGTCGGGGAACGTACTTTTCCCCTTGATTGCGTCACCGCAGGCAATCATCCCACCCTCCTCCTTCGACTTTCGCTCCAAGATAGCGACAGAGAGACCTTCGTTCGCAGCCGTCGCGGCCGCAAAGGTCCCGGAGGTGCCACCCCCAACTATGATAATATCGTAGCGTTCGGCTGCCATTGTTCGCACTACACTGTCGGGTCTTAAAAAAACGACGTATGTGACCCCGCTAGAGGGACGTTTCACTCGCGAATTGCGCGGGAATTTCTCAGCGAACGGGACGAACGTTGCCCAGCAACGTTTTGTTAACTCAACAACATATGCTCACACGGCGGTGTCGCCCGGTCCACGACACGCCTTGGAAACCCCCATGGGACACATCGAACTACACGGCAGTGGCATGAATAGAACAATCCCGGTAGACGGCCTTTCGGGTATCATCACCATCGACATCTCCGGCGACGAGTCGCGGGTCGTCCTCCCCGAAAACGTCACCGTCGAGCGGCGAGACGCGTCGCTCGAAGCGGAGTGAAAAAACGAAAAACCAAACCCGGAGCGATTTAGTAGAACTCGCGGACGAGGTCCATCGCGCCTTCTGGCGGCTTGCTCTCGATTTTGGACATGTCTTCGGAGATGCCCCAGCGGTCCTCGAACGGAACCGACGCTTCGTTCTTGTAAATGACGCCCTGGTACTCCTTCTCGGTGTCGAAGATGACGTCCTTGGCCGCGTCCTTGTCGGTCGGGTCGTGGTCCGTCTCCTTCAGGTCCACGAGCGAGTCGCGGAAGTAGTCGTAGGTGTCCACGTCGTTGAACGTGACACACGGGCTGTAACAGTTGACGAAGGCGAAGCCGGGATGCTCGATGGCTTCCTTGATGATTTCGACGTGGCGCATCGCGTCAGACGAGAACGACTGGGCGATGAACGTGCCACCGGCGGCGAGTGCGAGGGCGTGCGGGTTGACTGGCGCCTGCATCGGGCCGTCGGGGGTCGTCGAGGTTTCGAAGTCCTCGCGGCTGGTCGGGGATGCCTGCCCCTTCGTCAGGCCGTAGATGCGGTTGTCCATCACGACGTACGTCATGTCGACGTTGCGCCGGACGGCGTGGACGAAGTGGCCCGCGCCGATGGAGAACCCGTCACCGTCGCCACCTGCGACCATCACTTCGAGGTTCGGGTTCGCGAGTTTGGCACCGATGCCGACGGGCAGGGCGCGTCCGTGGACGCCGTGCAGGGCGTACGCGTGCATGTACGTCCCAATCTTGCCCGAACAGCCGATCCCGGCGACCAGGAACGTATTGTCCGGGTTGTTGCCGGTTTCGGCGAGTGCTTTCATCATGCCGTTCATCGTCCCGAAGTCACCGCACCCGGGACACCAGGTCGGCTGCTTGTCGGATTTGAAGTCAGTGAATCGAACGTCGGAGCTCATGCCGTTGCCTCCACGGGCTCGTCGAGAGCCGCTTTGATTTCGTTTGCCAGTTCGTCTGCTTTGAACCGGACACCGTTGTACTTGTTCACGCGCTTTACGCGGGTGAGGGCATCGTGTTCGATGAGGTTCGCGAATTGGCCGGTCGCGTTACACTCGACGACGATGACCTCGTCTGCCTTCGCAATCTCCTCGGTCAGGTCGGGGCGCGGGAAGATGTACGGAACCGAGAGGAAGCGCACGGAAACGTCGTCTTCCTCTAAGAACTCCATCGCCTCGCGCATCGCGCCCTCGTTCGAACCCCACGAGATGACGAGGTTCTCAGAGTCTGCGTCGCCGAATTCGCGTGGCGACCAGTCTTCGTTCTCGATGGCCGTCTGGACCTTCCGGTTGCGCTTGTCGACCTGCTTTACGCGCATGTCCGTGTCCTCGGTCCGGCGACCGAGTTCGTCGTGTTCGAGACCAGTGGACATGTGTGCGCCGCCCTTCGTGCCGGGGAACGCGCGCGGCGAGACGCCGTCCTCGGTGAGCGCGTGCGGTTTGAACTGCTGTTTGTCGTTGACCCAGTCGCCGACGGTTTCGTCGTCTACGACCTTGCCGCGGTCGATTTCGACTGCGTCCATGTCGAACTCTTCGGGCGGGAAGGTCTGTTCGCTCACGGCGAGCGCGAGGTCTGCGGCGAGGTAGACCGGCGTCTGGTACTTCTCTGCCAGATTGAACGCTTCCACGGTCTTGTGGAAACACTCGGAGATGCTGGTCGGAGCGACGACGAAGCGCGGAATCTCGCCGTGGCCGCCGTAGAGCATCTGGTTCAGGTCGCCCTGTTCTTGCTTGGTCGGCATCCCCGTGGACGGCCCAGAACGCATGACGTTGGTGATGACCAGCGGCGTCTCGCTCGTCGCGATGAGGCCGAAGGTCTCGGTCATGAGGTCGATGCCCGGCCCAGAGGTTGCGGTCATCGCTCGGGCACCGGCGCGGGCTGCGCCGAGGGCCATGTTGATGGCCGACAGTTCGTCTTCAGCCTGGATGACAGCGCCGCCGAACTGCTCTACGCGTCCGGTCATGTACTCCATGACGTTGGTCGCTGGCGTGATTGGGTAGCCAGCGTAGAAGCGACAGCCGGCCGCGATTGCGCCCATGCCAATCGCTTCGTCACCGTTCAGGAGGACGTAATCCTCGTCGGTGGTTTCGAGTTCGTAGTCGAGGTCCAGGTCGTAGTTCTCGCGAACGTACTCCTGTCCCTTGCGCGCGGCCTTGGAGTTGTTCTCGACGATGGAGCCGCCCTTCGCGCCGAAGCGCTTTTCGAGCGATTCGTCGAGGTTCTCGATTGGGAACTCGGAGACTTCACACGCCGCGCCGAGTGCGACGATGTTCTGCATGATGGCCCCACCCGCCTCTTCTGCGAGGCGGCGGAGGGGAACGTTGAGGCCGATCATGCCCTCGGGGGCCTCGAAGTCCTTCATCGTGGTTCGTTCACCGTCGTAGATGATGACCGAGCCCTCGTGGAGCTCGCTCATGTTCTCTTCGACCGTGCGTTGGGTCAGTGCAATCAGAATGTCGAGTCGGTCTACGACACTCTCGACGCGGTCGACCGAGGTACGAATCTTGTACGCGGTGTAGCCACCACGGATTCGGGATGCGAAGTCTTTGGACGTAAAGACGTGTCGGCCTGCGCGAGAGAGTGCCTGGGCGAAAATCTTCCCAGTGGAGTCGATTCCATCGCCGGCTTCCCCGCCGATGGCCCAGTTCAGGTCCTCTGGCATTGTCGGTGATGGGTTTGCTGTAGCAGTGCAAAAGGCTTCTGAATCAGTCAGTAAACTGGGAACGAAAGCGCATTTGGCGATAGCCCACAAGTGTGGGGTATGGAACCACGTGAAGTGACCGTCGCGGCGAACCGTCGCGTCGGCCCAGACACGGTCGCACTGGACTTAGAAACGCCCGAAGGCTTCAGCGCCGAACCCGGCCAGTTCGTCAAACTCACCCTCGAAGTCGAGGGCGAACCCGTCTCTCGCTTTTACACCCTCTCTTCTCCCAGCGTGGCCGACACCTTCGAAATTACGGTGGGCATCGACCCAGAAGGCGACGTTGCCCCGCACCTGGAGGCGCTCGAAGCGGGCGACGTCGTCCAGATTGCCGGCCCGTTCGGCAACGACTACTACGAAGGCGAATCGCGCGTCGTCATCCTCGCGGGCGGCCCCGGCGTCGGTGCCGCAATCGGCATCGCAGAGCGCGCCGTCGCCGAGGGCGGCGAAGCCGGACTCGTCTACCAGGACGACGCACCGGTCCACGAGGACCGCCTCGCCGCGCTCACCGAGAAGGGGGCCGCGGTCCACATCCTCACAGACGACGAGGACATGACCGACGCCGTCGCCTCGGTGCTCACCGGCGATGAACAACTGTTCATCTACGGATTCGCAGACTTCCTGGACGCCGCGACGACTGCGCTCCAGGAGGCCGGTGCAGACCCGGAAACGGCCAAGGTCGAGAACTTCGGCTGAGACGGCAACAACCGTTTTATCGGAAGGCACACATCTTCCGGTGTGTCCCAGACTCCCAACGCCGAGCGCGAAGCCACGCGTCTCTGTGAGCGACTGCGCGCGGACTACGGCGACCTTCCTGACGTGTACGAAGAGGAGGTGCCGATTCCCGCCGGCCGCTTCGCCGACTTCTGGGAGTACGCAGACGATGGGTTCGTCCGGGCGGCGGGCGCGCGAGTGACCGACGACCAGGACCGCCTGCTCATGTTGCGCGACCGGGGTGCGCCGCGCGACTGGACGTATCCTGGCGGCGGGTTCGAACCCGAGGACGATTCGCTCGAAGGCTGCGCCGTCCGCGAGGTGCGCGAGGAGACGGGCATCGCGTGTGAGGTGACCGACGTCTGTCTTCCACACCGCTTTTACTACACGACCGAGAATCGCGACGACGCGATTCTCACCTTCGGCGTCTTCTTCGACGCCGTGGCGACCGGCGGGTCGTTCACGACGCCAAACGACGAAGCCGTCGAGGCGCGCTGGTTCGAGACGCCGCCACCGCTCGACACCATCCCCGAGATGCTTCGCCCCACGGTCGAAGCGTGGGACTCGTCCGGCTAGAACAGCCCAGAGAGCGCGACGACGCCGAACCCGACGAGTACCACGCCCGCGATGACGTTTACCCGTTTGAGCCATTGTGCCGTAACCCGGTCGCGAATCCGTGAGACGACGCCCGCGAGGAACAGCCACCACCCGACGGACCCGGTGAACACGCCCGCGACGAGCGCCCCCGCCTCGACGACCGAGCCAACGGCGACGCCGAACCCCGTGACGACGGCGGCGAACGCGAGAATCGTCGCCGGGTTGCCGAGCGTGAGTGCGAGGGTGGTCGCGTAGTCGCGGGCAAGGCTCGTCCCCGTCGGAACTCCAGCGGGCCGGGCTGCTGGTGCTCTCCGTGCCGTCTGCACCCCGAGGGCTACGAGCAAGAGGCCGCCGCCGAGCCTGAGTGCCGCCGCGTGGGTCACAAGCACCGCTGCGACCACCGTCGCGCCGAAGGCGACGAGCGCCCCGTACAGCGCGTCGGCCGTCGCCGCTCCCAGTCCCGAAACGAACCCCGACGGGAACCCGCGTTCGAGCGTTCGCTGGATGCAGAGGATGCCGATTGGGCCGACCGGCGCAGCGATGGAGACGCCGAACACGAGGCCGAGGCCGAACGTCTCCATCGCGGTGGACATCGTCACCCCGTAATCGTCTCGTCGTGACAGACGAACTCCACCGAGTTGCCGTCCGGGTCCGCGAAGTACAGCGACCGCCACTGCACCCACGCGTGGGTGGTGGTTCGCACGTCGAGTCCAGCGTCTTCGAGTCGCGCAACTTCGGAATCGAAATCCGAGAGGTCGATGGTGAACGCGACGTGGTCAACGGTCGTGAACCGCTGGTCGATGCCCTCGTACTCGTCCGTGGCGGTGCGGTCGAAGAGGACGAACACCTGCGTGTGGCCGCCGTAGGACTCGCCGAGCGAGAAGAACACGGCGGTGTCGCCGCGTTCGAGGACGGAGAGGCCGACCACGTTCTCGTAGAAGTCGGCCATCTCGTCTATGGACTCCGTACGGAACGCGATTTCGCCGAGGGCTTTCACGGCGGCCATCAGTGCTGGACGAACTCCATGAGGATGCCGCCTGTCGATTTGGGGTGGAGGAACGCCACGTCGTGACCCCACGCGCCGGGGCGCGATTCCTCGTCGATGAGTTCGATGCCCATGTCGCGGGCGTGGTCGAGGGCGGCCTCGATGTCGTCGGTCGCCACCGCGAGGTGGTGGATACCCGGCCCGTTGTTTTCGAGATACCGTGAAACGGTCCCGTCCTCGATTGGCTCTAACAACTCGAAGTAGCCGTTTCCGCAGTCGAGAAAGACGACGCGGAGGCCGCCGAACTCCTCTTCGTGGACGGCAGGCATGGAGAACAGGTCGCCGTAGAGGTCGATGAGCGCGTCTGCGTCGTCTGTCGCGATGCCGGCGTGGTCGAATTCCATGTCTCACCCGAGGCGCGAACAGGTGATAAAAACGAGGGACAGTGGCGAACCTAGAGCGCCGCGCCGGGACGGTACTCGCCGAACACGTCGCGCAGCGTGTTCGAAATCTCGCCCGTCGTCGCGTACACCTTCACCGCGTCGATGATGTACGGCATGAGGTTCTCGTCGCCTTCTGCGGCCTCCGTGAGCGCCGCGAGCGCGTCGTCTACGGCCTCCTCGTCGCGGTCGGCTTTGACCTCGTCTAAGCTTTCGATTTGGCGGCGCTCGTCTTCCTCGGTGACCTCCTGGACGTCCGGCTGGGGGTCCTCTTCGACGCGATACTTGTTCACGCCGACGATGATGCGCTCTTCGTTCTCGATCTCTTTCTGGCGCTCGAAGGCCACGTCCTGAATCTGGCGCTGGACCCACTGGTCCTCGATGGCCTCGCGCATCCCGCCGCGCTCGTCGACTTCCTCGATGAGTTTCATCGCCTCTTCTTCCAGGGTGTCGGTCAGACTCTCGACGTAGTAGGAGCCAGCGAGCGGGTCGATGGTGTCCGCCGCGCCCGACTCGTGGGCGAGAATCTGCTGGGTGCGCAGCGCCGTCTGGACGGACTGCTCGGTCGGCAGCGAGATAGCCTCGTCTTTCCCGTTCGTGTGCAGGCTCTGGGTTCCGCCGAGGACTGCGGCGAGTGCCTGGTAGGCCACGCGGACGACGTTGTTCTCGACCTGTTGGGCCGTGAGCGTGGAGCCACCGGTCTGCGTGTGGAACTTGAGTTGCTTCGATTTCGGATTCTGCGCGTCGAAGCGCTCTTCCATGATGCGCGCCCAGAGGCGGCGCGCGGCGCGGAACTTCGCGACTTCCTCGAAGATGTTGTTGTGCGAGTTGAAAAAGAAGGAGAGCTGTGGCGCGAAGTCGTCCACGTCGAGGCCTGCGTCGAGGGCGGCTTTGACGTACTCGATGCCGTCACCGAGGGTGAAGGCAAGTTCCTGTGCGGCGGTCGAACCCGCCTCGCGGATGTGGTACCCGGAGATGGAGATGGTGTTGAACTTCGGCACCTCCTCGGCACAGAATTCGAAGATGTCCGTGATGATGCGCATCGACGGTTCCGGCGGGAAGATGTAGGTGTTGCGCGCGACGTACTCTTTGAGAATGTCGTTCTGGATGGTTCCGCGCAGTTTCTCGCGGTCGACGCCCTGGTTGTCGCCGACGGCGATGTACATCGCGAGCAAGATGGATGCGGGGGCGTTGATGGTCATGCTCGTCGAAACTTCGTCGAGCGGAATCCCGTCGAACACCGTCTCCATGTCGGCGAGCGAGTCGATGGCGACGCCGGACTTCCCGACTTCGCCCTGTGCCATCGTCGCGTCCGAGTCGTAGCCCATCTGCGTCGGCAGGTCGAACGCCATCGAGAGCCCCGAAGACCCGCTGTCGAGCAGGTAGTGGAAGCGTTCGTTCGTGGCCGCTGCGGTCGAGAAACCAGCGTACTGGCGCATCGTCCAGAGGCGACCGCGGTACATCGTCGAGTAGACGCCGCGGGTGTAGGGTTCCTGCGCCGGGAACCCGATGTCCTCGTCGTAGTCCTGGTCTGCGATGTCGTTTGGCGTGTAGAGGCGCTGTACGGATTGCCCGCCGGTGTCCGTGGTGAAGTCCTCTTTGCGCTCGCCAAAACGGTCGAGCGTCGGTTTGACCTGTTGGTCCTCCCAGGTCTCCTTTTCCTCCCGAATCTGCGCCAGGTCGTCGGGGTCGAACATTATCAGAATCGATGCAGCGGGCGGCCTAAAGGTTTGTGAGACTGTCCCAACCTTGCCGTCTCTCGCGCAACTCGTGCCTGCGGCTCTGTGGGTGTGAAGAAAAAGCCCGGAAAGGGGTGAGTTCGATTACGCGGCTGGCAGGCCGAGCAGGACCGTCATCGTGATGGCCATGATGATGAAGCCGCCGACCATCGCGACCGTGGAGTACCCGATGATGTCACGGGCACGCAGGTTCGCGAGTGCCAGCAGTGGGAGCGCCCAGAACGGCTGAATCATGTTGGTCAGCTGGTCGCCGAACATTTCGATGATGATAGCCGTCTCGAGTGGCATGCCCAGTTGCGCCGTGGTGTCGAGCAGGATTGGTCCCTGTGCGACCCACTGGCCGCCGCCGGACGGAACGAAGACGTTCACGATACCGGCGCTGATGAGACCGATGACCGGCCACGTCGTCGGCGTCGCGATGCTCGCGAAGAAGTTCGCGATGGTCGCGGTCAGTGCCGTGCCTGTGAGCAGCCCGGAGATACCCGCGTAGAACGGGAACTGGAAGATGATGCCGCCGACGTTCTCGACGGATTCGTCCATCTGCTGGACGATGCGCTTTGGCGTGACCCAGAGAATCATCGCGAAGAAGATGAACATCGCGTTGATGGAGTTCAGGGTGAGACTCGAGAGCCCTTCACCGCTGATAATCCACGCGTCGATGACGTAGTAGAGCGGGAACGCCGCGATGACGAGCCCGATAATTTTCGAGTTGTTGAGTTTGTCTGCGAAGGTATCTTCTGCGATGCCCGTCGCAGAGGCCGTTTTCGTGCCCTCTGCGACGCCGCCGTCGGTCGCGGCCTGTCCGCCGGACATCTGCCGGTAGACTTTGTCCGGCAGGCTCTTGATTTCATCGTCATCTTTGGGGTGAAGTGCACCCATGAGCGGTGGGATGACAGTGAGCATGAGCGCCACCGTAACCAAGTTCACCGGGTGCCCGAGGGTCCGGCCGAGCGAGAAGCCATTCTCCATGACGTTCTCGTTCGGGAACTTCGCGAGTGCCGCCTCGAAGGTCGGTGGGATGAGTGCGGGGTCCGCCATGATGAGACCACTCGAGGTGGTCAGCCCGGAGTGCCAGATCATGAGCGCGGTGTACCCGGCGGCCGCCAGCAGTGGGTAGTGAAGGTTAAGCCCCTTCTCTTTACCGTGGTAGGCGACCTGCTTTGCCATCACCGCGCCGACGATGAGGCCGAGCCCCCAGGAGATGAGGCCGGCGAGCATCCCGACGAACGAGACGAACGCGACGGCCGTGAACGGGCTCGATGGGAGTTTCGCGATACGCGCGAGAAAGTTGGTTACTGTTGGGGATTTCGCGATTGCGTCACCCATCATCAGTGTCACGGCGAACGCCGCCATGAAGCCGAGGAGTGTCCACACCCCGCCGACCCACGCATCCATGGCCTCCGTCGGGGTGGACCCGACGGCGACTGCACCACCGAATGCGATGACTGTCAGTAGTATTACAAGAACGTACGGATTTGGAACGTATCTCAGCGAAAGTTCAGCGAAAACGCCACCGAGTTTACGTATTGGGTCTGTGATTGCCATTACCTTACTGCACCGTGTTCATCCATTGAAGAAGTGCTATATAATGGTTTGGTACACGTTGTCACCAGACAGAGAATTAATTAATTGGGATTTCGTTTCAGAATTAGAATACGTAGATGGAGGGCACGTCGAACCGGTTCGACACATCGCCGACTGAACTCCGACTATAATTCGTGCAGAATACCCGGCTATACCCGGTGGTTTAAGTTAAATCTGCGTTCGTGTCTCTCACCCTGACGGTCAGGTGCGCGCCATATATCAATAATCACTCAGTTGTTCCTATCACGATTTTTCCTAACACTCCTGGCGACGCCGCGTGTGCCATCGCGTCCGCCGCCTCGGCGAGGGGGTAGGCCGCCTCGATGACGGGGTCGATAGACCCCGCTGCGAGTAGTGGTGAAACCGCCGTAAGGACCCGTCGTTGGTCGTCCATCGAAGCCATGATAGACATGAACCGAATGTCGGCGTCGTCAAACATTGCCGCGAGGGCTCGTTCGGGGGTCAGCGCCGCGCGCGCACCCTGCCCGATGACGACGACGCGGCCGCCGCGGCCGACCGCCGCGAGGTCGGTTTCGATGTGTTTGTCCGCGTGCGAATCCAGCACGACGTCCACGGGTCTGCCCGCGAGCGACGCGCGGACCGCATCCGCCAGGTCGTCCTCGCGGTAGTCGACGACGGCCGTCGCGCCGAGTCCCTCCACGAACGCGGTCGCTTCCTCGCCGCGGGCCGTCCCGACGACGGTCGCCCCGGCGTTGACCGCAATCTGGACGGCGACGTGGCCGACGCCGCCCGACGCGCCGTGGACGAGACACGTTTCACCGACCCGCAGGTCGCCTCGCGTGACGAGTCCGCGCCACGCCGTCGCACAGACGAGCGCGGCCGCCGCGCCCGTCTCGAAGGAGACTGCATCGGGGAGGGTTGCGAGTCTAGCAGCCGGAACCGCCGCGTACTCGGCGTACGTCCCGTCGTCCTTCCACCCGAAACCCGTTCCATAGACCCTGTCGCCGGGTTCGAGGCGCGTGACGCCCGCACCGACCGCGTCCACGACGCCCGCGAGATCCACGCCGCAGACGTGGGGCAGGCCCGCCGTCGGTTCGAGCAGGCCGCTTCTGAGTTTCGCGTCGATCGGATTGACGCTCGCCGCCTCGATGGCGACGCGCACTTCGCCCGCTCCCGGATTCGGTTTCGGCACCTCGTCGAGCGAGAGCACAGACTCGTCGCCGTACTCGTGGTATCGAATGGCACGCATGGGCCGTGCTACGGAAAGGAGGGAGAAAACGCTTCAGATGGCGGACATCGCTGCAGTGGCGACGAGTTCGCGCGCTTCCTCTGGGTCGTCGGTCGCAGACAGCGCGAGCGCCAGGGTGATGCGGGCTTTCTGCGCCGGCAGGTCGCCGCCCAGAATCGCGCCGTGTTCTTCGAGGGTGCGCGCGCCGCCTTCCTTGCCATAGATGCCGTTGACCGCGCCGCCGTGACACCGCGAGGTGACGACGACGGGCACGCCCCGGTCGATTGCTTCGGCTGCCGCCGTTTCGAGCCCCGGCGTCGTATTTCCGAGGCCCATCCCTTCGAGAACGATGCCGGAGACGCCGTCTTCGAGGGCGCGTTCTATCTGCCGGCCATCGACGCCCGCGGCGCTCTTCACCATCTCGACGCGGGCGGTCACGTCCGTCGCGGGAATCGAAACCGACTCGCTGCCCGGTTCGCGGAAGAAGCGGACGTAGCCCCGAAGCACGTTCGCCACCGGCCCCGCGTCGGGCGCGTAGAACGTATCGAGATTGCTGGTGTGGCCCTTCGTCACGGTGCGTGCGGAGTAGAGACTGTCCGCGAAAGCGATGTACGCCCCGCCCGCCTCGCGGACGCGCTCGTGACTCGCAGCGCGAACTGCTGTGAGCAGGTTAGCCGGGCCGTCTGCGCCGGGTTCGTCGCCCCGACGTTGCGCTCCCGTGAACACGACCGGAATCGTATCGCCCGCGACCACGTCGACGAAGTACGCAGACTCCTCCATCGTGTCCGTGCCGTGGGTGACGACGACGCCGTCTACCCCCTCTGCGGCGAGTTCGCGGACTCGCCGGACGATGGTGGCCATCGTATCGAAACCGAGTGCAAAACTCGAAATCTGGGCCACCTCCTCGACCGAGATGTCCGCGTGGTCGGTGAGGCCGGGGACGGCCTCAACCAGTTCGTCGCCCGCCCTCGTGGGGGTCGCGCCCTTGTCGGTGCCGGTGCTCGCGATGGTTCCGCCAGTCGAAAGAACCGCGATGTGTGGTGTCATACGACTTTCTCCGTCGTCTGGCACGTAAGCCTGTCTGTCATACTCGGCGCTCGAGTTCCAACAGCGCCCCCGAGAGGACGTCGATGCCGACGAAGATGTCGTCCTCGTTCACGTCGAACGTCGCCGTGTGGTGGCCGCCGGGGTGGTCCGTCCCGACGATGGGGAAGCCAGCGACGCCGCCGTTCTCCTGCACCGCTCGCATGAGGTAGGTGGCGTCCTCGCTCGCGCCGAAGTTCCCGGTGCGCAGCACCGAAGTGACACCGTCGGTCTCTTTTGCAGCGGTCGCAACCGCGTCAATCGATGTCTCGTCGCTGTCCACGCGCGGAGCACGGCTCACCATCTCGATGTCTACCTCCACGTCGTGCATTTCGGCGGCCGCCCGGATGGTGCGTTCTGCTTTTTCTTGCATGTAGTCTCGCAGGTCGTTCGTCTCGGCACGAACCTCGATTTGCAGTTCGCCGTGGTCGGGGATGATGTTCGACGCCTCGCCAATCTTGGCCTTGCCGACGTTCACCCGCGTCATGCCGTCTGCGTGGCGCGGAATCGCGTAGAGGTTCTGAATGGCCGCGGCGGCCGCCTGCATGACGTTGCGCCCCTCGTTCGGCGCGAGGCCCGCGTGGGCCGGTTCGCCGGTGAACCTCACCGTCGATTTCTGGACGGAGAGCGGTTTCACGCTCCCGGCGACGATTTCACCGGACGGGTGGCCGAGGCCGATGTGGACCGCGAGCAATCCCTCCACGTCCTCGATGAGCGGCGAGTCTGCCATCGACTTGCCGCCGCCGAGAACCTCCTCTGCGGGCTGGAAGAACACTTTGAGCGTGCCCGAAAAGTCGCTCTGCTGGATGGCCTCGATGGTTCCAAGGCCCATCGTCATGTGCGAGTCGTGGCCGCAGGCGTGCATCGCGTTCTCGTTTTCGGAGCGAAAGCCCTCTTGGACGGGGTAGTGGCTCTCGTCGGTCGATTCCGGCTGCGGGAGCGCGTCGATGTCCACGCGCAGGCCGAGTACGGGGCCGTCGCCTTTCTCGACGACCGCGACGACACCTGTGTGACCCCCCTTCGTCTTTTCGAGAACGTCTTCGCGAGCCCCGTTTTCGCGCGCTTTCTCGAACCAGTGGTCGAGGTCGGCTTCCTCGGGGACGCTCATCCGCGATTCCGAGACGAGCACGTCGCTGCCGACGTGAAGCTCGTCCACGTCGAGGGCTTCGAGTTCGTCTACCAGTCGGCTCGTCGTGAGGAATTCGCGCCACGACGGTTCTGGGTATCGGTGGAAGGTTCGTCGAATCTCGACCGCCCGGTCTCTGATTCCCTGACTCATGGGTTCGTTCCACACGATGAGAAGTGGGGTTATAGCGTTCAGGGTGGCGGCGACTTCACACGGAGCGAGCGCGGTCGCGCAACTCGACGCGTCGGATCTTCCCGCTCGACGTCTTCGGCAGGTCGTCTACGATGTGGAGACGACGCGGGTAGGCGTGGTGGGCGAGTTTCCCCTTCACGAATCCGACGATGTCCTCGCGGAGCTGTTGGGTCGCCTCGAACTCGTTTCTGAGGACGACGAACGCCGCGACCACCTCGCCGCGCTGGTCGTCGGGGACGCCGACGACCGCTGCCTCCGCCACGGCCTCGTGTTCGATGAGCGTGCTCTCGACTTCGAACGGGCCGATACGATACCCCGAGGAGATGATGACGTCGTCGGCCCGGCCGACGAACCAGTAGACGCCGTCCTCGAAGGTGGCCGCGTCGCCGGTCAGAAACCACTCCGCACCGTCGATTGCCGTCCAGGAGTTCGCGGTCGCTTGCGGCCGGTTCAAATAGCCGTCGAAATACGTCCCGCCGCCGCGTTTGACCGCGAGTTCGCCGGTCTCGCCTTCCGCGGCTCGCTCTCCGTCTGCGAGCACCTGCACCTCGAACCCCGGAATCGGCGTCCCCATGCTCCCCTGGACGAACCGGTCGGGGGCGACGTGCTGGTTGCCGACGACCATCCCGACTTCCGTGACGCCGTACTGGTCGTACACGGGCACGGAAAGTTCGTCGTCGAACCACCGGACGACCTCCGGATTGAGCGGTTCGCCCGCGCTGTTCCCCCGTTCGAGTGCGAGGTCGTAGTCCTCGTGAAGAGTGTCCTCCGCCATGAGGCCGCGGTAGGCCGTCGGACTGCTCGCGAGGGTCGTGACGCCGGCGCGCTCCATCACGTCGTACCAGGCCGCCGGGTCGAACTCCCCCGCGTACAGCACGTTCTCGACGCCCATGCTCACGGGCGCGATGCCGGCGGTGAGCAGGCCGTACATCCAGCCGGGGTCGGCCGCGCCCCAGAACACCTCGTCGCCGGTGAGGCCCATTCCGTACCAGAGGTAGGGGTAGAGCGCGGCGAGCACGCGATGGGTGAGCAGACAGCCCTTCGGAGGGCCCGTCGTTCCAGAGGTGTATTCGAGCGTCGACACGTCGTCGGCGCTCGTCCGCACCGTCTCGTGGCTCGTCGGTTGGCCCGCGAGGAGGTCTGTGTGGGCGTGGTCTTCCTCGGCGACGCCCACCCCCTCCCGGTCCACCACGACGACGTGCTCGAAGCCCACCTCGTCCTCGACGGCCGCCACGCGGTCGCGGTACTCCGGGGTCGTGAAGATGACGTTTACGTCGGCGTCGCCTGCCCGTGCCGCGATGGCGTCCGGGCCAAACGCGGTGAACAGCGGGACGTACACCGCTCCCGCTCGCCAGATGCCGAGGAAAATCGGGTAGAGTTCCGGTAGTCGCGGGACGAGCGTCGCCACGGGGTCGCCCCGGGAGACGCCGAGGTCGGAGAGCGCGTTTGCCACCTGCGAACTCTGTGCTTCGAGGTCGGCGTAGGTGAGCTCGACCGCGTCGCCGCCGTCGCCGTACCACGTCAGTGCCGTGCCCTTGCCGACGTTTCGCGTGACGACTTCGTGGGTGAGGTTCAGTTCTCGGGGGGCGTCCCAGTCGAACTGGTCGAACACCGCCTCCCAGGTAAAATCGGCCGCCCTTGGTATGCCCGTCATGGGTTCACCCTACCGACCGAACGCATATGTGTGTTGTTCTCACTCGGCATAGTCCGGGTCGCGTTTTTCGAGGAACGAGCGCGCCCCCTCCTGTGCCTCCGGCCCGGCAAACAGGTAGCCAAGGCCCGCTCGCATCGCGTCGTCTTCGCCCGCGAACCGGAGGCTCGTGTTGAGCCACGCTTTCGTCGTCTCGATGGCCGGCGGCGACCCGCGCTTGAGGCTCGCCACGATGTCCGCGACGGCGTCGTCCAGTTCGTCCGCGTCAACCGCCCGGGCGAACAGCCCCCAGTCGGTCGCTTCTTCGCCGGAGAGTTTCCGACCCGCGAGCGCGAGGTCAGCGGCCCGCTGGCGGCCGATCATCCGCGCGAGTCGCTTCGCGCCGTAGAATGGGTAGGCCCCGATTTGCACCTCGGGGAGAGCGAACTCGGCGTCGGCGGGAACGACGGTGAGGTCGCAGGCGAGCAGCAGTTCGAACCCGCCGCCGTAGGCCGACCCGTTCGCCTTTCCGACGACGGGCAGTGGGGCGCCTTCGATGGCTCCGAAGCAATCGAGCGCGATTTTCGTGAGTTCGCGCACGGCCCGCGTGTCCTCGATGTCTCGCAACGTGGCGATGTCGTCGCCCGCACAGAACGCACGGCCCTCTCCCGTCAACACCGCCACCCGCGCGCCGTCGTCGTCAGCCTGCGTCAGAAAATCGTCAATCGCTCCCCACATCTCCAGCGTGAGTGCGTTCAACTTCTCCGGTCGGGCGAGGGTAATCGTCGCGACACCGTCTTCCAGGTCGTAGGTGACATGTTCTGTCATGCCCTCCCTCCCACGCGAACGGTGATAAATGGTGACACAGGTAGGCTTATTCGCCTCCACCGGGAGGTTCCACGTATGCGAGATGTGAGTATCGTTGGCATGGGCACGACCGAGTTCGGCGTGCTCGATGCCGGCGTCAAGGACCTCGGTGTACGCGCGGTTTCTCGGGCACTCCGCTCGTGCGAAGTGGACAGGGAAGACGTAGACGCGCTCTACCTCGGCAACTTCGTCGCGGGCATCCTCGAGGGTCAGGAGACCATCGCGCCGCTCGTCGCCGATAGCGTGGGCCTTACCGGCATCCCGACGATGAAGACCGAAGGCGCGTGTGCGAGTTCCGGCATCGCCCTGCGACAGGCGTATCAGGCCGTCGCCACCGGCGTCCACGACGTGGTCGTCGTCACGGGCGTCGAGAGCATGACGAGCGCCGAGACGACGGAGTTCACCCGGGCGCTCAACAGCGCGGCAGACAACCAGACAGAGGGGAAGACCGGCCTCACCTTCCCCGGCTTTTACGGGCTCTGGCTCGACCGCTACATGCACGAACACGGGACGACGCGCGAGGAGGTCGCGGCAATTCCGGTGAAAAATCGGAAAAACGGCGCACAGAACCCCCGCGCCCGCTTCCGGGACCCGGTGACCGTCGCGGACGTGACCGAGTCGCGCCTCGTCGCAGACCCCCTCAGACTCTACGATTGCTGTCCGGCCGCCGACGGCGGCGCGGCCATCGTCCTCACCGCCCGTGACCGGGCCCGCGAGTTCACCGACACGCCCATCGACGTGCTGGCGAGCGCCCACGCCAGCGGCCGGAGTGGCGCGTACCGCTACGACGACCTGACGACGCTCGACGCCACCGTGACCGCGGCCGAGGACGCTTACGCGCAGGCGGACATCGCACCAACGGACCTCGACCTAGTCGAACTCCATGACTGCTTCTCCGCCGCCGAAATCGGCGATTCTGAGGACCTCGGCCTGTTCGAGAAAGGACAGGGCGCGCGGGCCGCGGCAGAGGGCGTGACGGCCGTCGATGGCGACGTGCCCATCAACCCGAGCGGCGGGTTGCTCTCGAAGGGCCATCCCGTCGGCGCGACGGGCATCGGACAGGTGTACGAAGCCTGCCTGCAACTGTTCGGCGAGCACGAGAATCAGGTCGACGGCGCGGAACTCGCGCTCACCCACAACCTCGGCGGGAGCGGCGCGGTGTGTACCGTCACCGTCCTCGGGAGGGGTGCGTAATGCCCGCATTCCCCGCCACCGCGTGCGCAGACTGCGGCGAGGTGTACGGATTCCCCGTCGTCGCCTGCCGCGCCTGCGGCGGCGAATCCTTCGAGGTCAACGAACTCCCCGGCGAAGGAACCGTCTACGCTCGGACGACCATCCGCGTTCCCGGCGCGGACCACCAGGGCCAGGAACCGTTCGAGGTGTGCGTCGTGGACGTCGCGGATGCGGTCCGGGTCACGGCGCGAATCCTCGACAACCCCGGCCTCGAACCGGACGACGCGGTGCAGTTCGTCGAGGAACGCGACGGCGTGTTCTTCTTCGAGGCGGCCTGACCGCCCCGGCTTACTCGGCGTCGAGCACGAAGGGGTCGCCGACCTCGCCGGCGTGGTTGTACCAGACGCTTTTGGTCTGATAGTACTCCTCTAAGCCTTCCCGCCCGTTTTCTCGCCCGAGGCCGCTCGCCTTGTAGCCGCCGAACGGCGAGTTCGGCGCGATGAGTCGGTACTCGTTTACCCAGACCGTGCCCGCTTGGACGGTCTCGACGAACCGGTTCGCCCGGTCCATGTCTCGCGTCCAGATGGCCGCTGCGAGGCCGAACTCGGTGTCGTTCGCGATGTCCAGTGCCGCCGCTTCGTCCTCGAACGAGATGACGCTTGCCACCGGTCCGAAGATTTCCTCTCTGGCGACGGTCATGTCGTTTTCGACGTCGACGAACACCGTCGGTTGGATGAAGCACTCGCCGGGTTGGTCCGCCGGCATCTCGCCGCCGACGGTGATGGTCGCGCCCTCCGCGAGCCCGGACTGGACGTACTCGTGGACGGTCTCCCACTGACCGCGGAAGGCGACCGGCCCCATCTCCGTCTCCGGGTCGCGTGGGTCGCCGAGTTTGATGTCACTCGCTTTTTCGGTGAGTCGTGCCACGACCTCCTCGTGGACGTCCTCGTGGACGAGTACCCGCGACCCTGCCATGCAGGTTTGGCCCGTCGCGGCGAAAATCCCCTTCATCACGCCGTTTACCGCGTCGTTGAGGTCGGCGTCGGGGAAGATGACGTTCGGGCTCTTCCCGCCGAGTTCGAGCGAGACCTTCGTGAGGTTCTCTCCGGCCGTCTTTGCCACCTCGCGTCCCACAGCAGTGCTCCCGGTGAATGCGAGTTTGTCCACGTCGGGGTGTGCGGTGAGCGCCGCCCCGGTGTGTCCGTACCCGGGAACGACGTTGTAGACGCCCGGCGGGAGGTCGGTGTGCTCGTAGACCAACTCGGCGAATCGAAGCGCGCTAACCGGCGTCTCTTCGCTCGGCTTCTGGACGACGGTGTTGCCCGCTGCGAGCGCGGGAGCGAATTTCCACGCCGTCAACAGCAACGGTGAGTTCCACGCCGTAATCGCGCCGACGACCCCGTACGGCTCGTGGCGCACGTAGTTGAACATCTGCCCGTCTTTTTTGTCTACCGGGATGGTGCGTCCGGATTCGACCTCCTCGCAAATGCGGCCATAGTAGCGATACCACTCGCCAAGCGCCTCCATCTGCTGTTCCATCTCGCGCAGTAACTTGCCGTTCTGGAGCGTCTCGAGTTCCGCGAGTTCTCGCGTGTTCGCGTCGATGGTGTCCGCAATCTGGTTCAGAATAACGCGCCGGTCGCTCGGTTTGGCGTCCCCCCACGCATCGCTCTCGAAGGCGGCGCGAGCGACGCCGACGGCGGTGTCTACGTCTGCTGCGGTTCCGTCCGGGACGGTTGCCCACACCGTTCCGTCGTAGGGGAACGACACGTCGATTCGGTCGTCGCCGGAAGATGCCCGAAACCTACCATCTACGAACAGGTCGTACTCCGCTAGCCCCTCGGTGTCTATTGTTGACATTGCTCGTGTGTGGGGTTCAGGCACTCGGTATTAAGCGCACGGACAACTGCAAGACTGGTAGTTGGTGTGCCGACAGGTTCGCCGCTCACGCGACGTACACACTTAAACGCCTCTCCGCTTGGAAATCGAATGCCTATGCAATACGTTCACAATGGACGTTTCATGGCTACTGAAGGCGGGCAAACGTGGAAAGTAGAGAGCGAACCCCGGGTGCGGAGCATCGACGACATCGACCTCCACGACCTGGCGATGCAACCGGTCGTCAAATTTCTTCTCGCGTTTCTGGTCGGCGGCGTGTTCTTCTTGCTCCCGGTGAGCCACGGCGGCGAAATCACCGTCCCGTTCGACATCGCCGTGAGCTATATCATCGAAATGTTCCCGACGGCCGTGGGCGTCTACGCTTTCGCCATCATCGTGGCCGGCGGCGTGCTCACGACGCTCGCCATGCTCACCGACGGTGAGGTCGCCGGGTTCGACCTCTCGTACTTCGAGACTTCGGTCGTGTTCTGGTTACTTCGCGTCGCTGGCGTCGTCCTCGCGCCGGTGATGTTCTTCAAACTCGGCCCCGACCTGCTGCACACGCCGGGCACGGGCGGCCTGATGTGGGGAACGCTCGTCTACAGCGTCGGCATCATCATCCCCATCGGTGCGATTTTCATCACCATCTTCGTCGAACTCGGCGGCCTCGAATTCATCGGCACGCTCTCGCGGCCGGTCATGAAGCCGCTGTTCAAGGTGCCCGGTCGGGCGGCACTCGACAGCCTCGCCTCGTGGGTGGGTTCCTACAGCGTCGGCCTCTACGTCACCCGGAACGTCTTCGAGCAGGGCGGCTACCACAAGCGCGACGTGTTCACCATCGCCACCTGCTTCTCGACGGTGAGCATCGGGTTCGTCGGCGTCGTCGCCGCCACCCTCGACATGCTCTCGCTGTTCCCGGTCATCTTCGGCGCGTACTTCTGCTGTATCGTCCTCACGAGCATCATCCTCGTGCGGATTCCGCCGATTTCGACCACGCCGAAGGAGTACATCGCCGAACCCGAACCCGAGGTCGGATTCGAAGGGTCGCTCGGCGATTACGTCCGCTTTGCGCTCTCAGAAGCGGTCAAAAAAGCGGACGAGGGTGAAACCTTCCTCGAAGCGGCGACTCGCGGGTTCGTCGACGGTATCAAACTGACGAGCCTCATCCTCGGCACGATTCTCGTCGTCGGACTGGCGGCGACGCTGCTCTCTGCGAACACGCCCGTCTTCGACATCCTCGGCCAGCCGCTCGTGCCGGTCATCGCCGCCCTCGGCATCCCGAACGCGGCCATGGTCGCCCCGGCGACCATCGTCGGCATCACCGAGATGTTCGTGCCCGTATTGCTCGTGACGAAGGCCGCGCCGATGGCCAAATTCTTCGTCGCAGTGCTCGCCGTCTCACAGCTCATCTTCTTCTCCTCGGTGGGCCCGATGATCATGGATATGTTCAGCGACGTGCCGATTCGCTTCCGTGACCTCGTTGGCCTGTTCGTCATCCGCACCATCATCCTCGTGCCCGTCGTCGCCGGGATGACCCACCTCGTCGCGGCGCTCGGCCTGCTCGGTTAGAGGTATTCGACCAGCGCGTCCGCGAACTTCTGCTCTGCCCGTCTGAGGTGGTGTTCGACCGTCCGGCGGCCCACGCCCACTGTTTTGGCGAGTTCGGTCGTCGTCGTCCGTCGTGGAATTTCGTAGTACCCTGCCGCGTGCGCGGCGAGAAACACCTCGCGCTGGCGGGCCGACAGCGTCGGAAGCACAGACTCCATCGACATGAGCGGCGTGTCGGACGTGACGGTGGCGAGTTCCTGTTTCGACTCTACCGTGACCCGGTGGTCTGCGGTGATATCGCGGTAGAAGTTCGTGAGATTCGCCGGGTCGAGAGCGAGCACGCGAACGATTTTCGCTCCTTTTTCGTAGCGAAGCGGGGGCAACAGCAGGCAGTCGTGTTTCGCGAGATACGTTTCGACGTAGTCGCTGCCGTGTTCTTTCAGACAGGCGTCTGTGATGACCACCTGGTCCGTGTCGTTGTTGATGTGCTCGCGGATGCCCACCTCTTCCTCGACGTTCGCCAGCACGCTTTCTGTGTGCTCGCCAGTCACGTGCAGGAGGTCGCAGTGGTCGTTACACCAGAGTTCGATTTCGGTGTCGTTTCGTTCGGTAGCCCGGGCGTACGGGCCGCTTCCGTGGATTCGGAACACGGCTTTGTACATGCAAGGCGGTTCGCCACAGTAGTATATAAATACATCTCCGTGTGGAGAATTCACCCTCTCGCCGTTCCAGCACGTGGTATGCGTATCCATGGGACACCAGCAGCCAACCGACAAAAAACGCCGTCTCGGCGAGCCCTCAGAACAGTGGAAACAGTATCAGGGCGCGCCGACCGGCACTGACATCGAGTGTAAGGGCTGGCGGCAGGAAGCGGCCCTGCGCATGCTCAACAACAACTTAGACCCGGACGTGGGCGAGCGACCGGAGGATCTCGTCGTCTACGGCGGGACCGGTCGCGCCGCCCGAAGCTGGGACGCCTACGACGCGATTCTCGCAGAACTCCGCGACCTCGACGACGACGAGACGCTGCTCGTCCAGTCCGGCAAGCCGGTCGGCCGGTTCACCACCCACGAACGCGCTCCGCGCGTCCTCATCGCGAACTCGAATCTGGTGGGTAAGTGGGATAACTGGGAGCACTTCCACGAACTCGAAGCCAAAGGCCTCATTATGTACGGCCAGATGACCGCCGGGTCGTGGGCCTACATCGGCACGCAGGGCATCATCCAGGGAACCTACGAGACGCTCGCCGAAGCGGGCCGCCAGCACTTCCCGGACGTGAAGGGCCTCACCGGAACCATCACCGTCACCGGTGGCCTCGGCGGGATGGGTGGGGCACAGCCCCTTGCCGTCACGATGAACCACGGCGTCTGCATCGCCGCGGAGGTGGACGAACACCGCATCGACCGCCGCATCGAGACGCGCTACTGCATGGAGAAGACCGACGACTTAGACGAGGCCATCGACATGGCCGAGGAAGCCGCAGAGAAGGGCGAACCGCTCTCCATCGGCCTCCACATGAACGCCGCCGACATGTTCGAGGGAATGCTCGAACGCGGGTTCGTCCCGGACATCGTCACCGACCAGACGAGCGCCCACGACGAACTAGAGGGGTACTACCCATCCGGCTACACCGTCGAAGAAGCCGACCAACTGCGCGCCGAAAATCCCGAGCAGTACGTCGAAGCAAGCCTTGATACGATGGTTCGCCACGTCGAAGGCATTCTCGCGATGCAGGAGAAGGGCGCTATTGCCTTCGAGTACGGGAACAACATTCGCGGGCAGGTCAAAGAACACCGTGGGATGGAACACGCATTCGACTTCGAAGGCTTCGTCCCGGCGTACATCCGCCCGCTGTTCTGCCGCGGCAAGGGGCCGTTCCGCTGGGCCGCACTCTCGGGTGACCCAGCCGACATCCACCGCACCGACGAAGCGGTCAAAGAACTGTTCCCTGAGAAGGACCACCTCCACCGCTGGATCGACCTCGCACAGGAGCAGGTCGCCTTCCAGGGCCTCCCTTCGAGGGTCTGCTGGCTCGGCTACTCGACGGACGACGAGGGCGTCACCGAGCGGGCGAAGTTCGCGCTCAAAATCAACGACCTCGTCCGCGACGGTGAAATCTCGGCTCCCGTCGTCGTCACCCGTGACCACCTCGATGCGGGCAGCGTCGCGAGTCCGAACCGCGAGACAGAAGCCATGCGTGACGGCTCTGACGCCGTGGCAGACTGGCCGATTCTCAACGCCCTGCTCAACTGTGCTGCGGGTGCAGACATCGTGAGCGTCCACGACGGCGGCGGCGTCGGCATCGGCAACGCGCTCCACACGAACAACCACGTCGTCCTCGACGGGACTGACCTCGCCGCTGAGAAGGCCCGCCGCGTGTTCACCACCGACCCTGGCATGGGCGTCATCCGCCACGCCGACGCCGGCTACGAGGAGGCCTTAGACGAGGCGACGGTGTCGAACGTCCCGATTCCGATGCGAGACCGCCAATGAAATTCAACCCACCCGCAGACTGGCAGGGGACCTCGTCGGACCCGAACGACGAGCAGTTCGGCCACGTCGTCCAGCAAACGTCGCTCGACGAAGCGGACGAGTACGACGCGGTCATCGTCGGCGAACCCTACGACGGGGCGGTCATCTCGCGGAAGGGCGCGGCGGATGGGCCCGCCGCCATTCGCGACGCGCTCGCCGGGACGAAGAGCCACCACTTCGACGCCGGGCCCGTCTCGAAAATCGGTGACCTCGGCGACGTGGCGATTCCACCTGGGTCAGTCGCAGAAGTTCAGGAAGCAGTCCTCGAAGCCACGAACGCGATTCACGGACAGGACGCGATTCCCGTGTTCCTCGGCGGGGACAACTCGCTCACATTCCCGAACGTGGCTCCACTTCTCGACGATGGCTCGGTCGGCGTCATCAACTTCGACGCCCATCTCGACGTGCGCGAAGTCCCTGAATCGGGGCTGACGAGTGGGACGCCGTACCGACAACTGCACGACGCGGGCCTCGATGGCTACGCTTGCGTCGGGGCGCGACACTTCGAGACGAGCACGAAGTACCACGACTTCGTCTGCGACAACGACGGCGAAGTCGTGACCGCAGAGGAGGCACGCGACGACCCGGTCACGGCCATCGACAGCGCCCTCTCCGCGCTCTCTCACGTGGATACGCTCTATCTGAGCGTGGATATCGACGTGCTGGACGCCGCCTACCCGGGGTCGAGCGCGCCGACACCGGGCGGTCTCTCGCCGGGCGACCTGTTCCGGATGGTCCGAATGGCTGCGAGCGACGACCGGGTCGCAGGCTTTGAAGTCGTGGAGTGCGCACCTCCACTCGATGCGAACAACCGAACCGTCGATGCGGCCGCGCGTACCGTCGCGCACTTCCTCGCGGGGTGGGCGGCGTGACTGACCTCGTCGTCTACGACGCCGCGGAACTGGTGGTTGGAAAGGCCGAGGACGCCCCGCTCGAACGCTACGAGAACGCCGCGATTGCGGTCGAGAATGGGAAGGTCGTCGCCGTCGGCCCAACAGACGAAGTCATCCGCGAGTACCCGCCAGAGAACGCCACAGAGGCAATCGACGCCACCGGCAGGACGGTGCTCCCCGGCTTCGTCGACCCACACACCCACGGCCTCTTTGCGGGCGACCGCTCCGACGAGTTCGAGGCCAAGCTGCGCGGCAAGACGTATCAGGAGATTCTCGCCGCCGGTGGCGGGATTCTCAAGTCCGTTCGGTCGGTGCGCGAGGCGAGCGACGAGACGCTCGTCACGAACTTGTTGGGACACTTAGACCGGATGCTCGCCCACGGGACGACGACGGTCGAAGTCAAATCCGGCTACGGCCTCGATACGGAGACGGAACTCCGGATGCTCGACGCGATTGCGGAAGCCGACGACCAGCATCCTATCGAGGTCGTCCCGACGTTCATGGGCGCACACGCCGTGCCGCAGGGAATGGACGCAGACGAGTACACCCAGGAAGTAATCGACGAACAACTGCCCGCCGTCGAAGCGCAGGGCATCGCCGAGTTCAACGACGTGTTCTGCGAGGAGGGCGTGTTCTCGGTCGAACAGTCTCGTCGCATCCTCGAAGCGGGCGAAGCGCACAGCCTCACGCCGAAGGTTCACGCCGAGGAACTGACGCACATCGGCGGAACACAACTGGCCGCAGAGATTGGCGCGACGAGCGCAGACCACCTGCTTCACTCGACAGAGGAGGACATCGCCGCGCTCGTCGATGCGGGCGTCGTGCCCGTCCTCCTGCCGGGCACCGCATTCGGCCTCGGCGCAGAGTTCGCAGACGCCGAGATGATGCTCGACCAGGGTGCGCCCGTGGCCATCGCGACGGATTTCAACCCGAACTGCCACAGCCACTCGATGGGCTTCGCCCAGTCGCTCGCCTGCGTGGAGATGCGCATGACGCCGGCACAGGCGCTCGTCGCGGCGACCGATCACGCGGCGCTCGCGCTGGATAGACCGGACCTTGGCCGCCTCGACGTCGGTGCGCCCGCTGACCTCGTCGTCGTGGACGCGCCGAACCACGTTCACGTGCCGTACCAGTACGGGACGAATCTCGTCGAAACGGTCGTGAAGCGCGGCGAGCGCGTCTACGGCTGACTCAGTTCACGTTTCGCTCCGCGTCGTCCCAGTACTCCTCTCGCAGGTCGGTTTTTCGGACCTTGCCGTAGGAACTGCGCGGAAGCTCGTCGACGATGTCGATTCGTTTCGGTTTCTTGTAGGCCGCGAGTTCGGCCTCGCAGGTGGCTTCGAGTTGTGACGCGAGCGTCGCCTCGTCTACATCCGCGTCGGGACGCGGTTCGACGACGGCGACCACTTTCTCCCCCCAGTAGTCGTCGGGGACGCCGATAACGGCGGCGTTCGAGACGGCCTCGTGGGTTGCGAGCACCTCCTCGATTTCGCGGGGGTATACGTTCATCCCGCCGGTGATTATCATGTCCTTCTTGCGGTCTAAGATGTAGAGGAGGCCGTTCTCGTCGAAGCGGCCCACGTCGCCGGTGTGGAGCCAGCCGTCGACGATGGTCTCCGCCGTTTTCTCGGGCAACTCCCAGTACCCGGGCGTGGCGAGCGGCGAGCGAACGGTAATCTCTCCGAGCTCGCCCCGCTCGACCGGCTCGTTTCGGTCGTCGACGAGGCGTACCTCTGCCGTGTCCACCTCGCGGCCCGCAGACTGGAGCAACTGCTCGTCTTCTGCGACTGCCCGGCGGTGGGTCTCGTGGTCGAGGACGGTGATGGTCATCGGGCACTCCATCTGGCCGTACGACTGGACGAACACGTCGCCGAAGGTGTCGAGCCCTTCCCGAAGGCGGGCGGCGCTCATCGGCGCACCGGCGTAGTAGAGATTTCGCAGCGACGAGAGGTCGCGGCCATCCTCGGGGTCGTAGGTGTCGAGGAGTTTGTAAATCATCGTCGGGACGACGAAGATAGAGTTCACGCCGTGGTCGTCCACCGCGTCGAGGAACTCATCGGGGTCGAACCCGTCTACGAGCAGGTTCGTCCCGCCGACCAGCATCGTCGATTCGACGAGGAAGCCCGTCCCGTGGGTGAGCGGGGCGGCGTGCAGCGTCACCTCGCCGTCGCGCTGCCCGAGCTCGGTCTTGAGCGAGAGGGCGGTCGAGAGCCAGGTGTCGTGGGTGTGGGTGACGCCCTTCGGGAGGCCGGTCGTCCCGGAGGTGTACATCAGCGCACAGGGGTCGTCGCCGCTGCCCTCCGCTCGGGAGTCGGGGTCGGCCCCGAGCAGACGTTCGTAGGCGTGGGTCTCACCCGGGAACGTCGCCTCCTCGCCGACGACGACGTAGTGAGACGCGCGCGCCGTCATCTCGGCGCAGTGGGCTGCGAACTGTGATTCGACCACGAGCACGTCGATGCCGGCGTCAGAGACGAGGTGGTCGTGGTCGCCCGGCGTGAGCATCGTGTTGAGCGGCACTTTGAGCGCCCCGAGGCGGTAGGCGGCGACCGACGTTTCGACGAAGGCGGCGTGATTTTTCACCATCAGGCCGACGCGGTCGCCGGCTTCGACGCCCAACTCGGCGAGTCCCGCGACGAGACGGTCCACCCGGTCGTCGAGTTCCGCGTAGGTGCGCCCGTCGGGGACACCGCGTCCGAGGAGTGCGGTTCGGTCCGGGTGTCGTCGTGCGGCCCGTCGGAGAATATGCCCTAAGTTCATGTGTGTGACTCTCTGACGCGACACAAAACGATTGGCCTCGTGCCTCACCTTGCCGCAACCGATGGATTTCACGGCAAGAACGGGTGCCAATCCGACGATACAAGCCGCCGCGTCACCCTGTCTGGGTATGCCACACACGGCGTATTTCTACGACGACTTGGCGGTCGGCGACACCTTCGAGACGCGCGGACGGACCATCACCGAGAGTCACCTCGTCACTCACGCGGGCAACACGGGCGACATGAACGAACTCCAGATGAACGAGGAGTTCGCAAAGGAGACGCGCTTCGGCGAGCGGGCGGTTCACGCGCCGCTCACCTACTCGATGATGGAGGGACTCATCACGAGCGACTTCCGCCACGAGGACTCGAACATCTGCTACTACGGGCTCGACAAGATGCGCATCCCGAACCCGACGTTCGTCGGGGACACCATCACCGTCTCCCGCGAAATCATCGACCGCGAGGACCGCGAGGAAGGCGGAATCGTCACGTTCCACGACGAAGTGACGACGGGAGACGGGCGAACTGTCCTCGTCTGTGAGACGCTCGAATACATCCGGTCGCGCGAGTAATCACCAGGCTGCGCCGAGGAAGGAAACGATGTCTGCCTCCGTGATATCGCGCGGGCTGCTCGCGAGCGACGGTTCTCCAACGGCGATGGCCGCGACCGCCTCGAAATCGTCGCGGTCTACGCCCACGTCGCGGAGGCGAGTCGGCGTCCCGAGCGTCTCCTGAAGCGTCGCAATCGCGTCAACGACGGCGTTTACGACCTCGTCGTCGGTACCCGTCGCATCGACGCCCATCGCCCGAGCAATGCGTCGAATCGCCTCGGGAGCCTCGGGAGCGGTGAACCGGACGCCGTGAGGCAAGAGGATGCTGTTTCCGTCACCGTGCGAGAGCGGGTGACGGGCACAGAGAATGTGGTTCACCCCGTGATTGATGCTCACGCCGCCGACCACGCCGAGGCCGGAGAGCGCGGCCCCGAGTTGTGTCTGTACCCGAGCGTCCGCGTCGCCGGACACCGCACCCGGCAAGTTCTCGGTGAGCAGCCGAATCGCCTTCTCCGCCGTGGCCTGGTAGAACGGATTGTCGCTTCGCCCCTCCGAGTAGAGAATTTCCACCGCGTGATCGAGGGCGTTCATCCCGGTCGACGCGATGACGGCGTCGGGCGTGGTCGCGGCGACTGTAGGGTCGTACAGACACGCCTGCGGTCGCACCTTCTCGTCGAGCAGGACGACCTTCTCCTCCGGCGTCGAGACGCCACAGATGTTCGTCACCTCCGCGGCCGAGAGCGTCGTCACCACGCAGTAGAGTGGCACCTTCGCCGCCGGCAGGTCGGGTACCGTCACCTCACCGTCTACGGTGTGCGTTCTGAGTTGGTCGAGGTCGTCCGTCTCCTCGCCGGCGAAGATGGCGATGGCCTTGGCCGTGTCGCTCGCGCTGCCTCCGCCGACGCTCACGAGCGCGTCCGCCCCGCTGGCTTCGAGCCGCGAGACACCCTCTGTGACGGTCTCGTGGGGAACGTTCGGCCGCGCGCCCGTGTACGTCTCGACGAGTCGCTCGCCGATCGCGGCTCTCACGGGATCCATCACCGACGGCGTCGCGCCGACGTGTTCGCCCGTGACAACCATCACCCGTGCGTCAGCAGCGAGAAGGTCGTCGAGTCGAGAGACGCTCTCGTCGCCCCACACGAACCGTGCCCGTTCGAATTCGTGGTCGAAAAGCATGCCCAGAGCTACGGGTGAGTGCAGTTAGCACTTGTCATTCCGGCGATTGCTCTCGCCACGGTTGCTTTTATCCCAAACGTCTTAGGACGTGGTTACCCTTGACAAGGTAATGCAGTACAACGACTCTGCCCTCGCACAGGAAGTCGCGGGACGGGTACGAGAGTTCATGGACGACGTGGTGATTCCAGCAGAGCGAGAGCTCGAACCGGGCACGCTGGTCTCCGATTCGACGCTCGCGGACCTCCGCGAGCAGGCAAAGGAGTACGACATCTACGCGCCCCAGATTTCAGAAGAGTACGGTGGGATGGGCCTCGAATTCCGCGACGTGCTCCCCGCCTTCGAGGAGGCAGGTCGGAGCCTCCTCGGCGCGCCGGCGCTCCGCGTCGATGCGCCCGACGAGGGGAACATGCACACCTTCGAGATGCTTGGTACGAAAGCACAGAAAGACGAGTGGCTTCGCCCGCTCGTCGAGGGTGAGATTCACTCCGGATTCGCGATGACCGAGCCGATTCAGGGCGGTGGCTCCGACCCGAAGATGCTCCAGACGAGCGCGGAGAAGGACGGCGACGAGTGGGTCGTAAATGGGCACAAGTGGTGGACCACGAACGGGAGCGACGCGAGCATTCTCATCGTGATGGCCCGGACGGACTTCGACGCCCACCCGTACCAAGGTGCGTCGCTCATCCTCGTCCCCATCGACACCCCCGGCGTGGAAATCGTCCGCGACATCCCGCACACCGGCGGCGGCGTCCTCGGGACGGTCCACTCGGAGATCAAGTTCGACGACGTGCGCGTCCCCGGGGAAAACCTCCTCGGCACCGAGAACATGGGTTTCACACACGCCCAACAGCGCCTCGGTCCCGCACGGCTGACCCACTGTATGCGCTTTTCGGGGATGGCCCAGCGGTCGCTCGACGTGGCGAAGGCCTACATCTCAGAGCGTGAGGCGTTCGGCGGTCCAATCGCAGAGAAACAGGGGCCTCGCTTTGCCATCGCCGAACACGAGACGAAACTCCACGCCGCCCGGACGATGGTTCGTCACGCCGCGTGGCAACAGAACGAGGGTGATGAGGCCCGCATCCCCGTCTCGATGTGTAAGGTGTTCACCGCGAACGTCGCCCAGGAGGCCATCGACACCGCGCTACAGTTCTGTGGCGCAAACGGCATGGGGAAAGACCTCCCGATCTCTGACTTCTACGAGGAAGTCCGCCAGTTCCGCATCGTGGACGGCGCAGACGAGGTTCACAAGCGCGTCATCGCCCGCGACGCCTTCGACGAAGTGAACCCCGATGAACTCTCCACCCTGACGCGATTCGACGGCTGAACAGTCACCGGGGGTGACAGCAACCGCCGACGGCTTGCGAAAACCCTTATACTGGTATTTCATACCACAGGACACATGCGAATCGACGAGTTGCTGGAGATGCGAGTCGAAAAGACGCCGGCGAAACCGTTTCTGACGTTCGAATCGCAGCAGTACACCTACGCCGAAACCGTCGCCGCCTCGAAGCGCTACGCGAACGCCCTCGCCGAGTGGGGCGTCGAACAGGGCGACCGAGTCGCACTCTTTCTGCAGAACCGGCCGGAGTTCCTGTTCACGATGTTCGCGAACGCCTACCTCGACAGCATCACCGCGCCCTCGAACCCCGAATACAAGGCGAGCGCGCTTCGCCACTCCCTCGAACTCTCACAGCCCGTGGTGCTCGTCACCTCGGAACCGCTGCTCAACACGGCGATTGAGGCGGCCCGCGGAACCACCGTCGAGGAGATTCTCGTCGTGGACGACGTCGAAGACTACCAGTCGCTGCCGGCGCTCGCGGCGAACCAATCGACGGACGTGACCACGCCTGCATCTGACGACCGGGCAATCGGCCTCCACATGTACACCTCCGGGACGACGGGGCCGCCGAAGGCGGTCGAGTGCGAACACCGCAACTGGACCATCTCGGCCATCGACTTCCAGAAACGGATGGGCTTCACCCACGAGGACGTGCTGTTCACCGCGCTGCCGCTGTTCCACGCGAACGCCCAGATTTACTCGACGCTCGGCGCGGCCGCCGCCGGGGCGGAGGTCGTCATCTACGAGAAGTTCTCTTCCTCTAGCTGGTGGGACTGGTGTCGCGAACACGGCGTCACCGAGTTCAACGCGATGGGGAGCATGCTGAAGATGCTCGACAACATGCCACCCGCCGAGGACGACGCGGACAACCCCGTCGAGTACGTCTTCTCGGCCGGAACGCCCGCCGACCTATTCGAACCGTTCGAGGAACGCTTCGACATTCAGATCGTGGAGGGGTACTCGCTCACCGAAGACCCCCTGCTCATGCTCAACCCCACGAACAAAGCAAAGCGCAAGGTGGGCAGCATCGGCCTGCCACCCGCCGAAAAGCGCATCAAGGTCGTGGACGACGACGGCAACGAGGTGCCCCGCGGCGAGAAGGGTGAAATCATCCAGAACTGCCCGGCGATGCTCGCGAGTTACTACCGCCAACCGGACAAGACCGACGAGGCGGTCGTCGACGGGTGGTTCTACACCGGCGATTACGGAAAAATCGACGAGGACGGCTTCGTCTACTTCTTAGACCGCAAGAAGGACATCGTCCGTCGGGGCGGGGAGAACATCTCGACGTACGAAATCGAGGGCGTCATCAAGGCGCTTGACGCGGTCGAAGAAGTCGCCATCATCCCGAGTCCAGACGAGTTCTACGACGAAGTGGTGAAGGCGCTCGTCATCAAGAAGGAGGGCCACGACCTCACGCCGGAGGAAATCATCGAGGTTTGCGAAGCGGAACTCTCGTCGTTCAAAGTCCCCCAGTACGTCGAATTCGTCGACGAGTTCCCGTACACGCCGACGGGGAAGATACAGAAGCAGAAGCTCAGGACGCGAGAAAACGAAGAGCGCCCCGAGCACTGGTCGCGGGAATAAAACCGCACCGACGAAACTCAGCGCCCGGTGTCGTACTTGTACGTCGCTCCCTTGGGGTCGATACCGAAGTCCTCTGCCGTGTCTTCGGGTTCCGGTTCGACGTACTTTTCCGCGTTCTTGAATCGCTCTCTGAGCGCTTCTGGAATCGAGAAGTCGTCGATTTCGACCACGACCGGCGCCGCCTCGGGTTCTAACTCCTCGCGCTTTTCGTCGAGTCGCTGCTGGAGCTTTTCGGGCAACTCGTCGGCCGAAATCGACTCGAAGCCGAACTGGGCGAGGTACTCTGGTGCGCCGGTCAGCGCGTACACCGTCTCGAAATCGGCGTCTTTCGCCTTCGTGACGAGGCGTTCGACGACGTGCGCGCCGACACCCTGGCCGCGCCAATCTTCGAGCGTGCCGATGCTCGTGAGTTCGAGAATCTCGCTGTCGTCGTCGAGGACGTGAATGCGGATGCGTCCGAACCCAGCGCGTTCGTTCGTGTTCTCGTCGACCGCAATCACGTAGTCCCGAGAGCGAAAGGCCGTGCCGTCGAGCCCCATCGCCTCGATGTGGTCGAGCAGCCAGACCTCATCTCGGTTCCTCGCATCTCGGACGTACATGCTGGGTCGTTGTCGCGCGACGAGCAAAAGGATTTGGCGCGCGATTCGGGGGAGGAAGCCCCACCACTCGGTGTCAAACTGTGACACTGCGTTGTGATGTCGTGGCACAACTACTTTGTATTCCGTTGAATATCTCCATATAGACATCCCATGGAATCTCTCGAGGACTTTGACGACATCGTGTACGAACCTTCCCAAGAGTTCGTCGAATCGACGAACGTCTGGCGGTTCATGCAGGAACACGGCATCGAAGATTACGACGAGCTCATCGAGCGAACTACCGTCGACCGAGGCGACGGCGAGTCGGGTGTGGAGTGGTTCTGGGACGAACTCGTCGACTGGATGGACATCGAGTTCTACGAGGACTACGACGAGGTGCGCGACGACACGGACGGGCCGCAGTTCTCGAAGTGGTATCCGGGCGGCAAACTCAACATCGCACACAACACGGTCGATCGCCACGCGGCTATCGATTCGCCGAACCGAAACAAGGTCGCCTGTATCTGGGAGGGCGAACCGGGCGACGTGCGAGAACTCACCTACCACGAACTCGCTCGTCAGTCCAATCAGGTGGCGAACGCGCTCGCAGAACGGGGCATCGAGAAGGGCGACACCGTCGGCCTCTACATGCCGATGGTTCCCGAAGTCATCTCGATTCTCTACGGCTGTTTCAAGGTCGGCGCAATCGCCGTGCCCATCTTCTCCGGGTTCGGGGTCGACGCGACGGCGACGCGCATCGAAGACGCCGAGTGTCGCGTCCTCTTTACGGGTGACGGGTTCTACCGCCGCGGCAGCGAAGTCCGCCTCAAAGGGCAGGCAGACGAGGCTATCGAGGAGGCCGGGCACGTCGAACACACTATCGTCTACAACCGCTTCGACGACGAGGATACGCCGTGGGACGACGCCCGCGACGAGTGGTGGGCGGACGCCGTCCTCACGCAGGACGACGAGTTCGAGACGGTCGCGATGGACTCCTCGGACGAGTCGATGCTCCTCTACTCCTCTGGGACGACGGGCATGCCGAAGGGCATCGTCCACACCCACGCGGGCGTCCAACTGATGACGGCCAAAGAGATTCACTTCGGATTCGACCAGAAGCCGAGCGACCGCTTCTTCTGGGTCTCCGACATCGGCTGGATGATGGGGCCGTGGACGCTCATCGGGAACCACACCTTCGGCGGCACTATCATGATGTACGAGGGTGCGCCAGACTACCCGAACCCGGACCGATTCTGGGAGATGATCGACCGCCACAAACTCTCCACCTTCGGCATCTCGCCGACTGCCATCCGCGCGATTCGCAAGAAGGGCGACCACTGGGTCGAGGGCCACGACCTCTCGTCGCTGCGCCTGCTCGGTTCGACCGGCGAGCCGTGGGACCCAGAGTCCTGGATGTGGTTCTTCAACGAGGTCGGCGGCGGCGACACACCAATTATCAACATCTCCGGCGGGACCGAAATCTGCGGTTGCTTCCTCATGCCGATGCCGATTCAGCCACTCAAGCCGTGTACGCTCGGCGGCCCCGGGCTCGGCATGGCCATCGACATCGTAAACGAGAACGGCGACTCCATCGCCGAGAACCACGAACGGGGCTACCTCGTCGCCCGTGACTCGGTCCCGTCGATGACCAAGAGTCTCTGGGACGGCGACGAACACTACTTAGAGGAGTACTGGTCGAAGTTCGACGACATGTGGAACCACGGCGACTGGGCCCAGAAGGACGAAGACGGCCTCTGGTTCCTCCACGGGCGCTCTGACGACGTCCTCAACGTGGCTGGCCGCAAAGTCGGCCCGGCAGAAGTCGAGGGCGCGCTCATCGAACACGAGGCGGTCAATCAGGCCGCCGCCGTCGGGGTAGACGACGACACCACCGGCACGGCCGTCGTCGCCTACGTCATCCTCGAAGAAGGCGTCGAAGAGACCGACGACCTCCGCGCGGAACTCACAGACCAGGTGGGCGAGGAACTCGGCAAGCCGTTCCGCCCACGCGAGATTCTGTTCGTAAACGAGTTCCCGAAGACCCAGAGCGGGAAAATCATCCGTCGCGCCATCGCTTCGGCCTACGGCGGCGGCAGCATGGGCGACCTCTCCAGCATCGAGAACCCCGACGCGCTGGACGCCATCAAGAACGCACGGTAATCGACCCCCGAACACCAACTCGCACCACTTTTGCTCGCGCCGTCTCTACGACCAGCCATGAACACGTTCGCCGACCTGCTGGCCCGTGACCGCCGGAGCAACGCCCCGGCGCTGCGGGCACACGGGAGTCGCGTCCGGCGGTACAACTACACCCAACTGTGTACCCTCTCGTGGCAGTCGGGGAGCGTTCTCCGCCACGTCGGCGTCGCGAAGGGGAGGCGGGTCGCCCTCGCCGCTTCGCCCTCGCCGGAGCCCGTGCTCACGTTCCTCGGCGCGGGCCTGCTCGGTGCGACGGTCGAGTTCGAACCCGAGAAGGCGGTCGACGCCCGCGCACTCGTCGCGCCTTCCGAGACCATCGCAGACTACGAACTGCCTCCGGGTGGCCAGCGAATCGCCTACGGCGAGCGCCCCGCAGACCCCTCCACGATGTTCTTCGAGAAGGAGGTCTGGAGCGAGAACCCGGTGATTCCGCCCATCGACATCTCGGCCGACGACGAGGTGCTTTCGGCGGGTGGGGCGGTCTACACGCAGGGGCAACTGCTCGCGGCGGCGGAGCGCGTGGTTGACGAATACGACCTCACCGACGAAGACGAGGTTGCCGTTCGCACCCCGCTCACCGAACCCGGGACCGTCGTCGCCGGGATTCTCGCGCCGCTCGTCGTCGGTGGGACGATTGTCTTCCCCGGGGACGACGGCGAGGGAACGATTGCGGTTGCAGAGGGCGAGGCTTCGGAAGGACGCGTGATTCGACTCGATACTGAATCGTTTGGACTGGAGACGTAACTCCGCGCGAGTCGCCCCACGAGCCACCCGCTCGAGATGGAAGGTACTTGTCCGTTCAGTCGTAATGCCAGTCAATGACTGTCATTGCAGAGCTCCGGTTGTCGAGCGACGAACTGCCGCTGATGGCAGCGTTGTCTCCCGTTCCGGACCTCGAACTCACCGTCGAGCAAGCCGTGGCGACGGACCCTTCGAAGTTGCGACTGTTTCTCTGGGCCGCAGGCGACGACTTCGAACGTTTCGAAACGGGATTGGATGGAGACGAGACGGTTCTCGACTACACCGTATTAGACGACCTCTCTGAACGCAAGCTCTACCGCGTGGCGGTGTCGCCGGAGGCGAACGTGGTTCTTTACCCCATCAGCGTCGAGATCGGCGCGACGCAACTCTCGGTGGTTGCGACACATCGCGGTCTCAGGGTCCGGATGCGGTTCCAAGACAGAGAGTCGCTGAAGGAGTTTCAGTCGCGCTGTCGAGACGCGGACGTCGCCGTCGAACTGCGTCAACTCTATCGGAGCGGCGGGACCGACGAGGAAGCGAGTTTTGGACTCTCTAAGAAACAGCGACAGACCCTCACGAAAGCGGTTGCGCTCGGATTCTTCAAGGTTCCGCGCGAGACGAGCCTCGATGGGCTCGCCGAAAAACTCGACGTGTCGAATCAGGCCACCTCAGAGCGCATTCGCCGGGCGACCGAGACGCTGGTCAGAAGTACGATTGGCATAGACGGTTAGAAACTGTTCTTCAGCTTCTCGAAGAAGCCTTCGCTCACGTCCACTTCCTCCCCGCCGGCTTCGGCGAACTTCTTGAGCGCCTTCTTCTGTTCTTTGCTGAGTTTCTCCGGGGTGACGACTTGTACCTTCACGAACATGCTTCCCTTGCTACGGCGGCGCAGGCGCGGCATACCCTTGCCTTTCAGGCGGAAGGTTTCGCCCGATTGCGTGCCCTTCGGGATGTCCATGGTGACACTGCCGTCGAGGGTTTCGATTTCCACCTTGTCGCCGAAGACGGCCTGCGGGAAGGAGATTGGGTGGCGGTAGTACAGGTCGTCGCCGTCGCGCTCGAAGTCCGGGTGGGGTTCGACCTGGATGTCGATGAGCAGGTCGCCATTTGGCCCGCCTTTCTCACCTGGTGCGCCCTCGCCGTCCATCCGGAGGGTCTGGCCGTCGCGGATGCCCGCCGGAACGTCCACCGAAAGCGTCGCCTCGCGGCGCACGCGCCCGTCGCCGTGGCAGGTGTCACACGTCTCCGAATAGAGCGTGCCCTCGCCGCCACAGTGGTTACAGGTCTGCGTCTGCTGGATGCGTCCGAGTGGCGTCTGCTGGACGTGGGTAGTCTGGCCCTGACCGTCACATTGTGGGCAGGTCTCCGCGTCGGCGTCCGCGGGATGGCCCTTCCCGTTACAGTCGTCACACTGTTCGGGCCGGGTGAGGGTGAACTGGCGCTGGAGGCCGTCGTGGGCGTCCTGTAGCGTGATGGTCATCGACGTGCGCAGGTTCTGGCCCTGGCGTGGGCCGTTGCGCTGGTTGCGGCCGCCGCCGAAGAACTGCTCGAAGATGTCGTTCATCCCGCCCATGCCGCCACCGCCGCCGCCGAATCCGCCGAAGCCACCGGCTCCGCCACCGCCAGCGCCGCCGTCGAACCCGCCGCGTTTTTCGGCCTGTTCGAACCGCTCGTGGCCCATGCGGTCGTAGGCGCGACGTTTCTCTTCGTCAGAGAGGACCTCCTTCGCTTTCTTCGCCTGCTTGAACTTCTCGTCTGCGTTGGGGTCGTCACTGACGTCAGGGTGATACTGCGCTGCCTTCTTTCTGAAGGCGCTCTTTATCTCGTCTTCGTCAGCGTCACGCGAGACGCCGAGCACTTCGTAGAAGTCCTCGCTCATTCGTTATCCGTGGTAATCCCCGGAAATACTTGAAAAGAACGGGTCACGGTTCGCCGCAGAAACCTCAGACAATCTACAAAAATCGGATTCAGCGAACGGTTATGTTTGCATGATAACAACCCACATCTATGGCTGCAGAAGCTGACTTCGTCCCCGTCGCATCGCTCTCCCAGCTCAAAGACGAGGGGACGCAAATCGTCTCACACCACGGGCGCTCTGTCGCCCTGTTCTACCACGAAGACCAGGTGTACGCGGTGGACAACCGTTGTCCGCACATGGGATTCCCGCTCTCCAAGGGAACCGTCGACGAGGGCGTCCTGACCTGCCACTGGCACCACGCCCGCTTCGAACTCTCCTGCGGTGATACGTTCGACCCGTGGGCAGACGACGTCCAGACGTTCCCCGTCCGCGTAGATGGCGACGACGTTCTCATTGACCCCGACCCAGAACCGTCCGTCCCGCCGGCCACCCACTGGCGAAACCGCCTCGCAGACGGCCTCCAGGAGAACCTCAGCCTCGTCATGGCGAAAGCCGTTATCGGTCTCGCAGATGAAGGCGAAGACCCCGCTGTGCCCATCAAAACCGGCGTCGATTTCGGCACGAAGTACCGCGACGCCGGGTGGGGCAGCGGGCTGACCGTCCACGCCGCGATGGCGAACATCCTCCCCGCGCTCTCCGAGGTCGACCAGAAACGCGCCCTCTACACCGGCCTCCGGTACGTCGCGAACGACGCGGCGGGCGAACCGCCGCGCTTCGAGCAACCCGGCTTCTCGACGACTGACGTCTCGAAAGCGCGTCTCAAGTCGTGGTTCCGCGAAACCATCGAAGTTCGGGACAACGACCCCTCTGAACGCACCCTCCGCACCGCGATTGGCTCCCTGCCGCCGGAGGACGTGGCAGAAATCATGTACACTGCCGCGACGGACCACCGCTATCTGAACGCCGGCCACTCCTTCGACTTCGTGAACAAGGCGTTCGAGGTGCTCGACCACATCGGCTGGGACAGCGCCCCGAACGTTCTCCCGACGCTCGTCGACGAACTGACCGGCGCGACCCGCAGCGAGGAACTCTCCTCGTGGCGACAGCCAATCGACGTGGCCGGCCTGCTCGCAGACGCCTACGCAGACTTAGACGAGATGGTCGAAACGGGCCGCGGAAAGACCTGGCAGAAACCCGAAAACTTCACCGAAACCTTGCTGCAGGACGACCCGCACGCAATCGTCGATGCCCTCGTAGAAGCCGTCGAATCCGGCGCGACCACGACGGAACTCGCCCACGCCGTCTCCATCGCCGCGATGCGCCGGGTGGCTCACTTCGCCACGTCCAACGAGTTCTCAGACTGGAACACCGTTCACCACACGTTCACCTACGCGAACGCGGTAGAGCAGGCCACCCACCGGACCGACGCCGTCGAACTCTATCGCGGCGTCTTCGACGGAGCCATCTCGGTGTACTTAGACCGCTTCCTGAACATGCCGCGAGCGCCACTTCCCGAACCCGGCGAGTCGGACACCGACCCCGCCGACATCCGCGCCCAACTCATGGACGCCTTCGACGAGGAGGGCGAGGTGAACCGGGCCGCAGCACTCGTGAGTGAACACTTCGACTGTGGCGGCGACCCCGCCGACCTCATACAGACGCTCGGCGAGGCCCTGCTCCGCGAGGACGCGAACTTCCACACGCTCCAGAACGTAGAAGCCTCGTTCAAGCAGTTCGAGGTGGCCGAGTCCAAATCCGAAAAGCGACTCGCGCTGATGGCGACGGCCCGCTACATGGCCGCTCACTTCCCGACGCGCCGGGAGGCAGAACAGACGTTCACGATTGCGTCGCGGTTGCACCGGGGAGAGAAAATCTACGAGGAATAGCCATCAGACCGTCGGCTCGTCGGGATTTCGCGTCGTCGCCCACGCGAGATACCCGATGATGGCCACGACGATAGCTCCGAGTTCGAATTCGAGACGCGCGGTCCAGAACGCCCCTGCGAGGAGCCCCCAGATGCAGACAAGCACGAGAGCGCGCTCCGCTTTGCCCCCTTTCCACTCCGCGTACGTGAGGTACAGACCAACCGCCGCAACCAGCGCGAACAGGACCTGCTGGAGAATGACGATTCCGTACCCGAGAATGGCGACGATGACCAGGAAGACGCCGACGTCGAGGATTCGTCGATACATGCCCCACCTCGTGTCGGAGATTCAATAATTGTTTCCCGCCATGTGAACCACATTTTTCACTCGCAGGCTCAATGGTGAGTCATAGTGATTTCACCAGAATCGCTCGCCGACGAGTTCGCGCAAATTTTCGAAGATGAGTACGACGACGTCGTCATCTACGGCGACGAAGACAAATCGACAGTTCTCCACGAAGGCCCTGCTCGCATTCGGGCGAATGGGTGGGTCGAGGTTTCGAGTGGCCGCCTGCTGTCCCCGAACGCGGTCCACCACATCGACGTGGAGTCGACCGAATAGCCGACTTCCTGCTGGCAGACGGCGTATTTTTCTCACCAAACGACGAATCGTCTAGCATGGCGCTTGACGTTTCCATTCCGGACCCACCATCGCTCTCTGGGCCACAGTCCCGCGGCACCTACGAAGCGATTGCCAATCCGGTCGAGAATCCCGAAGACGACTATCGTCGAGAGGAACTCGCGACCATCTTAGCGGACGGTGCGTGGGAGGACGCCTTCGACGAGTGGGCGGCCCACACTGGGATGTCCGAAGACCAATTCGAAATCGTCCTCGAATACGACCTCGTCGAGGAGTTCGACTTCTATTGGGATGCCAGTAGTGACGAAGTTGGCTATCGGTCGCCGACGATCTCCGACGACGCCCGCGACGAACTCGACCCGGCGGTCGTCGACGACATCGAACTGGAACTCGATTCGCTCGGCCGAGTCGTCACCGAGATGCTCGAAAACGACTATCTCCGGCGGGACGACGAGACCTTCGGCTTCTTCGCCGACGATTCTCCCGAGAACACGTACGAGTACCGGGACGACGAGGTACTCTGAGTTCGCGGTTGTTCGTTCGTCGCTGATGGTTTCACAGCAGTCGCTGTGACTGGTGAGGGTGTCGAAAAACCGAAAAACCGCGGGAATCAGTAGTCGACGTTAGTTGTCCTTCTCGTCGTCTACGTCCTCGAAGTCGGCGTCGACGTATTCGTCGCCGCCGTTGGTCTCGGCATCGGCGTCGCCGCCCGTGCCACCCATGCCAGCGCCGCCTGCGGCCTGCTGCTGGGCCTGCTGTTGCTGGTACATGCGCTTGCCGATTTCCTGGAGGTTCTCGGCGAGGTCCTCGGTCGCGTCTTCGAGTTCGTCGGCCGTCGCGTCCTCGTCTTCGAGGGTCGCTTCGACGTCCTCGATTGCGGCTTCGATGTCCTCGCGGAGTTCGTCGTCGACGTTCTCCTCGTTCTCGTCGAGCAGGGTCTTCGCACGCTGGATGGAGCCTTCGGCCTCGTTGCGCGCCTCGATGAGGCGACGGCGCTCCTTGTCCTCTTCTGCGTGCTCCTCTGCTTCCTTGGTCATGCGGTCGATTTCGTCGTCAGAGAGGCCAGCGCCACCTTCGATGGTGATGGATTCGGCGTTGCCGGAGCCTTTGTCCTCCGCCTCGACGTTCACGATACCGTTCTCGTCGATGTTGAACGTGACTTCGATTTGCGGCGTGCCGGCGGGTGCGGGTGGGATTCCTGAAAGCTGGAACTCACCGAGAAGTTCGTTCTGGTCTGCGATTTCGCGCTCGCCCTGGAAGACACGGACCTGCACCGAGGTCTGGTTCGGTGCGGCCGTCGTGAACACCTTCGATTCCTCCGTCGGAATGGTGGTGTTCTTCTCGATGAGGCGTTCGAAGAGGCCGCCTTTCACTTCGATACCGAGGCTAAGCGGGGTCACGTCGAGCAGGACGATGTCGTCCACGTCGCCGGAGAGGACGCCACCCTGAATCGCCGCGCCGAGAGCGACGGCTTCGTCGGGGTTGACGTTCTTTTTCGGCTCTTGGCCGACGACGTCTGCGACCTTCTCTGTGACTTGCGGCATGCGAGTCGAGCCACCGACGAGGATGACTTCGTCGATTTCGGAGGCGGCATAGCCGGCGTCTTCGAGGGCCTGCTTCGTTGGGCCAACGGTGCGCTCGATGAGGTCGGACGTGAGACTCTCGAACTTCGCGCGAGAGAGGTCCTTCTCTAAGTGAACCGGGCCGTCGTCCGTGGCCGTGATGAACGGGAGGTTGATCTCCGTCTGCTTGCGGCTGGAGAGCTCGATTTTCGCCTCCTCTGCTGCGTCCTTCAGACGCTGGAGGGCCTGCCGGTCCTCGCGAAGGTCGATGCCGTGTTCGGCTTCGAACTCCTCTGCGAGCCAGTCGATGATGGCCTGGTCCCAGTCGTCGCCACCGAGTTCGTTGTCCCCGTTCGTGGCGACCACTTCGTAGACGCCGCCGCCGAGGTCGAGGATGGAGACGTCGAACGTCCCGCCACCGAGGTCGAAGACGAGGACGGTCTGGTCGGAGTCATCGTCCAGGCCGTACGCCATCGACGCGGCGGTCGGCTCGTTGACGATGCGCTCGACTTCGAAGCCGGCGATTTCGCCCGCGTCTTTCGTCGCCTGGCGCTGGCGGTCGTTGAAGTAGGCCGGTACGGTGATGACCGCCTTCTCGATCTCGTCGCCGAGGTAGTCTTCTGCGTCGCGCTTTATCTTCTGGAGAATCATCGCCGAAATCTGCTCCGGCGTGTAGTCCTCTCCGTCGATGTCGACGGAGTAGTCGTCGCCCATGTGACGCTTGATGGACTGAATGGTTTTCTCCGGGTTCTGGATGGCCTGGTTTTTGGCCGGTTTCCCGACTAACCGTTCGCCATCGTCGGTGAACGCGACCACCGAGGGCGTGGTTCGGTCCCCTTCACTGTTGACGATAATCTCGGGGTCACCGCCCTCCATGACCGCGAACGCGCTGTTCGTGGTACCAAGGTCGATACCGAGAATCTTGTTGCTCGCCATCTTGGTGGCTACTATCGCTTTCGTCCGGTTAAAAGTTGCTAGATACGCTGCCTCACACCCCTTTCACACAGCCCCTCAGTCGGGCGATTTCAACGTGCGGGTGCGTCTCACACCCTGTGCTTATATGATGACCGCAATTCGACCGCCGCGTGCTCGCACGGTCAGCGCTTGCTCAGTCAGTCCTTGCTCACCGTCACCTGCGCGGGACGCAGGACGCGGTCTGCCATCTCGTAGCCCGACTGGTACACCTCCGCGATGGTGTCCGCTGGCTGGTCCGAGTCCACCCTGAGCATCACTTCGTGGCGCTGTGGGTCTACCTCGCTGCCGGGTTCCGGGCGAATCTCGACGACGTTTTCGTCTTCTAAGATGCGGTCGAACTGGCGCAGCGTCGATTCGACGCCGCCGACGATATCAGACCCTTCGGCGTCCGTCTCCTGGGCCTCTTCAAGCGCCCGAGCCAGATTGTCGCGCACGTCGATGAGGCGCTCTACGAGGTCCTCCGTCGCGCGCTGTTTTTCCTGTTCGCGGCGCTTTTTCATCCGTTTTTTGTAGTTCTGGAACTCGGCTTGCTTTCGTTTCAGGCGTGCTTCGAGGTCCTCGCGCTCCGACTGGACGTCGTCGATGGAGGCCGCCCGCTCGCGGAGGGACTCGATTTCGCGGGCGAGCTGTTCCGGGTCCGACTCCTCGACGCGCGCGACGAGGTCGGCGAACGCGTCGGCAGCTTCCGACTCGTCGGCGTCCACCTGTTCGGCCTCGGTTTCGGCGGCTTCCTCGGGGTCAGTCGTGGGCGACTGCTCGTCTGCACCCTGGTTTTCGCTCATAGGTGGAGCAAGGCGCTCCAGCGGCCATAAAAATTCAGAAATGTGTTCGCGGCGACTCGACGGGTGGCGAAGTTAAGTGTGGCCGTCGCCGTCTTTGAAACGTGTCCGCGGTCTCGCTCACCTTCGAAGACGGAACTATCCGCGTAGACGGACTCTCCGAGGCAGAAGCGACTGCCCTCCCGCACACGCGGTTCGACCCGCGGTCGAAAACAGCGAGAGCACCCGCGATGTTCTACTCGGACCTGCGCGATGCCCTTGACAAGACAACGCACACCGTCTCTGACCACGTCCTCTCGCTTCCGGACGTACCCACGCTTCAGTCCACCTACGAGTTGCGCCCCTACCAGCGGTCCGCCCTCGACGCGTGGCGCGATGCTGACGACCGGGGCGTCCTCGAACTCCCGACCGGGAGTGGCAAGACCGTCATCGGCATCGCCGCTATCGAGGCACTCTGTACGCCGACCCTCATCGTCGTCCCGACCATCGACCTGCTCACCCAGTGGCGCGAGGAACTCGAAGCCGAGTTCGACGTGCCGATTGGGCAACTCGGCGGGGGTGAGCAGACTCTCGAAACCATCACCGTCTCGACGTACCACTCAGCCTACCTCAAGGCCGACGCCATCGGCGACCGGTTCGGGCTCGTCATCTTTGACGAAGTCCACCACCTCGGCGGCGAGGGCTTTCGCCAGATTGCGCGGTTGCTCGCCGCACCCGCCCGCCTCGGCCTGACGGCGACATTCGAGCGCGAAGACGACGCCCACGAGGTCGTCGCATCGCTCCTCGGCCCGCTCGTCTACACGGTCGAAATCGACACGCTCGCGGGCGAACACCTCGCGAACTACGACGTAAAGCGCATCGAGGTGGAGTTGACACCCGACGAACGCCGCGAGTACGAGCGTCACCAGTCGATATTTACCGACTATCTCGCCACTTCGAACCTGCAACTCCGGAGCGGCAGCGACTACCAGAAACTCGTGATGCGCTCCGGGTCGGACCCGCGTGCACGGGAGGCGCTGCTGGCGAAGCAACGCGCCCGCGAGGTGATGATGAACTCGGCGGCGAAACTCGCCGAGCTCGCAGAGATTCTCGCTCGCCACCGCGGGGATCGAATCATCGTGTTCACCGCGCACAACGACCTCGTCTACCGCATCTCCGAGCGATTCTTGATTCCCGCCATCACCCACCGAACCGGGACGAAAGAGCGCCGTGACATCCTCGCGAAGTTCCGCACCGGCGAGTACTCGCGTGTCGTCACGGCAAACGTCTTAGACGAAGGAGTAGACGTGCCCGACGCGAACGTGGCTGTTGTCCTTTCCGGAAGCGGGAGCGAACGGGAGTTCACCCAGCGACTCGGCCGCATCCTCCGACCGAAAGCAGACGGTGGACGGGCGCTGCTGTACGAACTCGTCAGCCGCGAAACGGCAGAAGAGCGGGTCGCAGACCGGAGACGGTAGCGGATTACTGGAAGGTAAACCGAAGGCTGCCCTGCTGATTGAACTCGTCCATCGTGACCGGGAATGGGAGTTCGAACGAGTTGGTTGCGCCGCCGTCGAGTTCGAAGGCTTTCCCCGCCTTGTGGCTCTCCTTTTCGACGTCCACGTGAACGACGACAGCATGCGTTGCCGTCTCACTCGCGGTGTTCTTGACGGTGCCCGTGACGACGAGGTTGCCCGAATCGTCTGCTTGCACGTCGAACGATTCCATCTGAAATTTGTTCGACGGCGCGTCGCCGTCGGTCTCGAGGCTACTGAGTTCCGCGGTCCAGCCCTCGGGGTAGGAGACGGTGGATTCTCCGCCGTCGCCCTGTGTGGTCGTTTGCGGTTCTTCGTCGTCACTGCCGAGCGGAGAGTTCGAACAACCGGCGGCAAAACTGAGAGACGCGACGGAGGCTGTCGCGCCAACACTGCGAAGGAAAGTCCGACGTTCCATACTACTGTTGTATCCATTCGATTGTAAGAGTGTTGGGGCCGACGTCAGACGATTTTTGTGCGACCGTCTCCCACGCTTAGGTGTGCTCACGAAGGACCTCCTCCGAATCTCACGGGCGGGTGGCGGCTACGCTCCACAGTTCGCCGACCGCGCCGACCGTCCGCTCGCCGCCCGGGTCATCGGCACCTTCCAGGGTCACGTCGGCGAACCCCGCGCCGACCTGGAGGCGGCGCTCGCCCGGCTGGAAGCTGACGCGGACTTCAAACTCGTCCGCGGATTGGCGAAACTCGTCGAACGCGAAGCGACGTTCGAGACGCGCGCCCCGCTCCCACCGGAGCGCACTCGTGCCGCCGTCTTCGCCGCTGCGGAGGCGGGGTCGGTCGTCACGGTAGCCGAACGCGAGGAGGCGCTCTCACAGGCGGCCACGAACCTCGCGTCCACGCCGGAGCAGGTCTCAGAATCCCTCTACGCCGACCTCACGGAGCGACAGATCCTCGACGAACTCAGCGTGCGCTGGGACCCGGACGACCTGCTTGACCAATATAACCTCTCGCTCGCTCAAACCGCGCTGTTCGACGCCACGGAACTGCGGATTCGGAGCAGTGACCCGAAGGCGCTCATCTCGGCGATAAAGCGCCTTCGCCTGATGTACGAGATTCGAAAGACAGAGGCAGGTCGCGAGGTCATCGTTACCGGACCGACCGGCCTGTTCCAGACGAGTCGGCGCTACGGGACGCGGTTCGCCCGCCTCTTGCGCTCGGTGGCGAAGGCCTCTGAGTGGCGCATCGAGGCAACCATCGACGACCGCGGAACAGAGCGCCTGCTCACCCTCACTCACGAAGACGTGGCGGTCCCGGACGCAGACCCAGTCGCAGAAGTGTCGTTCGACAGCGGCGTCGAATCCGACTTCGCCGCCCGCTTTAGCGCCCTCGGACTGGACTGGAATCTCGTGCGCGAACCCGAACCTCTCGAAGCGGGTGCGAGCGTGATGATTCCGGATTTCGCGTTCGACTGGAAGCATTCGAAGTACCGAATCTACTTCGAAATCATGGGCTTCTGGACGCCCGAGTACGTAGAAAAGAAGCTCCGGCAGATGGACCTCGTCGAGGACGTGGAACTGCTCGTCGCAGTCGATAGCACGCTCGGAGTTGGTGAGGATATCGCCGCCCGAGACCACCGCGCGATTCCCTACACCGGATCGGTTCGGGTCAAAGACGTGGTGGACGTCCTCCGCGAGTACGAGGCCGACCTCGTCGCAGCGAGCGCCGCTGACCTTGCGGAAGAACTGTCGCCGGACGCCGACGTGATTACGCTCGAAACCCTTGCCAGCGACCTCGGCGTGAGCGAATCGGTGCTCTCCGAGAAACGCTTCCCCGACCACGAGCGAGTGGGGCGGACGCTCGTCCGACCTGCCGTACTCGATTCGCTCCGTGACGAGATTCAGGCCGGGATGTCGTTGTCGGAGGCGGAGGGGGTTTTTGCGACCTACGGACTCGACGACGCGAGCGCGATTCTCTCGCGGCTCGGTTACCGCGTCGAGTGGGAGGGATTGTCCGGCGGCACGGTGCGAGCAAAGTCAATTGACTAGCGCGAGCGGTACTTTCCGGACTACCGTCGCTTCGCCATGGCTCGGTCCGACACCGCTGGGCCGCTACTTGTGGGACGACTCGGCCGCAAGCCAGTAGCCCGTGAGGGGCGTCTTTCGGGTATGAGCGAACGACGACACTCACTGGCGCTCCACGCACTGGACGACGCGGCAGGCACGTCATCTGACGCCTACGCCTGCTTCGTCGATTACTGCGGTTCCGACGGCACGCTCCTCGCGCGGACGGCCGCAGACGCAGAACACAACCACTGGGGCGTCTACACGCGCAAACACCCGCTCGGCAACCCCTCCGGAAAGCGGGTCAAACGGCTCTCGATGAGCGGCGGCATGGCCGACACCATCGCCCGATTCATGAGTCCCGAAAACGTCCGGCTGTGGGTCGATGCCGAAGAGCAGCCGATTCTCGACCTCCGCAGTCGGCGGGCCGGAGAGCGCGTGGTCATCTACGTCGATAGCGACCGCGAGTCGCTGCGCATCAACGACCTCGGGCGGAAGAAGGAGTTGCTCGAAATTTCCCTAGGCGACGACCCCTGTATCGACTTCAAGGGACTGCCAGTCGAGGGGTTGAATCTGGAGGGGTACGTCCCGAAAGAGCGCTACGACGCGCTCGAAGCGCGAGTGGCGGAACTCGAAAAACGCCTCGGTTAATCGAACTGCCGACCCTTGGGCACGACAGAGCGCAGTTCGCCGTGGAGGTAGAGGCCGACGCCGATCGGCTCGGTCACGCCAGCCAGCTCGTGAGCGGCGATGAGGTAGCCCCAGTCGCCGTCCCAGTCGGGGTAGTCCACGTCGTTCCCGTGGGCGAACCGGTCCGCCTGTTCGTCGTCGAGCACGATGACGTTCTTCGTCGCGTGGCGACCGAAGCGCTGGGCAGCGTTCGTCGTCGGTTTCCAGTGTTCTTGGCGGGTGCGCAGGAACTTCATGCCGAGGCCCTCGATGTGGATTGGCGAGGCCACGTCGCCGCCGAAAATCCAGATTTTGCCCGCGCCCTTCTCCCAGATGGAAAAGTCGTCGAACACATCTTTTGGCACGCCGTAGCGGTCGTGCCAGAAGCTCACGACCTGCTCGCGGGAGGCGCGGCCGTCTACCTCCTGTTGGTCGTGGGTCTCGGGGAGGCGGTCGAACTGTTGGCCTACGTTGCCGTCTTCGCTCATTGCTCCACCTCCAATTTCGCGCAGAAGAACCCGCCGGTGTCGTTGTGCTGGGGATAGATGCGCTTTGCCTTGGTGACCTGCTCGTCGTACGTCTCGCCGCGCCACTCGGTGACACCGGGGACGTGGGTAAGGTCGAGGTCGAAATCAACGACGCGACACGGTTCGTGTTCGAGGACGTGGTCGAGCACGGCCTCGTTCTCCTCAGGGGCGAAGGTACACGTCGAGTAGACCACCGTCCCGCCGGGGCGCGTCACCTGCATCGCCCGCCGAAGGATGCCCTTCTGGATGCCGGCGATTGATTCGACGTGGTTTAGCGTCCACTCGTCCACGACGTCCGGGTTCTTCCGAACCGTCCCCTCACACGAACACGGCGCGTCCACGAGGACGCGGTCGAAGTGGTCGAACCCACCCTCGTCTGGCGAGTCGAACGGTTTCATCGAGAAGTTGCGGGCGTCCTGATTCGTGACCGCGACACAGGTCGCGCCCAGTCGTTCCGCGTTGAATCGAAGTGCTGAGAGCCGTCCGAGGTTGTTGTCGTTCGCGATGAGCACGCCTCGGTCGTCCATCCGGGCTGCCAACTGCGTCGTCTTGCTCCCCGGTGCGGCGCAGGTGTCGAAGACACGCTCACCCGGCTGTGGGTCGAGCGCGAGCGCAGGAACCGCAGACACCTCTTCTTGTCCGTGAATCCAGCCGTGGAAGTACGGCCACGTCGTACCCGGACTGCGCGTGTCGAGTTTGAACAGGTCTGCGTTCCATTCGAGTTGTTCGTAGCCGACGCCCTCCTCGTCGAGGGCCGCACGAACCTGTTTTCCCGTTGCTTTCAGCGTGTTCACCCGGACGACGGAGGGCAGGGGGCGGGCGCACGCCTCCCGGTAGGCCGTCACGTCGTCCATCAGCGGTTCGTACCGCTCCAGAGCCTCCATTTGCTGTCTCTATTTCGGGCGACCGTTTGTGGGTTTCGAACGCGCACACCGGCCGGAAGCTTATACGATCTCCACGAGTATGTGGGCATATGGCACACGTCCAGATTCACGACGAGTCGCTCGAATTCGACGCGCCGACACTCGTCGAAGGACTCCCCGGCGTCGGTCTCGTCGGAAAAATCGCGGCCGACCACCTCGTCGAAACCTTCGAGATGAGCCATTTCGGGTCGCTCCACTGCGAGGGCATTCCCCGCGTCGCGGTCTACGGCGAGGGCGACTCAACCGTCCGCGCGCCCGTCCGCCTCTATGCGGACGAAGACCGCGACCTCGTCGTCCTCCAGAGCGACGTTCCGGTTTCGCCGTCGCAGGCCGCCGATTTCTCGAGTTGCCTCACCGGCTGGATTGCAGACCACGGCGCGACGCCCATCTTCCTCTCCGGCCTGCCGACCGAGAAAGGCGACGGCGAACCCGCCCTCTACGGCGTCTCGACCGGTGACGGGGCCTCGCTGCTCGACCGCGCAGATATCGCGTCCCCCACTGAAGGCGGCGTCATCACCGGACCGACAGGCTCGCTCATCAACCGCGCCATCGAACTTGACCTGACCGGCGTCGGTCTCGTCGTCGAAAGCGACAAGCAGTTCCCCGACCCGAAGGCTGCCCGCATTCTGCTCATGCATGGCATCGGACCCATCGCCGACATCGACGTGAACACCGACGACCTCGTCGACCGCGCCGAAGAAATCCGCGAGGCGAAAGAACAACTCGCCCAGCGCATGCAGGACGCAGACGAGGAAAGTACGCAGGCGAAGCCGCTTCGGATGTTCCAATGAACCTTTTTGCTGCGGGGGTCGCGAAGCGACCCCGCTTGCAAAAACGTTCATGAAAAAGGCCGAACGCGCCACCGGCGCGTTCGGATGCTACACTGGCGGTCGCCGCACCGCTACCGCCCTGCACCGCAAACCGCAAGGCCTGCTTTGATACTGCAATCACTTCCGCGACGCAACCGCGCCGCTTTCAGGTAGGGTTCGTCTGTGACGGTGTCATGGCGGGGTTCGAATCCGTCTCCCGCGCGTTCATTCTGACAGTTTGAAATACGTCCGTGTCCTAGGGATTTCTATGAGCGATTTAGAAGACGCAGTCTCCGAATTCTTGCGGAAATCGAAGAGCGTCTACAACGAGTACGAACGTGGCTACACCGACGCGGACGCCGCGCTGTCAGTGCTGGAATTGCACATCGATGAACTTCGCGAAGAGTTCGAGAACTGATCGCAACGCGAGATTCGTAAAAGAAGGCCGCGAGGCCTGTGTCAACACACCACTCATCAGAGTTATTCTCTCCCGTACCTGAGTTTTCGTATGACTGAATTTGCGCGACGAGTCGAACGGGTCTCGATTAGCGGTATCAGGAAGGTGTTCGAGGCGGCCGGCCCCGACGCCATCAATCTCGGCATAGGGCAACCGGATTTTCCCACGCCAGCACACGTTCGCGAAGCGGCCCAGCAGGCCATCGCAGACGGGGCCGTTGACGCCTACACGCCGAACAAGGGAATTCTCCCGCTCCGTCAGGCTATTTCCGTCAAGCACGAACGCGACAACGGCGTCACCGTGGACCCGGAGAACGTCATCGCCACGGCTGGCGGCAGCGAGGCGCTCCACCTCGCCTTCCAGGCGCACGTAGACCAGGGCCAGGAAGTCATTTACCCCGATCCCGGATTCGTCTCCTACGACGCGCTCACCCACATCGCGGGCGGGATTCCCCGACCCGTCGGCCTCCGCGAGGACCTCACGATGGACCCCGCCGCAGTCGAGGCAGCGATTACCGAGGACACTGCCGCGTTCGTCATCAACAGCCCAGCGAATCCGACAGGGGCAGTCCAATCGAAAGAAGACATCCAGGAGTTCGCCCGCATCGCGGACGAACACGACGTGGTCTGCATCTCAGACGAGGTGTACGAACACATCGTCTTCGACGGCGCACACTACTCGCCACTCGAATTCGCCGAGTCGGACAACGTCGTCGTCGTGAACGCCTGCTCGAAATCCTACTCGATGACTGGATGGCGACTCGGGTGGGTCACGGGCAGCACCCGCCGAATCGAACGCATGCTTCGCGTCCACCAGTACGCGCAGGCCTGTGCGTCTGCGCCCTCGCAGTACGCAGCGGAGGCCGCCCTCTCGGGGCCACAGGACTGCGTCGGAGAGATGGTCGCCGCATTCGAGGAGCGCCGTGACGTGGTCGTAGACGGGCTGGAGGACATCGGCCTCGAAACCCCGCGTCCACGCGGCGCGTTCTACGCCATGCCGAAAGTCCCCGACGGCTTCGTCGACGAAGTCATCGACCACGGCGTCATCCTTGTGCCCGGCGAGGCGTTCGGCGAACACGGAAAGGGCTACGCCCGCATCTCCTACGCGACGGGCATCGAGGACCTCAAAACCGCCCTCTCCATCATGGGCGACGCCGTTACGGCAGTTCGCTGACCGGTCTCCCGCCTGCTGTTTTCGCACACACGTTTATCAGCCAACACGTCCATGCTACAGGCATGCACGTTGCCCGCCACGGAACCGGTCTGGCCGCGGCGACCCGCGCCCTCGCCTCCCAGATTCACCCCGTGTTCATGCTGCCGCCCATCGCGGCGTCGTGGTTCGGGGCCGTCCTCGCCATCGACCTCGACCCGACGCTGGCGGGACTCCACATGCTCGCGGCGTTCTTCGCGCTCTACACCGCCCACGTCAAGGACGGCTACGTGGACTTCTACGTCCGCGGTGAGGACGACGACCATCCCCTCTCCGCACCCGGCGCGAAACTCGCGCTCGCGCTCTCCTCTATCGGTTTTTTCGCCTGCCTCATCATCATCGGCCTGACCGTCGATTTCTGGGCTGCGCTGCTTACCCTTCCGGGGTGGCTCATCGGCTTCCTCCACGCCCCCCAACTCGACATGCATCCCGTCACCGCGACGATGGGCTATCCGCTCGGCATCTCCTTCGCGCTCCTTGGGGGCTACTACGTCCAGACTCAGACGCTTACCCTCCCAGTCGTCGCCTTCGCAGTCGTCTTCCTCGTCATCCTCTCGGGAATCAAAATCATCGACGACGCGAAAGACTACGATTACGACCGCTCCATCTCGAAGCGAAGTGCCGTGGTCGTCCTCGGCAAAGAACGGTCTCGCCGCGTCGCCTACGCCCTCATGGCGCTCGGTCTCGGTGCGGTTCTCGCGTTCTCGCTGCTCGGCGTGTTCCCGTTGAGTGCTACGCTCGCCGTCGCCGGGTTCGGCGTCGTCGCACTTATCGCCAGACACGCAACCCCAAAACTCGCGACGATGCTCTTGATTCGTGGCTCCTACGTCTTCCTCGCGCTGTTGCTCGTCGCCGTCTGGTTCCGCCCCCTCGGGTGAACAGTTTTCAGCCAGCCAACCGTTTTTCCTGTATGAAAAAGACAGTCATCGCTCCAGAGGAGAGTGATATGGACTCAGAAATTATCGACACGACAGCCTCGTCGCTCGGGGTCGTCACCCACCACGAAACATACCGAGAGGTCACTCTCTCCGGGTTGGCGTGGCCCGAAGACGATACTGCTCCAGAACAGGTTCGAACCCTGTTGGGGTTCGTTCAAATGGTCTTTGACGATATTCTCGACGCAACGCTGGATGACATTACGCACACAACATTTTACGTCCGTGATGATGCGTTGACACCAGTCTCCAGAACTGCCATTCACGAAGTTCGACACGAGTTCTTCTCACTCCCCCACTTTCCGGCGAGTACGATGGTTGGGATGTCAAACCTTGCTCTCCCGGGTGCCCTCGTCGAACTGCAAATCGAGGCAACGATTCCCGAAGATGGATGGGACGTGGAAACCGTCGAGTTGCCCGAGGTCGCAGAATGACATTCCCCGTCCTCTCTGACGACGACGTGCTCGCGGCCATCGATGTGCCGGACGTCGTCGCTACGATGGAACTCGCCATCCGCGAACACGCCTTCGGAAATCTCGTCTCCCCGCCCCGGTTCAGCGTCGATGTGGAGAAGGGGTCGCTCGTGTTCACCGCCGGGGCCGCGACTGGCGAGGTGCAGGCCCTCGGCTTCCGCGTCTACGAGACGTTCAAGGACGATTCGCCAGACCACACGCAACTCGTCGCCGTCTTCGACAGCGAAACGGGCGCGTTCAAGGGCATCGCGCTCGGCGACCAGGTTGGCCTCCTGCGCACGGGCGGCATCGGCGGCGTGGCCGTCGAGTATCTCGCGAAACCGGACGCGCGAACGATGGCCGTCATCGGGTCCGGGCCACACGCACGGATGCAGACGCGGGCGGCCGCGAGCGTGCGGAATCTCGATGAGATACGAGTTTACTCCCCGAAAGCCGACCACCGCGACGCGGCCGTCCGGGACCTCGACGACGAACTGGGCGGGACTGTCGTCGCCGCAGCGAGTGCGAAAGCCGCCGTCGAGGAGGCAGGCATCGTCATCTGCGCGACGACGAGTCGGAATCCGGTGTTCGAACACCGGTGGCTCGCGCCCGGCGCGCACGTCACCACGCTCGGGCCAAAGTACGTCGGCGCACACGAACTCCCGATGGAGACGGTCAAGCGGGCCAATACGGTGGTCACTGATTCGCTGGCGCAGGTGAAGGGCTACGCGGAGTACAAACAGCCGTTCTTCATCGAGGGCGACCGTCGGGCCGAGCTGGTCGAACTCTCCACCGTCGTCGGGGGCGACCACGCTGGGCGGGCGCGAGAGGATGACCTCACCGTGTTTTGTTCGGTTGGGCTTGCAGGAACCGAGGTCGTCCTCGCAGACGAGATTCTCAGACGGGTCGCCTGATTCGTCAGTCGAGTCGTTCTGCCACCTGGTGACAGCGGTCTATCCACTCCACGTCGTAGGCTTCGGGCGAGAGGACGCGGCCCGTGAGGTCTGCAATCGTTTCGACTCCTTCCTGTTCGCACCAGTCGATGCATTCGAGGTACACTGGAAAGTCGTCGCTCGACCGGAGGGTTGGGTCGTAGGAGACGGGCACCTTCATACACCCGGCGAGGTGGGCGACGAAGGCGCGAGTGTGGCCGTCCGCGAGGTACGTCTCGCCTTCGTGTTCGAACACGGGAAGCGGCCCGTACGTCGGCCCGTCGAAGTCGAACCATCCCATGACGGCGGTCAGTTTCTCACTCGACAGGTAGAGTTGGCTCGGCCTGACCTCGTCGATGGGCAGCCACGCGGTTTCGCTCATTTGGCCGCGGAGACGATTTTGATGACGTCGCCCTCGTCGAGTTCGTGGCTCTCTGCGATGCGGCGATTGGACTTCGCGTCCACGGCGTGCAGGTAGGCGTCGCCGATGTCCGAGTGGACCGCGTACGCGAGGTCGTGGGGCGTCGAACCGCGAGGCAGAAGGAAGGCGTCGGGGAGGACGTTCTCCTGGCCGTCGGTCCACTTGCCCTCGTTCTGGACGGGATAGGCGGTGATGTGGTCGAGCAGGTCGTACACGGCCAGATTGAGCGCCTGCTGGACGCCTGTTCCCCCGTACTCGGCCATCACTTCGCGAATTTTCTCCAGGCCCTTCTCCTGTGGTCCCGAGAGGTCGCCGACGATTTCGAAGTCCGGGTCGCCGGGGTCGTACGAGACGAGTCCGGCCTTGGCTCCCTGTCGGAGCGCGAGTTCGCCGTCTGCTGTGGCCGGAACGAACAGGTCTGCTGCCTCGCGGAGGCGTTCGATGTTCTCGGGGGGCGCGATGTCGGCTTTGTTCCCGACGACGACGATGGGCTTTGTGCGAGCACGGAGGTCACGGGCCAGCCGTTCACGGTCCGCGTCGGTCCACTCCTGTGGGTTCTCTGAGTACTCCATGTTCCGCAGGATGGTCGTCACGTCGTGTTCTGTCGCGCCGACACCCGTGAGCATCTCGGTCAGGGCGTCGTCCATGTCGAATCCGGGCGAGCGCGACTGGCGCGTGACCGTCTCCCAGTTCCGGTTGAGGATGCCCGCGAGCCAGAGGTCCATCTCCTCCTGAATGAAAGTCACGTCCTCGACGGGGTCGTGGTCGCCGATTTCGACGGGTTCGCCCTCTGCGTTCGTCCCGCCGGAGGCGTCCACGACGTTCAGAATCACGTCGGCGTTCGTGAGTGCGTCCAAGAACTGGTTGCCGAGGCCCCGGCCTTCGTGTGCCCCCGGGACGAGGCCCGCTACGTCGAGCAGTTCGACGGGGACGTACCGCTTGCCGTCGTGGCAGTTCTCGTTGTTACAGCGTTCCTCGCGGGTGAGACACGGACACTCCGTTCGGGCGTAACTCACGCCACGGTTCGGGTCGATGGTCGTGAAGGGGTAGTTGCCCACGTCAACCTCGGCGAGGGTCGCGGCTTTGTAGAAGGTAGACTTGCCGGCGTTTGGCTTCCCGGCGAGCGCGATAGAGAGCATGTGCTCACATACCGTGGTTACCCAAAATTGCCTTTCGGTCTATTCGAGGTCGCGGTCTTGTTTCTCGCGAACCTGTGTAATCTCGCCGCGCGCCCGAATCGACCCGTCTACCGCCGCGCCCTCGTGGAGCAACAGGTCGTCGCAGGCTACGTCGCCGAGGACGCGCGTTCCCTCGGTCACGGAGACAGTTCCCTTCCGCGTGGTCACGTCGCCGTGGATGCGCGTTCCCTCGCCGATGGTGATGTCTCCGCGCGCCCGCAGACTCCCGAAGATGTTGTTGTCGTCGCCCACTTCGATGGAATCCGCGCGAATGTTCCCGTGGAGCCGACAGCCGTCCCCGATGGTCGCTGGCGTCGAGACTCGCCAGGCGTCGTCGCTGACGTGAGAGTTGCGCGGGATGACGACTGGTTCGTCCTCTGGCTCGCCGCCGTCTGCGAGTTCGGTGAGCACCTCCTCTGCGGCTTCCTCTTCACCGAGCCGGAGTAGTTGCGAGAGGTAGATGAAGAGAAAGACGATGGTCGGGACGGGATTGCGAATGACGATCCAGCCGTTTGCCTCGAAGCCGTTTTCGATGTTCACGTCGTCGCCGATGTCGAGGTCGCCGGAGACCATGAGTTGGCCCTCGATGTGGACGCGCTCGCCGAGATAGGCGTCCTGGCCGACGAGGACGTTTCCGGCGATGTCGGACCACATGTCGATGCGACAGTCGCCCTCCGCTTCGATGTCGCCGCCGAAGGTGACGCCCTCACCGGCGATGACGTTGCGTCCGCGAACCCCAAATTCGACCGTGCTGCGCGCGCCGACGAGCACGTCGCCGTCGGTCACGAGGTCGTGTTCCTCAACGGTCGTCCCGTCTGGGATGCTGAGTTTATCGAGGGGGTCCGAACGCAGTGGCACGTAGTGATGTCGTCTCTCGGTTCGTATTAATCCTCCGCGAATGTCTGACGGGTGGCTGACGCGGTCGGTTGGTTTTTACGGGCGAGCGAGCAACATCTCCGCATGACGGTTCTCTCGTTCGACAAAGATGGGATAGACGTCGTGTACGAAGGGTCTGAGTTCCGCCTCGAACGTGACTTCGTCGAGGAGGCCATCGGAAAATCCTACCCGGACATCACCGACCACGAGGTGCTCAAAATCATCGAGAAGAATCCCGACCTGAACGGTCCGGCTCGTCGCATTGGCGACATCCTCCGCACCTGACGGCAAAAGACTCAAGAGGGGACCGGGCAACGTCTCGCGTATGAACCTTCCCGCGCAGTTCGACCACGCCTCGTTTACGGCCGCACTCGGCACGTTTCTCAGCTACGGCATCCTGCTCGTCGTGATGACGGTGGTCCTGTTCGGACTGCCGTATCTCGCCTTCCTCGCCCTCGGCGCGTAATCGACCGGCTACTTCTTCCGTGCAGCCCGCTTCTTCGCCACGACACGCGGTGCGTACCACAGCACAGAGAAATCCTGCGGACTCGGCAGCGCACATGCACACCAGCCGATGAGCGCCACTTTGGCGAAAAGCGAGTCAGCGACCAGCGACCCCGGAACGACGCCGAGTGGAATCGTCGCGAGCGGCACGAGGAGTGCCAGTGGCATCATCGAGGAGATGCGCAATCGGAGCGCGGCGTCGGCGTGCGGGAACCTGGTGGGCGTGACGGCGGCGAGTTTTCCGAGGAAAATCATTCCTAACAACCCTTCTTCGCGGCCGTCGGGGAGCCAGTCGATTCTGAACGCGATGCCGAACGCCCGAAGCGCCAGCGCGTGGGCGAACTCGTGGGCGAGGATACCGAGCACACCGCTCGCGACCAGCACCATCACCGCGCCAAGGAGTTCTGCGGGAGACATCGCTCAGTACGAATGAGCGTACAGGGAGTGGGAGATAGCTTAAGCACACCGAAAGTCACGCACTCTTGCCACTGACAGTGACCTGTGTTCGTGTATGCGGACCTGCTCACTCGACTGAAGGCTTCAGAATAACGCTATCTTATTCGAGTACGTCCGTCGATGCCCACTGCATAACGAATTGCTCAACACCCAATTATCGTTACATGGAACTAACGCAAGCAGTCCTATCGGTTGCACAGCTCATGCCGCTCCAGGCGTTCTCTGGCCAATTCCTGCAGTGGGCAGTCGTATTCTTCGTCCTCGCCATCATCGCGGCGCTGGTGGGCGCCCGTGGTGTCGCTGGGGTGACGATGAACGTCGCGCGATGGTTCGTGATCATCTTCATCGTCCTCGCGCTCATCACCCTCATCCTCTAACGAGGTGGGGTGTGGCGACTCCGTAGGGGTCGCGTCGAAACTTTTTGAAAACAGCAATCCCGTGTCGCTCAGGCGAAGGTCTTCGAGACGTCGTCGTCCTCTTCTTCGGCCTGAATCTTCGCCCACGCGCTGTCGAAGTCCTTCATCGTGACGTTGGTGCGGCCGTCGCGGATGGCGAACATCCCGGCTTCCGTACAGATGGCACGGATGTCGGCACCGGAGGCTTCACCCGTCTCCTCTGCGAGTTTCGAGAAGTCAACGTCGTCGTCTACGTTCATCTTGCGCGTGTGAATCTCGAAGATCTTCTCGCGACCTTCCTGTCCGGGCTTTGGTACTTCGATGAGGCGGTCGAACCGGCCCGGGCGCAGAATTGCTCGATCCAGCATGTCGAAGCGGTTAGTCGCCGCAATGATGCGAATCTCACCGCGCTCTTCGAAGCCGTCCATCTCCGAGAGCAACTGCATCATCGTCCGCTGAACCTCAGCGTCGCCGGAGGTCTTCGAGTCCGTGCGCTTGCTCGCGATGGCGTCGATTTCGTCGATGAAGATGACGGCGGGTTCGTGGTCGCGGGCGACCTGGAACAGGTCGCGGACGAGTTTCGCGCCCTCGCCGATGAACTTGTGGACGAGTTCGGACCCGGCCATCTTGATGAACGTCGCGTTGGTCTGGTTCGCGACGGCCTTCGCGAGCAGCGTCTTGCCGGTCCCCGGCGGGCCGTAGAGCAGGACGCCGGACGGCGGCTCGATGCCGACCTTCTCGAACATTTCTGGGTTCTCGAGTGGCATCTCGACAGTTTCGCGCACTTCGTTCAGTTGCTCGTCCAGACCACCAATGTCCTCGTAGGTGACGTCTGGTTTGTGCTCGACTTGCATCACGCGGGCGCGGACGTCAGTCTCGTCGTCGAGGGTCTTTACGATAGAAAGGGAGTTGTTGACCGCGACGCGAGTGCCCGGTTCGATCTGTTCGAGCATCTCGTCCGTGACCTCGGTGAGCGCCTCCTGATTGTTTCCGTGCTGTTTGATGACGACGCCCTTCTCAGTGATTTCCTGAATCGTCGCGATGAACAGCGGGGACTGTTTCAGTTTCTTGTTCTCGTGAGTCAGTCGCTCTAACTTCTGCTGGTACTTGTTGTTCTCTGCGTTCGCGTCGAGAAGCTTGTCGCGCATCTCCTCGTTCTGCGATTCGACGATCTGCAAGCGCTGGCGCAAAGCTTCGATTTTCTCCTGCTGTGACGCGTCCTCGTCGTAGGGTAAGTCCACGTCGTCAACAGTATCAGTCATTACACCGGCATAGGTCGCTAGTTCATAAGAGGCTTCGGGTAAACCCTCTCAAATAATGACACATATGACGGCGAGCCTGAAAGTCCGGCATCCGAGCCAGTATGATTATTAGTAATATTTTACATCCGGAAATATTAATACGGAGTATTCGTAGAACTGTGATAATGAGTACTCAGGAGCCAGTCGTAACCGACGCCGAGGACGACAGATGGGCCGCAGTCCGTGACTTACCACCAAGTGCAAAGCTCGTTGCCAAGATGCTTGACTACAACGAGACGCTCACGCAGGGACAACTCGTCGAAGAGACGCTGTTGCCCCCGCGCACCGTCCGGTACGCGCTCAACCGACTCGAAGACGCGGGTGCGGTTTCGTCGCGATTCTCCTTCACCGACGCGAGAAAGCGCCTCTACACCCTCGACCTCGAATAACTTCATATACGAAGCCGGGACAATCGCGGGGCGTGTCAGACGACGTTCCCGACCCCGACGCGGTGAAACGTGCGCTTCGCCGCCTCGCGTTCGCCCCGACTGTTGGTGCCTCCCCTACAGCCGACGCCACAGCTTCGGAATCGGACGCCGCCCGCTCGAAACTGGACGACATACCTCCGGAACCTGACGACATAACTTCGGAACCCGACGACGCCCTAGTGCGCCGCGGCGTCGCGGCCGTCGACGACGTGGAGGCCGCCGCCGAGTTCTTCGCCGCGGTTCCGCTCAACCAGTTCCAAGCCGCGGTCGAACGGTGTGCGGCCACTGGCGACGACGACCTCGCGGGAGCGGGCCGACGCGCAATCGAAACCGTTCGTGACTTTCGTCGCGTCGCCAATCACTTTCGCTCCGGTCGCGGAATCCCTTTACGTCGAGACGCAAAATAATCTGGACATGACTCGGGTGATTCATACGGGGGACACCCACATCGGCTATCAGCAGTACCACACTGCCGAACGCCGAGAGGATTTCCTCGCTGCCTTTCGACAGGTCGTAGACGACGCCGTGGCGGCGGACGTCGACGCGGTCATCCACGCTGGTGACCTCTTTCACGACCGCAGACCGGACCTTCAGGACCTTCTCGGGACGCTCTCTGTCCTTCGCACGCTCGACGACGCCGACATTCCGTTTCTCGCAATCGTCGGCAACCACGAGGGCAAGCGCAACGGCCAGTGGCTCGACCTCTACGAGAATCTCGGCCTCGCCACGCGCCTCGGGAGCGACCCCTACGTCCTCGGCAACACCGCTTTTTACGGATTGGACTTCGTGCCGCCCTCCCGGCGCGACCAGTTAGACTACGAGTTCGCACCGCACGACGCCGACCACGCCGCGCTCGTCACCCACGGCCTGTTCACGCCGTTCGACTTCGGCGACTGGGACACGGAAGGGCTCCTCGAAACGGCCTCCATCGAGTTCGACGCGATGTTGCTCGGCGACAACCACAAGCCCGCGAAAAAACAGGTCGGTGAAACGTGGGTCACCTACTGTGGGTCCACCGAGCGCGCGAGCGCGAGCGAGCGCGACGAACGCGGCTACAACATCGTCACGTTCGAAAACGGTGTGGACATCACCCGCCGGGGACTACCCACCCGCCAGTTCCACTTCATCGACATTGAGCTCGGTGACGGTGAGGGACTCGACGAGATGCGAGCGCGCGTCCGCGAGTACGACCTCGACGACGCCGTCGCGCTCGTCACCATCACGGGCGACGGCGAACCGTTTTCGCAGGCAGCGGTCGAGGAGTTCGCCACCGAACGGGGGGCACTCGTCGCCCGCGTCAACGACAAACGCGAATACGAAACGCCTGAGACCGAGGTGAGCGTCTCCTTTGCCGACCCAGACGAGGCCGTCCGCGAACGGGTTCGTGAACTCGGCTTGAGCGGAGCCGCCATCGAAATCGACGAGGTGGTTCGCGCCAGCAAAGTCGCAGACTCGAACGTCCGCGACGAAGTCGAAACGCGCGTCCGGGAACTGCTCGACGGAGACGACCTCTCGGTGTTCACCGCCGCACCTCGCCCGGAGCACGCCGAGACGGAGGCAGCGGACACAGAGACTGACACCGAGAAAACCGTTGAATCCACAACGCAGAAAGCGACCACGGAGTCACCTGAACCCGCACCCGAAACGGCCGATGCGGCAGACGAAGCCGACACGGAATCCGCAGATGCGGTGGCTGGTACGGACGACGACACAGCAACAGAGATAGCCTCGGAAACCGACCCCGAGGGAGAGCCAGTGAGAGACGAAGCCACAACGGCTGACGAAGCTGAAGACGGAGAGAAGGAGGACGCAGCTGAAGACGCTGCCGAACCCGCCGACGAATCGGCGGACGCCACAAGTGAGTCGTCAAGCGGTGGGCAGACCCAGCGGTCGATGGAGGAGTACCTATGAAATTCGAGCAGATTCGCCTGGAGAACTTCAAGTGCTACGACGACGCCAACCTGTCTCTCGACCACGGGGTGACGGTCATCCACGGGGTAAACGGGAGCGGCAAGTCCACGCTGCTCGAAGCGTGCTTTTTCGCCCTCTACGGCCCCGGCGGGTTCGACCGCAGTTTAGACGAGTTCGTGACCATCGGTGCGGAGGAGGCGTCGGTCGAACTCTGGTTCGCCCACGCGGGCGCGGAGTACCGTATCGAGCGCCGCATCAAGGTGCGCGGCGACCGAGCACAAACCGTGTCGTGCATCCTCGAAACGCCGGAGGGGACCATCGACGGCGTGACCGACGTGGAGACACAGATTCGGTCCCTGCTTCGGATGGACGACGAGGCGTTCGTGAACTGCGCGTACGTCCGGCAGGGCGAGGTGAACAAACTCATCAACGCGACCCCCCGCGAGCGCCAGTCGATGATCGACGACCTCCTCCAGCTCGGGAAGTTAGAGGAGTATCGCGAACGGGCGAGCGACGCCCGCCTCGGCGTGCGGAGCGTGCTCGACGACCAACACGGGAGTCTCACCCAGCTCGACGACCAGATTGCGGAGAAAGAAGCGCAGAACCTCCACGATCAACTCAACGAGGCGGAGACGCAACTCGCAGACTGTGAGGAAAAGCTCTCGCGTTTAGAGGGGAATCTGGAGAAGGCCCGAGACACGAGAGACGACGCCCAGGAGACGCTCGACGCGTACGAAGAGAAACGCGAACAACTCGGCGACCTGACCGAGGAAATCTCGGACGTGCGCGAGAGTATCCGCACCGACGAGAGCGAACGTGACGCGCTCAAAGAACGCCTTCGAAATCTCCGGGAAGCCACCGAGGAACTTCGCGCCGACCTCGAATCGCAGGTCGAAGCGAGCGCTCTCGACGAAGCGACCCCCGAGGCGGTCGAGGAGGCACTCGCTGCGGTGGAGGACGAAGACGACGAATTGCACGAACAGATCCGGGAGCGGAGCGTCGAAGCCCAGTCGCACACGAGCGACGCGGAATCGCTCGAAGAGCGGGCTGAGGAACTCGACGCACAGGCGACACAGAAGCGCGAGGAGGCCGCCGAAACGGAGGCAGCCATCGCCGAAGACGAGGAGACGCTGACAGAGCGCCGCGAGAAAGTTGGCGACATCGACGACGAAATCGCGGACACGCGGGCTGCATTCGACGACGCACCAGTCGAATTCGGCGAGGCGGCGACTCTCCGCGAATCGCTCGAAGCCGAGCGCGAGGAATTGGCGGACCGGGAGACGAATCTTCGCGCCCGCCGCGAGAGTCTGCAGGCCAGCATCGAGGACGCAGAACGCTTGCTCGACGAAGGTAAGTGCCCGGAGTGTGGCCAGCCCGTCGAGGACTCTCCGCACGTCGATTCGCTGGACGACGACCGTGAGGAACTCGCGTCGCTGGACGCCGAACTCGCGGAACTCGAGGAGGAGAAATCCGCCCTCGAAGCTCGCATCGAGACGGCAGAATCGCTCCGCGACGCAGAGCGGACAGTCGCCGACTTAGAACGACAGAAGGAGAACGTCACACAGCTCGTCGCAGAGCGCGAGACGACGCTCGAAGAGCGCCGCGAGACGGTGGCAACCCTCCGCGACGAAGCCGATACGCTCGAAGAACGAGCCGAATCGAAGCGTGAGGCCGCGAGTGAAGCGACCGAAAAAGCGACGGTGGCGCGCCAGGCGATCGCCACGTTGAATCAGCAACGGACGGCCCTACGCGAGCGGAAATCCCGGCTCACCGAGATGCAAACGCTTCTCTCTGACATCACGGAAAACGAGGTCCAGATGACCCAGAAGCGCGACCGACGGTCCCATCTCGCCGAGATGAACGAGGAGCGCCGCGAGCGCCTCGCCGACCTGACCGCGCGAAAGCAGGAACTCGAATCCGAATTCGACGAGTCGGCTATCGAGGCGGCGAAAAACCGCAAAGAGCACGCAGAGACCTACCTGAGTGAGAACGAGGACAAACTCGACCACCTCACGGACAAACGCGATTCGCTCAAGGGAACCATCGGTGCGCTCGAAAACGCCATCGAAGACCTCGAAAACCTCCGCGAACGACGTGACCGCGTCGCGTCTGTCGTCTCCCATCTCGACTCACTCTACGAGGAGGCAGAAGACCTCCAGCACATGTACGGCGACTTGCGCAGCGAACTCCGCCAGCGCAACGTCGAGACCCTGGAGCGAATGTTGAACGAGGTGTTCGACCTCGTCTACCAGAACGACTCGTATTCGCGCATCGAACTCGACGGCGACTACGAACTCACGGTGTTCCAGAAGGACGGCGAGGCACTGGCTCCCGACCAGTTGTCCGGCGGCGAGCGCGCCATCTTCAACCTGAGCCTGCGCTGTGCCATCTACCGCCTGCTCTCCGAAGGCATCGACGGGGCTGCCCCGATGCCGCCGCTCATCCTCGACGAGCCAACGGTGTTCTTAGACGACGGGCACGTCACGCAACTCATCGAACTCATCGACTCGATGCGCACGCTCGGGGTGGAGCAAATCGTGGTCGTCTCTCACGACGAGGAACTCGTCGGCGCGGCCGACGACCTCGTCGTGGTGGAAAAAGACGCGACGAGCAACCGGTCGAGTGCAGAACGCGAGGCGCGGGAGTTACCCGCGGAGTTGGTGTAGCGCCGCGCTCGCCCGCTCGGTCGTTCGATAGCCGCGCTCGCCGAACACGTCCGCCTCGACGACGAGGCCGGCGGCGCGAAACTCGCTGATGGTTCCATACAGCGTGCTCTCGCACTTGTCGTCGGTTTCCATTAGTTCGCGGGCGGACACGGGGCCGTTCTCGTCGAGGTGGATGAGCAAGCCGAGCGCCCACTCGGTGTGGACCGCAGAGAGCAGTTTTCGGACGGGTTCGTCGACGCTTCTGGCGACGGTTTCGAAGGTCGATTCGCCGTCGACGTGCGACAGTCGGTCGTTTTCGACGTAGAACTCCTCGCCGGTCTCCGGGTCTCGAACGCGACTTGCGTCGCTCGACTCGGCGATGAGCAGGAGGTGTCGTCCGGTGTCGTCGGTGACCGTCCGCATGGGTAGAGGAAGGGAGGCAGGCCGGTTATCGGTTCTGGAAGGCGCGGTACTTTGCGACGCCGTAGACCAGTGAGACGACCCCGAGTGCGAACACGGCTCCGCCGGTCTGGAACTGGCCACGGAAGTACATCAGCATCGCGCCGAGGCTCAGGGCGAACAACGCGATATTGAACGTGAGGACGAGCGACCAGAAAGTACGGAACACGTCGTCTGGGACGTCCGACATGTCCGTCTTTGGCATCTGGACCTGGGGAATCTTCGGGCCGATGTCCTTCTCGGGGTCGAACTCCGTTGGCTCGTCCGGCCACGCGTCTGAGTCCTCTTCCTCTAGGTCGAACACGCTTCGTCCTACGTCGTCCGCAAAAAAGTATTCTCCGACGTGTCGCCACGTCACGATACTCCCCTTATGCCACGTCACTCAGTCGAACAGCGTGCGTGGCCTGTACCCACGCAAGCGGGTTCTCCGCGTCATAGAGCACAATTCCGTCCTCTGTCTCGTAGACCTCTGTGGTCTCGACTCCTGCCGGGACGGCTGGCTCTGGTCTGTCAGCGCTATCTGGCTGCCGACGCGAACTTGCGTGGTTTGACATTAGGCCATTTCACCTCGAAGTATGATATGTGTTATCACATTAAATCTTTTGTGGATGTTGCAAGTGTAGACGCTGGACCGCGGGTGTTTTTATCGGCTGGACGAGTTCTTCCTACAATGACGCAGATGGGGCTCGACCAGTTCGATGCCACGGAGCCAGCGGAGGAGACAGACCGGCTCGCAGCGGAGGCACGAGCGGTCGCCGGCGACGGCGCGACGCACGCGGACGTCGTCGACTCGGCGGCCAAGAAATTCCCCGACGCCACCGGAACCATCGAACTGGCCGTCTCGCAGGTCGATTACACGCTCGTCGGCAGTGGCGACGCAGAAGCCCCCGTCCTCCACGTCTTCGGACGCACGGCGGACGACGAACTCGAACACGTCCTCGTCTCTGGTTTTCGGCCGTACTTCTACGCGCCGACCGACTCGCTCTCTGACGACAAACTCGACATGGACGTCATCACGGGGTGGGAAGAGGGCTACGAGAGCATTCGGGGAGAGAAACTGACCAAAATCTTCGGGCGCACGCCGCGCGACGTGGGGCAGATTCGTGACCGCTTCGACCACTTCGAGGCGGACATCCTGTTCCCGAACCGCCTGCTCATCGACAAGGACATCACAAGCGGAATTCGGGTGCCAGAACGCCGCGGCGACGACGGCGCCATCCACGTCCCGCACACGGAAATCGAGGCGGTCGACGTCGATGCGAACCTGCGCGTGAACACGTTCGACATCGAAGTCGAGGACCGAAACGGCTTCCCCGAAGACGGCGAGGAGCCGATTATTTGCCTGACCAGCCACGACTCGTTCGACGACGAGTACGTCATGTGGCTCTACGAGGCTCCCGACGGTGCGACGGGACCGGACGACCTCTCTGCCTACGACCCGATAGAGGGGGATATCGAGTTCGAGATTCGCCGGTTCGAGGCAGAAGACGAGATGCTCGCGGCGTTCCTCGACTATCTGGTCGAAACCGACCCTGACGTGCTGACCGGGTGGAACTTCGCGGACTTCGACGCGCCGTACCTCTTAGACCGCCTCGAAGAACTCGAACGCGGTTCAGCGTACGACCTCGACTACAATCGTCTCTCGCGCGTAGACGAGGTCTGGCGCTCTGACTGGCAGGGGCCGAACATCAAAGGACGCGTCGTGTTCGACCTGCTGTATGGCTACAAACGGACTCAGTTCACCGAACTCGACTCCTACCGCCTCGACGCGGTGGGTGAAGTCGAACTCGGCATCGGAAAGGAGCGCTATGCCGGGTCTATTGGCGACCTCTGGGAGGAGAACCCGTCGAAACTGCTGGAGTACAACCTGCGCGACGTGGAGTTGTGCGTCGAACTCGACCGTAAGCAGGGAATCATCCCGTTCTGGCGCGAGGTGGCGTCGTTCGTCGGGTGTAAACTCGAAGACGCGCCGACGCCGGGCGACGCGGTGGACCTCTACGTCCTGCACAAGGTCCACGGCAACTTCGCCCTGCCCTCGAAGGGCCGAGCTGAGAGCGAAGACTACGAAGGCGGTGCGGTGTTCGACCCCATCTCGGGCGTCCGCGAGAACGTCACGGTGCTCGACCTGAAGTCGCTGTACCCGATGTGCATGGTCACCATCAATGCCTCGCCCGACTCCAAGGTCGGCCCCGATTATGAGGGCGAGACGTTCAAAGCCCCGAACGGGACGCACTTCCGAAAACAGCCAGACGGCATCATCCGAGAGATGGTGGACGAACTCTTGAGTGAACGCGAACAGAAGAAGGAACTTCGCAACCAGAACGACCCCGATTCGACAGACTACGACCGCTTCGACCGCCAGCAGGCCGCCGTGAAGGTCATCATGAACTCCCTATACGGGGTGCTGGGCTGGGAGCGATTCCGCCTGTACGACAAGGAGATGGGCGCTGCGGTGACCGCGACTGGCCGTGAGGTCATCAACTTCACCGAGCAGGCCGCGAACGACCTGGGTTACAACGTGGTGTACGGCGATAGCGTTACTGGTGACCGACCAATCGTTGTGCAAGACCCGTCTGGAACGGTCCAGATAATACCAATCGAGCAATTGTTCGAATTGGCATCTGCCGACGATGCCGACATTCTTATCACTGCAGATGGAGGTCCAGTTGCCCACTCGACAGTTGGGAAATCACGCCGCTCGCTTGACGGATGGAACGCGCTCTCGCTGAGCGAGACCGGGGACGCAGAGTGGCAGCCAATTACGCAAGTCATTCGCCACAAGACGGACAAGAAAGTGGTTCGGCTGCAGCACAAATTCGGTGAGTCTACGACAACACACGACCACTCCTACATGGTCGAAAACGATGGCACATTCGTCGAGGCCTCGCCTGCAGACGTTCGCGAGCCGCTTCGAATTCCATCGTTTCCGGATGTTGCCTCTGTTGACTCGATAGACGTCTACGAGATGCTGAACGGTTACGAACGCGAATACACCGACGGCAGGAGTGTTGGTTCCGAGCGCGGAAAAACGAAGATAAAGCATATCCACGCAGACGACGAATGGGTCTGGTTCGGTCACGAACACCACGGTCGATTACAGTCAACGGTGAAAGTGAAGCGCCGAATCGACTTGCAAAGTGCGGACGGGGCCGCACTGATTCGGCTTCTTGCTGCCTATTTAGCGGAGGGAAGTTCCTCGACACAAGAGACGACTGCTTCGAAATTTGGTGCGAGCATCTCGGAATCGCGTCAAGAGTGGCTTACCCAACTCAAAGACGACTACCACCGTCTTTTCGAGGGAGCGACCGCAAGTATCATCGCAAGCGATTCACAAGCGGAGCGGACGGTTTCGTACGAGACAGGAGGTGAACCGGCTTCGGTGTCGTACAACGACACGACATTGAAGCTTCAGATGATGAACGAACTCTCTGCTGTATTCTTTAGGGAGTTTTCTGGACAAACGTCTCGTGGAAAGCGTATCCCTGGATTCGTCTTCCACCTCGAAAACCAGCTCCAAGACGTCTTCCTGGAAGTCCTCGTAGAAGGTGACGGCTCTCGAAAATTCCCACGATACGCAGACGACTATGCGAAACGGAATTTCGATTACGAAACCACTAGTAGAGAGCTTGCTGCAGGGCTCTCCATGCTTTTGACCCAACAAAACCAGAAACACTCGATGAAATATCGAGACTCGAAGGGGACATACACGATTCGAACGTGCGACTACTACCGCAGCGGTCGCGACCCAGTTCTTACTGAAGTCGAACACGATGGCTACGTCTACGACTTGAGCGTCGAGAAGAACGAGACCTTCGTCGATGCCGTTGGTGGACTAGTGTTGCACAATACCGACTCAATCATGCTGGAACTCGGACCAGACGTAGACAAGGAGTCGGCCATCGAGCAGTCGTTCGACATCGAGGAACACATCAACGAAGCCTACGACGAGTTCGCGCGCGAGAAACTGAACGCAGAGAACCACCGCTTCCAAATCGAGTTCGAGAAACTCTACCGGCGGTTCTTCCAGGCGGGGAAGAAGAAGCGCTACGCGGGCCACATCATCTGGAAGGAAGGCAAAGACGTAGACGACATCGACATCACCGGCTTCGAGTACAAGCGCTCCGACATCGCGCCCATCACGAAGGAGGTCCAGCTCCGGGTCATCGAAATGATCGTCCACGGAGAGGACTTAGAGAAGGTGAAAACCTACGTCCACGACGTCATTGAGGACTTCAGAGCAGGGAACGTCGGGTTGGACGACGTGGCGATTCCGGGCGGTATCGGGAAGCAGTTAGACAACTACGACACCGACACCGCACACGTACGCGGGGCGAAATACGCGAACCTGCTGCTCGGGACGAACTTCCAGCGCGGGAGCAAGCCAAAGCGCCTCTATCTCGCGAAAGTGCACCCGGCGTTCTTCCGACGTATCGAAACGGAGACCGGCATCGACCCTGCCGGAATGACGGCGGACGAACTGCTCTACGGCGAGTTCAAACGCGACCCGGACGTCATCTGCTTCGAGTACGCAGACCAGGTTCCAGAAGAGTTCCAGGTTGACTGGGACAAGATGTTAGAAAAGACATTACAGGGACCAATCGAGCGCATTCTCGAAGCCCTCGACATCTCCTGGGAAGAAGTCAAATCGGGACAGGAGCAGACTGGGCTCGGGAGCTTCATGTGACTGTTAGATAGTTAATTTTTCTGGAGGGATTTCGGACGCTTTGTGGCGGTTTTCGACGCTCACTCATCTGTGCTTGAGTCTCTCTAGCAAAAACCAAGACACAGAGACTGTATTGGACCGAAAACCGTTCTATTTTCAGGAATTTGACTTTGCATTGACGGACGTTTTCTTTTCTCAAACACAAAATTCTGTTTTCTGAAATCGAAAAGTCTTGCGCAGGATTGCGAAAGGATTATGGGCGCGACGTACCCATCTCAAGACGACTTAGGTGTCTCCAGAATGGCTAGGCTAGAAATCAAAAACCTACACGCAGAAGTAGCAGAAGAGGGCGGCGAGACGATTCTCCGCGGCGTCAATCTCGAAGTGCAGTCCGGCGAGATTCACGCCCTGATGGGACCGAACGGCTCCGGGAAGTCGACGATGGCGAAGATTATTGCCGGTCACCCGGCCTACACGGTCACCGCCGGAGAAATCCTCCTCCACCTCGAAGAAGACGAGTTCGCGGACTTGGACGAGGCGATTCCAGAGGCAAAGCGCACCTGGAACCTCCTCGACCTCGAACCACCAGAGCGTGCCGCACTCGGCATCTTCCTCGGCTTCCAGTATCCCGCCGAGATCGAGGGCGTCACGATGGTTAACTTCCTCCGCACCGCGCTCAACGCGAAACTCGAAGAGCGCGAGGACCTCATCTTCGGCGAGGACGACGACGAGGAAGAAGAAGAAGCGGGCTACTCCACCTCCCCGATGGAAGGCCCAGCAGACGATGGCGAAGTCGGTGTCGCCGAGTTCCAGCAGATTCTCAAAGAAAAGATGGAACTCCTCGACATGGACGAGAAGTTCGCGATGCGCTACCTGAACGCCGGGTTCTCCGGCGGTGAGAAGAAGCAAAACGAAGTGCTGCAGGCAGCCATCCTCGAGCCATCCATCGCCGTGCTCGACGAAATCGACTCCGGGCTCGACATCGACCGCCTGCAGGACGTCTCGAAGGGCATCAACGCGCTTCGCGACGAGGTCGGCACGGGTATCCTTCAGATTACCCACTACCAGCGCATCCTCGACTACGTCGAACCAGACCACGTCCACATCATGATGGACGGGAAGGTCGTAAAGAGCGGCGACGCGTCGCTCGCTGAGGAGCTCGAAGACAAGGGGTACGACTGGATTCGCGAAGAAGTCTACGAGACAGCGTAAAGGGACTGGCGAACAAACACCCACTAACAACAATGAGTTCACAAGAAGACCACCTCAAGAAAACCGACACCGAGGCCCGCTTCGAGTTCAAAAAGGAGCAGAAGTCGGCGTTCAAAACGGAAAAAGGCCTCACTGAAGAGACAATCCGTCTCATCAGCGAAGACAAGGACGAGCCCGAGTGGATGCTCGAGCGCCGTCTGCGCGCGCTGAAGCAGTTCCAGAAGATGCCGATGCCCACCGACTGGCCGGGTCAGCCGGACCTCTCGGAGCTCGACATCAACGAGATTGTCCCATACATCCGCCCAGACGTGGAGACACGCGGCGGTGTGGATAACTGGGACGAACTGCCAGAAGAGATTCGAGACACGTTCGACAAACTCGGGATTCCAGAAGCAGAGCGCAAGGCACTCTCCGGTGTCGGTGCGCAGTACGAATCCGAGATTGTCTACCAGAACATGCAGGAACAGTGGGAGGAAAAGGGCGTCATCTTCTGCAACATGGACCAGGCGGTCCAGGAGCACGAAGACATCGTCAAAGAGTACTTCATGACCAAATGCGTGCCGCCGAGCGACAACAAGTTCGCGGCGCTGCACGGCGCAGTCTGGTCCGGCGGGTCGTTCGTCTACGTCCCAGAGGACGTGACGGTCGAGATGCCAGTCCAAGCGTACTTCCGCATGAACTCCGAGGGGATGGGCCAGTTCGAGCACACGCTCATCATCGCGGAGAAGAACTCCGAAGTCCACTACATCGAGGGCTGTTCGGCACCGAAGTACGGTGTCCACAACCTCCACTCCGGTGGCGTCGAAGTCTTCGTCAAGGAGGGCGCACACGTCCAGTACTCGACCGTCCAGAACTGGTCGAAGAACACGTTCAACCTCAACACGAAGCGCGCCATCGTCGAGAAGAACGGGACCATGGAATGGGTCTCCGGGTCGATGGGTTCGAAGGCAACCATGCTCTACCCAGCGACTATCCTCAAGGGACCAGGTGCGCGTGACAACCACATCACGATTGCATTCGCCGGCAAGGGCCAGAACATCGACACCGGCGCGAAGGTCTACCACAACGCGCCGAACACGAAGTCCACCATTGAGTCCAAGTCCATCAGCAAGGACGGCGGCCGAACGAACTACCGTGGCCTCGTCCACATCTCGCGTGGGGCGACTGGCTCCTCTACGAGCGTCGAATGTGACGCACTGATGTTCGACAACGAGTCCACTTCGGACACGATGCCGTACATGGAGATTCAGGAGTCCCAGGTCGACGTCGCTCACGAGGCAACCGTGGGTAAGATCGGCGACGAGGACATCTTCTACCTCCAGAGTCGCGGGCTCGACGACGACGAAGCCAAGCAGATGATTGTCGCCGGGTTCATCGAACCCATCACGGAAGAACTGCCAATCGAGTACGCAGTCGAACTCAACCGGCTCATCGAACTCGAAATGGAGGGCAGCCTCGGATAACATGAGTGCGCAAGTACACGCCAACTTCACCGAAGAACAGGTCCGCCAGATCAGCGAGCAACTCGACGAGCCCGAGTGGATGCTCGAGACCCGTCTCGACGCACTCGCGGCCCTCGAGGACGCAGACATGCCCCACGTCATCCGGACGCCGGGGCGCAACTGGACCAACCTCGCAGACCTGGATTTCGAGTCGTTCGTCGACCCGCTCAACGCGGCGGAGGAAAAAGACCAGGTTGGTCCCGACAACGTCGAAGTGCTCTCCTTCGCGGAAGCGCTGAACGAGCACGAAGACCTCGTCAAAGAGCACTTCGGCTCCGTCGTTCCGACCCAGGAGAACTACCTGACCGCCCTCTCTACGGCCCTGTTCACCACGGGCACCGTCGTCTACGTCCCGAAGGGCGTCGACGCAGAGGACGTGAAGATTCGCACCACGATGAACTCGCGGTCGCTGTTCAACTACACGCTCGTCGTCACGGAGGAGAACTCCTCGGTGACCATCCTCGAACGCCAGTCCACGGGTGAGGCAGTCGAGGGCGAGCGCTACTACAGCGGCATCGTCGAAATCGTCGCTGGTGAGAACAGCCACGTACAGTACGGCTCCCTCCAGAACCTGGACGAGGAGACGTACAACTACCAGCTCAAGCGCGGGGACACGGACACCTACTCGACCATCAACTTCATCGAGGGCAACATCGGCTCTCGCATGACGAAGTCCTCGGTCGAGACGAACCTCAATGGAGACACTTCCGAGACGAAAATCATCGGTGCGTTCTTCGGTCACAACGACCAGCACATCGACATCGCCTCCCGCGTCTGGCACATGGCAGAGCACACGACCGCAGACCTCGTCACGCGCGGCGTTCTCGACGACGCCGCCCGCTCGGTCTACGAGGGTGTCCAGGACGTCGGTCGCGACGCGTGGGACACCAATTCCTACCAGCGCGAGAGCACGCTGATGCTCTCAGACGAGAGCGAGGCAGATGCGAGTCCGAAGCTCATCATCAACAACCACGACACCGAGGCCAGCCACTCGGCGTCGGTCGGACAGGTCGACAAAGAGGACCTCCTCTACATGACCTCCCGGTCGATTCCAGAGCAGGTGGCGAAGAACATGCTCGTCGAAGGATTCTTCGTCCCGGTACTCGACGAAATCGAGGTCGACGAGTTCCGCACCGACCTCGAAGCGCTCATCGAAGAGCGCCTGCACAACTAACCCGGTGAGTAGGGAACGGCTTAAGTTCCCGTCTCTCCGAACTAGCTTTATGCGAATGGTCACGACGGCGACGGTATCTGGTCGTCATGCGAGGTGCGCCCCATGAGCCTTGGCCAGCGCGTCTCGTCGGACCACCAGCTCGCTCGGCTGCTCCAGATTGGGGTCGTCTTAGAGGAAGTCGTCGAAGCGAGAGCCCACCACCACTACGAATCGCTCGGCGCGGACGAACTCGACGACGAAATCGTCCACCTCTTAGAACACGCCGCAGAGGAGTCAGCAGAACACCGCGAGCGACTCTCTGCGCTCATCGACGAACTCGATGCGGAGGTCATCGGCTACGAGGAAATCGAGATGCTCGTCTCGGAACGCTACGGGCGCACCAAGCCAGAGGATTTCGACGGTTTGCTCTACGACCAGCTCTGTAACGAGGAGACGGCGTACAAGTTCTACGACGACCTCATCGACGCCATCGAAGCGAGTGAAACCGCGTTCAGTATCGACCGAGACCGCCTCATCGAAACCCTTGCGTCCATCCGCGAAGAGGAAGCAGAGGGTGTCGAAGCAGTGACTAAACTCATGGAGACGCGCGAATGAACACCGCCGACCAATACCTGAAAGCAATCTACCTCGTCCAGCAGATGGAAGACGGTCCCGCCGCCACGGGCAAACTCGCGGACATGCTCGAGGTGAGTCCCGCGAGTGTAAACGAAATGATCGGCAAGCTCGAAGCCCGGGACTTGCTCATCCACGAGAAGTACAAAGGCGCATCGCTCACCGACGAGGGAATCATGCGTGCGCGGGACTCGCTCCAGACCTACTGCATCATCGAACGCTTCCTCATCGAGGTGCTGGACGTAGAGGAGTTCAATGCCGAGGCGAAGGCACTGGAAAGCGTCATCGACGAGACGGTGGCAGACCGCCTCGACACGATTATCGACCGCGACTCACGCTGTCCTGACTGCTTCTCCGCCGAGGACGACGTTTGCTCGCTTCTCGTCCAGGACTTGGAGCTCTCCCAGTCGTCCTCCCAGTCGAGCCCCGCGAAATAATCGTAATCGCGTCCCGTCGTAACCTTTTATCACATCCCGTCGTGTAGCCCCTGCCATGCAAACCGGATTGGTCGTGGTCGAACCCCTCGACAGCAACCGAGAACTGGTCCGCGAAGCGGGTGAATTCGCCAAAGGCAGCGGCGCGAAACTCGTTCTCCTCTCGATTCTTCCCGAGGAAGAATACGACGAGCGCCACGAGGCCCGCCGTCAAGGTTCTTCCGGGGAAACCACCTACACCCTCGAAGAGGCAGAGGACGAGGCCCTCCGCCTCGCGACGAAGCTCGGCCTTGAGGAGCTGAAGGATCTCGGCATTGAGTACGAGACGGTGAGTGTCGTGGGCCAGCTCACGAAGCGCATCCTCGCCGCCGCAGAGGACTTCGAGGCAGACCACATCTTCCTCATCGGGACGCGTCGCTCGCCCTCCGGCAAGGCGCTGTTCGGCGACGTCGCACAGTCGGTGCTCCTCAATTTCGACAACGGTCCGGTCACGGTCATGATGCAGGACCGCGACTGAATCGCGTCTTAGTCTGCGGATTCTCGAAGCGTTCAAGTATAGGGAACAGATAGGACGAAGTGAAGTCTCACATCGAGCAGTCCTATGGTGTCTTCACGCCACGCGTGAAGGCTAATGGGACAAACGCAGTGCAATCCCATGGTGATGAACAATCCGGTACGGATTGCGAATCACGCGAGGCGAGCAAATCGAGTCTCGCGGTGGTGAGCAGTTCCGAAGGAACTGCGAGGTACGTGGGATGAGCGAACGAAGTGAGTGCAGTCCCATGGTGTAGTGGCCAATCATAGCGGCCTTTGGAGCCGTTGACACCGGTTCGAATCCGGTTGGGACTACTAACTTTGCCGACGCTCAACTGCGAGCGTCGGCTATATTCGTGACTGACCACCGGATTCGAAGTTTGGAGCGACCAAAGGGAGCGACTTCAGTTCGATATCCGGTTGGGACTATATATTCTGCCGAGGCTCCACGTTGAGCCTCGGCTGTAACGCTGAAAGAGCGCCGGATTCGAATAAGGGAGCAGCTTATCTGCGACCGTTGTTCGATATCCGGTTTGGACTATCGTATTTTCGCGCTGGGAAGCCAACGCGTAAATCGTAACTGAACCCCGGTTCAAACGGGAGAGCGGCGCGAGCAGCTCGCGTGGTTCGATATCCGGTTGGGACTACTATTGCCACGGCTCACCTCGACTTCAATCCGACCTGTCGTAACTGGTGAGCACCGCGCGTGGTCGGAGGTGACTGCGCGCACGACCAAAATATGGCGTCGCAGACCTAGCAAATATTGCCAAAACATTCATCCCGAGTGACGTGAACGCCGATGCGATGAACCCGGTTTACCCCGCTCAGAGACTACTCTAGTAGATTGATACGAAACTCGCGAATTCCGGGGTTTAGAACCTGTCTAAGCGGTGTGAAACGGTCCATTACTCTGATTTTTGAAAAGTATGATAGAACGTGTAGGAAGGAATGCATCGGAATAATTGCGGAATGAGAATTTTGGGTTTCTAGCCGCTAGAAACCTGAAATTCAGGGTTTTATGTTTCAATTAATAGCCCCTTAATGACTGCATTTATTACTCATATTTCCAGACAGTAATTAATCTATGTCAGTATACTACTGAAATCATAACAATTTTATATCCTTACTAGAATGTTAATATTAGAAAGTAATTCAAACGGGAATTACTGTCATCGAAATACGAATATGCGGCTTCGCGATAGCTACGGGTTTAGTCTCAACTCCACTCATACGGCATCCGACCGGGCCCGAGAATCGCACCCCACAAATCACATGCAAAACGAGGACATCGACGCAAACCAGCAGGCACAGCACACCACCATCGGGCGGCGGCAGTTCATGGGCGCAGTCGGGGCGACTGCGGCGGGGACGACGCTGCTTTCTTCTGGTACGGCGAAAGCGCACGACCACGTAGACGACAGCTACAGTCGAGTCATCGACATGGTCGAGGACGCGGGCGCGGACCCGACGGGCGGAGAATCCATCACGCCGATTCTGCGCCGTGTCGCGGGCAACGACACGCTGCTCAAGTTCCCGCCGGGCCGGTACTTCATGGACGAGCAGTTCCGGTTTACGGGCTTTCGGAACTTCGGAATGGTGGGCGACGACGCCACGTTCGTCCCGGCGAACTACTACGACTTCGACGGGCCACAGTATCGCCTGTTCCGCCTCGGCATCTACTACAACCCGGGCGTCGACCTCCACTTTCAGGGCTTCAAAGTCGACCTCCGGGGCAAGCACACGGGCATTCGAGCCATCGACGCGATGGTGGACGACGGCCTGTTCGTAGACGACATCGAAATCGTCGGCCGCCACGACTCGGGCACGTTCGGCCCGGCGCTGTTCTCTATCACGTCGCCGAACGGCAAGGGCATGGTCAAGCGATTCCGGGCGAACGACGGCGGCGCGTGGGACGAGGACACGCCGGGCGACCTCTGGCGTGGGCCGACGGGCATCCTCTGCAGTCGCTACCACAAGGGCCAAATCGAGTTCAAAGACTGCGAACTCGACGACTGGCCGGACAACGGCCTCTACGCCGTGACCAACGGGCGAGTCATCGTCAACGGCGGGCGCTACGCAAACAGCGAGGCAGCGAGCATCCGTCTCGGCGGTCACGACTGTCTTGTCACCGGCGCGGAAGTTGTCGTTGACAAGCAGAACCCCCAGAACCAGAACCAGCGTGGCATCCGCCTCGACGAGGGGCCGAACATGATGGTCGTGAACACGAAGATTCGGCTCGTAAAACCGAACGGTCACGCCCTCACCGTGATGAACGACTGCGAGAGCGCCTACCTGCGCGGGCTCGACATCACCATCGGTGACCGCGTCTGTCACGGTATCGTCGTCCAGTCGAAGGCTGGCCCGACCGAAATCGTCGACACCAACATCGACATCGCCAAAGGTGGGAATGCGATTCAAATCAACGGCGACGACGCCGGGAAGGTCCACCTCGAATACGTGGATATCACGGGCAATGCAGACGGGGAGTCGTGGCGTCATGCGATTCGCTGCAACCGCAACAACTGCGAGTTCCGCGTCGTGAACATCAACCAGCCGGGCTCCCACTTCCGTCGCGGCCTCGTCCTCAACGGCGACGACGTACTCGTCTACCGCGGGTCACAGACGGCCAATCACGTCCCAATCGTCGTAAACAGCAACGGCGCGTGGCTCGAACGCATCGACGCCCAATCACTCTCCGGGCACGAAGCGGTCAAACTCAACCGGATGAGTTCCGACGTGACCATCAAACGCAGCCACATCAAAAACGGCGTCTGGAACAAGGGCAGTCGCGGGCTGCGGATGTACCGCAACGACGAAAACTAACGTAATTAACTCTTCTGGCCGACCTCAGCCCCTTCAACCGGGCGGTGGCCCCAGCACCTTTCTGTGTCCGGCGACGTGACCAGATATGGTCGAAAACGACCTCGGTCAGGCGACTATCGTCTACGAAAGTGCAGACGGAAAGACAGAACAGACTGTCGACAACGAGCACGTCGCCTACTTCCAGGACCACTGGATTATCAAGACGGGGGAAGACGAGGAGGGAAACGACACGATTCGACGGATTCCGCACACACGGGTCTATCACGTCGAACGAAACGTAGAGGAGTTCGAAGACGAGATGGAGACGCTCAAAGACCGTGTCCAGTCGTTTACGGACGACCTCCGAAATCGCCTGATGGGCGATGAGGAGCGTCGTGACGACGATCCAGTGCACGTCGACATCAAAGACAAAGACGAAAACAACTCCTAACGACCGCCTGCTGAACCACCCGCACCCACGTTTTATCGCCGTGCGAGGTCCGGATTCGTCGCTGCGAGCGTCGGTCTATCCGCGTTGTCGAGTTCGTCACCAGCGGCGCGAATCGCCGCGACCACGTCATCTATATCCGCGGTCGTTGACCGGTGAGAGCAAATCGAAAACCGAAGCACGGTCCGGTCGTGAATCGACGTGGTTCCGAAGAACGCGAGCCCACTCTCCTGTATCGCGTCCGCGATTTTCTGGTTGAGCGTATCGAGGTACTCGTCGATGACGGCCGTGTTTTCGTCGTCCAGCAGTTCCTCGGCCCGGAGGTCCGCGGGGACGTACCGGAACGAGTAGATGTAGAGGTTTGGCTCCTGAACCGCCTGAAAGTCGGGTTCGCTTCGCACGACCGCGTCGAGGTGATGAGCACACGCGATGTTCTGGCGAAGGAGTTCGCGGTAGCCCTCCACGCCGTAGTGTTTGAGGCTCATCCAGAGTTTGAGTGCCCGGAATCCTCTCGACATCTGCGGGCCGTGCTGGTAGAAATCGTGACCCTCGTACTCGGTGGGGAGCGTCCCGTGGAGATAGGGCGCTTCCATGTCGAACGACCGGCGCAGGCGGTCCCCCTCGCGGACGAGAACGGCTCCACACTCGTAGGGGACGTACAGCCACTTGTGCGGGTCGAGCGTTATCGAATCCGCGCGGTCAAGGCCCTCGTAGCGCGCTTCGAGTTCGGGCAGCATCGCGCCGACGGCCCCACAGGCTCCGTCTGCGTGGAACCAGAGGCCGCGAGACGCGCAGATATCGGCGATTTTCGCGAGCGGGTCAATGGCACTCACGTTAATCGACCCGACCTGCGCGACGACGCAGAACGGAACGTCGCCGTTCGCGATGTCTTCGTCGAGCAGTCGTTCGAGCGCGGCTGTATCCATCGTGAAATCATCCTTGCTCGGGACCAATCTAACTGCCTCGCGTCCGAGGTTGAGCATATCCGCAACCCGGTACAGCGAGGAGTGACCCTCGTGGTCGGCCATGTAGAGCGTGTAGCGCCCCGGTCGGTCGGCCGTCTGGAGACCCTTTACGGTCGTATCGTATTCGGCGACGTTTCTGAGCGCGGTGAGAACTGCGATGAAGTTCGCCATCGTTCCGCCGCTCGTGAGCAAACCACCGCAATCTGGGTCGTAGCCGATGAGTTCCGACAGCCACGAGATGGTGCGCCGTTCGACCTCAGTGGCGGCTGGGGCTGGTTTCCACCCGCCGGTGTTCATGTTGACCGCGGCGGCGAGCGCCTCGGCCAGGGTGCCAATCATCGTCCCCGACCCCATCACGTAGCCGAAGTAGCGCGGAGAGGTGTTGTGGGTCGCGTTCGGCAGGATTTTGGTCCGCCACTCTTCGACGATGGCTGTCGGGTCCTGCCCGTCCATCGGCAGTGGCTCCTCGAACAGCGCTTCGACATCTTGCTCGTGCTTTGCGGGGAACACCGGATGCCGGTCGAGACCCTCGTAAAACTCCGCGATCATGTCCACCGTCCGATACCCGAGGTCGCGGAACTCCTCGGGCGTGAGATCTGGATTCGTGAATCGTTGATTGCTCGATGCCATACAGAACCTACGTCAGATAGCCGATTAAGTATGCCTCGAGACGAGCCACGTTCGGCGGTTTTCCCGAATTCGTGGACGTCTTCGCATCGGGAACGTCCGGTCAGGCGAGAGACATCCCACCGTCGTTCGTTTGTGTGGCGTGGTAGCAGCTGTTAGGAAAGCATTAAGCTATCTGCCCCGATTGCTCAGCCACGAATGCTTCGCTGTCCAAACGACGATTGTGGCTGGCACGCAGTCGCGCCCACGACGCGAGCAGCACAGGACCGGCTCGCAGAACACATCGCCACCGAACACGCCGTCGAAGTCGAGGCCGACATCCCTGACGGGATGGTACAGGTCAGTTTCGGTGACGGCGAGTGGAAAACCGTCACCCCGGAGGAGGCACTCGAACTCCACCGCGAGCACCACGACGACGACACCTAATCGTCCGCTTTTCCTGACTGCTCTGGTGCAAGGGAACTATAACTACGTGAAACGCTCGCCTCTGTGGGGTCGGAGATGCCAATGGCTCACCAAGTACTTTGCCGCGATGCTGGAAACGACTGTGACTTCATGATTCGTTCAGAGAACAAGGACGAACTCATCGAGATGGTCAAAATGCACGCAAAAGAGACCCACGGCCTCGACTACTCGACAGCCGACGTCGAGGGCGTCATGAAGTCGGCCTGAACGGACGACACACCGCTCGATTTTCCTGTTGCCACAACCCGTAGCGTCAAGCCATCGCTCCCGTAAAAGCGGGTATGACACTCGAAGGCACGGACGCACCGGAGTTCTCTGTCGAGGGCACGGACGGCAGCACGCGCACCCTCACGGCGGCACGCGAGGACGGTCCCGTCGTCGTGCTGACCTTCCGCGGTCACTGGTGTTCGTACTGTGCAGAACAGCTCCAGACGTTCAGCAATCACGCATACGACCTCTGGCGAAACCACGACACGACGATCATCGCCGTGAGCAACGAACCGGTTTCACGGCTCCGGGAGATGCGCGATCGGTTCGACCTCAAAATACAGCTCTTTTCGGACCCCGACCTGGAACTGGTTTCCGCCTATGCTGGCACCGAACATCATGCCGCACACGGAGAGATTCCACTCGCTGGGACGTTCATCGTGGACGAAGAAGGCGTAGTCCAGTACGAACAGGTTGCCACGAATCCCGCAGACCGGACCTACGCGAACTACGTGCGCCACGTCATCAACAACGGCTACGAACGACCGTACGCAGAGTAAGGCTTAGCCGCCCCACTCGCTGCCGATGTCGTCTGCGACTTGCTGGCGCCACAGACTGAACCCCTGATTACAGGATTGACTGTCGTCGATGTGTGCCATGAATGCCGGTCCACCGTCGACCAGTTCTGCCCCACAGAACGGACAGTGTTCCGGGTCACGCCACACGGGAGTTGTCGTCGAAGGTTCAGCTGAGTACGCCATGCAAGTGGTGAATCGAGCGACTTTTATATAATTCTTTGCGCGTTAACGCGAATTAGTCGGCAAAATTGCTGTTCGAACGACCAATTTTCAGGTTAAAAAGTAGTCAATTCGAGAAAAACGAGCGTGGACCGTGGTCGTCCTGCCAGTTAAACGCGAACAGCCACCGCGTCGGTACCCGGGTGAGCGTCCGCCCATCGTCGCTCTCGCCGGTCACGCCGTCCCACCGGGTTCCATCTGCTCGAAACACGCCGGGTTGGGCTGCGCGGTTGAACGAGAATCCCGGATTCTCGAAGGTCGCCATCCCTTCGGGGGTGACGAAGACGACGATTCGCTCGTCGGAGTCGCCATCGTACGCGGCGGTGAATGTGGGGTCGTCGATGCTCGGGATGGCATCCGGCGGGATGACCTGCCTGACGTTCATGCGTGAACTCCGGGATGTCACCACGAATGCCATGCGGGAGTTCGCACGCCGTGTGCACAGCCTACTCGTCGAGAACGAACCGGACCCGCTCGAATCCCTTCCCCCGCGATTCGCGCCCCTGAATCTCGACTGTTCCAATCTCGTCGGTGTTCGCGACGTGCGTTCCGGCGCAGGCGGTTCGGTCGTATCCCTCGATTTCGACGATTCTGAGCCGTTCGATGGACTTCGGCAAGAGGTTAATCCGGGTTCTGACCGGGTCGAGTTCGGCCTCTGCCTGCTCGCGGTCCATCTCGTACCAGGTCACGGGCAGGGATTCGTCGACGAGGTCGTTCATCCGGGCTTCGATATCGGCGAGGTCGGTGTCGGTGAAGCGGTCGTGTTCGACGTCCATGCGTGCATAGTCGGTGTACAGTTGGTTCCCCGTGGTCGGTGCGTCGTACTCCTCGATGAGGAGCGCAGAGAGGAGATGCTGGGCCGTGTGGTAGCGCATGTGAGCGTATCTGCGCTCCCAGTCGAGTTCGCCGGTGATGGTGGTGCCCTCTGCGGGCGGCTCTGCTCCCAGCGTGTGGTATATCGTGTCTTTCTTCTGGACGTCGGAGACGGCCCACTCCGCATCGTCGGCCCGTAGCGTTCCGTGGTCTGCCGGTTGGCCACCGCCTTCGGGATAGAAGAGCGTCTCTGAGAGAACGACCCGGTCGTCTGCGACCCGGGTAACGGTCGACTCGAAAGATCTCGCGTCGGTGTCGGTGAGATACCGGGGTATCGAATCCATACCACCTAGTGGAGGCTCCTGATTAATCAATCGGATTGTCGTAACGCTAAAGAGTAGAACATACCTTTTTCTACGTAACATGAACACAACTACATCGCTCTGGGGGCGGTTCTGTGGGAGTTGAAATTCAGGAGTCACCCATCACGGACGAGGCGTTCGAGGAGATGAAGCAGTTTGTCTACGACTATCTCCAGGCCTCAGTCCGCAACGAAGACGAGGGTGGCCGAATGCGATGGTACCCGTGGCACTCCGCCGAGTACCGGTACAACCACATCCTGAACGTGGTCGGGCTCGCGACGAAGATTGCTCGCAACGAGGGGGCGAACGTGGACGTGACCCGCGTCGCCGCGCTGTTTCACGACGTGGCGAAACTGGAAGCAGACCAGGAGGTCCACGCAGAGGAGGGTGCCCGCGTCGCGCAGGCGTTCCTCGAATCCCACGGCGACTACCCTGAGTCATTCATCACGCAGGTGTGTGACTCGATTACCGACCACTCGTATCAGGGTGACCTCTCGAATCTGACGCTCGAAACGCAGTGTCTCATTGAGGCCGACTTGCTCGACAAGGTCGGCGCGAACGGCACCACGCTGATGCTCCTGCGCATGGGCTACGAGGCCCGGACGCACATGGATTCGGCGGAGATGGTTGGACGCGTGCTCGAACGCGGCCGTGACGCCGCCCAGCGAGTGCAGTCGGAAACTGCTCGCTCGATCGCGTTCCAGCGCCTGAAGCGCGTAAAGTGGTTCCAGGAGTGGCTAGAGGCTGAAATCGCCGAGATGAGCGCCGACGTATAGCGGGCCACAGCCGCGTGGGCCACCACTTTCTTGCCCAGCGGGTCCCTAGCCTCGCCTATGTCGCCGAGTCGCCGACAGGTTCTGTCCCTCACAGCGAGTGCCTCACTCGCCGGGCTGGCGGGTTGCGCTGACACCATCGGCCAGTCGAACGACGAACTCCACCTGTGTCGGGACATGGGCGAATCACCCATCGACTTCGACAGCGTGAGCGTCGCCCGTGCGGGGTTCATCGAAGGCGGATTCGACGAGTACGACGACGGAACCGAACAGTACTACACCACGCTCGTCTCGACCGAAAACGAGGCGGAGCGATTCGACTACTCCAACCTGCCGGAGGACGCCGCTTCGTTCGCCAGGGAGACGTCGTTCGACGAACACACCCTCCTCGTGGTCCAGGGACCGTACGGGTCTTCGGCCCAGCAGGTCCACATGCAGACCCTGACCCGCGTCGGCGACACCGTCCGTGCCGAGGGGTGTCTGACCTTCCCCGACGCCCAGACCGACGACCTCGCCCCTCGCGCGGCCATCGTCCGCTGGTCGCCCGAGACGGAAGACCAGTCGGCACAAGAGACAGCCGAGTCGCCAATCACCGCAGCGACGGTGGACCTCACCGTCGCGGAAGACCGCGAAGTCACCTTCTCGACGGGGGACGGCGTGGTGACCCGCGACCCCGACCAGCCCTAAAACAGCGTCGTTGCGCCATCTGCGAGGAACAGCACGCCGAACACCGCGAGAATCCCGGCGCTGAGATACGCGACGACCGGAGCGAACGCGTCGGTTCGATGTTCCGCCGCGACGAGCGTCGCCGGAAAGCCACCGACCCAGGCGAGGATGCCGCCGAAGAAACCGACGAGGAGCATCGTGCTTCCCGTCTCGACGACGAGCGACCCCGCGAGCTGGTCGCCGACATAGGGAACGAGCGCGAACACGTCGATGGTTCCCGGCTGGAGCAGGCCAACGCCGATGGTCAGCCAGAACACGATTTGATACGGGTTCGTGAGCGCAAGGACGAACGCCTTCTGGAACCCCTTCTGGTCGTCGTCGAGGCCGTCACCCGTGAACGTCTGGGTCGCACTCCGGGCCGCACCATAGGCGAAGTACAGCATCAACAACCCACCGGCGGCGACCATGACGCCGCGCACAGTCGGGTAGGTCTCGACGAACGCGACTGCGCCGTAGAGCGCGAGGACGAAAAACACCACGTCGGCCGTGAACGCGCCGAGCCCGGCACGAACCCCAGCGAGCCACCCTCGGAGCACGCTCTCCTCTGCGATGACCGCGTTCATGGGACCAGGCGGGGCCGCGATAGCGAGCCCGAAGACGACGCCCGCGACGAGCGTCGAGAGGATATCCAGCATTGGCTGGTCGTAGGGGACTGGCCACGAAAAAGGTGACTTTGTTGCAGCGTCGGTTCCGAAAGCCGCTTACTCGTCGTTCGAGCTGTTCGGGTGCGGGTCGAATTTGCAGTGTCCGACTTTCTGTCCGTTCTCCAGTGGCGGACTTTCGTCTTTGTCGTGCGGTTCTGGAACCTTATCGTGTCCGGGTGGAAGGTCGGCATTCGTCGGGAACACCACGTCGTTAGCCACTTCACCAGGTTGCGGGCCAAAATTCCCGGCTGTGTCTGCATTATCAGCCCAATCTTCTCCCTTTACCCTGTCACGGTTGAGATACCAATCACTCTCGGTATCATCGAACTTGTTGCACGGTTCCTGTCGTGGTGGTTGTGGTGGCTCTCTCCCACATCCCCCAGCAGCTGCAGTCGTCGTCCCACTCACGAGCGCCGCGAGCGCGACGCCGGTTTTGATAAACGATCGTCGGGTTCGGTTCATCTGTTTCACCCGCTGTTGATTCAATACGTCTGGATATTGTAATTTCAACGTTTCAGGTTCGGCAGGTGCGGAGTCCCGCTGAAACCTGCGTCTACCACGAGTTGCAACATACGTCTCACGCCAGTTGGTAGGCCTCCGTTTCACACGAAAATACGGTCCAAAAACGGGATTGTTGCCGATTCTGTGGTAGTTTAGAAGCCCATTCCCATCAGGTGACTGCGGAGGATGTCGTCCTCTTTGTTGCCCGCGCCGGTGTTGAGCAGGACGATGGTGTCGTCTTCGCCGAACTCGCCGCGCTCTGCGAGTTCCCACGCGCCGCTCGCGGCCGCCCCGCAGGTCGCGCCCATCTCGACGCCCGTTTGCTGGGCGACGGCGACGGCGGAGTCGAGAATTTCGTCGTCGTCGGTCGCCACCGCGCCGCCGTCTGATTCGCGGATGGCCTCCAGGATGAGCGGACTCGCGCCGGGGTCGGGGATTTCGATGCCGCCGCAGATGGTGTCGGGGACCTCCCACACGTCGTGGCGGTCTTTGCCCTCCTCGAACGCCTTGACGATTGGCGCACACCCCGAGGCTTGTGCGGCGTACATCGGCGGGAGGTCGTCGATGAGGCCGAGGTCGCGGAACTCGCGGGCGGCCTTGTGCATCCCGACGAGGCCGACGCCGCCGCCGGTCGGGTAGAGGATGGCGTCGGGGACCTCCCAGTCGAGTTGCTCGATGATCTCGTAGAGCATGGTTTTCTTGCCCTCGTGGCGGTAGGGCGTCTGGAAGGTGGCCGTCGAGTACCAGTCTTCGTCTGCCATCGCGCTCGCGTAGCGGTCTGCGGCGTCGCCGATGCGCCCCTCGACGACTTTCATGTCGCCGCCGTGGACGTTGACCATCGCCTTGTTCACGAACGCGGAGCGAGAGGGGAGAAAGACGTGTGAGGCGAGGCCAGCGCGGGCGGCGTAGGCTGCGGCGGATTGGCCGGCGTTTCCGGCGGAGGGAAGCGCGATGTCCGTCGCGCCGTGCTGGACGGCGGCGGTGACGGCGACGGCGTGGCCGCGGTCCTTGAACGTCCCCGTGGGGTTGCGCCCTTCGTCTTTGATGACGACGCGGCCGACGCCGAGGCGCTCTGCGAGGGCGGGAGCCTCGACGAGCGCCGTCGCGCCCTCGTCCATCGTCACGCTCGACGCGCGGGTGAAGGGGAGCAGTTCTTCGTAGCGCCACATCCCGGTGAAAGGCCGGGATTCGAGGTCCTCACGGGTCAACTCGATGTCGTCGTAGTCGTAGGTGGGGTCGAGGATGCCGCCGCACTCGGGACAGCGGTGGGTGGCCGCCTCGGCGTCGAACGCCTCGCCACAGTCCGTACACGTGAGACCGCGGAACGCAGCAGTCGTCTCCATACCTGTATCTACGGAGCAATCGACAAATCGCTGTCTGTCTCGGCGCAATACGGTTTTGTGTCTCGCCGGACTATACGAAACTATGACACGAGTCGTGATAATCGGGGCGGGGCTCTCCGGCCTCGTCGCCGCCCGCCGCCTCGCTGACGCCGGCATCGAGGTCCACGTCGTCGAACAGGAGGACACCGTCGGTGGTCGCGTGCAAACCATCGAGAAAGACGGTTTCACGCTCGACCGGGGTTTTCAGGTCCTGTTCACTGCCTATCCGGCCGCTCGGCGGGAACTCGACTTCGACGCCCTCGAACTCTACGCCTTCGAACCGGGGGCGACCATCGCCCGCCCCGGCCACCGGTCGGTCCTCGCAGACCCGCTTCGCAACCCCGGCGACCTGAGCGAGTCGCTATTCAACCGCGAGGTGACCTTCCGCGACAAATTCCGCATCCTGAAACTCCGTCGTGCCCTCGGAAAACGGGACCCGGAGACATTCTTCGACGGAGAAGACCGGTCTATCGAAGACGGTCTCCGCGCACGCGGGTTCTCACAGAGTTTCATCGACAACTTCGCCGCGCCGTTCTACGGCGGCATCACGCTCGACCGGTCGCTTGCCACCTCCGCTGCGGTGTTCGACTACACGTTCCAGATGCTTGCGACGGGCGACACTGTCGTGCCGAAACAGGGGATGGGCGCTATTCCCGAGCAACTGGCCGACCACGCCCGCCAGTCGGGTGCGAACATTTCCCTCGACACGCACGCAGTCGGCGTCTTCGGCGGGGACGCACCGACCGTCGAACTCGACGACGAGACGCTCGAAGCCGACGCCGTCGTCGTGGCCACCGACCCGAAATCCGCCTACGACCTGACCGACGTGTCCGCGATTCCACGCCAGGCCCAGTCCTGTGTCACCCAGTACTACTCGCTCTCGACGCCCCTCGACACCGACCGCCGGCTCGTGTTGAACGCGACCGAGGAGGGGCCAAATCAGGTCGCGCCGCTCTCCGCGGTCTGCCCGAACTACGCCCCCGGCGGCGAGCATCTCGTGAGCGCCACCTATCTCGGCCTGCCCGATGCGACGGACGCGGAACTCACCGAACGAAGCCGCGACGCCCTCGCGTCGTGGTTCCCCGAACAGTCCTTCGGGAGCCTCCGACACATCCACACCGACCGCATCGAGTTCGCGCAGTTTAGCCAGCCACCCGGATTCAAATCTGGCCTGCCCGACGTGCGCGACGGCGACGAGAACGTCTACCTCGCGGGCGACTGGACCCAGTGGTCGTCGATTCAGGGCGCACTCGAGAGCGGGCGGGTCGCGGCGGAGGTGGTGCTGGCGGACCACCGCTGACCGCTCCAGCCACTCCGGTAAGGCGACGCAATTTATAGCCCCCCGTCCGTAGAACGTGGTATGGCGGACGTCCTCGAAAACAAGCGCGCCGCAACCCGATTTCGCATCCTCGTCGAAATCGCCGACCGACAGCCAGCCGTGAGCCAGGGCGAAATCGCGGAGGCCGTCGGCGTGACGAGTCAGGCCGTGAGCGAGTACATCCGTGACCTCGTCGCTGAGGGCCTCGTGCGCAAGGAGGGGCGCTCGCGCTACCGCGTGACCAAGGAGGGGGTCGATTGGCTGTTTCAGGCCGCCACGGACGTTCGGCGCTTTGCAGAACACGTCACGGAGGACGTGCTCGGAAACGTCCAGGAGGACGCTGCAATCGCGACCGATTCCGTGGAGGCTGGCGAGACGGTGACCCTCTCTATCGTCGATGGCCTCCTCCACGCGACGCCCGGCGCAGCGGGACCAGCGACCGGCGTCGCGACGACCATGGCCGAGTCCGGTCGAGTCGTCGGCGTCACCGGCTTTTCGGGCGTCATCGACCTCGAACCGGGCGACGTGACGGTCTATCAGGTGTCGCCGGTTCGGGCCGGTGACGACGAGGTTGACGAAGACACGCTCGCGGCGGCCTGCGAGACGGCGGACCTCGTCGCGGCGATGGGCGTCGAGGCAGTCGGGGCGCTCCGACGCATCGAACGGACGCCGGACACCATCTTCGCGGCCGGTGAAGTCGCCGCCGACGCGGCGAGTCGCGGCCTCTCGGTCGTGGTCGTCGCCACCGTCGATACCGCCGGTCGCGTGACCGACGCGCTTCGCGATGCGGGACTCGCCTACGAAGTCGCTGACCTCTAATCAGTTCGCACGCACTCAGTCCGCTCGTTTTTTCGCGGTGGTGTAGGCTTCGCGGACGCGCTTGAACGTCTCGTAGTCGCCGCCGTGGTCGGGGTGGACCTCCTTGATGCGCTCTCTGTACGCTCGCTTGAGTTCCGTGCTGTTCGCTGTTTTCGGGACACCGAGGACGGCGAAGGCCATGCTCGTCGCGTCGGGCGTGCCGTCGGTAATCTCGATTTCGGGCGTTTCGAAGGGGAGTCTGCCGGCCAGTTGAAAGCCGGGCATCTCGTGTTCGACGAGCACGGCGTAGGTGGGCGAACCTTCGATGCGGTAGTAGGCCCGTGCGTCGAACGTTATCGCCACGTCGCGCATCGGGAGGTAGAAATCGACCGTCTGGCCTTCGACGGGGTGGTTTTCGGCGAACGGTTCGCCGATAGTATGGAGAAACTCCCGAATCTCGTTGCGCCGACGCTCGTCGCCGCTCCAGACGTGGCGCGGGTCGATTGGGGCCGTCGGGTACAGACGTTCGCCGACGACGAACACCGTGGCTATCGCGAGGGAAAATGCCATCCCGAGCGCAACGCCGAGGACGAGCCAGCCGGGAAGCGCAGCCAGCAGGTCACCAATCACGGATGATGTTGGACCGCGAAGCGTATGAACCGTGTGGATGGCGTGTTAATTGGACACATTTGTCAGAAGACTTTGTACCTGAGAGACATCTCGTGAAAATACGCGTGGGCCTTGCTGCCCACACCGACACTATGACAGACGAGAATTCTCCACCGACAGACCGTTTCGCAGCCAGTCGTATCTCACGTCGAACCTTCGTCCGCCTCTCTGTGGCGACCGCGGGGGCGCTCGCCCTCCCGGGCAACGCGACGGCCGACGTGTCCGCAGACACGATGAGCGCGGAATACGAATACGTCGTCAATCACACGCCGACGGACTACGCCGTCCCGACGCTCGTCACGTTCTCAGAGGAGTCGGGGCTCGACGACATCGCGTCGCTCGACCTCGACGCCTCTCTCGAAACGACGAGCACGCCACAACCAGCCGCCTACGGGCAGTTCACGGCGACTGAATCGGCCGAGGTTGCGGACCTACCGACGGCGGAGACGCTCAGCCACTCGCCGGGGTCGAACCCGTTCTGGCGACTTGGTTACTACCCACTCGGTGTCTTCCCGGAGGCAAAGCGCTCGGTCGATTACGTCGATTACGAGCAGATGATAGATGGCATCGGCCACCTTCAGGAAGAGAACGCAGACCGGATGCGCTACTACTCCATCGGCACGAGTCCGGGCCACTACAACGAGATTAGCGGGCGCGTGGACCCGAAGGACGTCTACGTCGTCGAAATCACGAACGACATCGAGGACCAGACCGCCTTCGAGGAGAAGACGAAGGTGTTCTACAGCCTGTCACTTCACGGCTTAGAACGCGCCGGGGCGGAGGCCGGGTCGCGGTACATCGAGAAGTTACTCCGCGGTGGCGACCCCGAAATCGAACAACTGCTCGATGACCTCGTGCTCATCTTCTGTTACACCAACCCCGACGGCTGGGTCGCGAGACATCCCCAGTACGAAAGCGGCTACCAACTCGTCGGGCCGGACGACGGCGTCCCCGTCGTTCCGATGTACGAGCGCGGCAACGCTGGCGTCTACGACACGAACCGCCAGTATCCGACCGTCGGGTGGATTACGCCGGCGCACTATCCCGGCGAACCGGACGACCCGGCAGAACGGTCGCTCGACAAAGTGACCGACGCGCTCACCATCGTGGACCACTTCCGCGGGTACGAGAATCTGGACTACGGCGCGGACATGCACGGGATGTTGAACGCCAAGGAGTTCGTGTTGGGCCTCATCAGCCAGGACCAGTTCGACTCCCGGCAACTCCACGAACTCTACCAGATGTGTCGCGTCATCGACGACGACCTGGAGAGCGCCCTCGAAACGTGGGTTACCGCGGCCGACTTACAGAAGACCATCACAGGCGATACGAACGTCTCGCCACAGGGCTTCGGCGTCCTCCCCGAGCAGGCGTTCGACTACGCCGGCATCTGGGACACCATCGACTACACCGTGACGGGCGCGATGGGCGACTGGATGGCCCACCCCGAGGAGTTCGGCGGCCTCGGCATGACGACGATGGACTTCGAGATGGCCTACTCGCACATGGTCGGGACGAACGTCTACCACCCCGAAATCGTCGAGATGCAGGTGACTGGCTATCAGACGGCCATCCAGACAATCGCCCGCTACGCCTACGAGAACAGCGACACGCCAAACAGCACAGACGAATTCGACACGTCCATCGAGACGGGCGGCGACCGAGTGGCCTACGTCACGACCGACGGGCTGACGCGCTCCTCGGACGACCTCTCCTTTACTCTCAAGGAACTCGACTCCTACAGCGCCTCCGGCACGATTGGGCCGGGCGCGACGGGCGCGGAGACGACGGCAGAAGAGACCTTCCACACCGTCGACCTCGAAGGGAGTCCGACCAAGGTGCAGGCAGAACTCTCGTGGACCCCCGAACAACAGGACCTCGAATTCTACTTGGAGGACCCGGACGGCAACCGCATCGGGGCGGCGGCGACGGCCGACAACCCGGAGACGATTTCCGCAGACCTCGCGGGGCCGGGCCAGTACACCTTCATCGCGGAGACGTGGGCCAACGCCGCCTCGACGTACGAAATCAATGCGACGTTCCTCGGGCCGGGCGAGAGTTCACAGACCACGACGACGAGCAGTTCGACCGACCAACAGCAGGTCGCCGGCGACGGCGTCGCGACGAGCACGTTCGACGTACCGTCGGGACTCTCGAGTTTCTCTGCGCACGTCCACGCCCACGATGCGCTGCTCGAAACCGAACTCGTGGCCCCATCCGGCGAGGTCGTCCGCTCCGAGAACCCACTCGAAGGTGGCCACGCCATCGGTGGCCGCTGCTGTGACCAGGAAGCCTGGGAAGTGAAGCGCCCGGAAGCGGGTACGTGGACCGTCAGAATGGAGAATCTGAAGGCGGAACCGGCGTTCACCGAAGTCCGCTACGGGACGCTCGGGTCCTCCGGCCCGAACCCTGACCCCGTCCGTGCACTCGGCTACGAGCAGACCGACTACGAAGTGACGCCGTTCGAATTCTTCGAGGACCTCGCTGGGTTCCTCGACAGTGGCTCGGTGGAACCCGTCACGATAGACGAGGTGGCAAACGGCGCACTCGCGAACTACGACCACGCCGTCGTCATCCACAACTTCGGCGGTGAGCAACCGGCCTACGTCGATGCACTCGACGCGTTCGTCGAAAACGACGGCAACCTCGTCCTCACGGACACCGGCCTCAATCTGCTCGGCAAGCTGCAAAACACCCTTGCCGCAGACGTTCAGGGCGAACGCGTCTCACCCGAAAACTTCTACATCGGCCACCTCGGCGAGAAGGACCCAGACCACCCGCTGCTCGAAGACACCCGACCGATTCAACAGGCGCTCTGGAAGATGACGCCGCTTGGCTACTCCACGAGCAACGAAGCGCCGATGACGCTCGTGGACGTGGAAGCCTTCGAAGAAGCTGCGGGCGGGGCCGCCGTACCCTCGATTGCGGGGACCACCGACGGGCGCATCTCCGCCGGCTCGCTTACGTGGACGGCAGACGACCGGACGGGTATCCACTGCATCGGCAGCCTGCTCCCGCCCGCTTCCCAGTCGAATCTCCACCCGTTCGGAATGCTCGACTACTCCGTCTCGTTCCTCGGCTACCTCGTCCTGACCAACGCGATGGGCTTCACGCAGGTTCGGACGATGCAGAACGGACTGGAGCGCGTCACCTTCGGCGGTGGCGACTTCTCGGTGGACCCGGTAGAAGCGCCACAGGAGGCGTTCTCCGTCTCCGGGCAGCGCCACGACGACGGCTCCGTGTTCACGGCCGGGCAAACGAATCACCTCGAACTGTCGGTGACGCCGACGGACCGGTCTGTCGTCCGCGACTACGTACCCGACGGCTGGACGGTGCTCGAAGCATATAGCGAAGACGTAGACCGCGTCGAGGGCAACTACGTCTACTTCACGAAGGAGGCGATTGCGAACGCGACGACGAACTATTCGTACTTCGTCGAGTGTCCGGACTCGACGGGCACCTACGATTTCGGGCCGGTCGAGGTGAATCCAACCGTCAGAGAAGGGTTCTTTGACGTGAGTGGCACTGACGAGACGAACCTCGTCGTCGGTGTCGATACGAACTAATCAGCCGATGTAGCGCAGGTCCTCGTCGGTCGGGGCCGCGCTCTGTTCCATCTCTTTGATTTTGCCCATCACGTCTTCCATCTCGTCTGCGCGTTCCTCTAAGTCCTCGTAGTCGAGTTCGACCGAGAGCACGGCTTCGAGCACCTTGAGCACCGCCTGTGCACTCTTTGGGTCCACGAGGTAGCCGCTCGTCTCGCCCATCAGGCACGCGGCGGGGATGCCCCGCCGGCGACCGAGGCCGAGCATGAGGCCGCTCACGCCGACGATGCCGCCGGCCGGTTCGTCCTCGCGGAACTCCACGCCGAGGTCCTCGAGTTCGGCGACCAGGTCTTCGTTTGTGGCTGCGCCGAGGACGGCGTACTCTTCGATGAGTTCGCCAGTCGGGACGCCGCCGAGGGCGATGATTTTCGAGACGTCGAACGACTCTGCCACGTCCAGGAAGGCGTTGGTCAGGCGGTAGTGACCCGCGTTGTCCTGTGCCTGATGGTCGCCCGTGAGCACGAGCAGGTCGTGTTCCTCGCCTTCGATGGCGTGGAACTCAGCACAGGTGAGTTCCGCGATGCCATCTTCCAAATTCACCTGTGGGGGGAAGTGTTCGGTGTAGACGCGGCGTACCAGCTCGCTGTCAAGTTGTTCTACGAGATACTCGGCGGCCAACTTCCCAACGTGGCCCACGCCGGGGAGTCCCTCTACCAGAATTGGGTCAGAAAGTTCGGGGTCGGCGAGGACCTCGATGTCAAACTCGTCCATACGGCACTATTCGTGTGCTCTGCGTTTAAGAGCGCGTCGGTACTCGCCGTAGGGGTCTTCGGGGTTGAACTTCGCCGGGGCTGAGTTCACGGCCTTGGCGCCGCAAATCGGGCAGGTCGCAGAAAGCGTGTACACCGGGCGGTCGTGTGCGGTCGCACTCGCCGAACACACCCGGATGTCTGATTTCATTCGTCGTCTTCGTGGCGTTCGCGGTGGTAGAGCGCGGTGCCGCCGTGGGACTCGATGTAGTCCTTTGCTCGCCCGGCGCTCGCTTCGAGGGCGTCCTCTGCGAGTTTGTAGTCGGGCGCTTTCACCTTGATGCGGTATTCGGGCGACCCGACGTAGGTGACGCCGAGTTCGATGTCGTCGGGGAGGTCCGCGTCCTCCTCGGCCGCCTTCAGCGCCTCTTTGAGGACGTCCACGCCGTCCGGGGCCGGACAGCGCAGGTCGATGTAGCCCGTGACGTTGACGTACGGAACAGAGACGTTCTCGCGAGCGGATTCGACGATTGCGCTCACTTCGTCGTCGTCTAAGTCGGTGTCCTCGAGGGCACTCGCGCCGTGGATTGCGGCGGCCTCGAAGCCAGCGTAGAGGCTTCCGTACTCGTCGAGCAGTTCGTTGGCGATGGATGCGTACTCCTCGTCTGCGATGTCCTCACCGAAGGCGATGAGCATCCACTTGTCTGCTTTCTGCTCGTTTTTCCAGTCCTGAATCTTGTCTTTGCGCTGGTGGTCGTTTACGTCCTTGATAGAGAGGTCGATCTGCTGGGAGTTCTCGTCGACCGAGAGCACCTTACAGACGACGGTCTGTCCTTCACGGACGTGGTCACGAACGTTCTTGATCCATCCGCTGGCCACCTCGCTGATGTGGACGAGTCCGCGCTTTTCGTCGTACTCCTGGAGGTCGATGAACACACCGAAGTTCTCGATGTCTTCTACCTTTCCGACGACGAGTTCGCCCGGCTCGGGCCAGCCGCTGTATTTCATCGTGACTCGACGACCTCTGTGACCTCACCCTCGATGGTCGCCTTGCCGCCGGTCGGACGGGCGAGCGTGTGCCCGCAGACGGCGCAGGCGACTTCCGTGGCCGCGCGTTCGAAGAGGGTCTGTTCGTTCTCGCAATCTGCGCATTTGACGGTGATGAAGGCTCCTGCCATGAGATTACTCCTGGAACTCGAGCTTCCCAGCACGCCAGCCGGCGCGGAGGTGGGCCTTCCCGCAGTCGCTGCAGCGGTACTTGAGGTTCACTTTCTTCGTTGGCTTGTCGCCACCAGGCACCTTGGAGAACTTGCCTGCGTTACCGATCGTGGCTTTGCCACGGGCACGCTGGCGGTCGATCCACTTCATCCCGGTTTCGCGACCGCGACGAACTTTCTCGACTTCGTGTTCGTGGTGCGTTTGGCAATGCGGACAGTACGTATTGAAGCGTCGTGGCATCTGCATAGCTAATCCCTTATGCTGGCGTAACGTGCCACGCCTTAAAACGCATTTGGTTTTCCCGTGTCTCACGCACGTGTCGCCCCGTCGCCTTCCGCGGGTCCGCGACGGCGTAACCCATCACAGCTATTGGCATACATGGGTGGAACGTGTTTATTATTCACCCCGGTAGTTCTATTAGATAATTTTATAATAATTTTATCTGTAACAAAAACTGTTCGTCACGCGACGGGCAGTCGGCCAGTTCGCAAACCACTACACGCTACCAACGAATGAAACGACGCAACTTCCTCAAACGCACCGGCATCGCAGCGACAGGACTCACCGCACTCGGCGCGACCACCGCCTCGGCGGCCACGTACGTTCCGGTGGTCTCGACGCGCGGCCACTTCGACGACGACGCCAACCTCACGGCGGGTCACACGGCGACCGATTACGACACCGACGGCACGGTTCCCGGCATCGACACGAGCTGTGTCTCCGACATGACCGTCTTCGTCCACGGTTGGGACAAGAAGGGTTCGGACAGCGACGCGGAGGCAGCCGCCGAGGACAAGATGGAACACGCAGACAGCCAACTCGACGCTAACGGCTACTGGGGAACCACCATCGGCTATAGCTGGGACAACAACAAGGGCGGGGGCGGCGACTACGGCTGGAACGAATCACAGGACATCGCCCAGCAAAATGGCCCAAAACTCGCCCAGTTCCTCCTCGATTACAAGTACTACTGTGGGGGCACCGTCCGCATCGTCGCCCACTCGCTCGGCGCGCACGTCACCTTCAGCGCCCTCGAAACGCTCGACGTGAGTTCCGACTGGGACCAGTACGGCTACGAAATCGACTCGGTCCATCTGATTGGCGCGGCCGTCGACAACGAGCGCCCGACGCTCGAACACGGCGACGGCTACTACGCAGTGGCAAACGAGACCCGAGCGACGTTCAACTACTACAGCAACGACGACAGCACGCTCAGTTGGGCCTACAACTCCTTCGAGTTCGACCAGGCGCTGGGTGAAACTGGCAAGGAATCGGGCAACACCGCGCCCGGTAACTACTGGGACTACGACGCCACCTCACAGGTTGGGAGCAACCACTCCGGCTATCTCGACAACGTCTCCGACGAAATCGTCTACCACATGGACAACGTCGCGAGTTACGAGTAACGACCCGTTACCGGGTCTGGACGCATTCACCACTATTTTCGACCGATTCGTCGGTGAGCCGGACGGTCGAATCGAGGAGCGCGCAGGTCGCCGCGTTCCAGGCGAGTTCCGTCCCCCAGTCGCTCCCGGAAACGGTCACTGTGTACTCGCGCTGGTCCGTGACCTCGAATTCGAACGCTCGACTCACGCTGGCGTCGATTCGGTCGGTTTCCTCGTCCACGACGGTTCCCTCTTCGTCCGTGACCTTCACGGTCACGTCGACCGGACCGGTGCGTTCGTTTCGAACGTCGAGCGTGAGCGTGCTCTCTGACGGTCCATCCCGGTCGGTAACGAGCGAACAGCCGGACAGCGCAACAGCGCAGGCGAGAAGAAACGGACGACGACCGTACATTTCCGGAATATACAATCGCTCAGGAGTTAATGTTGGCGAGACTATATTTCTCACGGCGGATGGCAAATTGGAGCGTATGGCTGGCCACCGGCAACCGACAGTATAATTTCACCGTCGCCCAAACCGACGACCATGAAGCGGCTCATCATCCACGGGGACCCCGGCATCCGCAAGGGTGGTATCATCAACTACGACGGTCAAGAGATGGTCTGTTTCGGCGTCGCACGACAGGGTGACTACCACGGCCCGGACCGCGTCCAGCTCTGGTGTACCATCGGCACGGCAGACGAACAGGAAGCCTTCGAGCGCCGGGAGTTCATCCCGATGCACCTCGAAGTCGATGCAATCGACGCCTCAGAAGTGGACGTCGTCAAGGCAAAAGGCGACCTCGCTATCTGACCGGGCAGGATTTCTTCAACTGCAATTCGCTATCTCGCGTAGTCTCACGTGCTGAGACCCGACGATGAGCCTATCCTCACAGCCCGCGTACACTACCCTATGGCCAGCACGAAGGCTGCGTCAACTGGGGTACTGCGTGGGGAACTGGGGACGGCCGACCGTCGTACCTTCCTGAAAGCGACTGGGGGCCTCGCCGTCGTCGCGCTCGCCGGCTGTACTGGCGGGACGGGTGCAACTGCTGACACAGAAGTGGACGTCACGCTCAACGACTTCGACATCATCCTGAGTGACGACTCCGTGGAGGCCGGGCGCATCCAGTTCAATATCACGAACGATGGGCCCTCTGTCCACGAATTCGTCGTGCTACGGACGGAGATTCCCGCGGCTGAGTTACCGACCGACGAGAACGGCGATGTAGACGAAGCCGGTGCACCGGGCATCGAACTCGTAGACGAGGTAGAGGACCTGGAGACTGGAGACACGGCGACCCTGACCGTCGATATGGAAGCGGGACACTACGCACTCATCTGCAACCTCCCGGCCCACTACAGACTCGGGATGTTCACGGACTTCGACGTCAGGTAACTCGCTGCTAACTGTGGATTTTTACGACCCCCACTCCTACCGAGCGGTATGCGCGTCGCCCTGGTCTCCGTCGGTGATGAGATACTCGCTGGAGACACCGTCAACACGAACGCCACCTGGCTCTCCCAGCAATTGGCCGCGCGCGGTGTCACGGTCGAACGCGTGACCACCGTCCCCGACCGGGTTGCCGACATCGCCCGCGTGGTCAACGAATACCACGCCGAGTACGACGCCGTCCTCGTTACGGGCGGACTTGGACCGACCCACGACGACCTGACGATGGCCGGCATTGCCGCCGCGTTCGGAAAGTCCGTCGAACCACACGACGAAGCTCTCGAATGGCTCACGACGCACGGCGGCTACTCGCGCGACGACCTCGCGACGGGGACCGCCCACCTGCCCTCGGGAGCGCGAATGCTCCCCAACGAAGTCGGCGTCGCCCCCGGCTGCGTGGTCGAGTCGGTGTACGTCTTCCCCGGTGTCCCAGCGGAGATGAAGGCGATGTTCGACCTCGTCGCGGACGAGTTCGCGGGAACGAAACGCTACACCGATCAGGTCGTCGCCGCCGAACCCGAGAGCGCGCTCATCGACCGGATGAACGAGGTTCAAGCGAAGTTCGGCGTCAAGGTCGGCAGCTATCCAGGCGAGAACGTTCGCATCAAGCTCGAAAGCGAGGACGAAGACGCGGTCGCTGCGGCGAAAGCGTGGCTACGAGAACGCGTGACAGAAGCTTAGCGGTAGAGGTAGTACCACCAGCCGCCGACGAGGACGAGTCCGAGGACGCCCATCGCGCCTCCGATGAGGTTCATTTGTGCGGCCGTGAAGGCCGTTTCTCCCGCTTCGACGAGTGGAACAAACATGAAAAGTCGTTGCAAGCGGGTTCGCTTAAATGTTCATACGTTGGCTCAGCCACCGCCGCCGTCGAATCGCGCCCGACACTCCGTGACGAATTCGACGAGCGAACAGTCGACGTCGATGTCGAGCGAAACGATGATTGCTGCGTTCTCATCCGGATTGTCGAACGCGACCAGGACGGCCTCCTCGAACATCCGCACGGTCGCCTGGGGGGTCCCCATTGCGTACAGGTTTTCCTGATGGTCGTGGTCGATGGTGCTCAACACGAGTTCGTCCCTGATTCTGTCCAACTCTGCTGCATCGTACTGCTCTGCGACATCGTCGCGCATAACTGTCGAATGACGCTCATTTTCGGTGACGTATCCGACGACGCGGAGGCTGTCCCCGAATCGATACGTAGCGTACTCGACTATCTCATCTAATTCGTCTATCATCATCTGTTCCGTTCCTGTGTGGTGGCTCTAATCGGGTAGATTGACATAATAATTGGGCTTTGGTTCTCCCTCGCCGCCACCGCACCCCTTTTGTGTCGAACTCGCGCATGAACGACCATGCGACGCATCGGAGTGGTGGCGAATCCAATCGCCGGCATGGGCGGGCGCGTCGGCCTCAAGGGGACCGATGGCGCGGTCGAGCAGGCACGCGACCTCGGCGCGGAACCACGCTCGCCGGCTCGCGCTCGCGACGCCCTCGAAAGCCTCGCCAAACACGCCCCCGACGCGACGATTCTCACGGTCTCCGGGGAGATGGGTGAGGCCGCAGCGAGGGCCGCTGGCTTCACTCCCGAACTCGTCTCCGATGCACCCACTGACACCACTGCCGCGGACACTCGGGAAGCCGTCAGGCGGTTCGTCGAAGCTGACGTGGACCTCGTCCTGTTCGCTGGCGGCGATGGCACCGCTGTGGACGTCGCCGAGACGCTCGCCGAGTTGGATGCGGAGACGCCAATACTTGGCATTCCGACCGGTGTGAAAATCTACTCCGCCGTGTTCGCCGTCTCGCCGAGTGCGGCAGGGCGCATCGCCGCCACCTTCGACCGCGTCGAATCGAGCGAAGTGATGGACTTAGACGAGGCCGCTTACCGCGATGGCGAGGTGCGCGCGGAACTCAAAGGTGTGGTGAACGTCCCGGTTGCAGACGACCGCCAGTCGTCGAAACAACTCTCTTCTGGAACCATCGAGACGCTCGTCGATGGGTTCGTCGCAGACATCGACCCGGCGGTCCCCTACGTCCTCGGTCCCGGCAGCACCGTGGGCGCAATCAAAGACGCGCTCGGGTTCGACGGGTCGCCACTGGGCGTCGACGTCTGGCGAGACGGGGAGGTACTCGTCACCGACGGCAACGAAGCGCAGATTCTCGACGCCCTCGGAGCACAAAATCGCATCGTCGTCTCCCCCATCGGTGGGCAGGGATTCATCTTTGGGCGGGGGAACCACCAGTTGTCTCCCGCCGTCATTCGCCAGTGCGACGTCGACGTCGTCGGGTCGCGAGCGAAGATAGACGACATCGGCGTGCTGCGTGTTGACACGGGAGATTCGGCGCTCGACGAGGAATTAAAGGGCTGGTATCGCGTTCGCGTCGGTCGATTCGAACACCGAATGCTGAAAGCCGTTTAACACCCTCTTAGGCCCTAGTACGGAGAACAAGGTGGATTATTCCCATATGGTGAGATATAAGGTAGTCCGAATAGAGAAGATTCCGTATGGAGACACGTAAGGTACAGCGACTCGGACCCTCGACTCTGGCGATGACGTTGCCCGCGGAATGGGCAAAGGCACACGGAGTCGAGAAGGGCGATGAGGTGACGATTCGGATGGGCGGAAAGGGTACACTCACGGTCATGCCGGAGTCGGCACAGACCGAGGAGTCTGAGGCTATCATCCACGCGAAGAACCTCGACGCAGATTCCGTCGAGCGGGCAATCGTCGCGCAGTACGTCCTCGGCCGCCGGGTAATCCACGTGGAAGCTGACGAGGGTGAGACCCTCACCAGCGCCCACATCAACGCGGTGTACAACGCGGAGACCCAGCTCATGGGCCTCGGCGTCATCGAGGAGACCCCAGACCGCATCGCCATCCGCTGTTCTGTTGACCCTGAAGATTTCACACTCGACAATCTCTTAGAACGCCTCGAATCGACCGGCTCTACGATGCGAAACGAGGCAGTAAAGGCCCTCGCGCACGGCAACCCGGACCTCGCCCAGCGCGCCCTGAACCGCGAGCGACAGGCGAACAAAATCTTCGTCCTGCTGCTTCGCCTCATCTTCACCGCCTACCAGAACCCCAACCTCGCCCGCGCCGTGGGCCTCGCCGATGGCTTCCCGCTCATCGGCTACCGCTCTATCGCGAAGAACCTCGAACTCACGGCCGACAACGCAGAGGACATCGCGAAGACCGTCATCGAGACGGACGGCCACACCCTGAACGTCGACTCCGCGACGATGCGCCGCATCCGCGAGTTTACGGACCAGGTGAACGAAATCACGGAGCTCGCCGTCCGTTCTGCGGTCGAACGCGACTTCGAGATGACCATCGAGGTCAGGAAGATGTTCGCAGAAATCGGCGACAAGGAACACGAGATCCTGAACGACCTCCCGGAGATGTCGAATAAGGACCTCCTGCAGGTCCGAGAAGTGCTCGTGAGCCTCCAGCAGACGGCTCAGTACGCCGTCCGTAACGCCGAAATCGCGACGAACCTCGCGCTCAACGAGGAATCTGAGCACACGACGATTCGATAGCTACCCTTTTTTCACCGTCAGTGGATTTCGGCGCGTGATTTTGCACGCGAAGGTCGGATGTTCGGCGAAGTGACGCACCAGCATGTGCCGACGCGACCCGGTGATGCCGGTCCGACCGACGTCGTTTGCGGTGAACGCCGCTGGTAACCGCTCGTACAGGCGTTCCAGTTCCTCGAAACTGCGGAACACCTTGGCGTTCCCGCCGGAGGTCGCGCCGCGGCGACTCACGCGGTAGGTGCCGTTCTCACGATACTCGCCGACGGTGCGGAAGAACTCTTCGCGGTGGTGTAACGCCTCGCCGATTTCGTCGTGCAACTGTCGGGCGACCGAGCGTGGCAACTCGTGGGTGTCGCCGTCTATCGTCAGGATAATCGATTCGCCGTCTGCCGTTACGCGTTGCTCACGGGAGAAGAACGCGACCAGGAGCCTGGGTACTCCGTGTCATTGTATTCCAACGTAGACGGTGGGGGATTAAAATGCTATCGCCGGGCCAGCCCAGAGCACGCGCGTTCCGAGGGGCAGGTCGAGGATGCCACCGTCTTCGGTGGTCGTCGGTTGGCTGGTGGTCGTCTCCTCGGTGGCGGTCGTCGCTTCTGATTCACTCGTCGTCGTTCCGTCGGTCGTGGTGGACTGGGCACCGTCTCCAGCAGAGGTGTCGCTGCTCGCGTTCGTTTCGATGTCCGTCTGGTCTTTGGTCCCGAAGATGTCCGTCTCGACGGTCTGGCTGTGGGTCAACTGGTCGAGTGGGAGGCGGACGGTTGGGCCGCTCTGCCCGAGTTGCACCTTCGCGTAGAAGTCGATGCGCAGTTCCGACACCTGGTCGTTTCGCAGGTGCGAGGCCCACCAGTCGTCGAGGAGCTGGTTGTTGATGTTCGCCTTCGTCTGGACCGTCTCGGTGGCCCCGCCAGGGATGACGTAGGAGCGGTCCGTCGTCCCCTCACCGACTGTGATGCCGTTCATCGTCACCGTGTAGCCGAGTTCGGTGATGGTGTAGGGCGTGAGTTTGGGGTTGTACATCTTGAATCGCAGGTCGATTGGCGTCTTCTGTTGGGTCACCGTGCCCCACTCGGCGCTCGTCTGGTTGATGTAGAGGACTGGGTCGGAGATGAGCGCCTGATTCGCGTCGATACGTCGGGTCTCGTCCGAGTTGAACTGCCCGATGAGGTTCGTGTTCACCTGCTGGGATTGGGGGACGTTGAACGAGCGCCCGAGCAGCGAGGAGTGAACCGTCGCGTCGATGTTCACGTTCGTCGTCTCGTTGTTCTGGATGTGCGTGACCCACCACGCGGGAATCTTCTCGTTGTCCATTTGCGTTTCGAACTGGAGGGTGGTGTTGCCCCGGTCGATGTTTAGCCCCTCTTTTTGCCCACTGGCGATGGAGACGTCGTTCATCGCCACGTCGTACTCGACCGACGTACCGCCGAGTTGGAGGTTTATCGGGTTCGGATTGTTCACCACGAGGTCGGTCTGAATCTGTGTCGCCGTGTCGCTCACGCCGGTAAACCGGTTTTCGACGGCGACGACGCCCGGAACGCCGACGATACCGAGCGCCCACGCACCGCCGACGCTGGCGCTGAGCAGGCCGACCACGGCGACGACGACCTTGAGTTTACTGCCAAAGAAGAGTGTCTTTGCCCCTGCCATTATCCAGAGGTGAGTGCGCAGTCGCGTAAAATTCTTCTGTCGTCTCCCGCCGCCGGAAAAGAATGAACTAAGACCCTCCTGCTGCTACCTCCTCTCATGACCGCAGATTCCGCCGCAGCCACGGACAAGGGCGTCGGCATGGCCATGCTCTTTGGCGCGCTCGCACTGCTCGGAGCACTCGCGATGTACGTCTTCCCAGAGACACTGAACGCCGCCTACGGCTTCGCCGCCGCCATGGTGTTTGGGAGCATTCTGATTGGATTATTACACTTCTACGGGAACTGACTCGGTAACCGTTAAACCTCTGTACGTCCTATTGACCCGGTGATGACAGACTTCACAGATGAGGACCTGCGAATTCTCGCACACCTTCGCGAGAGCGTTGCCAAGGGGGAACGCTACTTCCGCGCGAAGCACATCGCAGACCAGATTGGGCTCACCGCAAAGCAGGTCGGAGTCCGTCTCCCACGCCTTTCTGAGAAGTCAGAAGACATCGAGATCGAAAAGTGGGGACGTGCCCGGTCTACGACGTGGCGCGTGACGCTTGGCTAACCAGTCAGCGCCTTTTTTAAGCGACGAGCAAGTAGGGACAGTCGTATGACCGTCCGGGTTGCAGAAACGTTCGAGTTGCCCGCCACGCCCGCGCGCGTCTGGGAGTTCATCGCAGACCCGGCCAAACGCGCAGAGTACATCAGCGTCGTCGATTCGTACACCATCGACGACGACGAGGGGACGAAAGCGACGTGGCAGATTAGCATCCCGATTCCGTTCATCGACAAGACCGTCCCAGTCCGAACTGAGGACGTAAAACGCGAGGAACCCGAGTACATCAAGTTCGTCGGTCGGTCGTCGGTGATGCACGTCGTGGGCGAACACGAACTCACGGAGACCGAAAACGGGACGAAATTGGAAAACCGGTTCGTCGTCGAGGGGAAGGTCCCCGGCGTCGAACGCTTCTTCAAGCGCAATCTCTCGAAGGAGCTGAAGAACTTAGAGGCCGCCCTGCTCGAAGACCTGAAAACCTCCGCGTAACCGGACGACGGTTGCCCGATGCACCGCATTTAAATGTCGTGAGTGCCTTCCAACAGGTACCGGTACGACGCTTTTCTCGTCAATCCGGTAACTAACGCACCGCCACTCGTGGACTGCGATGGCCTCGGTCCACACGACGCTCGCCGCAGCGTCACCCGGCTGCGTCGCGTGCAGGGGCGCACACGCGACACGGCCCACACTTCGCCTCGAACCGCTCTTACACTTCACCTACGAGTCTTGCGTCTTGATATCAGCAGAGAGTCCTTGCGCCATCCGAATCTCCTTCGAGTTGTTGAGCGTCCACGCTGTCCGTTCGGTGACGGCTTCGATGATTTCGCGGGCCGAAGGATAGCCATTCCCTGATTTCTTGACGCCGCCGAACGGGAGGTGGACCTCTGCGCCGATACACGGGAGGTTCCCGTAGGACAGGCCCACCTCCGCGTGGTCACGGAAGTAGTTGATTTCGCGGTAGTCCTCGGAGATGATGGCTCCCGCCAGTCCGTACTCGGTGTCGTTGTGCATCGCCACCGCTTCCTCGATGTCACCTGCGTACGTGAGCAGCGCAACGTGCGGGCCGAACACTTCTTCGCGGATGACGCGCACGTCCGGGCCGTACTCGATTTCGTAGACCAGCGGGCCGACCCAGTAGCCGTCCTCGTGGCCCGCTGGAATCTCGCTTGCGTCGAGGTCCGTGCGGTCTACGAGCACGGTTGCGCCCTCTTTTATCGCGAGGTCGCGGTACTGGCGAATCTTTTCGACGTGGTCTGGCTCGATGGCCGGCCCCATGAAGGTGTTCTCGTCGAGTGGGTCACCGACCGAAATCTGCTCGGCGAGTTCGACGAACCGTTCTTTGAACTCGTCGTAGATGTCCTCGTGGACGATGAGGCGTTCCGACGAGACACATCGCTGACCGGTCGTCTTGAACGACGACATGATGGCCGAGTGAACGGCGATGTCGAGGTCTGCGTTCGCGGTGATGACGATGCCGTTTTTCCCGCCCATCTCACAGGCCGCGAGCTTTCCGGGCTGGGCGGCCGCAATCTGGGCGACCTTCTGGCCGACTTCGGCGGATCCCGTGAACAACACCGTCTTTACGTCCTCGTGTTCGCTGATGGCGGCCCCGGCGTCGCCAAATCCCTGGACCATGTTGAACACACCGTCGGGGATGCCCGCGTCCTCGAACATCTCTGCGATGATTTGCCCACACCACGGCGTCTGTTCAGCCGGTTTCCAGACCACCGTATTCCCTTCGACGAGCGCGACGGCCATGTGCCAGAACGGGATGGCCACGGGGAAGTTCCACGGTGTGATACAGCCAACGACACCTCTCGGCTTACGGCGCATGTAGGCGTCCTTGCTCGGAATCTCCGAGGGAATCACGTCCCCTTTCGGGTGGCGGGCGTCGCCTGCGGCCCACTCCACCATGTGGTAGGCTTCGACCACGTCGGCCCGGCCTTCCGAGATTTCTTTGCCGCACTCCTTGGTGACGATTTCTGCGAGCTCGTCGGTGCGTTCTCGCATCTCATGGTAGATGTCCCAGAGATACTCCGCGCGGTCGATGTGCGAAAGATTGCGCCACTCCTCGAAGGCGGCTGTGGCGGCGTCGACGGCCGCGTCAACGTCCGCCGGCGTCCCCTTCGCGAACTCACCGAGCACCTCGCCCGTCGCTGGGTTTAGACTCTCGAACGTCTCCCCTCCTGCACCCTCGGTCCACTTCCCGCCGATGTAGTGGCGGAAGGTTCCTGTTGCCTGCTGGCTCATACCACTGGAAAACTAGCACTGGCAGGCTGAAATACTCACCTCTGGGGTTAGCTGGCCTGTTTTTCGATTTCGCCTTTCACCGCGCTGGCGTCGAAATCGTGGTCCGGGCGCATGTTGATAAAGTCTAAGAACTCACGGGCGGCGAGCACCTCTTCTATCGAGTAGCTGTCGAGGGCCGAATCGACGGCGGGGCCGGCCCCGATGATGGGTTCGAGCGCGGCGAGCCCGCACGCGAGGTCGTAGGACCGAGCGTCCGCGAGGCCGGATTCTTTGACGTTCGTCGCATCGATGAAGTAGAGCGTGTTGTTCGCGATGAGGACGTTTTCCCCCCGCAGGTCGCCGTGGGCGAGGCGGTTGTCGTGCATCGTCGCGAGCGCCTCGAACAGGTCGGGAGCGTAGGAAAGTGCTTCACGGCGGTCGAGTTCGTTCAGCGTCCGGAACTCGGGGAGATATTCGAGGACGAGGATGCCGAGGTCTTCGAACTCGAAGGCCTCAATCGGTTCGGGGGCGTCGATGCCGATTTCCCGCAGTTTCTTCGTCGCCTCGAACTCGTGTTCGGCCATGTCGTAGGCGGTGCCGTAGTGGTCGAAAAAGCCCTCCGTCCCGCTCGTGAACGCACCGATGTTACGGCCCGTCGTGAGCAGCGCGTGGACGAGCGAGTTCTGTTCGGTGATTATCTTCACGAACCACCGCTCGTTGACGACGCAGGGAGTAGAGAGCCAGTTGTCGGCTTCGAGAAATTCGACGTGCACGTCGTCTTCCCCGTACCGGTCTGCGATGGCTCTCGCGACCGACTCGAGTCGGTCCCATTCGACGCGCCCGCGGAGGAACCGCCTGAATGCCATTGCCCAGATACGGGGGTTCCGTCGGCATAGGTCTTCGCCAGAACGCTTATCCGAATCGTTCGCGGTGACACGGACTGTCCTACGTGGCGCTGTCGCACAATCTGTAATGATTGTCGGTGTTTTTATCTTCCGTTGACCGAATCTTTGGGTATGGATTTCAGTCTACCGAGCGAACACCGGATGATTCGCGACACCGTTCGAGACTTCTGCGACGAGGAAATCGTCCCTATCGCCCAGGAGATCGAGGACGAACACCGGTATCCTGCGGAAATCTTTGACGCCCTCGCCGACCTCGACATGATGGGCGTCCCCATCGCAGAGGAGTACGGCGGCCTCGGAGGCGACCAGCTCATGTACGCCCTCACGACCGAGGAAATCGGCCGCGCCTCCGGCTCCGTCGGTCTCTCCTACGCCGCCCACATCTCACTCGCCTCGAAACCCATCGAGATGTTCGGCACCGAAGCACAGAAAGAACGCTGGCTGCGCCCGCTCGCGACCGGTGAGTACATCGGGTCGTGGGCGCTCACCGAACCGGGCAGCGGCAGTGACGCCTCGAACATGGACACCACGGCCGTCAAAGATGGTGACGAGTGGGTCCTGAACGGCACGAAGCAGTTCATCACGAACGCGAGCGAAGCCGGGTCCGTCCTCGTAAAGGCGGTCACCGACCCCGGCGAGGGCTACGACGGCATCTCGACGTTCATCGTGGACCCGCGCAACGACGACGGCTTCGAGGTTACCACCATCTGGGACAAGATGGGTCTAAACGCCTCGCCGACCTGCGAGATTCAGTTCAACGACGTGCGCCTCCCCGAAGACCGCCTGCTCGGCGAGGAAGGCGAGGGCTGGAAGCAGACGATGAAGACGCTCAACGGCGGGCGCATCTCCATCGCCGCCCTCTCCGTGGGTATCGCACAGGGAGCCTACGAGGCGGCCCACCAGTACTCCAAAGAGCGCGAGCAGTTCGGCCAGCCAATCTCGAAGTTCGACGCCATCCGCGACAAAATCGTTTCGATGGACCGCAAAATCGAGCGTGCTCGCCTACTGACCCACAAGTCGGCGTGGCAGTACGACCAGGGCATGGACGTCACGAAGTCCTCCGCGCTCGCCAAGCTCGACGCGAGCGAGATTGCCCGCGAAGTCTCCGAGGACGCCGTGCAGGTGCTCGGCGGCTATGGCTACACCACTGACTTCGCCCCACAGCGGATGTACCGCGACGCGAAACTCATGGAAATCGGCGAGGGAACCTCCGAAATCCAGCACCTCGTCATCGGCCGCCAGCTCGGCCTGTAACGCGGCTCTCCTTCTTTCGGCTGGCAGTTCCCCGTGTCAATGTACGCCACCGCGAAGATAATATAACAAACTATAGGGGTGGAAAAAAGTGGCCAGTACATGCGTCGTCGTCAATTCGTAAGCACACTCGCAACGGCAACCGCGGCAACCACACTGGGCACCGCCTCCTTCAGTCGGGACGCGGTGGCCGTCTCCGGGACCATCGAAGACCTCGTCCTCGACTCCAGTTGTAGTCTGCTCGACTACCAGTACAACGAACTCGCAGACGGGTCGGTCGTCTCCGTCTGGGCGGAGGGCACGACCGAGAACGTGGACGCAGACGGAAACGGTGACGCCACCACCTACGGCGAGAACTCCCAGATTCCCGTCGTCGCGACCGACTGGAACACCGTCGGGTTCGGTGGCATCTTCGTCAACGACAGCGTCAACTGGCAGTACGGCAACGAGGAGTTCGTCCTGAACGTCTGGGACGACGCCCTCGGCGGCAGCGGGACCGTCCTCTGGGACGAGGGACACGGCCAGTACTACGACCTCGCGAGCGCGAGCGAGTTCGAGGACTACGCAGAGTCCAACGGGTACACCGTCACGGCCACGCAGAACCTCTCTGCCGACCTCGCCTCGGCGGACGCCGTCGTCATCACGGCACCCGGCACGGCGTTCACTCAGCAGGAACTTTCGGACCTCGGATCCTTCGTCTCCGGCGGTGGCTGGGTGTTCCTCCACAACGAATCCGACTACTCGAACTTCGACGAGACCCAAAATCTGAACGACATCGCGGGCTACCTCGAACTCGCCTATCGCTTCAACGACGACCAGTTACAGGACGACATCGTGAACGCGGGCGAGAACTACAAGCCCGTCACCGACGAGTTCAACGACGCCACCTTCCCGTACTTCGACGACCGTGCAGGACTTGGCCTCGACCCGACGGCGACGTACACGGTGGACGTGACGGCGGTCACCGACGGTGACACCGTGGACGTCCAGTTCGACGATGGCACGACCGAGAGCATCCGCATCCTCGGCATCGACACGCCCGAAACGTCCGCGAACAGCCAGTACGAGCGCGTCCAGGAGTGGGAGGGAATCGAGGACTCCTCGTACCTCGAAACGTGGGGTGCGAACGCCACCGACTACGCGACGGCCGAACTCTCGAACCAGACGGTGGACCTGCACTTCGACGCAAACGAACCCGTCCGCGACGCCTTCGGGCGCGTCCTCGGCTACATCACCTACGACGCCGGCAGCGGAACGCGCGACACGCTCTACAACGAGCAGGCCGTCGCAGACGGCTACGCCCGTGTCTACGACTCCGGATTCGCGAACCACGACTCGTTCATCACCGCCGAAACGAACGCCCGTGACGGCGCGACAGGTGTCTGGGGACAGAGCGACCCGAACAACAGCACCGAGATTCGCAACCGCGACGTAGACGACCTCTTCTTCCCGACGACGGCGAGCGTCAGAACAACCTCGGGCGCAGTGGACCCGGCCCGCGTCCCGGTGTTCGCAGAATCGTCTGCTTCGCAAGACCTCGATGGCGGTCACGACTACTCAGGCGACATCCCGCTCGTCGCCGTAGACGAGACGAACAGCGTGGCCGTGGTCGGCGGCCCGTTCGTCGACGAAGGGTACGAACTCGACGAGGGGTACGCGGTGGACACCTCGAACTACGAGAACTTCGTCTTCCTCACGAATCTCATCGATTACCTCGGGACGAACTCCGGTGACGTGCTCGTAGACGGCGGCCACGGCCAGTTCGGGACGACCTTCGGCCTCTCTGCCGAGGACACGGCCTACTACATGCGCTTCCTCGAAGGACAGGACATCGGACTCGCCGGAGTCAACGATATCACGGACGCGAACCTCTCCGAGGCGCGTGCGCTCGTCGTCACGACGCCGGAACGGTCGTTCACGTCCGCGGAAGTCAGCGCACTCGACACCTTCGTTGCGGACGGCGGCGCGGTCATTCTGATGGGCGACGGGAAAGTGACCGCCGACGCACGCGCGAACCTCAACGCACTCGCCGGGGACCTCGGCACGGACCTACGCCTGAACGAGGACCTCGTCACCGACGGCACGAACAACGTCGATTCCGACGCCGAGGTACCCGAGACGACGAACTTCGACACGTCCTTCCCGCTGTTCGCCGCCTACGGCAGCGGCGGGTCGAGTGGCGGGCAAATAGACGTCGCGCAGGTGCACGAAGATGCCGCAGGCAACGACAACGACAATCTGAACGACGAGTACGTCGTGTTCGAGAACGTCGGCTCAGGGTCGCTCGACCTGACCGACTGGACCGTCGAAGACGAGGTGGGCAAGACCTATGCCTTCCCGAGTGGCTTCTCGCTCGCCGCGGGCGCAACCGTCACGCTCCACACCGGCAGCGGGACGGACACCTCGTCTGACCTCTACTGGGGCAAAACGCAGGCCGTCTGGAACAACTCAGGTGATACGGTGTTCGTCTACGACGACGCCGGCAGTCTCGCAGAACAGCACAGCTACTGAGCCCGCAACTTGCGAATCAACTGTCGCTGGAGCAGTTTGATTCGTAGGTCGCGCAGGAAGGCGACGATGACGCGGTCCAGGCTGAGCGCGAACGCGGCGAACCCACCGAGGTAGATGACCTGCCAGAAGAAGTGCAGCGGCGGAATCTCGCCGCGCCCACCCACGACGTACATGAGGATGAACTGATGGACCGTCTCTTCGAAGATGCTGATGAACTCGGGCCACCCGTAGAGAACCATCACGGCCCCGAGAATCGCGATGGAGCTGTTCGTCATGTACTGTTCGCTGTCGAACCGCTTTGCGACGTGGAAATTTCGAATCTCGTGGACGCTCTTGAACGTCCGTGGATTCGCTTCGTACTGCCGATACAGTTCGACGAAAATCGCAGTAATTCCAATCCACGCGAGGAAGCCAAGCGCGAGCGTGCGCATCGGCTCGAGGAAGAGTCCGGGATGTGCGGGTCCCATCGTCTCCGCGAGAGACGTCGCTGCGTGCTCGACGAGAAAGTAGCCAAGCCCGATTGCGAGCAACAGCGCGACTGTCCCGCGTTTAGGATACACGAATCTGAACGTCCCCTTCCCCCGCTTCACGATGAAATTCTTACAGCCTGAAGGATAATAGCTGTATCTAACCTGTTCCTGATAAAACATTTATGCCCCAGTTTTCTGTTTCTTATCAGGCCTCAACGCGATCCTTGAACAGTTTGAACCGAAGGTCTCGCCACAGCGCGACGACCAGCCAGTCGAGGCCGATTGCGAAGGTGAAAAATCCCGCGAGAAACACGATGCCCCAGCCGACGTTCAGCGGATTTATCGCTCCAATCGTCCCCGTGACATGGAACTGAGCGACGACGCGCACCGTCCCCGCGTACGAGACGATGAACTTGCTCCAGCCGAGTACCACGACGAGCGCGACGACGACGAGCATGGCGAGGGTATTGCGGTACTGTTGCTCGTCGAATCGTTCGTGGGAGTGAAACGCCCGGACCTCCTCTCGGCTCATGAAGATGCGTGGATTCGCCTTGTACTGGCGGTATCCCTCACCGACGAGCGCCATTATCGACGTGAACGCCAACACGAACAGCGCGAGCGTGTGGACCGGTTCAGGAAACAGCGATGGATAGGTGGGGTGCAGAGTGCGAGAGAGCGGCCCCGTCGTGTGATTGACGAGGACGTATCCGAGCAAGAGCAGGAGTGCGACGACGACGGATCCTCGCTCGGGATAAATGAACCTGAAGGGACTCCTCTGTCTCGGCACGTTCGAACAGTTTCAGTGTCTAGAATAATAGACTTAGCGGTGACAAGAACGTGGATGCCGCGCGGTTATGGGAAGGTGCCGCCTTCTTCGAACGCCTTCACGACCCGGCGGATGGCGACGACGTACGCCGCCGTCCGGAAGTTTGGCAGGTCGTGTTTCTCGTAGGCGGACACGAGGTCGTCGAACGCCTTCACGATGACCGTTTCCAGTTCGTCGTTCACGCGCTCTTCTGCCCAGTAGAACCGCTGGCGGTTCTGGACCCACTCGAAGTAGGAGACGGTGACGCCGCCCGCGTTCGCGAGGATGTCGGGGAAGACGTGGACGTCGGCTTCAGTGAGAATGTCGTCTGCCTCCGGCGTGAGCGGCCCGTTCGCGGCCTCGACGATGACGTCCGCCTTCACGTCTTTCGCGAGGTCGCCGTCGATGGCGTTTTCGAGCGCCGCGGGGACGAGCAGGTCCACGTCGAGCGTGAGGAGGTCCTCGTTCGACAGCTCCTCGGTGGCTTCGTCGTACCCGGTGACCGACCCCGTGTCGTTCTTGAAGTCCTTGACGGCGCGGGCGTCTAGGCCGTCGGGGTTGTACACCGCACCCGAGGAGTCGCTCACGGCGACGATGTTTGCGCCGAGGTCCTCGATGAGGTAGGCGGCGATGGACCCGGCGTTCCCGTAGCCCTGGACCGCAACCGTCGCGCCTTTCATGTCCATGTCGAGGTAGTCGAACGCCTCGCGGGCGGTGAGCATGGTCGAGCGGCCGGTCGCCTCGACGCGCCCCTCGCTGCCGCCGCTTTCGAGGGCTTTCCCCGTCACGACGCCCGGCGCGGTCGTGTTCTCTAAGGTCTCGTAGGTGTCCTTAATCCAGTTCATCTCCCGCTGGCCCGTGTTCACGTCCGGTGCGGGGATGTCGCGGTCCTCTCCGATGAGCGGGCGCAGTTCCTTCGCGAACGACCGCGTGATGCGTTCTAGTTCACCTTCTGAGTATGCTTTCGGGTCGATGACGATGCCGCCCTTGCCGCCGCCGTAGGGGATGTCCACGACCGCACACTTGTACACCATCCACCCGGAGAGGGCCTTTACTTCGTCGCGGGTGACGCCCGGGTGGTACCGAATGCCACCCTTGTAGGGGCCACGGTCGCCGTTGAACTGCGACCGGAACGCTTTGAAAACGCCGATGCTCCCGTCGTCCATCTTCACACTCAAGTTCGTTTCGAGAACTCGTTCGGGGTGTTTGAGTCGTTCGAGAACGTCTTCGCGAACGTCGAGAAACTGAGACGCGTTGTCGATTTGCCGCTGAAGACTTTCGAATGGGTTCGCCTCTTCTGTCATACCTGTTAGAATGGAACACGCGACGGTTAAGCGTACCGGCAAATCTGCCGACAGTAGCCTCCCCTAGAGCAGATTTGCGGCCCGCGCTCGCTCGACAATCCGCTCTGCCTGCGCGATGAGTGGCGCGTCTATCATCTCGTCGTTGACACGGAACACCCCTCGGCCCTCCACGGCGGCCTCGTCGCGCGCAGTGAGGACGGTTTTTGCCCACTCGACGCGCTCGGGTTCGGGCGTGAACGCTTCGTTGATGACCGTCACCTGCGAGGGATGGATGGCCATCTTCCCGTCGTAGCCGAGCTGGATGGCGAACTCCGTCTCCGCTCTGAGTCCTTCCGTGTCGCGAATCGCCGTGTGGACCGTGTCGATGGCATCGACACCCGCGGCGCTCGCCGCGAGGACGGCGTGTTCACGGGCGTAGAGCACTTCGGTCCCCTCCTCGGTCCGGGTCGCGCCGAGGTCTGCGGCCAGGTCTTCTGCGCCGAAGACGAGCGCCGAAGTCGCGCTCGCGGCGGCGATGTCGGCTGCGTTCAGGACGCCTGCGGCCGATTCGACCAGCGAAAACACCGGGAGGTCGTACCCACGGTCCTGTAGCAGCTCATCGAGCGTGTCCACGTCGCCAGCTCCCGTCGCCTTCGGCAGCATGATAGCGTCGAGTCGTGAGTCCCCCTGCAGAATCCCGTCGAGGTCGTCCTCGGTGACGGTGCCGATGGGGTTCACGCGAACACAGACTTCGCAATCGGGGTCGAACTCGTCGTCGGTAAGGACGGCGGAGACGGCGTCGCGTGCCTCGGCTTTGCGCTCCGGTGCTACCGCGTCTTCCAAGTCGAAGATGACCACGTCAGCGCCGATACCGGGTGCTTTCCGCATCATTTCCGGGCGGTCGCCCGGGGAGAACAGAACGCTTCTGCGTGCCATACGGGTTCGTCGGGCGCGGGGATGTTGAACGTACCCTTCTCGGGGTTGGTCACGCCGCCGAGGACGAGCACTACCTCGTCGCCCGCGCTCAACTGGTTTTCCCCGGTCATCTGGATGGTAACCGCCGTGCCCTCGGCGCTTGGTGAGACGCCCTCGACGCTGTAGGTAAGTTGCTCGCTCGTCCGAATCCCGTCTATCGAACTCCTCCGGTCGATGCCCATCCGCGTGATGTCTGTCTTCTCGATACTGCTCACGTCGACGCCGCTGTCGCCGTAATCGACGGTGAGATTCGTAAAGCGTCCCTGGGTCTGCTCGTCGACGACGACGAACACCTTGTGGTTCGCGTCCGCGCCCGGCGCGGTGGGGTCGGCCTCGACGACGGCCGATGGTTCTGCGGTGACGACCCCGGCGAAGGTGGCCGTCACGGCGAGCGCTGCAATGAGAATCGTGCGTACACGGTTCGAATTCAAACTGTTCTGTCAAGTTCGGAACCGCCGCGCCGCTCCACCGCACGACGGCCCCGTCATGTGACGTGCCAACATATATCTACCATCGGTAAAGTCTTCTGGAAAATCGACGGGATTTTTCACCTCACTGCACGCAACTGGGACTATGACCGGCAGATATTACGAGGAGTTCGAGGTCGGGGAAACAATCGAACACGAGAAACATCGCACCGTCTCAGAGAGCGACAACCAGACGTTCTGCGACATGACGATGAACCAGCAACCGCTCCACCTGGATAAGGAGTTCGCCAAAGAGACGCAGTTCGGCCGTCGCCTCGTAAATGGGCTCTACACGATGAGCCTCGCCGTCGGCCTCACCATCCCCGACACCACCGACGGGACCATCGTGGCGAACCTCTCCTACGATAACGTCAGCCACCCGAAACCAGTGTTCCACGGCGACACGCTTCGGGCGCAGACCACGGTCACGGACAAACGCGAGACCTCGGACGGTGAACGCGGCGTCGTGACGATGCACGTCGAAGTGTTGAATCAGGACGACGAACTGGTCTGTGAGTTCGACCGGACCGCGCTGTCGCTCAAGAAACCATCCGAATAGCGACTCACATCACGTATAAAACGAGTGCCGTATTGATGCACACCGCCACGATGGACGGTGCTGCGAGTCCAACCGGGACCACAGGCGCGTATTGCGGCGGCGTGAGGAACCAGCACAGCAGTCCAATTCCGATTGCCACCGTCTTGAGTAACCCAAGTCCTGCGTATCCAAACAGCTCCATGGCGCGCACCGCCACGGGGTTCACTTCTGTCAGGCCGAGCTGAAGGCCGTACATCGTCAAGAGTACGTCCGCGATCATCGCACTGAGCACGACGAACCACATCTTGTACTGGACGGGACCAAGCACGCGGCTAATCCATCCATCCGATTGGACAGACGCGTGGGGCGATTCTATGACTGGCGTCGGCGGGAGTCGACGTGGCTCATCAGCGTGGGACATAGGGATTACTCGTTGCTCCGCGGGAGCGGCCGGTGCGTTTTCACACACCGGCCGTATGGAGCGTTCCGCAGCACCGCAACGGCAGCAACAAGTAAGCAAACCGCTCACATAGTTACGTGTCGCTTACACGCGACGATTCGCTGTAGCAGCGACATAACGCTCAGGAAGGGCAGAGGGTTCTGAAAACTATACGGTCAGTTTGCAGTTTAGAGGATGGTGCCGTGCTTCTTGCTCGGCAGGTCCTTTTCGACGTTTTCGTAGAAGTTGAACCGGTTGATGAGTTCCTGGCGAAGCGTACTCGGGGGGACGATTTCGTCTACGACGACTTCGCTCGCCATGCGGTGGATGTCGATGTCGTGGCGGTACTCCTCGCGGAGTTCCTCGGTGCGCTTTGCCCGTTCCTCTGGGTCGTCGATGGCGTCTAAGTGGTTGCGATAGACGGCATTAATGGCAGCCTCCGGCCCCATGATGCCGATTTCACCCGTCGGCAGACCGATGACGCTTTCGGGGTCGTAAGCCGGTCCTGACATGGCGTAAATGCCCGCCCCGTACGCCTTCCGGATGACGACCGATTGCTTTGGCACCGTCGCAGAAGACGTCGCGTAAATCATCTTCTTCCCCTGTTCTAAGATGCCCTCCTTTTCGACCTGCGACCCGGCCATGAATCCCGGCGTGTCACAGAGGTAGAGCAGCGGCACGTCGAAGGCGTCACACTTCCAGACGAATTCTGCGGCCTTCTCTGCGGCCTTCGGGAAGATGGCTCCCGCGCGGTGGGCTGGCTGGTTCGCGATGATGCCGACTGGCCGACCGTCGAGTCGGGCGAAGCCAGTGACGATTTCTTTGCCGTACTCGGCTTGCAACTCGAAGAAGGAATCGGCGTCCACGAGGCGCTCGATAAGTTCGACCATGTCGTAGCCGCGATTTGGCTCTCGTGGAATCATGCCGTCGATGCCCTCTGGCGACTTCGCCGGCGGCTTTGGCTCAGCGCGCGGCGGTTTCTCGTCTGCGTTGTCGGGCAGATAGGAGATGAGTTTCGCGCCGAGTTCGCGGGCGTGTTCCTCGTCGCGGGCGACGAGGTCTGCGCTCCCCGTGTCCTTTGCGTGAACCTCTGGGCCGCCGAGGTCCTGCATCGAGATGTCCTCGCCGGTGACCATCTGGACCATCCGTGGGGAGGCGATGGCCATCGCGCTCATTTTCTCGACCATGATGGTGAAGTCGGCGAACACTGGCGTGTACGCCGCCCCAGCGATGCACGGGCCGTAGAGCACGCAAATCTGCGGGACGCGACCCGAGAGCATCGAGTGGTTGTAGTAGTATTTGCCGATGCCCTCGCGGTTGGCGAAGAAGCCGGTCTGCTGGTCGATGCGCCCGCCCGAGGAGTCCATCAGGTAGAGGACTGGCTTGCCACTTTTGAGCGCACGCTGTTGCATCCGCAGGAACTTCTCGACGCCGTGGCGGGCCATCGACCCGGCTTTCACCGTGAAGTCGTTGGCCATGAAGTGGACTTCCCGTCCTTCGAACTCCGCCGCGCCGGTGATGAGGCCGTCTGCTGGCAACTGGTCGTCCGCGTCGAACTGGGCGAACTTGCCATCTTCGAACAGCAAGCCGTCGTCGAACCAGAGGTCCATCCGGTCGCGGACGAACAGTTTCCCCTGGTCTGGCAGGCGTTGTTTGTACTTCTCCGGGCCGCCGAGTTCGATTTCCTCGATTTCCGCCCACAGTTCCGCCTCGCGCTCGGTCGGGCCGAAGTCGTCTGCTTCGGGTTCCGACTCCGGTTCGGGCAGGTCGCTGCCGTCTGCCGTGGCGGCGGGTTCCTCTGCCCCGCGAACGTACACCTCGACCTCGTTTCGGAAGTTCTGGGCGAGTGCCTCCGCAATGGCGGCGGCCTCCTCCTCGCTCGCACCCTTCGCGATGGTGACCTTCATGAAAAACCAGAGGCGGTAGGGGATTGAAACCGTTTCCCTTGAAAATTGATGAGGGTTATACGCCCCTCAGTCGGCGAGTGCGGCTTCGAGCCGGTCGATGAGGCGAGAATTGCCGACGTGAACCGGCACTCGCTGGTGGAGTTCGGTCGCTTCCACGTCGAGCAGCGACTGGCTGCCATCGGATGAGCGGCCACCCGCAGTTTCGACGATGTAGGCGATGGGGTTCCCCTCGAACTGGAGGCGGAGTTTCCCCTCCGGGCGCGACTGGAGGCCTGGATACGCGAAGATGCCACCGTAGGTGAGCACCTGATTCACGTCGCCTATCATCGCGCCGCCGTAGCGCAGTTTGAGTTCCTCTTCGATTTCTCGGGCGAACGCGGTGAACGCGGGCGTCCACTCGGGGACGCGCCCGCCAAAGCCGTAGGTGACGGGGTCGTCGGGTAGCGTCAGGTCGTCTTTGACGACGCGCTTGCCACCGTCTTCGATGACGTACTCGGTCACCGTTTCTTCGCGGGCGACGACCATCGTCGTGATGGGCCCAAAGAGGACGTAGGCGGCCGCGACGAGGTCCCGTCCGCTCGCGGGGATGGGTGCGTCGTAGACGCCGAGAATCGTCCCCATCGAGTTGTTGGACTTCAGGTTCGAGGACCCGTCGAGCGGGTCACACGCGAGGTGGAAGCCGTCGTCGTCGTCTGGGTTCCCGTCGATGTCGTCGCGTTCTTCCGAGGCGTAGGTCGCGACACCGTCGAGTGAGAGCAGCCGCTCACTGAGGAGTTCGTCCGCGTAGAGGTCGGCCGCGAGTTGGGCCTCCCCGGACGGATTTTCCTCTTCTTCGTAGGTGCGCCGCCCGGTCAGCCCCTCGCGGATGTTGGGGGCCGTCTCGGCGACGGTGTCGATGATGCGGTCGAGCGTGCTCATTCGAGTGCGGCGTCGACCGACTTGCCTTCGTAGATGAGGTCGCCAAGGGCGTCTAAGATGTGTTCTGGTTCTTCGCGCTGCCAGACGTTGCGGCCCACGGCGAGACCCGTCGCGCCGGCGTTCATCGCGGAGTTGACCGTGTTCAGGAACTCCTCGTCGGAGGTCTTCGACCCGCCGCTCATGACGACTTTCGTCGCGCCTGCGGCCGTGACGGCGAGTTCCATGGCGTCTTGACTGCCGGGGTACTTGACCTTCGCAATGTCCGCGCCGATTTCGTGGGCGATGCGGGCGGCGTAGGCGATGGTGTTCGGCGAGGTGTCGTTTTTGAGCCCCTGACCGCGTGGGTAGGACCACATGACGACCGGGAGGTCGTACTCGCGGGCCTTCTCCTGAACGTCGCGGAACTCTTCGAACATCTCGACTTCGTGGTTCGAACCACTGTAGACGGTAAAGCCAACGGCGTCTGCGCCGATTTCTGCGGCGTAGTCCACAGAGCAGTTAACCGGCGAGTCTGGCTCGCCCATCCAGAGGTTGGACGTCCCGTTCATCTTGACGAGAAGGTTCACGTCGTCCTCGTACGATGGGTAGTAGGCTTCTGCGAGACCTTTCTGGACGGCGAAGGCACTTACTGCGTCGTGGGTCGCGATGTCGAACACCGTCTCTGGGTCCATCCGCTCTGGAACGTCGGTGAAGTCCACCGGACCGTGTTCGAGACCGTGGTCGTACGCGAGAATGAGTGACTTTCCATCCCGGGTAATTGGGGAGTCGTCAACCGGAATCATACGCCTAAGACTGTGGCGACTTTGCTTAATAGTCTATTGGGTCGGATTGTGCCGTATGTCCACGACCCACACCCCTACGCGCCGGAATCGACTGGCTGCCAGCCACGCTGTCGAAGCTGGTCGATGGTGGTCGAAACGTCCGCTCGCGGCACCTCGAAAAATCGCAGATGCCCAACGGGCGTTCTGAACCTGACCACACACGAGTGTTCGGTCAGGGCGTACACCGTCACGGCGCGGCCCGCATCGTCGCGAACGGTAGCGAGGGGTTCTGCAGGCGGCTGTGTCGTGAGATATTCGCCGAGTTCACAGCTCAATCGATGGGCGGTTTCGGTGTCGAACGGCACCTGCCGATGGACGGGAAACTGGTCGCGCGACCCTCGCATTGCCATGAGTTATCGTAGTCCATCCCGGTGTTATAAACCATGTCATTCGGGGAGATTGCTGCCGGCTCAGGCGAGTCACCCCCTGTGACTCCGGCACGTTTACACCCCCTCCCGAGAGTCGTTCTCGTATGCGCGGCATGGACGACATCGACACGATTGGCGTGATTGGCGCGGGAACGATGGGCAACGGCATCGCACAGGTCGCCGCGGCGGCCGGGTACGACGTCGTGATGCGCGATATCAAAGACGAGTTCGTCGAACGTGGCATGGGGGCCATCGACGACTCGCTCAGTCGCTTCGTCTCGAAGGAGAAACTCAGCGAAGACGAGAAGACGGCCACACTCGAACGCATCACCGGCACCACCGAGTTCGACGACCTCGCTGCGTGTGACCTCATCGTCGAGGCCGCCGTCGAGAACATGGAGGTCAAACAGGACATCTTCGCCGACTTAGACGACCTCATGCCCGAAGACGTCGTCCTCGCGACGAACACGAGTACGCTCTCGATTACGACCATCGCGAGCGCGACCGAACGCCCAGAGATGGTCGTCGGCCTCCACTTCATGAACCCCGTCCCCATCATGAAGGGCGTCGAGGTCGTCATCGGTGAGAAGACCGCCCCCGACGTTGGCCAACTCGCCCACGACCTCTCCGAAAAACTTGGCAAGGAAACGTGGGAATCCGACGACAAACCCGGCTTCGTCACCAACCGCATTCTCATGCCGTGGCTCAACGAGGGTATTCGGGCTTACGACGAGGGTGTCGGCACGAAAGAAGACATCGACAAGGGAATGAAACTCGGGACGAACGTCCCGATGGGCCCCCTCGAACTCGCAGACCACATCGGCCTCGACATCTGCCTGCACGCGACCGAGACGCTGTTCGAGGAACTCGGCGAACGCTACAAGCCGGCGTATCTCCTGAAGCGCAAAGTCGACGCCGGCGACCTCGGCAAGAAGACGGGGAAGGGCTTCTACGAGTACTGAGCGAGTTCGCGCTCGTAGATATCTAGCAGTTGGTCGACCGCCGCCTCGACGCTGATCTCGTCGCGGCGAGCAACACAATTTTTGCTCAGCGCCTCGCGGTTCGCGAGTGCGCGCTCGATGCCGTCTCTGAACCCCGCGATGTCCCCCGGTTCGAAGTGGTAGCCGTTCTCGCCGTCGACGACGGTGTCCGCGAGTGCACCGGCGTTCACCGCCACCACTGGTGTTCCTGCGGCGTTGGCTTCGAGTGCGACGATGCCCTGCGTCTCGACCGGACTCGGGAAGGCGAACACGTCGAGGGCCGCGTAGAAGGCGGGCAGGTCCTCACGGTCGAGGAAGCCGAGGAATCGAATGTCCATGGCCATGTCCGCGGCGCGCGCTTCGAGCGTCTCGCGGGCGGGGCCGTCGCCGCCGAACACCACCGTCACGTCGTAGTCGAGGTCCGCAACTGCGTCGAGAATCGAACCGAGCGACTTCTCGAAGCCGTGGCGACCGGTGTAGCCGACGAGCAGGCGGTCCTCGTCGATGTCGTGTTTTCGGCGAAACTCCTCGCCATCGGTGGGACGGAAGGTTTCGATGTCCACGCCGTTCGGCACGACTTCGACGCGCGTCTCGATGCCCACTCCGTCAGTGAGGTGACGTTTGGTGTCCTTGCTCGGGACGAGGACGGTGTTCGCCTGCCCGAAGAACCAGCGTTCGTAGGATTCGGCGATTCGGCCGAGACCGTTCGAGAGAAACTCACGCTGGGCGAGATACTCTGCGTACTCGCTCGTCGGCGTGTGATAGGACGTGATGAACGGGGCCTCGAGGTCGCGGGCCAGTCTGAGCGCACCGAGGCCGAGTGCGAACGGCGTGTGCGCGTGGACGATATCCACGTCTTCGACGGCCGCCGGAACCGACGGCGTACCGAGGTAGAAGCCGTCGTAAAACGGAAACGGGAGGCTCCGAACCGCGTACTCGCCCTGTTCGGGGCTGTAGCCACTCGCACGCGGGAAGACGATGTCCATTCGACCGCCCCGTGCTTGCCACCGCTCACGCCACGTCTTTACGGTGTAGGTGACACCATTTACCGTCGGCAGGTAGGTGTCGGTGAACGCGGCGACCCGGGGCATCATTCGACACCCTTGTTCAGGCGAGACTTAATGGTTTGTGACATCACGGTAGATTGAAAGCAGCTCGTCTCCGACGCGGTCCAGACCGTGCTCCGCAGCGGTCTGTCTGGCGTTCTCACCGAGTTTTTCTCTGAGTTCGGGGTTGTTCGACAACCTGTCAAGAGCCTCGCGGAACTCCGCCTGTGTCGAGCACATGAGGCAGTCCTCGCCGTCGGTGTAGAACTCGTTGAACACGGGAATGTCACTGAGGACGACGACCTTCCCACAGGCCATCGCTTCTAAGACGGCGATGCCCTGATTCTCGTTTTTGGTCGGGAACAGGTAGACGTCGCCCGCGCCGTACGCGCCGCGAATGTCGTCCACCCACCCGGTGAAAGTGACGTTTTCAGGTGGGTCGGTCACCCACCGCGTGACGGTTTCGCTCGCCTGCGGGCCAGTGTCGTAGGTGCCGAACCAGGCGAAGTCGTAGTCGGTCTCCTGGGCGAGTTCACAGAAGGTGGTCAGGCCCTTTCGCTCGAAGACGCTGCCAACGGCGAAGACGACCATCCCCTCCAGGTCGTAGCGGTCGCGGTATTCCTCACGAAGCTGGTCGTGACCCGAGAGCGCGTCGATGTCCACCCCGTTCGTGACCGGCCGAATTGGGGCGTTCACGGGGTACGATTCGAGGATTCCTCTCGTGAACTCACTCGGGCAGAGCACGAGGTCAGCTTGTGAGTAATACCACTTGAGGTACCGCGCGAGCACTGGGGCGGCGAGCGTCGAGCCGCGGAAACTCTCCGCGAAGTCTTCGCCCGTCGTGTGGGCGTGGAGGATGAGCGGTACACCCTGGGACTTCGCGCGCCTCGCGAGCGCGAGCGAGACGGGGCCGATGGTGTTCAAGTGGACGAGGTCCACCGATTCGAGCAGCGGCCCACCGTAGAGCGCGCTCCGCACCCCGCGCGCGAGGTCGCCACCGACCCAGGGGCTGGTGATGACCTCGACCTCGGTCTCTGCGAGGGCTGCGCGTTGCTGGTCGGTCGCCGTCCCGATGCCGCTTCGGGCGAGGGCGGACTCCAGTTCGAGATAGTTGAGCGCGCGCACAGCAAAACCGACCCACGGAAGTCGATTAACTGTTGCGGTCGTGACTGTCGCTTCCTCTCTCAATCGGAATCTATTTATACATAACACGGAATTTCTTCGCTTGGGGCAACACAGGAGCTTTTCTTTCCTTTGTGTTCGGCCCCGGAAACCCCCCACCCCACCCCTCGTTTCCGTACATGACATCGATTGCCGAAGAGCGGATTGCGCGCTTGCACGACCTTTCGAGAGACGCCGTCAAAGCAGGTCACGAGGACCGAGCGCGCGAATACGTGCGCCTCGCTCGTCGCATCGCAGAGCGAAATCGCCTCCGACTCCCTCGGGAGTTCAAACGCTACACCTGTCCCGCGTGTGATACGTATCTTGTCCCCGGGCGCAACGCGCGCGTGAGATTACGGGACGGCCACGTCGTCATCGCGTGTGACTGTGGCCACATCGGACGCCACCCGTACTGACAACTTTCTTAGGTGAGTGTGTCCCGGTGTAGCGTACCGGTAAGCGACTTTCATACCTCAATATTCACATAGCTTCGGTCAATAGAGCCCATAAGCTAATGAGCAATCACGAACTGCGGAAAGAAGCTCACGACGTGGACGTAACCGTGTGGGTCGGCAAGGCCGGCCCGAACGCCGTCTTAGAAGAACTGAAAGACCAGCTCCAGGACCGCAAACTGGTGAAGGTGAAGTTCCACCGCTCTTCGCAAGCGGGGACGACCGTCGAAGAGATGGCAGCGGCACTCGCCGAACAAGCAGGCGCTGAGGTGGTAGACACGCGCGGGAACACAGCGGTGTTCCACTAGATGGCACCAGAGATTCCAATTTTTAACGAACTACTTGGGAACACCTACGGCCAGTATGCGGCACAAATCGTTTTCTTCATCGGCGCGTTCCTCGTCGTCTTCCTCATCGGGCAGGTCATCCTCACCCCGATTTTCGAGCGACTGGTAAAACGCCGGGGTCTCGACGACCACGCGAGAAAGCCACTCGCCCGCGTTGTGGCAATTCTCATCTTCTTCCTCGCGCTCTTTGCGGCGTTCGCGGCAGCTGGGTTCGGAAACCTGCTCACCTCGCTCGCAACCATCGCGGCGGCCGCGACGCTCGCCATCGGGTTCGCGATGCAGGACGTCATCAAGAACTTCGTCGCGGGCATCTTCATCTACACGGACAAGCCGTTCCGCATCGGCGACTGGATCGAGTGGGACAGCTATTCGGGCATCGTCGAAGACATCAGCCTCCGGGTCAGCCGAGTGCGCACCTTCGACAACGAACTGCTCACCGTCCCGAACTCGACGCTGACCGACGGGGTCATCAAGAACCCCGTCGCGAAGAGCAAACTCCGCCTCAAGTTCGTCTTCGGCATCGGCTACGACGACGACATTGACCTCGCGACGAAGATTATCATGGAGGAAGCAGAGAAACACGAGGGTATCATGGCCAACCCGGAGCCATCCGTCCGGCTCACGGAACTCGCGGACTCCTACGTCGGCCTCCAGTCGCGCATCTGGATCGACAATCCGAGTCGCGCCGACTTCGTGAAGACGCGTGGGGAGTACGTCACGAACGTCAAGAAACGGTTCGACGCCGAGGGAATCGAGATTCCGTACCCACAGCGCGACCTCTCTGGAACGGTCATGCTCCAGGACGGCTCTGACTTCGGCGCAGTCGAACACTGACTTCCTCCAACGACTGAAGTCGTGGGCTTTCTCCTCGAATCTCTGTAACCGACTAGTTCTTTCGGTTTATCGCGTGATGAGCGGTTGCGCTGTGCAGATATTGGAAAGCAGGACCACAGCCACGGCTCAAAAACGTGAATGAGATATGAATGCGGACGGACGGGCTTGCCCGGCGTTCCGGCACGGGGAATCCCGGTTGCCGCCTCCACCCCGCACCCCTTCGAGCGACAGGTGTCCGCGAGTTCGCTGCTCGCTTCCGCGCCTGACGGGTTGCTCGCGATTAACCACGGCGTGACGTCCCTGCAGACGTTCGCCGGTGGACCGCTGTCCCCGAAGGACGAGGCTTCTACGTTGGCTCCCGGGGCCCGTGCCGGTCTGACCGGACGCGCCCGCTGTTCGGTCCCCACTAAAGACCATAGCGTGGGTGACGAGCAGGGCCTAACTGCCCGACCTAGTCCAGTTACCAGATATCCGGTTGCGGCTTAAGGGCCTTTCGACTCCCCTGCGTTAAAACAACTTGAGGGCGCGGGCATACCACACCCCGCTCGCGGGGACGCCGAGCGAGAACAGGAGGATGAGCCAACGATGATTCTCCATCAACGTGGCTGCAAGCGAACTCTCGAGCGTGGCGATGCTTCCAATCACGTCCGCGGGAACCGCGAGCGCCCACAGCAACGTGAGCACGACCATGAACACGCCGAGCGCGATGGTCGCCCCGGCGACGGTCACCGGCTCGGTGCGGTTCTTGTAGCCCGCAGCGAACGCGATGAGCGTGACGAGTGCGAACCCGGCCGCGCCGAACACCCCGGCGAGGCCGCTCGTGTAGTACACCGTGAGTCCGGAGTAGGCGCTCTCCGGGACGATGAGATAGGGGACAACTATCGCCACGAGGACGGCGACGTCTGCCACGATACCGAGCACGGGGGCGGGGGTACTGACGGTCGGTTCCTCTGCCATTGCCGGGAGTTGTCGGGGAATCGAATTAAACGCCCCGTTCTAGCGACACGCGTTCGATTTGGGCAAATTGATACGCACTTCGAAGTGTCCCTGACCGAAAACAGATTGGTACGGGAGTATTTTCGAACCCGTGGGAAATTTTTAATATTTTCCCGTAGTACTCTGTACAAGGATGTCGAAATCCACCGACGAGCGCGGTCGCATCTACCTCCCAAAAGCCGTGCGCGAACGATTCGGAGACAAGTACCGCATTGTCGAACTCCCAAGCCACGTCGCGCTGTTCCCTGTCGATGACGACCCACTTCAAGGGATCCGCGAGGCGGTCGGTGACGCCTTCGAAGGCGAGGATGCGGGTCAATTGAAAAAGACTGCGCGAAAGTGCATCGACGAAGAGGTACAAGCAGAGGAAAAAACGCGTTCCAAAGGGCGAAAGGACTGACCAGTGTACGTCGAAACGGATTTTCTGACGGCACTCATCAAGGACGAAGACTGGCTCCAAGCGTCGGCTCTTCAAGCGCTCGATGACCGAGAAGACATTCACACGTCAATCTTAGCCTATGCAGAGGTACTGGTGCTCTTCTACGACCGGGAACAGTCAGCCTACGAGATTGATGCCCCACGTGCAATCGCAAACCTTCTCGAATTGGTACCGATTCGACCTGTGGAACACGAAGAAGCGGTTCTCGCCGCTGCAAGCTTTCTTGAGGAGCACCACATGACGCCGTTCGATGCACTTCACGCCGGGATGGCTGCGACTGGAGGTGGAGCAGTATTGTCCAGTGAAAAAGACTACGACACAGTTGGTCTCGACCGGTTTCCGCTTGAGTCCTACCCCGACGAGTAAGCCAGCGAAAGCCGCAACGCACACGTAGCCTCGCCCCAAACGCCCGGGCATGGGACTTGGCGGAACTGCAAAGAAACTCCAGAAGGTTGCGGACACAGCAGAGGAACTCTACCGACGGCTGAACGAATTGCGCGAGCAGATTCAGGCGCTCCGGGCGCAGGTCGAGACGACCGGCGAGAAGGTCGATTCGATGGAAGCGACTATCGAGCGCCAGCAGGTCATTCTCGCCGCGTTGGCGGAGAAACAGGGCCTCGACGTGGACGAACTGCTCGCGGAGGCCGCCGTCGAAGAGGAAGAGAAGACGGTCGCTGAATCGGCGGCATCGGATGCAGAACCGGCCGCCGAAACGCCAACCGACGGCACGAACTGACTGGTAAAACCTGCCGCTTTAACTGGTGGGCCGCGAACCACCGGGTATGACCTCGCACCGAGAACCCCTCGACTCGGTTCTTGACACCATCGGCGAAACCCCGCTCGTCCGTGTCCACGCCTCGCCCGATACGGTTCCCGTCTACGCGAAACTCGAATCGTTCAACCCGGGCGCGAGCGTGAAAGACCGCATCGGGCTCTACATGTTAGAGCAGATGCTCGAACGCGGCGAACTCTCGCCAGGCGGGACGGTCATCGAACCGACAGCCGGGAACACGGGCATCGGCCTTGCCATCGCCGCGGGACAACTCGGACTGGACGCGATTTTCGTCGTCCCCGAACGCTTCAGTGTCGAGAAACAGCAGCTCATGACCGCCCTTGGCGCAGAAATCATCAACACGCCGACGGAGGACGGCATGGGTGGAGCCATCGACCGCGCTCACGAACTTGCTGACGAACTCGACGATGCCGTCGTCCCCCAGCAGTTCGCGAACCCGCTCAACGCCGAGGCGCACTACGAGTTGACCGCCCCGGAAATCTTCGACGCGCTGGACGGTGCGGTCGGCGCAATCGTCGCCGGGTGTGGAACCGCCGGGACGCTCATGGGCATCGCCCGCTACGCGCTCGAACAGAACCCCGACACGCACATCTGCGCCGTCGAACCGGAGGGGTCGCTCTACTCGACGACGAAGGGCAAGGACGTCCCAGAGGCCGAGTACAAAATCGAGGGTATCGGGACGCACAACGTCGCGACGAACGAACTGTTCGACCCGGACATCGTCGACAGCGTCGAGCAGGTTGCAGACCGGGACGCCCACGACGAACTCAAACGTCTCGCCCGCGAGGAGGGCCACCTCGTGGCGTCGAGTGCGGGCGCGGCGAGCGTCGCGTCACTCCGACTCGCGCGAAAAATCGAGTTTGGTGACGTCGATGCACCCCACAACTCGGTCGTCACTATCTTCCCCGATTCGAGCGAGCGCTACCTCTCGAAGGGTATCTATCGGTCCTTCGACGAGTGGGAAAACTGACCGCGCGAGCGTCCTAGAGCAACCGGGCGTGTTCGACTTTCAGACAGCGGTCCTGTACGACTCGCATTCCCGACTCTTCTGCCCTTTTTGCCGCCTCGTCGTCGCGGATGCCGAGTTGCGTCCAGATGACCTTCACGTCGCCGCGTTCGATGGCGGCATCGACGATGCCGGCAACCTCGTCCGAGGGGCGAAACACGTCCACCATGTCGATTTCTTCTTCGACCTCGGCGAGTGAATCGTAGGGTTCCATGCCGAAGATTTCCTCGGCGTACGGGTTCACCGGAATGATGGTGTACCCGTGGTTCAGCATGTAGCGAGGGATGTTGTGGGCGTCTTTGCCGGGTGTAGATGAACACCCGACGACGGCGATCGTCTCGAGTCCGAGTATCTCACGGAGCTCCGCGTCCGTCTCGACTGGCATACCGCTACAGATGAAATCGCGTCGGAAAAGCGTACCGCAGGTGTGCGATTTGCCTGCATTCAGTGGCGGATTAAGCAACCGACCCCTTGAGCCGAACCGTCTCCGCCTCCTGGGTGGTTTCGATGACTCCGTCGAACAACTGGGCGAGCGTGCTCAGCGCCTTCTCGTCGTGGGCCGTCGATTCGAGGATGTAGATTCCGAGGGCGTCCGCGCTCTGGGTTCGCCCGGTGAACACGTGCAGGAAGCGAAACACAGTCTGGAGGTTCGAGTAGATGACCAGCGTCGAAAGCGAGTGAAGCAACACCCGATTGTGCTGGACGTTCCGGTCGCGGTAGAAGTGTTCGAGAATCTCTGAGAGCTTGATTCCGATGCCGGTCATGTCTCCGGGTGAGGAGGCGAATTTGAGCGTCTGACTCTCGGTCGCAGGGCCAAGGCCCTGATGTTTGGTCACGCAATCGACGATGCCGAGCGGGCGGTCGCCGACGGGCCCGTGGGTCGCCTCGTACTCCTGTTTGATTCGTTCGCCGCTCTCCTTCGTGGAGACGACGATTGCGCCCTCCTCGTCTTCGATGCCCTGACTGAGGATGTTGAGCGCGAGCTGTCGCTTTCCGGAGAGTGGCGGCCCTGTAATGAGGATGTTCGAGCCCGGGTTCACCGAGTGCCCGTCAAGTCGTGGTCCGAGATTATACATCGTCGCCCCCGAACCCACGAGAAACTATCGTCGATGAACGCGGTCCGTGAACGTCCCGTTCACACCTGCGCATCTACACAGGTCAATGCGATACACCCTCATAAACCCATATACTGCCACGACAGTCAGAGAATGACACCGATTCGCCCGGCGATGAAGGCGAACGCGGCGAGGAACATGCCCACTTTCAGGTGTGACTGGCTGGCGGTCGGGTCGTGAAAACTCTCGTATCCGGCGTAGAGCATTACGAGGTCAGCCGGGACGACAACGAGCAGGTAGGCGAGGCCGAAGGTTTGCTGGAGATACGGCGCGGGACTCGCAGCGACGGCGACCACCAGCAGCGCGACGCCGAGGACGAGCGCGTTTCGTTCTCCAATCGCAATCGGGAGCGTGTGTAATCCCTCTTCGCGGTCTCCGGCGATGTCCTCTACGTCCTTTACGATTTCCCGGGTCAGCGTCGAGATGGCCGCGAGCGCGAACAGGACGATGACGGCCTCGTTGAGGACGCCGACTGCTGCGCCGCCGAACAGGAACGTGCTCCCGCCGAGATACGCCACGACCAGATTGCCCGCGCCGGGGAGTCCTTTGAACAACTTCGTGTACGCGACGAGCGCGACGAGGTTCACCACCGCGATGGTGATTGCCGCAACCGAGAGCAACAGCGCGAGGACGACCGCGGCCGCGAACAGCGCGACGCTGAAGACGAGTGCCTCACGCGGCGTGACGGCTCCACGGGGAATGGCCCGCTCGGGCTGGTTGATGCGGTCGATTTCCCGGTCGAAGTAGTCGTTGATGGCGTTGCCCGCGCCCGTGGCGAAGATGGTCGCTCCTACCGCTGCGGCCGTGGGAACCGGCAGGTCGAACGCGCCGCCCGCGACGAACGCACCGATGAACGTCAGCACACCCGCTGCGACGGCGTTGACCGGGCGAGTGAGTTCCAGCAGGCCACGGACGCGGTCTCCCATCGACATGGGCAAACTGTCGTCGGGGGGAGGATAAAAGGCGCGAATCCCGCGGGGAAAATCGCGGGGTTTAACATAGACCGCATGGAATAATCGGATGAGGGCGCTTAGCTCAGCCTGGACAGAGTGCTTGGCTTCGGACCAAGTTGTCGGGAGTTCAAATCTCTCAGCGCTCGTCATTTTTTGCGGCTCACAAACACGTGAGCCGCAGGACTCGTCTCGCGTTACACGTCGAAATCCTCCATTCACGAACAGCCACCGTTTTCAGCCATCAGCACCCTCAGTGACCAATGATTTCCTGGTCTCGCATTGACCACGTTCAGCTTCCGATTCCACCGGGCACAGAACCCGAAGCCCGAAAATTCTACGGCGGCATCCTCGGATTCGAACAGATTCCGAAGCCAGCCTCCCTCCAGCAAAACGGTGGGTGTTGGTTTCGTGCGGGCGAGATAGAACTCCACCTCGGCGTCGAAGCCTCCCACGACCAGCGCTCGAAACAGCACGTCGCGCTCGAAGTTGCGAACCTCGTGGCGGTGCGGGAGGGACTCGAAGCACACGACGTGGTCATTCAAGAAGAGACGCCGATTCCGGGCCGCGAGCGGTTTTCCTTCCGCGACCCGTTCGGGAATCGAATCGAGGTGATAGAACGGACGAGTTAGCTGTCGTTTACTTCTCGTTGAACTTCGTTGCCGAAGTTCTCGACCAGTTCGTCGGCGGTTATCTCACCGCGTTTGTAGAGGTCGAGAGCGTCGGGGCCGACGACTTCTGCGAGGGCGCGATATCGGGCGACGCCGACGCCCTGTTCTAAAAACTCCATGAACGATTCCGTTTCTGCGGGGTTGAGGACGATGCGTTCGCTGAACGCGTCAGCCGGGTCGTCACGGGTCTGTATCGCGATACCGAAGGCGTCTGGAGATTCGACGATTGCGACGCGATACTGGCGCCCCTCACCGATTGTCCGGTTTTCAACCCACTCGTCCATGGAATTAATTGTCACCCCAGGGATTTATATTTACTATGCAAGTTCGTGCGTGTTCCACCGCTTACCGGCCACATAAGTTTAGTCGTCACGTGCAAACCAGACACCGATGAAACGTCGCACCGTGCTCTCCCGGTCAGTCGCTGCTCTTGCGCTTGCAGTCGCGGGCAGCGCGCCAGCGACCGGCGAGCACAGTGATTTTGCTACGGCAACCCGTGAAACGTACACCCTCCTGCCGGACACGGACCACGCCACGACCGTTCACGTCATCGAGGGCTCCGAACCGGGCCCGACGGCGATGGTCACCGGAGGTGTCCACGGGGACGAAACTTCCGGGCTTCGGGCGGCCGAGAACGTCGCGTCCTGGGACATCGCCCGTGGGACGCTCGTCGTCGTCCCGCGTGTGAACGTCGTCGCGATCGAGCGAGGAACCCGTGAGGGAACCGGCGGCGACCTGAACCGCCTGTTTCCGCCCGGGGAGGAACCCGAATCCAAACTGGCACGCGGACTCTGGGCCGAAATCGAGCGCCACGACCCGGACGTGTTCATGGACCTCCACCGCTCGCTCGGCATCTACGGCGTCCAGCCCGGCTACGTCGGGCAGGCTATCTTCCCGTCGGCGGCGGGCGACGCCCAGCAACACGCACGGGCGGTCGCAGAGCTATTGAACGACGAGGTGGTTCCGTGGTACATGCCCCTCCACAAATATCACTCGGGCGGTCCGATGCCCGAATCCGGCCCCCTCATCGCGAATAAGGTCGGTCAGGACCTGGGCACGCCCGCGTACGTCGTCGAATCGACGAGTTTCCTGCTCGACCTGCCCACGCGCACTGCGTGGACGACGCGTGCGGCGGCGGAACTACTCGAACGACACGGTATCGAACGGATTAACGGTGATTGAGATGGAACTAAAACGCGTGTTCGCCGGTCCGGTAGTCCTGGCTGTGTTCTTCTTTCTCGTCGTGCCACTCGCGCTCGGCGCGTGGAACACCGAGTGGATGACGCCGCTCGCGCTTCCCGGCTATCTCATTCTCACTATCGGGTCTGCGCTCGGCAAGGCGCTGTTCCCGACATTCGAGTTCTACGTGTTCTGGGTACCGTTCGTCCTCGCGAGTTACGCCATCTCCGTCGGCGTCGGGTTCGTCTACCGGTGGGCGCTCTCTGGGCTCGGTGGTGGGTAACCGACCCCCGCGCGGCGTGTTGGCCCCCTAAACTGTTCTAAGCCGTTGATTTCTCGCCGCTTAGCCGCCGTATAATAACAAGGGTACTGTTCTATGGGCTATCCGGGGTGACCCACAATGCCCCAATCAGGAACAAACTCCCGGCATAATTCCGGACAACAGCGCTCGAATCAGCAGAGTGCAACACAACAGGGCGGCACCCAGCAGGGTGCAGGCCAGCAGGGCCAGCAACCGGCCCAGACGTCGCAGGCGTCGTGGTTCGCGAACACCGCGATCCGCGTAGGCGTCGTCCTCATCGGTTTCGTCCTGCTCCTGTTCGCCTTGGGTCAAGCCGTTGGTGCGAATCTGCTGGGCATGGTCGCGGAAGCGCTCAGCTCACAGACAGGCCAGTGGCTCGTCGTGGCGTTCTTCGCCCTGCTCCTCATCGGAGCAGCCCAGCGGGGAGTTACCGCGTCGCGGTAACCCCCACGTTCCTGTCTTTATACACCCTAGGTGGAGGGGTGCATACACGAACAACACCGGTGTGGATAAGACACAATATAGGGACCTAAGATGCCGCCGCAATCCCGACTGTGTTCAAATGTAACTGAATCGAAATTAAATCGGTGTGACTCCGGATTCCGAACCTGTTTGACAGCACCACGCACGGATCGTTCAATTCCGTTTAACCGCAATACGTGAACCGATTGAAACGGTCTGAAACTTCTCGAAACGGGTCGAAACCACAGGCCCCCTTTATTGTCTCCCCCTCTCTTCTCGAAGTTGTGATGACGGCAAGCACCGACTCCCCAACCGCGAACGTGCAATCCGAACCCCACGCGGACTCGGAACCCACAGTCGAACCACTCACGCAGGATGACATCTTCCACCTACTGCAGAACGAACGCCGACGTGCGGTACTCCGGTACCTCGCGCAATCGGACGAGGACAGCGTCCGCATGCGTGACGTGGCAGAGCAGGTGGCCGCGTGGGAGAACGACACGACGGTCCAGCAGCTCCACTCTGACGAGCGCCAGCGCGTGTACATCGCGCTCTACCAGACCCACCTCCCCAAGCTCGACGACTCCGGCGTCATCGAGTACAACCAGAGCCGCGGGATCGTCACCCCGACGAACCACGCAGACCAGCTGTACCCGTTCATCGAAACGGCGAATCCGACCGAGGCTCCGGCAACGCAGGACCGTTCGGAACACGTAGGCGAGGCCGAGGACGCAGAGGCCGACGCGAACGACGACGACCTCGCGTGGTCGAACTACTACCTCGGCCTCTCGTCCGTGAGCGCCCTCCTCCTCGGCGCGATTTCCCTGAGCCTCGTTCCAGCGGCGCTCCTGTCGAGCTACCTGCTGAGCGTCCTCACGGTCGCCGCCTTCGGCATCACGGCTCTCGGCCAGCGGTTCCTCTGAAAAAGAAAGCGTCCATTACGGCGAGTGTCAGCCTGCGACTTCCTCCGGTCGCACCCTCCGACTGACTCACTCCGTCCTCACCTGTTTTCACGCTGTGAGTGACGGCTCTGCGACCTTCACGAGCTGTTTTCCGATGTTGTCACCCGAGAACAGCCCGAGGAAGGCCTCGGGTGCGTTTTCGAAGCCCTCGACGACGGACTCGCGGTATTCGATGTCGCCCGAAGCAACCCAGGAGGCGAGGCGCTCGGTCGCTTCTTCGTACTGGGATTCGAAGTCGCGGACGAGGAAGCCTTCAACGCGCGCCCGACTCACGATGAGTTGGCCGAACTTTCGCGGTCCCTGCGGTGGCTCGGTCGCGTTGTACTGCGAAATCTGGCCGCAGACAGCGACGCGTGCATCGACGTTCAACTGGCGCATCACGGCGTCCGTAATCGGGCCGCCGACGTTGTCGTAGTACACGTCCACACCCTCGGGAGCCGCTTCTGTGAGCGCCGCGTCGAGCGAATCGGTCGTTTTGTAGTTGATGGCGGCGTCGAACCCGAGGTCTTCGGTGAGCCACGCCGTCTTTTCGTCGCTGCCAGCGAAGCCGACGACGCGACAGCCGGCGAGTTGCGCCAGTTGGCCGACGACCGAACCCACCGCGCCTGCTGCGCCGGAGACGACGACGGTGTCGCCGGGTTTTGGCTCTGCGACTTCGAGGAGGCCGAAGTAGGCGGTCCGACCGGGCATCCCGAGGACGCCGAGGGCCGTCGAGATTGGCGCGTGCTCGGGATTCACGGCGGTAAGCTGGTGGCCCTTTGCGGTGGCGTACTCGGCCCAGTTGAGGTTCCCAGCGACGATGTCGCCTTCCGCGAACTGGTCGTGGTTCGATTCGACGACTTCGCCGACGACGCCGGCTTTCATCACGTCGCCGACGTCCCACGGTTCGGCATACGAGTCTGCGTCACGCATTCGACCGCGCATGTACGGGTCGACGGAGAGATAACAGGTTTTGACGAGCACTTCGCCGTGCTCGGGCGTCGGAACCTCGGATTCGACGAGGTCGAAGTCGTCCAGGTCGGGTTCTCCGGTCGGTCGACTCGCGAGGCGAAACTGTCTGTTGATTTCGGACATACAGGCCCTGTGGTCGCCACGCAGTTTACGGTTGGGATGGCGGAACCGACCATCGGCGAGAGGATACGTCAGTTGGCCAATGAATATATACTGCTGCGACGAACGTACGATACGTATGGCGCTCATCGATTCGGTCATCCTGTTCGTCGTCAGCCTGCTCGTCGGTGGATTCGGCATTTACGTCGGTGCGAGGGTCATTACCGACGTAGACGACTACGGCCAAGCGGTCATCACGGCGCTCATCGGGGCCGTCGTGTGGGCGGTTTTGAGTTTCCTCCCGCTTATCGGGACGTTGCTCGCGCTCATTGCCTACATCGCCGTGGTCAACTGGCGGTATCCGGGCGGCTGGGTGAACGCAATCGCCATCGCGCTCGTCGCCTGGGTGACTGCCACCGTCGTGCTGTTCATCCTCGGCACGCTTAATATCATCTCGCTCAGCGCCATCGGCATTCCCGGCGTCTGAGCGGCCCCTTTTTAGTCGGCAAATTCCGACCGGACGAGGTCGATTGCCGACTGTACCGCGCCGACCTGCGTCAGGTAGCCCGCGCCAATCGACGCCTTGAGCGCGAGGGCCGGCGTTCCCGTGAAAATTGTCGGTCCAACCTGCGCGACGGTCTGTTCGCCGACGGTGACGATCCACCCCGGTGAGTCGAAGCGAAACGCCTCAAGTCGCGGCGCGAATCCGTCTGCGGTGTCGCGGGTCGCCAGTCGTTCGATGCTCTTTGCGACGGCGCGCGCCTCGCGGATAGCCGACTGAGCGCTCGCGGGCACCTGCTGGCCGTCCGCGTCGATAACGTCCGCCGCATCGCCGACCACGAAGGTCCCGTCTGCGACTTCCATCGTACTTCGGACGCGGCGACGCTCGCCCGAAAGCGCCTCGGGACCCGCGATACCGCCGGTCCAGAGCAACTGGTCGTAGGCCATCGACCCGTCTTCCAGATGAACCTCGTCGTCGTCCGCGCTCGTGACCGTCGTCTCGGTTTCGATGATGACGCCCTCGCTCGTGAGCGCGTCTCGAACCGCCACCCGGAAGTTCTCGGGGAAACCGGGAGCAATGCTGTGGGCCTGTTCGAGCAGTCGAATCTTCGGCTCCCAGCCGCGTTCTGCGGCGAGCGCGGCGAGTTCACCCGCCGCCTGAATCCCCGAGAGACCCGCCCCACAGACGAGGACGTGGCCGTCGTCGTCGGCGCTTTCGACGAACGTGTCGTGAATCGTCGTCGCGTCGCCGACGGTTTTGAGCGGCGTCGCGTGTTCTTCGAGCCCCGGAAGGCCGTAGTAGGCAGTCTCCGCGCCGAGACAGACGGCACACAGGTCGTAGTCGAGGCTCTCTCCGGCTTCGAGTTCGACGCGCTTTGCCTCGGTATCGACGTGGGACACGCGGTCGGTGACGACCGTCGCACGGTCGAAGATGTCGGCGAGGTCGATGGTTATGGCTTCCGCGAGCGCGGGGCGACGAATCACGCGGTGGAGTTCGTGCTGGATGAGGTGGGTGCCAGTGTCGTCTACGAGCGCAAGCTCCGCGTGGTCGGGCAGTGAGCGCTCGAGACGATAGGCGAGGGTCAGGCCGGCGTAGCCGGCGCCGAGGACGAGGACGCGCATACGTCCTGTAGAACCCCCAGACGCAAAAATGCTAGAACAGGGCTTCGGATTCGTCGAGAATGCGGGCCGGGCCGCCGATTTCCCAGACGTGCGTCTCGATGTCGAGGGCGGCGATGGCCTCCTCGACGCGGTCTGCGTATTCGGGTTTGGTGTTCACGTAGACGCTCGCGCCCGTGTCGGTCGAGAAGTAGACGGGGACGCCGTCGTCGCGAAGTTCGCGGACGGTTTCGAACACGCGGAGTGTGTCCGGCTTCCAGTAGACCCAGCCCGCGGGGCCGGTCATCGTCGTCGCGGTGAGCGACAGCGAGTCGTGTTCTGCCGTCTCGAACACGCGGTCGAAGTCAGCCGCGCGCAGGGCGTCGCGCATCTCGGCGATTTGGCCGTGGATGTGGGCCATCCGCGCGTCGAACATGTGGCTGTCTGCGGCTTCCTTGTGCGCTTCTTCGGTCTCCTTATAGGCCGGGACGAGCGCGGCGATGATGGCCACTTCGCCTTCTAAGTCGGATTCGATGCGCTCTGAGCGACAGTCCTCGTCGTTGAGGCCCGTCCGGAGGTGGGAGAAGCCGCCCGTGACGGCGCGGGCAGCGGAGGAGGAGCCACGGCGGGCGACTGCCGAAATTTCGGGGAGGGTCATGTCGAGGCCGGCAGCTTCGCAGGCGGCGAGCGCGGCGGCGGCAAATCCGGAAGAGGAGGAGCCAAAGCCGACGTTGCTCGGGAAGTTGTTCTCGCTCTCGAAGCGCACGCGGGTGTCGATACCGGCGAGCGACCGGACGTGGTCTACGACCTGTTCGATGCGCTCTGCGCCGCGCCCGGTGATGTCCTCGCCGTCCACGCGGAAGCGATCCGCGTCTAACGAGTCGTCGAATTCGACGGTCGTCTTCGTGTGGCTCGGGGCGGTACAGAGGCTGATACTGTCGTGATACGGGAGTCTGAGTTCCTCGTCTCGCATCCCGTGGTACTTGACGAGCCCCTGAATCGGGTGGGCTTTCGCCGTCGCTTTCATACTTCGTGAGGTGGGAGAAGCGCGCTTAATTCCTCCGCTCTGTCGTCCGCGGTGACCTGACTGATACGTAACTGTTTTGCGTCAGGTTGTGCGAGTTCCACCAATGCGAGGGGCCGAGGAGGGCGGCGTCGATGTCGACGAAATCTCGCCACTGGCGTGGCGACTCCTGCGGACGGCGGCGGGATTCGAGCAACGCGAGGTGGAGCGGCGCGTAGACGACCTGCTCCAGGCGCACGTCTCGATGCTCGAAGGCGGGAGTCGAGGACTCTCGTGCTCTCGGCGCGAAGCCCTGTTTTCGCTGTACAGCACGGAATTGTCCGCAGATCAGATTCGCGCACTCACGTCGAACTTCTGATTGTTTTTCTCCACACATTTGTTGACGTATCAGCAGCGATTAGTTAGTTTTACGACTATCGTGTAACTCCGTAAGACAATTGTTAAATATCATTGTTTGGTATGAGGCGGTGTATCAATGATACAATCGGGTGCTAACGCCTCGCGCAGACGCGTCACGTTGTTTGGCATCGCTGTCCTCGGGACGGCGCTCATCGCGCTCGCCCCGAATCCCGAAGGGCTGACCATCCGCGGGCAATACGCCATCGCGACCATGTTCTTCGCGGGGTCGCTCTGGATTACTGGGGCGCTGCCACTCCCCGTGACGGCGCTGTCGATTCCGGTGTTGCTCACCGCCTTCGGCGTCTACAACGACATCGACCCGGCACTGGAAGGCTTCGCAGACCACCTCATCTTCCTGTTCATCGCCGGGTTCATGCTCGCGAACGCGCTCCAGAAGTACAATATCGACCGGCGCATCGCGCTCTGGCTCATGGCGAAGATGGGCTCTTCTGCCCGGTTGTTGATTCTCGCCATCATGCTCGCCACGGCATTCCTCTCGATGTGGGTGTCGAACACGGCGACGACGGCGATGATGACGCCAATCGCGGTCGGTGTCCTCACCCAGGTCATCGGCCGCGAGGAGATTCAGGAGCAGACCGACGACGCGAAGGCCTTCTCAAATATGCAAATTTCCACGCTGCTCGGGACGGCTTACGCCGCCAGCGTCGGCGGGGTTGGCACCCTTATCGGCACGCCGCCGAACGCCATCGTCGCCGGGCAATTGAAGGAACTGCTCGGCTACGAAATCACCTTCTTCGACTGGCTCGTCATCGGCATTCCAATCGTCTTCGTGACGCTGCCGCTCGTCTGGTACCTCCTCACCTTCCATCTCTATCCGCCGGAAGTCGAAGACGTGAGCGCCGCACGCCGCAAGGCAGCGGAGTATCTCGCAGAGGAAGGCGCACTCTCGACTCGCGGCCGCCGCGTCGCGTGGATTTTCGGCACAACGGCGTTCCTGTGGGTGCTCGGCGGTCTCGACCTGCTGTTCGAACCCCTCCTGCCACCGGCCGTGTTCACCACGCTCTTCGGCGGTGAGGGCATGACCATCTTCGGCGTCGAGGGCCACCAGGGGCTGCTCTACTACGTGATGGTCGGTCTCTACGCCATCCCGGCGCTCGTCCTCGCGGACACCGTCGACTGGGACGACATCGTGGACATCGACTGGGGGACCATCCTCCTGTTCGGCGGCGGGATTGCGCTCGCTGGGGCGTTCGCAGACACGGGCGCAACGGAGTGGATTGTCAGCGGCATCTTCAACGAACTCGTCGGCACGAACATCCTCATCGTCATCGGGGCCATCGTCTTGCTCGTCATTTTCCTCACGGAGATGACCTCGAACACCGCCACTTCCGCCATCATCGTCCCCATCCTCATCGCCCTCGGGGGCGTATTCGCGGGGACGCTCGGCGTGGCGAAACCGGAGGCAGCCATCTTCCTCGCGGTGAGTGGGGCCATCGCCGCCTCGTTCGCGTTCGCGCTCCCGGTGGCCACCCCGCCGAACGCCATCGTGTTCGGGTCGGGGCACATGAAACAAGAACACATGATGAAAGCCGGCATCGTGTTGAACGTCGTGATGACGGCGGTCCTCACGGGACTCATCATGCTCCTGTTCATGTTCGTCTGGCCGGCGGTGCTCTGGTAACAAAACCGAATCACTCAATTGTTTTTGGGCGTTCTCCTCGAGCATGGGAACGCCGCTTTCGTCGCGCGAGGAACAGGCCGAAGAGGTGCTCGACCGCCTCTACGAGGAGTTCCCCGACACGACGATTTCGCTTCGCTACTCGAACCGACTCGAACTCCTGATTGCGGTCATGCTCTCTGCGCAGTGTACCGACGAACGGGTGAACAAGGTCACCCGCGAGTTGTTCGCAAAGTACGATTCCGCCGAGGACTACGCCAACGCAGACCAGGAAGAACTCGCAGACGACATCTCCTCTATCACCTACTACAACAACAAGGCGAAGTACATCCGCAGTGCGTGTGCGGACATTCTGGAACTTCACGACGGGAAGGTTCCAGACACGATGTCGGAACTGACCGACCTGGCAGGCGTCGGGCGGAAAACCGCGAACGTCGTCCTCCAGCACGGCCACGACATCGTGGAGGGCATCGTCGTGGACACCCACGTCCAGCGCATCTCTCGGCGACTTGGGATTACCGAAGAAAAGAGTCCGAAGAACATCGAACAGGACCTCATGCCCATCATCCCCCGCGAGGACTGGCAGAACTTCACCCACCTGCTCATCAGCCACGGCCGGGCGACGTGTACGGCCATCAATCCGGACTGTGAGGAGTGTGTGCTCGAAGACATCTGTCCATCCTCGAAAATCGATCGGGAAGTCGATTTGGCGAAGGGCGAACCCTGGTAAGTCAGAACCGTTTTCCCGGTCCGTGTCAACCGGCTAACTACTCATCCATGTCAGTACCAGCGCGGGTGCTCGCCTCCGAGTGGGTCAGCCTGCGGCGGTTCGGGTTCGTCTGTGTCGTCTCACTCGTGGCGCTCGTCGTGGACCTCACTCTCTTCGAAATTTTTCCAATCGGAACGCCGCGTGAGGCTGTAGAGCAGTTTCTCAACATGGTCGCCGGTTCCTACCTCGGATTGACGCTCGCGGACGGGGTGTGAACCGGACCACTCAGAATAACTGGTACTTCGTGACGAACCGAGCCATCCCGACGACCCACGCGAAAATCCAGAATATCACGTAGCCGAAGACGCCGATTCGAAGGCGTTTACGCCAGAAGTCCATCTTCTCCGAGCCGATTTCAGAGAGCAACACGTTCTCGTCGTAGTCGTGGTAGAGGTTGTGTTTGTACTTCGCCTGGAAGATGCGGACGATACCCGTGAGCGCAAAGAGAAGCATCGCGTAGGCTTGCAGGCCGAGGAAGGCGTGAAACGCGGCGAAGCCGTCGAACTGTTCGAACAGGCGGGGAACCATCCAGAACACGACGGGGACGGTGTTCAGCGTAAGCCCGACGAAGATGAATTTGAGGTGGTAGGTGAGAACGCCCCACGTCACCTCTTCTGCGTCGATCATTATCCACGCGCCGTAGAGGTAGAACGGAAAACTGAGCGTCACGAGGAGGGCAGCCACGGCCGCAATCGTGGCATCCGGCAGGCCGAGCATTACCGTTCGTAGCGACGCGACGCGCTAAAACGTGGCGAAACCAGCCGCTGGAACGGGGGTTCGGAAAGCGTTTACCGGTCGACGCCTAACTTTCACGGAAATGGGAGATGCTCGTTCCACGGGCGCCGACGAACCCGACGAGACGCAGGACTCCTCGTCGGCGGACGAGGAGGCACCGTCAGTAGAGGAACTCCGCAGACGGGTCGAAGAGAAGTACGACTTCGAGAACTTCGGGCCCGCGGACATGGCGAAGATGACGCCCGAGGAGTGGGACGTTGCCTTCGACGCAGATTCGTGGATTACGGGCGAAGAGCTCCTCGCCCGCGTAGAGTCAGACCTTCGCTGGCAAATCGCCGTCCGCGAGGTGTTCGCCCGCGTCCAGCGCGTCCGCGACGACGGGCAAGAGTGCCTGCTCGCCTATTCTGACGAGGGATACGCCGTCGTCTACTCGGACGGCAGCGTCGAGGGGAGCGGGACGGTGCTCCGGGACGTAAAGCCCACCGTCGCCCTCTGTGCGATGGACGACTACGAGCCGCACGTCGCTCCTGAGGGACGAGCACTTCCCCGGCCCGAGGACGTCCGCGAGGGGTCCGGCAAACTCGGCAACACGATACTGCTCACCGTCGGCGGGTTGAACCTGCTCGCGGGGCTCGTCCTCCTCGTCGGGCCGTTCATCTACGACCCGCTGCTCCCACGATTCTGTTCGCCCGCTCCGGGCGGTGACGGGTTCGTCTGCGGGACGCCAGTCGGCGAACTGACGCTGTTCCCCGTCGGTCGGGCCATCCTGCTCACCATCATCGTCGGACTCGGCTTCGTCGCCTTCGGCTTCTTCCTCTCGGTTATCGTGGCGAACGCCCGCCTCTCAGACCGGTTCCGGGCCGAGGAGTATCGCGAGCGGTTGCGGTCGCTCGACGTCGAATCGGGGTCCTACCCCGAATCGCTGCCAGCAGAATGGCGGGACCGCTTGCAGGCAGCGCGCCGGGCGCGAGAACTGGACGGAACCACCGAACCGGAACGCTCAGAGAACACCTCCTCGTGAGGGGACTCACACGCTATTGTCGAATGGTTGACTGTTCCGGCGCCTCATGGTGGTGTTTCTGCGCCAATGTTACACCCCGATGTATAGGCCCCGACACCCGTATTCGGTGGGTTTATACAAACCGGGTACTGAGTCCCAACCGTACATGAAGCGACGGGACTTTCTACTGACCGCCAGCGGTGTTGCAGGCGGTACCGCCGTCGTCGGCGCTGCCCCCGCTGTGGCCCAGGAGGAGCCCACATCCTCCAACAATAGCTCCTCTGGCGAGGGAACGACGACGCCAGGAGCGGGCAACAACAGCACGGACGGAGGCAGCGGCGGCGGTGGCGGCGGTGGCGGCTCGAAAACCGTCACCGTCGGCCCCGGTGGTGACCTCGTGTTCACCCCCGGCACCGACGAACCGCTCTACGCATCGCCCGGGACGACCGTGACGTTCGTCTGGGAGTCGGACAACCACAACATCGTCGTCGACAGCCAACCCGACGGCGCGAACTGGGGAGGCCACGAACCACTCGAAAACTCGGGGTTCGAATACGAACATACCTTCGAGACGACCGGTACCTACGCGTACCACTGCCAGCCCCACCAGGCCTCCGGCATGGTCGGCGAAATCATCGTCAACGAGTCGGGTGCACCGCCAACGGGCGGTGAAGTCGAAATCGACGCAGAAGAGATGGGTGTGCCGATTCAGGCGCACTTCGTGGGTATCGCGACGATTCTGATGCTCGTCGTTTCGCTCATCTACACGTTCTTCCTGCTCAAATACGGCGAATCGCCACACGCGAAGGGAGGTAACTAACCCATGAGTTCATCAGAGAGCAGTTACGGTGACATCCACCGCTACGAACCAGCCCGCGAGAGCACCGCCGCAGCAATCGCAATCGTCCTGCTGACGGTCATCGAAGTCGCGTTCGTCGGCCTGTTCGTGTTTGGCTTGCTTACCGGCTGGTCGTCGGCAGACCAGACCGGGCTCGGGAGCATGTTCCTTGGGGGCGTGTTGTCGGTCATCTTCATCGACCTCGCGTTCATTCTCATGCTCTACCGCAAGGAGTTCCTCCCTGACGTCATGATTGTGAAGAAACGGCGTCGGAAGTGGGAGGACCTCTACATCAAAGAAGAGGACATGTATGGCTCCGGTTTCTCCGACGAGGGTCCGTGGGAGAGCATCAAACGCGCAGTCTATCCATACTACAAGAGGTAACCTATGCCAGTAGACGACGACAAATATCCAACTGAATCAGGCCGACGGCGCTTCGTCAAGGGCGTCGTCGGGAGTGCGACTCTCGCCAGCGTCGGAACCGGCGGGGTCGCGGCACTCAACTCGGCGACCGCGCCGACCGGTGCCGGTGGTGGTATCATACAGTATCTCGGCATCGAGAACACGGACGGCCCCGCGCCTCGTGGCATGCCGCAGATACCCATCGAAATCGACTCCGAAGGCTTCATCAAGGGAGTCTGGCCGGAGCCAGAGACGCGAACGGTGCAGGGTCGAGAAATCACGGTCGCGGAGATGGAACTCGGTGGGGAGACGTACTCCTCTGAGTGGTTCCAGTACTGCGGAGCCCAGTCACTGCCCGGCATCCAACCAGCGGCAGACCAGGACAACTTCTTCCGCTCGACGGGGTCGCCCCCGTACGAGTGGCAATCGAGCACCTACTCTGGCGGCGACAAAATCCACATCGACGACTTCCAGGACTACGAGTCGTGGGGCAACGGCATCGGCGCGAGCGGCCTCGGCAAACCGGCCATGGGGACGTGGCGCTCCGAAGGCGTGAGCCCACAGGAGCAGATTCCGATTCAGGTGCTCCGCAGCAAGCGCATCCTCGACAAAGTCGAGAGCGGCGAGGGCGAGTTCGCAGAGTGGCTGCGTGCCTCCACCGCCGAGGGCTTCATCGCCTGGCTCGACAAGTGTACGCACTTCTGCTGTGTGCCCGCGTTCAAGGCGTTCGGCGACAGTTCGAAGTTCGGCGCAGAGGACCGCGTGTACTGTCAGTGCCACCAGTCGGTGTACGACCCGTTCAGCACGATCAAGAAATCATTCGTGGCACTGCCACGCCCGGATAACTAACGATGAGTCTCGAACGTAAAGACGAAATGGACCACGGCGCGTGGATGCGCGAACGCGACCTGACGACGGTCGAGCAGACGTACCTCACGGTACTCATCTGGCTCGACCAGCGCCTGCGGCTCGTGGACTACCTGGAACTGCTCGAAGACCTGTACTACAAGGTCAACATGCAGATGCCAAAGTCCCACACCGAGCAGTACAATCTGGACAACAAATTCTGGTACTGGTACCCGCTGTACGCCCTCGGGAGTTTCTCGACGTTGGCGTACGTGGCCGCCGCGATAAGCGGCGCGCTGCTCGGGTTCTACTACGCCCCCGCGACGGCGGGCGACCCCTCGACGGCGTACAACTCCATCGTGTTCATCATGCAGGACCTGAACTTCGGGTTCATGCTGCGGTCGATTCACCGATGGTCCGCCCAGGTGATGGTGGCCGCCGTGTTCCTGCACATGCTCCGTGTCTACTTCACGGGCGCGTACAAGGAACCGCGTGAACTCAACTGGATTATCGGCATCATCCTCATCAGCCTGACGCTGGTGTTCGGGTACACCGGCTACCTCCTCCCGTGGGACCAGCTTGCCTTCTGGGCCGGCCAGATCGGTGTGGAGATGGCCCTGTCCATCCCGCTCATCGGTGAGTGGGCCGCACAGCTCCTGTTCGGTGGGTTCACCCTCGGGCAGGCAACGCTCCAGCGAATGTACATCCTGCACGTCTTCCTGTTGCCGTTCGTGGTGACCGCGGTCATCGCGCTCCACATCGGCATCGTCTGGATGCAGGGTATCGCAGAGCCACACTAAGACCATGAGCGACAACAACGACACGGAAGTCAGAACCGACGGCACTGGCATCGTCCCGCCGGACGATGAGACGCCAACGTGGCTGGAGCGCAAACAGCGCACCGAGGGTCTCTCCCGGCTGACCTACGAGTACTTCGAGCGCGCCCGCCGCGAGGACCAGGACCTGCGCATGGCGTCGAGTTACGTCGAACGCGACGTGCTCGGCTTCCCCGCGTGGCCCCACGAGATGATTCGGAACCTCTCGCTGGTCGCGTTCTTCAGCGGGATGTTGCTGTTCCTCTCGGCGACGCTCCCACCACACATCGGCCCGCCGGCCAACCCGAGTACCACGCCGGCGATTATCCTGCCCGACTGGTATCTCTACTGGTCGTTCGGGCTGCTGAAGCTCGGTCCGCTCAACCCTGACCTCGCCATCCTCGGTGGGACGAAGTTGATGGCAGACCGCACCTACGGTGTGGTCGCGAACCTAGTCGTGGTCGGAGTAATCGCCATCGTCCCGTTCCTGAACAAAGGCAGCGCACGCCGTCCCGTCGAGGAGCCCTTCTGGGCTGCCGTCGGTGTATTCGGCGTCGTGTTCGCGTTCACGGTGAGCGTCCTCTCCGTGAAGAACCTCGTCCCGATGGACGCGAACCTGCTGTTCGACCTGACGTTCCTCGTGCCGTTCGTCGCCGGCTTCATCACCTACGCGGTGTTGAAGGCCATGCGCGAGGGCTACATGTTCGAACTCAACCGCCGGTACTACCGCCTGCGGCCGCCGCGGTAACCCGGTTTACTCACATTCTGTCAATGCCACCAACCGATGAGCCATCGCCGGAGTCAGCGTCCGAAGAGCGACGCGCACGGGACATCGAGGTCCCGATTCGCCTGTACAAGACCGTCACCGTGTTCTCGACGCTGTTCGCAGTACTCGCCGTCGTCGGGGGATTTCTCGTCCTCGACGTGGCGACGCAGCAGTCGTCGCTGTCGGCAGAGGAGGTGAACGTCCCCATCGCGCTCGCGGGTATCGGATTGATTGCACTCGGGGCCGTCGTCTACGCCTTCTCGACGCGGTTTCGCGCTCAGGGAATGGGAAAGTCTAAAGACGACGCCGACGAACCTGCAGATAATGGCTGACGAATTCGCGAAGGGGCTTGGCATCTTCACGGGTGCTGGCCTCCTCTGGATGGTGCTCGCAGGGTGGTACAACACGCCCCACTTCGAGGGTGCCCAACTTGTTGGACCAACCCCGGAGGAACTCGACCTGTACGGAACGATGGCCGTCTACCTCCGAGACGCGTTCTTCTGGTTCGCAATCCTCGGCGCGCTCACCTTCTGGGTCATCATCCCGGCAGTGAACCAGTATCGCGCCTCTCGCGCAGAGCGCGCGAAGGCAGAATAACACGGTCTTTCTCTCTTTGTGCTCGTCCGGTGAGCCATCGGCTCGTCGAGCGATGGGGACTGGTTCTGCAGCGCGGTGGCTCGTGATGGCGACTACGCGCACCACGTGGTCACGAGCGAGCTGCCGGACGCTCACAGTGGCTGTCTCACGGATCTCTTCTCACGAGGCAGACTCTCCTCGGCCACACGGCGAGTAGCTCAGACGGGCAGCCAGTATGGGGTTTGCGTCGAGTGGTGTGACGGGGGGAGCTGACGCTAGAGCGCTGTCTGCGGGAGGCAATCGGGAGCTACTGCGTACCAACCGCGCCGTCGGAGTAACACAGCGCCGTCGCTCAGGGTAGTGAGAAACGAAAAAGCGGGTACCCGATTAGCCGACGATTGCTTGCCAGAACGGTTCGACGATGAAGAACAGCGTCTGGAAGGCGACGTACAGCAGCGCGAGGACGGACGCGGCAATCGCGCTCTTTGGCGTGTCGAGTGGGACTTCGCGGCGGGCTTCGACCAGCCGTGCCTCGAACTCGAAGAAGTCGCTCACGACCATCCCGAGGATGAGGACGCCGGAGACGAGGCCGGCGTAGGAATCGACGGTCAGGTAGTAGAACGTCGCGAGGATGAGCAGGAACGTCGTCGCGGTGTGTACCGTAGAGCGGGTGATGGACTCTGCGCCGCCCTCGTTGTTCTGTTTGACGTAGGAACGGTGTGCGAGAACCCGCGTCACCATGTTCGCCACCAGGAGCCCGAGCACGACGAACGGGATGATGGGAGCGAGGATGGTGTCAAGCGGACCAAACATCGCTAGGGTTTGCATACGCGTCATTCAGTCCGTTACCCATTAGAAGTTTTCCAATCTACCGGGCCGATGAGGCGGTCAGCGCGGGGCGGCTTTCTGTGACGACCGCGACCGGAAGCGTGCCGTTCGGGGCGATAGAAACCGTCGTCCCGGGCGGAACCACCATCTCATGGCGTGTATCGGCGAGTAATTCGACTTCCGCCTCGTCGCGCACCACCGAGAGCGAGAGGCCGGCCATCGGGAGCACCCACTGGTCCATGTCGATGGCGAACGGCGAGACGGGGACGACGCTCACCTGTTCGCCGGGTGCGAGCACCGACCCGCCCGCAGCGCGCGCGTAGCCGTGGCTGCCCGCGGGCGTGGCGACGACGACGCCGTCTGCGCGAAACGCCGCGACGCGCTCGCCGTGGCTGTCGATGGCGTACTCCGAGATACGGGCCGGTTCGGTCGTCACGAGCATCACGTCGCGCAGCGCGCACACAGTTCGCTCACCGACGGTGGCTTCGAGCAGTGGAACGGGCTGGGTTTCGAACTCGCCAGTCACGAGTCGTTCGAGGGCGGCTGTCGCGTCTGTCCGGTCTACGGTCTGGACGCCTGGGGCCGCGTCTATCGGGAGAATGGGAACCGACCGCGACTCGGTGGCGAGTGCGAGCAGTTGGGCTTCCCCGACGGTCACGACTGCGTCCACCGCAGAGAGGGTATCTGGGGTCACGGAGACGGGGTCGCCGCCGGCTGCGGCGATGGCCTCGGCGAGCGTGTCGTCGACCGGCGGCTGTGTGAGCACGCCAATTTTCACACCGCCACCTCCAGACACGGACGCCTGCGACCAGTCATTGACTGAAATCACGCACCGGGCTGCCAAAAGACTGCGGGATTCGACAACGAATCGGACTCAGTACGGCCAGTCACCGGTGAGTTTGAGGGCGGTGTCCAGATTCTCGGCTTCGAGGTCTGCTGCGATGGCCTCGGGGTCTCGGTGTGCGACGCTGAACTCGTCTGCCGCGAGGTGGACGGCGAGTTCGGTGAGGAGAATCGCGCTCTCGCGGAAATTTCGCACTTCGAGTTTGTCGAGTGAATCGGCGCGAGTGTGACCCCAGCCGCGGCTCGCTTCGCCTGTCTCCGAGGTGACGTGGTAGCCTGGCACGCCCCACTGGACGAACTCCCAGTGGTCAGAGTGTGGCCCGAGGCGCGGGGTCACGGTCATCGGGTGCTCGAATCGCTCGGAAATCGTGTTCACCGCTTCTTTCAGTTCGGGGAAGCCGTGGGTGTAGAACTTGAGGTCGCGCCCGCGGACGACGCCGTCGTTGTTGAGGATGGCTTTGATGTGGTCGTGGTCAATGCGCTCTGCGGCGTAACTCGCACCGACGAGGCCGACTTCCTCCGCGCCGAAGATGAGGAAGTGGACGCGGGTGTCGAGTTCGCCCTCGCGGGCCGCGAGCGTCCGGGCGAGTTCAACGGCCATCGCCGTGCCCGCGCCGTTGTCCATCGCGCCCTCACAGATGTCGTGGGCGTCGACGTGACTCGTGACGAGGATTGCCTCCTCGGTGTCCGGGCCGAGGTCTGCGTGGACGTTCTGACTCGTCGCGTCGTGGATGTCGGCTTCCACGGCGACGGTCACTTCCTCGCCGTCGAACCGGCGGGCGAGGCGTGCGCCGACCTCTTTCGAGACGCCGACGGCAGGAATCTCGCCGATGGGCGCGGCGTCCATGCCGACGCTTCCCGTGGGGGCGAGGCCGCCCTCGACGTGGTTTCTGAAGACGAAGGCCGCCGCGCCGCCCTCGACGGCGTGGTAGTACTTTTCGCGACGGTGGGGGAACCGCTCGTACCAGCTCGGCACGTTCGTCGACACCATGACGACTTTCCCCTCGACGTCGGCGTCTTCGAAGTCCTCGGGGAGGCCGTAGCCGAGGTCCACGAGTTCTGCGGTTTCTTCGCCGCTCGGGCTGTGTGGGAGGGCGATACACCGCTGGGTGGTGTCGCCGGCTTCGATGCTGCTCGACCCGCGCGTCCAGCCCTGAATCGGGAAGTCCTCGAGGTGGGCGTCGCGTGCGCCGGCGGCTTCGAGGGCGTCGCGCGTGGCTGTTGCAGCCTCGCGCTCGCCGACGCTGCCGGCCTGTCGGTTGCCGATGTCTACGAGCGTTTCCAGATGGTCCCAGCCGACGGTGCTGGTGAAGGTCTCGCCGATCCAGTCGGTCATAGCCGAAGAGACTCAGCACAGGGCCATAGGGGCATCGGGTTCCCCTGGGAATAGAACTTTATTCCGCGACTGCCACTGACCACAGTATGCGGGATGTACTCGAGGAGTGGCGCCCGATTATCGACGACGAGATTGCCCGACACCTCCCCCGCGACGTAGACGAAGCCTACCTCGAGGAGTTCTTCGGCGAACCGACCTACCGCTACGACTCGGTCGCCCTCCAGCAGGCGCTTTCGACGCCGCTCTGGGAGCTGCTCGACCGCGGTGGCAAACGCTGGCGTGCGGTCATCTTCGTACTGCTCGTCCAGGCACTCGGCGAGGACCCGGAGCCGTACCTCCCCTACGCGGTGATTCCGGAGATTCTCCACAACGGGACCATCATCGTCGACGACGTCGAAGACGGCGCAACACTGCGCCGCGACGGGCCTGCCCTCCACCACGTCTATGGCGAAGACATCGCACTCAACGCGGGCAACGCGATGTACTTCCTCCCCCTGAAGATTCTCACCCACAATCCGGCTGACCTCGACGCAGAGCGACGACTCGCCGCCTACGAGATGCTGATGTACGAACTCAACCGCACGCATCTGGGTCAGGGGATGGACATTCACTGGCACAACGAACAGGAGATTCGCGTCGGCGAACCCGAGTATTTGGAGATGTGTGCGTGCAAGACGGGGTGTCTCGGGCGCATCGTCGCCCGCCTCGCCGCCATCGTGACGGGTCAGTCCGCCGAGGTCGAACGCCACCTCGCCGCCTACGCAGAGCGCATGAGTATCTCCTTCCAGATTGGCGACGACATCCTCGACGCCGAAAACGCCTTAGAAGACGGCGGCGACTTCGGCAAGGAGTTCGGCAACGACATCCGCGAGGGCAAGAAGACGCTGCTGGTGATTCACGCAGCGGAGACGGCAGACCCCGAAGCCGTCGCCCGCCTCGAAGAGATTCTCTGGGCCGAGGAGAACACTGAGGAGGAAATCGCCGAAGTGCTCGACATCTTCCTCGAAACGGGGAGCGTCGAGTACGCACGCGAACAGGCACTCGCGCTTTCTGAAGCCGCCCGCGAGGAACTGGCGAAGGTTGACGTAGACCCCGAGACGGGGCAGTTGCTCGCTGACTTCACCCGGTTCGTCGTCGAGCGAAACGTCTAGGCCTTATAGTCGGTCGGCCCTGACGAGTAGGCATGACCGCAACTCCGGATTTTTCGTTCGACTACCCGCTCCTGAAAGAACTCACCGAGGCCCACGGCGTGCCCGGCTACGAGGACGAGGTTCGTGACATCGTCCGTCGGGAATTCGAGGCGAGCGTCGACCGCATCCAGACCGACGCGATGGGCAACGTCGTCGGGACCATCGAAGGTGGGACGGACTACGAAGTCGTCGTCGCCGCGCACATGGACGAAATCGGATTCATCGTCCGCCACGTTACCGACGAGGGCTTCCTCCAGTTAGACGCCCTCGGCGGCTGGGACGCGTCCGTGCTCAAGGCCCAGCGCGTGGCCGTCCACACCGAGGACGGCGACCTGACGGGCGTCATCGGCTCTGTGCCGCCACACACGCTCACGGACGCCCAGAAGGAAAAGGAGGCGAAAGTCGAGGACGTGTACGTCGACCTCGGGCTCTCGGGCGAAGAGGCCGGCGAGCGCGTGAACGTCGGCGACCTCGTCTCGATGGAACAGACGACGACGGTGGTCGGCAACAACATCACGGGCAAAGCGCTCGACGACCGCGTCTGCCTGTTCGCGATGCTCGAAGCTGCCCGCCGCATCGAGAACCCCGCCGTGACGATCCACTTCGCGGCGACGGTCCAGGAGGAGGTCGGCCTGCGCGGAGCGACCGCCCTCGGCGTGGACTTAGACCCGAACCTCGCGCTCGCGCTCGACGTGACCGTCGCGAACGACGTCCCCGGCTTCGAGCCCGGCGACTACGTCACGACGCTCGGCGAGGGTGCGGCTATCAAACTCAAAGATTCAAGCGTCATCACGAACCCGAAGGTCCACCGTCGCATGCGCCGCGTGGCCGAGGACGCAGACATCGACTTCCAGCTGGAAATCCTGCCCGCGGGCGGCACGGACACCGGTGGCCTACAGAACTCCCACGGTGCGAAGCCGGTCGGCGCGCTCTCGATTCCGACGCGCTATCTGCACACCGTCGCCGAGTGCGCCCACCACGGGGACGTCGCCGCGACCATCGACCTGCTTGTCGCATTCCTCGATTCGGAAACTGGTGACCACGACTACTCACTATAGACTGACTGTCCACCTTCCCGCCCGGTCATTTATAAGGAATGGCGAACGCGAACCAAAGTATTGAGTACGGGCTGGTTCTTAGCCCCGCGCATGAGCAGTGACAAATCTGACAAGGCGGTGAGCCGTCGGGGCTTCCTGCAGGCCGCCGCAGGGTCCGCAGCGGTCGCCGGCGCTGCGGGGAACGCAAGCGCACAGGAAGAAGGCGGTTCCGGGAACAACAGTTCCTCGGGCGGTGGTGGTGGCGGTGGCGGCGGGAGCAAAGAGGTTGCCGTCGGCCCCGGTGGCGACCTCGTGTTCAGCCCCGGCACCGAAGAGCCACTCTACGCATCGCCCGGGACGACCGTGAAATTCGTCTGGGAATCGGACAATCACAACATCGTCGTCGACAGCCAGCCCGGCTCCAGCTGGGAGGGCCACGAATCGCTCGAAAACGAGGGCTTCGAGACGGAGTTCACCTTCGAGGAACTCGGCACCTACGCGTACCACTGCCAGCCACACAAGGCCTCGGGCATGGTCGGCGAAATCGTCATCAACGAGTCCGGTGCGGCCCCCGCAGGCGGTGGAGCGGTCTCACCGATTCCCGACAGCGCGAAGGCCATCGGCATCGCGACGACCATCGGCCTCTCTACGGTGCTCGGGTTCGTCTACTTCTTCATGAAGTACGGCGGCAACTACGAAATCGACGAGTGATCAGATAGCGTCGGGCGGTTGGTGAATCGTCAGTTCGACCTCGCGACGTCGGCCTTCGATGTCGGCGACGATTCGTTCGACGACGCGTTCTGCTTCTTTGAGGATGAGCGGTTTGACCTTTCTGACGACCCAGTCGAACGAGACGAATCTGGGCAGGTTGAGCGCGCCGACGTGGGCGGAGTGGGGGTCGTACTCGACGTAGAGCCAGACCCGGCAGGCGTGGTCTTCGCCATCGGGTGGGTCGATTTCGTCGATACGCCAGTAGCCCGTCGCCTCGATGTCTTTGACGATGTCCCACTGAATCTCGTTCGGTGGGTCCACCTCGGTCACCCGCGAGCGGGCGGTGTAGGAGAGTTTCCACCACGAAAATTGCAGGTCGTACTCCGTGCCCGGAGAGCCGTCGCCGTGACGGCGGACGTCCTGGAGGTGCTTCGAGTAGCGGGTGTATCGCGGAAAGTCGATAAGAAAGTCGTAGACTTCCGCTGGAGGCAGGTAGACCACCGTGCTGACTTCGATTTCGTCCACACGCTCGATTCGGGTTGCGGGGCTATGAAGGTGTGCCCGAACACAGTCGTTTTTACCCCGACCCACGAAGTCTGTGGCAATGACCGAAGCACCCCGACACGACGTGCTCGTCGTCGGCGGTGGGGTCGCCGGCCTGACGGCAGGCATCTTCACCGCCCGCGCGAATCTGGACACGCTCGTCGTCAATCACGGCGAGTCGATTCTGAACCGCAATTCCCACCTCGAAAACGTCCCCGGCTTCCCGGCGGGCGTCAACTCACGGCTCTTTCTCGACATGACCCGCGCACAGGCCGCGCGAAACGGCTGTGTCTTCACCGACGAGCAAGTTCTCGCCGTAGAACGCGACGATGCAGGCTTCGTCGTGAACACCGACGAGGGCATCCTGAAGACGACGTACGTCATCGTCGCCTCGTGGCCGGACAGCACGTACCTCGACGGGCTCGACGTGGAACTCGACAAACGCGGGAGCAAGCAGTACGTCGGCGTAGACGAGAAGGGGCGCACCGACGAGGAGGGCTTGTACGCCGCCGGTCGCATCGCCGCCAAGTACCACCAGACGGTGGTCTCCGCTGGCCACGGCGCAGAGGTCGCGCTGACGCTCATCCACGACTCGGACGTGCCCTTTTACAACGACTGGGTGGCCCCGGAAGGCTACTTCACCGAGCGCGGCCGCGAGGTGCCACCCGGTTGTGAGGAGATCTCGGAAGACGAACGCGAGCGCCGCGAGCGCCAATCGCTCGAACTGATGCAGTCGTATTTCGAGGAGCCACACCCCGACGAACCGACGATGCATCCGAGCGTCGTCGCGAAGCGCCGCGAGACAGACGAGTAACCACCCGCGACAGTCCCACATTTTTACCCCCGGGTGACGGAGATACGAGCAATGCTACAGGGAGTGAACGTCGCGCTGGGCGTGACAGGGAGCATCGCGGCGGTCAAGACGGTGGAACTCGCCCACGAGTTGCGCAGGCAGGGCGCGAACGTTCGGGGGGTGATGACGGGCAGCGCACAGGGTATCATCCACCCGTGGTCGCTCGAATACGCCACCGACAACCCCGTGGTCACCGAAATCACGGGCGCGGTCGAACACGTCGAGTTGTGTGGCTACGATGGGTGGGCAGACGTGCTCCTCATCGCGCCCGCGACGGCCAACTCGGTGGGGAAAATCGCCCACGCCGTAGACGACACGCCCGTCACGACGTGCGCGACGACGGCCCTCGGTTCGGGCATTCCCGTCGTCGTCGCCCCGGCCATGCACGAACCGATGTACGACCACCCGGGCGTCTTAGAAGCCATCGAGAAGGTCGAATCGTGGGGCGTCCACTTCGTCGCACCGCGCATAGCGGAGGGGAAGGCGAAAATCGCGAGCGAGGAAGCCATCGTCCTCGACGTCGCCCGGTACACGACCGACAGTCCCCTCGCTGGCAAGCACGTCGTCGTGACCAGTGGAGGCACGTCGGAGGCCGTAGACCCCGTGCGCGTCATCGCGAATCGTTCCTCAGGAAAGACCGGGCGGGCCGTCGCCCGCGCGCTGTTCGTCCTCGGGGCGGACGTGACGCTCGTCCACGACGGGCCGGACGTCCCCTACGCCGACGTCGAACAGGTCGAGTCGGCCGCGGAAATGCTCGACGCCGTCCGCGTGGTTGCGGGTAGTGCAGATGCGCTCGTCTCGGTGGCCGCCATCAGCGACTACACCGTCGAGTCGAGCGACGAGAAGATTCGCTCCCGCCAGGACGATCTCTCGCTCTCGCTCGTTCCCACGCCGAAACTCATCGACACCATCCGCGAGGAGTTCCCCGACCTCACCATCGTCGGCTTCAAAGCCGAATCGAACGGGGACGACGCCGCGCTCATCGAGAAGGCTCGCGAGATTCTCGCCCGCGCGGACCTCTCCTTCGTCGTCGCGAACGACGCGAGCGTGATGGGACAAGACGAGACGCGGGCGCTCATCGTCCGAGAGCACAGCGCACGCGTGTTCGAGGGGTCGAAACTCGACCTCGGAATGCGGGTCGCAGAAGAAGTGGCCGGCGAACACTAGTTCTCTTCGTCGCCCGGCCAGGCGATGTCGTTTAAGAAGGGGATGCCCATCTTCTGGGCCGCCCGCGAAATCATGTGCGCACCTGTGGGTGCGGTCAGGAAGAGGAAGCCAATCCCGACGAGTGCGGTCAGTCCCTCCGCCCGCGGTCCGAAGTAGACGAACGTGGCGAGGAACAACGAGGCCGCGCCGAGCGTGGACGCCTTACTCGTCGAGTGCATCCGGTTGTAGACGTTCGGCAGGCGAATCAGCCCCACCGTCCCGACGGTGAGGAAGAACGCGCCGACTGCCACGAGCGCGACGATGACGACGCCCTGCAGGGTGGAGATAGCGGCGGTCATTCTATGATATCCCCCTCCGTGACGTAGCGCGCCACGGCAATCGTGCTGATAAAGCCGATGATGGCGAGCACCAGCGCGACGTCGATGAACAGCCCTTCTGCAGAGAGCAGTGCGAACAACACGGCGATGGCGACGACGTTCGTCCCGATGGTGTCGAGGGCGACGACGCGGTCTGGCGTCGTCGGTCCGCGGATGACGCGGTAGCCCGCGAGCAGCGTGACGCCGCTTGCGACGATCAGGCCCGCCTGCAAGGCGAGCGTGACGAAGCCGGGCACGGCCGCGGCCTCAGTTGCCATCTGGCTCACCTCCCAGTTTCGGGACGGGGTCGTCCGGGCTCAGTTCTTCGTCGAAGATGACCAGTGCGTAGTCCTCCCACGTCCGGATGGGTGCCACGATGGCCGCGGGGTCGCGGGCGTCGATGGCGTGGACGTAGAGGGCGTTTTTCTCCTCGTCGTAATCCATGGTGAGTGTCCCCGGTGTCAGGGTGATGCTGTTTGCGATGGTGGTGATGCCGAGGTCGGACGTGACGCGCAGGGGCACCTCGACGACGCCCGGGTGGATGGGCATCGACGGTGAGAGCACCCGGTAGGCGACGTCCACGTTCGCGGTCACCAACTCGCGGACGAACACGAGCAGGTAGAGCAACGCGTACGGGACGGCCCGGGTGGCGCGACCCAGTTTCACGTCGTCGGCGTAGAACCGACGGAACGCGAACGCGATTGGGACGCCAAGCGCGAGACCGAGCAGGAACTCGCCGAGCAGCGCGACGGGTTCGAACAACGGTGCGCCGCGGACGAACAGCCAGAGGACGGCGAGTGCGACGCCGAGAACTGGCCAACGCTTCATTGGACCACCTCCGGCGCGACAGCCTCGACGTAGCCCGCCCGGTCTAAGGCGGCGCCCGCCGCGGCGTTCGCGGCGTCCATGACGGGGTCGAAGCCGATGCCGAGGACGACCACGCCAAGGGCGAGGGCGGCGACGGCGACGGTCAGTGTGCCCGAGGGCTGTTCGAGAATCTCGACCGGGTCGCCCCAGAAGCCACGGTTCCACGCGCGAGAGAAGTAGGCGATGGTCAGGATTGCCCCGGCGAGCGCGACGGCGAGCGCGAGGTCAGCCCCGGCGCGTGCGGCCGTGTCGAACACCAGCAACTTCCCGAAGAAGCCCGTCAGTGGCGGGATGCCGATGAGGGCGAGCGCGCCGAGGAAGAAGCCACCCGAGAGGACGGGTGCGCGTTCGGTCAGGCCGCCGAGATTCGCGAATTCGAGGGTGCCCGTCATGCGCTCTATCACGCCGCTCGCGAGGAACAGGAGTGCCTTCGCGAAGCCATGATTGAGCGAGTAGATGAGCGCGGCGGCGATGCCGAGGGTGCGCACCTCGGGGACGGTCGCCGCCACCGCGAGGGGGAGCAGGATGAAGCCCACCTGGCCGATCGAGGAGTAAGCGAGCATCCCGTCTAAGGTTCTGCGACCGACTGCGCCGTAGCCGCCGAGCAGGATGCTCGCGGCGGCCATGATGAAGAACACCGGCCCGAAGAAGTCGAGGAACGCGGTCCCCGAGAGGCCGGGCAACGAGAGGCCTGCGGGCAGCGTTGCCGCGGCGAAGATGGTGAAGTAGAGTCGAATGATGGCGTAGACGCCGACTTTCTTCACCACGCCTGCGAGCATCGCGGCGACCGGCGCGGGTGCGGCGCGATACGCGGCAGGCACCCAGAACTGGAACGGGGCAATCCCCGCCTTCAGCGCGAAGACGGTGAACAGAATTGCCGAGAGGCCGAGGACGGGTGCGGGGTCGATGCCGTAGGCCGTGTGGTCTGCGAGGCGACGCGCCATGTCAGCCATGTTGAGCGTGCCCGTCGTGGCGTAGAGGCCGCCGATGGCGAGCAACATAACCGCGCTGCCGAGCAGGTTGAGCACGACGTAGGTGAGCGCCGCACGGGTGTGCTGTTTCCCGCTGTAGAACGCGACGAGGACGTAACTCGACATGAGCATCACTTCGAACCAGACGAACAGGTTGAAGATGTCGCCCGTGAGGAACGACCCGGTCACGCCCACCATCATGAGGTGGTACAGTGGGTGATAGGAGACGCGCTGGCCGTAATCGCTGATGAAGCGCACGGAGAAGGCGAGCGCGGCGAGGCTGACGAGCGCGGCGAGCCCCAGCATGAACACGGAGAGCGCGTCCGCGACGAGCGTGATACCGAACGGTGCAGCCCAGTCAGAAAGCTGGTAGACGATGACGCCGTCTGCGTCCGTCTGCACCGCGTTGTAGAGCACGCCGACGCCGACGAGGTAGCCAACGCCACCGACCAGGCTCAGGGCGCGCTGAATCGAGAGCGAACTGCGGGTGGCGAGCGTCAGGATGGCCGTCACGAGCGCGGTGAGCAGCGGCGCGATGACGAGGTGTGCAGGTTCCATCAGGTGTCACCTCCACGTTCGAGTTCGAACAGGTCGATGGTCCCGTGTTCCTGGTGGACGCGATACGTGAGCACCAGTGCGAACGCCGTCGTCCCGAAGCCGATGACGATGGCCGTGAGGACGAGTGCCTGGACGAGCGGGTCGGTCACGCCCGAGAGGTCGCCGTGGGCACCGTGGGCGAGAATCGGGACCGACCCCGAGAGCCCGCCCATGGTGACGAGATAGACGTTCGCAGACTGGCTGATGATGGTCACGCCCCAGACGACGCGGACGATGTCGCGTCGCAGGACGAGGAACGTCCCGAGGGCGAACAGTAGTCCGAGGACGGCGGCGAGGACAAACTGCGTCATTCTGCCCCCACCACCCCGAGAATCGTGAGCAGTGCACCGACCACGACGAAGTAGACGCCGAGGTCGAACACGAGCGCCGAGGCAAGTTCGATTTCATGGTAGATTGGAACGTGGTAGACGAACAGGACCGCCTGCGTGAGGAACGGGAAGCCGACCGTCATGGCGACGATGCCGCTGCCCGCCGCGAGGATGAGCCCCGTGGCGAACATCCCGCGATAGTCTTCGACGATGCGCGGCTGGATAACGTCGAGCGAACTTTCTGGCCGGCGATGCAGGAGTTCTTCTTCGAGGTAGGAAAGCCCGAAGATGATGTAGATGAGGGCGAACGCTGCCACCGTGAGGACGCCGGCGATGAAGCCGCCGCCCGGCAGGTTGTGGCCCTGTAAGAGCAGCGCGATGGCTAGAAGAAAGATGAGCGGGACGACGATGCGGGTGACCGTCCGCGAAATGACGGTCGTGTCCTTGTCCGTCATCCGCGCTCACCTCGTCCACGCATGGCGATGAGTGTGAGCACCGACAGCGCGGCCATCGCAACCACCGCGATTTCTCCCATCGTGTCGAACGCTCGGAAGTCCACGAGGATTACGTTCACGATGTTACCCCCGCCACCGTAATCGACGAGGAGCGGGCCGTGTTCCTCGGGGATACCCGCGCGTTCGATGAAGTAGGTGTAGATTGGGTCGTCCGGCGTCGCGGCCGTCGAGAGCAGGACGGTGAGGAACACCGTCGCGCCGACGACAGCCGAGAGGACGGCGTCGCGTGCCGCCACCGCCCGCCGTGCCGTGCCGTAGTAAGCCGGCAGTTTGTCGAGCACGAGCAGGAAGATGACGAGCACGAGCGTCTCGATGACTAATTGGGTCAGGGCGAGGTCGGGTGCGTTCGCGAGCACGAAGAACACCGCGACCATGAACCCGAGAATCGAGAGCGTGAGCACGCCCGCGATGTGCGAGGGGGCGATGCTCACGGCGACCGCGCCGACGACGGCGACGAGCAACACGAGCACGATTGGGATGCCGAGGCCGATGCCCGTAAAGGCGGGCAGCGCAGCCCCGGCCGCGAGGTACGCGCTGAGGGCGAGGACGCTCACGGCTGCGAGTGCCCACGTGACGTAGGTGCGGACGAGGCCGGTCTGCACCTGTGGCATCGAGAGCTGTGAGGCGCTCGTGAGGCCGTAGACCGCGTTGTCGTAGTACCAGTTTGCACGGAGGTACTTCACGTCGGTAAGCGCGTTCACGCCCGCGTGAAGGCGGTCGTAGAACGGCCACGCCACCGCGCCGACGGCGATTGTGATGGCGCTCATGATGACCGCCGGCTTGAGTTTCGTCGGCAAACCAATCGTCATGTGGTGGACTTCCTCACCCGGGCCGTGGGCGGGAATCGCGCTCTCGAACACCGACTGGACGATGGTGTCGATGGCCGTCTGCGGACTGATGGAGATGACCAGCGCGATGCCGGCCAGCAAGAGCGGCGGCGCGAGCATCGTCCACGGTGGGGAGTGGACCTCCCCCAGTTCTTTCGGTTTGTCGCCGAAGAACAGCGAGAGGAACTTGATGGAGTAGAGGAAGGTGAAGATACTCCCGAAGACGGCGACGGCGGGGAACACCCACCAGAGGCCGCCCGAGTGCGCGGCGACTTCGTAGGCCGCCTCGAACAGGAGTTCTTTGGAGTAGAAGCCGTTGAACGGCGGGAAGCCGGCCATGCCGAGCGCCGCGACGGCCGTGATGCCCGCCACGATTGGCAGGTCCTTTCTGAGCCCGCCGAGGTCGGAGATGAGTCGCGTGCCCGCCTCGTGGGCGATGATACCGGCGACGAGGAACAGCGCGGCCTTGAACACCGCGTGGTTCAGGATGTGGAACGCGCCGGTCTCCGCGCCGAGTTCGTTCGCGAAGCCGAAGCCGGCGATGATGAGGCCGAGATGTGACGCCGTCGAGTAGGCGAGGAGCTCCTTGATGTCGGTCGCCCCTACCGCGAGGAGGGCGGCGACGGTCATCGTGATGAGGCCGAGCGTGGCGAAGATGAGCATCCACTCGTCGCCGACGAGGAGTGGGCGAAAGCGCCCGACGAGGTAGACGCCTGCCTTGACCATCGTCGCGGAGTGGAGGAACGCCGAAACGGGCGTTGGCGCTTCCATCGCGTTTGGCAGCCAGATGTGGAGTGGCACTTGCGCGGATTTTGCCGCCGCGCCCACGCCGATGAGGGCGATGACGGGCACGAGCAGGCCAGACGAGCGCAGGGCTTCGTTCATAGCGTCTGCGTTCTCAATCATCGCACCTTCAGTCCCGACGAGGGTGAAGGTGGCTTCGCCGATGGCTCCCGCCGAGAGGGCGTGCAGGAGCAGGAAGCCGATGAGCATGAACAGGCCGCCAGCGACGGTGATGATCATCGACTTGCGGGCGGCGTACTGCGAACTGCGTTTGCGCTGGTAGTGCCCGATGAGCATGAACGAGGAGATGCTCGTCAGTTCCCAGAAGACGAACAGCGCGATGAGGTCTGCGGCGAAGGCGACGCCGAGCATCGACCCCATGAACGCGAGCAGTGAGGCGTAGTACTTTGCCTGGCCCGGTTCGCCGTGCATGTACCCACCGGAGTAGGTGAGAATCAGCACGCCCACGCCGCTCGCGAGGAAGCCGATGAGCAGCGAGAGCCCGTCTACGTACAGCGTGAGCGAGACGCCGAGTTCAGGTATCCATGGGATGGTAACTGCGCCCACGCGGCCGTACTGCGTGGCGACGAGCGCGAAACAGAACAGCGCGATTGCGGCCGCGTAGTAGGCCGTGCGCTCGCCGAGGGCGCGGTACACCACCGGGACGAGTGCCGCGCCGATGAATGGCAGCGCGAGCACCGCGAGCAACGCTTGTGTGTCCGGGGCAGGCGCTGACGTCGCGGCGACGACCCCGGACAACGGGCCGGAGCCAATGAGCGAGAGGAGCTCGCGAGCGCCAGACGCCTGCAGGAGTGACAGCGTCTGTGGTAGCACAACTGTCTCTCACCAGTAAATCAACTTAACCGTTCTCAATGCGCGCCGTGAGCGCGTCTCCGCGTGATTTTCAGATTCCCCAAACTCTCCCCCCATCCTTGCCGGAACATACCCACGAAATCCGGACGGTCCTGGGTAAGCGCACATTTCCAACCGTTAGTCTATAATTAATGTCAACAGAAACATTTAAGATACTTGAATACATTACTAAGGGTGAACACTCTGGTCTGAACTGGAGAGGGGGGAAGGGGATTTGCCAACAAATCTTCGACCAGCTTCAGGTTAACTGGGCGCGGGAATTCGGCCCCGCCACACGAGGTCAGCGTGTCTTTGAGGTAAACACAATGCACTTAAAACAACTCTTTACAGAAGAGGACGCAGTCTCGCCCGTGATCGGCGTTATCCTAATGGTCGCCATCACGGTCATCCTCGCAGCAGTCATCGGTACGTTCGTTCTCGGGCTGGGCGACCAGGTGGGGAACTCGGCACCGCAGGCGAGCTTCAGTTTCAGCTACGACGGCTCTGACGTCCTGACGATTACTCACGAATCAGGCGACAAGATTGCCGCAGAAAAGATTACTGTCAAGGACGCTGACGGTGACATCAGTGAAGCATGGGGTTCGTCCGGAAGCTTCGTCACCGCCGGCACCTCCATTACTGTCGGTAGCGCTTCAACCAACGACATCGATGGAAAAGCTGTCGAATCGGACGATGTGGTCCGCCTCATCTACAACGATGGCTCCGGCGACACCTCGACGCTCCAGAAGTGGTCCGGCCCACAGGCCTAATCACGCTGACAAAGCTTTTTGAACAATTTTTGAGAGACGTAATTCCACCTACTGAGCGATAGCCGTCAGACAATTGTCCGACAATAGGATAGTGTTTTGTTCCAATTTTTCCGGCGTAGATTTATATTCTGTCAGTGAGAAGTGATACCCAGCACGCTCAAAGGGGCAGGTGGCTAACGATCGCGTTGGCAGATGCCGCGCCCTATCGGAGCGTGCATGGAATTACACCATGCAACTCAAACAACTCTTCACAGACGAAGACGCGGTATCGCCCGTGATAGGCGTCATATTGATGGTCGCCATCACGGTTATTCTGGCCGCCGTCATCGGCACGTTCGTGCTAGGACTCGGCGACCAAGTCGGGAACACCGCTCCACAAGCCAGTTTCTCGTTTGACTACGATGGAACAGATACATTAACAGTCACTCACGAGAGTGGTGATGGGATAGAAGCAGCGGATTTGACGCTGAAAGGAGCAGGCACAGAGGCAACTTGGGCAGAAGCAGCAGCATCCTCTACTAAAGTAACTGCAGGGTCATCTGTTGACTTAGATAGTGGCACACCTACTTGGGCAACAAACGTTGGCTCAGGTGACACTGTCCGGGTCATCTGGCAGTCGGGCAACTCCGACTCCTCGACGCTCCAGAAGTGGACCGGCCCAGACGCATAATCCGTAAACACTCTTTTGACGCCAATTATCCGCTAGTGACATTTCAAACATAATATTTGTACATAATTTTTGAAAGTATTGAATATCTTTATTACAAGACACTCTAAATGAGCAATTAGCACGCTCAAATCCGGGTACAGCGACGGGCAAACGTCGGGCACGTCAGTTGACGGAGGGCAAATGTGTCTGATTTGTCGCTATGACAAATCATTGGAATTGCCATTGGGCGTGCATGGAAACATACCATGCAACTCAAACAACTCTTTACAGACGAAGACGCGGTATCGCCCGTGATTGGCGTCATCTTAATGGTCGCCATCACGGTCATCCTCGCAGCGGTGATTGGAACGTTCGTCCTTGGTCTCGGTGACCAGGTCGGAAACACGGCACCGCAGGCCAGCTTCTCGTTTGACTACGACGGCTCTGACGCGCTCACCATCACGCACGAATCAGGTGACAAGATCAAAGCAGCTAACTTGCAAGTCAAAGTTGGTAGTAACTCAGATACCTGGCCAGATGACGGCGACTCATACGTGACTGCTGGTGACTCAATCACGGTCGGCTCCGGAGAAGACATCGACCAAGCTGTCGCGTCAACTGATACCGTCCGTGTTGTCTACAACGACGGCTCTGGCGACTCCTCGACGCTCCAGAAGTGGGAAGGTCCGGACGCGTAATTCAATAACCGACTTTCACATTTTTATCGGCGTGACAAATCAGTCGAGAGCCACCGGTCCTGCAACTCCATATCTCCACACTCAGATTTCCCACAATCGGGTTCAAACCCCGGAAGAGGGCGATTAATGACCCCGAAAGGGCGAGTGTGACAAACCGATTGTGAAACTGTAGTTGCAAGGCAAGAAATACCTGAATTGTGCGAGAGCGCGTCAAACATCGAAATTCTACGCTTTGAGCCAAATCGAGAATCTCAAAAACACACCCAATTTCCTCCTCGATTCCCATCAAAATCCAAAACCGCAAGACGGCAACCGATTGTGGAGATTCTCTACGCCACCAACACCCAAAAAGACGCGAAAGCAGCCCAAAATCGGGTGTTTTCCACACGCAGATTCTGGGCGTTCAGACTTTGAAACGCCTGAATTCTAGCTTTCGCGTTCAGCGAAACGCCAATTCACCCGAAAACATCCCATTTTCCACACTCAGATTCTATCGTCCACACACCCGTCTCTTCCGGGGATTCGGGCCAATTGTGAAGATTCCACCTCGAACCGAATCTCAGTCCTCACCCACCCGAATGACAACATTCACAACACTCACTCAAGCCAACTATTTTATCTCCTAGTACCGCCTTGACTCGAGTAGGCTAGGGATGGGGTAGACAGTTCGCGTCTTCGCTGTTGTGGCCGGGGTGAACCATGATTTGGGGTGTCCGAGTTCGAGATTTAATTAACAGTCCGCAGGGTCGCAACGCGCTCATCGTAGCCGTGGCGCTCCTGTTGCTCGTTCCCCTTTCTGTTGGCTTCCTCGGGTTCGCGGATCTCGCAGAGTCACCGAAACCCGCGCCGTCGATGATTCTCACCTTCGAGTACGACAAGGGAGGCGAGACGCTGACCGTCGTCCACGAATCGGGCGACTCCCTCGCAGGCGATAGAATCTGGTTCCGGACGGCGGACGGGCGCTATCTCGGTGAGTGGGAGGGTCCCATTAACGCTGGGGACACGCTCCGATTCGAAGACGTGCCGCCCGAGGCCACCGTCCAGGTGATGTGGCACGCGCCAAAGCGGAACGTGGACATCATCATCACCGAGTGGCACGGCCCGAATGCGAAGGTCTGAGAGCGGTGGTATTTATGGGCTATCCGTTAGTTTTCGAGAACGATGGAACCGGAACGAGTAGTCGCGTCCGCGACCGTTCTCGTGTTGTTGGTCGTGACCGTACTCTCCGGCCCGCTCGTCGGGGCGATTGACCTTACGCCCGCGCCCGAGGAATCGACGCCCGAAGCGCCGATAGGCTCAGGTTCGGCGGACGTGGCCGTACAGTCGATTCCCACTGACGGGGTCGCACTCGTTCGCGGTCAGTACGGCGCTGAGTCGTTTTACCTCCGTGTTCCCGACGCACAGATTCAGGTCGGTTCGGTCACGGGCCAGCCCATGGTCGTCTACAAGGTTCGCATTCCCGAATTGGGCTACACCCACGGGACGACGCTGTTCTTGAGTCCCGAGGACACGGGGAACAAATCAATCGCACTTCAGCAGAAGGCGCTCGCACCGGGACGGGTGACCGCAGACGAGTACGACGCTGAACTCATCGTCTTGGTTCGGGCCGGCGGCGAGGAGCGCGAACTGGCCCGACAGCCGGTCACGGTCGAGGTGCGCCGATGACCGACTGGACGGACGAATCCCTCGTCCACAACAGCAAGCGACTCGGACGGCTCATCTTCCGCGACCGCTGGGGCGTGCTCCTGTTCGTCGTCGCCCTCTGGTTTTTCATTGGCTACTGGCGCATTGGCATCTTCATCAGCGACACGTGGACGGTCGTGAACGCCTTCGTCGCCGTCTCCGAGGGGCACCTCTGGCTCGAAAGCTTCCCGTACGGTCCTGGGCCGGACACGCCCGGGATGGTGCTCCTCGACGGCAAGCTCTACGGCCGCAACTACGGCCAGATGTTCATGTCGTTGCCCGCTCTCTGGGTGCTGCAAGCCGTCTCCGTCGTCGCCGACCCGCGCATCGCCATCGTCGCCGGCTGGAGTGGCCTGACCCTCGGAGGATTCTATCTCGCGGGTGGATTGACCGGGCGGCGCACGCAGTTCACCCTCGTCGGCAGCGGTCTCGCACTCCTCCTGTTCGCGGGGAACGTCGCTTTCGCCGGTCCACTTGACCCGGTGTGGATGCACCAGGCTGCACTCCAGGTCACGGCGATGGTCGCTGCGGCGCTCGTCGGCGTCGTGCTCTATCGGTTGCTCACCGAGATGTACAACCGACGCGTCGGTTTGGTCACGGGTGCGTTCGCGGTGCTCGCGACGCCGGTCGGGTTCTGGGCGTCGATTCCCAAACGTCACGTATTCACGACGCTGTTCGCGGTCGGGACGCTCTATTGCTTCTACCGAAGTCGTGAGGGAAATCTCCGAATGCGTGCGCTTGCGTACGTCTTCGTTGGATTGACGGCCTGGGTTCATGCGCCGGAAGCGTTCGTACTCATCGTCGCACTCGCGCTGGTTGACCTCCCCACCTCGAAGTCCAATACTATTCGGACGCTTTCGTTCCTCGGAGTTGTGTTCCTCGTTTCGCTACTCCCGTTTTTCCTCACGAATACACTCATCTCCGGAAATCCGATTGAGCCACCTCGACTCCTCCCTCAGTACAACGGTGGCCCACTGGACGCCCCGAGCAGCGCATCAGGGGGTTCAATTGGTGGAGGGGGCTCCGGAAGCGATTCTGCTGGGAAATACTCAGCCATTACTGCTCTCGTCGGCAAAGTCACCATCTTTACCGGCCTGTTCACTGACGGCATTACCGTCGCAATAAACTCACCAAATCGGCTGTTTCAAACGTACATCAGGCAGGGGTACCACGTAATTGGCATCGAACGAGATGGAAATGAAGCCATCAATCTCTCCATTCTCGAATCCGCACCACTCCTGGGCGTACTCACCGCGTTTCCGGTGTATGCGATTCGGGAGTTCCGTTCGAAGAACCGCATAGCGTCGTGGCTAAAGACACCGGAAGGGGCGACTGATGCATTCGTGGGGTTCTATTGCCTTCTCCTCACGGCAGTTTACCTCCCGCGGCTACCTCTGTATGCAACCATCACCGTTCGCTATCTCCTCCCCGTCTTCCCGTTCCTCCTCTACGCGGTGATGCGTCTCCCCTCGGTTCGTCGTGGCGTCGAGAACGAGTTTGCGACACTCGCGTGGGCCTACGCCGGGACGGTGCTCGTCGGGGGGCAACTGCTCGTCCTCCTCTTGCTCGTCCAGCGGCCCGCGCTCGGCGAAGCGGTACAGCTGCACGCCCTGCTCGGCATCGGCGTCGGACTCGCCTTCGGGCTGTGGGCCGTCTGGCGTCTTTTCACCGACCACGGCGACCGACTCGGAGCCGCGCTGTTCGGCCTCACCGCTGGCGTCGGCACGCTGTTCCTCCTGCTCTCGGGTATCGAATACTTCGCCTACGCCGGGGATTTCGCGCTCCCACTTGTCGGGTGGCTTGCGGAGAAACTCCCGTTGCTGGCCGGATAATCGTCAGTTTTTACCGGGGGGTTGTACTACCCACGACATGGACCAGTTGAAGCAGTCTCTGCTTGAGGCCCCTATCATCGAGAAAAACGGGTATCAGTACTTCGTCCACCCAATCAGCGACGGCGTTCCGATGTTGGAGCCGAGCCTGCTCCGTGAGATCGTCATCAAGATCATCCGCAAGGTGAGCTTAGAGGACGTAGACAAGATCGTCACGCCCGCGGCGATGGGCATCCACATCTCCACTGCCGTCTCCCTGATGACGGACATCCCGCTCGTCGTCGTCCGCAAGCGCCAGTACGGCCTCGAAGGCGAGATGGCACTCTCGCAGGTCACGGGCTACTCCGAGAACGAGATGTACATCAACGACGTCGACGAGGGCGACCGGGTGCTCCTGCTCGACGACGTGCTCTCGACGGGCGGCACGCTCAAGGCGCTCACGGGCGCACTGGAGCAAATCGGCGCGGACGTCGTGGACGTCGTCGCAGTCATCAAGAAGGTCGGCGGCGAGAACAAAATCGAGGGGACGGGCTACAACGTCAAGACACTCATCAACGTGGACGTCCAGGACGGCAAAGTCGTCATCGTGGACGAACACGGCGACAACTAACCGTCGGATTAGGCGGTTAGTTTCTCTCCGGGCGTGGCGCTTATGCGCCACGGGCCAATACCCAGGTCTACAATGCCATCAGCACTGTTTGTCGTCAGCGAATCCGGGTATTGGGGCGAAGAATGCATCGAACCGCTCACCCAACTCAGCGACGCGGGCGTCGACGTGACGGTGGCGACACCGTCCGGGTCACCGCCCGTCATCGACGAGCGCTCGGTCGACCCCGATGACATCGGCGAGGAGCAGGCCGAACACATCATGGACATCCACGAGAACGACGAGCGACTCAACAATCCGATTCCGGTCGCGCAGGCCGACGCGAGCGACTACGACGCCGTCGTCTTCCCCGGCGGCCATGGCACGGTGTGGGACATCAACCAGGATGTCCACGCACGCACGCTCCTGCGCGACGCCGTCGAAGGGTCGGGCAAGGCGCTCGTCATCTGCCACGCGGTGGGCATCCTCGCCTTCACGCGCGACAGCGACAACGGCTTCCTCGTGGAGGGCCGCGACGTCACCGGCTTCCCGAACGCGTGGGAACAAGACATCGTCGACGACGACGACGTGCTCCCCGACGGGACGAAACTCCCCTACTGGGTCGAAGACGAGGTCATTGCCGCGGGCGGCAACTGGGATGCAGAACTCGATTCCGACACCAGCGTGACCGTCGACGGCGACCTCGTCACGGCGCGTGGGCCGGGCTCCTCGGCCGCAGCCGCAGAGACGCTCCTCGACGAACTCAGCATCGAGCAATAAACTGCGCATCGAACAACAGACCGCCGACCAACCGACCGGCCTACTCGTTTTCGTGGACGCGCCAGGTCACGAGGCTCTCTGAGGCGTAGTTAAAGAGGAACGCGACGCCGATGCCGAGGTTGTTGGCGATGGGGTACCAGACGCCGAACTCACCGTTGAGCACCAGCAGGACGGTCCACGCGATGGCGACGCCGCCGACGCGCACGAGGTTGGATTTCAGGAAGCGTTTGAGGAGTTCGCCGGGACTCGACTCGCCCCATCGCGAGAAGGTCCAGTTCTCGTTTACGAGGAACATCACGATGATGGCCGTTTCAGCACTGCCAACTTTCGCTATCCAGAGGGGGATTTCGAGCAGGCCGTGGAGGACGAACAGCGCGGCGTTGTCGAACAGCAGGCCGACGATGCCCACGGAGAGAAACTGGCCGAAACGTACGCCCGAGAGCAGCGACTGAACGAGGTTCCAGAGCGTCCCGCGTTCGTCTGGCTGACTCACTGCGGACCCTCCACCGTCGCTATCCCCACCGCCCCACAGAGAGACCTCTTCATTGACAGAGACTCACCGCAAGCGGGGGTAAATATCTGCTGTCTTGCCGACCAGAAGACACTTATCTCGACCGTGATGTAGGAGGATTGAAACCATCCACATGGAGTTCGCCCTCGCCCTCTGGTGGCTGGTGGCGTTCGCGGCCCTCACCCTCGCAGGTGCTCCCCTCGCAGCCCTCGCCTTCCCCGGGTTTCGTGACCGCGGCGCTACCTTCGCCCTGCCCCTCTCACTGGCCGTACTGACAGTCGTGACCTTCCTCCTCGGCCACGTGTTCTTTACCTTTTGGACCGTTCTCATCGCCCTCTGGGTACTCCTGTTGGGCACTGCCCTCGCCCTCAGACGGGGCGTCTCGCTCTCGCTTTCCCACTACGCAGAGACGATGGTCGTCTTCTCCCTCGCATTCGCCTTCCTCGTCGCCGTCCGCGCCGTAGACCCCACCGTCCACGCCCCGGGCGGGGAGAAGTTCCTCGATTACGGCCTCCTCCAGACGCTCCTGCGTGCGAACGTCCTCCCGCCCGAGGACTTCTGGTTTGCCGGCGAACGGGTGAACTACTACTACGGCGGCCACCTGCTCACGGTCGCTCTCGCGTGGCTCACGGGGACCGAAGCCCGCTTTGCGTACAACCTCGCGCTCGCTGGCTTCTACGCCACGCTCGTCACGGGCGCGTACGGCCTCGCGGCCACGATTGCCGCACACCGTGGGAGTTCACCCCGCAAAGCCGGAGCCCTGAGCGCCTTCTTCGTCGGCTTCGCTGGAACGCTCGCCACGCCCGGTCGGCTGCTGCTCGGCGTCCTTCCCGATGACCTCGCCGCCCGCTTCGGCCACGTCTTCCTCGATGGGATTCGAATGCCCTACGAGGAGGCACTCGTCGTCGCCACGAATCCAGAGACGCTCAGCTACTGGTTTGGCCGGTACATCATTCCAGACACCATTCACGTCACGCCGTTCTGGGAGTTCCTGAACGGCGACCTCCACGCTCACCTCATGAGCACGCCGTTTCTCGTGTTCACGGCGGCGCTTTGTTACGCCTACACCCGGACGCCTGCAGACGCATTGCTCCGTCGCCGTCTCCTCGTCTTCGGCGCACTCCCCGCGATGGCCGGCCTGCTCACGTACATCAACACCTGGTCGGGACCGACCGCGCTCGGCCTCACCGGCCTGACGCTCGTCTTCGCGCCGACGACACCCCGCAGTCTCCTCACTGGTTCCACCAATTCGACCACCGACCAGTCGCTCCGCGGTGAATGCACCCGACTCGTCACCGCCGGCCTCCTCCTCGGTGGCGTCGCCCTGCTCGCGGCGCTCTGGGCAGCTCCGTATCTCGCATTGAGCCGCCCCCCGAACGAGGGTCTCGGCGTCCTCCCACCGCGGAGCGACCTCAGCGGCCTGCTGCTCGTCTATGGTCTCTTTTTCGCCATCTTCGCCCGCTACTTCGCGCCCCGAGTCACCGCACTCCTCCGCGAGCACGATCTCTGGCGCGCGGAAACCGTGGTCGTTGGAGCAGTCGTGATTGGTCCCGGAACGTTGCTCGCAACCCAGTTCACTGTCGGAGCTATCCTCCTGCTCGTCTCGTTCCTCGCAGTGGGCTGGCTCTTGCTCCGAACCGACCGCGACGTGGGCTTCGAGACGCTCCTGTTCGTCGCCGGCCTTGGCCTCCTGCTCATCGTGGAGTTCGTCTACGCGAAAGTGTGGCCCCACGACCCGAACGCGCTGCGCTGGAACACCGTCTACAAGGTGTCGATGCAGGTGTGGGTGCTCTGGGGCGTCGGCGGTGCAGTGGCACTCGCCCGCGCCCTCGACGGAAGTTCTACACCGGAGCGATCGCTGTTGCCAACAGTTTCTCGCAGTCGCGGGAGAACCGTCGCGAACGTCGCCCTCGCTGTGCTCGTCCTCTCGTCTGCGACCTTCGGCGGCCTCGCGCTCGCAAAGCACTTCGGCGGGCCACTCACCGCAGAGCGACCCGTCGACCCGACTCTTGACGCCACACGCTTCGTCGAGCAGTGGCACCCCGACGAGGCCGCCGCCTTCGACTGGCTGAGCCAGCGCGAGGGGCAACCGAACATGGTCTCACACCCCGGAACCACGTACACCTGGGCGAACCCCGCGTCCGTGTTCACGGGCATCCCCACGATGGTCGGCTGGGAACACGAAAAAGGCTATCACGGCGAGGAAGCCGTCGAAGTCCGCGAACGCCGCGTGAAGACAATCTACGCGGGAAGCTGGGACATCGCCGCCCAACACCTGCTCACCTACAATATCGAGTACATCTACGTCAGTCAGGCGGAACGAGACGCCTACGACCTGCGCGACTTCGCCGCACAGGAGGGCATCTCCGTGGCCTACCAGCACGGCTCTGTCACTATCTACTCTGTCGACCAGTCGGTGATTCGAGAGCGATACGGGCAGACGTGAGTGCGGTACTGCTCGTAGGCATTGTAGGCCTTCGCGACGATGCGCTGGGTGGTGTTCTTGACGAGCGCTGCCTCGTCTTCTACCGTCGGTGAAATCTCCGTCCAACCCAGCTCCGTTTTCGCGAGCCGAATTGTCTCGTTGTACACGTTTCGTGCTTCAGCGTAGGCGTCATGGAGCAGTTGCTCGCCACCGTTGCATTCGAGCTGGAAGACGAGCGTCTTCGTCAATTGCGTCGCCACACCCTCTGTGGTTACGTTATCGTTTATAAGGTTCAGTGTCCTTCGGACCGACGTTGCGGTAAACGGGGTAACTAGGTGATAACTCGAACAGTCCTACCCTGAAATTTCTTGAACCCTGCTGGACTATCCAGCGAAACACTCAGAACTGAACAAAACAAGACACAACAAAAATCCAAACACAGCAAGCACTTCTCGATTTAACCTATCACAAAATTTTCATAGCGAGAGGTAGATTTGAACTACCGATCTCCGGGTTATGAGCCCGGCGGAATCTCCTGGCTATCCCATCTCGCTACTACAGTGTATTCGAGCACCCCCATTAAGGGTTGTGATTCTGCCGCCGTGTGCGACATTTTGCCTGCCGTGGGGGCGATACCTGTCACACACCCGGTGTACCCGCGGGTACGGGCACTTCAGTCGTCGTTTGGCCCGAGGTCGATGAGTGCCGTCGGCTGGTCGCGGCGGTTGGCGATGGCCTGGTGAAACCGGTCCTGGCTCACGAGTTTCGCGCGGTGGCGCGAGACGAACAGCCCCTTCGCGAGCGCTTTCGTCGTGCCGACGGGGTCGACGGTCGAATCGGGCTGGTCGTGCCACTCGACGGGGACTTCGGCGACGCGCTGGCCGAGTGCGCCGGCCATGGCGATGAGTTCGACGTCCCAGGCGAAGCCGGGTTCGTAGAGGTGTTCGCGCACGGCGGCCCAGGCGTCTGCGGTCATCGCCTTCGCGCCACACTGGTAGTCGAAGAGGTCGACGGAAAGCAGGCGTCGTGCGAGCCAGGCGAAGGCGTCGCCGAGGCGGCGACGGGCGAGCGTCTGGTGGCTCTTGACGACGGCGTCGGGGTGTCTGCGCGACCCGACGCTCAGGTCGGCGCGGCCCTCGAGGACGGGTCTGACCACGTCGGCAATCGATTTGGCAGGCGTCGCGCCGTCGGCGTCGGCGAAGGCGTAGACGTCGGTGTCGAGGGCTTCGAAGCCAGCGGCGATGGCTGCGCCCTTCCCACGGCGGGCGTCGACGGCGTTGACGGTCGCGGGGAGTGAGGAGAGTGCGTCGACGACGCCCGGGCGCGGGTCGTCGAGTTCGATGCGGATGACGGCGGGCGAGAGGGTCTCGTCGAGCGCCCGGACGAACGTCTGGAGCTGTGAGACGTTTGGCTGGAACGCGGGAACGACGATGCCGACAGACCACTCCATCTTAATTACGTGACAATCGCTGAGGCTAAAAGCGATTCGCCTTCGAGCGCAGGGCGGGCGATTCTGGCATCCACAAGAGGTATAATTCCTCCTGTCCGTTCTCACGGGTAATGGAAGTCGGTCTCGTCGCGCTCTGGCTCGCGGTGTATCTCTCACTCTGGGCGCTTTCCATGCCGCTCGCCGCGCTCATCTTCGACCGGGTCGCAGACCGCGGGGCGGGCCTCGCCCTGCCGCTCGGTCTCGGCATCATGACGCTCACCGCCTACTGGGTGGGCCACCTCGCCTTTGGCTGGGTTGCCCTCGCCGCAGGGCTTATCGTTCTCGTCGCCGGTTCTGCCTTCGCCCTCTCTCGGGGCGTCGAAGTGGGGTGGCGCGACCGCATCGACGTACCCCTGCTGTTCACGCTCGCGTTTCTGTTCATTATCGTCGTCCGCGGGGCGGACCCCGGTGTCTGGCCCGGCGGCGGTGAGAAGTTCCTCGACTTCGGCCTGCTGAAGACGCTGCTCCGGTCGCCCGTGTTGCCCCCTGAAGACTTCTGGTACGCGGGCGAACCGGTGCGCTACTACTACGGCGGCCACCTCACCTCCGCGTTGCTGACGATTCTCACGGGAACCGAGACGCGCTTCGCGTACAACCTCGCGCTTGCGGGCTTCTATGGAATGCTCCTCACTGCAGCGTACAGCGTCGCCGGAATGGTCGCCGGGAGCTTCGACGTCTCGCGGCGGACAGCCGGCCTCTTTGCGGTCTTCTTCGTCGGCTTTGCGAGCAACATCCTCACCGGGTTGCAGGTGCTCGTCTGGGCGCTTCCCGACGCCATCGGCGGGCCACTCGGACAGGCCATCGCCGCGAACCTCCACGAACTCGCCGCAGAGAAAGTGGTCGCTCCACCGAGTGAGTTCGCCTACTGGCATCCGAGTCGCGTGATTCCGGGCACCATCAACGAGTTCCCCTTCTTCGCGTGGCTGAACGGCGACCTCCACGCCCACATGATGAGCACGCCGTTTCTCCTGCTCGGCGCGGGCCTCTTGTTTGCGTACTTCCGGACGCCCGAGCGGGAGGTGACCCGACGTCGACTCCTCGTCTTCGGGGCGATTCCACCGCTCGCGGGCTTCATTGCCGTCGTCAACACCTGGTCGTTCCCGACCATCGTCGGGTTGACGTGGCTCTCTGTCGCGTTCGCCCCTGCACGACCGCTCTCGCTGTTGCCAACGTCGGTCGTCACGCGGGCCGAGCGCCTCGACTCACCGATTACCCGCGAGGGGTCGCGATTCGGTGGCGCACTCGGCGTCGCCCTTCTCGTGCTCGTCGGCGGGCTTCTCTGGACGCTCCCGTTCTGGCTCGGGACGGCGAGCGGCCGAAGTATCGGCTTCTTCCCAGAGCGAAGCCCCCTCGCGGGCCTGCTCGTGGTCCACGGCGCGTTCCTCGCGGTGTTCGTCCCCTACCTCCTCGCGCACGTCAAGCCCGAGATAAAGAAACACGCCGCCCAGACCGGTGTGGTCCTCGCGCTGTTCGTCCCGACGGCGTGGCTCGGTGGTCTGGCCGCCATCGCCGTCTTTGCCCCGCTGCTCGTCGTCGGCTGGGTGCTGTTGCGCCTCCGCGACGACCTCGGCTACGAGACGGTGTTGCTGCTCGCCGGCCTCGGCCTCGTCCTCATCGTCGAGTTCGCCTTCGTCCAGGAAGACGCCGCCCCCGGCCGGTTCAACACGGTGTTCAAGGTGTACATGCAGGTGTGGGTGCTCTGGTCGGTCGCCGCCTCCATCATGCTCGCACGCCTTCTTGGCGGCGGACGCGCCATCCCGACCAGTTGGCGCAAGGGCACCGCGGTACTCGCCGCACTGCTCGTCGTCTCCACGTCGTTCTACGGCGCGTTCGCCCTCGCGGGACACTTCGACGATGGCGCGACCGACGACATGACTCTCGACAGTCTCCAGTATGTCTCCGATTATCACGCGAGCGAGGTCGAGGCCATCCACTGGCTCGACGAGAAGGAGGGCCAGCCACACATCATCGAAGCACCGGGGCGGGCCTACCGTTGGTCGAACGCACCCTCCGCGCTCACCGGCTTGCCGACCGTCCTCGGGTGGACTCACGAAATCGGCTATCGCGGGCAGGCCGCCTACGACGAGCGGGTCGGCGACGTCACGCAGTTCTACACGGGTACGCCCGACCAGCAAGTCGCGGTCCTCGAACAGTACGACGTGCGCTACATCTACGTCGGGCCACAGGAGCGCGAAGCCTACGACCCCGGCGACTTCTCACGGCTGTCCGGGGTGAGCGTTGCCTACGAAAGTTCGCACGTGACGATTTACGAAGTCGACCAGAACCAGCTCGCAGCGAGTTAACGCATTCCCGGCGGCGGTCTGCGCCGGTCGTCGTCCATATCCACGCTGAGACCGAGGTCTTCGCGGCGTTCGCGCAGGACGCGAATCTGGCGCAGGTAGTAGAACGCCCCGACGACCCCCGCGATGGCGAGGCCGGCCGCCGCCGTCGCGAAGATGGTCAGGTCGCGGTCAAGGTACCAGCGGAGGACGATCGCCCGACTCTGGACGTCATCCCACGTGATGTGGACGCGATTGTCTTCGAGTCGCGTCTCGTAGCCACCGGGCTGGACCTGCGCGAGCGGGACGTAATCGACGCGCATGCCGGGCGGCAAGATGACCTCGTAGGTGCCCGTCACGAACGTCGGCGTCGCGAAACTCTTGCCCTGTGCCGCGCCGGTGAACGCGACTTTGCCGTCTGCGGCGGGGAGGCCGACGATGAGACGGTTGCGCGTCTGTGAAACGTCGAGCGTGGAGGCGTTTACGACCGTGCCGTTTTCGTACTGGAATTTGAGCGCGGAGATTTCGAGCGGGCGTTCGGTGCCGAAGCCGTCACGCTCGTAGAATTCGATTTCAGACTGATTCGAGACGACGTACACCGACTGGTACTCGCCGCTTCGGACGTCGATAGTAGCGTTTGCCGACGTGTTCCAGTCGTACGATGCATCCTCGTTGAGACGTTGCTGGTCGACCTCGCCGGGGCCGAAAATCCCCATACAGCCTGCTGATGCGGTGAGCAAGACGAGCAGAGCGAGGGCGAGCAGCCGGCGTCTCATGGAATTACACAGAGGAGTTCTGCGGGGACGTATTCACCGATACTGGCGAGCAGTCCCGGCGGGTCGGTCCCTTCCTTGCAGACGATGCTCTGTTCTAACAGGCCGAGGCGTTCGACCGTCACGATGTCCTGTGCGTGGCCCGCACGGTTAACCGTGGCGCGAACCTCGCCACGGGTGGCGTTGTTCACGTTCACGCGTCCGAGGCCACGAGTCCACTCGTAGAGGTCGTCGCGCTGTTCGTCGGCCAGCCGACACGGCTCGCCGTAGACGAACCGAAGTGGCATGTGCTGGACGAGGCCGTAGCGTTTCCGAATCTGTTCGGGCGTCCCCGCTCCGAGGCCAATCTCGTCGGCGGGAATCCGAATCTCGCGGCCAGCATCGAGGATGAAGCCGTCGTCGTCCCAGTGTTCGAAGGTACCGACGTAGGTCTCGCCCTCGGCGAACGAGTCGGTAATCTCCCCCCACGACTCGCGGAGGGCGTTTCTGGCGACGGTGGCGTCTGGGCCGTCGAGCGTCACCGACGGGAAGTCGTTGTCGAGTATCCCGATGGTGTAGGTGACGTCCAAGTCGCCGATGTCGTTGTCGATGAGCGAGCGAAGGCCGTCGAGCGACCGCTCTCTGGCCTCTCCTTTTACGTACAGTTTCGTTGCGAGTACTACCATTCAGATGTCTACGTTGAGTTCGTCTCGGAGGGCGTCGATTCGGTCGTCCATCGCGTCGACGAGCCGCGAGTTGTCCATCGATTCGAGCGGCGAGCCACATTCCGGACACTGGAAGCCAAAGTCCATCGCCTCGCCGAATTCGAAGCGAATGGAGTCCACTTCACAGAGGAAAAATTCGTTGTTCTGTTCGTATTCACGGCGCTCTTCTAACGCGCCAAGCAGGCGCTCCATCTCGTCAGCCAGGTTCTCCGGAATCGTCTCGTATTCGAACGTCCAGAGGTAGGTGAGCCAGCCGGAGTCCTCGTCGCGGAGCCGTCGGTAGCTCGCAAGGTCGTTCTCGTAGAGGATGAACAGGGCGCGTCGCACGTCGTTGAGCTCGAGCCCCAGATCCTCCGCCAATTCCTCGTCAGTCACCTCGCCGTCAGGCGGCGCGGCGGCGACCGGCATACCCGTCGGTCCAACCAACTCGTGAAGATATTTTTGGATGACAGGGTCCTCGAGCAGCTCCTCAAAAGCCATTACCAGAACGTGGTGCGCTCAGCAGTTTAAAACCATCGGGTGCGCGGTTGCGTCGTGTCGTCCGTCACGGACCGTTTCGAGACGCCGAACACGCGATTTGGGCGATGTGCCTTACCGCGTCGTCGAGCCGCCGTGCCACCGGGTGACAGCGACAATCAGCACCAACAGGACCAGGCCAACCAGAACGCCGAGACTCCCGCCAACCCACAGGCCGAAGTGATTTGCAAATCCGAGCAGGTACGGAACGACGAGGATTGCGATGACGACGTACAGGAGGCGTTCGACGCGGGCCACTCGTTGTTCGAGCGTGGTGTCCGCCATGTTTCGACAACGTGGCAGTTTGGTGATAAATTATGCTGCTCTCGCCCATGTGTGCGAAATCCGTTAACCTAGGTTCAGTCAATCGACGCAACACCCTTGTATACGGGCCTGTATACAACCGCTATGAGCAAGAGTATCCGAGTCAAAGACGACACCCATGCAGCGCTCGCAGCGCTCAAGGGAAGCGACGAGACGTTCGACGACTTGCTCTCTCGACTCATCGAAGAGCGGCGGGAGACCGTCCGAGACGGTGCCGGACTCTGGAAAGGGACTGACGCCGCACAGAAAGCCCGTGATGCGCGAAAGGACATGAAGCAGGGCGTCGGTAGTCGATGACGCTCTACGACAGCAGTGTCCTCATCGACTATCTCGATGGGACCGACGAAGCCATCGACTACGTCGAGAGTCACCTCGACGAACGCGCAATTGCACCCCCACTGGTGATGTTCGAAGTCTACCAGGGAGAAGTTTTCAAAGCCGGCCCCGCAGATTTTGACGCCCTCGAAGATGCCCTCGAGTGGGTGGCCGTTATCGAAGAGACAGCTAACCTGGAACGCGCCGCAGCAAAACTGCAGAACGACCTGCACCAGCGTGGCCAGGCACTCGCTGCGCGAGACGCATTCATCGCTGGCACTGCGAAGGGGCTCGACGAGCGACTCGTTGTGGCCGACGCGGATTTCGACGTCGCTGGAATCACCGACATCCTCGACATCGACTTCATCTGAGTGTGGCCATTATCTCGAAACGAACTCTCGGGACATCGTTTCCGGAGAAGACTGCGAAAATCGACCGATTTTGCTCCTTCTACTATTGAAACCGCGGATTTCTGCTCGAACGTCAGTGAGAACAGCGACCGCTCACTCCTCGACCGGTTCGACGCGCTTGCCCTTCTTCTGGGGAATGACGCGCTTTTTCGCCCCGATCCACTCGCGCTCTAATTCACGGCCTTCGAACAGGCGGTCTAAGAACACGGCAAGGCCGGCTACTTCAGAATGCGGTTGATTAGTCACGCCGACGTTCCAGTCTGCGGCGTCGTATACTTCGAAGGGAACCTTCTCCGCGCCGACGACGACGAGCAGGGGTTCTTCGGCGTGGGCGGCGCGGATGTCGGCTTCAACGTCCTGGACGCGCTCGCCGTACATCGTGAGGTGGACGATTTTTCCCTCCCAGTCGCGGATGACCGGGCGGTGTGAGGAGACGACTTCCACGTCGTAGGGGCCGCCAAAGCGGTCGGTGATGTCTTCGATTGTGTCCTTCGAACTCTCGGTGTCGACGAGGATGACGCGGTCTGCGCCGAGCGCTCGGCCCGTGAGGCCGACGTGCGTGGTCATCCGCTCGTCCCGACCGGGGCGGTGACCCAGCCGAAGGATGACGACTTCGGGTTCTCCCTGCATAGACGAGCAAAGCGGCGGCGACGGTTAGGGGGTTTCGGATTGGGACGTTCGGGTTTCGACACGGTGGAGAAACGTCTGTAATTCGGCGAACGCGGCGTCGTACTGGTCGCGGAACACCGAGTGACCGGCATCGTAGATGTGGACGAGTCTGCCGTGTCTCAACGGCTCTGCTGCGGCCACGTCAGCTGCTCGAACCTCCGTGTCGGCATCGGATTTCAACACGAGCGTCGGGCACTCGATTTTCGGGAAGGCGTCCGCCGTCCGCGGATACCCTTCCCGAGCGATTTCGACGATATGTGGGTGACACTCCGTGTTCGCGATGGCAATTTGACGGGCGGCGTTCGGCCCGTACTGCTCGTAGTCGCTCGCGAGTTCTGCGACCGTCTGTGAGTCGATGGCTTCGAGTCGGTCTCGAACGAGCGCCACCCGTTTTTCGGCCTCGATTTCGTGATGACCACGCAGGTTGGCAGGGTCTTCGAGGACGAGGGCACGCGGGAGGTCGGGATGGGTCGCGGTCGTCCAGGCGGCGGCTGACCCACCCATCGAGTGACCAAACAGGATGGGGTCTTCGAGGTCGAGGTGGTCTACAACACCGACGAGGTCTGCAACCCGGTCGTCGATTGTGTACCCGGCTTCGGATGCATCCGACATTCCGTGGCCGCGAGCATCGTAGAGGATGACCTCGTAGTCGTCGGCCAGGTCGTTCGCCAACTGCGCCATACACGGCGCGTTCTCGTAGAAGCCGTGTGCCATGACGAGTGGTGGGCCCTCTCCTGTGCGGTAGCACTGGAGTTCGACTCCGTTGACTGGAATTGTCGCTTCTGCCCACTCGTAGGGGAGGCGCATACCCGCACAATCAGATCGGGGGAGAAAAGTCTATCAATCGAACGCGATGGTGAGAGGCGAAAAAAGCGGGAGACGGCGTCCCAGATTATTCGAATAGCGCGCCGACGCCAACACGGTCGGTCTTGCCGACGTATTCAGAGAGGAGGTACGCGCTCAGGCCCATGATGGTGGTGCCGACGGCGAGTGTCACCCACGGCGACAGCGCGGTGTAGCCGCTCACGAGGAAGCCAAGCGTCCCCACCACGGCGGCGAGAATCGCGTACGGCATCTGCGTGGCGACGTGGTCTACGTGGTCGCTCGCAGCGAACATCGAACTCATGACCGTGGTGTCGCTGATTGGCGAACAGTGGTCTCCGAACAGCGACCCGGTGAGGATGGCCGCGATGGCCAGCGTGAGGGTCGCGTTCAGTTCGACGGCGAGCGGGACAGCGACCGGGAACAGAATCCCCATCGTCCCCCACGAGGTCCCGATGGCGAAGCTGATGAGCGCGGCCGTGAGGAAGATGACGGCCGGGAGCAGCGGGGCGGTGATGATGCCCTCTGCGACGCTCACGACGTACGGGCCGACGCCGAGCAACTGGCTCACGTTGCCGATCGTCCACGCGAGCGAGAGGATGGCGACCGGGAACATGACCATCTTGAAGCCCTCGAAGATGGCGTCGCTGACCTTGTCGAGGCCGATGCGGGCGTGACCGACGAGGATGGTGAGCATCGTCGCACACCCGGCGAACGCCGCCCAGAGGATGGCGTCGGCGGTTCCCGCTTCCTTCAGCGCGTCTGCGTAGGACCCGAGGAACGCAGACACTGCACCGAGGCCGCTGGTTCCGGCGAGCGCGGCGTTCGTCTTCGCCGGGCCACCACCGGTCCACCACAGACCGACGAGTGTGACCACGACCAGCGCGAGGATTGGTGCGGCGAAGTACCACCAGCGTGGACTCACGTGCTCGGGCGTCTCGATGTCGCTCGCCTGCGTCTCCATGAGCGGCGAGGCGTCGTCGCGCATGAGTTTGCCTTCGTTTTGTGCGCGCTCTTCTGCCTTCTTCATCGGCCCGAAGTTCCAGTCGGTGAAGACGACGATGTAGACGAGGATGAGCGCGAACACACTGTAGAACCGGAACGGGATGGACGCGACGAACACGACGAACGCGTTTTGCTGAATCCCGAGTGCGTCGAACTGCTGTTGGATGAGGCCCACCTCGAAACCGAGCCACGTCGAGACGACGGCGATAGAGGCCATCGGTGAGGTGGTCGAGTCGAGGAGGTAGGCGAGTTTCTCACGCGAGATGTCGAACTGGTCTGTGACCGGGCGCATGACCGACCCGGAAATCATCGTACTCGCGTAGGAGTCGAAGAAGATGAGCGTCCCGAGGAACGCCGTGCCCGCTTTCGCCTGTCTGCGCGTTTTGATTCGCTTCACGATTCCATCGGCCACCGCTCGCATTCCCCCCGAGAGGAACACCATGCCCAGTAACGCACCGACGAGGAAGGTGAACAACAGGAGTTTTGCGTTGAACGCGGAGGTGACGTTCGATACGACGAGTGCGAGCGATTTTGCGCCTCCTGCGATTGGATTCCACCCGACAAGGATGGTCGCTCCGAGCCACACACCGGCGAACAGGGACAGCAACGCCTGTCGCGAGATGAGGGTCAGGACGATTGCCAGCAACGCAGGCAGCAAACTAATCAACCCGTACGTCTCAGTTGGCATTCTGTCTGGTATTGCAGAATTTCACTAATAATTGTTCTGGCTCTTGGACACCCATCCAGAAATCGCGAGTGTTTGTGCATTGATGCCTAACCACAAATTCTCCGTACCGACCCAGAACGACTTTGAGCACCCCGACAAATCTCGGCGCATGAAGCTTTCCGGCAAGCGCATCCTCGTCACGGGCGGTGCGGGTCTCATCGGCTCGCGGATGGTCGCCCAGTTGCTCCCCGAAAACGACGTCGTCGTCGCCGACAACCTCTCGAACGGCATCCGATCGAGCGTCCCCGACGACGCTGAATTCGTGAACGCAGACCTCACCGACGAGTCAGCCGTCGCGGACGTCATCACCGACGACCTCGATGCCGTGTTCCACTTCGCCGCAGCGGAGAAGTACGTGAACACGGACGAACCGCGCAAGCAGTTCGAGGTGAACGGTGACATCACGTACAACATCTTAGAGCGGATGGACGACGTTGGCGTCTCGAACGTCGTCTACACCTCCTCGTCGACGGTGTACGGCGAGGCCCCGCGTCCGACGCCAGAAGACTACGCCCCACTCGAACCCATCAGCATCTACGGCGCGGCGAAACTCGCAGAGGAGAGTCTCCTCTCTGTGTTCGCCCACTCCTACGACTTCACCGTGTGGAACTTCCGCTTCGCGAACATCGTCGGCCCGCGCTTTGGCCACGGCGTCGTCCCAGACTTCGTCGAGAAGTTGCAGGCCGACCCCGAGAAACTCGTCATCCTTGGCGACGGTCGCCAGGAGAAGTCCTACATGCACGTCGATGAGTGCGTCGAAGCCATCGCCCACGTCGTCGAACACGCAGACGCGCCGATGAACTCCTACAACCTCGGTACCCGGACGACCACCTCCGTGACGACCATCGCGGACATCGTCGCAGACGAGATGGGCCTCGACCCCGAATACGAGTACACGGGCGGCGACCGTGGCTGGACCGGCGACGTGCCGAAGATGCGCCTCTCTATCGAGAAACTCTCTGCACTCGGCTACGAGCCACGGCTCTCCTCGCACGAATCCGTGCGGAAAGCGGTACAGGAACTGCTCGAAAACCCCGACCAGGAACACTGACCGTCAGGTAACACTGGCTGGTGTTACTTCCCAGTCACACCGAGAATGTCGTCCGTTCTTCCTCGGCTTCCATCGTCCGGAGTTCGCAGACGACTTCGTACTCGCCGGGGTCTGGGTCCTCCCACTCCGCTTCGATATCGACTGTGTCTCCGGGTTCGATATCCTGATTCGTGAGCACCTGGGCGAACATGCGCCCGTCCGACCAGCGCCAGCGTTCCTCGTCGCCGTCTAAGACGACAAAGTCTGCCTTCCCCGAATCGCGGAAGGTGAGCGAGACGGTGTCCTCGCCAGTGTTCCTGAGCGTGAGGACGAAATCGACGCTTCCGTTCGTGGGCGTCGCGGTGAGCGATTTTTCGAGCGTCATGTCCGGATAGAGGCGGTGGTGTAGTTTAGCATAATCGAAGGCGGTAAGCCCCCTTCCTCAACGAGCGTCGAAGACGCGAGTAGGGAGGGGATACACCGCCCGCATAGTTCACATTCACTGTGTGCAATACGCTTACTACCGATTCGGTCGAAGGGGGTAGTAAGATACTCACCACGTCTCGTCCGTTGTTCAAACGTGGTTCGAAACGGCGAAGCCGTTTCGTCATCACGAAAGGCGCGTCGCGCCTTTCGAACGACGACAACAAGCGTGCATCGGACGTGTGGGCCGAGTGTCGATTCAGTAGGAGTGGGACACTCCGAACTGCCCGTAAAGGGAAATCGCCTGCGGAGTCTGAGACCGCTGTGCCCACGGGTGCAAGTCTTGACACAGAAACAGGAAGCCCTGTCCTCAACAAGCGAGGGGCGGGTAGCCCCGAGCGCGGTAGGGCAGGGTAGTTCACAACTATTTGCCGAGGTTACAGGTCGTCGCCGGAGTTTTGGCCGAGTGCGGCGGCCACGTCGAGCAGCCCCGAACCACTTTCGTTCGCGCCGAGGCCGATGTCCTCAGCAGAACTCTTGAGGGTGCTCCGGGCCTGACTGGCGGACTGCCCCTCGGCCATCAGTTGCCCCGCTGCGCCCGAGACGTGCGGGCAGGCCATCGACGTGCCGGAAAGCGTGTTGTACGTCCCGCCGGTGTACGTCGAATAGATGTCCGTGCCGGGCGCGGCGATTTCGACCTCAGGACCCTGTGAGGAGTAACTCGCGAGCTGGTCCTGGTCGTTCGTCGCGCTCACGGCCATCACTTCGGGGTATGCGGCCGGGTAGCTCACGCAGTCCGTACAGGGGCCGTCGTTGCCAGCGGCGGCGATGAGGAACACACCCTTGTTCGCCGCATATTCGACCGCTTCTTTCCCGTTCTGTGTGGAGCCACCGCCCCCGAGGCTCATGGAGCCAACGTCGTAGCCCTGGTCTGCGGTCCACTCGATGCCCTTTGCCACGTCCGAGTTGAACCCACTGCCGGCGGCGGTGAGTACCTTGACGGCGTGGAGCGTTGCGGTCGTGGAGACGCCGACGACACCCTGTGAATTGTCTACTGCGTCCGCGATGCCGGCGCAGTGCGTGCCGTGACCGTTGTCGTCGTGCCAGTTGTCGGAGGCAATTGGCCCGGTGAACGCCCGTCCTTCGCCGAGGTTGTCCACGAGGTCGCCATGATAACGGTCGATGCCGGTGTCGATGATGGCGATGTCTGCGCCTTCGCCGGTGTCACCGTTCGCGTGTGCGACTTCCGCATCCGTGCGGTCTACGCCCCACGGCAGCGTCTGAGCGAGCGCTTCGACTTCGGTGTCCTTCTCGACGTAGCGGATACCCGAAACGCCCTGGAGCGAATCGAGGCCCGCTGTCGGCATCGTGATGGTGAGGGCGTCCCAGGCGAACTCCCAGTGAACCGTGTCGGCGAGGTCGAGTGCGGCCTGTTTTGCGGTCTCCGTATCGTAACCGACGTTGACCCGCATCGAGTCGCCCGTGAGGTCGCCCGCGGCGACGCCCGTGAGCCCGGCTGCGGCGGCGGTCGAACCGAGGAGTTTGAGTGCGTTACGACGAGTGACAGTCTCTGACAATTCTGTCATAACTCCACCAGAAGCCAACAGTAATTAAATTCTTTGTTATTAATTATTAAAATAATTGGCAGAGAACTGCTTAGCGGAAACAATTCAGGACCGTTGAACTATCTAATCGATAGTTTATAGGATTGCAGGCGAGAATACCACGCCCTTGAGGACGTGGATGAATCGCCGTCTTTGGTTACTTTCACTGTACAGCATAGTCTTAGGTGCTCTCCGTGCGTATCACTCGGTGTCGATTCGATGGTTTCCCATCGGGTTCTGACAGTCCGAAACCTGGCAGTTGACTGGGTGTTTGCCTCATCAAAACGTAAGCCCGCGGACGGCGGACCGACACAAAACAACTAGGTACCTCCGAGTCCCGTCCGTTGCCCGGACGAGATAGGAGTAACGGCTACGTGGCATAGCCAGCACCTCGTCGGGGTGCGAACCATAAACATCCCAACGAACCGCCCGTTGGTGGGTGTGGGAGGCCTGCGTCTTCAGGCGCGGGAGGATGTCACTTATAGGTCGTCGCCGGAATTGTGGCCGAGCGCGGCGGCCACGTCGAGCAGGCCCGCGCCACTCTCGTTTGCGGAGAGACCGATGTCTTCTGCCGTCGAGAGAAGCGTGTTGCGTGCCTGACTCGCCGACTGACCCTGCGCCATCAATTGCCCCGCTGCGCCCGAGACGTGTGGACAGGCCATCGACGTGCCCGAGAGGGTGGCGTAGCTGCCGCCCGTGTAGGTGGAGTAGATGTTCGACCCCGGAGCCGCGATGTCGATTTCCGGTCCCTGCGAGGAGAAACTCGACAGGCCGTCGTTCTGGTTGGTCGAACTGACGGCAACCACTTCGGGATAGGCGGCGGGGTAGCCAACACAGTCGGTACACGGGCCGTCGTTGCCGGCCGCGGCGACGAGCAGGACGCCCTTGCCGGTGGTGTACTCGACGGCCTCTTTGAGCGTCTCGGACGCGCCGCCGCCGAGACTCAGCGACCCGACGTCGAAGCCCTGGTCGCCGACCCATTCGATGCCCTTGGCCACGTCGGAAGTCATCCCGGTGCCTGCGGCGGTGAGGACTTTGACGGCATGAAGGGTCGCGTTCGTCGAGACGCCGACGACCCCGGTGTCGTTGTCGATGGCGTCTGCGATACCCGCACAGTGAGTGCCGTGACCGTTGTCGTCCTGCCAGTTACTCGTCGCGATAGGACCCGTGAAGGCACGGCCGTTACCGAGGTTGTCAGCCAGGTCAGCGTGGAACTGGTCGATACCGGTGTCGATAATGGCGATATCGGCTCCCGCGCCCGTGTCGCCCGCAGCGTGTGCGACCTCGGCGTCCGTGCGGTCTACGCCCCACGGGAGGTCCTGTGCGATGGCCTCCATCGTCCCGTCGACTTCGACGTAGCGGATGCCTCGGACGCCACTGAGCGTGTCGATTGCGGCGGTCGGGAGCGAAATCGTGACTGCGCCCCACGCGAACTCCCAGTGAAGGGTGTCCGCGAGGTCGAGGGCGGCCTGCTTCGCGCTCGAATTGTCGAAACCGACGTTCACGCGCGTGGTCTGGCCGCTGAGGTCACCGGCTGCGACGCCCGTGAGTCCGGCGGCGGCCGTCGTGGTTCCGAGAAGTTTGAGTGCGTTACGACGTGTGAGAGTGTCTGGCAAATCAGCCATACCTGCGAGACAGACGGTCTGCAATTAAAATTTTCGCAATTTTGTTCTGAAAATATTAACCTACTAACTAATTCAATGATAGTTCATGTACGTTTCTGGCCGGGAGTGTCTCGACGTGGGTAATCGACTCGTGAGTTCATCGCGACCGACGGTAACGGACGGCTTTTACCGGCTGCGGGCGTAGCCCCCAGTGTGCAAATCGTCGGGTACCGGACGGGCCAGGAGAACGAGGCCGCCCTCCTCGTCGCCGAGGACGGCGCAGTTCGCCGCGAGCCACTGGTTCCGGGCCGTCGACTCGACTATTCGCTCGGTCGAAGACACTGTGCGGGCGTCGTCCACGACGACGACCACGTCGCCTGTGACGAACCGCGCGCTCCCTACTGCGACCTGCATTCTGACCTGTGGCCGTGTGCCATCTGCACCGGAAACTGCGACAAACCGCTCGACACCTGCGAGGAGGAACACGCCATCTACCTCGCCGCGTTCGCCCCCGACATCTTCAAAGTCGGCGTGACCCGCAGTTGGCGACTCCGTCAACGCCTCACCGAGCAGGGTGCAGACCGCGGCGCGCACATCGCCACCGTCAAAGACGGCCGCATCGCTCGCCAGCGCGAAGCTGAAATCGCGAACCGGCTGGTTGACCGGGTGCGCGTCCCGACGAAGATTCCGGGCCTCCACCGCACGGTTGACGAGGCGGCGTGGAACGCCCTTCTCACTGACTTTGACGTCATCGAAGAGTTCGACTTTGACTACGGATTTTCTCTCGACGCACCGCCTATCGCCGAAACGCTCGCGACGGGAACCGTCGTCGGCAGCCAGGGGCGCGTTCTACTCTTGGGCCACGCCGGGTCGACCTATGCTGTCGACCTTCGCGGCCTCGTCGGATACGAACTCACCGCGGAAGCGTCGACGAAACCCGTCCAGTCGAGCCTGCTCGCGTTTTGAGTCCACGTCCCCCAACGTTTTTCCCCGGTCACTCCCAACCCCGGCTTATGACGAAAGACGACAAGCAGGAGAAGCAAGCAGAGTCAGAGTCACAGGAAAAGTCCTTCCGCGAGCGCGTCGAGGAGATTCGCGAAAAACGCGCCAAAGAGCGAGAGGAAGGCGAAGGCGACCGAAGCCGCGAAGAGCGCCTCGAAGAAGCCTTCGGCGGTGGCGGTATGGGCGGCGGCATGGGTGGCGGCGGCAACCCATTCGCCCAGATGATGGGCGGCATGATGGGCGGTGGCGGCCCCGGCGGTGCCATGGGTGGTCGACCAGAGCGCGAACAGAGCAACAGTCGCGCAAACGAAGAACTCGTCCGCGAAGTGCGCAAGGTCCGCGACGAGATGGTCGACATCCGCCGTGAACTCGGCCGCATCGCAGACGCCTTAGAAGACAGGTAAGGCTATCCCGCCGCCACGGTGGCAATTCGTGGCGAGGATACGAAAACTAAAGGAACGACCATCCTAATTCCTCCGTATGGACTTCAGCCTCTCCGCTGAGCAACAGCAAATAAAGGACATGGTCTCCGAGTTCGTCGACGAGGAGATCAAACCGATTGCAGCGGACATCGACCACGACGACGAATTCCCGGCAGACCTCGTCTCCGAGATGAGCAAACTCGGCCTCATGGGGATGCCCTTCCCCGAGGAGTACGGCGGTGCAGGCCTCGATTATCATTCCTACGCGATTGGGCTCTCGGAGATTGCACGCGGCAGTGGCGGCGTCGGCACCATCGTCGCGGCACACATTTCGCTCGCGGGCAACATGCTCTACGAGTTCGGCAACGAGGAGCAAAAACAGGAGTATCTCACGCCACTCGCCGAAGGCAAAGACATCGGCGCGTTCGCTCTCTCTGAGGCACAGGCGGGCAGCGACGTGCCCGCGATGGGCACGACAGCCGAAAAAGACGGCGACGAGTACGTCATCAACGGCGGCAAACTCTGGATTTCGAACGGGTCGGTCGCCGACACCGTGACCCTGTTCGCTAAAACCGACCCAGAGGCGGGCAACAAGGGCATCTCTTCGTTCATCGTCCGCCCCGAGGAAGACGACGGCTTCTACGTCGAAGGCACGGAGGATAAACTCGGCGACAAGGGCTGTCCGACCGCCGAACTCCGCTTTGACGACCTGCGCATCCCCGAAGACCGCCTGCTCGGCGAGGAAGGCGAGGGCTTCGTCCACGCGCTCAAGACCCTGAACGGTGGGCGCATCACCATCGCCGCCCGGTCGATTGGCATTGCACAGGCCGCACTCGACGAGGCTGTCACATACAGCCAGGAGCGCGAGCAGTTCGGCGGCCCCATCTCACAGTTCCAGGCCATCCAGCACAAACTCGCCGACATGGATACGAAAATATCGGCCGCCCGCATGCTCATGCACCTCGCGGCGGACAAGAAGATTCGCGGCGAGAACTTCATCAAGGAGGCCGCACAGGCAAAACTCTACGCCAGTGAAATCTCCCGCGAAGTCGCGAACGAGGGCATTCAGATTCACGGCGGCTACGGCTACACCAAGGACTTCCCGGCAGAGCGCTTCTACCGCGACGCGAAGCTGAACGAAATCTACGAGGGCACCTCTGAGGTGCTGCGCAACACCATCGCCGCACAGTTGCTGAAGTAGGCGAGAACCGATAGGTACGACTGCCTTCATTCACTACTGCTCTCAATGAGCGAGACGGAACTCACGGAAAACGACATTACGGCCCGGTATTTCGAAACCGACCACGAGCGCGTCCTGACCTTCGACAACGGCGGAAAAACGGCAGCCATCGCCCAGAACATCGAGGGGTACGCCATGCTCAAGGTGCGCCCGAGTGCCGACGGCGACGAACTCGAACGCTACTACGGCTTCGACATGGCCTTAGACCACGCCGCAGAACTCCTGGCCGTCTCGCCCCACGACCTTCCCATTCCGGAGGCCGCAGACGACATGGGGATGTAGAACCGCGCTGACACCACTTTTCAAATATCGGAGCGTCCGGCAGGGCTTTATCTCGCACACGACTTATGTCAACGTATGACTACCGTACGCGTCGCGGGGGTCGGACTCACACCCTTTGGCGTGCAGCCAGAACGGACCGCCCGTGACCTCTTCGCCGAGGCGGGACTCGCGGCCATCGTCGACTCAGGCGTGGACCGAGACGACATCGAAGCCCTCCTCTACGGCAACTTCATGGGCGAGTTAGCAGAACATCAGGGCCATCAGGGCCCGCTCATGGCCGAAGCCGTGGGCCTCGACGTACCCGCGACACGCTTCGAGGCGGCGTGTGCCTCATCCGGGGTCGCCCTCAGGCAGGCCGTGAAGAACATCCGCAACGGCGAGGCGGACGTCCTGCTCGTCGGAGGCGCAGAGCGCATGAACAACCTCGGAACCGCAGGTGCGACCGAGGCGCTCGCAATCGCCGCAGACGACCTCTACGAAGTCCGCGCGGGAATGACCTTCCCCGGGGCCTACGCTCTCATGGCCCGCGCGTATTTCGACGAGTTCGGCGGCACGCGGAAGGACCTCGCGGCTATCGCGGTGAAGAACCACGACAACGCGCTGCCCAACGAGTACGCCCAGTTCAGAAAGACCATCACGGTCGAGCAGGCGCTCTCGGCGCCGATGATCGCCTCTCCACTTGGCCTGTTCGACGCCTGCCCCATCACCGACGGGGCGAGCGCGGCGGTGCTCGTGAGTGAGGACTACGCAAAGCGCCACGACATCGAAGCGACCGTCGCCGTCACCGGGACGGGCCAGGGTGGCGACAAGATGGCCCTTCAGGACCGCGGGGACCTCGCCACCTCGCCCGCAGCGGACAAGGCCGCAAAACAGGCCTACGAGGACGCCGGTATCGGCCCGAAAGACGTTGACGTCGCCGAGGTTCACGACTGCTTTACCATCGCCGAAGTGCTCGCCATCGAGTCGCTCGGCTTCTTCGAGCGCGGGGAAGGCATCACGGCCGCCCGAGACGGGAAGACCACCCGTTCCGGGTCGCTGCCGGTCAACCTCTCTGGCGGTCTGAAAGCGAAGGGCCACCCCGTCGGCGCGACGGGCACGGCCCAACTCGTCGAGATGACCAAACTCCTGCGCGGCGACCACGCCCGCAGCGACGCGATCCCGGGGGCCTCCGTCGGCGTCTGTCACAACGCGGGTGGTACCGTCGGCAGCGCCGTCGTCCACGTGCTGGAGGTGGTCGCATGACCGAAAACGTCCGCGACGCCGGGTACGACGACCTGCTCGACGCCATCGAGGCGGGCGAGGGGTTCTACCTGCGCTGTGCGAACGGCCACGGGTCGCTCCCGCCGCGGCGAGCGTGCCCCCACTGCGGAAATCAGACGTTAGAACAGGAACCGCTCCCCGAATCCGGGGAAATCGAAACGTACACCGTGGTCCACGTCGCAACCCCGGAGTTCGCAGAAGATACGCCCTACGTGACCGCCGTCGTGAACTTTGGCCCGGTGCGTCTCACCGGGCAGGTGCGCGGTATCGACCCCGAGGACGTGTCTACGGGCCTCGTCGTCGGTGTGGGCGTCGAACAGACGGCGACGATGGGCGAACGTCTGCTCATCTTCCGCCCGCGTTAAGCGAACACTTTCTCGAACACTTTTTCGGAGCGCTCGACGTGCGGCAACAGTTTCGCCCGCTTGAACACGAAGAGCTTCGCATCGGCTTCCTTTGCGAGTTCGCGACCCTCGGAGACTGGCGAGATGTCCGCGTCGTTACCCCAGACGATGGTCACGGGTACGTCGAGTGCGGCGAGCGTTTCGCCGAGGTCGATGTCGCTGTCGAGTGCCCCAGAGACGAAGGCGGCGGGGGCGAAGCGGGCACCCGGCTGGTGGGCCGTTTGCCACTCGTAGTCCGTGCGCTCGTCGGTGATTTCGGCCTCGTCGTAGTAGCTGTGGTCCGCGCTGAAGTGGCGAATTGACCGCTTCGAGGCGACGAGGTTGAACAGCGTCTGGCCGAGAATCGGCAGGCGAATCAGCGTCTGTACCCACGGGCGCTGGCCCATCGTCGTGGTCGTTGGGCAGATGAGGACGAGTTCCGCGCAGTCTGCATCCTCGGCTGCGGCGGCCGCGTAGGCGCTCGTAAGCGAGGAGGCGACCCACGTTGCGTCCTCGGTGATGGCGGCGGCGAACTCGCTGACGAAGTTCGTGTAGAACTCGGCGTCGTAGGTCACTGGATGGCGCTCTGAACTGCCAAAGCCGGGCAGGTCTGGCGCGATGACGTGGTAGTCCTCGGCGAGCGCGTCGAACAGTTCCGCCCACTCCTGGCTGGAGGCGGCGGCGTTGATGCCGTGCAAGAGGAGGATGTCCGGGTCGTCCGGGTCGCCCGCTTCGGTGTACGCCACGTCGAAGCCGCGCCAGTGGAAGGTGTGCTGGGTTCCAGAAAGCGCGGGTTCGAGGTCCTCGGCCTGGCGGGCGAGATACGTGTTTGCGATAACGGGCGATGCGAGTGCGAGGGCTGAGGCTCCGGCGAGGAGGCGTCGCTTCATAGAAAATCAAACGGGGGCGAACGCTTTAGGACTGACGGCGCTCGCTCACGCAGTCTTCGAGCGGTTCCATGATTCGGTCGGCGATAGTGTAGGGGTCTGCCTCGCGGGCGACGACTTCGTCCACCAGTGCCTCGATGCCGCCCTGGTCTTCGACTTCCTCGGTGATGAGCGAGCCAATATCGGCCCGCAAGAGCGCCCGAATCTCCTCTGCGTAGCGGGTCCGGGCTTTCTCTTCGAGGCGGCCCGAGTCTTCGAGATACGCGTAGTGCTCGGAGAGCGCGTCGAGGAACTCCGCGATGCCATCGCCCGACTTGGCGATGGTTTCGACGACCAGTGGTTCCCAGTCGTCGTCCGAATCGCGCATGTGAATCATCTCCTTTAGCTCCTGAACCGTGCGGTCTGCGCCATCCAGGTCGGCTTTGTTCACGACGAACACGTCGCCGATTTCGAGGATGCCGGCTTTCAGCATCTGGATGTCGTCGCCGCTCGCGGGCGGCACGAGGACGGCGACGGTGTCCGCGGTGCGAACGATGTCGATTTCGTTCTGTCCCGCACCGACCGTCTCGATGATGATTTTATCCTTGCCGAAGGCGTCGAGCGCTTTGACCGCGTCTGCGGTGGCCGTAGAGAGACCGCCGAGGCTGCCGCGGGCGCTCATCGACCGGAAGAACACGTCCATGTCGCCGACCGTCGAAGCCATGCGGATGCGGTCGCCGAGGACCGCTCCGCCCGTGTATGGTGAGGAGGGGTCGACGGCGATAACCCCGACGGTGAACCCCTGGTCGCGGTAGGCCTTCGCCATCTGGTCTACGAGCGTCGATTTCCCCGCGCCGGGACTGCCCGTGACGCCGACGACTTCCGCGTCGCCGGTGTGGGCGTGTAATTGTGAGACCAGCTCGCGGTAGCCCGGCGAGCGGTTCTCGATTTTCGTGATGGTCCGCGCGAGCGCCCGGTGTTTGCCAGCCAGCAGGTCGTCTACGAGACTCGCTGTCGCACTCATATCAGTCGCGAGCGGGGACGTTCTCGCGGACGAATTTGATGGTGTCTTCCATCGCAGAGCCCGGCCCGAAGACGGCGTCGACGCCCGCTTCCCGCAGTGCCTTCTTGTCCTTGTCCGGGATGATTCCGCCGACGAGAATGAGCGTGTCGTCGAAGGCGTCGTACTCCTTCAGGCCGTCGATGATTTTCGGGACGAGGGTGTTGTGTGCGCCAGAGAGGATGGAGATGCCCAGGACGTCTGCGTCCTCCTGGACCGTCGCCTGCACGACTTCGTCGGGGGCCTTGTGTAGCCCCGAGTAGATGACCTCGAATCCGGCGTCGCGGAAGGCGCGAGCAATGACGTGTGCGCCGCGGTCGTGGCCGTCGAGACCCACTTTCGCTACGAGACACCGAATCGGTCGCTGTGCTTGCTCTGTACTCATGGTCAGTCATTCTTTATCAGGCAATTTTACTCTACCGGAACCGACATCCACGGGCGAGATAGCGAAAACAGCGTGCCCGGATTAGGTCTCGCTTACGCCGAGAACGGTGTTGGTGTCCGTCGTCTCAGAGAGCGTCACCCACGTCGCGCCGTCGTCGGGACTGAACTCGACTGGCCCGAAGGTGTACTCGCCGGTCGCGGCGAGGTCGTCGGGGGCCTCTGCGAAGTACGAGACGTTCGCTCCCTGCGTGCGTTCTGCGAACGTGACGTAGCCGTCGCTCACGGTGCCGTCGCCGCCGACCACCGACCAGCCCTCGGGGACGGGTTCCCGGAGCATGACCGGAGCGTCGGCGACGGCGAGGTCGAGCGTGACCTGATTCGTCTGGCCGCCGTAGAACACGCTCCCGTCGTCAGACCGGGTTACGTCTACGTCGGGCAGAACCGTCGCGTTCTCGCCTGCGGTCGCCGTCCCGTCGATGATGGGTAGGCGAAGTGCCGTCCCGCCCGTCCCGTCGGGTGCGCGAAGGACGACTTCGTGGGTACCGCTGCCGTCCGGGTCCTCGCGGATGAAGTCGGTGTTGTCGGCGGCGATGGCGAGGCCGAGGTGGTTGCCGGCGGCGATTTCGTGGTCGATGTCGATGGCTTCGACGGGCACGCGATACGGCTGGTCAGTCGGGACGTCCGAATGTTCGCGGAGACTGTGGCGATTTTTCGCGTTGCGTGCGCCGCGGGCGACCAGTTCTGTCGAACCGTCCACCGTCCGCTCGTAGACGAGGATGGCGAAGTGCGCCGAATCGTCGGTGGTGTTCGCGAGCAGGTCGAGGACGGGCGTTCCGGAAAACCGGAGCGAGTCTGCGAGCGGGTCGGTCTCGAACAGGAGATGTGTCTCTCCGGCCCCGTCTTCCGAAAGCATCGTGGCCTCGTCGACGCCTTCGAGGGTGTCCTCGTAGGTAGGGATGCTCGCGCCGCGAAGCGCCAGTTCGCCCGGGTCGGGGTCGGACCGGACGAGCGGGAACGCGACTTCGGGCGTGTCTTCGGGTGGGAACGACGGCGCGTCGTACTGGTACCGCCTTCCGGTATTAATCTGCGTGTCCACCTGTGGCAGGTCCATGACGCCGGTATCGAGGCCTTTGAGCCAGTAATCGAACCACGCGTGGCGCACGTCGAGGGCGTCTGGCAGTTGGTTCACGTCGTGCCCCCACTGGCCCATGACGAGTTTCTTCGGCGCGTCGTCGGGCAGAGCGTTGTACATCCGCGTCGAGTCCCAGTGTTTGACGTTGTCGTCGAGCCATCCGCCTTCGACGTAGGCTGAACACTGAATCTGGTCTGCCTTGGCCTTGTAGTCGCGGCGGTCCCAGAATTCGTCATACAGCACGTCGAACTCGGAGGATTCGACGGTGTGTTCGAGGCGGTCACCGGGCTGGGCGTGTTCGAGAATGGTCTCGACGATTTCGGGGTCTGCGTCGAGCGGCGGGGCCACGGAGAACCCGAAGTCGAACAGGTGTGGCGTCCCGAACGTGTCGAAGCGAACGCCTTCGATGTAGGCGTAGTCGTACCAGCGGTCGATGGCTACCTGCGGGACGATGGTGGCGAGGCCCCGTGGTTGCTCGATGGCTGCGGCCCACTGCGTCGTGCCATCGTAGGACCCGCCTATCATGCCGACCTTGCCGTTGGTCCACGGCTGGGCTGCGAACCATTCGACGAGTTGCGCGGCCGTTTTGCGCTCGCGGATGCCCCCGTAGTCGTACTTCCCGCCCGAGTTTCGCGTCCCGACGAGGTCGAACATCGCCCGGGCATAGCCCCGGGGCACGAAGTACTGTGAGGTGGCGTCATCGGCCGTCGATTTGCTCTCACCGGAGTCTTCGGTCGGCGCGAGGGTGTCCGGAGCCTCGCGGTTCGGACTCCGAAGATCGTTGTACGGCGAGTAGGTGAGGATGACTGGCACGTCTTCGACGAGGTCGCCCGTCTCCGGGTCGCGCGGGCGGATGATTTCACCGTACAGTTTCGGGTCTTCTGCTTGCCCGTCGATTTCGAATTCTGTCTGGACGTACTCGTGATACGCCGGGGCGGCCTCGTAGTCGGGTTCTGACGTCCCCGTCGTCGTCTCGATGCCGTCCTGAACCTCGGCCGCGAAGGCCGTTTCGCTGGTGGTCGAAAGCAGGCCAGCGCCCGCGAGTGCTCCCGCCGCCCGGAGGACGCTTCGTCGATTGAGATTGTGTCGCTCTCGCATTGAATCAACCCAGACGGAGTATCCTCAAAAGTGGGCTAGTGGAATCGTCCAAAGGTCCCCGTGCGGTGGCGCAAAACGCAAAGACACATAGCCGACCGGTGGCTACTCCCGACCAATGGCTACTGCCAGTGGTACCTCCTGGGCGAAGGAGAATCCGCGCACGCTCACCATCCTGCTGTCGGTGGTCGGCTACGCCCTCGTCATCGGCGTGTTCGCCGGCGTCATCGACATCTTCCCGCAGATTAGCAACGAGACGGTCATCCTGCTGTCTGACCTGATTGCCGTCATCAACTCGGCGGCGCTGCTCGCGCTGCTCGCCGGCTGGCGGTTCATCAAGCGCGGCGAGATTCGCAAACATCGGGCAGCGATGCTCACCGCATTCGGGCTCATCTTGCTGTTCCTCGTCGTCTACCTGCTCAAGGTCGGCGGCGGCTTCGAGAAGGCGTTCGTCGGGCCCGAGTTGGTGAAAATCCCTTACCTCATCATGCTCGCCGTCCACATCCTCCTTTCGGTGGTGTCCGTGCCGGTGGTCATCTTCGCCGTCGTCCTCGGACTGACGCACACACCGGAAGAACTGAAGCGGACGAATCACGCGAAAGTCGGCCGCATCGCCGTCGCCGCGTGGACGCTCAGTCTCGGCCTCGGCATCGTCACCTACCTCCTGCTCAACCACATCTACGCGTGGGAACCACTCCATCGCGGGGCACTGTTCCTGCTCCCAACGCTCGGCCTGCGTCGGCCGTGACAGTTCTGCACACGCCTTATCTTCTCAGCGACCCTAACCACAGGTAAAGGCAGCCAGCGCGGACGCTAGCTGTCTGACCTATGACGCAAAATCACACCTACGAAACCCTGTACAGCGAGACGATTCCCTCCGTCGTGTCGCTGTACGTTCTCCACGGCGGGCGCTACAACGGCTCCGGGTCCGGGTTCGTCTACGACGCGAGAGACGGCCGCGGCTACATCGTCACGAATCAGCACGTCGTGACCACGGCACCCGAGGTGGACATTCGCTTCAGCGAGGGTGACTGGCGCGTCGGCACCGTCGTCGGCACGGACGCCTACACCGACCTCGCCGTGGTCGAAGTCACAGACCTCCCCGACTACGCGAACCCCCTGCCAATCGCGTCGACCAATCCTCGGCCGGGCCAGTACGTCGCCGCACTCGGCAACCCGATGGGCTTAGAGGGCTCCATCAGCGCGGGCGTCGTGAGCGGGTCGAATCGCTCGATGATAACTCAGGACGGCTTCTCTATTCCCGACACCGTCCAGACCGACGCTCCCATCAACCCCGGCAACAGTGGCGGCCCACTCGTCACGCTCGCCGGCGAAGTCGTCGGCGTAAACCGGGCGCGCGGCGGGGACAACATCGGCTTCGCCATCTCCGCAGAAATCATAAACCGAGTCGTTCCGGAACTCATCGAACACGGCGAGTTCAACCACTCGTATCTGAAGGTTCGCACCATCGACGTCTCGCCGACCATCGCGGAGGCAAACGACCTCGACCACCCAGAGGGCGTACTCGTCGCGGACGTAAGCCTCGGCCCGGCGAGCGGCGCACTCGTCGGATGTCACGGCACGAAGGAGGTTCGCGGTCAGGAGGTTCCCGTCGGCGGCGACATCATCGTTGGCGTAAACGGCCACCCGATTCGCGCCCACGAGGAACTCATGCGATACTTAATTCTGGAGACTCGCCCGGAGGAACCGCTCACGGTCGAAATCATCCGTGACGGCGAACGCCTCACCGAGACGCTCACGCTCGGCACGCGGCCGAAACCCGCCCGCAGAATATCGGTCGCCTGAGCTTGACCTCCTCCCACGACTTCAGTCGTGGGCTTCCGCTCGAATCATATCAGTCCGTCGTCGGAATGAGCACCGCACCCACGCCGAAGACGACGACCGCGAGCACCGTGAGGACGACGAACGATTCTATCCACGCTGTCGGCCCACCACTTACAGGCCCGTAGGTCACAGCGCGGACGCCGCGGGCGAAGTAGGTGAGCGGCGAGAGTTCCATCGCCGGGCGGAACCATTCGGGCAGCAAGTCGGGCGTGATGAACGTCTCAGAGAGGAACAACAGCGGCAGGGCAATCGCGTTGCTCGCCGCGATGACGCCGTCCTGAGACCCGGCGGTGCTGCCGAGAATCGCCCCGAGGCCACAGAACAGGGCGACGCCGACGACGAGGAACGGCAGGATGACCGGCGAGAGGATGATGTCCGCGCCCGTCGTGAGCAGAATGATGCCGAGCAACAGCAACGCGGCAATCCCGATGATGACGACGTTCACGAGCGTCTGGCCCGCAAGCCACTCCCACCGTCTGAGGGGGGTCGTCGCCAGTTTCTCGAACCGGTTGCCTTCGCGGTGACGAGCGACTTCGCTCCCCACCCGCGAAAGGGGCGTAAACAGCACGACGACGGCGAGATAGCCGGGGACGTAGTAGCCCGCGGGTTCCGCGAACAGGCCGCCACCGGTTGGTTGCGTCTGGACGAGCGCGCCGAAGATGAGCACGAGCAGTGCCGGGAAGAAGAACGTGAAGAACACGGCCGTCCGACGACGGGTGAACGAGCGCCACGCGGCGACGAACTCCGCGGCGACGCGACTCGGTGGACTCATCGCGCTGCCTCCGGTTCTGCAAGGGCATCGTCGTCGGCGAACGAGGACCCGGTGAGCCTGAGGTAGACGTCTTCGAGCGTTGGCTGGCTCCACGAGAGCGCGTCGTAGGTCACGCCGCGGGCTTCGAGGGCGGCCACCACCTCGCCGATTTGCTCAGGCGGCACGTCGAAGATGGTGAGCGAATGCTCACTCGCCTCGACGCGGTAGCCCGTCCCCGCGAGGTCTGCGGTCTGGGCGCTCGTCTCGAAGGTCAGGCGACTCTCGCCGCCGTAGTCTGCGACGAGTTCGTTGGGCGGGCCGACCTCCACAAGTTTGCCCGCAGAGAGCAGGCCGACGCGGTCGGCGAGGCGGTGGGCCTCCTCCATGTAGTGGGTCGTGAGAAAGAGCGTCGTCCCGGAGGCGACGAGGTCTTCGAGCAGGCCCCAGATGGCTCGTCTGCCGGCGGGGTCGATGCCCGTCGTCGGTTCGTCGAGGAACAGCAGGTCCGGGTCGTTTACGAGCGCGATGGCGACGCAGGTGCGTCGTTGTTGGCCCCCCGAGAGCTTTTCGTACCAGGTGTCGGCCGACTCTTCGAGGCCGACGAGCGAGAGCAGGTCGTCTGGGTCGTTGCCTTCCTCGTAGAGGCCGGCGTAATAGTGGAGCAGTTCGCGGGGCGTGAGGCGCTCTGGGGGATCGAACGACTGGGGGAGCAGGCCGATGCGAGCGCGGTCTGCCTCGGCCGGTGGGTCGCCGAAGACGGAGATGGTTCCCTCGGCGTCGGTCGTCCCCGTCAACGCCCGGACGAGGGTGGTCTTGCCCGCGCCGTTCGGGCCGATGAGCGCGAACACTTCGCCGTCTGCGACGGTCAGCGAAACGCCGTCGAGGGCGACGGTGTCGCCGTATTTCCGTTGGACGTCCTCGCAGACGAGTACGTCAGTCATACATAAATGCAGACTCGTCCGGGTCGTAAGGGGTTCGGTTTCAGCGTACGTGATTGCGACACTCGCGGACGATGGCGTCCACGTCGTAGTCGTCGTCGGCCTTGTCGAAGACGACCGTGTCGTCGACCGTCACCCGGAGGACGCCGTGGTCACCCATTCTGAGGGTGAGACTGTCGAGGTGTCCTTCGAAAGAGGTGCAAATCGCGTGTTGAAGCTCCTCTGCGCGCGGGAGAAAGCCACAGGGCACGCAGTAGGTGATTTCCACGTCGGTCATGTGAAGAGGGTACGTCGCCGGACGGTTAGCTTCACCGACCGAACGGCCGCCAGTAGAGTAACCCGACGGTGACGACGAACACGGCCGTCGAGAGGCCGTAGGACTGGGCGTACACCGCGCCGGCGATGGCCGTTGAACTCCCGACGAAGCCGCTCACGATTGAGGCGAGGATGGGCCACGAACAGGAGACACACGAGAGCAGCCCGAGGATGCCCGTAATCGCCGAGCTCGCCGCGTCGATGACCGTCGCGTAGACGAGGTAGGCGAGCGCGAGGTAGCCGAGCAGATTGTACGGCATCAGCGCAAAGCGGATGGCTTCGCCGCCGTAGAGCAGCGCCGGTCCCCAACCGGGCGGAATCGAGAGCACTGCGAGGCGCAGACCCGTCGGCTGGAGGCCCGAGGCTGGACCGACGATGCCGCCTGCAATGCCGAGGACGACAAAGTAACCGACGGCGACGGCTTTTGCGAGCCGTCGGTGTTCGGGGCTCGTCGGCGCGGGTGTCGTCCGGATGAGCGCCCAGAGGGAGACGTTGATCCAGACCCACGGATAGATGTAGTACTTCAGCGACGCCAGCGTCGGCTGCGCGTCTGAAACCTGGAGGTAGGCGATGACGAGCAACAATTCGGTGTTGACGAGCAGCGCCCCCCACATCAGAGTGGACTGACGCGGACGCGGCAGGCTGAACGTGCGATTTGTGATACTCATAGGACGAGGGCGTCGACGATGATGGCGAGCAGCAACATCCCGAGGTAGGCGTTCGAGGCGTGGAACGCGCGGAATGCGGCGTCGGTCGTCCGCTCGCGGTGGAGTTTGACCACCGCCCAGAGGAACACGCCACCGAGGGCAACGGTCGTGAACGCGAACAGCCAGCCGAGCGTTGTGACCGTGCCGAGGATGCTCGCGCCGACGAGCGTCGCCGCGAGGTACCAGAGGATGTGTTTTCGCGTGAGCGCGTCACCGCGGACGACGGGCATCATCGGGAAGCCCCCGCGGGCGTAGTCGTCCTTGTACGCCAGCGCGAGGTTGTAGAAGTGCGCCGGCGTCCAGAGGAAGATGACGCCCGCGAGCGCGAGGCCCGGAAGGCCGATGTCGCCGGTGACGGCGGCCCAGCCGATGAGTGCGGGCAGTGCGCCCGCAGCCCCGCCAAGCACCGTGTTCTGAACGGTGTTCGGTTTGAGGACGAGCGTGTAGATGACGCTGTAGAACAGGATTGCGGTGAGGCCGAGGGCGGCCACGAGCAGGTTGACCTGCGCGAACACCCAGAGCGAGATGCCCGTGAGCGCGAAGCCGAAGATGAGCGCGTTGCGGACGGGCACCTGGTGGGTCGCAAGCGGGCGCTTCGAGGTGCGTTCCATCTTCTGGTCGATGTCGCGTTCGAGGACGTGGTTGAACGTCCCGCTCGCGCCAATCGAGAGGACGCCGCCCGTGAGCGTGAGAACGACGGTGCGAATGCTTAGTCCCGGGCCGGAGGCGAGCGCCATACCGGCGGCGGCGACGAGTGCGAGCAGCCACATCAGCCGCGGTTTCATGAGTTGGAAGTACGCCCAGATGGTCGCCTTCGCGCGGGCGGCGAGCGGGCGTTCTTTGAGCGGGGTGACGTGGTCGGGAGCCTGTGCTGGCTCTGGCTCCTCGCCTTCGTGTGGTTCGTTGCTGAACTGGGCCGTCTCCTCCTCTAGGGTCCAGGCGAGTGCGACGACGAGGCCGGTGAAGATGGCCATGCCGACGAGGAGGTGGGCGGTCGGCAGACTCGCGGTCGCGCCGGTCGTGGCGACGAGCGCGCCGAGGCCGATTTGCGCCGGGTAGAGCGCGGTGACGGCCGTGAGGACGAGTTTGACCCGGCGGGAGGCGGCTCCGCGGAGGCCGCGGACGACGGCGAGTAACACGAGTAAGCCGACGAGCGCGGCGACGAGACGATGGCCGAGTGCGACGACGATAGCCGGGTCAGAAAGGTCGAATCCGCCGCCACCACAGACCGGCCAGCCAGAACAGGCGGCCGCTGCGTCGGTGAGTGAGGCGGTTGCGCCGACGACCACCAGCAGGTAGACACCCATCGCTGCACCGGTGAGCAACGTGGTAAATTTTGGAGCAGTGGCGTCGGACACGATAACGTACCCTCTTACTCGGACGTTCCATGCGTGGCTATTTATTCCCCGCGCTTTCCGCGCACGGAGAGGGGAAAGTTAGGTATTTATGCCCCTCTTTCTAAGCCCAACCAAGGATGAATTACAAGCGCGTCGGATTCGGGACCCTGCTCTCCGTAGCGCTTCTTGCGTTCGTCGTCGAACCAGTGGCTGCGCAAGAAGCGACGTCGGTTACAAAGGGGCTCATCGATGGGTTGAACAGCAAACTCCTCTACGTCGCGATTCCGATTACAATTCTCACCGAGGGCATCCTCATTTACGCCGTCCTCAAGTTCCGCAAGTCGGATGAAGCGAAACCGACTCAGGAGAACCGTCGGCTCGAAATCACCTGGACCGTTGCCACCGCGATTATCCTGCTCTTCGTCGGTGTCGCCTCCTACCAGGTGCTTGGCAACGAGTTCGTCACCGCCCCAGAAGACGCAGCCGAGAACATCGAGGAAGAGAACGCTGTGGTGGTCGAAGTCACCGCACAGAAGTACTTCTGGACGTTCCACTATCCACAACACGGGGTGAACGCTTCGGACACGATGGTCATCCCATCCGACCGCCCGGTGTATCTAAAGATAACCTCTACAGACTGGTTGCACGCCTTCCACGTGCCGGAGTTGGGCCTCAAGCAGGACGCCTTCCCCGGTGAGACCCACACCATCAAGACGAAGGTGAACCCGTCCGGTGAGGGCACCTACCAGCTCTACTGTGCTGAGTATTGTGGCGTCGGTCACTCCGCGATGCTCGGTGAAGTGAACGTCACCGACGGCGAGACCTACGACGCGTGGATTCAACAACAGCAACAGAGCGCAGAAGAAGCGCCAGCCGGTAACAACAACACGACGTCTGGCGGCAACAACACCACGGCGGGCGGCAACAACACGACGGCCGCGAGCAACAACTCCACGGCCAAACTCGCCGCGTGACTTCTCCCACGACTGCAGTCGTGGGCTTTCTCTTTGATTTTCTGTAACCACACCTCTTCTCTCTGTTTTCATCCGCAGTGAGCCAGCGGCCCGGTTAGCCTGCTCGTCGGATCGCCTGTGCGACCGTCTCTCTGTAATCGATAACTCCGGCCCCACCCTCGGTCTTCGCCGTCGTTGCCGCTTCGAAATCGCGTTTGAGCGTCTCTGGAGTAGCTTCCGGGAACCGTTCGAGATACCGTGCGGCGAGTCCGGCCACCGTCGGAGCAGCCACCGACGTGCCGGAGGCTTTGACCCACTGGCCCGCGAGGTCGATACCCATCTTCGTCCGGCCTGCCTGCGCGAGGCGCGCGTCCACGCCGATGGCGAGGACGTCCGGGTTGTCCCGACCGGGCGTGGTCGCAGAAAACGAGGCGCGTTCGCTGTCCATCGTACACGCGCCGACGCTCAGGGTGCGCTTGGCTGTCGCCGGACTGCCGTTGCGCGCCGCTGAACTGCCCGCGGCGACCACGTCGCGGATTCCAGCGTCGAGTAGGTGTTCGTGGATGCGGTCGAGGGCGGGCGACCGACGCTCTGTCCCCCAGGACATGACGACCACGTCGTAGGCCGACCGGTTTTTGTGGAGCCACTCGTAGGCGCGGAGGACGGTGTCAGTACGGGTGCGCCCGCGCTGGCCGAAGATGCGAAGCGAGACGAGGTCGGCATTTGGCGCGAGGCGAGCCAACTGTCCGCAAACGGCGGTTCCATGGCCGATTGCGTCGCCGCCCCCTTCCTCGGTCACGTCCACCTCGCGCATCGCTGTCTCGTCGAAGACGGGATGGCTCGGGTCCACACCCGAATCGAGGACGACGACCGTGACGCCGTCGCCGGTCGAACCGTTGCGGGGAATCGAATGGACTTGCCTGATGTCTTCGATGGTCGCGAGCGAGGATTTTTCCTCGTTCACGAAGGCGGGTTCGTAGGGCACGCGAACCAGCAGGTTCTCCTCGACGCGGTTTACGCGGTCGTCCGCACGCAGCTGTCTGAAGCCCCCGGGAGTTGCGCCGACGTGGACCGCGCTCCCGGCTTCGCCGAACTCGTAGGTTTCGTGGACGGTACAGTCTAAGCCGTCGAGGACTGCAGGTTCGTCGAGGTAGCAGAGCTTATCAATCATCGTCACAGAGAACCACAGCTAATAATTCCTGTGTCAAACTGTTAAGGATTATTCACGATTCCTGGAATGTCTCGATGTTCGACAGGCAGTGTCGGCAAGAGGTGCCGTCGCTCAGGCGATGGGAGGCCGAAAAAGGAGTGGGCGACTACAGGGAGTACACCGCGCCGACGTACAGCACGACGACGAGGAAGACCCACACTGCGTCGACGAAGTGCCAGTACATCGAGGCCGTCGAGACGGAGACGTGGCGCTCTGCTGAGTACTGCCCTTTGAGTGCGCGGACGAACACGATGCCGAGAAGGACAGCTCCCATCGAAACGTGGAGGCCGTGAAGGCCCGTCAGGCCGAAGAAGGCGCTCGCGAACACGCCCTCGGTGAGCGTGAAGCCTTCAACGACGATGAACTCGTAGTACTCGTACACCTGCCCGAACAGGAAGACGATACCCAGGAGTAGCGTCGCGGCGAGCAACTGGATGAATCGCGTCCGGTTGCCCTTCCGGAGGGCGACGTGTGAGTAGTGGAGTGTGATACTGCTGAGAATCAGCAGGATGGTGTTCCCGATGACGAGTGCACCGAGGAACCCGTGAGGTATGTGTTCTGGCGGCCACGCGCCTGCACGGATGAAGAAGTAGTACACGAACCCGGCACCGAAGGTTGCGACTTCAGACCCGAGGAACGTGACCATTCCGAGGCGCAGGCCTTTGCTGTGGGAACCGCCTTCCCAGAAGTTCACGACGAAGGCGTGGTACAGCCAGCCGTAGAGGCCGGCGAGGAAGAGGAAAGTACTGGCGATGAACACCGCCGGCCCGGCCATCGGGTCGACGAGTGCGTCTTCACCCCGACCGAGCACGAACAGGCCCGCGCCGGTGTACAGCCCAGCACCACCAAGGGCGGTGATAAACGGCCACCAACTCGCCTCACCGAACCCGCGTGGCCAGTCCTCGACCGCGGGGAGGTGGTGGTGACCACCGTGGTCATCCGATGCGTCTTCTACGCTCATGGTCGGACGTTTACAGTGGAATACTAAAAACCCTCCCAACCGCGTTTGCCAGGAAGTGCTTTCGGAAGGTACACGTTCGTGCCACGACTACCGCCGGACAATGAGCGACCGAGCCCCCCTGAGAGGTCGCAGATGGCTCCGCCGTGTTACGGTTATTCTCCTCGTGTCCGCGCTCGCAACCGGCCGCGCACTCGCCCACGGTGGGAGTCTGCGCTCTGCCACCCCCGAGGAACTCGCCATTCCGACGTGGCTCTTTCTCATGACCGGCGGCGGCGTCATCGGCGCGTCGTTCCTGCTAGCGAGTTTCGTCACGAACCGCGGGTTCATCGACGCAGTCCACGAATGGCACCGACTCCTCTCGGTCCCCCGCGAGACGGTGTTCGCCCTCGTCCTCAAACTCGTCGGCGTCGTCGGCCTCGGCGCGGTGCTCTACTTCGGACTCTTCGGTCCACAGTTCCCCCTCAGCAATCTCGCAATCCTGACCGTCTGGGTCGGCTGGTGGGCTGGGTACACCATCTCCGTCTACCTCCTCGGGAACACCTGGGAGGCAGTGAACCCGTGGCGCACCCTCGCGGAGGCATTGCCCGCACTCGATGCGCCGTACCCCGAGAGTCTCGGCGCGTGGCCGAGCGTCGCCGGCCTGCTCGCACTCGTTTGGCTCGAAGTCGTGAGTCCGCTCGCAGACCAGGCCGACTTGCTCGCTACGGTGGTGCTCGCTTACACCGTCGTCACGCTCACCGGAGCCGTCGTCTACGGTCCCGAGACGTGGTTTTCGACTGTCGACCCCGTCTCGCGGGTGTTTCGGTACTACGGGCGGGTCGCCCCCTTCAAGCGCACGAAAGATGGGCTCAGCTTCCGCCTTCCCGGGGCCGCTCTCTCCGAGACGCGCTTCGTCACCGGCCCGGACGAGATCGCCTTCGTCATCGCGATTCTCTGGGTCACCACGTACGACGGACTCGTCACCACGCCCGCGTGGGTGGACTTCGCGACGTGGCTCGTCGGCCTCGGCGTGCCCGCAGTCATCCTCTACCCGGCCGCCATCCTCGCCGGGTTCGCCCTGTTCCTCGGAGCCTACCGCCTCGCGACGACGAAAAGCATCGAGTACGCGGAGACGTATTTGCCACCGCGTACGCTCGCGAACCGATTCGCCCCGTCGCTGCTCGCCATCGCCGCCGGCTACCACCTCGCGCACTTCCTCGGTTACTTTCTCTCGCTGTCGCCCGCGCTGGTGACCGTCGCGGCCTCCCCCTTCTCGCCCCCACCGGACGTGCCCGTCCTCCCGCTTCCGTCGTGGTTCGGCGGCGTCAACCTCACGTTCGTCCTGCTTGGCCACCTCGGGGCCATCTGGGTAGCCCACGCCACCGCCTACGACCTGTTCCCGTCACGATTGCAGGCCGTGCGCAGCCAGTACCCCTACATCGCCGTGATGATGTTCTACACCATGGTCAGCCTCTGGATCGTCGCAGAACCAGTCCTCACTCCCCCGTTCGTATGACCGACGAAGCACCCACCTCGTGTCCGTACTGTGACCAGCGATTCGCCCGCGAACAGTGGCAGGCATTGCACCTCGGCCTCGAACACGACGGCAAGCTGACCCCCGCAGAGCGTGAGGCGGTCGAGACCGCTCGCGACGAAGAGGAAGCCGACCTCCGAACGTTCCGATTGAAGGCGCTCGCCGCCCTCGTGTTCCTCTACTTCGGCTTCCTGTTCGCCTATTCGCTGTTCGCCTGAGTGGCGTTCCGATGCCCCTTTCTATCGCCACTCCCTAGTCGCGTCCATGGACGAACAAGCGGGATTGAGCGACCAGTACAGCCGGGCCAGTCCGTGGCCGGTGTTCGTCGCCCTCGGCCTCGCCATCTCCGAGGTCGGCATCGTCATGGCGTTGTTTCCTCTCGCTGTCGGCGGCCTCCTGTTGTTTGCAGGGAGCGTGACCGGCATCCTGCAAGAATCCGACCACATCGAGACGCCGTGGCCCCTCCTCTCGGGTATCGGCGTGTTCCTCCTCGTCGTTGGGGCTGGCCTCGTGCTCTCACAGACCGCCGGACTCTCGCTCGACGCCGTCGTCGCCGCACTCGAAGCGATGAACGGCCTCGTCTTCCGTGGCCTGTCGATTCTTCTCTCGGGGGCCATCCTCGCCATCGGTGGTGTCGTCGGCGCGGTCGCAGAACCCGCTCGTCTCTGAACGCCGAACCAACAATCTATTTATTCCGGTGGCCGTAGCATCCCCCAACGATGGCAACACCGCTCTTCGACCGGGATACGTGGCTCGACCTCACGGTGAACATGATTCCGATGGGAATCATCCTGTTCTTCATCATCGGGTTCGCCATTTTCAACCCGTGGGGGTTCAACCTCGAGAAATCGAGCCTTCAGTACGGCCTCCTCCTCATCCCCTTCATCTCGATGGGTATCCTCACCTACTACGCCGGCAAGGCGATTTCGACCGGTGAGCGTGAAATCGAACAGAACGAGAACATGGAAAATCCGTACGAGACCCACTGAGCAGTCCACAGGGCCCTCGTTTCGACGATTTTTTGCCCGCTGAGTGACGCGTCTCGAACTGCCCCTAATATCACCCCTCACGAATGGGGCTGAGCGCCGCCAATTTGCGACCTATTTTGCCGGGAAAACCGGCCGCCGCGGGGACGGAACCTAACCATTCTTTACCCTGTGGTTCCGAGGGGCGAGCATGGCGAATGGACAGTTAGCACTGACGGTGTTGATGGGGGTATTCCTCATCGCCGTCGCTGCCTGGCTCTCGCGCGTCGAGGACTGGCGCTCGTACGCTCCGCTGTCGGGTGGCGGGGGCTACAGACGAGAGACAGGCACCGCTCACGAGGAGAAGCCTGCGGGACTTATCCGCTGGCTGACCACGGTTGACCACAAAGATATCGGCATCCTCTACGGACTCTACGGGATTATTGCGTTCGTCTGGGGTGGCCTCGCGGTCCTGCTCATGCGTATCGAGCTCGCGGCACCCGCACAGGACCTCATCGAGCCAACCCTCTACAACGGGCTGCTCACGAGTCACGGTATTACGATGTTGTTCCTGTTCGGGACGCCGATGATTGCGGCGTTCTCGAACTACTTCATCCCGCTGCTCATCGGGGCAGACGACATGGCGTTCCCACGCATCAACGCCATCGCCTTCTGGCTCCTGCCACCGGCGGCACTCCTCATCTGGGCTGGCTTCTTCCTCGACCCACTCACGGGCGGGCAAATTCAGGCCGCCCAGACCAGCTGGACGATGTACACGCCGCTGTCTGCTGAACAGGCAAACCCCGGCGTGGACCTGATGTTGTTGGGACTGCACCTTTCCGGGGTTTCTGCCACCATGGGTGCCATCAACTTCATCGTCACCATCTTCACAGAACGCGGAAGCAAGGTCAACTGGGCTAACCTCGACATCTTCTCGTGGACCATCCTGACCCAGTCCGGCCTCGTGCTCTTCGCATTCCCACTGCTCGGCAGCGCTATCGTGATGCTCCTGCTCGACCGGAACTTCGCGACGACGTTCTTCACTGTCGGCGGCGGGTCGCCCATCCTCTGGCAGCACCTGTTCTGGTTCTTCGGCCACCCCGAGGTGTACATCCTCGTGCTGCCGCCGATGGGACTGGTCAGCTACATCCTGCCAAAGTTCGCGGGCCGGAAACTGTTCGGCTTCAAGTTCGTCGTCTACTCGACGCTCGCCATCGGCGTCCTCTCGTTCGGCGTCTGGGCCCACCACATGTTCTCTACGGGTATCGACCCACGTCTGCGGGCCTCGTTCATGGCCGTCTCGCTCGCCATCGCGATACCGAGTGCAGTCAAGACGTTCAACTGGATTACGACCCTCTGGAACGGGAAGCTCCGGCTTACCGCCCCGATGCTGTTCTGTATCGGGTTCATCTCGAACTTCATCATCGGCGGCGTGACCGGCGTGTTCCTCGCCTCGATTCCGGTGGACCTCGTGCTCCACGACACCTACTACGTCGTTGGTCACTTCCACTACATCGTGATGGGCGTCATCGGCTTCGGCCTCTTTGGCGCGCTCTACTACTGGTTCCCAATCGTCACCGGTCGGATGTACCAGCGCACGCTCGCGAAGTGGCACTTCTGGCTCGTCATGATCGGGACGAACCTGACGTTCTTCGGCATGCTCATCCTCGGCTACCTCGGCATGCCGCGTCGCTACGCGACCTACGACTTCAACCCGGCTATCACGCCGATGGAGGCCATCACGGCACTCCACCAGATTGCGACCCTCGGCGCGTTCCTCATCGCTGTCGGGACGCTCATCTTCGTCTGGAACGTCGTCAGTTCCTGGATGGAAGGGCCGGTCTTGGAGAACGCAGACCCGTGGGACTTAGAAGAAACCAACCAGTTCGGTCACGAGTGGGTCTGGCACCGCAACCGCCTCAACCGCTCGCTCATCGCCGCGGACGGCGGTGAAGAAGAAGTCGCTACCGACGGCGGCGAAGTCGAAGACGAATAGGCCGTTTTTGCGGGTCGATTTTTCTGTGTGCTCTCGTCGTGAGCGACGCGTTCGCGGTCAGTCGAAAACAGAAGTCTGAGCGCCCGCAGCGACTCAGAACAGGACGAGGATGAAGCCGCCGAGGAACATTAGCGAGGCGATTGCACCGAGAATGAGCATCAACAGCTCTTTGTCGGACATACGTGCGGTTGGCACCGCGAGGTCAAAAGGCTAATCGTCGGCGATTCCTAACTCCCGGTATGGCACAGACGCAGGGGCTCACCCGCGGTCGGCGCGTCGTCCTCACCATCTACGTCATCGTCGTCGCCATCGCGGCCCTCACCGGCCTCATCCTCGGGACGTTCGTGAGCGGCGACATCCTCGCACCGAAATTTCTCGGCATCATTCCGTTCCCGCCGACCCCGCTCGGCCTTGCCGCCTACGGCGGATTGACGCTCGCCGTGGTGCTCGGCGTCGTCCTCGGGCTGGTTATCTACGTTTCAGACCGGTATGTGGAGTAGGGGTGTCTCTACGGATTTGATTTCTAACGCAGTTACAGTAGGTCTGACTCCGTGAACAGAATGAAAATGCCCATCAAGACGTTCACGAACCCAACGAATTGATAGAACATGGTGCCAGAATCGGTTAATGGGTCATGTTTCATTAGTGGTCCGTAAGACCACGCCAGTAATCGCTGTGGGTTGTACATCGAAATACTCCCGAGAGTAATGAACGCAAGCGAGACGATGAGGAAGAACACGGTAATCAATAACTACTCGGAGAGGATGCAAATAAGTGTTAGACTCGGAAAAGAAAACTAATTAGCCTTATCCCTGCCCGACCATCGAGTCTTGGTCGTCCCACTCCTGCTTGCGCAGTTCGTACTTCTGGACCTTGCCGGTCGCCGTCGTCGGCAGTTCGTCGACGAACTCGACATTGTGGACGACTTTGTAGCCTGCGAGGCGTTCTCGGCAGAAGTCCTCGATGTCTTCGAGCGTGATACCCGGGTTGTTAATATCGCCGTTTGCGGGCACGATGAACGCCTTCGGCGTTTCGCCCCACTTGTCGCTCGGCGCGGGAATCACGGCCACGTCGGCGATGGCGTCGTGGTCGAACAGGGTGTCTTCGAGTTCGATAGAGGAGATGTTCTCCCCGCCGGAGATGATGATGTCCTTCTTGCGGTCCTGAATCGAAATCATGCCGTGTTCGTCCACGATCGCGAGGTCGCCCATGTGGTAGTAGCCCTCGACGCGGTCGTTGAAGGCTTCGTGCGTTTCCTGCTCTTTGTTCCAGTACCCTTCCATGACCTGATTCCCGTTCACGACGACCTCTCCTAGGGTTTCGTTGTCCCACGGCACGTCCTCGCCGTCTGCGTCCACGACGCGAATCTCCGTGCCGAGGTAGCCAATGCCTTGGCGCTTCTTGAATCGGAAGCGGCCGTCGTCATCGTCGTCGAAGAAACTCCTGAAGTCGGAGGTAGTGATGAGCGGTCCGGTCTCCGTCGCGCCGTAGACGTGCATCAGATACCAGCCGAACTCGTCTTCGACCACTCTGAGTGTCGCCTCGGGGGGCGCACTGCCGGCGGTGGCGACGCGTACGTCGCTGTCCCCAATCGTCTGTGGCGTGGCCTCGTCGTAGTGTTCCATCAGCAAGTTGAGCACCGTCGGTGCGGCACACATGTAGGAAACGTCCTCTGCGACGACCGTGTCGAAGATTCCCTCTGCGTCGATGCCGCGGGTACAGATGTGGCGCGCCCCGATGCCGGTGACCGCGAAGATGTGTCCCCAGCCGTTTGCGTGGAACATTGGCAGCGTCCAGAGGTACACGTCCTCGTCGGTAATGCGCTGTTGTTGGGTGATGAGGTAGGCGTGGAGCGTCTCACAGCGATGGGTGCGCATGACGCCTTTCGGGTCGCCCGTCGTCCCGGAGGTGTAGTTGATGGTGATAACTTCGTCTTCAGCCATCTCCGGGCGCTCGTAGTCGGTCGACTCTGCGACCACGTCGTCGAACTCTTCCCAGTCGCCCTCGACTGCAGCCGCGTCGTTCGTGATGAAGATTTCCGTCGGGATGTCGTCACGAATCTGCTCGATTTGTGGAACGTACTCGTAGTCGGCGTAGATGGCCTTGACGCCGGCGTCGTTCATGATGTACTCGAACTCCCGGGGGACGAGGCGGTAGTTGAGCGGCGTGTGAACCGCGCCGATTTGCATGCTGCCGTAGGCGGCTTCGAGGTGGTAGTGGGTGTTGGGGTCGAGCACTGCCACCCGGTCGCCTTTCTCCACACCGCGGGCCTGGAGGGCCGCAGAAAAGCCGTCTGCGCGCTCACCGATTTCGTCGTAGGTCAGTCGCTCCCCAGTGGTCGCGATGACCCCTTCTTTGTCGCCGTAATAGGTCCGAGCTCTGTCCAAAAACTCGGTGACGAGTAGCGGTTTTTCCATGTATCATGATAAACTTGGTAAAATGGACCATAGGTTTTTCGCCATCGGCAGATGTTAAGTCTTACCAGCAGGCGAGATTACTCCAAGAAAAAAGAGGAACCGAAATTTGTGCTCAGTTCGACTTGAGCTGGTCGCGAATCTTCTCCGGGACGGATGGGTCACGGAGCGTCGTCGTGTTCCCGAGTTCCTCGTCGTTCGAGATGTTTTCGAGGAGGCGACGCATGATTTTCCCAGAGCGCGTCTTCGGGAGGTCCTCGACGAACAGGACGTTCGCCGGACGAGCGAATTTGCCGATTTCGTCTTCCACTGCCCCGACGATGCGCTGTCGGACGTCGTCGCTGGCTTCGACGCCCTCACGCAGGATGACGTACACGTCTGGCACTTCGCCCTTCTGGGCATCTTTTTTCGAGACGACGGCGGCCTCGGCGACGTCCTCGACTTCTGCCACGGCGCTCTCCAGTTCCATCGTCCCGAGGCGGTGGCCCGCGACGTTCATCACGTCGTCTAAGCGTCCGAGGATGCGGAAGTAGCCGTCGCGTTCGTGGACTGCGCCGTCCCCGGCCTTGTACGTCCAGTCGCGCCAGTCGTCGGAATCGGTGTCGGAGAAGTCTTCCCAGTAGGTCGAGATGAAGCGGTCGTCGTCGCCGTACACCGTCTGGAGCATTCCCGGCCATGGCCGGGTGATGACGAGGTTGCCCGCCTGTCCCGTCGCGGGTTCGAGTGGGTCGCCCTTGTCGTCGACCAGGCCCGGTTTGATGCCCGGGCACCCGACGCCCGCGCTACCGGGTTTCATGTCTTTCAGCGCCGGCAGGTTGGTGATGAGGTGGCCGCCCGTCTCGGTCTGCCACCAGGTGTCCACGATGACGGCCTCCTCCTTGCCGACGTGTTTGTAGTACCAGAGCCACGCTTCCGGTTGAATCGGCTCGCCGACCGTCGTCATGTGACGGAACGAGAAGTCGTAGTCTTCTAAGTACTGTTCGCCCCACTTCATGAACATCCGCACCGCCGTCGGTGAGGTGTGGAAGATGTCTACGTCGTACTTCTCTGCGAGTTCCCACGTCCGTCCCTTGTGCGGGAAGTCAGGTGCGCCCTCGTACATGACGCTGGTCGTCCCGAGCGCGAGCGGCCCGTAGACGATGTAGGTGTGGCCCGTAATCCAGCCGATGTCCGCCATACACCAGTAGGTGTCCTCGGGTTTGATGTCGAGGACGTACTTCGAGGTGCCCGCGGCATAGGCGAGATACCCACCCGTGCGGTGTTGACAGCCTTTCGGTTGGCCGGTCGTCCCCGAGGTGTACATCAAGAACAGGGGGTCTTCTGCATCCCGGGAGACGGGGTCTACGCGTGCCCCCTTGTAGTCCGGGAGCATGTCCTCGACTCGGAGGTCTCTGCCTTCTTCGAGTTCCACGTCCGGGTGCAGGTCCTCGTCGCGCGTCCAGACGAGGACGTTCTCGACGTCGTGGTCTGCGAGGGACATCGCCTCGTCTGCCTTCTGCTTGTGGTTGAGCAGTTCGCCGCGGCGATAGTAGCCGTCGATGGTGACGACGTAGTCAGAGTTGGCGTCGTCGACGCGGTCTGCAAGTGCCTGTGCGGAGAAGCCGGCGAACACCTCGCTGTGGGGTGCGCCGATGCGGGCAAGTGCGAGCATCGTCACCGGCAGCGCCGGCACCATCGGCATGTGGAGGGTGACGATGTCGCCTTCTTCGACGCCAACGTCTCGCAGCAGTGCGGCGAACTCGTTTACCTCGCGGTAGAGGTCCTGATACGAGATGTTTCGCTGTTCGCCGTCTTCGCCCTCCCAGAGTAGCGCCGTCTGGTTCTTTCGCTCGTCCAGATGGCGGTCGATGCAGTTGTACGAGGCGTTCAGCTTCCCGCCCGTGAACCACTCGAAAAATGGCGGGTTGCTCCCGTCGAACACCTGGTCCCAGTGGGTGTCCCAGTCGAGCAACGCCGCGTACTCGGCGAACGCCTCCGGATAGCCCTCCTCGAACCGGTCGTAAATCCCCGGGTCGGTCTGGTTCGCCTGCCCCACGAACTTCGGAGAGGGTCGGAAGTAGTCCTGCTCTCTCAGTCGTGCCTCGAGTGTCTGTTGAGAATCGTTAGCCATATGTTGACACCGTTCATCCCAAATTAGGTACACGGTGCCATAGTTCTACCGTCGGCAAAAATCGCATGAGTCCGCTGTCACGACGCCAACACTGTGGCGCTTACGCCAGCCCGATTTTCTCCGAGTACGCGCCGTAGTGTTCCTTGAACACGTCCATGATTTCGCCCATCGTGACGTAGGCTTTCACCGCGTCGATGATGGCTGGCATCACGTTGTCGCCGTTCTCGATGGCCTCGTCGAGGGCGGCAAGCGTCTCCGTGACCGCCTCGTCGTCGCGTTCTGCTTTGACCTCGGCGAGTCGCGCTAACTGCTTTTCCTGCACTTCGTCGGAGACGTGGAGCAGTTCCGGTTCGACCTCTTCGTCGAGTTTGTACTTGTTGACGCCGACGACGATTTCGTCGCCCTGGTCGACGCGCTTTTGGTACTCGTAGGAGGCCTCCTGAATCTCGCGCTGGAAGTACCCCTGGTCGATGCCTTCGAGCACGCCGTCGCGGACGGAGCCGTCGCCCATCTCCTTTATGTGCTCGATGTATGCCATCGTCTTCTGCTCCATCTCATCGGTGAGTGCCTCGACGGCGAAACTGCCACCGAGCGGGTCCACGATGTCTGCAGCACCCGACTCGTCGGCGATGATCTGCTGGGTGCGAAGCGCGACACGCACTGCTTCTTCGGAGGGCAGGGCGAGTGCCTCGTCATAGCTGTTGGTGTGCAGGCTCTGGGTGCCGCCGAGGACGCCAGCGAGCGCCTGAATCGTCGTCCGGATAATGTTGTTGAGCGGTTGCTGGGCGGTGAGACTCTGCCCTGCCGTCTGGGTGTGGAACTTGAGTTGCTTGCTCGCGTCCTTCTCTGCGCCGTACCACTCGGTCATGACGCGGGCGTAGATGCGCCGGGCGGCGCGGTACTTCGCAATTTCCTCGAAAAAGGAGTTGTGCGAGTTGAAGAAGAACGAAAGCTGTGGCGCGAAGTCGTCCACGTCCAGGCCGCGGTCCATCGCGTCTTCGACGTACGCAAAGCCGTCTGCGAGGGTGAAGGCGAGTTCCTGGACGGCCGTCGAACCCGCTTCGCGGATGTGGTAGCCCGAGATAGAGACTGGTTTCCACTTTGGCGTCTCCTTCGCGGCGAACTCGATGGTGTCGGTGACCACGTCGAGCGAGGGTGCGGGCGGGATGACCCACTCCTTCTGAGCGATGAACTCTTTGAGCATATCGTTCTGCAGCGTGCCGCGAATCTGGTCGCGGGGGACGCCCTGCTTGTCCGCGAGGGCGATGTACATCGCGTAGATGACCGCCGCACTCGGGTTGATAGTGAACGAGGTGGAGACTTCGTCCACGCGGATGCCGTCGAACAGCACCTCCATGTCCCGGAGTGTGTCTACGGCGACACCCTCCTTGCCGACTTCGCCGTCGCTCATCGGGTGGTCGGAGTCGATGCCCATCAGACTCGGCATGTCGAACGCCGTCGAGAGGCCCGTCTGCCCTTCCTTGATGAGGTAGTGGAAGCGGTCGTTGGTTTCCTCTGCGGTACCGAACCCGGCGAACTGGCGCATCGTCCACGTCCGTCCGCGATACATCGTCGGGTACACGCCACGGGTGAAGGGTTCCTCGCCCGGCATTCCGAGGTCCTCCTCGTAGTCGATGTCGTCTACGTCCTCGGGGGTGTAGAGGCGGTCTACTTCGAGATTGGAGACGGTCGCGAACCGGTCTCTGCGCTCGCCGTAGGCGTCGAGAACGGGTGAGAGGGTGTCGTCCTCCCACTGCTCGCGCGACTCACGAATTTTTTCGAGGTCGGCATCATCGTACATACTCGTAGGCTTCCGCCCGGAAATTCATTAAGATTCCGGGGTCGGACAGCGAATTTCGCCAATTACTGGAATCGCTTGGTCGTCTCGACGAGTGGGTGGCGGGCGTAGTCTACCACTTCGATGTCGTCGATGGTGGACAGTCCCTCCTTCTCTGCGGTCTTCGCCATCCCGAGGTCCACTGGGGTGTTGAGGACGATGACGTAGGCGTCCATCTCCGGAATCCCGAGCCGGTCTGCGGCCTTCGAGCGGTGATGGCCGTCTGCGAGCAACAGGTCGCCGTCGTTGTCGATGACGACGAGGGGTTCTGCGAGGCCGCGCTGGAGTTCGTAACTTCGCCCCTCCAGTTCGTCCGCGTACACTCGGCCCTGCGTGGGTCTGAGGTTCGCGAGTTGCACCTTCCGGCGTTCCTCGCTCACCGTGACGTCGTGGATGTTTTCGAGCGTTCGCATGAGTTTGCCCACCTTCTCGGGGGTCGCTCGCTCGATTTGACTCCGGATGACGTCCGCGTTCGAGATAATGCCGACGAGGTTCCCCGCATCGTCGACGACGGGGAGTTTTTGAATCCCCGACCGGAGGATGACGCGGGCAGCGTCGGTGAGGTCCATCTCGGGGTGAGCGACGATGAGTTCCTGGCTCATCACCTTGAAAATGAGTTCGTCGTCGTCGGCGAGCAACAGGTCGCGTGCGCTCACGAACCCCTCGACTCGGCGGCCGCTACACACCGGAAACCCGCTGTGCTCGTCGCTCTCTGCGATGCGCCTCGCAACCTCTTTGACCGTGGCGTCGGGTGAGACGGTGACCACGTCCCGGGTCATGTAGTCTTTGACCCGGGGTTTACCGCCGGACGATTCGAGGTCTTCCATTGTACTTCCTGACGGTGGCCCGCCGCAAAAATGTCTCGCTCACTCGTCGTCGTCGAAAAAGCGGCTGTTGAACTCCGGAATTGAGTACACGGAGGCCGGCCGGCCCGGCCGCGAGGTGAGCGTGTCGAAAAACCGGTCGGTGACGACGTCGGTGAGAATCTGGCGCAGGGACTCCTCCTGGCCCTCCTCTACGTCGCCGAGGAGGCCGAGGGAAATCTGCGCCCCGGCCATGTCCGCGTGGCCACCCGCAGAGCCAATCTGCCCGAAGGCATCCCGAAGCGTTTCTCCCAGGTCGAGGTCCGCCCCGCGGGCGCGCCCGGAGACGAAGACGGTTCCATCCTTGAATCCGTAGACGAGCGTCGTCGTGATGCCCTTCATGTCGAGCAGGCGGTCTGCGGCCTGCGCGAGCGCGTCGCGGTCAGAAATCGGCCCGACACAACTCGTGAGCACCTCGCCACGAACCTGACGCTCGCGGATGGCGCGTCCAATGATGGAGAGCGTCTCGGCGCTCATGCTCGGCGATTCGAACTGTGCGAGCAGTGCGCTGTCCGCCCGCGGCGTGAGGAACTCCGCGGCCTCGAAGTCGGCGGTGGAGATGTCTCGCGAAAAGTCCTTGGTATCGACCCGAATCCCGTAGAGCAACCCGGTGGCGACGGCGGTGTCAACCTTGTAGCCAAGTTGCATGAGGTAATCCGTGAGCAGCGTACTCGTCGCGCCGACGTCGCTTCGCACGTCCACGAACCGGGCGTCGATTGGCGCACGCGGCGGGTGGTGGTCGATGACCACGTCTACGTCCGTGTCGGCTGGCAACTGGTCGTTGACACCCGGACGAGAGTGGTCGACTAGCGCGAAGCCGGCGTACTCAGAGAGGTCGGCCCAAGTCTTCGGATTCCGCAGCTGTAAGTCGAGTAAGTTCACGAACGCCCGATTCTCCTGGTGGGTGATGTCGCCAAAGTAGACGACGTCGGCCTCACAGCCCACCGAGTGGGCGATTTTCTGGAGGGCGACGGCGCTCGCAAGCGCGTCCGGGTCGGGGTTGTCGTGGGTGACGACGGCGAGTTTCCCGTCGAGTGCTCGGAGCATCCGCACTAGCCGACGCAGGCGTAGGCCCTTGTCACCGACGCGCTCGACGATGTATTCGCGGACCGCGCCGCTCGGGTCGATGAGTTCGTCGGCGACGGATTCGAGCGCCTCGAAGGTCGCTTCGTCGGGTTCTTCACCGGCGAAGACGACGCGGTGGGCGTCCGGGAACGCCTTCTTCGCGGCGTTCGCACTCGCCAGATTCTGTCTCGGGTCGTCGTCCGCAACGATGACGATGTCCACGTCGCTCGCGTTCGCCCGGAGGTCCGCGGGGTCTGTCGGGTCTGCGAGTTTCGCGTTTATCGACTCCCCGCGGAGCGTTTCGACTCGTCGGTCCTCGTCGGTCAGGACGACCAGCCTGTCCGGGTCGCGGCGGATGGTCTCGACTAACGAATGGCCGAACGAGCCACAGCCGAGGACCAGCCGGAAAACCATATGCCTCCGTACCCGTTCATGAGGCTAAAACCCTCCGCCTACAGACGGGTCGTGAAACAGGGTGAAAAACACGCGACAGAAAGGAACCGCCGCGGATTAGCCGAAGAGGACGCTCGCTGCGTCCACGGCCGTGCTCGCGACGGGGTTGAACGCCGGAAGCAGAACGACGGTGACGATTGCCGCACCGACGACGGCAGCGTAGAGGCCGGCCGGGTACCCACCGAGTTCGCGTGGTTCTGCCGACTCTTCGATCCACATCGCCTTGACGACGCGCGAATAGTAGTAGAGCGACAGCGCACTGTTCACGGCACCGAAGGCGGCGAGCCACCAGAAGCCCGCACCGACGGCGGCGGCGAACAGCACGTACTTAGAGAGGAAGCCAGCCCCAATCGGGAGGCCAGCGAGGCTGAACAGGAACACGGTCATCGCGGCGCAGGCGAGCGGTGCCTGCTTCCCGAGCCCGTTGAAGTCCTCGAATTTGCGGCCGATGCCCCAATGCTCGGTCATGGCGATGAACAGGAACGCGCCCGTGTTCATGAAGCCGTAGACGAGCAGGTGCATCATCGACGCCCCGAGGACGAGGTCGTTCTGTCCGCCGCCGGTGAGCGCGGCGAGTCCGATGAGGACGTAGCCGGCGTGGCCAATCGAGGAGTACGCGAGCATGCGCTTTACGTTCTCCTGGACCGCGGCGGCGAAGTTCCCGAGCGTCATCGTGACGACGGCGAGAATCTGGAACGCGAGCACCCAGTCGACGGGCACCGATTCCACCGGGAACGCCTCGACGAACACGCGGAATGCAACGACGAACCCGGCCGCCTTCGAGGCCGACGACAGGAAGCCCGAAATCGGTGCCGGTGCGCCCTCGTAGGCCTCCGGCGCCCAGAAGTGGAACGGCACGCTCGCGGTCTTGAACGCGAAGCCACCGAGCACCATCAGCACACCGAGGCCGAGGATACCGACGAACTCCGTGTTCGCGACTGCTTCGGCGATTGCGCCGAACTGCAGTGCGCCGGTCGCGGCGTACACGAGGCTAATCCCGTAGGCGAACACCGCAGATGACAGCGCGCCGATGAGGAAGTACTTGAGGCCTGCCTCCACGCTGCCACGGTTCTGCTTGAGGAACGAGACGAGCGCGTAGGACGGCAGGCTGGCGAGTTCGAGTGCGACGAACGCCGACGCGAGGCTGTTTGCCGATGCCATGAGCGACATCCCCATCGCGGCCATCAGGACGAGGATGTAGTACTCGGCCTGGTTGCGGTGACCGCGGAGGTAGTCGTAGCTTGCGAGCGAGACCATCGCCGCGACGCTCGTGAAGATGAACCCGAAGAACAGGCTCATCCCGTCGATGACCAGCTGGTCACCGTAGAGCGTGAGCGGCTCACTGACGAGGTCCGTCGCCGTGAAGAGGTAGCCAGTCGCGGCGAGCGACGTCAGCGAGCCAGCCGTCGCGATACCCGCGAGGCGGCCGTCGTCGCGTTTGTCGGGCGTGAGGCTGTCGAACAGGAACAGCAACAGCGCCGCGACGCCGAGGATGAGGACCGGCGAGAGCGCCAGTCCGGCAGAGACTGCCATTTAGGCACCCCCTCCGACGGCGAGAATCGGACGAATTGCATCTTGAATCATCTGCATGAAGATGTCCGGTGCGACACCGAGTGCGATGATGAGGATGAGGAGCACGGCCATCGGTGCGACGTCGTGGAACGGCGCTGGCGTGACCTCGTAGTCCGTTTCGAGCCGGAACGGCCCGAACAGAGTCCGCTGCATCGCGAACAGCAGGTAGCCGGCGACGATGACGATACCGAACATCGCCACCGACGTGAAGATTTCAGAGCCCGCGAACGCGCCGAACGAGCCGAGGAAGATGAACAGTTCGCCGGCGAAGCCAGCCATCAGCGGCAGGCCCATGTAGGCGAACGCGGCGGCGACGAAGATGCCAACCGTCCACGGCATCCGGTCTGCCATCCCGGACATGTCAGCGACCATCCGGGTGTGGGTGGTGTTGTAGATAACACCGACCGCCATGAACATCAGCCCCGAGATGAGGCCGTGTGCGATCATCTGGAACGTCGCGCCGCCGACGCCGTAGACGGTGTAGGCGACGAGTCCGAGGATGACGTAGCCCATCGAGGACACAGAGGAGTACGCGACGATGCGCTTCAGGTCCTGCTGGGCGAGCGCGAGCATCGCGCCGTAGATGACGCTGACGACGGCGAAGATGGCGATGATGGTCGCCGCGGCCGTCGCGACGTCGGCGAGCATGGTGAAGTTGAACCGGAGCAGGGCGTACGTCCCCATCTTCAGGAGGACGCCGGCCAGCATGACCGACACAGGCGTGGGGGCCTCGACGTGAGCGTCGGGCAGCCACGTGTGAACCGGCACGACCGGAACCTTCACCGCGAAGCCAGCGAACATCGCGAAGAACGCGAGTCCTTTCAACGTGTTCGCATCGATTCCGGCAAGTGAACCGAGTTCACCCGCACGGAGCGCCTGCGCAACCGCCGGCAGGCTGAGGGAGGTGACGGAGTCACCGAGTCCGAACACCAGCGCCATGAAGCCGATGAACATCACCAGCGAGGCGACGTTGGTGTAGACGAAGAACTTGATCGCGGCGTACTTCCGGCGTGGGCCGCCCCAGACACCGATGAGGAAGTACATCGGGATGAGGACAGCTTCCCAGAAGATGAACCAGACGAAGAAGTCGAGCGCCGCGAACACGCCGATGAGGCTCGCTTCCATGAGCAACATCAGGCCGTAGAACTGCGACTGGCGCTCGTCGATTGGTGTCCACGCGCTCAGAATCGCGAGCGTCGTGAGAACCGTCGTGAGCACGAGCAGCGGCATGCTGACACCGTCAAGCCCGACGAACCACGTCAGGTCCCACGGGCCGAGCGTGACCCACTGAGCGTTCGTCTCGTAGGCCAGTTGGCCGCCGAGCAGTGCGTTGCCAGAGCCGTCGAAGTTCAGGTACATCCAGACGCTGCCGACGACAGGGAGCAGGCTAATCGCGAACGCCAGCTTTCCTGCCACCTTATCCGGCGCGAGGAACGTCAGGAGTGCGCCGACGAACGTTACGCCGAGTAGCAATTCAATCATCATCTAGAACCAACCTCCTGTGATACCGAGAACGACCAGCAGCGCGACCAGCCCAACCGTGAGCAGTGCCGCGTAGTTGCTGACCACACCCGTCTGCACCCGGCGGACGCGGTTGCCGGAGAACAGGCTCACGCTGGAGACGCCGTTTACGATGCCGTCGACGACGCCGTTGTCGAACTTGTCCGCGGCGCGAGCGAGCGGGAGGGTGAGGCCCGTTGCGAGCCAGACCTGGTACTCGTCCTGGTAGTAGTTGTTGTAGAGGAGCGTCTTGATGCTCCCGAGTTTGTCGGTGTGCTCGACTGGCTCTGGCACGTTGTAGAGCGTGTACGCCAGTCCTGCGCCCGCGAGTGCGAGTGCGAGCGAAACAGCGCCAGCCACGAGCGACGACAGTTCTGCCGCGCTGTAGCCAGCGAAGTCGTGGAGCAGTTCACTGTAGTGGTGCGCACTGAGTGCCTCAGCGAAGCCTTCTTCTAAGTCCAGCCAGCTGTGGAGGTACTCGATTTCCAGCCCGGTGAGTTCTGCCACCGGAACCATGTTGACGAAGCCGATGGTCGCTGCGAGAATCCCGAGCACGACGAGCGGGAACTTGACGTTCCACCGGACGCCGTGTGGGTCGCGAGCGGTGTCAGACCGTGGCTTCCCGTGGAAGGTGAGGAACACCATCCGGAAGGTGTAGAAGCCGGTGAAGAACACCGCGATGAGCCCCATCGCGTACGCGAGGAGCAGCACGGGAGTGTTCAGGCCGTGGACGAGCGCCTCGTAGAGCACCTCGTCTTTCGACCAGAAGCCAGAGAACGGGACGATGCCCGCGAGGGCGAGCGACCCCGAAAGGAACGTGTAGTACGTGACTGGCATCTTCTCTTTGAGACCACCCATGTCCCACATGTTCTCGTTGTGGTGCATCGCGATGATGACCGCACCAGCACCGAGGAACAGCAGCGCCTTGAAGAAGGCGTGGGTGAGCAGGTGGAAGACACCGGCGACGTAGCCACCAGCACCCAGGCCGAGCATGATGTAGCCGTACTGGGAGATGGTGGAGTACGCGAGCACCTGCTTGATTTCGCGCTTTACGACACCCATCGTCGCGGCGAACAGCGCCGTGAAGCCGCCGACGAGCGCGATGACCGCGAGCGCCGTCGGGGAGAGTGCGTAGAAGCCGTACATCCGGGCGACGAGGTACACACCGGCTGCGACCATCGTCGCTGCGTGGATGAGTGCAGAGACTGGGGTTGGACCTTCCATCGCGTCTGGCAGCCACGTGTGGAACGGGAACTGCGCAGACTTACCCATCACGCCACCGAGGACGAGCAGGCCGAGGACGGTGAACCACTGTGCCGGTTCTAAGCCGAACGGCACGTACTCGAGGGTTTCCTCACCCGCAAGCACCAGTTCTGCGATGTGTGGGAAGCTCTCGGAACCGGCGAACGCCGCCGTCCCGAAGGTTGCGAAGATAGCGACCACACCGATGAGGAAGAAGTAGTCACCGAAACGGGTGACGAGGAACGCCTTCTTCGCGGCGGATGGTGGGCCCTGTTCGCGGAACCAGAAGCCGATGAGCAGGTACGAACACAGGCCGACCAGTTCGAAGAACATGAACGCCATGAGCAGGTTGTTCGCGAACACGAACCCGAGCATGGACGCCGTGAACAGGCCGAGGCCAGCGTAGTACCGTGGGAGTCCCGTCTCGCCCTCGTCGTTCATGTAGCCCAGACTGAAGATGTGGACCAGGAACGCGACCAGCGACACGATGACGAGCATCATCGCGGACAGCGGGTCGAGCAGGAGGCCGAGGTGCAGGCTAAAGGTGTCCTGCCCCGCGACGAACGTGTAGAGATTTTCGTTGTACGCTTCGCCGCCAGCCACCGTGAGGAACACCCACAGCGACAGCAGCAGCGACCCCGCCGTCGCGAAGATTCCTGCGAGCGCGCCGCGCTTTGGCATGTACTTGCCAAAGAACAGTGCTACGAGGAACGATGCGAACGGGAGTGCCGCAATTGCCGGAGCAAATTCAAATACACCTGCCATAGATTACCACCTCATCGTCGTCGCCTTGGTCACGTCGACGTCGCGGAAGTTGCGGTAGAGCACCAGGATGATGCCGATACCGACTGCAACTTCCGCGGCAGCGAGGGCCATCGTGAACAGACTGAACACCTGTCCGGTGATGTTCCCCCACTGCGCCGAGAACGCGACGAAGTTGATGTTCGCGGCGTTCAGCATCAGCTCGACCGACATGAGGAACAACAGCGCGTTCTGTCGGGTGAGGATGCCGAACAGGCCGATACAGAAGACCGCAGCCGAAAGCAGGAGATAGTATTCGACCGGTACCATCAGTCGTCACTCTCCTGTTCGGTCTGTTTTGCGCCCGGTTTGAACGCTCCGCCGAAGGCCTCACCTTCGTCGCGGCGACCGAGCATGACCGCACCGACGAGCGCCGCCACGAGCGCCAGGTCGATAATCTCGAACGCCACGAGGAAGCTCTCACTGTCGTGTTGTGCGAGGTTGACCAGGTCGAACATGGCGTAGCCGATGCTCGCCGTAATCGAACCCTCACCGAACCCGGCGGGTTCTGGGAAGGATGCGGTCAGGAAGACGGCAGCCAGCACGCCAAAGAGCGCGACGGCAGCCAGCCCCGGAGCCAGGTGTGACCCAAGCTTGAATCGGGGTTTGCTTGTCATGCGTTACTCACCTCCGTTTGCTGTGCGCGCGTGAGCATGACGGCGAACGTGATGAGGATGAGAACCCCGCCGACGTAGACGAGGATTTGCATCGCTGCGAGGAATTCTGCCTGCAGCATCACGTAGTGAACCGCCACGCTCAACAGTGCCATCCCGAGCAGGAGTGCAGAGTGCCACACGTCCCGCGCGAGGACAACACCGAGGCTGCTCCCCACCGTGATGATGGCGAACAGCGCGAACGCGATTGTCTCGTAGATTGCCATTGATTTGTTGTGCGTGGTTTGCGTCCGTTAGCCACCCGGACGCGAGGTGTGGTTTACTGGTAGTCGACTTCGCCCTCGCCCTCGCCAATCCAGACGCCACGGTCCGGTTCGCGGGACTTGAGGGGGTCGATGTCCTTGTACCACGGGACGTTTTTCAGCTGTTCCATGTTGTACGCCAGGTCGTCTTTCGTGTCACCCGTGAACTCGAAGTTCTGGGTGAGGATGATGGCGTCAACGGGGCAGACTTCCTCACAGAGTCGGCAGTAAATACACTGGCCGATGTGGAGGTTGTACTGCTCGCCGTTGCGCTTGTCGTCCGTCACGATCTGAATCGTGTCGTTCGGACAGACGTTTTCACACTGGCGACACCAGATGCAGCGCTCCTGGCTGAACTTGTGAACGCCACGGAACCGTGGGCTCACTTCGGGTTCGACGTCCGGGTATTCGACCGTGAACGTAGACCCGTCCAGGGCGTGTCTCATCGTCGCTGCCATCGATTTGAGTAAGCCAATCATGCAATCACACCCACAATGACGGCGGTCAGGACGAGGTTCGCGAACGAGAGCACGAGCATCCCTTTCCAGCCGATTTCGATCATCTGGTCGATACGGACGCGCGGGATCGCCGCACGGAACCACTGCGTGAGCAGGAACACGGCCCAAATCTTCACGACGAACCAGATGAAGCCGATACTCTCTGGTCCGGGCCCTGCTGGGCCACCGAGGAAGAGGGTCGCGACGATTGCGCCACCGAGGAAGATGTGCAGGAACTCACCGAGGTACATCAGCACGAAGTAGACGCTGGAGTACTCGGTCTGGTAGCCAGCAACAATCTCTGTCGGTGCTTCCGGCGTGTCGAACGGATTCCGACCGACTTCCGCGAGGTTCGCCACCATGAACAGTACGAACGCGAACGGGTTCACGAAGGCGTACCACGCTGGAATGTCGAAGCCACCGAGGGAGAAGAGCGTCTCCTGCTGGGCGGCGACGATTCCACTCATCTGGAGCGTGCCGGCGAAGATGACGACGGACGCCGCGGTCACGACGAGCGGAATCTCGTACGCGAGGTTCTGCGCGACGGCACGAAGGCCACCGAGTAGGGAGTATTTGTTGTTCGACGCGTAGCCGGCCATAACCATACCGAGTGACGCGAGCGAGGAAACGGCGAACACGTACGCGAGCCCCGTCTCGGGGTCTGCGAGTTGAATGCCGCTCCCCATTGGGATGACCGCGAAACCGAGCAGCGCAGAAGAAGCCATGATGAGGGGCGCAAGGTCCCACGCTGGGCGGTCGACGCCCTCGGGGACGATGAGCTCCTTCGATAGGAGGCGCACTGCGTCTGCCACGATGATGAGTAGGCCAAACGGCCCGACACGGTTGACTGCGATGCGGTCGGTGAACGCGGCGGTAATCTTCCGCTTTGCCCACGGACCGGCGAGTGCCGTCATGCCGAGCATGATGTTCCCGATGAGAAATGCCGCGAGCAGCGACGCGATGAAGTCCTGACCGGGACCGAGTTCGGACCCGAACCCGAGCAGTTGGCCGATGGTTTCCGGCAGCGTCTGCAGCGGATACATCACCGGTCCACCTCGCCGAGCACGATGTCGAGGCTGCCAAGGGCCGCAATGAGGTCAGGGATGTACTCCCCGTTTGCGATCTCCGGCAGCGCCTGCAGGTTCGAGAAGCACGGACTGCGAATCTTGAAACGGGCCGGCTTGTCCGTCCCGTCAGAGCGGATGTAGATGCCGAGTTCACCCTTCGCGCCTTCGACGGTGCGGTAAATCTCCGCGTCCTCGTCGGGGCGCAGGGTGCGTGGCACGTTGCTCTGAATCTCGCGGTCCTCTTCTGGCCAGTCCTCTAAGAGATCCACACACTGTTCGATGATGCGTGCGGACTGTTCGACTTCGCCGAGGCGAACGAGGACGCGAGCGTAGTTGTCACAGCCCTCCATCGTCACGACGTCCCAGTCGAGCTTGTCGTAGTAGCCGTACGGGTCGTCGCGGCGCAGGTCGTAGTCGATACCGGAGCCACGGGCGACCGGACCGGTCACGCCATAGGATTTGGCGACCTCGGGTTCGAGGATGCCGGTGTTGACACACCGCAGCTGGAAGATCTCGTTCGAGGTCAGCAGGTCGTGGTACTCTTCCATCTTCTCCGGCAGCTCGTCCAAGAAGTCACGAGTCTTGCCGAAGAACTCCTCGCGTGGCTCTGGGAGGTCCCACGCCACGCCGCCGAGGCGGAAGTAGTTGAACATCAGCCGCTGACCGGTGAGGTCCTCTAAGAGGTTCTGGACGATTTCACGGTCGCGGAACGCGTACTGGAAGATAGCCGTGAAGTCGCCGTACACGTCGAGTGCGAACGTCCCGAGCGCCAGCATGTGCGACGCGATGCGGCACATCTCTGCGCTCATCGTCCGGATGACCTGTGCGTACTCGGGCACCTCGAGGTCAGCTAAGTCCTCTGCGGCGCGTGCGTAGGCCCACTCGTTCAAGAGGCCAGCAGAAATGTAGTCCCAGCGGTCCGGGTACGGCATAATCTGGTGGCGGTAGGTGCCGTTCTGACAGAGTTGCTCCTCACAGCGGTGGAGGTAGCCGATGTCGGGTTCGACGTCGGCCACCTGCTCGCCGTCGAGCACCGTCTTCAGGTGGAGCACACCGTGGGTCGCCGGGTGGTGGGGACCGATGTTGAGGAACATCGTGTCCGATTCACCTTGTGCGTTGTCCGGTTCGAGCGGGTTCTTGTGCTTGTCGAGGGTGACGATCTGTGGCTTTTCCTGGTTGTAGTCGAGCCCAAGTGGGTGACCCTGCCAGGTTTCGGGCAGAAGAATACGCCGCATATCTGGGTGCCCTTCGTAGTTGATTCCAACGAGATCGTACGCTTCGCGCTCGTGCCAGTCGGCGGTGCGGAACGCCGCGTTGCCGGACTGGCTCACCGGGTTGTCGCGGGCCGTCGGGACGACGACGCCGACTTCCTGCATCGGCGCATCGAACTTGCGGAGATGGTAGATGCTCTCGAAGCGGTCTTCGTACTCCTGTGCGGTCACACACGAGAGGTGGTCGAAGCCGGCTTCGTTGCGAAGCGCGAGCAGCGTCTCCTCTACGGCGTCCGGTCGGACGACGAAGGCCGTCGCGTTGAGGTGCTCTTCGCGACCGAGGACTTTGTCGCCGAGCAGCTCTTCGAGGGCGTCGTAATTGACGTCGCCACCGGGCAGTTCACCGACGTCTGGGGTTGGTTCCTCTAAGCTCATGGTGAGTCGGCCCAGTTGTAGCGCATGACGAGTTGGTCCTCGTCGATTTGTTCTGCGAGCTTGTCCACCAGTTCGTCACGCGCGAGGTCGCCGAACTGTTCGAGTTCGTACGGCTTGACGGTGACCGGGCTGGTCTCGCCGTTCGCGATGCGTTCCTGAAGCTTCGCAATGCCGTAGATGAGCGCCTCGGGACGCGGTGGGCAACCGGGGACGTGGATGTCCACCGGAATGACCTCTTCTGCGCCCTTGATGACGTTGTAGCCTTCCTGGAACGGGCCACCGGAGATGGTGCACGACCCCATGCCGACGACGAACTTCGGCTCTGGCATCTGGTCGTAGACGCGCTTCATCCGGGGCGCGAACTTGGAGACGATGGTCCCGGGAACGATGATGACGTCCGCCTGGCGAGGCGATGCACGCGGCACACCCGCACCGAACCGGTCCAGGTCGTGCTTGATGGCGTACGTGTGCATCATCTCGATGCTGCAGCAGGCGATACCGAACTGCAGCATGAACATCGAGGAGCCCCGGACCCAGTTCATGAACTTGTCGAACTTGGTGAGGATGAACGGGGTCGACCCGAACGCTTCACGAAGCGTAGAATTGAAGCGTGCGTCGACGCCGCCACCCATTCGGGCCTCCTGCGTTGATTGAATTTCTGTACCTGTCGCCGTGTTTTGTGGCTGATTACTCATTATTGGTCCACCCGCGATTGTTCAGCCCGTGGGCTTTTGACCCACTGCACTGCGCCCTTGCGCCACGCCCACGCGAGGCCGACGACGAGGACCCCGATGAAGACAAGCATCGGTGCGAGCGCCTGTACCAACCCGGCGTTGGTGACGGCGTCACGGTAGATGACTGTCCAAGGGAAGATGAGGACAGTCTCGATGTCGAAAACGACGAACAGCAACGCAACCATGTAGTACTGAATGTTAAACCGGATGCGTGTGTTCCCCGTCGGGATCTCGCCGCTCTCGTAGACGGCGCGTTTTCCTTGCTCAGGCACACTGGGGCGGAGCAGACTCGACACTGCCATCATACCGAGAGGGATGCCGACCCCGACCACCGCGAGTGCGCCGATCGCTATCCATGGATTGCTCATACCGTTATCTCCTATCGTTCGGCGGTTGGGAACGCACCCATATAAGGGTTGATTCTTCCCGTTCTCCCCGAAAAATCAGCGCTCAGCAGTCATGCGGATGGTTCGCTCACTCAGCGTCGCGTTGGGCCATGAAACCGGGAGTCCCGCTGTCGTGCAGTTTCCTGGACACAGCCGCCACGTCTCCTTGGAGACTTTCGTGGTACTCGACGAGCTTCCGTTCGAGCGCCGACGAGGAGCGTGCGAGGATTTGTGCAGCAGAAAGCGCGGCGTTAAAAGATTTCCCGGCGTCCACGGCGACGATTGGCGCGCCCGTCGGCATGCCAATGACCGAGTCAACGGACTTCTCCTGGACGGGGACGCCGATGACCGGAATCGGGTACGCGAGCGAAGCCGTCATGTTCGGCAGGTCGGCTGATTTCCCGCCTGCGCCGGCGATGATGACGTCCAGACCGCGGTCGGCCGCCGTCTGCGCGTAGGCGTACATCAGTCCCGGCGTTCGGTGCGCGGAGATGACGTACGTCTCGAAGGTAAATTCGGCATCTGGTGGGTTCTCGTAGTCGGTCACCTCCGCGAAGCCGAGTTCCGTAAGCGCGTCGTAGGCTCCCGACATCACGTCTAAGTCGGAGTCAGAGCCCATGATGATGCCCACGTCGGGGGTCTTTTCCTGGTCGAGGTTCGCTTCGCGTTCGAACTGGTCTACGAGGTCTTGGATTGCGTCGACGGTCATTGGGAGAAAGTCAGGTAGTCGCGGACGGTTCGAATTCGGTCGAGTAAGTCGTCTGTGTCGCTGTCGGGTGAATCGACGAGCGTGAGGTGTCCCATCTTCCGCAGCGGGCGCACCTCGCGTTTGCCGTACCAGTGGAGGCTGACGCCGGGCGTAGCGAGGGCCTCCTCGACGCCCGACAGTTCGGCGGGTTCCGGTTCGTCCACGTCGCCAAGGATGTTCGCGGAGACGGTCGGACAGCGCAGGGCCGTCGACCCGAGGGGCCACCCGAGGACGGCGCGGGCGTGTTGCTCGAACTGCGAGGTCACCGCGCCCTCGATGGTCCAGTGGCCGGAGTTGTGCGGGCGCGGGGCGATTTCGTTCACGAGAATCTCGCCGTCGTCCGTCTCAAACAGTTCGATGCCGTAGACGCCCCGGCCCTCCAGAATTTCGAGGACTGATTCGGCCACGTCGTGGGCGCGGTCGAGAACGGCGTCTGGCGCACGCGCGGGGACAACTGTCTCACGGAGAATCTCTTCCTCGTGGACGTTCTCGCCCGCGGTGTACGTGGCCACTTCGTCTTTGCCCTTGACCGCAATCACGGAGATTTCGCGGACGAACTCGACCATCTCCTCTACGAGCGCGTCGCCTCCGACTTCGTCGAGGACGGTCTCTGCGTGGTCTGGTGATTCGACTGGGAGATTCCCCCGGCCGTCGTAGCCGCCCTGTCGGGCTTTTACCATCGCGGGATAACCGAACTCCTCGCACACGGCACGGAGGTCGTCTGGGCCTTCGACGGCTTCGAACGCCGGAACGGGAATCCCGTGGTCTGCGAGGCGCGTGTTCTGGACGAACTTGTCCTGAATCATGCGCAGGGTCTCGGGCGTCGGGTGAACGTCGACGCCAAACTCCTCGCGGACGTCCTCCAGCACGTCCGGGTCTGCGAGTTCGATTTCGAACGTGAGGACGTCTGCGCGGCGGGCGAGTTCGCGGACCGCTTCCGGGTCGTCGAAGTCGCCAACGAGCGTGTCGCGGACGGTCGGTGCGGCCGGCGGGTCGGGTGTCGGGTCGGAGACGATGACTTCGACCCCGAGGGGGGCCGCCGCCTCACCGATCATGCGCCCGAGTTGGCCGCCGCCGACGATGCCGAGCGTCGGGCCGGGTGACGAGAGTTTCATCAGTTATCCGGCGATTTCGATGGAGGTGGAATAAACGTTACCACCTCGGTTCGCGGAACGGCCGACTCGTTCACGAAGAACGCCGTCCGCGTCCCGAAGGTTCGCAGGCGGTAGATTTCCTCGTCGTACCCGCTTCCCTCGTGGACACCAATGCGCCGCGTGACGTAGCCGCGGTCGTTCGCGATGGTGATGATGACCGGTGGGCGCTCGCGCTCGAACAACGGATCGAACTGGGTTCGATTGCGCGCAGAGGTGACGTTCGCGTCGTACATGGCTGTGTACCACGGCAACGGAAGCTGGTTGAACCACTTATCGCGTTCGGGGAGTGACCCGCTGGTCTCGTTCGTGATGTAGAAAAACTCGCCGAAGTAGAGAACGTCCACGCCGTCGTTTGCTGCGGCCACGCGTTCGATGCGGTTGAGCGTCGGGCGCAGGTCGTCCGCCGGCTGGCCGTACTGCACCAGTTGGTTGTCCTCTGCCTGGGGCTGGAGGTACACCTGACTCACGCCGCCGAGGGTGACCTGACTGACCGCCAGCAGGAGGATTACCGCCGTGAGTCCAGCCGTCCGATAGTCCCTCGCGGCGACCGCGCTCCGGCCGGCCCGGGCGAACCAGGCGAGGCCGACGGCCGCCGGGATCGAGAGCGGGACGACGGCGTGGATGATGGCCCACGGAGCCATGATGTCGGTGACGATGGGGTAGCCGAGAATCGAGACGAATCCCCAGTAGCCGAAAAACGAGACGAGTTCGCGGTGACCCTCGGGACGGTAGCGGGCGGCGACGAAGCCGACGACTGCGAAGGCGGTGAGTGCCCCACCGCCCACCGCGAGCGTCTCGACGAAGTGGACGAGGTAGGGGACGTAGGCGTGCTCACTCAGGTCGCCGAGCACCCACAGCGAGTAAAAAGATATCCACGACCCGACGGTGGCTTCCCAGACGATGCCGGGCAGCAATCCAGGGTTCAAAAGTGCGGTTGCGAAGTCAGGTCCCCCCTCCCCAGAGCGCGGCGCGTAGAACACGGTGATGATGGCGACGAGTTCGACGGCGGCAAGCGCGAGCGGGACGGTCCACGGTCGCAGCGCGGCGAGCCGCTGTTTTCCTTGGGCAGAAACGGCTGGCCACGTCCAGTCACGCTCGCGGGCGACCAGCAGTCTGTAGTCGAGGAGGAGGACGGCCGCGCCGACCCACGTCACGATGGTCACGATGACGTTCTCTTTGACCGTCATCGCGAGCGCAAGGCTGGCGACGCCCGCGTAGAGGTAGCGGCGACGGCCAGTATCGAGTGTGCGGACGAAGAAACCCACCGCGATAAGCGAGAAAGCCGCGACCGGGAGGTCCCCGCGCATGAACCGCGAGTAGTAGAGCAGGACCGGCGTAAACGCCAGCCAGAGGGATAGCGCGACGACCTCCCAGTCGTCGAGATGGGCCCGAAAGAGCAGGGCTGCTGCCGGGAGGAGGCCGCCGAGCATCGCGACGGGAAGCCGCATGGCGAAGTCAGAGGGACCGATGAGCGCGAAGACGACGCGGTTTACCTGCTGAAGGAAGGGGCCGTGGATGATTGGACGATACGTGTAGTTGCCTGTGCGCAGATAGTCGAGAATCCAGTAGGCGACGCGCGCTTCGTCCCAGTGGGCGATGCGGTCACCGAGGGTAAACAGTCTGAGTGCGAGCGCCACGACAACGACACCGGTGACGACGAGAAACAGTCGGGAATCGTGACGCTGGGTTGTCATTCGTATCGCGGATTTCACCGGCAGGTATAAAGAAATTCCGCGGCGGGCAGTCGATTACTGGAGTTGCGACTCGTCGACGAAGATGACGATGGTGTCGGCCCAGAGGCGGAACTCGTGTTCGTAGGCCGTGTAGCCTTCGAGGTGCGGTTCTAACTCCTCGCGGTCCCATTCGTAGGCGATGACGACTGGTGGCATGTCCTCGATGGACTCGGGGTCGGTTCCGGGCTTCGTGCTCGTCACCTGTGCGCCGTCGGCCTCGAAGTACCACGGCAATGGGAGGCGCGTGTGCCACGACGGGCCGCCGGGAGGCGCGTATAGCGTGCTCGATTCGTTCGAGACGTAGAAGCGTTCCTCCGAACTGCCCGGCGGTGTCGTCCCGTAGAACAGCACGTCAGGCCCATCGTCGTGGTTCTCAGAGATGGCGGAGATTTTCTCCAGCGTCGGGCGAATCTCGTTGTGTGGCTGGGCCCACTGGAGGAGTTCCTTGTTCTCCTCGCTCGCGGAGTTGAGGTACGCCACGTCCACGGCGGTGCCGACGGTAAATCCGGCGACGAAGATGATGAGCATCGCCGTCAGGCCGACGCTTACCATGTCCTCGTCTTCGAAGGCTTCCCGGCCCCAACGGAGGATGAGCGCCACGCCCACCGCTGCCGGAATGGCGAGAGGGACGATGGCGTTGATGGTCGCCCACGGAGCCATGATGTCGGTGACGATGGGGTAGCCGAGAATCGAGACGAATCCCCAGTACGCCGCGAGTGCGACGAGGTCGCGTGGCCCCTCACGGGAGTAGCGGTCTGCGATGAATCCAATGACGGCGAACAGCACGAGCGGGCCGGCCCCGAACGCGAGCGTTTCGATGAAGTCGCCGAGGTACGGCAGGTAGGCGTGGTCCTGATGGCCGCCAGCAATCCAGAGGCCGTAGAAGGTTTCCCACGACCCGACGGTTGCCCGTTCGACGACTGCTGGCAGGAGCGCAGGATTCGAGAACATCGTGTCGAACCCGACGCCGTCGCCGCCGACGCGCGGCGCGTAGAACACGACGATGACGACGAAAAACTCGACGAGGCCGACGACGAGGGGGATGGCCCACGCCCGGAGCACGTCACGAAGCCAGAAGCCGTAATCGACGACTTCCTGCTTCCACGAGTGGGGCAAGCGGTCGCGAGCACGGAAGAGCCGATGGTCGAGCAAAAGGACGGCCGCGCCGGCCCAGCAAACGGGGTAGAGAATCGCGCTCTCTTTCGTGGTGAAGGCGAGGGCGAACGCGAGGACGCCGACGTAGAAATACCGGTGTTTGCCAGTGTCGTAAGCGCGGACGAAGAAGCCGAGGGCGACGAACATGAACGCGGCGACGAGCAGGTCGTTGCGCATGAACCGCGAGTAGTAGAGCAGGAGTGGGTTGAACGCGAGGAGCGCCCCGAGGACGCCGACTTCGAGGTCGCGAAGGTGCTCGCGGAAGTTCCACGCGGTGAGCGGGAGCAGGCCGCCGACGATGGCGACGACGAGGCGCATTGCGAAGTCCGTCGGCCCGAGCAGCGTGAACACGTACTTGTTCACGTGAAAGAGGAACGGCCCGTGGACGATGGGGCGGTACTCCCAGACGCCGGTCTTTGCGTAGCGAAGCGTCCAGTACGCCACGCGGCCTTCGTCCCAGTGGGCGACGCGGTCGCCGAGGAAAATGAGACGCGCGATGAGTGCGACGGCGGCGATGGCGACGAGCGCGAAGAACAATCTCCGGCGGTCGTCAGAGCGAGAGCGGGGGTCGTCAACCGTTGCCATTGAACCACTAAAGCGCACGCGGGGGTTAGAATCCTTCTGTTTGTTAAACGCGTCTTTGACATATCCCGTCCAGTCGCAGAAAACTGTTCGCAGGCGATACCGGGAACGGTACTTCTTTTAGTACCCTGCACCACCGCGAACACATGGTAACGCTTGGGCTGGTGGTCGCGCAGTTCAACCGCGCGATTACGTCGAAGATGGAGGAGTTGGCCCGTGAGGCCGCAGCAGAGCGCGGCGCGGACATCGCAGCAACCCTCGCCGTTCCCGGGGCGTACGATACGCCGCTCGCGGCGGACCGACTCGCCCGTCGCGACGACATCGACGCCGTCGCGGTGCTCGGCTGTATCATCACCGGTGAGACGAGCCACGACGAAGTCATCGGCAACGCCGCCGCCCAGAAACTCACGGACGTGAGCATCGACCGCGACACGCCGGTCACGCTCGGCATCGCCGGGCCGGGGATGACGGCGGACGAGGCCCGAGCACGTACCGACATGGGTGCCCACGCGGTCACGGGCGCTCTCGACCTCGTGGAGGAACTACAATGAAATTCGCAGACAGAGTGAAACGTGTCGAACCGAGCGCGACCCTTGCTATCTCCAACCTCGCCTCCGAACTGGCGGCAGACGGCGTGGACGTCGTGAACCTGAGCGTCGGCGAACCCGACTTCCCGACCCCCGAGAACGTGATTCAGGCGGGCAAGGACGCGATGGACGCCGGCCACACCGGTTACCCGCCGTCGAACGGGATTCCACAGCTCAAGCGAGCGATAAAGCAGAAACTCGACGCAGACGGCCTCGACTACGCCACGGACGAAATCATCGTCACGCCCGGCGCGAAACAGGCGCTCTACGAGACGGTGAACACGCTCGTTCAGGACGGCGACGAAGTCGTGCTGCTCGACCCCGCGTGGGTCAGCTACGAGGCGATGGTCAAACTCGCTGGTGGCGACCTGAAGCGCGTCGACCTCGCCCCGTACGACTTCCAGCTCGAACCCGGCCTCTCAGACCTCGCAGAGACCGTCTCCGACGACACCGACCTGCTCATCGTCAACTCCCCGAGCAACCCGACGGGCGCGGTGTACTCGGACGCCGCCCTCGAAGGCGTCCGTGACCTCGCCGTCGAACACGACTTCACCGTCATCTCCGACGAAATCTACGATGAAATCACCTACGAGGGCGTCGAACAGACCAGTCTCGGAACTCTCGACGGAATGGAAGACCGCACTGTCACGGTAAACGGGTTCTCGAAGGCGTTCTCGATGACCGGGTGGCGACTCGGCTACCTCGCCGCGCCGAAATCCCTCATCGACGAGGCGGGCAAACTTCACTCTCACTCGGTGTCTGGGGCGACCCACTTCGTCCAGTACGCCGGCGTCGAAGCCCTCGAAAACACGTCTGAGGCGGTCGAAGAGATGCGTGCGGCCTTCGAAGAACGCCGCGACTTCCTCGTCGACCTCCTCGCAGACCACGGCGTCGACGTCGCCGTCCCGCAGGGTGCCTTCTACATGATGGTTCCCGTGGACGACGACGATTCGGCCTGGTGTGAGGGCGCGATTCAGGAAGCCCACGTCGCGACGGTTCCGGGGAGTGCGTTCAATGCACCCGGCTACGCCCGCATCTCCTACGCGAACAGCAAGCAACGACTGGAAGAAGCCGTCACCCGCCTCGCGGACGCGGGCTACCTCTAATCGCCAGTCGTCCGTTTTCACCCGCGCAGTCCTTCAGTTTTCACCGGAAATGCGGTGTGTTAGGGAGCTACACTGACTGGACAGGCTGGTAAAACGAAGATTCCTACGACCGCGCCTCGAACGCCGCTCGCAGGCCGCGAACTTCTTCGAGCACCGCTTGCCACTGGTCGAGCGTTCCGGGAATGTCGTCTGCTCCAGCGTACGTATCGACCAGCGCCCGCACGTCGCGGGGATTTTCGATGTTCGAAAATCGAATCGACCCGCCACCGGCGGCCTCGACGCCGACCGACCCGTAGCCGAAAATAGACCCGAGGAGGCCCTGGCTGAACGCACTGTTCTGGACACGCGAGAGCGAGACCCGACGGACGTTCCGCGAGAAGACGCCGGTTTTCCGGTACAGGCCGACGTTCGTCACGACGAACTCGGTGTTCACGACCAACAGGTAGGCAGCGCCCGCGATGAGGAATCCAAGCAGTGCCGGAATGGCGAGCAGCGGTTCGTTGAATGCGAATCCAGCCGCGCCAAATCCGCCGACGAGAAGCGCTCCGATGACCATCGCCGGAAGCACCGTCGTGAGTCGTGGATGGCCCGACCACAGGACTTCCTCACCTGCGTCGGGGACGAGCCAATCGAGGTCGCTCATGGGCGGTTCGGCGGGGAGTTCGTCTCCATGACCTCGCGCATCGCGCGGAGTTCGCTGAGAATTTCGTCCAGAACGGCGGCCTTGTCGTCTGCCGAGCCACCGCGTCCCTCGCGGCGGTTGATGCGCTCGTTGATGAGCGACTGGAGTTCCTGTGGATTCGCGACGCTTTGGAAACTCAGTTCGACGCCCGCGCCGCCGGCCGTCGAGATGTCTACTGCTCCGTAGCCGAACTGCGACCCGAAGAAGGTCTGACGGTAGGAGGTGTCCTGCACCTTGTCGAACTCGATGCGCTGGACGTTGCGCGAGAGGACACCGGTCTTCTTGTAGAGGGCGCGGTTCGTCACGACGAAGTTGGTGTTCTTGTGGGTGAGATACGCGCCGACGACGATGGGAATCCCGACGAGGACGAGCATGAGCGGGACGCCGACGATGAACGCGGGCACGAGACTGTAGGGGTGGGGCGTGTCCGCCCAGAGAATCTCCTCACCCTCGTCTAAGGTGAGCCAGTCGAACTGTTGGTCCATAGCTGATTATTCTATTTTACGGGGATAACTCTTGGCAGCGGGGCCGGTCGCGGGTGCCGAGCCGCCTCACTGGAGCCACGCAGACCGGTAGAGTCCGCCCCCGACACCCACCGCGACGACCGCCGTGAGGACGAACGCGAGCGTGCTCGTCGGAGTGGGGACGAACAACGGCCCGACCACCCGTCCAGCGAGGAGCCCGACGAGGACGCATACGACGAGGCGAATCGCCTCAGGAACCACGGGCTACCCGTTCTTCGACTTTCGTCGCCGCGAACCTCCATCGGATAATGTCGCCCACGATGACCGTGAGCTCGTAGTACTCGCCGTCGAACTCGACGTACCGATGACCCGCGAGTCCACCCGGGAGCGTCTCTCCGCGGACGGTGAACCGGTCGCCCGTTCTGGCTTCGTCGAACGCTGCCGCCGCTTCCGGCGTGAGGTCCTCGTACGCCACCAGTTCGTCCTCCTCGACGTTCGATTCGCTCGTCTTCGTCACCTCCAGTGTGTACTCAGCGATGTAGCCCGCGTTCTCCTTCTCGATTCGATAGCGCGACCCCTGGTACACGACGAACTCCGCGTCCAGCAGCGTCTCCGAGACGCGGTCCATGCCGCGCGTCACCTGCGCCTGTGAGCGCATTTCGTCGAACAGTTCCTTGTCCTGTTCTGTGAGCGCCGCGTACTCGACGGTGTTGCCGGACTGGGTGGTTTTCGTTTCTGTGGGTTCCTCGGTCGGTGTCTCGCTTGTCTCGGGTGAGGGCGTATCCGTGGCCGACGGTCCCGTGAACGAACACCCCGCGAAACCGGTGGCAAGCGATACGACACTCAGTCGGAGGACGGTTCGACGCGAGTGGGAGGGCATAGGCGAATGTGGTTGGCTATTTGATAAATACTTTCTGTGGGTTCTCCGAAAAAGCATCGACTGCGAGCCCACTTACGACGAAACGAACACTTACTGACCCGGAGTACGAACCCGAATCCATGGCGAAGGCTCCCGGTCCCTCCACGAGATGCGCCGAGTGCGGAGCGAAAGGGTCGTATCGAAAACAGATGGTCACCGGCGGTGGCTGGCGGGCCGTGTATCGGTGTGCTGAGTGCGGCCACCGCTTTCGCCCGTAGGACACAATTTTCACCTCCGTCGTCCACGTTCGACTATGGGATTTTCTTCGCACACTGGCGAGCGACTCCGTCGCTACTGGGCAACCCGTCTGGGCGTTTCCCTGAAGGCGTTCGAGGAATCTGGTATCACCGTCGGCAGCACTGACGAAGGCGGAGTGCAGCTGTTTCGCCACGAAGACTCGCTGGTCGTCTCTGCGCCAGCGTCGTTCCTCGACGCCGTCGAACGCCACGCACCCGCGCTCGAATCGCTCGATTTCGACGACAGCGACGCGGTAGTAGAGTGGTTCGACAGCTTTCTCTCGCTCTCGAAACTCCTCGGGCCGGCGTTCTACGGCTATACTGACCGCGAGGGATTCCAGCCGGTTTCCTCCGACGCTCGCCTGCTTGGAGTGGCCGACGAACCAGCCTTCGACACGTTCCAGGCCAGCGTTTCAGACGACGAGTGGGACGCAGGCGGCCCGGAGTTCGGCCCGAAGACCACTGTCGGACAATTCGTTGACGGCCGCCTCGTCGCGGTGGCCGGATACGAAGTGTGGGACGACCTGATTGCGCACATCTCGGTCGTCACCCATCCCGACCACCGGAACGCGGGACACGGCCGGGCAGTCGTCTCACGGGTTACCGAACTGGCGCTTTCGCGGGACTTGCTCCCGCAGTACCGGACGCTCAACGCGTGGCCGTGGTCGGTGGCGCTGGCCGAAAATTTGGGCTTCGAGCGGTTCGCGACGTCGTACTTTGGCAGATTCGATGGATAGCGCGCTTCGAGATGTACAACTGAAAGTTTATTATTGGCATTTTCGATGAGTAGTTTATGCCCTCTAGACGACAGTTTCTTTCCACTTCTGGCTTGACTCTAACTGCTAGTTTGAGCGGTTGCTTATCGACAATTGGCATTACAAAGGTCGGCCAAGTAGAAGAGAAAGCAATACTTCTAGAATGGGAGCACGATAGACAACGCTACGTCGATGACGTGCTTTCGATTTGGGGACGCGTAGACGGGGTTACTGGTAGTTTCGACCCCCAGTTCGTTGGGCAAAGCCCCCAAAACCCTGTAAACTTCGCCATCGACGAAGCAGTTCATGACGCACTCGCTTCTCGATTTAGGGTCAAATACCTTCTCGGAATTTGTGGCGATGATTTCTCACCTTGCCTCAATACATGGACGAGCAGAGAAGATTTCAAAAGGGTACAGCTGACCGACGAAGCTGAAGTCTATGCAAAACCAAGTTGGTTCGACGTGATTGACGTCTACGAAAGCGCGCGCTCCGACGTGCCAAATGACGTGGAAACATACGATTTCGCAGAACTCCACCGAGACGACGAACTCCCGCCAAGCCGAAACTAAACAACCGAACAGAATACCACCGCAGAACCGATGTGGTGCGAGCACGGACGTGGTCGCAACGCTTTTTGATGAAACTTTTTCGCGCGAGTGTTTCATCGCTCGCGCCCAAAAAGTTGCCCTAGCAGCGTTCGGCGCAAATGCGCTCGATGATGCGGCCCGTCGAGAGTAGTTCACCCTCGAACTTTTTGTCACGCATCGAGGCGCGTCGAACCTCGCAGTCGATGCCGCGGGCGGCGAGTGCCTTGGCGATGCCATCCTCGTCGTGGTGCTGGTCGTGGCCGAGGACGATGATGTCCGGTTGGATCTCCTCGATGGGGACGAAGATGTCCTCTAAGTGTCCCAGTACCGCTTGGTCAACGCAGTCGAGGGCGGCAATCATGTCGCGGCGTTGCTCGTCGGGGAGGATGGGTTTCTGTTTGTGCGTCACGTTCGCCCGGCGGGCGATGATGACGTAGAGTTCGTTACCCATGGCCGCCGCTTCACGGAGATAGTGGAGGTGGCCGGGGTGGAGGATGTCGAAGGTGCCCTGTGCGATTACCGTCGTCATTGGAGTTCTTTGTCGATGTCTTCCTGTGTAAAGTCGAAGAACGGTTCGTCCGGCAGGTCCACGTCGATGACGCGAAGGTCGCGGGGATTGCCCTCGCGGTCGAACGTCTGCCAGTCGTCACGCCCGTAAGGCGCGCCGATGATGATGTGTGCCTGGCCATTCCCGAAGGTCGCGAGGTCTGCGTCGCTCGGCCGGAGGACGCCGTTCGGGTGGGAGTGAACCGACCCGATGGCGCGCATGTCGTTTGGAATCAGATTCGTCCGGACCGTCGCGCTCTCCTCGTTCGAGACGGTGCCGGGGATGACGAGCACGTCCGTGATAACGACCCCCTCCTCGTCCAGCCCGAGGTCCGCTGCTCGTTCGCCTCGGAGTAGTCCCATGTACTCGTTCGGATGCGTCTCTCGTGACGCTTCGAGCACGAATTCGAGGGTCTCCTCGGCGATGCCGAGTACCTCGCTCGAACGGAATAGCCGCATACCGTTCACTCGGAAGGCGCGCCTTCTAAGCGTTCCGGAAGGGGGACGAACCGCCGACGATGCCGGTTGCCGTACACCTATTTGTCCCTGTGAGCAATTGCCAGTCATGGCGTTTCGACTCACCAACGAACAGCGGGTCCTTCGTGACGATGTCCGCGAGTTTGCGACCGAGGAGATAGAACCCGTCGCCCGTGAACTTGACGACGCGGGTGACTATCCCGAAGCAATCCTCGCAGAACTCGGCGACCGTCGCCTGACCGGCCTCACGCTTCCAGAGGAGTACGGCGGGCGCGACGAGGGACTGGTCGAATTCTGTATCGTCATCGAAGAACTGGCCGCGGCGATGATGCCCGTCGCGAGCGCCCTCGCGCTCCACCTCGGCGTCGCCACCGTCGTCGAACGGTTCGGGAACGACGACTTGAAAGAGTCCCTCTTGCCCGAGATGGCTCGGTTCGAAACGGTCGGGGCGCTCGGCCTCAGCGAGGCGAACGCGGGCAGCGACAAACTCGCCATGGAGACGACTGCGGAACGAGACGGCGACGAGTGGGTCGTGACTGGCCACAAACAGTGGGTCACGAACTTCTTCGAGGCCGATTACGTCCTCACCTACGCGAAAACCGGCCCCGAGGAGGCGGCCCCGGAGAACATCAGCGCCTTCCTGATTCCGACCGACGAATTCGAGGTGGAGACGGTCTGGGACACGCTCGGAGCACGAAGCGTCCCCTCGCCGAAAGTGACGCTCGATTCGGTTCGCGTCCCGGACACCCGCCGAGTCGGAGAGACGGGGATGGCCTACCTCGAACGGAAAACTATCACCAACGGGGTCAACGTCCCCGCACGGGGCGTCGGCATCGCTCGCGCGGCACTCGAAAAGACGGTCGCCCACACCAGCCAGCGCGAGCAGTTCGGTGGCCCGCTCAGCGACAAGCAGGGCCTCCGGTGGCGGGTCGGCGAGATGGCGACGCGGGTGGATGCCGCCCGGTTGCTCACCCTTCACGCCGCCGACCGTGCGGACCGCGGCGTCCCGCTCGACGGTGCGTTGCACATGGCGAAAATCCACGCCACGGAGGCGGCGGTCGAGAACGCAAACGAGGCGATGCAACTGCACGGTGGCATCGGCTACACCACCGAACGACACGTCGAACGCTACCTTCGGGACGCGAAACTCCTCACAATCGCCGGCGGGCCGAACGAAGGCCACCGGGACGCGCTCGCCGCCGCTGTGTACGATACGCGTCGCTAATTTGGGCCGAGTCCTCGCATACGCGAGACACCGTTTGCAAAGCGTTAAACGGAGCAAAGCCAAACGAGAAATAAGAATGTCATCACCACCCGATGCCGGCGATACTGCCGGCGCAAGTTCTTCTGACCGGGTTGTTGTCTATGACCTCGCTGCGGAGTGTACGCTGAAAGACGTCACCGCCGAGGAGTACTACCACGCAACCGTAAACGGAGTCGTCGACTACGGCATCTTCGTCGATATTTCCGACGAAGTATCCGGTCTGGTTCACGAGTCCGCACTCGACGGAAGCTACGAAGTCGGCGACGAACTCATCGTCTACCTGACCGAAATTCGCGAGAACGGCGACCTGAGTTTTACCGTCGCTGACCTCCCGGACTACGAGACAGTCACCGTCGCCCACGACTACGAGATTTCGGACGCCGACTCGCTGACCCCGTCCTCGACCGACACCATCCATCTGGAGGGTGAGGTCGTCCAGATCAAACAGACCGGCGGCCCGACCATCTTCCAGGTGCGCGACGAGACGGCCGTCGTCCCGTGTGCAGCCTTCGAAGACGCTGGCGTCCGCGCCTACCCCGACATCGAAGTCGGCGACGTGGTTCGCGTCACGGGCGTCGTCGATTCGCGCGACGACGCGATTCAGGTCGAAGCCTCGAACATCGACGCCCTCGACGGCGAGGAAGCCACCGAAGTCGCAGCCCGACTCGAATCCGCCCTCGACGCACGCGCCGAGGCTGCAGACGTCGACCCGCTCATCGACTGGCCCGCGTTCGAGAAACTCCGACCCGACCTGAAGCGCGTGGCGACGCTCCTGCGACGCACCGTGCTCGAAGGGCGCCCCATCAAGATGCGCCACCACGCAGACGGTGACGGGATGTGCGCGAGCGTCCCCGTCCAACTCGCCATCGAGCGCTTCATCGAGGAGACCCATCAGGACCCATCGGCACCGCGCCACCTGCTCAAGCGCCTGCCGAGTAAGGCACCGTTCTACGAGATGGAGGACGTCGTCCGCGACCTGAACTTCTCGCTCGAAGACCGCGCCCGACACGGCCAGAAACTCCCCCTCCTGCTCATGCTCGACAACGGCAGCACCGAGGAGGACATCCCGGCCTACCAGAACCTGGCCCACTACGACATCCCAATCGTCGTCGTCGACCACCACCACCCCGACCCGGAGGCGGTCGAACCGCTCGTCGAAGAGCACGTGAACCCGTACATGCACGACGAGGACTACCGCATCACGACGGGCATGATGTGCGTCGAACTCGCGCGGATGATTTACCCGGACCTGGCGGACGAACTCAACCACGTCCCTGCTGTCGCCGGGCTCACTGACCGCTCGAAGGCCGAGGCCATGGAGCAGTACATCGACCTCGCGGAAGCCGAAGGCTACACTGAGGACGACCTCTGGAACATCGGCGAGGCACTCGATTACGAGGCCTACTGGCTCAAGTACAACGACGGTCGTGACCTCATCAACGACATCCTGAACGTCGCTTGCGACGACGAGGAGCGCCACCGGAAGCTCGTCGAGTTCCTCTCCTCGCGGGCAGAGCGCGACGTCGAGAAGCAACTCGACTCCGTGATGCCCCACGTCGAACACGAGGTGCTCGACAACGACGCGCACCTCTACCGCATCGACTTAGAGCGCCACGCCCACCGGTTTACCTACCCCGCACCGGGGAAGACGACTGGCGAAATCCACGACCGCAAGGTCAAGGAGACGGGCGAGTCGGTCATCACCATCGGCTACGGTCCCGACTTCACGGTCCTCCGCTCCGACGGCGTCCGCCTCGACATCCCGAACATGGTTCAGGAACTCAATGAGGAGGTCAAAGGCGGCGGCGTCAGCGGCGGCGGCCATCTCGTCGTCGGGTCCATCAAGTTCGTGAAGGGGATGCGTGAGGAAGTCCTCGACGCGCTCGTCGAGAAAATGGCGGCCGCGGAAATCGACGAAGAGCTTCGCAGCACCATCGTCACCCACGACTGACCACGAAACGAACTTTCTTTCCAACTACTCCCGCCGCGAGTGCCGACAGTGCAACCGCGCCGAGCACGCCCATCGACACCCACCACGACCCGCCGCGACAATCTGCGTCGAAAACGCTCGTGAAATAGTCGCCGATGGCGTCGCCGTGCAAAACGACTACCACCTCTCGATTCTCTCTGAGCGCGTGGTCGTTCCAATTCAGACTGCCGAGGACGACTGTGTCGCCGTCCACGATGATGCCCTTCGCGTGAATCTTCTCGAATCTGCCGCGTGGCTCTGCTACGCGAACTTCGAGCGGAAGTCCTTCCCTACGCGCCCGGTCGTTCAGTGCGGTGGCAAGTGCCTCGTTTTCCTCGCGGGCGTACCACGCGCCGCTGAGGAGAATTCGTACCGAGACGCCGCGATGCGCTGCCCGAAGGGTAGCTTCCAACAGCGCGTGGTCACGACCGCCAATCGTGACCTGCTCTACCAGAATCGATTCCTCTGCCGCATCGAGGTGCTCGACGAGTCGGGGTTCGGCGTTGTCCGGGGTGACGAGCAGTTCGACGGACTCGGCGCTGAGGGATTGCGGGCGGAAGCGACGCGGATACGACCCGTTGGCCGGCGGGATTGAAACGAACTCGCGAGTGGAGCGTGCCCGCTCCCACGCCGTTGTATCGCGCCACTCCGCATCCGCCCGGAAGGTGGCCGCGAGTTCGTCTGCGAGCGTGGCGTTCGCCACGACGACTCCCCAGCCACGACTCGCGTTACCGCCGACTCCCGCCGGCTTCCAATTCTCTGTGAGGACGATAGCACGGTCGTCCACGACGACGTACTTGGCGTGGTGAAACGAATAGCGAGCACGCGGGCCACCGACGAGTTTGACGGAGATACCTGCGGCTGTGAGTCGGTCGAGCGTCGCCGCCTGCTGAGTCGTCATCCCGCCGACGGGGTCGCAGTCGAGCAGTATTCGAACAGCGATGCCACTGTCGTTGGCAGCGACGAGGGCGTCTGCCACCCGCGACGAAGAGAAGGTGTAACCCGCGAGGAGGATGCGACTGTCTGCAGTCTGGATTGCGTCGAGCGTCGCATTTGGTGCGTCCGGGAGGAACGTCGTGACGGGAACAGGTCCAACCGAAACGACCGGGCGGTTCGTTGCACCGAGGGGTTCCCACGTCCATCCTACGTCCGTCCGCTCCCACCGTTCGCTCGGCGGTGCGTTCTCGTACGTGACGGTATCCACGACGTTTCTCTTGTGCCGGAGCGTTAGCGTCTCCCCGCCGTTCGACAGTTCGAGCGCAGTCGGGAGTGTGGCGACTGGATACTCGGTTCGATTTGCGGTTACCCCTAGTTCGGCGGTCAGGGCGCAAGGTCCCGCCAAATTCACACGCGACAGCGAGACGGTCGTCTCTCCATCTGATAGCGTCCAGTTGCCTGTTTTGGCTGTCGGAAACTCGATGACGACGTACTCGCCCGCGTCGTCTGCCGTGAGCGGATTTGGGTACACCGCGACGAACGTGGGCTAGTCTGCGGTCGGTGACGCGGTCGCTGGAACACGGTGAGCACGAGCGCGAGTGCGAGGACCAGACGGACGAACACGCCACGGAGTGGTCCCAGCTTCGTGTAAAAAGGTTCGTCCGGTCAGGCCGCCGGTTCGGTCGTCTGTTTGAGCGCAGCAGACGCCTTCTCGGCTTCGACCTGCAGGATGTAGGACGCGTCTTCGTCGTAGCGGGCAGCCTCTTCGAGGGCCGCCTTCGTCCCAATCTGGTTGAGTGCCCACGCGGCGCTCGCGCGGACGGTGTCGGACTCGTCGTCGTCGAGCACGTCGCCGAGCGGTTCGACGGCGCGGGTGTCGCCGAGGAGGCCGAGTGCGCGCGCCGCCTGGCTGCGAACGCCTTCGTTCTCCGCGACGAGGTTGTTAGCGATGACCTGCGTGGCCTCTTCGTCACCGATTTCGCCGAGTGCCTTCATCGTGACCTTCTGGAGTTGTGGGTCGTTGTCGGCTTCGACGTATTCGAGCAGCGTCTCCAGTGCGTCCGGGTTGCCGATTTTGCCGAGCACTTCGATCTGTGGCTTCTTGCGCTTCTGGGCCGGACCGATCATCGCGTCGTAGGCCTCAGGCGACCCCATGCGGCCGAGGGCTTCGATGCAGTGTTCCTGCATGAAGTTCGACTCGAGCATGTCGAGTGCGAGGAGAATCATCTCCGGGTTGTTCTCCTTTTCGTAGATGCGAACCGCGTTGAGTTCCGGTGGGTAGTCCTTGCGATTCTTCGGCGTCAGCACGTCGTAGAAGCCCTGTGCGTCGAGCTTTTCGACGACAGTGAGGTCGTCCCACTCCTGGGCGTCCTCCAGGTCCTGTTTGAACTCTTCGGTGGCTTCGACGAGTGCCGCGATGGTCTCTTCGTCCTCGTCTGCGTCGAGATTCGCGGCTTCGACGGCTTCTGCGATTTCGTCGAGCGTGTTGAGCACGTCGTAGTGCGAATCGCTCTCGACGACGAACGAGGCGTCGAGAATCTCGCCCATCCGGTCGGCGTAGGACCCGGCGGCCGTGACGACTTCGTCGTCGCCTTTCTCGGTCCACTCGCCTTCCTCGATTTTGGTTTTCGCGGCCTCGATTTCACTCACGACATCCTCGGCGTACGGGCCACGAGCGTCTTCGAGTGCGTCTCGCAGGTCGCTCAGTTTCGATTCCAGTTCCTCGCGGGGGTCGTCCTCGTCGTCGTCCTCCGGTTCTGGGAGTTCGGCCGCTCCGAGGTCCGTCTCGAGAGCGTCGAGTCGCGCCTCGATTTCGTCGAGGTCAGACTCGGTTTCCGCCTCGTCTAAGGACTCTTCGACCTCAGCCAGGCGTTCTTCGAACGACTCGGGTGTTACTGCGGGTGCGTCCTCCGCGGGGGTCTCGGGTTCCTCGTCCCCGTTGCTCATATACGTGAACTACCGGCAGGTCAACCTAAGAGCGTTTCCCTTCGGCCTTATCGCCAGTAAAAGCGCGGAGCCAACACGAGGTAGGCTACCGCGGCCACCAGCAGGCCCTTTGGGAAGATGCGGTCGAACGCCAGTGGTGCGAGGATGGCGAGCGCCTGAATCATGCCCATGGCAATCGCGTCGCGGGCGTACAGTTCCGGGTACTGAATCGTCGTGACCATGAGGTACGCAAAGAGCCCGGCAAGTCCCACGAGCAGCGTCGCTCCCTGGAAGCCGGCGAGAAAGACGACGGCGAGTATCGTCGCCGCGAGCGTCGATTGGACGCCCTCTGTCGTGTGTTTCGCCACGTCGTAGGCGGTGTAAAGTCCCAGTCTGATGACCGCCGCGGCGACGAACAGCGCGGGCAGACCAAGTGCGGCGACGCCTCGCATCGAGAGGTCACCGAGAACGAGGCCCCACTCCGCGTTGGCGACGCTCACGACGAACAACGCGGGGGCGACGCCAAACGAGGCCACGTCCGCGAGCGAGTCGAGGTAGTCACCGACCGGCGTCCCGCCCATCTTCCGGGCGATGACGCCGTCCAGTCCGTCGGCGACGGCGGCGAGCAGTATCAGTCGCGCGGCGAGCGACGGGTCGACCATCGCCACGGCGGCGGCCAGAAAGCCGAGAGCCGCGTTGGCGACGGTGACCGCGTCCGCGAGTCCCAACCGCCCGACGAAACGGGGCTGCATACTGTGGCGGTGGAGAGGTTCGGCCTTACCTCTTTATGTTCGTTCGCACACCCAATCGGCGAGCATATATCGTTCCAGCCGTGAGATTCGACTATGCACCGGCGTGCGTTTCTCTCCACCGCCGCGACCGCCCTGACACTGTCTGTGGCTGGCTGTACGTCGTCTGGACAGCCAGACGGGAGCGCGGAGTACGACATCGGGATGTCCGCAAACCGCTTCGTCCATCCGAGCGACCCCTACGAGGTTCCCGTCGGCACGACCATCGTCTGGAAGAACACAGGTGGCCGCAGTCACACCGTGACGGCCTACGAGGCCGACATTCCCGACGGTGCTGCCTACTTCGCCTCCGGTGGCTTCGAGTCAGAACAGGCAGCGAGAGACGCCTGGACGGGCAACCTCGGCGGTTCCATCGCACCGGGTGAAACCTACGAATACACGCCCGAAGTTCCCGGCGAGTACACCTATTTCTGCGTCCCCCACGAACCCGGCGGGATGATTGCGACGTTCGTCGTCACCGAATAGCCGTCGCTCGTGGGGGCGATGGGACGCACCCGTCCGCAGGCCGCAACCTATCCACAAACCGCAAAATATCTCGATAACGAGAAGGCCGAATTACGCTTCGGTTTCTTCGTCGTCTTCTGCTTCGAGTTCTTCGTCGACGTCGACGCCGATGTCCTCTTCGTCTACGCTGACGGAGGCTTCTTCCTCGGCCTCGACCTCTTCTGGGCGGGCTTCGAGGGTGAATTTCTGGACTTCGACACGGCGAAGCGGGTAGATGGTCTTCGCTTCCGCGTAGATGGCGGAGGAGATGCGACCGTCGACGATGCTGTCGACGATCTGCTCGTAGGTGTGGTCCTCGATGGTCTCCTCGACCATGTTGATCATCTGCTTGCGGATTGCGTGTTCCTGGCTGTGGTTCGCACGCTTGGTCGTCAGGGCGAGCGGCTGAATCTCGACGCGGTAGCCGTCTTTCGTGATGGCCGTAATGTTCGCGTCGATTTTCGAGGCTCCGCGCCGGACGAGGCTGCGAAGGTAGTCGCGGGTGAGTTCGTGCTTTACGAACTCGGTGTACGCGGCGTCGCTGCCGACGTCGTTCACCTTGAAGGTGAGTTTGGTGTTGTTCTTGCTGGCGTCGTTCGTCAGTTCGCCAAGCGTCGTTTCGATGGTTCGGTCGTAGACCTTCTCGGCTTCGTCAGCAGGCGTCTGACCGAGTTCTGCGCGGTCGAATTGTTCAGGTGCGAGCACCTTGTACCAACGCTTCTGCTGTTTACGCCGAGAGACTGATCGTTCACTCATTGTTGGATTCTGTTTTCGGGTTGTTCGTAAGCTGTGCTGCCACCGTGAGGTTCACCACGTAGTCGTCGACGGTCGATTGCAGGCCGCCGGTCGTCTCGCGCTCGATGATCATCTCGATTTCGTCGTCGGTGACCGTCATGCGCATCTCTGGCGTGTTGTCCGGTTCGAGCGCCGCCGCAATCTCCGCGGCGTGCTCGTGTGTGGTCCGGATGGTCGCGCGTTTCATAGCGCCTCCCTGAACGCCGTGACGAAATCCGGAGCCGACACGTCGGCCCCAAATTCGGCGTAGCCCTGTCTGTCGCGCCCACCGCCGGTTCCAGAGACGGTAGCCGCGGCCGCTGCCATCTTTTCGCCAAGAAGCCCCTGTTGCTCGGTCGCGCAAACTGCGGCCCGGCCGTCCGCGACGACCAGCGCCACGGGCTCCGGCGAGCGGAAATCCCGGAGCAGGCGGGCCGTCGTTCGAACTGGCGGGTTCGCGTCGTCGTCGATGCGGGCGACGAACAGGCCGTCGTATCGGCCGGTCGCCGCTTCGCGGAGTGCCGCGTGCGTCCGCTTCGAATGGGCACGCCAGGCGTCGAGTGCTGGGGTCTTCGCATCGTGTCCGAGCGCGAGTGCGAGCGCCGTGCCCGGCTGCTCGCGTGCGACGGTGTCAAGTACGTCTGCGAACCCTTCGACCGTGGCGAACGGGCCGTCGGTCGCATGGGGGTGCAGGGCGCGCTCGACCGCCTCGGCTGCTCGCGGTGTCGCCCCGTCTGCAGAGACAGTAGCGAGGGCGAGCAACGAAGCAAGGCGTCGCTGTGCGCGGGTGTCGAGGTCGACAGGTAACTCTATGTCTGCCAGCGCCGCGGTCGCGGCCCCCTCATTCCCTGAGAAGGGCGCGTGAGCGAGGGTCGTATGGGCGAGCCCGTTCGCGAGGTCCGCCGTCGGGATTCCGACGCCGGGTCGCTGATTCACGAGGTCACGCTCCGTTGCGCGTTCGAGAAGCTCCGCGTACTCGCTCGGATGCCCTTCCGCGGCGACGACGCCCGCGAGGGCGCACACCGGGTCGGGGTCCGCAGCGAGTTCGCGTGCGACGGTTTCCGCCGTCACGCTCGCCGGTCGTGCGCTGGCGTCGATGGCACCGTCGTACGACGGGTCGGTCCCGCCGACGAGGAGTGTGGTGACGTCGTCCGTGTTGGCCGGTCGCGAGAGGTTCCCCGAGCGAGCCACGCTCGCCTGGAAGGGGACGCCAGCACCGCTCAGGGCGCGGGCGATGAGCCCCGTTGCGGCGAGTGCATCGCCGTCTGCGTGGGCGACGAACCGAACGAAGTCGGCGTCGCGGCACGTCGCGGCGAGTTCACTCGCGTCGGGGGCGTCTCCTCCTGTGCGACCGGTTGCGGACATCGATTACTGGAGACCGAGGATTTCTTTGGCCTCTTCGTACTCGTACTTGAAGTTCGCGGGGAGCTCGTCGCCGCGGTAGTACGAGACCAGCCGGCGCACTTTCGACTCCGTGTTCTGGAGTGCGCGCTTGTTCTGGTGGTCCTTCGGGTTCTCCTCCATGTGGTCTCGGAGACGCACGGCGCGCGTCATGAGGTTACGGAGGTCTGCTGGAAGGTCGTCCTTCGCGTCATTCTCTTCGAGAATCTGGGTGACCTTCTTGCCCGTCGCCAGCTTGACGTTCGGGACAGGCGTGCCCTGAACACCTTCGTCACGGAGTTTGAGTCCGATGACGGCTGGGGTGTGACCCTGTTCTGCCAGTTCGACGACGCGCTCTTCGACTGCGTCTGCGTCGACGTCGCTCCACTCCGGTGGTTCGTCAGCCACGGGTCGGTCCGATTTGGACGAGCCGCGGCGTCGAGTGTGCATTCGTGCCATAGTTGAGGATAGGAACCGCACAGACCGCTCTAGACGTTTCGGCGCGGGACGCGCCGGTCACTACCGCAATCCCAGAGCCGTGCAAGTGCACGGCGATGTCAGATTTGCGGCCGTGTTGTTCCCACGGGTAGTTCACCCCCTGAGCCACTAAACGGTTTCTATGCGCATTTTCGCCCTCCCGAAGGTGGTTCGATGGGTTTATGAACAACCGCCGGAAAGCGAATATTGCTGACGCGGGCTTGTAGATCAGGGGTAGATCACTCCCTTGGCATGGGAGAGGCCCCGGGTTCAAATCCCGGCAAGTCCACTATTATTTTCGCGATACAACACGACGAGCGAAGCGAGTCACGCACCGTCTGAATTATATCCGACGAACGTACATTGATGAACGACTCTCCCCAGATTAGTACTTCGATTGTCCGCAGTACGCGTCGATTTCAATGAGTATGACAATGTTGAAGGCACTCTCTGGTTCGAGTTTCTGTCGGCACAGCACCTCGCGTTAAAGGGTCTGATTAAAAGACTGTTATTTCACAGTAGTGGACAGGTACGCTAGCGGAAAATTGCTATCCGTAGTATAACTAACACCGGCATACCCGTAAACCAGATGTCATGAAAAGCCGACAGACAGGGGCCAATGGTGCCCGTTCAGTCATCCTATCTTCAGAAGCGTTCTATGAATCGAGTAGGGACGTTCGATTCCCCCTCGTTTACGCCGCTGCCTCGGCAGTGGTAGGGGGAATGCTACTCGGAGGGGTGAGTGCGGTGGTCGATTTGACCGGGCTCTCCTCGGTCTTTTCGAGCGTCTCGCTTGTCGTCATCCTGGCCAGTCTGTTCGGCTACACGAGTTTCCTCTGTCACGTCGTGTGTACGCACGCGGTGGTGAGCGCGTTCGGGGAACGGGGGTTAAAGCGCACCGTCGAAGCGCTGGCGTACCCCACCGCCTTGCTGCTCTCTGTCGGCTGGATTCCAGTTCTCAACCTCATCGCCATCGTCTATGGATTCTCGATGCAAGCGAAGGGGCTCCAGAACCGTCATCGTATGAGCGGGTTCCTCGCGTCGAGTGCGGTTGTTCTCGGCGGTGTGTTCGGAATTATCAGCTTCATTGCTCTCAGTTTCATCATCGTGCTTGTGCTCACCCTCCTTATGCCTGGGATGAGCGGGTACTTCTGACGTCCCCGTACCTAGAGTTATCACGGAGCGACGACGACCACTCTAGCGATGGATTCAGACACCTACGACGACCTGGTGCAGTCGCTCACGCCCCACGAAAGCGCAGGTGGCGTGACGACCTACCGGAACACGGTGAGCATCGCGTGTCCTGCCTGCGAGAAACCATTCGACGACCTCGTGGTGTGCGAAGACGAGTACAACAGCCTCGAACTGAGCCGGTTGCTCGACCTCTGCGTCTCGATGCACGACGACGACGTGCTGTTGTTCACCCACCAGCACTGACAGCCACCTAGACCTAGCTTTTTGCACGCTGCTCACGTCAATTCACTTATGAGTGACACCCACTCGTCGGTGATGGGCGACGCGGAGATCGAGGCGTTTCTCGACCGCGGCGGATCCGGCGTACTGGCGCTGGCTCGCGACGCCGACAGCTACGCGATTCCCATCTCCTACGGCTTCGACCCGGCCACGACGCGGTTTTACTTCCGGCTCGGTTACGGTCCCGAGAGCCAGAAACGAGCCTACGTAGAAGACACCGAGACGGCGCGTCTCGTCGTTTACGATGAGGTGGACGGTGAGTGGCGAAGCGTCATCGCGGCGGGTCGCCTCCGTGAGATTGCGGACGACGAACTGAATCTCGAAGTCGTCCGGGCACTGAGGCAGGCCGACTTGCCCCTGCTCGACATCTTCGAGACGCCGACAGAGGACCTCGTCTTCTCGATGTACGTGCTCGATACCGTCGAACTTACGGGTCGAAAATCAGCACGTCCTCACTCGATATAGCGCGGAGATTCCTCAGGTTCGTCCACCGCTACCTCACCCATAATCTCCTCTCGTATCTTCGCGACGTCCTCGTCGCGGATACGAACCGTTAGGACGGGTGAACTCGCCTCTCTCACGACTTCCTCTGCGATGCTTCCGAGCACGCGCTTTCGCTCCCCGGTTCGCCCGTGCGTTCCCATTACGATGAGGTCGATGTCCGCTTCGCGAGCGTATTCGAGGATGGCTTCGTGCGGAATTCCCTGCAGAATTTCGTACACGAACGATACGTCCTCAAAGTCCGGCTTGTCTTTCACCCGCGTTTCTACCTCGGTGAGTGCGCGCTGTCCCTCCTCCACGAGGAGTTCGACGATACGTTCCTGAGTTTCTTCAGGCAGGATGATGTACGACCGCACGTCCACGACGTACACGACGTGGACGGTCGCCCCGCTCTGTCTCGCCTGATAGAGACACTGCGTAAGCACCTTCGACATCCCAAGACTCCCGTCGGTTGGGAACAATATGTTGTCGTACATCTCGTGTATTGATACTGTCGCATCGCAAAGATATAGTCTTCCGGGCGGGGGTCACATCCGGGAACACTTCAACGAGAGATAATTTCACTGAGTGACAGAATGTTTTATAGTCTGACACTGCCAGGGAGTATCTATGACCGGGTCCTCCGGGCCGCGAGTGTGTACTTCGTTCTCTCTCACGGGCGACACTCGTGGACAGATGGAACCAGTTGGCACAATTCTCATCATGGCGCTCGTGGTGATGGGAACGACCGCAGTGGCCGCTTTCGGTGCGGTCGTTATCGAAGATACCCGTCAGCAATCCGAACTCGAACGTGCAGAACAGACGCTCACACTGTTCGACTCACGTGCCGCGATGGTCGCGCTAGGCGCATCGAGCCAACAAACCCTCGATTTCCCGAACGCAAACGGAAATTACGAAATCCGCGAACGTACGGGATGGATTCGCGTCACCCACAACAACTACACCGGAAACGGGGACACCGAGACAATCTACAATCAGAGTCTCGGAGCCCTCGTCTTCACAACCGACGATTCGGAAATCGCCTATCAGGGCGGAGGCGTTTGGCGAAAAGACGGCGACGGGCCAGCGCGAATGATCTCTCCACCGGAATTTCACTATCGTGATGCGACGCTCACCCTCCCGCTGATTCGCACGACCGGCTCGGGATACATCTCCGGGGCAACCACCGTTACCATCGACCCGACACAGCGCGAACGCCACGTTTTCCCGAACACTACCGCAGCGGCGCGTGCCGCAGACGGAACCGAACAGGGTGCACCGTACAACGTTACACAGGCTCTATACAGGAATCCACTCAACAAAGGCACGATCAACATCACCGTGAAAGGCCCCTACTCCGAAGGTTGGGCGGAGTACTTCAGAACGCGGACGACGGGTGCTGTGTACGCAGACCACGATAACGAAACCGTCACCTTACAGCTGAAATCGACCGGCAACCCGCTACGGGACTTCCAGATACCGGAGCCGGACGGCTCTGTGGACGTTCCGTCGATGGCGACGAATCACAAAGTGAACGAGTTTCAAGTCGAGCTTCACGGGGACAAAAACGGGTTCAATCAACTCCACTGGTCGCTCTACACGAAAGACAGACCCAACACCGAATTCGAGCTTCACGTCGCATCAACCCAGAACCTGTGCGGAGCTAATCCGGGCACACTCGACATGAGTATCTACTACTACAACTCGACGACAGGGGTTCACGAAGAGTGGCAAAACGAAGCCATCGACCCGTATACCGACCCGAACATCGATATCGACTGCGACGAGAAGGTACTTACCATCGACTTCACAAGTGACACGTCCCTCACGTACGGCGACATTGATACCCAGGGAAGCGACAACAAGTGGAACTACGGCCCCGAAATCGTCGGCAACGACGCACCGTCTTCGACCACGATCGACCAGCACGAAGCAGACTGCGATACCAACGGCGACGGGGTCTGTAGCGACCCCGCTGAAACGGATCCAACGTACACCGAAGACGCCGATGCCGAATCAGTCGACTTTCTCGTAAACCATTACTTCTCGCTGATGGGGCCGACGTTCGAACTCACCGTCCACGAAGGACCCGGGAAGGGCAACGAGAATAATGCAGGCCGCGTGGACGCCAGTGAATCGTCGGGCTATCTCGACTACGAAGTTACCGATGATTCTCGATACATTACGTTCCTCCACATCACGGAAAATGAGATTACGGTGCGACTTCGCTAGCGAGGTTCATTCGATTTCGATGGTCGTCTGCACTTTCGTCACGTAACCCTTGTCCACGTTTTCGAGCGTACACGTTACCGTCGTTCCTGACGTCGTAACGTCGTTGCACTTCCCTTCGAAGTACGATTCCCAGGCCTCGAAGCGCGGACTGGTCACGGACACCTTCATCGTGTACGGGCCATTCGACCCCGTCGATTCGACGACGGTCGATTCGTGAATCGCTCTGACGCGAACCGTCTTCGATCCGCCAATGTCCTGATTGGTCGTCGAAGTCGTCTGGACGATCATGAACAGCGGATTTCGGTTCGTTGGGTTGTCTTCGTCGAAGACGAATCCTGGTTCTCGCACCATTCGCGCGGTGTCCGGTTGCTCACGAATGACCGCCCCAGCTTCGTAGACGATGTCAGTTCCCGTCTGTGAGTCGTAGACGATGGGCTTGATGACCACCGGCAGCGACGTCGGTTCCGTCACCCCACTCTGGTCGATGAAGGTGTATTGAATCTCTACCTCCTCGTTGACCGAGAGCTGGGCGTCAGCGAGACGAACCTCCGTCGCTCGACTCGGCGCGCCGTGTTCGGAGATATCCTCCATATTGTGCGCTAACACGTCGAAGGCTCGCTCTGCGTTGTTCACGCGCTCTGCATCTCGCGTATCGGCAAGTCCACCCAGTCCCGTGACGTAGATGACGCCGATAGTCAATGAGATGAGCGAGAAGATGAGGATGAACCCAAGTACTTCGCTCACCGCTCGATTATCCATTTTGTACCTCCACCACTGCACCATCACCCACGATTTTGATTGGACCACCATCGACCGACGACGGCGATATCGTCGTCTTCGAAACGAACTCGATTCGGACCAACGTGTCGGTCCGAGCGCTGGTGAGTGTCAGGTAGTACTGCTGGCCAGTGTTGTGTGTAACCGTGATTCTGTAGGTCTGTCCTGCCACCGATTTCGGCAGGTCGCGATTCAGCGTGACCTCCCCGCCCTCTTGCGTGAATCGGTCGGCCGCAGCGAGGTCGCTCACGACCTGCTGGCCGAGAACGGACAATTCGTTTCGAGTGACTTGCTCGCGCTGATCCTCGATGAGATTGCCGCCCGCGATGAGTAGGCCCATCACGAGCACCGTCGCGACCCCGAGACCGAGGACGTAGTTGAGCGTCGAGGAGACACCTCTGTTGTCCATCATAGCTCGTCTCCGTCAGAGGTTACGCGAACGGTGTTCGAGTACGAGACCTCTGGGTGATGGTAGTCGATTTCGATGGTCGCCGAATAGATGGCGTTCGCGATGCGTGGTTCATCCGGTGCAGAGCCGAAGTTGCCGGTATCGGACGTCGTCTCGAGGATAACGTCGTAGGTGCCAGATATTGAACCGTCGCCGCCGTTCCGGAAGTGGATGTCGTAGGAGCTCGGCAGATCGGAGAGGAGCGACAAAGCCTCACATGACTCGCCACTGATGGTCCCTTCGGTTACGTTGACCTTGGCCGTTTCTACTCCTACAGTACACGACTTTTGCGTTCCGCCCGCGTTTTTAACCGTAATTCTCGTATCGCTCGAATCGAGGTCCGGATCTTCCACATAAATATGCCACGTGTTGCCGCTCGCGTCTGCGAATTCGACGTAGAAGCAATCCGTCAACGTCACGCAGGTGATAGACGGGTTGACCTTCATGCTGAAGTCTCGCGTGTTTGAAACGCCCGTCGCGAGCGTCCAGTCAGGACTGCCTGCTGCGCTGTCAAGCGCAGACGAAGAGGTCTGGAAGATGCGCTTGCCGTCCGTCATTGACGTCACGGAAGTCGACACAAATTTGCCGCTTTTCGCGTTGTGGCTCGAACTGAGCGTATTATAATCATCGACGCTATCACCGATGCTGTCAGAGAGCGTTGTGGAACTTCCGTTGTCGTGTGCGTTCGCATAGGCAATCGCACCCTCGACGCTCGACACGGCGTCGTCCTGGAACTCGAACGCGTCTGCGGACGCGCCGTCGTTGCTCCGCGTGGCCAAGTTCTCCGTGAAGATGGCCGTGTTCAGCACTAACGCGAGTGCGACGAACATCACGGCGAGGACGAGCCCGATGACCAGGATGATCTGGCCACGGTCGTCTACATTCGCCATACGACCACCTCGATTTTGACCACGTTGAACACCGCGCTTCCGGGCCTCGCGTCGCTCATGTAGAATTTGTCTTCGTCGGCACCCTTGCTCACTGTGTAGGTGGTTGGGTTGCCTTCGTGGTCGTAGAGCACATCGTCGTCATAGAGTGTCACAATGCGAGACGCGGTGACCGCGTTATCGCTCGGCACCCCACGGTAGACGAGGCGGCGTTCCCGCTCAGCCCCCGTTTCAGTCATGTGAACGATATTCACGTTGTACGCGATACCCGCATCCCCGAAGTTCCGTTCGAGCATATTAGTGAAAGTCAAATTTGGCTGAAGATTATCGACGTAGTACTGTCTGGAAGAGGTGTTATGGAACCGAAGGTAATCGGTTCGATTGTCCCAGAACACTGGGGCAACTTCCAGCGTGCCGTTCTCCAGCGCCGCGGCGAGGACGCCCTCTGCGATTGCGCGCTCCTGATTCTCGATGTGCTGGCTCGACGTACTCGCAGACAGCGGCGTGACCGCCGTTGCCTGAAGCGCGAAGACCAGCCCAGTGATGAGCAGGAACGACGCGACGATGCCTTCGAGTGTGTGTGCTTGTGCTCGCATGATTACCACATCCTCACGATGAGTGACACGTCCTGTCCGTCGAGGTAGACGACGCGTCGGGCGACGACCACCGATCCACTCGAAGTGGGCGGGACGCTGCCCTCTCTGAGGAGAGTCCCACCAGTTGGGACAATCTCCCCGTTGCTGTCCAGCCTGAGGATTTCTCGGTCGCCGTCCCCATCCGTGTCGCGCTCGATGGTGATGTTGAGTTTCTGGAACGTTTCATTGATTCCTACTCTGTCATAAACACTGTCGGCAGGTTCGAAGTTACAATTCCCAGGGTCAGTTCCACCGAAGAATGCTCCTGTACATTGACCGTCCAATAGGTAAGGTTCGCCGGTCGAACCGAGCATATTCTTCGATAGTTGTGTGGCAACTCGGTCCACCGCCACCGTGTCCTCTTGGACGCTGTCGTTGAACGGCTCGATCATGCCGGGCACGAACGAGAGTACGAAGATGACAATGATGAGGAACATGCTCATCCCCACCAGGAAGTCCATCGAAGTTTGTGCGCGTCCGTTCATATTAGCATGAAGACGAGCAGGGCGAAGGTTGGCAGGATGACTGCGTACTTCACTCCGCTCAGGAGACTTGCATCGCGCATGTAGCCGGCGATGAATCCAGACATGAGCGCCTGCAGGGTCACGGCGTGGAAGAACAACATCGTCAGCATGTCGATGTTGAGCCCGCCACCGAAGGCCCCAGAGTCACCACTCGCTTGCGCAGAGAGGCCAGCCATCGTGTCGAGGAATTTCACCTTGAGGATGGCCATGACGCCGAGCAACACCAGGTAAGTCATGATGATGATGACGATCTGCATGCGGGTGCGGCCGACCCGCTCGCGGTCGATGTCGTCCTGGTTCTCGGAGGCCTGTGCGGCCGTCGAGAGAACGTCCGTGATGTTGCTGGATGTCTCCTGTGCCTTACTCACGAGTTTGACCGTGCGTGCGAGGCGCGGAATGTGGTAGTGGTTGTTGAACTCGATAAGGGCCTCCTTGAGGCTCATGCCGTAGTTCACTTTCGCGTGAATGGCTTCGAATTCTTCTGCCAGTTTCCCACGCGACGTGTCAGCGACCACTTTCAGCGATTCGAGCAGGGTCAATCCCGTGTCGTTGGCACTCGACAGTTTGCGAAGGTCATCAGAGAGGTTCTTGATGATCTTCCATCGCGAGCGCAGGTTCCACTCGTTGAACACCGCGAGTGGAAGCAGCGTGACGTACATGGGCATGTACACCCAGAAGAACGTCCCACCGACGGGGTTCGACTGAAGCTCCTCGAACGACGCAGGCGCGAGCCCCGCCATGATGCAGAATCCGAGCAACACGATTGCTGCTGGCACGGTCAGTGCGAGCGTCGCGAGCGGGTAGTCACGGAAGAAGTGGTGTGGCTTTCGCAGTAGCTCCATCGTGACGAAGGTGCCTTCCTTGCTTTTGATGCGGTCGAAGACCGCGTAGGTGCCCGCGTAGCGCTCGATGAGGCCGAGGCCGAGCATCCCGCGTTCGCGCCGCTGGATGTCCGGGTCATCTTCGTGTAGGTAACCGTCACCTGGTTCGCCAGACTTGACCGTCGCGACGAGCACGAGGAAGCCAATTCCCGTCATCGGGATGAGGCCGTAGACCGTCCCGTAGAGCATGAAGTCCTGTGCTTCACCGAGCATACTCATGATGACGAGGATGATGATGAGCAGCAGCGGGAACAGCGAGAGCGTCATGTACATCTCGCCGAACAGCTCTAAGGTTTCGAGCTGGAGTTCCTGTTCCTGCTTTGCGGTGCGCATGTGCTTTTCCTTCTTGTCGTCAAGGAACCGTGTCATATCACCACCGGAGTTGACGATAGAGAGCATGTCCGTGAGGAATTGCCCGAGCTCGTCACTTGGCGATTGCATCGCCTGATTGCGAATTGCAGAGCGGTAGTCGGTGTCGAAGTATTCGGTTTCGAGGACGATACTCTGGAACTCCTTTGCCACCTCACCGTAGGTGTCCTCTGCTTTCGCCATGGCCTGGAGGATCTCGATCTGGTTCATGCCACCCACCGAGAGGGCGTACATGAACGAGATGGAGTCAGGCAAGAGCATGTTGATCTCCCGCTTTCGCTCACCAGCGCGGTAGTACGGCACGGAGACGATCGCACCGAATCCGATGCCGAAGCCGACCAGCCCAAAAATAATGCCAGTCACAAGGACCAGCGCGGGTATCTTTAACGCCTCAACGATGGCGAACAGCTGGGGTGAAAGCTTGAGACCGAGGAGCGTTGGCGACTCCTCGATGAAAAGCACGAAGATGACGTAGCCGATGGCGATGCCACCGAGCCAGAGCATGAGCCCGAGGAGCACTCCAATCGCGAGTGCCCACGAGAGGAAGAACTCCACCGTGTGTGGCATTCGCGCAGCTGCGAGTTTCTCCTCTACGTCGGCGACGAATTCACTGTCCTCGCTAAAGAGACGGCGGTACAGCGGGTAGAAGGAGTCGCTGATGGACTTTCCTTCGAAGCTGCTGCTACCGCTCATCGTTTCCGGAGCCATTTACTCGTCTTCCTCCTTGAGCGGTTCGAAGCCGCCGAAATCGAACTCCTCGAAGGGCTCTGCGTCGCCCTCGTCGTCGCCGCCGTCGGTCGCCGCACCCGCTTCGTCCACACCCATTCCGAGGGCCAGGGCGAGAGCCGGTGATTCAGCCGTGCGGTAGCGCGGGAACAGTTCTTCTTCTGCTTCTGCGAGTAGTTCGTCCGTGTATGCGCGCAGCTCTGCGTACGGGTCCGGGCGCGGAATCATCGCTTCCTTCTCCGGGTCGATGTCGATCATGACCGACTCCATCTGCCGGAGTTCCTCTAAGCGTGCTTCGAGATCGTCGTTCGCGATGAGGGTCATGATAGTGTCGTTGTCGTTCATGAATGCCTGCATGGTCGCGGCGACCTGTGGGTAGCTCTTCAGCCCGCGGTTGATGAGGTAGGCGAGGACAATCTTGCGCAGGTAGATTGCCTCGTCGAGTTGGTCGTAGGACCACCCGCGGTCGAAGCGAATCTCGTCTAGCGTGTTCGACTCGCCCATGCGCAGGAACTCGTCGCTCTCCGCTTGCCACTGGAACACGTCCTGGACGTTGATCTCGTCGTTCTCTGGGTCGTAGTGGTTGATTTCGGTGATGGACTTGCTCCGGCGAACCTTACTGCCGTGGACACGCGTCGAGGTCTGAATGCTCACGAGGTCGAGCGCCGTGAACATCGTCTTCGAGACGTTGATTGGTTCGGTCGTGAAGCGTTTGATGACCTCACCGACGGAGTCGGCGTGGAAGGTCGTCAGGGTGGTGTGACCCGTGGACATGACCTGGAACAGCGTCCGGCCTTCTTCACCGCGAATCTCACCCATGACGATGTACTCAGGGCGCTGACGCAGTGCGGCCGCGAGCAGGTCGAACTCGTCTACGTCACCCTTGTCGTCGGCCGTAAAGGACGGACGGGTTGTGGACGCAATCCAGTTGCGCTGTGGCAACTCGACTTCGCGCGTGTCTTCGATGGACACGATCTTCGACTTCGACGGGATGAACAGCGACACCGCGTTCAGGCTGGTCGTCTTCCCGGATGCCGTCCCACCGGCGAAGATGAGCGACTTGTTGTTCTCGATGCACAGCCAGAGGTAGGCCATCTCGTCGAGCGAGAAGGTGTGCCAGTTGATGAGGTCGACTGGCGTGAACGGCACTTCCTTGAACTGACGGATGGTGTAGTTCGTCCCGTGGTCGGACACTTCGCGGCCGAGCGTGAGCTGGGCACGCGAGCCATCGGGCAGGGTCGCGCCGACCTGTGGCTGGCGCTTCGAGATACCCTTGCCCGACCGCTGGGCCATCTTGACGACGAAGTCATCGAGGTCTTTCTCACCGTGGAAGATGTTCGAGATAATTTGCTCGTAGTCCGAGTGATAGACGAAAACGGGCGAGTTGTATCCGTCACACGAAACGTCCTCTACGTTGATGTCGTGTTTGACGCCGTCGATGCGTTCGAAGCCGACGAAGTCGCGTTTCAGCATGTAGAGCAACTTCTCGACCTGGTACTCGGTGACGGTCTTCGCGTCCTCTTCGAGTATCGCGGGTTCGGGACGGGTCTGTATGCCGTTCAGGTCGCGGACGGTGGTATCGACTTCACGCTCTGGCGCTTTGCCGATGAGGCCCATGAACTGGTCTTTGAGGCTCGGCTTGCCTTCCGCCGGCCGCGCGAACAGGTCGTACCGTTCGAGAAGCTGTTCGGTCTCACGGGCGATGACTGCCCCTCGGTCGGCCTCGTCTCCTTCGACGATGATTTCCTCGTCAGAGTACTTAATTGCCGTGCGGAGTTTCCCGGTGAGGAACTCCTTCAGCTCATGCTCGATCGGCGTGAGGTACGGTTCGATGAGGTAGTACTTGTGTTCGTTTTCCTTCGTCGAGAGGAAGATGCTCACGAACGCAAATGGCTTGTTGACCCAGTAGCGGTCAACCTCGCGGAAGTGAGATTTCTTCGAGAGCGGCACGGCCTTTTCGAGATCGTACCGGCTCACGACAGTCTTCGTCCCATCGTGGTTCGTGAAGAACGCGTCTTCGTCTAGGTCCTCGAGGACGGTGACAGTGCGCTCGTCGACGGTTTCTGCAAGTGATTGTGCGACCTTGTTCCCGTAGCTGACGACGTTCGGCAGCGCGGCCGGGTCGAGTCCGAGGAACTCCTCCGGGTGGAATTCGCGGACGGTTCCCGTCTTCTTGTCTACCGGCGGGAGGCCGTTTTCATCGTAGTAGTACTCCAGTTTGAAGTGTTCCCAGTAGTACTCTCCGAGTGCGACTTCGACGTGCTCTACGTCGAGGAACGAGTCGAAGTACGCGTCGAGCCTCTTCGCTCGGGTGGCACCGTTGGTAATTCGTTCTGCTGTCTCTGCAGGGTCGAACCCGAGATATTCACTCGGGTCGAACTCGATGACCTCTCCAAGAAGGTCTTTCGGGTGTTGCCCGTCCGCGTCGAGATAGACTTCTCGTTTGAAATCTTCCCAGTTGTAAGCACCCATTACTGCACCGACAGAGGTTTCCTCGGTCGTTTCCGTGACGGTATCCCCCCCGTCGCCGGACTGGTCGAAGCCAGCATCGTCGGCGTTATTCTTCCCCATTTCCTGTTTTAATACTCCGTATGAGAGAAAAAGTGTTGCGCTTATTTGTATGAATTCTTACACTGTTTGATTATGAAGAGCGAAATGATTCAAATTTCGTGACGCTCTGGATTAATAGTCAATTTCCGTGTTACGATTCTCGGAAACATAGGGGTCTGTTGATGGAAAACTAATGCATTCGATTCCGCCTTCGTGTAAGGAAGACGACTGCATTGCTCGCGGTCAACGTTCCAGCTATCCGTATCGTTTCGTATCGTGTCATACGATTTATCACATCTTGCCGTCGCTCACGCTATAAAACCGAAAAGCGGGAGAAGATTGACGCTAGTCGAGGAACGCTTCGATTCTGGCCATCGCTTCGCGCAGGTCGTCGAGCCCGGTCGCGTATGAGACGCGAAGGTGACCCGTACCACTCTCACCGAAGACGTGGCCGGGGACGAGGGCAACGCCCTGTTCTTGAAGTAACTGTTCTGCGAACGCGTCCGTGTCTTCCCACGGACACTCGGGGAAGACGTAGAACGCCCCCTTGGCCTCGAAGCAGTCGATACCCATCTCTTCGAACCGCGAAAGGACGAACTGCCGGCGACGATTGTACTGGTCTCGCATCTCGATTACGTCGCCGTCGCACGACTCGAGTGCCTCCAGTGCAGCGTACTGGGCGGTCGTCGGTGCGGAAAGCATCGAGTACTGGTGGACACGATTCATCGCCCCGATGGTCTTCGCCGGTGCGAGCGCGTAACCGAGGCGCAGGCCCGTCATGGCGTAGGCCTTCGAGAACCCGTTGAACACCACGGTTCGCTCTCTAAGCCCCTCGAACGTCGCAATCGAGGTATGCTCCTCGCCGTAGGTGAGGTCGGCGTAGATTTCGTCCGAGAGGACCGTCAGGTCGTGTTCGCGCACGAACGCGGCGACCTCAGCGAGCTCTGACTCGGTCATGATGGCTCCCGTCGGGTTGTTCGGGTAACAAAGCACCAGCAGGTCCGCGTCGGCGACGCCGTTTGCCTCGAGCACCTCGCGCGTGAGTTTGAAGTCGTCTTCCTCATGCGTTGGAACGGGAAGCGGCTCCCCACCGGCGAATGTGACTCCCGGCACGTACGAGATGTACGACGGTTGTGCAATGGCTACTACGTCGCCGGGGTCGACGAGCGCCCGAAACGCCACGTCGAGGGCTTCACTCGCGCCCGCGGTGACGAGAACTTCCGTGTCTGGGTCGTACGTGAAGTCGTATTGCACTGAAACTCGCTTTGCGATCGCCTCGCGGAGTTCTCGCATCCCGCGATTGGCCGTGTAGGACGTTTTGCCGTCCTTGAGCGACTCGATGGCCGCTTCGCGGGCCGCCCACGGCGCGGTGAAGTCGGGTTCGCCGACGCCGAGAGAGATGACGTCGTCCATCTCCTCTGCGATTTCGAAGAACTTGCGGATTCCTGACGGCGGAATCTGCTGGACGCGGTCTGCAATTTTCATGGCGAAAACGAGAGCCGACCATCGTCGTGGCCGTCGCCCATCTCGAAGCCGCGGTCCTTGTACGTCTCCATGATGTAGTGGGTCACCGTCTGCGTGATTTCGGGGACGGGAGCCACTTTTTCGCTGATGAACTTCGATACTTCGCGCAGGGAGTCTCCCTCGACTTCGAGTGCGAAGTCGTAATCGCCACTCACCAGCCGGAGCGATTTGACCGGCGGGAATTTCACCAGTCGGTCGGCGATGTCGTCGTAGCCGGTCTCGCGGTCGAGCGTGACGTTCAACTCGACGAGCGCCCGGATTCGTTCGCGGTCTGCACGGTCCCAATCGACGACCGCCTGATAGCCGCGAATGAGGCCCGAGGCCTCCAGTTCCTCGATTGCCGCCGTTACCTCCGCTTCGTCTGCGCCCATCTGCCGGGCCAGGTCTTCAGTCGAGTAGCGGGCATTCTCGAGGAGGAGCGCCAAAAGCTCATCTCGCGTGCTCATACCCGGTGAGAAACGACCGCCCACAAAAAGACTTGCTACCGGTGCAATAAACTGTATACTGGGATATAGAACCGGTATCCGCGACGGTACCCGTCCGGGTGGGAGGCAGGGTTACTGGCAGCGTGCGCCAGTGCAACCGACGGGTGACTTATCCACTCACTCGTTGTTCGTTCAAATATGCAGCGACTGGGAGGGAGCCGATGACGGACGAACAGAACGAAAAGTCGCCCGGAAAACTCGACTTCAACGAGTCGTACGCCGCCGGAACGCCACCGTGGGACATCGGCCGTCCCCAACCCACACTCGTCGAACTCGTCGATGCAGGCGTTATCGACGGCAGTATCCTCGACGTTGGCTGTGGAACGGGTGAAAACGCGCTGTTCTACGCTGAACAGGGACACACCGTTCTCGGCGTGGATGCGGCGGAAAATGCGATTGTAAAGGCACGAGCGAAAGCAGCTGACCGCGGCCTGACAGACCGCGCCCAGTTCGAGGTTCACGACGCGTTCGCGCTTGGCGACCTCGGCCAGCAGTTCGACACCGTCACCGACTGTGGGCTGTTTCACGTGTTCGGTCCTGACGAGGTGGAAGCCTACGGCGAGAGCCTCCGGTCGGCGCTCGTCCCCGGTGGCACTTACATCATGCTCGGCTTCAGCGAGCGGGATGGGCGAATGGGTCCGAGCACGAACGAGGACCTCATTGGTCAGGCATTCGGTGAAGGGTGGCGAATCGAGGAGATTCGCGAATCGACGTTCGAGTCCACCGACCCGAGCAAGTACAACCATCATGCACTGCTCGCAATCGTCACCCGTCTCGACTGATTACTGGTCTGTGAGCGCTTGTCGTTCGACCCGTCTGATGAAGTCGTCTTTACCGTCGGTGTACGCGCCGATGTCGTGTGGATGTGCTGCGGCCAAGTCCCGTTTCAGGTCGGCGTAATCGGCGGCAACCTCCGGATGGGTGCGGAGGTAGTCGCGGAAGGCGAGGTGGCGCTCCCAGAAGTCGCTCGCTGTCTCGACCATGTGGAGGTGATGGGTGCGGGTGTCGCCCTCGCTCTTCCTTAAGTATCGGCGTTCAGGCATCACATCCTCGAACGTAGAGACGTACTCGTACCCGAGTGCTTCGAGTGGTCCGAGGCACCTGGCCGCGTCCGCGAGCGCGTCGAGGCCGACCATGATGTCGATGATTGGTTTGGCGGGCAGGCCGGGAACCGCCGTACTACCGATGTGTTCGATTCGCTCTATGTGCTCGCCGATTACCGACTCGATGTGACTCGCCTCCGCGTCGAAGGCCGCAGGCCAGTCCGGGTCGTAGTCGGCGAGGGTAATCGGTGTTTGACTCATGCCTGAATCGTACCGGTCAGAAATACTGGCCAGTATTACGGGCCAGTATTACTGGTCAGTGTGCCTCGTCTATCGGCCGGCGGAGGCGCTGTGCGTACTCGACGATCTGCGTCCCAAGTTTCTCCACGCGCGCTTCGAGCGCCGGGTCGACGTAGCCTGCTTCGTCGAACTGTTTGCGGACGTTCGGAATACCGACCTGGTGGGGCATCACCCAGCCGTGGACGCCTCGAACGGTGATTCGCATGTGGTCTAAGGTGCTTCCGTAGGAACTCCCGCCCGCAACGGCAAGGAGGCCAACTGCGGTGTCGGAAAATTCGTCGAACCCGCAGTAGTCATGGAAATTCTTGAACGTAGAGGAGTACGATCCATGGTAGACGGGCGACCCGACCATGACGCCGTCCGCCTCTCGCACAGTGCGAAGGAGCGCTTCGAGTTCGGCGGATTCCTCGTGACCCGGGTGATAGAGGGGCAACTCCACTGCGCCCAGGTCGATGAGCTCCGTCGTCGCGCCTGCCGCCTCGGCGGCGCGGAGCGCGTGCTGGAGACTGCGTTTGGTGTAGCTCTGCGTCCGTCTGCTGCCCGAAATTGCAACGATTGCCGGGGGTGCCATTCTGTGAAGTATGCCACTGCCATTAAAAAAAGCCGCTACTCGGTGCAGAAATCGTGTCAAGCTAGAACTGTTTTATTTTCATTAATAGATATAATAAAATTTAAATAATGTAGTGTCTGTTGTTAAGTCGCACCATGGGTGACAAACTCCCACTTGGACGGCGTAAATTTCTGAAAGCAACCGGGTCCGCTGCACTGCTCGCTTCGATGGGACAGGCGGCGGCACAGGGGCCGAACAACGGCCGACGACGAGGATCGAAAGAGGACGAGGTACTCGTCGGTGTTTCACAGGGCGCAGGTGACCACCGGGCGGAGGTGGAGAAACACGTTCCGGAAAACGCGAAAGCGGTTCACGACAATGATCGGCTTCGGTACGTCGCGGTTCGATTCAACGAGAACGCAGACGAGAACGCGAAGGAGAATTTCAAAGAGCGCGTTCGGAAGGAGGAGTACATCAAGTACGCAGAGGACAACACAACTCACACGGCATTTTACACACCGGACGACACCCGCTATGGCGACCAATACGCAGACCAGATGGTCAACGCTGCCGCTGCGTGGGACACGACGCTCGGCAGTTCGAGCGTGACCATCGCCGTCGTCGACCAGGGTGTCAAGTACGACCACCCTGACCTCGATGGGAACATGGACGGTAGCGTGGCCAATTACGGCTACGACTTCGTCGACGACGACTCGGACCCGTACCCGGACGTGCTCGCAGACGAGTACCACGGGACCCACGTCGCCGGTATCGCAGCGGGTGAAATCGACAACGGTGAGGGTATCACCGGCATTGGAAACTCCTCGATTCTCTCGGCTCGCGCCCTGAGCGAGGAGGGGAGCGGTTCGACCTCCGACATCGCAGACGCCGTGACGTGGGCTGCCGACAACGGTGCCGATGTCATCAACATGTCCCTCGGTGGTGGCGGCTACACGCAGACGATGAAAGACGCCGTCTCGTACGCCTACAACACCCAGGGCGTCTATATCGCTGCCGCGACGGGGAACGACTACGGCACCTCGGTCAGCTATCCGGCTGCCTACAGCGAGTGTGTCGCCGTCTCCGCGCTCGACCCCGACGGGTCGATGGCGGCTTACGCGAACACCGGCAGCAAAGTCGAACTCTGTGCACCCGGTACGGACGTCCTCTCTACGTGGACCGACGACGGCTACAACAAGATTTCCGGAACCTCGATGGCGACGCCCGTCGTCGCAGGAGTCGCCGGACTCACGCTCGCCCAGTGGGACATCTCGAACACGGAACTGCGCGACCACCTGAACGCCACAGCCGTGGACATGGGTCACAGCTCGAACGAACAGGGCAACGGCCGCGTGGACGCCGCGAACGCAGTCAACACCGACCCGGCGAACTCCGGTGGCGGTGGCGGCGGCGAAACGGACTCGACGACGGTCAACGACTCGCTCTCGAGTTCCTCTGACTCCGATTGCTGGTCGTACGCGTGGACGTACTCCAATCCAAGTCAGGTCGAGGTGGACCTCGCTGGTCCCACCTCTGCGGACTTCGACCTGTACGTGAACGACGGCACCGGAACGTGCCCGACCACGTACTCCTACGACTACCGCTCCTACAGCGCGAACAGCGAGGAGAACATCACCATCTCCGCGCCGGACGACTCGACAGACCTCCACATCCTCGTCGATTCCTACAGCGGCAGCGGCAGTTACACCCTCACCATCACCGAGACGCAGTAAGTCTCGTATCCTGTGGTCCCCCTTCTCCGATGACGTAAGCGTTACCCGTGCGCATCTGATAACGCCGCTAATGACGGACGCCACGTTCGATGCAGCCACGTGGGCCGAGGAACTGGAAGCCCACCGTGAGGAGAAAGACCAATTTTTCAGCGACCACCGCCAGTCACCGGTCGCTCCGGAAAACCGCGACGAGTTCGACGGCCTCCAGTACTTCGCGCCGGACCCTGACTACCGGGTCGAAGCCACGGCCACGGTCCACGAGGATCCGGAAACCGTCTCGCTCGAAACCACGGCCGGCCCGGAAGTCGAGTACGAACGCTCGCTCACGCTTACGTTCAATCTCGGCGAAGGAGAGTACACCCTCGCCGCGTATCGACAGGGAGACGGCCCGTACTTCGTCCCCTTCCGCGACAAAACCACGGGACAGCAGACGTTCCAGTACGGTCGCTACATGGAGTTCGAAACCGAGGATGGCCTCGAAGACGGCGACGAACTGACGCTCGACTTCAACCTCGCGTTCAACCCGTTTTGCGCCTACTCAGACGCCTTCACCTGCCCGCTTCCGCCACGCGAAAACTGGCTCGACGTGGTCATCACGGCGGGCGAGAAGTGGATCTGAACACACTGGTCTCCGCCGCGAATTCAACGACCCGTTTTTAGGTTCCCGGCAGATAACGCGAAACTGTTTATACCTCCTTATTCGGTATTATGCAACGATGGTCAGTATCGAACTCAGCGACATTCAGGCGGCCCGCGAACGGTTCGACGACGAGGCCGTCGTGCGCCACACGCCCGTAGAGACGAGTCGCTCGCTCAGTCGAATGTCCGGCGCGGACGTTCACCTCAAGATGGAACACCTCCAACGGACGGGGTCGTTCAAGACCCGCGGGGCGTACAACAAACTCAAGCAAGTTGCAGCAGCCGGTGGCGTGACCCGAGTCGTCGCCGCGAGCGCGGGGAATCACGCCCAGGGGGTCGCCCTCGCCGCGACGAAAGTCGGCATCGACTCGACGATCGTCATGCCGAAGAACGCACCGCAGGCGAAAATCGACGCGACCCGCGACTACGGCGGAGACGTAGAGTTACACGGCAGCAACTTCCCCGAGGCGATGACCTACGCCCGGACGCTCACGCAGGCTGACGACACCATCTTCGTCCACGCATACGACGACCCGGACATCGCGGCCGGGCAGGGAACCATCGGCCTCGAAATCTACGAGGACCTCCCCGACGTGGACACGGTCATCGTTCCCATCGGCGGCGGGGGCCTCATCGGTGGCATCTCGACCGCACTCAAGGCGCTCGATTCGGATATCCGCGTCGTCGGGGTGCAGGCGGATTCGGCGTCTACAGTTCCCGAAAGTCTGGACAAGGGTGGGCCACACTCAATCGACCACCCGAACACCATCGCCGACGGCATCGCCACCGGTGGCATCTCCCAGCTAACGTACGAACTCATCGAGGCGCACGTAGACGAGGTCATCACCGTTTCTGACGACGAGATTTCGAACGGGATTCTCATTCTTCTGGAACGCGCAAAGCAACTGGTCGAGGGTGCGGGTGCGGTTTCCATCGCCGCTCTTCTGAGCGACAAACTCGACGTGGAGGGAGAAACCGTCGTTCCACTGCTCTGTGGCGGGAACATCGACATGTCCATGCTCCAGACCGTGTTGACCCACGCGCTCACCGAACGTTGCCAGCTCCTGCGCCTGCGCGTGAAGATCGAGGACCAGCCGGGCAAGATGACCGAAATTTCCGGCATTATCGCAGAACAGGGGGCGAACATCCGCGACGTGCGCCACGACCGGGCGGTCGACGACCTGCGAGTCGGCGAAGCCTATCTGGTCTTCCAGGTGGTCACGAGCGGGACCGAACACGCAGAGTCGATTCGTGGTGCAATCGAGGGTGCAGGGTACGAAGTCGAACGGATGAACTGACCGCGGGCCGCCTTTTTCTCACGACCCCGGGCATAGCAGACCCGGACCTCAGCCAGTTCACCTTCGAACATCTCTCGCGGCCGCTGTACCCGCTCGACGAAGACGAATAATTCAGGGTTCGTCTTCGTCGAGTGGCAGTGCTTCGTCTAAGAGTTCTTCGAGTTCCTCATCGTCTGCGCCCGCTGCCTGGGCGAGTTCGCGCATCGACGCGCGGCGAGATTTGTCGCGTGCGGTCGCCAGTTCGTCGATGAACTGGTCGATCTGTCCCGCCGTGAGCATCGCCTGCGCTGACCACGTTCCGTCCTCGGCCCTCACGCGAACGCCGATGGCGTACTGCTCCGGAGTGCGGATGAAACGGACTTCGAAGTCATCTTGTGCGGTGATTTCTGCCATTCTCCACCGCTATATCACCTGCAGGACACTTAGGCTGGTCGGTGGTGAATATTTATATGTCCGCAGGTATGTGGCAGAATCACCTTGCACGCTAGAGAGCAACACACAGGACGCGCGTCCAGTGCGTATCTGCCAGTTCCCGCCGCTTTCGGGAGACACTCCTTCCGGCGGGGTAGCTTGCGACGCACGACACGACAACGAAGCCTATCATGACACAGCAATCTCACATGTGGAACGTCCCGAACCGGGTGCTGTTCGGTGCCGGAACGGCATCCCAGACTGGCACGTACGCAAAACAGTTCGGTGCAGATACCGTCCTCGTCGTCACCGACAGCGGCGTGCGAGAGGCTGGGGTGTTAGAACCGGTGCTCGAATCGATTTCCGAGGCGGGGGTAGACTACGCGGTGTTCGACGGCGTCGAACCCGACCCAACCGATACGGTCGTCCACGCCGCGGCGGACGCCTACGAGGACGCAGACGCGGACCTCATGCTCGGTATCGGCGGCGGGTCGTCGATGGACACCGCGAAAGCCGCGAGCATCCTCACGACTAATGACGGCCACATTCTCGACTTCAAGGGCTCTGGCAACGTGCCGAACCCCACGCCGCCGAGCATTTACATTCCCACCACCTCGGGGACCGGAAGCGAAGTCGGCCACTGGTGTATCGTCAAGGACGCGGAGACTAGCGTCAAAGAAGAAATCGGCGACGTGACGCTCCTCGCGGACCTCGCGCTCGTCGATCCCGAGTTGACCAAGAGCGCCCCGCCGCTGGTGAAAGCCGCGACGGGGATGGACGTGCTCACGCACGCCGTCGAAGCCTACGTTTCCATCAACGCCCAGAGTCAGACCTCGGCGCTCGCTCTCGATTCTATCGAGAAGGTCGGAACCCACTTGACGAGGGCCGTCGAGTACCGCGGCGGTGACGACGAGGCGCTCGCGAAACTGGCCCGTGCGAGTACGCAGGCGGGAATGGCGTTCAACGGTGCTGGCCTCGGCGCGGTCCACGCCCTCTCTCACCAGGTCGGCGGAAAATTCGGCGTCCCACACGGTCTCGCGAACGCGATTATCCTGCCCTACGTGATGGAGTTCAACCTCCCGCAGGTCCCAGAGAAACTGACCGACATCGCGGCTGCACTCGGAGAATCAGTCGACGAGGAGGCCCCAGCTCGCCATGAGGGGTACAAGGCCGTCCGCGCCACGCGGCAACTCGGCGACGACGTTCGCATTCCTCGAACGCTTTCCGAGACGGACGCAGAGCGTGAGGCGATTCCCGAACTCGCAGAGCAAGCCCTCGAAGACGGGAGTCTCACCGGCAACCCGCGCGTCACGACGTGCGAGGACTTAGAAGGCATCCTCGAACGCGCCTTCGACGGCGTGTTCGAGTACGAAACAGCACTCGAGTGATGACTCTTCGCGAACCACCACTCCGAGAGCGACACGCCGAGCGAGACGCCCGGACGACCGAGTTCGGCGTGGTCGAGTCCATCAAAGCCGTCTCCGACGTGTACGCGCCGGTTTCGGGCACGGTCGAGGCGGTAAACGACGACCTGACCGACGCACCAGAACTCGTAAACGACGACCCGTACGGCGACGGCTGGTTCGTCACCCTCGACCTCGCGGACGACGCAGAACTCGAAGCGCTCCTCGACCCGGCTGCCTACGAGGCGCAGACGACCTGACTCAGAAGTACACGTCGTCGCGTTTGTGCTGAAGCGACGGTAAATCCCGGCGAACGTCTGCGACGTAATCGAGGTCTATCGGCGCGGTGATGAGTTCCTCCCGGTCGCTTGCCTGGCGAATCACGTTGCCCCACGGGTCGATGACCATCGTCTTGCCGTACGTCTGGGCGGATTTTGGTTTCTCACCAATCTGTGCTGGCGCGACGACGTAGCATTGGCTCTCGATGGCGCGTGCGCGAAGCAGCGGTTCCCAGTGGTCTTTCCCGGTAAAGAGCGTGAACGCGGCCGGGAGGAAGATGACTTCTGCGCCGTTTCGCGCGAGCGTGGTGAACAGTTCGGGGAAGCGCAGGTCGTAGCAGATAGAGAGCCCGAAGTTCGCAAGGGCGGTCTCCGCGACGACGGCCTCGTTCCCGGCGGCGACGCGCTCTGATTCCTGGTAGGTGACGCCCCCGGGCACGTCGATGTCGAACAGGTGGACCTTGCGGTAGGTCGCGGCGATGTCGCCGTCGGGGTTGATGAGGGCCGTGGTGTTGTACACTCGCCCGTCGTCCGCTGGTTCGAACATACTCCCGGCGTGGATGTACATCCCGTAGTCCTCGGCGCGAGCGGCGAGGCGTTCGGTGAGCGACCCGGGAATCTCCTCTGCGACGTCGGAGAAGGCGTCTTTCGGCCCGATGTACGGGAACATCTCGGGAAACGCGACGATGTCTGCGTCTTTGCTCGCGGCTTCGTCGACGAACGAGAGCGCCCGGCGGACGTTGTCCTCCTTGTCGTCTCGGGAGTCGAGCTGGCAGGCGGCGACGGTGAACTGACTCATATTCGGAGGTTCGCAGCGGAGCGTAAAATCACTAGCCTTCACGAGTGGGTTTGTCACAGTCGAGAGGGCTAAGCCCCCTGAACTACGACCTGTATCCACCTACTCGTGTCACCTCCTCGCGCACCCCTCGGCACAGACGAGTCGTCGCTCGTCGTCTCACTCGTCGGCGGTTCACACTTCGTGAATCACATGTATCTCATGCTCTTGCCGCCAGCCTTCGCGCTGCTCGGGCCTGTCTTTTCCGTCTCCACGGCCCAGTTAGGACTCGCCGTGGGCGTCCTCGGGGCCGTTGTCACCCTGTTGCAACTGCCCTACGGCTACCTCTCTGACGCGCACAGTCGGACACTCGTCCTCTCGCTGTCGCTCGGCTTTGGCGCACTTGGCGCGTTTCTCGCCGCGATCGCCCCGACCTACGAGTGGTTGCTCGTCTCGCAGGTGGTCCTCGGCATCGGCGTCGCGGGCCACCACCCTGCCCACTACCCGCTGCTCGCCGCTGCGACGACAGAGGGCAAACGCGGCCGGGCGTACAGCGTCCACGGCTTCACCGGCGCGCTCGGCCTCGCCGCGCCGTTCGCTCTCGTCCCGCTCGCGCTGGTGCTTGGGTTTGGCTGGCGCGAGGCGTTCCTCGCCATCGCTCTGTTCGGCGGCCTCTATGCCGTCGTCTGCCTCGGCGCGTTCGCCCGGTACGTCGGGCGCGACGTGACCCATCCGCCGGCTGAGGCGTCGAAACCCGACGCCATCGCCCCGAGTTTCGCGAGCGAACTGCGGACGCTCATCACGACGCCGATCATCCTCCTGCTCACGACGCTCTGGTTCGTGAGTTCGCTCGCGGCGTGGGGGGTTCGGACCTACTCCCAGACGCTTCTCGCCGCCGGGTACGGCTTCGCCCCCGCAGACGCCAGCCTCGCCTCCTCGGCCATGCTCGCCGTCGGGGCCGGCTTCATCCTGCTCGGCGGGTGGGTCACAGACCGCACCCTCGCGGATAACGTCCTGCTCGCCGGGTACGGTGCGCTTGCCGTGCTCGCGGCGGTGCTCGCCTCCGGGTCGGTTCCCGTTCTGCTCGCGCTCGCACTGGTCCTCGTCCTCGCGAGTACCATCGACGTAAGTCGTCCCGCCCGGGCGAAGCTGACCGACCGCGCCTCGGCCCGGAAAGACGTGGGCAAGAACTTCGCGCTCATGACCATCGGCATCTCGGCAGGCGGGGCCATCGGCCCACCCGTGTTCGGGTACGTCATCGACGTGGCGGGTGTCGGCCTCGCTTTCTACCTCGTTGCCGCGCTCGCCGCCGTCGCCGTCGCACTCGCGCTCGCCATCCGCTCTGTGAGTGCGGCACACGACACCACGGCCCCAACCACGAGCGAGTAGACACACATCTAAACGACCAGTTCTGAGAGAGTGACGATGAACTACGTCTGGTACGCCCTTCTCGCGCTCGGTTCCTACACCCTCGTCGCCCCCCTCACGAAGGTTGCGACGCAAGACCTTTCGAGCGACGTGGTCGCGACGATTACGAACGGGATGCTCGTCGTTGTCGCGCTCGGCCTCGTCGTCTACAACGACGAATCGGTCATCGACGCGGTCACGCCCGCGAACGCACCCTACCTGCTCGGGGCGGGCATCTGCCTCACCGTCGGCATCATCGCCTACTACCGCGCGCTCGCCCTCGGCCCGGTGAGCGTCGTCGTCCCCATCTTCGGGATGTTCCTCGTCACGAGTTCCGTCGTCGGCATCGCCTTCCTCGGCGAGTCGCTGACCGCGCGGAAGGCCCTCGGCATCGTACTCGCGGGCGTCGCCGTCTACCTCGTGACCGTCGAGTAGCGGCAGAACGCTTTTGTCACGGTACAGCGCAGTTTGAGCAATGGACTCACATTACGCGGAGGTGTACTCCGAGGACTTTACCTTCCTCTCGTTCAAGCGGGGCTTCCAGCTCGTGGTCGGTGCCATCTTCACCTTCCTCGTGTGGGCGAACCTCGCCGCGTCCGTGGGGATGTCCCACGACGCAGGCACGGGCGGTCCGTACGCCCTCGTCCTCTCCCTCGCTGGCGGTGCCGTCCTCTTTTCGACGTGGAACCGCCCGCCACCATCCTTCACGGAGAATTCCTCGCTCAACATGGTTCTCGAATCCGCGATTCGACTGACCCTGTTTCTGGTCGGCGTGGTCGCGTTCTATTGGCTGTGGACCTTCGTGACGGCGGCCTCCACCTCCTCACCGGCGGGATTCACCGGGAACATGCTGCTGGTATTCGTCCCATTCTTTGGTGCGGTGGCCCTCTTGAGGGTGTGGAACCACGTCTCGACGCTTCTCTTCGGTCGTGGCCGTGTACCTGACCTGTAACGGAACGCTGAATCTTCACTTCGCTATGTCCGGGCGCGAGAAGAAGAATACTGTACCTGACAGAACACACTTTTTCTCGGAGCGCCATTCTCAGCACATGGCGCTCGAATCCGAAGCAAAACTCTCGATTGGCGACGACGCACCCGCGTTCTCGCTGCCGGGAACCGACGGCGAAACCTACTCGCTCGACTCGTTCGCCGACAACGAGGCCCTGCTCGTCGTGTTCACGTGCAATCACTGCCCCTACGCGAAGGCGAAAATCGGCGTGCTGAACGCCCTCGCCGCCGAGTACGACGACGTGGCTGTGGTCGGCATCAACCCGAACGACCCGGCGCAGTACCCGGACGATTCCTTCGAGCGAATGCAAGAACTCGTCGCCGACGGCACGGTCAAGTACGACGCCTACCTGTTCGACGAATCCCAGGACGTGGCGCGAGACTACGGTGCGGTGTGCACGCCCGACCCGTTCCTGTTCCGTCGACAGAATGGGTCGTTCGAACTCGCGTGGCAGGGTCGCTTAGACGACGCCCTCTCGCCGGACCAGGAACCGACCCAGCACGACATGCGCGAGGCAATCGAGGGCGTCCGCGCGGGCGAAGAGGTAGACAAGGGATTCCTGCCGTCGCGTGGCTGTTCGATTAAGTGGCGCAACTGAATCCTGACCCGGCGAACGTTTTTCACGGTCCTCCGCGAACCACCGTCCTAATGTCCGATGAGGAGTCCTCCCCGGTCGGCGTCGGTGACGGACGGCGAAAGCACGTCACTGTCGTCACGCACGACGGCGAGGAAATCGAGCATGCTGACGTCTATCTTCGCCACACCGACGACGGATTCGTCGTCTCGCCAGAGTGGGACTTCGAGGGCGAGCAGGCCAGGCGCTACGAGAAAGACGACATCCGCCGCCTCGACGTAATCCAACACCATTCGTCGTGCTTTCTCACCACCGCCGTCGCAGGGGAGGGCGAGACGCTCGATGCACTCCGGCAGTTCAGAGACGAGGTGCTCGCGGAGAATCGAGTGGGTCGCACGCTCGTCGGATTCTACTACCGTACCAGTCCCCCAGTCGCAGCGACGCTTGCGGCACATCCAGACTCACCCACCGCGCGGGCAGTCCGAAGGCTCGTCTTCCGGTGTGCGAATCTCGAATGCAGACGAACGACGGCGAACAGTCCGGCCGTTCGGCGCGGCCTCGCAGTGACGCTCACGGTGCTGTACGCGATTGGGATGCTTGTCGCGCTCTTTGGGCACGCGTTCATCGAGGCGAGCGAGAATTGGCGAGGAGCGGGCGCGCTGGGTCGAGACGTTCACTCGAAGACGCGCGAGACGCTCTCGCGCAGCGAGTAGCCCACGCCGTCTTTTTCTGTGACCGTAAAGCCGTGATGGTCGCCCACTGACTGGAGGTCGGCGACGAGGCTCGGCAGGTTCGACACGTCGTGAAGGCGGTAGGCGTGTCCCTTTCCGCTCGCGGTTTCGATCGTGAGTTTTGGTCGCCCGACGCGCCCGCCGTCGTAGACGGTTATCGAGACGACGTTCTCGTAGTTGTGCCACGTCACCGCGTCCGCCTGCAACAGTACCTCGTCTAAGCCGTGATGGTCGTAGATGGCCTGCATCGCGCCCGCCTCGCGGTGGTGTTTCTTCGTGCCGAGGCCGAACATCGGCGTGATGTAGGCGTATTCGGCGACGTAGAGGCCGTCGTCCGCGAAGAACAGTTCCGCGAGTCGAAGCGGGAACGACCCGGTCATCCCGAAGTGGACGTGGCACTCGACGGTGACGTTTGTGCTTGGCAGGTCGTCGTCCGGGTTCGCCGACGCTGGTGGTGCGTCACTCATCGCGTCGTCCTCCGCCGAACGCCAGTTGTCCGAACAGCAGCGCACCACCGATGAACAGCAGGCCGACGACGAGTTCGCCGGTGACGGCGAGATACGCGCCGAGAGCGATGCCGGCGACCGCACCCGCGGCGCTCGCGCGACGGCGCAGCGAATAGCCTGTGGATTCGGTTCCGACTGCGTCGCGTTCGTCGCCTGCACTCCGCTCTGCGAGGTAGGTGACGGCCATTGCCGTGAGACTGCCGACGACGAGCGCCGTCCGAATCGTAGGGGCGACGGTGTAGCCGACGCCTCGTGCGAGGACCGCGGGCAGGGCGATGGCGACGAGTCCCGCCGCGTAAATCGCGTACCGGTATCTCACGAACAGGGCGAACATCGACTTCGAGAGAGGTGCGGTCTGTGTACTGGTCATCTGAAAGATGATGTGGAGTCAGGAGAGGAGGCTGCTCGCCTTCTCTGCGTCCTCAACGGTGCCACTGGCTTCGAGTTTCGCCGTGGCGCTGCGATACATCGTGTACACCTGCACGATGAGGGCAATCGCCCAGAGGGCGTAGCCGCCGACGCCGCTGCCGACGACGCCGAGTGTCGTTTCGAACGTCGCGCTCCCGGTGACGGACACGAGTTGGCTCCCGATGAGCAGGACGCTGAAGTAGCCGAAGAAGCCGGTTGCCCACCACATCGCGACGACGCGGCCCCATCCCGGTTGGGTGTGTTCCGGCAGTCGCGTCGTGTTGAGGATGATGGTCAGTGCGTTGTACGGCCACATCATCACGCCCGCGATGGCCGCGCCGATGACGAGGAGAATCCACGGTTGACCCCAGTTGAGGAGGCCGGTCCCGACGATGATGAGGATACCCCACGCCGTGAACAGGGTAAGGAGGCCGAGGAACGTCCGTGAGAGGTCCCAGCCCGCATCTCGCCCGTAGCCCTCGTAGAGGATGTCGACACTGTTGCGGACGAACGATTCGACGATGGCGTACTGCGTGCTGAATAGCGCAATGAAGATGACGGCGTACATCAGGTTCCCGACGAGCGCGCCGCCCGGCAGGTTCGGAATGACGACGTCCACCCACATGGCGATACCATCGCCGCCTGGAACCGAGGTGGCGAACTCGGCTGCGATGGTCATCGCGACCGTCGCGACGACGAGTAGCCCAATCACGAAGGTGAGGAAGTGTTCGCGCTGGGTGACCTTCCACCATCCGCGCCAGCGTTTGAGGTTCTTGTCGGTCGGTTCGAATGCGAAGCCGTCGTGGACGGTCTCCGGGGTCGCGCCCCGAAGCGGATTCTTGATTCGGCCCTGGTAGGTCCCCATCCCGTACCCCTTCTCGCGAGCCCACACGCCCTGTGAGAGGTTGATGTAGCCGCCCGCCCCGGCGTAGGCGAGGCCGCCGAGGAACACGGCGATGTTCATCTCGTTTTGCGGGGGAAGTGCGCCGAAGTTGACCGCACCCGCTGGCACGTTCGCCAGTTGTCCGACCGTCCCGACGGCGAACACGAGGACGACCGCACCGAAGATGGCGACAGCCATCAGAGCGAGCTGAATGTTCTCGATGACATTGTACATGACTGGTCCAGCCATGTAGGACGCCCAGATGAGCAACATCGTGACGACGCCAATCATCCACCAATCCCCGCGAGGGACGATGCCGGTCCACGCCGCGAGCACTTCAGCACCACCTGCGGCCCACCCCGGCCACCCGAGGTGGAAGAAGCCGGCGGCGAGGAAGAACCACGGCCAGATGCCGTTCAACCGCTCGAATGCGCGGAAGATGCTCTCCCCGGTGGCCATCGTCCACCGCTGGAGTTCGGTGTTGATGAAAAACTGCGTGATGACACCGATCCAGAACGCCCAGTAGAGCGCCCAACCGTAATCGGCGACGATAGTCGGCCAGAACATCGTCTCGCCGCTGCCGAGCGACGCCCCGAGCATGATGGCGCTCGGTCCGACGATGTGGCGCACCTTCGGCACCTTCGGGAGGTCGGCCAATCGGTAACCCCCTTCGCTGCTGTCTGGATAGTCGGCCGTCGCGGGTGCGACATCGAGCGATTCGTAGTCGAGGTCGCGATAGACTGTCTCTCGATACTGTTTGCCGACGTCTTCGGTCGTGTAGATGTCGTGGTCGACATCACCGACAGACTCGGCATCCGTCCCGTGTTGTGTGTCTGATTCGTCGTCTGGCATCGGATTCCTCCGGCCCTCCTCGTCACACCGGCCAACGCGTTTATCTGCGAGTTTCGACTGAACCGTGTTACCATGCGACGCCCCGTATATAATGATTTACGATTGACGTAGGAGAGTTGAAACAAACAGCGGGCGAGAAGGTACGACGAACCGCCGTGTCCGCGAGTCAGTCTGCGCTTTCGGGCGACCCGTTGTCGCTTCCGCGGCGCTCGAAGAAGGTCTGGAAGTCCTCGTCGTCCTCGGCGATTGCCTGCCAGACGGTGAGGCCGCGTTCGTCGTCAGACCCGGGAATGGTGTTGTCGAGGACGAGCGCGACGAGGCCGCCGACTGCCATGCCCGTGCCGCCGAAGACGAACAGCGTGTCCGCGACGATTTGGTTGCCGAGAACCGCACCGAGGAGTGGGATTCCTTCGAGACCCATGCGCAGCATCTCCGGCCCGGAGGTGTTCGGGTCTACTGCGGCGACATTGCTCATGTAGGCCGGAATCGCGAGGCCCGCGAACATCGCCGTCCCGAGGACGAAGATGTTGCGCGAGGAATCCAAATCGACGTACTTCAGGTTCGAGAGACCAACGGCGACGATTTGCCCGAACATGGCGATGAACAGGCCGCCGATAATCGGGTCGGGGATGGTGGCGATGAGCTGTCCGAAGTAGCCGATGAAGCCCATCACCAGCATGACAGCCGCGCCAACCTGCACGACGTAGCGGGAGGCCACACCCGTGAGGCCGATTGCGCCGATATTCTCGGAGTAGGAGGTCGAACCGCCAGCACCCATGATGCCCGCGAAGACGTTCATCAGCCCCTCCATCCCGATGCCGTGGTTGATGCGCTTTTCACTCGGCGCACCGACGCCTGAGAGGCGAGCAACGGCGTGATAGTCGCCAAAGGATTCGACGATGGAAGCGACGACGCCCGCGAACATGCCGACGATGAACGACGTTTCGAAGACGGGCATGCCGAACTGGAGTGGGTAGATTGGGAGCAGTGGGGGAGCCTCGGTCACGGTGGCAAGGTCCACGTATCCAAGCGTACTCGACGTGTAGACGCCCGTCACCGAGAGAACGACCGCAACGAGATATGCGACAACGATTGCCAGCAGAACGGGGAACAGTTTGAACACTTTGTTATTGTCTTTCATGTACTGGCTGAACAGGACGATAAGGAACAACGTCAGTCCAAGAAGCCACCAGTTCTGGTCTGCTCGGGTAACCTGTGGGACGGAGAAGAGTGAAAGGCCAATGAGTGCGATGGTCGGCGCGACCACGACAGGCGAGAGGAACTGCTTGAGTTTGCCAACGACGCCGAAGTAACCGATTGCCACCTCTGCGAGCGCGGCCGCGATGATAGCGCCCTGTAAGTGGACGATCATCACTTCCCAGCCGGGGTCCCCGGGGAAGCTGCCGACGACGCCGATGATGGCGAGCGCTGGTGCGAGCATCGAGAACGGCGCACCCTGGACGATTGGATAGCGGTTGCCGAACGTGGTCTGGGCGAGCGTTGCAATCCCGGAAACGACGAAGAACGTCCCGACGAGTCTGGCGGTAATCTCCGGGGGCATACCCATTGCTCCGGCCAGGATGAGTGGCACTGCGATGTTCGCTCCGACCATCGTGAGGTAGTGTTGCATACCGAGGAGTGCCGATTCACCGAGCGGCGGTTTGTCCTCGATTCCGTACTCGACGAACCCGGCCTCTTGCGGCGGCTCGTTATCTGCCATCGGTGCCCTCCTGCCACGGTTTTGCCAACTCGAACATCTATCCACAATCCTGTATGGAATGCTTTTAAACACATCGGTGTATCCGCATGTGGATGCCTCACAACTGGCAGAAGAGGAGGAATTTCGCACACACGTCACCGAGAATTATCGGGCCAAGCAACACGCCCATGAGATGGACACGTCGCGTGCCGAGGCGGACGGGGACGAGTCCGACCAGCGTGGCGACGCAGAGCACCACGACGCCGACTCCCCCGGCGAACAACCACGCCAGCAGGCAGAGCAGGCAAAGGACGACGACGGAGAGTGTCGCGTAGTCGAGCGACCCGCTTCGAGATACCAGTCGCCGACCACCCTCACGAGCACGAAGGCGACGGCGGCAGCGATTGCGATGGCGGCGAGCATCGCGACGCCAACTAGGGCCGGCGGGCCGGGGACGAACGACACGCCAGCCGCGAGTAAAAGGGCGAAGTTGTTCGCGTGGAGGCCGGGGATGGGGCCGCTTATCGTCCCGAGGTAAATCCCGCCGGCGACGAACCCGAGGGTGGTCAAGGTGGCTTCGGGGGCGACGGGGACACTCACGCTCGGGAGCGACATTCAAGACGGACTGGTCCCGGCTTCTGGTATAAACTCGCGGGTGTGCCGATTGCGTAACTCGTCGGCCGGCGACGGGCGCTGTCGCTCGGGGAACTAAAAAAATGGAGAAGGTTGGTCGAATCGACGTTTAACCGAAGAGGGAGCCGAGACCTTCGCCGCTGGCCTCTTCGTCTTCCTCGTCGTCGTCGTCCGCTTCGGCTGCAGCATCGGCTTCGTCGGCTTCGTCGTCGTCTCCGTCGTCACTGCTACCCTCTGCTGGGGCTGCGGCGGCGCCGGCGGCAGGAACTGCTGCGGCCTGCTCGATTGCGTCCTCGATGTCGACGTCCTCGAGTGCGGCGACGAGCGCCTTCACACGGGACTCTTCGACGTCGACGCCTGCTGCGTCGAGCACTGCGGTGAGGTTTTCTTCGTTGATCTCTGCGTCCGTCTCGTTCAGGATGAGCGCTGCGTAGATGTATTCCATTGTTGCTTATCCGAATAGGTTGCCGAGACCCTCACCTGCGTCGTCTTCGTCGTCATCGTCGTCGTCGTCCGCGGCGTCGGTCTCAGCGGCTTGGTCGTCGGTCGATTCGTCTGCTGCGTCTTCTTCAGCTTCAGCCGACTGCGCGGGAGCGGCGGCTTCGATGCCGCGAAGCTCCTCGGGCAGGGCCTCCTCGTCGTCGATCAGGGCCGCGAGTGCGCGCATCTGCGCGTCGGCACGGCTGATGAGATCGTCGGCGAGGTCCGGGCTCGCGATGGCGGCCTGGAGACCCACACTCTTTGCCTCGGCGGATGCCTTGGCGATGAGGTCGGGGGCCGTCTGGGCCGTCGGGTAGACCGAGTTGATAGAGAGGTTCCGGGCCTGGGCCACGGCACGCTCGATATCGCTGCGGTACTCGTCCACGTCGATTGCGAGGTCGGCTGGGTCGAACAGCACGCCCTCGGAGTACACACTGCGCAGGTCGAGACCGACCTCTTTCGGCTCGATGCCGAGTTCCGCGAGGACGGACGCGAGCTGCTGGGTGACTTCCTCACCCTCTTCGAGAACCTTCGAGTCCTCCAAGACGTGGATGGAGCCATCCTGGATGCGGGCGTTTGCGCCAACTTGCTGGAGTTCACCCACGAACGGACCGGGGTCCGCGCCGGTGTCACCTGCTGGGATGACGATGTCGTTGGGTGCGACTTCGCCAGCGTTGATTGGGGCTGGCGTTTTCGAGGCTTCGAGCTTCTTGAAGAGGCCGAACGGGTTGTCGTTGGTGCCGATAAGGCCGACCTGCCCGTCTACGTGCTCTACGAGCTGCTCGAGCCCGTCGTTGATTTCTTCCAGCGCACGCGTCATCAGCGTGTTACGGCTGACGCGCAGTTCTGCGCTGCCGTGGAGTTCGCTGCGCATCGCCTGCAGTTGCTTCGATGGGATGCCGGAGATACGGACGACACCGACACTCTGGTAGTCATCGAAGATGTCGACGAGTGCGTCGACTTCCTCACGCTTCCACTGGGGAATGACCTCTGTTTTGCGCTCGGATTCTGCAGACATTATGCCACCCTCACACTCGGGCCCATCGTCGTCTTGACGTAGACGCTGTCGATGTTGAGCGGCCCTTTTTCCAGGTTCGCTTCCAGACGCCGGAGGATAACGTCGACGTTCTCGGCGATGTCCTCTGGGGACATGTCTTCTGCACCAACGCGGGTGTGGAAGGTCCGCCGGTCACGGCTCCGGAGCTGGACGGTGTTCTTCATACGATTCACTACCTCGACGACGTCGTCGTCGGGTTGGAGTGGTGTTGGCATCTTACCGCGTGGTCCGAGAACGGTACCAAGGTGGCGACCGATGTCCTGCATCTTCGAGACTTCTGCAACGAAGAAGTCGGTCTCGTCTGCCAGGTCCTTGGCTGCGTTCGTGTCATCTCCGAGGTCTTCGATATCGTCCTTACCCATGACGGTAGCGACGTCTTCTGCTCGGAGTGCGGTTTCACCATCGGCGAAGACCACAATCTGGGTCTCCTGACCGGTCCCCGCTGGGAGGACGACACTCTCATCAACACGTTTCGACGGTTCGTTTAAGTCGAGGTCGCGCAGGTTAATCGCGAGGTCCACCGTTTCGCGGAACTTCCGCTCAGGTGCCTCCTCGAGTGCGCGAGAGACTGCTTGCACTATATCATATTCTGCCATCATTCACCTCCGTAGTACGCTTTCGTAGCTTCTACGGGATGAAACAGGCTGCGTGCCTGCCTCACCCGATTTCACGCCCAAGACTAACTTAAAAGCGTCGAACGGCGCGTGACCGTGAGAACAGTTGTGTCGGTTTATTCGACGAGGATGTCGTCGTACTTGCCCGAGTCGACGCGCTGTTTGAAGGTTCGGGCGTCCTCACCGTCGATGGTGACGCCGAGCGAGGCGCAGGTGCCGCCGACTTCCTTCGCCGCGTTCTTCACGTCGTAGGCGAGGAGGTCGGTCTGTTTCTGCTTTGCGATTTTCTTTACCTGTTCGACCGTGATGTCGGCGACGAAGTCGGCCTGTGGGCGGCCGCTGCCGGTCTCGAATCCGACCTCGTCTTTGATAAGTGCTGCCGTTGGCGGCACACCGACGTCGATGTCAAACGAACCGTCGTCTTCGTACGTGATGGTGACGGGCACTTCCATGCCGTCGAAGGCGGCGGTCAGGTCGTTAATCTCGTTAACGACCGCCTGCACGTCGACGGGGGTCGGACCGAGCTCGGGACCGAGCGGTGGGCCAGGGTTGGCCTTACCGCCGGGTACGAGTGCTTCGATAGTTCCAGCCATATCCGACACAACCGCTCGGTTGGTTTTAAGAATTGTCTTTTGACCACAGCGCCGGGCACTCAGCGAACCGGGATGCCCTGCCGTACGAGGTAGTCGCTCGCGGCTTTAATGTCGATTGGACTCCCGATGAGGCGAACCGAACCCGGTCGCTCCTCGGTGGCGGTTAGCGTAAACTCTGCCTCCAGCGAGTCGCGGACGTTTGCGTACACGTCTGCCGGAAGCACGATTTGCGTGCTATCGCGGAAGCGAGCTGAATCGGACATCAACTAGGTAGGCCCACTCGGCACCCCCGTATTAACGTATCGACTTGACAACCGTCCCAATGGAAAGGGTTTTTCGACGGGCACCGCCGATAGCCATGTAATGGGGCTCGAAGAGGAGATTGAATCTATCCGCGAGGAGATTGCCAACACGCCCTACAACAAGTCAACCGAGGCACACATCGGGCGGCTGAAGGCAAAGCTCGCGGACAAAAAAGAGAAACTGGAGTCGCAAGCCTCCGCGGGCGGTGGCGAAGGATACGCCGTCGAGAAGACCGGCGATGCGACGGTTGCGCTCGTGGGGTTCCCGAGCGTTGGCAAATCCACGCTCCTCAACGCCCTCACGAACGCAGAAAGCGAAGTGGGGTCGTACGAGTTCACGACGCTCAACGTCCACCCCGGCATGTTGCAGTACAACGGTGCGAACATCCAGCTGCTCGACGTGCCCGGGCTCATCGAGGGTGCAGCGGGGGGCCGTGGTGGTGGTCGAGAAGTACTCTCCGTCGTCCGGACGGCGGACCTCATCATCTTCATGCTGTCGGTGTTCGAAATCGACCGTTACGCTCGCCTACGCGAGGAACTGTATAACAACAAGGTCCGTCTCGACACCGAACCGCCCTCCATCAAGATTACCAAGAAAGGGAAAGGCGGCATCAACATCACGTCGAGCGTGGACCTCGACCTCTCTGAGGAGGTCATCAAAGAAATCCTCCGCGAGAAAGGGTTCGTGAATGCAGACGTGGTCATCCGCGAGAACATCACCGTCGACCGCCTCATCGACGGCCTGATGAAAAATCGGGTGTACCTGCCGTCGATGGTCATCGCCAACAAGGCAGACCTCATCGACCGCGACTACCTGGAGACGGTCCACGAGGACCTCCGCGAGCAGGGGCTCGACCCCGACGACGTCGTGTTCATCAGCGCCGAAGCCGAACGAGGACTCGACGCACTCAAAGAGGAAATCTGGGAGCGCCTCGGTCTCATCCGCGTCTACATGGACAAGCCCGGTCGAGGGACGGACTTCGAGGAGCCGCTCATCATCCAGCGCGGGGACACCATCGAAGACGCGTGTAAGAAACTCGGCGCGAACCTGCTCGACCGGTTTCGCTTCGCCCGCGTGACGGGCCCGAGTGCGAAACACGACGAACAACAGGTCGGGCTGGACCACAAACTCGAAGACGAAGACATTCTGCGAATCATCGCCCGCAAGTAGATGGGTGCAGACGCCCCTTCGAATCGCGCCACAATCGGTCGCCTGCTTGCCCTTCTCGCAGTTGGCCTGTTGCCCTGGACCGTCATCCTGCTGAACGGGCAGTTCACGCTCGTGTTCTCCTTTGGTCTCGTGAACACGAACCCGTTGCACCTCACGAATCTCTACGATTACCTCACGCGATTTACCCTCGGGCTACCCCGGTCGTTGCAGGCGTGGCCCGCGAGCACCCTGCTTTACCTCGGCGCGCTGGTGAGTGCCGCGACCGGCTTCCTCGGCCGTGAGGACCGCCGTCTCACCGGTGGCCTGCTCGTGTTCGCGGGCGGGGCGCAGTTCTACCTCACCATCGGCCTCATCGCTTCGCTTGGCAACCGCGTCTTTCCGCTCGGCATGGTCGCCCTCTGGACCGTCGCGTGGTGGTTCTACGGGCCGGATTTACGTCACATCTTCCGGCACGAAACGTAGGGCTCCGGTGTTCTTTTTGGGCCGCAGTCCGCATTCGGGGGTATGGAAGGGACACTCGACCACGTGATGATGCGCGTCGAAGATTTAGACGAATCGCTCGACTGGTACAAGACGCACCTCAACTACGAGGAGAAAGGCCGCTGGGAGGCGGACACCTTCACGAACGTCTACCTCGGGCCGGAGGACATGCACGAGGACGGCGCAACCATCGAACTCACCTACAACCACGACGGACGAAGCTACGACTTCGGCGACGCGTGGGGCCACATCGCCGTCCGCGTCGAAGACGTGTACGAAGCGTACGACGAACTCATGGACGCGGGCGTCGAGGACTACCGCGACCCGGACTCCTGCGGTGGCTCCTACGCCTTCGTCAAAGACCCCGACGGCCACGAAATCGAAATCGTCGAACGCGACCACGGCGCGCGCTGGTCGCTCGACCACACGATGGTCCGCGTCGAGGACATAGAGAAGGCGATTGGCTGGTACACGCACAAACTCGACTACGAGCTGTTCCGGCGCTCCGAACACGACAGCTTCGCGCTCTACTTCATGAAGCCGCGCGGGGCCGCCAAAGAGGAGATGTCCGTCGAACTGACCTACAACTACGACGGGCGCAGCTACGACACAGGCGACGCGTGGGGCCACATCGCCGTCCGGACGGACGACTTAGAATCGTACTGGGAGACGCTCGTGACCCGCGACGTAGAGGAGTACCGCGATCCAGAGAGCTGTGACTTCCGCTATGCGTTCACGCACACGGCGAACGGCCACGAAGTCGAGATTCTGAATCCTGAAACGGCAGCCGACCTCTGAACCAGAAAACCGACCAATACTGCCGGTAATAGTTGTTTTTTGCGATTTTGTCGTGAAAATAGTCGATTCCGGTTGAGTGTCTAGGAACTCGACATTCTCTCGCTAATACATCTTGTTTACGCCCGCCCTCGTGCGTGAACGCCAGACCAGAGACCTGTCACTGTGTCTGAGAAACCACATTCTGTGAATGAATTGAACTATTGTCTGACTTTCGTCAGACGCAGATTATGGGGCCTGTAAAACCCCGGGGTGACAGGCGAATCGTTGGATGATACGAGTTATCATTATTTGCAGAGTACCACAAAGCATTTATAATGACAGGCTATCTTTTGTGGTGTACCCCTACCCATGGTGACAGTACGGAGTAACGCTCTCCGGGCCCGGGCTCTCCCGGGTATTGCGACTCCCAAACGCGGACGACGTGAAAGTGCTGTTGCCGGTGTGTACAACACATAAATCAACCATGACAGACACAAACACCAAGATTCGGAGTTTGTTCCTGGCAGGCCTTATGGTCCTGTCCGTGTTTGCTGGCACAGTAGCCTTTGCAGGCTCTGCGGCTGCAGTGAACCAGGACGACGCCGATGAAACTCTCACCTCTGCCCAGACGTATTGGCAGGGTCAGGAGTTGTTCGTAAGTGGTAGCGACTTAGGACTCTCCGAGGGAACGACCCTCCAGATCCGCGAGAACGATGACGGCGAAATCGGTGGCCTCGTCACCGAATTCACGCTCGACGAGGACCAGGCAGCGCTCGTTGACACTGACAACCTCGACGGCGAGTACGTCATCACCTCGAACAGTAACACCATCCACCAGGTCAACAGCGACGGTCAGCTCCAGACTGGTACGTCCAGCCCGTCCGAAGCACAGGTCGACTCCGCTTCGTGGGAAGTCGCAGTGCAGTCGCTGACGACCGAGACCGACGAGGACGACACGGAAGTCCTCCAGGGTAGCAACGCACAGATCGACGTCACGTCCAACCGTGGCTCGTTCCAGCTCGATGTTACCGCAGATGGTCTCGACAGCGACGACCTCGAAGAAATCTTCAACCAGGGAGACAACGACTTCGTCTCCGAGAACGAAGATGACGACGAAGTCACGCTCCAGGTCTCTGGAGACGACGAGATCTTCGCGAACTTCTCCGAGTTCGACACCACTGGTGACTACACGTTCGACTTCCAAGTCAACGACACCACGGCGTCCGACTCTGCATCCGTGACCGTCAACGAGATGGACACGGACATCGCCTTCGCTCAGTCCGTCACGACCGAGGAAGTCGGTGACAACGCACAGATCACCCTCAACATGGAAGACTCCACCGAGGCGTGGGTCTTCATCGGTGGTGAAGACGTCAACTACCTCGAGAGCGTCCACGTCGTCGACGACGACGAGGACGGTGAGGTCACCATCTCGATGAACACGTTCCTCGCCGGTCAGGGCAGCGGCGCCTCGACCGACGCCTACGACGTTGAAGGCGACGACGTGCTCGGTGACGACGGTGTCACCCGGTACGACAGCTCCGACTTCGATGACCTCGAAATTTCATCCAGCCTCAGCGAACCACTCGCAGCTGGTGACTACGACCTCCGCGTTGCCTCCTCCGGCGACATCGACTCAGACGGCGATGTCGAGGACGAGAAGGACGTCGGTACGCTCGCACTCCGCGACCGTTCCACCGACTCCATCCAGACGTGGGTCGCAACCGACGCAGCAGCTAACGCAGACGACCTCGAAGACCTCCTCGGTGAGGTCAGCGAGAGCGACACCGTCGTGAAGGGCGACCGCCTGGTCGTCCAGGTCGAAGCATCCGGCCTCTACGGCTACGTTGAGGACGAAGACCTCAGCACCCTCTCCGGCAACGGTCTCGAGTTCCAGCTCGAACAGACCAACGAGAAGGCAAACCAGCAGCCAGTCACGCTGACGGCTGACCAACTCGACGCAGAGGGCGCATCCGCCGCACAGCTTTACACCGACGAGGACAACAACACGTTCTTCGTCGTGATTGACACCGGCGCGTTCTCGCAGCTCGAGGACGGCCAGAACTACGAGGCATCCTTCAGCGTCGCTGGCGAAGACAGCGAACTCGCTGACGACCTCGGTAACTTCAACCCGTACGTTGAAGAAGAAGAAGAGCAGTCCGTCTCCACGGAATTCTCCGTCGAAGACGCAACTGCTGAATTCGACAACCTTCAGGACGGCGACCTCGTCATCCCGAAGAGCTCCGCAGCATCCGTCACCGGTACGAGCAACCTCGCACCAGGTACGGAGCTGACCATCCGTCTCCGCTCTTCGAACAGTGACTCGCCATTCCTGAAGTCGGACACCGTTGAAGTCCAGACCGACGGTACGTGGTCTGCTGAGTTCGACATGTCCAACGTTGCATCCGGTGCCGAATTCGACGCTTCCATCCGCAAGGGCGGCATGGAGCTCGAGAGCGTTGACGGGACGGTCGGCGCAGGCCCAACGGCCTCCGTCACCTTCGACGACCAGTCCACCTCTGGTGACTCGGTCGTCGTCTCCTCCGTCAACATGTCCGAGGGCGGCTTCGTGACCATTCACGACTCCACGCTCCTCGACGGCGACGCACTCGGTAGCGTCGTTGGCACCTCCGAATACCTCGAAGCAGGCGAGCACTCCGACGTTGAGGTCTCCCTCAACGCAACCCTCGAAGAGGACCAGGAGCTCATCGCCATGCCTCACATGGACACCAACGGTAACCAGGAGTACGACTTCGTCACCTCCGAAGGCGAGGACGACGGTCCGTACGCTGGTGACGACGGGTCCGCAGTGACTGACTCCGCTCAGATCACTATCGGCGACGGTACGACCACGACCGGTACGGCAACTGGCACGGCAACGGGCACGGCCACGGCAACCGAGACCGGCACGGCAACGTCGTCGCCAACCACGACGTCTGACTCCACCGACGAGCCAACCACGACCGAGGAAACCGGTCCTGGCTTCGGTGCACTCGCAGCCGTCATCGCGCTCATTGCAGCCGCACTCCTCGCAGTGCGCCGCAGCAACTAAGCGTAACTCCGGGACTTCGTCCCGACTTTAATTTCCACTTTTCTTTCGCGCTCACCCGATGAGCGACAGCTCTCGTGTGCTCAACCATGGGCGAGCAGTCTGGTACTTTCACCGCACAAACCCGACCAAGGACAAAGCATTTAGTTCAGATTCGCTTACTCTCTCCCACTGGAAATGCTCGGAGAGCTACTGGCGGCGCTGGCGTGGGTATCGCAATTTTCTGACCCACTGGCGTGGCTGGTCGTCGCGTCGTTCGCGGCGGGTGCGCTCGTCGAGCTGCGCGACCGCGAACTCGCACGCCCGATAACCGTCGCGGCGTGGGTGCTGTTCGCCGCGTTCTGGCTCTCGCTCGTCCACCACTTCGCGTTCGAGGCAAAGAGCATCATCGAGGGCATCGGGAGCGCCGCCGCCGTGCCGCTAAGCCTCTACGTGGGCTACTTGCTCTGGAAGGGGCGCGATTCGCTGTTCGTGTTGACGCGTGCCGTCGCGCTCATGGGCCTCGTCTTCATGCCGTTCGAGACGATTACGCCACTGAAGCGGGTGCTCATCGAGACGGTCACCCGCCAGACGGAGTTCCTGATGACGTTGCTCGGCGTGGACCCGACTGTCGTCTCTGGTGCGGAGTACGGCCACGCGCCGTTTCGCTCTACGTTCTACTTCACCGCGGCCGACGACCCGAACCACTCGCTCACGTACACTATTCTCATCGCGTGTACGGGCATCGGGAGCATGGCCATCTTCGTCGGCTTGATTGGGGCGGTTCGGGCACCGCTTCGGAACAAACTCCGGGCGCTCGCGGTATCGATTCCGATTATCTACGCGCTCAATCTCGTGCGCAACATCTTCATCGGTATCGGCTTTGGGAAACAGAAGTTCCACATTGCCCCGGACCTCGTCATGTCAGCGTTCGCGCTTTCGGACCCATATCGGGTGTCTTACATCATCGCAGACCGCATCATCAGCCAGAGCCTCGCGGTCGTGGCGCTCGTGTTCATCACCTGGTTCGTTGTGCGTGAACTCCCCGAGGTACTCGTCGTCATCGAGGACCTCATCTTCCTCGTGACGGGCGACGAGTACGACCTCCGGGCGGCGTTCAATCTGGACCAGCCGGTGCGAGCGGACGGCGACGGCAGGTAGAAAACGCGGTCAACAGCGATTCAGTTCGGACTCAGTTCGGAGACAGCGTCGCGTGGCGCACCAGCCAGCTCGGCGAGTGCCTCGCCCTCCATGTGGTGGAGGTCGCCCGGAATGACGAGCAGGTGGAGCGGCTCGCCGAAGTCTCGTTTCGCGAGCGCCGCGAGGCGGTCTGCGGCGACGACTGGATTCTGACTCCCCGCCCGAGCAACGACGACGGCGAGCATATCTGGGTTCCAATCTTCGGCCAGCAACGAGGCGGCGACGTCGGCGGTCATGTAGTCGCCGCGGTCGGATTTGTCGGCGGAATTTACGAAATTCCGATTGCCTGTCGGGGTTTCCCCGACTTTGATGTCGAGATAGCAGAGTGTGTGGAGGCCGCGCTCGCGGTTGTCCTCGATGGTGTCGATGACGCTCTGGGGGACGCCCATCGACTCGGTGTAGGGAAACGGCAGGGTGGTCGCCTTCCCGAAACGATAGTTCTGGAGGCCGGTGAGCGAACTGGCAGCCGCTTCGGCTGTCGTCCCGTGGATGATTCGCGTCTCGATGCCACGTTCTGCCGCCCGAAGGCGGAGGTCGACGTGCGTCGTCGAAATCATCGTGTCACCCGCGGTGAGGAAGGCCACGGACTCCTCTTCTGCGGCGTCGAGAATCGGTTCGGGGTGTTGCTCTACGCCCTCCCGGTCGCGAACTTCGATGTCGATGCCGTGGTAGTCGGAGACGGCTTCGATGGTCGTCCCGACGAGTTTGCTGGTGTAGAACTCGGCGAACGCGCGGTCTACCTCGCCGAGCGCCTCCTTCCCTTCGACGGTAATCGAGCGTTCGTCGTAGAGACCGAGGCCGATGAAGGTGAGCATACGCCCTCTCGGCCACGCGCCGAGTTAAGCGAACCGCACTGCCCTCGTCTCCCGGGGACCGAAGCCCTTACGCCCGCAGGCGGGTGAGGTCGAATATCCATGGAGGTGACGTGTGTTCGCGTGCCCGTGGCAGACGGCGAGGCGACTCGACGAGCCCTCGCCGACGCCGGGGTCATCGACGACGACTACGAGATTACCGTCGAAGCGGGATTCCTCTTCATCCCCGTCACGGAAAAGGTAGACGGCTACGACCTGGTGAGCCACGACGTCCCAGCACGGGAGACGCTCACCATGCCGGGCGACATCCTCGGCTTCGAACCCGCCTACGAACGCATCGGCACCATCGCCATCATCGACGAGGACGACGCAGACCGAGCCCAGAAAATCGCAGACGCCATCGCGGCCTCGGACCTCCCACTCGACACAGTCATCAATCGCGCCTCGAAGATTCAGGGCGAACTCCGTGTGCGTGACTGGGACATCCTCGTCGGCGAGAGCACCGAAGCGGTTCACCGAGAGTATGGCTGTGAGTTTCACCTCGACCTCTCGAAAGTGTACTTCTCGCCGCGACTCGCCACCGAACGCCACCGCGTCACCGAGCAGGCCGCCCCCGGCGAGCGAGTGTTCGATATGTTCGCCGGCGTCGGCCCGTTCGTGATTCCCTTCGCAAAACGCGGCTGTGACGTGGTCGGCTGTGACCTGAACGAAATCGCGGTCAAATACATGCGTGAAAACGCTCGCCAGAACGGGGTCGAAGACCGCGTGACCGCGATTCACGGTGACGTTCGCGACGTGGCGGCTGACTACGAGGGCTGGGCCGACCGCATCGTGATGAACCTCCCGCACACGGCGAACGAATTTCTGGACACCGCCGTCTCGCTCGCCGGAGACGAGTGCGTCCTCCACTACTACGACTTCCAGTCGGATGAGGACCCCTTCGGACCGGGCGAACGAGCAATTCGGGACGCTGCTACACCCGAGTACGACGTCACCGTCGAAACCCTCCATACGGTGCGCTCGTACGCCCCTCACGAACTCAACGTCTGCCTCGACGTTCGCCTGACGAGAGCGTGATACGACGGAGCGTGGGGCGGACTGATTCGCAACCCTTATTGCGGTTATCCGACCACATTAGAATGCGTAGAACGCGCCAAAGTAGCTCAGCTGGCAGAGCGAATCCTTCGTAAGGATTAGGTCGGGGGTTCAAATCCCTCCTTTGGCTTCTACCAATTTCCTGACAAGCCAAGTAATAAACCCCCCTACCAACGGGTCTCTCCTCCTCTCACATTCATATAACGACGCCCACAACCGAGGTGACCGGGCATGAGCGGACTCCCCTCCAAACAGGAGTGCACACTCCCCGCGTGCACAAACCCCGCTCTCGACACCACGCACGCCGCCAGCCTCTGCGAAACCCACCACCACCAACTCAAAACCACCACACAACACACCGACGACACCCCCGTCAGCAACCAGACAAAACCCACCACTAAACCAGAAACGAGCGCCCAGAAGCCCGACGAGAGCAAACCATCGGATATCGACCTCAGCGGGGCCGAAACTGATACCTACCCAACTGACCTCGTCGAAAACGGTTCCCGCTGGCTGCTCTGGCAGTACAGCGACGACAGGAAAGTCCCACGCAATCCTGTGTGGGGCTACTCAAGCCACGGGAGCGGCTACGCCTTCGTCGGAGCGAAAAACCCCGACGCATGGTTCGATTTTGACGACGCAGCAAACTGGGTCGATCACGACGACGACCTTGGACTCGCCTACTACCTCACCAGCCCCGACCGCAACGACTGGGAAGGCGACGACAAATACGCCCACATCAACCCAGCTGAAGATGTTCCCGAAGAGCCCCACGTCGGGCTTCTCGACTTCGACGATATCCGCAATCCAGACACGGGAGACGTCGCCCCTGCCGCAGCAAACCTCCTCGAGAAACTCGCCGGCACCTTCTGTGAGTGGTCACCCTCAGGTACCGGCGCACACGCCCTCGGCGGCTTCTGCCTCCCAGATGGCGTGAACGCCCTCACCATCGACCTCTCCACACCCGAATGGCCAGACGCGGAACTCGAAATCTATCCCGGCCGCCGCTACACCACCATCACCGGAAACCACATCCCTGGCACCGCAACGAGCACCAGAGACATCCACGGTATCGTCGAAGAACTCCTCGCGACCAACCCCGGCGCTCTCGAGGCCGCACGCGCAGCACCACCCGCTGGCCGCCCAGACCAATTCACCACAGAACCGTCCACGTCCAAGGAAGCGCTCGCCGACATCGAGACCACCTCCGACATTCAGGACGTCTTCGATGCCATCCAACACACCGGCCCCGGAGACATCCATCTCCGGTCCACCGTCACCCGCGAACGATGCGATGGCAGCAAAGACCTCGACCCAAGCTGGGCGCAATCGAAGAGCGGAACTCGCCTTGCTGAGGTTAGTGATGGTTGGGTGTACCGCAAAGGCATGCAGGGCTTGGATGCACTCCAAGTCGTCGCGCTCGAAGAACACCTCATCACCGCCGTCACCGACTATCCCAGTGGCGAATCCTTCTGGAAGGCCGTCGACGCGCTCCGCGAACGCGGCGCACACATCCCGAAGTACGAATCCAACGCGAATGAAGAAGTGAGTGCCCTCCCACTCGGCAAGCTCGACGCTCTCGACGGCGACCAGCGCGAACGCGCGGCAGCCTCTCGCGATATCGAGTGGCCCTCAACAGGCGAAGCACGCGACCGCCTCCGAAATCGCCTCCTTGACGCCGTTCGCCACCAGGAAGAAGTCGTCATCGACGCGCCAACAGGTCTCGGAAAGAGCTACGCCGTCTCGACTGAACCCTGGCTGAATCACGCAGACGCCACCGGCAACCAGCCCGTCATTCACCTCAGCCCTACGCGCGACTCACGAAAGAGCGCTGTCGAACACAGCCGGCAAGCGAGTGGCGTGACCTACCGCGTGCTCCGCGGACGCAAAGAAGCCTGCCCAGTCGCCCACGGCACCCACGACCCATCGGAGAAAGACGACGACACCGCAAACATGACCATGAACGGAACGCCAGTCTCCCAGTGGTTTGACGCCGTCTGCGATGGCCGCGGCGTTCCATTCTCCACCGCCCACGCGTACCTCGCCGAACACAACGACCAGGACATCGAGCTCCCCTGCGAACACGGCGACGACCCCTGCCCCGCCGTTAGCCAATGGGATGACCTCCCGCGAACCCAGGATGGCGATCCCGCAGTCGACGTGATTCACGCCACCCACCAGTTCGCGTACGTCCCCGGCCTCACCCAGTCGTGTAACGTCATCTTCGACGAGCGCCCCGACTTCGCCGTCGACGGCGACTTCCTCACCAACGACCGCATCCAACGGGCCGTCACCGCGTTCCTCCAGGAAGCCGGTGCGCCGGTCACGACGTGGGAGTCGTTCGTCACACTCGCCCGTACCGCCTACGGAAGACCCGTTCAAGGCGACGTGCTCCGTGAAGCACACGCAACCAGTGCGAGATTCGACCACGAACCGAGCCGCGAGTGGTATCTCGAACACCCTGACGCCCACACGCTCGCCCCCGCGCTCGCGAAGGCCGTCTGGGCCGCCCTCACCAGCGGCTTCGACGCGAACGGCCGCAGCGTCGGCACCGTCTCCCACACGCCACCGCGACTCGATGCCAGCGCCCGTGACGACGACAACTGGTCGCGCACCTGGGTGTCAGTCGTCGTCGATTCGAACAATCGCGTCTGCACCATCCGTAGCGTCCCCGACCTCTCTGGTGCACGCGCAGTGGTTGGGCTTGATGCTCATCCGAGTCTCCCCCTCTGGCAACGCAACACAACCACCGACATCCTCCCTGACCGCGTGCTCGATGTCGACGAACGCCGCCTCTGGCGGCGCTACGAACGCGGCCTTAGAGTCGTTCAGGTCGGTGACGCAGTCCGGCCGCTCGCGAGTGGCGAGTACTTTAACGAAGACGCAACCCGCGTTCTCCTTGAACACCTCCATCAGCACTATAAGGGCCGATTCGACACCTGCATCACTGCTTCGAGTGTCGAACGCGACGTCCAACTCCTAATGCGCGAGGTCGGCATCTCGAATCCCGAAACGATGCACTACGGAGAAGAACGCTCCCGTAACGACTTCGCCACGCGTGACGTCGGCCTGGTCCACGGGTCGATCGACCCGGGTGACGATTACGTCCTCGATCTTCTGGCCGAGTGCGGACTCCACGCGCAACCTGAGACTGTCGAGACAGACGATGGGGGCGAACGGCGTGCCCATGGACGCGGGTTCGTCGGCCCGGATGCAGACGTCGCCAGCGAGATACTGGCATCGGTTCGTGAGAATCACGTCGCCCAAGCCGCTGGTCGGTACGCGCGGAACGCAGATGACCCAACGAACCAGGCAACCGTATTCGTCCACACGAGTGCTGTTCCGACTGGATTCGCCGATTGCAAAGTCGCTGGCGTTCAGTGGGTCGCCACGGACGTTCAACGCACCATCATCGAGACGCTTCGCAACCGACAGTCTGCAACCGCTCGTGAGCTGGCCGAAGAGACCGGCGCTTCAAAGCGACACGTGGCGAAGACACTGTCGCGATACCTCGACGACGGCCTCGTAACCTGCCAGCAGGGCGTTGGAGCGCATGGTGCTGACGTGTTTCGTGCTGGAGATGGAGCGTCAAGTGGTGTGGTTGACTTGACGCCGGAAGATATCGCTAACAGTCCCGTATGGGACTCTAGTACCTGGTCGTTCGCGATTACAGACGTCGAGTTGCCACAGGTCACTCCTACTCGGCGTGGTGACAAGCCGGCTACGCTACGCGCGGTGTCGTTGGCGGCGTTCCAGGAGGGACCACCGCCAAGGTAGGTGCAATATCAACGATGTTTGCTTGTCGTCCTGAGCGACAGCGCTATCATTATCGAACAAATCCGATGGGTATCCTTCACTTGTGACAGGTTCCAGCAGTCGTGCTGAACTCACGGCGCGCATCGGTCACCAGCGATGGTCCCAACCGAGTCGATTGATACAGTGCATCTATTCAACACGACATCTTCACGAGAGGACCGTGCATGACAGAAATGTATATAGATGAATACGATGACATCTCACTAATGAGGCTCAACGAGAACGAGCTCCAGGAACGCCGTGGGCGGCTGCTCGATAGCAGACAGGTTGGCTTCTTCGCGGTCAATCGGATGACCGAAGAGGGCCGTGTTCCGGTGTCTGCATTTAATAAATTCTATCTCACTGGGCGAGATTTGGGCACTACCGAACTACTGCTCGGCAACACAAAAACTGCACAACAGTGGTTCGCGGAGGGGGCGTTGGGAAGAACGATGAGCTGTTCGCTCATCCGACAACACGAGATAACTGATGGAGGCTATTTAGGTGCCCTCTCCGGTATGTTCGAAGAGGCGATTCGGACGGCGTTGCTCGCTGCCGACCCTCGCGTCGTGGGCGCGACCGCCACCGAAATCCTCGCGCTTGAGGAGTCGTACCTCGACCAGTATCCACACGAGATGACGCGCTACTGGCGGCTCACCGGCCTCGCCGCGTTCCTCCTCGGAGATACGGAACACGCCCACGCGGCGCTGGAGACTGTCAGCGAGACGTTCGCTTCCGAGTCCGAAGAGGTCTCCGTAGACCCACTCGGGGAAGCACTTTCTGACATCCTCGACGGGCTTCTCGCCGATAACGCGACAGCCGCTCAACGTGGACTCGACGCGCTCGACCAGTCTCATCGTGTTCAGGTTCCCGACGACCCCTATGCGTCCGAGGACGTGCTGGACCACTACACGAGCGCGTATCTCGTGCTCGCCCGCCACCGCGGGATGGACATCCGCGTCGAAAATGAGTACGTCCCTACAGCGGTCTACGAAATCGACTGGAGCCCAGTCGAACTCCCCACGGATACACCAAACGCCTTGCGAGACCTGTACGAGACTGCCGCAGCAATCGAGTAGTAACGGACGTGTGTCGTCTAGTTTGGTCACTACGCCATACGTAGATACCGAAATCTGAACGAGTATCACACCATGAGTCCGTGCTGAACTTAGCCTCTGTATCTTGCACGGGCTCTCAAATCTATCATCGTTTAAGCGTTTCAAGAGCGCCGAGAATTTCAACGGGAACGAATTCGCTTGTCCTCTATTAGGTTTATTTTCTTTGTCTCAACGTCGACCTGATTGCAAGGGTCTTGATTGCTCATGCATTATGGGCTCGTGTAGAAGAACGTCCTGGTCAAGACAGGGTTGGTCGAATCGTGACGCTGTTCCCTCAACCTCTGTTAAAGGGGCTCCCTTTCTCAGTTCCGTGGATCAGTTCGTAGCTCGTAGAGCGCCGTGTTCTCATGAATATTCTCGATGTAGCCGACCGCAGTGAGGAGTTTCAGCCGCTCGTGAACCTTGTATCGCGGTTCCTCTGTCGCATCGACGAGAAAGCCCTGGGTACGTGCCCCCTCGCGTAGCTCATCCAGAATCGCTTCGTCGAGGGCCGTGAGTTCCATTCTTTTGTGTCTGAGTACGCCTCCCATATCATTCTACATGCTTCGAGACCATCGTGGTCAAAATCCAAACTCCTCTGTCTAGGAAAAACCGTAAAACGATACAGGGGATATAAGTTACTATGATTCGTACTATGATTCGTAGTAGAAATCATGATGGATAGGAATCTATGTCCTGAACTGGCCGGCCTCACACAGCAGACTGTTCCAGCGACAACAACCCAGAGCACTGAACCGGTGTCACAGCAGCTCAATGGAGGCTGTCCATGAGCACTCGCTGGGTGGCTGCCTTTCACCGCGGCTGGAAGTACACAATTCGTCGGCTTACCCCAGAGACCCGAATCTTGACGCCCACCCTGACGGTCATGCTTGGACTTGTCGCGATGACTAGCGTGGCCGCTGCCCAAGGCGACGGTGGATTGTGTGGGACCCCAGCTATCGACTTGTTCGAGTGGGCAGCCCAGACTGGAGCCGGCGTTCTGTTCCTCGGTGGCCTTCTCTACGGCGGTTTCAAGCACGCCCGCGCCGGGATGTCGCGCAACCCTGAGCGGTCAAGCGAACACCGGCAGACAGGCACCATGGCGATGATTTCCGGTCCCATCTTCGGCCTCATCATCGTCCTCGGTGAGCAGGCCGCTGGGGCTGCTGGGTTCAACGTCGCCCAGTGTGCGCAACTCACACCGTGGTTCTGACCCGGCCAGACAGCCCTCTGGATGCCTTCAGCCGCGCCACGACCCACATTTTCACAACTCAATCTCATGCCACCGACTACAGATGCTGACGCCGGCTTCGACGTGCGGGTGCGACGGTGCACGCTCGTCCTCATCGCGGTTGCACTCATCACGACGGGTTTCGTCACACCGATTCTCGCCTCACCAGCGACCGCCTCTCCGAATGGTTCAAACAGTACCCCGACCGCGAACGCGTCCACATCGTCGACGTCGAGTGCTACGGGGCTATTCCAGAGCCCGTCCACATCCACGCCAAATTCGGATAACGCGTCCGAGAACGCAACTTCGTACACCGCGTGTGCCGGAAAGGGACCCATCAGAGGTGCCATCTGCAACGTCATCGAGCACACCAAGCGAAGCGTCCTCGGTGGTGCACTCGACGCAACGCAGGACATCGCTCGGAGCACACTCGAGCTAATACTCCGACGTCCAGCACCCAAGCAAGGCGACGAAATCGTCGTCTTCCGGCCCCCAACGAACCAACCCTTGGCTGGCGCATATGATGGCTGGACATCGGTCGGGCTACCACTCGGGTTCCTCACGTGGATACTCGGCGTCGGAATCGCCCTCGCCAGTCGATTCCGTCCCGACGCATCATTCGCCACGCAGGGCTTCCAGATCGAGCAGAAGCTCGGTCGAAACCTCTTGCTCACCCTCGGGTCGTGGTGGGTCGGTGCGTTCATTCTCCACCTCGCGAACGGCCTCATCCTTGCCGTCGCTCCACGTGGCGACCAGCTCGTGATGGGCCCGCAGTCCGGCATTGGAACGCTCCTCGGGACCGGTCTACTCGCCGGGTTGCTGTGGGTCGCTACCGCTGCCATCGTGACCATTCTCCTCATCACGACGCTGCTGGCGTACGTGCTCTGTCTCACGTTCATGGTGTTCCTCCCGGTGTTCTCGGCACTCATGCTGTTCGACACCGGCGGCGTCCTACGAACGATTGGCCAGTTCGGACAGAAGGGCTGGGACATCTTCATCCGCGCTGCGTTCTTCCCACTCCCGGCAGCGCTCGTCTTGGGCTCGGGAACCTACGTCGCCACGGGAACGATGGGTTTCGTCGAGAACGCCGTCGCAATCGGGGGGTTCGCTGAGGTGGCTGGCACACTCGCATTCGCCGCCGTCACATTCGTGACGCAGCTGGCCGCGCTGGTTGCCACCCTCTGGATGCTGCTGGGGTCGCGAGCAGCAAAGACTGCTGGCGGAATCATGGCCGGACTCGGTGGTGCCGCCATGTATTCGCGAGCAAAGGCGGGTGCACAAACGCTCGCTGGCAAAGCCTCGATGCCAAACGCCGGGGTTGCAAGCTCGGCTACGAGCGCGGCCACTGGCACTGGCATTCCCTCAGATCTGTTTGACCGAGTGGTCTCTTCCCGTGGAAGTGGGAGTGGGGGCGCATTCGGAGCCGGAACCCGGGCCAATGCTGCCGGCGCGCTTGGCCCCGGAACGTCTGGTAGCAGTGTCGGCGGTCTCGCTTCCGTAGGCACGCCAACTGGTGGACGTCCAAGCTCCGATGGCACGACAGCTGGCAACCGTACTGGGCCAAGAACAGACGTGAGTCCCGAGGCTATCGATGGATTCGACCTCGTCGTTGTCGACGGAGAGGGAGAAATGACGGATAGGCAGTCGTACCAACCCGGCTACGTCTCTGACGGTGAGTTCCAGCCAGTTGAGTCGGTAGGACAGACACGACAGCTCGTCGTTCGGGAGCATGAGCGGTTCGCCGCAGCCTACGACTCAGATGGTGATCATCCAGGGGTCCTCCATCGTGGCGAAGCGGATGGAACCTTGTACGACACGAAACCGGTTGCTGGCGAGGACTGGGGCGTGAGTGCCGCTGAGGAAACGAAGATTAGTCGTGACTCAGTATTCGACGCTCGCGATGCAGGTGAGGGGTCACGATGACCGGCCTCGGTCCCGGTGGCGACGATTCGGAGCGCCGCATTCTCGATGACGTTGGCTCCGACTCCGGATTCCTCGCATTCACTGATGTGTCGAACGCTGACCTCCTGTTCCTCGTACCAGCGCTCATCGTCGCGATGGTCACACTCGAGGCCGTCGTCATTGTGACTGGCCAATTCTTCGTTGGCGTCGCACTCGCGCTGACTGTTCTGGCTGTTGCTGGCGCGTACGTGCACGTCTGTCCCGACCATCGGACACCGCTTGGTCTCATCTCCTCGTTTCTCACTCATCACCGACGCGAGAACACTATGACATTCACCAACACAACCACTGATACAGGAGCAGATACACCGCCGGATGCTCGGGAGCTGACCCACGTCCGAGCGGTCGAACCAGAAGCTGATGCGATTCGACGGCAGGACGAGACGCTCGTCGGTGCCGTCCGCATTGACCCCGCGAACCTTGCGCTTGCTGACCAAGCGCAGTGGGATAGGGCAGCCCGCGGACTCGGTGCCGTCCTGAACGCACTCGACTACACGGTGCAGATACACTCGTCGGCGCGGCGTGTCGATCCCGCTCGGATGACTGCCGCATACGATGACCGTCGGACTGACCCTGACGTCAGGTTGACGCCCGTACTTGCGGAAATCGTCGAGGTGTACCGACGACGTCGCCCACAGGAGTTCCAGGAGCGCGGGACGAGCATCCGCCAGTACCACGCAATCGTCCCGGTCGGGATTCAGGAGGTCAGTATTGAAGACAACGCGTGGGTTCGTCGTTTGCAGAGCATCCCGCTCATTGGAGACAACGTTGGCTCAGTCGTTGCGGACGTGTTGCTGCGAGACGAGCGGCGCGAAAAAATCGAAGAACGGCAACACGCTATTCTTCGAGACCGTCGCACTCACCTCACAGAGCAGTTGACAAGCATCGAAGGCGTCACCGCCTGTCCAGTTACTACGCCCGACCTCGTCACACTCGTCGAAGAGTACTGGTCGGGGAATCGGGCCGAGTACCCCGAATCTGGTCCACACCTCCGTACAACGCCCGTCGTCATGGACAAGCACGAGGGCGGAGTATCGCACTCGCCAGCCGACACCACCACTTCCGGTGTAACCCGGGGTGACCGAGCATGAACGTACTCTCCCAGCTCACTGGCTTACTCCGTGGAGATGGCGACGAAACGACAGCTGACACCGACACTGGGGACGAACCTACTAACGACAGTACTCATACTCACTGGGAGCGAATGCACGCGACGCGTGTTGCCCCAGCAGGTGTTCGTCTCGAAACCGACACGGCACGAACTGGTGACCGGTGGGTCAAGGTTCTCTTCGTCACAGGATTTCCAGAGACAGCAACGCCAGGATTGCTCGACCGAATCTGTACACACCCAAGCGCGGATGTCGATGTGACAATCTATGCGGACCCAGAGGACCCTCGAACGTCCTTGATACGATTCGAGAGTGCAATCAAGTCACTCAAAGTCGACCATATCGAGGCACAGAACCGTGGCTCAGCGAAAGCGACGGTGACAGAGCGACGTATCCGCGATCACGAAGCAGTGTACACCCAACTGCACGAGAACGCCCAGCGCATCCTCGATGTCGGTGTCTATCTGACCATCCGTGGTGACTCGAAGGAACAGGTAGACACCACCGTTTCCAGTATACGTGGTGAGCTGCAGCGCCAGCGATTGACGACGAAGTCCGCGGCGTATCGACAGGGTGATTCGCTGGTCACAGGGAGTCCGGTCGCGAAAGACAACCTCGGACAGACGACACCCATGCTTGGACAGGCAGCCGGTGCGCTGTTCCCCTTCGCCGCGAGCACCACTATCGAAGAGAGTGGCGTCCTCTATGGTTATCACGCGACGACAGACGCACCGGTGTATCTCGACCGGTTCCTCCGTGAGAATGGTCACAATGTACTGGTCGCTGGTGAGATCGGTTCTGGGAAATCCTACGATACAAAGCGGCTTCTGCTCCGCCGCATTGCGAAGGACCGCGACACAGCCATCGTCATGATCGATCCAGTCGGAGGGTTCGCCAGTCTGGCCGCTGGTCTCGACGCCGAACACCACGTTATCGGTGGTACCCGGACAGTCAACCCACTGGAGCTCCGGCCAACACCCGACCACCTGCTTGAACAGGAAAACGTCAGCCCGTTCGTCGAGCGCATCAGCGCCGTGATGGCGTTCTTCGAATCGTTCTTCGCATACGTCGGTGCACCGCTTGGTGACCGTCGACAGGTCCTCGAGCGGTGTGTCCGAGAAGCGTACGCCCAGAACGGTATCACGGCCGATCCCACCACCCACCATCGCGAGAGTCCCGTGGTGGGGGACGTGCGAGCTGTTCTCGGCGACGTCGCTGTCAATCCAACCGAGGTACTCAACGGTGATGATTACTCAGATGGTGAACTGGACAAATGGCAGAGTCACGCCGAAGACCTCCGACTCAATTTAGAGCCATTCACTCCTGGCGGCCAGTTCGCGTTTCTGAATGGTCAGACCGAGGTTGACCTCACAGGGAGTCGCGTCATCTATCTCGACTTGAAGCAGTTCGGTGGCGGCTCCGATGAGGCACTCGCCGGCCTCGTGATGCAACCGCTGTATGACGCCGTCTACGAACGTCTCAAAGCAACGACCGGGAACACCATCCTCGCCATCGACGAAGCACATTATCTCGTTGAGTCGCCGGGGAGTGTCGAGTGGCTCAAGCGAACGACTCGGCATTCACGCCATCTCAACTTGTCGCTGCATTTCGTCACGCAGGAACTCGCCGACTTCTACGATACTGATGGAGCTGAGACGTTCATCAACCAGTCGTCGATCAAAATCCTCCATCGACAGGGGAATCTCACTCCTGAACACGCCAACGCGCTCGGTCTCACCGAGACACAGGCCTCCTTCGTCCGCAATGCAGTTGTCGGTAAAGAGGGGCTCGGGTTCAGTACTGCGCTCCTCGACATTGACGAGGGCGGAACCTACCCACTTCGTGTTACTGCACTCCCCGAAGAGGAGTCGATCATCGAAGCACAGGAGGCTTCCCGTAGCTCGAACGGGGGGTCAGAGCAATGACCGATTCTGTCTCCTCTGGAACGGTTCTCAACGGTGAGGATATCGGCATGAGAACCAATACAGTTCACTCGACATATCCCAACATGGATCCCGCCGAGTACACGCCCATCGAGGAAACGCGGCGGACAGCTGACGTCCGTACGCACCTAACGCTGGAATACGATCTTCCAGCGGTGATGGGGGAAGTGCTTGGACGGGAAAGCGCCACTTGCGAGGCTTGTCAGCAGACGGTCCACCACCCCGAAGGTGGTGATTTGGAAGGTGGTGAGCCGTTCGTTCTTCGAAAAATCGTTGGCAACGTATACACCGTCAAGAATCGGGTTCTGCTGTGTCACTCATGCGCAAATCGGCCCACGGATGAATGGAAGGCTGACGTCTGCAGCAAGCGAGTTCGTGAACGTGAGCACCCACCATCGTGGCGAGATTTCGTTACATACTGGCTCTCGGACCCGACCGCGACATCGCTCTTCGCCCGTCGCGTAGCAGGAAGTCTCATCGGACTGGTTGTACTCATCGCACTCCTTGCTGCAGTCGCTGGCATCGTCGGCGCTCTCAGCGCCACCGTTGATGCTGGGTGGGCTTGGGCTCGCACAGTCGTCATGACCGCCGGTACAGTCGCCATCGCGTTTGCTGACCACCCTTGGATTGTCGGTGGTCTCTTCGGTATTGCGTATACTGCCCATGGTGTCGAGCGCGTTCGGTATGATCCACGCGGATATTTACCTCGTAACCACGAGCCGTGGATTCCACTCATCATTGCTGGAGTAACTTCCGGTGTTGGGTCGCTCGGTCTGCTATGCCTTGCGACAGGCTTGCTTCCTGCAACACCACTGGCGCAACTGTTCGTCGCTGTCGTCTGGTTAACCGGCGCTGCTGGCGTTGCTTGGTATATCGATCTCGCAATCCGCCATGATCTTCACATCGATATCTGGCGACCCGATCGCGGACTGTGGATAATTGCTGGTCGAGTCGGGCTCTTGCCGGGACTTATCGCCATTGTCGCTGGTGTTCCATTCCCCAGCGTCTTTGCTCTGACCACGACGGGCATTCTCGCTGCGATTCCTGCCGGCGTTGCGCTTGCATTCACTGGCTTGCGGCTTCCATACGACCCCCGCGCACGCGACGCCGTCCTCAACGTAATTCCCGAGTGGATACTCACGGCTCTCACTGACGACCGTCACCGAGACTAGCACCCCGACCACCTACGCTCAACAAAACGATGTACCCAACCACCACGACAGCAACGCCGACGAGCATCGAACTCACACCCAACCTCCTCGGACGAATTCACGAAGCGGCCGACGATGAACCACTGATACGCGTTCGACCCTATCCCGAGACCGACGGGATTGCAGCCGGGCCGCGATTCCTCCGAGACTTCCATACCGCGCCCGCCGGGTCGCTTCATCGAGGAAACGCACCTGTTTACGCCGCTGAAATCTGGTTCACGGATGGGAAACTCCAGTTCTATCTCCGTGCACCCGACCCACAGGACGCGATTGCTCTCGTCAACGCACACTATCCCAACAGCGATACACAGCAGATTACCGACGCGGGGTTTCCGGACATCTCGCCAGGACAGTACGTCGCTGGCTGCCACCTCGAACTCCGACACAACGCGGCCTACCCGGTCAAACACCTCGACTCCCGACCGCCGCTCGATGACGACCCATACCGGACTATCCTCTCTCGACTCATCGGCGGAGACGACGAGACGGCGATCCTCCAGGTCGTGTTCATGCCAGTCACCCAGACGTGGACGAACCGGGGGCTGCTTGGCCGGTTCGGAGGTGGCAACGTCGCACACATCGCAGAAGCACGCCGTCAGGGAACGGTCGAAGGATATCTGCATCCCCAGGTGTTCCAGTCGAAACACGACACCCAAGCCGCAGACGATGTTGTTGCGCAACTCGGTCGCCCGGCGTTCGCGACGACTATCCGTGTCGTAACCGCTGCATCCAACGCTTCGACAGCTGAGCACCGACTCAGCCGCGTTGCCGACGCGGTCACCGCACTTGACCACGAGCACACCAATCAAGGATTCCTTCCTCGATACTCGTCTGCCTCTCACCTTCCGGCCGTCCTTGAGGCCACAGGAATGCGTGCGCTCACTCCAACCAGTCGACTCAAACGCACCTTCTGGGGGCGGCGGAATGTCCTCACACTACGCGAACTCACCGGACTGGTCCATCTCCCGAACGAGGAAGTCGAGAACCCCACCGTCGACTGGTCACGAACCGCTGCCGGTGTTGGCGTACCTGCTGACGTCCCTGCATTCTCTGTGCCCACGTCCGCCGCTGACGGTGTCCGGCTTGATGACCAGACGCGAGCGCACTACGATGACCCTCGCCGAGAGCTAACTGACGAGAGCGAGTTCGACCCCTTCGTTTCCAATCCAGACCTCACTGGGAGCGGGGTCAGACAGAGAGGTGAGGATGATGTTTGAACAGTTCTTCGGGAGTGACGAGTCCTCCGAACCAAAGACAGAACCAGTAGACGTCACTCCAACTGGCGGCGATCCTGTTGTCCCCGAAGTCGATTCCACGGCAACGGGCTCGTCCTCCGTGCCAGACGCGACTCTCCGCTCACGATTCGGAGAGTCGTACGATATCTCAGTCACCAACTCCGCGTCCGTCGGTGGGAAACCCATCATCGCAGACACTGAGACTGAGGGCATCGTCGCGGGATCACACGTTCGTGAGATGTTCGAGGCAAGTGCCGAGACCACTCGTGCGCCACTCTGGATTGGGTACGACGAGGACGCTCATCGGGGATTCCGCGAAGCCCCGCTCAGCTTCACCTCGCTGTTCCGGCACATCTGGATTACGGGCACGACCGGCTACGGCAAGACGACTGCACTGCTCAACATGATGGTCCAGTGGGCGTACGCCGGCTATGGCTTCGTCTACGTCGACCCGAAGGCTCGTGACTCCCGTGAACTCTTGCGAATGCTCCCCGAATACCGTCTCGACGATGTAGTGTGGATCGAACCCGGGTCGGTCGAACACGACCGCGTGATCGGGCTCAACTTCCTCGAACTGCCTGATTGCACCACCACGACAGAGCGTGAGAATGAGATTGAGAATCGCATCGAGAACCTGAAAGCGATCTTCGACACGGACGAGTACTGGGGCGTGAACATGGAGTCGATTACCGAGTCGATGGCGCGGGCGATGATGCAGTCGGAGAAACCGTTCTCGGTGATCGATATGTACTTCACTTTGTTGAACGCCGAGCGGCGCGAAGAGTTCGCCCTTGACGTTGACGACCCCTACGTGCGTGAGTTCTGTCTCGAAATCGCGAAAATGGACGACGAGACCGTACGACCACTTCTCAAGCGAATCAAGTCGTGGGTGGAGAACGCCGTTATCCGGCGGATTATCGCCCACCGGGAGAGCACCATCGACTTCCGCGACATCGTTGCTAACGACCGCATCGTCATCGTCTCTACGCCCGTTGAAAACACGGACATCAAGAAGATGGTCACCCTCGGGGTGATGCGTAATCTCTGGAGTGCCATCCAGCACCGGTCCTACGGGCAAGATACCGACCCGGATCCATACTTCGTCCTCTGTGATGAGTTTGACGACATCGCGAGTGAGAACCTCGATATCGAGTCGATGCTTGCCCGCGCCCGATCGATGCGCCTCTCGGTCACGCTGGCTTCCCAGTACCCATCGCAATTCGATGAGAGGACGCTCAAGTCGATGCAGAACAACTGCGACACACTCATTTCCTTCTCGGTGAACGACGTCGACGACGCCCGGCTCTTGATGAAACGGTTTCAGGGCTATTCCGCCGAAGACCTCATCTCCACTGACCAGTATCAAGCCTGGACGAAACTCCCACTTGGTGGCGGTCGGTATTCAGACCCAGTTCTGCTCCAGTCGTTCCCGCCGTACCCACCGCTCCGGTCAGCCGACGTTGTCGACGACATCATCGAACAAAGTCTCTCCCAGTACGGCACTGACCCACTGACTGATGCCGAGATCCTACAGAATCTGCTCTACAGCGACTCGAACGATGCCGCGAACCCCGACAAGTTACTGGCCGAAACGATGGCGGAGGCAATTCGCGCCGTCCAGATTCGGGAAGGCGTTCGCGCTGATAACGGCTGGGTTGACGTTACTACCGTCGACGACGAACTCATCGTGCGGCTTGAATCTGCTGACGAAGACCACCCGAACCTCAACGTCGACCCGGTCGATCTCCCGGATATCCGCGATACGTCGCGATTGATTGAGACCGATATCGACCTCCAAGCGGATACTGTCGTCACTCGACTCTCCGATGCCGGTGAGGATGCAGCTCGTCCCGAAACCGGCGCTGTCCGGTCAGCTGGCGACACAGCTCACGACGCACTGCTCGCTGATGCAGAGACCATACTCACCGAACACGGATTCAGCGTCAGTATCATCGAGCAAGATGGGAGTTCCCAACCCGATGCCACGGCGACACACCCCGAGTTCGAGACGGACTTCGCCATCGAATCTGAGACAACGACACCCGAGCGCCCAGCGAAAGTCCTCCAGAACCTCAGCCGTGCTCACGAGGCAGGCCAAGCCCCAATCTTCGTTGTTCGTCCCGGAGACTCGACAACCAAGCAAGCAGCACGTGTCGAGAACATCTGCTCCCCACCGTTGCGTGAACTTGCGGATGGGACTGAGCTGTTCTACAACCGCGACGAGATTGTGACCTTCGGCGGTGGCGCAACTTCCCACGGTGGCGTGACTGCCGTCCGTCCCCGGACGTCCGACTCGAATCGAACTGTGTGGGTCCGCGATGACGGAGACCGTGTTCTCTCGGATGGCGAAACAGAATTCGCTCGAATCCCAGAGGGCGATACTCTCTCGAAAGACAGCGTCCCGGCCTACTACAGCTACGACCGAGAAAGCGAACAATACACCGTCTACACACCTGGCGAGACGCAACGGTACGACTCGAAAGACGACTTCGACGCCGAGTGGATCCCACTCAAACGCCCGTTCATCCCATGCGAGGAATTCCCCGCCCTCTCGCGTGAAGACTATCTCATCCTGATTCTCCCAGAAGACGGCTCACCAGCTCTCTATCAAGAAGAATCGACGTATCCACTATCGGACTGTCTCGATCACGGCGAACTCTGGCCCACCAGTGTCGACCCGTTCCAGGCGCATCCCGAACCGAGTGACGAATTGGCATCCGACGGCGATATTTCCCCTTCATTGGATCGCGATGCAGAGGACGATGCTGTGGAAGTCTTCGCTACCTTGTACGTGCGACAAACCAGTGGCTCACGCGTCTCAGAAGACGTTCTGTTTCAAGCGTACTCCTCCTGGCTCGACGAACACGACGTCGACGGCACGACGAGCAAGGGCTGGTTCACACGGAAGCTTGGGAAGGCCGTTGACTTCGACACCGAACGGCGCAGAGAGGATGGCGAGCGGGTGCGCTTCTATGTCGGTATCGAGCTCACACCCGACGGTCACACATTCCTCAACCAATGATATCTGACAAAATTCTGATGCAGGAGAGCGGCGGTGCCACAGACTCCGTCAATCGCTTCGGACCAGTCTGCGGTATCTTCTGTTCTATGCCCGTTATGCGTCAGAATACGGCACTTTCGGTTGCTGTCCCAGCAGTTCGGCCACTCATCGAAGTTGTCCTCGCAACCATGTCCCGACAAAATCGCATTACGAGAATACTGTCCCACCAGTATCGGCGTTATTACCAACTAATACATACTAGATTGCATCCGCAAAAGGACGAGGTGATGCAGCAAGGGGACAACCCCCCTCTTCGACGACGGTTACCTCAGAGAGTTGATGTAGTCTGGCGACTGGTTTCACCATCTTCCAGTGGAGGGGTTCGATGACGAACAACGACCCTGACATCGACGCGGCAGTCATCCCGAAGATGCTCCAGGAACGCGACCAGTGGGTGTGCTGGCGAGCCGAAGCACGCGATGGGAAACCAACGAAAATTCCGGTGACACCGGGAACAGGGGTGTTCGCGTCAGCGACGAACCCGGACACGTGGGAATCGTTTGAGGCAGCCCGTGACTACGTCGAGGCCGGCAAGGCCGCTGGGGTGGGCTTCGTCTTCACCGACGACGACCCAATCGTTGGTGTCGACCTCGACGATTGTCGCGATCCGGAGACCGGAGACGTCGACGACACCGCACGGGATATCATCGAGCGTCTCGATTCCTACACAGAGGTTTCGCCGTCCGGGACGGGCTACCATGTACTCATCGTCGGCGACCTTCCCGACGGCCGGAATCGGCGGGGCAGCGTCGAGCTGTACGACACGGCTCGGTTCTTCACCGTCACCGGCGACCACGTCGACGTCACTCCCATGCGCGTTGCCACCCGGCAGGATGCACTTGTGGCGATTCATAGCGAGTACGTTGAGGAGTCCAAATCCGATTCGACGATTGAGGCAGATCGTTCTGGTGCCGCTGGCGGGGAGTCTGGGCCCAGGGTCGATGTCGATCTCAACGACCAGGAACTCCTTCAAAAAGCACAGACCGCGTCGAACGGGGCGAAGTTTAATCGGCTCTGGAACGGTCGTATTTCCGGCTATGACAGCCACTCAGAAGCCGATATGGCGTTGTGCTGCCTATTGGCGTTTTGGACTGGTGGCGAGGCTGGGCGGATGGAGCAGCTGTTCCAGCAGTCCGGATTGATGCGCGAGAAGTGGGACGATGTGCATTACGCGGATGGCTCGACATACGGTGAGAAGACGATTGAGCGAGCCGTTGCGACGACGTCGGAGTTCTACGAGCCAGCGTCGACGGCGGAGTCTGAACCAGAGGGTGGCACACCGGGTACCGGCGGTGATGTCGGTGCCGGTGCTGAGCGCAGCCGAGTGTACCTCGTAGAGAAGAATCAGATGTTGCGAGACCGGATCGCCACACTCGAAGCAACACTCGAGGACAAGACCGAGCGTATCGACATCCTCGAAGCTCAGCTCGAACAGGTGGAAACGACCCAAACCGCTCGAACTGACGCGGATGCATCGACTCATAGTGGCGCTGAATCTCCGCAGACTGACGTCCGCGACGAGGCCGAGTCAGAGAGTTCGTCACTCTTAGGCCGCACGAAGCGATTTCTCAGCGGGACTGTGGAGTAGTGCCTTGTCGGTGCCTAATACGTAGAGCTACGGGCGGTCCACTCGCCCCGTCTCACCCATCATCTCGTTGCTGGTGCAGTGTGGCTTTCGCCCGTGCGACGTAGGTGTTCGCAGACCAGCTCCGAGCCTCGCTCATCGTCTCCAAGAACTCCTCAGCAGCATCCGCAGAGAGCACGTCGTTCCGCACGAGCGCCGTGAGGACGATTGGCGTCGTCACGAGGCGAGTATCTACCAGTGATGCATGCACGAGCGCCAATCGATTGAACTCGTCACAGAGCAACTGGACCGCATTCACTTCGTTCGCGAGCGTGACAGCCGCGTTCTCGCCGTCATCGAGCGGAAACGTCTCGTCCAAGTCAACACTGCGGACGTCGAAGGCGGCCTGGCGGTCGAGTATGGCCTGTGCTGCCTCTTCCGACGGGTCGTCGTAGGATGCGGTCTCGGTGAGTTCGTCGATGACCTGCTCGGGGAGGAGGATGTCGTGTGCGTCGAGAAGGAGGTCAAGCGGGTTCGGTGTGGTATCTGCAACGGTCCCGAGACTAACAAGGGCGGACGTATCGGCAACGATGCGCACCATCTAGCCGTCAGCCAGCTCCTCTGCCACCTCGTCGACGAACGCCTCGCTCAGTTGTTGCTTGAGGAGGCGGAAGTTCGCCGCCTCTTCGTGGCCGACGAGGGCTTTCAACTCCGCGAAGGTGATGTCATCGTCGTAGTAGGCCTCGGCAATCTCCTGTTTCACTTCGTCGGAGTGTGATGCGTCTCGAAGGTAATCGCGAAGGGCCGTAATGAGGATGTCTGTTCGGTCGGTCTCGAATACCGCGGCGAGGGTGTCGGCGCGATCGACCAGCCCTCGTGGCGCTCGGAACTGCACGCGTTTTTTCTCCGAGTCGGAACTCATGTGTGTACATTGTGAGCGCAGTGGTAAACCACTTCCCTCGCATATCGTGCCTGATTTGGCCAGACGCTGTCAGAATTGCCGTGCTGAACGTAGAGGGTGGGTATATCACCACCTCTCATCTCGGCTCAGCCAGAGGTGGTGGTCGGCGTGACAGCCCGACAGTCCTCGACATCGCCCTTCAGCCAGAGCACCTCGATTTCGTCGCTCTGATCGAGAAACCCGACGCAGACGGAGGCTTTGACGAGTTCAGACTGGTCGCTACCGTCGTCAAGGGCCGTCTCGACCCATCCGTCAGACGACTCATGCCGTGCCCGGACGACGTACGGTCCCAACGTGTCGCGCCAAACACACGGGAGTTCACCACCGTCGATGATGCCGTTTGCGCGGGCGTCGGTTTCGAGCGTTCGGTCGAGCACTGTTTCTCCATCGGCGTCGACCTGCACCGTGATGGTGTGTGGCTCGTCGTCAAAGTTGCCGACTTCGAGGCCACCGAGTCCGACGTACTGCTCGCCGCCGAACAGTCCCGAGGCAGTCGAACAACCAGCAGTCGCAGTCGCCCCGAGCAGTGCGAGGAGGGCACGGCGCTTCATACGGCAATATAGTCAATGAGCAATAAGTACTTTCTATGAAGAATGATACACTCGCGCTGTGAGTTCAGCACGGTCGCGCCGAATCATTCGGGGGTGAATCAGGACTGACGTGACTAACTAAGAGAGTGTATGCAGCAAACCAAATCTGTTTGTTCCGGAGTAATCTTCCAGTCTAGGTGCACGTCGGAGACCTACGGGATCCCTAGATGCTTGTGTCGATTGTAAATGTACACAATGGCGAGTACGTACCCGATTAGCGGGAGAAACATCAGATAGTATTTCGATGATGGCTCCCACGCCGAAGCGGTCGTGAGGTAGCGACTATCGAAATAGACGAATACCGGTGAGAGGAGATTCAGGATGGTCCCGACAATGAGTAACGGACCAGTTAGGAGTAACGTGAACGCGTCAGGTGGCAATACGAGTGCAGCCAGCGACATTATCGGGAGAATCACGACAATCATGCCGATAGGTATCCACCACCTGCTGCTCACTTGTTTGTCCGACGACGATTCTCGTGGCTCATTCACAGTGTGTAGTATAATTAATACAACAATAAACTATCGCTGGCACTGACTCGTTTTGATTTATCCAATTAGCGCCTTTCCGCCGAGTGATTGATGCGGCAATTGTTGGTACTGAATGTCGCGATTCAGATCTAACCTTCTGACCGATTTGCGCTGTGAGTTCGGCAAAGTCGGGCTGAATCATTTAGGTTGAATCAGAACTGACGTGACTGACTCAGAGGGTGTATTCAGCAGGCGTTCAGTATACAATTCATTCTTTGGTGGATATCCCAGACATGGCCACTTCTGAAGTGAGAACGGTGTCGGAAATTCCCTGACACCTTGTGTCAACACTACATACTTATCAGATAACGACGTAAGACTCTTGATGGTCAGTTGGACAGTTTACAATTTCGAGTGTGATGACGTGAGTGCTCGGGAGACACTGATGGAGTGGTTTAAAGAGAACCACCCGGTTGAATTCTCAACGGAAGAGGAATCCACGTTCGCGAAGGTCGAAACAGACAGCGGTGAAAGAGGTGCCGACTATGCGTGGATTGACCGTTACCTGTATGTGACGGTCATGGGGAAGGCAGAGAATATCGTCCACGAGACGACGCACCTGTGGAAGCGAGCAGCTATCGCTACGTTCGATGGGCGAACGGAAACCGCGACTGACGTGACGCTCATCATCGATACAAACGCGGGTGCGGACGATGAAGTCGCGGCAGTCCAGTTCGGGGGTATCGACGGCTACGGCGGGCAGGACGTTATGTACGCACTCGCGATGAAACACGAGTTCCGGTTCCGGTCGTACTCCGCCCAGTCTCCCACCAACCAAATCGCATTTCACCCAGCTGCATTCGATTTCGTATCCGAGCTCAATTCGTTCGTCGAAGAACTCCATGAGGCTACGGGAATCGAACCAACTGACTCTGGCCTCGAATTTCTTCGAAACGACCCGGCAGCCACTCCTCCCGAACACGGAACGAGGGATGCCTCAACCGCCCCAAGCACAGAACAGCGTGGGCTTGACCGCGTAACCGTCGTCGATACAGACACTGGCGAGGTAACAGCGTACGATTCGCCCGAAGAGGTTCCAGAAGATGGAACTGACTCCGGATTTATGAGCAGCATCCGCCGCCTACTTGGAGGGTGAGGCGAAACCGTCGTCAATACCCCCGCGAATACTCCGTTGCGCCATACGCAGCGGCAGTTTCGATTCGTCGGTTCGTACTCCTCTGTACGTGTCATCTCAACTGTTGCGATAGGGAGTCCAGTGACCGATCCGCGCCGTGAGTTCAGCACGGCCTCAGAAACCTACCCCGTTCCTGTCAAAAACGCCGTGCAAGACTTAGAGGCTAGATTCAGCAGAACGTTAGCCACAGAACCAGTCATCACCAGACTCGTAAAGTGTTGTCCGGAGTCCCTATTCCCGATTCAAACAGCGCCCGAAACCATTCATCCCTCGAACCAGACAACAACTCGAACGCTATTGTATCCGAATTTGCGGCCATACGCCATGAGTAGGTCGAAAATCAACCATTCCCAGTCATCTGAAATCACCTCGCGCCGGGTGAGTTTTCGACGCTGAATGTAACTTTGCCTATCAGGTGCGGGAACGGCGTTCCCATTGTCCAACTCGGCTTGGTATTCTTCGATAATATCTTTCCAAGATCCACCAGGGTGTCTGGACTTGTACCCGATCGGCTCCTTGTTCTTATTCAGGAAACTGTACTCGTCGTCGAGCAGGTCCGACTGTTCGTTCCACTCGATGGCGAGTATCTCATCCAGAAAGAAATATGATGGACGGTACTCCGCAAATTCATCGTCCAGATTGTGGTGATGCCTTTCATTATTCGAGTATTCTTCATCCAGAAATTCTTCTATCTGCTGATTTAATTCTCGAGACCGTTCTTTTTCGGACGGGAGACCCCGATAGGAGAACGCTGGTTCGAATCCTGTAGTGTTTCGGACGTCGAACAGCATTCCGAACGTCTTGTATGAACGGCCAATAAGAGGATGTAGCGCTTGAAGATAGACCCACCCATGTTGGGTGTCAGCTTCGATTGCGCCGTACACATCAGTACCCATTCTGTTCTTGATGTTGGCGGTATATCATCTTGGTAGTTGCTTCGTATTGCTTGGATGTCCGGTCACAACATCGGAGATCTCCACCGGTGGTTTGCATGATACGCGCCCTGAGTTCAGCACGGTCGTAGAAACCCACCCATTCCCTGTCAGAAGGTGCGTGTTGAATAGAGAGGGTGTATGCAGCACGCGATTCGTACCTCAACCGATAGGCAAGTGTACGTACCATTGATTCCGTCTATGGGATTTCATCCCGCGAGAACACCGAGTTGTACCATTCTTTTCTCTGCATCAATACGTTATCCAGAAGCTCATAATCACGGGAGCCTACCCAATCGGGCCGAGCGGATTGAATGTATGTGAGGAATCGTTCTGTCCCATCGAATACTCCCTCCGCAAATTCAGAGCGTGAAACCTTGGCATTTGAACCGCGACCGCCACGTACACCCGTGTCAATGAATAGCTCGATTTTGTGCTCGCTGGAGCGAACCACCAAATCCCACGGGTTGTCGTCTGGTTGAATCTTGACTTCCTCCCCCGTCAATATCTCTGGAAGGTAAGCCAAACACGAGATGAAAAATGTCCATATCCAGGTATCAAAATACCCCTCGTTAAATGCTTCAACTGGCCCTTCATCCGTCAGAATTCGAGCCTCCATCTCCCATTCGCTTAAGGAGACATACGATTCGATGGGGTTGCGATGTTCCGATTCGCGAAATTCAATCTTCATACCCACGAGATTGGTGTTCTAATACAATCAACTCTCGCAACAGGAGCTGGACGTACATCCTTGTATCGAACGATTCGAGTGGTGTAACGTTGCATCGACCCATCTGACCGATATGCGCTCTGAGTTCAGCACGGTTGTGGAAACCTACCCTGTCCCTGTCAGAAGTGCCGTGCGAGATACAGAGGGTGAGTTCAGCATATCAGCAACTACAGATTCAACGCCTTTCGACTATAGTCACATATTTTTATCAATCGACAGGATGTAGAGTTACCAACGCTTGATGCTGACGTGAATCGCTACATCAAGCTTAAGCAGACAAATTCTGATGAAGAGAAACCACGATATCCTCTCCCCTACACCAGAGGCAATCTCATGGAGATTCAGGTTACGCTCTGACGCTGATACGGCTTCAGACGTCACCGACGAATTGCTCGGATATCTTCGAACCGTGCTTGACGCAGCGGAGGAACTGTACAGACCTATGGAGGTGGATATGCCGATCTCATGTTTCCCGCCGGAGGTCAAACCCAGTGACACGTTCGAGACGGTTGCAACAAAGCGCCTGCGAACACACCTCCTGTCTCCTTCTCATCAGGACCGGTTCGCGGTGCGGGCAGACAATCCAATCACCTACGGCGACCTCATGGCCCTCGTTGAAGGATTCCAGTGCCCAAATGGAACACTGCCCTACATTCGGATGGTCAAGTTGCTGCGCGGAGATACGCATATTCGACTGGCAGACGGCGACCACTGGATCTCAATCGATTCAGATCGCTACCGCGCATTCGAGGACGGGGTTCCAGTCGATGAACCACCATCCATTGATCCAATCAAGATTGAGCTACACCACCGACGGGGATTTTCCGACCGTACTGAGTCTTATTACGACCTCGAAATTCGGTCTAATACCGCTATCTGGCTTGAGGAGACGGAGATTGGAGATGAGAACCGTAAGCGATTGAGTCGGTTCCTTCGGTCCATCTATAATCTATCCGGCGTTGAGAGTCTTGAAACAGGAACAGACGACCATCGGTTCTCCGACGATGTTGTACGCGAATTAGCAATTGGGCCGACTGAATAAGAGAGACGCCACCAATCGTAGTGAAGGTGCGTCTGCAAGATATGCGCTTTCTATTCAGCACAGTCGTAGAAACCTCACCAGTCCCTGTCAGAAGCGGCATGCTGAACTTAGAGGAAGAGTTCAGCAAAGAGCCTGCCCTTTATTCACTGCGTTTCGAGTTCAACCCGCCGTACAAACGAATCAGCCCAACCTCACCCACTGAGTTTTGGTTAGCATCTCAGCGGTTGGTCTTCGTAGATATCGACACGGGAGGTCGGAATGAAGAGCGCATCTCCAACTGACAGAGAAGGTTCGGACGCAGGAAGGAACTCGCTGAGCGATGAATCGACGAGAATCGTTCCCTCTCCAACATCAAGTAGATACAAGCCTTCGCGGTCACTGTGTGGATCCGATACGTTGACTTTCGCAATCGTTCCGTACAGGTCGTAAGACCACTCCGACATCGGAGCGGCTGGGCGTTCTATGTGGGGCGTGACCGTGCTTCGTCGCTTGACTCCCGCGATTGGATGGGCGAAAACACATATCTCAGTGATATTCGGACGGATCCAGTGGATGTGAAGGTGGTCCGCTTCGTATAGCCTCATCACCAGTCCTGATGGTACTTCTGCGATGATAGTGAAAACGGGCTCTCCGTTGGTGAATTTCGAGTCCTCCAATTTGATTGATTCGACGGAGAGCGTAGCAAGCATTCACGTTACGTAGGTGGTTGGGACAAATGACCCTTTGTAAGGACGGTTCCCTGAGGTCCCGACTGTGGTCCCCCTCCCTTGGAGTAACGACCCTGCTGCATGCGCGCGCTCAATTCAGCACGGCCTCACCGAAAGCTACCCAATCTCTGCCAGAAGCGACGTGCGACAGGCAGAGGGACTATTCACCTTGACGACGGCGACGCCAATTTCCTAGCTTCTGCCGTCTCGCAGGTTACACACATCCCGATTCTAAACCCTGGACACGCAAGAGGGCAGCTAATCAGCACATGCACTTCTGCGCCTTCACCCGAGCGAACAATCCCTACTACGCAGGTGGTTGATTCGGATGAATGGCAGGCCAGTAGGATCGGAACATCAAGCCTAGTCCTATGCAATACACGATCGTAGCGCCGAGCAAGCTGGGTAAAATCGCATTCACTCCAAAAACAAAAATACCCGCCACGCCGGTCAGTGAAGGGCCGAGAATAAACGCGGATTCGCCCACGCCAAGAAAGTCACTCTTCACCGAGTCGCTATCATAAAACGTCTTATCCGAATGTTTTTGGAGCAACCTGATCCCGAGAGACAGGAGTGCTCCTGACACTCCTACGAAGAAGATACCTCCCAGGATAAGGACGAAGTGCACAACTCCAGCATCTCCTACGGCATGATCTACGTATTCTAGTTGAGAGGCGTATATCTGTGTAAACGTGAAAAGTATCACGCCGAGGTGAGTGAGTGCGGACGCGACGACTCCTCCGAGGCCACCGATCAAAGCCAACACCCAGCCAAAGATCATGCCGCTTCCCCGCCGCGAGCTTTGCGGATTACTTCTCGTCATTCACTATCTTTGGATATGTTGTTCAGTTAATTAGTCCTCTTGGAGAAGCCAAGTAGTGTTCAACCTCGCGCCCCATTTGTAGTGCGGCTCTATACCGTAGGTTCAAAAAGGAGCCAGTGTTGATGTTATCACTCAAGCAGAAAGTCTATGCGGAAGTACGAGAATCCTCACGAATGGCTTCTACGTTCTATGCGATTCGCCGATTGGGCGTAGTTCTCATTCTGGTTGGCGTCTTGCTTGTATGTTGGGGCGTGTATCAGGACTATGCTGCACCAGCCTGTATCGACACCCACGAAGGTGACGTCGCTGGCGGTGCCTGTGAAGAACCCGGTCTGCTGGAGTTGTTCGGCGGCGTTTCTCTCGCGCTCACCGGTATTGTTCTGGTCGGTCTCGCCCAGTCCCTCCTCTGGCGCAACCGCATTCAATCGACGTAGGCCCACATCGGCTGCATCGAGCTGATATCCGGGTCTTCAGGAGCACAACCGCATGAGAGTTGACTGAAGTCTCCATAGAACAGGCCGGCACAGCTGTTTTACCGGTTGCAACCCACTTTACGGAGCGGAATGAAACAGTGGATATTGGGTGTGACTGGCGGTATATTGGTTTTCTTGAGCCCTGCTCTCTTTTTTACGTCGTGCTCGGACCACTGCGGACGAGAGGGTGTCTCACTCTTCGGGATTGAGGTCACTCGCTTCGTTGGCGTTGTCATCAGTTACTGTACGAACGGGTCGGAGTGTACGATGGGGCTTGGGCCTGTCATGCTCCCGGTTGGATTGATTCTGCTCGGTCTCGCGGTCGTTCGACGATAACCAACCCCACCTCCACTTCTGCTATCTAAATACTCGTTCAGACACCCAGTCTCGTTCTCCATCTATGGTCTGTCCACCGTTGATTCTATCTTCCGTCGAACAAGCAGTCGGAGGAGGAGCCCCGCGATTAAGGTGCCAAACACGAGTACATTAATTCCCTGAAGTCCCGCAACCCCCGCCTGGGTCAACAGGAGTGCTGAAAGCCCGATATGCGCTCCGGTGACGAGGAGTGCGACCGCGAGCACCCACCGCCACTGACGGAGTTCGCTCCACTCGTCGTAAACCCATGACGACGACTCACGGCCAGCTCTCCGGACGGCCCACACCGACCGCACGGTGAGCAACAAGAACACCACCGCAATGAACCCGGCCACGAGCAGGTTGGACTCAGCAAGCAATCCTGACAAAATGAGGCGTCTGAGCAAGAGGCCGACGAAAATGGCGAGGGTGAGAAGGGCACCGGCCATCGCGCCTTCTCCGACGTAGAAGGCAACCCGAACCGGGCGAGAGTCGGCGGGCCTCGACGAAAACTGGGCGGTGGACCATTCCATCTTCTATGCCTCTTCGTGGGAGACAAGCAAATAATGTACAGACCATTGAGGGGACCAACGCAACCACTTATTTTGCGGAGGTTGAGGACAAGAAGTTCGTGAAGTGTGCGAGGAGGAAATAGAACAATACGAATCCGAACAGAACTGCTGAGATGAGGATTGCCCCAATCACTGACCCACTTCCCAGATACACGATGATTGAGAATCCGATCCCAAGCGTCCCAAAGACCAGGAGCCCAGCGAGTAGAACTGAAATAGAGGTTTTCGAGAGTGGTGAGCGAGCAGGAGTTGCGTTCTCGGTCGCAAGAAGGGACGCCATCTGGGGGAGGATGTCAGTCGGAATCATGAGAACCCTGTCGACGAGCACATCGTCATCTCGCTGGAAGGTAAGTACATTGTAGCTTCGGTTGCCAATGACTAGCTGTCTTCTCTTTCGTATTGAATCTAAAGCAATCTCATGGTGTGTGTGGGTGACGAAGCTAAGCGTCTGTTCGTGAGGATCGATCGAGCCTTGTGAGCTAAGGAGTCCTGCCAGCCAGAAAGACGTGAAGCACAGCACAAAAAACGCGATATGAATCGATATTCCCCATTGAAAAAGCGCTCCCAAACTTACCGTTGCAAGTACGGTCGAAACGCCGAACAAGATCGGGTTCATCACCTTGCGAAATTCTGTGAGTATCCAATGGGTTGGTGAGTGCCGAAGGGCAAGTATGGTCCTTGTAAGGAGGAGTGAAAATAGAACGCCAATTAAAGCGCCAATCGCAAGGATTTCAGGAGAAAATACACCTATCGTGAGAATATTCACTCCTAATACAATCAGATATGCCGGGAGCAAACCACTTGCAACGTACAGTAGTCCCCGTACAAGTAGCGACTCCTTCGGGCCCACTTTCCACGAATACATCGTCGTCCGTATTCGTCCTCTACTATCGGTTTGAAGATATACGTTCCTCTGACGACTGAGCTACGTTCTCTAAACCAAACGGCCCTGTTCTGAGCTATCCGGGTTGGAACAGTCAGTGAAACGCTAGCGATGGAATCCGGGTTACCCGTCAAAGATAACACAACAGCGACTGGCTCTCATTGAACTGACTCTGTTCTATCCCGGGATGACTATCTCGCCAGAGGTGGACTCCAAGGACTATCCACGCGAGCCCGTAGAGAGATATCCCACCACCAATCACGGGTGTTACAACGGCATTGAACAAAGGATCGGTCGGTAGTGCGAGTGCGAACAAGAACGCGATCCAGCGAGGGAGCCCTCGAACGATTCGTAGACGATATGCAAGAAGGATTGATCCAATCCCAATAAACAACAGACCGATGAGGGCAGGAATACCGATTGCAAAGGTAGCGGCGACATTGCCGGTGGAGATGGTCGCGTACCAGAGTGCGACGATTGCTAACAGCCCGAAGCCGCTTATCAGCGGGGCTATGTCGACACGCGAGATATCGTGTTTATTCTGGGACCAAATTCCGTAGACTGCCAGCGCGAGAAGGATAGGGATGATTGCAAGGGTCTTCATGTAGAACGGGAACAGGTCGTCAAGGAAGGGAACTAGCGCCCAGAGTGTCCCCCCGATCATACCGATCACCCCTGCAATTCGATTCGTATCGGCCATATATAGCGCACAATCTACATTGTCAAGTACGTTCACCCTCAGTGACACCAATCAAAAACACCCTCTCTGACAGAAGTGATCGGTGGATCCACTAGCTTAGCACACGAGCGTTCCAGCACGAGTGATACTGTCAGGACTGGTTTGCCCCACGTGTCGATGATGTTTCTCTCGATAATCCACCCCTGATCACTGGGTGCTCTCATTTACTTCAGCGCTTGTGACGGGATCTTGTTATCACAGAACGGTGGTATGCTACTGAGAACTTAAGCCAAATACAGTCAATTAGCTAACAGAACGCCGCGAAGCACTGTACCTCACCCAATGGTATCCGATTCACCAAACACCGAAACACGCACTCTGACCGAGTCGAGTCAGACCTCTCCCGAGTGGCGACGCACCTACGCCATCGGCCTGTGCATGGGCATCGCCGACGCCCTCCCCGGGGTTTCAGGCGGCACCGTCGCCCTCATCGCCGGCATTTACGAACGCCTCATCACCGCCATCAGCAGCCTCTCTCTAACCCATTTTCACACGCTCCTTCAACCACATACGCAGCGCGAGGGGGTTTTCAACAGAATTCGTGCGCTCGCTGACGAGGTGGATGCCGGCTTCGTCCTCGTGCTCGGTGCGGGGATGGCCACCGCCATCGTCGTGGTGACTCGCCTCGTCCATCACGCAAGCGAGGCGTATCCTGCGCTCTTATACGGGTTCTTTTTCGGCCTCATCGCCGCCTCCGCACTCATCTTGCTTCGAACCCTTCGCATCCAAACACCAGTGCAGGCCGCTGCGGGTGGACTCGGATTTATCCTCGCCTTTATGCTGTCGGGGACGCCCGCGCTGTTGGGTGGTGGCGGGCTGGGAACGGTGTTCATCGCGGGAGCAGTCGCCGTGAGTGCGATGATACTCCCCGGCATCTCTGGGTCCTTGCTACTGGTGATACTGGGTCAGTACACGCGGATGGCGACCAGTCTGAGCGGGTTCATCGATGCACTAATTGCGGTCTTGTTGGGCGGGTCGCTTGCTCGTCTGACCGAACCCGGAGTTGAGGTCCTCGTGTTCGTGCTTGGTGGGTTCACTGGATTGGTGTCTGTCTCTCGATTGATTCGGTGGGCGTTGGCCGCCCATCGTCGAGGGACACTGGCGTTTCTCGTGATGATGGTCGTTGGGGCGCTCAGAGCACCGGTTGCGCGCGTGGCTGAGACGGTTGGCTTTTCGCCTGCGATCGGCGTAGTGTTCGTGGGGTCTGCTGTGGTCGGTGTCGGTATCGTTCTGGTGCTCGATTGGTACGTGGTCGACCTCGATTTCGACTCACTCTAGCGTGATTTGTTGCTTGGGATAGGATTCTGGTCTGAAGTACCAGGCGAAGACTAATCGAGACCCAATTGAAGAGTTGTGATGACCTTTTCACCCATCTTTTTCTGTGGAGGGATACGCTCTAAATTCATCGCTTAGGCCCTACTCTGAGTGATTGTGGAGAGAGCGCCTTAGTATCACGATGTCAATTCAAATCGTTGCTAAAGGCTCAGAGTGGACGCCCACAGCTTGACGTCCTTATGTCCTTTATCGCTATAGTCGGTGCCACAATCGGGTTCCACTACCCTTATTTTTGAAGCAAATACGTCGAACTGACGATTTCCACAGATACCCATACAAGTGAATAGCAATGTGTGACACCGGAAAAGTCGGGGTGAATACCGCTCAAACTGATTATACTATCAATCCCAACACGTGCTTTCCAGAAAATATTTGTTGGCTGCTTTATGATTCTTTGTACCTATGAATCGGCGTACTCTCCTCGGCACTGCCGCAGGAATTCCAGCCATCGCAGGCTGTCTCTCGCTAGTCGATTCATCAGACGTGAAAGCCCACAAACGACTCGAAGTGACAAACAGGACAAAGAACACTGCGACCATTACGATTACAATTTCCGAGGCCAATTCAGCTCAAGATGGTGCCGTTTTTGAGGCAGAAAACACACTTGACCCCGGCCAAGTTGAAGTGTTTGATACTGATCTCTTGATAGACGAGACCTATGCGATTTCTGCATCCACAACTGGTGGTCTCGATGGGTCTGAAGAACTCACGATGTGTGACTGTATTCTTGTCATGACCATCTATGAGGGTAACATCGATATCGGCTTCGCGGCGTACTGAGTATGCGTAAACGTTCCGATTATTTGAGTTTCTAACCCAAAGTAGCGCGGTAGTCCTTGAAAAATTGTTCGTCAGCTCATCAAGAACCAAGAGTTTTGGTTGCCCACAAGGCATGGATTACTCGACTGGCTGCTATCCTATTCGGTCTGCTCAGGTAGAGAAAGACGGTGAACTCTCGTCCCAAATGGACATGTGGCGCATTCGTCCGCTCACGATACTGGTGAAAGCAGTTCCATGAATCGCTGTCGACTGGCTCATTCATACGATCGACAGGCTTCCTGAACGTTAGATACAGACGATACACGAGCCGATAGGTGAATCCGCGCTGATCGCTGAATCAGTAGCTATTGAATGTGGTGTTTGTATCGAAGACACTCAGGCGAGTACTCCCCACAGCACGAGACCCGCACCGGTAATAAGAAAGAACACCCCGAGTACACGGTAGGAGTACTCACCTTCTTCAGTCAGTCCATCGCCTTCTGGATGAAACGGCCAGTGACGTCTCCGAAAGGCGGTTTGGGGGGTTGCATAGAATGTCCAGCCAACCCACAGCGCAAATATCCCCACCACAAGTGACAGATAGGAAACCATACACTGTGTTTCAACTACAGCGAGAAATACGTTCCTTTGAAAACAGGGACTGTTCGAAGTGGTCAATCCACACTCTGTCTCGAACGATTCGACTGGGTCAACCGTGCTGACTCGCCCCTGACCAGCGTGCATATTATGCAGCATGACCGCTGTTGCCTCCCTGACTGCTGTCAGACGGCACGCACGGAACCTACAGGGTGTCGTGGCAAGCAATCGTTGTTTGTTCTAGGTGTCGGATGCGAACTGCGTGGTGTCTGGATGAGTGTCCCCGTTATTTTACTGAGTTTACTAGCTTCCAAAGGACGCCAATTACGCCAGTGACGACACTCACCATCGACCCATAGTGCACTACGTCCGAGAATGAATCCACACACTCGACAACGCCTCCAGTCTCATTTTCAGCCATTTGTTGGCAGTTTCGTATATCCTGCTGGTTCCACACGCCGACAAAAAGACCTCCAGCAATTAAGAGCAGAAACAGCACTAGCCAGCCGTTACGCAGAAACACGTCAAATGACATACTAGTAGTGGACCCAACCAAGAAAAGTACGTTTCGGTAATCAAGGGTTCTATCCGTCGCACCGAATCGGGGAAGCGATCTGTGACTAATACACACATCGATTCACTGGAACCGAGCTACGTGAGCTAGCGCCGACGGCGGCTCTCACAGAAAGACGAGATTATTCCTTTGAAGATTCGAGTCCGTACTCTCGTACATCGTATTCCCCATCCCAATCTCACTCGCTTTCGCGAGCGATAGGCTGTCCGTTACTAATAGGTCACCGCCATATACCGTATAAAAACCCGACACCATTCTATTAAACCTTAATGTTAAATCACCGCAAAACATTCATGCTTCATTACCAATAATAGAGCATGAATCAGCAAGAAAGTCGAAAAGAAGGAGTGCTTCTCATCTTTCTCATTGTTCTGGGTGCGGTGGACATCACAGTCAACCTAATTGCCTCGCAGAGAATTGCTGGTTCGTTTATTACCCAACTGCTCGTAGTAGGACTACTCGCGCTCGCAATAGAAGTACTCTATCGCCATGGGAGAGGAGCGTGGACCATTTTGGCAGCCAGTTTACTTGGTATCGGTGCCGTGAGTGATGCGTTAGTGACCTTCATTGGAGTCCCTGGTCTAGTAGAGTTTGTCCCCAAGCTACTGTGGAGTCTCGGCTTGCTGATTACACTGCATTCACGACGAGGAGGAACTGCTCCAGTGAAGATTGCTGACGCATCATAGCCACGAACTTTTCCGAAGGTGCGTACGGTATCACTCACACCCGCCGTCGCGAGCGATAGGCTGTCCGTTACTAATAGTCTTGGCCGGCTTACATGACGAGTGGCTCGGCCCAGACACTCCCGCACGAACCCGAAGACGCTCCGCTGGGCGTTGCTCGCCACGGCGATATTTACAGCGGTCGGTGGGCTTGCCGCCGCTGCTCTGACGAGGACACCGATTTTCACTATCTTCTACGGCGGCTTCGGCCTTCCAACCCGCGAGTTTCCCCTGCTTGCTGGACTCGCCGCGGGACTCGTCGGCGGAACCAGCTGGTGGCTGCTCTTTGAGCGACCCGGGCACTTGACCCGCGAGCGCGGCGGCCTCGTCGGGCTGATAACCGGCGTGCTGGTCCACCCCGTCGCCTGGGTGTTCATCCTCGCCCTTGACGCCATCCGAACGGGAGTCTGGGACGCGGAAGGCAATCTCCTGATATACCAGGTATTCATCATCTGGGGGCTGGGCCTAGTCGGCGGGTTCACCGTGATCATGGGTGTGTTCGCGAGCCTCCTCGTCCTCGTCGCACGCGAGCGACTGAGCAAGGACGTCGTTACCGGACGGAGCCTGCTCGTCGTCGGACTTGGCGCGGTTGTCGGAGGCTGGATCGCAGTCACGGTCATCGTGATTCTCGGTTCGCTCTTTCTGGTGGTGGTCGGCGGTGGGTTGCTGGCTGCGGGCGTCACCGTCGTGGCGCTTCGGCGACTCCCCGTGGTCAGAACGTTTCTCGGGTGGTGTTATCGGGTCGATCCCGAGGAGTCGGTGCAGGTGGGGGCTTCGTTTCGGCGGCGGCACGCCGTGGTTCTCAGTGTCGGCGTGATTGGATTCCTTCTGGGAGCGCTGGGGTATGCGTCGCTGGTGGTGACGTTCTGTAGCGAGGTGCTCGTGGAGATAACCCAGCAACCGATGGGGGCGCTGTACGTCTGTCGGTGGGAGTCCCGGTTCACGTTTTATCCGGTGTTTTTCGTCCTGACGAGTACATCCGTCCTGCTGGTGCTGAACCGCGTGGCCACTGGGTTTGCCCCCCGGCAGTCGATTCGTCGCGCCGTAGTCGAATGGGTTGTCTTTTTCGCGTTAGTATCGGCCAGTTACACTGTCGCGTTCGTGGTTCTGGGGCTGTAGATTCCGATTAAAGCAAGATTTACACGTCTGGGATTCAGCAAGTCGGGCACGTTTTCAGTCGTACCCATCCTATTTTGTAGGTTCAGGTTTCGACAAGGGGAATGTTCGTATTGTTGGGCCGTTTAGATGTCAGTATGGAACGTCGTCTGGTGGTGAAATCGATTGGGGTGGGTCTCACGCTCTCAGCGGGGTGTATCTCTTCTGCCACACCCGGCACCTCCAACCAGAACCCCACAGAAAAGCGTGTCAGCGTGGCCGGCGTTGCTGCCGTGCCCTCGGAGACAGGTGTGGAGTTTTCGATCGCGGTTGAACGAGCGGAAATCACCGCGCAAGCCCCCGCGCGCCTCAAGACAGTGATGACGAACGTGGGAGAGAGCGAGGTCAGCATTCAGCTGCCGTACTACAAAGGGGCGAGTTCGTGGGCGGGAGCGCCAGGCCTTCTCTTGTATTCATTTTCAGCACCAGACAGTCCTTCACCCAATTACTCTCCAGAGTGTTTTACACGACCAGAACTCGGCGAGCAAACGGGAGAGTTGGCGTGGACGACTGAAGAAACGCCGACACAGACGCTTGCCCCGGGTGAAACGTACACCGACCAACTCATCGTGGTGGATGACTGGACAGCACAGGGGTGTTTCCCTGTCGGAACCTATCGGTTCAAGTCACAGCATACAATTCGTGGTGAACACTTCACGTGGGGATTCACGCTCCAGGTTTCAGAACTGGATCGGTAATTCTCCACGCCTATTGAAAGCGGGTGGATTCACAGCTCACTCGTACAGGATGGTTCGGGAGGTCTCCGAGAGAAACACTCGAGGAAGATTCCAGAGTGACGATATTACTGATCGATTCCATCAACATTAATTCTGAGTTGCACTTCAAACTCTTTGTCATCAAATTTCACTCGATCACGAGCCGTGTACGTTCCCTTCGGATAGCCAGCCAGAGAGGGCGCAAACGTGAGAATGGCGTACTCCTCACAGAGGCGATCCCCTGCCGTGACCTTCCACAGTTTCCCAACTTCGATTTGTAGCGCTGACAGACCCATTGGCCAGCTCTTCCCGATTGGCTGGTCTGGAATCACATGCTGTTCGTCGTTCAACCGAGGCGGGAAGATCATCACTCGTTTCGTCTCGTCGTCGTTCCACGCGGAATAGCGATTGAACGGAGCGGTATAGCCGTAGTACAGCGTCGTGGGGGTATCTCCGAGGTATGTCAAGCAGACCGTGACGAGCGGTGGACTCGTTGCTGTGGGGGCGCTCGACGCTTCGACGGTGAGTTCGAGGGCGTCTGTCGGCGGGTAAATCTCCGTCGAATACGTTATCATACAATCAGTTCGCGCCCAGCCAATAGGGTTGTTTCGCCCGTTACACCACTAAGTGCTCAACTGGCCATTCTTCGGTCCGAAAGCCTGAGTGCAGCCGCTGAGTCACCGGAAAACCCATAGAGTAGGCAGTCAACTAACATGAAATGGTCTCTGGGTGGCTGAGGGGTGGTGCTCTCATCCTTGGGATAGCCTGCCTCGTCTTTGCCGGAACCGGCGTGTACGGGCTGGCAACAGCGCCACCCGCCGGGGCGAGCTATGCAATAGCAACGGTCGAACCAGTTGAGGACACACCTCCTACGACGAAGGTCATCACGTACAGTCAGCTCCCACCAGCTGCACAGGCATCGTTTGACGGCGCTCAACAGGATGGGACGGTGGTCGCAGTCTATGAATCAGAAGACCCGGAGGCGGTTCGGAGCATCCTTGCCCATCGCTACGTGCAAAAGGATGGGAGGTACTTCGAGTATTCAGTCATCCACGGCGACAACACGTACCCCCGGAGTCACACCGTGCTTGTCCTCACCCTCTCCGGGCTATCTGGACTGGTGCTGGTCAGCTACGGGCTCGAGAAACGGGATGGGGATTGATACATTGAATTGATTGGGTAGGGAAGGGGGTTGGGGTCTTTCAATTCTATCAACCGATTCCCGGTTCACTTCGTTTTCCGTCAGCATGGCCACCGATATCTACTCTCTTCCTGCGTTATTGAGAGCACTGTTCAACTCGTAGAGTTCCCGAACGACGTTACTGTTGGCGACTCGGTACCGGCGGGGAGACGTGTTCGGGACCTCCTCGATGAGTTCGACTTCAAGGAGGAGGTCGGTGTAGTTACCGACGGTCTGGCGCGTGACGCCAGCGTGCTCCGCGAATTCAGTTTTGTTGAACTCGCGGTTCGGCGGCAGATCAAGCAGCGCGTCTACGAGGATCGGAATGGCGTCGTGCTGCGTCAGGTAGAGCCACCCACTCGGATGCTCCTTCCGGAGTTCCTTTTTCTGACCGCGGTCGCCGTCCACGTGCTCAATGCTCATACAGGGGTTCAGACTCTGCGTGTGTATAAGAGTTTCCACTACTGTTAACGACCATTAACAGCCTTTATGTGGAAGTGACTTCATGCTTCGATTATGGATAAGCCGTCGGTGAAATGTGCCCTCTTGGCGACGATGATAGCGAAACACAAGTGGGGCACACCGATTACGGAGGAGGCGCTCCTCAATCTCTCGGCAATCAATGGCGACTATCCGACTGCACGTGAGGTCTACGCCGACCTCCGAAGTGAGCCCTACATCACCTACCGCGGGAAACGCGGCATTGAACTTGACAAGAGCCACTTCGACAAACTCGCTGATGTCCTCTACTACGAGTGCGGATGGGAATCTTGGGAGATTGCCAGTCGGCTCAAACACTACGAGGGAATCCAAAACCACGACTGGGCGTAAAAAGGGGAAACGTATATTATCAAATTGACACATTTATTGGTGTATGGTCTCCGTTCACTCTCGTCGATCCCTTCTCAAGCTCGGTGTAGCAGTCGGTATCGGTGGGTTTGCCGGCTGTACGTCGATGTTTGAGAAACCCCCTGAGCTTCGAATCCGTAACCTGACTTCCGAGAAACGATCGATCACCGTCCAACTCACCAGCGCGATAACCGGGAACACGTACATTGACGATGAATTCCGCATTCCACCAGGCGGCCCGCATATCACCGCCAAAGAAGTGTTCCCGTCAACTGGAGACTACGACATCTGCGCTGCCACGGACGGCATCTCCGAGCAGTGTGAAACCTGGATTGTCGAACAAGACAACCCCGAATATCACATTACTCTGAACCCATCCTCTGAGGAGGCAGACCTCCACTTCACAATGGGTCGATTCGACCAAGAATAGTGTTCGTCACACGCACGTCGAAACGAGTACGTGACCCCGTAATTGATTTCGCCCCCGCTCACGTTCAGTGATCGACACGCGCTCTATACAGCACAGCCTCGAAAAATCAGCAGCGGGTGGGGGTCACAATCAACCCAACACGCCAGCAGACAGTCTACGCACTGATTCGTTGCTCACGCCGACGTCCCGTGGTGAGACTTGGCGTTTGCCGTGTCGGAGTCGATGGGAAACGTAATCGAGAGATCGATCGCCTCGGCCCCATCGCGAAGAATCGGACGCTTGCTGTTTCCCGCTGTCGTGAATTCGATAACACCGAGCGCTTCGAGTTCTTTGAGGTTCCGGTGGACCTCTTTGTAATCGCGATTGACGAGTCGAGCTGTCTCTCGGATACTTTTCGGGCGCTCACTGGCGATGACATCCAGAAGCTGGAGGTTCAACCGACGCATGAGTCGTTCGACGTCGTCGAGATCCTCAAAATTGAGGATGAACGCTGCCTCCTGTTCGTCGAACGCTTTTCCAGCTTCCGCCCGACGGAGTCGCTCGTGAGCGGCTCGCTGATTATTCTCGCGCTGTCCATATGTGATTTTGAGTGTGTTCGTGGTCATGGGAGGTCCTGGATTTCCTTTAAGAACCGGTCACGGAGTGTCATCATTCCGGGGAACTCGATTTCTTCGATGCCGCCGGTCGTGTGGCGTTCGTGGCGCCCGGGTGTCTGGTTCTCGTTGTCGTAGCGGAGAATGACGCCCTGGCCATCGAGAAACCCGTAGTGAAGGGCGTATCGGTACCCGCTGGGATACTGTGGGTCGTCAGTTCGGTAGATTTTCCGGCGAATGACCGTGTTGCTCGTCCTGTCTTCGGTGTTCTCGATGACCTGGAACGTCATTCCTCACTCTATGGTATGGACCCCATCAAAATAAGACTATGGGAAACACCCCATCAAAGATGAGCAGGTATCCTAGAGTTCTGTGACCGACGTGCGCTCTGAATTACAGCACGACCTCGGAAACCGACCCAGTCACTGCCAGAAGCGGCGTACGAGAGGCAGAGGGTATGTTCATCGAAGGTGAACTCTGTAGCCTGTCATATCTACAAAAGACGGCTCACAATCATCGGTAACGTTCTTTTCAACGAACCGCATCCCTACTGCAGGTTCACACTGAAACCGTTCGATTGGAATATCGATCATATAGTCACATGGAAACCCGGCAAAAACCTGCGGACGCATATGACTGGGTGACCTAATTTTTGCGGTCGTTCAATGATTTGATCACACCTCTCGAGGTTTTAGAGTCTATGTGGTGTCAGTCTTCGGTGTTCCGATACTGTTGTTCCCATCGCTCACGAGCATCAATCTCACGCCGCCCGCGTCGAGTAACCGCATAGTAGTTCGTCCGCCCATTGTGTTCGCCCTTCTCGACGAGGCCTTTCTCGACGAGCGTGTCGAGGTTCGGGTACAGCCGCCCGTAGTGGAATCCGTCTCGTAGTACGTTTCGAGTTCTTCTTTGACGGCGAGGCCATAGGGATTGTCGTTCCCAGCGACGACGTGCAGCAGGTCGCGTTGGAACCCGGTCAGATCGTGCATTGGTGTGGTGGTGGTACGCAAAGACGCAAACCTCTATTGGCCCACCGATCCCTGCTGGCACCACTCCCGTCGATTCGCGCACTGGAGCACCTTGGTCGTGAATGGGACGATTCATCGCTAGCGCACGTTGCCGCTGGCTATTTTCACCGGACCGTCTTGCACACCGACCGAGGCGGCACGCCCGCCCCCGTGCCAGGACAATCGGACAAACTCGGGTTCCGACCACCACCTCGACGGTATGCCGTCGAGAGAACGAGTCGGATACCGACACAAAACAACCAGATAACTCCGAGTCAGCGGGGTAGAACCACCAGAACCCACCGCCGGATAGGAGTAACGGAACGTGGTACTCCCTCACACGTCGGTGTGCAAACCCTAAGAGAACACAGCACCGCCTGTTGGTGGGCGTGGGAAGCCCCGTCGTTTACGACAGGGAGGACGTCACAATGCGCCCGGTGTTCAAACGCGACAACAAGCGTGCGTCGAACGTGGTGGATGAGTGTCCATCCAGGAGGAGTGGGACACTCCGAATCACCCGTCAAGGAAAGTCACCTGCAGAGTCTGGAACTGCTATGCCCACGTCGGGTGCAAGTTCCGACGCAGGAACAGGAAGCTCCCACCTCAACAAGTGAGGGTTGGGTAAGCCCGAACGCGATAGGTGGGAGTAGTTCACAACTCTGCCTCCCATATAACTCGACCAATTGCTTGTGTAGGCTTGTATATCCGTCTGTGTCACAAGTACTGATCACTGACCAGTAAATGCAGCCAACGTCTCTTCAGTGACCCCAGATCGAGAATGAATCGTAACAAAATCGCTTACCTTGATTAGGGTCTGTCCCGTTGGCGTAACTGTTCCTTCATCACGATTGATTCGGACGACCAGCACATCCGAGGGAATGAGTCCCTCTTCGTTTGCTTCTTGAAGTGTTTTCCCAGCGATTGGGGCCTGCTCTCTAACAAGAACCTCGACAACATCGGCATCTCCGGCGAGGCCAGCAACTCCTGTGACAGGAGATGCCAGTTTTTCGTCTCGAGGACCGAAGGAGGCATAGGGGCGGAAATACTCTCGATGAACCAAATCTTCGTCGTCGATTTCGATACCGAGAGATGTGATTCCCTGTGCGATTCGCGTGAGATCATCAGTATCCATCCCGACGACTGTTATCCGAAGATCGCCTTTTCCGGACATAATTTCTCGGACGTTGATCACACCTGGAACATCGAGAACGCGCTGGGCCATCTCCTCTCGGTCGCGGTTTCCCGTACTACAGACGTATTGGTTTGTAAGACGTCCATCTACTTTCTGATAATTGATGTCTGCATGATATCCTCGTATTATCCCTGCTTCCTCAAGTCGACGAATTCGATTCCGTACGGTCGGTGCTGAGACGTCGACCTGCGCAGCAATATCGGGTGCAGACGTGTGGCGAGCTTCTTTCGACAGATAATACAAGATTTGCTCATCTATTGTATCGATTTGAAGAGTCATATTTATAGTTGGAAATTGATCGCGTGGGTGCTTTTAAGTTGCTATATCGGGTTCGATTACACTCCTACTCTCTTTGCGTAACTTAATCTGGAGAGTATCGCTGGACACACTATAAACTGGCAATAGACAGGCCAGCACCAGGGTTAAACGAATAGAAAAAAATATAGTGGAAATATTCGCTATCGTTTGAAAATACGGTGATTATTTATCTATTCGCGATATGAGTCCGTGTATGACTTCAGGATTCCCCCTCATTCCAACTTTACTGGACAGTTCAGAAAGCACGGCTATCCATCAACTTTCGCTCTCGGTATCGAATGTGTCTCAGTCCTCCGGGTGGCGTTTCTGGGGTTATTCACCCTCTGACCCAAGCGATCGCTATACTTCGGTGAGGTGGTGAAATATGGGTGACAAAGATGAGAGCGCAGTGTCACCGAATACCCTCTCCGATGCACTCATTCAGCGGATTGATTCGCTAGCGCTCTCTGAGTTGAAATCCGTGCTTTCGTACGTTGAGCACCGTATCGAAACTCTTCGAGCCTCAATCGTAGAGGAAATTGAAACAACGGCTACCGGAGCAGTTCTCAACATAGAAGATTACGGCGCATACGCGCTCGTACGGAAGCATCCACCTAATCTGAATGAGTCCGGTGTGGATACGGACCGTGTATCACTCTATCATGTTCGCCGAGAGCAGCAGATGGACGGCGCAGACGTCCTGCACTGGGCGTATCTCGGAGATGTGCAAAACGCCGAGCAAATTCAGTGTACGTCCTGTGGTGGCATTCTCGACAAGGAAGCAACTGTCTGTCCGCATTGTGGTGCTGAGAATATGGACAATACTGAGTCGGAGAGCTAACCTATGTCAAAAACACTTACAAAACACCTTGTTGTCCCGGTTGCAAACGAAGAGGATGCCCGTCAAACGGCGCGGATACTTGATACCTATGAATACGGTCAAATAACTGTTATTCACGTCGTCGAGAAAGGAGAGGGAGTACCAGACAAGTTACCACTCGAACAAGCAGAACAACGCGCATCGGAGACGTTTGGTGCGTTTCGTGGATTCATCCCGGAGATAGACACGAAAACTGCATACAGCAGAAACGTCGTTGCTGCGATTCTCGAAGTCGCGGCCGACGTGGATGCCAGTGCTATCGCATTTCACCCTCGAGGAGGGAATCGGCTCGTCCAGTTCTTATCCGGTGATACAGCGCTCAAGCTGATTACGGACGCAGACCGTCCGGTCATCGCATTCCCAGAAGGGACTGATAACGAATGATAGCCAACTTGGTCAAAATATGCACACTCAAAGCGACGCGCATGACGGAGGAAGTTCCTGATGAGTGAGGCCGAGCAAGAGCTCGCCCGTGACCTTGGCTTCCTCGAAGCCTACACCATAGGTCTGGGAACGATGATCGGGGCCGGAATTTTTGTCCTGCCGAGCATCGCCGCTGAGCAGGCAGGGCCCGCCAGTATGATCTCATTCTTTGTTGGGGGTCTGGTTTCGCTATTGGCAGCTCTTTCCCTGTCAGAGTTGGCGACTGGTATGCCAAAGGCTGGTGGCAGCTACTACTACGTCAATCGCGCGCTTGGACCATTTTTCGGGAGTGTCGTCGGGTGGGGGATGTGGGCAGGGTTAACTTTCGCTTCAGCCTTCTACATGATCGGGTTCGGCCAGTACCTCCTCCCAGGACTCGGACAGTTTGTCGGCATCCTTGCTGGCTGGGGTCAAATTGGAATTACTGTCGCGGCGCTCGTGATGGCCGCGCTCTTGACCGGTGTCAACTACTATGGCGTCAAGGAAACCGGTGCTCTCCAGAACGTCATCGTCCTTTCACTCGTTGCGCTCATTCTCACATTTCTCGGATTGGGCATCTTTAGTGGTCCGACCATCGGAGAGTTCAACCCGAACGGATGGCCAGCAGTTGCAGCGACAATCGGAACGGTCTACGTTTCGTTCATCGGGTTTGAAGTTATCGCAACTAGTGCTGAGGAAATCAAGAATCCGAGTCGGAACCTCCCGCTCGCAATGATCGCGGCTGTGGTGACGCCGACGCTGATGTACGTTGGGGTGATGTTCGTCTCGACAGGCACACTCTCGATTGAAGCCCTCTCAGCATCCCAGATTCCGGTTTCCGACGTTGCGACAGAATTCATGGGGTCGATCGGGGCGTTGGTGATGATTGTCGGGGCCGTCCTTGCGACAGTATCGAGTGCGAACGCAAGCATCCTTTCGGCCGCTCGGGTCAACTTCGCCATGGGCCGTGACCGTATTCTCGTCAACTGGCTCAACGAAGTCCATGGTAGGTTCCGGACGCCGTACCGGGCGATTACAGTCACTGGAATCATCACCCTCGTACTGATCGCAATTGGGGTTGGAATCGGCACGCTTGCTGAGGTCGCGAGTTTCATGTATCTGGTGACGTACGCCCTCGTTCACGTTGCTGTCGTTGTGTTACGTCGAGCGAACCCGGAAGCATATAATCCAGCCTTCAGAATCCCGAGCGTCCTGTACCCCATCGTGCCAATCGTGGGGTTCGTGGCCTGTCTTGTGATTCTTGTCCAGATGACGTTCATCGTCCAAGCTATTGGCGCTGTTATTATGGTCTTCGGCGTGTTCTGGTATCTCTTCTATGCACGCGAGCGAGCGCTTAGTGAGAGCCTTGTCGGCGAAGCTATTGCTCCCGAACCAGCTGCGGTGGCGAACGGTGACGGACGATATCGCGTCGTCGTTCCGGTCGCAAATCCGGAAACTGAACGGGACCTCCTCCGAATGGCGGCGGCGAGCGCGCATGCTCACGAAAGTAATCGTGCTGAGGTAATTGCTGTGAACGTCATCGAAGTCCCGCGCCAAACGTCACTTTCCCAGGACCTTACCTTCGAAGAGGAGCGAGTTGAACGGCAACGGGAATTGTTGAGGTCCGCTCGGAATATCGCCACTGACCTCGATATTGGGCTCCGAACGCGGGCGATTGTCGGCCGCAATGCCGGGTCTATCATCCTCGACGTGATAAAAGAAGAAAACGCCGATCATGTCTTGCTTGGGTGGCAAGGCACTCGAAGCCGGCGTGAACACGTTCTTGGGTCGACGATCGATCCCGTCATCGGACGTGCCCCATGTGACGCGACCCTCGTGAAACTCGGGCCCGAAGACGGACGCGGTGAAGGGGATGTTATGGTGCTTGCTGGTGAAGGTCCACACGCACCGGTTGCTGCCCAACGTGCTGCTGAATTCGTCGCTGCGGCTGACGAGGCATCCCTGACTCTCCTCAACGTACAGTCACCAGAAAGTGATAGTGACAGAGGTCACTCGCCGACTGAGCGTGGTGAAGCAGTGATTGCCAACTTAGTTGAACGCGCTGGCATCGAATACATGACGTACGATTCCACGGTGATAGTGGCTGAAGACACTGAACAAGCCATTATCGAGGCTGCCCTGGAGTACGACACCGTCTGTGTCGGTGCGACGCGAGTGGGAGCGATTTCGCAGGCAGTGTTCGGCTCGCTCCCGGAAAAAATCGGTGCAGAACTCGCTCAAACTGTTGTGATGGCGCGCGGGGAAGAGGAATCTCCAATGTCAATTCGTGAAGCCCTGCTGCGGAGACTGGAGGTCTAACAACAATGTACATTATCATCATCGGCGCTGGAGATATCGGGACACCGCTTATCGATATTGCGACGCGGTCTGGAAACGAAGTCGTCGTCATTGAGCGCGATGAAAAACGCGCGAATCGAGCTGCAGATCAGTTCGACTGCTTGGTACTGCACGCCGATGCCACAACAAAAGACACTTTAGAGGATGCCGGTGCGGGACGGGCCGATGCACTCATCTCCACAACAGATCAGGACGCAACGAACGTGATGACTTGTCTGCTCGCAAAACAGTTCGAAATTCCTGCGATACTCTCGGTCGTACACAACCCAGAGCACATGGGGTTATTCGAACAGATCGGCGTAAACACGATGGAGAACCCACAACAGCTAATCGCCGATTACCTATATCGAGCAGTGGCACGGCCAGCGATTGTGGACTATATGCGCATTGGTGATGAGGCTGAAGTCTTCGAAATTACAGTCACAGAGAATGCACCTATCGCAGGGAAAACGCTTCAGGAAGCCGCACAGACAGGACTCCTCACCGATGATATGCTCGTCGTGGCGATTGAACGCGAAGAGAATGACCACCCGATCACCCCTCGCGGGAATACGATAATCAAGGAAGGAGATCTTCTAACTGTGTATTCTGGAGTCGGCGCTGATCCCAAGATCACGGACATCTTCGGTCATTATGAAGACCACTGAATGAGCAGACTATGCTAAAACCTAGTACAACCGTTAGCGGTCTGATCGCGCACGCGGAACACGTATGAACGGATCCATCCCCACAGTCGGACGGGACCTCGGTCGCATCTTAGAGGCACTTGGTGGACTGATGCTCGTATCGCTCGCCGTCCCGCTCGTCTGGGGAGAGTATTATGCGCTCCCAGCGCTTCTCATCTCGGCCGTTATCCCGTTGGGAATTGGTCGAGTAATGTATCGACAATTCCGGGAAGCCGAAGCTCCGGGTCGACTCCACGGAATGATTGTCGCTGCATTGGGATGGTTTTCAGTGGGCGTTTTCGGCTCACTTCCATTCCTACTAATCGCGTGGAGCGTTCAGCTTGGTATTCCGGGCTTTGCTCCTGCGCAGACAGCGACGCTTGCAGCGTTCACTGATCCACTTAATGCCATTTTCGAGAGTATGAGTGGATTCACTGGGACGGGGCTGACCATGACCGACAATGAGGAAGTCCTGCCACGCACGCTTCAGTGGTGGCGGACGTTTACCGAATGGGTCGGCGGTGTCGGTGTTATCGTTTTGACGACGGCGATTCTCTCGCGTCCTGGCAGCGGCTCGCTGACACTGTATGAAAGTGAGGCTCGCTCTGAGAAGATTCACCCGAGCATCGTCTCGACCGTCCGAACCATCTGGTGGATCTTCATCTTGTTCACGTTTGTCTCTATTCTCGCACTGTGGCTGGCTGGAATGCCGATTTGGGGCGCGATCAATCACGCGATGACTGGCCTCTCGACCGGTGGCTTCTCGATCACAGATAACTCGATTGCGACCTACGACAGCGCCCTAATCGACTTCGTCTTAGTTCCAATTATGCTGCTTGGGAGTATCGCGTTCCCAGTACACTATCTTATCCTGCAGGGTGATCTCCGAAACTTCTACTCGGACCTTCAGACGCGATGGGTGTTTGGCTATATGGGTCTTGGGTCAGCCGTCTTGTGGGGATTCCTGTACTTCGGTGGTCCCTATGAGACTCTGTTTGGTGCCCTGCGATACGGCCTGTTCCAGTTCGTCTCAGCTGCTACCTGTACAGGGTTCCAAACGGCTGTCGATTCAACCAACGTCGCCCTTGGAAAGTGGCCGTCATACGCCCAACTTACAGTCACATTCGGGATGGTCGTCGGTGGTGCAGCAGGATCTACCGCGGGTGGTATCAAGCTTATTCGTGGATTGACGCTTGCGAAGGGGATCCGGTATCACATCGCGGATGTCTTTTACCCCGAGACTGCAGTCCGGCGACTGAACATCAATGGACGTCGACTGAATGAACAAGAGGCCAGTCGTGAATTCATGGAGGCGGCTATTATCGTTGTTCTCTGGCTTACGTTCCTCGTCGTCGGTACTTTCGTCTTACTCCTTACGATTCCATCTACAGAGTACTCGCTCGCTAATGTCGTGTTTGAGGTGGCCAGCGCACAGGGTAACGTAGGACTCTCGTCGGGGATTACGGGACCAGAGTCACTTCCCACAATTGGGAAGATTACGTTACTCTTCAACATGTGGATTGGACGACTCGAAATCATTCCGGTCCTCGTAATGCTTCGAACGATTTTCAAACAGGGAGGGCTGTACTCATGAAACTGAGCGATCTCCCCGTTGTCTCCTATGTGTTTGAGGCCGGGGCGGATAACCGAGTCTTTGACTCACTACTGCTGTTTGGGCCACTCGTAATCGGGCTGGTGGTCATTCTTGGTCGAACTCTCGTAACTGAGATTCTTGCAGCCGTGTATATTGTCGTGTTCGTCGCGTATACCTTGTATCAGGGGGCTCGGCGGTGACTACGCACACGACAATCCATGAACAGTGAGCGTCCACCGCGTTCGATCCACGCTCGTATGGCAGATATCCTTGAACGCTGGCTCCGGCGGTCGGCTCTCTGGGGAACCCGTGGGATGCTCGTTAGCACCATTCTTTTTGTTAGCTATATCGTGGCTGGTTGGAGCCTTACAGTACTCGAGAGTTCATGGGCACCCTCGGAATTCCTCTCCATAGCGGGAGACCCTGGTTTCTTTCTAACAGGCACTCTCATCTCCGTGTTCGTTGTGCAGGCGACAGCGTCGCTCATTTTGTACTCCTTCCTCATCGGATTCGAAGACGATCGGTCGCAATTCGTTGTCTTGATGAGCTACATCGGACTTGGATGTGGAGCGGCTTCATTACGAGTATTTTTCCCGCCCAGTCTTGCGTTTCTGGTGAGGTGGCTCTGAACCAACACTCAATATCTGTTTTTCAGGGCGAGATAACAGAGTAACTCGCCTGCTATTTGTGGCTACCCACTAATGTCTCAATGATGACTTCCGAATCTACACCGCTTAGCGAGTCAACTCCTTGGTGGTTAAGATACGGTATGGTGGCAGGACTGGTCTGCATTCTGTTTGGGATAGTTGCTGTGTCTCTCGCCCAAAATAGCCCAGTACTGATAGATATCTCAAATATCATCGGATATCTGGGAGTAGCTCTGGTTCTCCTTTCGTTCTTCATTCATATCTCCCTTGACTGATCCACAATCTCTGTCGGGAGTTCTTCGAGCAGAAATCCCCGCGTTGTGATGAATTCGTTGTCAGAGTCCTCTTTTATTTAACCCTCCCATCAGTAGAGTCGATGTGGTGTTCGAATCATGACCGCTGGGGCCGGGATTATTCCACTCGTGGTGATCATCCTCGGGCTCGGTGTCGTCGCTCAGATTCTAGCTGACCGACTCTCGATACCGAGTGTACTCTTCTTAATTCTCGCCGGCATTGCTGTTGGACCTGAGGGTCTGAATGTAGTCGGTCTTGATTCGTTTGGTGGTCCAGAACCGCTCTCTGGTATCGTCGGTATCTCAGTCGCGATTATCGTTTTCGAGGGTGCATTTCATCTTAAAATCGACAAACTTCAGCAGGCCCCACGTGAAGTATTCCGACTAGTCACTGTCGGGGCGGTTGTCACGTTTATCGCTACTGCTACCGTTGTTCGATTTGCATTAGATGTACCGTGGGCACTCTCGTTTCTCGTTGGAGCACTTCTCATTGCAACCGGCCCAACTGTGATCACACCAATCTTGAACGTAGTTCCAGTTCGCGACCGAGTCGGAGCAGCCCTCGAAACAGAAGGAATCGTAAACGACGTCACAGCCGCGATTCTTGCTGTTGTCATCTTCGACCTCGCCGTACAGGGTGGGACGAGCCTTCCGGCTCTCCTCGAGTCGTTCGTGGCCCGACTCGGAGTCGGGCTCCTGGTTGGAGGTGTCACGGCTGCGATTATCTGGTATCTCCTCAAACATCTCGATTTGACACCCTCGAATGCGGTACAAAATGCGCGGCTGGTCGTCCTCATTGGTGCAATTGCAACGTATGGGTTCGCAGAAGCGATTGTACCGGAAGCTGGCATCGCGGCAGTTGCCTCCGCAGGTCTCCTCCTCGGGAACGCTGATCTTCCGTATGAAGACGAAATTGAGACGTTCAAGGGAGATATCACGCTAATAGTCCTTTCGTTCGTGTTTATTTCACTTGCGACCTTATTATCCTTCAGCGAACTTGCCGCGCTCGGGATTGGCGGAATCATCGTTGTCCTCGCCGTGATTCTCGTAATTCGCCCTGTTGCCGTTTTGTTCTGTACGTATGGTGGCCGATTCACGTTCCGTGAGCAAGTGTTTATGAGTGCTGTCGGCCCCCGTGGAATCATTCCAGCCAGTGTTGCGACACTGTTTGCACTCGAACTACGTGCAACAAATCCCGAGCAGGCAACTGTTCTCGTCGGGTCGGTCTTCTTAATTATTCTCACTACCGTCGTTTTTGAGGGTGGTTTTGCCCGTCATATCGCACAAGCACTTAACGTACTTCCCATGCGCGTAATCATAGTTGGCGGAGGGCGCGTCGGCCGCGGCCTCGCCGAACGACTTGAGGATCGAGGCGAAAACGTCGTCATCGTCGATAAGGATCAAGATGCCGTTGAAACAGCACGGAACGCTGGATTTAGCGCTCATCATGGCGATGGAACTGATACGAGCGTCCTACAGGTAGCAGGCATCGAGAATGCGAAGATCGTGGCCGCAGCGACAGCTAACGATGACGCCAACCTCCTCATTGCACAGCTCACGAACACGAACTACGATGTTGAAACGGTGATTTCCCGAGTGAACACACCGGGCAACGTGGAAGCGTTCGAGGAGCTGGGTGTTCGGGCTATCTCAGCGAATGATGCAATTGCCCACGAGATGGACAACGCTATCGAACGGCCTGCACTTTCGGAGTGGATGACAGAACTCGGCCGTTCCGGTGATGTTCAGGAGATTGAGGTCACAGCAGATCGGTTGGTAGGGAAGTCGATAAAGGAGCTTGATGAGTATCTTCCAGATGGAGTGCTGATTGCACTTGTCAGTCGAAGTGGGGATTCTCAGATTCCCACTCCTGAGCTCACACTCCAACGTGGTGACCATCTCACGTTTGTTGGCCGACGTGACGCGGTTCATACAGCAATCAAACAGTGTCATCCAAACCGGTAATTGAAATTGAATCGACAGGATGTTCCAGCTCTCCTCATTAGCCAGTACTGAGAACCAGTACCAACTGTCGGTCGCGCACCTTCATCGAGTACGTCATTCCGCAAAAACGCCGTGAGAACGTATGGTGTCGTTACGAGGCGTGTATCCGGTGATGCATGCACCAACGCGAGTCGGTTGAACTCGTCACAGAGCAACTGAACCGCGTGTCCACTTCGTTCGAGAGCGTGACGGCCGAGTTCTCGCCATCGCCAAGTGGAAACGTTTCGTCAGGGGGTGACGGTGCGGATGTCGAATTCGGTAAGACGGTCGATGACGGCCTGTGCCGCCGCTCCCGAAGGGTTATCGTAGGACGCTGTCTCGGTGAGTTCGTCAGCGACCTGCTTGGGGATTGCTAATGTGCATCAAGAAGAAAGTGAGGTGGTTTGGCGAGTCTCTATTGTTTTCGTCTTTATTCTATGACGCTCACTTGCAGCCATATATTTTGCATTCATTGGAATAGGCCCATACTATTATTACATTAAATTTAGAAACACAGCCTATGGGCCATGATTTGGACGATGAACGTAGTCCGTTCGAGAAGTTGAAATCTCACTATGACGATGTCGACATGAAATGTCCTGAATGCGGCTACGAAGACACAGATGGGGAGTGGCAGACGGAAACGACGGGGGAAAAAGTACACTACCACCACATCTGTCCGAGTTGTGGTGTAGTTCAAAAGCGGACGCTATCGATTGACGCAGAGTAACACTAACAGACACAACCCTATTCGGCCTTCGTAAGCAAGAGTCAGCATGGAATATCGATTAGACGAGATCGACAAACGCATTCTGTACTACCTCGCTGAAGACGCGCGAAACACGACAGCGAGACAGATAGCCGAGCGAGTCGATGTCTCCCCGGGCACTATCGGAAATCGTATTGAACGTCTCGAAGATTCTGGAATCATCGCGGGATATCACGCAGAAATCAACTACGAGAAGGCCGAAAACCTCCTTACGCACCTCTATATCTGCAATGCTCCGAGCTCGGAGCGAGAACGGCTTGCACGTGAAGCACTTCAAATTCCTGGGGTCGTAAATGTCCGGAGAGCAATGACAGGGAGAGAGAATCTACACGTCGTAGCCGTCGGAAGTAATATAAGAGATATTGGTCGTCTCGGCCAGTCCCTGACTGAACTTGGTGTCGAGATTGAAAAAGAAGGGCTACTCGAAGAGGAGTCATTTCATCCGTACCACCCGTATGGACCAAATGATGAACATACACGACCAGGGAAAGACTTCATGAGCCTCGCGGGTGACGCCGAATTAACCGAACTTCGTCTCTTAGAGGACACACCAGTTGTCGGCATGACCATCAGTGAAACTGACAAGAACGGAATTCTCTCAGACGATATTCTTGTCGTCGCAATTGAACGGAATGGATCGATGGTTACACCGAAGGGAGACGTCGAGTTTCAGCACGGCGATATTGTTAGTCTGCTATTCAGGAATGGTCATTCCGATGCAGTTATCAACAATTTCGGAGGGGACGTAGTCCGGAGATGAAAATCCTACGTACTGAACCGAAATCGTTCGCAATCGACCCCACTGCGACACTGAAGAGTCTGCTTATTGAATAACAGAGCTTCAAGGAGTAAGCCCACGACTTCAGTCGTGGGAGGAAGTCAGATCAAGCTGTGTGAGAGAATCCGCAACTGCGGGAGGTCGCCTCGATGTGCTGCTTGCATGATTCGATGGCCCGGCTCATGAAACGAGTCGTTGCGATTCCGATCGGCGAAGATAATTCCAGCGTCTTCGGAAGTGGCACAGGCGCTACCAGTTTGGAGACGAGCGCAAGCGAACGAAACGGCTCAATGAGGGGCTGCGTGACGTCGAAATGATCGGTGGCAATCTGAGTCTTCCCGACCACGTGGTGAAGACGGCAGCGCAGTACCTGCGACGCGCCTCGGAGCCACGATTAGCCGGCGGGCGGATGGCGTGGGAGGCACTCGCCGGCGGTGCCGTACTCATTGCAACACGTGAATCGAGGGTTGATCGTGACGAGATCGATGTCGACGTGGCAACCTACACGAAGGCACCTCACGAGCGAGTGTGTGCCGCGGCGCGAAAGATTCGGTGCGAACTCGGAATCGACACAGTCCCTGCCACCCGGCCGAACGCCGTGATGGTGGTCATGGACGCGCTGGATGAGGATGCACTCTCGGGGAGTGCAGCTGTGCGGATGTGGCGGCTGGCGAAGCATCTCGTGCAGCTCGGCGACCAGGTACCGGTTGGGCCGGGGACGTCGCGGCTCACTATCGCGGCGGCAGCACTCTATGGCGCGGATTGGTTGACGCCTCACAAACATCTCACCCAGGGGCAGGTTGCGGAGGCGGCCAGTAGGGTCGTGCCGACGTCGACAAGCCGGATCAGTCGGTACAGTTGCGAGCTCGTTGACGCCTTCGAGGCCCGACATGGAGGCAACGACCCAGTTATTGTCCTGGAGCAAGAGCCAGACATCCTGCACTAAGCGAAATCTCTCTCGTTTTTTCTCGCGACCGCCGCCCAACAGACACCCACCTCCCCACCCTCCCCACCCTCCGCTCCCGACGCCAGAGGCGTCGGCAGCCACAACCTGACAGCGTTATATACCGGTTCGAATACCGATCCATCTCCACCTCTGCATCGGTCAAGACAGAACCGAATCGCGTGACTGCAGATACTCACAGAAAATTGCCACCTAATCAGTATTCTTCGACGTCGATTACCTTCTTCGTCTCCTCATTAGTGAGGTCGCCGTCGACAGGCACAACCGACGTATCCAACTCACGCCTGACTGCTGCAATCAGCGCGTCGAGACCATCCAAGTACGGGCCACTTGGTCCCACTTCGTCTGCGATCGCTCCCGCGGTCACTGCCGTTCGCTCGTCTATCTCGTATTTCTCTCCCCACGAGAGATCAACACGAGCACCGGTGACATCACCGCTTGGGAGGTTCCCCTCACCGACGAGTACCTCGGCGGAAGCTGGGACGGGCATCACCCAACGTTCGTTCTCGGCCCCATTCGCCTCGTAGACTAAACTATGGTTGTTCACACTATCGTAGCTTGAACTACGATAGTTTGAGCTACGCTAACGGTGGGTTTTATATGCTGGTTGGTCGAAGGCGGGAGTATGCCCCCGTTCGTAAATCGGGAGAAGGAACTCGACAGGCTCCATGAGTTATATGAAAGTGATTCTGCGGCGTTGAGTGTTGTGTACGGGCGTCGGCGGATGGGGAAGACGGCACTCGTCGTGAAATCCATCGAAGGGCGTGATGATGCAGTGTATCATCAGGCAGCGCACGGAACAACGGAACAGCAACTAGACTCGTTTATTAGTGATGCTGCAACGGTGTTCGCGGGAGTAAATCGGATTCGAAAGGACTGGGAGAATGTGCTCACGTATCTCGCTGAACAAGATGCAATCGTTATCCTCGACGAGTTCCCATATCTCGTAGATGAGAACGACGCGCTTCCATCCCTCATCCAACGGCTCTGGGATCACAATGTCGAGGACACGGCTGCGACATTCGTGTTGACTGGTTCAGCAATCGGCATGATTCATAAAATCGCGCTTGACGGGAGCTCACCGCTCTACGGTCGGATTTCGAAACGTCCGAATGGGAAACTCGACATCGGGCCGTTACCGTTTGCTGCTGCGATGGCGTTCTTCCCGCAGTACACGCCCGTTGAGCAGGTGATCGCATATGGAGTATTCGGAGGTACGCCAGAATACCTCCGCGCCGTGGATGACACGCAGTCACTGAAGGGAAACATCACGGAAACCTTGCTGCTCCGTGATGGAGGACTCCACGAGGAGCCTGAAGACGTCCTGTACCGAGAACTGGACGAGGTAGACCGGTATTTCGCCGTTCTGAAAGCGATGGCGGAGGGAAACCACAAGCGAAACGAAATCATACAAGCCGCAGGAATCAACGCCAACAGCGCGAGTTACTACCTCTCTCGACTTCGGGAACTCCAGATTATCGAACAGGAGTACCCAGTCACTGTTGACCCCTCTCGAAGTCGAAACAGCCGGTACCGCATCCGAGATCAACTATTTGCATTCTGGTTCCGGTTCGTCCACGGACGTTCGTCCCGGTACGAAGTGTTCGGCGCTGACGCGTACGACGAACTCGTTGAACCGCACCTCCTGGATTTTGTAAGTACGACGTTCGAACACCTCTGCCAGCGAGCAGTGCTCTACGAGTACGGGGATGCGTACACGTTCACCGAAGCCCCGGCTACATGGTGGGACACCGACGGGCGGGAGATCGATATCGTGGCTCCGACGAACAGCAACACGCTACTGGTCGGTGAAGCGAAATTCCGACAACAACCGATGGGATACGAAGTCTTCGCGCAACTCCAGCGAGAAGCACCGGAAATTGAGTGGTCGCCGGACGATGGCGAGGTGACCTACGAGTACGCATTGTTCAGTCGAAGTGGGTTTGCCACGTCACTAGAGGAAGCAGCTGAGGAGCGAGAGGATCTTGGTCTCTTCATTGTCGATGACGTTGTTGAAACGCTGTCCGAGTGACATCCTCGCCCGCCGTGAACGGCAGGATTCTCTCGCTGTTTATAGATAGACCTACTCAGCGAGCAATTTGAGACTGAGCTGCCGTGCAAAGCAACCAATGATGCCCGAACCACCCCGCTACTACTGTCGTAGAACGACCATTGGTTTGTTGCACCCAAGAAGGACGGAGCAAGTCACCAATGTCACCAGGCCCATCGTTTACGCTCGACGTTGAGACAGCAACTGCAGTTCGCGATTGGTTGTTCGAGACGGGGGTAGAGAACCACGCCAAGTCACAAATCGCAAATCCGCTCGCTGAACTCGCCGCTGCAATCGATGGCGAACTCCACGACAGCATGGAATACGTCGAAATCAGCGCATCAACGGCAGTCTTCCCACCGACCGACCACTCTGCTGGTGTCGGTAATGTCGGTTCACCATTACGGCAGGAGTCAGAGAACACTACACGACCAGCTGACGGAATCCCCGTTGACGTCGCCGACAGTGACCCCAGCGGACTCTACGATAGTCTCCCTGACGGCGCCTAGCACAGCCCACTCGACCAGCAGAACGCTACCCAGGATAGCATGCCGACAGCACACGACCAGTCGACGTCGTCGACAATAACGCCCCACTCACAGGGAGAACGGGATCGGGTGTCGGTTCGCTATCTCACTGACTATGAGTGCTCGGTGTGTGGAAGCATCCGAGAATTAGAAACCTCGCTACAGATGTGTGCGTTCGTCGACGACTGCGCAACCTGTGGCACCATCAACGTCCGGGTTACTGCGGTCGGAATCCCCGAGCCCATTCACAACTAATACACACCCCTTCGCCTCAGCTATCGTCCGGTCTAACCATCTCATCGATGAAGTCACGATACTCTTTGGCAACCCACTCGCCCCGGCCCGTGAGCGTGTACTCCTTCCGTCGCTTATCGCTTTCCTTCGTTCGCTTATTGACCAACCCGGAGTCAACCATCCGATCGAGACTCGGATACAGCCGACCGTGATTGATGTCTTCAGGATAGAGTTCTTCAAGCGGGTCTTGAAGATTCACTCCTTCTGCCGGCCCGAGCCGGTAGATCAACCAGAGGAGGTGGACCTGAAACGCAGTGAGGTCTGTCGGAAGATTATACGCTGAAAAATCAATTGAATGGGTGTCCGTCGAATCATCAGCAGAGGACTCCGCCTCGTCCGACGAGTCTGACGTGGTCATACCTTGGTATTCACTACCGGTACCTAAAATTCCACGTGGATAATCGAGTCGTCCTCACATTGTGCCTCGGTCACGCCACTTCGTGGGAATCATCACTGACCGCCACTGCAAAGTCCACCGATAGAATGCTTCCTTGCTATGCGGCGAAGGCTTATCCCTCACGTCGCCTTCCTTGGAGAGCAGAGATGGGGTTCTTCAAGCGAATCGGTAGGCAGGTTGAGCAGTTCAAGCAGACTGCGAAAGAGGTCGCTGAGGAGGACGCAGACTACCAGTGTCAAGCATGTGACGCACGATTTCACACCAATCACGATCAGTGCCCAAAGTGCGGCGCTCAGAAGGTTGCACCAACGACAACCGAAGAGTGAGTTTTTGGCACCTCCGTATGTGATAGCGGCCTTCGCTCGTGAGCGACTCCGTCGGCATGAGCCTCTACACCAACTTCAGCAACGGCGCTGAGTGAGTTGGGAGTCGGACCATGTTCTTCTGGGCGTGGTGGCTCGCGCTCGGCCCGATGATTGGGATTTTCATCGCACACATCTGTCGTGGCAGAACGATTCGCCAGGTTGTCTTCGTCGGAATCATCGGCACGTCCGCCACCTCGTTCCCGTGGTTCATCACCCTGGGTGGGTCAGCGTTGTGGGCGCAGACCACTGGGCGTGCAGATCTGCTCGGCGTGATGACAAGCCGACTACGCGCGATGTTGTTGGCGGCGTTCTAGGAGGGTCCACCGCCAAAGTAAGTGGACGATTTGGGTCGTTCGACTGTTCGCCTGAGCGATAGTACTAGCGGTTGCCGCTCTGTTCTCCGGGGATACAGCTAGAAGCCCTGCTCGACGAGGCTAACAATCACGGAATTAGGGCGGAAAATATGTTGGTCAATTTAACCCAAGCCGCCTTATTACTAATGAGTCAACAGAGCCCGGTGTTGTGTGGCTCTCTATTGTGGGGTTCACAGATTCTCAAGGTCCTCACACCTTCCACTTTCAAATAGTAGATTCCCATGCTTTTTCCGAATTCGAAAATATCCATATCTGTGGGTAAGAGTTAAGCAATATTAGGCTACAATATTCACGGAAGCGAAATTCTTGTACGAAGGGAATCACAATGCCCCATCGAAACAACTCCCATCGACTAGACGAAATCGACCGTCGAATCCTTCACGCCCTGATGCAGGATTCACGGAACACGAGCGCCACCTCCCTCGCCGAACAGCTGAGTGTCTCGGGGGCGACCGTCAGAAACCGGATTCACAAACTCGAAAACTCCGGCATCATCCGGGGGTACACAGCTCACCTGGATTTCGAACGGGCGGGCGGCAAGCTCACCAATCTCTACCTTTGCAATGTACCCGTTTCTGACCGGGAGGCTCTCGCGAACGAAGCCCGAATGGTCCCGGGCGTTATCAACGTTCGCGCGCTGATGACGGGTCGACGGAACCTTCACATTCTGGCCGTGGGAGAAGACACCACAGATCTTCGACGCGTTGCGCGCGCCCTCTCGGAACTCGATATAGAAATCGAAGACGAAGAACTCGTCGAAGACGAATTTATCGAACCCTACACCCCGTTCGTCCCAGAAATAACACCCTCACAACCCAAACCGAACGACTTCATTAGTCTGACCGGTGACTCGAACGTCGTCGAGGTCGCCGTCAAGCAGGACGCTTCTATCGCTGGCCTCTCCCTCGAAGAAGTCGGGCAACAGGGAATCCTCGACGAGGACACGCTGGTCATTGCCATCGAGCGCGACGACCGGGAACTCACCCCCCATGGTGCCACGGTAATTCGTCCCGATGACATCGTGACACTCCTCTCGCGGAACGGCGCGAGCCTGGACGACCTTGAGGCGTTCCAGGTGCCCCGCTTCGAACGCATCGGGTGACTATTTGCACACCCATGCACCTACTCAAAGCATTCCTCCGGCGCTTGTTCACCACTGAGACAATGGTTTGCGAGTGTCGGAACTGCGGCACGACCCTCGAAGAACAACTGTCCACATGTCCCGCGTGTGGGTCAGACGAAAGCGTCCGATACAACCTCGAGTAACTATCGAGACAATGAACCATTCTTTAACAGCGCACATTATCGTCCCCGTTGCCGATGAGAATGACGCACGTGACACTGCTGTCGCCTTAGCTCCGTACAATTTCGAGCGAATTACCGTTGTTCACGTCATTGAGAAGGGTGAGGGAGTTCCCGACAAAATTTCCGTCGAACAGGCAGAGCAGATTGCCGCTGAGGCGTACGCCGCGTTTCGGAAGATTTTCCCGACTGCTGAAACCGCGACCGCGTACCGTCGTGACGTAGTTGCGGGTATCCTCGACGTGGCCACCGGTCGGGATGCGAGCGCGATTCTCTTCAGACCGAGAGGTGGCGGGCGAATCGTCCAATTCCTCGCCGGTGACCGTTCTCTCAGGTTAATCACCGAGGCGGGTGTTCCCGTCATCTGCATCCCAGAGGAGGACTGAGGATGGAAAACAATCAGGAGCTCGCGAAGGACCTTGGGTTGCTCTCCGCGCTCACCATCGGTGTCGGAACGATGATTGGTGCAGGCATCTTCGTCCTGCCAGGCCAGGCCGCGGCTGCAGCGGGGCCAGCCGTTGCACTCTCGTTCGTCGTCGGCGGTGTCATCTCGCTGTTCACCGCGCTGTCGGCATCCGAACTTGGCACCGCAATGCCCAAAGCGGGCGGCAGTTACTACTATGTGAACCACGCGCTCGGGCCGCTGTTTGGCTCGATTGCGGGCTGGGGTAACTGGATGGGTCTCGCCTTCGCGAGCGCGTTCTATACGCTCGGATTTGGTGAATACCTCGCAACGTTCCTTCCGTTGCCTGCGCTGGCGCTCGGTCCCTTCGGACTCACCTCATTCCAGGTTGGTGCACTTCTCGCCGGACTGGCGTTCATCGCAATCAATTATATCGGCGCGAAGGAGACCGGTGGCATCCAGATTGTAATTGTCACGCTGTTGGTCGGCATCCTCACCCTCTTTTCGGTGCTTGGCTTCCTCCAGGCAGACCTCTCGACGCTCCAGCCGCTCTTCCCACCCGAAACCGGCGGTGCCACTGCGATTCTTCCAGCCACCGGACTGGTGTTCGTTTCCTTTCTCGGCTTCGCCAAAATCACGACCGTCGCTGAGGAATTGAAGAATCCCGGACGGAACCTCCCGCTGGCTGTCGTCGGAAGCGTCGTCATCGTGACGATCATGTACGCGATCATCATGGTCGTTCTGATGGGCGTCATCAACTGGCGTCAGCTTGCCCCGGAATTCACCACCACGCCAGTCCTCGACGTTGCGGAAGTCTCCTTCGGAGCGGTCGGACTCGCAAGTGTCGGCATCGGGCTGTTGACCTTCGCCGGACTGCTTGCGACAGCCTCTTCCGCGAACGCGTCAATCCTGGCGTCGTCGCGCATCAACTTCGCGATGGGGCGGGACAAGCTCATCAGCGCGAAGCTCAACGCCATCCACCCGAACTTCGCCACACCCTATCGCAGTATTGCGGTGACGGGCGGGCTCATCATTCTGTTCGTATTCGTCGGCGACGTGAAAACGCTCGCGAAGGCAGGAAGCGTCCTGCACCTCATCGTCTACGGGCTTCTCAACGTCGCGCTCATCGTGATGCGGGAGGCAAATACCCCGGAGTATCAGCCGGAATGGACCGTTCCCTTCTATCCCTTCGTCCCAATTCTCGGTGCCGTCACGTCATTCGGACTCATCGCGTTTATGGATCCAGTCGAGATCGGACTCGCGGCACTGTTCATCGGTGGGGGCACAATCTGGTATTTCGCCTACGCTCGTAGCAAGGTCGACAAACAGGGAATTCTCACCCAATACGTCCTCTCACGACAGGAGGCCATGCCGGACGCAGCGGTGTCGGCTGCTAGTAGCGTCCAGCCAGATGGCGGCCAGTTCAGAGTGCTGGTCCCGCTTGCGAACCCCGAACACGAGCAAGACCTCATCACCCTCGCCAGCGCACTCGCGAAGCAACGCGGCGGCACTGTGGATGCGGTCCACATCGTCACCGTGCCCGACCAAACGGCGCTTGCGGGTGCAGCAGCGCATATCGACGAACTCGATGCGACCTCCGCACGCCTCCTCGACCAGGCCAGGCGAGATGCGGAGACCTTCGGCGTTGAAGTGGAGACACACACGATCGTCTCCCACCGGTCGTTCGAAGAGATCTTCACGGCGGCTGAGACACACGAGGCGGACCTCGTTGTCATGGGCTGGGGTGATAACTCCCACGGCTCGCCAGGACGAGCCGAGAGCGCAATCGATGACTTCGCACACGACCTACCGTGTGATTTCCTCGTACTGAAAAATCGTGGCTTCGACCCAGAACGAGTGCTGGTCCCGACCGCCGGTGGGCCTGATTCGGACCTGAGCGCTACTATTGCCAACCTGCTTCAAGCAGAGTACGATTCCGAAATCGTCGTGCTGCACGTGGCCGAGGAAGGTAACCGTGAAGAGGGCAAGCGTTTCCTCACGGAGTGGGCGCAAGAGCACGATCTCGGAGACGCAAATCTCCGTATCGAGACGGGTGACGTAGAAACCGCTATCGAGGGCGTTGCTTCGGACTGTTCATTGCTGGTCATCGGGGCCACCGAACGTGGACTACTCTCCCGGTTAGTTCATGGGTCGTTGGTCATGGGTGTCGTCGACGACGTAGAGTGCTCGGTCCTCCTCGCAGAGAAAAAGCGTACACGGACGGTTCGTGAACGCCTGTTTGGTCGCTAACCGTCCATAATACTTTGAATTAGGAATTACACAAATATACACCGTCGTGACTCACAATACTGAATTTCCAGCGTCTACCTTGAGCGTGTCTTCGTTCAATTCGACATTAAGCCTTGAAGCCAAACTCCTGCGTCTAGGAAAACCGTAAAACGATACTGGGGAGACTGACTTCCTCCCACGACTGCAGTCGTGGGCTTTCTCCTCGAATCTCTGTAATATTATTTTGTTCCCGCGGTACCGTCTCTCAGATGTGTTCGTTTTGGTTGTCAGTTGGGGGCGGAAAGGCAGCTAAGCGCATTTTAACGAGCGATTCAAGGGTTTTTGACTGTTGATCTGCTTTCGTGAGCAGCATATGCCCAGTCGCCCGCTCCCGCCTACTTGACTGAGTATGTATTTTTAACTTGTTTCCGATGTCGCCTGAGGTACGGATTCGGAGGCGTATCACCGTTGCGTGCCAGAGCAGCTATGACTGTGCTTCATTTTCGATAATGCTGTACAGTAACACTGTCCAGTATTACTGACCAGTAACAATTTTGCGTCTGACGGGTGTTTTTGTAGCAGTTCGACCATCACTCGCTAATGCTTACGTACACGGTGTATTCGGAAGCCGGCGGAGTGGGCAAGACCACGATTTCTGCGAATCTCGCGAAGGCGCACGCTCGGGCTGGCCAGGACGTGCTCGTCATCGACTTAGACCCACAGGAAGGGAGCCTTACCTACCTCCTCGACGTGGAAGCGGGGCGGAACGACGGCGGGTCTGACAACCTCGTTCGGCACATGATTGGGCGGCCGAGTGGAGCGTTCGAAGACCTTATCCGAACTGCGGAACCGGGCATCGACGTTCTCCCGAGTCACAACATGCTCGAACGACTGACCGAACTGTTGCTCCGCACTGCAGAAATCGAGGAGCAGACGAACCCAGACCCGGACTTCGAGTACCCCCGCTACGAACAGCTCCATCGCGTGCTCGCGGCGGCGCGAGTGCACGAGGAGTACGATGTGCTCATCGTTGACCCTCCAGCGACGACGGGCGACCACCTCTACAACGCGATTTACGCGACGCGGAACGTCGTCATCCCCCTCGAACTTTCGGGGAAGGGCCACCAAAGTGTCGAAGGTCTTCAGGACATCGTCGCGGGACTGGAAGCCGAACTGAATCTGGAGGTCGGCGTTCTCGCGGTGGTACCAAACGAAGTGAAAGACACCGCAGACCAGCGGGAGTACGAAGCCACGCTCTCGGAACTGGGGTTCTCCGTCCCGGTGTCGATTCGGGACCGCACCTCATTGTTCGAAGGATGCTGGAAACAGCAGGTCGATGCGTTCACCTACGTCGAAGAGTTCCGTGACCGCAAGCGGCAATACGAACTCGATACCCTCTCGCAGTTCGACGACCTCGCCGCCTTCGTCGCAGCGCAGGTTGGCAGCCCGATCGAATCTGAATCGGAGGTGTCGGCATGAAATCCGGAGCCGGGGACGACCCGTTCGAGGACATCTTCGATACCGAAGCCGACGAGAACACGTTGGATCCTGAAGCGCAATCGTCAGCAGGAGATTCCACCGAGATGCCGGATGAGGGCGACGGCCATTCCGCGGTGAAAAACGACTCGGGTCGCGAACAATCAGGCGGAGAATCGTCTGGTATTGACGAGCAATCAGCTGCGGATTCAGCAGACGATCCGGAAATTCCGTGGATTTTCCGCCGCGACAAGGTAAAATCAGACCGCGACAAGGTCCACCAACTGTTCGTCCGCCCGGAGACAGACCGAGCCTATCGGCGGTTCGAGAGCGATTTAGAGGAGGCGATGGACACCGACCTGAGCAGGCTCGACGTTCGGGAGGCTGCGTACCTCGTCGGGATGCAACATCCAGAACTCGTCGTCTCGGTTCTCGAATCCTGGGGTTACAACTACTTCGACTGAGCGCAAGTTGCCCGGAAACCGACGGACTGACACCTGGTTTCCGGTGAAAGTAGTGCGGATAGACATTCTATCACTAGTGAATTGTTGAGATGGGGTTCCGTGAAGGGGTCGTCATCTTGCGCACACCGGGTTTCCGGTGAAATCGGTGGCCGGTTGCTGGAGTATTCGACCCGACGCAGGCGAAGTTTCGTGACCGACTGACTTCTCGATGGTACAGATACCACAGACACCGGATTTCCGGTGAAATCGGCATGGTTCTCGGTCGATATAGGAGATGATAGCGCGCGCACACCAGGTTTCCGGTGAAACGGAGTGGGGGAGTGGATGAGTGTGGTTGGTCGGGGGGTAGAGGGTGGGATCAAAATACGATATCGAGTGGGACCGGGATACGTGTGGACTACCAATGGGGGGCGAATTGTGGAGTTGAATAAGATTGGCACGCGCACACCGGGTTTCCGGTGAAACGGAGTGGGGGAGTGGGTGCTAGGGGTACCGGCTCAGAAGGTGGTGGGCGAATAGGAATAGAAGGGCGAATAGGAATAGAATTCAGTTTGGCGGGGTTAGAGAGGGGTCAACTCGGTGGAATCAAGGAAAATCCAGTGCTGTGGAGTCAGGGAGGGTCCAGTGCAGTGGAATTACGGAGGGAAACTACTGGATTACGACTGGATGCTAGAGTAGGAGTAGACGCCGGAGTACGGGGTCGATACTCAATTGCGAGTCGTCACTTGATTTTGGGTCGATACGATTCTTTGATTCTTGGTTAGCCGCCGGATACCCTTACTCTGGAGGGTACACACCACATTTCCGGTGAACCTTTCTATGTAGTGACTGAAAAAATCAAGCCGCTTCCGGTGAAACCCGCTCGAACTCACTCGAATATTGAAATAAAAAATACTAAGTAGGGCTCTCGGGAAAAAGTTCATTAAGTCAGCAAAGTGAACCGGCTATTTGGTTGTTCAAATAGTCGGTCTTCGTTTCTCACTGTGCTCAGCATTCCTTCGTGGCATACTCTCCCAGTAGAGGTTCCCAGCAAATTTTCACAGTAGACTTTACCCGTATATCCTCTCGATATTCCTCTTGACGTTGTTCCTCCTCTCTCTCTCCCTCTTGATGTTTTTCCGGCTCCCTCTCTTGACGTTCTCCGCTGCCCCTCCAACAACAACCACCACTCAATCCACCATTTCACCGGAAACCCGGTGTGCGCGTCTTTTCACTAGAACCGGTTCGAGCTGAGAATCGAAACAGTCTACAGAACGCACGCGGCCAGTAGATTCGGGAAGAGAACCCGTAATTAGACAGTTTCCGGCCGAAGTCTGTCACGTCTCGCTGACGGAAAGAAAACGTAAAGCCATTTCACCGGAAACGGGGTGAGTACCACGAATGTCTGAGGCTGACGAACTCTTCACTCGGGAGGACCCCATCTTCGCGAACAAGGAACTTCTCGAGATAAATCATCTACCGGACGGCGGTCGAATCGTCGGGCGAGACGAGGAAATTGGACACCTCGCGAACGCCGTGAACCCAGCTATCTTCGGGCAAAGCCCGAGCAACGTCCTCATTTACGGGAAGACGGGCACTGGCAAATCGCTCTGTGCAAAGTACGTCTCCCGCCGGCTCATCGAAACGGCCGACGAGGAGGGCGTCACGGTCGCGATGGCGTACGTCGATTGCGCCCAGGATACGACCGAGACGCAGACGGTCCAAACCATCGCGACGGCGGTCAACGACGCAGCATCGACGAACATCAAGATTCCCGACAAGGGCATCTCGACGGCGACGTACTACAAACGCCTCTGGAAGATTCTCGACCAGCGTTACGACGTCGTCCTCGTCATCCTGGACGAAATCGACAAACTCGACAGCGACGGCATCCTCATGCAACTCTCCCGTGCGGGCGAGGCGGGCAAACTCCATCACTGCAAGGTCGGCGTCATCGGCATCAGCAACAAGATCAAGTACAAAGACCGGATGGACGAGCGTGTCCGCTCGTCGCTGTGCGAACGTGAGTACGTCTTCCCACCGTATGACGCGAACCAGCTGCGCGAAATCATGGCGGCCCGCTCCGATTCATTCAGAGACGACGTGTTAGAAGAGTCGGTCATCCCACGGGCCGCGGCTCTTGCCGCACGAGAACACGGCGATGCTCGCAAGGCCATCGACATCCTCCGGTACGCCGGGGAAATCGCCCAATCGACGGGTGCGAAAACTGTCAAAGAAGAATTCATCGTACAGGCACGCGAGCGGGCCGAAACCGACCGTTTTCGCGAACTCATCCGCGGGTCTACCCCTCACTCTCGATTCGTCTTGCAGGCGCTTACCGTTCTCTCGCTCAACAACCCGAATCAGGACGGCTTTCGAACGACGCGCATCTACGATGTCTACAAGGAAATCTGCAGACAGGAGGGTTCTGACTACCTCTCACTGCGACGCGTCCGCGACCTCCTCAAGGAACACGCCTTCCTCGATATTATCGAACAGGCCCACCGCAGCGGGGGTAGCGCTGAGGGAAGCTACACGGAACACCAACTCCTCGAAGAACCCGCGGTCGTGAAGAAGGTTCTCGTCGAAACGACCGAGCAATAGCGGCCCTGCATTAGCGGCCGTGCAAAAACGATCGAGCAATATCGAAACACCCGTCTCTTCAATCCTCGACTCTCGAATCCCCAACCCTCCAATCCCCGACCCCGGGGTACCCACCCCACCATCCTCCCATTTCACCGGAAATCCGGTGCGCGCGTCTCAACTCACTCCAACGATTCGCTGATTCGCTGGCCCACAGAAACCCCGTTCCAGAAGGCGGCGTGGACCCGCCCCTCGCCGACTACCCAGTCCCCAGCGAAAAATAGGCTCGCGTCCGCCACCTGCTGGACCACTCCTTCATCGTCTCCGTCGGCCACGCTCGCATCCGGAAGCGCGTACCGCCAGCCCTGAGTGTCGACCCAGTCTGGTTCGGCGAGTCGGTCGTCGTCAAGCAACGTGGCGACCATGTTCGCAACGACCCTTCCGGCCTGTTCTTCCGGGTGGTCGTAGTGCTCGGTTGACCATTCGGGACTCATCTGGACGACGAGGAGACTCTCTCCTGCCGGGACGTGTCCCGTCTTACACTCCTCTCTCGAAAGCCAGCCAATCGGGTGGTTCCGGTCGGGATTGACCAGCGCGTAGTAGGGGCGGTCGAGTTCGAACGGGTAGTGAAGCATCACCGACCGGATGGTCCGATACGGTACTGCGTCGATTGTGGCGGCGAGAGCTCTCCGACGTTCGTCTACCCAGTGCGTGCGTCGCACGATGTCCGCCGTTTGCGGGGCGGGTGCGGTCAGTGCTACCGCATCGAACCTGCCAACGCCAGCGTCCGCCTCGTCGACCAGTTGCCAACCTCGCGCATCGCCGTCGTTCTCCCATTCGAGTTTGGTAATGCGGGTGCTCTTCTGGACGGTCGCGTCCGTCTCTGCCAGCACGCGCTTTGCGAACTGGGTGATGCCGGTCGCATAACTCCACTTGTGGGCCTCCTGGTCGTCACTCTCGTTGATTCGCCCGGCAGCGTCGTGGGTCCAGACCGGGCCGGCGATGTCCACGAGTCCGTCCGTCCCAAGCGATTCGAGCAGCGTCTCGGTCCGGTCGTCCGTGGGTTTGATATAGTTCGCACCGTGGTCGTAGTAACAGCCGTTTCGTCTGCGCGTTGCCGCGCGGCCACCGACCCCGCGACTCTTTTCGAACACTGTCACGTCGATGCTCGTCTCACGGAGGGCGTAGGCGACGCCACAACCGGCCGCGCCGGCACCGACTATCGCAAGCGAATGTGTCATATCTGACACTCGGGGCGCGACGGGCAAAGTCTATGGCATCGTCTCGATTTCGAAGCGCAGCGTCCCTCGGTACGCAAGTTGATTCGACGCAGCCAATCACCCTCAGGGTTGATACTGCCGTCGCCCCAACGGCCACCCAGTGACCTCCCCACGCCTCGACCGTCTCACAGTGTATCCCATCAAATCGCTCGACGGAATCGACTGCGAGGCGGCCACACTCGTCGAAAACGGTGGCCTCGAACACGACCGACAGTACGCCATCGTAGACGAAGCGGGCCACTTCGTAAACGGGAAGCGCACCGCGTCGATTCACCGCCTTCGCCTCTCGATGGACCTCGAAACAAACCGGGCGACGATACGCCGTCACGGGACTGACCAGACCACCGCTCGGGCCGCAGAAAACACGGTAACCGGCCACCTGGACGACCATCGCGACCGGTTCGAGTCCTGGCTCTCTGCATACTTCGAGCGACCCGTCTCCCTCGAAAAACAGGCCGCGGGTGGCTTTCCAGACGACACCGAAGCGTCGGGTCCGACCGTTATCTCCACGGAGACGCTTTCTGCCATTGCCTCGTGGTACGACCTTCCGGTCGAGAACGTCCGGCGGCGATTCCGCGCCAATCTCGAACTCGGGTCGTGTCCCGCCTTCTGGGAGGACCACCTCTACGGCCCGCCGGGATCTGAACGCCCCTTCGAGATTGGGGACGTGGCGTTCGCCGGGACGAACCCTTGCCAACGGTGCGTCGTGCCCACCCGCGACCCGGACACGGGTGAGCCGACCCCCGACTTTCGAAAGACGTTCGTCAACAGGCGGGAAGCCTCCCTGCCGGACTGGGCGAACCGTGAGCAGTTCGACTACTTCTTTCGGGTGATGGTGAACACGACGGTTCCTGAAACCGAGTGGGGCAAGCAACTCTCCGCCGGCGATACAGTGTCTCTCTAATCAGGCTGCCATTCTCGAAACGAATTGGACAAACGCCGGTCAAAAACCGACCGTTCGTAGCGTACTGAATGCAGAAATTTCCGCTCGAACCGCCACAGTCATACGTGGTTCTTCCTAACCTCGGGTATCACGATGCCGGACGAGTTCCTGCACAAACTGTTCGACCAGGAGCGTCTGCGCGCGGCGATTGGTGCTGACGCCCTCCCCGGATGGGCAGTCGCTCACTACGTGGGGTTTCGCGAATCGATGCTCGAACCACGTGACGGCGAACCGTTTCCGTGTTACTTCGGCGTCGAATCCGAGCGGAATGGCGACGCACTGTACACGTTCTGTGAATCGATGACTGACGAGGGGGCGCTCTCAGACCTCGCGGACACGCTCTTCGAGTACGTCCAGGTGTTCGAGGACTTCGGCGAGCGAACCTCACTTGTTATCTTCTTCAAGCCGCCGGATGTACCCCTGACGGAAGCCGAATACCGCCAGCGCTTCTGGGGGATTCTTCAGTATCTGCATGACCACGACCCGGAACCGTGGCCCTACGACATGCCGACGGACCCGACGGACCCATACTGGGAGTTCTGCTTCGCCGGCGAACCGATGTTTCCCACCGCGAGAGCACCGTTTTACGAACAGCGACGGAGTCGGTACACGGCACACGGCCTCGAAATCACCGCCCAACCCCGCGCAATCTTCGCTGGTATCACAGGGGACACGGCGGCTGGAAAGGAAGCACGACGCGTGATTCGAGAGCGAATCGAGGCGTACGACGGGATGTGTCCGCACGCTGACCTCGGTGACTGGGGCGATTCGCACACGCGAGAGTGGAAACAGTATCTCCTGCCGGAGCAAACCGACGATACACTGAGTACCTGTCCGCTCCAAATCACGGCATTGCGATGACGCCGCCAGCCAGCACCCCGCAGGACCACCCGCCGCTGACCCGGGAAACCGCGTTTCTGACCATCGATGTACAGGAGGGGTTCTCCGACTCCCGATGGGGAACTCGAAACAATCCCGACTTTGAGACGAACCTCGATGCCCTCCTTTCTGCCTGGCGAGAGGCGGCCCTCCCGCTTTTCCACGTTCAGCACCATTCGACCGAACCGGACTCCCCGCTCAGGTCGGACCATCCGGGGAGTGCCCCGAAAGCGGGCCTGATCAACGAGGGCGAACCCGTCATTACAAAGCAGGTGAACAGCGCGTTCATCGGTACGAATCTCGAGGAACTGCTCCACGAACAGGGTATCTCGACGCTCATTCTGACGGGGCTGACGACGGACCACTGCGTCTCGACGACGGCCCGGATGGCCGAGAATCTCGGCTTTTCGGTGTACGTCGTCGCGGATGCCACGGCCGCGTTCGACAGAACGGGCCACGACGGGACGCACTACGAACCGGAGGTGGTTCACGACTTGGCGCTCGCGCAACTGAACGGGGAGTTCGCCACCATCATCGACACGGCACCCCTCCTCGCTGCGCTTTCCGAGGCGTAGAAACTGATCCGCACGGGGTGATTCCCACACCGGATTTCCGGTGAAAATGGCTAGAGGATGAGACTCAGCACGATGCCGAGTACAATGAGCACGAACGTGAGGATGACGACCAGTCTGAAGAAGCGGTCTGCACCTTGCATACATCTCTCTTCGCAGGCGGGGAGTATATATGCTCGCCAACTGAGTAATCCGGACCGACGACACCTCGGCTGCTGGCGGCCTGCAGACCCAGGCGTCGCCCGCCTTTTTCGTTAAGCCTGTGAGTTCTCTCCGTTGCGTGTCCCGGAATCTCACGTCGGTGGAAGGTCCGCACCTTCAGCCTGACGAACTGCTCGCTGCTACCGCCGCGGCATATCTCACCGGAACGTGTAGGGATATGGTATATCATAGCGTATGTACAAAGCGCAGAACCGGTGTAGCGCTCCACCTACCCGGTGTTTTCGAAGGGGACGCGTCGGTCTCGCTTTGGTGCCATACCAGACGGTCGACCGTCGCAACCGAACCCCCTTCCTGCATTTTCTCGGGCGAGTACGAGCCTTCGTCGGCCGCTCGCCGCACATCATCCTTCGTCACCGTATTGGCAACCAAACTCCTTCACGCAAATATTACCAATGCTCATCTATACATTCGTTTAATTAATCACAGTATTATCAGACAAAAGTGAAATCTTTTTCACGTAACTTGCATTATTGTCTATCATGAACTGGCGAGAACGGTCTCCATCCGAAACACGATTCGAGACGCTTTCGGTCACCTGTGGCGAGAAAGCGAAAACTGGCCCCGACGCTGTCGGTGACGTGACGGTCCCGATTCACCTCTCTTCTACCTTTGCCGTCGAGGGAATCGACCCCGAGGCTGACCTGCTCTCGCTCGACCCGGACGCGAACGAGTACGTCTACTCGCGGCTCTCGAATCCGACGCGAAACGCGGTCGAAAAGCGCCTCGCCGCGCTCGAAGGCGGCGACGTGGCCTTCGCGTTCGCCTCTGGGACTGCAGCCATCGCTACCGTCGCCATGGCGACGCTCACCCCCGGCGACCACGTCGTCGCCTTCGACGACCTCTACGGCGGGACCAAGGCCATGTTTACCCTGCTATTGCCAGAACGCCTTGGCGTGGACGTAACCTTCGTGGACGCCCGCGACCCCGAGAACGTCCGCGACGCGATGCAGGAGAATACGCGCCTCGTCTGGATGGAATCGCCCACCAACCCCCTGCTCCACCTCTGTGACGTGGCGGCAATCGCGGACATCGCGCACGAACACGGCGCGCTGCTCGGCGTGGACAACACGTTCCTCTCGCCGTACTTCCAGCAACCGCTCGCCCTCGGCGCAGACGTCGTCGTCCACAGCACGACCAAGTACTTGAACGGACACTCAGATTCGATGGGCGGCGTCGCCATCACCAACGACCCCGACCTCACCACCCAACTCACGTTTCTCCAGCAAATCGGCCTCGGGAACATGCTCTCCCCGTTCGATTCGTACCTCCTGCTCCGGGGTATCAAGACCCTGCCAATGCGAATGCGCCAACACGCAGAAAACGCACAGGCCGTCGCCCAATTCCTCGAAACCCACGAACTCGTCGAACGCGTCTACTTCCCCGGCCTCAACAGCCACCCACAGGCCGACCTCGCCCACCGCCAGATGTCCGGGCCCGGTGGCGTGGTCACCGCCGTGTTCAAAGGCGACCTCGAAACCGTAGAGCAGTTCGTCGCCGAACTCGACGAGTTCACCTTCGCGGTTAGTCTCGGTGGCGTCGAGTCGCTCGTCGAGCACCCGGCGACGCTCACGCACTCAGAGCTCACACCGGAAGAGCGCGAGAACCTCGGCATCACCGACACACTCTTGCGATTCTCCGTCGGCGTCGAACACGAAGCCGACCTGCTCGCGGACCTCGAATCCGCACTCGACGCCGTCCGTGACCGCGTGGTCACGACCGCCGACTGAACCTCTGAACGGTCAGTAGTTCACCCATCAGTACTCCCCGAGCGCGACGGCAACCATCTCGATTGGCGTCATCGGTTCGCTGGTCGCTCCTTCTCGGTCACCGAGTTGGGTGCGACAGGACGCGCCGGGAGCGACTACCTGGTCGCCAGAACTCTCGTCCACTTGGTCGAACAATAGGTTCCCGATTGCCTTGCTCATCGAGAAATGTTCTGCCTCGTAGCCGAAACTCCCGGCCATCCCACAGCACCCCGAATCGAGCGGGTCCACGTCGTAACCCGCTCGCCGCAGCACGCCCACAGCGTGATGGTCCTTCTTCGTGGCTTTCTGGTGACAGTGGCCGTGGTAGGTGAGCGAGGCGTTGCCTCCACCGAAGGTGATGTTCTCGTCGAGGCGGAACCCGTCGAGGTACTCACAGACGCCGTAGGTGTTCGCCGCGACCGTCTCTACGTCTTCCCCAGAGAGCAAGTCGAGGTAATCGGACTGGAACATGACGGCGTCGGAGGGTTCGACGAGCACCACGTCCCAGCCGTCTTCGACCTGCGGGGCGAGTGCCTCGACGTTCTGCGCCGCGATGTTTCGCGATTTGCCGAGGAACCCCTTCGAGTGGGCAGGCCGGCCGCTGTCGGTCTGTTCTGCGAGACGGACGTGCACCCCTGCGGCTTCGAGCACGCGAATCGCTGCCTTCCCCGCTTCGGGGTGGCTGTAGTTCGTGTACGTGTCCGGGAACAGCACCACCTTTCTCTCCGCTTGCGCCTCGCTCACCTGCGACCCCCGCGCCCGATACCACTTGCGCAGCGTCTCGCGGTGGAACTCGGGGAGGGTCCGGTCCTTCGCGATGCCGAGCGTCCCTTCGAGAACGGCTCGTGCACCCGGAATCTTCGTCCCGAAATTCGAGACGGGCGCGAACAGGCTCCCGAGCGCGGAGAGCCGGTCGATGTTGGCGAACAGTTTGTCGCGCAGGCTCGACCCCTCTTTCTGGTGGTGGGCGTGCTGAATCTCGGCTTTCATCTTCGCCATGTCCACCTCCGAGGGGCAGTCGCGGGCACAGCCCTTACAGCCGATACAGAGGTCGAGAACCTCGTGCTGGAACTCGTCTGCGAACAGTTCGTCCTCCGAGAGGTCTCCGCTCATCGCCTGGCGGAGCATGTTCGCCCGTCCGCGGGTTGAGAGGCCCTCCTCGTTGGCCGCGCGATAGGTCGGGCACATCACGCCGCCGGTGGTCTCCTGGTGACCGCGACACCCGCCACATCCGTGACAGAGTTCGGCCATGCCCTGGAAACCGTTGTCGTTCTCCCAGTTGAGCGACGGCGAGAAGCCGGCATCGAACTCGTAGTCGGGGCCGTAGCGCAGGTTCTCGGTCATCTTCACGTCGCCACAGACCTGCCCCGGGTTCAACAGCCAGTCGGGGTCGAAGGCCGTCTTCAGGTCACGAAACGCCTGCCAGAGCGTCTCGCCGTAGAGTTTCTCGTTCCACTGCGTGCGCGCCCGGCCGTCGCCGTGTTCGCCCGAAACCGACCCGCCGAACTCGACCACGAGGTCGGTCACGTCGTCGGCGATGGACTCCATCATCTCGATGTCGGCTTCGTCTTTGAGACTCACGAGTGGACGGACGTGGAGTACGCCCGGCCCGGCGTGGGCGTAGAAACTCGCGAACGTGCCGTGGGCTTCGAGAATCTGCTGGAACCCTTCGACGTACTCGGGGAGGTGTTCCGGCGGCACCGCCGCGTCTTCGATGAACGAGATGTGCTTCTCGTCCGAGGTACGCGACATCAGAATAGGCTGACCCGCCTTCCGGAGTTTCCAGAGGTCGGCCTGTTCTTTTTTCGTGTGAGCCTCTACGGAGTCGAAGGCGTGGCCTGCCCCCTCGACCCGGTCTTCGATGAGGCGAGTCACCTGCTCTCTGCCGTGGTCGTCGTCTGCTGCGTAGAATTCGACGAGTAAAATCGCCTGGGTTCCCTCGGGGACGAGCTCGGCGACGGCTTCGAACTCGGCGGTCTGACTCGCCAGGTCGAGCAACACGTCGTCTACGAGTTCCACGGCCGCGGCGTCGTGGTCCACGATGGGAGCCACGTCGTGCATCGCGTCGATGATATCGCGGTAGGCGAGCAGTGCCATCGCCTTCGCCTCGGGGACGTCCACGAGCGAAATCTTTGTTTCGGTGATGAGCGCGAGCGTCCCCTCGCTTCCAGCCAGTAGACGGGCCAGGTTCACCGACCCGGACTCGGCCTCTTCGACGAGCGAATCCAGGTTGTACCCGGAGACGTTGCGCTTCAGGTCGGGATACCGCGCCTCTACCTCCTCGCTCAGGTCGTCGACGATGTGCAGCACTTCGGCGTAGATGCGACTCTCCAGGTCGTCGCCGCCTGCACCCTCGCGCAGTTCGTCGAGAGTCACCTCGCCGAAGGTCGTGACCGTCCCGTCTGCGAGGACGACTTCACACTCCTCGACGTACGCCTCTGTCAGGCCGTATTTGAGCGAGTGCGACCCCGTCGAGTTGTTCCCGATGGCTCCGCCGATGACGCTGCGGTCACCTGCGGCCGGGTCGGGGGCGAACTTCAGTCCGTGGGGAGCGAGGGCCTCGTTGAGCACGGACAGCGTGATGCCGGGCTGGACGCGCGCCGTCTTCGCGTTCGGGTCGATGTCGAGCAGACCGTCCATGTAGCGAGTGAAATCGAGGACGACGGCCTCGTTTACGGCCTGCCCGGCGAGACTCGTCCCGCCGCCGCGGGGGAGGACGGGAATCTTTCGGTCGGCACAGTACTCCATGACCGTCTCCACGTCGTCGGTCGATTCGGGCAAGACGACGCCGATTGGCGTCACCTCGTAGGAACTCGCGTCGGTGGCGTATTGCTGTCGCGAGTAGGAATCGAACCGCACGTCGCCCGCCACGCGCGGCTCTAAGTCTTTCACGACGGCAGGGCGGTCGACGCTGTCGTCGGTGTAATCGTAGTTCGCACGGCGGTCTGTCGCCGGATTGTGGGTAGGTGCGTCGCTCATGTTAGACGATGTGTCGGGTGTCGTAGGAACCGAGAACGGTCACGTAGCCGTGTTTCACCGTCGACCGCACGTCCTGGATGGCCTCCTTGGCGCGAGTTTCGTACATCCCGGCCTCGAAATCGAGGTGGAACAGGTAGTCGCCGAGGCGGTTGCCGCTCGGACGGGATTCGATGCGAGAGAGGTTTATGTCGCGGTCGGCGAACGCTTCGAGGATGTCGAGCAAGAGGCCCGGATAGTTGGCGTTCGGGTGGACGACGACCGTCGATTTACCGCCGGCGGTGGTGCGCTCTTCTGGTGGCGCAATGACGAGAAAGCGCGTCTCGTTCGACGAACGGTCCTGAATGTCCTCTGCGAGCAGGGTGAGTCCGTCGCCTGCGGTGTCGGGGTGGCCGATGCCGGCGACGGTGGGGTCTTCGCGGGCCAGGTCGACGCCGCGTGCGGTGCTCGCGACGGCCTCCAGTTTCGCGTCCGGGTAGTGTTCGGTGAGGTAACCACGACACTGGGCGAGAGCCTGTGAGTGACTTGCGACCGTCTCGAACTCGGGAGACTGGGCAAGTAGCGCGTGACGGATGGGCGTGACCAGTTCCGCAACGACGGCGAGGTCGTTCGAGGCGAGCGCGTCGAGACTCTCGGTGACGCTCCCCTCGATGCTGTTCTCGATTGGAATGACTCCGCGGCGGTACTCGCCTGCGACGACGGCCTCGACGATGGCCGTCATCGACTCGCGAAAGTCCACCTCGTCTGCGACCGCTTTGGCCGCCCGGTGTGAGTACGTCCCGGCGGGACCCAGGGTGACTGCTTTCATATGACTCACTTCACTGAGAGGAACACAAGTAGTCATCGGTGGATGCGACCCATGCCGGTGGTTGCCGGGGGGCGTATCCGCCCCGGCCTCCTCGCTTCGCGACGGCCCTTGCACTTACCCGTCCGGCGACCCAAATCGAGCGTGTATCATGTCCGAGTCCACCGACGACGAGGCCGCTCGTATCGAACTCACGGAGGACGCGTGGCACGAGGGGGAACAGGGGTACTTCACTGACTGCCCGGCCTGCGGTGCGCCCGCGACGCTCGCCACCATCGTGGATTACGGGACGTGCAGCAACGGCCTTCCGGAGGACCACCAGGTCACGGAGGTTGGAATGGACGCAGACGAACTCGACTGCGATGCGGACCTCACGCTCGAACTGGCGTGGGAGTCGTCGTAAAATCGAACTGGCGTGGGAATCGACGGAAGAACTCGATTCACTCGGTGAGCAACCGTTTCTGTCCTTCGGCGCGGATGGTCGCGGCCGCTTCGGCCGCCGTCTCCGCGTCCACGTAGTTCCCGAGGGCTTCGAGCGCCCGGGCCTGCTCTTCGTAGACGGTCGCCGTGCGATAGCCGAGCGTAATCGCCTTCTCGAAACATTCGGCTGCGTCCTCCCAGAGCGCCCGTTCGGTGTAGAAAAAGCCGAGGTTGAACCACGCCTGCGGCAGTCGCGAGTCGAGTTCGACGGCCCGCTCTGCGTGTTCGAGTGGCTCTGAGGAGTTGCCGTCTTCCCAGAGGGCAAAGGCGAGGTTCATCTCCGCAAGCGCGGCGAACTCGTTATGGTCGTGGATGCGAAGCGCCTCTCTGAACGCACCGATGGCCTCGTCGAACTCCTCTATCTGTGAGTGGGCGACGCCCTTGTTCACCCAGGCCTCCTGGGCGACGATCGAATCCTCGTCTGCGAGTCGGGCTGCACGTTCGAAGGCGTCTGCCGCCTCCGGATGGAAACCAAACTGGAGGTAGGTGAGTCCGAGGTCGATGAGCTCCTGTGGCGTGATGTCGTCACGCTTCACGTTCCAATCATCTAGAAGGTCAGCGAGGGCGTAGTCGTCCACCGGGTCTACCTTCGTCGGGTCTTCTCGGAGTTCCGGCGGGTCCAGTGTGAACCCCTCGTACGGGTCGCCGAACCCGCGACTGTCCGAATAGCGGTGTTTACGATTCGAGGCCACGAGGGACGAACTACGCGCCGCGGAGGCTTAGCCGTGGCGCTCGGTGTGCGTATTTACCACACGGGACCTTTTTTAAGCACTCTTAGCAAGCTATTTGCTGACTGTTGCAACATGAATTAATGTATGCCTGGAAATGCAAGCCGCCGAACCTTCCTGCACGGAACCGGAATCGCCCTCGCCGGGTCGCTGGTCGCCGGAACCGCTGCTGCAGACGAGGACGTCGAAGGCGAAAAGGACGAAGACGACGAACGAGAAGACGAACTCGAGATGGATTCCCCGTCGCTCATCGCCCACCGTGGATTCGCCGGGATGTACCCCGAGAACACCGTCGGCGCCGTCCGTAACGCCACGCGCGGCCCAAACGCCGCAGATATGGTCGAAATCGACGTGATGGCGACCGCCGACGACAAAGTCGTCGTCTTCCACGACGACGGGCTCGCAGAGCGCGACGGCGGTACCCAGGGGCTCACCGACGTGAGTGGTCTCGTCTGGGAGACGCCGTGGGACACGGTCAAGGAGGCAGAAGTCCTCGAAAGCGGCGAACTCGTTCCGTCGCTCGAACAGGTGATGGACGCACTGCCCGGCAACGTGGGCGTGAACGTCGAGTTCAAGAATCCGGGGTCGCCGAACACGAAGTTCGCGGCGAACCTCTCCGGGGCGGACCTCGAAGACCAGAAGGCGCTCTGGGAACCCTTCGCCGAGAACGTTTTCGACGTGCTCGACGACTACCACAACGACGTCCTCGTCTCGTCGTTCTACGAAGGCGCACTCGCCGCCGTTTCGGACGTTGCACCGGACGTGCCCCTCGGGACGCTGTTCTGGGACGACCTCGAGAAAGGCCTCGACATCACGCGCACCTACGACTGCGAAGCGATTCATCCGCCGAAGAACATGGTCAAGGGAACGCCCTTCTTCGGCGACGAGTACTACCTCGAAGGCCCGTTCGCGGACGTAGACCTCGTCTCCGTCGCCCACGAGGAAGGGCGTGAGGTGAACGTCTGGACGATTGCAACGTGGTACGAGGCGATGCAACTCGAACAGGCTGGCGTGGACGGCATCATCGCAGACTACCCGTTCGGCGACCAGTAATCGCCGTCTAACATTCACGAACGTTCCTGTACTCTTCCCGAATTTTCCGGCGAAATAAGGGGTGTTTGCCTACCGTTTTACCCGCCATTGTGAAACGGTGACGTGAGGAACGCACTCAATGGCCACGACCAACGACCAGTCATCCGAGACGATTAACGACCTGAACCTCGACGCCCTCTTTTCGACCATCGACGCCGTGGACGACGACCACGAACTCGGCGAAGTCACGTTCCGCGCGGAGACGGTGTGGACGGGCGGCGTCGCCTGTGAAACGCGCGTCAGTGACTTCGACCACGCCGGGGAAACCGTCGACTCTCCAGAGTTCGTCATCGAGGGTGACGAACCCAAAGAACTGCTCGGCCAGCGCTCTGCGCCGAACCCGGCGGAGTTGCTGCTCGCCGCCCTCGGGTCCTGTTTAACGGTGAGTTATGCCGCCCACGGCGCGGCACTCGGCGTTCAACTGGAGAGCCTCCGGTTCGAATTCGAAGGCGACATCGACCTGCGCGGATTCCTCGGCCTCTCCGAGGAGGTTCGCAACGGGTTTGACGAAATCGAAGTGACGACCTACCTCGAAGCCGACGGAACCGAAGAAGAACTCGAAGAACTCAGAGACGCTGCGGAGGGCGCGTCGTCTATCATGGACAACGTCACGAACGCGGTGACGGTTTCGACGGAACTGGTAACGAAGTAACGGGGAAGCCGACCCACCCGTCCGCTGTCTGTCTTTTTCGCTATCGTCCGCTGCCCGCACGTCTCCGCGAGAGCTTTCTCGACGATGTGCGCCCGGGTAGTTCACCGAGACGGTACAGCGAGTAGGCGCCCGTGCCCATGACGAACAGGACGATGGCACAGAGCAGGACGACGACGTTTTTCCACCCCGGTCCGGCTGTCGCCATGGCGACGAGCATCACGGGCAGGAGCGAGATAGCGGCGAGTCGCCCGGCGATACCGAACGCAATCATGACGACGGCGGCGACTTCGACGACGCCGACGACGAGGACGAGTGCTGCCGGGACCGGGAGGCCGAGTGATTCGAAGAATTCAGCACTCCCACCGAAGTCGAGAAACTTCGAGACCGCAGGCATCGTCAATATCCCCACCAGGATAGCTCGCACCGGAAGCGGTGCCAGTTCGGTGAAACGAGTTCGCATAGAATTACCTGCGAACTAATGTAAATTCATTATATTGTTGCTAAGAAACGTTTAGGAGCAGGCCTAAGGTTTGCTTAGGGACCCCACAAGACCGTTCAATCGTCGCCAATCGAGGAAATCGCGCCCTTGATGCCAGCGGTCGTGTCAGCAGACTTTTTCGTGATACGCCACCCGGTTAGCCCCATCGTGACGAGGATGAGTGGCGAGAGGAAGCCAAGGAAGTAGTACGGGCCGTACCCCTGGAGGCCCCACGACCCTGCGAACGGCGCGACGCCGAACACGCCGGTCATGTAGATTGCGCCTGCGTTCCACGGGATGAGGGCGCTGGTCGTCGTTCCGGCCGCTTCGATACCCCGCGAGAGGTTGCGACTCTCGAGGTCGAAATCGTCGTAGAGCCCCCGCAGACTCATTCCCGGGACGACGATGCTCATGTACTGCTCTGCGGCGAGGATGTTCATCCCGAGCGCGGAGGCAGCGGTCCCGATAGTGAGGCCCGCAACAGACGTGATTGCTTTACTCAGGTGGTGGGTCAGCACGGCGATGATGCCCGTGCGTTCGAGAATCCCACCGAGCGAGAGGGCGGCGACGACGATGATGATGGTCCACGCCGAGTCGCCCACTGCGCCGCCAGAGGAGAGCAAGCCGTTTACGAGTTCGGAGCCAGTTTCGGGGGACGTGCCGTACATCGGCACTTCCCAGGCGGCGATGAAGTTGTCTACGGTGAGCGCTCCCTGCAAGAAGAACTGCGTGAACACGCCCGCGAAAATTCCCGCACCGAGGGCCGGAAGCGCCGGGAACCCGGAGAGGGCGAGGCCGAAGGTGATGAGCAGTGGCAAGAAGACGAGTGGGGTTAGATTGTACGTCCCCGCGATGGCCGACTGGATTCCGCCGACGCTCTCTGCGGGAATCGAGCCCGCGGCGTTGAGACCGATGTAGGCGTAGAGGACGAGCGAAATTGCCATCGCGATGGAGGTGCCGACGCGCATGGTCCGAACGTGGGTCATGAGGTCGGTGTTCGTCACCGCGGCGGCGAGGTTCGTGGTGTCGGAGAGTGGTGAAATCTTGTCACCCGTGTACGCGCCCGTGAGGACCGCGCCGGCGGTCATCTGCTCGGGGACGCCGAGGCCCGCACCGATGCCGATGAACGCGACGCCGAGCGTCCCGGCAGTGGTCCACGAAGACCCGATTGCGAACGCAACGACAGCGGCGAGCAGCGCGGTCGCGGGCAGGAAAATCTGCGGGTTCAGGATGTCCAGCCCGTAGTAGATGAGCGCGGGAATTGTTCCCGAGCCAGTCCACGTCGCGATGAGCAGGTAGATGATGAAAATTATGAGTATCGCTTGCATTCCCATGCGCAGTCCGTCGACGATTCCCTCGTACATCCGGTCCCACGAGATGCCGATCCAGTACCGGCCCACGAGGCCGGTGAGCACGATGCCCCACAGGAGTGGCATGTGCGCGTCGAGGCCCAGGCCGATGGCCCCGATACTCAGGAACGCGAGCATCCCGACGACGGGCACAAGCGCCTGGACGAGCGTTGGTCGCTCGTCGTCGGGGATCTCGTCGTACGACAGCGGTTCGAATGACAGTGTTGCCATCTCTGATTCCGCTTATTCCCAAGGTGCATATTAACGTATCCATCGTATGCACCTTAGGTATCGAGTGACGCGGGAGTCGATGCCTCTCGCGGGTATTGGTGCCATATTTTGCCCGAGTGAACGGTTTTGAAAACAGTCGTGTTCGCCAGACTAGCGGTCCGGCGTCTGCTCCAGCGTGGCCGCTTCGAATTGGTTTCGCAGTCGCTTCTTGTCGAACTTTCCAGTTGCGGTTTTTGGTACCTCGTCTACGAACAGAATCGTGTCGGGAAGCCACCAGCTCGGATAGGACTGTGCGAGGAACTCCCTGACCTCATCTGCCGTCAGGTCGCTCCCCGGCCGGAGGGTGAGCGTCGCCACCGGGCGTTCCTGCCACTTCTCGTGCGGGATGGCGAAGACGGCAGCCTCCGAAACCCCGTCGTGTTCCATCAGGCGGTTTTCGAGCTCGATGCTCGAGATGTACTCCCCGCCGCTCTTGATGATGTCCTTGTCCCGGTCTACGAGTTCGATGTAGCCGTGTTCGTCCACGGTGACGATGTCACCGGTTTTGAGCCAGTCACCCTCGAAACTCTCCGCCGTCGCGTCGGGCCGGTTGTAGTACTCGCTCACGACGGTCGGCCCGCGAATCCAGAGTTCGCCGAACGTCTCGCCGTCCCACGGCACTTCCTCGCCCGTCGTGTCCACGACGGTCATGTCGAGACTCGGCGTGAGGATACCCTGTTTCGCACGTTTCTCGAACTGGTCTGCTTTCGGCCAGTCGGCCATGTAGGACTTCGGGCGCGAGACGGTCGAGATACTCATCGTTTCGGTCATCCCCCACGCCTGGTCGATGGTGACGCCGTATTCCTCTTCGTACCGGCGCATGACGCCTTCGGGGACGGCACTCCCGCCGGCGACGATGCGTTCGAGCGAGGAGATGTCTGCGTCGTGTTCGTCCAGATATTCGAGCATGGAAATCCATACCGTCGGGACACCTCCGGTGAGCGTGACGCCCTCCTCTTCGATGAGCATGGCGAGCGTTTCGATGCTTGGCGACGGCCCCGGGAACACCTGTTTCGCGCCCGCCACCGTCGCAGCGTAGGGCAGTCCCCACGCGTTGACGTGGTACATCGGGACGGTGTGTAACACCACGTCGGACTCGCCGACGCCCATGCTCGCGGGCGACATGAGCATCATCCCGTGGGCATACAGCATCGACTGGGTGTACTCGACGCCCTTCGGCTTGCCTGTCGTGCCCGACGTATAGCACATACTCCCCGGCCGTTCGGGGTCGAGGTCCGGCCACTCGACGGTCGCCTCTTCTAGGACGAGGTCGTCGAAGGCCGTTACCGGAAGCGCGGTGGCCGGGACGGTGCTGTCCATCACGACGACGTGTTCGACCGATTCGAGGTCGTCCCAGACCCGTTCGACCGTCTCGAACGGCTCGCCGGGGTCCACGAGCAGGATGGTGTCTGCGGCGTCGTTTACGATGTAGGAAACGTGTTCGTCCGGCAGGACGGCGTTGATGGTGTGGAGTTGCCCGCCCGCGAGCGGGACGGCGAAGTAGGCTTCGTAGTGACGGTGATGGTTGTACCCGATGGTTCCGACGCGAGTCCCCTCGAGCGAATCCAGTTTTGTGAGGCCAGCAGCAAGCCCGGCCACCCGGTCTGCGAAGTCCTCGTACGTGTATCGAACGTCTCCGTCCGGTGGACAGGAGACGACCGTTTTCTCGGGAAACAGGCGCGTCGCCCGCGAAAAGAAAGACTGGAGCGTCATGTTCGATGATGGCATACGATACTGACTCACACTTGGCCTATCGTAGCATATAACACGTTGGGTTGCGGCCAATTCTTGTCAGGTATTAATATCTGAAAATTCGCACCATATGACATGGATGATTAACAGTTGTATATGATTTTAGACAAGGTACGTTTATCAACCTCCTCAAGAAAGGTGTGAGCCATGGGAACGATTGAACCACCAGTGCTCGCCGACGAAGATGTGACCCAGGAACTCATCGACGCTGGCGACCTGCTGCCGGTCGGAACACCGTTCTACCCCGGTGAGACCGACATCCCCGCCTATCAGCTTGCATGGGGCATCATCGGCGACGAAGACGGTGAGCCGATTCACGGCGAACCGCTCAACGACGACGCGGAAAAGGAGATCATCGTCCCCGTCGAGGAACCCGGGCCGATGGAGGCACTCGTCTATCTGCTCACCTCCGAGGTCAACTTCAACGACTCGTGGGCCATCGCGGGCGACCCCGTCTCTACGTTCAAGGGTCACGACACGCCGTGGCACATCACCGGGTCGGGCGGTCTCGGGTACGTCGCCGCCGTGGGCGACGCACTCGAAGAACAGGGTCGTATCGAAGTCGGCGACATGGTGAACGTCTACGCCGGGCAGTTCGACCCAATCGACCCGAAGGCGTCGAAGGACCCGATGTTCTCCTCCTACGAGATTCAGGGCTATCAGACGCCCGATGGCTCACACCAGCAGTTCATGCTCGCACAGGGCACGCAACTGTTCAAGCCCCCACAGAACCTGAACCTCACCGAAGCCGGGTCGTACATCCTCACGATGGGGACCATCTACCGCGCCCTGTTCACCACCCTCGACGTGAAGCCGAACTCCAACCTCTTCGTCGAAGGCGCGTCCACGGGGACGGGCCGCGACGCCGTCGTCATGGCCGCGAGCCAGGGTCTCGACGTGACCGGCATGGTTTCGAGCGAGGAACGTGCCGAACGTGCCCGCGAAGCCGGGGCCACCGCGACGGTCAACCGCAAGGACGCGGCCATCGTGGACGCAATGACCGACGTGCCCCACGACCCGGACGAGTGGGCTGAATGGGAAGCAGCGGGCGAACCACTGCTCTCTGCGTTCCGCGACCAGAACGACGGCGAACTCGCAGACTACGCCGTCTCTCACGCGGGTAAACTCGCCTTCTCGCGCTCGTACCAACTACTCGGCGAGGGCGGCCGACTCACCTTCTACGGCGCATCGACGGGCCACGAACTCTCGTTCCTCGGGAAGGGCGGGTCCAGCGACCCCGAAACGATGTTCTCCCGGGCCGAACTCCGTCCCGGACAGTCCGTGCTCGTTTGGTATGGCACGCCCGACGACGTCTCTGGAACGAGCGACGAGATGGCGGAAACCGCAATCGAATCCGCCCTCGGCAGTCGCGCCCGCGTCGCCGTCATCACCGAGACTGACGAGCAGGCCGAGTACGTCGAAGACGAATACGACGTTGCAGGTGTGCTTAGCCTCGAGACGCTCGCCGACGAGAACGATTCGTTCGAGTACATGGATTCATTCCCCGACATCGACGACCCGAGCAACCTCGGGGCCTACATGGGGAAGATGTTCAAGCCACTGGGCATCGCGCTCGGCGGCATCCTGAAGACGCCGAACAACCCACGCGGGAACCCAGACGTCGTCTTCGAGCGCGCAGGGCAAAACACGCTCGCCGTCTCCACAATGCTCTGTTTCCCATTCCAGGGTAAGGTCGTGTTCGCGGAGGAGATGGCCGGCAGTCGATACTCGTTCTACGCGCCCCAGGTCTGGATGCGCCAGCGGCGCATCTACATGCCGACGACCGAAATCTTCGGCACCCACATGAAGAACCCGTGGGAGGTCGCCGAGATGAACGAGGCCATCGAACTCGGCGCCTTTGGCGTCCCGAACACGCATCTGACGGCGTGGGACGACGCACAGAAAGCCCATCAGGACATGTGGGACAACACCCACGAGGAAGGCTCCTACGTCATCAACCACGCACTGCCCGAGGATGGCCTTGAGGACGAGGAAGCGCTCCACGCCGCCTGGGACGAGCAGTAAGGTACCGCGAAATTCGGCCAATTCTTTTTGCGTGTGACACGCTGGCAGCTATCTCCAATGAGTTATCCGTCGTGACCACATAGTAGGCCCGTGAGCGAAGAAGACGGTGGGCGGAGGAACCTCCGCATGCCAAACAGTGACGAGATGTTCGCGGTCGTCACCGAGATGCTCGGTGGCAACCACGTCCGTCTCCAGTGTCAGGACGGAGAGGAGCGACTCGGTCGTATTCCCGGTCGAATGAAGTACCGAACGTGGATTAACGAGGACGACGTCGTCCTCATCGAACCGTGGTCGTGGCAAGACGAGAAGGCCAACATCGAGTGGCGCTACACCAAGCAGGACGCAGCCCAGCTGCGCCGCGAAGGCCACATCCAGTAACACCCCGCCCGACGCGAACGCGGACCGGGTCGTGTGATGGTTCTTTTGAAACTTCGACGACGAGCTACGGCGCTGTCACCAGCGCGATGCGAAAAACAGGGTGAGTGGGTGTGCTCAGTTCCCGACGTCCATCGCGCGCTCGACGACGTCTTTGCTGTAGAGTTCTGCGAGGTCTTCGTGCTGGTCGGACCGATTTTTGTACACGTCCTGGAACAGGGTAATCGGCGTCATCGCCGCCTGATAGGTTGCCTCGTCCCACATGCGGTCTTTGCTGATGTCGACTTCAACACCGTCGATGACGATGGTCGCAGATTGCGTAATCGCAATTGCGCCCCGTCCGGCGTCTTTGGCGGCTTCGAACTCCTCCATGGAGTCCACGATGTCGTCCATGCTCGGGACGTAGACGGTCAAGTCGAGCAGTTCTTCGCGCAGTTCGTCTTCGGAGAGGTCCAGTTCGTCGCCGCTGTGGCGGAGGTGGTAGCCCTCGTCCGTCGTCGAAAGCGAGATGCGGTCACCGCTGTACGTCCAGCGGTCGCCGTCTCGTTCGAGTTCGAACTGCCGGTCGCCGAGTTCGATGTGCCAGCTTCCGTTTTCGGGCGGCAGCGGCCCCTTGTTCGCCTCGATGACCTGACCGGGCGTGAGCGACCAGATGCCGAGCATCCCTTTCGCCTGGTTCTCGGTCATGCGCTCGCGGTAGCCCTCGACGTCGCGGATATTGTCGTAGGGGCCGTCCACGGCGATGAGGCCGGCGGCGCTCGCCCCGCGAGAGGTGTTGTGGCGCAGTTCTGGCCACGGCGGCAGCGCACCCGTCGGGGTGATGGCACGCATGTCCTTCGTGTAGTCGACTTCGCCGTCGACCAGCATGAACAGGCGTTCTAAGTTGTTCGTGGGCTTGCCCATCTCTTCTCTGAGTGTGCCCATGGCCAGTTCTGCCTGTCCGCTCTCGATGATGACGGACATCTTGAGGCTCCCCTCTTCGAGGCCGTGTTCGGTTTCGACGATGGTGAAGAACTCGTCTGCCTTCTTCCAGTCGTCGATGTCACCGACCTCGGGGATGACGAAGCCGTCGATGTTCTCGATGGCTCCGTTTTCCGGGTCGGCGATTTCGAGCATGTGTTTCAATCCCTGATACCGGGTCGCGGGGCTGTCGCGGTGCCAGACGACGCGGGGGTGAATCTCGCCGGGGAAGTCTGCGCCTTCCTCTGCGACGACTTCGACGATGTTCCGTGCACCCTGGTCGCGCATGGAGGGTGCGGTGGCGTCCTCGTTGTCGGGGACCCAGACGTCGGGGGCTTTCATGCCGCGGAGTTTGATGGCGCTTCGAAGCATCTTCGCGGAGTCTTCCTCGCCTTCGACGGCCGTCGGCGTGGTGAAGAACGTCCGAACGAATTTCCGTGCGTGTTTGCGTTCTGCCATGTGTGTGTGGTATGGTGTGTCGTTTGTTAAAATACTATGTCGAGAGTCCGACTAAAAAACGAAGCCCACGGGTGTCCGAAGGCGGTTAGTCGTCGCTCTCGGCGAAGCCTTCAGAGGACTCGATGCGCTCGCGGGCCAGTGGGTCGAACTGCTTTTCGATGTTCTGGTACCGCGGGACGTTCGAGAGTTCGTGGTGGCTCTCGGTCGGGTGACCGATGTACTTCTTCTCTAAGTCGAACTGGGCCTGCTCGTCGTTTTCGGCGAGGTTCTTCATGTCCTCGTAGGCGGCGTGCGCGCCTGAGTGCAGGGCGAACAGGGTGATGAAGATGTACTTGTAGCCGAGGTCGCCGAGTTCCTGGAAGGTGAGTGGGTCTTCCTGCTCGGACCACTTGAACGACGACGAGTAGTTGAACGCGAGCTTGAGGTCCGGGTGGGTCTCGTGGATGGTCTCTGCGTACTTGACGGCGTCTTCACGGGACGGGTCGGGCATCTCCGGCCAGACGATGTCGACGCCAGCGTCGGCGTAGATGCGACCGCGCTCTAAGTGTTCTTCCCAGTCGCCATTCGCAGAGCCGTAGGCGTCGGTGCGGGCGATGATGATAGTGTCTTCTGACTGCTTTGCGTCCACGGCGGCCTCGAAGCGAGCGCGCGCCTCGTCGCGGGAGACGATTTGCTTGCCAGCGATGTGGCCACAGCGCTTTGGCGACACCTGGTCTTCGATGTGGACGGCGGCGACGCCGGCCTTCTCGTACTCGCGGACGGCACGACGGACGTTGTGGATGCCACCGTAGCCGGTGTCACAGTCGGCGATAACCGGGAGGTTCGTCGCCTCCACAATGCGCTTTGCGTTCTCGACCATCTCGGTCATGGTAACCATCTCGAGGTCAGGGAAGCCAAACTGGCCGAGGACAGTCGAGTAGCCGGACATGTAGGCGGCGTCGTGGCCAGCCATCTCGGCGAGACGGGCGTCTAAGGCGTGGTAGAGGCCGGGGGCGAACACGAAGTCCTGCTTGTTCAGCTTCTCTCGAAGCAGTCGGGCCTTCGGGTTGTCGATGTTTTTGATGTCGAAATTCGTGTCGGTGATGTAGTCTTCTAGCATTGGATTAGTCCTGGAGTTGTGTTTCGAGTCGTTCTAACTGCGCACGGAGTGCTTTCAGTTCCTCGTACAGTTCGGTCGGCGTGGGTTCGCTGTCGGCGTCTTCCGCCGTCACGTGTGGCACGAGTGGTGCTGTCAAGTCGTCGTGGTCGGGCATGCGCGTGGACAGGGTGGTTTCGCGGGATGGTCGTCGCGCTGTGCGGACCAGTGGTGTGCCGCTCCGTGTACAGTCATGATGTGTCACTACACCACAGCGAACTACGAGTCAATAAAAAAACTTTATGATTTATAATGTTAATATTCTATAATCGCATTGGAATCATTAGACTCCTCCAATCAATATAAGTGACAAACCGTGACAGACTACCCAGTGGCACGGCTCGTCGGCTATCGATTACGGAAAAACTGCCGCCTTCAGACCGAAAGCTCGGTGTCCAGTTTCGGCGCTTCGAACAGCGCCTTCGCCTTTCGCGCTGCCTCGGTCGTCGCTTCCTTGTGATTTTCGAGTAACACCGTTTCGCTCGGGAACAGTTGTTCGCCGAGTTGGAGGCCGTATTCGCGGGCGGTCGAACCGGTCACCGTGAGGTAGACGCCGAGCCCGACATCCGCGATTGCCGCTTCTTCCTCCTCGCTCTCGTTGGGGTAGCAAAACGTGACGTCCTCGATTGCCTCGGTTCCGAGAATCGCCTCCACGAGTCGCTCGTACCGCGGCGAGATGCAAAGCGGTCCCTCGTGGGCCTCGACGAACTCGTGGCCAAGTGGCACGTCGGGGATCGCCTCGCGCATCTCGGGATGGACGAGCAGCGTGTGATACACGGTATCACCAAGTCCCGTGACGACGCGAACGTCGGTATCGCGGGGACTGATTCGCGCGTTCAGGTCGGCGATGCTCGCGAGCGGTTCCTCGCGCAGTTCGACGACCTCCTCTAAGACGAGGTCTGCGCTGTCGAAGCCGAGGGCGAACTCGTGTTTTCTGAGCGCCCGAAACGGTTCCTCGCGGCCGACGAGCTGGACTTCCACGTCGCCGACGGGGACGGTGACGCTGTCGAAGACGATGCGCCGTGGCATCGCCTCGCGGTCGTCGCGTAGCAGCGTGAACTCAGGTGCCTCGTCGGCTGCGAGGTCGCTGTAGGACGCCAGTCGCTCGTAGACGGTTTCGTCGGTGGACTGGTTTCCCTTCGTGATGGCTTTCTCGTAACGCAGCGTAGAGATGACGTGGTCTGCAACGTCGTCGAACGGTGCGGTTTCGTCGAGTTCTCGGGTACGGGCAGCGAGCCGTTCTAAGACGGCTTCCAGGGGACGGCCCTTGCGCGGCACGGCGACCGGAATCGTCTCGGTCATTGTACGCACGCAAGGGACTGGCTCTAAAACCGGTTGCGGTTGTTACTCGCCGTTCCCACTCCCGAACACACCGGCGAGTTGGTTGCGCCACTCTTTGATTTCGGCGACCGTCTCCGCGAGCGCCGCCTGCTCTGCTCTGAGCGAATCCAGCCGTTCCTCGTGGGTTTCGGCCAGTTCGGCGACCTGTTCTTCCTGTTGGGCGACCACGTCGTCTATCGTGGCGTCGAGACGGCTCACGTCGTCTTCGAGTTCGTCTACGTCACCGCGAACGTCGAGGACGTCTTCTTCCACGGTGGCGAGGTCGCCGCGAATCGTCGCCGTATCCTCGTCTAAGTCGTCGATATTGTCGCGCAGTTCGAGGGAGTCGTCTTCGAGCGTCGAGATGGCGCGCTCGTTCGATTCGATGTCGAGATTTAGGTCTCGCAGGTCGTCGTTGACGTTCGCGAACTCGTTTTTCAGGTCGTCTAAAAGCTGGCGACCCGGCCCGTTCTCGTCGATGAACTCCTCGAGTGCCGACGTGTAGGCGACGAGGTCGGCCACCTGCGACTGGAGGTGGTTGATTCGCACGTCTTTGCTGTCGTCGCGCTCCGCGATGTCCAGTTCCTCGCGCAGGACATCGAGGTCGTCACCCGAAACGCGACCCTGTCGAATTTCGGTTGCGAGTGCGGCGGCGACGCTTCCTGGCATGACCGACGGGCCGCTTCGGTCAGACTCGGACGGACGCGCAGCGGGCGTGGCCTCGCCGTCGATTGGGTCGTCTGCGGCGGCCGGTTCGGGGGCCGTGGCCGGGTCAGCCGGTTCTTCGAGGTCGATGGGTTCGGGCTCATCCTCCTCTCCTTCTTCTGTTTCCGCTCCGACCTCCGGTTCCGGCACGTCGATGGGTTCCTGGTCTGTGTCTTCCGACTCCGCCCCCGGAACCGTCTCCGACGTACCCGCGAGCACCTCACGGACGACTTTGCTCTTGTCCTCGCCGACGACTTCCTCGACGTCGGCTTCGCTGTCTACGACGACGAGTTCCGGTTCCGCGAGAAAGGCTTCGATGCCGTCACCCTCCACCTCGCGGATTCCGTAGACGGTGGTGTAGGATTCGCCTGCACCGAGGGTTCGTTCGAAGACGATGTGGTCGTCTGCGACCGTCCAGTAATCGGCCCCGAAATCCGGATGGAATCCGAGGTCGTCTTTCGACACCGTCTCGGGCGGATAGTCGATTACGCGAACCAGTACGTCGTCGTCTCGGTCGGACTCGACGACGAATTCGATGGCCGGAACCGGAAACTTCTCCGCCTGATAGGCTTTCGTTATCGTGACGTCTCCGAGCGAGACGGCGACCCCGTCGGATGCAGGCGCGTCGTTCATGCAGAGAAATCCTCCGCCAGCACACATAAAACTACCCGGGATATTCAGTTAAAAATATAGGTACTCATCTCACGAAACCGCTCAGAGGGAGACGCAGTCGCCGATTTCGACGAGTTCGAGTCGTTTCGGATACTCGAAACTCCGGATGTGTGGGTGAAGCGTCGTCGGGTCTGCGGTCAGCCCTTTCCACATGTCCCAGTGGCTCGGCAGTAGGCGGTCTAGCTGCAGTGCGCGGGCCGCCTCGACGATCTCGTTCTCGTCCGAATACCACTTCTTGTGCGTCGGCTTGCGAGTCTGTTTGTCGGGAATCATCCCGTCGGACCCGAACGCGAGCACGCCGAGGTCGATGTCGTACTGCTCGCCGACGCGCTCGAATTTCTCGTCGGGTTTCGAGTCGCCGCCGTGGAAGAACGTTCCAGCGTCGTGGGAGATGACGTAGGAGACGGGGTGTGTCGAATCGGGGTCGTGGGCCACCTCGACGGTGATGTCGAACTCGCCGACGGTGATGGTATCACCCTCGGCAACTTCGTGGAACTGACTCTCCGAGACGTCCCACTCGTCGGTCCAGCCCTCCTCTTGAGCCACCGCGAGGCTGTCGTCGGGAGCGTACATCGTCGCCCCCGTGTTCGCGAGGATGGGGGCCTGGCTCTCGCCGTGGACGTGGTCCGTGTGTTCGTGGGTGCAGAGCAGCGCGTCCGCCTCTTGTACGTCCTCAGGGTCGAACGGAACCGGAACCATCCGAGTCGTCCGGCCCGGGTCGCCCGTCCCGAGATACGGGTCGATGAAGATGGTCGTTCCCTCGTTGCCTTTCAGGATGAAGCCATTGCAGCCGAGGTACCAGATGTCCACACCCTCGGGGTCCGCCGCCGCGACCTCGTTCGGGAGCCAGTCGCCCCAGTCTGAGTGAATCATGTGCCACACTGTGCCCACCACCGGCCTAAACGTGTCGTCTCTCCGCCCACGCCGTGTGACGCCAGAACAAAGAGGTCGCAGGTTCTCAGAGACGGGTAATGGTCTCCGTTCCCTCTGGACTTCCCCTCTGGCAACTCGCGATTGCCCTTGCGGTTCTCGTCTCGTTCGTTGCGGTCTGGCTCCTCGACCGTCCGAACGGTCGGTGGGGTGCAACGCTGCGTAAACGATTCGTCCTCGGCGTACCGTGGGGAACGCTCCTCGTCATCCTCGGCGTCCTCGCGGTCTATCTGTTCGTCCAGCGCGGCATCGACGACTGGTACAACCCCCTCGTCATTCCCTTCCGGGCGTGGTCTTACCTCTATCCACTCGGCCTCGTCGCCGCGCCGTTTTCTCACGCGAATTCGGGCCACCTGATGGGGAACCTCATCGGGACGCTCGCACTCGCACCCCTCGCCGAATACGCGTGGAGTCACTACCCCACCAAACGCGGCACGCAGACGTTCACCTCGCTTCGAACGAACCCCTTCGCCCGCATTCTCGCGTTCGTCGTCGCCGTCACCGTCGTCGGCATCTTCACCGGCCTGTTCGCGCTCGGTCCGGTCATCGGCTTCTCAGGTGTCGTCTTCGCCTTCGCGGGGTTCGCACTCGTCCGCTACCCGCTCTCTACCATCATCGCGCTCTCGGTGAGCAGCGTCTTCAGCCTAATCTATAACGCGCTCAGAATGCCCGTCTTGGAAGCGCAGGCCGGACCGAGTTTTCAGTCGCCATGGTGGGCTTCTATCGCGATTCAGGGCCACGCCCTCGGACTGTTCGCCGGCGTCGTCCTCGGGGTGTTGCTCCTCCGTCGGCGGTCCGTCCGCCCGAATGCCCTTCGGCTCTGGCTCGGTGCGCTCCTCTTTTCGGTCGGGCAGGGCCTCTGGGCGGTCTACTGGTTCCGCGGCTCTGAGACGTTCGTCCTCTACCGGGCGCTCGGGACGGCGCTGGTGTTCGCCCTCGCGGTTCTCATCGCCGCCGGGGTGACCGCTTCTGACCGCCCGCTCGTCGGGAACATCGACCTCTCCCGGTGGGAGACCGCCGCAGGCCTCCTCGTCCTCGGCCTACTGCTCATCAGCGTGCCGACGGTTCCGGTCAACTTCACCACCGTGGACGACGCGACGGCTCCGGGAATGAACCCCGTAGACGTACGCGACTACTCCATCTCGTACGCTGAGGACGTACCCAATCAGATGGTGTCGGCAGTCAACATCAGCGCGTTCAACGAGACGACGCGAGTGAACACCTCAGGGGTCATCGTCATCAGCGAGGAGAGACACATCTGGACGACGGCGGTGACCAGTGGGCGATTGGCGTTCTCCGGGCAGGAAACCGTCCGGGTGGGCGGGGTCGGCTGGCAGGAGACGGTCACCGTGACCAGAGACGGCTGGACGGTCGCCGGTAACTCCGCTGTGTACAAGATTCACCTCCAGCGCGGCGGTGCCGACAAGGTGCTCGCGTTCACCTCTGACGAGTCGCGAGCGGACCTCACGGTATCCAATCGGAACATCACGTTCACCCCCTCGCGGACGGGCTACGACGTCATCGTAACCCGTGGAAACGATACGCTCGAACGGGCGTTACTTCCCGCCCCGAACGAGTCGGTCGCGGTTGGCGGCCTGGATTTCCGCCGGACCGACGACAAAATCTACGTGAGCGACAACGGGACGCGCATCCAGGTGGCGGCCCGCGAGACGTACAACCGCTAATTACCACTCGATGCGGAACACTTCGGTGTCGAGCGTCTTCGACGCCTCCGTGTGGAAGTCAAACTGTTTTGGCACGTCAAACGCCGCCTGAAAGGCGTGGGTGACCTCCCCGCCGTGGTCTTCAGCGAACGATTCGACGAACTGCTTGCTGCCGGCGTTGTGGACGGAGTATGAGACGGTTGCAATCTTCGCCGCCGTTTCGAGGAACGCGCGGTCTGCGTGGACGTTGTCGTCCTGTGCGCCAAACGGCGGGTTCATCACAACGGTTGTCTCCTCGTCGGGGCACAGCGGGAGGCGCGTCGCGTCGGCGTTCACCCACGCGATGTCCGTTCGGGTGCCCACTCGGTTCTGGTTCGCCCGCGCCGTGCGCAGCGGTTTGGGGTCTACGTCCACGCCGACGACGCGAGTCGGCCCGCGGAGTGCGGCGGCGAGCGCGAGCATCCCCGTACCGGTGCCCAAATCGACCACGAGACGGTCCTCTACGTCGCCCTGAAGGTCTGCAACGTGAATGAGGTGGGCTGCGAGGTCGGGGGGTGTGCGGTACTGTTCGAGGCTCGTTTTCGGCCGTTCGAACCCGGCGACGACCGCCAGTTGCTGTTCGAGGGCGCGTTTCGTTCCCATCAGAGGCTGGTTTTGCCTGTCACCTCAAGGGTGATTCCCTCTCGGTCCGCCCGCTCGCGGCAGGCGGCGAGTGCGGGACGGACCTTCTCCGGGTTGGCGACCGACTCGATCGTGAGCGTGACCGTCGTCGCGCCGAGGAAGTCCGCCACGCGCACGTACTCGCGGACGCGGTCGCTTTCGCGCTGGGTGGCGAGCGAGCAGTCCTCGTCGAACGACGCGGACAGGCGGATGCGAGACGGTGAAAAATTTTGCTCGCGGAGGGCGCGTCGGAACGTGCACAAGTAGTCGGAACTGGTCGATTCGAGTTCGGTCGCGTCGATCGTGACCGAAACGGCGTCGTCTGGTTTGCAACAATCGAGTGCTCGGCTGACGTCTGGAGTGGCGCTCATTACAAGTCCATTCCCCCTAGACATACTAATAGTTTTGTGTATGCACAGTAGTTATTCCCGTGCGAGTTGGACTCACTGTCGGTGCCGCGTCTTCTCAGCTACGCTGAACGTATCGGTGTCTGACCGATACGCGTGGCTTTACCGGCCGCTCTCGTACCTTCTCTGATGGACGACACTGTCAAGCTGAACCACCTCGACGCGCTCCTCGACGAACTGTCCTACCCGATTTCACGGGCCACAGCCGTCGAACGCTGCGGAGACGTGACGCTCCAACTCGCGGACGGCGAGGAGAACCTCGGCGAACTCCTCACGCACTCGAACGACGAGCGGTTCGAGTCGCGCGACGACTTGCGAAACGAGATTCTCGGCCTCTTGCCCCAGCAGGCCGTGGGCGAACCCTACCAGTCGGAGGGCGAGGGGTAACTCACGGCGTCGAAACCTCCCTCACGACGCCGAGGACGTCCCAGTCGTTGTCCCCGATCTCGTAGCGTCTGACCGTAACCGGTGCCCATCCCGTCTCGTCGAAGGCCGTCCGAACCTCGAAGCGAACCGCCGAATCGTCACGAGGTCGCAGTTCGAGTCGGAGTCGCTCTGACGGGACGAACTCGATTGGACCGGCCGTCCCCGCGATAACTGTTCCGTCGACCAGCGTCAGCCGGACCCCAGCACCGAGTTCGAGACCTCCGAGGCGCTCTGCCTGCCGTGAAACTCCCTGTCTGGAGATTCGCTCTTCGTCTATCTCCTGCTTGAAAAAGTCTGCCTCCGTGACTGGCGTCAGGCCATCGGCTTCGAGCCTGCGGTTTTCCTGGACGACGCGCATGCTCAACAGGCGTTGAATCTCGCGCAATCGGAATCCAATGGTGCGCAGTTCGACGTCCGTTTCCGTCCGGTGCAGCCTCGCTGTTTCCCCACTTCCCATACGTAAAAATACGAGGTTTGGGCGGATAAATCCCGCCTTCCGGGCGACTACCAGGTGCCGTGGAAGGTGTCGAATTCGAGTTCGTCGAGCGGTTTTTCGCCGATGGCAATCTCGTACTCGCCGGGCGTGAGCATCGGCTTGTTGAACCGGGGCCCGTCGTCGGTCGTGATACGCGGACAGCCCGTGTTCACGTAGGCGTCGAAACCGAAGTTGAGCAGGCGGTCTGGGGTGACCTCGTCCATCGTGATGAGGTAAGCGTTCTCGTTATTTTCAAGGATTTCCTGGGCGATTTCCCAGCGACCCTGCCCGATTTTGGTACAGAAGATGACGCCCCACGTCTCCGCGTCCATTGCCTTGTGGACGGAGGCATAGCGCTGTTTCAGGAACTTCTCGGTGTCCGCGATGGTGACGACCATGTTGACGGGGTCTGCGATGACCACCTTCTTGTCGGGGTGTTCCATGGCGAGGCCGAGTGGGTGGAACTTGCCGCCGCCGACGTAGAGGACCTGGTCTGCGTCGATATCTGCCGAAGCGTAGTTGCAGCCGAGGACCTGCCCCTCGTGAGTGAGGCGGTCGTCGCCGCGCCGGGTGTGGACGGTGAAGCCCTCGTCTTCTAAGAAATCGCGCATCTCGTCGAAGCGGTTCATGTGCTGGGCGGTGGTGACGAGGCCGACGTCGTCGCCGTCGAGTTCGGCGAGCGCCTCCTCCATGATGGGCGTGACTTCGACGTTGGAGAACAGCGGGACGTAGATAATCTTGTCAGATTCCTTCATCGGCGAGTGACCGAAGTGGACGAACACGTCGGTGCGGCGCATGAGGAAGGTGTCTAAGTCGCACGCGCCATAACACGGCTGGCCGGAAATCATCACGGTCACGTCGTCGGGCAGAAGCTGGCGGAGGTCGTCGGCGACGGCCGGGCCACGGCGTTTGAGCCCTTCTGGGAACTGGAGCCCGACTTTCTTCGCGTCGCGTTCTTCGACCGCCTCGATGATGCGTTCGAGCTCGTAGTCCCACTCCCGGTCGTGTTTGAGACTGAGTCCCGTGTTTCGGAGGTCGCCCTCTGAGTACTCCGATTCGTTGGTCATTGCGGATTCGTAGCGGCTACTGACGTTTAACAGCGGCGTTTCCCCGTCTGACCGTGTGTGAGAGCCTCAGACGCGGGTTAGGCGCGCCCTTCAGAATCGCAGGCCGGACCCAAATTCGTCGGCCTGTCTATAACAAAGGGTAACGGCCGCTGACTCTCCGCCATGGATGACTCTCCACACGACGGGTACGTCCTGCTGATTGATGAACGCCACCGGGTGATGGACCGATGACACAGCCGGGCCTCTCGAAATTTGTCGCTGTGTTGCTCGCGCTCGCACTCGTCGCCACGCCCGGCCTCGCGGCGGCCAGCGAGACGGACTCCTCGACCGAGGAGCAGATTCAAGCGGTGACCGAGGCGTTCGAACGTAACCTGGCGAAACTCGACCAGGACTTCGCCGACCAGCAAGACCGCGATGCAAACGCGTTCGAGGAAAAGCTGGCACGCGAAGCCCGGGCGTTCGAGGACCAGCAGGACCGCGACGCGAACATTTTCGAGCAGAAGCTGGACACGCGAGCGGGGAAATTCGAAGCCCAGCAACAGCGTGACGCCCAGCGGTTCGAATCCGAACTCGCGAAGGCCGCCCGACAGTTCGAAGCCCAACAGGAGCGCGACGCACACGCCTTCGAAGACGCAGTGGACGCGTTAGCCAACGAGTACGAGGAACGGAGCGCCGCCCTCGCTCGCGAGTTCGAGGAAACATACACCGGCGGCGACCCGGCTGAATACGACGCCTACGTGGAGCGCCAGCGACAACTTGAAGCCGAGTACGAGGCCAAACACGACCAGCTCGAAGCCGAGTTCGAAGCCGATCAGGCGGCCAAGATAGCTGCCTTCCAGGCCGAACACGAACAGATGGTTGCTGACTTCAACGAGACGCAGGCGAAGAAGGTCGCGCAGTTCGAGGCCCACACACAGCGGCTCATCGACCAGTTCCGCGCCCACCAGGAGAAGAAGGTCGCGACGTTCGAACGACAACACGAAAAGCAGGTCGAGCAGTTCCGCGCCCAACAGGAGCAAAAAGTGGCCATCTACGAAACGAAGCGCCAGAACCTCATCTCGCAGTACGAGGAAACGATTGCTCGCCTCGAGAATGGGACCGCGTGAGGATCGACGACCTCGATTCCCGACCGCCACGTGTCTGAATTCCGTGAAATTCGACGTGTGAGGGTCACCGCAACCGATTTTTCGCCGCTCCGTGCGGCGAACCTGTCTACAAATTAATCTCTACTTACTGACTTCAATGCCCGAACGACGACATTCACGCTGCCCATAACAAAGCGACCCGCTGGCAGACTTGTTGTCATGATTGGTGCGTCATCCGAGACGAACGTCCCAACGAACGAGCGACGGGGAGGGACGCTGTGACTGCTCCTCGACTTTTGCTACGCCGATTGTTCGTTCTCGTCGTCGTGGCCGCGCTTCTGTTCGCCCCCGGTGTCGCTGTAGCCGCACCGTTCGGCCCGACTGAACAGACGAACGACGTGCAGACGCTTGGCACGTTCTACGACGATGACGACGAAGACGAGTGGGAACGAGACGATGACGATGATGACGACGAATGGGAACGAGACGATGACGACGAGGACGATGACGAAGATGACTATCACTCGTCGGCTCTGAACGCAGGCTCCGCGGACGAAGACGAGAAGGAACGCAAGGAAGCGGAGAAGCAAGCAGAAAAGGAACGTAAAGAAGCAGAGAAGAAAGCTGAGAAAGAACGAAAGGAGGCCGAGAAACGCGCGGAGAAGGAGCGCAAGGACGCCGAGAAGGCACGCGAGGAGGCAGCGAAATTCAAGTCGGAGCACGCGGAGTTCCACGAGGAGGCAAGAGAGGACGCGAAGAAGTTCGAGGACAAAAAGCGCGACAAGATCGGCAAGGCGACCGAGAAGTACGGTGCTGACGCTGAAAAAGTCGTAGACTTGAACGCGAAGTGGGACGAGAAAGCCCGTGAATTCGCCGAACGCTGGGCAGAGAAACACTCGCAGTTCCACGAGAAATGGGATGGCGAAGACAAGCGCGGGCCACCCGAAAAGGAACGGCCCGAGAAGAAGCCAGACAATCGCGCTGACCCAGAACCGGCCGAGCCAACCCCACGCGACGAGGGAATCGAGGACGTGGCGGACCCTGACACCGAGGACCGTGCTGACCCGAACCCAGCGCCAGAGCCGGACCCAGAACCAGCCCCCGAGCCAGAACCTGAGCCGAGCGAGCAACCAGACACGAATACGGGTGACGACGGTCAATCTGACGCCGTCGCTGACCCGGACACGGGCGGTAGTGAACCCGACGAGAGTGCCACCGGTGGCTCGGGCGACCAGCAGTCAGGTTCGTCCGGGGAAACGACCGACGGGGAGCAAGCAACTGGCGGTGCTGACAGTGGTGCGACTGGCGGCGGCGACGCCAGTGACAAGAACCCGAACGACGACAAGAAGGGCGGTACGAACGACGATTCGTCCTCGGACATCGGCCCGGTGACGTCGGAACCCGACCTTCCGACTGTGGTGGAGGACGTCGATGGTGGCGACACGACCCCGGCGGTCGACGACGTGTTCAACCAGCCGCCTCCGCCGCACAGCGAACTGTTCGACGACCAGTACGGCTCGTTCGGGATGAACATCGTCAGCCTCGCGACGATGCTCATCCTCATCGGGGCGCTGCTCAGCGTCGGACTCGTGCTCCGCTACATGGTCAAACCCTGAGCGACAGACGGTCCCCAACCTGTCACGCTATTTTCGCGAGAGAAGCGCGAGTCCAGACCCCACAGCCAGCACGCCCCCGAGACCAGCGGCGGGCGATTTCGAGCCGAAGTCAGTGGGGAGTGGCGTCAGTGGTCCGGTCAGGGCTTTCGCCTGGTGGACGACCCACGGAGTCGTGAGTGGCCTGGGGTTTTCGCTCCCGTGGACCTGCTCCCACAGCCACTCGTCCATCGACTGGCCGGCGACGGCCGCCACCGTCCGTTCGAAGACGGCGTAGGTGACGACGCCGTCGTGTTCGTTGAGTCTGCGCATCACGTCGTCGAGCGACCGCTCCCCGTCGGTGGCGGCGCGGATTCGCTCGTCGAGTTTTGCGAGGGTTCGGGTTCCCTTCGTGTAGGGCACGCCCGGTTCGGTCCACGTCTCCGTGTCCGCGAGCACGGTGTCTTCGTGCCCGGGCCTCCTGACGTACTCGTGGACGGTTGTCTCGCTCACGAAGCCGTGCTCGTGCGCCAACTTCGCGCCGTAGTACTCGGCCGACGCTTCGCGCAACCAGACCATCTCTGAGGCGAGCATGAACGATTGGCGCGTGTGGATGTACTCGTGGAGCCAGACGTTGTTGGGGGTGTCGAGGCGTGACTCAGCGTGGACCCAGAGTTCGTTCGCCCCGAGGAACGATTCGCCGCCGCCACGTGCGGGGTCCGGGAGCGCGAAGATGAGCACTTCCTCTGACGGTGAACCGACGTCAAGCATCGATTCGCTCGCTAGAAGTGCATCGAGAATCGTATCAGGTGCCTGGTCCAGCTCGACGCCACGCGGAACGACCAGTTGCACCGTCGTTTCCGACCCGCGCTGCTCGTAGCGGTCGTGGGCCCCGAGGAACGCGTAGCGTTCCCCAACGACGCCGGGACCGTCTGTCGTAATCGTCACGCCCGGGTCGGTCGGGTCTGAGAAGGGTCGACGGGTGGTGAGCTGTCCATCCTCGTCCCACGACAGTTCGAGGTCGGGAACCGGGCCGAGAACCCAGTCGTCAGCCCGCGTGAATTCAGGGCCAGCGGTCACGCCGTTGGAGTTGGAAATTTCGTATTCGAGGCTGAGTGTCGCGACCGACGACTCGCCGTCCCAGCGGTAGACGCGCCGCTCCCCACGCGTCGTTTCTTCGAGGCCGGAAACCCCGACGACGTCGAACTCGTCACCCGGGTCAACCCAGAGACCCTCTACGGATGCCGGTTCGACCGTGATGTCGTATCGAATGCCGTCGGGTGTTCGAGAAGACGTAGCCGTGAGTGATGGCGACGTTGCAGGGTCCACGGCCACGCCGGCCATCGGCGCGAGCGCTAGTAGAAGCCCTACCAACACCAGCGTCCGCACCCATGCCATTGAGACGGTCATCGACTGTGTTCACTTAACAATTGTGGCAGACTGGACGGGGTTCAAGACCGTTCTGGCCGGCCGAATGTTTTTATCTCAAAGCGACTCACCAAGACCCAATGGCAATCGATTCGCTCGACCTCTTCGTGCTCGCGTCGGTCGGGCTCATCCTCGCTCCCGGCCCGGACACCATCTACGTCCTGACGCGAGGCGTGAGCGACGGCCGTCGGGCGGGCGTGCTCTCTGCGGCGGGCATCAGCACGGGCATCCTCGTCCACACTCTCGGAGCCGTTCTGGGGCTCTCAGTGCTGCTCAAGACCTCTGCTACCGCGTTCGCCGCGGTCAAGTACGTCGGGGCGCTCTACCTCGTCTATCTCGGTATCCAGACGTTCCGCGACGACGAGCCGCTCAGCATCGAGAACGAAGAACAGGCGGGCCACAGCTATCTCCAGGGTGTCGCAATCAACGTCCTCAACCCGAAGGTCGCACTGTTCTTCCTCGCCTTCCTCCCGCAGTTCGTCGACTCGGCCGCCGCAACCGGCCAGTTTCTCGCCCTCGGTGGCATCTACGCGGTGTTGACGCTCGCGTATCTCACCGGTATCGCGCTGCTCTCGGGGCGCGTGCGAACCCTGCTCGCCGCTCGCCCGTCGATAAATCGCGGGCTCCGGTGGGTGACGAGTAGCATCTTCGTCGCACTCGGACTTCGCCTCGCCGTCGGTGGAAGCCACACCTAAGCCAACGTGAAGGTATATTTTTCTGGCGTCTGTTGAGACAGTATGTCACATTTCGTGCCCATCGTTTTCTTGCTCTTTCTCATGAGCCAGAGTTGCTACTTCGTGGCGAATCTGGCGTTTCTCTGGTTGCGCACGACGCCCAGACGCCGTGTCAAAGAGCGGCCGCCCAACCGCTATCGACAGATACACACGCTCGTTCCGGCCTACCGCGAGCGCCGTGAGGTCCTCGAATCGACCCTCGAACGAATCACAGCCGGCGACTACCCGCTCGACCGAATCACCGTGTACCTCATCTACGAAGACGACGACAAGGTGGTGACTTCCTACGCCGACTCGGTTGCCGACTCGCTGCCGGACCTCGACATTCGCCTCGTGGAGGTTCGCAAAGACGACCCCGTCTGGGAGGAGGTGACTCGGCTCCGGTGGACGGGACTCGCCTTCCCACGCGGCAAGGCCCGGGCGCTCACCTACGCGCTCTACAAACTCGACCTGGACGAAGTTGTCACCGTTCTCGATTCGGATACGGCCATCCCCACAGACCTGTTCTCACTCGGCGTCGTGGGACTGGAGGAGTACGAAATCGTGCAGGCAAAACAGACGGTGGCGAACCGACGGGCGGGGTGGCTCCCGCTGCTTGAAGCGATGGGCATCGCCGCGTGGTCACAGAATATCTACGAGCGCGCTGCGACCTGGCCGTATCAGTTGCTCGGGAAGGGCTATTTCATCGAGGCATCGACCCTCTACGACCTCATCGGCTGGGACCCCTACGAGGCGACGGAAGACCTCGCTCTCGGCATCGACGCCTACGCGAAGGGCTATCGACTCGGCATCATCGACCGCTACGTGGAGGACCTCTGTCCACCCAAATCTCGCGACTGGATTCGACAGAAGCGCCGCTGGGTGTCGGGCCCGTACTCGGTGTTCGTTTCGTCGAAACTCTCGGTCGAAGACCGCATTCGCTTCGCCACGTACGCCCTCATCAACCAGGTGACGGCCGTCGTCAACGTCATCGGCGTGCCGACCGGTTTCTACGCGCTTGCCCACCTCGCGCTCTACGGACCGCTGCCGATTCCAGAACCGTTCGGCGTCATCCTCGCCATCAACCTGTTCACCTGGACGCTCTACTCCGTCGACATGTACCGTGCGGCAGACCGTGCCATCGCCTTCGAAAGCCGTGCGGAGAAATGGCGGTACTTCCTCGTCTCGAACCCCTTCACGCAGGCACTCTATTCGACGCTCTGGGCGATTCCCATCCTGCAAGCGGTCAAACTCCGTCTCCAGCGGCGGGCCGTTGGCTTCACCGTCACGCCAAAATAACCGCCCAGACCGGCACTTTCAAACGTTTCGCTCACTTAGCGCCGTCCATGAGCGTAGAAACCGCACGACTGGAGGACATGGGAACGGAACTCGGCAAGGCAATCGCCGAGTCGCCGGAGTACAAGCGGTTCGAGGAGACCAAAGAAGCCGTCGAGAACTCAGAAGAGGCCCAGCGCCGAGTCCAGGAGTTCGAACAACTCCGCCAGGAGTTCATGCTCGCCCGCCAATCCGGCGAGGCGACCCAGGAAGACCTCCACCAGCTCCAGAACGCACAGGCCGACCTCCACGACCTGCCCGTGATGGACGACTACCTCTCCGCACAGGCCGACCTCGATGCAAAACTCGCAGCCGTAAACGACGCCATCTCCGCCGAACTCGCCGTCGACTTCGGTGAGAAGGCCGGTGGCTGCTGTCAGGACTGATTCTCCCGCTTTTGGGCCGGTTTCAGCGAACCCTGAGCCCCTGCGTCGTCCTGCGTGCGGGCGTGGCCCTTCGAAAGGTACAAACGCCCGGCTTTTGGACATAGGAGTATGGAACTGCGGGTCATCGAGAAGACGGAGAACGAACTCTCCATCGAGATTGCGGGCGAAGACCACACGTTCATGAACGTCCTGAAGGGCGCCCTCCTCGAACTCGAGGACGTCTCTGCGGCGACGTACGACATGAACCCCGAGCAGTCCGGTGGGCAGACGGACCCTATCCTCACCGTGAAAACGGTCGAGGGGGTAGACCCACTCGAAGCACTCGAAGCGGGTGCCGCCCGCGTTCGAGAAAAAGCAGCGGCCTTCCGCGACGCGTTCGAAGCAGCACAGTAAAAATTCGGTTTTCAGAGGCGCACTGGGACGTCCCGTTCTGCGAGATACTCCTTGACTTCCCGGATGCTGTACTCGTCGAAGTGGAAGATAGACGCCGCGAGCGCCGCGTCCGCGTTGGCTTCGGTGAACACCTCGTAGGCGTCCTCCGGCCCGCCACATCCGGAGGAGGCGATGACCGGGGTCGAAACCGCATCACACACCGCCGAAGTCAGCGGGATGTCGTAGCCGTCCTTCGTGCCGTCTGCGTCGATGGAGTTCACGAACAACTCGCCAGCGCCGCGCGCCTCTGCCTCTTTCGCCCACTCCACGACGTCCACGCCAGTGCCCTCGCGGCCACCCTTGACGGTACACTCGAACCAGCAGGACTCGCCGTCCACCTCAACGTAGTGTTCGCCCTGCTCGTCGAAAACGCGCCGAGAGTCCACACTGATGACGATACACTGGTTCCCGAAGGCGGCCGCGCCCTCGTTGATAAGTTCGGGGCGTTCGAGCGCCCCAGTCGTAATCGAGACTTTGTCTGCGCCCGCCCGGAGGGTCTCTTTGATGTCGTCTTTCGTTCGGATGCCGCCGCCGACGGTCAGCGGGATGAACACCTCGTCTGCCACCCGGGAGACGGTGTCGAGCATGGTTTCTCGGCCGTCGGAACTCGCGGTAATGTCGAGGAAGACGAACTCGTCTGCGCCCGCTTCGTTGTACGCTTTCGCCATCTCTACGGGGTCGCCGGTATACTTGAGGTCGGTGAAGTTGACCCCCGTGTAGACCGCCGCGTTCCCGTCGTCGTCCAGCGCCACGTCGATACAGGGGATGATCCGCTTCGTGAGCATTCAGTTGGTTTGGGCTAAGGAACCTCGGGGTTAGACTGTTTCGCCTGCGGTAACCACCCGACTCCGACATAGCAAAGTAGGACCGGGCGAATGTGCGGATATGGACGAGCATTCACACGACGACGATCACGGCGGTCACGGCGAACACCACGAAGGAGAATCGGTCGGCCGCGTCACCTCGCCGATGCAGGAGTTCACGATGGGACAGGTCACGACGGGGTTCATCGTCACGCTCATCGGCGTCGCCCTCGTCTTCGGCCTCGCGTTCGTGATGGCGTAGGTCAGGCCACGTTCTGTTCGACGTGTCCCTCGCCCCTTTCGAATCGCTCGCTCGACAATCCTGAAACGTCCACGAGCGACGCCTTCCCGTCGAAGACGAGCTCTGTGACTACGTTTCCAACGGCGGGTGAGTGCTGGAAGCCGTGGCCGGAAAAGCCAGCCACCGTCAGGAATCCCGGCATCGACTCCTCGATTATCGGGTGGTGGTCAGGGGTCACCGCGTAGAGGCCCGCCCATCCGCGGACGATGCGCGAATCGAGGCCGAAGTTGGTCGCGCAGTCTCCGGCGTTCTCCACCGCCCGCACCGCCCAGTCCATGTCCAGTTTCTCGCTGAATCGGTCCGGTGAGACGTCCCTATCAGCGTCAGCAAAGTGCCCGCCGACGATGGCCTGGTCCTCGCGCTCCGGACGGAAGTACGACCCGGTGTCGAGGTCGATGGTGAGCGGGTGGTCATCAGTGAGGGGAGTCTCGGGTTGGACAATCGCAATCTGCCGGCGTCGAGGTGCGATTGGCAGGTCGAGGCCGGCCATCGCGGCCAGGTCGCCGGCCCACGCCCCCGCCGCGTTCACGACCACGTCAGCGGTCAGTTCGCCGTCTGGCGTCTCGACGCCGACCACCACTTCGTCCTCGACGAGTACGTCTGTGACGGGCGTTTTCGTCCGAATCTCGCCGCCGGCCTCGGTCACGGCCTGGGCGAATCCCTGAACTGCCAAATTCGGGTCGGCGAAGCCGTCGGTCGGCGAGTACGTCGCGAGTACGAACTCCTCGGTGCGAAGCCCGGGGCAGTGGACCTCTGCTTCCGTCGGCGAAAGTACTTCGCTCGGAACGCCGCGCTCATTTTGCATGGCGACGTTTTCGCGGAAGGCGTCCGCGGTGTCCGCCTCGCGGGCCAGAAAGAGATAGCCGGATTTGCGATGGGCGATGTCCACGCCGAACTCGGCTTCGAAGGTGTCCCACACGGCCATGCTCGCCACCGAGAGGTCTACGTTTACGGGCGTCGAGAACTGCGCCCGGATTCCGCCAGCAGAGCGTCCTGTCGAACCACCGCCGAGACTTCCCTTTTCGAGGACGGTGACGGCCGCTCCGCGCTCCGTGAGATAGTGTGCACAGGCGAGGCCGACGACGCCGCCACCGACGACTACTGCGTCCATGGTTCGAGTTGACGTGGCGCGTGAAAAGCGTTCGGCTCTCGGTTAGTCGAGTTCGCGTTCGATAATCGCCCGCAGGTCGGCGATTGCGTCAGCCGAGGCGGCGAGGGATTCGCCGTTGACCGAAAGCGAGAGCGACCCGTCTGTGGTCGCCGTGCCGAGTTCGGACACCGGTGCGATGCCGTCGAATGCGGCCTTCACGGCGTCCGGGTTGGTCGTCTCGATGACAGCGCGACCGGGTTGCTCGTGGAACAGCAGCTCTGCGGCGGTGGCGTCGCCCTCTATGGGCAGGTCCGCGCCCGTCTCTGCTGTGACCATCTCCGCGAGCGTCACCGCGAGGCCGCCGTGGCTGGCGTCGTGGGCGGCGAGCGTCGCGTCCTGGTTGACGACAGCGGCGAGTGCTTCGACGAACGCCGGTGCGTTCTCGGGGAGCGCCGGGAAGTCGTCTGCGCCGCCAAACTGCGCGAGGTATTCAGACCCACCGAGGCCCGCGTCGTCGCCCGCGAGCACCGCGTCGCCGACGAGCAGGACCGTTCCCTCACCGGCGAAGAAGGCGGGCGGGGCAGCGTAGGTATCCTTCGTGCCCACCATTGCGAGCGTCGGCGTCGGGGGAATCGGGCCGGACTGGGAGTCGTTGTAGAGCGAGACGTTCCCGCCGACGACGGGAACCGAGAGGTCGGCGCACATGTCGGCGAGACCGTCCACGATAGCCTTGAAGCCGTAGTACACGTCCGGTTTCTCGGGGTTGCCGCCGTTCAGGCAGTCCACGGCGGCGAGCGGCGTCGCACCCTTCACGGCGAGATTCGTCGCGTTTTCGAGGGCGACCGCCCGCGCGCCCTCGTAGGGGTTCGCGCTCGTCCAGTTCGGGTCCGCACCCGCGGTAAAGGCGAGGCCCTTGTTCGCTTCGCGGATGGCGAGGACCGCGCCGTCCTGGCCCGGCCCGACCGCCGTGCGGGTTCCGACTTCGTGGTCGTACTGGCGGTAGACCCACCGCTTGCTCGCGGTGTTCGGGCTGCCGACGACTGCCTCGAAGGCGTCCGCGAGGTCGACCGCAGGCAGATCGCGTTCGACGCTTGCCGGCGCTTCGGTCGCGAGGTCGTTCATCGGTGCGCCCTCACAGAGGAACTGGACGGGCACGTCCACGACGGACTCGCCCTCGAAGGTACAGACGTAGCGTCCGGAGTCGGTCACTTCGCCGATGACCGAACAGCCGAGGTCGTAGCGTTCTGCGAGCTCCTCGACGCGAGCGACGTTTTCGGGGATGACCTCGTACACCATGCGCTCCTGGGACTCTGCGAGCAGAATCTCCAGGGGAACCATGTTCGGTTCGCGCTGATGGACGCGCTCGAGTTCGAGAATCGCGCCCTTCCGTCCTTTCGCGATGAGTTCGCTCGACGCGCCGCCGAGGCCCGCCGCGCCGAGGTCACGGGCCGCCTCGACGAGGTTCTCGTCGAGCAGGGCTTCGTTGCATTCGATGAGGAGCTTTTCCGTGTATGGGTCGCCGACTTGCACGGCAGGTCGGTCTTCGGTCTCCGCGTCCTCTGCGAGGTCTTCGGAGGCGAACGACGCGCCGCCGAGGCCGTCGCGCCCGGTCGAATTACCGACGAGGACGAGTTTGTTTCCGACCGACTGTGCTTCCGCCGTGACCATGCGGTCTGCGGGCAGGAGGCCCACGCACGCGACGTTCACGAGCGGGTTGCCCACATAGTCGTCGTGGAAGGCGACGCTTCCGGCCACCGTCGGCACGCCGATGGAGTTGCCGTAGTCGCTGATTCCCTCGACGACGCCCTCGAACAGGTAGCGAGAGTGCTCCCGGTCGAAGCCACCGAAGTAGAGGCTGTCCGCCAGGGCGATGGGGTAGGCTCCCATCGAGAGGGTGTCGCGGACGATGCCGCCGACGCCCGTCGCCGCCCCGTCGTAGGGGTCCACGTACGAGGGGTGGTTGTGACTCTCGATACCCATCGTGATGTACACGTCGTCGGTCAGTTTGACCACGGCCGCGTCGTCGCCTGGCCCGATGACGACCTGGTCGCCCTCGCTCTCGAAGGCGCTGAGCAGGGGGCGCGACGAGCGATAGGCGCAGTGTTCGCTCCAGAGGTTCTCGAACAGGACCTCCTCTGCGTCGGTGGGTTCTCGGCCCAACTCCGCAACCACGAGTTCCTTGTCCGACTCGGCAAGACTCATTCATCCTTCTGTTGAGATAGTCGGGGTAAAGTCCTTTTCATATGCACGAACGTGATTACTTTCGGGCTGTGGCGTGTCGGCCCGGCACAACGGCGGCCCAGTTCCGAGGTGCTTTTCAGGACCGCCGCGTAACCTCCGCTTGTGCTGTCGGTCGAGCTCCACACCCACTCTGCGCTTTCGTTCGACGGACGCGACCCGGTCGACCTCCTGTTAGAACAGGCCGCCGCCGTCGGACTCGACGCACTGGCCATCACAGACCACGACGAACTAGACGCCAGTCTCGAAGCCGCGCGGAAGGCGCCAGACTACGGCCTCGTCGGCATTCCGGGCATGGAAGTCACGAGCGCCGCCGGACACGTCCTCGCATTCGGTATCCAGGAAAAGATTCCGGCTTACCGTCCGTTCGACGAGACGCTCGACCGCATCCGCGAGCAAGGTGGCCTCGCGGTCGTTCCCCACCCGTTCCAGAAGTCCCGCAGCGGCGTCGCCCCGCACATCACCATGGATCAACTCGCGAGCGCAGACGCCATCGAGGTGTACAACTCGCGACTGCTCACGGGGCGGGCAAACCGCAAGGCAGAACGCTTTGCCAGGGCCCGTGGCCTCCCGATGACCGCTGGCAGTGACGCCCACATCAGTGAGATGGTCGGGCAGGCAGTCACCGAAATCGACGCCGACGACCGGAGTGTCGAAGCCATCCTCGACGCCATCCGCGAGGGCCGGACGAGCGTCGTCGGCCAGCGCACCCCGTGGCGTATCAGTTTCGCACAGGCCGCAGGCGGCGCGAAACGCCGCGTGAAAAACCGCTTTCTCTCGATAATCGACTGATGCAGGGCGCGGACCCAGCCACGGTCCGGCCGGCCCTCGACTCGAAGCAACCGCTTCTCGGAACCGGCGGGTTCGCGGGCGAACTCGACGGCGCGCTCGTCCGCGACGTGCTCGGCCGCTATCCAATCTTCTCAGAAGCGGACGACCCGATGACGTGGAGTTTCGACCACCGCGACCTCGATTCGCCCGACTTCGTGCCCGCCGGATGCAAGCGCACCGCCGACGGCGACGAGCAGGTCTGGACGCTCCCCGAACCTCCGCTGTTCGAATCCGGCCCGGAAGCGGTTTCGGCGGTCGGAACGGCCGTCGAAACCCGTCTCGCCGCACTCCCTGAAGAGACGCCCGTCGCGTTCTCCGGTGGCGTGGATTCTGCGGCCCTCGGCGCGTCCCTTGACGGACCGCTCTACGTTACGGGGTTCCCGGAAAGTCACGACGTGGCGGCGGCCCGTTCGGCCGCACGTATCCTCGGCAAAGACCTGACGGTCGTCGAAATCACTCACGAGCGCCTCGAAGCCGCGATTCCAGCGGTTGCCCGCGCGATTGGCCGGACAAACCCGATGGACGTGGGCATCGCGCTCCCGCTCTATCTCACCGCGAAGCGCGCCGCCGCTGACGGTTACGACACCCTCGCCGTCGGACAGGGGGCAGACGAACTGTTCGGTGGCTACGAGAAGGTAATCCGCGCAGACCACCGCGTCGAAGCGACCACCGTCAGAGGCGCGGCCCACGAAGTCATCGCCACGCTTCCCGACCAGTTGGCCCGTGACGTGCTCGCGATTCGGGCGGCGGGCGTCGAACCCATCGCCCCACTCCTCCACGACGACGTCGTCGAGGCGAGTCTGCGTCTGCCCGGCGGCCTGCTCGTGAGTCCGCGTGGCGAGCGAAAATTCGCGTTCAGGCTGGCCGTCCGAGAGTGGACGCCCGACCCCATCGCGTTCCGCGAGAAGAAGGCGGTTCAGTACGGCAGTCTCGTCGCCCGCGAACTCGACCGCCTCGCCAGACAGGCGGGCTTCAAAAAGCGCATGGACGACCACGTCGGGCAGTACGTCGAATCACTGCTGTAGGCCGGGATACGTTTTCTCCCGACACGCCGTAGTCTCTCGTATGGCCGTTCAATCCACTTCGAAGGTCGTCGTCCGTCGCTACACGAAAGAGATCTGGAGCGAGGGGAATGTGGAGCGCTGCCCGAAATTTTGACTCCTCACCAGGTGTTTCACAACCCTGCTGACTCAGGCGAGGAGGAACTTTCGGAGTTTGCGACGTTCATCCGACGCTACCGCGAAGCATTTCCTGACCTGCGCTACGACGTTTCGCACATGATCGAAGAAGGTGACTACGTCGCGTTCTGGGGACGGGTGACCGGCACCCACGAGGGACCATTCATGCGTCTGGAACCCACCGGAAAGCGAATCGACATCATGGGTATCGGTGCAGTGCGACTCGAAGACGGGAAAAACGCAGAACGGTGGGCGAACTTCGACATTCTCAGGATGCTCCAGCAACTCGGGATGGACACGCTCGGAGCTCTGTAACTACCGGTCGTTCTCGACCGCCTTGATTGCCTCGATGCCGTGGGCGATGACGTCCGAGTCGAGGTGGTCGCCGTCCTCGCGCAACTCCGCTGCGGTGAACCAGTGCCACGTCTCGATTTCGCCGTCTTCTGGCTGGATGTCGCGGTGTTCGACCGACCCGAAGTAGACGAAGTCGATGTGTTGGTGGCCGACGTGGCCGTCGCAGACGTTCACGTCCGCGAGCTGAAGGTGGGCGGGTTCGGGTAGCGGTTCGACGGTTGCAGAGGACGCGCCGGTTCGCGCTGCGAGCAGGGTCACGTCGAGACCGGTCTCCTCGCTGACCTCGCGGATGGCTGCCTCGTGGGGGAGTTCGTCGCGGTCGATGTGGCCACCGGGCGGGAGCCACATGTCGAGGCGCTTGTGGTCGTGGAGGGCGGTGGCTCCGTCGTTGACGATGTAGACGGTTGCAGTGTAGTGACGCGTCGTTTCCATGGGTCGAAAAACGCCGGAAAAACGGTCAGTGTTTCGCTTAGAGAACTTGCTCTTCTGCTTCGAGCAGTTCGTGATAGCGGTTTCGGATGGTGACCTCGCTGATGTTCGCGATGTCGGAGACCTCGCTCTGGGTGACCTTCTCGTTCGAGAGCAGCGCGGCGGCGTAGACGGCGGCGGCGGCGAGGCCGACCGGCGACTTGCCGCTGTGGACACCCTGCTCTTTGGCGGTTTTCAGGAGTTGGCGGGCACGCATCTCGACTTCGTCGGAGAGGTCGAGCGAGGACGCAAACCGCGGTACGTAGCTTTCGGGGTCCGCCGGACGTACCTCTAGTTTGAGTTCGCGGGCCACGTAGCGGTACGTGCGGGCAATCTCACTCTTGTCTACCCGCGAGACGTTCGTTATCTCGTCTAAGCTTCGGGGCATGTTCGCCTGCCGGGCAGCGGCATAGAGCGCCGCCGTCGCGACGCCTTCGATGGAGCGGCCGGGAAGGAGATTCTCGGAGAGCGCGCGACGGTAGATGACCGACGCCGTCTCGCGCACGTCCTTTGGAAGGCCGAGCGCCGAGGCCATGCGGTCGATTTCACCGAGCGCCTGTTTGAGGTTGCGCTCCTTGCTGTCACGCGTGCGGAAGCGCTCGTTCCACTTGCGAAGGCGCTGCATCTTCGCGCGCTGGCGGCTGCCGAGGGACTTCCCGTAGGCGTCCTTGTTCTGCCAGCTGATGTTCGTCGAGAGCCCCTTGTCGTGCATCATCTGCGTGGTGGGAGCTCCGACGCGGGACTTTTCGTCGCGTTCAGAGGAGTCGAAGGCGCGCCACTCCGGGCCGCGGTCGATGGTACCTTCGTCTACGACGAGGCCACAGTCCTGACAGACCGTCTCGCCGTGTTCCGTATCCGCGACGAGGTTACCACTGCACTCGGGGCAGACCAGCTCCTCCTCTCGTGTTCGCTCGGGCTCTTCTCGCTCGCTCGTCCGCTCATCGGTTCGGGTTCGAATACTCGTATCAGTCATTGTCTGGTGTATCAAACTGCAAAGAGAACTAGCAGAGACGGCGTCGATACACCGTTTTGTTGTATCTCGGGCGACTTAAATGCTTCGGGCGTTTCGCGGCTTCTGTCGCTCGATTTTGCCAGATTAACTGAATTCAAATTCACCTCGGGTCAACCCGAGTATCGAAACCCTTACCGACAGTCCGCGTGTGGTTTGACCCATGAGCGATACGGTTGTCGACGCAGACGAGGTCCGTCACATCGCGGACCTGGCGCGCATCGACTTAGACGACGAGGAGGTCGACCTGTTCGCAGCGCAGTTCGGTGACATCCTCGACTACTTCGGTGCGCTCGACGAGGTGCCCGAGGTCGAACAGGAGGCAGACCTGGTCAACGTGATGCGCCCAGACGAGGTCCGCGACGGACTCACGCAGGAAGAGGCACTGCAGAACGCTCCGGAGACGGAGGACGGCTACTTCAAGGGGCCGCGCGTCTCATGACGAAGTCTCTCAACATCTTCGTCACCGAGGAAACCATCGAGGGCGACGGCGACGGCCCGCTCGCGGGCAAGACCATCGCGGTGAAAGACAACATCTCCACGAAGGGCGTTCGCACGACCTGTGGCTCTGCGATGCTCGAAGACTACATCCCACCGTACGACGCCACCGTCGTCACCCGCCTCAAAGCGGCCGGTGCGACCATCGTCGGCAAGACCAACATGGACGAGTTCGGGATGGGGACGACGACAGAAACGTCCGCCTACGGGCCGACCCTCAACCCACTCGACGAAGACCGCGTGCCCGGCGGCTCATCAGGTGGCAGCGCCGCCGCCGTCGCCGCTGGTGACGCAGACCTCGCGCTCGGCTCCGACACGGGCGGGTCGATTCGGTGTCCCGCCGCGTTCTGTGGCGTCGTTGGCATCAAACCGACCTATGGCCTCGTCTCGCGCTACGGCCTCGTCGCCTACGCAAACTCCTTAGAACAGATTGGCCCAATCGCCTCGTCGGTCGAAGACGCCGCGGGTCTCTTGGACGTCATCAGCGGGCAGGACCCCCGCGACGCGACGACTCGGGAGAAACCGGACGTGACCTACGCAGACGCCGCGACCGGCGACGTGGATGGGCTCACCATCGGCGTCCCGACGGAACTCGTCGAGGGTGCAGACGAAGGCGTCGTCGAGACGTTCTACGACGCGCTCTCGGAACTCGAAGCCGAAGGCGCGACCGTCGAAGAGGTCACGCTTCCCTCCGTCGAACACGCCGTCCAGGCCTACTACGTCATCGCGATGTCAGAGGCCTCCTCGAACCTCGCCCGGTTCGACGGCGTGCGCTACGGCATCTCCGGTGGCTTCGAGGGCAACTGGAACGACGCCTACGCTCGCTCCCGTGAGGAAGGCTTCGGCGACGAAGTGAAACGCCGCATCCTGCTCGGCACCTACGCCCTCTCTGCGGGATACCACGACCGCTACTACAAAAAGGCACAGGACGCCCGCGAGTGGATCAAACAGGACTTCGACAGCGCCTTCGAGGACGTAGACGTGCTCGCGAGTCCGACGATGCCGACGCCGCCGTTCAAACTCGGCGAGAGCCTCTCCGACCCGCTTCAGATGTACCTCGCAGACGCGAACACTGTTCCCATCAACCTCGCGAACCTGCCGGCCATCTCCGTCCCGGCGGGCGAGACTGATGGACTTCCGGTCGGCCTCCAGCTAATCGGTCCGGCCTTCGGCGAGGAGACCATCATTCGCGCCGGCAGCGTGCTGGCCTGAGTCACGACAACCGCTTTTATCGCTGCCGACAACCGTGAGCTATGGCTAGCCAGTCTTCACAATCGATAGGCGTGTGGATTGCCGTCGGAACCGCCCTCGGCGCGGCCATCGACGTGGCGATAGACAACATCGCAGTCGGTCTCGGCGTCGGTATCGCACTGGGCGCGGCGCTCGGTACAGCCAAGCAGCGAAAAAGCAGCGAGTGACCGAGCCGGGCCTATCCGTTGTAGGCGAGGTTCATAATCCAGTGACTCAGGGCGTCACTGCGCGGGTCGATGTCTTCCTCTCCGATGAACGGCGAGAGCAGGTCGCCGGCCATCAACAGCGAGAAGTCGAGGTCCTTCGGGGCGGGCGTGACGAAGTAGGTCGTGTGACCGTTGTAGACGGCCTCTTCGCGGCGAATGAAGTCTTTTTCGAGCAGCGATTCGATGATGCGACTCCCCTTGCGAGAGTTCACGTCGAGTTCCTTCCAGAAGTCGCTCTGGTAGACGCCACCCGACTCGCGGATGAGTTCGAGTCCTGCGCGCTCGTCCTCGGAGAGTTCAGCCTCCGCTTCTGCCGTACTCATGGCTTGAACAAATTCCCCCGAGCAGGTTAAATCTGACCTTCGACCGGTTCGTACTCGGTCGTACACGGCGACCCGGCGGCAAAGTCGTAGGTCGCGTCGCCATCGCGGCCAATCGTGATGAGCGACGACGAGCGCGTCCCGTAGCCATCCTCGTGGATGCAGACGCCGTAGTCGTGGTCCGCGATGACCGTCTGTGCCCGTCTGAGCCAGGCCTCTGCGGTCTCTGCTGGTTTCGGTTCGAGCGTTTCGAGGAGCCGAATCGCGTTCTGCGACTGGATTTCGCCAGCGTCTGGGAAGCGGGGTGGCTCGAAGAATTCGCCGTCAACGCCGACGTTCACGACGACGTGGACGCCCGGGTCGAAGTTTCGAATCGTGCGACTGCCATCCCACTCGACCAACAGCGCGGCGTTCGCGTCGGCGAGCACGAGGTTGAAGCCGTCGTACTCGCGGGCGTCCAGTTCGCGCTCGACGAACCGGGTGGCCTCCTCTGCAGTCTCGTAGCGAAGCGCGTCTCTGACGAGCAATCCGCGGGAGCGTTCGGGAACGAGTTCGCCGGCCACCCAGCGGTTGGTGATGGCGACGAACACGCCGTGTTCGTTGTAGCCAATCCAGGTACCGCCCGCTTCGCTGTCGCCAGGGGCAACGATGATCGGGTCGCCGTCCCACGTCGTCGGCGGCGTCGAGGGGCGGTCTAATCGTTCGTCACGGTTGGCGGCGACGACGATTGGCGTGTCGTCGAACACCTGCCACGCGAGGGTGAGCGTACACACGAGTTCCTCTAGGCTGCCATCGCTTCTAAACCGTTCCTATTTTCGGTAGCAAACGGTACAACTGAGTACCGAAGGTGGCTGGACCTCACCGTGTTACTACTATCTATTTTCGTGCTTCTCGTGGGACGCACCGGGCGACTCAGTGGTCTTTCAAGTTTCGTTCCCGGCACCAGCAACGTGCAGGACGCGTCATCAAAGCACGCACACCAGCGGAACGGCTGGCTAGTGTGTATTGGCCTGTCACATGGGGCTCCTGAACGTTCGTGTAGACCGTGTGTGAGCCGTATGCGACGAGACTCTGTGCGGTCGAAGACCACTTAATGATTTGGATGTGATATTGTTCCAATCACGCCTGTTTGCTCCTTTTTTCAAGAACAGGTACGCTACCCTTGGCGTCACTCGGTCGCTTGAAGGAGGTCTCTGACCGCCTCGCGGGCCACCGTTCCCGACGCCGTTCGCGGCAGTTCGGCTGCGAACGCGACCAGCCGCGGGCACTTGAAGCCCGCGAGGAACTCCCGGCAGTGGGCGTCGAGTTCGTCGCGGGACGGCGTCGCATCCGGTTCCGGCACGACGAGCGCCCCCACGCGCTCGCCCCACTCCTCGTCGGGGACGCCGACGACGGCGACGTCGGCGACGGCCGGGTGCGAGAGAAGGACGGCGGCAACCTCGCCGGGGTCCACGTTCTCGCCCCCGGAGATGATGCGGTCGCTCCGACGGTTCAGCACCCACAGGCGACCAGCCTCGTCGCGATAGCCGACGTCGCCCGTGTGGAGGCCGTACTCTGAAAATGCCTCGACAGTCGCCTGGTAGTCGCCGTAGTACTCTTTCATCACGGTCGGGCCACGCACCACGAGTTCGCCGTGTTCCCCATGCTCGACTGGTTCGCCGTCTACGCCCACGACGGTCACCTCCGTGAACAGGAGTGGCTTGCCGACCGTCCCCTGGTGGACAAACGCTTCGGCGGGCGTCGCGGTTGCGATTTGCGAGGCCGTCTCAGTCATGCCGTAGGTCGGGTAGACGGGGACGGCCTCGCGCTCACAGCGGACGATGAGGTCGTCGCTCGCGGGCGCACCGCCGAGGAGGACGAAGCGAAACGAATTGAACGACACACCGGCGTCGAGCAGGCGCGAGAGCATGACCGGTACCAGTGAGATGCCAGTCGGTTCGTACTCCTCGACCGCGCGGCCGACTCGTTCCGGGTCGAATTCGGAGACGAGCACGACCGTCGAACCGTAGCGCGTGGCGCGGAGAATCGGCGCGAGTCCGCCCATGTGATAGAGCGAGAGACAGACCAGCCATCGGTCGCCCGGCAGGGTTCCGAGGCGGTAGGCGGAGGCCTCGGCGCTCGCCGCGAGGTTGCCGTGCGTGAGCACGACCGCTTTTGGTTCGCCGGTCGTCCCCGAGGTGAACATGATGACCTGCGGGTCGTCTTCGTCCCACGTCGCCGGCGTGACCGACCCGAGTGGCTGGGCGGCGAGTTCGGGGACGCTCCCCGCATCCTGCCGCGACACAGAGAGCAGTGTGGTGTCTGCTGATTCGCACGCGGACACGGCTTTCTCGGCGGTGGCCACACTACAGACGAGCGCGGTAAGGTCGGCCCGTTCGATTTGCGGCCGGAGTTCTGCCGACGTCAACCGCGTGTTGAGCGGGACCAACACGGCTCCAAGTCGCGCCGTCGCGTGAATCAATTTCACGAACTCGACGCTGGTATCGAGAAGCGTGCCGACGTGGTCGCCGCGGCCGACTCCCGCGCCGACGAGGTGGGCCGCAGTCCGGGAGACGGCGTCGTCGAGTTCCCGGTAGGTCCACGTCGCCTCCGAATCCGCCGCGACGAGTGCCGTCGCGTCAGCCGAAACGCTCGCACGATGGCGCAACCAGTCGTACATTACTCCTCCATCGATGCCGTGCCCGTATTTCCTTTTCCCTGCGGGACGCGAACCGCACCGTCGACGACGGGAGCGGGGTCCTCATCGAGGACGTCGGACGCGAGCAGGTCGGCGGTTGCGAGTCCGCACGCGCCGATGTCGGGAATGCTCGCGGCGACGTGCACGGCGGCGGTCCGCGCGACAGCTGCGTCGATGGTCGTCGTCACGACGGGTTCGACGCCTGCGGCTTTCGCCTGCATCGCCACCGCACGAGTCCGTTGGGGGCCGCCAAGGGCCATCGGCTTGAGCACCAGCACGTCTGCCGCCTCGCCCGCGAGTACTTCCTCGACGCTTCGTTCCGCGAGCGATTCGTCAAGGCCGATTTTCACGGAACCGCCACGGAGCGTCGCGTGTCCGGTGATGTCGGCTGGCGCGAGTGGCTGTTCGACCAGCGCGAGGTCCGCTTCAGCGAAGCCGTCGAGCGCGCTTCGGGCCGTCCGCCGGTCCCACGCCCCGTTCGCGTCCGCTCGGAGTTCGATGTCCGGGCCGACGGCGTCTCTGACGGCGGCCACACGCGCGACGTCCGCCGCCACGTCGGCGGTTCCGACTTTGAGCTTGAGCGTTCGAAAACCCGAAGCGACCGCCCGCTCCGCTGCATCGACGGTCGTTTCGAGGGACCCTGCGCCGATGGTAGCATTCACCGAGACGCGCTCGACTCGCTTCTCGCCGCCGAGATGGCGATAGAGCGGAACACCGGCGGCGCGAGCGCGGGCGTCAGCGATGGCGAGCGCGAGGCCGTGTTTGGCGGCCGGATTCTTCGAAAGTGCTGCTGTCGCCGCGTCGTACGCGCCGGTTTCGACTCGCTCGGCTACCGCGTTCAGCGCCGTTTCGCAGGCGTCGAGGGATTCGGTCCAGCCGGGAAGCGGCGTCGCCTCGCCGAGGCCGGTGTGGCCGTCTACGGACACGCGGACGAGGAAGCCCCGGCGGGCGGTGATGTCGCCGGCAGCGGTCGAGAGGGGCGATTCGAGGTCGAGTGAGTAGGGGATGAGGTCCATTAGAGTAAGGCGGGGGCGGCGAGGCCGAGGCCGAACAGGAGCGAGTGAATCGCGAGCAGTTGCCCGGTCTGTTCGAGCGCGGGGTTGAGTGCCGCGCCGTCAGTTCGGGTGAGGACCGTCCGCGCCACGCGCACTGCAATGGGAAGCGAAAGCAGTGGCAGGAGTGCGAACTGCGAGTAGGCGGGGTCGAGTGCGAACACGGCAGGGACGGCGTAGGCCACCGCGAGCATGAGAAGGTACTCGACGCGACTCCAGCGGTAGCCGAGTCGCACGGCGAGCGTGCGCTTTCCAGTCTTGGCGTCCGTCTCCTTGTCGCGGATGTTGTTCACGACGAGAATCGCCGTCGAGAGGGCGGCGGGAGCGAGGCTCGCGACGATGGCGGCGAGGGGAATCGTGCCCGGCGGAACGGTGAGCGGGATGCCCGCAATCGCGTCCACGGCCTGTACGTAGTAGGTTCCCGTGACGGCGACGAGACCGAAGAAGGTGAACACGAACAGGTCGCCGAGGCCGTGGTAGCCGAGGGGGTACGGGCCACCCGTGTATGCAATCCCACTTGCGACGCTCGCGAGGCCGATGACGACGATTGGCAATCCGCCGACGGAGACGAGGTACGTTCCGGAGACGATGGCGATGGCGAAAGTGAGCGCCATCGCCCGTTTGACGTCTTCGGGGGCGATGATGCCGGCTTGCGTGACCCGGGTGAAGCCCTGTCGCTCGTCCGTGTCCGCGCCCTTCACGGCGTCGTAGTAGTCGTTCGCGAAGTTCGTCCCGATCTGGATGAGAAGTGCGCCGAGGAGCGCGGCGAGTGCGGGGAGCGCCGAAAAGACACCGTCGTGTACGGCGAGCCCGGTGCCGACGATGACGGGGGCGGCCGCCGCGGGAAGTGTCTGGGGACGGGCGGCCATGACCCACGCCTTCGTCGGCGAGATGGTCGCGGTGTCAGTCATTCAGTTGGCAGTTAGGATGGCGTGGGCATAGCGCCTGTGGTTGCGGTGCGAAGGCGGAGGCGGTGCGGTAGTGGAGGCGTACGGTTGCCGTACGGACCTGTTGTGGAGTTGCCGTGCGGAGGCGATGCGGTGGCGGAAGCGGCGAAGTTACAGAGATTCGAGGAGAAAGCCCACGACTTCAGTCGTGGGATGCATCCGACAGTTCCCGAAACGGCCATATCGGAGCGTTTCATAGGTTGTGCTACCGAGTCTGAGGTAAGGATATGCATCCCACCGAGGGGGTAAATGAAGCCCGCTATCTCGGTCGGGGGCCGTACTGGCTCGGCCCACAACCCACCCATCGGTGAGGTGGGAACCTCTCCGTCGTGGAACCCCAGTCTGTGACTGGAACCCCACGACTGCAGTCGTGGGAGGAAGTCAGCTACCAGAACCGATTGCGCCAACAGCGCAATCGGCCTTTTTCGGGCACCTTTTTGCTCGGAGCGGTCCGCCGAGCAAAAAGGTGCGCTTCAGTAGTGCCACGGGAACCGCGAGAAGTCGGGGTCGCGCTTCTCGACGAAGGCCTCGCGGCCCTCTTTTGCCTCGTCGGTCATGTAGCCGAGGCGGGTGGCTTCGCCGGCGAACACCTGCTGGCCGACGAGGCCGTCGGTATCGAGGTTGAAGGCGAATTTGAGCATCCGCATGGCTGTCGGCGATTTCGAGTTGATTTCTGCGGCCCACTCCAGGGCCACGTCCTCCAGTTCCTCGTGGGGGACCACGTCGTTGACCATGCCCATCTCTGCTGCTTCCTCGGCGGAGTAGTCCTTGCCGAGGAAGAAGATTTCGCGGGCTTTCTTCTGGCCGACCTGATGGGCGAGATACGCAGAGCCAAAGCCGGCGTCGAAACTCGCCACGTCCGGGTCGGTTTGTTTGAAGATGGCCTTCTCCGAGGCGAGAGTCATGTCGCAGACGACGTGGAGGCTGTGACCGCCGCCGACGGCCCAGCCGGGGGTCACGGCGATGACGGGTTTGGGCATGAAGCGAATGAGGCGCTGGACTTCAAGGATGTGCAGGCGACCGGTCTCGGATGCGCCTTCCTCGTCACCTTCGTACTGGTAGCCGTCGTCGCCGCGGATGGTCTGGTCGCCGCCAGAACAGAAGGCCCAGCCGCCGTCTTTCGGGGAGGGGCCGTTACCGGTCAGGAGGACGCAGCCGACGTCCGTCTGGCGGCGAGCGTGGTCGAGCGCGGTGTAGAGTTCGTCAACCGTGCCGGGGCGGAAGGCGTTTCTGACCTCCGGGCGGTCGAAAGCGATGCGGACCGTGCCGTGGTCTTTCGCCCGGTGGTAGGTGATGTCGCGAAAGTCGAAGCCAGAAATCGCGTCCCAGCGGTCGGGGTCGAAGATGTCTGAAACCATACGTCCACTCGGGACGGGCGGCGCAAAAAGATTCTGCGACTCAGCCGACGACACCGGCGAGGTCCGTGTCCGCGAGAATGCGGGCCAAGTCGCGGCGTCGCATCGAAAGCCGAACCTGTCGACTTCGCGGGCGGGTTCGGGAGACGAGTGTCACCAGTCCGAGCGCGTCGAGGTCCCCGAGGGCGCTCGAAAACTGGGCACGGCCGGGGCAGGTACAGTCGAGGTTCGTCGCCAGTTCCAGCCCGCGTTCGTGGACGGCTTCGACCGGGGCGAACGCGTCGAACGAGGCGACGGCGGCAAGGGCCAGTCGCGCCTGTTGGGGGAGCGACTCGACCAGGTCAGCCGTATGGTCGAACTCGACGCGGGCCTGCGCCTGGCGGACGTGTGCTTCCATGACTCGCCCCTCGTCTGCCCGCTCTGCGAGTTCGCCAGCCACCCGAAGCAGGTCGAGCGCCCGGCGGGCATCGCCGTGTTCCTGTGCAGCCAGAGCGGCGACGAGCGCACACACGCCGTCTTCGAGAACGCCATCCTCGAAGGCGACGGCCGCCCGTTCTGCGATGATGTCACGGAGTTGCGTCGCGTCGTACGGCGGGAAGACGAGTTCGTCGCTCCCGAGCCGCGAGCGAATCCGTGGGTCGAGCGTGTCGGTGAACGTGAGGTCGTTGCTGATGCCCAAGACGGTCGCCCGCGAGCGTTCGAGGACGGCGGCGAGTTGGGTGAGGTTGTAGAGCGCGCTCGACCCGCCCTTCGTCGCCAGTCGGTCCACTTCGTCGAGAACGACGAGCAGCGAGCGTTCGACGCAGTCTGCGGCTTCGACGAGCGTGCCGTAGACGACTTCGGTTGGCAGACCGGTCATCGGGACCGGTGACGGGCCGGCGTCCGCACCGCCCACCTCGCGGTTTGATTCCACGAGCGCGTTCGTGAGGTGGGCGAGCACCTGATACTGCGTGTCCGTAACTTCACAGTTCAGGTGCACCACGTCCACCTGCACGTCGCGGCGCGTCCCGGCACGTTCGAGTTCTCGCGTGACCGAGCGGACACACGCCGTCTTTCCCGTGCCCGTCTTGCCATAGAGGAAGACGTTCGGCGTTGATTCGCCTTTGAGGGTTCCTGCCAGGAGGCGAGCGAGCGCGGCCACCTCTTCGGTGCGGTGTGGGAGGCTGGCCGGCGTGTAGGTCGGGCGGAGCTTGTCGCGGTCGCAGAACAGCCGATTCCTACGGAGGAGGTCGTCGAAAATCGAACCACTCAGCGTGGACTGGTCTGTGCCTGACGCGACCGTTTCGACGGGTGTGTTCGACTCGTGATGATTCATGATGTGCTCCGGGTCGGTGGCAGCCACAGCGTGTCCACTCCTGAATGACTGTTCCTGCACCGGTCCCGTTTCCCACCCACGGCGTGACCGCAGGTACACCTTCCATCGACCGCACCCCTCATAAATGTCTGTGAGACGTTCACACGGGGTCGGTCTGACAGGGGCGGGCGAAAACCCACACCCGTCGTGTCAATCGACGAGACTCGAACTGTCTTACGCGCCGCAGTCTCTTGGTTTTCGACGACTCGAAAACCGGTCGGTTGGTCGGGCGGACTCGGTGCAACAGGTGAAAAATCGACTCCGGAAGCCACGTCCGGGTCGCTGTCGTCCGCCGTCGCGGCCGTCTTACGTCGCGTCACTCGGGTCGCCCAACCGTGTCGCAGACCCGCCCGTGCAGGCGCTCGCGGAACCGGTGGCTGGTCGCCGCGTCCGTCTGAACTTCGATGACGCGCGTGCCGGACTCGCCAACCGACGCCGCGAACGCCTCGCGGAACGCGGTGCGGTCCGCTGCGCGCACGAAGTCGAGGTCATAGAGGTCGCTCGTCGCCTCGAAATCGAGTCCGTGTGGCGTCTTAAACTGGCGGGTGAACGGCGGGTCGAACTCCTCTATCGGGAGCATGTGGAAGATGCCGCCGCCGTCGTTATTGACGAGAACGATGGTCGCGTCCACTCCACAGCGAGAGAGCGCGAGCAGGCCGTTCATGTCGTGGTAGTACGCGAGGTCGCCGGTCACGAGCACCAGCGGGTCGTCGGTTGCACTCCCCGCACCGAGAGCCGAACTGGTGACGCCATCGATGCCACTCGCCCCCCGGTTTGCAAGGGCGGTAATCGCCGCCTCTCGGGGCTGTCCAAAGCGGTCCAGGTCACGCACTGGCATCGAATTCGAGACGAACAGCGTCGTCGGGTCGGGCGCGAGTTCGACTACGTCGCCGAGGACGGTGCCTTCGAAGAACTGCTCGTCGTGGGCCGATCCGACCAACTCCCAGTAGCGAGTTTCGGCGGCTTCGAAACGGGCAGTCCAGTCGTCTGCGGAACGCGAACAGCGGTCTGCGAGCGCCGCTGCGAACGGTGTCGGGTCAGCGACCACCAGGGCTGTCGCAGTGAACGTGGCTTCGCGCCACTCGCCTGCGGGGTCCACGACGAACTGCGTGGCCCCTGACTCTTCGAGGTAGGTTCGGAGCACCTTCGAGGTTGGCGACGCGCCAAAGCGCAAGACGACGTCCGGGGCGGGCCACTCGGCCGCCAGGTACGAATCGTAGCCGCCGCAAATCGGCCGCTCGGCGACGTGCGGCCCGAATCGAACCCGCGAGAGTGGGTCGGCGAGCACCGGCGCACCCGTCGCGTCTGTGAGGTTTGCGATGGCCCTCGGGGCCGGACCGTGGTCGTCCGGGCCGACGACGACGAGCGGGCGGGCTGCCGTGTCGAGTGCGTCTGCCAGTTCAGAGAGCGTGGATTCGTCGGCATGCGGCGTTCCCTGCTGCACCGATACGAACGGGCCGGTTCGCCCTTCCGCCGCGAGCGGGAACTCGGCAGCGAACCCCTCGGGGACGTCGTCCGGAACTTCGACGGGGTCGAGCGGTTTGCGAAACGGGACGTTCAGGTGAACCGGGCCGGGGTGGGGACCGGTCGCCGTCGTGACCGCTCTGGCGCAGTCGGTGCGGAGCGACCGCAGTTTGCGGTCCTCGACGGCCGGTTCGGGGAGGTCTCGATACCACCGGACCGCACTGCCGTACAACTTTTCCTGGTCTATCGTCTGGTTCGCGCCGCTGTCTCTGAGTTCGGGCGGGCGGTCTGCGGTCATGACGACGAGCGGGACGCGCGACTGTGACGCCTCGATGACGGCAGGATGAAAGTTCGCCGCCGCGGTGCCCGAGGTGCAGATGAGCGGTGTCGGTCGGCCCGTGCGCTTGGCCCTGCCGAGGGCGAAGAAGGCGGCAGCGCGTTCGTCGAGGTGCGAGAAGACGCGAATCTCAGGGTGGCGGTCGAAGGCGACGGTGAGGGGTGTCGAACGACTGCCGGGAGCGATGCAGACGGCGTCGACGCCGGCCTTCGAGAACTCGTCCGTGATGACCCGCGCCCAGAGTGTGTTTCGGTTCGGGGCGGTCATTCGAGTTCGTCTAACATCGGTCGGTACTTCAGTTGTATCTCGTCCCACTCGCCGTCGGGGTCCGAGTCGGCGACGATGCCGGCCCCGGCGAACAGGGTCGCTTCGTCACCGCGGGCAATCGCCGAACGAATTGCGACGACGAACGACCCGTTTCCGGCCGCGTCGAACCAGCCGACTGGCGCGGCGTACCACCCCCGGTCGAACGTCTCTGTCTCGCGAATCGTGCGTTTCGCCCGCTCTGGCGGGAGGCCACCGACGGCCGGCGTCGGGTGGAGCGCCTCGACGAGCGAGAGGACGTGTTCGTCACGCTTGAGTTCGGCCGTGATGGGCGTCTGGAGGTGCTGGACTGTGGCCAGTCGTCGAAGGCCGCGCTCGCCGAGCGAGACGCTCGAGGCGAACGGACACAGTTGCTCGCGGATGGTCTCTGCGACCACGTCGTGTTCGTGGCGGTCCTTTTCGCTCGCGAGGAGTTCCGCGCCGAGCCACTCGTCTTCCTCAGGCGTCTCCCCGCGGCCGGTGGACCCGGCAAGTGCCACGGTGGAGACGGTGCGTCCGCGCAACGAGACGAGGCCCTCTGGCGTCGCGCCAAAGAAGGTGCCGTGTTCGTCTGGGGCGACGAGGAATCGGTGACAGTCCGGGTACGCCTCCGCCAGTCGCGTGAGTGCCCCCGGCACGGAGAGGTCGTCTTCGAGCGTCGCGGTGAGTGCCTGCGCGAGGACGACCTTCGTGAGTTCGCCGCGTTCGATGCGAGCGAGGGCGGCCTCTACTTGCTCGGTCCACGTCTCGCGTGGGGTGGTCAGTTCGAGCGAGGCGACGCCGGGTTTTGCCGCGGTCGGCGGCTCTGTCGGGAGGTTTGCGAGCGACTCGCGTTCCTGTTCGAGCAGTGCATTGGCCGCTTCCGGGGTTGCTCCCGGTCCCGCGAGCGTGACCGTGAGATACGTCTTCTCGGCTGTCTGGGATACCTGTACTCGCGGGAGAATGAACTGGGCATCGGGGAAGCCCGCCCACGCAGAGTGCTCGTCGGTGGTCGGGCCTTCGTTGAACGAAAAGCCGCCGAACAGGCGGGGGCGGGCCGCCTCGGGGAGGCTTGTGGCGTTCGAACTGCGGGCGAACAGCGTCTCCGCCTGCGAGCGAATGTCGTCGAAGCGGGCGGTGCCCTCGGCGGTCAGGACGTCTGCTGCGCCGAAGGCGACGATCGTCGGTCCGTCGGGAGTACTCCACGCGATGCGCGGCGCGTCGGCGGCATCGAGCAGTCGGTGGAGGGAAAGCCGCTCGATTTCACACACCCGGCTTTCGAGGGTGGCGTCACCCGACGCGTGCGCCACCGTCTCGTCGCTGCGCAGGGGTTCCATTACCGGCATTCAGGGCTGGCGACTATTTAGCCTAACTATACCGTTCCTCGTTCCACGGGTTCGCACTCTGCGAATACCCGCGTTTCTCCCAGTAGCCCCGCTCTGACTCGGTGAGGAACTCGACGCCGTTCACCCACTTTGCCCCCTTGTAGGCGTAGCGGTGGGGCGTCACGACGCGCAGCGGGCCACCGTGGTCGGGTTCGAGTGGTTCGTCGTCGAACGCCCACGTAAACAGTACCTCGTCGCGCATGCACTCAGAGAGGGGCAGGTCAGTCGAGTAGTCGTCCATCCCGTAGAACATGACGTGGGTGGCGTCGTCGCGCACCTGCGCCACCTCTGCGAGCGTTGGGAAGGTGACGCCCGTCCACGTACAGTCGAGTTTGCTCCAGCCCGTGACGCAGTGGAAGTCCTGTAACTGCGTCTCGCTCGGCAGGTCGGTAAACTCCTCCCACGAGAGCGTGAGGGGGTTGTCCACCGCGCCCCACACCTCGAATTTCCACGTCTCGCGGTTCCACTTCGGCGTCCCGCCTTTCGACAGGACGGGAAACCGGGAGGTCTCTCGCTGTCCCGGCGGCAATCGTTTCTCGCCGAACTCCTGATAGAGGTTCGTAACGTCTCGCGCGCTCATACCCCGAGATACGTGTCGGATAGCCGTAAGAGTTGTCGATAGCACCGGTACTCACCGCCAGCGAGGGGGAGTTCCGCCTGACCCACCGACTCGTGTGGGCGTCGAAGTGACATCCTCTCCGTCGTAAACGACGGGGCTTCCCACACGCGAAGGCGTGCTGGTTTGGGTGGTTGCAGGTTTGCACTCCACTACCGCAGTCGGAGTCCGAATCTCCGAGCGCAGTCCCGTGAGGGTACTGGTGGACTGCTGGCGGTGCCACACCGCCGGTACTCCTCTCCTCACTCCCGCCCGAACCCGCCGTTTCGGTTCCGAAGGGTTCGGTTGGGCCGTCAGCGGACTCGGAGTTACTTCGACCGCGTTCCGAAGCCCGATGCTTGGTTTTTGTTCCCACGAGGGGCGCATCCCGTTGCCGGGGTGGGCGGACACTCGAACCGCCAGTTTCGGGCCATCGGGCACCGAAGGGGTCATAACCTTCGGGCCGACGGATGGTGGACGGTGGGAATCAATGTAACTCTTTGCCACACACAGACGGCGTTGACGAGAAGCAACGCGTCTCGTTCGCATCTCGCAGGACCACAGGTCCTGCGGACTCGTCGGAATCCAGCGGATACCGAGACACCAGAACGCAAAGTGTTCTGGGGACGCTGTATCCCCGTCCTTCAGGACGGGGTTTTAGCGCCTGCGTTCAAGATAATTGTTCGCAAAACAGTCAGCACGGTTCACGTAATACGAATCACCTCCCCGTCAGAGTTAAATACGGCTCCCACGAAGCGGCGACTATTCCGATGCCTAAAGTTGAGCTCACAATCCCGGAACACCTCGAGATGCAGATTACCCAGATGGTAGAACAGGGCGAATTCATGAACCGCGAAGAGGCGGTTCAGCAACTCATCTCAGCCGGGCTGAAGGCGTACAAAACGAGTGGTCACGTAGAGGACGAACCCGTCGGCGGCTTCGAAGACGACGGGATGATGGGCCACGAAGACGAGTACGTCTTCTAACACGTTTTGGCGGTTTGTGGTACTGATTGTCAGAAATTCTTAAGCGGCGTACTCGCCAAACACCCGCTAATGCACAAAGACGAACTGCTCCAGCTGCACGAGCAGATGGTGACCATCATGGAGAACTACGCCGAGATGTCGGGCGTCGACGCGAGCGTCTTCGACCCGTACTACCAGTTAGACGTCACGCCGGACGACGTTCACAAGTCGAAAAGCGAACACAAACACGCCGTGTTCGTCCTCGGCAACGCGCTCGCCAACGCGATGAGCGAAGACGAGTTCTCGAACGCCGGCCGCATCGGAAAGCGGATGGCTGAACTCGCGAAAGATGCGGAATCGAAGCTGTAAACTGACCCGTTCTCCCCGCGCCGTCCTCTCCAAACGCTGACCAGTCGTGCGGTAACTATTTGCCGTTATTCTTGGTTGTGAGACTATGGACCAAACGACCGTCGAACGAATCAGAGACTGGGAGGCTCGGTCGTTCGAAGGCGGCTATCGTGGCCTGCACGCGCTCGCGGACGACCAGTTCACGGGCGCGGTTGTGGCGGGCAGCGCGTGGCTCTTCATGCAGAATGGACGCGTCGTCGGCATCGCGGACGGGGCACTCTCGGCGTTCGAGGACGCGAGCGGCACAGCGTACGCCGCGCCGCACTCGTCGCTCCCGCTGCTCTATTTCATGCAACACGAGGGCGGCGAGACGCGCGCAAAGTACTACACAAACGACACGCCGCTTCGCGAGGTGGACGACCAACTGACGAGCGGCAACTTCAGTGGCTACGTCGAACTCTCGGACAACGTCCTCTCCGGTGACTACTATCTCGTCTACTACGCCGGGCGCTCGAAGGCCGTCGCGTTCGTGGGCAACAGCGGTCGAATGTTGACCGACGACGAAGCGTTCGACCGGGCAGCGGACGAAGTCGGCATCTACGCCGTCAAAGCGGTGGACGTGGACATCCTCGACATCCCTGACGTGGCGGAACCCGACTCGGCCTCGGCCACCGTCGTCGATACCGACGAAGCACCAGCGCAATCCACGTCGGATTCGCCGGACGGCGCGGACAGCACAGTCGAACCAGCGGACGACGCGGGAGCGACCGCAGGCGAGGCACCGCCGACCACCGAGGAAACGCCGACCGCGCCGGGTACCGACGCACGGGAGCCCACCGAGTCGGCGGCTGCCGCCAGTGAGGAGGCCGACGCAGCGGCCGAGGATGAGGAGATTGACGTGGGGACGGAGAGCCCGGGTACGACAGTCGATAACGCCGACGCCGCGTCCGACGACGCAGAGCCGACATCCCCACCAGACCCGCTCGCAGACCCGTCTGAGACGCCTCCGGACAGTCCGTTGCCCGACGACCGCGAACCAGCCGAAGTCAGCCGTGCTCCGGCGTCGGGGTTGAGTACACGGGCGCTCGAAACTCGGTCGATTCCGTCGCTCGACCCGGCGAAGACCGACGAGGGGGCCGGCGGGCGCATCGATACGGCCAACCGACCGGAGCGCACGGAGCAGTCGCTCGTCCGCGAGTCCAGTTCCCGGCGGCCGACCGGCACGCCCAACGCCCCGCCGAAACAGGACCCACCGCAGTCACCGCAACCGGATTCCGAAGTCGAGGACTTGCGTGCTGCACTCCAGAACCAGAAAAATGAGGTCGCGCGCCTCGAAACGCAACTCGAATCGGTGACCGACGACCGGGAAGTGTTGCAAGCAGAGCGCGAGGAGCTCGAAGCCGAAGTCTCCCGCCTCGAAGCCGAGGTTGCTCGGCTCGAAACGCTCTTAGACGAGGCACGGGAAAACGGCACGGCCGTCGGACGCGACGAGCGCATGACGCCCGCAGAGGCGCTTTCGGGAACCAATCTGTTCGTCCGGTACAACTCGAAGTCCAAGACGACCCTGCAATCCGTTCTCGAAGGCGAGGCGGAAGCGATGGACATTGTCGAGAACCTCCGCATCGAGTATCACACGCAGTTCGACGCCGCGGACGTGTCGGTCGATGGTCAGCAGTTCGAGGCGTTCCTCACGGAGACGGTGCAGTATCGATTCGTCGAGTGGCTCACGCGCTCGTTGTTGTTCGAGATACGCGATACGGGCAACGAGGAGGCAGTGCGCGAACTGTTCGCCGCGATACCGAAAATCGACCGCGCCGAACTCAACGCGAAGGTGAGCATCAGGTACCAGCAGGATGGCGAGGAACACAGAGAGCAACTCACCTTCGACGTCGTCCTGCGCGACCGGATGGGTAATCCGCTCGTCGTCGCGGACTTCAACGACTCGCGCGACCCGGCGACCGAATCGATGCTCGCCTCGCTGATTACGGAGGGCAGTCGCGTCGCAGAGACCGCAGACAGCCTGAGCGCTGCGTTCTTCGTCACGTCGAGTTTCTACGACCCGGACGCGCTCGAAACGGCGTCCGACGCGACGGGTGGCGGCCTGCTCAGTCGTGACAAGCGCAAGAGCTACGTGAAGTTATCGCGCAAGCAGGGCTACCACCTCTGTCTCGTCGAAGCACGGGGCGGGGAGTTCTACATGAACCTCCCCGAACTGTAGCGGGGCAGAGAATCGACTGCCCGGGCTAAAGAGAGGAGTCTGCGCAGTGCAGACGGAGTTTCAACAGCGAGCGAAGAACGGTTACGCGAGTTCGGTCGCGCCTTCGATTTTCATTCCTTCGAGCTTTTCGATAATCTGGTCGACCTTCCCGTCTAAGTCGGAGACGAACTCCTTCGTGCGGTCGGTCGTGATAGCGCCCTGGCTCGACGGCTCGATGAGGTTCTCCTCTTCGAGCACGCGGAGAGAGTAGCGGACCTTGTGGTGCGGGTACCCGGTTTCGTTGGACATCTTCACGATCCCAATTGGTTCGTTTTCGATGACCATCTTCAGGACTTGAAGGTGACGTTCCAGCATGTCGACTTCCTTCTCAAGTCGGTCTATCATGGCATTTGTTAACTTGTGTTTGAAGCCTTTAAAGGTTGCTGTCGTCGGAGGCCAAACAAAATCGTAGATTCCGACTTCGGGTGTGTGATTTATTAACGCTTCGGCTCGAGACAAAACATGACACTCGTCGTGAGTTTATCCGGTCGCCAATTCCGTAATCGGTTTACCCCGGTAACAGGAACTCCCGCGTATGACCGTAACCATCGTCGGTTCGCAACTCGGCGACGAGGGCAAAGGCGGCGTCGTCGACCTCTGGGGCGACAACGCCGACATCGTCGCTCGTTACCAGGGTGGCGACAACGCCGGCCACACCGTCGTCCACGACGGCGAAAAATACAAACTCTCGCTCGTTCCGAGCGGGGCCGTCCGGGGCAAAATCGGCATCCTCGGCAACGGTTGCGTCGTGAATCCCGAAACGCTCTTCTCTGAGATCGACGCGCTCGCAGAGCGCGGCCTCACCCCCGACGTCCGCGTCGCAGAACGCGCCCACGTCATCCTCCCGTACCACAAAGTGCTGGACGGCATCGAGGAGACGGCGAAGTCCGACTCCGACTTAGACGCCGGAACCACGGGCCGGGGCATCGGCCCGACCTACGAGGACAAGGCCGGCCGTCGCGGCATCCGCATCGGCGACCTGCTCAACCCCGAGGTGCTCCGCGAGCGCCTCGAATACGTCGTCCCGCAGAAACGCGCCCTCGCGGAGGACGTCTTCGGCGTCGAAACGGGCGAAGAGTTCGACGTAGACGCACTGTTCGAACAGTACAAAGAATACGGCGAGCGCCTCGCCGAGGGCAACATGACCGTCAACGCGGGTGAGTTCCTCACGAACGCCATCAAAGACGGCAAGAACGTCATGTTCGAGGGCGCACAGGGCACCTCCATCGACATCGACCACGGCATCTACCCGTACGTCACCTCCTCGAACCCGACCTCCGGCGGCGCAGCCGTCGGCACGGGTGTCGCCCCGACCATCGTCGGCAAAGGCGACGTCGTCGGCATCGTGAAGTCCTACCTCTCGCGGGTCGGCACGGGACCGCTCCCGACCGAACTCACCGGCGACATGGAGGACCTCGCAGACGAGATTCGCGAGAAAGGTGGCGAGTTCGGCACCGTCACCGGTCGCCCACGCCGCATCGGCTGGCTCGACATGCCGATGCTCCGCCACGCAGAACGCGCAAGTGGCTTTACCGGCCTCGCAATCAATCACATCGACGTGCTCGCCGGCCTTGGCGACCTCAAAGTGGGCCATTCCTACACTCTCGATCGCGAGGAGATTTTCACCGTCCCACCGACCACCGAGCAGTGGGCGCGGTGTGAACCGAACTACAAGGAGTTCGACGGCTGGGAGGACGTAGACTGGAGCGCTGTCGCAGAGGAAGGCTGGAACGCGATTCCAGATAACGCCCAGACCTACCTCGAATACATCAGCGAGGAACTCGACACCGACATCTTCGCCGTCGGCATGGGTCCAGACCGCGACCAGACGGTCATCTTAGAGAACCCGCTCGAATAACGCGGTCGCGCCACTGCGACCCGTCACGCTTTTAGCGATACCTTCCTACACTTTCACTATGACCGAGGGTGAGCTTCGATGAAGGAATCGCTGATGGACATTCTCTGCTGTCCGATGGACAAGAGCGACCTCGAACTCGAGGTCGACGAACGTGACGACGACGAAGTTCTCAGTGGAACACTCGTCTGCACCGAGTGTGGCGAGCAGTTCCCCATCGAGGACGGCATTCCGAATCTCCTCCCGCCGGACATGCGGGAGGACGTCGCAGCCTGAACCTTTTTCTACTGGCGCTTCATTTTGAGTGACGTGTCCGATACGCTTCCCGTGCACGTCAACCGTGGCCGACTCCACGCACTCGAGACACCGGACTCCTTCGAGACCGGTGGCACGTTCACCGTCAATCTCGTGAACCACGGCGAGGCGGTCCACGTTCACCTGCACTTAGACGACGCGCTCTCCGAGGTCGCGGAGATGGAGGCCGGAAACCACCACGTGAAATCCGATTCGAGCCGCCCGGTTCGCATCTCCGTGCGGGAGGGCAAACGTCCCGTCCGCGGGAAACTCAAGGTCGTCTCGGCTTACGGCGCGGAGACGAAGTTCGTGGACGTGAAGGTGGCAGAACCCACCGTCGAGAAACAACCGGTCGAGGTAGACGAATCGCTCGGCAAGCCGGTTCCACAGCCTGACCCGGCCCCCGGGCTGATGGAGAATCTCTCCTTCGAAGGCGGCGACATCGCCGTATTGCTGCTCGGGTTCGCGGCGCTCGTCCTCGCGCTCGTCGCACTGGTTATCGCCGACAGTATGGTGTTCTTACTCGGCGTGCTCACGTTGCTCGCGGGCGTTCTCGTCGCGGTGGCCTTCTTGCGCTCGTGAACACTCAGGTGTTCGAGAGTTTTTAACTGTCCTACGTCTGTCTGACTGAAATTTATAACCTCAACTGTGGTACTGAGTAGCTATGTTTGGTGCGTGGCGAATTCCGCTTGCGGACCGTTTGGAGTCGAAGGCGGTACTCGCGTGGCTGTACCTCTTCGCCTGCCTCGTCGCATTGCTCGTCGTCGATAGTCGAACCACCGTCACCGGCATCAGCTTCATGCCGCTCATCATCGCCGTGGCCGTGACGCTCGTGTTGCCGTTCTGGCCGCTGTACCGGCGATTGCGCTAGCGCTCGGTGACGTTCTCGAATCGGCCCGCGTCGTCCATTCGCTTCGCCCGCAGGTAGCGCGCCCGATAGCGGTTCGCGCCGTCGTACACGTCCGCCTCGCGAATTTCGTCGGTGCGCCCCTCTGCCACGGCATCCACGAGGTCGGCCAACTGTGCCAGTTCGCTCTCGGTCATCGTCACCTCGTAGGTCTGCTCCTCCTCTTGCTCTAACTTCGTCCACTTTCGCGCCGCCGCGACGACGAGTGAACACGGTTCACGGCACGGGAATTCGCCGTCACCACGGGGTACGTCGAGGGGCGTCTCTACATCCTCGTCCCACTCGCGGCGCTTCAGACACTGGGAGTCCACACAGCAGGCTCCGGCCACCCACTCGACCGCCTCTTGTGGCAGTTCGTCTATCACGTCGTAGATGCCGGTCTGGCGTTCTGCCGTCTCGCGGAAGTGGGTCACGTCGAGTTCGCCTTCCTGCTCGCGATACCAGTTCGCCACCGTCGCCGGATAGAAGAAGTCGACCGTCTGGAGCAGTTCGCGTCCGGTCAGGTCCACGAACGCCCAGCCATCGACGAGCGTGGGCGCGGTCTTGAGTGGCCGATACCGCCCTGCGTCGTCGTGTTTCGCCAGGTCGCGGGCGTCCAGTGGGTCGGTGTAGGTGTCGAGCGAATCGACTTCCGCACCCGCGTCGGCGACGTGTCGGAGGTGATACCGCCGCTCACCCGCACCGGCCAGTTCGGCGGTGATGTGGAGTTGCCCCCACTCCCGGGAGAGGCCCTCGGGGAGGGCGTCGTATCGGTCTGCGACGCTCCGGTCGTCCGCGCCCTCGACCCAGCGCAGGAAGTCGCGTCGCGACGGCTCTGCAAACTGGTGCCAGTAGTGCCAGTTCGACACCAGCCACGGGTGGTCTGCGGCCACGTCGTCGAACGCCTCCGCGTCCAGTTGCTCGTGGCGGGTCGCGGGCGTCTCGAAGGTGTACCCGCTTCGGTCGTGGGACACCACGAGGCCGTCGCATTCCACACCGTTGGGGGCCGCCCGGCGCAGGGTGACGCGCTGAAGCTCGGTCATCGTGCGCCTCCGGCCGCCCGCGTCGCTTCACGGACCGTTTCGAGGGTGTCTCCAACGTCTACGCCCGCGTCGGCGGCGCGTTCGAGGATGACGTCGGCCATGAGTCGCTCCGTCCCCACGGCCCCCGAGTACCAGATGCGGTGGCCGTCGACGACGGCAGGCACGTCGTATCCCTTGCGGTAGTCGTCGGTGAGGCCCATGTCCTCGGGAATGTCTTCCTGGGTGTGAAAGCCGTCCGCGATGAACAGCGGAACCACCACGATGTCCTCGGCCTCGAAGTAGTCGGTCACGTCGTCCACCTCGGGTTCTTCGTCCATGAACAGCGCCGCTACCTCGTCGAACCGACCGGACTCCCGGATGCGGTCTGCGTGATAGTGAATCGCCTTCGCCGAGTTCGCGTTTCGCTCCGTCCCGTGACCAACGACGGCGAGGCCAAAGCCCGGCCCCACGTCGGGGTCGCCCGTCACCGACTCCGCCCGGCGGATGATGACGTCGGTCATCGATTCGTGGGTGCCGACCGGCCCACAGTAGTGGACTGTCTTGCCCGTATCTTCGCTTTCGAGCGTGACGTGGGTCGCGCTCAGGCCGTCCGAGTTCCAGTCGGCCACGTCCCACCCGGCGAGTCTGAGTTCGCGGGGAATCACCTGTTCGGTGAAGTAGCCCTCGCTGATGAACAGCGGGACGACGTACACTTCGTCGCTCTCCAGAGTGCGGATGACCTCCCGGAACGACGGTTCTTCTTTCCAGAACGCTTCGCGCACCTCGTCGAACACGCCGGTCGCCCGAATCGTGTCGGCGTGTGAGAACGTCGGGGTGCTGGACTCCGCGTTCAGGTGCGAGCCATGTGCGGCTATCACGAGCGCCTTCATCGTTGTCACTTCTTAGGACAGGTCGGCCTTAGCGGCTTCGCCCGCGGAAGCCCACACATGCAGGGCGAAGCCGTTTGGTCCTCCGCTTCCTCTGTCCAGCCATGAAACTGCTCGACGTGACGCTTCGGGAGGGCGAGCAACGACCCGGCCGACGCTTCTCGGTCGACCAGAAGGTCGAAGCCGCGAGCCACTTAGACGCCCTCGGCGTCGATTACATCCAGCTCGGCTTTCCCGTCGCAGACGACCGAACGCGCCGGGTCTGCGAACAGTACGACGGCGACGCGAAGACGACAGGAATCGCTCGCGCCATCCAGAGCGACATTGACGCCGCCGTCGAAGCTGGCGTGGACGTCATCGACCTGTTCGCCCCGACGAGCGACGCCCAGCGCGAGTTCATGCTCGGCACCTCCCGCGAGGAACTGCTCGAAACCGTCCACGACGCTCTTGACGCGGCCCACGACACCGGCCTCGAAGTCCACTTCACCGCGATGGACGGCTTTCGGACCGAACTCGCGTTTCTGAACGAAGTCGTCGAACAGGTCGAAGCGGCGTTCGTGACCATCGCGGACACCGTCGGCAGTCGAACTCCCAAAGGCGTCACTGAAACGCTCACCGCCCTCGACGCAGACCTCTCCGGCGTCGGCGTCCATTTCCACGACGATATCGGCGTCGCCACGGCAAACGCCCTCACCGCCGCAGACATGGGCGTCGGGCGAGTTGACGTCTCTGTGGCCGGCATCGGCGAACGCGCCGGGAACGTCCCGCTCGAAGAGTTCGTCGTCGCGGGCCTCCTCGGCGAGGAAGCGGTCGATTCGAAAATCGACGAGTCGGACCTGCTCACTCACTCGCGGGCCGTGCTCGCCGCCCTCGGTGAGGACGTCTCGGCGTGGAAACCGCTGCTCGGCGACCAGGTGTTCGCCCACGAATCGGGCCTGCACACCGCCGCGATGCTCGACGACCCTGCGCTGTTCGAACCGTTCGACCCCGCCCGCTTCGGGGGCGAGCGACGCCTGCTGTTCGGCCCGGACACGGGGCGAGGAGCGGCCCGCAGACTGTTCGAACGCGCCGGTATCGAACCCACCGACGAACGGGTTGCGACGCTCCTCGATGCGTTGGCAAACCGGGAAGAAGTAGATTTGAACGAGGCGCTCTCGCTCGCCCGCCGGGTCAAATAGCGCCGGTTTCGCGCAGTGCGTCGATTTCAGCCGTCGAGTAGCCGAGTGACTCGAGAATCGACGCCGTGTGCTGACCGAGGTGCGGTGGTGGGCGCGACTCGACACGGGAGAACGCGGAGGAGCGAATCGGCGACCGGGGTACGGCAACCGTGTCGCCTGCGCCCTCTGCGACCGCGACCGACGTGAGCGCGTCCGTCGCCGCGAGGTGTGGGTCGTTGCACACCTCTCGGATGTTGTTGACCGGAGCCACCGGCACGCTCGCTTCGCGAAGTCGCTCGACGATTTCAACCCGGTCGAACTGCCTGAGCTCGACGGCGAGCAGGTCGGTGAGCAGCGAGACGTTCTCCCGGCGGTCGGCGAGCGTCTCGAAGCGGTCGTCTTCGTGAAGCGAGAGGTCGAGTGCCTCACAGAATGCCCGCCACTGGCGTTCGCCCGACGGCCCGACGAACACCCACTTCTCGTCCGCCGTGCGGAACACGTCGTAGGGTGCCCAGTTCGGGTGCCCCGCCCCGAGCGGCTCTGGCACGTCGTCGTAGGCCTGCGTGAACGAGAGCCAGTAGCCCATGAGGGCGACGGTGCTCTCGAACAGCGGCGCGGACACTTTCTGACCTTCGCCGGTCTGGTCGCGCTGGCGCAGGGCGGCGAGGACGCCAATCGCCCCGTACAACGAGGCGGCCATGTCGGCCACACTGGTCCCCGAGCGCACTGGCGGTTGGCCGGGATGGCCGGTCACGCTCATCAGCCCGGAGAGTGCTTCCGCAACCGGGTCGAGAGCGGGGTGGTCCTCGTACGGCCCTTCGTTGAAGCCCTTTATCGAGCAGTAGACGAGTGACGGGAACTCCTCACTGAGTGCGTCGTAACCGACGCCGAGGCGTTCTGCGGTGCCCGGCTTGAAGTTCTCGACGACGACGTCCGCCTCTCCGACGAGACTGTGGAAGATTTCGCGGCCACCGGCGGTCTTCAGGTCGAGCGTGATGCTCTCTTTGTCCCGATTTACGTAGTTGAACGAACTGTTGCCGAGCGGCGAGGAGTCGCGAACGATGTCACCGCCCTCGGGGTGTTCTATCTTGATGACGCGTGCGCCAAGGTCGGCGAGTAACAGCGAGCAAAACGGCCCGGCGATGATGTGGCCGAGTTCGAGCACCGTCACGTCTGCGAGTGGTCGGTCGGTCATGGGAGTTGGGTCGGATTCGCTTCGAGATCGTCGCCAAAGCAGATGGTCTCGCCGTCGGCGGCGAACACGTAGCAATCGTCGCGGTCGAATCCCACGATGATGCTGTCGCCCGGTCGTGCGTCGTCTACCTCCGGCGAGACCACGTCAACTCGGGTTCCATCGGCGGTTTTCGCGTGTACCACCGATTCCGTGCCGAGCGGTTCGACGACTTCGGCGGTCACTTCGAAGCGGATTTCGCCGCCGCTCGGGCGGAGGTACTGCGGACGGATGCCGAGCGTGACCGAGTTACCCACGTGTGCGGAGAGCGCCTCGCCCGCGGGCATCCGAATGCCGTGGCCCTCGATGGTCGGGACGCCGTCGACGCTCGTCACCGAGCACGTGAGCAAGTTGGTCGATGGCGTGCCGATGAAACTGGCGACGTACGCAGATTGCGGCCGGTGGAACAGGGTCCGCGGCGGGTCGAACTGTGCGACGTGGCCCTCGCGGAGCAACACGACGCGGTCCGACATCGTCATCGCCTCCGTCTGGTCGTGGGTGACGTAGACGATGGTGGTGTCGAGTTCCTGGTGGAGTCGCTGAATCTCGACGCGGAGTTCCGACTTCAGTTTCGCGTCCAGGTCGCTCATCGGTTCGTCGAGCAGCAGCACTTCGGGGTCCTGGACGAACGCACCGCCGAGGGCCACGCGCTGTTGTTGCCCGCCGGAGAGTTCCGCGGGCATCTTTTCGAGTTGTTCCTCGATTTGGAGCACGCGGGCGGCCTCCTCGATTTTCTCGTCGCGTTCTGCCTTTGGGACGCCGTGAATCTTGAGGCCATAGCCGATGTTCTCGCGGACGCTCATGTGGGGGTAGAGCGCGATGGACTGGAACACCATCGAGACGTTGCGCTTCTGGGGTGGCAGGTCGGTCACGTCGTCGTCACCGAAGTGGATGCGCCCCGACGTGGGGGTTTCGAGCCCGGCGAGCATCCGCAGGGTGGTTGTCTTCCCACAGCCGGAGGGGCCGACGAGCGTCGTAAACGACCCGGCGGGAATTTCGAGCGACACGTCATCGACGGCGACGTGCGTCTGCCCGAGCGTTTTGAACTCTTTGCGAACCGTGTCGAGTCGAATGGATTGTGCCATAGTTATTCGAGGCCTCCCACACTGAACCCCTGCAGCAGGTATCGCTGGAGGAACAGCGCGATGAGGAATGGGGGGATAGAGATGAGCAGCGAGACGGCCATCGTCTCACCCCAGCCGATGGTGACGCGGTCTAAGAACAGACTCGCGCCCACGTTGATGGTGTACATGTCGTCGTTGCTCATGACGATACGCGCCATGGTGAAATCGTTCCACGCGACGGCGAACGCGAAGATGGCCGCCGAGATGTAGCCCGGTCTGGCGACCGGCAATACCACGTCCCAGACCGTCCGGAAGCGACTCGCGCCGCGAACCCACGCCGCCTCTTCGAGCGAGAGCGGTACCGTCTGGAAGTACTGCCACATGAGCCAGATGGTGAACGGCGCGGAGATGGCCGTGAGCGCGAGCGTGAGTGCGAAGTAGCTGTTCAACAGTCCGAGGCTGAAGAAGATGACGTACAGCGGAATCGCGAGCACGATTGGGCTGAACATGTAACTGAACAGCACTGCCCGCGCCGCGATGGACTTTCCACGGAACTCGAATCGCGTGAGGCCGTAGCCCGCCGCGATGGCGATTGCCGTCGAGAGGAGGGTCGAACTCGCCGTGACGATGAGGCTGTTCGTGAAGTAGCGAACCGTCTCTGTCGTCTCGAGAAGCACGAGGAAGTTCCGTGCCGTAATCTCCTTTGGAATCAGGTTCACCTGGCCGCCCGCGAAGGTAGCCGCAGGTGACTGCAACGCGATGACTACCATCAGGTAGACGGGCACGATGACGAACGTCGTGATGAGCAACGCCGTGATGTAGAGTGCCACGCGCTGGAGTCGTTGCTGAGTCCGGTGGTCGAACCAACTCGAATCGGCGGTCGCCATCAGTGGCTCACCTCCGCCTCGGGGGCGAACGTGCGGAAGTAGACGACGGCGGCCCCCGCGAGCAGGAAGAACATGATGCCCGCGAGCGCGGTGGCCCGACCGAAGTCAACCTCGTTGAACGCAATCTGGAACACGCGGATTGGCAAGGTGGTCGTCTCTTGCAGCGGCCCCCCGCGCGTGGTCAGGTAGATGATGTCGAACTTGTTAAACATCCAGATGCCCCGGACGAGGAGGATGATGAGGATGGCTCCCCGGAGGTGGGGCATCGTGATGTCGCGGAACGCCTGCCACGTCGTCGCGCCTTCGACGCGCGCTCGTTCGTACAGGTCGGGGTCGATTGCCTGCAACCGGGCGAGCAGGATGAAGAAGGCGAAGGAGGCGAACTTCCAGACGCTCGTGATGACGACGGCGGGCATCGCCCAGGTCAGCGTCGAGAAGAAGGCGATTGGCTCGTCGATGAGTCCCGCGTTTTCGAGCACCTGATTCAGGATGCCGATGTTCGGGTCCAGAATGAACTTCCACATGAAGATGACCACGAGCGTGGGCAGCAGGTACGGGAAAATCATCAGCGTCCGCAGGGCCCCGCCGCCGCGAATCTTCTGGTTCACGACGAGTGCGAGGCCGAGACCGAGCACGAGGCTCAGACCCGTCGTCGCCACGGCGTAGACGACGCTGTTCCAGAGGAACCCCCAGAAGGAGGGTTCGGTGAGCAACGAGACGTAGTTGCCGAGGCCGACGAACACCGGATTTCGCACTGGATTCTCGAACAGACTCATCCCGAGGGCGTAGGCTATCGGAACGACCCACACGACGACGAAAAACGCCACCAGTGGGACGAACGAGACGAGCAGCAGCCACGCACTTCCGTCCAACTCGCGGGGGGAAAACCGCTCTCGCAGGCCGACGCTCATCGCTTGAGACTACGGAGTTTTTCTGCGAGCCAATCGACGGTCTCTTCGGGAGATTTCCCGCCGACGAGCAGTTGGTCTGCGGCCTGTCCGAACACCTGGTTGCCGTAGCCGTCTGCAGCGAGCAGGTTCGGTGCGCCCTCGTCGCCCGTCGCGAGCACGGAGGTGAACACGTCCCAGTTGTCCTTGACGAGTTGCAGGACCTCCGGGTACTGGTTCAGCATCTCGTTGTTCTTGACGGCCTCGCTGTCCAGTTGTTCGCGACTCGGGGGGAACTGGAACAGCGGCGCAGAGAGCACGAAGTCGAAGAACTTCTCGGACTGGTTGAAGAACTTCACGAACTCCTGGGCGCCCTCCGTCGCCTGCCCGTCGTTTCGCACGAGGTGCCCTTCCATGTAGGCCCACCACTTGTCCTGTGCTTTGCCCTGTGGAACCGGGAACGGCATCGGACTGAATTTCTCGACGAGGTCCGGGCGGTTGCTCGACATGATGAGGATGGGCAGTCCACCGACAGAGACGCCTGCGGCGGCGTTTTCCTGCTGGAGTGCGCCGATGGCGTCACCCCACTCCCAGCCGCTGCCGTTCGGGGAGTACTCGGCCATCTGTTGGACCCACTCGAACGTCTCGATGGCGGCGGCGCGGTTGTCGCCGTTGTCCAGCGTCACCTCGATGTTGTCAGAGGGGCCGGAGTAAATCTCGACGTCGTTCTGCCAGAGATACTGGGTCATCTGCGTGTCGGCGTTGTTCGTCTGGCCTGACTGGACGATGTACCCCTTCATGTCCTCCTCTTCGGAGACGCGCTTTGCTTCTGCCTGCCAGTTCTCCCAGGTCTCGGGGTTGCCGTCGTAGATGTCGTTTCGATACCACCCCATCAACGGTTCGACCATCGCGGCGGCAAAGTAGGATTCGCCGTCGACGTTTACCGGGTCCGGCAGGTCGTTGTTCGAAACCGCGTCGGTGAGCGGTGCGAGGACGCCGTCGCGCTGGAGGCGGTAGGCGTCTGTCGAGGTGTCGAACAGGATGTCCGGTGGGTTGCCCGCCGCCACCATCTTCTGCATCTCTTGGTCCGTCGAGGTGCCTTTCGAGGTGTAGGTCACTTCGACGGTGTAGTCAGTCTCGTCCTCGAACTCGGCGATGATGGCGTCCATGACCTCCTTCGAATCGCCGCGGTCTGAGAGGTAGCGAACGGTATTGCCGCCACCACCGCCTCCGCCACCACCGCCGCCGTTTCCGTCTCCACCACCGCCGAGACAGCCAGCGAGGGCGAGGGCCGATGCGGTGGCCCCTGTCCCCTGGAGAAATCGTCGTCGGGTCGTGTTGCGTCTATTTGGAGTACCTGTCCCTTGTGCCATGACGTGGACTAGCATAGTCCGTGAGTAACGATTTTACCCTACATATGAAGGGGTTTTATGTGAACCGTCCGGAAAATCGACGTCAATCCGACCGCCCGTGGGCGATTGGGGGATTTCCGACGGCCACCTGGCTTGGCGACCGATGGAGGGCTTCGGCGAGCAGTTTCTTCTCCGCTTTGCGCAGGTGTTCTAAGAGCGTCGTATGGGTGATATCGAGCTGTGTGGCGAGAGTTTCGGCGTCGATCTTCCGTGGCCAGTCGAAGTATCCCTGTTCGAGCGCGGTTCTGACTACTTCCTCCTGTCTCGGCGACAGCGACCCGGTGGTGTCGCCGACGGGCGTCAACCGCCGGAGCCTCACGGTGCCGATTTCGCGGAGGTCGGCGACGATTGCCTTCAGGTCCTCTCTGCGGAACACGATGACGTCGAACACTCGTTCGTTCCCGTTGACGCGGTCTAACCCCTGGAGCATTCCGTGATTCTTACGAATGATGGGGAGTGCGCCACAGGACTGTTTGGTGACGAGCAGGCCAGAGGTGCCGACGCGCTCTACGGAATTCACCATCTCGTCTGCGCGGAGTCGTGATTCGAACCGGTCGCTTCGCTCGCCCGCCTCGATGAGGAACGTGATGTTCTCGTCGTCTAACACCTCCTCCTGCGTCACCGTGAACGCCTCGTCACCCTCACTCGTTATCTTGCTCAGGACGCAGTCACACTGCAAGTCCAGATAGAGCGTTGCCCGAAGCATGTGCTGTGGTCACACGCCGCTGCATATGAGTGTTTGCACTGGTGTCACCGAACCACTTTTTTCGCACGACGGTGAGAGAGCGGTATGTCGTCACTCGCAGCGGAGACGCGAACCGCCGTCCGCGACCATCCCTTTCTTCGCGCTGCGCTCGCCGCAGGCGTGGTGAACTACACCGCCGCCGCACGGTTTCTCGACATCGGCGACACGGAAGCCGTGACGGCGGCGTTACGTCGTTTCGCGGCGGACCTCCCCGACTTCGATACGGCGGACGGACGGCCACGCGTCTCGATGCAGAGCGGCCTCGGTGAGGGACCTGCCGCGGAGGCGTTGGTCACGATTGGAGACAAACACTTCGCCCCTGGCAACGGACGTTTGACCGCCATCAGCGCCGCTGGAGACTTCGACGTGACAGCACTCGCGCACACCCTCTCCCGTCTCGCTGCCGCAGACATCGAACCACTCGCCTGTGCGGGGACGGCCGAGTTCCACGTGTTCGTCGTCGAACGGCGAGACGCCCCCACCGCGCTGCGTGTCGTCGAAGCGTCATTTTCATCCATCCCGAACATGTAAAATTAATAAAGGTAATATTCATCAGTAATAACGGACGACTGAGAGGTAGAATGGGCGATACGATAACGAGCGCAACACAGTTTCAGACGCTCATCGAGGGTTCTTCCGACATCATCACCATTCTCGATACAGACGGAACCATCGTCTATCAGAGCCCGTCGGTCACGCGTATTCTCGGCTACGAACCCGGCGACATCCTCGAGGACAACGCGTTCGACTACGTCCACCCCGACGACAGAGACGAGATGCTCCAGGAGTTCTTCCGGGCGATGGAGAACCCCGGGTACATTCCGACCATCGAACACCGATTTCGACACGCAGACGGCTCGTACATGACGCTCGAATCGCGGGGTCGAAACTGGTTCGACGACCCGCACATCGAGGGGTTCATCGTCAATACCCGGGACGTGTCGGCGCGGGTCGAACGCGAGGAGACGCTGTCTGCGCTCAGAGAAGCGAGCAACCAACTGGTCACGACCCACTCCAGTCACGACGTCGCAGCGGCGATGGTCGCTGTCGCGGAGGACGTCCTCGGCGAGTCGCTCTCTGCGGTCTGGATGAAAGCCGACGACCGCGACGTGATGCGTCTCACGGCGCAGACTGACTCGCTCGCCGAACTCAGCCTCTACGACGAAATCCGTCCGAACAGGGGGCTGGTCTGGCCGGTGTATCGGGCGGGTCGAACCTACGTCTTCGACGACATCCACAGCCAGGACCTCGTCATCCCCGAGACGCCGATTCACAGCGCAATCATGGTCCCCCTCGGCGACCACGGGGTCTTCGGCATCGGCGCACGCGAGTGTGATGCCTTTACCAACAACGACGCTGACTTCGTCGAGATTCTTGCCGGTAGCGCGACGGCCGCCCTCGATCGCCTCGAACATGAGGAGGAACTCGAACTCCAGAACCGGCGGCTCGACTTTCTCAACCACATCCTTCGCCACGACGTGTTGAATAGCATGTTCGTCATCCAGTCGCGGGCGGAGATGCTGGACGAACACACCGACGACGCCGGCGAACGGTATCTGGAGACCATTGACGCGTGGTGTGACGACATCGTCTCGATGACCAAGCAGATGCGGCTCATCGTCGAGACGATGAGCAACTCCGCGGGGAAGGCGGTCGAACCGGTCACCCTCTCAGAAATCCTCTCGGCTTCGACGGCGAAGCTCGGTGACGCCCACGAACGCCTCACGCTCACGACGAGCATCCCCGGAGGCGTCGTCGTCCGGGCGAACGACGTGCTCTCGCAAGTGTTCGACAACCTGCTCGGCAACGCGGTGACCCACAACTCCTCGGCTGCCCCCGCCATCGACGTTTCATGTGAAGTGTACGCGGACGAAGTCGTCGTCGCCATCGCGGACAACGGCGGGGGCGTCCCCGACGACCGCAAGGAATCCATCTTCCAGCGCGATGTGAAGGGGCTCGAAAGCGAAGGTTCGGGGCTCGGACTCTACTTCGTCGATACCGTCGTCCGAAGTTTCGGCGGCGACGTGTGGGTTGAGGACAACGACATTGGCGGGGCGACGTTTTTCGTCTCGCTCGTGCCAATCGACCCGACGGCCTGACCGTCCACCGACGGATTCAAACGGGTTTGCTCAGTATCAATTCGTAATGACGCTACACGTGACGAACACGCTCACTGGTGAGCGCGAGGCGTTCACGCCACAGAACCCCGATTCCGTTCTTCTCTATTACTGTGGCTTGACCGTCTCCGACTTCGCACACCTCGGCCACGCCCGTTCGTGGGTTCACGTCGACGTGATGCACCGGTGGCTTTCACACCTCGGGTACGACGTCCACCATGTCGAGAACTTCACTGACGTAAACGAGAAAATCGTCGCGCGAATCGGTGACGACGACCTCGGTGATGACGAGGCGGCGGTGGCCCGCCACTTCATCCAGCAGACGCTCGCCGACATGCGCTCGCTCAATCTGAAACGCGCGGAGATTTATCCCCGCGTCTCAGAGCACATCCCCGAAATCGTCGCCCTCATCGAGAAACTCGCGGAGAAGGGCTACGCCTACGAGTCGAACGGTTCGGTCTACTTCGACGTGACGAAGTTCCCGGATTACGGCAAACTCTCGAATCAGTCGATAGAGGAATTAGAATCGCAGGGCGACCCGGACGAACGCTCGGACAAGCGCAACCCGGCCGACTTCGCGCTCTGGAAGGCGGGTGAGGCCCATCCTGACGACGCGCCAGCGGGCGGCGACGTCTGGGAGTCGCCGTGGGGCGAGGGGCGACCCGGCTGGCACATCGAGTGCTCTGCGATGTCGATGACCCACCTCGGGGAGACCATCGACATCCACGTCGGGGGCCAGGACCTCGTCTTCCCGCATCACGAAAACGAAGTCGCCCAGAGCGAGGCGGCGACGGGCAAACCGTTCGCCCGCTACTGGCTCCACGTCCGTCTGCTCGAAACGGAGGGCGAGAAGATGTCCACGAGTCTCGGGAACTTCTCTACGGCAAAGGGCCTCGTCGAGGAGTTCGGGGCCGACGTCGTTCGCATGTTCCTCATGTCCGCGGCGTACAACCGCAAACAGTTGTTCAACGACGCGACCTTCGACGAGGCGAAGAAACGCTGGGAGACGCTCTCGCGGGGCTACGAACGCGCCGTCGAAGCCTGCGACAGTGTGGACGCCTCCGGCAAGGCCGAGGACGCGGACCTCCGTACGGCAGTCGCGGAGACCCGCGAATCGTTCACCGACGCGATGAACGATGACTTCAACACCCGCGAGGCGCTCGCTGCGCTGCTCGAACTCGTCTCCGCGGTCAACCGTCACACCGACGAGGCCGAAACCTACGACTATCGAGGCCTCACCGAAGCCGTCGACCTGTTCGAGGAGTTGGGCGGCGACATTCTCGGCTTCACGTTCGCCGGAGAACATGAGAGCGACGTTTCGCTCGCCGGTGACGTGGTGGACCTCGTACTCCGAGTGCGCGAACAGGAGCGCGAGGCGGGCAACTACGAGCGAGCGGACGAACTCCGCGACGAACTCGAAGCCCTCGGCGTGACCATCGAAGATTCAGACGACGGTCCGACCTACCGCTTCTAGGGTTTCTGATTGGTCGGCCACGGGACTTATATGTCAGAAGAGGGTAGACGCCCACAACGTATGATACGTAGACGTAGAGCACTTGCCATGCTGTCCATGGGGGCAGTTGGTGCGCTCAGTGGTTGTATTGGATTTTTGACAGGCTCGGAAGCACTCGAGTTTTCTGCCGAGACGGCGACCGTCTCCGAGGCATCACTGGAGGAGTCGGGCTACGAGAAGGCTCCGGACGCGTCGGGTGAACAGGAAGTCGAGCGAACGTTCTCGGTTGCGGGCCAGGAGCGAGAGGTCATCGTGACCAACCACATCCAGGAGTACAAACGCAGCGTGAGTCTCCCGGTGCTCGGCGAACAGGAACTTGCGCGATTCATCGTCCTCTCGACGCCGCAGGTTGACATCGCTGGCAAGACGTTCAACCCGGTCGGCGAGTGGACCGCCCGTGAGTTCGTCATGCAACTCCAGTCGGCCTACGACGGCCTGAACGACGTCCAGGAGGAGGGCGAACGCTCCGTCCAGATGCTCGGCCAGTCGCGAACCGTGACGAAGTTCAGCGCCAAAGCCGAGGTGCAAGGCGGCGAGAGTGTGGACGTATTCATCCACGTCACCGAACCCGTCGCAGACGGCGAGGACTTCGTCATCGGCCTCGCCGTCTACCCACAGCAAATCGACGGCGAACAGGAGCGCGTCGACCAGTTGATTTCGGGCATCCAGCACTGAACCGGGCTGGCACCGCGGCTGTCCTGCGCGGTAACCCTTTTCCTGTGGGCCTGTGTCACGGAGTATATGAACACCGTACTGGGGGCTGGGTTCGCGATTACCGCTCTCAGCCTCGTTGGGTACGCCATCGGGGTCCTCGCTCCCTATCCCGGGCGCGAGCTCTCACTCACGGGCGTGATGGTCGGCATCACCCTGCTTTCGATTAGCTGGATAGACGGGGTGAACACATGACCGTCGAAGCCATCGTTTTCGCAGACAGCGAAATCACCCACCACGACGACATCGAGGAAGCGAAAGCCGCACACGGCACGACGTGGGTGCGGGCAACGGAGGCAGACGAACAGGAGATGCTGGCGGTGGCAGCGGCCTTCGAGATACATCCCCTGACCGTCGAGGACCTCATCAACGACGTGCGCCCGAAAACCGAGGAGTTTCGCAAGTACACCTTCGTCCTCGTGAAGACGGCTCGACTCCGGAAAGGAGAGACGACGTTCAGCGAGGAGATTCGGGACATTCCAGTCGGCGTCTACATGGGCGACGACTGGGTGGTGACGCTCTCGACGGGGAAAATCAAGGCCATCGACAACACGTGGGAGGCCGTCCTCCGTGAGGACGAACGCCTCCTCCAGCAGGGCCCGGACTTCACCGCCTACCGCGTCATCGACGGCATCGTGGACGGCTACTTCGACGTGCTCGACCAACTCGAAGACCAGATCGAGGCCATCGAAGACGAGGTGACGTCCTCTACGAACATCGACACGCTCGAAGCCATCAACGCGGTTCGCCGCGACCTGCTCTCGTTTCGAAAGCTTGCCTGGCCCTCCCGGGAGGCCATCGGCCTGCTGGCTCGGGGTGACCCAACGCAAATCCAACAACCGACCGAGAAATACTACCGCGACGTGTACGACCACATCGTCCAGGTGGTCGACCTCATCGAGACCTACCGCGACCTCGCGACCGGCGCGCGGGACATCTATCTCAACGTCCTGTCACAATCGACCAACGACGTGATGAAGACGCTCACCGTCGTCGCGACCATCGTCCTGCCACTCACGCTCGTGACAGGACTGTACGGGATGAACATCACGGGGAGCGCCCTCAACATGCCCGAACTCGCGTGGCCCTACGCCTATCCCGCTGTCCTGTTCGGGATGTTCCTCATGACGCTCATCCTCGTCGTCTACTTCCACGAGCGGTCGTTCCTGTAGTGTGGGAATGATTAACACTGTAAGACTTCCAATACGTTCGGATGGGGCGAGAGCGAGTGGGCTCGGGAGGTGAAACCGACCTCGACCGCCTGCGACAGCGAGCAGAGCGCCATGCAGCGACGGCGACGGCGTCACTCTCACGTGGCGAGTTCGCCACCGCCCGCGACGAATTCACGGCGGCGCTCCGTCACTTCCGACGGGCAAAACACCTCGCAGAACGCGCCGAGAGCACCGCGGCAGGGGAATTCGACGCGCGAATTGCCGCCCTTTCTCAACGCCACGAAACGCTCGAAACGGCCTGCGCCACGGAGATGGGTGCGTACGTCGAAGCCGGACGCAAGCACGTCGCCCGGGCGGACGAGCGTCGGACCGAGGGTGCGCCGCTTGCCGCCGGTGAGGAACTGAAACGGGCGAAACACTGGTTTCTCGACGCTCGGGCGGTCGTCGAGGATGGGCACCTCGCAGATGCGCTCGCGACGCTGGTCGGGCAATTGGACCACGAACGCGCCGTACTCGCGCTCGACGCGATGCGAAGACGGCTCAGACACGGCATCGAGAACGCGGCGACGCTCGTCGAGGCGGCGGACCACCAGTTCTCGCGGAGCAACTACCGCGAGGCACTGCGGACCTACCGTGAAGCAGAGACGACGCTCGACCGCGTTCGGATGGGCATCGAAGACGCAGAAGAATCGACGGCCGTGACCCGGGCTGCAACCTGTGTGGCCTGTCAGTCGCCCGGGTCGAAGGCGCTCGCGAAAACTGGGTTCGAGGACATCGTGCTGTGTGCGGGGTGTCTCGCAGACCACCAGTCGCAACTCGACCTCATCCGGGCAGACCTCACCCCGATGGAGCAACACGTCACGGCGATGCGGACTCGCCTCACCAGCAACGAACACGGCGTCCGTGTCGAGTCGGCGTTCGACCGGTCGAAAACGGTCGGGGCGACGGACTGGCAGGTCGAGGAGCCGAAACTCCTCGCCGCCCTCACTGGGCTCGCTGACCGCCTCGGGCGCGTGCCGGCTGAAGCGGATGTGACCGCACGCGGAACGTTCGCGCTCTACCAGTACCATCGGACGTTCGGCTCGTTCGAAAATGCGCTCGTCGCGGCCGGGATGAAAATCGACGCCGGGGAGAAGTGAGCTGTCGCTCGTGAACGTCGAGTATCAATCAAAAATCTGTACTATTTACTTGAACAGCGGGTCGACCAGGTGGTCTCCAGTCTGTCCCCAGTTTGCCGTCGCACGAGCGAGGTGGAACGTCATGACTGCGAACAAAGCGACGAGGGCGAGCGCGAACGCCGCAAGCCCTGTAACCGTCGCAAACTGCAGTCCAGTGAATTCCCCGATGACCGCGAGGGCCACGCCGAGGAGCGACACCGTGGAGAGTGTTTCGAGTGCTTCCATTGTCTGTGCTGGATGCCAAATACGCGGCCAGTGATAAACCTATCGCAGAATTGATAATTATGGTAGTGGTTGTCTAGGGTCGTCGTCTCATGGAAAATCGTGCGTGACACGGGTGGACAATGATTTTACTGTCGGGGTGACACTGTCTGAGCGTGAAACGTCCGCTCGTACTCGCGTCGTTCCTGTTGGCGGGGCTCTTTTCGTTCCTCGCGGCGTTCGTAAACAGTTTGCCGGCAGACGAGTTCGTCCTGAGCGGCTTCCAGGTGACCGTCGTCGTCGCAAAGACGCTTTCTGCGCTGGCCATCGCCTTTCTCGCCTACGGCCTCTACCTGTTCACGAGTCGGTTCGTCGTCGCCCGCTTCGCAGACCGCAGACGGCAACACGACATTCGCAACGTGGTGCGACTCGCGTTCATCCTGTTCGCGCTCGTCTCCGCGTTTGCCATCATCACCGAGCAGTGGGTCGGTCTGCTCGTCTCGCTCGGCGTGGTCGGGTTCGCCATCACGTTCGCCCTCCAGCAACCGCTGTTTTCCTTCATCGGCTGGTTCTACATCATGGTCAAACGACCCTATCAGGTGGGCGACCGGGTGGAAATCGAGGGGTCGAAAGGCGACGTGGTCGCGGTGGACTTCTTCATCACAACGCTCTGGGAGATAAACGGCGAACTCGTCTCCTCGAACCAACCCTCTGGGCGAATCATCACCCTGCCTAACAGCGTGGTGCTGTCCTCGCACGTCCACAACTACTCGTGGGAAGGGTTTCCCCACGTCTGGAACGAACTCTCGGTGCAGGTCGCCTTCGAGACGGACATGGACTTCGCGGAATCGCTGCTCACCGAGGTCGCAGACGACTACCTCGGCGACGAGATGGCAGAACACATCGCGAACTACCGACGGAAACTCGCAGAAACGCCGGTCGAACTCGAAGTCAGGGACCGCCCAACGGTCAACATCCGCCAGCAGGAATCGTGGGTGGACCTCCGCCTGCGCTACCTCACCCATCCTCGCCAGGGCCAGCGGGTGAAAAACGAACTCTACAAGCGCATCCTCGTCGCGTTCAACGAACACCCAGAGCGCATCAAGTTCCCGGTCGGACGGAACCGCTAGAAGCGTTTTCACGCTGGAGGGTGAACTTCTGTCCATGACGGAACTCGTCCCCGATGAGACGGCCCGCTTCGTCCGCGCGCTCGGCCCCGAACCCGACGACATCCTCGTCGAGATGGACACCTACGGCGAGGAAATCGGCTTTCCGACCGTCGGCCCCGAAGTCGGCGGCTGGCTTCAGGTGCTCGCCACCATGGTGGGCGCAGAACGCGTCTTCGAGTTCGGGTCGGGATTCGGGTACTCGGCGTACTGGTTCGCCCGCGCGCTACCCGAGACGGGCGAACTCGTCCTCACCGAAATCGACGAGGGCGAACTCGACCGCGCCCGGGAGTACCTCGACCGCGGCGGCTTCGCCACTCGCGCTCGCTTCGAGCACGGCGACGCCATCGACATCGTAGACGACTACGACGGCCCGTTCGACGTGGTGCTCATCGATAACGAAAAAGACCGGTACGCAGAGGCGTTCGAAGCGGTTCGAGACAAGGTCGCACCCGGCGGCGTGGTCGTCGCGGACAACGCGATGACCTCGGGCGTCCAGGACTTCGACAAACTGCTCGCGTGGGCGGAAGGCGGCGACCCAGAGATGAACGCAGAGACGAAGGGAATCGCGGACTACCTCGAAACGGTTCGAACGGACCCGGCGTTCGAGACGGCGGTGATGCCGGTCGGTGAGGGCATCGCCGTGAGCTATCGAACTATCTGACCGAGCGCATGAGCGAGAAGATTTCCTCGCTGTAAGCGTCTGGTTCCAGTCCGAGGTCGATGTCCACGGTGACGCTCACACCCGAGGAGAGTTCTTCGGTCAGAGATTCAGCGTAGTTTTCGGCTGGAGCCGCGCCACCCGCGACGAGCGTCGAATCGCCGTGGTGCCAGATTGCGAGCCAACCGGTAATCGCGATGTCGCCGCCCGAGATAGCGACCGATTTCTCCGTCGTCACGTCGAAGGTGAACCCCTCGAACGGGAAGCGTGCGGTGTACTCGACGAGTTCGCCAGTTTCACCGGTGTCGGGGGTGAACGTCGTGGCTTCGCCCTCCGAGATATCGGTGAGGCCGGCGTCCTCGAGGCGCGTTTCGAAGTCGGCTTTCGCGTTCTGTTTCACCTGCTCCATGACTTCCTTTCGCCCGACAGCAGCCGGGAGGTCGTCCAGGTCAGGGGAGAAGTCTACGCGACCGGCGAAGAACACCGCCATCTGGGCGTCGACGGTGTCGAGCGTGCGCTCTGCCAACGTGTCTGCGAGTGCCCGGTCCTCGAAAGTGAGCGTGTGCGCGGCCGCAGAAACCGTCGCCCCGCTGTAGCGTTCGGTGAATAGGTTGCCATCGCGTTCGTCAATGAGTTTCCACCCGCCCGCTTCGAGTTTGTCCTTTGATACTTCCGGGGCGGGGACCGTCGCGAGGACGGACCCACACCCTGCGAGGGACGCGAGTCCGACACCTGCTGTAATTCCGAGAAACATTCTCCTGTTCATACAAATCACATATGTCGCAGGTCTTGATATTCTTAGTGGTGGGACTATGTGTTAGAATATTAATGTCTTGCGCCGCGATAGCACTGGTGTCGTGGTAACAAGAATCATAAGGAGGCGGCACTGTTGATGACGTATGCCAGGCGGAACAGACATGACCCTTCGACCGTTCCTGTGGCGCGCAGAAAAGATGTATCCCGACCGGGAAATCGTCTCCCGGACGAATCGCGGTATCGAGCGCTACACGTACACTGAGTTCGCCGGGCGGACCGCGCAACTTGCTCATGCGATGGAAGCGGCGGGCATCGAGCAAGGAGACCGCGTCGCCACCTTCTGTTGGAATCACCACCGGCACTTCGAGACGTACTTCGGGATTCCGACCGTCGGTGCCCAACTCCACACCATCAACCCGCTGCTCCCCGACGAACACATCCAGTACATCGTCGAGAACGCAGACGACCAGTTGATTTTCGTCGACGCCTCCCTGCTCCCGAAGCTCGAAGGTGCAGCGACGGGCGCGAGTGAGTTCGACGGCGTCTCTCAGTTCATCGTCATGGACTCGGAAGTCCCGGACACGAATCTGGACAACGTCGTCGACTACGAGTCGTTCATCGAGGGCCACGACACGGAGTACGACTGGCCGGTTCTCTCAGAAGACCAGCCAGCGGGCATGTGTTACACCTCGGGGACGACGGGCAAGCCAAAGGGCGTCGAGTACACCCAGAAGATGCTCTGGGCGCACACGCTGATGTCGCTCACGCCGCAGGGCCTCGGCATGGACGACTCGGACGTGTTGATGCCCGTCGTCCCGATGTTCCACGTCAACGCGTGGGGGCTTCCCTTCTCGACGACGGCCGCGGGCGCGAAACACGTCTATCCCGGCCCATCGCCAAGCCCGGAAGACCTCGCGAAACTCATCGAAGCAGAGGGCGTCACCATCACCGCCGGCGTGCCGACGGTGTGGCTCGGCCTGATGGACTACCTCAAAGAGAACGACACAGACATTTCGTCGCTCGACCAGGTCATCATCGGTGGCTCTGCGGCCCCCGAAGCGATGATTCGCTACTTCGAAGACCAAGGCATCGAGGTGCTCCACGCGTGGGGGATGACCGAGATGTCGCCGATTGGCTCGGTCGCCCACATGAAAGCCGGACTCGAAGACGCAGACGACGAGACGTACATGGCAAAGCGCAAGACGCAGGGCCTGATGGTCCCCGGCATCGAGTTCAGAGTCGTCGGCGACGACGGCGACGAGGTGCCGTGGAACGGCGAAGACTTCGGCGAACTCTGGGTTCGTGGCCCGACCGTGACCCAGGAGTACTTCAAGCGGCCCGACGCCAACGAGGAGGACTTCGAGGACGGCTATCTGAAGACGGGCGACGTGGTCACTATCGACGAAGACGGCTACATGAAGATCGTCGACCGCGCGAAGGACGTCATCAAGAGCGGTGGCGAGTGGATTTCCTCGGTCGAACTGGAAAACACGCTGATGGCCAACGATGACGTTGCAGAGGCCACCGTCATTGGCGTTCCCCACGAGCGCTGGCAGGAACGCCCGGTTGCGTTCGTCGTCCCAGCGAAGGGCGTTGACAAGGAGTCGCTGAAAGCCGACTTGCTCGCGCTCATCGAGGACGAGTATCCGAAGTGGTGGGTCCCAGACGACGTCATGTTCATCGACGAGGTTCCGAAGACGGCGACCGGGAAGTTCGACAAGAAGGTGCTGCGCGACGAGTACGCAGACTCGTCCGTGTTCGACGGCTCGACGCCCGAGGACGCCGCCCCGGAGTAGGGATTCCCACCGCTTTTCTGATATTTTCTAGCCGCAATCATTATATATGAGTATGTAGACTGTTAACGAGTAGCATACGTACTATGTCGTTGAAAATCGTCATCGAACGTCGGGAGAACCTCCCCGTCGACGCAACCGTCTGCGATTACGACCAGCTGTCAGAGGCGGAACAGCGTGTCTTGCCGCGGTTGCTCGAGGGGGAAGCGCGGGGAACAGATTTGGCGCCGAAGCTCATCGGCGACCTCGAAGAACGAGAATTCGTAAAATTCACCGCGTTCTATCGGATTCGAGTCGTGGAACCCGGCGTTACGGCCACACACCGCGTGCCTGATGCGCCTCAGCAATCCGCTTGAGTCCAACGATGTAGGCAGCGTCGCGCCACGACACGTCGCGCGAATCGAACTCTTCTCGCACACTTTCCCACGCCGTGTTCATCTCCGTCTCTAGCTCCTCGTTTACGCGGTCTAACGACCAGCGACGGCGGTTGATGTCCTGGAGCCACTCGAAGTAGGAGACGGTGACACCGCCCGCGTTCGCGAGGATGTCGGGGATGACCTGGATACCCTTCGTTTCGAAAATCCGGTCGGCACCGGTCGTGGTTGGGCCGTTTGCCCCCTCGATGACGAGGTCGGCTTTCACCCTGTCTGCGTTCTCCTCGGTGAGGACGTTACCGATGGCGGCGGGGATGAGCACGTCCACGTTGAGTTCGAGCAGTTCGTGATTCTCGAGTTTCTGTGGCGTGTCGTACTTCATGACCGCTTCCGGTTCTTCCTCGTGGGTCGGCACGTCGTGGGTGTCGAGGCCGTCGGGGTCGTAGATTGCGCCGTTTACGTCGCTCACCGCGACCACGTTCGCACCCCACGAGTCGAGGAGGCGCGCCGCGTTCGCGCCAACAGACCCGAAGCCTTGCACGGCGACCGTCGTGTCGGAGAGGGGCATGTCGTAGTAGTCACACGCGAGGCGCGTGATGATGGCGACGGAGCGACCGGGAGCCTCCTCACGACCGTAGGACCCGCCGATGACCGGCGGCTTGCCGGTGACGACGCCGGGCGTCGTTTCGCCTTCCTGCATGGAGTAGGCGTCCATGATCCACGCCATCGTCTGGGCGTCCGTACCCATGTCCGGGGCAGGGATGTCCTGCATCGGGCCGATTGAGTCGCGCAGTTCCTGGGTGAACCGCCGGGTCAGGCGCTCCTTTTCGTCGTCGGAGAGTTCCTTCGGGTTCACGACGACGCCACCTTTGGCACCGCCAAACGGGAGGTCCATCACGGCGCACTTCCAGGTCATCCACATCGACAGGCCGATACACTCGTCTTCGGTGACGTGCGGGTGGAAGCGGAGCCCACCTTTGTACGGGCCGCGAACGGCGTCGTGCTGGGAGCGGTAGCCAGTGAATACCTCGAGGCTGCCGTCGTCGCGCTCCAGGGGAACGGCCACGCGGTGGACGCGGGCTGGATGGTTCAACCGCTCGACGATGTTCTCGTCGATGTCGAGGTGTGCTGCCGCTTGCTTGAGCTGGCGTCGTGCGGTGGCGAGCGCCGTTTCTGGTTCTTGGTCTGTCACTTCGTCAGTCTCCTCTTGGTCTTTGGGTAGTGTCGTGGACATGACTCGTACTACGCTGGGAGGCGCATCTTGCCCGGCGTGGGGGACCCACGGGCAACTGCCGAAGAAGGTGGCGGTCGCCCCGGGGTTTCACACCATTGATTACCCCCTTACGAGCGCCAGTACATAATATTAATGACCTTATGTTATATTAACACGCGCTAGGCCCATTGGTTGCCACACCGCAGGCGCGTCCGCTCCTCCAATGGGGGACTGTCACACGAAAAAATCGACGCGTTCCGGCGCGTCCGCTCACGACCCCCTGTTCACTTGAGGACGGTGAAGCCCTCGTTTTCTAACAGGGAGGGGAGGCGGTCGCGGTGGTCGCCCTGGAGTTCGATGGTGCCGTCCTCGACCGTGCCGCCCGTTCCGAGTTTCTTCTTGAGCGTCGAGGCGAGTTCTTTCAGGTTTATCGCCGAATCGAAGCCCTCGATGATGGTGACGGGCTTGCCGTAGCGTCTGCTCTCCGTGCGAATGCGGAGTTGCTGTTCACTTCGAGCGAGGTCTTCGCCGAGCCCGAAGTCGTCTGGCAGGTTGAGTATCGAACTGAAGTCGTCCTTTCCCACGGGAGAGGTATGGTGTTCGACGCCTATACCTTTTGCTAGCAAATACCGGGGTCCCTTCGGCAGTCGGTGCTCGAACCGCACGCTACCCTCTCGCTGTCGTGGTGATTCGCCGCAAAAACGAAAGACTCAGCGCTCGTTGACTTTGAGCACTTTGCCGGCCGCGATGGTCTGGCCCATGTCGCGCAGCGCGAACGAGCCGAGTTCGGGAATCTCCGAGGACGGCTCGACGACGAGCGGTTTCTGCGGTCGCATCGTCACGACGGCGGCGTCACCGGCCTTGATGAAGTCCGGGTTCTCCTCTGCGACCTCGCCGCTTGCGGGATCGATTTTCTGGTCGATAGATTCGACTGTGCAGGCGACCTGCGCGGTGTGGGCGTGCAGAACCGGCGTGTATCCGGCGGTAATCACCGACGGGTGTTGCATGACGACGATTTGCGCCTGGAAGGTCTCTGCGACCTTCGGTGGGTCGGAAGACGGCCCGGCCACGTCACCGCGGCGGATGTCGTCCTTCCCAATTCCTCGGACGTTGAACCCGACGTTGTCGCCGGGGCGGGCCTCGGGAACTTCCTCGTGGTGCATCTCGATGGACTTCACTTCACCAGTCGCATCGGAGGGCATGAACGTCACGCTCTCGCCGACTTTGAGGATCCCCGTCTCGACACGGCCGACGGGGACCGTACCGATGCCGGAAATGGTGTACACGTCCTGGATTGGGACGCGAAGCGGAGCGTCGGTGGGCGGTTGCGGTTCTGGGAGCGCGTTCAGCGCCTCCAGAATCGTCGGGCCGTCGTACCACGGCGTGTTGTCGCTTTGCGAGGAGACGTTGTCGCCCTCGAACGCCGAGGTCGGAATGAACGTCGCGTCCTCGGAGCGGAACCGCACCTGCTGTAACAATTTCTTCACTTCGTCTACGACTTCTCGATAGGTGTCTTCCGAGTAATCGACGACGTCCATCTTGTTGACGGCGATGATGAGCTCCTCGATACCCAGCGTGCGGGCGAGGAACACGTGCTCGCGGGTCTGGGGCGCGACACCGTCGTCTGCGGCGACGACGAGAATCGCGTTATCGGCCTGCGAGGCGCCGGTGATCATGTTCTTGACGAAGTCGCGGTGACCCGGCGTGTCCACGATGGTGAAGTAGTACTTGTCCGTGTCGAACCGCTGGTGGGCGATGTCGATGGTGACACCGCGTTCGCGCTCTTCGGCGAGATTGTCCATCACGTAGGCGAATTCGAATCCTGTCTTCCCCTTCGATGCGGCTTCCTCGCGGTACTGTTCGATGACGTGATCTGGGACGCTCCCCGTCTCGTAGAGGAGGCGTCCGACGAGCGTGCTTTTTCCGTGGTCGACGTGGCCGATGACGGCCAGGTTCTGGTGCGGTTTGTCTGCCATGGTAAATCCCCCACGACGTGGGTACCCCACGCGTGTCAGTGTATATTCACCACGATTAATGAAAAACGTATCGCGGCTGCAACCCCACGCGCCGTTATTGCCATAGCGCGCCTCTCTATACTCATGGCAACCTCCAGCCCCCACCTCGATGGGCCGCTCGCGTCCATCCTCGAAACCGTCACCGGGTGGCCCGGTGTCACCGCTGAATCCCACCGCTTTGGCGGCGTCGAATTCCAGCTCGCTGGTCGAGAAATCGGTCACATCCACCGAAACGGCATGACCGACATTCCGTACCCAAAGCGATTCCGAGACGCCCTCGTCGAAGCACGCCTCACCGGCCCCCACCATCTGTTTCCGGACGCCGGCTGGACGACGTTCTACGTCACTGACGCGGCAGGTGCGGACCGCGCGGTCTGGTTGCTCAGGGCGAACTACCTCTACTACGCGCTCATCTACGCGAACAAGCCCGGCCACGAGGCACTCACGGCACTCGATTTAGAGGCTGAACTCGCGGCGCTCGACCCGCCCGCGCCCGCGGCGGCAATCTACGAGGGCCTCCTGGCACGTCGCTGAGGCAACAAACTAGTACTCTCTTTCGTGCGCGTGAGAACTCTGTCAGCGTTGCTCGCGCTCACTGGCCTGTCGCTCGATGTCTCGAATCGCTCGTTCTTGTTCGCTCCGCGAGATGCCACCCGACTCGGCGTGCCGACCGCTGTACTGCCAGTCGGGAATGGCATCCCACACGTCGTCTTTGTTCGATTCCTTCCCGTCACGTTGGACGCAGAGCGCGGCGACGACGCTGCACACGAACACGACCGCGTAAACGACGTAGAAGGAGAGCGGGTTCGGAACCACGGACCACACGACCCCGCTCAGGGCAAATGCGGCGAAATAGCCGAAGGCCAGCCCGAACAGGATGGCGTTTCGTATGCTACGGATTGCCATATGACTGGCTTGCTGCTCCATTCAAATGAATCACCCGGTCGTGTCGATTTGTCAACTATTCTGTCTCCATCGCGTCACGAGAGAGTTTCAGCAACGTAGACCGGGGGAGGAAACGAGCGGCGAGGGGAACGCGGCGCTGGCCGCGCGGCACAGCTACCACCTTCCCGTCGAGCATCGCCTGATACCCGAACTCGGCGACCGACGCGGGCGTGGCCAGCGAGTCGAACAGGTTCGTCTCCGTCCATCCCGGATGGACGGCCACGCTTTCGACGTCGATGCCAGCCGCCTCCAGACGGCTGTGCAGTTCGACGGCGAACAGGACGTTCGCGAGTTTGCTCTGTGCGTAGGCGGCGTAGCGGTCGTAAGAGTCCTCGCTCTGAAGGTCGGCAAAGTCGATGTCCCCACTCCAAGCGTACCGACTGGATACTGTCACCACGCGTGCGGTACCGGGCGCGTTCGAGAGCAGGGGCAACAGGAGGCCAGTCAGCGCGAAGTGTCCGAGGTGGTTCACCCCGAACTGGAGTTCGAACCCGTTCGCCGTGGTGCGCCGAGGTGGGTGCATCACGCCCGCGTTGTTGACGAGGATGTCGAGTCTGTCGTGGGCGGTCGTGAGTTTCTCTGCGAACCCGTGAATCGAAGAGAGGTCCGCGAGGTCGAGTTCCAGCAGTTCGAGCGAGGCCTCTGGCTATCCCGCTCGAATTCGGGCGATTGCCTCCTCCCCACGGTCGCGGCTTCGACACGCGAGGACGACGTGCGCACCGCTCGCGGCGCCTCGAAGCCGAGGCCGCTGTTCGCGCCAGTCACCACGACGGTCTTTTCGCCCATCCCGGGCATGTCGTTCCTGTCCCACCCCACTGGAGTCATTTTACGCCTCCTCGAATCTGCGCCACTGGCGTAGCCAGTGCCATATGCTAACTCGGACCGGTGACTGGATGAATGTAACGCCAAACAAGGCCGGGACTGAATATAATAGGATGGCATCCCAAGAGGGCGTATGGATTTACTCGATGCCCGAATTGTCCCCGAGCACGCCCGCGGTGTGAAGGAGGAAGCTCGCGCCTTCGCAGAAGAGTACATCGAACCGAACGCTGCGGAGGCTTTCGAACGCGGCGAGTATCCGTGGGAAATCCTCACGGCTGGCCAAGAGGCGAACCTGGTCGCCCAGGACATTCCCGAGGAGTACGGCGGTCGCGGCCTGTCGCTCCACGAAATGCTCGCCATCGGCGAGGAGTTCTTCAAAGCCGACGCCGGCATCGCACTCACCCTCCAACTGGCGAGTTTCGGCTGCGAACTCGTCTACGAATACGGCAGCGAAGAACAGAAAGAGGAGTTTATCCGCCCCGTCGCCGAAGGCGAGCAAATCTCCGGCCTTGCGGTCTCCGAACCCGACACCGGAAGCGACCTCGCCGGGATGACCACGTCCGCCGAAAAAGACGGTGACGAGTGGGTGCTGAACGGTGAGAAATACTGGGTCGGCAACGCCGTCGAAGGCGACTGGCTCACCCTGTACGCGAAAACCGGCGACGGGGAGGACCGCTACGGCAACTACTCGCTGTTTATCGTGCCAACCGACGCACCCGGCTACGAGGCAGAGCACATCCCCGAGAAGATGGGCATGCGGGCCTCGAAGCAGGGCCACATCGTTCTCGACGACTGCCGCATCCCCGAGGACCACCTCGTGGGCTTCGAGGGCGCTGGCTTCTACATGCTTGCCGAGTTCTTCAACCACGGCCGCATCATCGTCGGCGGCCACGGCCTCGGCCTCGCCGCCGCCGCCATCGAGGAGGCGTGGGACTTCGTCCACGACCGTCGCGCGTTCGGCCGCGACATCAGCGAGTTCCAGGCCGTCCAGCACGACCTCGCGAACATGCGAATGGAGTTCGAGGCGGCCCGCTCGCTCAACTGGCGCGCCGCTGACATGGTCGCGGAGGGAGAGCGCCCCGGCCTCTGGGCGGCGATGGCCAAGACGAAATCGACCGAGACCGCAGTCGAGGTCGCAGAACGCGCCATGCAACTACACGGCGGCCGCTCGGTGCTCTCAGAGCGTCGCATCGCCCGCGTCTACCGAGACGTGCGGATTCCGGTCATCTACGAGGGGGCGAACGCCGTCCAGCGAAACCTCATCTACCGTCAGGGCTGAGTTTTTCCTGTCTGCGCCCTAAGGGGAGCCATGGGAGCACCCTCGCTCACCCTCGTCGACCGCGGCACCATCAGTGCGGACCTCAACTTCGTTTTAGACGGCTACGTCGTGGGAACAGCGGACGAACCGAACCCCGAACTCGCCTACGACGACTTCGCGGTCTGGAATCTCGTCATCGACCACCCCGAAGCCACGATTCTCTGGGACACTGGCCCCCACCACGACGCCGCAGCGGGCTACTGGCCGCCGCCGCTCTATCAGGCGTTCAAACCCGACGACCCGGCGAACCACCGACTCGACGACGACTTGGACGCCGCCGGTTACGGTATCGAAGACATCGACGCCGTCGTGATGAGCCACCTCCACCTGGACCACGCAGGCGGCCTCCACCACTTCGCTGGAAGCGAGACGCCAATCTACGTCCACCGCGACGAGATTCCCTTCGCCTACTTCAGCGCGAAGACCCAGGAGGGCTCGGTGGCCTACCTCGCGAGCGACTTCGACCACGATCTGAACTGGAAAATCGTCCGAGGCCACCGCCACACCCTGTTCGACGGCGTCGAACTCCACCATCTGCCCGGCCACACGCCCGGCCTGCTCGGGGCGCTCGTCCACACAGCCGACGAGTCAGTCATCGTCGCGGGCGACGAGGTGTATCTCCGGGAGAACTACGAGCAGGCCTGGCCAATGGCGACGAGTCTTCTCTGGAGCAATCAGGCGTGGCAGGAGAGTCTCTACCGGGTGCGCGAACTCGAACGCCAGCACGACGCCACGGTCCTGTTCGGCCACGACCTCTCGCAATTCCACGACTCGCAGAAACGCTGGAGATAGGTGGGACAAAGTTCATTACCAACTCTCCCGACAGTACTGGTAACTGTCGGAATTTCCGAACGAGCAAACGAAGATGAAAACCCAGTATTATCGATTGCTGGTCGGGTCGGTTGCCCTCGGTATCGCCCTCTACGCCTCGTGGCTACTCCTTCGTGGGCCGTTCATGACTGACCAGTTTCTCAAGCCAATAGAGATGGCGGCGGCAATTTTCGCGTTCGTTCCCTCGACAATCGCCGCGGTGTGGGGTCTCTCCCCGTTGCTCGACACTTAATCGTCTGCCGGCACGCCTTTCGGAGCTGTTGCTTCGGTCGGCATCCCCCGGTTGAAGTAGCGGTCCCAGACGACGAGCGTCGAGGGCAGAATGACCATCGACGCGATGAACGAGTACACGACGGAGAGCGCCGTGAGCGTCCCGAACTGGCCGATGGCCGGGAACACGGAGAGGAACAGCACCCCAATCCCGAAGACGGTGGTGAACATGCTGCCGGTGAGCGCCCCGCCCGTCCCGCGGACCGTCCGTTCGAGTGCGGGCATGGTCGCGCCCTGCTCTTCGAGTTCGTCAACGAAGCGGTGGACGACGTGGACGGAGTAGTCGATACCCAGCCCGATGGTAATCGCGAGGATGGTCGCGGTGAAGGCGTTAAACGAGATGCCGAGATAGCGCATCGTCCCCGCCAACATGGCGACGGTGATGACGATGGGCACGACATTCGCGATGCCGAGGGAGGCCCGGCCTTCTAACAACCAGAAGATGAACATCAGGAAGATGACCGTCCCCCCGAGGGCGACGGCGAGGCTCACGATGGCCGACTGCAAGATGAGGTCGGAGATTGCCTGGAACACGATGGTTCCGCCCGTCGCCGTCGCGGTGTAGCGGAACTGGGTCGCGAGCGCTTCGCCGTCGGCAGCGATTTCTTCCTGTGAGGCGCTCGACTTCACCGAGTAAACGGCCCGCGCGCTCCGGCGGTCCTCGCTCAGGTAGCGAAGCGTCTCCGCACGTGACGACGAGGAGAGCAGGTAGTCGTAAATCTCGTCCACGTTGTCGTCGGGGATGCCGTTGCCGTCGCGGTCGTTGCGGGCGACCAACGCGGCGAAGTCGGGGTCACTCTGGGCGCGTTGCTGGACGATGGTGACGATGCTCGTCCCCTCCGCCCGTCGGCCATCGCGAATGAAGGCGTCGGGCGGGTCAACCGCCCCACGGTGTATCATTTCGAGGGCGATGTCTCTCTCCATCGCCCCCTCGATGTATATGGTCACAGAACTGTCCTGACTCGCCTCGAAGTTGTCTTCTAAGAAGTTGAGCGTCCCGACGATGGTGTAGTCGCTTGGCTTGAACGGTTCTGGCAGACTCGACAGGTAGACTGGCGTCTCCTCCGGCGGCAGGAACTCTTCCTGTGTGAACGAGGTATCGATGCCGGTGGCGTAGTAGGCAGACCCCAGGCTGAGCAGCACCATGAGGACGAGGAACGCTCGCGGCGCACGCCGCGCGATGAACACCCCACCCGACAGCACTCGGCCGAGACGCGACCCTTCCTGCCCGAGCGGCGTCTGGCTGAACGTCGGAATCGGGTATTTCTTTCGGGCGCGGTCGAGCGACACCTTCGCCGCCGGAAGGAAGATGCCGAACACGAAGAACGTGAAGATGATACCCACGCTCGCCACGATGCCGAAGTCGCGGATGGGGAGCAGCTGGCTCGTCAGGTTCGACATGAAACCGATGACCGTCGTCGTCGTGACGATGAAGAACGCCACCAGCAACTGGTCGGTCGTGAGCAACATCGACTCGTCTATCTCCTTGCCCTCCACGCGTTCCTCGCGATAGCGGTTCACCGCGTGAATCCCGAAGTCGATACCTACGGCGAGCAACAGCGGCGGGACGGCGATGAGAATCTGGTTGAATGAGATGCCGGCGAGACCCATGAATCCGAACGTCCAGACGATGGCCATTCCGAGCGAAACCACCCCGAGCAGCAGGTCCGCGAGGTCGCGGTAGGCGAAGATGAGGAAGAAGACGATGAACACGACGGCGGCGGGGATGACGATGATGAGCGAGTCGAAGATGACCGAGGAGAACTCGTCCGAGATGATGCCGCTGCCGAACACGCGGATGTCACCGCCTTGCTGGTCTGCGATGCGCTGCATCTGGAGTTGGATGTTCGTGAGCGGGTCGGCACCGCCGGTCCCCGCTCCCTGACTGAACTCGATAGGCAGGTTGTGCTGGACGACGGCGATGGTCGCGGAGGCAGAGGGCTCGCTCGGATTGAAGTCGTTGCTCAACAGCCCGGTAAAGCCGGGACGCTCCGCCGCGGTCCGGACGGCAGTTCGAATCTCACTGGGCGGCGCGCGTTCTATCGTCCGAATCTGGGCTTCGAGCGTCGTCGCGTTCGGGTTTATCGTCTGAGCGACGATGGCCGCGGCGCTCGACGTCTGGGCGACACGCAGCGACTCGCGGCCGCTCATCTGCTCTTGGGCGCGAAGCATCCGCAACATCCCCTGTTTCGAGACGACGTTCTCGCCCGTTTGGATGAGTTGCGTACTCCCGCCGCCCGTCGAAAACGTCGGTGAGAATTCTGTGTTGATCGATTCGAGTGCTTCCTGAGCCGGAACCTCCTCTGCGAACTGCTCGGTGCCCGCTTCCGTCTCTACGTTACCGAGTCCGACCGCGAATATCGCCGTCATGACGAGGAAGGCAAACACGACCTGTAACGACCGGTCGACGATGAGGTGGTCGGCCCAGTCGAGGAAGCGACTCGTGTCCATTATTGTCTGCGATAGAGGATGTACAATCCGATGAGGGCGACCAGAATTGCGCCCGCGGCGATTGGGATGATCGGGAGGCCGCCGTCTTCGGGTTCTTCCACCTGCACCGCCACCTGGTAGGTGTCAGAGAGGAGCGTGTCGCCCCGCGCGTTGTCGTACTGGAAGTCCATGGAGACAGGGTAGTCCTTCTCGAGGGCAGCACCATCGGCGCTCACGGCGAACTTGATGGTCGCCGACTCGCCGGGGCCAAGCGACTGGATGAACGCTTCGTCGTCGGTCGTCGAGAGGGGACTGTCTGCGAACAGTTTCGCGGAGATGTCGGTGAGCGGTTCGTCGCCGTTGTTGGTCACGGTGACTTCGAGCGTCGTTCCACTGCCTGCTTCGACTGTCGCGTTCACCGGTTGGACGGTGAACTCCTTCTGTTTCTCACCGACGGTTACCTGGGTGTCGAGCGGGTCGCTCTGGCGCTTTTCTCCCTCTTCGTTGCGGTACTCGAGGCGGAAGGTGAACTGGCGTGGACCCGCACTCGCCTCTGAGCCGACTTCCACGTCGAAGGCGAAGTCGGCCCCCTGACCGGGTTCGAGCGTGCCGAGAGCCACTTCCGTTTCGACGGGATTCAGGTTCTGCGTCTGCGTTTCGAGGACGAGCACAGCGTTCTCCGCGACCACGTCACCCGTGTTCGCGACCTGTCCGCTGATGGTGCCCTCAGAATCGACCCGCAGGGTACTCTCTACGTTCCCGATTTCGAACTCCTGTGCCCCACTCGGAACGAACCCAGTCGCGAGCGGACCGGCCTCACGGGCCTGGCCTTCTTCGTTGTCGTAGCCGATGGTCGCCTGTAACGAGTAGGTCCGGCGTTCGGCTTCCTCTGCGACGTTCACCCGGTAGGTAACTTCCTTTGTCTCGCCTGCGGCCCACGACCCGACGTACGATTCTGCGGCCTGCGCACCCGCACCGAGTGTCACGTCGGAATTGGGCGATTGGACGGAAATCGTCGCGTCGCTCGCGGGTGCATTGCCGGTGTTTCGGACCTGCATAGTGACAGTTCCGGAGTCACCGACGGCCACGTCGCTCGACGTGCCGAGGATTTCAAAGCGTGATTCGTCTTCGACCACGAGGGTGACTTCGAGCGTCTCGCTGACGCTGCGCTCTTGCTGGACGAACGGTTCGCGCTCGGAAATCTGACTCGTGTGCGTGTAGGAAACGCGAACCGGTATGGTATACGTCCCCGGTTCGGCGTCTTCATCTACGACGACGGAGAACGGAATCGGTCCGGTCGTCCCTTCAGGAACCGACCCGACCGCGATTTTCCCGGTCTTCACCGAGATTGGGGCGTCACCCTCGCGGACTTCGAGGGTCGTCCCGCGCGCCGTCGTCACCCGCGCTTCGTTCGCCGGGTTGCCGCCGGTGTCGATGTCGCCCGTGTTCAGAATCGAAAGGGAGAGCTCGGTCTCCTCCCCTGGCGTCACGCGATTGTCAGAGAGATATAGTTCGAGGTCGGGAGAACCTCTGACCTGCGCCGCCACGACGCCCGGTGTGACCGCCGCGACCAGAAGTACGAAAATTACTGCGATGGCCCCTCTCATCTCTGCCCCCTGACTGCGCTGGGTGCCGCCAGTGTTTGCATGACGATAATGTAGTATCGCTCACGTATAAGATAGCATGAACGATTATAAACTAAAGTATAGTTTTATTTTATCTATGATAGTTCCACGATGCCGTAGGTTTCGTCGAGGTAGTCGAGAATCCAGTCGACCGTTTTCGGGTCGTAGGTCCAGAACCCGTAGAACTCGCGGGGAGCGCGTTCCTCCGCGAGCAGCGCACACTTGTCGATGTCGTTGCCCGCTCCGTCAAAGATGACGAACCACGTCTTTTCGATTTCCGAAGCGCGTTCGAGGTGCAGGATGAACCCTTCGTGGTCGGGCACGTCCGTGTCGGGGGTCGCGTACGCGTGGACCTCGATGTCCTTCGTGCCCAATTTCTCGTACACGTGAAGTTCACCGCTGAGCGTAGAGAGGTACTGGAATCCCGCGTGGAGTCTCCCCCGCCCGAGACGCCAGGCCCTATCTTCGATTTCACGAGAAGCCTGGACCATCTCTTTGATGCTCCGAGACGTAAACATCGTCTCGTCTAAGTGCTGGAGGATGGGCCGGTAGGCCTCGTCGTTCCACCCCAGGTCGTCGTCGCCGGGGGTAGGGTTCGTGATGGCCTCCAGCGTCGAGAGCGGAAACGCTGTCTCGAACTCGCCGTCACGACTCAACACGGCGAAATCGTACGGTGCGCCGTCTTTCGTGGTCTCCAGTTCGACCCGAACGTTTCTGTCTTTGAGCGCGTCGCGGAGCTGCGGAACGAGCGACTGGTCTGCCTGTGGGTTGAACACCGTCAGCAGTTTCTCGTGTGCTTCCACTCCCGCGATGATTTCTACGAGCGACATGCCCTCCACGGATGTACACGCCGAGGCGATATCTAGCCACCTGTGTCGAGGGAGCGTACACAAGACCTACCCGTGGGGAAGGCTAACGGCAGAATAGTGCGTTTCCGTTCTACGTTATCTTTCGTGTGAATATATACCAATCTCTCATAATTAATCTGTGCCATTGGATGGCAAATTCTTTAATCACAAGGGCTTATGTGAATGTATGGCCCACACAGACGCCGTGATTTCTCAATGACTAAGGACCTTGTCTGGCGAATCGCTGGAGGTTCGGGTGACGGGATCGACTCGACCAGCCAGAACTTCGCAAAGGCCCTGATGCGTGCAGGCCTGCACGTATTCACGCATCGCCACTACCCGTCGCGCATTCGCGGCGGCCACACGTACGTCGAAGTTCGCGCGAGCGCAGATCCCGTCAACTCGCGCGGTAACGGATACAACTTCCTGCTTGCCCTCGGTGACTCCTTCGCTCGCAACCCGAAGGAGAACGCCATCTACGGCAACGAGGAAATCAAGCCGCTCACCGAGAACTTAAACGAGCTCAACGAAGGCGGCATCATCGTCTACGACGAGGGGCTCGTGGACATCTCGGAAGTGCCGAACTTCGAGGAGCGCGTAGAAGAAAATAACTGGCACGTCTATCCGATGGACTTGCGCTCGCTCGCCCGCGAACACGGGCGCGAGGTCATGCGCAACACCGCCGGTGTCGGTGTCACCGCCGCACTCCTCGACATCGAACTCGAGTACATCGAGGAGCTCATGCGCACCGCCATGCGCGGCGACGTGCTCGAAGCCAACCTCGACATCCTCCAGGAAGCCTACGACATCGTCTCCGAAGAGGAGTTCACCCACGACCTTCGCGTCCCGACGGGCGACCACGACGAGGACCAGCTGCTCATCTCGGCGAGTGCGTGTATCGCGTACGCCGCACTCGACGAGGGCTGTCGGTTCATCTCGGGCTACCCGATGACGCCGTGGACCGAAGTGTTCACCATCATGTCCCAGAACCTGCCGAAATTCGGCGGCATCTCGGAGCAGGTGGAGGACGAAATCGCCGCCGCGGCTCTCGCCATCGGTGCCAGCCACGCTGGCGTCAAGGCAATGAGCGGGTCGTCCGGTGGCGGCTTCGCCCTGATGGGCGAGCCACTCGGCCTCGCGGAGATGACCGAGACGCCCGTCGTCCTCATCGAGGCGATGCGCGCCGGTCCATCCACGGGGATGCCAACCAAGCCGGAGCAATCCGACTTAGAGTCCATCCTGTACTCCAGTCAGGGTGACTCGAACCGCATCGTCTTCGCGCCCGGTAACGCCGCAGAGGCGTACGACCAGACGCGACAGGCGTTCCGCATCGCCTACGACTACCAGATTCCGTCCATCATCGTCATCGACCAGAAGATTTCCGGCGAGATGGTGAACGTGGACGAATCGTTCTTCGACCGCGAACCGAACCCATCGCTTGGCACCGTCCTCTCCGAAGAGGAAATCGCCGAGGCGGCCCACCACGAGTCGGGCAAGTTCAAACGCTTCCTCCACGACACGGAAAACGGCGTGAGCCCACGCACGATTCCGGGTCAGAAGGGCGGTCGATTCCTCGCTGCCGGTAACGAACACAGCGAGGAGGGTCACATCAGCGAAGACCCAGTCAACCGCATCAAGCAGATGGCCCGTCGGGCACAGAAGCTCGAAGCCATCCGCGACGACCTGGACTCCCAGGACGGGAGCCACCAGACCACGTTCGGTCCGGAAGACGCAGAGTACGGCATCATCACGTGGGGCTCCCAGCAGGGCGCCGTCATGGACGCCGTCTCCGAACTCAACGACGCCGGCCACTCGGTCAAGGGCCTCGGCGTGAGCGACCTGATGCCGTTCCCGAAGAAAGACCTCGCCGCGTTCTTAGAGAGCGTGGACAAGGCGATCGTCGTCGAGATGAACGCGACCGGCCAGTTCCGCGGCCTCGCCCGCAAGGAACTCGGCCTCTACGGCGAGAAGATGTCGAGCCTGCTGCGGTTCGACGGCAACCCGTTCATCCCGCGTAACATCGTCGAAGCGTTCGAAGAGACTATCGTCGAAGGTAAGGACGACGTTTCGAACGAACACACGAAGTTCCTTCCAGAAGCAGGTGTTACCCAATGAGTGCATTCAGCGCAATCGGTGAAGAGCGCGAGATAGACAGCAACGAGTTCACGCCCGGCATCGAACCACAGGCGACCTGGTGTCCAGGGTGCGGTGACTTCGGTGTCCTCAAGGCACTGAAACAGGCCATGCCCGACGTCGGGCGCACCCCAGATGAGGTGCTGATGGTTACTGGTATCGGCTGTTCCGGGAAGCTCTCCTCGTACTTCGAGAGCTACGGGTTCCACACCCTCCACGGCCGCAGTCTGCCCATCGCCCGCGCGGCGAAACTCGCGAACCCCGGCCTCGAAGTCATCGCCGCCGGCGGTGACGGTGACGGCTACGGGATTGGTGGCAACCACTTCATGCACACCGCCCGCGAGAACCACGACATGACCTACATCGTGTTCAACAACGAGATTTTCGGCCTCACGAAGGGCCAGACCTCGCCGACGAGCCCGAAGGGTCACAAGTCGAAGACCCAGCCATCCGGCAGCGCGAAGGACCCCGTCCGTCCACTGTCGCTGGCACTCGCCTCCGGTGCGTCCTACATCGCTCGCACCGCCGCGGTCAACCCGAACCAGGCGAAGGAAATCATCAAGGAAGCCATCGAGCACGACGGCTTCGCCCACATCGACTTCCTGACCCAGTGTCCGACGTGGAACAAGGACGCCCGGCAGTACGTCCCGTACGTGGACATCCAGGACTCTGACGACTACGACTTCGACACCCACGACCGCCGCGAAGCCGCGGACATGATGTTCGAAGCCGAGAACGCCCTCCACGAGGGCCAGGTCCTCACCGGTCGCTTCTACGTCGACGACGAGCGCCCATCCTACCAGCAAGAAAAGCAGGCCACCGGCGAGATGCCGGAGGAACCGCTCGCAGAGCGCTACTTCGACGAAGACTACCAGTGGGAGCGCGTCGCCGACTCGCTGCTCGACCGCCACAAGTAACTTTCCAACTCCATCACGGAGTTTTCTTTAACGGAAGATATTTTTTCGCGGACGGAAAACCTCCTGCCATGAGCGCGGAGTCTACGGCCAATCGCATTCTTGCGGTTCTGGAGCAGGACGCGCAGGCGTCGTACGCCGAAATCGCCGAGTTGGCGGGCGTCTCGAAGCCGACGGTCCGCAAGTACATCTCGAAACTCGAAGCAGAGGGCGTCATCGTGGGCTACTCCGCCGACGTGGACCCGAAGAAACTCACGAGTCAGACCATCGCCATCGTCGGCATCGAGGTGGCCTCAGAACGCTACGTCGAAGCGACCCGGGCGCTGAAGGAACTCGACGCCGTCGAGGAACTCTACTCGTCGAGTGGCGACCACATGCTGATGGCCGAGGTTCGTGCCTCCGACGGTGACTCGGTTGGCAAGGTCATCTCCGACGACATTCTCTCTATCGAAGGCGTTACCGCCGCGCACCCGTCGTTCCTGCAAGAGCGGTTGAAGTAATCCCGACGACTCCGCTTTCTTCGTCGTTCTCACCATCGGAGATTTACGTCTCACGAGCGTACTGTCAGCCATGCCCGTATTCGAGCGTGAAACGCGGATTCGCGCGCCCTTCGAGAAGGTGTGGGACTTTCACTCGCGAGTCGAGGGACTGGAGGCGGTCACGCCCGACTGGATGGACCTCACCATCGAATCGGTGACGGGACCGGACGGCGAGGCCGACCCCGAAATTCTCGACACCGGCACGCGCATCGAGATGTCGCTCCAGCCGTTCGGCATCGGTCCGAAACAACGCTGGACCTCCGTCATCACGAAGCGAAAGGAGGCAGACGGCGAGGCAATGTTCGAGGACATCATGGAGCGTGGGCCGTTCCCGCGGTGGGTCCACACCCACTCGTTTTCCCGCGACGGCGAGGAGACCATCCTCCACGACCGGGTCGAGTACGAACTCCCCGGCGGCGACCTCGGGAAGGCGGTCTCTCCCGCCTCGCGCATCGGGTTCGAACCGATGTTCGCTGGTCGCCACCGGGCGACGAAACGCGAACTGGAGTAAGCGACACCCACCGGCCACACCCTTTTGGTCGCGTCGTCCGTATGACACGCCATGACAGACGTAGCAATCGTCGGCGGTGGTCCGGCCGGACTGAGCGCCGCGCTGTTCACCGCGAAAAACGGCCTCGACACCATCGTTTTCGACACGGACAAGACCTCCCTGCACTACGCCCACCTGTTCAACTACCTCGGCATCAAGAGCATCGACGGCGACGAGTTCCTGCGCATCGGCCGCGAGCAAGTCTCGAAACAGGGCGCAGACCGCCGCGACGAGAAAGTGACCGCCGTCGAGCAAACGGACGACGGTTTTCAGGTCACGACCGGGGACGGAGAGTACGACGCGAGATACGTCGTCCTCGCGACGGGGCAGTCCCGCGACGTGGCGAAGGACCTCGACTGTGACATGAACGACGACAAAACCGTGGCCGTCGATGCGGACAACGAAACCTCCGTCGAGAACGTCTACGCCGCCGGATGGGCCGCCCGCAAGGACAAGATTCAGGCCGCGATTTCCGTCGGCGGTGGGGCGGCCGCCGCACTCGACATTCTCTCGAAAGAGCAGGGCAAGCCGTTCCACGATTTCGACACGCCCGAGGACGCTGAATAGTCACCCGCGCTGGAGCAGGATGACGCCCGAGAGAACGATCGCCCCGCCGACGACGGTCGTGAGCGTGACCACTTCGTCGAGGAGGAGCGCGCCGAGCGCGACGGTGAAGACGGGTTCGACGGTGCTCACGATGCTCGCCCGACTGGCCTGAATCCGCGAGAGACCGGCGAAGAAGGTGAAGATGGGGAGCGCCGTAGCGACGAGGCCGAGGCCGACGATGATGCTCCATTCTGTTACCCCCGACGGCACCGAGAGCGTGCCCTGCATCGTGCCGAGGACGGCGAGGCTCACCCCGGCAGCAGGCATGACGTGGGCGGTCAGTGTCGAGGACTCGACGTCCGCGAGCGTCGCCCGACTCACGGTGATGTAGGAGGCGTAGACGAGCGCGGCGAACAGGAGAATCCCCACTCCAACTGGGTCGGCGTTGGCCGGGTTCGCTCCCGTGATGAGCGCGACGCCGCCGAGGGCCAACCCGAGGGCGAGGATGGTTTTCCACGTTACGCGCTCGTCGAGGAAGGCCACCGACAGGAGCACGACGAACGCGGGGTAGGTGTAGAGGATGATGGCGACGAGGCCCGCGGACATGAACTCGAGCCCGAGGAAGTAGAGGCCGCTCATCGTGGCGTAGCCGACCGCGCCGAGGCCGAGGCCGACGAGCAAGTTTCGGCCACGAAGCGGGCGCAGCGACCCGGTGGTGAGCAGATACGCCCACGCGACGGCGGTGGCGATGACGAACCGAAAGACGAGCATCGTCGCGTTCGAGAGGCCGGCGTTCGCTCCGAGTTTCCCGAAGATGCCGAGCGTGCCGAATCCGACGGCTGAGACGAAAATCAGCCCCACGCCGAGACGGTCGGATTCCATACATTGGCACCCACGGGGAAGCTACAAAGATGAGTCGGTTCCCGAACCAATCCGCCGGGACCCATACACGTAAGTCGGGTCGGGCGCGAACCTTCGCTGTGGCTGACCTGTCAGGATTCGAGGCCCGCGTCCCGCCGATGGCCGCGCTCGCCGTCGCCATCGTCGCGGTGAGCACGAGCGCCATTCTCGTCCGCTGGAGCGACGCGCCGAGTCTCATCAAAGCGTTCTACCGGGTGCTGTTTACGATCCTCCTGCTCGCACCCGTGGCGGTTACGCGCTACCGGGCAGACCTTCGGGCCATCTCGGGGCGTGACCTCGGTTTCGCCTCGCTCTCGGGTATCGCCCTCGCGCTCCACTTCGCGACGTGGTTCGAGAGCCTGAACTGGACGAGCGTCGCCGCCTCCGTCACGCTCGTTCAGTCACAGCCTCTGTTCGTCGCGCTCGGCGCGTTCTTCCTGCTCTCAGAGCGCGTCACCCGCAGAACCGTCGCGGGCATCACCGTTGCCCTCACCGGAATGGCCGTCATGTCGCTCGGCGACTTCCTCACCGGGGGCGCGGTAACGGGAGCGAATCCACTGCTCGGAAACGCCCTCGCCGTCGTCGGAGCCATCACCGCCGCGGCCTACGTCCTCGCCGGGCGGTCGCTTCGCCAGCGCATCTCGCTCATCCCCTACGTCACCGTCGTCTACGTCGTCTGTGCGGTGGTCCTCCTCGTGCTCTCGCTCGCGGAGGGCGAACCGCTCACCGGGTACCCTACAGAGGAGTGGCTGCTGTTTCTCGGGATGGCTATCGGTCCCGGCATCTTCGGTCACACGGTCATCAACTGGGCGCTCGCGCACGTCGAATCGAGCGTCGTGAGCGTCTCGCTACTCGGCGAACCCGTGGGCAGCACGCTACTCGCGCTCGTGCTGCTCGCGGAAGTTCCGACGCCGCTCACCATCGCTGGCGGGGCTGTCGTCCTCGCCGGCATCTACGTCACGACGACAGCGCGGAACACCGAATGAGTCCATCGTTCGCTTCTTCGACCTCGATTGCGTAGCCGAAGGCGTCGAGGACTCGCCGGTTCGTTTCGAGGTGGGACGTGCGTCTGGGTGCGAGAAACTCTCCGCCCCCGAGCGCCAGCCAGACGAGCAGTTGGTCCGCGAGGAACGAATCGACGGTGGCCCCGGACTGGTGGAAGGCTCGAAAGGCGTTGACGGCGTCCGCAGCGACCTTCTCTGCGGGTTTTCCCTTCTCACCGAGCGCGTCGAACCCCACGAACGAGTGTTCGTAGGCGGCCCGAACGAGTATCGTGGAACCCGGGGACGCGCTCTCGACAGTGTTGACGGTTTCGCGGGCCACCTCGTGGCCGGCGGCGTCGAGCAGGCGACGCGCCTCCGTGGCCTGGCGCGCTGCGACGTCGGCGTTCGACAGATGGTTCGATTCGATGGAGGTGACCGCGAGCGATTCGAGATTGCCCCGAGTCCCCAGCGTGAGGGGCGTTATCTCCGACGGACGAAGTCGGAGGGTCGCTTCGCCGCCCCCGACTGGGTAAAAGCCGCTGCGGTCGACGGTGAGACGCGCATCGAGGCCGAATCGTGCGAGCAGGGGGAGTTTCACCTGCTCGTACCACGCCGCTGTCGGTGCCCACTTCACGTCGGTTCCGCCGGTTGCGGTGACTGTGAGCGGTTCTGTAAGTGTCGTCGCGAGCGGGAGGAGTGCGTCGAACAAGAGTGTCAGACTCCCCGCCGTGCCCACGTCCACGCTGACGTGACTGCCCGCGGGCGGCCCGGGGTCGAAGGTGAGTTCCTCAGTGCCGACGGCCACGTCGCTCACCGTGGCATCGCAAATTTCCGCGAGCGTCTCCACGACGGTCAGGTGTTGATTTCGAAGTCCGGGGTTCGGTCGTGCACCCCGGATGTTCGTCACCTCGACCGGCCGCCCGAAACAGGTGCTCAGGCTCAATGCTGTCCGGAGAATCTGACCGCCACCGTCACTGCCATCGACCGTGAGCATCTGGAACAGGTTCGTCTCCCTCGGGGATGGGTTTATGGGTCGGTGCGGGTGAACGGGACACAGAATCGAAATTCTTCGCTGGTTTCAGCCCCGAAACGACCTGGCTCACAGTCGTCTTTTTCTCCTCTCAGCGCGTTTTATCGTCCAGTCTGGGGGGACTACGGATGAAAGTAGCACTTATCGGAATCGGACAGGCAGGGGGAAAGGTCGTAGAAGCGCTCATCGACTACGAATTACAGTCGCGAGTGAACTTCATCGCCGCCGCCATCGCGGTGAACACAGCGCGGGCAGACTTGCTGGGACTCAGACACATCCCAGAGGAGAACCGCGTGCTCATCGGGCAGTACCACGTGAAGGGCCACGGCGTCGGCGCGGACAACGAACTCGGGACGACCGTCGCGTCTGAGGACATCGGCGAGGTGCTCGCGGCCATCGACGACATCGCGATGAACCACGTAGACGCGTTCTTTCTCGTCGCCGGACTCGGCGGTGGGACGGGCAGCGGGGGCGCACCGGTCATCGCCCGCGAACTGAAGCGTCTCTACACGGAACCGGTCTACGGCCTCGGCCTGCTGCCGAGTCCAGAGGAAGGTGGCATCTACACGCTGAACGCCGCGCGGTCGTTCCTCACGTTCGTCCGCGAGGTGGACAACCTCATCGTCTTCGACAACGACGCCTGGCGGAAAGGCGGAGAGAGTTTGCAGGGCGGGTACACCGAGATGAACCGCGAAATCGCGCGCCACATCGGCCTCCTGCTCAGTGCCGGCGAACCCGCCGAAGGAGAGGTCGCAGAGAGCGTCGTGGACGCGAGTGAACTCATCAACACGCTCGCCTCTGGCGGTGTCTCGACCATCGGGTATGCCTCGGCGGCGGTCGAACACCAGTCGCCTGGCTTGCTCGCGCGCTTCCGCAACGGCCACGCGGAGACGCCAGACGACAACGCGACCAATCGCGTCCTGTCGGTGGTGCGCCGGGCGACGCTCGGTCGGCTCAGCCTCCCGTGTAACGTAAAGAGTGCAGAACGGGCGCTCGTCGTCGTCGCGGGCCAGCCGCGGCACCTTGACCGCAAGGGCATTGAACGCGCCCGCAGGTGGCTCGAAGCCGAGACCGGAAGCATGGAGGTTCGCGGCGGGGACTATCCCATCGCGAAGACCGACCACCTCGGGGCCGTCGTCCTGCTCTCTGGGGTGTACGACGTGCCGCGCATCAAGGAACTCCAGCAGGTCGCCATCGAAGCCCAGCGCAACATCGCAGACCGCGCGGAACTTGCCCCGGGCGCACTCGCTGACCTGATAGACACGGACGAGTCGCTCGACCCGCTGTTCTGACCGCCGAAAATCCATTTTGCCGAGTTCAAACAAAATAGCCGCAGTTGGCGCCTAGTCGTCGCTCTCGCCGCGAGCTGTGACGCCGACGGCCTCGCTGTCGCGGGCCGGGTCCGCGATGCCGCGGTAGGCGTCTTCGAGAACCTCGATACAATTCACGTTCCCGAGGACCATCGACTCGTCGCGGAAGACGTGGCCGAGTGATTCGAGGTCCGCTTTCGCCTCCTGGGGGAAGTCTGGTTCCCAGTAAATTGGCGGGCATTCGTCGGTGTAGAACGCGGGTTCGTTGATGGCCTCGTACACCGAGAGGCCGTACTCGTAGTGGTGAAGAATCGTCTGGATGACCGAACAGATGATGGTCGAGCCACCCGGTGAGCCAACCGTCAGGTCCGGCTCGCCGTCGCGCATGACGACGGTCGGACTCATCGAGCTCATCGGGCGCTTGCCGGCTTCGACCTGATTCGGGCCGCCCGGAATCGCGTTGAAGTCCGTGAGTTCGTTGTTGAGCATGAAGCCGTACTCGGGCACCATCAGCCCCGTCCCGAAGAACTGCTCGATGGTGGTCGTGTAACTGACGAGGTTCCCTTCCGCGTCGGCAACGGTGAAGTGACTCGTCTGCCCGCCGGTACTCGACGCGGTTTCCTCCGCGGCGGGTTCGCCGTCACCCTCCTGATACGCCCACGGGTTGCCAGCTTCGACGCACTCGTCGGCCTCGTAATCTGCGAGCGTCGCGTCCATCGAGATGTTTGCGGCGCGTTCTTCGATGTAACCATCGGCGAGGAAGCCCTCACGCGGAACGTCCACGAACTCGGGATCGCCGACGTGGGCCTCGCGGTCCGCATAGGAGAGCCCCATTGCCTCTGCGAGGATGTGGTACTTCTCTGCGTCCCGGATGTCGTGTTCGCCGACGGCCCGCTCCTCTGCGATTTTCAGAATCTCGGAGACCATCAGGCCGCCCGAACTCGGCGGCGGCTGGGAGACCACTTCGAGGTCCTTGTACTCCGCGTGGGTCGGTTCGTCGAGCGTGACCTCGTATTCGGCCAGATCTTGGACAGTCATCGTGCCGCCGTTTTCCTGGACCGTCTGTGCGATTCCCTCGGCGATTTCACCCTCGAACACTGCTTCCGTGCCCTGGGTTTTGATGAGGCGAAGCGTCTCTGCGAGTTCCGGCTGGACGAGGAGGTCGCCCGCTTCGAGTGGGTCGCCACATTCGTCTGAGAACACCTCGCGGGCGGCGTCGTTGAGCTTCCACCAGTTGTTCGCGATTTCTTCTGCGAGCACCTCGCCAACCTCGACGCCGTTTTTCGCGAGGTTCATCGCGGGGGTGATGAGCTGGGCGAGCGGGCGCGTTCCGTGGAGGTCGAGCGCCTTCTGGAGGCCCATCGCGGTGCCGGGGACGCCGACGGCACGCCCGTGCGTGTGGCGGTCGTCGAACGGAATCGGCGCTCCGTCGTCGCCGAGGAACATGTCCGGTTCCGCCCCTGCAGGAGCGGCCTCACGGCTATCGACGAGCGTGAACTCGTCGTCGTCGGCTGAGTAAATTATCATGAAGCCACCGCCACCGATTCCGCAGGTCGGCGGGGCGGCGACGTTGAGCGCGTAGTGGGTCGCGACGGCCGCGTCGACGGCGTTGCCCCCGTCGTTCAGGACCTTCGCGCCAATCTCGGAGGCACGGGGGTGCAGCGAGGAGACCATGCCACCTGCCGCCTCGACGACGTTCCCGGAGACGTACTGGTCGCCGTCGCGTTCCGTGCCTTTCGCGACGTGGGTTCCCTCGGTGAGGCTGACCGCGCTGAGGCCAGCGGCGAGTGCCGTGTTTTTCAGGACGGTACGACGGGACAGTCCCGACTGGTCGGATCGACTACTTGGTTCGTTCTCGTCCGTCATGCCTACAGACCCACGTCTGTTAGTCCATTGACTTGAATCTAATTCGGCGAAATTTATTAAAAATAAACGCTATTCACGGGTCGATTTATGTAAACTATTCGGGGCCAGCCCCCGTACAGGGTGGGCGTGTGTGGTTGGTGGCGGGCACATTACTCTTCTGCTCGGTGACTCCAGACCATCTCGCGGAGATATTCGAGCGTGGTGTCCGGGCCGCCGTCGGCAGCAATGTCGGTATCTGTGACCAGCGGGACGATTGGTGCGCCGGTGTTCTCGCCGTCTGTGTACTGGGCGGGTGTCATGTTGCATCCTGTTCGAGACGGAAGATGCAGATAAAGTTAATGGTCGTTCATGTTAAATTCTGCATATCTGTATTAGGTGTATAATGATTAATCATCTGGCCATCACCACTCGGCCCCGATTCGGGAGCGAGCGTCCTCGTAGCCGGCGTTCGTCCGCCAGGATTCGGCCGTCTGGACGTGGGTGACGACAAGTTCGCTCCGACATGTCCCACACCGGTAGCGCGACGGTTTGGTCACCACCGCGGAGGCGCGGTGGCGCTCTGCTCGCCAATCACACCGGTCGTCCACACACGTGAGTACGAGCCGCCCGTCGGTGAAGGGTTCACACCTTCGCGGTGCATCCACCTCACCCGCTTTCGCGCGAAATCGCGGGCCGTGGCTCGATTCGCCAAACTGCTGGAACTCCCAGGCGTGGACGAGTTCGTGGCGAACGACGCCAGAAAACTGCTCCCAGCCGTAAGCCTCGAACGCCGCCCACGTCAATCGAATCGTCACCTCCCCGGTTTGCTCGTCGTACCGACACTGCCCAGCGCGACGCCGAGCGCGCGCTGAAATCTCCCACGACACCGTCTCCAACTCCACGTCGAGCGGAACCGTTTGTGCGTACGCACTCGCCCGCTCGAGGAGAGCCGATCGCGTGTGAATCTCGTCGGTCGGCATCGTCACTACGGCTGGTCTGTGAGTGTGTGTCGTACTAATTGCTCCGTTCCGCGCCGGAGTCGCTCAGAGGCGGCCTGGCTGGAGACGCCGAGTTCGCTCGCGAGGTCGGCGAGCGAGGTTTCCCGCGGAATCGAGAAGTAGCCGTTTTCGAGTGCGGTGACGAGTGCGTCCTCCTGACACTGGGTGAGTGAACGGGGCGTGTTCTGGTCGTCCGGGCGCGTCGTGAAGATGGTGAACAGTTCGACGCTCACGCCGCTTTCGAGCAACTGCCGCCTGAACCGCTTGAAATTCGCCCGACCGGGGAACTGAATCTTCACGTTCCAGCCGTCTACCGTCCCCGTCGCGTCGATGGGCACGGCATCGACCTCCGTGTAGGCCTGATACACCGTCGTCTCGTCTACGGTGTCGGCCAGTTCTACGCGATACAGACGCTCCGAGCCGTCCACGCCGAGGACGGCCGGGTTCTCCACAGTCGAGTCGGCGTCGAGGCCGTCGTCGAAGTCGTCGAAATCCCCGCCACTGGCCCAGAACAGGAATCTGATGCGCCCGTCGGGGAGCAATCGCTCCTCTTCATACGTGAGCGTGAACGCGGGATTCTCGGCGAGAGTCGCCGCGAGTATCGGTGTTTCGAGTTTACACTCGACCAGAATCATCGGTTCGCTATCCCGTTCCGGTGGGCTGGCTTTCCGGTCGGCAAGGTGCTGTCGTCCCGTGACGGCCCACATTGGATTTCGACAGACCTCCCCCACGCATCACCCCGAGCACGCGCACGTTCGCACTCGGCCTCTAAAAGCATACTCGAATGACACGAACGGGCCATTGATAACTGTTTTCGAACGCACTGCGAGCAGCGGAAAACGTCATCCATCGTGGTGGCCTTGAACTGTCATCCGCTACGGTGGCTGGCTTGCTCGGCGAACGAGTGGCGAACGAGTCGTTCGATTCCGCGCCGGAGTCGTTCAGAGGTGGCTTGACTGGAGACGCCGAGTTCACTCGCGAGGTCGGCAAGCGAGGTGTTCCGCGGTATTTCGAAATACCCCATGTCGTAAGCTGCGACCAGTGCATCTTGTTGGCATTCGGTGAGGTCGTAGATTGGGTCTCCCGACGACGATTCGGTCTGGTTGTAGATGGTGTAGAGGTCGACTTCGACGCCCACGTCGTCACAGCGTTGTCGAAACTCCTTGAACGTCGCGTGGTCTGGAAACCGCATCTGGAGGAACCACCCGTCTCGGGTTCCTTTCCCTTCGAGGAGGACTGCGTCGAGTTCTACGTAAGCCTGGTGGACGGTCGTCGCCTTCCCTTCCTCCGTGAGTTCGACGCGGTAGAGGCGTTTGTCCTCGACTTCGTGTAACACCGACGGTGCCTTGACCGTCGGGTCGTCGGCGAGAGCCGTCTCGAAGGTGTCGAAATCTTCAGTACAGGCCCAAAAGAGGAACCGGACCACGCCGGACGGGAGGGCGCGTTTTTCTTCGACGGTGACCACCACATCTGTCCTGGCCGTGAGGGCCGCCTGCAAGACTGGCGTGTCCAGTTGTACCTCGACGAAGATCACCGCCCCCGCCTCCTCGCGACCGCCGAATGACGCACCGAATCGGCATATATGATTACAGCTGGGCGTCGTTCGTGTGTCCGGTTCGGTTGACACGCTCGCAAGTTCATTCGTTACGTATGGCTGTTGAGAATCGGTAAATAACTACTGTTCACGCCAACCTTCTCAGCTATCGACAGTTCAATCCCCGAGTTTCGTGACTACACGAAACTTCGGAACGAAGGAAACTCCGCCAGACACTCGAACGGTAGGCGTCACGCAACTCGTTTCGGCCTGACGACTCAGGGAGGGTTCTGATCCCTGTTTGTCAGTAACTGGTAACGAAAAAATCAGGCGTTAGCCGCGATTATCACGGCTTCGTCTGTCTGAATCCATGCTTCCGGGTTCGTTCGGTCGTAGATCACGATCTCGCCCGTTGCGAGTTCGAGTTGTGCGTACTCGAGGTAGTCGTCGGTGGGGGGTTCGTCCCGACGCTTCGGATCTGATGTGGGGGTCATTTGGGGTAGGTAGCGATGTGTTTTGGTACGCTACATACCACGGTACCAACCCACGAGTCATAACCCTTGCTACAATGTGTCATACTATTGTCTGACAAAAATGATACCAGTCGTCTCAGCTGATAGGGGGTGCGTTATTCGGCGAGTCCGACGGCGTTGATGTGGGCTTCGAGGTCTGCTTCGGTCTCGAATTCCCGGCCACAGGCCTCGCACGTATGCGTGGATTCGGCGGTGTCCATACGTCTGAATACTCGCTACGAGAGCCGTAAACCTTGTCGCCGCTGTGGTGTGACGCATACTCAAGCCGCTCGCAGGTGAAGGTTGGGCATGGACTTTCCACCGACGAAGGGCAGGTTGTGCTCCGCAAGTGAGTTACTCCCGGTAATCCGGTAGTCGCGGGTAACCTTTTATCGGCGGGCGTTGTACTGCCGTCATGGACGACGGTACGGAACCGCTCGAAATCCCGTGTGTGGGCGAGGATTGGTGTCCCATCACCTCGACGGCGACGATTCTCGGGAAGAAGTGGCATCCCGTCATCATCCACCGCCTGCTGAAACACGGGCCTTCGGGGTTCAACGCGCTCAAAGCGGCCGTAGACGGCATCTCCTCGAAGGTGCTCTCCGATAGCCTCGAAAACTTAGAGGAATTCGGCCTGGTCAACCGGGCAGTCGTGAGCGAGAAACCGTTCCGCGTCGAGTACTCGCTCACTGCCCGCGGCAAATCTCTCGAACCGCTCATCATGGCGATGCACGACTGGGGCCAGGAACACCTCATGCCACCGGCCGAAGAGTCCGCCTGAGCGGCCGATTTTCGGCCCACGTCGCAGTTGATTCGAATATCCGGACGACCCCTGTAACCCCAACGCATTGCCGGGTTGTGCGTCTCATCATTATTCGTCCAAAAAACACGTGCACACGGACTGAGAGCGTTCCTTTTGCTAACTATTTTTCTGATAGTCCGCAAAGTGGAAACATCTATATACTCTCTCAATAATCTCACAGTATGCTCTCAAGAACCTCGATGCGCGACGAGGTTGCGCTCACAGAGCGCGTTCACGAACTGCGAATCGGCCACGACAGCCCGATTCGCATCAGTAGTGGGCACCGCTTGCTGCACCACGACGGCAAGTGTGCTCGCCCGCACGGCCACAACTACGAGATTTCGGTCACGATTCGCGGCAACCTGACGAACGAGGGATGGGTCGTCGACAAGGGCGACGTCACTGACGTCATCGACGACTGGGACCACCGATTCCTGCTCCAGGAGGGCGACCCGCTTATCGAGGCGTTCGAGGCCGCCGGTGACGGCGACGCGCTCGTCGTCCTCGAACACCCGCCGACTGCCGAAGTCATGGGCATCATCTTAGAACAGCGGTTGCTCGCCGAACTCCCCGATAACGTCGAAGCCGTCTCGGTGATGGTTCGCGAAACGAGCGAACTCTGTGGCGTGACCTGCTAATGCCGGTCAACGCCGAAGGAACAGTGAGTGAGCGACCGGCAGACAGGGAGGCTCTGCCCATCAACGAACTGTTCTACTCGCTGCAGGGCGAGGGTGTCCTCGCTGGCGTCCCGTCCGTGTTCGTTCGCACGAGCGGCTGTAACCTGCGATGCTGGTTCTGCGACTCGTATCACACTTCGTGGGAACCGAAACACGCGTGGATGACCGTAGACGACATCGTGGCGGCCGTCGCCGAGTACGAGCAAGCCGAACACGTCGTGCTCACGGGTGGTGAACCGCTCATCCACGACGATTCGGTGGCACTGCTCGAACGACTTGCAGATGCAAGCTATCACACCACCGTCGAAACCAACGGAACCATCTTCCGTGACGCCCCTATCGACCTCGCGAGCGTGAGCCCCAAACTCGCATCCAGCACCCCAACGCCCGAACGCGACCCGAAGGGTCAGGGCGAATGGGAAGCGCGACACGAACGTGCTCGCATCGACGTCGACGTCCTCGCGCAGTTCGTCGATGCCTACGATACGCAACTCAAGTTCGTCGTCACCGGCCCCGACGACATGCCCGAGGTGGCGGACATCGTCTCGCGTATCCGGGCGAAGGCCGCGACGCCCCTCCACGACCACGACGTGTTGCTCATGCCAGAAGGGCAAACCCGTGAGGCTTTAGACGAGACGCGCATACGAACGGCTGACCTGGCGATGGAGTACGGTTTTCGCTACACCCCCCGACTCCACGTCGACCTCTGGAACGACGCTCCCGGCACCTGAAATGACTGACGCTACCCTCATTCACGACGACGAATCGACGTACGACCACGAGAAGGCAAAACGGGCGGTTCGAATGCTGCTGGAAGCCGTCGGCACGGACCCCGACCGCGATGGCCTCGTCGAGACGTGGGAACGGCGCGTCCCAGACGCATTTCGCACGTTGACAGAGGGCTTTCGTGAGACGGAGAAACCTACCATGCGAACCTTCCCCGCCGAAGGCTCGGGGCTCGTCATCAAGACGAGCATCCCGGTCTACAGCATGTGCGAACACCACTTGCTGCCCTTCTACGGTATCGCGCACGTCGCTTACCGTCCGGGTGACGAGGTGGTGGGGCTCTCGAAACTCACGCGCTACGTCCGCTGGCAGTCTCGTAAACTCTCCATGCAAGAGCGACTGACCCGGGAAATCGCCGAAGGACTCGCAGACGAACTTGACGCTGAGGCCGTGATGGTCGAGATTGCTGCGACCCACATGTGCGAGGCGATGCGCGGCGTCGAAACCGAGACGGAAACGCGAACGACCGTCACCGTCGGTGAACCGACCGCAGAAGAGCGCACGCAGTTCAGGAGCGCCACAGACCGTGCGGAGGCGGAGCGATGAGCGACGAACGAGCGGTCGTCCTCGTCTCTGGTGGGATGGACAGCGCCACCGCCGCCGCCGAGGCGAGCGACCGCGGCTACGACCTCTACTTTCTGCACACCTCCTACGGCCAGCGCACCGAAGGCAAGGAGTACGAGTGCGCTCGACAGCTCGCCGAGGATTTCGAGGCGAACGACTTCCTGCACATCGAAACCAGCCATCTCGCCCAGATTGGGGCGTCCGCGCTCACCGACGACAGCATCGACGTGGCCGCCGCTGACTTAGACAGCGAGGAGATTCCGGACACCTACGTTCCGTTTCGAAACGCGAACTTGCTCGCGATGGCCGTCTCCTACGCAGAGGCAAAAGAGTGTGACGCCGTGTTCATCGGCGCACACAGCGAGGACTACTCCGGCTATCCGGACTGTCGCCCCGAGTTTTTCGAGGCATTTCAGGCCGTGGCCGACCTGGGGACGAAACCGGAGACGGAAATTTCATTGGAAGCGCCGTTCGTCGACTGGTCGAAGACGGAAATCGCCGCTCACGGCGTCTCCCTCGACGTGCCGTTCGAGCACACGTGGAGTTGTTACTCCGAGGAAGCGCCCGCGTGCGGCGTGTGTGATGCCTGTGCCATCCGGCTCAGAGCGTTCGAAGACATCGGCGTCACAGACCCCATCGACTACGCGAAGCGGCCGTCGTATCGCGACTCGTCAAAAGCATAGTACACGGATGGGTGGGTCTGGGATTCCGTGTGACTTGCTGATTGGTGGTGACATACTGCCCGGGTTGGACTGTCTGACAGGCGACGAGTGAGAACCCTTTCTGGGGGGCATTGACTACTCGTCTTCGGTGCGCGTCGAAGGGTGGTCCAAGGCACTCAGACCTGTTGACCACGAATCCGTGCAGCCTCTGCGATTCCAGCATTCGCGGAGCACTCCGGACAGGCGAGTATCCGACCCTGTGCGTCCGAGAATACCTGGGCGAATCGTTTCGAGACGTGTGCGTTGCAGTTCGTGCAGGTTGGCATTGTTTTAGTGAGGTGATTGCATCGAATCGCTTCGTGCCTCGCACCTACATAAATGGACGCCAGTTAGTGACTAATTCTCATTCCCTCACTAGTGGGGGTTCCGCTGGCCGCTCGAACAACTCCGCACAGAGTTTCCGTTCCGCGGCGCGCAGGTGTTCGTGGAACGTCGAACGTGAGACGCCCATCGTCGCCGCCAGGTCGTCGCCATTCACGGGCCGTGGCCAGTCGAAGAAGCCGGCGACGTACGCACGCTGGAGCGTCGAAAGCTGGCGTTCGGTAAGTCGTTCTCGCAGCGCCATGACGAACTCCTGTTTCGTCGTCGGTCGCCGGTCGTGTTCGCGGTAGCTTACGAGTTCGGTACCGGGATACTCCTTTTTCACGAGTTCGACGAGCTGGCGGACGTTCGCCTCCTGAGGGAGCTCGATTTTCATGCGCCCGACCCGGTCGTGTGCGGTGATTGCCTGCGTCTTCGCGCCGTAGTTCGCGAGGTCGGTCACGATAGACTCTCTCGCGAGCGTGAGTTCGAAGAGGCTCTCGTCGTCGCCCGTCGCGACCAGTTGTACGTTCGCGATCTCGCCACATTCGCGTGCGGCCGCCTCGACCACCTCCGGGTCTGCTCCTGTCGCAGTGAAAAACAGTACCAGCGAATCGTCCGGTTGGTACATCGCCTGTTTGAATTCGAGTTCGGCACCGGTCTTCGAGGCGATATCGACGAAGAACAGCGCGGTCGATTCGAACTCCAGTTCGACTTCGACGATGTTGTCTGCGGTGATTATCTTCTTGCTCTCGAGCGAGTTGATGCCGCTCGCGACGGCGCGTCCCACCGATTCGAGGATGACGCGCTCGCGGCTGTTGAACACGTCTTCGCGGTCGGCACACACCGTGAGCACGCCGTAGGTCACGTCTTCGTACACGAGTGGGACGGCCGCGACCTCGACGACGCGCTTCGGGTAGCCCCGCCCGAAGCCGCGAACACCGACACGCGCTGTCTGCATGGTTCCGGTCTTCACCGCCCGGGCGACGGGATTGTTCGCCGAATCGGGGTCCGAGAGGCTCACGCCGATGTCGCCCACCGAGACGAGCGCCTCGCCGGACCACTGCGTCGGGACGACTTCGTTCGCGGCCACGTCCACCTCGCCGACCCACGCGTAGACGTAGGGGTCTGCGTTTGCCAACTGCGTGCACACCGTCTCCTCTATCTCCTCTCTATTCACCGACCGGACGAGCGTCTGGGTCACGTCCTGGATGAGCCCCTGAATCCGGTCGAGCAGGTAGGCCAATTGCTCGCGTTCTTCGGCCAGTGCGAGTTCCGCCTCCTTGCGGGCGGTCACGTCGTTCTGGAAGCCCACGAAGTGACGAACCTCACCGTCTGCGTCGCGAATCGGCGCGATGTTCACGCGATTCCAGAACATCTCGCCGTCCTTTCGGTAATTTTTCACCACGACGGCGACCTCCTCTTCCGCGGCGATTGCCTGGCGCATGGCGGTGACCGCGGCGGGGTCCGAGTCCTCGCCCTGTAAGAATCGGCAGTTTCGGCCAATAATTTCCGTCTCGGTGTAGCCCGTCATCTCCACGAACGAGTCGTTCACGTAGGTGAGCGGGTTGTCAGGCTGTGTCGCATCTGAGATGGCGATACCCACGGGTGCTTCGTTCATCGCCCGCTGTTTCAGCCTGAGTTCGTCAACCGGTGTTTCGAGCCGCGACCGGTGGGCCCGCACCGCGGCCAACACGTCTGCGGTCAACTCGTCTGCGTCGGTCTCCGCGACGAGTCGGTAGAAGGTGATTCCGAGTGCGGTGACTTTGCTCGCCAGCGCCTCGCTCGCGCCGTGAGAGTAGACGATGAGCGGGAGGTCCAGGTCGAATTCGTTTACCGTCTGGACGACCGATTTTGCGTCGCCTGCGTCGAACGTCGCCTCCGTCACGACACAGTCGATTTCGGGGGAAAGTGCCGACGCAACGTCTGCTACGCTGGACACGACGGTCGCGTTCACGCCTGCCCGGCCGAACGCCGCCGTGACCGTGTCCGCAGAATCTCCGTGCCCGACGTAGAGCACGTCTATCTGTGGACTATCCTGAGTACCCATGGTCCACACTACGTTGCCGTCGTGCAAATAGGTGTGCCACCGTCGGGGTCAGACGAACTGCTGGTAGGCCATCGCCAGGAAGAGCCAGTAGCCGATGACGACGAACAACACGAGGAGGATGATGCCGACGTCTTCTAAGATGTGGTTCATACCGGACAGTCGCAAAAAGCCACGATAGTTATCTGCCACCTGCCAGGTTGTACGCCCGTCTTTCCGAATCGTTACTCGGGGCTTACACGCACCCCGTCGCTCGGTTCTTCGACTCAGGGCGTGAGGCTCACGTACAGCAGGCTCAGCGCGATTGCCATCGCCAGTGCCATCGCAGCAGTCAGTACGAACAACCCCACCTTTCCCACGGTGTGTTCCATCTGCTAGTCCGTAGCAACGCCAGAAACATAAGTGATATGTAAATAATATTTCGGCAGTATGTGTGTCTAGGTAACTATTCTTACCGAGCAATGAGCGGTCACGAATTGCGTTGTTCGAAGGCGTACAGCGGAGCGGCGAACACAGACTGGAACTGCGCCTTCGCCGCCTCCGGATCTTCCGCCAGCAAGCTGATGTGGCGGGCTTGCTGGCCTGCGAGTTCACGCCGGAACGCTTCGAGCGTCGTCTCAGCGCCCGAGATGCGTTCGCTGTCGCCGAGGGCGAGCAGGAGGTCGTCCACGCCGTCTAAATCCTCGGTCAGGTGGGCGAACGTCGCGCCCGTCCCCGCCTCATTCGGGACGTAGGCGAACAGCAAGCGCGCATTGTGAATGATTCCGGGAGCGTCCTCGTGGAGGTTCGTCTCAGTTCCGACCTTGCGCATGTCGAGTTCGACGCCGACGACGTAGACGGCCGGTCCCTCGGGGAGTTCGCAGGCGGCCGCTCGCAACCCGTCGAGTGCGGGGCCGAACACGATTTTGAAACGGTCGTCAGCCATCCGCAGGAGATCCGCGCCGATGGCGTCCGCCCGGTCCTGATTGGGGACGAGCAACGCGGCCACCTGCGGCGAGATGGTAGCCTCGGCAGCCGGGTCGTCCTCCGTGAACGTCACGCCGGTGTTCGAGAGCAGGGATTCCTCGGGCATAGATGGCTGTTCGGTCCGAACTGGTAAAAAATCGAGTCGTTCTGCAATCCGTGAACGTTTACGTTCATTTCTCGGCGACCGCTCGCATCGTCTCGACCTCCTCGTCGCTGTAGGCGATGAGACGCACGTCAGCAAGCGAACGGGGCCTAAATACGGCCAGTTCCTCACAGATAATCTCCACCCCCTCGCGGAAGTCGAATCCGGCGATGCCACAGCCAATCGCCGGGAGGACCAGCGACGCACAACCGAGGGCGTCGGCCACTTCCAGGGTTCGTCGGGTCGCGAGCCGAATGCTCCGGGCCGAGGACTGCCCGCCCGGTGGCATCGCGGCGGCGTGAACCACGTAGTCTGCGTCGAGGCCGTAGCCGTCGGTGACCGCCACGTCGCCGAGGTCGATTGGGCCTTTCGAGACGGCGGCCTCGTCGAGTGCGTCTCCGCCTTTCGCCTTGAGCGCCCCTGCGACGCCCGACCCCATTCGCAAGCCGGTGTTCGCGGCGTTCACGAGACAATCTGCGGTCTGTGCGGCGATGTCGCCCTGTACGACGCTGAACTCCATGGCGGCAGATTGGTCGCCACCGCCCTAAAACTGTGTACGCCCCGGATTCGCCCCTCGGTCAGCGCGTCTCGCTGGGGTACTCCACGTCCTCGCCCGCGCCGTCGAGTGCCATGCGCAGGGTGTCGTCGGTCTCCACGGCGTCGAGTCCGTCGATGGCGGTAATCGCGGCCACGTCCTCGTGGTCGGCGGCGACTTTGAGGCCCCCGGTCGAGAGTCGTTTTACCACGTCGCAACCGGCGGTTTCGACAGCCGTCGTGACACGGTCTATGTCGGCGTCGGTCCACCCATCCGGCAAGCGGAGGATGAGCGTGACGGTCTCGCCGCGGTGGGGGTCGTCGATGATGGCGCGGACGGGACGGGAGAGGTACATGGCGAGACGTAATCACTCAGGCGTAATCAGTTCCCCTCCTCACGACCGACTACCGGCACTCAGGGTGCGTAGGTTCCCGTGAGCAGTACCTCTGCGAGAACGTGGCCCTCCATCGCCGCCTGCAGGTCGGCCTTCGTCGCGCCCGCATCGAGGTCGAGCGTCGTGTCGAGGGCGTAGACGAAGAACCGGTAGGTGTGTTCTGCGTCGGGTGGACTCGGCCCGCCGTAGCCCAACTCGCCGAAACCGTTCGTCCCCACCGTCGCCTCCATCTGGTCCCAGTTCTCGGGAATCTCGGTCGTCTCCGGGTCGACGTTCCACACGACCCAGTGGTCCCACACCTTGCCCGCGGGTTTTACCGCGTCGGGGTCGTCCATCACCAGCGCGAGTGACTGTGCGTCCGCCGGAACCCCCGAAATCGAGAGTGGTGGATTCACGTTCTCGTTTTTGTAGCCGTATGTTCGCGGAATCAGTGCGCCGTCGTCGAACGCCTCACTCCTGAGTTGCAAGTCTGCCATCGTCTCGTCCCCACCCGGCGCCGGGTCGCTCACCTGCGCACAGCCAGTGATACCAGACAGTGTTACCAGTGACACTGCGAGGTACGACCGGCGAGTCCAGGCTACTTCCACGGTAAATCGCCTCAATGAACTTTCGCTTCGCCCGGAGAAAACCTGTATGGGTGTGATGACGTTTTCTCGCTCGCCGTCGTATCTCTGTGAATGGCACCGACTCGTCGGCTGGGGCTTTTAGGTGACGTGATGCTCGGGCGACTCGTAGACGAGCGCCAGCGCTGGCTCCCCCCGGAGACGGTCTGGGGAGACTGCCGTTCCCGCCTCACGGACCTTGACGGCCTCGTCTGTAATCTGGAGTGTTGTCTCTCGACGAACGGAATGCCCTGGACGAAAACCTACCGACCGTTTCACTTCCGGGCGGACCCGATGTGGGCGATTCCCGCGCTCACCGCGGCCGGAGTGTCTGCGGTGAGTCTCGCAAATAACCACGTCATGGACTTCGGCCCGACCGCCCTCGGCGACACGCTAGACCACCTCGACGCGGCGCGAATCGCCCACGCTGGTGCGGGCCGGAACCTCGATACCGCGCTCGACCCCGCCGTGTTCGCGCTGAACGGGGTTCGCGTGGCGATGGTGTCGTTCACCGACAACACGCCGGAGTACGCCGCAGACCACGACAAGTACGGGACGGCCCTCATCGAGGTAGATCCTCGCCACGGCCCGACGCGAATCAGGGTTCGTGACGTTCTCGCTCGCGCCCGCCAGTGGAATCCACAGTTGCTCGTCGCCGCCCTCCACTGGGGGCCGAACATGACGACGAGTCCGCCTGACCACTTCGTCGCCTTCGCCCACTGGCTCGTCGACGAGGGCGTGGACATCGTTTATGGGCATTCCGCACACCTCTTTCACGGCGTCGAGGTGTACGAGGACGGGCTCATTCTGTACGACACGGGCGACTTCGTGGACGACTACGCGGTTGACTCTCACCTCCACAACGACCACGGGTTCATCTTCGAGGTGACGCTCACCCCGGAGGGGCTCTCACAACTGCGCTGCAGCCCTACCGAAATCTACGACTTTTCGGTCCACATCGCGCGCCCGGAGGCCGCCACATGGTGCCGTGAGACCATGCGGGACCGCTCTGCCCCGTTCGACACCGAGTTTGAGCGCGACGGTGAAGACCTCGTCCTCGCGCTCTAAGTGACAGTAACAATAATGTTGCGCGTGCGAGGCCCGTCACATTCCACGAGAAAAATCGTCTGCCACGTCCCCAGCTGGAGCGCGCCATTCTTGACGGGAATCGAGAGGCTACTGTCGAGCAGCGTGGCGCGGAGGTGGGCGTCTGCGTTGTCGTCTATCTCGTCGTGTTCGTACCCGCCGGCTTCCGGAACCACGCGTTCTAACAGCCCGAGCAAGTCGCGTTTCAGCCGCGATTCGTTCTCCTGTATCAGGAGGCCCGCCGACGTGTGGGTGCAGAAAACCGTACAGATACCAGTCGCGTCGGACGGAAGTTCACCGGCGACGCGGTCTGAGATATCCACCAGCTCCACGCGCTCGTTCGTGCTGACCGAGAGTGCCATGGTTCCTAGTCGAGACGTGGGCGTGAAAAGGTGTGTCTCGGTGACGGACACCCCGGGTCGTTACTCAATCTTTAATATCGAAGTGCCCCTGAGTTAATACATGACCGTCGTCAGCGTCTCCATGCCAGACGAACTGCTCGAACGAATCGACGCCTTCTCTTCCGAACACGGCTACACGGGTCGCAGTGAGGTGATTCGCGAAGCGAGTCGCAACCTCCTCGGCGAGTTCGAGGACAAACGCCTCGAGGACCGCGACCTAATGGGCGTCGTCACCGTCCTGTTCAAGTTCCAGACGACGAGCGTCGAAGAGAAGATGATGCACCTGCGCCACGAACACGAAGACCTCGTCGCTTCTAACTTCCACAGCCACGTCGGCGACCACTACTGCATGGAACTGTTCATCCTCGAAGGGTCGCTCGAAAACATCTCCACGTTCGTCGGGAAGATCCGCGCCACGAAGGACATTCTGACCGTCGATTACTCGGTCATTCCCGTAGATGAGTTCGGGACGTTCGCGAGCGTCGAATAGTCACTCCGCATCTACCGTTCGCTCGGCTACCACTGTTCTGGTACGAACTTTTCCAACGACCACCGCACCCGCGTAGACAGCGATTGCGACGAGTACGATGGTTCCACCCGTCGCGAGACCGTAAGCGTACGAGATGGTGAGGCCGACGACGACCGAGAGTTCTGCGAAGGCAATCGAGTACCAGAGCGAGCGTTTGAAACTTCCCGCAACCTGTGCGGCCGCCGCCACCGGCACGACGAGCAGGGCCGCGACGAGGATGACGCCCATGAGTTGCATCGCCGCGACGACGACCAGCGCGGTGAGCACGACGAGGAGGCGATTGTAGCCCTCGACGTTCAGACTCGCCACCCGCGCGGCCGTCTCGTCGAAGGTGATGAACAGGAGTTGGCGGTAGATGAGCGCGACGACGCTCGTGACGAACAGGCTGAGCAGGACGAGTATCCCGGTGTTTTCGCGGGTAATCGTCGAGAGACTACCGAACAGGTACTGGTTTACGGAGACGGCGATGCCGCCCGACGCGCTGATGATGACCGTCCCGAGGGCGAATCCGCCGGCGAGGACGATGGCCATCGACACGTCGCCGTAGGCGTCGGTGTACTCGGAAATAGCCTGGATGAGGAGCGCAGCGACGACGGCGACGACGAGCGCGGTGAGGTACGGCGAGACGACAAACGCGAACGTGGAACTCAGAAACAGGCCGATAGCCACGCCCGAGAAGGCGGTGTGCGCGAGCGTTTCGCCGATGAGTGACAGCTGTCGGTGGACGAGGAACGACCCGATGAGCGGACCGACGACGCCGATTGCGACGCCTGCGACGAATGCCCGCTGCATGAAGGGAAAACACAGCATTTCGATGCCGAACGGGGCGGTCAGCGCGCACATCCCGGCACCGACGCCGTCGAGGAGTGCGTTCAACCACTCGGTCACGAGGGCGAGGACGACCAGCGGCCGGACGCTCACGGCCGGTCACCGTCCGAATCGTGGCCGTGGGCGTGCTCGTGGACGTGAGAGTGTTCGTGGTCGTGGTGCAACACGCGCTGGTTCGCGCCGTAGGCTTCGGCGAGCGCGTCGCTTTCAGTGAATCCGGCAGACGCACCGTGGAAGAACAGGCGACGATTGATACAGGCAATCTTCGTCGCGTGTTCGGTGACGACGCCGATGTCGTGTTCGATGAGGATGATGGTCATCCCCTCGCCGTTGAGCTGGTTGAGCAAGTCGTAGAACCGTTCGCGAGACTCGGCATCGACGCCAACGGCCGGTTCGTCGAGCGCGAGCAGGTCCGCCTCAGCCGCGAGCGCTCGGGCGATGAACACCCGCTGGCGCTGGCCCCCGGAGAGGTTGGCGATGCGCCGTTTGGCGAGGTGCGTGATGCCCACTGTCTCCATGGCGTCGGCGACAATGTCGCGGTCTTCGCTGGACAGTCGGCCGAATCGGACCCGCGGATAGCGCCCCATCGTCACTACTTCGTGGACGGTGACGGGCATCCCGACCGTCGAGTTGGTTACCTGCTGGGGGACGTATCCGAGTCGTTCGCCGTGGCTGAACTCGCTCGCCGGTTCGCCAAACAGCGCGACACGCCCCTCGTCGGGTTCGAGCAACCCGAGCATGAGCTGCAAGAGCGTACTCTTTCCCGATCCGTTTGGTCCGACGAGGCCGAGGAACTCGCCTTCTTCGACGGTGAGCGACACGTCTTCGACGACCGGGGTGGGACCGTAGCCGAAGGTGACGTGGTCGACGTCGATGACTGCCGTCACGCTCCGAGCGCCTCCGTGAGCGACGCGAGATTGACCTCGCGCATGATGTCTTCGTAGCTCCATCCCTTATCGCGCCACTCCTCGGAAATCGAGGGAATCGACGTGATGGGAAGGAGGCCAGTGGCGTCCGTCTCTTCGACGAGTTGTCGCGCCGCGCGGTCAGATTCGAACACCGGCGCGAGGACGTACTCGATGTCGTGTTCTTCGATGATTTCCTGGGCGTGTCGCACGTCCTGTGGCGTCGGCTCGTCGTCCGGCGAGAGCGACGAGAGGGCGTGCACCTCGAAGCCGTATCGAGTGGCGAGGTACTGGAAGGCGTCGTGACCGGCGACCAGTACCGCCTCTCGCGTGCGCGTGGAGAGTGCATTTTCGAACTCGGTGTCGAGGTCGGAGAGTACCTCCGTGTAGGCTGCCGCTCCGTCGCGATACTGCTGGGCGCGGTCTGCATCCGCGGCACCGAGGCCGGCGGCGATGGTCTCGACTGCCTGGGCGGCACGCTGGGGGTTGAGCCAGAAGTGGGGATCGACACCGGTCTCGTCGTGGTCTTCGTCTTCTTTGTGACCTCCGTCTTCTTCCCCCTGGTCGTGACCGGTTGCAGCAAGCAGGTCTATGTCCTCCCATGCTTCGACGACGACGACTTCGGGGGCGTCCGCGGCGAGGTTCGACACGATGTTGTCGGCCCACGGCTGGAATCCGTGGCCCACGTAGAGGAAGGCGAGTGACTGAAGGACCGACCGCTGAACGTTTGGCCCGGGTTCCCAGCCGTGGCCGTGCTGGCCGACGGGAACCAGATTTTCGATAGTAAGCCCGTCACCGACGATCTGCTCGGCGAAATCCGAGAGCACGAAAAACGACGCCGTCGCCGTCGATTGTCCCGCCTCACCAGAGGAATCGCCGAGGCAGCCTGCGAGCGATACTGCGAGCGCACCCCCTCCACACTGGAGGAGCGCACGCCGTGAAAATCGTTGCATTCTGTTATTAGAACAGGCCCCAGAGTTAATAAATTGTGTTATTTCACCCGCTACAGGTACTAGAAACGTCGTTTGGAATTCGGGGGCTGTCGGGACGTCACATTCGTGGTAGGACATGACATATTTTGCCCACAGGTCGCAAACAGATTCCGATGCACATCCAACAATTTGGGAAAGAAATATTGGTTTTTTAGTTTGAATATTTTGAAAATCGCCCTATTTTCTGGACAATTATCGATAATATAATGTGATTGATATGTTTGATTTCAGCCATTGGACTTATTTGGGACGCCTCGTAAGGCGGCGATGAGATGACCCGTGCTTCCGGCGGGGAGCCTCCCACATCCCCGTTGACCGACAACTCCAAAGAGGCGGGACGCGCCTTCAGCGCAGTTGTCGAGGCGACAGATGTTGGCACCATCAAACTTGATGACTCCGGAACCATCGTTGCCACAAACGACCGGTTCTGTGAGTTGGTCGGCCAGCCAGCAGACCACCTTCACGGCCGACTGTTCACTTCATTCCTCCCAACCGAAACGGCGGTGATAGACAGCGTCCGGGGCCAACTGGACCGGAGCGACGCAGACCCGGCGCGCCTGTCCACCACGATATTGCAGGCCGATGGGCACCCTGTCCACTGCGACCTCTGGTTACAGCGACTTGGAGACGACGCGGCATCGGGGACGATACTCGTGGTCGTCAAACCGACGCCCGAAGACGAACCTCCAGAACCGGACCCGGATTCCCAACAGCCGACAGCGGACCTGGAACGCTACAAGACCATCGTCGAGACCATCCACGATGGCGTGTACATCACCAACGAAGACGACGAGTTCGAGATGGTCAACGCCGGGTACGCTTCGATGGTGGGCTACGACCGTGAGGAGCTCATCGGCGAGCACGTTTCGACCGTCGTCGACGACGAGGTCATCAAACAGAGTCATCGACTGCGCGCAGCGATGCGTGACGGGGAGCGCGAGGGTGGCGCAGTCGACATCACGCTCGAGCGGGCAGACGGCGAGGAGGTCGCGGCAGAGACTCGCTTTGCGCTCCTCCCCAGCGACGACGGTTCATTCAAAGGAACGGTTGGCGTCGTCAGAAATCTCGAAAGTCGTACCGAACGCGTCGACAGCCTCGAACGGCAGGTACGCCAACAGCGGGCACTCGCAGACTTCGGTCAGCAGGCGCTCACCGACCGCGACTTAGACGGGTTGTTCGAGACGGCCACAAACCTCGTCGCATCGACGCTTAACATCGAATTGACAAAAGTACTCGACCTCGACGAAACGCAGTCACACCTCCGTCTCAGGGCCGGTGTCGGCTGGCAGGACGGCCTCGTCGGGACCGCCACCGTCGGAACCGAGGAGACCTCACAGGCCGGCTATACGTTGCTCTCGGCGGAACCAGTCGTCGTCACCAACCTCGACGCAGAGACGCGTTTTAGCGGGCCAGATCTCCTCGTAGACCACGACGTCGTGAGCGGCATCAGCGTTATCATCGGCCCACCAGACGACCCGTGGGGCGTCTTCGGCGCTCACACGAAGACCGCGAGAGAGTTCACCGAACAGGACGTCTCTTTCGTCCGCAACGTGGCGAACATTCTCGCCGCGGCAATCTCGCGGACGGAACGCGAGCGCGAGTTAGAGCGCTACGAAACCATCGTCGAAACCATCTGGGACGGCGTGTACGCCCTCGACCCGAACGAGAACTTCGTGATGGTGAACGATGCGCTCTGTGAGATGACCGGGTACGACCGCGAAGAACTGCTCGGCAATCACGCCAATCTCGCCCACAACGAAACGGTTCGCCAGCAGGCGAACGAACTCACCTCCGAGATACGCAGCGGCTATCGAGAGATGGCGACGCTCAAGTTCGATCTGACGAAAAAGGACGGCACCTCGATTCCCGCAGAGGCGCGCCTCGGGCCGTACCCCTACTCCGACGAAGTTGACGGTCGCGCGGGCGTCGTCCGGGACATCACGGAGCGAAAGGCCTGGGAGCGGCAGGTCGAGACGCTGAACGAACTGAACGAAGTGGTCCGGGAAATCACTCACGCCATCGTCGAATCCACCGCACGAGAGGACGTAGAACGCCTCGTCTGTGAGCGGTTCGCCGCCGCAGATTCCTACGAGTTCGCGTGGCTGGCCACGGAGTCAGACGACTCGACGCTCGAACCAATCGCGGAAGCCGGCGTCTCTGGCTACCTGGAGGAGTGGTCGGGCGACCCAACAGCGCAAGCCACGGATTTCGGCCCGACCGGTCGGGCCCTCCAGGAGCGAACTGCCGTGTTCAGCCGGAACATCCTCGAAGACGAGGCCTACGAACACTGGCACGACGACGCTCGCGAGCGGGGCTATCACTCTGTGGCGGCGATTCCTATCGGTTATCAGAACCTCCAGTACGGCGTCTTGACGCTCCACTCGGCCCGGCCCGACGCCTTCGGCGAGAACGAACGCAAGATTCTCTCGCAGGTCGGCGACGTCATCGGCCACGCGATAAACGCGATGGAGCGAAAGGCGGCACTGATGGCAGACCGCATCACTGAAGTCACCTTCCGGTCTGGCACGCTCCCCGAGACGCTCGCCGCACTTGGCGACGACCTCGGTGAGGTGACCATCGACCGGGCCGTTCCGCTCAACAACGGGACGGTGTTGCAGTACCATACCGTCCGTAAAATGAACGCTGCGGCCTACGAAGCGGCAATCGCCGACGACCCGAGCGTGCGTGAGGTTCGGACGATTACCACCTCCGAAACGGTGACGCGACTCGAAATTCTCATCGAAGAACCGACCGCCGGGTCGATTCTCGCAACCTACGGCGGGCGACTGCACACAGTCACGTTCACGCCGGGACGAGTCGAAATCGAGGCCGAACTCCCCGAGACCGTCGACGTACGGCAGGTGAGCGACGCCGTCCGCGAGCACTACCCGGACATCGACCTCGCCTCGCGAAACACGGTCAATCGGCAAGTCGCCATGCCAGAAGAGCTTGCAGAAAGTCTCATCGGACAGCTTACAGACCGCCAGCGAACGGCGCTCAAGTCCGCGTACTACGCCGGTTTCTTCGACTGGCCGCGAGAAAGCGCGGGGACGGACGTGGCCGAGTCGCTCGACGTGTCGCCAGCAACGTTCCACGAACACCTGCGTCGCGCCCAGCGAAAGCTACTGGCAGCGCTGTTCGAAGGGAGTCCAACGGCGGACTGACTGCGTTCAGTCGGATTCTACCTTCGCGTCCTCTTGGACTCTCGGTGGACCCTGTGGCGTCTCGCTTTTGAGTCGGCTGTCGAACCCACCTGGCGAGAGCTCAGGTTTGCAGATAATCTTCTCGCGTCCCAGTCTGAATCGATTGAGCAGTTTCGACTTCTCCATGTCCTGCAGAAGTCTGCTCACTGTCGCATCCGACCAGCCAACGAGCGAGACCACCTCCTTTTGGGGCATTCGTCCGTCGTTTTCTTCGACGAGTTCCAACACCAGTTCTTCTGGCGTCAAGCCCGTCTCGACGACGAAATCCGCCTTCGAGTGCTCATAGGTATATTCGACGAAATCGTTCGTCGCAACCGTCTCAGATCCGGTTTGCCCCCGCACTGACGCAGATTCACCCGTCGCGTTGCCTCCTGCTTCGTCATCTAATTCAACCCCGAACATGCCACTGAGGCGATATAGTATCGCCTGCAACAGCGAACGTTGGGGCTGGTCCTTCGTCACCATCTCAACTCGTGGTCATACAGTCACCAGAGGGATACTCGCTGTCCCTAAACAATTGGGGGGCGGATGGATGGTATCACGAACCACCCGGACGACGTCTGGTGATTTATCATCAAAATTGATAGACATTGGCAGTAGTTGTCTGACGTTTCTCGGACGCAACCGTCGGTGGTCTAGCTGTCGCTCGCTGTGGTCGGGGGAAGTATTGTCTCTCCAATGTATCTTGGCGGACGGTCTGGAGACACCCATCCCACACACTCACGCCCACTCCCTCCTCAATCGCGATCCCCTCCCAGAGGGGTCCCGTTCTGGAGGGGGCCACAGGTACAGACGGGTCAGTTCGCCATCGCGGCGCGTAATCGCTCGCGGTGGAACGCCACCGCCGCGCCCCCCGTCCGTTCCGGGAAGCCGGGTCTCGTGACGATGCCGTTCGAGTCCACCGCCGAGTGAACGACGGCGGCAACCCGGTAGACAGGTCATACCGTTGGGTACGCTCGCACCCGCTCGTAACCCGACCGAAATGCCTCACGAAGGTGGCTCCCATCCGCGACGTACCAGTCGCAGTCGAGATGTTCTGCCTTCGCGACGGCCACGCCCGGGTCGGCGGCGAGCGGGTCGCCCCAATCGAGAATTGCGGTGAGTATTCCGTCAGCAACCAGCGCATTCCCCGGGCGAACGTCCCACGGGTAGAGTCGCGATTCGGAGTGCTCGGAGAGCGTCGCCGTCGTCGCGAACTTACGCACCTCCGCTCGAACGTCGTCGAAATCGGCAGTGAGCGCGTCGAGACCCGCGTGCAGGTAGTCGTCGAACCACGCGCGCCAGTCGACCGTCCCGCGAGCGACGAAACGTCCGTCCGTCCACGTCACCTGACCAAAGGCGTCGAAAGCGGTCAGTTCGTGGAGGGTCGCGAGGTAGCGCCCGAAGGTCGAAGCGAGGGATTGCTGGTGCGTGGTGTCGAGGCTCGCGAACCGTTCGTGCAGGTCCTCGCCCGGGGCGCGTTCGACCACGACGTAGGCGTCTGCTTCGCGGATTCCGTCTGCGAGGACGGCTGGAATCGGCAGGACGGTCTCTGCCTGTAGTCTACTCGCGAGTTGCGCCTCCGTTCGGAGCGCCGCTCGATTTGCGGCTTGTTGGACGACGACCCCGCCCCCATCTTCGAAGGTGACGAAGGTGGTTCGCTTGCGGTTGCCGCGTGCTGAGGGAGCGACCGTCGCCACGGCACGCTCGGGAAACTCGCGGGCGACGATTTCACGGACCGAGGCCATCACCGAAGGTTCGATGGCGCGGGATAAAGGCCCAGTTCCTCACTAGTCAGCCGGGGCCGTGAGGACAACTTCGAGTTCGGAGAGGTGGGTGAGGATGAAATCGGGTGTGTACTCCCGCGGGTCCGGGTTCGATTTGTGGGGATACCACGCTGCAAGCAGGCCGGCGGCCTGCGCACCGGCGACGTCGTATTCAAGTGAGTCACCGACGTGAAGGACGCGGTCCGGGTCGACGCCGAGCGCCGCGAGCGCCCGGTCGAACGGGTCCGCGTGGGGTTTTCGTCGCGGCAAGTCGCCCGCGTAGATGATAACGTCGAACGCATTCGCGATGCCGAGGGCGTCTACTTTCACCGCCTGTCGTCGGGCAGGGCCGTTGGTCACCAGCCCGACGAGACCGTGGTCGCCCGCCAATTCCAGGGCTTCCTCTGCTCCAGGATGGAACGAGACGGCCGTCAGATCGAGCGTTTCGATGAAGCCACGAGCGAGCGCGCTGGCGTCCGCTTCCAACCGGCCGTACTGGGCGGCCACCGCGCTGAACCCGGCGGTCAGATAGCCGAGTTCGTCGCCAGGGTCGGGTGGGCCGTCGAGCGCCCGCCAGAGGTCACCCGGCTCGCCGAAGGGGTCGATGCCCGCAACGTCGAACGACCCGCGATAGAGGGTCATTGCGTCCTGATCGCTCTGACACAGCGTTCCGTCTAAGTCGAACAGCGTCGCGGCGATTGCACTCACGCGTGCTGTAGGAACGGCAGCGAGAAAAGCGAGACGGCGATTCGGATGCAGGGTCGTCACGCCGTCACTGACCTGGAGACCGGACCTGCCCGTATGCGTCTAGTCGGCGGACGCCTCGACGATTTCTTCGTAGTCGTAGTCGTCGACGAACGACGAGAGGGTGTCGAGGGCCTCCTCTTCGTCTTCGAGGTTCTTGTGGAGGAGGTCGCCTGCCTCGTCCATGTCGAGTCGGTCTGCGAGCAGCGCGAGGTTGCCGTAGGAGGCAATCTCGTAGTGCTCGACTTTCTGTGCGGCGACGAGGTTGTGCAGGTCGAGGAGCCGCTGGTCGGGGTCCTTGTCCGCGAAGCCCTTGTGCTCTTCGAGCAGGCCTTCGATGGCCTCACACTCCTCTTTTTCTGGCTCTTTGTCGAGTTTCTCGAACACCTTCTCGAGGCGCTCGATGTGCTCCTCGGTCTCCTCGCGGTGGTCGCTGAACTCCTGGGCGATGTCCTCGTCTTCGGTCTGGTCTTCGAACTGCTGGAGCGCGTCGAGAAGTTGCTTTTCGGCGTAGTAGATGTCCTCTACGTTGTGTACGAAGAAGTCACGCAGGTTTGTTACAGTCATTGTCGTGCAGTTCAAAAATAGGTGGGAAGGATGTTAGGCGCGCTGCCTGCATCTGCAACGTCCCTCGCAGCCCCGCCTGCCCCGTTGCACTGGCCGCATGTTTTACCACAGGGTAGCGTGAAATTTACTCGTACGTGACTGTCAGGCACGGCAACCGTTCACGGTGTCGTCGCCTGCCCTGACGTCCGCGCACTCCCCGCCATGACAGACCTGATGCTATTTACCACAGGACGCCCGGAATTCCTGTACGATTGCAGTTGCACCGTCCTCGAAACCTACAACTTCGGCGACGACGTGGGCGCGGCGGCCTACGTCCGGACCGACGACTCCCACGCGAGCATAAAGACGTGGGACGAGCGCATCAAGAGCGTCGAGGAGAACCTCGACATCGGCATTCCCACCGCACCGGAAGCCACGAGCGAAGCGAAACAGGAGACAGCCACCATCGAAGACGTGCGCAAACTCCACAACGTCCCCACCGACAGCGCGTCGGGCAAGGGGCAGACCGTCGTCGCGATGGACTCGGGCGTCGACCCGAGCCACCCGGTGTTCAGCGACGACTCGATTAAACAGGTAGACGTGACCGGCAGCGGCAAGGGCGACGAAGTGGGTCACGGAACCGCCGTCCTCGGCCAGATTACCCGCCTCGCACCCGAATCGGAACTCATCTCCCTGCGAATCTTCGGCGACCAGGGCAAGACCAAGACGAACGTCATCATGCGCGCCTACGAGTGGCTGCACAACCACACCGACGAGTACGACGTGGTGAACATGTCGTGGGGCGCGAGCCAGCCCTCCGAGCAGATCGACCGCGTCCACAACAAACTTGTCGAGAAGGGCGTCCGCGACGTCGTCGCCGCTGGGAACTCCGGCGGCAAGAGCGGGAGTCCCGCAACCGCAGAACGCGCCTTTAGCGTCGGGGCCTGCACCGTGGCGGGCAAGATGGCCGAGTTCTCCTCGTACAACCCCGAACTCGACAACCCGGACGTGACCGCCATCGGCAAGGACAACCGCCTCGCGCAGGCGAAGGGAACGACGATGGGCGAGCAACTCTCGGGGCCATGGGTGAAGGCCTCCGGCACGTCGTTTTCCTCTCCGGAAGTCGCCGGGATGGTCGCGAAGTACCGCACCAAGAACCCGAAAGTAAAGCCCAAACAGATTATGCAGGTGTTCGAGGAACACGCCCGCGACATCAAAGACCAGCCGAAAGACGGGGCTGGATTGGTCGATTACGGGGCAACGGTCGGAAAGAAGCCACCCAAGGACGGTGACGGCGACGGCAAATGGCCCACCACCGAAGCGACGGTCGAACAATCGTCGGAGGGAACCGAGATAACGCTGGGTGCTGATTGGGTCGCACCCGGTGACTACGACGTCACACGATTGAGCGAGACAGCCTCGGAGACGATTCTGCACTTCTCACCCGCGGACTCCGCTGACGAGTAGGCACAATCGATCCGTACCTTTTTGCGACCATCTATATATTGTTTGGCTGACTTTTCTACAGAAGCCCCACGGCGACGACGATGAACCGAAGAAAAATCCTCCAATTGGGCGTAGCATTCGGAAGCGCAGGTCTCGCCGGCTGCACCCAGTATTTCCCAGCCAACCAAGTCCGAATCGGCGAAGCCGCTGTCGGAAATCGTGATTCAGAGCGCGGCCATACCATCAGAGTTGTCGTCGAATTCAACGGCGAAGTGGCCTACGACGAAGTCCACGAATTCGAGAAGATGCGAAACAACGTCGCTCCCGCTGTTGACTTCACTGACGACCTGCCGAAAGAGCCAGGGGAATTTCTGATAAAAGCCTACCTCGATGGGAGCGCGCAACCGGAAGTGATGGACGTTTCTGCAGTCGCACCGTCTGATTGCACCTTCGTGAGTATCATCGCTGAATCTACGAATCGAGTATCTCTCATGTACTCTGGAGATTGTAACGGGCAGATTCGCGAACGGATGCGCGTCGATTAATCCCATACTCTCGATTCCCGAAATTATTACGTTAGTTCACTGACTTATCCCATACAATGGCCCACGCCTCGCGCTCGGGAGGCTCACCGTGAGCACCAGCGTCACCACGTCCCAGACAGGTGACGGCTACGTCGAGAGCCTTCGCGTCGAGCGCGAGGAGTTCCGGCGCGTGGTGAACGACCAACTCTCGCAGGCCGAAGACGTAGAACAGACCTCGGCCAAACTCTCGCGGTTCGTCCTCGTCATCATGGGGGTCATCGCCTCCGGCGTTGGCATCTTCCCCCAGCAGTTCCCACTCAACGCGGGCATCGTCCTTGGGACCGGCTTACTCCTCGTCTCGTTCGTCCTCGGGGTGAGCGTCCAGCAGTACCCGGACATGCGAGCCGGAGTGGCGGCCCGACACGCGAACTCGCTCACCGAGCGTGAACTCGGCGAGCGTCAATGGCTCGAACGCCTCCTCGGAGATTACAAGGCGTGGGTGCGGTGGAACGAGGTGGAACTCGACAACCTCTCGACGCTGTTCGCCTACGCCCAGAACGCGTTCATCCTCGGCGTCGTGGTGACCGGCGTGAGTCTCGGGGTGGCGCTCCTGTGAGGCCCCTACAATTATGACAGACCAACGACGACCTTCGACCGAGCACATGGCCCGCGACACAGCTGACGACGCGGTGAGCGAGAGTGACGGGGAGGGTTCGAGCCTGCCGAACGGTTCGAACAAGGTGCGCTCGATGATGCAGTCCGTCCTCGAAAAACTCGGTCACGAGACCAACCGTAATCGCGAGTCCGGCGACGAGCGATAAGCACGGCTCGGGCTACCAAACCCCGCGAAATAGCAGATATCCTCTCCGGCAAACGAACGGCTTTTGGCCTCGACGTCGAAGCGTAGCCAAGTGCCCCGTCTCCCGAACCCGCTGAGCGCCCTCCTCCTCAGCATCGGCCTTCTGCTCTCCCGATTCGGCCTCATCGCCGAGGAGCGAGCGCGCCACACCGCGGACCTCGCGTGGCCCCGCATCGTCACCGGCCTCGCGCGGATGTCGAAGAACGCAGCGGACGTGGCGATGGTCGGCGTCGCGCTCGGGTCGACTGCCATCACGGGCGTCGGTTTCGCCGGTCCCTTCTGGGGGATGGTGTTCAGCATCGGTGGCGGCCTCGCCGCGGGGACCATCGCCCTCGTCTCCCAGCGGTTCGGCGCAGAACGCTTCGACCAGCTCGGACAGGCCATCCGCGCCAGCGCCGCACTCGTCGTCATCGTGACGATTCCTGTCGCGGCCCTCTACTTTCTGTTCCCGGTCGAACTCATCTCACTGCTCTCCTCGGACGCGCAGGTGGTTGCCTACGGTGCTGATTACCTCAGAATCGTCGCCTTCGGCGTCCCCTTCGGCGCGCTCAACCTCATCGGGAGTCGCGCGCTCATCGGCGCGGACGACGCCTGGACGCCGATGGTCCTCCGCGCGACCGGCGCGGTGTTGAACATCGTCATCAACGCGGTGCTCATCTTCGGCCTCGGGATGGGGGTCGTCGGCGCGGCCATCGGGACCGTCGTCTCGAACGTCATCGTGACGGCCGCGTTCGTCGTCGGCCTCTCGCGGGGGTCGCTGCCCGGTGTCGGCGCGCTCCCGGTCACCGTCTCGCCGACGGGTCGGTTTCTCGACCGCGAAACGATGCGCGACGTCGCGACCATCGGGACGCCCGTCGTGGGGCGTAATTCCGTCTGGACCGTCGCCCGGTTCCCCGCACTCGCAATCGTCGGTATGTTCGGCCCACCGGTCGCCGCCGCGTACATCATCGCCCGGCGTATCTGGGGGCTCATCAACACTCCCGGCTGGGGATTCGGTCTCGCCGCGAGCAGCCTCGTGGGCCAGGAACTCGGCAAGAACAACGAACAGAACGCAGAGTCCTACGGGCGGGAAATCGTCCGGTTCTCGGTGGCGACCTACGTCGTCGCCGCAGTCGTCGTCGTCACCTTCGCCCGGCCCATCGTCGAACTGTTCGTCGGCAGTTCGGGCGATCCGACGATTCCGGTCGCCGTCGATATGGTCTACGTCTCCGCCGTCGCGGTGATCTTCCAGGGGGTCACGAGCACCGTCTCGGGGGCGCTTGACTCGACGGGCGACACGCGCTGGCCGTTCTACGCCTTCGTCATCGGGATGTTCGGCGTCGCCATCCCGTTCATGTACCTCGGTGCGACGACGGCACTCGGCATCTGGGGAATCTACCTCGCCTTCTTCGGCGAGACGCTCGTGCCCGCGTTCATCACCTACTACCGGTTTACGACCGGCAAGTGGAAGGAGATTAGTCGCTCCTATCGCCCCGATGCGGCTCCGATGGACGACTGACCGCTCACTCCTCGGGGAATTTCTCACCGGGTTCGACGCCCGTCAGTCCGATAATCTCACGAATCCACAGCAACTTGAGCGCCATGAGTAGCGCCGTCGCGACGACTGCGTGGACAGGCCTGCGCTTGAGCGTGGCCCACCCGACGTAAGCCGTCACGGGAGCATTGAGGAGGTTGAGGAGGTTCGGCCACGACAGGCCGACGGTTCCGTTACTGTCGCGGAGCCACTCGCGCTCTGCCAGCACTCCGCGGGTCATCCACGCGTCGGTCGTTTCGGGCACGGGAAACGCTGCGGGATTGACGACCAGCCAGACGAGCGCGGTCGCGACCAGTCGCCACTTGCGGTGATAGAGCGCGTACACCAGCACGGGCGTCGTGGCCGCCCGGCTCCAGCCACTCCACGGGTTCGCATGACGCCGCCAGACCCACTCGGGGAGGACGGTCGATTCGCTCGATGACGTACTCATAGCGACGGCTTCGGCATGACAGATGCTAACTCTTCTGGAACTTCACTCCCCACACCGGCGTAACGCTACTCCTCGCTGACTTCGACGCTTCCTCGCATCTGCTCGGGATGGTACTCACAGTAGTACGACGCCATCTCACTCGTCGCTTCGAAGGTTATCGATTCGGTCGCGCCTTTCTCGTCATTCGATTCGGTCGCCTCTAGCTCGCTTCCATTTCCGTCCTCGATGATGAGTTCGTGTTCCATCCCATCGAGGTTCTCCCAGGTGAGCTCGTACGTCTCGCCGGCGGTGAGTTGGAGCGTCGGGTTCGTCGTTTCTGCTATCTCGTCGGGCGACTGACCCTGCCAGCCACTCGTCTCCCCGCCCAACGTGAACGAAGCTGCCGGTGCCCCGTCACCCCCACCGTCGTCGGAACCCCCGCCGGTACACCCCGCCGTAGCCGCGACGAACAGGAGGCCACTCGACTGAAGCAGTCGTCTCCGCGTCGTGGTTTGCACCATTATTCAGTCCTGCTCATCGATGAACAATAATGGCTGGGGCCGCACACCACAGACCTGACGAATTACTGACACGAATGGCGTGCCTCCGAATTTTATATATCTCCATTCCTTCGACCCACACGTATGCACGCACGTCCCGTCCGTCGGGAGGGCACGGTATGACCGACGGATTCTCTAGACGCCACCTTCTCCGACTCTCGGGCGGTCTCGTCGCCACTAGCGCGCTCGCCGGGTGTCAGTCACAACCCACCGGTGACACCACGGCAGCGACGACGACGGACCCGGGTTCTCGGTCGCGAACGCTCGCCCTCATCGGCGGCCCCATTCGTACGCTCGACCCGGCGAAAGCCGCAGACGAAAACTCAGTGAAGGTGCTCACCCAGATCTACGAGGGGCTCCTTCACTTCCCGAAGGGCAACCCGGACCCCGAACTGCTGCTCGCAGACGATGTGTCCGTCTCCGACGACGGACTGACCTACACGTTCTCGCTCGACCCGACTGTCGAGTTTTCGACCGGCGACGGACTCACTGCCGCCGACGTCGCCTACTCGTTCGAGCGCGTTGCCCAGTCCACGAATTCGAGTTGGCGAAGCTACCTCCTCTCGATGCTCGGCGTCGTCCACGAGATGGAAGGGGACGAGTACGTGCCTGGAAGTCTCGGCGTGACCGCGGTGGACGATTCGACCGTCGCAATCGAACTTCAGCAGGCGACCCACAACGGCCTCGAACTGCTCGCCCACCCCGCCTTCGCCGTCGTTCCCGAAGGACTCGTCGGCGACATTGAGGGATACGAGGGGTCTGTCGAATACGAGACGTTCGCCACGCAGTCGTCGTACGGAACCGGACCGTTCACCCTCGAATCGTGGTCACAGGGCGACCACTATCGAGTTCGCGCTCGTGAGGACTACCACGGCGATGGTCCGAACATCGCGGGCATCGACTGGGCGGTCATCGAGTCGGATACGGCCTACGACTACGCGATGGGCCTCGACGCGGACGCCTTCTGGGTGCCCGACGCCCGATTCGACCGGTCGTTGCTCGACGTAGACCACGTAGACGAACAGGGTCGGCTGGTCGGGACCTACGGTCCCCTGCCCGAAAACGGTATCACCGCGAACTACCTCGGCGTGCCGCTGCTGTGGATGTACTTCATCGGGTTCAACACGCAATCGGTCGCAAAACCGGTCAGGCAAGCCGTCGCTTACGCGATGAACCAGCAAGCGCACCTCGAACAGGTCCACAAGGGTCGCGGTGCACTCTCCGCACACGTCACGCCGCCGCCGTTGCTTTTCGATGACCGTGAGGCCCGCACCGAACACGCCGACTCGGCGTATCCCTACGGCCTCGACACTTCTGACCTCGAAGCTGCCCGCGAGGTGATGGAAGCCGCCGGGTACAGCGAGTCGAACCCCGCCGACGTCACGTTCACCGTCTACCAGAACAGCACCTGGAGACAGAGCGCACAAATTCTCCAGAATCAACTGAAAAGCGTCCACGTCAACATCGACATCGAACAGGCGGAGTTCGGGACGATGTACTCGCGCGGGCAGAACGGAACGCTCGAGATGTTCTCGTGGGCGTGGGCGATGGACTATCCGGCCGCAGAGAGTTTCCTCAGCATCCTCGTCCCCGGCACCGACAACCCGGTGTTCACGAACTGGGGCGGGACAGAGGCCGCAGCACAGGCGAGCGAGGCGTGGGAGCAGATTACCGAACACTCGACACGGTCCGCGGAGGACCAGGAGATTCGCGCGGCCGCCTACCGGCAAATGGAAGAGGCGAACTGGGAGGACGTCACGGTGCTGCCGAAGTACCAGCCACTCGGCGAGGGCTTTTACTATCCCTGGCTCTCGCTCCCGAAGACGGGGGCTGCGGGCTTCTCGAAACACACCTACAACGACGTGACGATTGGGCCACGCGACACCTGACGGGCGCGCTTCGAACCAGCCGAGGGGGCGGTACGTTCTTCCATCCGGGCGCGCAATCACCGCGTCATGGCGGCTTCCCCTAATCGGCTCCGTTCTCCGCACCTCTTGCTCGTCGGTGAAATCGAGTGGGTGTCCAGTTTCGCCTCGTGGCTGGAGCGCCACAGCGACGCCACAGTTTCGAACGTTCCCGACGCGACGGGTGCCCTCGACGCTCTCGAAGACAGCACGGTCGATTGTCTCCTCTGTGAACACGCCCTCGAAGCCGAGTCTGGGTTGGCCCTCCTCCGCGAAATTCGCGAGCGCACCGCGACACTCCCCGTGTTTCTCTGTACCGCAGACGGCTCAGAGTCGCTCGCGAGCGAGGCGATTGCGGCCGGCGTCACGGAGTACGTCCCGCTCGACGGCGACGTTTCCGAACGCTTCGACGACCTCGTGGCGCGCATCGAAGGGCGCATCCGTGAGGCACGCCGAACCGTGACCCAGCGCGACCGGGCGCGACAGTTCGACGCGATTTTCCACGACGACCGGACGGCAACCTGGGTGCTCGATACGGAGGGAGCGGTCGTCCGGGCGAACGAAACCGCCCGTGCTACGACCGACCAACCGGTCTCCGAACTGGTCGGCCAGCCGTTCTGGTCGCTCGCGTGGTGGGCAGACGATGCCACGACGCGGGCGGACGTCGAGCAAATCGTCGAAACGGCGCGCGAGGGAACCTTCTCGAACGCTGTGATTACGCGCACCACCGCCACCGACGAGTCGGTCGTGGACCTCTCGGCGCGACCGGTGTTCTCCGCGCGGGGCGACCTGGCTTCCATCGTGGTCGAGGGTGTCGATATCAGTGAGCGCGTCGGCCTCGAACGCGACTTGCGTCGCTCCGAGGAACTCCACCGCGTCACGCTCAACAACATGACCGACACCGTCCTCATGACCGACGAGAACGGTGAGTACACCTACGTCTGTCCGAACGTCCATTTCATCTTCGGCTACACGGACGACGAGATTCGCGAGTTGGGAACCATCGACGACTTGCTCGGCGCGGACCTGTTCGACCGCGAGGAACTCGCGGCAGAGGGCGTGTTGAAGAACATCGAGTGCACAGCCTCCGACAAGCGTGGCCGGGAACACACGCTGTTGGTCAACGTCCGCGAGGTGTCGATTCAGGACGGGACGATTCTCTACAGTTGTCGCGACATCACGAAGCGAAAACAGCGAGAGGAGGCGCTCGCGACCTTGCAGGAACTGGCGCGTGACTTCCTGTACGCCGAAACGCACCACGAAATCGCCCACCACGTCGTTGAGGACACGGCGGGCGTTCTCGACATGGACGCGAGCGCCGTCTACCTGTTCGACGCAGTCGAAACCGAACTCACGCCAATCGCCTTCGCAGACTCGCTCGAACGACTCCACGGCACACTCACGAGCGTCGGCGCGGACGGGTCTGGCCTGGTGAGTTACAGCTTCCTCGAAGCCGAGTCCCTGTTTTTCGACGACGTTCACGACGCCGACGCGCTCGAAAATCCGGCCACCGAACTTCGCAGCGCAGCCTACATTCCGCTTGGCGACCACGGCGTGTTCTTCTGTGGGTCGCCCACTGTCGGCCGGTTCGATGCCGTGACGCGAGAACTCGCAGACCTGCTCGCCGCCACGGCCGAAGCCGCCCTCGACCGAGTTTCCCGCGAGAGTCGGTTGCGCGAACAGGACCGCGAACTCCAGCGACGGAACAGCCAACTCACCGCACTCAACCGCATCAACGAAATCATCCGCGAAATCGACCAGGCGCTCGTACAGGCTGAGACGCGCGCAGAAATCGACCACGCAGTGTGCGACCTGCTCACCGCCGCCGACCGCTTCTCGTTCGCCTGGATTGGGGTCGCCGATTCGATTACCGACACCCTCGAACCGCGGGCCTGGGCGGGTGCAGAGCAGGGTTACCTCGACAGCGTGCCGTTCTCGGTCACGGACGCGTCCGTTGAACCGGCCGGCAGAACCGCCGCCACGCGGGAGGTCACGATGGTCAGAAACGTCGCCGACAGGCTCAGAGCCGAACCCTGGCGAAAGGAGGCGCTCTCCCGGGAGTACCTCTCTGTGATTAGCGTCCCACTCGCGTACGACGAGTTCACCTACGGCGTCCTCACCGTCTACGCCACCTCGCAGAACGCCTTCGACGAAACGTCACAGGCCGTGCTCGCGGAACTCGGCGAGACCATCGCCTCCGCGACGAGTGCCATCGAGCGAAAGAACGCCCTGCTCACCACGTCGGTCACACGCCTCGAATTCGATGTGGCCGACCCCTCGTTCGTGCTCTCGCGGCTGGCGCGGGACGTGGGCTGTACGATTACGTTCCAGGGCGGCGTCCAGCAGACGGACGCGGGAGCCTACGTGTTTGTCACGGTCGAGGGGGCCGACGTGGAGGCGGTTGAGGCGGCGGCAAACCGACTGGTCGCTATCGATGACGTCCAGCGAATCAGCGCGAGCGGGTCGGAGGGTGTCCTTCGCCTGCGCCTCTCACAGCCGTTTCTCGCGCTCGAACTGGCCGACCACGGGGCGGTGCTCCGGAGCGCGTCGAGCAGTCCGGAAGCGGCCAACGTGGTCATCGACGTTCCCGACAGCGTGGACGTTCGACACATCACGAGCCTCGTCGCCGACTCGTTCGCGACTATCGAGTTGCGCTCGAAGAAGACCGTCGCCCGAGAGGACACCCAGAACCTATACGCGAAGTTCCTCGGCCAACTCACCGACCGGCAACTCGAAGTGATACAGACGGCCTACTACAGCGGATTCTTCGAATCGCCGCGCGAGCGGACTGGCGAGGAGATTGCAGCAACGCTCGGCATCTCCCCGCCCGCGTTCTACAAGCACGCCCGCGTCGTCCAGCGGAAACTCTTCACGACACTGTTCGAGGACATTGGCGTGCCCACCGCGCCATCGACCTGAGCGAGTACGGTGGTTCAATAACAAACCTTTCCGATTCGACACGGTTCTCTATTCAACTACTTCGGTCATTTTTGCGCGCTCCGTAGGTTCGCTCGCCGAATGAGAGATATTACCTACGACCCGTCGGAGAAATCCGCCTACGAGTGCTTCGCGTGTGGGACCATCGAGCGTGCAGAATCGAATCCCGGTCCGTGTTCTGACTGCGGCAACGAGATGCGCAGCCGAAACACCCCACTCGAGTGATGGCGACGCACACAGCCACAGCGCAGGCCGAGGGTGAACCGGCCGAGTTCGAATCGGCCCTCCAGACCGCCCGCCGACAACTCGCCCGCGCGGCGAGCCTGCTCGACATCGACGAGAACATCGTCGAGCGACTGAAGTACCCCGCAAAAATCCACGAGGTCACCGTCCCGATAAAGCGAGACGACGGAACCGTCGAGGTGTTCACGGGCTACAGAGCCCAACACGACAGCGTCAGAGGGCCGTACAAGGGCGGCCTTCGGTACCACCCGAGCGTCACCCGCGACGAGTGTGTCGGCCTGTCGATGTGGATGACCTGGAAGTGTGCCGTCATGGATATCCCATTCGGTGGCGCGAAAGGCGGCATCGTGGTCAATCCGAAGGACCTGAGCGCCGCCGAACGAGAGCGCCTGACCCGGCGGTTCACCCAGGAGATGCGGAATGCGATTGGCCCCAATCGTGACATCCCTGCCCCGGACATGGGAACCGACGCCGAGACGATGGCGTGGATCATGGACGCCTACTCCATGCAAGTCGGCGAGACGACGCCGGGCGTCGTCACCGGAAAACCTCCAATCGTCGGTGGCTCGTACGGCCGTGAGGAGGCTCCCGGTCGCTCCGTCGCCATCATCACGCGCCTCGCGTGCGACTACTACGACCGCCCGCTCCACGATACGACCGTCGCGATTCAGGGCTTCGGGTCTGTTGGCGCGAACGCGGCGCGCCTCCTCGACTCGTGGGGTGCGAACGTGGTCGCGGTGAGCGACGTAAACGGCGCAATCTACGACCCCGACGGCCTCGCTGTCGCTGAAATCCCCTCCCACGACGAGGAGCCGGAAGCCGTCACGCGAGACGCGGCCGACGTGCTCTCGAACGAGGACCTGCTCGAACTCGACGTGGACGTGCTCATCCCGGCCGCCGTTGGCAACGTCATCACCGAGGAGAACGCCGACGCCATTCGGGCCGACATCGTCGTCGAGGGTGCAAACGGCCCGACGACCTCTGGCGGCGACGCGATTCTCGACGAACGCGAGATTCCCGTGATTCCCGACATCCTCGCGAACGCAGGCGGCGTCACCGTCTCCTACTTCGAGTGGCTCCAGGACATCAATCGCCGTGCCTGGTCGCTCGAACAGGTGAACGAAGAACTCGAATCGGAGATGCAGACGGCGTGGGCCGACGTCCGTTCGGAAGTCGATGCCCGCGGTGTGACCTGGCGCGATGCCGCCTACATCGTCGCGCTCTCTCGCATCGCGGAATCGCACGCCTCGCGCGGCCTCTGGCCCTAAGTCCCCGCCTGCCCTTCTGCTAACTCCGTCAGTAACTCCGGCGAAGTGCTTACCCTCCACTCTGGCGTCTAGGGCGCTATCCGCTTCGATTTCCATGACCGCCACCCTCGCTACTACCGATTGCAGGCGCCTTCGACTTCGTGCCCAGCGCCTCTCAGCTCCCGTCCTGACTGACGCAACCGATGCCGTCGCCACCGTCTGCGGGTTGCAGGCACAGGACGCCGCCGCCGCTGCCCTCGGCGTTCGGGTTCGGACGCAGGACGTGACCGCTGTCGACATCCAGCACGCGCTGTTCGACGACCGCACGCTCGTCCGAACGTGGTGTATGCGTGGGACACTCCACCTGGTCGCCACCGAGGATGTGCCGTGGTTACTCGCGGTTTTCGGCCCGGTCTTCGTCGCTCGCGGACGGACGCGACTGGCCGACCTCGGATTCGTCGATGCGGATGCAGAATCCGCGACAGGCGTGCTGCGAGATGCGCTCGTCGCTCGCGGCCCACTCACCCGTCTCGAACTCACGGAGACGCTCCAGCGAGCGGGATTCGAATTCGACCCGAAGGGGCAGGCGACGTTTCACTTACTTCGCCGCGCCGTGCTCTCCGGTGTCCTCTGTAAAGTCGCTCCGGAGGCGGGCCAGGAGGCGTACCACTTACTCGACGAGTGGGTCCCGCTCGAATCCCCGCCTGACCGGACGACCTGTCTGGCGATGCTGGCCCAGCGATATCTCGCGGCGTACCAACCCGCAACCCTCGCCGACTTTGCTGCGTGGTCCGGACTGCCGATGGCCGACGTGCGACAGGGCTGGGAGGCAATCGAGACGGAGACGACAGCAGTCGACGTCGATGGACGAGAACTGTCGATACTCGGTGACGTAGCTTCCGAATCGCTGCCCGAAGCTGAACCCACGCTCCGCCTGCTTCCGGCCTACGACACCTACCTGCTCGGCTATGAAAACCGCGCACACGCTGTCAGCGCCGAGGACGAACACCACATCTGGCCGGGCGGTGGTCTCATTCGACCGACCGTGATTTCCGACGGTCGGGCCATCGCGACGTGGAAACTCGACCGGTCTCGGGTGCAGCCAACAGTCGAGGTTTCGCCCTTTTCTGCGCTTTCGACTCCCGAGGAACGACGTCTGCGAGGCGAAGTCACCGACCTCGAACGGTTCCTCGACACGTCGCTCGCGTATCAAATTGACGGCTGAGTGCAAACTCCTGACGAAGGCCAAATGCGTTCGACTCAGCGTGACTCTCACCTTCTCACGGGCAATCTCAAAAGATCCTCGCCCTCCGTGAGCGTGCCGAGACGAACCGCTCCCTTTTTATTTTAGGTCTGCCTAAACCTCGCTGATGGCTGTGAGCCCCGAACTGCGCGTCGAACACCCCTCTACCGTCGAGCGAGCTCCCGATATCGTCGTCTGTGAGACCTGTCCCGGGCGAAATGTCTTCCTCGAGTCGGGCAACACGGACGGGTGGATTTCGAGCGACGTGACGGTACCGGTACTGGAGTAACCCCATGGCAAACGACGAACCTACACCCGACAGCGAACGCACCACGATTCGTGCTGGCCGCAATTTCGAACACACTTTCCGCCTCGACGCGAGCGAGGTGGGTGAATTCCTCATCAAACTCGGCGAGCAGTTGCGCGACGGCGACGAACTCACGATTTCGACCGACGAGTGGGAACTCCCCTTTGCCTTCGGTGAGCCAATCGAACTAGAAATCGATTTCGACGGGATGGACGGCCCCGAACTCGAAATTGAACTGGAAATTCCGGGGCGCACCGACGAGTCCGCCCCGAGCGTCGAATAAGCAGCTGCGTATTTTTATTTCGTCGCCGATTCGAGGACGAGCGTGTCGTCTTCGAGGTAGTGGTCGATGACGTGGGCGTGTTCTTCGAGTTCGACGATGTGCCCGCGCAGAATCTGGCCCGTCGCGTAGTCGCCGAGTCCCTCCGATAATTCGATGTGTTCGCGGTAGCTCTCGATAATGTCGCCGTACATCTCGAGGTCGTGGGTAAGCGACGTGCGAATGTCGTAAACGTCCTCGTCTTCGGGTTCGACAGTGGCCGCCTCCGAGAGGGCCTTCATGCTCGCGTGGGGAACCCCGCCAATGGCCTGGAGTCGCTCTGCGAGTTCGTCTGCGGCCATTTCGACCGCCTCGTAGGCTTCCTGCAAGAACCGGTGAATCGGCAGGTGTTCTGCGCCTTCGACGTTCCAGTGGTGCTTGTGCAACTGGTGGTACAGCACGTACGCGTCGGCGAGGTCAGTGTTGAGCGCGTCGACGATCTGTTCTGCTTTGTCCGTATCCAGGCGGACCGGGTTCTCACCGACCGTTCCGGCCTGTTTGCGGGTGACTTTCTGGGTACTCATCGCAGGTATGGATTCAACTTGATGACTCAAAAAAATATGTGATAGCCTACCATACCTTTCGGAACGAGCGAAGCAGGCCCGTCAGTCGCCGCCAGGCACGAACTGCCCGGATGCCGCAGACGCCCGACTCCAGACGCCGCTGTCGAAGTCGATGGCGTCGTTCCACTTCGCGACGACGGTGGAGACGGCGAGGTCGCCAGTGACGTTGTTCATCGTCGCGATGCGCCCAAGAATCGGGTCGACGCCCGCGACGAGGCCGACGAGTTCGAGCGGGAGGCCGACCTGGCTCAGGATGACCGTGAGCATGATGATGCCCGCGCCCGGCACGCCCGCTGTCCCGATGCTGATGAGGACGGCGACGAGCAGCACCATCGCCTGCTCGCCGAAGGCGAGTGGCTGGCCGGCGACGTTGGCGACGAACATGACGGTAATCGCCTGTCGGATGGCCGCCCCGTCCATGTTGGCCGTCGCGCCGACAGGGAGCGCGAACGAGTAGACTGACTCCTCGATTTTGAGGTTCTCCTCTGCGTTCGACATCGTGATGGGGAGCGTCCCGCTCGACGACCGGGTGGCGAACGCCGTCAGCATGGCGTCTTTCGCACCGCTGAGGAACGAGAGCGGCGAGACGCGGGCGACCAGCCCCATCAGCACGACGAGATAGGTAAAGACGATGTGGATTGCCACCGCGATGGCGACGGCGACGACGAGCATTCCGAGGTCCGAGAACACACCGATTCCTTCGGCCCCGATGCCGGCGGCCATCAGCGCGAACACGCCGATGACGCCGTATTCGAGCACGCCGCGAACCACGACGAACATCGCTTCGGTCGCGACTTCGAACGCCTCGAACACCGAATCTACCTTCTCTGCGAGGTCATCTTGCTGGGCGCGGACGAAGGTGAGCGCCGTTCCGAAGACGATGACGACGAACACCGTCGCGAGCAGGTTGCCCTCCGCCATGGCCGCGACCGGGTTCGCCGGAACGATGTTGAGGATGACGTCCATGAGCGCGGGTGGCGACTGGGATTCGGGTGCCTGCCCGGCCGCGAGGTCTGCGCCGAGTCCCGGCTGGAGCAGGTTCGCCACGGCGAGGCCGATAATGCCCGCGATGGTCGTCGTCACCGCGTAGAGGAACACCGTCGCGCCGCCGAGTTTGCCGAGGCGAGCGGGCGAAAGCTGGCGAATCCCGGTCAGCAGGGTGAACACGATGATGGGGAGCACCAGCATGTTGAGTAGCCGGATGAACAGGTCGCCAAGCGGACGGACGACGGCCATCTCCTCGCCGAAGACAAGCCCGGCGAGCGACCCAAGCAGGAACGCCGCGAAGATGCGATAGATGAGCGGGACGGTTCGATAGCGATGCCACAGCGAGCGGAAGGGGGTAGCCATGAGTTGCCCGTGTTACCTCGTCTATCCGGGTAATACTCACGCATCCTGCGTCCGCTGCAGGTACCTACGACGCCTCCCTCGCGACCGATTCGACTGAACTGCCAAATTTCTCGGCCCACACGTGCGGAAACTGGTGGCTCTCCGCTCGAAACGCGTCATCTTTGTTTTCGGCGGTCACCCGGCCACTGGACGTTGGCACTCAGATACCGGCAAAGCTGTCGCATTTGTGCGCGTAATACACTCTCACGGTGTCCACGAAACCGGTCCATATCCGAAAGAGATATCCACAGTATTGCCTAATCTATGAACAACCATGGCGGACGAATCGCCGCAGACGGAGTCGGAAGACACCCTGTTTACTGATATCGGGAAGGGACTCCTGGACGAGCAGATGGGGCCGAGTTCCGCACTCGCACATCTCTACCGTGGCGAAGTCCACCGGATGAAACTCTGGCGCGAGCGCTTAGACCGCACGACCAACTGGTCGGTCATCGTCATGGCCGCCGTGTTAACGTGGTCGTTTTCGAGCCAGGAGAACCCCCACTACGTGATTCTCGCTGGTATCGCGGCGCTCAGTATCTTCCTCACCATCGAGGCCAGACGCTATCGCGGCTACGACATCTGGCGCTCCCGGGTTCGCTGTCTCCAACGAAACGTCTTCGCCCCGGGACTCGACCCGACGACCGACCCCGTGAATCCCAACTGGCGACAGAACCTGAGCCAAGACTACCGAACGCCGACACTCAAAATCACCATGGAGGAGGCGCTCGCTCACCGCCTCCGGCGTGTGTACCTGCCGCTGTTCGGCGTCATCCTCGGCGCGTGGACTGCCCGCGTCGTCGTGTTCGGCGACCAGCCGTGGCCCGAAAGCGCCGCCATCGGCCAACTTCCCGGCACGATGGTGTCCATGTTCGTCGGCCTGTTCTTCCTCGGCCTCATCTTCATCGCGATTCGCCCGCGGACGTGGCACACGCACGACGAGATGCGGACGGAAGCACTCCGACGAGACCGAACGAACCGGCGGAGATAGGTGTATCTCCTCAGCAGACGTATATTATCGTATGGTAGAAACAACAGTGGTACAGTCCTCATCACAGCAACGCGACGGCATCCTTCTCCACGCGCTCATCGGTGCGGTGTTGATGTTCGTCCTTTCGTTCATCCCACTCTCGCCCGTTTTGGGTGGTGCAGCAGCTGGCTATCTCCACAAGCATGACGGCGTGAAGGTCGGCGCACTCGCGGGACTCTTCGCAGCTATCCCGGTCGTCGCAGTCGTGATGTTCCTGGTCACGTTCCTGACGCCGGTTGTCGTCACCCAGGGGAACAGCATCGTTGGCCCGCTCGTCGGGTTCGGCATCATGGGGTTCGTCCTGCTGTTACTCGTCGGTCTTTACACCGTCGGTCTTGGTGCACTCGGTGGCTATATCGGCGTCTACTTCTCCGAGTCTCGGACCGCTACGTAGCCGAGTCGGCCCGACACGTGGGTCAAGCTGTTTGCCACCGTCTGGGACTCCAACAACGACCCCTTCTTGGCGACCTACGGCGTACAGCACCACCTGAAATACGGTCAAGGCTACTCCATCGCCGTCGACGGCTACTACGGCCCCGAGACGAAGGGTGCGGTCGAAGACTTCCAATCGAACGCCGGCATCCGCGTCGACGGCGTTATCGGCCACGACACGTGGCAAGCGCTGATGGCACTCTGAAGCCCACCCGACTCACTGTTTTTTGGCGAAGAGGTCACCCTGCAGGTACTTCAGTCCGGTATCACAGGCGACGGTGACGACGGCGTCGTCTGGATCGCGCTCGTTCGCGATTTCCACCGCCGCGGCCAAGTTCAATCCCGTCGATAATCCGCCGAACAGTCCGTCCGTTTTGGCGACTCGCTGAATCATCTCTCTGGCCGTCGATTCGGACGGCGCGCGAACGTCGTCGTACGGTTCCCGCTCGAAGATGGGCGGGTTCACGCCCACGGCGATGCCCTCGATGTGGTGGTTCCCGGAACGACCTTCGCTCAGAAGCGGGGACTCGGCGGGTTCGACGGCTGTGATTCGCGCACCTGCCGGCTTGAGCACCTCCGCGTTTCCGGTCAGACAGCCACCGGTCCCGTAGGACATCACGAAGTCGGTCACGTCGGGGCAGTCGTCGAGAATCTCTTCGCCCATCTTGGTGTAGCCGTCGAGCAGGTACGGGTTCTCGAACTGATGGGTGTGATACGCCTCAGTCTCGGCTTTCACCTCCTCGACGTACGCCATCATGTCGTCGATGATACCCGGGTACACACTCCCGTCAGGTGTTTCGTGGACGATGACCTCCGCGCCGAACGCTCGCATCGTCCGAATCTTCTCCTGGGCGAAGCAATCTGCGGTCACCATCGTCGTCGGATGGTCCATCACCGCACAGACGAACGCGAGACTAGAGCCGGTAGAGCCGCCGGTGTACTCGACGACGCGCTGACCGGGGTCGAGCAAGCCGTCGCGGCGCGCTCCCCGAATCATCGAGAGGGCGAATCGGTCCTTCATGCTCCCCGTCGGATTCCCGCCCTCCCACTTTACGAAGATGCGTGCGCCACCTTCGGGACGGATGCCGGGAAGTTCGATGAGCGGCGTGTTTCCAACGGCTTCGATGACAGAGTGGGCGTGCATGCTAGCTACTCGATGTGGCGTTTGAAAAAGAGTGGCGCAGGGCTAATGATGTAGAGAAGCCTGAACGGTTCAACGTCATCCCTGGACCCTATATTCAAAGAATCAATCACCACCCTCGATTTTCATAATCGGTTCTAGTCTTGCGATTTCATTACCGTTCAAGGTCTAATCGATGGTTGAAATGCTTCTCGAAGTGGCGTTGTCAGTCTGTTATAGAGAAATTCCATCCGTGATTGATGCAGGAGTTGACCGCTCATTGTCGGAATAACGGGCGGAGAGCCCATGTTAGCAGATTATGAGGAATCTGAACCACCCAATTCCGAATCCTAACCGGTTGGAAATCCCGGAAGAGGATTGTTGTGAGGTATTGAGTTCCAGACTAGTGTGGGATTTTCGCGGGGATGATTTCGGGGTTTGAGCGCTTGTGGGGTTTGAATTCGCTAGATAGGGGGAATTGCGGGCGTTCGCGAATGCCTCCAAATCCGTCTCTCTGCGCTTCATAATCGGATTCCCTCTTGTGGTTTTGGGATGTTGCTTTTGGTGCGTCGCGCTCAGAGAAATCGGAATATAATCACCTCACGCATCCGGGTTTCGTATCGTTCTCCCATTTACGACCATTTTGGCCTGTGCTCTCTCGCGCTCGAATCGACCTCGTGCTCGTTTTTTGTGTGCTGTTTCGCTCTCTTCCGGACTCAGACCCCGACTAGGAAAGATAAATCAGCCCCCTAGAATTGCCTAGATGCCCGTTCAGGCGCGTGGAAACCACGATTCCGAGTATGAACAGGCAATCACCATCACAACGAACGGTGTGTCAACGAACGACCCCACTGTCTCGCGAGTTACGGATTGTACGGTTCGACGATTTTGAGAATCGTGGGCGCTTCATACCGTCGGTTGCGTTGCTGGCCGGTCGTCTCACGCAGGACCCCATCATCCCATACGCGCCGAATCGCCTGATTCACGGCAGGTTGAGATCGCCCGAGCGCGTCAACTGCTTGTGGCTCGGTGAGATACGGGTGTTCGATGACGAAATCGATGAGTTCGCGAATCACGGCACCCTGGCCCTGATACTGGGCTCGATAGCGATCGCGCAACGCGAGCAGTTCTCGGGCGACAGTATATCCCTCACGACCCTGTTCGGCGATTGCCTGAACGAAAAACGACACCCATTCTATCCACGCCCCGTCACGACTTACGGCCAGCAGTCTGTCGAGATAGGTATCACGGTTCGCGTTGAAATACGACGACGGATATAGATACGGACCGGGTAACAGCTCCCACTTGTAGAGGGCGAGCATCACGAGGAGGCGACCGAGTCTCCCATTGCCGTCCTGAAACGGATGGATTGTCTCGAATTGGTAGTGGATTAGCGCCAGGTCAACCAGTGGAGCGTACCGTGGGCCTGTGCGGATGTACTGGAGCAGGCTCCGAAGTGCATAGGGGATACTCGCTGGGGGAGCCGGAACGAATCGTGCCTCACTGAGTGGCGTTCCCGGCTTGTCGATTCCCACGAGGTCTTCGCGAAATTCTCCGGGGTTCTTTTGCTCGCCACGTGCACCCTGCAGCAATATTTCGTGGAGGCGACACAGTAAGTCCCGGTCTAACTCGGCGCCCTCTCTGAGCGCCTGAATGCCGGTGGTGATTGCTTCGACGTAGTTCTGTGCTTCCGTGATGTCGGCTCGCTCGGTCGCGGTTCGTCCGGGCTCTTCACCGGCTTCGCGTCGATAGATGTCCGAGAGCGTGAGTCGGGTCGTCGTCTCGATGTTCGAGGAATCGACGGCCTCACGGTGGATGAGGGGACTGAGGATGACCTCCGGCGAATCCAACCACGTATCCAGGTCTGAGAGTTGACCCACGGCATACATTGCCTCCCCGTTGTCGCTGACTAGGTCGTGTGTGGCGTCGAGGTCTGGTGGGAGCGGGTCTGGGCTGAACGTGCAGATACCGTCGACCATCTCAACCTCTCCCGGAGCGTCGTCAACAAAGTCTTCAGGCCTCATTGGTATCCAACACACGTTCGGAGCGGCTTATAGATAACGAATAACCAATATTACTATCCAAAATCGCTGTTAGAGCACTCTAAGATAGCCAATTCATACTTTCACTATCCAAATCGCGCTCGACACCACCAGTAGATAACGGTCAGACGACTATCCTTCGCCGGAGCGCCTCGTCAGAAATGAACCATCAAGCCACGGATGCCGGGCCCAGCAGTCCGAAGACGGTCTTGGCGAATCTGCCCACGAATCACAATCCAGCGTCGACTGCTACCGGAATCACAACTACCTAGACACGGCTAGTTCACCAACCGTGAGCCGAGCACGCTTACGCGTCTTCCTGCATGCGGTCACGCAACCACGGTGCTGGATACACCGCCGTCAGTCCGGGCGAATCGATATTGAAATGCTGTGGTGGCGTGGTCTTCGCGTAGGTCTTCTCGACGCGTGGCGTTCCCTCTGGTGGGTCGTTCAACACCCCCAATACTTTGTGCCCAGCTGATTGGGTCATCACCACCCAGATCGCCTCGTCTGGCTCACAGGCGGCCATCTTGTCGTAATCTTCTGGGATAGCGCGTCGATAGTCGTTGTTGATACGCTCGACTTCACCCGTCACGACGACGTTCTCGTTCGCGTCGAGGCCAACGCAGTCGAGGCGATGCAGTTGGAACTCCTCGGTGGGAGCACTCACGGAACTGCCCATGAACTCGGCGGCAGAAACGCTGCCTTCGCGAATCTCGTAATAGGGCACGACGTCGACGACTGCAGATTCCGGATTCTCGACATACGCGGACTCCAGATACTGGCGGAGGACTTCGACGCCGAAGATGTGCTGACTCGACTCCGCTAAGTCGCCTTTCCCGTGGCCGTAATCGACGCCCTCCCGGTAACTCTCACCGATTGCCTTTCGGCCGGCAGATGTCACCGTGAACAGGCGGTGGGGGTGGTCGGTGTCGTGGCGAAGCAGTTCGCCTTCGACCAGTTCCTGGACTGCGTCGCTGTCGATGCCGGTGTACTCCTGCAGGCGGAGCATCGAGTCGTATCTGAGGTCGTACTCGAGTGGGTCGTAGCGCAATTGCTGGGCGTTGTACACGACCTGTAAGAACAGGAGTTGTCGGTCGGTCCACTCGGAGGCTTCGCGCTCGTCGTCGGTGAGTTTGAGCCCGACCGAACAGACGGGGATGTCGTGGCGGTCGACCGTGTCGAGCGAGGAACAACACGCAATCGCACGCTGCATGCCGTCGAGCGACCGGTCGTAGCGGTTGTCACAACTCACACACCGCAGGGCGTGAATCTCCGCGTCGTACTCCACCGTCTCGGGCATGCGTTTCGTGTGGGCGAGTGCGGTATCCACCCGGACCACCGAGGGCGTGTCCTCCTCGAAATCGTCTGCCAGGCTCGGCTGATAGAGCGTCAAGCCGGCTTCGAAATAGGTGCGGTCGAGGGTCTCCTCGAACTGGTCTGCAAATCGTGTCGCATCTTTCGCCGTCAGTGGCTGTGGGCCCTCTGGGTCACCCGGCGGAAGCGGTGCCGACCGCACGAGGAACGGGCGCGGTTCGTCGGTATCGAACGCGGCAGGGAGTTTCACGAACCACTGGCCGCGACGAAGTGCTCGAAGTCGATTCCCGACTTCCGTTGTATCCATCTCGTCGGTAGCCAGCCGCGTGGCCAACCTGCGGTCGACGGGCACGTTGCCCGTCACAAAGGTAGAAACGTTGTTCAACACCTCGTTGTACGCCCGCTCGCTGGCCTCTCTAAGTTGGCCGGGGAACTGCATCGCGAGCGTGACCGAACACCCGAAACTCCGGGATTTTGCGAGGAACTCCGTAAGCAGGTCCGTCACCGCGACAGACGCAGCCTCCTCGATATACAGGTTCACGAGCGGGTGGTCCTCCTCGTCGCTCTGCTGGGTGCGTCTCCGGAGTGCCGTCCACAGATTCGAGAGAATCACGAGCGTCAACACGCGCTGGGCTTCACTCCGCAGGCCGCCGGTATCGAAGATAATCACCGCATCCTCGTCGAGCCAGTCTGCGAGGTCGAAATGCGGCGTATCGCTCGCTTCGTCCCCGTCGGCGACGTGATTGAAGATGCGTGCCAGGCGCTTATCGAGGGGAATCTTCTCCATGCGATTGGCCACACCCTGCATGATCTCGTCGAACGAGCGAGCGCGATTTGCGACTACGCCACCGAGCATGCGTTCGAGTTCGTCATCAGAAACGGCGGGTGCCGTCTGTCGTTCGTGCATCCGTCGGGCGGCGTCGTGGAGGTCTCGATGCGAGAAGGCGTCGTCTCCATTGACGGGGTCGAACAGCGCCTTCACGAGATAGCGGATGATGTCTGGTGAGCGAACGGCCTGTTCGAAGCGCCGCTTGCCCATGATTTGGGTGAGAATCTCGATGTAGTGGTCGACGGTATCCTCCACTGCGGTCGTTCGGGCGACGCCAACTTCCAACTCGTCGCGAATATCGAAAAACGAGAACGCGGGGAGGACCTCCGCACAGTCGAAGTACACCACGTTGTCGAGATTGCCGTAGCGGGCGAAGTGGGCGCGACAGTAGTCTTCGCCCATGCCGTCGCCCTTCGGGTCGATGAGGATATTCACCCCCTCGGTCGCTTCCTGATTTTCGAGGATGGCGTTCACGAGCGCCGTCGATTTCCCGGAGCCCGTCTTCCCGAACCAGGCGACGTGCAACGGTTGGAGGGCAGGCGGCAGTGAGAGGCCCTGGTCTATCGTCGCCCCATCCTGCGTGAGCGGGTGGCCGAACAGGAGACCGTCTGTGTACGCCCGCAACTGGTCTGCGGGTGGACGTGGCAGGGCGGTTCGCTCGCCTGGCGTCGGCGCAACGGCACGTTTGCCCGCACCCGTGAGCGAATCTCCAGAGAGTACGCAGAAGTTAGACGCCTCGCGGGCGTCTGCGACGATGGCCCTGCTCGTGTTCGTCGTCCACGGAATCTTGTTCCTCAGGCGGCCGTAATCGGCCGGGTAGAATCGCTGTGTCTGGATGTCTTCGTACACGCGCGTGGCGTCGCCGTCGGTGTGGACTACGCTCGTAACCTCGTAGCAGGTGTGGCTCACGTCGCCAAACGCGGTGGCGAGTTCTCGGATAGGTGCGTCTGGGGTATCCGGGTTGTCCGTGCTAATGGCGACAACGCGGGCGTTCACCTCGAACGAGCGACGTCCATCTTTTTCTGCGAGTTCCTGGATGCGGGCTTGGTCACTGGCGGTGATCGTGAGTTCGTCTTTCGGCGGTGGCCCCCAGATGGCGTTCAAGAGTTGCCCACCGTACGTGTCCAGGCCGCCCTCGATGTAGGCGCTGCGCTCTTCTGCTCTGCGTGACCAATCTGGCTTCGGCCGAAGGAGCGTCTGGTAGACGAGTGGGACGGCACTCGCAGCCATCGTCTCGACGAGGGCTCCGAGCGGCAGGCGGGAGTGGCTTTCGTGCTGGAAGTCCTCGAACGGGGTGAGTTGGGTCTGCCAGTCGTTCAGGCGCTCTGGCTGGCCGCAGAATTCGACGGCGGCGAGTGGGTGGGCCTCGGCGTCAGTGAGTGGGTCCACACAATCGACGCGCGTGAGTTCGTACGAATTCGGGAATAATCCTCTGAGAATGCGTTCGAGTGCATCCGTCACCTTTGGGTCGGTCACACCGACGTAGTAGTCGATGGTCGTGTCCTCGGTGCCATCGGCGACGAGCCGGAATTCGATGGTCGGTGGCTCGGGCGTTCGTCTGGTGAGTCGTGAGACGAGGCTCGTGTTCGGGTCCGGGCCAAGCCCGTGGAGTCGCCTGAGATGGGTCGTGACGGTTTTCGGGTGCAGCGAATCGTCCGTCGGGCGAATGCGAATGTAGGTGGTTTCAGGAGCGATCGACCGGTCGTCGGTGGAAGCGTCGGCGGCGGGCATCGAAATCTGGAGTATTCTTCCTGGGGATGGCTTGTGCTATAATAGCTCGGATAGTGATAGCAAGCGACATGATTGTGCGGTAAGGGGTTCTGGGTGTCGTGTGTTTCTCCCTGGTCGTCGAGATTTCGTGAGTGTGGAGGCAGATACTGAGCACGCTTCGAGCGCCCCCGGCCGCTCGCGGTCGCTCAGGCGACATATCGGCACGGCCGATAGGGGTCGCTGAGGCGACCAGGCAGGCGCGAGCGCCCGGCCCCGTCCTCCCACCCTGTGGTCTGTGTAGTCTCACCGCATACCCACCGACAAGGACGTACTGATGGCCCTCCTCGGTGAGTTCTGCAAGGAGTTGGAATCACTTCTCGCCGCTGAACCGACGGACAAACACTCGGCAGTCGAACAATCGCGCCGAGTGCCCGCTCACGCTGGTCATTCATCCGATTCAGACGACATCTAACAGTGGTCGTCGATCCACTCACAAAATGAGTGGAAATCCTCTGCACCACATTGCTCTGCGATACTTCCAAGTGTTCCACGAGGAATCTCTCCATGGAGTGGAACAGTTGGCCGTCGGACCTCGCCAGTGTCTGGATTGACGTACTCTAGTGTGAGGTGACTCCCAGTCCGTGACGTCGGCTCGTAATCGAATTTCATCAGCACCTTCGCAACTTCTCGACCTGTGAACGTCGTCGGCCCACGCTACTCGTCCCACGGCGGACGGCCTTCGCTTCCAGCTTCGTTCTCATCGAGACCAAGTTCTTCGGCCAGTTCGCTCTCGTCTACGGGCTCGCCCTTTCCATGGTACGCATCGAGTGCGTCAGCAAGCATCCGCAAAGCTTCCGCACGATCGTCGCCGAAGGAAGCCACACCCGTCTCGATGTCCTTCGCGGTGACTCGACCATCATCCTCGCGAATGAACTCAACGCCACCGTTACGGTTGTCACGAGTCGTGCTGGCCATCTCTACTAGAATTGAGTCGACGTCTACAGATAAGCGTTCGGACGGCTTGCATTGTACTATGACCGGGCGACACAACCAATCGGAGAAATAATGCTAAACCCACCCTCTAAGTCTTGCACGCCTCTTCTGACAGGGGCTGGTGAGGTTTCTACGACCGTGTTGAACTCACAGCGCGAGTCGGTCACGGGACAGTGGCTACCAATGAGTCGATTGGAACGTTCGATGCAGAGTTGCCGTTGACCGATGTACGGTTGTCTGATTAGCGTACGTTCAGTAACATGTCTGTGATTGCCATCTTTTCTTTAATCCGATTTTGGAAATCAATGGAAGGCTCTTTCTCATACGGGTCTTTGGTCAGCTCGTAGCCCCGTGCCTCGATGTAATCTTGAAACGCCCACAGCGCATAATCAAATTCCTCCTCACCTCCCCATCCGTGACCGGGAGGCACGTCAGCGAGTTTTTCGGCAGCCACCTCGTAACACTCAATCGCACGCTGGTCACCCAGCATGAGATAGCCGTCGCCGACCCATTCGTACGATAGCCCCTCTAGTATCTCGTCGTCAGTGTCTGCCCGCACCCGCTCGCAGAGTACCTTCGCAAAGTCAAACAGGTGGGTTGCCCGACCGGTATTGTTCACTCTCACATCACAGCTTATCGCTCGCAAGAGTTCTGCTGCGCCGAGTGACAACGTCTTCGTGTCTTCAAACTTCTTCGTGACCATCAACTCGAATGCAGCGAGTGCGAAATGCGTCGCTGCTTGGTCGAGATTACTTGCATTGTTGAATTTCCGTGCCAACTCATCGTGATCAGTCATACAGTCTGTTGTTTCAGGAGCAGAATAAACATTCCAGCGCGGAAAATGAACATTCGATACGCTACACAACTCACCGGCTGAATCAGCCCTGATAACGTGAAACCAACCGGCAATCGGTGCTGAACTCACCCTCTGAGTGTTGCACACCACTTCTGACAGCATTCGGTGAGGTCTCTGTAAGCTCGCTGATTTGAGCGCTCAGTTTCGGTTGGAAAACCCACGACGGAACCATTTTCCCACTCGGTTGAGGCTCTCTAGTATGGAGCACCGAGTTGTCCACTATCACTATCCGCTTGATAAACGATACTCGTTAGAGTACGTTGACGACGATGCGACACAGTTCGCTGAGCGATACGGTGGATACGACTCAGGGACGGTGAAGGCACTCGGGTATCTGATTGGAGAGGCCGAAATCTACTGTCTGTACACGCAGACTGGCGAGTCTGGGACAGCTGACGACCTCGAAACCAGCGAGACCGAGATTGTTGCTGCATTGGACGATATGCATCCAGATCGGGAGCGTCCGATTGCAATCGGTCTATTCGAGGCATGGGAAGGCGTCCGTGAGGAAGCCGAAGAAACCGGTGATGGACTAGAGATCTACAAAGAGTTGGAACTCAGTCGTGTCCCGGAAGCGATCGATGAAGTGAACTGGAACGGGACAGCAACCAACGTGGCCGGGGAACTGATGTCGAACCTCATCCTGAGACATGTCCTTCCGAACGCAAACCATCGGTCCAGCATCTCGATGCTCCAGATTTATCTCGACTTCTGCACGTTCGGCCGTGAAGTCGAGTACAACGGACTTCGACTCCACACTGCTGACAACGAGTGGCGAGCGTGGGTCGATCCGTACATCACACAGTCGAAGCGGATTCTGACAGTCCGACGGAACAACGTTCGGTTCCAGAAGCTCAGTGAGTACGGTGTTGAAACTGTAATCCGGAAAGGCGGTATCGAGATCGCGTTGGGTGAATGGGACCTCGGCATGCACTATCGAGACGCGTGGACCCACTACGCCCGAAAGCACGAACAACTCTGTGTTCTATTTGCCGAGGAAATCGCTGAGCGAGCGGGCGTTCCTGAATTGAGCGAGCGGGTTGGACTCTCTCAGGCAGACTTTGCGTCGTTACTTGCCGGACACGAACCGTAGCTCTTGACGTGGTGTTGAAGCTGAAAATGGACGACGAGTCAGTCCTGGAGGTGAGCGTTCGACCGACCAACCGCTCGGCAGTACTCTCCGTTCTCAAAGTTGTACCGACGTTCGAGGTTTCGAACGGTCTTCTTGAAGTCCATGGTGCTTAGGTGAACGAATGGTTCTGTGACGTATAAATATATTGTAGCCACTGTGGTCATAATCAGCCGGTTGACACACCCTCTGTGTGGTGTACGCCGCTACTGACAGTGCCTGGAGAGGTCTCTGTAGACGTGCTGAACTCAGGGCGCGTATCTTGCACAGCGCGTCGCGATGATTCGGATGAGTACTACACCCGCGTGGTCACCACTGGTTCGCCATCAATTCGGGATACGGACAAGAATCCACCGCGCTGCTGACTACAGAGAATGGAGTCAGCACCCGCCGCGCTAGAATCCGGCAGTCCCGCCTCGGCGTTGAAGCGTTACTCCCCCACGTTGTCGGAATCCTTCGCCAACTCGATAATTTCTACTTCCCAGTCGTGGGTTGAGCCGCGCGTCTGAAACTCCCACGCGCCACGGACATCCACGCCGGCCAAGACTGCACGCTCGATCGCTTCCGCGAGGACGGCCTCGAACTCGTCGGAATTGGTGATGGAAACGTCAGCGAGTTGATCTCGTGTCATGAATGATGGGGCCGTCTAACCTCGACCCGAAGATATTGCGTAGCTCGTGATTCATTCGTGTCCCACGAGGTCAGTTTCCGCGAAGGTCGTTCGGTCCATTTCCAACTAATCTCGCTAGCCTCAAAGACCTACCGTTCTGCATGGTACACCATGCCCCCCAACAGGGGCTGGTACACCATGCCGCCTATTTTTCTAGCTTCCGTTCCTACCCACGATTAAGAGCAATGTCTATCATCGCCCATCTCCGGATCCCCTCCAGTTCCTTCGAGCTAGGGCGTATTCTCGAACTCGGATCTGGGACCACTATTCAACTCGAAAACCTGGTCCCCCTCGGCGAAAAAGCGGTGCCGTTCTTCACGGTGAGCGAACAAGCGCGCGACTCCTTCGAGGAGACGGTGCGCAAGCACCCGTCTGTCGAAACAATCACGGAAGTCAGTCGCCACGACAACGAGACGTTGTATTCCCTGGACTGGAACGTCGGCCGCGACATCTTCTTCCAGGGCGTCCTCGATAGCGGGGGCCAACTGTTGAGCGCGACGGGGACAACAGATACCTGGGAGTTCGAACTCCGCTTTCCCACTCACGACGCGCTCAGTGCGTTCAAGGAGTACTGCTTGAACGCCCACATCCCGCTCGAAGTGGGACGCGTGTACAACCCCTTGAAACCGGGAACTGGCATGTGGTACGGACTGACGGACGCACAGCGGGAGACGCTCGTGAGAGCCGTCCGGGGGGGGGGGTATTATTCGATCCCGCGACAGATGTCCACCCAGGACCTCGCAGACGCGCTGGATATCTCCGATCAGGCTGTCACCGAGCGATTACGTCGCGCCATCGAGAAGCTCGTCGAGAACACCCTGATCGCCTTGGCTGAGGATGAAGGGGAGGAGTTCGAACTCGTGGAATGAGCGGTCGTCGTCTCGCTACGAACCCGGATGAACCAGGAGAGTGAAAATCAGGAACACGCTGTCTGGTTCTAGCATTATAGACCATGCAAAAAGAGGATGCCCCCTTATGGCGTTAATTAGGATGACGCAGGACCAGGGCACTACAGGCCAACACCCGGGAGCAGCCTATGAACGACGACAACACGAATACTGACCAAACGAACGAGACTCGCGCCAGCATACCCTTAATAGCCACTTTTGATCCTGAGAAGGACTCAGCGAGTGAGCAACTGATAGCAGCGATTGCGACCATCAATGACGCCGACCCCCGCGAGCTGGAGGTGCTCGCGCACTCGATCGACCCGGATGCGCTCGACACGCTGATGTCAAGAAAGAACTGCTCGGTGCAGAATGGCGAGACGCAAATCAGCTTCCCCTATGCCGGGCACCGCGTTCACATCCAGAGCGATGGGACAATGACGTTCCGTGCAAACGGTAGCGAGGACTGAGAAAACAGGCGATGCCACACTTGCTGCATTCAGCTAATCGTCAGCCACTGCGAAATGAATCTCGGTTGGTGTCACTGTCTTCCCCCTCCGCCGAGAGCGCCTCCTCATCCCCCCGATTCACGCCATCAATGGTAAACGCGAGTGTTTCATCGGCTAAAGGTACCCAGTTCCAGGATCGTGGCCTCAACCGGTGTTATACCGTCAACAAACTCTAGGACTCGCTCTACCAACTCCGTTCTTCGTCGGTACGTACTCACCACCCGGCCGGAATTCAGCACGGCCGTTCTATTGGTTTACGCGGAAGAGGCCTCCGTCATCTTTCTGGTCTGTTGGTAACCTCCTGCTGCATACACCCTCTCTATTCAGCACGCGACATCTGTCAGGTTATGAGGGTTTCAGCAGAGTCACAGCGTCTATCGTGACGATATTTCACACGTCTACGTCGATATCGAACGTGAGCTGAGCGGCGACTTCTTCATCCACTACGTCGAGCAGTGGCCAGGTGAGCGAATCGAATGTCGATGGGACCGACACGAAAACCCCACACAACGCTCGCGACCACTATCACTCATTTCCCGCTGCCTCCCGTGACGACGCCATCGACCGACTCTACTGTTGCATTATCGCGGTTCCGCACTGCCAGTCGCCAAACGGGTTTTGAGGTACTCCTGCAGCTGTTCGTCGCAGCAATAGATGTAACAGCCCTTCATTCCACGACTCATCAGCGTTCGATACGTATTCTTGATCAGTTCTTCGGCTCTTGCTGCCGCCTTCTCCGGCTCCTCACGAAACATCTTCTTGATACCGAAGAGTGACCGGTCTGTGTTCGCGCGGGCTTCGTGATCGACGACGATTTCACCTTCACGATACTTCAAATCCGCTCCGATGATTACGCCGACGTAATCGAATTCGAGGCCCTGGCAGGTGTGGATACACCCGACCTCGTCGATTGAGCCTTCTGCAATGGCCCATGGTTCACTCGTATCGAGATTCCAGCTTCGTTCGTACTCGCCAATCTTGATATCGTAGGCGTCGGGGTCAGACCGGCCCTCCTTGTCCCACTCCCAGCAATACCCAGCGACGACTCGCGATAATCGGGTGTGCTCGTTTTTGCGTGCGATGGCCTCGTGAAGCGCCTGCGGCGTATCGAACACCTGTAAGTCGTAGTCGAGATCGAACCCGTCTGCGTTCGCCGTGGCCCTGATCTCCAGGACATCATTGAGCCACGCAATGTAGCCTTCCGAGCCGTTGCACCGGAACTGTGAGTCCAACTCGACCTCCTCAATCTCGGCACCCAGGTCACGGGCATGCCTTCGAATCTCGTCCTTCGAGCCGATATCATCGATATGAATGCGTTGACTTTCGTCGATGAAGAACACGCTGAACTTCGCGGCGTTGATGATCTCCATGATTTGATTCTCCCCGCGGCCAAAGAACGTCGATTCAGCGTTCAATCGATGGGCCTCGTCAGCGATCAGGGCGGGAAGTGCGTTCGACGCCGTCTCCACGAAACTTCCCGCGCCCGTGAACAGATGGTCGATCTCCTTGACCAGCTTGTCGCCTCGTAGCTTCTGCTTGTATACCTCCCTGGGCGCACGGTTCTTCGACACGTACTGGGCGACCAGGTCCTGTTGAATCAATTCGGACAGAATGTTGATCGCGACGACTGTCTTGCCCGTTCCAGGTCCGCCATCGACGATTAACACGCGTTTTTGCCCGTCACGAGCGGAGCGTTTGGCTAACTCGACGGCCTTCTCGAAGACGACTTTCTGTGAGTCGATCAGGGTGAACTCGTCGCGGTCTTCAAGCATCGCCAGGAGCGAATCCTGCAGCGACTTTGCTGGGCGGAGCTTCCCATCGTTCAATTCGTAGAGCGTCTCCAGGTTGTCTCCAACTTCGATTTGTGACTCTAAGAACGACCGCAGTTTCTTTGCATCGCCGCGAACAAACAGTGGAGCTTCATCAGTATACCGTCGATAGACGTCGCGCTCTAGCGTTTCTCGATGGGCTGGTTCGAAATTGTGAAGATAGGCTGCAGGATAGAGGTGAATCGGCTTGTCCTGAATGCGTGTGTTGAAGTCTTTCAGGAGTTGTGCATACGACGACGCCTGGTAGCTTGGGTGCGTCGTTTCCCGAATACCACCCCCGAGCAATGTCCTGACGATTCCGTCCTTGTCCTCAACGGCCTCTGTGCTGGGTCCATCCCACTGCTTTAACTCGACGATCGCCACGTTCGCATTCTCGGCTGCATCGTACCCGGAGATCAGAAAATCGATTCGCCGAGATGTCAGCGGAATCTTGAACTCGATTGCGACGCCTGCGTCGTCGGGCAGCGAACTCCCACTCAACACCTTGTGCATGTACTGAAAGGAGTTCTCCCAGGACCGGACCTCACTCTCACTCCCCATTCCAAGCCCCTTCGATTCATAGCCGCGCTTGATCTCCGGGACCAACTGATCTGTCAGGCTATCTTCCAAGAAGCCGGACTTGGTGTTTTCGTAGACGAGCATCCTGGCTAATTGTCCGCCTTTCGGTTGCTTCCCTTATATTCCTTCGCTGGATACCGGTCGCTGTTCTTCTCGAGTTTTCGTTCTAGGGCTGCTTCGAGGGAGATGTCATAGAGGTCTGCAAATCGAAGCAAAAAGAACAGAATGTCGGCCAGTTCATCCTCGATGTCCTCGCGGGATTCGGCGTCACCGAGGAGGTCTGATTGGTCATCAGTATCTTGGAATCGGAATAGTTCCAACAGCTCGCTTGATTCCGTTGTCAAACCGATCGCAAGGTCTTTTGGTGTATGATACTGCCCCCAATCTCGACGTTCGCAGAACTCTCGCACATCCGCATTCAACTCATCAAGCCGCATGGGATAATGTTACCCGACACACACAAAGAAGTACGGAAGTTTAGGGTCACGTCTAGTTCCCAACCAAGATATATTCAGCCACACCAGATGCCACAATCCCGCTTAGGGACTTCTCGTTTCACTCAGACCGTAGCACTTGTACGCATGGTTGAGGGGAACACTGGATGAGCGGTATAATTCATTACAAATCCTGTGTGATGAAGTAAACATGGACTCGCCTTCAACAAATCCGGATTACGTGGTCTCCTTGGTTGAAAATCTGATTTCAAATTACGAAGCCAAGATTGGTCCCTTCAGCACCAACGAGATGCCGGAGAAAGAGGCGGTCAGTGGTATCGAAAATCCGGTATCACGAGCACGATTCCTCACCCTTTCAGTTGCTATTGATTTTAACCGCAACGCGCGAACCCATTGGAAGAAATGCCGAGAACTCTGGGAAACTCACCAGTGGGTGTTCAATCCTGAGGAAGTCACTGAAATGCACGAGGATATCGCCCGAATAGATGACTGTTCGCTGAAGGGCGTCAACTTGCAGACGGTGTCATGCAGCGTCACACGAAATGCCACTGGTGAAAATGCCTACCGCATCGGATTTCAATCGGTTCGGTGAGTCTGTTACTCTGGGTGCTTCGCCGCTTCGTTTTCCTCGCTCCCGGTTACCTCGCCACGGTCACCGAGTTCTTGGTCGATCATAAGGAGCCCAGGGCCGTCATCGCCGACGTGCCTGAGCTTGTCGATAATGGCCTGTGCAGTCGCCTCTTCTTCGACCTGTTCTGCGACGAACCACTGGAGCATATTCTCGGTTGCGTTGTCGTTCTCCTCACGGGCGAGCGCGACGAGGTCGTCGATCAGCCCCGTGACCATCACTTCGTGGTCGTATGCTGCCTTGAAGGCGGCCTGTGGACTCTCCCAGGACGATTGCGGGGCGTCGATGCCTTCGAGGCGAACTCGTCCATCCCGGTCGAGGACATAGTCATAGATGCGCATCGCGTGGGCATGCTCTTCCTCGGACTGGGCGCGCATCCAGCTCGCGAATCCCGGGAGCCCCTCATCCTCGAAATACGCGGCCATTGAGAGGTAGAGATACTCCGCACGTAGCTCCGCACTGATCTGCTCGTTCAACGCCGATTCGAGTGATTCTTTCAGCATCGTTCACAGAATCACCAACCAGACAAATAATCGTTGCTGGCCGAGGGCATCCGAGGCCCCACAACTAGCGGGGCGGAGAAGTTCCAGCACGTTTGGCCCGACTGAAAGAGCAGTCCACCTGATTGGCTGTTCTCAGCCTCACTTCCTCCCCTCCGTGGTCAGATCGTCGTTGAGCGACGTTTGACACGGCCAGCAATTACCGCGACGGCGTCTTTTGCTTCCAGCCGTTGCACCATCTCCTGGACGTCCGCTGCAGGCCAGTCACGTTCCTGGTGCAGGTCCAGATTTCGGGTCGTCAAGCGCGTACAGCACTTCGAGTTCCTCGTAGACGCGCCTGGTGATCTTCGCTACGGGGCCGTGCAACGGCGTCATCACGTTGTGTTGGTCGGTAAGATCGGTCAACGCTTCGTTCACGTCCGTCACGAACAGCTCTTGGCCCAAGAGTTCGACCTGCGTCTCGAGTTCTGCTTCGGCGACGTCGAACTCGAGGCCGGTCTGCAGCAACGAGAACAGATCCTCGATGTCGTCCACCCGACCGGCAACCGCTTTGAACAGGAAGATATCTTCTGGACTCACGACCTCGACTACGAGATTCTCAGGATCGAGATAGCGTTCGCGCCTGAAGACGCGCTTCGCTCGTCTTCCGTGCTCCCACTCGTTTCACTCGCGGGAACTCCGCTCACGGATGCGCTGGGCACCGAGTTCTTCGTACGCTTCGTCCGGCTCCCGAACGATATCGTATCCCAGTTGAAGAAGCACCGCTTGTAGCTGACTCAGATCAAGACTTGTTGCGAGTTCAGAGACCGTCTGCTCACCGTGGAGGGCAGTGCGGGCACGAACCTCGCCTTCTGTGAGCATACTGTTGCATACGAGCGAACCAATATATAGCCCAGTTCGGTATTTTGCAACACAGACCTAGCTCTGCCTCGCGAGCTGAGAGCTGTTCTGAATCGTAATCGAGAACGAAACGCCCGTACGTCGTGTCTGCTGCGACACTCTCGGTTCCCTTCGTGTGACCAGCAGATTCGCCCTTCGAGTCCGACGGAATGGACGAGGAAGAGCGGCGAGCGTCGGAGGGTTCATTCATTGTAGGATAGTGTCTCTGAGTCCCACTGACATCCTCCCGTGCCTGTAAACGTCCCCAGAATGCAAAGTATTATGCAAAGCGTTCTGATGTGCGAACGAGATGGAGTACGTCTCGATCAGGCTAACTGACTGCGCTGAGTCAGCAACTTTGTGTCAATTTTCAGTCTTTTCGGCAAAGCGCGAGTGGCCGGCGAACAACACGACTCAAATCTCCGTTGGGTGGTCGTGTGTAGTCGCCGTATCAGTGCCGTTCATCCTGTGGTTTCGTCGCTTGGACGGTACCGTCTGGGTGGGCGGGTGGACTGTATAACGTGTACAACCGGAGCGGTTCGTTATCAGCCGTATTCGTGACGTTATGTTCAGTGCCAGCAGGGATTACAATGACGTCACCGTCACCGAGCCTCGACTCCTCGCCGTCAAGGACGGCCGTCGCCGTCCCTGACTCAACGCGGATGAACTGGTCGATGTTGGGGTGGGTTTCGAGTCCGATGTCCGCACCCGGACGGAGGGTCATGAGGACTAATTGGACGTGGTCAGCGGTGAACAGGACATGGCGAAAGTCATCGTTGTTCTGTGTCTCACGTTCGATGTTCGTAACATAGCCAGGCATGGGTGAATCCAGTTTATATAATACGGACTGAAGAGAGAAAAGTAGCCACCACTTATACAGAATCAAGGAGAATACCTGACCCTTTAGGGTCAGGATGAATCCGACAATTCCTCCACAATCCACCGTCGATGGCAGGGTCGGATATTCCATCGTTCCCAGACCGAATCGTTACAAGAGACGTGAGTATACGTGCTTATACAGGCGTTCAGAATGCTGGAAGTCCACCGAATCCACCGGGCGAAAATCGTCAACCACAGCCAAGTGGATGAGATGCTCGACCGGCACGGGTGGGCGTTCGACTCCTTCACGAAGATACTCACCTACAAGGCGAAAGTCGAGGGCATCGAAGTCGTGGAAGTGTCGGAGCGCGACACGAGCAAGACGTGTAGCGTCTGTGGTAGAGAGGACGACCGCCAGCGTGTCGAGCGTGGCCTGTACGTCTGTGAAGGGTGTGATGCAGCGTTCAACGCTGACGTGAACGGAGCGGAGAACATCCGTCTAAGTATCAATCAACGTAACTCCGAGTCTCCGGCCAGTGTGGGTGGGGATAGGAGTACCGGCTGGTTGGCACAGCCCGGAGTCTACCTTCATGACTTGACTCGCGGATTCTCACCGAGCGAACAAGTGGTAGACTGCAAACCCTAATATCCCAACCCAGCGGTGCGGTCACTCAGACGAGTACTCCCCACAGCACGAGACCCACACCGGTGATGAGAAAGAACACCCCGAGAACTCGGTAGGAGTACTCACCTTCTTCAGTCAGTCCATTGCCTTCTGGATGGAATGGCCAGTGGCGTCTCCGAAAGGCAGTTTGGGGGGTTGCATAGAATGTCCAGCCAACCCACAGCGCAAATATCCCCACCGCAAGTGACAGATAAGAAACCATACACTGTGTTTCATCTACAGCGAGAAATACGTTCCTCTGAAAACAGGGAGTGTTCGAAGTGGTCAATCCACACTCATTCTCGAACGATCCGATTGGGTCAAGAGTGCTGGCTCGCCCCTGACCCGCTTGTATCCATTATGTAGCACGACCGCTGTTGCCTCCCTGACTGCTGTCAGACCGCACGCACGGAACCACAGGGTGTCGTGGCAAGCAATCGTTGTTTGTTCTAGGTGTCGGATGCGAACTGCGTGGTACCTGGATGAGTGTCCCCGTTATTTTACTCTTCTGTCGGGGATTCTTTCCGTGGAAGGTACCGGTGTGCTAAGGCCAGGACAGCAAGCCCCCCGGTTGCGGCGCCAGCGGCCAACGATTTCCGTGACTTAATTGGGCCATCTAGCAGGTCGCGAAGCCGTGAGAGTGCATCCTCATTGTCTAACTCCAGCAAGTCCTCGAAGGCTTCTCGGCTGATCGACCCGAACGAAACGTCGGCAGGAATTTCGTCCATCCAGCGGGTTTCCGCTATCTCGTCCACGGTTTCTCCTTCTTGAGGCCCACACGTGATGTGGTAGATGACTTGCGTGAGGAGACTGTCGGGGAACGCCCACACCAACACCATTACCGGTTCTGACTCTTCGACTGGACAGCCGGTCTCTTCGAGGAACTCTCGATGCATCGCTTCTTCCAGAGATTCCCCGTCTTCGACAGTGCCACTCGGAAGTTCCCATTCTCGGTCGGGTTTCGTGTTCTTCACGAACAGGGTTTCCCCGTCGCGTTTCGCGATGCCTGTCACGATGAGTTCGTTCTCCGGGAAGGCATGCGGTTCACTCAGCGTCACGATCTCCAGCGGAACGTCGTGACTCGAGAGTAGCTCGTGTGCGCGTTCAGGGAGACTCAACCGCATTCCTTTGACACAACGTGACACCCAAGTAAATGCATTGTGACTATCCTTCTTCCATGGACTTTGAATTCACAATTCAAAAACAATTACAGGTGAACTAGAAATGACAAAAATTCTCTATTTTCCCTTATTCGTCCAATTCTTCTTCATTGAATGTTGCCACTGGCGACGTCATCGCGGAGTGGACTGCGTTTCGACAGCCAACCAACCGGACCGTCTTGCAGGTAATGTCGGTCAGGACGGTCTCTCGATCATCGCTCCGTGCGGTACAGGTGGAGGGCCAGCGGCCCGAACACAGCGACGATGACGGCAGAGACGCCGAGTACCCACGCGACATCGGCGAAGACGACGGTCCCGTGCATGAGACCGCGAGCGGCGTCGACGAGGTGCGTGACGGGATTCACGCCGACCACGGTCTGGAGCCACGCTGGCATCGTCGCGGGGTCGACGAAGATGTTGCTCACGAACGTAATCGGGAACAGCAACAGGAAACTCGTCGTCATGACCGACTCCGGCGTGTCGACGAGTAACCCGACGACGATCCAGATCCACGAGAGACTGAACGCGAAGACGAGCACGAGCGCCAGCGCGAGCAACACGCCCGCGAACCCGGCTTCGGGGCGGAATCCAAGAATCACGCCGAGGCCGACGACCATGAACGCGGCAATCGAGTACCGGAGGATATCACCGAGGAGCGCCCCGACGAGCGGCGCAGGCTGCCAGATAGGGAGCGACTGGAAGCGGTCGAACAATCCCTTGTCGATGTCCGTGTTGAGGCCAACGCCCGTGTAGACGGTGACGAACACGATGGCCTGAACGAGGATGCCTGGCAGCAGGAACTGGATGTATTCCTGTGGAGACCCCGCGAGCGCACCACCGAAGAGGAACGTAAACAGGATGGTGGACATGAGCGGGAACGCCGTGACGTCGAAGAGTTGGAACGGCACGTGCTTGATCTTCAACAGTGCACGCCAGCCAAGCGTGAGCGAGGCAGAGACTGCGCCAGGTCGGCGGGGTCGCTCGATACGGGAGAAGACTCCCTCGAGTTCCTCCTCGACGATTGCGGCCGATGGCGTCGTCTCTGTGCTCATGCAAGTCCCTCCGCGGTCTCTTCAGCAGGCCGTCCCGTGAGTGCGAGGAACACCTCATCGAGGCTCGCCTGTCCGAGAGAGAATTCGGCGACCTGCACGCCCGCGTTCGAGAGCGCCTGTAGCACCGACGTCGCCTCCTCGTCGAAGGGGACGCTCGCGACGAGCGCATCGCGGTCAGCGCCGTTGTGGACGCTCACACCGGTCAGTTCGTTCAGAACGGTTTCTGCGTCCGTCCTCCGCGCTGGGTCTCGAAGGCGGATGTGGAGGGTGCTCGCACCCAGGGCTGCCTTCAACTCGCGGCTCGTCCCCTCGGCGATAACTCGGCCGTTGTCGATGACGGCAAGGCGGTCTGCGAGTCGGTCTGCCTCGTCGAGGTACTGCGTGGTGAGGAGGACCGTAGTCCCCTCGGCAGCGATGGCTCGGATGATTGCCCAGACCTGATTCCGACTGCGTGGGTCGAGCCCAGTCGTCGGTTCGTCCAGGAACAGCACATCTGGCGTGACGACGAGACTCGCTGCGATGTCGAGTCGCCGTCGCATCCCCCCCGAGTACGTTCGAACCTGCCGCGTGGCGGCGTCGCTCAGACCGAATGCAGAGAGCAGTTCGTCGGCGCGCACCTTCGCATCACGCCACGAGAAGCCGAGGAGACGGGCGACGAGGACGAGATTCTCACGGCCGGTGAGGTCTTCGTCGACCGAGGCGAACTGGCCGGTCAAGCTCACTCGCTCGCGAACGCGTGTGGCCTCACGAACCACGTCGTGGCCGAGCACGGTTGCGGTTCCGGCGTCTGGACGAAGCAACGTCGTGAGGATTCGGATGACAGTCGTCTTGCCCGCACCGTTCGGCCCCAACAGTCCGTAGACGGAGCCTCGGGGGATTCGAAGGTCGAGACTGTCTACCGCTCGCGTCTCTCCGAAGGACTTCTGTAAGCCAGTCACTTCGATGGCGAACGTCGATTCCCGGTTGGAGGTTTCGAGTTCCGAATCGCCGTAGTGAGCCGTCGATGTTGGCGGCGCGAACTCCGGTTCGGTTGCAGCTCCCTCTCTTTCTGTTGATTGGTGTTGCGTCTGGTGTTCGGTCATGCGTACCCCCTCGCGGTACCGCGTAGTCTGTCACTCACGGCGCGACGAGTCCCCGGACTGCCCGTTGGATTGCTGTTGCTTGTGCGCTTGCTGTTGGTTCTGGTCACCAACCTCTCGGCACGTAACTGGATAGTTTCCACGCTGATTCTCCGTAATATTCCTACGAGCATTGCGCCGATATACCTGCGCCAAGTGCGGAGTGAAAGTGTCCACCGAACGGCCTCGATTGGTCTCAACTACTGTACAATTGGACCTACCAACTCACCCATCGTCGTGCGTCAACGACCTCTCCATTCCTGCACGCCGAAGGACAGGCTTCGCTTGGCGATTGAGTTCGAGAGAAATGCTCCGTCAGGGATTCGAACCCTGGTCCTTGCCGTGAGAGGGCAAGATGATTGGCCGGACTACACCAACGGAGCCGATCACACGGGACTTCCATCACGCGCTTTTGCGCCAGTGACGGGGCGTCCTTACTCGTTTGGAGGACGTGGTTGTATAAAAAACCCTTGAAATTTTCTGACTGTGTAAACACGACTCACTCGGGCGATTTTGTACATAGACTCTCTCCGCTCGATGAGTTGAATTTCAACTGGTCACATCACCATCCTCAAGAAGCGAGTAGGACGGGACACAGCCGTACACTTGCCTAAATAAGAGTTTTACAATTACGCACAAACCTTCAAGCATTTGGGTACTGTATTTTCAACGTAACCGAATGAAGTACGACCTTGAATCAGGAGGGCATTCGAAATATGCACTCCACTACCACCTCATCCTCGTCACAAAATACCGACGAGACGTATTCACCGAGGAAATCGAGGGCTTCCTTCGGACATGCATCGATGGCTTTGCAGACAACTATGGGATTGAAATCCTCAATCTCGAAGCTGCAAACGACCACATTCACCTGCTGTTCTCAGCAACCCCCACAACCGACCTCGCCAAGTTCGTCAACACGCTCAAAGGCTCGACCTCCCGGCGAATCCGCAACGAGTATGGCGACCAACTCGGTGACAAACTCTGCGGGGACTCCTTCTGGAGTCAGTCCTACTGCCTCGTCAGTACCGGGCAAGTCTCACTTGACGTGCTGACACAGTACGTAGAGAACCAGCGCATCGAGAACGTATGAACTACAACTACAAGTATCGACTCGAACCCACGCCTTCGCAAGAAGACCAGTTAGCGTGGACGCTCGATACCTGTAGACAGGTGTACAACCACTTCCTCAGCCAACTCAATGAAGCGGATGAGATTCCGAGTCGCTACGACCTACAGGGAACACTCCCTGACCTCAAACGCAACGAGTGGCCAGACCTAAAGAACGTCCACTCGAAGGTGTCCAGATGGTCGTCAAACGCCTCTACGACAATCTCTCAACGCTCTCGGGAGCGAAGAAGAATGGTCGTAGGGTCGGACGACTCCGTTACAAAGGAGTGGGCTGGTACAAGACGTTCACGTACAATCAATCTGGGTTCAAACTCATCGAGACTGGGACTCGAAACGACCGACTCAGACTCTCGAAGATTGGCGACGTGCCGATTCGCTATCACCGAGAAATCCCCGAGTCTGCGGCCATCAAACAGGTCAAAATCAAGCGAGACTCCACAGGGACATGGTGGGCTATCTTCGGCATCGAAACTGAACAAAATACTCCTCAACCGAAACCGCTTGACGATGTGGAGAACCCTGTCGGCATCGACGTGGGAATCCTCAAGTACACGCACGATTCCAACAATCTCTCGGTTGGGTTCCCTGACTTCTCCGAAGCGTGCAACCGCCTCGCCCGAGAACAGCGGAAGTTGTCTCGAATGCAGAAAGGGTCGAATAACTACGAGAAGCAACGGGTTGTGGTTGCACAGGCGCACGCCCGCCTCGGCAATCAGCGCCGAGACTTTCTGCATAAACTGTCGTCGTGGTACGTGAAGAACCACGACTTCATCGCCGTCGAAGACCTCAACATCACTGGCTTGTTGGAGAAATTACGAAACAGTCAGAACGTTTCTCACGCCGCTTGGCGAACCTTCATCGATATGTTAGCGTACAAGGCTGAGAGTGCCGGTACGCACGTCGTGAAGGTAAACTCTCGTGGCACGACCAAAGAGTGTAGTCAGTGTGGCGTATCGTCCGAGAAGCCGTTGTGGGTTCGTGACCACTCGTGTCCGTCGTGTGGATTTGAGTGCGACCGTGACCTGAATGCGGCGTACAACATTCTTCAGCGTGCGTTTTCTGACGTAGGGCAGGGACTGCCCGAATCAACGCCTGCGGAGACTGAGGCCGCTGTGGACGCTACGGTGGCGTCTGCAAGCCTCGTCGTAGAAACAGGAAGCCCCGTTCTCAACGCACGTAGTGCGTAGGGCGGGGTAGTTCACCAGTTCCGCTTCCGGGCCGCCGTATTGCGATAACCTCTGTCACTCATCGTCGAGCGCAGAGCGGGTCGCCTCTGGCTCCTGGCCGGAGAGACTGACGATGTTCTCGCGGCCCATCCGGAGTTTGCTGATGAGGCCGTCGTCTTCCATGTCCGAGAGGAGCATGCTGACTTTCGACTTCGACCATCCGGTCTCGTCGACGATGTTGACTTGGCGCATGCGCCCGCCGTTGTCCTGGAGCATCTTGAGGACGCGGTCCTCGTCGGTTAGCAGTTCGTCGTCCGCGACGGCGGCCGCGGCGGGGGTGGGTGAGGACGTACCGCCGCCGGACGACTTCTTAATGGCACCTGCACCTGCTCCGCCGCTTCCACCGCCACCGCGGGTTGGGAACGCGCCCGAACGGTAGGCGAACGCGCCGGCGGCGATAGCGAGCAGGAAGAACACGACGGCGGCCGGGATGAGCGGGAAGTTTCCGCTCTGTTCGGGCACGATGCTGTCATCGGTCGTGGTCTGGCCTAGGTCGCTGCCCGGGGGCGCGAGGACGACACGGGGTTGCTGGTCTGCGAACTGGGTGTCTTCGAACCAGGTCAGCGAGTCGCTGGTGGCAAGAGACCCGCCTGACACCGCGCCGGGTTCCGGTTCCGCCTCAGCGAACTGGAGTGGCCCGTCGTGTTTGATGACGAACGACTGATTCGGACCGATATAGAGGCCGCCTTCGAAGACGTCGCCGACGACGACCTGGTCGTCGCCCGTCTGGGCGAAGTTAGACCAGGTGAACTGCATCTCGACGATGCCTTCGTTGCCGAGTTCGCTCACGTACGCCTGTTTCGAGAAGTCGCTCGCGCTCATCGTCCGCCCGGTCGCCTGCTCGCCGGAAGTGGCGAGCGCCTGTGACTGATTCTGGAACTGTTTGTAGAGCTCAGTCTCGTTTTCGTTGAACTCGGTTGCGTACTGGTTGAACTGCTGGCGGTCTTCGTCCGTCTCCAGCGTCCATCGATAAGAGAACGTCCATCGCGCCGAGCCGTTTTCGTAGATTTCGACGATGAACTCCGTCCGGTCGAACTCCTGAGCCGCGGCGATCGAGCCCGAAGAACCCTCCGGGTTGTCGGGCGGAGCGGCAACTGCTGGCGCTGTCGCCGCGAAGACGAGGAGGAACGCGAGACACGCCGCAGACAGCCCTTTCATCTAACCTAAACCTTACTTGGTCGCTATAAAAGTGCTGTGACTCTACATGTATCGGCAGACCAGCAAATCGATGGACGCGACGCCCGGTCAGGAATGGTCTTCGACAGGTGCGCTCTGTGCGTTTTTCTTCACACTCTCGATTCCCTGTCGCGCCTTTTGTTTGCTCGCGTACCCTTCGCCGCTGTCTGCGAGGATATTCCCGTTGGCGTGAACCAGCCGCCAGCGATAGTCGTCCTCGGCATCTCGGTACAGTTCGAACGTCGCCTTCTGCATACAGAAAGAGAGGTGCTCCGTAGCTATCGCCGCTTCGCGTCGTTCGTGTCCTCGTACTCCGTCCGAGCTTTGCGCTCTGCGTCCTCGCGTTTCATCACCGGCTGGTCTGCGGTCTCAGACTGGATGAAAAAGTAGAGGACGAGCGGTACGGCGATGGCGAGCAGGATGATTACGAAGAAGATGCTTCCAGTGGCCATGGTTCACGGTTCGAAATCGCGCGACGTAATCGTTTCCCCGCACCCAGAAGTATTTACCACTCGCCCGAGAGGTGTCCGGTGTATGACGCCTCCAGTGGACGACAAACGTGGCTGCATCAAGTGTGGTCACGACGAAGTCTCGACCGACAAAATCGCCACCTCCGGCACCGGGCTCTCGAAGATGTTCGACATTCAGAATCGCAGTTTCCAGGCGATTACCTGTACCAACTGCGGCTACACGGAGCTGTACCGCGGCCAGTCGAAGGGCAACATGCTCGACCTCTTTTTCGGCTGACTACGGCGCGAGGCGGTTCTTCCGACCCTTCATCTTCTCGTTATAATGCTCGAAGGTGAGCGGACACCACTCGGCGGCGAGGTCGAGGACCTGATTGGTCAGGTCGCGAATCTCCCACTGACTGTCTGCGGCCGCGCGCATGTCGGCGACGTGCATGAGCATCCGGGCGTTCATCGACATGACCATGTTGACCTCCGTCCCGATTGGGAGGACGAAGCGGGCGTCTTCGGGGGGCATCCCGAGGTCGAGGAGGTCCTGGTAGGTCTGGACGGAGTTCGTGACGGACTCGCGGAACAGTTCCTCGCGTTTTTCCATCATCTCGTCTGTGACCTCGCCGGTCTTCTGGTTGCGACCAACCCAGTTTTTGTCCGTCGCAGAGGGGGGCCAGACGACCATCTCACCGGCGGCGACGTCTTCTACGTCGACGTCGTCGAAGGCGACGTAGCGCATTGACTGGACGTCGAACGAAACGTGGCGGTGGCGCGTAATCTGAGCCATACACGACCGACTGATACCCTCGACGGCGAACGTGGCCTGGACGTGTTCGAACGGGCCGAAGTGGCCGTGGTTGAGCAGGTGGCCGATGAGGGTGCGCTTTTTCGCCTCCAGCGAGTCGCCTTTCACGTTCTTCATGATGTCCTCGAAGGAGGTGTCGCCGACGAAGTCAGCCATGTAGTCGTTTCGCGCCGCAGTGCAGATGAGTTCCTCCGGATTGTCGGTGGCTTCGAGCAGACGAACTTTCATACCCAAAGGCGCGCAGGGAGGACAGATAATTCTGCGGGATTTCGGCCACGTCGTTCAAGTTAGCGCCATGTGTACGCCCGCCCATGGGCTACAAGAAATCGACCGCAGACGACGTGGATTCGCTCATTCCCGAAGAGTTCGGTGGGATGTGGATGTTCCGCAACTCGCTCGAAACCGAGGCGCTCGGCCTCTCGGTGATGGAACTCGAACCCGGCGGGAAGAACAAGGTCCACGACCACGCGGGCGACGGCCAGGAGGAGGTTTACTGCGTCGTCGACGGCGAGGTGACGGTCACGGTCGACAACGAGCGCGTCTTCCTCGGCGAGAACGAAGCCCTTCGCGTCGATCCCGGGGACACGCGACAGGTCGAAAACACCGGCGAGGAACGCGCCCGCCTCGTCATCGCCGGAGCGGGCCGGCCGCCTCAATAGAGCGACACAATCAAACCCCGCCCCTTCGATGGGTCGGATATGATATCGAACCTCGCCCAGGGCGTGCAGGCATTCACCAGCAACGTCTTTCTCGTGAGCGGTGAACGCACCGTCCTCGTAGACCCCGGCAGCGGTTTCGACGTCGTGAGCAAACTCGAAGAGCGCACCGAGGACTTAGACGCTATCGTCCTCACGCACACCCACCCCGACCACGTCGGCAACGTCACCGCCGTCAAAAACGCCTTCGACGTGGACGTGTGGGGCTACGACCCCGACTCCCCGTTCGTCGACCACGCAATCGAAGACGGCGAGACGGTGCAACTCGGCGACGACGACTACACCGCACTCCACACGCCGGGCCACAAAAACGACCACCTCTGCTTTCACTCCCCCACGGCGAGCGTCCTGTTCGCGGGCGACCTCGTGTTCCAGAACGGGAGCTTCGGCCGGACAGACCTCCCGGAGGGCGACCGCGAACTGCTCATCAAATCCATCGAGCGACTCATCGCGACGCTCGACTCATCACTCTCGGTCATGCACGTCGGCCACGGCCCGAGCATCACGAGCAACCCTTACGACGATATCGAACTGAGCGCCCGCATGGCGCGAATGCAGTAGTCAGTCGAGCGCCACCGCGACGAGCGCCTCGTAGGCGACTTCGTACGCCTCGCACACGGCGTCCGGGTCGGTTCGCGTTTCCGAGTCGAGCGCCGGCAAGGATACGCTTGCCCGCGGTTCGATGAGTTCGACGACGCCGCTTACGACTTCTTCTAACTGTCCTTCACGGGGGCTGTTCCCCGCGACTCCACAGGCCTTCGCGTAGCGCGCCCCGTCGTAAATGCGCGCTCTGCCGGGTTCGACGATGGCCACCGCGTCCGCCTCGTAGCCCCGAAGCGGTCTGGCGATGTCAGCGTAGGATTCGACGACGACGCGCTCAGTCTCTGCGACGCGCTTCGCGCAGGCTTCGAGCGCGGGCAGGTGATGGCGACTCATCGCCTCGTTCAGTTCTTCGACGGTCGAGATTTCGATGGCGTCTGCGAGCAGGTCGGCCACTTCGCCGGGAACTTCGGCCGTCGCGTTCACGACCATCGCGTCGCCGGCCCGGTCGCAGACGAACTCGCGGTCCTGTCGGCCGAGCAGCCCTGCGCCCCCGCCGGGAGCCGGTCGCCACAGCCGATGGACTGGGTTGATGTCCTCGGGCGTTACGTCCGCGGCGCTCGCCTCGGCCAGTCGGCTGGCGTCCTTGCCGTACAACCGTCCTTCGGAGACGGCCACGAGGTAGTCGTCGTGGTCGAACCAGTGGTCGTTGCCGGCGCGTGGCTTGAAGCCGGTGCCGTCGATGTAGCGAAGCAGGCCGACCGAGAAGGTGGTCTTTCCCGCGTCCACCTGGTCGCTGCCGGCGACGAGCAGGTTCATCGCAGGCCGTAGAACCCGGGGTCCTCGTCGGATTGTGGGTCGGCGAACGACAGTTCGTCTGCGTTCACCATGACCCACGGAATCGCCCACGAGAGGAGGACGTCCTCCGTGTCGTAGTCGAGGTCGTGGTCCGGTTCTAAGCCCTGGAGCATCCGCGCGATCTCGAAGACAGTGTACATCTTGTCGTCGTCGAGCACTTCGGCTGGCGAGCGGAAATCGAGCGGTCGAATGTTCTCGAACGCGTCTTTGTCGCGTGGCATGGCCGGCGCTTGGCGTTCGAGCAAATAAAACGTCCCGCTACCGGGCGAGCGCCTCGGCCACCTTCTCGATTGGGTGTGGAGGCCGGTCTTCGCCTTCGCCCTCTCGCTCCCCAAGCTGGGTGCGACAGGACGCACCGGGGGCGACCACCTGCGAGGCCGGACTCTCGTCTACCTTCTCGAACAGCAACCGGCCGATTGCCTTCGAGAGGTCGTAGTGTTCTGCTTCGTAGCCGAAGCTCCCGGCCATCCCACAGCACCCCGAATCGAGTGGGTCTACGTCGTAGCCCGCCCGACGCAGCACGCCCACGGCGTGGTGGTCGCGCTTGACCGCCTTCTGGTTGCAGTGGCCGTGATACGCGATGGATTCGCGCGGGTCGTCGAACGACATCTCCTCGTCCACCTGGAGGCGGTCTATGAACTCACAGACGCCGTAGGTCGCCCGCGAGACTGCTTCGCAGGCTTCGTCGCCGGGAAGCAAGTCGCGGTACTCGTCCTGGAACATGACGGCGTCGGAGGGCTCTGCGAATACGACCGACCAGCCGTCGGTGACCTGCGGGGCGAGCGCCCGGACGTTCGTCTGCGCCTGTTCTTTTGCCTTGTCGAGGAACCCCTTCGAGTAGGCTGCTCGACCCGTCGCAGTCGTTTCTTTGGGCAGTTTCACGTGACAGCCGCCGGCTTCGAGGACGCGCACGGCGGCCTTTCCGATTTCTGGCGAGGCGTAGTTCATGTACGTGTCCGGGAACAGGAGCACACGGTGGGTGGCGTCCTTGGTCGGAACCTTTGGCCCGCGCTTTGCGTACCAGTCGCGGAACGACTCGCGCTCGAAGTGCGGCAGGTCGCGGTCTTTCGCGATGCCGAGGGTCTTCTCCATGACCGTCCGCGCGCCGGGCAGTTCCGTCGCCCAGTTCGAGATGGGCGCGAGCGCACTCCCCAGCTTGGAGAACTGCTCGATGTCGGCGAAGAGTCGCTCGCGGGGTGAGGTACCCTTCTTCTGGTGGGTCTGGTGTTTCACCTCGGCTTTGAGCTTCGCCATGTCCACGCCCGTCGGGCAGTCGGTCATACAGCCTTTACACCCGACACAGAGGTCCAGGACTTCCTCGTGGAACTGTTCTGAGTACAGTTCCTCTTCGGGCAGGTCGCCGCTGATGGCCGCCCGCAACAGGTTCGCTCGACCGCGAGTGGTCTGAATCTCCTCTTTCGAGGCGCGCCACGTCGGGCACATCGTCCCCGTGTCCGTCTGGCGGCAGGTGCCACAGCCGTTACACAGTTCGACCAGGTGCGAAAACCCACCCTCGTCCGAAAAGTCCTGGGCCGTCTGTGGCTCGATGGAACTGTACTGCGCCCCATAGCGCAGGTTCTCGCGCATGTCCGTCACCTCGTCGCCGAAGACGACCTTCCCCGGGTTCATGAGCCACTCGGGGTCGAACGCCGTCTTCAGGTCCTGGAATGCTGCCCACAACTGCGGGCCGTACATCTTCGGGTTGAACTCCGTCCGCGCAAGACCGTCGCCGTGTTCGCCCGAGAAGGAGCCGTTTCGTTCGAGCACGAGGTCAGTCACGTCTTCGGCGATGGAGTGCATCTTCTCGATGCCCTCCTCCTCTTTGAGCGAGAGAATCGGCCGGATGTGGAGCGTCCCACTCCCGGCGTGGGCGAAGTAGGCCGCAGATGTACCATGATTTTCGAGCACCTGCTCGAACTCTTTGACGTACTCTTTGAGTTCCTCGGGAGGCACTGTCGCGTCCTCGATGAACGGGTAGGGTTTGGCGTCGCCCTGTAAGCTCATCAGGAGCGGAATCGCCGCCTTCCGAAGCTTCCAGAGGTCGCCCTGCGCCTCTGGAGTGTACGCCTCGATAGCGTCGAACGCCGTGCCGTTTTCGAGGAATCGCTCGTTGGTCGCGGCGATGGCCGCCTCGAAGTCGTCGTGGCACTCAGAATCGAATTCGAGCATGAGCGCCGCCTTCGCGCGTTTTGGGATGGGGTCTGCGTACTGGGCGTACTCCTCTGACTCACGGGCGAGGCGAAACACCTCCGAGTCCATGAGTTCGACCGCGCCGGCGTCGTATTCGAGCGCGACTGGCACCGCGGCCATCGCGTCGGTCAACTCGTCGAAGCAGTAGAGGACGAGCGCCGTCTCCTCGGGTTTCGTCACGAGCGAGAGCGTCGCTTCCACGACGACGCCGAGGGTACCCTCCGACCCGACCAGGAGTTTCGAGAGATTGATGACCCGTTCGCCATCTTGCTCGCGGATGACCTTGTGGAGGTTGTAGCCGCTCACCGACCGCTTGAGCGTCGGGTAGCGCGCTTCGATTTCCGCCTCGTTCTCCTCGACGAGCGCCCGCACCGTCTCGTAGATGCGGGCTTCGAGCGTGTCCTGTGCAACGATGTCGTCCCACTCCGGACTGTCGAGGACCACGTCGCGGGTGTGGATGAGCGACCCGTCTGCGAGGACGACTTTCAGTTCCTCCGTGTAGGCGTCGGTGATGCCGTAGCGCACCGAGTGCGCCCCCGTCGAGTTGTTCCCGATGGACCCGCCGACCGTCGCCCGGTTCGAGGAGGCGGGGTCGGGGGCGAACTTGAGTCCCCACTGTGAGAGGTGATTGTCAAGGTGGTCCTGGACGACGCCCGGTTGCACGGTGGTCAGTTGCGCGTCGGGGTCCACGTCCAGAATTTCGTCCATGTGCCGGGTCAGGTCGAGGACGACACACCCCGGGCCCACGGCTTGCCCCGCGAGCGACGACCCGGTTCCGCGCGGAAGAATCGGCGTGTCGTGTTCGGTCGCCGTGCGTACTGCCGCCTGAACGTCTTCGACGTCTTCTGGGAACACGACGCCAGCGGGCCGGGCTTTGTAGATACTCCCGTCCGTGGCGTAGAGCACCTGCGAGTACTCGTCGAATCGAACGTCTCCCCGGACTGCGTCTGAGAGCGCCGCGGCCAGCGCGTTATGTTCGGCAGGCGACGACACCGAACCTTCAGCATCTTTCGTGGCCATATTGCCTTTCGGTACTTGGTTGAGTGAGATAAATGCTGTCGTTGCGCACACATTTGCGAACAGTCGAGTTCCCCCTTCCAGTTAAACGACACCGCAGTTTTGCTGACTCAGCGAACGTGCCTTTCTCACTATGTCTCTCCACACTCGTGTTCGAATCGTGCAATCCTTCCCATCAACTACTGACGGACGGTGTGAACGTTTGCTGGTCCCTGAAACTGCTGACTTCGAGCATCCATCGGCACACCGAACGAACGCCACCCGCTTTCGTTCAAAATGACGTCGCAAAAACGCTCTCGTCGGGCGGTTCTCGGGAGCTCTGCAGCGATTCTCGCGAGTCTCTCCGGGTGTACGTCCATCGTCAATTCGCTGGAGCAACGTGAACTGGAATCGACCTCGCAACCGCCTACGGCAGACAGCAATCCGACGGGAACAGCGCTCTCGCTCTATGCGAGTACGGATACGACGACGTTTGGCGTGGACCTCACGGGGAATCCCCTCATCGGGTCGCCGGACGCGCACGTCGATATGTACTACTGGAGCGATTTCCAGTGTCCCTTCTGCAATCGATTCGAGCAGAACACGGCACCGAAGCTCATCGAGAACGACGTGTCGAACGGAAACCTGCGAATCGTGCTCCTCGAACTCCCAAACATCGGCGACGAATCGACGATTGCGGCCGCGATGTCGAAGTGCGTGTGGGACCAGGTCAAAGCTGACCGGCCAGACGTGTATTACCGATGGCACTCGGCGGTGTTCGACGCCCAGAAAGAACCAAATTCGAGGTGGGCCGTCAGAGAGAATCTCCACGCGATTACCGAATCAGTCGGCGGTGTGGACGCAGAAGCCGTACACTCGTGTCTCGAGAACCGTCGGTCGAAGATGAAAGGCTGGGTCGAACAGGACCTGGAACAGGCTGACGAACAGGGAATCGGCTTGACGCCCGGCTTTGCCCTCTACAACCACGAGACTGAAAACGCAAAACGACTCACCGGCGCACAGCCGTACGAGCGATTCAAGAGCGAAATCGAAAAGCTAGCCGAATGATGAACGTACAGTCCAGAACCGCTCAGTTCAGCAGCAATCTCGAAAGCGCCCTCGCGTATCCGTTCACCTCGTGGCAACGGACCGTTGCGATGGGCGTCATCGGGGTCCTCACGTATCTCCTCCTGATAATGAGCGTGATGCCGGAGTTCACCATCCAGATGTTGAGCGCGGGCCTCCACTGGTTCGATTACGTCGTCATCTCGCTGACGCAAACGACCTATCGGTCGAACGGCTGGTTTGGCCTGGGCGTCATCGTCGCCTACTCGATTCTCACCGGCGTCGCACTCGTCAACACCATCGCACAGGTCCGGATGGTTGGGGTTTCGAGTGTCTCCGACCTGGTGGGTATCGTCCCCGGATTGCTGGCGTCGGGCTGTGCGAGCTGTGGTGCGGGCATGCTCGGCTTTCTCGGATTTGCTGGGGCGATGGCCGCGATGCCCTTCCACGGCGACCTGCTCCGTGTCGGCGGGCTTGCACTCTTGCTGTTCTTCCTCGGCCGAGCAGGCGACCCCCGAGAATGTACGTTGTGACCGACGGGGACCCCTTCTAATCGAAACTCGCTTTCGGGAGAACGCTGAGTCCCCGCAGGTCACCGGTACATCGAGTAGAGGACGAGCACCATCCCGATGGCGACCAGACTGGTCTGGATGACGCCCGACATGAGCGTCTCGATGTCGAGGAGGGTGAAGAACGAACAGTCCATCACGCCGCCGACGCTGATGAACAGGAAGCCAGACGATAGATAGAACATCGGCTCACTCTGGTGGCGTCGGTAGCCCTGAAAGCCCTTCGCGGCGATGATGAACCCGAGGGCGACGGTGAGGAGTTTCCCGGCGAGGAGGGCGAGACTCATTCGTCGTCACCTCGGATGCCGGCCCAGGTGCGGGCAAATTGGTCGACTGCATCTTCGTGCGTCGATACGGAAACGTCGATTCCCTGCTCGGTAAAATCGATGTCGACGTGACTGACGGTGGCCTCGTACATGGTATAGTGGTGCCCATCGGGGTCGGGTTTCGTGTGTTCGACGAGCAACCCCTGTTCGATGAGGGCGTTCGCCCGCCGGTAAATCGTGGAAAGGGAGGCATCACAGGCTTCACTGAGGGCTGCTGCTGACATCGGTTCGGTGGTCGTCTCGGTGAGAATCATGCGTGCATAGCTATCGTTCAGTAGCTGGAACAGTTCGGTCGCCTCGACGTCGTCGCCCACGGTTCACTCACTCATAGCGGGATACTAATTCACGTGGTGATTCGCTGACTCAGCGAACGTGCCTTCCTATTCATACGCTCCCCTGTCCAGTCGTGCCCAATCGAGGGTCAGGCCACCAGTTCTCAGATAAGGATTATGAGTGTGGTGGTGTGTCGGGAGCACTCGACCTGAACGTTTGCAAGCCCGTCGCGGAGTATGGCTCCGCCCCTTCGACTGTGACCGCGATTTCGACGAAATTAGCACAGGGTAGGACTCTCTGGATGCTTCACCCAATCTGAACCGTAGAAATGTTGATACACTCACACTACGTTTCTGCGAGTGAGTATGCGCGAGTCCAGCCCACCAACTCCCGAGCTAATTTCCGCCCTCGTAATGGCGAATCGTGCAATCAGGGCACCCCACTACACTTCGACCCACGATGACGGAGTTCAGTACACTGACTTAGACCGGGGCCTCCAGTGGGGCGCGGACGCTATTCCCGCTTTGCTCGGCCTCTTCGCGGTCGAACCGGACACCCGTGAGGACGAGTCAAGCGGGTGGGTCGGCTTCGCCCGCCATTGGCGCGGCGCGACGATGCGGCTTGCCTTCGACCTGTTTTCCGTTCCCGACGAGTCCGACCCGGTCGTGGTCGTGACAGCGATTGCGGGCCGTGCGGGGGAGGGGTCCATCGGAGACGACGTCGGAGCAATCGAACTTCCGGACGAAGTACCGACCCAACAGGAGTGGAAGGACCGAGAAAAACGCTACCAGACGGCGCGGCGGAAGGATACCGCCGATGGAGCTGCGTCGGTGAAGGCGTTCATCGCAGCCCTGCCGGGATGGAAGGGCGAGATTGCGGAGCGATTCGACCGCCTCATCGAACAGGAAGTCCCGGAGGTGCGTCGCGCCGTGCGATATCATCAACCCTTCTACGGCGTCACGGACGAGGGCTGGTTCGCGGCGTTCAGCGCGCTCTCGAAGCACGTGAAACTCACATTCGTGACCGAGGAGTATCTCGACCCGGTGCCGCCGAGCGGAACGGGACCGACACGGCAAGCCCTGGATTTGAAAGAATCGGACACGCTGGACGAGGAACAGGTTTCATCGTGGATTCGCCAGGCCGCCGACAACCCGGGGATGAACTGGTAACGAAGTCCGGGACGCGAATTTGTCGCGTGCCGGTCGCACTCCCCTTCAGACGAAAGCCGTCGCTCACGGGGCGAGCGCAATAAAAAGTGGAAGATTTGGGACTTACTCGAACAGCTCGACTGCCTGCGCGTAGCGCGACGATGGCTCTTCCCAGTCGACGACGTTGAAGAAGGCTTCAACGAAGTCGCCACGGGCTGGACCGTAGTCGTAGTAGTACGAGTGCTCCCAGACGTCGAGTGCGAGGATTGGGTGGCTGCCCCAGAGTGCGCCCTGGTCGTGCTTGTCGACGACGACGTTGCGCAGCTGGTTACTGAACGAGTCGTAAACGAGGAGTGCCCAGCCGCCTGCGGCGGATGCGGCAGCCTCGAACTCACCCTTCCACGCTTCGTAGGAACCGAAGTCCTGCTCGATACGGTCTGCGAGGTCGCCCGATGGTTTGTCGCCACCGTCTGTGGACATGTTCTGCCAGAACAGGTCGTGCAGGATGTGGCCACAGCCGTTGTGGGTCACGTTGCGGATTGCGCCAGCCGAGGACCCGAAGTCACCGGACTCGCGGTTGCTTTCGAGCGTCTCCTCTGCGGAGTTCCATCCGTTTACATAGCCCTGGTGGTGCGTGTCGTGGTGCCACGTGAGGACCTGCTCTGAGATGTGCGGCTCGAGTGCGTCGTAGTCGTACGGAAGCGGCGAAAGTTCGTAGCTCATGAGATATACCTCCGTCTGAAGCATGCGGCGGAATCCTGTTAAACCTTAAGGAGGCGATTGCTAGCACCCTGCATGCATCCGTCGCCCGCTAGTGGTCTCTCCCGACCACGATGTCCGACCGCCGGTCGTATTCGAGTTCGGTCGCCACCTGCGCCGCGATATCCTCGCCCGCCTCACGTGCGACGAGGTGCAGCGCGAGGTCGATGCCGGAGGTAACACCGCCCGCGGTGAGCAGGTCGCCGTCGTCCACGACGCGTGCGTCCACCACCTCAGCCGCAGTCTCCCGAAGGTCTCCGAGCGCGGAGGCGTGGGTCACGGCCGGTCGTCCGTCCGTGAGGCCAGCGCGGGCGAGCAACATCCCGCCCGTGCAGACGGAGGCCACCGTCGCGCCAGCGTCGTAAACTTTCCCGAGCGCAGTTGGAACCGCGCCCTTCTCGGCTTCGGCCCACGCGCCTGCCTCGCTGCGATTGCTCCAGCCCCCACCGGGCACGAGGACGATGTCGGCCGGGTCGTCGGTCACGAGCACGCCGTCGATACCGACGCGAAGGCCGTGGCTCGCCGTTATCGTCTTCGTCTCGTCGAGCGTCACCAGTCGCACGTCGAATGGCGCGCCAAGCTCGGCGGCCGATTTGAACACCTCGTAGGGGCCGATTGCGTCGAGTTCGTCGAACCCCTCGTAGCAGAGGATGTCGATTCGGGTTGGCATACCTGAGATGTGCGAGCACGGCAGAAAGTCATTTCGTCGCTTCTGTGTCCTCGGCGCCGCGATCGAGTGGCACGCGAATCGTCACCGTCGTTCCCTCGGGGTGGTTCTCAGCGAAGGTGAGTTCCCCGTCGAGAGCCTTGACCGCCCAGTTTGCGAGCCAAAGGCCGAGCCCCTGGCTGTGAAGTAACGCCGTCTCGTGGCCCATGTCGAGCACTTCGAGTTCAGTCTCTGGAATGCCCGGCCCATTGTCCGTAACCGAAATCGTGAGCCATTCTCCGGACACCGAACCGGTGATCGTCGCTTCCGGCCGGTCGTTCGTGTTGTGCTCTGCGGCGTTTTCGAGGAGGTTCTCGATGGCTGGTTCGATGACCCAGCCGCAGGTGGTCGACTCGGGTGGGAGCGACTTGACCCGCACCGCGACGTTCGGGTGCGCGGTGCTGACGGCTGCGGCGGCAGCCTCGATGATTGGTGCGACCGAAATCTGCATGAGGTCCGCGTGGTCGCTGTCGATTATCTCCTGTATCGCCCGGGCCTTGTTCCCCATATCGACGAGGTGGAGGGCCTTCTGTCTGAGCCGGTTCGTGAGCGCAGGGTCGCCCCCGCCGGCTTCGAGGCGGTCTGCGAATCCGAGGACGACGTTCATCTCGTTTCGCAGGTTGTGGCGAAGTACGCGATTGAGCACGTCGAGTCGCTGCTGGTAGCGAAACCGCTCGGTGACGTCGCGCAGCACCAGCACGCGACCGATGACCCGGTCGTGGTAGTCCCGGAGGTCGGTCCGACTCACCTCGTAGTGGCGCTCGTCACCCCCTGTGCCGAGGGTGACTAGTTCTGTCCCCTCCGTCGGTTTTGTGGAGAGTTGGTCGTACCCTTGGAAGGTTTCGTCAAGCTGCGTGCCGAGAAGGTCGAGCGGAACCGCGCCTATGACGGCAGCGGCGCTCTGGTTTACGTCAACGATGCGGCCCGTCGAATCGACCACGACGACGCCGTCGGCCATCTCGTCTACGACGAAGGTGCGCGCGAGGCGACCCGGTGCCGGACTCGCATCGAGGAGTTTGTACTGAGAAATCGCCCCGAGACTCGCGATGCCCGACACAGTGAAGGCGACCGGCGTCGGGTCCACGGCGACCCACGGGAGCAGGTCGCCGACGTAGATGAGGTTCCCGACCCACGGGGCAAGCGCGGCGAGTAAGATGGCGATGGCCTGCTTGCGGTGGATAATCGGTGAATTTTCGAGCAGGTTGAAAAACAGCAGGTCGCCCACGAGCGCGAGGATGTAGGAGTAGCCGATGATGACCCAGAACCAGGGGCCGAACGTCTGGGTCATGACGAGCGTGTCGCCAACCAGTCTGAGGCCGACGGAGTGACGAACGAGGAGGTGGGCTTCGTTGGTCCAGACGAGTACCACCGTTAGCGCGGGAATCGCGCCGAGCAACACGATATTTCGGGGATTGACGTACTCATCGTTACCAGTGTATTCGAGCGCGAAGACGACCCATGCGACCGGCACGGTCACCGAACCGGCCCACTGCATGCGCGCCCAGAATAACTTGCCCATGAGCGTCGCGGCGTTGAGTTCGAGGATGTACATCCCCGACCACCACGTTGCGGCGGCCATCAGAACCGCGAGTGCCGTCGCCCCCGGTTCGGGTCGCTGCCGCCAGGCAAACACCGTCGCCGCACCGCCTGTCAACACCGCGGCGAGCATCAAAACGAGCAGGTCGAAGGGGAGGGGCACGGGGGGGTCGGTTCGAGTCTTACCACCGGAACGTAATTACTCTAGGTGTGTTGAACACTCGTGATTCAAAACAGAACCACCGTGGCGAGCAGGGCGACGGCCATCAGGATGTACTCGAAGTCGCGCATCGTCCCCAGGTGTCGCAGGTTCACGTCCGCAGTAAGCATCGAGGTGATGAACATCGAGTAGACGATGGCCGGGGCGAGCGCGAGGCCGTGGAGGGTCGAAATGGTGCCGAACACACCGGCGACGACGACGAGCCCGAGCGACCCGATGTCGAGCGCGTAGAGGACTATCTGCGTTCGCTTCACGCCAACGGCGACCGGAAGCGTCGGAATTCCTTCTTCGCGGTCGCCTGCCACGTCTCGGACGTTCAGCACTTCGCCCGCGATGAAGGTACGAAGGAAGAAGAACACGAAAACGACCGTGCCGCCGATGACCAGAGTTTTGCCCGCGAACGCGAGCGGCAGGAACGCGACGGGCGCAGCCCACGAAATCGCGACGAGCGTCGTGTTCACGAGTAACACCTCTTTCAGGCGGTCTGCTTCGAAGAGGGGCAACCACGGTTCGCTGTAGAGCACCGCCGCCACACCGGGAAGTAACGTCAGGAGGAAAGCCATCAGTCCGCCGAACGCAGACACGACGAGCGCGAGCAGGTACGCGCCGACCGAGAGAGCCAGGAACAGGCGCTTTCGCGGTTCGATGAACGCGACGCGGTCCGGGTTGTTGATGGCGTCTTCGTTCAGGTCAGTGAGTTTGTTGTGGGTGTAGATGGTAAACGAAACGAGGAACGCGATGAGGACGGCGGGGTTCAGCGGAACCGACAACAGCAACGCGACGACGAGGATTTTGGTCGCCGCGACGAGTCCGAGAAACAGGGTTCCGTGGATGACGAGGTCGTAGAATCGCTGGCCGGTCTCAGAGAGAGCCGCCGGAGCCGCGATGGTGGTTCCGAGGCGGTGCAGTCGGGTGCCGAGAATACTTGCCGCTGTTGCAGTTCGTGACATCTCCACGTACGCAACTCCGCGAATTCATTTTGGTGTTCGCATGATTAGTATTTCTGACACGAATGCTGAAACGTAAGCGAAAACGGGCGTTGAAACGGGGCGGTCGGTTAATCCCCGCGAGCGGCCTCGAACATCGCGAGGGCGTCCTCGCGTCGTTCGCTGTGGTCGCAGATTGGTGCGGGGTAATCCGAGGCTGCCTCTTCGCGGCGGTCGCCCGAGAGTTCGTGCCAGCCGTGGATGTCGTCCGGGTCAACGTCATCGAGTTCCGGGACGTACCGCTTGATGTACCTCGCGTCCTCGTCGTAGCGCTCGCCTTGCGTCATCGGATTGAAGATGCGGAAATACGGCTGAGCGTCCGTCCCGGTCGAGGCGGCCCACTGCCACCCGCCCGTGTCGTTGCCCGTCTCGTGGTCGACGAGGTGTTCGCGGAACCAGTCGTACCCCTCGCGCCAATCGATGAGCAGGTCCTTGGTCAGGAACGACGCGACAATCATCCGCACCCGGTTGTGCATGAACCCCTCCACACGAAGTTGGCGCATTCCGGCGTCAACGATGGGGTAGCCCGTCTCGCCGGCCTGCCACGCGGCGAGTTCGTCGGGGGCGTCTCGCCACTCGATTGGGTTCTCGTACGTCTTGTAGTTCGCCCAGGTGACGTTCGGGTTGAACCAGAGGACGTGCGTGTAGAACTCCCGCCACGCCAGTTGGGACTGGAACTCGGTGACAGACTCCGCTTCTTCGTCGGAGTCGGCCCGCCCCATCGCCTTCTCTGTCGCGGCGAACACCTCGCGGATGCCGATGGTCCCCCACTTCAGGTGCTCTGAGAGTCGAGACGTGTTCTCGTCTGCGGGGTAGTCACGGCGGTCCGCGTACCGGAAAATCGGCCCTTCACAGAACGCGTCGAGGCGCTCGCGGGCCACGTCGGTGCCGGCGGGCGGGACGGCTGCCGCCGGGTCGTCGAAGCCGAGGTCGGCGAGCGTCGGCAGCTCCTCGCCAGCAACGTCAGCAACGCTACCCGGCTCGGGCGAGTCGTAGGGGGCGGCTTTCTCCCGGTCGCGCCACTTGCGCCCGAAGTAGGTGAACACGGAGTAGGGGTCGCCCTCGTTGGTCGTGATGCTCCCCGGTTCGTGGCAGATGGCGTCGTGGAAGGCTTCACGGGGCGCGTCGGCGTCGGCGAGCGCCCGCCGCACCGCGGCGTCTCGCTCCCGGGCGAGCCCAGAGTAATCCGTGTTCCAGACCACCTTCTCCGCGTCGTGTTCTGTGGCGAGTTCGGGGATGACTACTGCCGGGTCACCCTGCGCGATGAGCAGGTCACCGCCGAGGTCGCGGTAATCGTCGCGGAGTGCCCGGAGGGCGTCGAGCATGAAGGCGACGCGATTGGGCGACCCGTACTGGAGGACGTTCGGGTCGAAGACGAACACCGGGAGGACCGACCCGTCGGTGGCGGCGAGTGCGCGATTGTCGGCCACTCGGAGGTCACGGCGGTGCCAGCACAGGTGCATACGTGACCACTCGGGCCGGGCGGCCAAAGTATACCGCGTTCGGGGAAGTTAAGACGGGCGGCAGTCAGAACCACGCATGGACTCCGTGATGGAGCAGTTCGATTTAGACGGGCACGTGGCCGTGGTGACGGGCGGCAGTCGAGGTATCGGGCGGGCAATCGCGCTCGGCCTCGCCGACGCTGGCGCGGCCGTCGTGCCGGCGGCACGCACCGAAGACGACGTTTCCGCGGTCGCCGCGGAAATAGAATCTCGCGGCGGTGAGGCCCTCGCCGCGACGGTGGATGTGACCGACGAGGCAGATATTCGGAACTTGATGGAAACTGCCGCCGAGGAGTTCGGCGGCGTCGATTGCGTCGTGAACAACGCGGGCGTCAACCCGGGGGGCGCACTCGGCGAGCCCGAGCGCGTCGAGGTGGACGCGCTCGATTTCGTCATCGACGTCAACCTGCGTGGGGCGTTCCTCTGTGCACAGGCAGCCGCAGAGTACCTCCACGAGAGCGACGGCGGGTCGGTCATCAACGTCGCGAGCGTCGGCGGTCTGGTCGGCCTCCCACGACAACACCCCTACGTCGCCTCGAAACACGGCTTGCTCGGCATCACGAAGAGCATGGCCTTAGACTGGGCCCCCGACGTGCGGGTGAACGCCATCGCGCCTGGCTACGTCGAGACGGACCTGACCGAGGGCGTGACCGACAACGAGAAACTCGCCCAGTCGATTCGCGACCGGACACCACTTGACCGCTTCGCCCAACCGGAGGAACTGGCCGGCCCCGCCGTGTTCCTCGCGAGCCGGGCTGCCTCTTACGTGACCGGCGAGTGCCTGACCGTCGACGGCGGCTGGACGGCCCGCTGAGGCCGATTGCGGCACGGTTTTCAGCAACCCCGAACGTTTTGTCGATTCCCTCAGCAGAGAGCACCAGACGCCGATGCCTGACGTCCTGACTCCCCTCGAACGGACGGTCGATGCCATTCCGGAAGCCACTGCTGTCACCGACGGGACGACGCGACTCAGTTTCGAGGCGTTATGGGACCGAGCAGGGCGCATCGGCGGTGGGCTTGCCGCCCGCGGCGTCGAACCCGGGGACCGCGTCGCGCTCCACCTCCCGAACACGATTGCGTACGTCTGCTGTCTCTACGGGGCACTGCGAGCCGGTGCAGTCGTCGTTCCCATCAACCCCCAGTGCCGTGAACGCGAGTTACATCACCACCTCGCAGACAGCGGGGCCACGCTCGTCGTCACGCGGGCGAAAGACGCGTCGCTGGCGGCCTCGCTCCGAGACGAATCAGCGGTCAAAACCGTCGTCAGCGCGGGCGAGCACCCGGATTTCGAGACGGTCAAGTCGCTGCTCGAATCGACGCCTCGTAATCCAATCAGCCGGGACGAGGGGGACCTCGCCTTTCTGCCGTACACGAGCGGGACAACCGGCCGCCCGAAGGGCGTCGAACTGACCCACGCGAACGTCTCATCGAACGCAGAACAGACGGCGGCGCTTCCCGAGGGTGGTCTCACTACCGACGACCGAATGCTCGCTGCGGTCCCGCTCACGCACATCTACGGCCTGAGCGCCGTCGTGCACGCGACGCTTATCTCGGGCGCGACGCTCCACCTGCAAGAACACTGGGAACCGAGGGCGGCGCTCAGGACCATCGAGGAGGAAGGCGTCACCACGTTCCACGGCGTCCCCACGATGTTCGCAGATTTCGTGGGGGCGGCCGACGCCGACGAGTTCGAAACGTCGTCGCTCCGGTTCGTCGGAACCGGGGGTGCGGCGATGCCCGGGTCGCTCCTCACCTCCGTCGAAGACCTGCTCGACGTGCCGGTGTACGAGGGTTACGGCCTCACCGAAACCGCGCCGGTCACGCACTTTAATCGTCCCGATGCGCACCGCCGAGGGAGCGTCGGGCGGGCACTTTCAGGCGTCGCGTGGCGCGTCGTGGGCGACGAGTTCGAAGAACGACCGCCCGTCGAAACCGGCCCCGTAGCCCCAGATTCCGTCGCCGAGCACGTCGGCGAAGTCGTCGTTGCGGGACCCACCGTGATGGCTGGCTACCACGGGATGCCCGAGGCGACGGCCGCGGCCATCACGGAACGCGACGGGCGGCGCTGGTTTCACACCGGCGACCTGGGCTACCACGACGAGAACGGCTTTTGCTACCTCGTCGGGCGAGCGGACGAACTCATCGTCACCGCCGGCTACAACGTCTATCCCCGGGAGGTCGAATTCTGTCTCACCGATCATCCCGCAGTCGTCGAAGCAGCCGTGGTCGGCGTTCCCGACGAGCGCCGCGGCGAGACGGTGAAAGCGTTCGTCGTCTCCACGCCCGGCGTCTCCGTGACCGAAGCAGAACTCGTCCAGCACTGCCTCGACACGCTCGCGCCGTACAAACACCCCCGTGAAGTCGAATTCGTCGACGAATTGCCCCGGACCGACTCGGGGAAGGTAAAACGTCGCTCGGTCGGTCGGCGGTAGAATCAAGTACGCCCCACTTCTCGGTGGTGGTGATATGGCAGACGACGCAGTCTTACTTGACATTGAAGACGACGTGGCGACGGTCACGCTGAACCGACCCGACGTGCGAAACGCTCTCACTCACGACGTGGCGGGTGGCATCATCGACGCACTCGACGAAATCGAGGAAAGCGACGCCCGCTGTCTCGTGATTCAGGGCACGGGCGGAGCCTTCTGCGCGGGCGGTGACATCAACGCGATGATGAAGGGGCTGAACGGGGAGTACTCGCTCGCAGAGCGCGAGCAACTCATCGTCCAGCGCACCTCGCGGGCGGTAAAGCACGTCGCGCAGTTCCACCTCCCGACCATCGCGAAAATCGACGGCGTCGCGTTTGGAGCCGGGGCGAACCTCGCCATCGCCTGCGACATCCTGCTCGCCACCGAAGACTCGAAGATTAGCTTCGGCTTCCGACAGGTCGGCCTCACCGTGGATTCGGGCACCTCCTATCTCCTGCCGCGCATCGTCGGGCAGAACACGGCCCAGGAACTCGTCCTGACGGGCGAACTCGTGGACGCAGACCGCGCCGAGGACCTCGGCCTGTTCAATCACGTCTACGACGAGAGCGACTTCGACGAGGAGGTCGCCGAATTCGTCGAGGAAATCGCCACCGGCCCGAGCGTCGCGCTCCGTGCGTCGAAGCGCCTCCTCCGACAGGGCATGGAGCAGTCGCTCGACCAGGCGATTACGAACGAGGCGGCGGCACAGGTCGCCTGCTTCTCGACGGACGACCACGTAGAGGGTGCGACGGCGTTCATGGAGAAGCGCTCTCCAGAGTTCACGGGCGAGTGACATCCTCCCTGCCGTAAACGACGGGGCTTCCCACGCCCACCAACGGGCGGTTCGTTGGTCTCTTCGGGTTTCTGACCCGACGTGCCGGTGGGAGTGCCACGCCCCCGATACTCCTATCGGGTGTCCAAGACGGACACGGCGACTCGGAGTTACCTGCTTGTTTTGTGTCGGTTCTGCGGTCCACGGGCGTACGTTTTGCTGCGGCAAACACCGAGTCAACTGCCAATTTGTGGACTGCCGAGGACCGAACGGCTTCACCATTCGGCTCGACACCCATCCGAACGTACCGAGGGCACTCAGGCCTTTGCCACACGGTGAACGTGAACGGGGACGGGCGCTGTATCCCCGCCCTGACGGGCGAGGTTGTAGCGCCCTGCACCGCCTTCCATAAACTACATTGAAGTTTGGTAGCGTTGCACAATCTTTCTTGTCGTGGGGGGTGACCACGGGGGTATGCATCTCGACTCGACACGCGGCGACTTCCTCGACCGTGAGACCCGGTCGTTTCGCTACTTCAAAAACGCCGTGTCGCGCCACTGGGACCCTGGAGCCATCGACCTCTCGGCCGACCGCGCCGCCGTCGAGTCCATGAACGACCTCGTGTTCGACCGGTTTCGCGGTGCCATCGCGAAGTTCGGCGCGGGTGAACAGGCGGTCACGACAGACCTCGCACCCCTCGCCGTCGTCCTCGAAGCGCCGGAAGACCAGGCGTTCATCACGACGCAACTCTACGAGGAGGCCAAACACACCGACTTTTTCGACCGCTACTGGCAAGAGGTCGTAAACGAGGCGGAAGCGGCCCGCGGCGAGTCCAAAACCTCACCGCAGGACGACCGCTGGTACGTCCCCGCGTACGTCGAACTGTTCGACCGGACGGAGGCGGCGATGGAGGCGCTGCTCACCGACGACAGCCCGGCGAATCGGGCGAGAGCCTATTGTCACTACCACCTCGTCGTGGAGGGAATCCTCGCGCAGACCGCCTACTTCGGCCTCCAGCAGGCCTACGGGCCGGACACCCACCCCGAACTGCCGACGCTTCCGGGACTCACCGCTGGCCTGACGAAAATCCGGGGCGACGAGGGTCGCCACGTCGGCTTTGGCATGGCGAAACTGAAGGCGCTGGTCGAGGACGGCGTGGACCCGACGTTGCTTCACGAGACGGTTTCAGAACTTCTGCCGCTGGTCAACGCCACGACCACCGACGGTCTCGAAGCTACGGACGGCATGCCGGGACCTGCTGCGGCCGACCTGACGACCTACGCCGCGAGCAAGCACACAGAACGCATGGAGCAAATCGTAGACGCGGCCCGCGACATTCCGGACGTAGAGGCACTTACTGCCCTCGATTGAGCGCCCACGTCGCCGCCGCACGAAGGTATTTGGGTCGTGCTACCAAGAGTCGGCTATGTCGTTTCAACTTACGGCCGAACAAGAAGCGATTCGACAGGCCGTCCGCGAGTTCGGGGAACAGGAGATTCGCCCCGTCGCCCGCGAATTCGACGAATCCCGCGAGTATCCCGAAACCATCCGCAAGCAGGCCGCGAAATACGACTTCGTCGCGCCGAACATCCCCGAGGAGTACGGCGGAGCGGGCCTCGACCTCCTCTCGACGGCCGTCATCACGGAGGAACTCTGGCGGGCGGACGCCGGTATCGGCAGCGCCATCTCCAGTGCCGGGTTCGGCACGGCGATGCTCATCCGTTACGGCGACGAGTGGATGAAAGAAGGGTGGTTGCCGAAGATTGCGGGAGGCGAAGCGGTCTCCGCGAGCGCAATCAGCGAACCCGCCCACGGGTCGAACGTCGCCGGGATGGAGACGCGCGCCGTCCGCGACGATGACGAGTGGGTCATCGACGGCAACAAGATGTGGATTACGAACGGGAACGTCGCGGACGTGGCCATCGTGATGGCGAAAACCGACCCCGACGCGGGCCACCGGGGAATTACGGCCTTCCTCGTCCCGACGGACACGCCGGGGTTCACCGCACACAAAATCGACAACAAACTCGGTATCCACGCTTCCGACCTCGCAGAACTCACCTTCGACGAGCTGCGCATCCCCGCCGAAAACGTCGTCGGCGAAGTTGACAAGGGATTCTACCAGCTCATGAACTTCTTCGCCCACGGACGGGTGAGCGTCGCCTCGCAGGCACTCGGCGTCGCGCAGGCGGCGGTTGACGAAGCCATCGCCTACGCGAACGAACGCGAGCAGTTCGACCAGCCCATTTCGCAGTTTCAGGCGATACGCCACAAGATTGCGGACATGGCGACCAGCGTCGAAGCCGCCCGGTCGCTCAACTATCGCGCGGCGACGGCAGTCGAATCCGGCGACGACGACATCGCCGCGAAGTTCGCCTCGATGGCGAAACTGTTCGCGAGCGAGCAGTCAGTCCGCGTCGCAGACGAGGGTCTGCAGGTCCACGGCGGCGCAGGCTACGTCACCGACCACCCCGCAGAGCGATTCTACCGCGATGCGCGAATCACGAAAATCTACGAGGGGACCTCTGAGATTCAAAAGAACATCATCGCAGACCGTCTGCTCTGACGGTCGTCAACCGTAGGTATAGAAGCCTGCGCCCGCGGCCTTTCCGGTCTTGCCATCCTCGACCAGCTCGACGAGGTACGAACTCGGCTCGAAGCGGGCGGCATCGGTTCGGTCTGCGTAGGCTCGCAAGGTGTCGAGCACCACGTCCAGGCCGATTTCGTCGCCTCTCGTACAGGGACCGTCGGGGAACCCTGCGCCCAGTTGCATCCCGGTGTCGATTTCCTGGGGGATGGAGACGGCGTCGTCTACGAGTTTTGCCGCCTCGTTTATCATCCGCGCTTCGATTCGCAGGGTGTCTACGTCGCCAGAGATGTCCTCCTCCGTGTAGTCCGCGCCGCCGTTTTCGTAGTCGTACCAGCCCTTGCCTGACTTCCGGCCGTATTCTTCGGCATCGACGCGCTCCTGCATGGCCGGGGCGATTGGCTTTCCGGCCTCGGTTCTGACGTCGTAGGACACGTCGATGCCCGTCATGTCCGAGAGTTCGAACGGCCCCATCGGGTAGCCTCGTTCGTACACCAGCGTCGCGTCGATTTCCGGTACGGTCGCCACGCCCTCCGAAACCATCCACGCTGGCTCTTCGAGGAACGGTCCGAGCACGGAGTTCACGACGAACCCGTTCACGTCCTTGCGGACGTAGATGGGCGTCTTGTCGATGGATTCGACGAACGTCGCGGCCGTTGTCGCCGTCTCCTCGGTCGTCTCCTCGCCGTAGATGACTTCGACGAGCGGCATCTTCACTGGCGGATTGAAAAAGTGCAAGCCCACGACCCGACTCGGATTTTCGACGACTTTTGCAATTTGCGTAATCGAGAGCGACGATGTGTTGGTCGCGAGAATCGCGTCGGGCGAGGCTACCTTCGACAGGTCGGCGAAGATGCCCTGTTTTATCGACATCCGCTCGGGCGCGGCCTCGATGACGAGGTCAGCGCCGCGGACCGCTTCCACGAGGTCCACCGTCGTCTCGATGCGGTCGAGAATGGCCGTGGCGGATTCTGCGAGTTGCCCCTTCGATTCGAGTTTTTCGAGACTCCACTGGACCTGTTCGTACCCCTTTTCCACGTACGATTTCTCGATATCGCGGAGCGTCACGTCGTAGCCACCCATGGCCACCACCTCGGCGATGCCGTGGCCCATGTTTCCCGCCCCGAGCACTGCCACCCGCGAAATCCCCTCGAGTGCCATACCTAGGTGGGGGCGGGGCAACGGTTTAATTCCACCGCCGGTGGTGGTCGAATTCCACCGGAAATCCGGTGTACTCGCCGCGCTCAGAGCGGTTCTTCGCCGTCGATGATGCGCTTTGCACGGTCTGTGAGCGCCTGCACCTGCGTCTCCATCTGCGGGTACAGGTCGTCGTCGCTGTTGCCTTCGAGGTACCGCCGGTAGAACATCTCGCCGAGGCCGATGAGTTTGAACACGGCGAGCGTGCGGTAGAACCGCTCGTGGACGAATTCGCGGCCCGTCTGCTGTTCGTAGCGGTCGACGAGGTCCTGTCTGCTCGGGTAGCCCTCGCATTCCATGAATCGCGCCATCAGGTCGGGGACGGCTGGCGGTTCGTCTTCCGGGTCGCGCCAGTAGGAGAGCATCCAGCCGAGGTCACAGAGCGGGTCGCCGAGCGTCGAAAGTTCCCAGTCGAAGACGCCGACGATTTCGGGTGGCGTCCCCGGCCCGAACATGACGTTGTCGAGTTTGTAGTCGCCGTGGACGAGCGTGTGGTCGTGGCTTTCGGGCGTGTTCTCGACCAGCCACTCGTAAACGGCCTCGACGCCCTCGACTTTACGGTCGTCTTCGGTCACCTCGCTCGCCCAGTCGAACTGCTTTTTCCACCGTTTGACTTGCCGCTCGGTGTAGCCCTCCGGGTAGCCGAACTCGCCGAGGCCGACTGCCTCGTAGTCCGTCTCGTGAATCTCCGCGAGCGCATCGACCAGTTGCTCGCCGAGTCGCGTTCGCATCTCGGGGATAGCGAATCGCTCCGGTTCGTCCTCGCGGAGCACGTCGCCTGCCTCCTTTTCCATCACGTAGAAGTCACAACCGAGGATGGAGTGGTCGTCCGTCCCGAGGATAGTCCGCGGGACGCGAACGGGAGTGTCCTGGAGCGCGTCCATCACCTTGTACTCGCGAAGCACGTCGTGGGCCGATTCTGCGGTTTCGCCCGGTGGCGGTCGGCGGATGACGAGCTCTAAGTCGCCCCACGTCACGAACAGCGTCTCGTTCGAGTGGCCTTCCTTGTGGTGGCGAACGTCGTACTCGTCTACTGCACCCAGTTCGGCTTCGAGGTAGTCGGCCAGTTTCTCCTCGTCGACGATTCGCGAGAAGTAGTCCTCTGACTGGTCGGTCATCGTGCCCTCCACAGATAGACGTTCACAAACATGATTAGGACTACACCGGCCGCATACGAAAAACTGCGGGTATCGGCGGCTGTTGACGGAGCGAACCGGCAGACCAATCTGGTCGGCTGGTGAAGGAGGGCCATGAACGAGGCACTCGCCGAGGCCGCGCGGGCGATTCGCGCGGCAGACAGCGTCGTCGCGCTCACCGGGGCCGGGGTCAGCACCGCCTCCGGTATCCCCGACTTCCGCAGCGAGGGCGGACTCTGGGAGAAGCACGACCCCCAGAACTTCCACTACAGTCGCTTTCGCGCCGACCCCGAAGGCTTCTGGCGCGACCGACTCGCGATGTTCGAGGATATCTACGCGGGCGGCGACATCGCGCCGAACCCGGCCCACGAGGCGTTCGCCGACCTCGAATCGGCGGGCCACCTCTCGGCGCTCATCACCCAGAACATCGACGGACTCCACCGGGCGGCGGGCTCTGGCGATGTCGTGGAACTTCACGGCACCGGCGCGGAGGTCGTCTGCATGGACTGTGGCGAACGCGATGGCGCAGATCCGGCGTGGGAGACGGTAAAAGCGGGGAACGCCCCACCACGCTGTGACTCGTGTGAGGGCGTCCTCAAGCCAGCCGTCGTGCTGTTCGGGCAGTCGATGCCGCAAGCCGAACTGCACCGCGCTCAGTCGCTCGCCTCAAACAGCGACGTGTTCATCGTCGCCGGGTCGTCGCTGTCAGTCGAACCGGCGGCCTCGCTGCCCCGGACCGCGGCGAGAAACGGTGCGACCACCATCTGCGTGAATCTCGAAGAAACGGGATTCGACGCCGACTACACCTTCACCGCCGACGTGACCGACGTCCTGCCGCGTCTCGTCACGGCTGTCCGCAAGCCCTAGCCTTTTGCTATCGACTCCCGTGGGTTTCACCGGAATGGAATACGGAGTCGCCCACACGAACGACGTACCCGTGACCGACCTCTCCGAGATAGACGAACTTCCCCCGGACCTCGACATTCGGGCGATAGACGAGGCGCTCGGCTTAGACCAGATGAACGCGAAACTCTGGTATCTCGACCCGGGCGAGCAGATCGGCTACCACGCCCACTCAGAGCAGGAGGAGTTCTACTACGTCATTCAGGGAGAGTTCTCGCTCAAACTCGGGAAGTCAGGCGAGGAAGAGATTCGTGAAGCCGGTCCGGGGACGTTCTTCGCGGCCGGCCCCGAAATCGGCCACGGCTACCGGAACGTCGGCGACGAAACTGGGCTCGTGCTCGCTATCGGGTCGCCACCGGTCGAAGACCCCGGGTTAGACCCCCACCAGCTCGATTAGGCGTACGAGGTTTCCAGATATTCGTTGATGCGCTCGGATTCGGCCATCGTGACGCCCTGGGACTCGTCTACGAAGACGGGGACGCCGCGCTGGCCGGAGACGCGCTTCACCTCGTTTCGCTTCGAGTGGAGGGCTTCGACCCAGACGCTCTCGTAGTCGACGTCGAGCGCATTGAGTTTGTCGGCGACCAGTTCACACCACGGACAGCCTTCGAGTCGATACAGTGTGCGGCTCATACCCGAATGAGGTACGTCCACGGTGAAAAGTGTGTGCCGCCCGGGTACTTTTGCCCCTCGCGTCTGTCCACACGGGTATGCCTCCAGCACCCGGCGATCGCGCCCCAGATTTCACCAGCCTCCTTTGTGACGGCGAGACGTTCAGGCCCACCTCGCTCGCCGACCGACTCGGCCCTCGAGGCGGCGTCCTCGTCTTCTCTGGCTTCTCGGGAAGCGCCATCACGCACAACTGGTGGACGCGCTACGCGAACGCCGGGTGGGACAACTTCGAAGGCGTGTCGGTGACGGGCGTCACCCGCGACGGACCGTACGCCCAGAACGCCTTCCTCAGGGACCTCGACAGCCCCTTTGCGCTCTTTTCGGACGTAGACGCCCGCGCCATCGAGGCGTTCGACCTGCTCACCGAACGCGACGGGATGGCTGGCACGCAGACCGCCCGCCGCGCCGTGTTCGTCCTCGACGCAGCGCGCGTCGTGGAGTATCGCTGGCTCGGCGACGATTGGATTTCACCGGTTCCACGCGAGGAAATCGAAGCCGCAATCGCAGCCCGCTGAGTGAGCTGGCAGTCATCACCCCAGACCGGCGATTTATCTGCTCGGGCCGCGATAATTGTGTCAATATGCGTTCGGCAATCCACGTCGTCGAAACCGACGGGGAATACGAAGACGCCCTCTCCGTTCGATTTACGGTGTTCGTAGACGAGCAGGGCGTTCCGGAAGAACTGGAAGTAGACGAGTACGAAGACGACTGTATCCACTTCGTCGCCTACGTCGACGATGAGGCCGTCGGCGCGGCGCGACTCCGCCCTATCGACGCAGACACAGCGAAGGTAGAACGCGTCGCCGTCCTCGACTCCCACCGTGGGAACGGGCTCGGCTTCGAACTCATGGCCTGCGTCGAATCTGAAGCGCACGAGAGAGGCTACGACCACCTCATCCTCAACGCCCAGACCCACGCGAAACCGTTCTACGACCGGCTGGGCTACTTGCAGGTCGGCGACGAGTTCGAGGAGGCGGGCATCCCCCATGTCCAGATGGACAAGGTATTCTGACCGGAGCTGCCGCTGTTTTTCCCAACCTTACAGCCCGAGCTGCTTGGCAATCGTGTTCAACTGGATCTCGTCGGTTCCTTCGACGATTCTGAGGATGCGCGCGAGGTGCAGATGGTCCATGAAGGGATTCTCCTCTGCGACGCCGTTGCCACCGTGGACCTGCACCGCGTCGTCGGCGAGTGAGAAGTAGGCGTCTGTCGCGAGCCACTTGAACGCGGAAGACTCCTCGATGGCCTGTTCGCTGCGGTCCATCGTCCACGCACAGCGCAGGCCCGTGGCGTCCGCTGCGTCGATACGGGCTTTGGCGCGGGCGAGTTTCGACGATATCTGCTGGAATTTGCCGATTGGCCGCCCGAAGGCCTCGCGTTCGTTTGCGTAATTCACGCACTCCTCGACGAGGTGCTGGCCGTGGCCAATCGCTTCTGCGCCGAGTTCGAGGCGGCCGAGCGAGAGAAAGTCCATCGCGTTGTAGAAGGCGGCGTCCGGCTGGCCGAGGACGCGCGAGTCGGGGACGCGAACGTCGTCGAACAGGAGTTCTGCCTGCATTCCCTCCAGCCCGACGGCGTTGTTCATCGAGCCGAGTTCGTACTCGTCGGCCTCGACGATGAAACAGGTGATGCCGCCGTATCTGCCGGCTTCTTCTTGCGAGGTGGTCCGGGCGAACACCTGCACGAAGTCGGCGTAGGGGGCGTTCGTAATCCACTGTTTTTGCCCGTTTAGCACCCACTCGTCACCGTCTCTCCTGGCCGTTGTTTGCATATTCGGCGAGTCGGACCCCGCGCCGGGTTCGGTCTGGGCGAAGGCCGTCGATTTCTCTCCACGGACGACCGGTTTCAGGTACGCCTCGGTCTGGGCGTCGTCTGCCTGCAAGAGCAGCGGTTTCGGACCTTCCGGTCCCGCGAGGACGTGGCGGGCGAGGCCGAGCCCCATCGACGCGACGTGCGTTTTCGCCCGATACCACGTCACCGTCGAGACACCCTCGCCGCCGACGGCTTCGGGCATGTTCATCGCGTAGAACCCGGCGTCTGCGCTCTTTTTGCGGATTGTCTCGATGGCTTCGTGGACTTCGGGAACGAGTCGTCCATCGGCTTCGTGCCGTTTTCGCGGATTCGTGTACGTCTCGCCGAGGTCGGCTTCGAGTGGTTCGACTTCCTGTTCGACGAACTCATCGAGGCTCTGGCGGATGAGCCGAGTTTCCTCGTCCGTCTCGAAGGAAACCCCACTTTGGTTGTTTTCTTTGTGCATGGCTCTACCAACAGGCGAGTGGGTGTTAACGTTCGGGGTGCTTGCGGGGACATCGAAGATTAAGTGGCCTGCCCCTGTGGGGGGTTGCATGGACCTTGCTGGCATTCGCGTGCTCGATTTGACGCGGTTGCTCCCCGGGCCGTACGCGACCCAACTGCTCTCTGATCTCGGCGCAGACGTCATCAAAGTCGAGGATACGAACACTGGTGACTACGCCCGGTCGATGCCGCCGCTCACCGACGAGGGCGTCGGCGCGGTCTTCGACGGCGTGAATCGCGGCAAACGCAGCGTCGCCATCGACCTGAAGGCAGAACGAGGACAGGACGCGTTCTACGAACTCGTCGCGAATGCTGACGTCGTCTTCGAGAGCTTTCGCCCCGGCGTCACCGACCGCCTGGGCATCGACTACGACACACTCACCGAGCACAATCCGGACCTCGTCTACTGCTCGTTGAGTGGCTTTGGCCAGTCAGGGCCGCTCGCAGACACCGTGGGCCACGACCTGAACTACGTCGCGCTCTCCGGACTGCTCGACATGACGCGAGCGGACGAGAATTCGCCGCCGCAGATTCCGGGCTACCCGACCGCCGACATGGCGGGCGGCCTCTTCGCCGCGTTCTCCATCGTGAGTGCCCTGCTCTCGCGAGAACTCGGCAACGGCGGCGGCTACGTGGACGTGGCGATGACGGACGTCGTCCTCTCATTCTCACACGCACTCGCCGCCCCCGCGTTCGACGGCGAGACGCCACGACCCGGGCAGACGCCGCTCACGGGGGCGTATCCCTGGTACGACGTCTACGCCGCAAAAGACGGCTACGTCACCATCGCCGCACTCGAACCGAAGTTTTGGCGGGCGTTCTGCGAGGCGGTCGGTCGTACGGACCTCATCTCGGTTCACATGACCGACGACGAGGCGGAACGCGAGGCACTCAGGCAGGAACTGGAAAACCTGTTCGCCGGGAAGACCCGAGACGAGTGGGAATCGACGCTGGAGGGCGTCGAAGCGGCATTTTGTGGCGTCTACACCGTCTCTGAGGCGCTCTCCCATCCGCAACTTCAGTCGCGGGACGTGATTCGCCGTCCCGAGTCAGGTCGCCCGCGAATCGGGTTTCCCGCGGTCACCGACCGCGATGTGGACACGGACGAGTCGCTCCCCGAGCAGGGAGAGCACACGGCCGCCGTGCTCCGTGAAATCGGGTTTTCGGCGTTCGAAATCGACAAACTCCACGAGGAAGGCGTCATCGACTAACCTCGGCCACCAAGAGTTATCTGCCCGGCGCGTGGAATGCAACCATGCGCCTCGGCCTGTTACTTCCACATATCGGAACCGTCGATACGACCGACCTCGCGATGCGAGCAGAGGACCTTGGCTACGGGTCGGTCTGGCTTGGCGAACTCTGGGGGTCAGATTCGACGATTCACCTCACGGACATCGCCGCACATACCGAGGAGGTCGAAATCGGCACCGCGATTCTCAACGTCTTCTCGCGCTCGCCGGCCGTCCTCGCCATGACCGCGGCAACCCTCGACCGCGTCTCTGACGGCCGCTTTACGCTCGGCGTCGGCACGAGTACGCCAAAAGCCGTCGAAGACCTCCACGGGATGGCCTTCGACCAGCCAGTGCGACGGTCCCACGAAACCATCGAACTCGTAAAGCAGTTCCTCGGCGGCGGCGACGAACGGGTGAACTACGACGGCGAAATTTTCCAAACCAAGGACTTCCCACCGCTCGACGCCGACGTGGAGGTCTACCATGCCGCGCTCGGCCCGGCGAACCGCCGCGTCGTGGCCCGCCTCGCAGACGGCTGGATTCCCCACAACATCCCGTTCCCACAACTCGAAGAGGCCTTCGAGTACGTGGCCGAACACGCAGAAGAGGCTGGCCGGGACCCAGACGACATCACGGTCGCCCCGTACATTCCCTCTGCCGTCAGTGAAGACGAGGAAGAGGCACACGACGCGGTTCGTGGGCACATCGCCTACTACGTCGGGAGCGGGAAGGGCTACCAGCGGGCCGTCGCACAGGTGTTCCCCGAGGAGGCAGAGGAGGTCGCCGAGGCGTGGCGTTCTGGCGACCGGAAAGCCGCGGCGAGGGCGGTCACCGACGATATGGTCATGGCGCTTGGCGTCTCCGGAACGCCCGACCAGGCGCGCGACCGACTCCGCGACGTGATGGCAAATCCGGTCATCGACCGGCCGCTCATCACCATTCCAAATCAGACGGCTGAACAGTTATCAGAACAGACCATTACAGAATTGTCGCCCGACCGCCTCTGAGTTACAGACAGTTATTTTTCCTGATTAATCAGTGCTTAGGTCCCGATTTACGGGGTGCATAGGAAAGGGGCTAGCACCGGTTTGCCAGAATGATGACGAAGAAAACCCGCCGCCGCTTCCTTCAGGTGACAGGCAGCGCAATCGCAGTCGGCCTCGCCGGCTGTTCGAGCAACGGTTCCGACGACACGACCACCACCGGTGAGACGACCACCGCAGGCGAGACGACGACCAGCGATGGTGGTATGACGACGACGGAGAACGGAACCACGACCACCGAGACCGACTTAGAAGGTGCGTCGCCCGGTCCCGAGGACGGCGACCACTGGCACGGTGCCATGTACCTCGAAATCGACGGCGAGCGCATGAACCTCTCGACGGAAAAGTTCGTCGACGACGAGAACCTGGAACCGTTCCACTTCCACACCGAGAAAAACAACAACAACAAGTGGCACCTCTCAGAGGAAGCCGTCACGCTCGGTCAGGGTCTGAACCAGGTTCCCAACATCAGTTATCAGAAGGTCGGGAGCAACTCGAAACTCACCATCGACGGGGAGACCTACGACTCCAGTAAGTTCAACACGAACATCGCGTTCCAGCAGCGCGACGTCACCATCGACCCGACCCAGTACAAGGTCAAAGACGGTGACATCTTCTGGGTCATGATCTCCACCGACGGCAGCGAGCCGACGCCGAACTTAGACGGTGGCGTCGAGGAAACCACCACCTCCGGCAACTCGACTGAGACCGCCACGAGTACGTCCACGGGGACGAGCACGGAAACGACGACGAGCAACTAACCTTCACCTGCAATCCCGAGCCCTCCGGGATTTTTTGCCATAACCTAAACCGAAGAGTCAACGGCTTCTCAGAACGAAAAGAGGTCCACGCCGCCGGTCACGCCGATGACCTGCCCGGTGATGTAATTCGCCTGCTCGCTCGACAGGTAGGCGATGAGGTTCGACACGTCTTCTTCGCGACCGAGTTTTCCCATCGGCGTCGCCTTCCGAATCCGCTCGAACATCGGGTTTACCTGCTCTAATTGCTCTGGGGGGAGGTCAGCGAGCGCGCCCATCACAATGTTCGGCGTGATGACGTTGCAGGTGACGCCGTGTTTCGCGCCTTCGAGGGCCATCGTCTTGCCAAAGCCGATGAGCGCCGCCTTCGTCGCCGCGTAGGACGCCTGCCCGAATCCGCCGTACCATCCGGCCATCGAGGACATGTTGATGACTCGGCCCCAGCCGCGTTCGCACATCTCGGGGAACACCTCCCGGGAGATATTGTACGAGCCAGTCAGGTTCACCTCCACGTCCAAATCCCACTTCTCGTCGTCGTAGTCTTTGAGCTGGCTCTGGGCGTCCACGAGGCCGGCATTGTTCACGAGGATGTCGATGCCGCCGGTCTCCTCGCGTAATGCGGCGACAGTGTCCTCCACGTCCGGGCGGTCGGTCAGGTCACATTGCACTGCGTGAGCGGTCCCGCCCTGCTCGCGAATCTCGTCTGCGACGGATTCTGCGTTGTCAACTTCGAGGTCGAGGACGACGACTTCTGCGCCCTCTGCGGCCAGCACGCGGCAGTCTTCGCTTCCGATTCGGCCTGCGCCCCCGGTCACGAGAGCGGTTCGGTCTTCGAGTCCGAAATCCATACCCGCCGCTTCTCGGGGGTGTCTGTTAAGATTTTGGCAGGAAAACCAGACAGGAGTTTTTCGGCGTTTACTCTCGAACGCCGACGATGCGGAGAATTTCACGCAAGTCAGAGATGACGTAATCGACCGCGGGGCCGTCGTTCGCGCCGTAGGCGACCGTCGTGAGGCCCGCTTCTCGACCGCCGACCATGTCGTGGCTGTAGCGGTCGCCGACCATCAGGCCAGTTTCGGGGGACACGCCAGCGTGGTCGAGCGCGGTCTGGAACATGGCCTGGTCTGGCTTTTTCTTGCCCACGGCTTCGGAGGTGGTGACATGGTCGAAGTGGGCGTGGAGGTCGAGCGTTTCGAGGATACGCTTGCCTTCGTGGTCGTCTACGTCGCTCACGACGCCGAGGTAGACGCCCGCGTCGTCGAGGGCGGCGAGCGTCTCTTTCGCGCCGTCGTGGGGTCGAATCGTGCCGTAAGTTGCCTCCTCGAACAGCGGTTTCCACGCCGATTCGGGAACCGCCTGGCCGAGCAGTTCGTCGACGGCGTGCTGGTAGCCCGCCGCCGCCGGACGGTAGTCGGTTCCCTCGGTCTGGCTGAAGTACGCAGAGAGCGCTCCGCGCCACTCGGCTTTCGCCGCGTCGTGGTCTGTGATGTCGTGGGCGTCGGCGAGCAATCGGATGAACTCGTCGTGGCCCTCGCGGACCGACGAGAGATCGAGAAGCACGCCGCCGATGTCGAAGAAAACCGCGTCGAACTCGGTCATTACACCTCGTAGACCGACCGAACACAAGAGCGTGTGGCTAGAGGCAGCGGTCAGTTCGCGGGTTCGTACCGGCGGACGTCCCCGGAAACCGACGAGACGACCGCGCCGTCGCGTTCGAGCGACTGGAGCATTCCGAGCGATTCGGGCAGGAGGTAGGCGAGGTCACGACCCTCGGCGCTGCGGCGGGCGGCGACGTCCACCGCCGTCTCCGCGCCGTCTGCGAGCATCTCCAGGACCCGTTCTTCGAGTCGGTCGAGGCTGCGACGAGACTGCCCCACCGCCCCCGCGAAGTCGTCGTGAACCGGGCCGTGGCCCGGATAGACGGTGTCCACCTCCCGCGTCGAGAGTCGGTCGAGCGCCTCGTAGAAGGCGGGAATCGTGTCGCCAATCTCGCGGTCGAGACCGACGTGGAGCGCCACTGGGCGGAAGGGTTCGATGGCCATGTCTCCGGAGAATATCACCCGCTCTCCGCCGAGCGTCGTCTCGAAACAGAGGTGGTCCGCCTGGTGACCGGGCGCGTGAATGGCGTCGAATTCGAGATCGTCAATCGACACGCTATCGCCGGGTTCGACCCAGTCGTCGACCGCGTCGGGTGCGAGCAATTTCCGATTGCGGGTGAGCGACCGCACCGACATCTCAACCGCAGAATCCACCTGTGCTTCGGGCGTTCCCGCAGCGCGGGCGTTCGCGGTGACGACCGTCGCAAGGTCGTCCGGGTCGCGGGCGAAGCGCCGACGGACGCTCGCTGGCGCGTGAAGGGTTGCACCCGCTTCCACGAGCGTCTGCGTCTGGCCAATGTGGTCGATGTGCGGGTGGGTGATGACGAGGTGGTCTACGTTTGCGGGTGCGTATCCCGCGGCGTCGAGGCCCGCGGTTAGTTCGTCGTGGGCGGCCTCGCCGGGCGTTCCAGCGTCGAACAGCACGGTTTGTTCGCCTGCGAGGAGGTAGGCGGCGACGTGTCCCGGCGTCCAATCGACCTCGAATTCGATGCGGTGGACGGCGGGTGGGTCTGCAGTCATTGGGTTCGGAGTCGCCCGTCTGCCCGAAAAGGGTTCTCTTTTCACCGGAAATTGCCGCGGCCACCTTTATACCACCGGGGTGATAACCGGTAAATTGGTTTACAATGGGAAGAGACGACACGACGGAGGAAACGCGATGACGACGGGCCAGTTCAGCGTCGCAGACCGGACGGCCCTCGTCACCGGCGCGTCGAGCGGGATTGGGAAGGTAATCGCAGGTCGTTTCGCCGACGACGGGGCGAACGTGGTCATCTGCTCGCGCGAACTGGACAACGTCCAGCCGGTGGCAGACGAAATCAACGAGGGGGGCGACGGCACGGCGCTCGCAGTCGAGTGCGACGTGACCGACCGGGACGCGGTCGATGCGCTCATCGAAGCAACCGTAGAGGAGTTCGATGGCGTGGACGTACTCGTCAACAACGCCGGAGCCTCGTTCATGGCTGGCTTCGCCGACATCTCCGAAAACGGCTGGAAAACCATCGTGGACATCAACCTCCACGGCACGTATCACTGCTCGCAGGCCGCCGGCGAAGTCATGCGCGAGAACGGAGGCGGAGTCATCGTGAACGTCGCCAGCGTGGCCGGACAGATGGGCGCACCGTACATGAGCCACTACGGCGCGGCGAAAGCCGCCGTGGTCAACCTCACCTCGACGCTCGCCTACGAGTGGGCCGACGACGACGTGCGCGTCAACTGCATCGCGCCCGGCTTCGTCGCCACGCCGGGTGTCGCCAGTCAGATGGGCGTCACCGGCGAGGACATCGACCGAACCGCGGTCAAACGCCGAATCGGACTGAGCGAGGAGATTGCGGACATCGCCCAGTTCCTCGCGAGTCCGGCGTCGTCGTACATCGTCGGTGAAACCATTACAGCACAGGGCGTGCCGAACATCATGGAGACCCCAGACGTATGACTGACGTTGCCTACGACGTGTTCTTGCCGGTCGCCGCACAGCCGAGCGTGTCGTCGCTCGTGTCCTACACACAGCGCGCAGAAGAACTCGGCTACGACCGGGCGTGGCTGCCCGAGACGTGGGGCCGCGACGCCGTTACCACGCTCGCCACCATCGCCCACGAGACCGAGGAAATCGGTATCGGGACGAGCATCATGCCCATCTACTCGCGCTCGCCGACGCTCATCGGGCAGACTGCGGCCACGCTTCAGGAGGTTTCAGACGACCGGTTCCGTCTCGGCCTCGGACCGAGCGGCCCCATCGTCATCGAAGGCTGGCACGGTCAGTCGTTCGAGCGGCCGCTTCGCTACACCCGCGAAACCATCGAAATCGTGAAACTCGTCCTCGCCGGCGAACAGGTCGATTACGACGGCGACATCTTCAACCTCGGCGGGTTCCGCCTCCGCTGTGACCCGCCGGAGACGCCGCCACCCGTCGATGCCGCCGGCATGGGACCGAAATCCGTCGAACTCGCCGGGCGCTTCGCCGACGGTTGGCACGCGCTCATGATGACCGAGGAGGGACTCAAAGACCGCCTCGAAGACCTCCGGAAGGGCGCGGAACTCGCTGGCAAGGACCCAGACGACCTCCGCGTGTCCGTCTCGCTCGGCTGCTGTGTGCTGGACGACGCCGAGTACGCCCGCGAACTCGCCCGCCAGCACCTCGCCTTCTACATCGGCGGGATGGGCACGTTCTACCGCGACGCGGTCGCTCGACAGGGCTGGGAGGACGTAGCCACGACGGTTTCGACCGAGTGGGCGAACCGCAACAAGGACGCGGCGATGGACGCGATTCCCGACGAACTGCTCGACCAGCTATCGGCTTCAGGGTCGCTCGAACAGGCCCGCGACACGCTCGACCGGTTTGCGAGCATCGACGGCGTGGACGCCATCAACGTCTCGTTCCCGCGAGCGGCCTCAGCAGAGGAAATCGAGCAGACGCTCGAAGCACTCGCACCGGACGCCTGAATTGCACGTATCCATCTCGACATCCACAACCGGCTTTTCCAGAGGGTACAGTCGCCGTGACACTGTATAGCACGATTGAGCCGGTTAGTGGCGTTCTTTCCATGGGGTGAAAACAGCATGGCTGTACCTGCGTCAGAGAACGAACGAATCCTCACACGAATCGCGACAGAGGTCTGGAGCGAGGGCAAAATGGACGTGTTGAAAGAGGTGATGGCGGACGAGGTGGGCGGGCAACTGCCAGGTGTCGGTGACCTCCACACCCGGGAAGATTACGAACGGGCAGTGGAGGCCTACCGCACTGCCTTCCCAGACTTCACGGTCGATATTCAAGAGCTAATTCCCGCAGACGATGTGGTGACCATGCGATACACCGTCCGAGGAACCCACGACGGGGAGATGATGGGCATCGCTCCGACGGGAAACAAGGCCGAGATGCAGGGGAGCGCCATCCTCCGATTCAAGGACGGGAAAGTCGTAGAGGAGTGGAACTACGGCGACATGTCCGGACTGCTCCAGCAGCTCGGTGCGATGTAGGCCCGTCGGTAACCAAGTCATCCGCAATTTTTCGTACTCGTGTCTCCGTCTCACTCGTGAGAAACGTTCTACTGACCGCCTTCGCGCCTACGACTTGACCAGTTCGCCGAACTGCTTTCGAACCTTGTCGAGTTTCGGCGGAATCGTCACGGAACAGTAACCCTGACTCGGATTCTTCTCGTAGAAGTCCTGGTGGTACTCCTCGGCGTCGTACCACGTGCCGAGTGGCTCGACTTCGGTGACGACCGGGCTGTCGTAGGTCCCGGAGGCTTCGATTTCGTCGATGACGGCTTCGGCGCGCTCGCGCTGAGATTCGTCGTGGTAGTAGATGGCGGAGCGATACTGCGTGCCCACGTCGTTGCCCTGGCGGTTCAGCGTCGTCGGGTCGTGGACGGTGAAGAACACGCGCAGGAGATCGATGTACGAAAGCTGGTCCGTGTCATAGGTGACCTGAATCGCCTCCGCGTGGCCGGTGTTGCCCGAGCAGACTTCCTCGTAGGTCGGATTCTCCGTCTCGCCACCGGTGTAGCCGGAGGTCACCTCGGTCACGCCTTTGAGTTCCTTGAACGCGGCTTCGGTACACCAGAAGCAGCCACCGGCGAACGTCGCCGTGGCCAGTGATTGGGTCATACTCGATAGTTGGCGCTCCGAACGTAAGAACTCAGGGGAGTCGGTGGGCCAGGACCAAACGAGGGCTTAAGGTTCCGCCCTTTGAATCTGCGTGCAAATGCGTGACACGACCACCGGAGCCGACTACTTCGTCTCCGCTCTCTCACACTACGGCGTCACCCACCTCTTTGGCAACCCCGGAACGACCGAACTTCCCATCATGGAGGCACTCGCTGACAGCGACCTCGACTATGTCCTCGGCCTTCACGAGGACGTGGCGGTGGGGATGGCCGCTGGATACGCGAGCACGCGGCGCTACCACGGCCACCACGACGATGCCGTGAATCCGCTCGGCGTCGTGAACCTCCACGTCACGCCCGGCCTCGCCCACGGCCTTGGCAACCTCTACGACGCGAAGATGACGGGTGCACCGCTGCTCGTCACCGCCGGGAACCACGAGCGCGACTTTCGCCACGAAGAGCCGATTCTTTCGGGCGACCTCACCGAACTGGCAGACCAGTTCTGTAAGTGGTCCGCCGAAGTGCTCTCGGTCGAGGCCCTGCCGACGATGCTTCGCCGGGCGGTTCGGGTCGCGCTCACGCCGCCGACTGGGCCAGTGTTCCTCGCCCTCCCTGCAGACGTGATGCAGGCCAAAACGGACGCGGAAATCGAACGCCTCGGCCCCATCCAGAACGCCGGCGGGGGCGACCCAGCCCAAATCGAACGGGCCGCAGACCTGCTCGCGGAAGCCGACGAACCGGTGTTCGTCCTCGGCGACCACGTCGCCCGGGCGGGGTCACAGGCGGTCGAGGCCGCCGTCTCGCTCGCCGAAGCCTCGGGGGCGCGAGTTCACGGCGAGATGCTCTCCAGTGAGGTGAACTTCCCGACCGACCACGACCAGTGGGTGTCGTTCCTGCCACCTCGAGAGGGCCTCGGGCGGATGCTCATGCAGACGGACACGCTCGTCTTCGTCGGGTGTTCGACCAACACCACGATTCTTCGGCACGCAGAACCGCTCGTCTCCGCGGATACGACGTGTATCCACGTGAGCCAGGACGCCTGGGAGGTTGGCAAGAATCAGGCGGCGGATGCGGCCGTCGTGGGTGACCCCGGCCTCGTCATGGACGCGATCACGGAGCGGCTCGGCGAGGTGCTCGACCCCGACGTGGCAGAACAACGCCGCCGGAAGGTGCAGACGCTGAAGCATTCGCTCGAATCGACCATCGAGCAGATGGGCGAGGACCCGAAGGAGGAAGGGGAGACGCGCGCTTCGAAGGCGCAACTCGTGGATGCAATCCGCGAGGTCGCCCCGGACGCGTACATCGTCGACGAGGGTGTCACCTCGAAGTACGCCCTGCTCACCCGCTTCCCGCTCGAAGCCGAGCAGTACATCTCGAACAAGGGCGGCGGTCTCGGCTACGGCCTGCCAGCGGCGGTCGGTGCGGCACTCGCAGAATCCATGCGCGACCAACCTCGTGACGTCCTCGGGTTCGTCGGCGACGGGTCGTACCTCTACTATCCCCACGCCATCTACTCTGCGGCCCGGTACGACCTCAACCTCACCGTCGTCGTCTCGGACAACCGCAACTACCGGATTCTGAAGGACAACACCGTCGAGATGCTCGGGGGCGACTACGACGACCACGAGTTCGTCGGCATGGACTTCGAACCTGCGGTGGATATCGCGAAAAACGCGGAAAGTCACGGCGCACGCGGCCACCTCGTCGAGATGCCCGACGAAATCGAGTCAGTGCTCGCCGAGGCCCTCGATTCCTCAGGTACGGACGTACTCGACGTGCTCGTCCACGACTAGTTCGGTTCGAGTCGCACCCGCTTTCCGTCTGCCGTCTCGGGAAACAGTTTTCCCGGATTCAACGTGTCGTTGGGGTCGAGTGCGCGTTTTATCGCTCGCATCGCTTCGACCGTTTCCGGCCCGTGTTCGAAGTCGAGGTACTCGCGTTTGCCGAGTCCGATGCCGTGCTCGCCGGTGGCCGTTCCCCCAAGTTCGATGGCTCGCCTGACGATGTTCGAGTAAATCTTCTCGCCCAGTTCGACTGCCTCGGGGTCCGAGTCGTCCACGAGTACGGTATAGTGGACGTTGCCGTCGCCAGCGTGGCCGAAGCAGGGAACGAGCAGGTCGTGTTCGGCGGCGAGGCGTTTTGCGAACTCGATGATTTCGGGATATTTGCTGATGGGCACGGTCACGTCACCGGGGCTGAGCGGCGTCAGGTCCGGGTCCCACGACTGGAGGGCGAAGGCCATGTCCTTTCTCGCCTCCCAGAGGTCGGCCATCGCTGCCTCGTCTGCGGCCATCTCGAAACGTAATACGTCGTGGGCTTCGAAGATAGATTTACAGAATTCGATTTCCTCCTCGATGCCGTGGTTCGCGTGGAATTCGAGGAACACCATGGGCGCGTCTGGCAGGTTCGACCCGGTGTAGGCGTTTGCAATCATCGCGCTCTCTGCGTCCATGAGTTCGATGGTGGCCACGTCCACGCCCGAGCGAATCGCGTCGAAGACGGCTCCGGCAGCGTCGTCGAGCGACTCGAACTGCGCGCGGCCACCGCGAATCTGGTCGGGGACGCCCGCGAGTTCGAGCGTTGCCCGCGTGACGACCGCGAGCGTTCCCTCGCTGCCGACGATGAGGTCTTTCAGATTGTAGCCACTCGACGTTTTGACTGCCTTGCTACCCGTCTCGATGACGGTGCCGTCCGCGAGAACGGCTTCCAGTTCGAGAACCCAGTCTCCGACCTCGCCGTATTTCACGGTCTTCATCCCGCTCGCGTCGTTCGCAATCATCCCGCCGATGGTCGAAATATCCCCGGAGGAGGGAAGCGGCGGGAAAAACAGCCCGTACCTCGCTGCCTTCTCGTCAACCGCCCCGCCCATGATGCCGGGTTCGACGTCGATTTGGAAGTCGTCGGGGCGGACGTCGAGGACGGCGTTCATCCGCGTCAGGTCCATGCTGATGCCGCCGTGGGAGGGCGTGGCGTTGCCTTCGAGGCTCGTCCCGGCGGCGTAGGGCGTCACCGGCACGCCGCGGTCGTTCGCGGCTTCGAGAACTGCGGATACGTCGGCGGTCGCTTCCGGAAACACGACCGCGTCGGGCACGACTCGACTTTCCTCTGGCGTTCCCCAGTCACCCGCATGGCTGTTTCTGGCGGACTCGCCGAAGGAGACCTGTGGCTCGTCGAGCACGTCAGAGAGGAATGAACAATCGTGAGGCATTGACACACACACGACGCTCCAGTGTCGTAAACGTATCCCGTCAGCGCGGAATGTCACTCGTGTCGATAGCTTCCCTGCGCCCGTCGAGTATGGTAAACTGCTCGCCACGCCGTCGTTCGAGCCAGTAGAGCAGACGTTCGGCCCAGTCGAGTTTCTTCGCTTTCATTGGGTCTACGGCCGGGTCGTCGAAGTCCCATCCGAGAAACGTGAGGGCTCCCGCCCCGAAGTGGTCTGCGAGAAAGGCGGCGCGGTCGCCGTCGGTGAATCCGCCGAAATTCTCGACGGGTGCGACGGGAGCAGCCTGCGTCGTCGGCAGGACGTGTTCGCGGACGAACGTCGGCACTTCTGCGCGGATGGCAGGGATGTTGTCGCCGTGAGCGTGCACCGCGACTGGCGTCCCCTCGCGGGTGAGGGTACGAATCGTCTCCGGATTCTTGTCGATGTCGGTCACCATCAGGTCCACCGCGATGCCCGCCTCGCGGAGAACGTCCGCGGCGGTCGAGGCGGCGACCACGGCGTCCGCTTCGCGTGCAATGTCGAGTTCGCCAGCGAGTGATGGGGCCGCACCAGCGATGGCGACAGTCGCCCCCGCGAGGAAGCCGAGTCTGTCGAGGTCGAATGGGTCGGTGCGCGCAGCGAGCTCGTCGCGCGCGGTCTCGTCGGCCGCTTCGGGGAACCCGAAGTCTCCGAGAATGGCGTGATAAACGGGAGACCAGGTGCTATAGTCCATGTGTCTCCACTCGATAAATCTGTATTGAGCCGGAATGGCGCATACGTGTACCCCTACCCGTAGGGCCCTTCCGGCTACCATTGGCTAATACTAAATCCTCCGGCATAAGTTTTCTCTTACCCCTAGAAGTCAGAAATTTCGACGCATACGGCTTCGAGTCGGCCAAATTCTGGTGGTATGGCTTCTGATACCTGTCCGATCGACCTGGGCGTGCCGATGAGCAACGTCGCTCCCTTACTCCCGGCCACGACCGCGCCCGCATCGGCCGCGGCGGTGGTCAGGGCGGCCCGTTCCTCCGGTTGCAGGTCGGTCAACTCGAACACTCGCGTGACCGACTCGGCGGCGTGGCCCGGGTCGCCGCCGACGCGGGTCAGGTGTCGCGCCGCCTCGCGGGTCGTCGTCACGTCGAGTTCTTCGACGCCGAGGTCGTCATCGCGGACACGGCGGCGGCTGAATTCCCGCCCGATGAGCGCCGCGTCACGTGTTTCTGCCACGTCGTGCGTTCGGATGACGTGTGCCCCTCGCTCGACGGCCATCGACGTGGCGGCGAGGCTGACCGCGAGCGCGTCTTCGGTCGAGCGCCCGGCGATGTCCCGAAGGAAGTTCTTGCGGTTGATGGAGACGAGAATCGGCTGCCCGAGGCCGCGGAACTCCCTGAGTCGGTGGAAGGTTTCCCGGTCATCTTCGAGCGTCTTTTCTTCCGACCACCCGCCGAAGGCGGGGTCGACGATGGTCTTGTCGGTGAGGCCGTTCATCTTCAGCGCCTCGTAGATGTCGTCTACGTCCTCGATTGCACCGGGGCGGGTCAGGTCGGGCGGACTGGCCATTTTCGCCACCGCGACGTCGTACTCCGCACAGATTTCGGGCATCTTCGGGTCGGCGAACCCGCAGATGTCGTTGACCATGTCGAAGCCGTTCTGGAGGGCCTTCTCGGCTACCTCGTGATACCGCGTTTCGATGGAGAAGACGGCGTCGCCCGACACTGAGGCAATTGCCTCGATTGCGGTGTCGAGTCGGTCGAGTTCTTGTTGGGCCGAGAGCACGTCGAAGCGTTTGTTCGCCGATTCGAGGCCCACGTCCACGATGTCCGCGCCCTGGTCGATGAGTTCTCGGTCTACGTAGCTCGCCGCGTCCGCGGGGTCGTCGAAGACGCTTGGCTTGTACGGCGACTCTTCGCTCACGTTCAGGACGCCCATGATTCGCGGCGGGTGGTTGTCCCCGATTCCGAGGCCGGCGGCGTAGACCGTTTGCATGGCAGACCGAAGGGGAGCGACGGCAAAAAGCACCCCGCCATCGGCCGCAGACACGCTCTTTTTATTCACCTATCTGCTACCCCCGGATATGGCCAAGGTCAGCATCGGCGTCCGCGGGTGGCGCTTCGAGGAAGACGAGGTGTTCGACGAGGAGGGGAACCTCAAACCGCTCGCCGACATGCCGGTCGAGACGCGACGACAGGTGCTTCGCCTCACCGAAATCGTCGGTTCGCCCTGTGACGCTTGCTGGTTGATTCACGGCGACGAAGACATTCGCCGCTGTCGAATCACGCAGGTCGTCTACGGCGAACCACTCGGCGAAGTGCTCCTGTGCAACCACCACGAGGCCGACTTCCTCTACTGGTGGCGCGAAGAAGGCGGCAACGAACACGCCGGACACCTCGACATGGACGATTACTTCCACGAATGGTTCTTAGACGGCGGGCGTGCACCTGAGGGCTACGGCCCTGACGAGCACGTCGATACCGACCCGGACAGCGTGCCGAAATCGCCCCGTGACGACCAGCAGTTGCCGTCGTTAGAGGAGGAACTCGGCGTCGAGAGCATCGACGAACTCGACTTCGACAGCGTCGACTTCGGACAGGATTACCCGCGAAAATGAGCGACCTCGTCGTCGCCGTCGTGGACGCGAAGACGCCGGGCAACATCGGAACCATCGCCCGAGGAATGAAGAACTTCGGCCTCTCGGACCTCTATCTCGTGGACCCGCCGTATCTCGGCCGCGATAGCGAGGCCTACGGCTTTGCCGGCCACGCTCGTGATGACGTGCTCCCGAACGCACGCGAGGTCAGTTTCGACTACCTCGTGGAGAACTTCCACACCGTGGGGACGACGGCGGTCACGAACGAAGACGAGACGAAACACATGCGCTGGCCGTTCAAGACGCCGGTCGAACTGCGCGAATCGCTGAAATCGGTCGATACGGACACCGCCCTCATCTTCGGGCGCGAAGGCGTCGGTCTCACGAACGAGGAACTCGCCCGCGTCGACGAAGTGGTCTCGATTCCTGCGAACGCGGCGTATCCCGTGCTCAACCTCGGACAGGCGGCGACCATCGTCCTCTACGAACTGCGAGACCTCGGCGTCGATGAGTTTCAGTTGCCCGCCTCGGTCCACGAACGCGCCCCGGAAGACGAAATCGAGGGCTTTTACGGCCACTTCGCGGACTTTCTCGAATTCATCAACTACCCCGTCGAGAAGCGGTCGAAGACCCAGCGTATGCTTCGGCGACTGCTCGGCCGCGCCCATCCGACCGGTCGCGAAATCGCCACCCTCCACGGCATTCTTCGACGGGCACGCCAGCGCGCAGAGCACCCCGAACGCGCAGACGACTGAATCGCCAGTTCCGCCCCCAGCGCCGCTACACTGGCCGGATTGGTGTACTACGCCCTGCTTCTGAGCCCGATGTATTTGGGTCTCTACGCGCTCTGTGGAGGCGTCAAATACGTCGTCAGGCGACGCTGACCAACAATCCTTTTTCCGTCGCCGAAAGAGAGACGACAAGCGATGGGCAAACGTCAGCGACCACCACGACCAGACTCCGGGAGGGAACCGTGACACAGAACCCCGAGCAGGTGCTCCGCGAGGCGGATACGGAACTGCAAACGCTGCACGACGACCTCACTGAGCACGGACGGTCGACCGTCGATGTCGTGAGCGAGGCGTACGACGAGTTCACCGCGATTCTCGACCGCTACGAGGACCGCGCCACCGACCGAGACGACTTTCAGGGGTACATTGAATTTCGCGAGAAGCTCTCGGAGCAACTGGCGTCGCTGCCCGACGATCTCCCACACCGAGACGCCTTCGAAGCCGCAGACGAGGAACTCACGACGGGCGTCACGTCCGTGCTCAAGCCGCGCAACTTCGACCGGGCGCGCGGCCACCTCGAACCCGCCCGGGAACTCGCCGAGCTGCGTGACGAGTGGGCGGAGACGAAAGAGCGCTACCGCTCTGCGCGGAGTGCACTCCAACGCAACCGCTCGGCGCGCGACGACGAGGTCGCCGAACTGACCCGAATCCAGGAACTCGGCGCGGCGGACCTCGACGCACCGGTCGAACTCATCCGCGAACCCATCGACGCGTACAACGACGCCGTACGCGAGGCGTTCGAGTCGTTCAAGCGGTCGACATCGGCCCGGGAGGTTCTCGACCTCGTCGCGGACACTACAGCGTATCCACTCGTCGGGTTCCGGCCGCCGCCGGACAACCTTCGGCGATTCCTTGCCGATTCGCCTGCTGGAGACGAGTCTATCTCTCGCCTGCTCGACCTCGCCGACTACTCGACGTCGAAACTCGACCACTACGTGGCAGACCCGCAGGCGTTCCGTGCGAACGTGGCGACGAACCGGACGTATCTCGCGACGCTCGACGCATCTCCGCTGTGCGTCTCGTGGCCGCCCGAGTCGGCCGATGCGCTCCGCTTTCGACTCCGCGAGTACATCGCCGTGGTCGGCCGGTTCGCTGCGGACGACGTAGTCGCACTCGCCCGGGACGTGCGCGAGTGTTGTCGCCGGTCGGACTTCGAGGAGCTACGGACGAGTGCGAGCGCGCAGGCGGACCTGACGGCCGAGGAGCGAGCGCGCCTCCGCGACGGAAGCATCGACCGTGAACTCGCCGCGGCGCGGGACGAACGCGACGCTATCGACGACGTACTGGCTGCACACCCGCCGCTGGCGAAGCGATTCTGAGTCGCCGAATCGTGGGATTGACCTCCGGCGTTCGGTGGTCACGTCATCTGTTATAGAGATTAGGCGAGAAACCTTACGACTTCAGTCGTGGGATGAATCGTCCCCAGAACGCAATGCGTTCTGGTGTCTCGGTATCCGCTGGATTCCGACGAGTCCGCAGGACCTGTGGTCCTGCGAGATGCGAACAAGACGCGAAGCGTCTTGTCCACGCCGCACGGTTTGCAACCACTGAACCCGCAACGTATGAGTGCCCACACTGCGTCTCTGTGGCTGTCGGAGCGATGGACTCCCATCGACTCTTGGCAGTCCACAAACTGGCAGTTGACTCGGTGTTTGCCGCAGCAAAACGTACGCCCGTGGACCGCAGAACCGACACAAAATAAGCAGGTACCTCCGAATCCTTCGCGGGATAGGAGAAACGGGGGCGTGGCACTCCCATCGGCACGTCGGGTCGGTAACCCGAAGAGACCAACGAACCGCCCGTTGGTGGGCGTGGGAAGCCCACTTAGTCGTGGGAGGATGTCACAAAGACTCGGCTCACTTGGGTGAGCGAGGGCGCTCTCGCGCAGTTCTGGATTCGAGGAGACGTGTGTTGTCGTGTCGCACGTTGGCCGAAGGGCACATTAATACGAACCACTATCTGTCAACGAAGACCGTGTCAGAGGAAATATACGGGCAACGCGACCGATCGGGCGTCGGAGCGCGACAGATGGGCCACGGAGTTCCGTGATGGTGGGACTACGTGGAGTGCTCGGTTCGGGGTCGCTCCCGACTGAGATGCAATCGTGGGAAGACCGGCCCGAGAGCGTCTCGTACGATTTCGACGCACCGAGTGTCGAGTTCTCGCTCTCGGTCCACGAGTTACTCGCCGGCGAACAGCCGGTTTCTGTCGATGGCCATCGGACGCTCTGGCTGTGGGGTGACGTCTATGGCCACGGTGGACTCGCGGAATACACGCCAAAGCCGTCGGGCGTAGACGGCCCAACATACGTCGCACGGCTCCTCGCTGACCACGGCCACGACATCCTCCCGGCGCTGAACGGCGAGTTCCTCATCGTCATCCACGACGAGCGCGCGGACGAACTCAAGCTCATCACCGACCGCTTCGCCAGTCGGAGCGTTTACTATACACGACCGACAGCGGATTCGTTCGTCTTCACCTCGGACATCCAGGCGCTCACCGCCTACCCCGACTTCGAGGCGGCGTTCGACCTGCCGAAGCTGTATCAGTACCTCCAGCTCAGGCGCGTGTTCGGCGTCGAGACGCCCCTCGAAGGCGTTACGGAATTACAACCGGCATCGGTGACGACTATCGACCTCGCGGACCTGTCCCTGGAATCGAGGTGCTATTGGCGACCCCATTACGACCCCGTCGACAAGCCGTTTTCCTACTTCGTCGATACCCTCGCAGAGACGTTACAGGACCTGTTCGCGGAGTGGACGCGCGACGACCTCACCTACGGCACGCTGTTGAGCGGCGGCGCGGACTCACGATTGATTCAGGCCACCCTCGACCAGCCAGCGATTGGCTTTCACAACGCAGACTGGAGGAGCCACGAAGCCGAGGTGGCAAAGCGCGTCGCGGAGACCGCAGGTGACGAGTTCCGCCTGCTCGAACGCTACGACGACCACGAAGCACGAACGCTGGCGCGAACGCCGCGGCGGGCGAACTTCAGCGGCTGGTTCGACCAGGCCTACTTCAGCGAGTTCGAAGCCGAAATCGTCTCCTCGGTGGACGTGCTTGTTACGGGCCTGTTCGCGGATATGCTGTTCGACGGCGAATCGTTCGAGACGCGCTCACTGTCGCTCGGCCCGGTCGGGACGGTTCCGCTTCCGGCGCGAGAATCCATCGACACCATCGACGACTATCTCGACGCAAAACTTGCAGAGAGCACCGACCGTCTTCCGTACTTTACCCCAAAGTACTCATTGCGAGATGAACTGCGAACAAATATCTACTGGGACGGCGACGGTATCGTAAGCCATGGGGTACGGTACGAATCGCTCACAGACCTCGCAATGTACAGCGATTACTATCCGTTCGGGGGAGATACCGAAGCCATCTTCCCGCGCAGTCTCATGCACATGCGCCCCGTCCGAACACCCCTGTTAGACAATCGCATCTTCGACCTCCACCAGCAAATTCCGATGAAGTACTGTGCAAGACGCAACGTCGTCAACGCGGCTCTCGACGCGGTGAGTCCCGACCTCGCCGCGATTCCACACGCCAGAACCGGGGTTCCACTCTCGTATGCCTACCCGTTCGAATACCTTGGTGGCATGATCACTGCCTTCTACAGAAAGCACATCCACGACCGGCCGACTCCGGCCCCGCACATCGACCACAGTCCGTGGCCGAACCGCACCGAACTGCTCGGCGCGAAGTGGTTCGCCCCGGATACGTTCGACCGGCAGGCCGACCTGATTCGCGCCCTGCCCTTCCTCGACGCGTCGGGAATCGAGGAGACCTACGAAGCCCACCTCGACGGCGACGATCACATGACACTTCTCTACTCCCTCCTCACGCTTCTCGAGATGCCCGTCACCGAAGCAGTCGCCCGCTCGTCGTCTCCCGACGACTCCCTCACCCTGGGTACCGGGCCGAACGCGGACCGGGAACCGTCCACGCCGGAGGGGTCCCTGTGAGTGTCGAAGGGCAGACAGAACAGGCCCAGCGCGCCTCGATGAACACGGAACTGTTCGGCGTCTTCGGCAGTCAGGGTGATTTCGAGCGATTCCGATCGGTAGACGAGTTCGACACCGTCGTGAGTGAATCGGCGGCGACCGTCGGGGTCAGATCCCACAGCCTGGGCATCCGCGGGTGCAGTTCGCTCTACACGGGAACCGAAGGCACCTGTATCATCTTCGGCGAGGCGTATCCGCGCGGCGAGAGCACGCCGAACACAGCACGGTGGCTGCTCGACCGCTACGCCGACTCTGGCCTCGACGCACTCTCGCAACTCAACGGCTCGTACCTCGCGTTTATCGCGTACGAGGGCGACTCGTTCGTGGCGACGGACCCGATTCGGTCCTGGGAGTGTTACTACACTGAGGTGGACGGCAAGCGTGTGTTCAGCACCGACATCGCGATGCTGAAACACCTCGTCTCAGACCCGACGCCAGACCGCCGGTCCGTACTCGAATTCCTCCACCTCGGAACCGTCCTCGGCGAGCGAACCCTGTTCGAGGAGATTTCACGCGCCCCGCTGGATAGCTGCTTGACGGCGACCGACATTCGTCCCCTCTCGCGGTTTACATACGAACCACAGGAGTTCGACTACGTCAGCGAACTCACGACCCGACTCCGGCGGGCGGTCCACCTCCGTTCGCACTTCCCCGGGAAGAAGGGCATCCTCCTCTCGGGTGGTAAAGACTCGCGAGTCTTCCTCTCGCAGCTGCCCGATATCGAACAGACGTACACCATCGGACGGGAGAATTCGCGGGAGGTACGCGTCGCGCGGCGAATCGCAAATCAGTACGACGCCGCCCACTCCGTGCTCGAACCGAGCGACCGCTACCTCTCTACGAGCGACGAGAAGTTGCGCTACTCTCAGTCGATAAAAGAGGCGCTCCACATCCACCACGCCGGCTACGACGACCTGCTCGACGTCGACGTGATGTACCACGGCCTGCTGTTCGACACCCTGTTCAAGGGGTACTTCCTCGAGTGGGACGGTGTCGAGGTCCTCGGCTCGAAACTCCCCTCCACGACGCTCGTCTCCGACCCGAACCCGGTCGACTCGCTGCTCTCGACCCTCGGCTTCTTCCCCGGCCCGAGCGAGCGGTTGACCCAATTCGTCGGCGCGACGTTCCCGGAACTCGACCTCGATATCGACTCCCCGCGGGAATTCCTCAAATCGAGCCTCCAAGAGGAACTGAACCGCTGCTGGGACCGCACCGACTCCGTCCACAACGCGATGGACCTGCTGGTCATCCGCAACCAGCCGGTGATGCCCTTCCGGACACAACTGGCCGACAACTACCACGAACCGTTCGTCGCCATCGACACCCGCCTGCTCGACTGGCACCTGAAGACGCCGCCGGAACACCGCAACAGCGAGACGTTCCGCAAGGCACTGCTCCGCATCGACGGCGACATCCTCCACCACCGCCCGCCGAGCCAACCCCACGACTCGAACAAAATCAACCAGCTCGAACGCTTTTTCCGCCGAAAACTCCCGTTCGTCGAGGAGTTCGAACCCGCGTGGCCAAATCGAAAGCAGATTTACGACGAGTACGGCCTCGCAGAGAAGTTGTTCCCCGACAACCGCGAGATTCACTCGCTCCCGGTGCGCCTCCAGTTGCGCGTCCACAACACGCGCTGGTGGCTCGACCGATAACGACCTGGAACCCGGCCAAGGCTTAAGGCTGGGACTCCTCTCGTGTCTGTATGGATGATATTTTCGTCGCGCAACTCATGTCCACCTCGCTCAAGACCGTCTCCCCGGACACGCTCGTAGAGGACGCCGCCCAGTTGATGCTGGAGAACAAGATTGGCTCGGTCATCGTCACGGACGAGGCCAACCACCTCGAAGGCATCCTCACGACCACCGACTTCGTGAAAATCGTCGCCGAACAAAAGCCGAAAGACCAGACGCCCGTCTCCAAGTACATGAGCACGGACGTCATTACGACGACGGCGCAAGTCTCTATTCGCGACGTCGCAGACGAGATGATAGAACACGGCTTCCACCACATGCCCGTCGTCGAAGATGGCGAAGTGCTCGGTATCATCACGACGACTGACTTAGCGAAGTACCTCTCGAACGTTCACACGGTCAGTTCGTAAGCTTCGTATTTTCGGTTAGAACTGATTTGTTGGTTCGGCAACGAGGATTACGCACTACTCGTCGTATCGTTCGGGAAGGTGCAGTAACGCTCCTGGTGATGCATGATAATCGGGCCGGTCAACTCGCCGTCCACGATATCTGCCCCGATACCATAGCATTCCCTTGCGTACGGTTCGGTTTCGTAGCGAACCCCTTCCGAACTGTTGTTCAACCGGATGAGGATACTGTAGTCACGCGTCGTATTCGAGATTCCGTCTGGCCTGATGAGCGCGCCGTGGGTGACACTCTCATTGCTGGCCGCGATGTGCTGGGTCGACCAATGTTCGATGCTCCCATTGTGGAGGATGAGGATATCGACCGTGTACGGTTTCGAGTCCTCATTTGCAACGTAAACATCGGCAAAGACATCGGGGCCTGGATGGCCGTCCTCTTCCGTCCCACCGAGTCCGCCACACCCTGCAAGAACGACGAGAAGGGCAACACCAAAAACACGGAAATCCATAGTTTCCGCTCGAAGCACACTGCTAAATATCTTGCCACCTACGGCAGAAGAAAAGGACGCGAGACGCTACGAACGCTTTTGAATCTCCTCGCGCAGAATCGAACTCACAACTTCGCCCTCTGCTTTGCCGCGGAGTGCGCCCATAGACTCACCCATCAGCGCGGAGAACGCGCCCATGCCCTGTTCTTTGACCTGTTCCTCGTTGCGTTCGACGACTTCCACGATGATTTCGCGGACTTCGTCTGCGCCGGCAGAGCCGAGCCCTTCCTGTTCTGCGGCCGTCTCGGCGTCCAGTTCAGGATTCTTCGCGAGCGCGGCGAGGAGTTCTGGAATCCCCTCTTTTGCCAGCTCACCGTCTGCGAGCAGTTGGAAGACGCCCTCGAAGTGCTTCTCGGTGAGTTGCCTCACGGGCACGTCGTCGCGGCGGAGTTCAATGACCGTGCTCTCGACGACGTTTGCGGCGGTGTTCGCGTCCACGCCCATCTCCACGCCGCGTTCGAACAGCGGCATGCGCCGCGAGTAGGCCATCTGGTTCGCGAGGTCCGCGTTGAAGCCGTATTCCTTCTGGTAGCGCTCTTCCTTCTCGGTGAGGAGTTCCGGAATCTCGACTTCAGAGGGGTCTAAGTCCACCGGTGGAACGTCCGTCTCGGGGTACATCCGGGCCGCGCCGGGGAGTGGTCGGAGGTACTGGGAGGTTCCGTCCTCGTTCGCACCGCGCGTCTCTTCGGGGACTTCTTCAAGGGCTACGTTCGCGCGTGCGGCGACGGCCTCGATTGCCTGTTCGGCCACGTCTGCGCCCGCGGCCACCATGGCGACGGCGTCGTCTGCGCCCGCGCCGACTGCCTCGCGGAGGGCGTCTACTTCCTCCTGGGTCACGCCGTAGGCGGGGAGTTCGTCGGTGTGGAAGATGCCGCCCGCGCCGTTGCGTTTGGCGTGGTCTGCGAACTCCGTGCCGAGGCGGCGGTCAGGCTGAATCTCCGCGCCGACGAGGCCGTCGAAGCCAAAGAGGGGGACGGCCATCGCCTTGCCGCCGGCGTCGAGTGCACCCTTGATGACGCCGCTCTCAGAGTCCGCGAACACGTCGGTCACGTCCTGTACGTTCCCGACGCTCGCGCCGCGCTCGTTCAGTTTGTCCTTGAGTTCGAGCAGGCGAACCTGCCGGTGGACTTCGTTGTGCACGAGGTCCTCGATGCCGTCGAGACTCTGGACGCCTTTCATTTCGACGCGCGCGCCGTCGGCGATGGAGACGTTCACGTCCTGGCGGATGGTCCCGAGACCGCGTTTGACCTGCCCCGTAGAGCGAAGCAGCATCCCGATCTGTTCGGCGGCCTCGCGGGCCTGTGCCGGCGTTCGGATGTCCGGTTTCGTGCCGATTTCGACCAGTGGAATGCCGAGGCGGTCTAAACCGAAGGTGACCGCGCGGTCAGATTCCTCGATGCGCTGGGCGCTCTCCTCTTCGAGCATGAGGTCCTCGATGCCCACGGGACCCTCGGAGGTTTGAATCTCGCCGTCGCCCGCGATGAGGGTCGTCCGCTGGAACCCGGACGTGTTCGAGCCATCGACCACGATTTTGCGCATGATTTGCGCCTGGTCGAGCGCGTCCATGTCGAGCAATTGGGCGATTTCGAGGACGACCGTGACCGCTTCGTGGTCGAGGCGGTGGGGCGGTTCGTCGTCTTCTTCGACGAGACAGGTGGTGTCGTAGGCGAGATAGGTGAACTCGCGTTCGACGCGGCTTTCTTCGACGGCGGCGTCGTCCAGTTCGCCGAGTTCGGAGCGCGTCGGATGGAGATAGCGAGTGAAACTGCGCACCGACTCGTCGGGTTCCCGGCGGACCGTCGGACAGTTACAGAACAGTTTGCTCGCGGTGTCGAGTTGCTGGTGAATCTCGAGCCCCGCGATAAGGCCGAGTTCCTCGTAATCGTACTCACTCATTACTCGGCGATGGGGTATCGAAGGGCAAAAAACCATCCAGTCGCCGGCGGGCGTGCGCGACTGGCTATTGAGCCCTCCCGAGTGGTCAATTGGGCTCTTAGCAGTCGCTTTAGACCGGCGGGCGAAAGCCAGCGTATGAGCACGCAGGAGACGGCGGACCTTCCAACGGCGGTGGTCGAAACGACTGGCATCTTTATGGACGGGATTCGAGAGTGCGTCACCTGTCTCGAGACGACGCTCGACGCCTACCCCGACGACTGGGATCGCGTCCGTGACAGCGTCCTCAGGCTGAGCGCCAGAGAGGCCCAGTGTGACCGCACTGGTAGGCGAGTACAGACGCTCGTCGGCCGTCGTCAGTCGCCGAACTTCACTGGCCTCTACCTCCGTGCAGACGATTTCGTCGAGTACGTAGACGACGTCGACCGCATCGCGAACCACGCAGAGCGCTTCGCGAACGAACTGCTCGCCATTCAACCGGACATCCCCGACGTGGTCCACGAGGGCCTCCGTGAGATGGCGGAACTGACCGTCGAGGCGACGGTCGCGCTCGTCAACGCGACGACCCACTACGTCGAATCGCTCTGTAACCCTACTCTTAACCCGACGCTGCCCACTGTCGAAGAAGACATTCGCACGCTCGAAGTCACCTGCGACGAGAAACAGTACGACCTCCTCTCGACCATCTTCGACCCCGGGGCCTCGGTGAACGCGCTCGTCCTCCGGGAACTCCTGTTCGCACTCGACGACGTCACCAATGCTGTCGAAGACGCCCTCGACCAATTGCTCTACATGAGCACCTCGCAGGTCTAGGCGACAGTCTCGCCGTCCTGAAGGTCACGGTGGATGGCTTCGAGCCAGTCGAACAACTGGGCGCTGTTCGTGATTTCCCTTCGCTCGAATCCGACGAGAACGCCAGTCCACTCTCCAACTGGGAGGTGGGCGATGAACTCGTTTCGAAAGCACCGTATCGTGAATTCGAGGGGGCCAAAGTACGCAGAATCTGGATTCGTTGCGGGGTCTGAGAGCGCGGCGAGGAAGAACTCCTTGCGTATCTCGTCGTTTTCCGCCTCGCTGAATCTGGATTTCACGTCGTCTCTGAGATACACCCCGCGGTGGGAGTCGCCGTCGTATGCGACGATTGCAGTCACTGCATCGCCCGCTTTTTCGAGCACTGCTGTCTGCAGTTGCTCGGACGCTGCGATCATGTTACAGAACAGTTCATTCGCTAATTTATCAATATTTCGGCAAACAGGAATCGAGCCGAGATGAGAGACCAACCGGCCGGTGGGTCAGTCGCCCGCCCAGCGTCCGCTGTTTTCGGGCGTGAGTCTGGAACTGTCGGTCGTCGCGCTGAAATCCATGAGTGTTCCGTACAGTTTAGCGAAGTTGTAGCCGTCGGTATCGCAGTCGAAGCTGATGAAGACGCCCGGGTCAGTCGTGTTCGACCCAAGAAATGCCCGGAACTGCTCGAACTCGTCGAAGCCGTGGACGGAGTACTGGTACGTGGCGTGTGAAAGAGCGTTGTACGTATCGCGGGTGATGTAGCCGAAGCGTTCGTTGTCGACGAAGTCGTTCACCTCGATGTTGTCGATGTTCGCCTTCACGTCCTCCCGAATGTAGAGCGCCTCGTACCGTGAGGGGTCGAAGAGCCAGATATCTCGGAGTGCGTCGCCACCGAACGACTCGATGCACTCCACTAATTGCCGTTTGGCATCAGCCATGGTATTCACACACAGCCCCGGTGATAAGAATGTTGCCGTCACTGACTGGTCACACGGACAAAACGTCGGCAAAAGTGATAGCCCCGGGTGGTCCGGAGGCCTCAGTCGTCCTTACTGAGGATGCCGCGCTCGGTCATCTTCCGTGGGTCTAAGACCTCGTCTACCTCTGCTTCGGTGAGATATCCCTTTTCGAGCGTGATCTGCCGGACGGTCTTGCCCTCTTTGAGCGCCGTCTTCGCGACTTCGGAGGCCTTGTCGTAGCCGATTTGCGGGTTGAGCGCCGTGGCGAGCGCCATGCTCTGTTCGACCTGCTCGGCGCAGTGTTCGCGGTCGGCTTCGAGTTTGGCGACGAAGCGCTCTGCGAACACCGCAGCGGAGTTCGCGAGCAGTTCGGTCGACTGGAGGAAGTTGTAGGCGAGAACCGGTTTGTAGAGGTTCAAGTCGAGTTGACCCTCCGCGGCCCCGGCGGCGACGGCGGCGTCGTTACCGACGACCTGCTTGTGAACCTGGTTGACCGCTTCCGCGACGACCGGGTTGACCTTTCCGGGCATGATGGAGGAGCCGGGCTGGTTCTCCGGCTGGTCGATTTCGCCGAGGCCGTTTCGCGGGCCGGAGGCGAGCAGCCGCAGGTCGTTCGCGATTTTGTTGGTGGAACCCGCGATGGTGCGAAGTGCGCCGTGGGCCTCACCCATGGCGTCGTGGGCGGCCTGCGCCTCGAAGTGGTTGTCCGCTTCGCGGAAGGCGAGACCGGTCTCTTCTGCGATGTACTCGGCTGCTTTCGGTGGGAACTCTGGGTGTGTGTTGAGCCCCGTGCCGACGGCCGTCCCGCCGAGGGCGAGTTCGGCGAGGTGCGGGCCGATGTCGTCGAGGCGGTCGAGTCCCTTCTCTACCTGTGTGCGGTAGCCGCCGAACTCCTGTCCGAGACGAACCGGCGTGGCGTCCTGGAGGTGGGTACGGCCCGTCTTCACGACGTCGTCGAACTCGTCTTCTTTCGCGGCGAGGGCGTCGCGGAGCTGTTCGAGTGCCGGACGGAGGTCCTTCTCGACTGCCTCGTAGGCGGCGACGTGCATCGCCGTCGGAATCACGTCGTTAGAAGACTGGCCGAAGTTGACGTGGTCGTTCGGGTGGATCTCGCGCGTGCCGATTTCGCCGCCGTAAATCTCGGTGGCGCGATTCGAGATGACCTCGTTTGCGTTCATGTTCGAGGAGGTTCCCGAACCAGTCTGGAACACGTCGACGGGGAACTGGTCGTCTAAGTCGCCCGCGATGACCTCGTCTGCGGCCTCGATGATGGCGTCCGCCTTGTCGTTGGGAATCATGCCGAGGTCCTTGTTCGCCTGTGCGGCGGCCTTTTTTACGATGCCGAGGGCGCGGACGAACCGGCGACCGAACGTAATCCCCGAAATTGGGAAGTTCTGAATCGCGCGCTGGGTCTGGGCACCCCAGTAGGCGTCGGCTGGCACCTGCATCTCTCCGAGGCTGTCCTTCTCGGTCCTGAATTCCTCGCTCATGGACGTGCGTACACGAAGCCTGAGGTAAAACCCACCGATACTGGCCCGAATTGCTCGCACTGCCCCAAAACGGGCAAATTCACTCGTTTCCGAATAAATATGGTTAATTATTAATCAGAGGGTGTTCCTATGTCTGACAATGCACCCCATTGGTGTTATCGTACTATGACAGAAACCCCCTCCCCACAGCAGTCCCGTCGTTCGTATCTCAAAGCAACCGCACTCGCAAGCACGCTCGGGCTCTCTGCGCTCGCCGGGTGTACCGGCGGTGGCGACGAGGGCAATGAGGGCGGCGGAGACGGCGGCAACAAACTCGAAGTGGTTCACTGGTGGACCGCCGGTGGCGAAAAAGCGGCGCTGAACGCCCTCCTCGAAGGATTTGGCGAGGAGTACCCAGATGTCGAAGTCGAGAACAACCCGGCTCCGGGCGGAGCAGGCAGTGCCCTCGACACGGTCGTGAAAAACCGCGTCCTGAACGAGAACCCCCCAAGTACATTCCAGATTTGGCCAGGGAAGGCGCTCGCCCCCTACACCGAGAGCGACACCCTCAACACGCTCACAGAGTCGGTCTGGAGCAGCGAGATGCAGGACAACTACCTCGGGGGCGTCAAAGACGCGGCGAAAGCCAACGGCGAGTTCGTCGCCGTTCCCATCAACATCCACCGCCTGAACAACCTGTTCTACAACGTCGATGTCGTCAAGCAGGCGGGTGTCGACCCCGCGTCCATCTCGGACCCGAAGGCGCTCGTCGATGCCTTCGAAACGGTCGCCTCGGAAACCGACGCGGTTCCGATGGCCCAGCAGACCCAATCGCCGTGGTCCACGCTCCAACTCTGGGAGGCCGTGTTCATCGGTGAGCATGGGACGGACGCCTTCCTCGACCTGCTCTCTGGTAATGTCGCAGCCCACGAGTCGGCGGTCAAATCGTCGCTCACCACCGTCACGGAGTACGAACAGTACTTCAACGACGACGCCGGGTCCATCGCCTGGGATCAGGCGAACGGGAAAATCGTGAACGGCGACGCCGCATTCATCCAGCAGGGCGACTGGGCGGCAGGCCAATACCGCGCTGCTGAGAACTTCGAGTACGACTCCCAGTGGGGACAGGTACCGTTCCCGGGAACCGAGGGTGTCTACACGCTCGTCATGGACTCGTTCGTCTTCCCGAAGAACAATCCGTCACCAGCTGCCACCGAGAAGTTCCTCAAATACTGTGGGTCGGTCGACGCACAGAAGCGGTTCAACCGAGAGAAAGGCTCCATTCCGCCGCGAACCGACGTCCCAACGGACGCCTTCGGGCCGTTCCTCACGAAGCAAATCGAGGACTTCAAGAACTCGGACACGCAGCCGCCGACTATCGCCCACGGCACGGGCGTCACGCCGGAGGTAAAGAGCAGCGTAGAGCAAGCGTTCTCCGGGTTCACCGAACAGTGGGACGTGGCGGCGGCCTACGAGGGCATCAAGAGCGCCTTCGAGTAACGTCTCATGTACTCGTTGCTCAGGCGACTTCGCGACCGCGTTCGGGGCGGAGACGAATCACCCGCCCGAACCGACGGCGGGACCGTCACGGAGACGGGCACGCGCCGCTCGCTCGATAGTGACTTCGTTCGCTCGCTCCCGTTCTGGTTGCCCCCGACGCTGCTGGTCGTGCTGTTCGTCTACGGCGCGGTTGGCTGGAACTTCCTCATTTCGCTCACCGACTGGAGCGGCCTCGGCCAACCCGACTACGCGACCGTCGACTTCGAGATGTACGGCCAGCTGCTCGCAGACCCCACCTTCATCACCGCCGCGCGAAACACGGTCGTCTTGCTCGTCGCGTTCACGGCCGTCTCGCTCGTCCTCGGGCTGATTCTCGCCATCCTCGTCGACCGGGACATCCGGTTCGAGAACACGATTCGGACCGTGTACCTCCTGCCGATGAGCCTCTCGTTCGTCGTGACGGCCATCTTCTGGTCGTGGATGTACAACCCGGAAATCGGGCTGATAAACGTCTTTCTCGACACCGTCGGCCTCGGCTTCCTCAAACAGCAGTGGATTAGCGACCCGCAGTTCAAACTCGCCGCCGTCATCTTCGCGCTGATGTGGCAGTTCAGCGGCTACTGCATGGTCGTCTATCTCGCTGGATTGCGTGCGATTCCATCTGACCAGTACGAGGCCGCGAAAGTAGACGGCGCGAGCACGCTGCGCGTCTATCGGCGGGTCATCATCCCACAACTTCGCGGTTCGACGATGAGCGCCGCCGTCGTCCTCATGGTGTTCGCGCTCAAGGCGTTCGACTTCCTCTACGTCTTGTTCGGCGACACGCCCGGCCCCTCGGTGGATATCCTCTCGGTGATGATGTTCAGACAGGCGTTTTCGTCGACGAACTGGGCCTACGGCTCTGCGGTGGCGACGGTCCTGTTCCTGATGGCCCTCGCGGTCATCGGCCCGTATCTCGCCAAACAGTACCAGCGGGGTGACCTATGAGCACCGAACAGACCGGTCTCACCGCCCGTTTCGAGGGTCTCGACTGGCGACGGGTCTGGCTGTACGCCGTCCTCCTCGGCTTCGCTGGATTCTACCTCGCACCGCTCGAAAGCGGCCTCACGACGGCGTTCAAGACGCAGTCTGCGTTCTTCGAGACGACGCCGTTCGTCCCCGCATTTGGCGATGGCTTCACCGTCTCCGCCTGGATGGATGCGTGGGCCACGCTACAGGGACCGATGGTCAATAGCATGCTGTTCGCGATTCCAGCGACCGTCCTCTCTGCGGTTCTCGGCAGTCTCGCGGCGTATGGGCTGACCCACGTCGATTGGCGCGGACAGGTCGTGGTGTTGCTCCTGTTTGTCGCCGGCGTGTTCATTCCCTACCAGTCCGTGCTCGTCCCGCTCTCGCGGTTCTGGACCATCGTAGACCTGCAATCGCTGCTCGCGGGCGTGCCGTTCCTCGCGGAGCGGGTGGGCCTCATCGAGTTGACGGTGACCCACACGGCCTACGGGATTCCGATTTGTACCGTGCTCTTTCGGGGCTACTACCAGACGCTGAACACGGAGATGCTCGAAGCCGCGCGACTGGACGGCGCGTCGCTGTGGCGGGTTTACCGGAAAATCGTCCTCCCGCTCTCGAAGCCGATGTTCGCCGTGACGCTCATCTATCAGTTCACGAACATCTGGAACGACCTCCTGTTCGCACTGGTGCTCGTCACGTCCCCGTCGAATCAGGTCGTCACGCTTGCGCTGAACGAACTTCAGGGCTCGATGGTGACGCAGTACAACCTACAGATGGCAGGCGCGTTCCTCGCGGCGCTGCCGACGCTGGTCGTCTACGTCCTGTTCGGCGACCAATTCGCACGCGGGGTTGCAGGAGAAACATGAGACGACATTCGATTCAACGGAGGAAAGACCGATGGCAGCACTGACGCTCGAACACGTGAGCAAGTTCTTCGACGACGGCGGCAATCAGGTCGTCGCCGTAGACGACCTCTCCGTCGAAATCGAAGACGGCGAGTTCCTCGTTCTCGTCGGCCCGTCTGGCTGTGGGAAATCGACGACGCTCCGGATGATTGCCGGTCTCGAAACCATCTCCGAGGGTGAACTCAAACTCGACGGGACGCGCATCAACGACCGCCAGCCACAGGACCGAGACATCGCGATGGTGTTCCAGTCCTATGCGCTCTACCCACACATGACCGTCCGGGCGAACATGCGATTTGGCTTAGAAGAGTCGAGCGACCTTTCGTCGGCCGAAATCGACAGCAGAGTCGAGGCCACCGCCGATAAACTCGGCATCGAACCGTTGCTCGGTCGCAAGCCCGCGGAACTGTCTGGGGGCCAGCAACAGCGCGTCGCGCTCGGCCGCGCTATCGTCCGCGACCCGGCCATTTTCCTGATGGACGAACCGCTCTCGAATCTGGACGCAAAACTGCGTTCGCAGATGCGTCTCGAACTTCAACAGTTACAGGAAGACCTCGGCGTGACGACGGTGTACGTCACCCACGACCAGACCGAGGCCATGACCATGGGCGACCGCATCGCCATCCTCGACGACGGCGAACTCCAGCAGGTGGCGACGCCGCTCGAAGCCTATCACCAGCCGGCCAATCGCTTCGTCGCCGGGTTCATCGGTGACCCGTCGATGAACTTCTTCGAGTGCGCCGTCGAGGGTGACCGGCTCGTCGCAGACAGGCTCGACTATTCACTCACCGGCCAGCGACGGGAGGCCGTGGCGGGCGAAGACAGAGTTACGCTCGGCGTCCGACCTGACGACATCGAACTCGTCGAGACGGCGACCGACCCACACGACTTCGAAGCCGTCGTGGACGTCGTCGAGCCGATGGGCAACGAAAACCACATCTACCTCCGCTTTGCCGACGACGAGTCCGAGACGCAGTTCGTCGTGAGCGAGCGAAGTCTTCGTCCGGCAACCGCGGGTGACCACGTCGTCGTCCACATTCCAGAAGAAGCGATTCATCTGTTCGGCGATTCCGGGGCGGCGCTTCACAATCGGACGCTCGAATCGGCCCCCGAACCCCGTCCCTGACCCCGGTTCCTACTTCTTTACTATTGGTGTGACGTGTACTCGTCGGGCGTGTACGTTTTCAGTTCGAGGGCGTGGATGTCCGTCGTCATATGCTCGCCGAGGGCGTCGTACACCATCTGGTGTTGCTGGACGAGCGTCTTGCCTTCGAAGGCGGGCGAGACGACGAGGGCGGCGAGATGTTCGCCGTCGTTTCGCGGGTCGCTGACGGTGGCTTCTGCATCCTCGATGTTCTCCTCGATGAGCCGCTCGATTGCTGCGAGGTCCATGCCCATACAAGGTTGCCCGAGCCTGAAAACGGTTCAGGTCGGGCGGTCGCGTCTGTCACAGAAAGTATCATATGTGATTACCGATAACTATTGTGGACATGACTGGAACCGAACAGAATGCGCTGGCACTCGATATCGAAACGATAGCTCCGGCGCTCGCTCCCGGGAAACAGCCGCGCTTTCGAAACTCTTCTGATTTTGAGGTTTTTGCCGTCAATGCTGCTCTTCGCGACGATGGTGGCGACATCTCGACACGAACCTTCTTTCGCGATGCATCGGGACCGACGAGCGAACTCTCCCTCATCGAGACGGCGATGGAGTGGTGTACGGCACAGAACCCGTCTGTGGTGTACTCCTACAACGGCGAGTCCGTCGGATTCGTCCAGCTGGCACGTAGACCCGAACTGGCCGCCGCGGAGGCTGGCGTCTCGGAGACGGCGACCGAACGAGTCGAGGAATTTCTCCGCACGACGCGGAGCATCGACCTGAAGAGATCGGTCTGGTCACGGTTCGGTCGGGTGCTCAAATTCGACGAGGCGGTCTACGAGGCGACGGGACGGCCCGTTCCGGCGACCCGCTGGCGGGCGTACGACCACGGATTCGACATCGAAGGGGCGCGAGAGACGGCGGGTCTCGACCCCACTTCGCCCGAACTCCAGGCCACAGACATCCCGCTGCTCGGCAACCACTACTTGTCGCGGTGTGACGCCGGTGAAGGGTCGAGCAATGAGTTCGCCGAACTGCAGGCGATGCTCCGAGACTATTGTACCACAACCCTCTCCTGCCAGTTCGAACTCGCCGCGGAGTTCGCCTAACTCGGCTCAGGTCCAGCGGTCGAGGCCGGTCTGGACGACGGATTCTTCGATGCGCTCGAACCCGCGGGCGACTTCGGCTGCCGGAATCTCCCACGTCTTGGTGACGTACTCCTTTGCGGCCTTCAGGTCGGGTGAAATGTCGGTGTTGAACTCGTAGTCGTCGGTTACGTCCGGTTCGAGAAACAGGCCGCGGATGAGGTCCGCGTGTTCGATGTAGGCGTCTCTGGCTTCGAGGACGGCCCAGAGGTCGCCGTGTTCTTTGACCAGCTTCACGGCCGTTTTCGGCCCGATGCCCGAGACGCCCTCGTTGAAGTCAGTGCCCATGAGAATCCCGATGTCGACCAGCTGTTCCCATGTGATGTCGTGTTTCGCAAGCGTGGCTTCCAGGTCCATCAGTTCGGGGTCGCCCTTGCTCGTGAGTTGTCGCAGGGTGTAGGGTGCGCCGAGCAAGAGCGCGTCGTAGTCTTCGCTCCCGACGTAGTCCACGTCGCCGTTGCGGGCCATGTACGCGGCCTGTGCTTCACCTTCTGCGGGTGCTTCGATGATGGGAACGTCGAGGAGCCTGAGCAGGTCCCGAGTCGTCTGGTGGATGGTGTCGGTGAGGCGAATCGTCCGCGCCTCCTGACGGGCGGCCTCGATGGCGTCGCCGCGTTCTCGTGCCTCCTCGGCAGCTTTCTCAGCCTTCTTCTTCTGTTCGCGGCGCTCCTCGATTTCGTCTGCTTTGAAATCGACGACGGCGCCGTCGAACACCATCACTGGCGTGAGGTCGTGTTCGAAGAACTTGGGAAGACCTTGAATCAGGCCGATGAGGTTCGCGACCTCCTCGCCGCCGCTCGTGGTGTAGATTTCGTCGCGGGTCCACTTGACCGTCGTCGTGAGGTAGCGATACAGCCAGTTGTGGGCGTCCACCGCCACGACGGAGCCTCCGAGTTCGTCGAACGACACGTCCTCGATGACGGCGAGCTGGCGGAGGTCTGCGTTTCCCATACTCCTCCATTCGGCGGTGAGCGTTTCAATCTCCCGACCGCCGGTGGGTATTTATCGTCAGAGGCTCAATATGAAGCTGGAGCTTATCGAATGGCTACAGGCAAAGTGACCTTCTTCCACGACCGGAAGGGGTACGGATTTATCGAGACCGACGATTACGACGACGATGTGTTCTTCCACATGGAAGACATCGGCGGCCCCGACTTAGAAGAGGGTCAGGAGCTTGAATTCGACATTGTCGAATCGGACAACGGTCCTCGCGCACAGAACGTAAAGCGACTCTAGCGAAACTGAGTATTTTCCTTATTTCGGCGGCTGAGCGGAGCGTCTGTCTTCGAGAAACGACAGTTCCTCCGCAGAGAGTCCATCACGGCTCCGAAACACGTCGAGACCCGCTTGGTAACGGTCACGAGACCGGTCGCCCGGGTGCGCACAGACGAGTTCTGCGAGCCCCGTCTGTTCCCCGGTGTAGCCAAACCCTGCCTTCCAGACTGCCTCGTAGGCGAAGGGGTTGTTGACGGCGATTTTCACCGTCTCGTACCCTCGCTCGTGAGCCGCGTCGGTGGCAAACGAGACCAGTTCAGCCCCGATGCCCTCGCCGCGACGTGCTTTCTTCACCGTCACGTAGCGCAACCAGAGGGTCGTCTCGTCGGTTCGGTCCTCGTTGAACGCGATGGCGGCCACGAGTTCCTCGCCGTCTCGGGCCACCGCCTTCCCGGTACTGGACATGACGAACTTACCGGCGTAGGAAAACGCGCGATAGTCGAGTCTGAGCGTCGGCCCGTCGGGCGGCCAGCCGAGTACCGCGTACTCCATACGACCGATACGGAACGCCCGCGAGAAGTAGCCTCCGACTAGCAGTTCGGCCCCGGCTCAACGTCGTCGGTCCAGTCGGGGACGCCAATGGTGGTCGAATTGATGTCCCTGAGCGTGCGCGTCTCGCCCCACGTGACGGTTTCGCCGTCGCGGGTGAGCGTCACGTCGGTGTGCGAGTAGCGCACGAGGCCGTCCGTAGAGATTACGAGGACGGCTCGGTAGGATTCGACGGTGGTCGCAGCGCCGGTCGAGAGCGTCCCCTGCGGATCTGCGGTGGCGTACACCGTCGCGTTCACGCCGTCGTAGCGAATCCGCTCGACTTTCGCGAAGTCGAGTTCGGAGACGAGGTAGGTGAGGCGGTGGGCGTCTGCGACGGCGGCCACGTCCACCGGTACGCGCAGTGAGTCGTTCTCGTACGGTTCACACGTCTTCCCCGTCAGGTAGTTGGTCGGCTTCTCGGGATACACCGTCGTCGCGTTATAGGCGGTCCACGCGTCGGTGGTCACTCGCCGGTCAAAGTGGCGCGTCGTGCTCCCGGCACTCCGGATGTGGTCGGCCCAGTGGAGGTGGGAGATGTCGCGGCTCTCGTCCACCTCGATGGTCTCCTCGGCCCGGAACTCGCGGTCTTCGCCCTCGTTCGCAGACCAGTGGCGGGCGAAACTCGTGACGCTCTCTAAGCCAGCGAGCCCGGTCACGTGGGCGGCAACGAGGCGGCCCGCGTCGAGCGATACTGCCTGTCCGGTCTCGATTTCGGCGTCAGAGTAGGATGGACCCTCGAATTTGTCGAGCGGTTCGGGCGTGGGAGTCGGCGTCGGCGTTGGCGTCGGGGTTACCGTCGGCGTTGCCGTCGCCGTCGGTTCTGTGGTTTGTTGACCGCCCGAACTCCCACCCGATGTTGGCGACGCACTGCTCCCGCCCGAGGGGGCCGGCTGTGCCGACGGTTGTGTGGTCATCGCTGTCTGCGTCGGTGTCGCTGTCGTCGTTGGCGGCGGCGTCACCGCGGGAGTCGCGGTGGGTGCGGGTGTTTGCGTCGCAGTCTGTGTTGTCGTTGCCGGCGGAGCGGTCGTGGTGCCCGTCTCGGTCTTCGTGACGGCCGTCGTCGAATCGGCCGTCTTCGCCGTCGCGTTCGCAGTGACGATTTCGGTCTGTGTGGCGGTCTCTGATTCCGCAGGAAGTTGTTGATTCGTCTGGTTCGTCGCCCCACACCCGGCGAGAGAAACGAGTAATGCAAGCAAAATGGGAAGCGCCCGTTGCATACTCCGACATTTTCCGAGATTATCTTAATACTTGTCATGCTTTGAGTAACAGACTGACCGGCGATGAACGTAAATCACTCCTGTGTGAATAAATTCAGTATGCACGGTGGACGTGATGTCACGCTCTTCGACCGATTCGCTCCGCTCTACGAACGGGCCATGCCCGCTGCCGACCGCGACGTGCTCGAAGCGGGACTCGCGTATGCGACCCGCCCAGTCACGCGTCTGCTCGACGTTGGCGGGGGCACGGGACGGGCCTCGCGGGCGCTCTCGGTCCCAGAACCCGTCGTCGTCGATGCGGCAGGCGGAATGCTTCGTGAGGCGACCACGCGCGGACTCGCCGCCGTCCAGGGCGACGCGACCCGGTTGCCGGTGCAGACGGCGAGCGTGGACGCGGTGGTCATCGTGGATGCGCTCCACCACATGCCTCGGCATCGCGCTGTAATCGCGGAGGCGGCCCGCGTCCTGCGACCCGGCGGCGTCCTCGTGGTTCGTGAATTTGACCCCGAAACGCTCCGCGGGCGGGCGCTCGTCGCCGTGGAGCGGTTGGTGGGATTCGATTCGACGTTCGACACGCCTCACGAACTCGCCGGATTGATGAAGGCTGCGGGCCTCGAACCCGCGGTTCCCGACACCGGCTTTGGCTTCACCGTCGTCGGGCGGATGACTGAAAGCGAGACGCACATAGTCTCCGAGTCCTGAGTACTTCGTATGAGTGACACCGCCTCCGCCCGTGTCGCTGCGACGCCTCGAACCGCCCTGCTCGCGCTCGGTGACCTCGCCCTCATCGCCCTGTTCGTCTTCCTCGGCCAACAGGAACACGGCACCGAGGGCCTGCTCATGGTCGCCGCGCCGTTCCTCATCGGCTGGCTCCTCGTCGCTCCGCTCGTCGGCCTCTACGACGGCCGCCAGTACGACCTGAAGACAACCGTCGGCCTCACGGCCGGGGCTTGGGTCGGCGCGGCGCTGATTGGGCAGGCGCTCCGTGCGACAGAATTCTTCCCCGGTGGCTTGGCCATCGCCTTCGTCATCGTCTCGATTGTGGTCGGTCTCGTGCTGCTCGTCCCCTTCCGGGCGCTCGTGGCCTACGCGACTTGAGCGCGCTGGGCACGCCGGGAGAGGACGAATCCGATGAGCGACCCCGTCGCGCCGAAGCAGGCGAGGACGGTAAAGAGCACCATCGGTGAGAAGTACGTGAGTAAGGTTCCGGCGATGACGCCGCCGGCCGCCCCCACGCCGAAGACGAAGAAGTACGTGTAGCCGTAGGAGAGCCCACGAGCCGCGGCAGGCGTGTATTCGGCGATGCTCGCCTGGTAGATTGGTTGCACCATGAACAGCGTAAAGCCGAGTGCGACGCCCACCAGCAAGAACGGAATGACGCCAATTGCTGCGGCCGGGACGATGACGAGCGCGATGACCGAAAGCGTGCCGAACCCGGCCATGATGCCGTACTCGACGGGGACGCGGTCGGTGAGTTTGCCACCAGCATACTGCCCCATCACCCCAACCATCAGGAGGCCGGAGTAGACGTACCGGCTCAGTTCGTCACGAGCGATGTCAAAGGAAAAGCCGGCCAGTTGTACGGTCGTGCCGTCGAAGCCGAGGAACTCGGTGATGAGTGCGGGTAGGAAAGTGAGTGCGCCGCGGTAGTAGAGCCCCGACATCATGGCGACGGTGAGCACGAGGGCGAATCCACCGACGAAGAGCGCCCGCGATTCGCTAACGAATTCAGAAACCGAAGAGATGGGTTCGCTGTCCGTCTCCTCACCGCCGTCAGCAGTGACTGCGGCCTGTTCGTCGACCTTGACACGCCCGGCGTAGAGCGCGGCGAGGCCCGCCGGAATCGCGAGCAGACCGACGACGATGCGCCAGTCGTAGGCCAGCAAGAGCAGCGAGGTGACGAGCGGGCCGAGCGCGATGCCGAGATTCCCGGCGACGCCGTGGTAGGCGAAGGCGCTGCCGCGTTCAGTGACCCCGCGGCTGATGAGCGCGAGGCCAGAGGGGTGGTACACGCTCGCGGCGACGCCCCACAGCAGGAGCGCGGCGGCGACGACGAGCAGATTCGGTGCGAGGCCGAGCAGCAGGAACGAGCCGCCCATGCCGAGCAGGCACGCGGTGATGAGCGGGCCGGAGCCAAACCGGTCTACCAGCACGCCGCTCGGGAGCGCCCCGATGCCAAACAGCGCGAACCCGGCGGAGACGACGAGGCTAATGGTGGCCTCGTTTACGCCGAACTCGGCCATCCAGATGAGTAATAGGATGGGGATAGAGAGTTCGTAGGTGTGGACCATCGCGTGGGCGACCATCACGAGCCCCACGATGGATTTGTCGTTACGGTTCACTGGCCAGGAAGTCGCCTGCCAGGGGTGAAAAACCGTCGGTACCGGCAGATGATAGGTCGTGCCGGGGCGCGCCGGCACGTCCCGTCGTATTGTGCGAGTTGACAGTAACAGCATCCACGTGACGTGAATTGGATGAACTCGCGCATTGTGGTACGGTTACACACAGCATGAACGTTGAGATGGAGTTAAGTTTCGCCTTCAAGTTGTTGATACATACAAAATCAGATATATATGCGCACCGGACGATTCCCGGGAGATTTCGTGTAGTACGCCCCTGGGATTCGGTTTTTCGCCAATCTGCCATTTCTATAAGTTATGAGGATAATTTGAATATCGTATTTCGAATTTATGTAGTACCTTTTCCTTATGATATCTGCCACCTATGGGAAACACTTATACATCTAATTCCCCTTGTTAGTAACAGATTATGACTGGTTATTACGACATCATTCTGGGACTCATCCCCCTCTCCCTCGGAGGCATCACCGGCTTGCTCATGCTCGCAGGCCTCGAACTGACTACCGCCGTGCCAATTGCGGCACTCGTCTCCGTCGGGCTCATCGTCCACGGCCTGTTCGTAAACGGCCCCGTCGATGCGACCACGCCACCGGCCCCGAACACGGCCAACGAACGACCACCGAAAATCGGCTCTGCAGACTAACACCAGTCACCTCTCTCTCTCTCTCTCTACTCTCTCGGCGCTTTTCTCTGCGCGCGTTCCTGCCGCGATTTCTGCTGTCACCACACCTAAGGCGGAGACGCCACTATCTCTCGCTATGCCCCACGAGAGCGCCGCCGTCAGATTCCTGACCAGCGACGACCTTGCCGGACTGGCAACGCCCGCAGAGTACCTAGCCGCGGTTCGCGAGGGCTACCGCGAACGCGGAAACGGCGCACCAGCCGAACCCCGAACCAAACTCGTAAACGAGTCACCACCGGGGATGCTCACGAGCTACCTCGCCATCCTCCCCGAGATGGGCGTGATGGGCGGCTACATGTACGCCGCCGGCTTCACCGGCCGGGACGCCCAGTTCGCCACGCCGCTGTTCGACGCCGAGACGGGCGCGATGAAGGCCCTCCTTGACGGCGCGAGCATGAACCCCTTCAAGACCGGCGCGGCAGGCGCGGTGGGCGTCGATGCCCTCGCCCGTGAAGACGCCTCTACGCTTGCTATCATCGGCAGCGGCGCACAGGCCCGCGGTCAACTGAAAGCTACCGCCACCGTCCGCGACCTCGAGTCGGTGTACGTTTATTCGCCGACAAAGGAGAATCGCGAGTCGTTCGCTGCCGAGTTCAACGAAATACTCGACGCCACCGTCGCGGCCGTCGCCTCAAGCGCTGCCGCCGTCGAGAAGGCGGACATCGTCATCACCGCGACGAACGCCTCGGAACCGGTGTTCGACGGCGACCGACTCGCCCCCGGCACCCACGTCACCGCGATGGGCCAGTACAACCCGAACAAACGCGAACTCGACGCGACGACCATCCAGAACGCGAAGTACGTCCCCGACCTCCGCGCCCGGGCACTCTCTGACGCCGGGTCGTTCCTGCAAGCGATGGACGAGGGCGTCGTCACCGAAGACCACATCCACGCCGAACTCGGTGAAATCGTCGCCGGAAAGGAACCGGGTCGCGAATCCGACGACGAAATCACCGTCTTCGACAGCGGCGGCACGGGTATCGAAACCGTGGCAGCGGCGCAGTTGCTCTACGAGAAAGCAGTCGAGCAGGAATTAGGACAGGAAATCGACTTCTCGCCTGCGAGTCAGGCGTTGACAGGCGAGTGACATCCTCCCACGACTAAAGTCGTGGGCTTCCCACGCCCGCACCGCCGTATAATCAGAGATACGACGCCAGTCCAACCGCCTGCACCAGCGAAATCCCGCTCACGAGCGCACCGAGCAAGTAGCCGCCGATTGCGCCGCCGTTCAGCAGTGGCAGACCGGCGTGTGGCTTCCCCTTCATGACCATGAACATCAGGACGAGCAGCCCCAGCATCGTCCCAATCAGGGCGGTGAGGGCTGGCAGATTCATCGTGAGTGCCCCAACGTCGAACATCGGCGCGGGCGCGAACACGGCCGCGCTGGCCACCATCACGGTGGGCATGACGGCGTCGCCGAGGCCGATGAAGAAGGCGTCGCGTTCGCCGTCGTCGTCGGCTTCCGTTGGTTCTGCGTCGTCATCCTCCGTCGCATCGTCGTCGGAGCCTTCTGCGAGAAACGAATACGAGAGCGACAGCGGGACGATGAGGATGACGGGCACTTTGATGTCCATCACGCCCTCGGCGAGCGTGAGCATGTGTTCGGTGCCGTAGACGCTGATGGCGTCGTAGACGGCGAGGGCGGTGAGCAGGACGATAGCCGGCAGGAGGCCGAAGCTGATGCCGAAGAGGCCTGCTGCGCCCGCGCCCATTACGATGCCGACGGCGTCGATGACGTACCACTCGGGGTAGGCGAGTAGGAGGACGGCGAGCAACCCTGCGGCGACCACCGGGAGGATGTGCGTTGGCGCACCACCGATGGAGACAGTCACGACTGGCGGAATGAGGATGGTAAAGACGTAGAGTGAGACGAGCGCGCTTGAGAAGACGATGAGCCCGCGGATGACCCACGTCAGGTCGAGTTTAAATGCGAGGAGCATCACGCCCGTTGCGACGAGTATTGCGGCGATGTAGACGACGCTGTTCGTCGGGTCTTCGGGGTTCTCGACTGCCTGATAGCCGGCCGTATCGAAGGGCTGGACGAGTGCGAGCGCACCCAGTTGGACGAGGAGGAAGATGCCGACCGTGGCGGCGGTGGCGAGATACATCCGCGAGCGATGGTCCATACAAAAAGCAGGCGGGCCGTCGCCTTTTTCGTTTCGCTACCGGGCGTAGAGCTTCACGCCGATGAGTGTCGCCGGGCGTCGGTCAGACGAGATGGCGACGTAGGGCTGGGAGACGGGGCCGAACACGTCCACGATGCGGCCCACTTCCTCGAGATTCTCGTCTATCACCTCGGTCCCGATGTTCGGGTATTCCTCGCCCGGAAGCCGAACGATGGCGAGTCCCTGTGCGACCCGCGACACCTCGCCGACGCGCTTCATTCGCGGAGAACTCCGACGTAGACGGCGACCGCTTGCACGAGGTCGCTTTTGCCCGCATCGTCTGCGTTCTTCACGAGGACGCGCCCGCGGGTCTCGAACTCGCGGGAGTAGGCTTTGTCGCGCTCGATGACCGCGTCGTAGCCGACCTGCTGGACGGCCTTTGCGATTTCATCGACCGTGGGGTTCTCGACGGCGAGGTCTTCTGGGACGCGACGGCCCTCGCTTCGCGTCAACGCAGCATCGAGATAGGCGGGCCAGATGACGTTCTCGACCATATCCGTGAGAATGCCCGCCCGGATTAAACGCCTTCTGTTGTCGAAACGGGTGGTAGCTTAGACGCGCCGGAGCGCGAACAGCGTCGCTGCGACGAGCGCGACGACGGCGGCCGTGACGCCGAAGCCGGGTCCGTCAGCGTTCGTCTCGGTCGAATTCTCCGTCGTCTCGTTCGCCTCGGTCTGCGTGGCCGTCGCCGTCTCGGTGATGTTCGCTGCGGCGTACGCCTCGGGGTGGAACGCCTTCGCCATCTCGGCGAGCGGGTTGACGACTCGAGGCGCCGGCTGGTTCAGTTCGTTCGCGTCGAGGGTCACGATCTGCCCCTGCTTCACGGCGGTCGTTTCTGTGTAGGGAGCCTGCTCAGGAACGCGCGGCTCCGGGACGCCCGTGTCCACGACGATAAACTCGGGGTCCTGTTCGGCCACGACTTCGTCGGAAATCTGGGCGTAGCCCGTGATGCCCGCCTCTGCGGCGACGTTCTGGCCGCCGGCGCGCTCGATGAGCGAGTGGATGAACGTCCCGTTACCGGCGGTGAAGCCACCGGTCAGGTAGAGCACGCGGGGTTCGTCCTCGCCCTCGGTGGCGTTCTCGACGATGGCGACCTGTCCTTTCATGGCGTCGACTCGCTCGGTTGCGCCTTCACAGGCACCCACGAGGTTGCCGGTCAACAGCGTTTTCTCGTAGACGGCGTCGAGAGATGCAGCTGCTTCGAATTTGTAGACGGTGAGGCCGGCCTCACGGAGTTTCGACACCGTTTCGTCGGGGACGATGTTCGGGGCGAGAACGAGGTCCGGGTCGAGCGCGACGACCTTCTCTACGTTCACCGAAAACTGGTCTTCGTTCACGACGTTTTCGCGGGAGTCAGCCCCTTCGAGGGAGCTGGTGTAGCTGTTTACGGGCATCCCGACGACCTTCTCTTCCGCGCCGATTTCCCACATCGTCTGGGCGGCACTCGGCTGAAGGGCGACGACCGATTCGAGTTCGCCGTCAACGGTGACTTCGGTTCCCGTGGCGTCCGTCGCCGTGAACGGGAACGAGCAGTTCTCCTGTTGCATCGCGGGTGCTGTGTCGGACGTGGCAGCCATCGCGGGACCAACCCCGCCGACGAGCACCACGAAAACCGCAAGCACTCGGATGAGTCTCGTGTTCATCGTAGTACACCCTCGCCCGTTATGCAATAAGTATTTATCTAACGCAAGCACGGTTTCAATCATGCGCCAGGAGCTACGAGTGAGTGCGTGGGTTTCGGGCCTGCTGGTCGCGCTTTTCGCGGTAATCCTCGTGAGCGCGGCCATGGGGCCGGTCCGCATCGACCCGCTCACCGTGGCAAAAATTCTCCTGGAACACACCCTCGTTGTGCCCTCGGACGTGTCGCTTCAGCTGCAATCCGCGTCGATTCCATTCCTCAACGCTGGCGTTCCGGTCCCCAACATCGACGTCTCGGTTCGCCCACTCCTTGCGTTTGACGTCCCCGCGACGAGCGAGACCATCGTTTTCAAACTCAGACTGCCACGCATCCTGCTCGGGGCCGTCGTCGGGTTCGCCCTCGCCGCCGCCGGCACGGTGATGCAGGGGTTCTTCCGCAATCCGATGGCCGACCCGTCCATCGTCGGCGTCTCCTCCGGGGCGGCCCTCGGCGCGGTCGCGACCATCGCCTTCCCCCTCGCCATCCCCTTCGGACTGCAGGCGGCGGCGTTCGCCGGCGCACTCGTCACCGCCTTCGCCGTGTACGTCCTCGCCACCGAGAACGGTCGAACCCCCGTCGCCACGCTCCTGCTCGCCGGGGTCGCCGTCCAGACCTTCCTCGGCGCGGTCATCTCGTACACCCTGCTCCAGAGCGGCGACGGCCTCAGGGAGGCAGTTTTCTGGTTGATGGGGCACCTCCACGCGAGCACCTGGGCGAGCGTCACCGTGACCATCCCGTTCGTCGGCCTCGGCGTGGCGATTCTGTTCGCCTACACGAGCGACCTCAACATCCTGCTCATGGGCGAGGAAGATGCTCACTCACTCGGTGTCGAAGTCGAGCGGACGAAGCGCATCCTGCTTGCCGTCGCGAGCATCGTCACCGCCGCCGCAGTCGCGGTCTCTGGCGTCATCGGCTTCGTCGGCCTCATCGTCCCCCACGTCATGCGCCTGCTCGTCGGCCCCGACCATCGCATTCTGTTGCCGACGAGTGCCATCGCCGGGTCAGTGTTCCTCGTCGCCACGGACACCGTCGCCCGAGCGGGGGCCGCAGAACTTCCCGTCGGCATCGTCACCGCCGCCCTCGGCGCTCCCTTCTTCCTCTACTTGCTCCGTCGTCGGGAGGTGCATCGCCTGTGATTTCAATAGACGGAATTTCCGTATCCTTTGGCCCGGTGGACGTGCTCAACGCGATTTCCGCGAACGTCGAGGCTGGCACGTTCGTCGGACTGGTCGGCCCGAACGGTGCGGGCAAGACGACGCTCCTTCGGGCGATAAACGGTGCAATCGACCCGGATTCTGGGACGGTTGCGGTCGATGGACAGAACGTCCACGACCTCTCGGCGAAGGCGGCCAGTCGGCTGGTCGCGACCGTCCCGCAGGACACGTCGGTGGCCTTCCCGTTCCCCGTCCGCGACATCGTCGCGATGGGGCGTCATCCCTACCAGTCCCGGTTCGACCGCCAGACGACGGCTGACGCGAACGCGGTAGACCGCGCCCTCGCACGGACGCAGACCGAACAATTCGCCGACCGGAACATCGACGAACTCTCGGGCGGGGAACGCCAGCGCGTCATCCTCGCCCGCGCACTCGCTCAGGAAACGCCCGTGCTCCTGCTCGACGAACCGACGGCAAGTCTCGACATCAACCACCAGGTCAGGACGCTCGAACTCGTCTCCGACCTCGTCGCCGAGGGCAAGACCGCCGTCGCGGCGATTCACGACCTGAACCTCGCGGCCCACTACTGCGACGAACTGCTCTTGCTCGCAGACGGGCAGATGCTCGCCGCAGGCGCGCCGGAGTCCGTCCTCACGGAAGAGGCTCTCGCGAGCGCATTCGACACGCGAGCGGTCGTCGCCCGCCACCCGGTAACCCACTCCGTCTACGTGACCGCACTGCCCGAACGCGGCGCATCCCGAGACGCACACGTCCACGTCATCGGCGGCGGTGGCACCAGTTCACGACTCCAGTATCTCCTCTCTGCGGCGGGTTACGAGGTGACCGTCGGCGTTCTCAACGAGGGTGACTCGGACCTCGATACCGCGCGGTTGCTCGGCTTAGAAACCGTGGTCGAAGCCCCGTTCGCCCCACTTTCAGACGAGACGATAGCCGCGGCCCGCGAATTCGTTAGGGAAGCCGACGTAACCGTCCTCGCGGACGTGGAAATCGGCATCGGCAATCAGCCCATCCTCGACCTCGCGGGCGCAGCAGACCGCTTGCTCGTCGTCGAAGAACGACCGTTCGCCGAGCGAAACTACGCCGGCTCGACGGCGAGCATCGCCTACCGTGATCTCTGTGCGTGGGGTGCCGTCGTCACACCGAGTGACCTCCTCGGAGCCGTCGATTCGCTCGTCTCGCCGCAAAACAGTGTATAGTCGGAACCGTTACTGGCCACCAGCGTCCGGGTCTTCGTCGGAGCCTTCGCCACCGTTTCCGTTGCCATCGGTTCCGTTCCCATTTTCGTCGCCACCGTTCGACTGGTTCGCGTTGAGGTCTTCCCACCGAACCGACCCGGCTTCCTGAATCGCCGCCGGCGTGAGTTGCGGGTCAGTTAGAATGGCTCTCGCCAGTCCCACCGGACCGACTCCCTCTTCGGGAAGATTCTCCGCGTCTTCGAATTCGAAGTCCACGTCCTCGTCTGCGACGTCGCCGACGACGACGCGCATGACCATGCCGAACACCTCGTGCGGGGCACAGTAGACGTCGTAGACGCCTGCCTCTTCGAGCGTCAGCAGCCAGACTTCGGGAACCGGTCCCGTCTGGTCGTCAGTGTCGTTCTGACCGGAATCGTCGCCGTTGCCGCCTTGGCCACCGTCACCCCCTTCGCCCGGGACCGGTGCGGTCCCCGGGACCCAACCGAGGACTGGCGAGGAGAACCCGCGAATCCCCTCCGGGTGGCGTCTCGCCTGGCCGAATGCGTTCGAATACGACGTTACCGTGTGTCGCGGCGTGTCGAAGACGAATTTCAAGACGTCGCCCGGTTCGACGTGCAGTCCCGTCGGCTGGAAGAAGAAATCGAGCGGTCGATTCGGATTCGTCGGCGGGAAGGTCTCGAGTAAGTGGACGACGTGTGCCGTCACCGTCTCTCCATCGCCATTTTCTCCATTTTCTCCCTCGTCGTCTTCCTGTAACCGACCGTAGGTCCAGGTAGCCGGGTCGGCCGTCGAGGACGCTCCAACGCCGGTCAGAAACGGTATCGCGGCACCCGCGCCAACCGCTCTCAGCACGCTGCGGCGTCGCGGCCACGCGGTCTTCATCTCGCCTGTCTGGTCATCATCGATATGTACCATGGGCAAGTGACAGTTCACCAGGTCGAATCTTTGGTATACTTCACGAATACGTGACTGGGGCCATTATTGATATCTTAATCCAGATGGTTTCGACCGACGGGAAGTCACTATTGTTTGAACGATGATTCGTTTGTGTTCGCTGCCCTATGCGTCAGCGTATCTCGGTTCTGCGGACGGAACCGAGCCCAATGTTCACGATTATCTGACTGTCCGATACATTAATCTATTCATTCTGTGTATATTACCTGAAGATGGTAAACAAGGCCGCAGTTATCGCGCTCGCGGTTGTCGTGTTTACCTCCCTGTCAGTTGGGGGGTTGCTGGGGATGCAACTGGCGACGAAGCAAGGAGATGACGCTGACCTTGGGGGAGACAGCACGACGACGCAGACGGACGTACAGACACAACAACCGGGAGCACAGACGACGGAAGTCGCGACCACCGAGCGTCCATCGGTCCGGCCCAATTCGATAAACGAGACGCGGGTCGAGCTGCTCGTCTACGAACGGATCAACGCAGAGCGGAAAGACCGGGGCGTGCAGACGCTTCGAACTGACAAGACGCTGGTAGAGATGGCGACCTACCACACCGACGATATGGTTGAGAAGGACTACTACAGCCACACCTCGCCGAGCGGTGAAACCGCAGAGGACCGGTATCGCAACTACGGCCTCTACGAGCAGTGTAAAATCCTCGATAATTCGAAGGGCTACTACCACCGCGGCGCAGAGAACATCGGTCGCACCACAGTCGGGATGAACTACACCGTCAACGGCGAACAGCGCATCAACGAGAACGAACAGCAGGTCGCAGACGCGCTGGTGAATGCGTGGCTCGCCCGGAACGTTGACTCGCGATACGTCGTCTTCGAGGACGCAGACGAGGTCGGTGTGGGCGTTCGAGTTACCGACGATGGTATCGTGTACGCCACCGCCACGTACTGCTAACGTCGGCTTTTTCCTTTATTTGACCAGATAGCTCACGCCAGCGCCGACCAGCCCCGTCGGCACCGCGAACAACAGCAGACTGCCGCCGAGTTGGGCGAGCGGGAGGTCACCGACGAGACTCAACAGGCCGAGCGAGACGAGGCTCCCGCCAACGTAGCCGAGGGCGACGAGTACGCCGACCAGCCGGGCAGCCTCTCTCGTCCCGACACAGAACCCGCAGATGCCGGCCAACAGCGGGCCACAAAGCAGCGTCACGGTGGCCGCGACGAGGACGAAAATCGAGCCGAGAAACTGCCCCCGAAGGAGACTCGCAAGCAGTCCAATGCTCCCGAGGCCGGCGTTCACGAGGACGAAGAACCCGCCGATTTGCAGTACGGGCTTCCGGGTGGGGGCGTCGTCCATCGCTCGTTGCTACCGAGGTCAGTACCAAAGGTGTTGTGACAGGTCACTGGGCAGTATTTTTGAGCCAGGGAGACCTATCGATGGCAATGGGTTCGGGAGACGCGAGGCTCGTCGTGCTCGCCGTTGCACTGGCAGGGCTCTTCGCGACCATTCCCACACCAGATGGACTCACACAGACGGGGCAATTCGCACTCGCGACTGCCATTTTTGCCGCGGTTCTCTGGGTGACTGGGGCACTCCCGCTCCCGGTCACGGCACTGTTGATACCCGTCCTGCTCACGCTCTTTGGTGTCACTCCGCAACTGGGAGACGCGCTCACCGGATTTGCAGACCCCGTCGTCTTCCTGTTGCTCGCGGGATTCATGCTCGCCGCGGCGCTCCAGCGTCAGCGATTGGACCGGAGAATCGCGTACGTCTTGCTGCTCAGGCTCGGCACGTCGCCGCGACGACTCGTTCTCGCCGTGATGGTGGCGACGGCGTCGCTCTCGATGCTCATCTCGAATACGGCGACGACGGCGATGATGGCCCCCATCGGACTCGGTCTGGCGACGCAGGTAACGGGGCCGACCGCCGGGCACACCAATCTCCACCGGTCGTTACTGCTCGGCATCGCCTACGCGGCGAGCGTCGGCGGTGTCGGGACGCTCATCGGCACACCACCAAACGCCATCGTGGTCGCGGCACTCGACGAGTTTGCGGGCATCCAAATCAGTTTCCTTGAGTGGATGGTCGTCGGCATCCCAGTGGTCGCGCTCACACTCCCGCTTGTCTGGTTCGTTCTCACGTTCGTGGTCTTTCCACCGGCCACAAGCGACGTCTCTGCGGCCCGCCGCAAGACGAAGACCGCGCTCGAACGTGACGGTCCGCTCACGCCAGCAGCTCGCCGTGTCGCCCTCATCTTCTGCGTGACAGCCGGCCTGTGGGTACTCGGCGGACTCGGGGTTCTTTTCGAGGACGTCCTGCCAGCCCCGGTGTATACGACGCTGTTTGGCGGTCCGGGACCGAGTCTGGTCGGTGGCGGTGCTCACCAGGGGGCGCTCTACTTCGTCATCGTCGGTTTGCTCTCGATTCCGGCACTCCTCCTCGCTGACACCGTAACCTGGGACGACCTTGCGGACATCGACTGGGGCACGCTCTTACTTCTCGGTGGCGGCCTCTCGCTTGCGAACGCACTCACCGAAACCGGAGCCACCGCGTGGCTCGCGACCAGTGTGTTCGGTTCGGTCATCGACGCACCGCTAGTCGTGGTACTATTCGTCATCGTGTCCGTGACCATCCTGGCGGGCGAACTCGCATCGAACACCGCCATGGCCGCGATTCTCGCCCCGGTTCTCATCACCGCCGGCCTCGAAAGTGGGGGTGCGTTCGGCGTCGGACCAACTGACGTCGCCCTGTCGCTCGCGCTGGCCGGCGCACTCGCCGCGAGTTACGGCTTCGCGCTTCCCGTGGCGACGCCGCCAAACGCCATCGTGTACGGCACGGGCGAACTCACACGCGGAGAGATGTTACGGGCGGGGCTCCTCCTCGACGTGGTCATGTCGCTCGTCCTGACCGTGTTGTTCTCGCTGCTGCTTCGGGTGTGGCCCGTCCTGCTCGCCTAGAGCAGGAAGGTGAGCGTCCAGAGGACGACCATGCCCGTCACGAGCGTCGCGACCAGGTTCTCGGTGCGCCAGGCGACGGCTCCGGCGATGATGCCCGCAATGAGCCGATGATTCGAGAACGTGAGGGCGAGCGATTCGTCTACGAGCAGGAAACTGGGGACGACGAGCGCCGCAAGCACCGCCGCCGGGACGAATCCGAGCGCGCGCTCTGCTCGCGGCGGAAGGTCGTTCATCCAGCCGAACAATTGGATGAACGAGAGGCGGATGAGAAACGTTCCGAGGCCTGCGACGAGGATGATGCCCCACAGGGTGAGCGGGTCGATATTCACCGCCATCTACCGACCACGCTCCGCGACGACGACGCCGACGACGATGCCACACAGTGCGCCGACGAGGAGGCCGAGGTTGAACGGGAATCCCGCCGCGGCGACAGCGACACCTCCGCCCACGACGGCGGCCGCGACGGAGGGGCGATTTTTCATCGTGGGGACGAGCAGCGCGAGGAAGATGAGCGGGACTGTAAAGCCGAGGTTCCACTCGGACGGAATGCTCGCGCCGAGGACGATGCCGACCATGGTCGCGATTTGCCAGACGATCCACAGCGGGAGCGCGACGCCGAGGTAGTACCACCGTTTTTTGACGTCTTCCTGTTCGAACTTGAGAATCGAGAGGGCGTAGGCCTGGTCGGTGAGGACGTAGGAGAGTAGGAGTTTCCACCGTTCCTCTAACCGCTGGAAGTGGGGTGCAATGGAGGCACTGTACATCATCATGCGAACGTTGATGACGAGAACGGTGACGACGATGACCAGCGCCGGGGCGTCCTGACCGATGAGTTCGATGGCCGCGAGTTGCGACGCGCCCGCGAAGATGATGACCGACATGCCGAGGGCGTGGGCCGCAGAGAGCCCAACCTCGATGGCGGCCACCCCGGAGATGAGGCCGAAGGGCACGATGCCGAGGATGAGGGGGAGACAATCGACGACTCCCGAGCGAAAACTGGCCCGAGCAGCAGACATACACAATGGTCGGCCGCAGTCGCGGATAACGCTTGCTTTCCGACGAAATTAGACCCGCGCTCCCCAGCCGAGGTGGGGGTGTTTGCGCATGAACGAGACGAGCGCCGGCGCGTAGGTCACGAGCGGCGGGCACTCGATACCAGAGCCGTGGAGGTCGCGAATCGTGTTCGGACAGACGTAACTCGTCGGGTGGTCGAAGTAATCGACGACTGCCGGGTGAATTCGGAACAGGTCGTACACGCCGGGCACGTAGTCCAGCGCGTTCTTCGCGAGGAATTTCGGCAGCGGAACACGGAGCAAGCGCCGGTCGGCCGCCGCCTCGAACGCGGCGAGTAGTTCGCTCGCCGTTGGCGGATCGGGGTCACAGAGTTGGTAGACCGTGTCTTTCGATCCCGGCTGTTGGCTAAGGTGGGCGATGGCCGCCGCCACGTAGTCGCGGGGGACGAGATTCACCTCCGTTCGCGATGGTTTCCCGACGACCGGAAGCACCACGCGCCCGCTCCGGCGGAGCATCCACTGGAGAATGTAGTACGGCCCGTCGTACTTCTGCGTGCCGCCGGTGTCGCTGTCGCCGACGACGATGGCGGGCCGGTAGATGGTCGTCGCGAGTCCCCGGCGCTTCGCTCGCTGGACGGCCAGTTCGGCTTCGAACTTCGATTCTTCGTAGTGATTGTTGAACGACTGACCGACGTCGAGGTCTTCCTCGCCGAAGACGCCTTCGTGACGACCGCTCACGTAGCACGTCGAAACGTAGTGAAACCGGTCTGCGTCGGCTTCTCGGGCGAACGCGAGGACGTTCTCCGTCCCGTCGCGGTTGACTGCCATCGCCACCTCTCGTGAGACGCCGAGGTCGTAGACGGCGGCGAGGTGGAACACCTGGTCCACCGCCTCGTGTAATTCCTCGGGCGCATCGAGGCCCAATCCTTCCGCCGTGATGTCGCCCTCGACGAATTCCACCCGGTCTGGAGTCGTGTCTGCCCACGCGGCGACGACACCGCGCCTGCGCTCTGCTCGCTTTCGGAAGCGTGGCTGGACGAGACAGGTGAACGTCGTCTCCTCGTCGGTTACCGCGAGCAGGCGTTCGAGCACCGCGTCGCCGAGGAAGCCGGGAAAGCCGGTGAAAAAGACGTGCGTCATCGGCTCACCGCAGTCCCGGAATTCGGCGCATGACCTTCAGAATCGCGCTCATCCCCTTCGCGTAGAGACGCATCGGAATCGGCCGCGGTGGGGCGATTGGGTGGATGCGCTGTTCTGCGACCGTCTGGGTCTGGGTGTACTTCAAGAATCCTTCCTCGCCGTGCCGTCGGCCGAGTCCCGACTGTTTCATCCCACCCATCGGCGCGTCTACAGACCCCCACGCCGCGGTGTAGGGGTCGTTCAGATTCACGGTTCCGCACTCGATTTGCCGGGCGACGTCGCGGCCCCGCTCTGTGTCTTCCGTCCAGATAGCCGCGTTCAGGCCGTACTCGGAGTCGTTCGCGAGTTCGTTGGCTTCCTGGTCCCGGCGGAACGACCGGAGCGTCACGACCGGCCCGAATGTCTCCTCGCGGGCGACTTTCATGTCGTCGGTGACGCCTTCGAGGATGGTTGGTTCGAAGAAGTACGGCCCGAGGTCGGGGCGGTGTCGGCCGCCCGTGAGCACCTTCGCGCCCTTCTCGACGGCGTCGTCCACGTGGTCCTGGACCTTCTGCAATTGTTCCTCGCCCATCAACGACCCCACCTCGGCGTCGTGGTCGTAACTCGCCGCGAGCTGGAGGCTGCGCGTCCGGTTGACCAGTTTGTCGCGGAACTCCTCGTAGACGCCCGACTGGACGTAGAGGCGCTCGAAGGCGATGCAGAGTTGGCCGGCGTTGGTGAAACAGCCGCGAATCGCGCCGTCGACGGCCCACTGCAGGTCCGCGTCGTCGAAGACGACCATCGGGTTCTTGCCGCCGAGTTCGAGTGACGAGGAGACGAGATTCTGCCCCGCCCGTTTTGCCACTTTCCGGCCCGTCTCGGTGCTCCCGGTGAACTGGACGAAGTTCACGTCGTCGATGAGTGCGGGCCCGAGTTTCGACCCCGAACCCGTCACCACCTGAAAGACATTCGGCGGGATGCCTGCCTCTCGGAGCAGTTTGACGGCGAGCAGTGCGGTGTACGGTGTCTCCTCTGCCGGCTTGAGCACGACCGAATTCCCCGCGAGCAGTGCAGGAATTGCATCGGAGACGGCGAGCGTCAGGGGATAGTTCCACGGTGAGATGATGCCCACGACGCCGACCGGGTGGCGATACTGGTGCGTTTTCGTCAAGAGGGGCAAGCCACCCTTTCGCTCCTCGTCTTTGAGATACCCTTCGGCGCGGTGGGCGTAGTGGCGGGCGGTGTTCGCCACGTCGAGGACTTCCTCGAAGGCGTGGCGACGAGCCTTACCACTCTCCAGTTGCATCACGTCGAGCAGTTCTTCTTGCCGGTCGAGCACCATGTCGTGGTAACGGGTGAACACGGCAGCACGCTCTGTCGGGTCACGGTCGGCCCACTCACGCTGGGCTTTCCGAGCGCGAGAGATGGCCAGTTCCACGTCGTCTGCCGTGCAGTCGGGGACCGACCCGACGTCCTCGCCGGAGTAGGGCGACAACACCGGGCGTTGCGCACGGTCGTCGGCCGCGACCGTGACCGTCTTCACGAGGTCGTCCAGGTGCTCCCGGTCGGTTCGCGGGGGCCAGATTGTCGAAGCAGTCACTACCGCTCACTACTCGGTCAGGGTGGAAAAACGTTAGCGCGGAGACAGGCAGCGAGTTTATACTTTTCCGACCGGTTCAATCTCAATCTGTTCGTTTGCTGTATAGGTTATTCGCAGCTCCCGAAAATCAAATGCGACTTCGTTCTGCCCCTTCTTCTCGGTATCGACGACGACGTAGACATATACGTCTGGTACATAATCTGGATGGGAGATTGCGTTATTGATCCTATGTTCTGTACCTGAGTTTACCGATGCTTTGCCCCCGTAATAGTCAGTGCCTCCCGTTTCATCTTCACCTTGTGTGGTTACCCTGATTGCAAATGTGTGTGAAATGTCGTGATTGTTTACTATCACAATAGAGGCAGCGTCTTGATTAAATGGGAGTGAACAGCCTGCGAGTCCAGCCATACATCCAGCACTCAATAAGTTGAGAGCAGTCCGACGCGAATATTCCATAACCAAAATAAGTGTGAGCCAGATATATTTTTTCTGTATTTTATAGATCTGAAATTTATATCAGAAAGCGAGGAAACACGATTAAGCCGAGGGTGACTCAGTTCCGCTGGCGAAGCCGGTTGATGCGCTTCTCGATTGGCGGATGCGTGGCGAACAGCGAGGCGAACAGGCCCTTCTGGACGCCGAAGATGCACATCGCGCTCACGCTGTCGTCGATGTTCGTCTCTTCTACCTGCTGGTTTACGTGGCCGAGTTTCGCGAGCGCGCTGGCGAGTGCCTCCGGGTTGCCAGTGTAGTAGGCGGCGTCCTCGTCTGCGGCGTACTCGCGGACCCGCGAGATGACGAGCACGAATATCATGACCAGCATGTTGGCGATGACGCTCGCAATCCACGCGAGAATCCAGCCGAAGATGCCGTCTGCGACCTGGCGCACCATGAAGTAGACGCCCCAGCCGATGAGCATCGCGACGGACTGGCCGAGCACCATCGTCACCACGTCGCGGTTCATGATGTGCGCGAGTTCGTGGGCGATGACGCCTTCTAACTCGTCGTCGTCGAGAAGCTGCATGAGTTCCGTGCTGATGACGACCGTGCCGCTGCCCTTGCGCCCGACGGCGAAGGCGTTCGGCGACCCCATCTGCGCATACATGAGCCGTGGCTTCGGGATGCCCATGTCCTCGCTCAGGCGCTCGGTCGTGCGGTGGATGTCCGCAAAGCGGTCTTCTGGCAAGTCCTCCGCGCCGACGCTGCGAACCGCGAGCCACTTGCCGAGTTTGTACTGCCCGGCGACGAGCAGCAGGCTCAGCACGGCGACGAGAGCGATAGATCCCGTCATGCTCCACGCAATTGTGGCAATCACCATGTAGAAGGCGAACAGGATTGCCCCTGCAACCGCCATCCGTACTTTGAGGCCGAAATGTCTCATTTGGCGAAGTATCTCTCTTGAACTACTTATGTATTTCATCTGGCTGTCGAATTGTGCCGACTGGATTGTCCCTCGAATCGGCAGACACATCGGTGGTTTCTTTCTGTCAGCGTTGAATACCCAAATCGAATGGTCTTCGACTTCGTGCCCGCCGATGCGCCGGGTATCGCAGCCATCGTAATCCTGGCAGGGACCGTCGCCACCTTGTTCGGCAGTCAATGGCTCGAAGAATCAGCCGAGCAGCTGTCTGCGTACTACGGGCTTCCTGCCGTCGTGCAAGGCTCCGTCGTCGTCGCCGTCGGTTCGAGTTTTCCGGAACTCGCCAGCGTGGTCTTTACTGCGCTCTCTGGGGTGTTCGATATGGGGGTGGGAGCAATCGTTGGGTCGGCTATTTTCAACATCCTCGTCATCCCGGCCGTCTCGAACATCCTGTCCGACCAGGACCTCGAGGCCGGTCGCGCGATCGTCTACAAAGAGGCGCTGTTTTACATGGTTGCCGTGGCCGTGTTCGTGTTGACACTGGCGCTCGCCGTCATCTACGAACCGGTTCCAGCCGCCGGTGCGTTGGTCGGAGAACTCACACGGCTTCTCGCCCTGATTCCACTGTTGCTGTATGGGTTGTATCTGTTCATCCAGTGGCAAGATGTTTCAGATTTCGACCCCGGCGTCGAACCCGAGCAAATCGCCGTCGGCCACGAATGGCGACGATTACTCCTCGGCCTCGTGGTCATCCTCATCGCCGTCGAGTTGCTCGTCAGCGGTATCGAATCGGCAGGTGAGACGTTCGGCGTCCCCGACTTCCTCGCAGGCGTGACCATCCTCGCGGCGGCAACGAGTCTGCCAGACCTGCTCGTGAGTGTTCGCTCAGCGCGGGCCGGACGAGGCGTAACCAGCCTCGGAAACGTGTTCGGGTCGAACACGTTCGACCTCCTCGTCGCCATCCCCATTGGGGTGCTTATCGTAGGCAGTGTCAGCATCGACTTCGCGGTCGCGATACCGATGCTTGCCGTTTTAACCGTCGTAACCGTGGTGCTGTTTACCCTTCTGCGAACGAATCTTTCGCTGTCTAGCCCCGAAGCGTACGTCCTCCTCATCCTGTATATACTGTTCTTCGGGTGGGTCTTTGCAGAAACCGTTGGACTCACACAACTACTCAGTAGCTCTTGATACGGGCTGAAGAGCGCATACGAGCACCCGCAAAATACATCTACAAAAAAGCACGACGGCCGCGGTGGCTTCCGTGCGGGACTCCTCGCCGGTTAAAACGAGGGATGCCCCTGTTCGTTTCAGTTGTTCTGCAACAGTCGGCGGAGCACGAGGTGCAGGATGCCGCCGTTTTCGACGTACTTCACGGCCGCAGGCGTCCCAACCTGTGCCGTCACTGGGAACTCGACGGTCGAACCGTCAGCACGTTCGGCGACGACAGTGAGTTCGTCCTTCACCGAGAGGCCGTCGTCCAGACCCTTGATGTGGAAGTGCTCGTCCCCGTCTAAGCCGAGGCTGTCCCAGCCGTCGCCCGCCTGGAACTGGAGCGGGAGGACGCCCATGCCGACGAGGTTGTCGCGGTAGATGCGCTCGTAGCTCTCTGCGATTGTCGCGCGAATGCCGAGGAGATCTGTCCCCTTCGCGGCCCAGTCACGCGAGGACCCGGTCCCGAATTCGACGCCGGCCATGACGATGAGCGGCGTGTCCTCGTCGCGGTAGCGGCCACTCGCGTCGAAGACGGTGGTCTCGTCGTTCGTCGGGAAGTGGATGGTGTAGCCGCCCTCCACGTCGTCTAACATCTCGTTTCGGATGCGGACGTTCGCGAACGTCCCGCGCATCATGACTTCGTGGTTGCCCCGACGAGAGCCGTAGGTGTTGAAGTCCACGGGTTCGACGCCCTGGTCGAGCAGCCACCGGCCGGCCGGCTGATTCGAACTGAACGGCCCGGCGGGGCTGATGTGGTCTGTCGTCACCGTGTCGCCGAGGAGCATCAGACAGCGGGCGTCCGCGATGTCGGAGACGCCGGGTTTCTCGAGCGGAAAGTCCTTGAAGAACGGCGGTTCGCGGATGTACGTCGAGGTTGGGTCCCACTCGTAGACGTCGCCCGTAGGGGCTTCGAGCGCCTCCCAGCGTTCGTCGCCCTCGAACACGTCCGCATACTTCTCCTTGAACATCTCCGGAGCGACGCTCTGCTGGATGGTGGACTGAATCTCGTCGACGCCGGGCCAGAGGTCCGCGAGGTACACTGGCTCGCCCTCGTCGTCCGTGCCGAGTGGTTCCTTCTCTAAGTTGATGTCCATCCGCCCGGCGAGGCCGTAGGCGACGACGAGCGGTGGGCTGGCGAGGTAATTCGCGCGCACCTTCGGGTGGATGCGGGCTTCGAAGTTGCGGTTCCCTGAAAGCACCGACGTGGTCCACAGGTCGTGGGCGTCGATGGCGTCCTCGATTGGTTCGGGGAGCGGCCCGGCGTTCCCGATACAGGTCGTACAACCGTAACCGACAACGTTGTAGCCGAGTTCTTCCAGATACGGCATCAGGCCGGAGGCTTCGAGGTACGCGGTCACGACGCGGCTGCCGGGTGCGAGACTCGTCTTCACGAACGACGGCACTTCGAGGCCGCGCTCGACTGCGTTCTTCGCGAGCAGGGCGGCGGCAATCATCACTGACGGATTCGAGGTGTTCGTACAGCTCGTAATCGCGCTCACGACGACCGAGCCGTGGCCGATTTCGGTCTCCGTGCCGTCGGGCATCGTGACGGGAATCTTCTTCGAGAGTTCGCCGACCTCGGGCACGTCAGGTTTCCGGCGTGGGTCGTCGTCGTGGCCGCCCTCGCCGAGCCAGCGGGCTAGTTGCTCCTCGTCGAGTTCGTGGAGTTCGTCCTCGAACTCGCCGTGGACGAGCTTCCGGAAGTGACGCTTCATGTCGGGCATGTCGACGCGGTCCTGGGGGCGCTTTGGCCCGGCGAGGCTCGGCGTAATCTCGGAGAGGTCGATTTCGACGACTTCCGTATATTCCGGTTCCTGCTCCCCGTAGAGGCCCTGCGCTTGCAGGTACTCCTTGACGAGTTCGATGTGTTCCGGGTCGCGGCCGGTCAGTTCGAGGTAGTCGAGCGTCGCGTCGTCCACCGGGAAGACGCTGATAGTGGACCCCTGCTCCGGAGCCATGTTGGAGATGGTCGCGCGATCTGCGACGGTCAGGTTACCGACGCCGGGCCCGAAGAACTCGACGAACCGGTCGACCACGCCGACCTCGCGGAGGTCTTCGGTGACGTGGAGCACGAGGTCGGTCGCCGTCGCACCCTCGGGGAGCGCGCCCGTGAGGCGAACGCCGACGACTTCGGGGAGTTTCATCGTAATCGGTTGGCCGAGCATCGCGGCTTCGGCCTCGATGCCGCCAACACCCCAGCCGACGACGCCGATGCCGCCGATCATCGGCGTGTGGCTGTCGGTTCCGACGAGGGTGTCAGGGAGGATCCAGTTTTCGCCGTCCGTCTCGCGGTCGTGGACGACCTGGCCGAGGTACTCTAAGTTCACCTGGTGGACGATGCCGGTTCCCGGCGGCACCACGCGGAAACTGTCGAACGCCTGCTGGGCCCACTTCAGGGCGCGATAGCGTTCCTTGTTGCGTTCGTACTCGAGTTCCACGTTCTGCTCGTAGGCGTCCTCCGAACCGTAGAAGTCCACCTGCACGGAGTGGTCGATGACGAGGTCACAGGGGACGCTCGGTTCGACGAGTTTCGGGTCCTTGCCCTTGCGCTCGACCGCAGAGCGGAGCGCGGCGAGGTCCACGACTGCGGGGACGCCGGTCAGGTCCTGGAGGACGACGCGCGAGGGCGTAAACGGTACTTCCACGTCGGGCACGTCGGGAGCCCACGAGGCGGCGTTGCGCACGTCTTCCTCGGTAATCAGCTCGCCGTCTACGTTGCGAAGGACAGATTCGAGGAGGATGCGGATGCTGACTGGGAGGCGAGACGGCTCACAGATACCCTCGTCTTCGAGGACTGTGAGGTCCGCCATTTTGTAGGTGGTACCATCGTGTTCGAATTCGCGAATGGCACCGAATGGGTTCGGTCCGTCCATGTGAATTGGTACAGACCCACGCGTATTGAAAGGTGTCGTTGTGGCGGATTTGACCCGCGGCAAGTCCCTCCACCATACGCACGAATTTAAGGGAAAGTGGCCTACCCCCGGTATGACACACCTCTTCGACCCGCTCACCATCCGCGAAACCACCGCGCGCAACAGAATCATGGTCTCGCCGATGTGCCAGTACTCCTGTGATACCGACGGGCTGGCGACCGATTGGCACGAGGTCCACCTCGGCAGTCGCGCCGTCGGCGGTGCGGGCATCGTCATGGCCGAGGCGACGGCCGTCTCGCCCGCCGGGCGCATCTCCCCGAACGACCTCGGTCTCTGGAGTCAGGAGCACGCTGACGCACTCGCCCCGATTGCTGACTTTATCGCCGAACAGGGGTCAGTTCCGGCCATCCAACTCGCCCACGCGGGGCGCAAGGCGAGCAACGCCCGCCCCTTCGATGGCGGTCACGGACTCTCGCCCGACGAAGGCGGCTGGGAGACGCTCGCGCCGAGCGGCCCCTACCCGAAAGACGACGCCCCCCAGACCCGCGAGATGACTGCCGAAGATATCGAGGACGTGAAAGCCGAGTTCGTCCGGTCTGCGGAACTCGCCCGCGACGCCGGGTTCGACATCGCCGAGGTGCACTCCGCTCACGGCTACCTCCTCCATTCGTTCCTCTCGCCCGCGAGCAACGACCGCGAGGACGAATACGGCGGCAGTTTCGAGAATCGCACGCGCCTCACCCGCGAAGTAACTCGCGCCGTCCGCGAGGTGTGGCCCGAGGACAAACCCGTATTCGTGCGTATCTCCGCGACCGACTGGTTGCCAGACCGCGAGTCGTGGACGGTCGAGGACTCGGTGAAACTCGCCCCACTGCTCGCCGCAGACGGTGCAGATCTCATCGACGTGAGCGCGGGTGGCCTCCACCCCGACCAGCAACTACCCCACAGCGGCCCCAACTATCAGGTCCCGTACGCAGAGCAGGTTGGGGAGGCGACCGACACACTCGTCGGCGCAGTCGGCGGTATCAAGGACGCGCGACAGGCAGACGCCCTCATCCGAAACGGTCGTGCCGACCTCGCCATTGTCGGGCGCGAACACCTCCGTGACCCGTACTTTGCCCTCCACGCCGCAGAAGAACTCGGCGAGGAGGCTGAGTGGCCGGTTCAGTACCGCCGGGCGGTGTGAGCAACAACACAGAAAACCCCGGCGCGCGTGGACTCGAGTGTGAGAAAAACGCCCGCGGAGCAGACCGAGGACACGCTCGATAATCTGCGCTCGCTGAGCACGCTGCTCGACAACTCGATTCGCGTCCCCGGGACGAACTACCGCATCGGCCTCGACCCGCTGGTCGGAATGCTACCGGTCGTCGGTGACCTGCCGACGACGGCGCTCTCCGTCTACATCGTCTTCGAGGCCGCCTCTATCGGCGTTCCACGACCGACCCTGTACCGAATGGTGTTCAACCTCGTCGTCGACGCCACCGTCGGGTCGATACCCATCATCGGCGATCTGTTCGACGCCGTGTGGAAAGCAAACGCCCGGAACGTCGCGCTCCTCGAAGCGCGCCATCAGGACGCCTCGGGGGCCGTCGCCGACGAACGATTCCTCCTGCTCGCGAGCGCGGGTCTGTTGCTCGTTCTCGTGGTCGTCGCCTTCGCGGTGGTCGCGCTCGTGTCGTTGCTCGTGACCCGGCTTGGCCTCCTCTGAAGTCTGCGAGACGTTATTCTCCGTCCGGGCCTATTCCCTAGGGATGATGCAAACCGGAGATGCCATCACCTGGTTCGAGATTCCGGTTCGAGATTTAAACCGGGCGGTAACGTTTTACACGACGATACTCGGTATCGACTTGCAAGTGACGAACCTGATGGGCGTCCCCCACGCCCTGTTTCCCGTCACCGAAACCGGGGTGAGCGGGGCACTCACCCAGCGTAGAGACGTGAAACCGGCAGAGCACGGGACTCGCGTCTACCTCCGCGTCGACGGCGACATCAACAACGCGCTCTCGAAGGTCGAACACGCGGGGGGTCGCGTCCTCACGCCGAAGACGTCGCTCGGCGAGGAGGGGTTCTACGGCGTGATTCGGGATTCAGAGGGGAACGCGATTGGCCTCCACTCGCCTCGATAGTCGAAAATTCGGGCCTCAGGGCTGTTCTGTTTCTGGCGGGCGCTTCGCCAATCGGTCGAAGCGGCTCTGGGCATCTTCCATGCGTTCTGCCGTCTCCTCACGGTCTGCATCCACCGAGCGGAGTTTCCCGCCTTCGAGGGTGACGTGGACGACGAGATTTGGCTCGCGCATGTCGAACGGCAGTTTCGTCTCGTGGACGACGAGTTCGTCTACGTCCTTGCCGCCTTCCTCGATGAGCAAGACTGCATGGTTGTCCTCGATTCGGTCGATGACCGCCGTGTACGCCCCGTCTGTGACCATCAGTAGGTTACCTCCACCACGACTCCTCCTTCGGCGTCAGTGACAGTAACCGTATCGCCGTCGTTGTTCCAGACCGGACTACCAGCGCCCCAGTAGCGTTCGGTCGCCGAGTCGGTTCCGGAACCAGTGTACAACGTCACTGTCGCGCCAGGAGCGAGCGTCAGGTCCTCGAAAGTGTACGTCTTTCCGGCCTCGTCGCGGACGGTCCATTCGGACAGGTCGAGTGCTTCCTCACCCGTGTTTTCGAACACGACGTACTCGTCGTTCAGGTTGTCGCCGTCCGGCCCCTCGGCGTCCTCGTGAACCTCCTTGACGACGAAGGAGACGCCGCCGTCGGGCGTCGGCTCGGCCGTCGTGGGCGTCTCGCCGACGGGACTGGTCGCCTCGCCGCGGACGACCAATCGAGGCTCGACCGGCGCGTCGAGGTCCGGGGACGCAGGCGCGGCATTCCGCAGGTCGGCGGCGTCCGTCGGCGCGGCGCGTTGCGTCTTGAGAGTCACTGCCGTCCCGTTGCTCACAGCAACCACGTCACCGTGCGTGCCCGTCCAGAACGTCGGGATGTTGCGGGTGGCGAACGCGTCTAACACCTCTCGGTGGGGGTGGCCGTAGCGCGAGTCGAAATCACTGGAGATGACCGCGACGGCCGGTGAGGCCTCGTCCAGCAGTTCGGGGCTGTTGCTCGTCGAACTGCCGTGGTGACCGGCTTTGAACACGGTCACGTCGAGGTCGTACTTTTCGACGAGATAGTCCTCTGCCTCGTGCTCTGCGTCGCCGGTGAACAGGAAGCGGTTCTCGCCGTGGGTGGCGAGGAGGACGATACTGTTCTCGTTTCGATTCTCGTCTGCGAGGTAGTTCTCGGGAGGACTCAACACGGAGATGTCCACCCCTTCCATCGGAATCGTGTCTCCGGCTTGCGTTCGGAACAGCGTCACGTCGTACTCCTCTACGGCGTCCAGATACCGGGTGTACGTCGCCGTGTCGGCGACGATACCGGGGTCGTACACCGCGCCGACGCCGTCGGCTTCGGTCTCGAAGTATTCGATGACGGCGGCGTTCCCGCCGACGTGGTCTGCGTCCGCGTGCGTGGTGACGAGTGCGTCCAGTCTGGTGATGCCCTGCGATTGCAAGTAGGCGATGACGTGCTCACCGTCGTCCTTGAAGTCGCCCGTGTCGATGAGGACTGTCTCGCCCCCTGGACCGACGAGCAGCGTGCTATCTCCCTGTCCGACGTTGATGTAGTGAACCGAGAACGTGCCGTTGGCCGTCGTGACCGTCGTCGTCTCTGCGGTCGGTGTCGTGCCGTCTGGGCTGCCGCTGATGCCCCCGAGACACCCCGCGAAGACGACGAGCACCAGCAATCCCGCCGCGACTGGAGCGCGTGCCATCGCGCTGTGTAGGCGTTCCGGCCACATTACCCTTCTCGCTTGATTTCGAAATCTGCGGGCAAAGAAACGCACTTGGGACTGGGGTGAAAACGTGTGACAATCATGCAACTGAAGGAACTCACCGATGTTCACTGACCGAGAAATTCACGCGACGACCCCGGCCCGGACGGTCGCGCTCGACTCCCTCGAAGCGGGCATCGAGGCGGCCCACCCCCGCCGCGTCATCGCCGACGCCGTCTCGCTCGACGGCGACACCCTCACCGTCGCGAACGTCACCTACGACCTCACGGCGTTCGACGACGTAGTCGTCCTCGGAGGCGGGAACGCAGCCGCACACGTCGCCGCGGCCCTGGAAACCGCCCTCGGGAACCGGCTCTCCGGCGGCGTCGTGGTCACCGACGACCCGGCCGAAACTGACCGCGTGACCGTCCACCGCGGCGACCACCCGGTCCCGAGCGAGCGCGGCGTGGAAGGAGCCACCGCGGTGATGGTGGCCGCAGAACGCGCCGACGAACGCACCCTCGTCCTCGCCGTCATCACGGGCGGGGCGAGCGCCCTCCTGCCCGCACCGGTCGATGCAATCTCACTCGACGACCTTCAGGCCACGACCAACGCGCTGCTCGAATCGGGGGCGACCATCCACGAGATCAACGCCGTGAGAAAACACCTCTCTGCGCTCAAAGGCGGACAACTCGCCCGTCTCGCCGCCCCCGCGACGGTCGTCGGCCTCGTCCTTTCTGACGTCGTCGGCAACGACCTCTCGGTCATCGGCAGCGGCCCGACCGTGCCCGACGATTCGACGTACGAGGACGCACTGTCGGTGCTCTCACAGTACGACGTGCCCGTCCCGAACGCGGTATCGGCACACCTCGAACGCGGCGCGTCGGGTGACTTACAGGAGACGCCCCGGGCGGACGACCCGATTTTCGACCGGGTGACCACCCACATCCTCGCGGACAATTTCACGGCGCTCGACGCTGCCCGTGAGGTCGCGAAAGAACAGGGGTACGACCCGCTCGTCCTCTCGTCGAGCGTCCGCGGTGAGGCCCGCGAGGCGGCGAAGTCTCACGTCGCCGTGGCCGAGGAAGTACTCGCGACGGGGAATCCACTGGACGCCCCGTGCGTTCTCCTTGCGGGTGGCGAGTGCACCGTCACGGTTCGCGGTGACGGCGAGGGTGGCCCGAGCCAGGAGTTCTGTGTGAGCGCGGCGCTCGAACTCCGAGACGAGCGAATCACCGTCGCGGCGGTCGATTCAGACGGCATCGACGGGGCCACCGACGTGGCCGGCGCACTCGTCGATACGGAGACGTTCGACGACCGCACCGCTGCCAGCACGGCCCTGCGGGAAAATGACGTCTATCCCCTGCTCGCGGCGGCAGGTGCCCACCTGCACACCGGCGCGACGGGGACGAACGTAAACGACCTGCGAATCGTCGTCGTGGACGCCTAGAGCACCACGGCGACGACGTTTCTGAGCACGAGAATCCAGAGGATACTGGTCACCCCGAGCATGAGCGTCGCGAGCGTCCACGCCTGGTACGCCGTGGCCGTCTTCATGTCGGTGAACTCCTTGATTATCCAGAAGTAGGAGTCGTTCGCGTGGCTGACGGTCATGCTTCCCGCGCCGATGGCGAGCACGGCGAACACGCGACCCCACGTCGAGGCGAGGCCGAGCTCGGGAAGCAGTGGCGCGATGAGACCCGCCGTCGTGACGATGGAAACTGTCGAAGAGCCGAGCGCAGACTTGAGCGCGGCGGCGATGATGAACGCGGCGATGAGACCGATACCGAGGCCGCCGAACGTATCACCGATGAAGCCCTTGAGCGGGAGCGCCTTGAGAACCGTCCCGAAGGCTCCGCCAGCGCCGGTCACGGCGAGGATGACGGCGGCGCTCTCGATGCCGTCACTGACCCAGTCGCTCGTGACTTCAGCGGAGTAGTCCGGAACGGTGGTGAATCCGACGAACGCACCGATGAGCAGCGCGACGGCAGGGTCGCCAAGGAACAGCAAGACGGACTGAACTGTGCCGGTGAAAATTGCTGGGTTTTCGACCTCCGGGTACGCCGCGATGCTCCCGAGTGTAATCAGGAGAATTGGGACGAGCAGCGGCGCGAACGAGGCCGCTTTCGAGGGGAGGCGGCCGTACTCGGCCTTGATGTCCTCGATGGTCATGTCCGGGTTCGGGTCGATGTGGTACCTCGCGGCGACCGTAGACGCCCACTTCGCTGCGACGAGCGTCACCGGGACGGAGACGAGGATACCGGCGAGCATCACGAGGCCGATGTCTGCACCGAGAATCCCGGCGGCTGCGATGGGACCGGGCGTTGGCGGCACGAAAACGTGTGTCGCGTAGAGACCGCCAGCGAGGGCAACCCCGAGCGTGGCGAGCGAAAGCTTCGACCGCTCTGCGAGCGACCGGTTCAGCGACGAGAGGATGATGAACCCGGAGTCACAGAAGACGGGGATGCTGACCACACTGCCCGTGATGGCCATCACCGTCGTCGTGTGTTCTTCACCGATGATGTCGAGAATCGTCTCGGCGATGACGATGGCTGCACCCGTGCGTTCTAAGACGATGCCGATTATCGTCCCCGCGAGGATGACGACACCGATGTAGGCGAGCACACCGCCGAATCCTTCGGTGACGAGCGAGGCCACTTCTTTGGGGTCGAGTCCGGCCGCCAACCCGGTTCCGTAGGCGGCGATGAGCAATGCGAGAAATGCGTGGAGATTCAACTTGGCCGTCGCCAGGATGATGAAGGCGACGGCGCCAAGGAGTAACAGTACGAGCGGGAGTCCTTCTAGCATACACCAGACGGTTCGTGACGTCCCGTAAATAAATTACAAATTCAGAAAAAACAGTAAATATTGCGACGATTGGTTAGAAATATACCATTTAGAACGTCGTTTTTCGACCATCCGCAAATTCGGCGATTCGCGCTTTCGCCTCTCTGACCGAGTAGGAGTCCGCGAGCAGGCCGTCTAGGATTTCGCGGTGGACGCGGAGTTCCGCCGTCACCTCGTCGTTGTATCGGGCCATCTCGTCGAGTTGGGCGGCGACAGTGAGCGACTCGTCTGCCACTTCCTCGTGGTCTACGGCGTCTGCCGCTTCGAGGCGTTCACCCAGTTCGGTGAGCGTGGCGTCCTGCTCGGTGCGGATGGCCTCCAGTTCGTCGAGGATGGCCGCGAGGTGCTCGATGCGGTCGGTGAGCACGAGCGCGAGGTGTTCGACGTCGCCCGGTTCGATGGCGGACACGCGTCGCAGGAATTCGTCCATGTGCATTCAGGGAGGCGGGCGCACAAAAGGGCGTGGTCAGTAGTCCCAGCTCGTGTCGGCCTCTGCGAACTCAGTCTCTGCAATCTCTGCCCGCCGTCGAATGGCGCGTTCGATGAATTCGGGGGGCAGGTCGTCGATTTCGCCGGCCTGCACCCGCCAGAGGTTCGCGTACAGGTCGTCGTTGTCGATGAGTTCTGCGTGCGTGCCGCGTTCGACCACGCGCCCGTCGTCGAGGACGATGATTTCGTCGGCCTGCCGAATCGTCGAGAGGCGATGGGCGATGGCGAACGTGGTCTTCTCCGCGGCAAGCCGGTTCAGACTGCGCTGGATGAGTGCCTCCGTCTCGGTGTCGACGTGACTCGTCGCCTCGTCCAGGATGAGAATGGGCGGATCCTTGAGAATCGTCCGCGCGATGGCGATGCGCTGGCGCTGGCCGCCCGAGAGTTTCACGCCGCGCTCGCCGACCATCGTGTCGTAGCCGTCGGGAAGGTTCACGATGAACTCGTGGGCTTCCGCGCGCTTTGCGGCGTCCCGAATCTCTGCGTCCGTCGCGTCGAAGGTGCCGTAGGCGATGTTCTCCTTTACGGTTCCATAGAACAGGAAGGGGTCCTGACTGACGTAGCCGACCGCTCGACGGAGGCTCTGGGTGCTCACGTCGCGGATGTCCGTTCCGTCTATGCGGATGGCTCCCTCGGCCACGTCGTACATCCGGACGAGGAGTTTGAGCAGCGTCGATTTGCCCGCGCCGGTTGGCCCGACGACGCCGAGTAGGCGGCCACGAGCGTTCGTGAGCGATACGTCGTGTAACACGAGTTCGTCAGCCTTCGCGTAGCCAAAGGACACGTCGTCGTATTCGACGGTTCCCGCCGTGACCTCGAGGGCTGGCGCGTCGGAAGATTCCATGTGTCGGGCCGTCTCACCCATCAGGCCGAAGATGCGGGCGCTGCTCGCCTTCGCGCGCTGGTACATATTGATGATTTGCCCGAACTGCGCCATCGGCCAGATGAACTGCTGGGTGTACACCATGAACGTCACGAACTGGCCAGCCGTGAGCGTCCCCGGAAGCCCGGCCGGTGCGCCGTTCAGCACCCAGAAACCGCCGACGGCGAAGGTGAGCGCGAATCCGAGGCCGGTGATGACCCCGAGGCCGGGGAAAAAGACGATGCGCGTCGTGATGGCGTCCCAGTTCGTATCGAAGTAGTGCTGTGACGCACCTTCGACGCGTTCGACTTCGTAGGACTCTGCGTTCTCGGTCTTGATGACCTGAATCCCGCCGATGTTGTTTTCGAGTCGGCTGTTGAGTGCCCCGACGCTCGCCCGGACGGCGGCGTACTTCGGCTGGATGCGCTTTACGAACAGGTAGGTGAACACGGCGAGAAGGGGAACGGGAACGAGCGCGATGAGCGCGAGCGGCCAGTTGATGGCGAACATGATGACGCCGATGCCGAGAACCATCACGCCGATGCGCAGGGCGGAGCTAATTCCCTCGTTCAGGAACGTCTCCAGTTGGTTCACGTCGTTGTTGAGGATGGAGAGCATCTCACCGGTCTGCTTCTCGTCGAAAAAGCCCATGTCGAGCAGTTGCATCGTATCGTAGGTGTCCACGCGCAGGGCGTGTTGGACGTGCTGGGCGAAGTTGTTCCAGCCCCAGTTAGCGAGCCACTGGAAGACGGCCCCGACGACGGTGGCCACCGCGATGACGGCGATGGAGAACCAGAGCAGCCCTGTGGGGGTCCCCGGCACCCACGCCTGGGGGACGAACGGCAGGGCGTACTGGCGCTGGCTTAGAAACACGGTGTCGATGGCGAGGCCGAGGACGAACGGCGAGATGAGGCCGACGCTCCGCGAGGTAAGCGTCCCGAGCACCCCGAGAATTGCCTGTGGCACCTGCGCTCTGCCGTACTCTGCGTACAGCCGCCACATCGGGTTCGACTGTACCTGTGTGCGCAGTCGGGCGACTCGGGTGTCTGAAGCCGGCGTCTGGTCCGTCACTTACCTTTCCTAGAGGTACGGAAACGTTATCCCCTTGCCGACGGCGCAGTCCGTCGCCGTGGCTGTTCGAGAGAAAAGAAGCGTCGCAGTTTAGTCCGCGCCAGCGACTGCCTTCGATTTTGGCGGGTCGTTCAGCACGTACTGTTTGAGGAGCACGCCCGCGATAATCGCGAAGCCGACGACGTCAGTCGTCAGACCCGGCGCGATGAGGACGACGGCCCCGAGGACGAGCGCGACGCGTTCGACGTAGTTTGCCGGCATGTAGAGGTAGCCCTGCGTCCCGGCCGAAAGTGCGAGGACGCCCACGATGGCGGTCGTTGCGCCGATTGCGATTTCGGTCGTGGCCCCGATGAGCAGGAGTTGCGGCCCGAAGACGAACATGTAGGGCACGAGGAATCCTGCGGCTGCGAGATTGAGCGCCGTAAACCCGGTCTTCCACGGGTCGGACTCCGCAATCCCGCTCGCGGTGAAGACGGCGAGCATGATTGGCGGCGTGATGGCGCTGATGATGCCGAAGTAGAAGATGAACATGTGAGCCGCGAGCAGTTCGACGCCCATCGCCGTGAGGGCGGGTGCGCCGAGTGCTGCGAGGACGACGTACGCCGCCGTCGTCGGAAGCCCCATCCCGAGAATGATGGAGGTGAGCATCGTCAAGATGAGCGCGATGATAAGCACCCCGCCGGAGAGGCTCGTGATGAGCGTGCTGAATTTGAGGCCCAGCCCGGTCAGCGTGACCATGCCCACCACGAGGCCGGCGGTGGCACAGGCCGCCGCCACGGTGATGGTCATGCGCATCCCGCGTTCGAGCGCGGCGACGATGGTGTCGAGTGCGCTCCGGACGATGCGGCCGGCCGTCGCGGTGTCGCCATCTACGAGCGCGCCGACGATTTCCTTCACCCGAGCGGGCGGAATCGCGACCACCATCGTCAGCATGATGGCGTAGAACGCCGCCTTCATCGCGGAGTTCCCCTGGACGAGCATGTAGACCAGCAAGATGAGCGGCAGCAGGTAGTGTGCGCCTGTCATGAGGAGTTTGCGCGGGTTCGGCAGGTCCGACGCCGGTACGCCTTCGAGTCCCTGGCGCTTCGCGCGGAAGTGGACTGCTGCACCGATAGAGAGGAAGTAGAGCAGCGCAGGAATCGACGCCGCGGCGATGATGGTGACGTAGGAGATGCCGGTCCACGAGGACATGATGAACGCGCCCGCGCCCATCACCGGAGGCATGATTTGCCCACCGCTGGACGCCGCAGATTCGACGGCGGCGGCGTAACGTGATTTGAATCCAGTGCGCTTCATGAGCGGGATGGTGAACGCGCCAGTCGTGGCGGTGTTGGCGACGGCGCTGCCGTTTAGGCTGGCGAGAAAGCCACTGGCCATCACGGAGGTTTTCGCCGGGCCGCCGGTCGTGCGGCCGGTCGCGCCGTAGGCGAGGTCGATGAACCAGTCACCGATGCCCGTCACTTCGAGGAACGCCCCGAGGATGATGAACACGACGACGAACGTCGCGGAGACACCCAGTGGGATTCCAAAAATGCCCTCGGTCGTGAGGTAGGTGTGGGAGATGATGCGCTCGATGGAGTAGCCCCGGTGGATGATTGGCTGGGGCATGAATCGCCCGTAGTACGCGTAGACGAGGAACGACCCGGCGATGATTGGCAGGGCGCGTCCGGTCGCCCGGCGCGTGATTTCGAGGACGACGAGGATGGTGATGGCTCCGAACACGAGGTCCGCTATCACGGGGTTGCCCGACCGATCTGCGAGCGTGCCAAACTCGATGGCGTAGGCGATATAGAGCACCGACGGCACCGAGACGATGAGGAGCAACCAGTCGTACCACGGCACGCCGTCGGTATCCTTCTCGCGGCCCGGGAACAACAGGAATGCGAGGATGGTGACGAACGCGAGGTGGAGCGGCCGGTTGATGAACGCGCCGGGCGTCCCGAACCCGGCGGTGTAGATGTGGTATACGCCCGCAAGGACGGCAACCGCCATCGCGAGATAGCGGGCGAACCCGGTGACGTCTCTGGCCTTTTTCGTTTCCGCTTCGGTCTGTTCTTCGGGTGCTGATTCAGGTGTGTCTGTCATAACGTGGCTTTGGCTTTGAGATAGGCATATTCGAGATACGAAACGCGCTTCGGAGAGAGTTCGACGGTGTCCCACCGGTCTGCGTAGGCGGTGAGTGGTTTCTCTTGGTCACCGATAACTAGCGATTGGTTGGTGTACGTCGCGACGCGCAGGACAAAGGAGTCGAACTCCCGTTCCATGTGGAGGACGGTGAAGTTCCCCACTCGTTCTTGGTCGCGTTCGGTGTACTCGAGACCGATTGCATAAAACTGGAACTCCTCTCTAATCTGGACGAGTTTCCCGTCTCTGATGACGTACACCTCACGAATCGGTGTTTTATCGAACGAGTGGATGTAGTGGAGGGCGATTTCTTGCCCCGGTTCGACCCGCTCTACTCCCACCGTCTCGTCAGTTCGCGCGTCTTGAATGTGAAGCACAGTCACACTCGTCGTTGCGCCCGCACCCACGAGCAGGCTGCAGGCCACGAGGACGAAGGCGAGACGAGTGCGCATGTGTGGTCCTCAGAGTCCGGCTTCGTCGAAGTACTTCACAGAGCCGGGGTGCAGTTCGATTGGCGCGGCGCGAGCCGTGCTCTCGAACTGGTTTGCCGCCGGGTGGACGTCAGCGAGCGAATCGAGGTGCTCGAAGACCGCCTTCGTGAGTTTGTACACGAAGTCCTCGCTCATGCCGCTGCGGACGATCATCGTGTTCGTGACGCCGGGAACCTGCACTTCCTCGTCTACACCCTGATAGGTGCCCGCTGGAATCGTGCCCTTCGAGTAGTAGTCGTACTCGGAGGTAATCTGGTTTAGGTCCTCCTCTGGGAACGTCACGAAGGCGATGTCACGCTGACTCGCGAGGTTCTGAATCGAGGAGGCAGGATAGGCGACCGACCAGAAGCCGGCGTCGACCTGTCCGTCCTGAATCGCCGTCGCCGTCTCGGAAAAGGAGAGACGCTGGGCGTCAATGTCGTCGTAGGTGAGGTCGTACCAGTTCAGCAGTTCCTTCGCGATGACCTCCGTCCCGGAGCCGGGTGCACCCACGGAGATGGACTTGCCCTCCATGTCCGGGATGGTCTCGATGCCCGAGCCCTGCGTCGTGATGACCTGCGTGCTGTTCTGGTAGGCACCGAACGCCGCCTTCAGGTCGAGCGCTTCGTCGAAGTCGCCCTCGCCGTTGACCGCGAGCAAGACGGCGTTGCCGAGGGCGAGCGCCATCGTCATCTCCTCGTCAGCGACGAGACGACAGTTCTCGACGGAGGCCCCTGTGGACTCCGCCGTGGCCTCGACGTTCTCTAAGTTCTTGTTCATGATGTCTGCCATCCCGCCGCCCAGCGGGTAGTAGACACCGCCCGTGCCACCGGTGCCGATGGTGACGAACTGCGTTCCGTCGCCGCCTTCGTCACCGCTTCCGCCGGGGCCGCCCGAACAGCCGGCTATTGCGGCCGCTGCAGCCACGCCTGCGGTCGATTTCAGAAAACGACGGCGGTCGATACCGTGTTTGGAATTACCACGAACCATATCCGAGAACCCTGATAGATAATAATAAATGCACCGAATCTCTTGGTATATAATGATTCTTGTTATGTGATGCACTCTCACGATGGAGGGGGTCTGGCTGCCAATTTCAGCCCCGAACTCTGAAATTTAAATATTGCCTCGAAATTCTGAACTAATATCGGTTGATAGCCACGTATCGCGTTACAATCGAGCCGAATCCAATTCCACATGTGTAAATTAAAAACCAAAATGACCGAACAATAGCTTGCCGGCAGTTCCGGTTCCAGCAAAAACCCCCGAGACCGCCACTCGTCGGCCTTTGCCTACCGCACCTCGCTTTCGAGCACGCCGACCGGGTCTACCTCTGCCCGGACGCTGTCACCGGGTTCGATGACGCCTGCACCGGGCGTGCCCGTGCTAATAACGTCGCCCGGTTCGAACGTCATGACCTGCGAGTGGAAGGAGACGAGTTCCGGCGGCTCGAACAACATTCCTTCGAGCGTGTTCTCGGCGATAACCTCGTCGTTTACGACGGTGCGAACGGCCACGGAGTCCAATAATTCGGTCGGTGAGTCGGGGACCGCAATCCACGGTCCGGCCACGAGGAACGTGTCGAAGCTTTTCGCCCGCGTGAGAAATCGCGGGTTCTTCTCCAAGACATCTTCCGCGGTCATGTCGATGATGGGGACGAATCCGGCGACGACGTCGTCGAACTCGTCTTCGTCGACGTGCGAGAAGGTGCGACCCATAACGACGCCAAGCTCGGCTTCGGCGGTCACGCGATTCGTAATCTCGGGGTCGGGGAGGCGAATCGGGCCACCGGGTCCGGTCGCCGTGCTCGGCGGCTTGACGAAACTTGCGGGTTCCTCCGGGCGCACCTCGTGGAGGTCTGCGGCATGGTCTGCGTAGTTGAGGCCGATTCCCCAGAGCTTTTTCACCGGCGCGAGCGGCAGGCCAAAGGTGATGTCTTCGGCGGGGATGCGGGCCGCCCGCGCGTCACCGGGTGCGGGGAGGCCTTCGGGCGCGCGTTGGAGCGCATCGCCCATGGTTTGAAGCGACGAGTCCGCCGCCGCAAGCGGGACGAACCCCTCGTCGTCGCCGAGCAGTACCGTGCCGTCGGCGCTGCGTGCGAGATACCGCATCTATTCCTCCCGGTCCGTCCAGAAGTCGAAGCCACGGCCCGGCGCGAACACGTCGAGGCCGATGGCCAGTTCGTCCCCCGTGTTCTCGACGCGGTGGGACTCCCACGCGTCCAGCCAGACGGAGTCGTACTGACTGAGAGTGACCTCGTCGTCGTCGGTGTAGATAGAGAGTTCGCCCTTGAGCACGAGACAGACCTGTTCGTTCTCGTGGTCGTGCATGGGCGAGGAGTGGCCCGGTGGCTTCTCGAACCACTCGAAGGTGAACTTCTCGCTGCCCGCCAGCGATACCCGTCGCCACCCGTCCTCCGGTTCGTACGTTTCTGCTTCGTCGAAATCGACTGGTTCCATGGGCATTTGTCACGAGGCACAGACATTAGTGTAGCGATACCCTGTACCACACTCCGCAAAAAATCGAAGGACGGGACTCTTAGAGGTTCGAGTTGCCGAGGCCGCCGTCGATTGGAAGCGCCGTCCCGTTGATGTACCCCGAGAGCGGCGAGGAGAGGTAGGCGACGGTGTCGCCGAGTTCCATTGGCTTGCCGATACGCGTGAGCGGGTTCGATTCACCGCGTGCCGCGAGTCCCTCCTCGTAAGAATCGTATTCGCCGCGGTCTACGCCCTGCTCGATGAGTTCGCGGATGCGTCGAGTCTCGTGTGGCCCCGGCAGGACGGCGTTCACGCGCACGTCGGGGGCGAGTTCGGTCGAGAGCGTCTTCTCCAAGCCGATAACGCTCATGCGCACCGAATTCGAGAGCACGAGCGACGGAATCGCCTCTTTCACGCTTCGGGAGGTGATGTTCACGATGGTGCCGCCGTCGCCCGCCGCGAGGGGGTCTGCGGCCTCACGAACGAGGCGGACGACGCTCATCACGAGCAGGTCGAAGGCGTCGTACCAATCCTCGTCGGTGGTCTCGAGGAACGGTCCGGACGGTGGACCGCCCGCGGACGTGACGAGGTGGTCGAGGCCGCCGAATTCGTCCACGGTCGTCTGGACGAGATTCTCGATGTCGTCAGGTTCCGTGAGGTCTGCTGTGACGCCGACGACCTCGCCGGTTGCGACTTCGCGTACCTCTTCGACCGCTTCGTCGAGTGATTCCTGTGAGCGCCCGTTCATGACGACGTTCGCCCCTTCGCGTGCGAGTGCTTTCGCGGATGCCTTGCCGAGCCCGCTGCTCGATGCCGTGACGAGGGCCGAGTTGCCCGAAATCTGTAGGTCCATGTGTGACAAACCCTCCCCCTCGCACTTAGGTATTGAGAAAGCGACGATTAACGAGACGGCTGAATTTGCCGAGAAATTCCCATCGAAATAGTTTAACGCAGAATTTCCGATTGGTCTAGTACGACTATGTTAGATTTCGTCTCACTCGAAGCAGACCTCTCATCAGAGGAGCGGATGGTCAGAGACACCGCCCGCAAATTCGTCGACGAGCAGGTCAAACCGGACATCGGCGAACACTACATCAACGGGACGTTCCCGACGGAACTCATCTCGGAACTGGGGGAACTGGGCTTTTTCGCGCCGAACCTGGAGGGGTACGGGCTTCCGGGCATCAGCGAGACGGCCTACGGCCTCCTGATGCAGGAACTCGAAGCCGGTGACTCCGGGCTTCGCTCGATGGCCAGCGTCCAGGGCGCGCTCGTCATGTATCCCATCCACGCGTACGGGAGCGACGAGCAGAAAGAGAAGTGGCTGCCCGACATGGGCACGGGCGAAGCCATCGGCTGTTTCGGCCTCACCGAACCACAGCACGGTTCGAACCCGACGGCGATGGAGACCTACGCCGAGAAAGACGGTGACGAGTACGTCCTGAACGGCGCGAAAACCTGGATTACGAACTCGCCTATCGCAGACGTGGCCGTTGTCTGGGCACGTGACCGCTCGGCCGAGGATACACCGGTTCGCGGCTTCCTCGTCGAGACCGACCGCGACGGCGTCTCCACGAACAAAATCGACGAGAAACTCTCGCTTCGGGCTTCCATTACGGGCGAAATTGGCCTGAGCGACGTGCGCATCCCCGAAGACAACGTCCTTCCTGGCGTCGAAGGCATGAAGGGCCCACTCTCCTGTCTCACGCAGGCGCGCTACGGCATCGCCTGGGGCGCAATCGGCGCGGCCCGTGACTGTTTCGAAACGGCTCGCCAGTACGCCATCGACCGCGACCAGTTCGGCGGTCCCATCGCCCGCTTCCAGCTCCAACAGGAGAAACTCGCGGAGATGGCCACCCAGATTACGACGGCCCAACTGCTCGCCTTCCGCCTCGCAGAACTCAAAGAGCGCGGCGACCTGCGACCACAACACGTCTCGATGGCCAAGCGCAACAACGTCCGCATGGCGCGTGACCAGTCGCGTATCGCCCGCGAGATGCTCGGTGGCAATGGCATCACCGCCGACTACTCGCCGATGCGCCACATGGCCAACATGGAGACGGTGTACACCTACGAGGGCACCCACGACATCCACACCCTCATCCTGGGTCACGATCTGACTGGCATCCCGGCCTACGAGTAATCGACCATGGTTGGCGAAGCGAAAAAGCCGGAGACGAACACCGGCCCGCTCGACGGCGTGACCGTCCTGGACGCCTCGCGCGTCCTCGTCGGCCCGTTTTGCACGATGCAACTGGGCGACCTCGGCGCGGACGTCATCAAAGTCGAACGCCCCGACGGCGGCGACCAGACCCGTGGGTGGCACCCACCGACCTACGGCGATTCCGAGGAGAGTGCCTACTATCTGAGCGTCAACCGCAACAAACGCTCGATGACGCTCAACCTCGCCAGCGAAGCAGGGCGTGAACTGTTTCGTGACCTGGCGAGTGAGGCAGACATCGTCGTGGCCAACTTCCGCGTGGGCAAGATGGAAGACTGGGGTCTCGATTACAAATCACTGCGCGAGGAGAATCCGGGGCTCGTCTACTGCGCCCTCTCCGGGTACGGTGAATGGGGCCCGGACCGCGACCGCCCGGCCTACGACCTCATCATGCAGGCAGAGGGCGGCATGATGAGCATCACCGGCGAGGAAGACGGCGCACCAGTGCGTGTTGGCGTCGCCATCGCCGACATCGGCGCGGGGATGTACGCGACGCAAGCGATTCTCGCCGCCCTCCTCGAACGCGAACTCGGCGACGGAACGGGACAGAAAATCGACGTCTCGCTGCTCGACGGACAGGTGGCGTGGATGAGCTACATGGCCTCGAACTACTTCGCGACGGGAACGCCTCCCGGGCGGATGGGGAGCAAGCACCCGACCATCGCGCCGTACCAGGCGTTCCCGACGAAAGACGGCTACGTCGTCATCGCGGTTCCTTCGCCGAACCTGTGGCCGAAATTCTGTGCCGCAATCGACCGCGAGGACCTGGTGGACGACGACCGATTCCACGACAACGCCGCGCGGGTCGAGAACCGAGAGACGCTCGACGCGCTCTTAGAGGAGGAGTTTGCCCAGTTTACGACCCAGGAAGTCCTCGACACGATGGACGAATTCGGCGTCCCGGCAAGCGACGTAAAGGACATGGAGGACGTCTTCGACAACCCACAGGTCGAAGCCCGCGGGATGCGCCAGTCGGTGGCCCACCCGACGGCAGGCAACGTGGAAATGGCCGGCAGTCCGATGCACCTCTCGAAGACGCCCACGAGCGTCCGCGACCACCCGCCGCTGCTCGGTGAGCACACGGCGGAAATCCTCGAGGAATATGGTTACACCGAAGCAGACATCGAACGACTCGAAGCCGACGGCATCATCTGAGCGAAAAAGTTGTCTCGATTTTCTTCACGCGCGCAGTGTAGACAGTAAAGGGAGGCCTACTCCATCGCGATGGTAAAGCCCCAGCGATCCTGTTTTTGTTCTTCTCCCTTCTCGTTCATCACGGTGTAAGTGGTCTCGAAGTCGAACGTGCCGACCGGTAGACAGCCATCGCCGCCCTTGAGCGCGTAGACGTCTAGTTTCTCCGTGACGGTTTTTCCAGCTTCGATGGTTCGAATCCGGTACTCTTCGGTGATTGCGATACCGTCGGTGAGTCGCCAGCATCCCTTCTTCGTCGGGTACGCTTCGCCCGCGGGGAGCAACTGGAGCTGTTCGCGGTCGTCGATGGCGTACTGGAAGATGATGGCGCGTCCTTCACCCACCTTCACGGACCTCTCCGACGTATTCGTAACCGACACTTCGAGCTGTGGCGGGGCGTCGTCCGTCGCTGCCTCGTTCGTGACGGCGATGGCTACCTCGAGCGGGAGCGCAGGTTGGTCGTCGGTATGAACCACCGTGACGCCGGGGCCGCCGGTTCCTGCCGGCCGCGTGCCGCCCGCCGGGTCGTCGGACTGGTTACCCGGACCGAGCAGTGAGTCGTCCGTCGTGTTGTTTCCGGGTTCCGTCGTGTCGTTGTCAGCTGGTCCGCCACCGTTTGCGACACAGCCGGCGAGCAGGCCTACGGCCGTGAGTCCGCCCACTCTGAGCAGCGAGCGTCGTGTTGGGGACATGTCCTATTCTTTCGCCGTTCAGACGTTAACTGTCGCGTAGTCTCAAATCGCTATTTGTCATACCTGTGGCTGGTTCCCGACCAGTACTGTTTTGAGACCCCAGCCGATGGTACGTGTATGTTACACGCACGCGGGCCGCTGTGCACCGTCGATGTCGGTGCACAGTCGATTACAGAGACGAACATCGACGCGGTACTGGAGCAATTCATCGGCGGGCGGGGACTCGCGACTCGGCTCGCCCACGAGCGGACGCCGTTCGACGCGGACCCACTTGGACCGGAGAATCGACTCTACTTCACATCCGGGCCGATGCAGACCTCCCAGATGAGTTTCACCGGGCGTATGAACGCCACCGCCATCTCGCCGCTTACAGACGGACTGCTCTCCTCTAACGCGGGCGGGTTCGTCTCGCGAAACTTCGGCGCGACGGGCTACAGCGTACTCGAAATCGTCGGCGAGAGCGACGAACTGGTCGCCCTCCACGTCACCGACGAAGGGGTAACTTTCGAGGAAGTGTCCGAACTGAAAGGCGCAACCGTCAGCGAGACGGACGCTTACATGAAAGCGACCCACGACCTCGGCGAGGACCAACTCGTCGTCGCTGGCCCAGCTGGAGAGAATCAGGTTCGCTTCGCTTGCATCATGACCTCGGAGAGCCGGGCATTCGGGCGCGGCGGTCTCGGCGCGGTCATGGGCGCGAAAAACGTGAAAGCCATCAGTTTCGACGGTGACTCCACCCCGGCTATCGACATCCCGGCGACCCAGATGGACATCCACCGCGAGGCGGCGACGAGCGACAACATCATGAAACGCCAGGGCACGACCAGCGTGACCGACCTCGCGAACGAAGTCGGCGCGTTCCCGACGAAGTACTTCGCCGAGACCTCATTCGAGGGAGCCGCCGGCATCAACGGCGACGCCGTCGAATCGAAGAAGTACAAGAAGGGCACCTGTTCTGCGTGCGCCTTTGCGTGCAAACTCCCGACCAAAGACGAAGCGTCTGGCGTCGAAACCGAAGGGCCGGAGTTCGAGACGGTGATGGCGTTCGGGTCGAACGCCCTCGTAGACGACATCGTGGACGTGATGAAGTCGAACGAACTGTGCGACGAGTACGGTCTCGACACCATCTCGTGTGGGGATGCCGTCTCTGCCTACCTCGCGGCGAACGACGAGTTCGGCAACGTCGACCTCATCCACGAACTGGTCGAGAAAATCGCCTACCGCGAGGGTGACGGAGACCTCCTCGCCGAGGGCATCGCCCGGTTCCACGAGGAACTCGGCGTCGAAAACTGGACTGTAAAGGGCATGGAATTCCCCGCTCACGACGGGCGCACCCTGAACGGTCAGGGCCTCTCTTTCGCGGTCGCAAACCGTGGGGCAGACCACATGTACGCGACGTTCTACTCGCTCGAATACCCGCTCGTGTCCCCGAAGGATGCGTTCCCACCTGAGGGCTTCGAGGGCAAACCGAAGGTGCTCGTCGAGAAAGAAAACCAGATGGCGATAAACGACAGCGGCATCGTCTGTAAGTTCTCGCGCGGGTCGATGACCCCGGAACGCTACGAACTGCTCTTCGGCGCGGACTACGACGACCTCCTCGCCGTTGGCGGGCGCATCGTGGCCCTCGAACGCCACTTCAACAACAAGCGCGGGTTCGGCCGCGCAGACGACACGCTCCCCTACGATTTAGATGGGTTCGACGACGCACTGACCGAGTACTACGAACTTCGGGGCTGGGCAGACGACGGCACCGTAACAGACGACTCGGTCGCCGAGTTCGCAACCTAAATCGCCCTCGAAGCGTGCGTTTTTGTAGCCACTGACCAAGACCAAGATACGATGACCGACTCATTCGCAGACACGCTTCCGAACAACCCAGTCCCGGCGAGTCTCGCAAACGACATCGAAGCCCTGGACGGCGTTGAGCAGTGCGTCGCCGTCCGCGGACATTACGAAGGTGAGGAACTCGCCTACCAGTTGCTCGTCAACATCGTCGGGCGCGGTGTGCTCGCCGTCCACTTCGCCGAAGACGATGGCTGGCGAGTGGTGTACGATTCTGCCAGGGAGGACTCCGAAGAAACCGACGACGAGACGGTCTATCGCCACGCCCACGACGCCCTGTACCGACTCGCCCCTGAAGACCCAGACTCGAATCACTACGAGACGACGCCACCCGAGTGGGCACCCCCCGAGGAACGGTAGTCAGGGCTGTTCGAAATCGTCTAACCAACCCTGCACGGCTCCTTTGAGCGCCCCCGTGGTGCTGCCGACGTTGATGAGTTGATACCCGTCTTTCGCCTTCTCGTTTACGTCGTCCATTCCGAATCCGAGGCCGCCGAGCGGGACGCCTGCCTCGACTGCTGCCGCCCGAATCGTCTCGACTGCCTCCGTGACTTCGTCGTGATTCACTTCACCGGGGTGTCCGAGTGCGACCGAGAGGTCGAGGGGCCCCGCGAAGACGAACCCGAGTTCCGGGACGGCGAGAATCTCCGCTATGTTCTCGACCGCTTCGCGGGTTTCGATGGTCACGCCGATGACCGTCTCTGCATCTTCGCCGCCGACGTAATCCTCCGCGAGTCCCCAGCGGGCCGCTCGTGGGTTCGCGAGACCCCGCTCACCGACCCCGTGGTCGTAACGGAATCGAGTTGCTTCGACTGCCTGCTCGACTTCTTCGGGAGTCTTCACGCGCGAGAGAAACAGGTTTCGAGCACCGACGTCGAGTGCCTTCCTGATGAGACCAGGTTCGGTCGAGGGGAGACGAACGAGCAATTCGGTATCGACGAGTTCTGCGGCACGAAGCAACCCTTCGAGGCGCTCACCGTCCCACGGACTCGGGCCGCCGTGTTCTAAATCGATCCAGACGAAGTCCATCCCCAGTTCCCCGTAGAACTCGACGAGTGTCGGACTGTACGTGTTGTCGAGGACGCCGAGTGCGACGTCGCCGTCTGTCAGCATTCGCCGAAGTGAGTTTTGTTGCAGATTCGCCATACGACATCTTGGCGAGCCAACGGGAAAACTGTACGTCAGTAACGGACAGCACTATCGCTCACGAACGTTGAATCCCCCGGGCGTAAGGTTGCCCGAGGCCGTCTGTTGGTATCCTACGTCAACAGACGAGTGGCGATTCGGCCCTGATTGGTAAGTACCTGTGGAAAGCCGCCCGTCGATACTGAAATGAGAGAAGTCCCCGCGCAGTGGAATATTGTGATTGTTCCATGGGAGCCTCCCGAGTGATCTGACAACAACGTCAGTTGGGCGTGGATAAGCTCCGGACGCATCGCGTACCACCAGGGAATGCCATCAACCGATTTGAGTGGTCTTGGGACTCCGTGACCCGACGGCGATTTTTCTGAGGGATATTCGTGGATGTGGCCACTATACGAGTCATTTCGGACGAAGCCCAGGACCCAACATTCTGTATAGCAATATGTAGTATATATCTCTGATTTCGAACACCGAATTCACTCACCGGGTAAAAAATTTTGTCGCAGAAACGGCGAAAACCGGCACATTGGTGAATCGCGGTTAGTGGTTCGACCAGCTGCGACTCCGAGAGGGTCTCAATGGGCATGTGTCTCCATCTTCCCACATTAGCCTGCAATTCGTTCCGCGACAGCCGCAGACAGCCTGTGTGGCCTGCTGTAGGATTCGTGAACTCGAATGCATCCACGGTCGGAAATCCTGCTCCGTTGCTATGGTGGCGGTGCTGTGAAGGCGATTTTTCGGCCCACTGGTGATGGATGGGCGTGATTTCAGAGAGGATGGCCCAGATTTCGGCGGCGGACCTCGTGACGAGTTGCAGGTATCCCAGGGGGTTTGTCCAAGCCATTGCTGGTACTGGAGGTCCAGGCATCTACCAGCCATCCCACCTGCCCAGGGACTTGCTCTGCGTGCGTGTAGGGCTCTCAGCGGAACGGTGGGAGAAACCAAGACCGTGACGGGCTGGGCCGGTGCAGACGCGTCGTGGGTACCCTCAGCACTCCACAGAGAAGACGAGCAGTGGGGGCGAACCATCTTTGGTAATGCAACGGAGGACCGGCGATACCAACGTGAGAGATACCAACTGCGCATCCTGATTCCTCGGCGACGGTCCACCGGGCTCGACGATCGGCCGCGGCGAGTGAGTTACTCGTGATACTCAGTTGAGTTTCGTTACCCGATTGGTTCACGACATCTTCTCCACACCGCAACCCATGCTAACACATCATACCCTTGGTCCAATTTTCTACACCAACGAATTTCCAGTTGCATCGAACGCATTGGGTCGGTTGTAGAAGAACAGAATATGCACTGACCACCAAATCTAGAACCCACTTTTCGACGCGTTACTCCGGGGGTTCACACGTCCAGAATAGGGGTCCTCTCTACGTCCTCGATTTCGACTGTTTTGCGCGCAACTCGGCAAATTGTTCCCCCGAATTGACCGTGCAACTGGACCTCCAAATTAATCTCAAAGTTTGGAGAGGTTGCCGTATTTTTGGGACGAATTTTCTACGTTCACTGCAGCCAGATTGGCTCCTTACGTTCGAATTCAACAGGCTCGGCTCGAGGTTGCGTTGGCCCGCTGCTACCCGCCCACGTTAGGGAGAAAATGGCGTCTCTAAAACGTTCGATTTGGAGGTCGAAAATCGGCACATTTCGTCAACGTTCGGGCGGAAATCTATGCCGATAATTCCGATTTTTGATACAGTAAGTTTACTGACTGCAGACCCATTTTTGGACGATTATTGAGGTGATGGAAGCACAGAGTTCCACCCTCGAGCGTATTCTGTCGTTTCAATTCCGACACGAGTGGTGGGATTTTAGCAATATATGTGGGACTAAACGGGCGATTTTACGGTACTAAATTTAGTGATTATATGGATTTGGCACGGCTATTTGAGTCCCGAATATCTGGATAAGGTCTCTTATCGAGTAATATGGGGATACACTGATGAGGGTGGCCTGAGTGTTCAGAAACAATGACTGATGACGAGGTGAACACTGAACGGACGGTGGTCAAAGCGTATCTGCCGGCCTACCAGAAAGAAATTTGGCAAGAACACGCGGCGGAATTAGGCATGAGCCAGAGTGAGTACGTCAGGACCATGGTTCAGGCGGGGAGACGAGGGTTCGAATCCGGCCCTTCGGAAGCCCGTTCTGCACCCGCGAACCCCGGGGGTGATGGCCTCGAAACACGCATCCTCTCGTTGCTTCAAAACGGGCAATATTTGTCGTGGGACGAGCTGGTCGAAGAACTGTCGGGTTCCTTCGATGACCGTCTCGAATCGGCTCTCGATACCCTCCAGCAAGCCAATCAAATCCAGTACTCCGGTCGCCACGGCGGATACACCGTTTCCGGAGGGATGAATGGCGGCCAGTGACCAGGCCGACGCGGCCGAAGACCCGGTGGGCTACTTCCTCCAGGATATGGTCTATCACGGGAAGAGCGAACGGACGAGAGACGCCTACGAGCGCGTCTTGCGGGAGTTCGAGGCATTTCTCGCAGACGCAGACAGCAATCCACGCGGTGCGTCGATTACGCCCGGAGAGGCGGGCCAACGAGATTGCATGGCGTGGGTCCACACCATGCGGGGCCGGCTCGCAGAGAGTACCGTCGCCACCTACGCCTCCTACCTCCACCGGTTTTATGCCTACATGACGCAGGTCGGCGTCTTCGATTCGAACCCGATGACACTCGTTCGTGAGGAGATGGACGAACGCATCAATAAGGACCCAACTCGCCGAGAGATTTCGCTTCCAGCGATGCGCGAATTCGTGGGCGGACTCGGCCATCCGCTCGAACAAGCAATCGTCATCACATTCCTCAAAACCGGCATGCGTGTCGGCGAACTCTGTAACTTGGATTTACAGGACGTAAACCTCGCAGACGAGTGGGTGAATTCTGCGTACGACGGGCCGCTCAGGGTGGCGATCGAGGGGCGTCCGAACTCGATTTTCGTCGCCAGCGAGCCAGCGCGGGGCCTCGTGGTGAATGGCGAACGCCGGACAGCCTCGAACAAACGTAAACGCGATACGGTGATACCAATCGACGGTGAGTTACGCCGGGTTCTCAAGCGATGGCTTGGGATTCGCCCGGATGCGGCGTCTTCGGCCAAACCGCTGTTCGTGAGTACCGGCGACGAGTGGGGACAGCGAGTGACTCCCGAGATGGTGCGATCGATGGTGAAAACCCACGCCCGAGACGCCGGTTGGTACCGTTCTGGTGGCGGCGCAGAAGAGAACGTCACGCCCCACTACTTCAGACACTATTTCACCACCCATCTTCGGGATGCCACAGGGGAGCGAGGGGTCGTGAAGTACCTTCGTGGGGACGTCGCAGAGGACATCATCGACACTTACACGCACAACTGGGGCGACCGTGTTCGTGAGGTGTACGAGGCAAACATCTACTCGATTCTCGAATAAATCTGTTTGGCGTTCTCTGTTCAACTCCAGACGAATAAACTATATGTTGCTATATTGAATCTGACGCGAGAATTCGCTGTAGAACTTCGAAAATCCCCCATCGTTTCAGGACCGTTGGGTAGCTCATTGAGGTTGGGTCAACTTTTGTAGGGGACATCATGTCGTGGTTCAATTAACTGTCGCTTCTGGTGAAAATCCGTAGCAGGACGTCGATTCAGAACGAATTAGACTAGTCTAAACAAAATGTTTGGCGAAAACTTCTATACGCTTCGAGACAGGTGTGTATGGTAATTAGCAGCTTACCATGTCTCAACAGTATGGAATACATTCGTTCCCGGCGGCTTCTGGGGCGAACGCTCTCGGTGCGGTTCTGACTGGCGAGAGCCGCGACACGGGGGTGTCACCCGCGTGACACTCCTTCAGTCGGCGAACAGGCTCCTCGATACGGTCAATCTCAGCGTAAGCGAACTGTGGGAGATGTTCATCTTCTCCGTCCGTGACGGCTTCGTGCAGGTGAGTGCCTTCGTCGCCATCACCGTCCTGCTGTTCGGCTACCTCCAGTACCGAACCGGCGGTCGCCTCATCACGCTCCTCGAAAACAATAGGCGACTGCAACCGGTTGCTGGTGCACTCCTCGGGCTGACACCTGGATGTGGCGGCGCGATTATCGCCATGCCGCTGTACGTCCGCGGAACGATTAGCTTCGGGACGGTCGTCGCGACGCTCGCGGCTACGGCCGGTGACGCCGCGTTCGTCATCATCGCGCTCGCACCCGAAGCGGCACTGTACGCTTACGGTATCGCGTTCGTCGCGGCGATCCTGTTCGGCTACGCTGTGGACCTGTGGGGGCTCGGTATCAGCCGCGTCGACCACGCGGTCGACCAGCTCAGCCGACCGCACACTGACGGCGGGTTCGCGTCGAATCGTACGTCAGCGAGTGAATTAGCTGCATGTGACCTGACCCACGAGACGAAAGATGGCCCCCTGGCAACCCTTAGTCACGGCGTTCACGTCGTCTGGTGGGTGGTCGCTGTCGCTGGCCTCGTCGCGGGCGTGCTGTACCTGGCACGGGGTGCACCAGACGTCCCAATGCAGTTCGCTCCCTCGTTCTTCGGGTTGTTCACCGTCGCCGGTATCACTGGTACTTTGTTGTCGTTCTACCTCCATTTCATCGGTCGTACATGGACATGGGCGGTGCGGGCCGCATTCGCGAGCACTTCTCGAACGCCTACGAGACGTTCCAGCACGCGGCACTGGAGACGAGCATGGTAACCGTCTGGGTCATCAGTGCGTACCTCATCTACGAATACGGCATTGCCATCCTCGCCGTCGACATCCAGGAGCTTGCGGCCGCCGCTGGCGTCCTCGCCCCGATTGCTGGTGCGGCACTCGGCCTCATCCCGGGGTGTGCGCCACAAATCGTCTTCGCCGGCCTCTACGCAGAGGGTGCAATCCCCTTCTCGGCACTGACTGCCAACGCTATTAGCCAGGATGGGGACGCGCTGTTCCCACTGCTGGCAATCGACAAGAAGGCAGCAATCCTCGCGACCATCTACACGACGATTCCGGCGCTCATTACGGGCGTCCTCGAGTACTACTTCTGGCCGTTCGCAGACTTCGGGTTCGGAGTCCTCTGACTGAATTAAACGCCTTACTTCGACGCGCGACAACCTTATCCGCTTTAACTGCCTACTTATTTCGAGTGTTTTTGGCGCTTGCCGATTCGTTTCCTCCCGGCGAGTGCGCACACGTATCTATGACAGACACAGCAGCAATTCGCTCGTATGCGAGCGACGAGACATTCGTCTCGACAGAAGACAAGAAACGCATCGTCGAACCGCGTGCCTGCCCCGAATGTGGCGGTCGACTCGTGGACGACGCAGAACACGGAGAGACCACCTGCACACAGTGTGGACTGGTCGTCACCGAACGCCAGATAGACCTCGGACCGGAGTGGCGCTCCATCGACGACGGCGAGCAGACGGATGCGAGCCGTGTCGGCGCACCAGCCACCGGTCTCCTCCACGACAAGGGCCTGTCGACCAAAATCAGCTGGCAGGACGTAGACGGCTACGGCCAGACGCTCAGTTCCCGCCAGCGAAAACGCATGAACCGCCTTCGCACCTGGGACGAACGTTTCCGCACGCGTAACCACAGCGAACGTAACCTGATGCAGGCGCTCGGCGAAATCGACCGCATGGCAAGCGCTCTCGGCCTCTCGAAGGAGGTCCGTGAGACGGCAGCCGCGATTTACCGCCGAGCACTCGCCGCGAAGTTGCTCCCCGGACGTTCTATCGAGGGGATGGCAACCGCCGCCCTGTACGCCGCAGCGCGCATCGAGGGGACGCCTCGCAGCATTCCCGAAGTGACGGTGGTGAGTCGCATCGACGAGATGGAGTTCAAACGCACCTACCGTTACCTCACGCGTGAACTCAACCTCGGCGTCGCCCTCGCCACCCCCGAGGACTACGTCGGTCGCTTCGCCTCGGCACTCGACCTGCCAGACGAAACCGTCCAGAAAGCCCGCGAACTCCTGCGCATCGGCGAGGAACAGGTAATCCACGTCGGCAAGAGTCCGACCGGGCTCGCAGCGGCCGCTGTCTACGCAGCCGCCCGCCTGACGGGCGTGAAACTGACCCAGGACGAAGTGAGCGCCGTCGCAGACGTGAGCACGGTGACGATTCGCGTCCGGTACCAGGAACTGCTCGAGGCGGCCGGTGAGCCTCGCTAATCGATTTTTTGAAGATTTCAGTGGTTTTCGAGGAGCATCCGACAGAGGCCGGCATCGAAAGTATCGACCTACACCTGTTTTCTCCGTTTCCCGCGTATCTCCTGGAATGGAACTCACGGCGGTGGAAGTGGATATTGGGACCCGTTCGCCGACGATTCTGCTCAATCGGGCCGACGCCACGGAACTCGGCGTCCGTCCACTCGACCGGGTCCAACTCAGTCACGGCGACCGCATTTCGATTGGAATTGTCGAAGTGACCGATGGACTCGTTTCTCGCGGCACGCTCGGGGTGACCCGACGGTTGGGACACGTCGCTGGTGTCGTGGACGTGACGCTCGCCCCCCGACCAGTCTCCGTTTCGTTCATTCGCAAGAAACTGGACGACGTCGAACTCGAACACCACGAACTGCGTGCCATCGTCGAGGATATCGACGCAGACCGACTGAACGACGTGGAGCTCGCTGCATACGTCACGGGGACGTACACGAACGGGCTCTCGCTTGCGGAGACGCGCTCGCTCACGGAGATAATGACCGACGTCGGCGAGTCGCTCGTCTGGAAAGACCCTATCATCGCCGACAAACACTCCATCGGGGGCGTCGCGGGCAATCGCATCACGCCAATCGTCGTCTCCATCGTCGCCGCGGCTGGAATCAAGATTCCCAAGACCTCCTCGCGAGCGATTACCTCGCCCGCCGGAACCGCGGACACGATGGCCGTGTTCTGCCCGGTCGAGTTCACGCTCGCAGAGATACAGCAAATCGTCGAACAGGTGGGTGGTTGTTTAGTATGGGGCGGTGGCGTGAATCTCTCTCCCGTAGACGACAAAATCATCCGCGTCGAGACGCCCCTCTCGCTCGACCCCCCAGGCCAGATCATCGCCTCCGTCCTCTCGAAGAAGAAAAGCGCGGGGTCCACCCACGTCGTCATCGATATCCCCTACGGTGAGGGGGCGAAAGTGCGCGACTTGCCGAACGCGAGAGAGCTGGCGGAGGACTTCAAGCGCGTAGGCGAGCACCTCGGACTGACCGTCGAGTGTACGATTACGAGCGGGTCGGCCCCGATTGGCCGGGGAATCGGCCCCGTGCTCGAAGCCAGAGACGTCCTCGCCGTGCTGGATGGAGGTGGTCCCAAGGAACTCAGGCTGAAGAGTCTCAGAATCGCCGAGATACTCCTGGGCTGTTGCACTTCTGACGCGAACGCGAGTACGTTGCTCGAATCGGGAGCAGCGCTCGCGAAGTTCAGAGAAATCGTGGCCGCACAGGGTGGCGACCCCGACGTGACCATCGCAGACCTCGTCCCCGGCGGTGAAACCGTCGAAGTCCGGGCCGACCGCGCCGGTGTGGTGACGCACATCGACAACGCCCTCGTCAGCGAACTTGCCCGGCGGGCGGGCGCGCCAAAAGACGCCGGGGCGGGACTGTACCTGAACTGCACCGTCGGCGAGCACGTCGAGGCAGGTTATCCGCTGTTTACGATTCACGCAGAACACGAAGCGAAATTGGCGGAGGCAACGCAGTTGCTCGCCGTGAGCGAACCCGTGCGCGTGCGGAGTGTGGGTGAGGCACTCGTCGAACGAATCTGACGCCAAAACGGACATCAGATACATCCGACTCGACCCTGTCTGTCGAAAGACGATGAACGGGTTATCAGTCGGTGCAGACCGGTCACGAATCGGGTGGTGGGCGCTCGGGGGGGCTCTCGCAGCGTTGCTGTTGCTCGCCGTGCGAATGTATCTCGGCGCGTTCGTTCTCGGCCTATTCGTCTACTACGCGGTGCGACCCGTCGATCGCCGTACGACGAAGGTGGTCGAGTCGCCCGGCCTCGCCGCGACGGCGACATTGTTGCTCGTCGCCCTTCCGTTGCTCGCGCTCATCGGCTACCTCGCGTCGCGACTCGTCGTGGAGATGGGGACGCTCTCGACCGACCAATTCAAGACGCTGGTCCAGCCCTACGTAGACGTTTCGACGCTCGCGCAAAACCCCCGAGAGTTGGTGTCGATGCTCCGCTCACGGGAGGCGTTGCAGGTCGGGAGCACGACCTTCGCGATTCTCTCGAGCGTCCTCATTCAGTCGTTCATCGCGCTCACGTTCGTGTTTTTCCTTCTCCGCGACGACTACCGCCTCGCCGACTGGTTTCGCTCGGAAATCGGCGGTCAGAACTCGGCGGTATACGCCTATTTCTCTGCGGTAGACCGCGACCTCGAAGCGGTTTATCTGGGGAACACGCTGACCGCACTGGCGATTGGCCTGCTCGCCGTGGTGACGTACAACGGGTACAACCTCGTCGCTCCGGCGGGTCTCTCGATTCCCTTCCCGACGGCGCTCGCACTGCTCACGGGCGTTGCAAGTTTCGTCCCCATCGTGGTCGGGAAGCTCGTCTACGTCCCCGTGAGTGGCTATCTGAGCTGGCTGGCGATACAGGGAGAGGGGTCGCTGATGTACCCGGTTGGCCTGTTCGTCGTCTCGCTGGTGATTCTCGACGTCATCCCCCAAACGTTCGTCCAGCCCTACGTCGCCGGGCGGACGATTCACGTCGGGCTCACCGTCTTCGCCTACATCCTTGGGCCGTCGCTGTTCGGCTGGTACGGCCTGTTCCTCGGCCCCCTGCTGATGGTGCTGATGGTGCAGTTCGTCCGCATCGTGTTCACCGAATTAATTCATCACAAACATGTTACGCCACGGGTGAATGCTGCAGAGGGGTTGGGGTCAGACCCAAAGCAGTCGAGTGCGGGCGCATTCACCGAGGAGTGAGCGTCGCCGCAGAGCCGGCCTGTCAGTAATCTGGGGGAGATTTTCGCAAACCGCACGTTCAAGTCTCCCGGCCCATTTCGAGAATCCAATGAGTACGCACGAGGCTGAGTCGTTCACGTTCGATGACCTCGCCGTCGTAATGGGGACGTACAACGAGGAAGAAGCCATCGAAGCCGTCTGTTCTGACATCAACGAAATAACGGATGGAAAGGCAGAAATCGTCTGCGTCGATGGCTCGTCGGACCGCACGCCCGAAATCGCCCGCGAGCACGGCGCGACGGTCATCGAGCAGGAACCACAGGGCTACGGCATCGCCGTGAAAGAAGCCGTCGAGACGCCGGAGCGCCCGGTCATCGTCACGACGGACTGTGACGACACCTACCCCATGGAGCGCCTGCCCGACTTCCTCGAAAAAATCAACGAGGGCTACGACGTGGTCAGCGGTGACCGCCTCTACTACGGCGCAGACGAGATGCCGGAGTTCAATCGGATGGGCAACGAGGCGTTCGCCCTGCTCGCGAGCACGTTGATGGGCAAGCGCGTCCACGACACGACGACGGGAATGCGTGCCTACCGCCGCGACGTCATCCAGCAGACGCGCTGGACCGAGAACACCGGTCTCTCCGCCGAACTGTTGATGCGCCCGCTGATGCGCGACTATCGCGTCTACGAGATGCCAATCGAGTACCGCGAACGTGCAGGCGAGACGAAATTAGACCCGCTCGCTGGCGGTGCTGCCATCGCGAAATCCATCGTCAAGGTCGCCATAGAAGAACACCTTCGCTAGTCGGCCGGCTGTGAGGTGACGTTCGTCTCGAAGGAGACCCCGGAGACGTAATCGGTGGCGTTCTTTAGGTACGTGCCCTCGTAGCCGCAGTTCGCCCGCAGGCGGCAGACGCGCTTTTCTGGCGGCCAGATGACCCGCACCGTATTCGTCTCTGGATGGGCATCGACAGAGACGGCCTGTCGGTAGGTTACCGTCGACCCGCCCGGCTGCAGGAACGTCACGGACATAACCGCCTCGTCGCTCCCGTTCAGCGCGACCGTTTCGTTCGACGAGGAACCGAGTTTTCGCAGGTTTTCACCCACAACGCTCGCGTTCTGCGGGGTGATGGTCCAGTTCAGCGCGACCGACTCATTCAGGTCGCCGGTGTAGGCGTACTGCATCGCGCCGTCGCTCGTTTCGATGCGCACCGTCGCGCTCTGAGCCCCGCTCACGACGCCGACGTCGGTGTGGACGGTGTGCGAGGAGCCGTTTCGCACGTCGAGTGGCTGAATCGCCGGCTTGACGGGTGCAGGGGTTGGCGTCCACTCGCCGCGGAAGGTGTAGCGATACAGGTTCCGGTCGGGGTAGCGCTGGATGACTGCGAAATCGTCGCCCGGGGCGCGGTCGATGGCATATACCGCCTCACCGCCGAGGTGTGCGTCGTTGCGCACCGCCTGGAAGGGAAGGTTGAGCCAGTCGCCGTAGGGCGTCGCCATGAACACGAGGGCGTTGTCGAACTCCTGGTTCTCGAATGGCTCGTACGCGGCTTCGAATCGCTCCGTGTACTGGCGATTCTCCGCAACCGGGTCCGCGAGCACGGACTGCTCTGCGGAGACGACGACGGGGACGCTCACGACGAGTGCGGCGAGCAGGATGGCGCGGGCGACGGAGGTGTCGAATCGGGCGTACGTCGTCTCTCTGGCGAGGTCTGTGAGGAATAGGATGCCCGCCGCGCCGAAGACTGCGATGGGCAACAGCAGGTCGAAGTGGTAGAACGGCCCGAACTGGGCGATGAGGCCGTCTGCGGGAGTTTCGAGACGAGCGAGGATGTTCGCGTTGCCCCAGAAGAAGACGTTCCCGGCAGAGATACTCACGAACAGCGAGGCGAGCATCCAGCGGAGCGTACCGTCTGAGAGGCTCCACGGGTTCACCGCGATGTCGTCACGGCCCACGGTCGCGCCGATGCCGAGGGCGGCGAGCGCCGTGCCGAGAATCCCCGCGGGCATCCAGCGCGTGGCGAACTCCCAGATGACGTGGGCGTTGGCTTCGAGCGCGAGCGACGGCGTGTACATGCGCTCGTAGCCGAGCAGCACGCGCCGCCCGAAGCCGATGCCGTCGAGCGGGGCGAACGCCTCGAACGGGAATAGGAACGGCGACCCGGTGACGGCCGCGTTGTACGCGAGCGCGAGTGCGACGCCTGTTCCGCCGAGCAGTGCGATGACGCCGTTTCTGAAGGTGACCGTGAGCAACGGTTCACCGGCGGGCAGGGAGACGGCGACAGTAGCGAGGGCGTGAACGATAAATGGGATGGCGAACAGAACGGCGGTGAAGGGCCGGGCGAAGAAGGCGAGGCCGATGGCGATGCCGGCGAGGGCGGCGTAGCTATAGCTCCGGCGGCGAATCGCCCGCACGTAGCCGAGGGCGAACAGCAGGTTCAGGAAGAACGTCGGCGCGTACGGGAGGAACACCGACGAGGAGATGAGAAACAGCGGACTCACGAGGAGGACGACCATCGCGAGCAGGCCGGTTCGCTCGTCGAACGCCTCCGTGGCGAGTGCGCCCACGAGAAGGGCGGACCCCGACGCAATCAACGCGAGGCTGATGCGCGGTTCGCCGAGGACCATTCCGATGGCGAACATCGCCGCTGGCACGGGCGAATACTTCGGGTAGAGGCGAAAGCCGTCCTGGACGAAAAACCATGGGCGAAAGGCGTCCGGGAGCGGTGTGGCGAACCAGAGCTCGCCCGAGAGCAACAACGCTGCCTGCTGGAGGTAGACGCCCTCGTCGTGATTCGAGGAGTGGTACGGAAACAGGTCAGTAGCGACGACGTAGATGACGACGCCGACGAGTGCACCGAGGAGGGCGAACGCGAGCGACGTGAGGACGGCGCGTTTCAGGTCTGAAAAATCCGAATTGGGGTCCGTATCCCGCTCGTCTGCCCGGGTCGAATCACCTGCAGGTGGCGTTGACGACGGAGACGCTGGCGTATCCTCAGTCATCCGCTGGGCTGTCGACCCTCCAGCGGCTGTCCGGCGGGAACCACGCCAGTTCGTGCCCAGCCGCAAGCGAGACCGTGACCGGCATCCCGAGGGAGACGCGGGCATCGTGGTTGTGCATGCACTCTAATACGTCTCCAGTTTCGAGTTCGACCCGATAAAGGACTGTTGGCCCGAGGTAACGGCGGTAGACGACGTGGCCCCCTGCCTGTTTCTCGTCCGCTGGGCGGGCGACGAGGTCGTCTGGCCGCACTAAAACGTCGATTTCCGTCTCGTCGTACTCCGCGACGAGGCCGTGAATCTGCTCGCGGGGAATCGCACCGATGCCGGTGTGGACGGTGTCGCCCGAGACGGTTCCGGAGAGGAAACTGGCGTGACCGAGGAAGCCCGCGACGAAGCGGGATTCTGGATGCTGGAACACCTGCTCTGGCGTGCCGATCTGTTCGAGTCGGCCGTCGTTCATCACCGCAACACGGTCGGAGATCGAGAAGGCCTCCTCCTGGTCGTGGGTGACCGAAATCGCGGTGACACCGGCTTCCTTGATGATGCGGCGGACCTCTTCGCGCATCTCGACGCGGAGGTCCACGTCGAGGTTGGAAAACGGCTCGTCGAGCAGGAGGATTTCCGGTTCGGGGGCGAGCGACCGGGCGAGAGCGACGCGCTGTTGCTGGCCGCCCGAAAGCTGGTCTGGGGTGCTCTCGCGGTGTTCGGTGAGGCCGACGAGCCGCAGGAGCTCCTCGACGCGTTGTTCGCGCTCTGCTTTCGGTCGGTCTTTGAGGCCGAAGGCGACGTTTTCCGCGGCGGTGAGGTGAGGAAAGAGAGCGAACTCCTGGAACACGACGCCGATGCCGCGGGTCTCTGGTTCCACGAACGACCCATTGCCGGCGACGGCGGTGTCGTTCAGCCGAATCTCACCCTCGTCGGGGCGGGCGAGACCGGCGATGAGGCGGAGCGTCGTCGTCTTCCCACAGCCGGAGGGGCCGAGGAGGGTGAGGATTTCACCCTCGCGGACGGTAAACGAGAGGTTCTCCAGAACGCACTCGCTGCCGAACGATTTGCCCACGTCGGCGAGCGTGAGGACGGTCTGTTCGGATGGTTCGAAGTGCTGTTCATCGACCGAGACGTTTCGCTGTGCAACGTGGCTATTTGACATCGTATCCCTCCATCGCGAGCATCACGAGCATCGACACCGCAGAGACCACGACGAGCACGAGCGCGGGGATGGCCGCGTGCCCGAAGTGGCCAGAGGCCTGTGCAGACCAGATGTGGGTGACGAGCGTCTTGAAGCCCGTCGGCCGCAGGAGCAGCGTCGCCGGCAGTTCCTTCATCGTCGTGAGGAAGACCAACAGTGCGCCGCCGATGAGGCCGGGTGCGACAAGCGGCAGCGTCACCTCGCGGAACGCGGCCACCGGCGAGCGCCCGAGAGTGCGGGCGGCGTCAGAGAGCGTCGGACTGACCTGCAGGAACCCTGCGCGAGTCGAACCGACCGCCTGCGGCAGGAAGCGCACCACGTAGGCGAAGATGAGCAGCGGGAACAGGATGAGTTCCTGCTGGTAGAATCGCCCCCCGTAGCGCGCGCCGAAGTAGACGAGCGCGAGGCCCATCACGACGCCCGGGACGGCGTAGCCGACGTAAGAGGCGCGTTCGATGAGCCACGACGCCCGCGAGCGGTGGCGCACGGCGAGGTAGGCGATGGGCAGCGCCGCGAGACCCGCCACGAGCGCGGCGATGGCGGAGACGCCCACGGTGTTGAACGCGTACTGCCACTGGAATTCGAGCGACGCGGCCGCAGAGGACGACCCGCCGCGAATCAGCCACGCCATGAGGATGCCCACCGGAACGACGAGCGCGAGGCCGGCGACGCTGAGACACAGGGCGAGCGCGGGCCACTTCCACTTCCCGAGGCGTACCATCGCGCCCCGGGTCGAAGCTCGGTTCGTGGCGATGTTGTCGCCGCCGCGCACGCGGGACTCGACAGCGAGGATGACGAACGTCACGACGACGAGCTGCAACGAGAGCAGCGCGGCGAGGTCTTGACCGAACGTCGAAAGGGAGTTCTGTTCTGCGTAGATGACCTTCGTGAACACGTCGAAGCGCATGATTGCCGGCGTCCCGAAATCAGAGAGCGTGTAGAGAGCGACGAGGAGTGCGCCGGCGGTGACCGCCGGGCGAATCTGTGGAATCGTGACGCGACGGAACGCCTCCCAGCGCGAGTGCTGGAGCGTGCGGGCGGCGTCCACGAGACGGGCGTCCATCGTCTTGAGGGCCGCCCGCGTGGAGATGAAGACGTAGGGGTAGGTGTACAGGGTCATCACGAGCGCCGCACCCGTGAAGCCGTAAATCTCGGGGAGCTTCTCGATGCCGAGCGGTGCGAGCATCGTCTGGAGTTCGCCCCGTGGGCCGAACGCGGAAACGAAGGCGAACGCGCCGATGTAGCTCGGAACGACCAGGGGCATCGAGAGCGCAACCGTCCAGAACCGCTTGAACGGGAGGTTCGTCCGGACGGTGAGAAAGGCAAGCGGGACGGCGAACAGGATGGACGCGCCCGTGACGACGGCGACGAGCAGCGTGCTGTTGAGGAAAACGCGGAGGGTCGTCTCGCGAGTGAGCAGGTCGATGGCCGTTCCGGCCCCGACTTCGAGCGCGTTCGCGAGAATCCAGATGAGCGGGAAGACGACGGCGGCGGCGATGGCACCAGACAGTAACGTGAGGCCGAGTGGGAGTTCAGACTCGCTGCTCGTCACGCGGGCGAACAGCGAGTCTGTTTCTGGTGCCATAGTTTGGTTAGACGCTGATTCCGACTTCGCGCATCAGGTCGAGGGTGGGGCGAATGTCGGACAACTGGGTGAGGTCGAGGTCCGCAGGCGGGTTGAGTTCGTCGATAGTCGGCAGGTCGCCGATGGGTTCGACCTCGGGGATGAGTGGGTACTCGTACGTCGTCGTGGCGAAGTACGCCTGTGCCTCGGCGGAGAGCAGGTGGCGCACGAAGTTTGCGGCCATCTCCTGGTCCTGTGCGGTGTCCACGACGGCCGCGCCTGCGACGTTGAAGATTGCGCCAGCGTCGCCCTCGGTGAAAGCGGTTGCCAGTGGGGCGTCTTCGCGGTCTGCGAGCACGCGCTGGATGTAGTAGTGGTTCGTGAAGCCGGCGCTAATCTCCCCGTCTGCGACGGCGAGGGCGATGGCGAACTCGTCGGTGTATTCCTGGACGCCGAGTTCTATCATGCCTTCGAGCCACTGCTTCGTGGCCTCACGACCATTCAGGATGCGCATGGCGGTGACGAACGCCTGGAACGACCCGTAGGAGGGGGCCCAGCCGATATCGTCGCTGAACTGGTCTGCGTCGGGGAACGCCATGATGTCCGTCGGGATGTCCGATTCGGAAAACGTGTCCGTGTTGTACGGAATCGTCCGCGCGCGCCCGGAGGTGCCGACCCAGTTTCCGTCGGGGTCGTGGAACTCTTCTCGGACCATGCCCGTGATTTCGTCGGACAGTTCCACGGTGCGTCCCTCGTCTTTGAGGAAGCCGAGCGACCCGGCGTTCACGGAGAAAAACACGTCTGCGGGGCTGTTTTCGCCCTCGTTCAGAATCTTCTGGACGAGTTGACTTGACCCTTCGTACCGTGGCTGAATGGTCAGGTCGGGGTACAGCCCTTCGATGTAGGAGATGAGTTCGCCCACGAGCGCCTCGCCGCGCCCGGAGTAGACGGTAATCTCACCGGAGAGGTCCGGCATGTCCTGCATTGAGGTGCCGCCCTGAATCTGGTCGCCGGTTCGCCCGGAACCGATTTGCCCGAAGTCCGAGGTGGTCGTGGTGTTGTTTCCGGGTTCGTCACTCTCGCCCGAGAGGAAGTCAGTACACCCGGCAAGCGATGCGATGCCAGCGGTGACGCCGGCAGACTGCAGAAATCGTCGTCGTGACGTGCCAGCCGATTCTGCCCGACGCTTCCGGCCGCCAGTTTCGCTGGCGCCGGACGTGTCTCGCGAATCCATTGTTAGTAGTTTAGGGCCGCCTAAATCACTTAACCGTGCCGGTTCGCGGTCAGTCGTCGGCGACGGCTTCTGCCACTTGCGTCGACTGCAAGCCACCGAGTTCGTCGAGGCAGGCGAGCCAGTCGTGCATGTGGTCGCCGACGAAGTTGAGGAACTCGCCGTTGTTCCACTGGTCGAAGTCGCCGTCTGCGAGCGCCGTGGCCATCGCCTCGAAGGCTTCTGCGTAGGTGTCTGCATCCTCGCCAACCTCGTCGACGAGTTCCCAGACGTGTTCGTTGAGTTCGAGGGCGGGAACCTCGTTGTTCAGGTCGTCGAAGGTAGAGCGTGGCGCCTTGTTGTGCTCACAGAGCGGGAAGCCGTTGTAGACCTCTTTGTCGAGGATGTCGCAGGCGCGTTTGAGGAAGACGCCGCTCCAGATGTCGTCGAACCGGCCGACGTTCCACTCGTTGTCGTCCATCGGTAACTGGTAGAACGCCGGGATGACCTCGCGGCGGAAGGCGAGGTTCATCGAGCAGACGGTGAGGTAGTTGTCGCGGGCGGCCACGAAGTCCTTCGTGAAGTCGGTGCGGTCGGTGCGCGTCTGGGCCTGGCCCTCGAGGTCGCCGTCCATGAGGATGCGCACGGCGTCTAAGTCGGGGACGTTGGTCCAGAGGCCCTGGGAGGCGACGACGTCCGAAATTTCGGTCGTGCCCGTTTCCACCGTTTCGTTCATCGCGGCGTAGGGGTAGCCTCGCGGGTAGAGGCCATGGTCGTCGGCGTTCTGGTAGAGGACGTTCACCCACTGGGTGTCGGAGCTGACTTCCTCGATTTCGCCCTCGTAGTTGAGGTTGGTGAGGTGCTGTCCGAAGAAGTCACCGTCGTGGGGCAGGGTGTCGTCGTCGATGAAGAAGCCGATGTCGAACTGCGGGTTCGCCCACATGTAGAGCAGACCGAAGCTCGTCTCGGCGTGGCTCGCGGCGGGGACGATATGGGAGTACTCGCTGACGTCGTGTTCGTCGTACCACACGTCGCGACTGGAGCCGTCGAACACCTCGCCGGAGACACCCTCGTCTTCGAGCATGGCTTCCATCGCATCGGTGTCACAGAAGTCCTCCGTGACGAGGACGAAGTGTAGACGCGACAGGTCGAAGTCGTGGTCGCGGGCGTTCTGGATGTATGCCCGGACGCATTCGTACTCGCGGATAGTCGGGATGATGACGCAGATGTCGGTCGTCATTGGTCAGTTGGGGCTACCTATTTAGGTCGGCCTAAAGTACCTGTCGTTTGCAGACAGTCAGAAAAACCAGATTGTAACAATCGATAATTTATTGGTGTGATAATGTGAATCTTGATGCACAGACCCATACTATTCCGTTTCACATTTTGAATATTATCCCATATAAGGACAATATTTATGCCTCTATCATGGGACGCTTTGAATAAGGGAGACGGGGGTGAGGAACAATTATAATTTCGAGATTCCTCGATAGGATTGACCCCCCAGAATCCCACCTGGAGATAAAAAAATGGATCTGGAACACCAAACGTGCGTTGTAACCGGTGGCTCGCGAGGCATCGGGCGAGGGATTGCAGTTGAATTAGGCAAGCAAGGCGCAAACGTCGTCGTCAATTACCGCTCCTCTGAGGGCGAGGCGTACGACGTCGTCGACGAAATCGAGGAGGCCGGCGGGTCGGCCATCGCGGTGCAGGCCGACGTCGCAAACTTCGAGGAAGTCGAGGCGATGCGAGAGCGCGTTAGCAAGGCGTTCGGTCCAGCGACGGTGCTCGTGAACAACGCGGGCATCACCGTCGACAAGAAGTTCTCTAACATGTCCCGCGAGGACTGGGACCGGGTCATGGAAATCAACCTCGGCGGGGTGTACAACTGTACGAAGGTTTTCTTCGACGACATCACCACCGCCAAAGACGGTCGCCTCATCAACATTTCGAGCGTCGTGGGCCAGCAAGGCAACTACGGGCAGGCCAACTACGCGACGACTAAGAGTGGCCTGTTCGGGTTCACCCGGACCATCGCCCTCGAAATGGCTCGCTCGCGCGCCACGGCAAACTGTGTCGCTCCCGGCTTCGTCAAGACCGATATGCTCGAAACGGTTCCAGACCGCGTCCAGGAGAAAATCATCTCGCGGATTCCGCTCGGCCGATTCGCCGAGGTAGACGACATCGCTGGAATGGTGTCGTTCCTCGCGAGCCCGAAATCGGGCTACATGACCGGGCAGATTCTCGGCGTTAACGGCGGCATGGAGTGGTAGGCCATGAGTGGGAACGAGGGAACTGCCAGGGTTAGCGAGCTCGAGAAACGACGAGAAGAGGCCGCAAACGGTGGCGGTAAAGCACGAATCGAGGCACAGCACGAGAAGGGGAAGTTGACCGCGCGCGAGCGCATCGACTACTTCCTCGACGAGGGGACCTTCCGCGAGTTCGACCAGTTCGTCGAACACCGGTGTACCAGCTTCGACATGGACGAGAAGAAACAGGCTGGCGACGCCGTCGTGACGGGCTACGGCGAGGTCGACGGCCGGAAGGTGCTCGTGTTCGCTCACGACTTCACCGTCTTTGGTGGGTCCGTAAGCGAAGTCGTCGGACAGAAAATGGAGAAGGTGATGGAACACGCCATCAACAACGGCGTGCCCGTCATCGGACTCAACGACTCCGGCGGGGCCCGCATTCAGGAGGGACTCGACGCCCTCGTCGGGTTCGCCAAACTGTTCAAACTGAACACGAAGGCCTCGGGTGTCATCCCACAGATTTCGACTATCATGGGGCCGTGCGCCGGCGGGGCGACCTACTCGCCCGCGCTGACTGACTTCACCATCATGGTCGAGGATACGAGCCACATGATGATTACCGGCCCGGAGGTCATCAAGACCGTCACGGGCGAGGAAATCACGATGGAGGAACTCGGGGGAGCGGGGGCCCACTCACAGAAGAGCGGCGTCGCACACTTCGTCTGCAAGGACGACAAGGAAGCGTTAGACCACATTCGGGCGTTGCTCTCGTACCTGCCGTCGAACCACATGGAAGACCCACCGCGCGTGGAGTCGTGGGACGACCCCGACCGACAATTGGACGACATCCTCGACATCGTGCCGGCCGCGCCGAAAAAGCCGTACGACGTCCGGGACGTCATCGACCGCGTCGCAGACGAGGAGTCGTTCCTCGAAGTCCAGCCGAACTTCGCGCGCACCGTCGTGACCGGGTTCGCCCGCATGGACGGCCGGCCAGTCGGCATCGTCGCCAACCAGCCGAAAGTCAACGCGGGCACCCTCGACATCAAATCGAGCGAGAAGGCAGCGCGGTTCGTCCGCTTCTGTGACGCCTTCAACTTCCCCATCATCTCGCTGGTGGACGTGCCCGGGTTCATGCCCGGCACCGACCAGGAGCACAACGGCATCATCCGCCACGGCGCGAAACTCATCTACGCCTACGCGGAGGCCACGGTGCCACTGCTCACCGTCATCACGCGCAAGGCCTACGGCGGGGCGTACATCGTCATGGCCTCGAAATTCCTCGGGGCGGACGTGAACTACGCCTGGCCCGAGGCCGAGATGGCCGTGATGGGACCACAGGGTGCGGTGAACATCCTGTTCAGAAAACAAATCGCCGCCGCAGACGACCCAGACGCAGAGCGAGAACGGCTCATGGAAGACTTCCGGGAGGAGTTTGCGAATCCGTACGCCGCGGCGAAGCGCGGCTACGTTGACGACGTGTTGGACCCGCGCGAGACGCGAGCGCGGCTCATCGACGACCTCGAACTACTCGAACGAAAACGCGTCGACAGACCAGACAAAGCACACGGAAACATACCACTATGACACCACAACTCCTTCAGCGCCCACCGGAACAAGAACAGCAAACAGACAACCAGCAGCCGACCGAATCGCCCGATCAGAAAGCGGCCGACAGCCCGACCGTGGAACTCGAAACGGGCGTCGAACTGACGCTCCCCGCTGATGCAACGGCTCCCGAAGCAGCAGCCATCGCTGCCGCCGTGAGCGCCCATCTCTCCGCGGATGCGGCGACGGCTGACCAGCAAACCCAATCGTCCGAGTACGTGAGCAACTGGGCGGTCGCCCGCCACACCGGGGCGGGCCGCGCCGCTCGCAACCTGCCGCGCGCATCGCAGGGCGACGCCTGGAAACTCGCGGGTCGACTTCACTGCTAGCCCCACCGAAACAAACACACTCTTTCACTGAATCACCCAACATATGGACGTCGCAATCATCGGGGCGTCGATGACCCAGTTCGGGAAACGCGATGGCTGGATTCGCGACTTGCTCGCGGAGGCCGGCGAAGCGTGTCTCGACGACTCGGGCGTCGCCCCTACAGACGTAGACCATCTTTACGTATCGAATATGGCCAGCGGCGAGTTCGAAGGCATGACCGGCGTGCCCAATATGCTCGCCCACGACCTCGGCGTGATGCCGGCGTACAGCGCCCGCATCGACCAGACGAGTTCCTCCGGCGGCGCGGGGATGTTCCACGCGTGGCAGTCGGTTGCCTCAGGCGCGAGCGACATGACGTTGCTCGTTGGCGGCGAGAAGATGACCCATCGCTCCACCGCGGAAGCGACGGACGTCATCGCCTCGATTACCCACCCAGTCGAGTACAAACACGGCGTGACGCTCCCGAGTTTCGCCGGCCTCACCGCCCGACTCTACCTCGATAAGTACGACGCACCCCGCGAGAGTCTCGCAAAGGTCGCAGTCAAGAACCACAAAAACGGCGTGGATAACCCCCACGCCCAGTTCCGCAAGGAAGTGGACCTTGAGACGGTCATGGAGTCGCCCATCGTGGCCGACCCGCTTCGACTCTACGACTTCTGTCCGATTACGGACGGCAGTGCGGCACTGATGTTCTGCCCCGAGGAAGTCGCGAAGCAGTACACAGACGAGTACGTCGTCGTCTCCGGCGTCGGGGGCGCGACTGACACCCACGTCGTCCACGAGCGCGACGACCCGACGGTCATGGGCGGCGTCGTCGAAAGCGGGAAGAAGGCCTACGAGATGTCCGGCTACGGCCCGGAGGACATCGACGTGGCCGAACTTCACGACATGTTCACCATCCTCGAATTCCTCCAGAGCGAGGGCCTCGGCTTCTTCGAGCAGGGCGAGGGCTGGAAGGCCATCGAGGAGGGCGTCACCGAGCGCGACGGCGAACTCCCCGTCAACACCTCCGGCGGGCTGAAGTCGAAGGGTCACCCGCTCGGCGCATCGGGCGTGGCCCAGGGCTACGAAATCTACCAGCAACTCATGGGCGACGCCGGGAAGCGACAGGTCGAGGCGGACGTCGGCCTCTGCTGTAACGTCGGCGGCTTTGGGAATTGTGTCATCACCACCATCATGGAGGCCCGACAATGAGCATGGATGCGTTCCGCTGTGTCAACGGTCACGTGACGTACCCCCAGCACCCGCGCTGTCCGGAGTGCGGCGAGAAACAGAAGGAGACCATCGACCTCGCTGAGAAGACGGCCACCGTCGTCACGTGGACAACGAGCACCGCGACGCCGCCGGGCGTCACCGCGCCGAACACGCTCGCAATCGTCGAATTCGACGTAGACGGCCAGCCTGTCCGCGCCATCGGACAGGCCACGACCGACGAAATCGACATCGGCGACGAGGTTCGCCCGGTGTACGTCGAGCAACTCCGCGAACCCGGCGCGGGAATCCGGGAGCCGGAGAGTCAGGAGTGGGATGGGTACCGATTCGAACGTGTCCAATAAGCGATGTTTAGGTCGCGTAAGACACGTTCGAGTCGGAGATTCGAGCGGTTCCAGTAACGCTCACTGACCACTACTTCTTTGCAGTCTGTTGTCGTCTTCTTCGCATGGAGCCACGGCTTACCCTCGTGACGCTTGGCGTCGCAGACTTGCACCGAGCAATCGAATTCTATCGCGACGGCCTCGGACTGCCGATGGACGACCGGGAGGCGGACAGCGACGTAGCATTCTTCTCGCTCGGCGACACGCGATTGGGACTGTACCCGCGCGAGAAACTGGCCGAGGATGCGACTGTCTCGCCGGACGGTGAGGGATTCGCGGGAATCACCCTCGCGCACAACGTTCGGTCCGCCGACGCCGTCAATGCGCAGTTAGACGAGGCCGTCGCCGCAGGTGCGACGCTGGTCAAGCCCGGACAGGAGGTGTTCTGGGGTGGATATTCTGGGTATTTCGCAGACCCGGACGGCCACCTCTGGGAGGTCGCATGGAATCCCTACTGGGACGTCGAGTGATTAGACGGCGGGTGGAGTGGTACGACCAGCGTTCGCTTCGAGGCTGGCGACGAACTCGACCACCGAGACGTGGCGACCGTCGGCCGTGTGCGGGAGCACGTTCACGAGGTGGTCGCGGTCGTCGTAGGCCGCGAGGCACATCACCGGCAGGACGAGTTCGGTGCAGTCCTCGCCGGTGAACCAGTGGCACTCGTGGATGTGGAAGTACGGAGCCAACTCCACGCGGTGTTCGCGTGCCCACTGCGTGAACGCGACGTAGGAATCGAGCGCCAGCGTGGTCGATTCGTCGTGGTCGTCTTCGAGGACGATTCGGTTGGGCCACAGGTGTTTCTCCATACGCACTGCGCCGGCGTGGTCGAGTTCGTCGAGTCGGTCGATAACGAGGTCCTGTGAAACGCGGGCCACGTCCGGCGCGTGCGCTCTGTAGAACAATTCCACCCTGCTGACGGTCGTATCTCTCATCTTGGGTCCCCCGGTGCGGACGATTCTCGCACGCTAGATTAGCACTGTTAACACAACCCATGGGTATGAAGATTTTTGCTGGCAGAAGCGTCAGTCAGGCACGGAATCAGGTTTCGTCGTCCTCGTCGTCGACCTTGTCGAGTTCTTCTCGAATCGTCTCCAGTTCGGCTTCGATTTCCTCCTCCGCGAGGGCGTCTTCTAGCTCGTGTGCTGCCTGTTCGTCCGCGGCCCGGTCTTCGTCGTCCGGTTCGACCGGGATGACGATTGGCTGGCTGCTGGCCCGGCGTTCGGCGGGTCGCGTCGTTCCCCTCGATTCGGCCAGTCGGTCGTCGATTTCGGTCCGAAGGTCTCGGGCTTCGGTGAGCAGTTTTCTCGCCTCGGGGTTCTCTGGGAGCGCGCCCTCTTCGAGGGCAACCTGAATGTCGGTGAGCGCGCGCTCCAGTCGGGTGACGGCCTCTTGGCTCACGTCGCGGGCGCGGCGAGACCCGGCCCGAGTGGACTCCGTCGCGTCGAGGCCGCGGTTCGTGAGATGGATGACCTCCTGGAGCGATTCGAGTGCCCGGATGTTCGCCTCGAGGACGGCGATGGCCGTCGGGATGGCGTACTCGTCGGTAAACGAGAGGAGGCGGCGTGGAGAGGGGGGCATCGGAAGCCCTCGTCGGGTCGTCGGTTCGAGCGCCTGTCTGAGTTCTGCGAGCGTGTCCTCCAGTTCGTCGACGAGGCGAGGCACGTCGTCGCGAGCGTCTGATGACATAGCATAGCATACGGTGTCAGCATGGAAAAAGGTGGTAATTCGACGAAGCTACCCTGAACGACCTCCACAATCTTTATTAGCGACCAATTCCACCTAATATGAAAGATGCCATCGGAGGGAGGAACTGGTCTGACGGAAACGACGGCCATCACGCAGGCACTTGCCGCACTAAAGCGAAGAGGGAGCAGCATTTTGCTCGTCGGTTCGGGCTGTGAGGAAGCCCACGACCACGCCTGTAAGCGACTGCTGGGCGACGACCCGGCAGAGGACCGCCGCAGACTGTTCGTATTTACAGACAGCCCAATCGACGTAGACCGCCGCCTTCCCTCCGGAAACTGGGGAGGAGACAGCGTCCGAGTCATCGACTCGACGGTTCTGACACGCAGTGCCGCGACGACCGCCCAGCCTGGTTCGATTTCGTTCCCGACGACGACGGTAGACGAGGACGACCTCGCCGGACTCGGCCGCGCTATCTCAGCGGACATGGAGACCTTCGACATGATCAGCGACGGTCTCGACGCGGCACAACTGCGCGTTTGCATCGATTCGCTCGTCCCGCTCCTCGCTGACCACGACGAGGAAGACGTGTTCGCCTTCCTCCACGCGCTCGCGGGTGAACTCCACCGTGTCGGTGGCATGGGCCACTTCCACCTCCCGCTCAGCTACGACGCTGAAGCCGTCCAGCTCATCGAGCCGCTGTTCGACGCCGTCATCGAAACGCGCTGTGAGGGCGACGTCGAATACCAGCGCTGGCACTTACAGGACGGTCGCCTCTCGACCGATTGGCTCGCACTCTAACTCCCGACAGTTTCTCCGTTCGCGGCTTCCACCACCAGTTAGTACCGGCCTCCCGATGGCCGACCCACACTACGCCCGTCTCGTGAACTCGAACGTCGTGGCACGGCCGACTTCGTCGCCGCCCGTCACCGTTTCGACGCGAAGTACCACCGTTTTCGGCAGCCCACAGCCGCGACTGACGAACTCCTCCCACTCTGTTCCCTGTCCGACCGGGCCGGCGTGAACCCGGCGCAGATACCCCGTGTAGGCGTCGCTCTGGAGTTCGTCTAGCACCCACGAAGAGACCGGCTCCGGGACGGAAACCGACAGCCGCGTCGCCTCACTCATCTTCGTCGAACCCCTGGAGCGAAAACTCCTCGGGGTGGTAGCCAGCGCGGTCGACGACGGCGTCGGAGACGAAGATGGGACAGTCAGCGCGGAGGGCGATAGCGATGGCGTCGCTCGGACGGGCGTCGAAGACGACTTCACGACTCTCGCCGCCGACGTACTGTTCTGCGTCGATTTTCGCGAAGAAGGTGCCGTCTGCGAGGTCGTCGATGCGAACTTTGTCGATTGCGCCTCCGAACTCGGCGACCATGTCGACGAGGAGGTCGTGCGTCAACGGGCGTTCGAAGTGTCGGCCGCGCATCGCGAGTTGCATCGACTGGGCCTGGTCTGCGCTCACGTAAATCGGAAGGAGTTCGCCCCGCACCTCGAGAACCACCGCAGGTGCACCGGGACCCTCGTTCCCCACGCTGACCCCGACGCCCCGGACGACGGCTCGATGAGTCATACGACGACATACGACCCCCACCATGAAAAGCGATTGTGGTGTGGTCACGCCCACCGCAGTTTCTCAGATAGTATCGCCGAACGGACTGCGCGTCCCGAGGATTCCCGCTCGCCCGGCGAGGACCAACCCCGCGCCGAGTAAGACGAGCGCGGCGGCCACGCCGAAGGTGACGCCGTAGCCCATCGAGTCGGCGAGTGCGCCGCCGATTGCGCTGCCGATGCCCCCACCGATGCTCGATAGGGCGGTGTACGCCCCGAGCGCCTCGCCGCGAACTGAGGCCGGCGCGAGGCGCGTGACGATGCTCGTCGCGGTGACGGCGATGATGGCCCACGTCACGCCGATGAGCGCGAACAACACGAGCAGGCCGGAGAACCCCGCAAGCGCGCCGATGCCGCCGACCAGCGCCACGCCGGGAAACAAGAGGGTTCGCGCACCGAGCGCACCCGTCTGAAGGCGATGAGATTCCCACTTCGCCGCGAGTGCGCCGACGCGACCGTAGAACACCGCAGACCCCGCGCTGTTCACGACGAACAGGATGAAAATCTGGTCAGTCGAATACTGGAGGTCGGTGAGGTACGCCGGGAGCGGGCCGAAGTAGACCGAGAAGCCAACGAAGAAGACGACGGCAGCCAACAAGTAGGCCCCGAGCGACGAGGTGGCCCGGTCGGTAAACCGCCGGACGTTGAACGAGGCGAGCCCCCAGTAGATACGGGCGGGACCGTACGGAATGGCGCGAACGTAGCGCCCCGCGCCCCACCTGCCGCGTCCGAGGGTCCGGTACACGCGGATGAACCGGTCGCGGCTAATCATCGACGGCTCTGGATACCACGTTCGCGCGAGCAGGAAGGCGAGAAACGTCGTGGTCGCGATGAGCGAGAAGAACAGTTGCTGGGCGTCTACGTTCCCGAGTCGCGGTTCGGCGAGCGCCATCCAGCCAGCCCCCGAGACGAGGCCGAGCAGCCAGCCGTACCCCTGAATTTCGTTCAGCCGTGCGATGCGGTCGTCCCAGTGGGTGTCAGGAACGCCGTCCACGACGATGAGGTTCAACACGGGAGCCGCCGCGGCGACCACGAACCAGAGGGTGGCGTTCGCAACCAGCAACAACCACGGTTCTGTGACGAACGGCACGACGGCGAGGACGATGGCCGCCGCGGCCAGTGCGACGAGGACGAACGGCCTGCGTCGCCCGGTTCGCGTGGCGAGTCTGCCCCAGAGCAACGCCCCCGGAACCCCCGCAAATGCGGCAGTCGAGGCCATCAGACCGACGAGGAGCGCACTGCTCCCGAGTGTGAGTGCGTACAACGGAATCAACAGCGAGGCGGCTCCCACGGCGGCGTAGCCGAGTCCCCACGCGTAGAGCCAGCGGTCGTCCGACATAGTGCCAGCAACGTAGACCGTCCACTTTGCTTTAGTGATGGGAACGACTTTCTCGCCCGTCTGCGACGGGCCGCCATGGACAGTCAGGACGAAGTCGCCGCATTCCTCTCGACGCACGACCTGCACGCGCCCCCCGCCTACCGGTTGCTCGACCTCGTCGCCGAGGTGGGTGAACTCGCCGGTGACGCTACCGAATCGACCGACTACGGCGCGCGGCCCACCGCCCTCTCGATTCGCGACGACGAACTCGGCGATGCGCTGTTCACCCTGCTCGCACTCGCGGACGCCCTCGAAATGGACGCTGGAGCCGCCCTCGAAACCAGTCTCGAAAAGTACGAGTCCCGGATTGCAGACACCGGGTCGCCCGATTCGACCTGACGTCTTCGGGTAGGCGCTGCCGCCACACCAGCACATATGGTGGATGGCGGAAAAATCGGTGGATATGCACGAACGCGCCTCGCAGTTCGCGGCACGCGCCGCAGAGGAGTACGGGTTTGCAGTCGATATTCACGAGTTTCCGGAGGGCACGAAGACGGCGGCGGACGCCGCCGAGGCCGTCGGGTGTACCGTCGCGCAAATCGCGAGCAGCATCGCAATCGTCGCGGACGGCGACCTCGTCGTCGTCGTCACGTCTGGGGCAAATCACGTCGATTTCGAGAAGGTCGCAGACTTACAGGAAGTCCCCGAGGGGACGGTTCGGATGGCCACGCCGGAGGAGATAAAGGAGACGCTCGGCTGGTCGATTGGCGGCGTGCCACCCTTCTGCCACTCGACGCGGGTGCCGGTCTATCTGGACGAGACGCTGCTTAACCACGAGCAGGTATGGGCGGCGGCGGGCACGCCCCAGACGGTTTTTCCTATCGACCCCGACGCGCTCTCGTCGTACTCGAAAGCGCGAGTCGTGGACGTGAGCACCTAAATCGGTCGCCCCTCCGCATCGGGTATTATCTGTCCGCGTCCCGAAGCATCTCCCACTAGATGGGAACGCTATCGTCACTGTTCGCACCGGAGCGGGTAGCCGTTATCGGCGCGACCGAGCGCGAGGGGTCTGTCGGCCGCGCCATCACGGCAAACTTGCTCGCCGACTTCGTCGGTGAGACTATCCCCGTCAACCCGAACGCGGACACCGTCCTCGGGGTGGAGAGTTACGAAGACATCGCCACGGTCCCCGGCGACGTGGATCTCGCCATCGTCGTCGTGCCGCCGGCCGTCGCCGTGGACGTCGTCCGCGAGGTTGGAGAGGCGGGCGTGGCGAACGTCGTCGTCATTACGGCCGGTTTCTCAGAGACTGGCAGCGGCGGGGCCGCCCGGGAAGCAGAACTCACGGCCGTCGCGACCGAGTACGACCTCAATCTCGTCGGCCCGAACAGCCTCGGCGTCATCGCCACCGACGTTGGCATGAACGCCACCTTTGGCCCGGAGAACGCCCTTCCCGGCTCGATTTCGTTCATGAGCCAATCGGGGGCGTTCATCACGGCCGTCCTGGACTGGGCGAACGACCGCGACATCGGCTTTCGCGACGTGGTTTCGCTCGGCAACAAGGCCGTCCTCGACGAATCCGACTTCATCCGCGAGTGGGGCGACGACGAGGGGACGGACGTCATCATGGGCTACCTCGAAGCCATCACGGACGGCGAGGGGTTCGTCCGCACCGCCCGCGAGGTGACTCAGGACACGCCAATCGTCCTCGTGAAATCCGGCCGCACGGAGGCCGGCGCACGCGCGGCCTCCTCGCACACCGGCGCAATCGCCGGGAGCGAACGAGCCTACGAGACGGGGCTCGAACAGGCGGGCGTCCTCCGCGTCGAGACGGTCCAGGACCTGTTCGACTTCGCCGGGATTCTCTCGGGCCAGCCACTCCCGAACGCGGGAGAGGTAGCCATCGTGACCAACGCGGGCGGCCCCGGCGTGATGACGACCGACGCAGTAGGCGACTCGTCGCTCTCGCTCGCTTCGCTCTCACCGGCCACGCTCGACGCGCTCGGTGAGTCGATGCCCGAGGAGGCGAACATCCACAACCCAATCGACGTCATCGGGGACGCCGGAATCGACCGGTTCGAGACGGCCATCGACCTCGCACTCGCCGACGACCGGGTCGGGTGCGCCGTCGTCCTGACGTGCCCGACCGCCGTCCTCGACTTCGAGGATTTCGCGGCGGCGGTCATCGACCTGCAGGCGACCCACGACAAACCGGTCGCCGCCTGCCTGATGGGTGGCGATTCGACCCGTGAAGCCGAGGCCGCGCTCAACAGTGCCGGCATCCCGACGTACTTCGACCCGGCGCGGGCCGTGCGAAGTCTCGACGCCCTCTGGAGGTACCGGACGATTCGGGACCGCGAGTACCAGCCACCCACGGAGTTCGACGTGGACCACGAACAGGCCCGCGAGATTCTCGACGCCGCAAAAGAGCGCGGGCAGACGCAACTCGGCGTCGAGGCGATGGATCTGCTCTCTGCCTACGGCATTCCCACGCCGACGGGGGCGGTGGTCGATTCCGCGGCGGACGCCGTCTCGACCGCCCAGGACATCGGCGACCCGGAAGTCGTCATGAAAATCGTCAGTCCGGACATCCCGCACAAGTCCGACATCGGCGGCGTGAAAGTCGGCGTGGCGCTCGAAGACGTCTACGACGCCTACGAGGACCTCGTGACCCGCGCCCGGGAGTACCAGCCAAATGCGACCATCCTCGGCGTACAGGTCCAGGAACTGCTGGACGTATCCGGTGGAACCGAGACCATCGTCGGCATGAATCGCGACCCGCAGTTCGGCCCGCTGGTCATGTTCGGCCTCGGCGGCATCTTCGTCGAAGTGCTCGAAGACGCCACCTTCCGCGTCGCCCCCGTGAGCGAACGGGACGCGACGGCGATGCTCGACGAAATCAAGACCGCACCGCTCCTGCGCGGGGCGCGGGGGCGCGAACCAGTGGACCGTGCGGCCATCGCAGACACCATCCAGCGCATCTCACAGCTCGTCTGTGACTTCCCCGAAATTCTCGAACTGGACATCAACCCACTGGTCGCCACACCAGCGGGCGCGACGGCCATCGACCTCAGACTCACCATCGACCAATGAACACGTTACTCATCACTGCAACCGAAGAAAGCACCGGCAAGACCGCCATTGCCCTGTCGCTCGCGACGCTCGCGGCGAATCAGGGCAAGGCGGTCGGGTACATGAAACCGAAGGGGACGCGTCTCCAGTCGAACGTCGGCAAGATTCTCGACGAGGACCCGATGCTCGCCCGCGACCTGCTCGACACCGACGCGGACGTAAGCGAGATGGAGCCAATCGTCTACTCGCCGACGTTCGTAGAGAGTGTGCTTCGCGGCCAGGAGAACCCCGACGATCTCAAGGCACGGGTTCGGGAGAACTTCGAGTCGCTCGCCACAGACCGCGACCTGATGGTCGTCGAAGGCGGGGGGAGTTACACCACGGGTGGCATCGTGAACCTCACCGACGCAGACGTCGCAGACCTCCTCGACGCGAAGGTGGTGCTGGTGACGACGTACAGCGAACCGGGTGACGTAGACGACGTGCTCGCGGCGGCAGACCGGTTTGGTGACCGCCTCGGTGGCGTCCTGTTCAACGCTGTCGAGGACGCGAGCTACGACCGGGTTTCGACGGATGTCGTTCCGTTTCTCGAAGGCCGCGGCATCCCGGTCTACGGGGTGCTCCCGCGAAAGCGCGAACTCGCCGGCATCTCGGTGGCAGACCTCGCAGCCGAACTCGGCGCGCAAATCGTCACGCAGAACACCCCCACCGACGGTTTCGTCGAGCGGTTCGTCGTCGGAGCCATGGGACCGGAGGCCGCGCTCAGCCAGTTCAGACGCTCGAAGGACGCGGCCATGATTACGGGCGGCGACCGCACCGACATTCAGACGGCGGCGCTCGAAGCCTCGGGAATCAAGTGCCTGCTCCTGACGGGCGGGTTCAGCCCGCCGGGAGCCGTCATCGGGAAGGCGGAGTCGCGTGGCATTCCAATCTTGCTCATGCAGACGGACACGATGACAACCATCGAGCGTGCAGAGGACGTGATTCGCGCTGGGCGGACGCGCGACGAGGAGACGGTCGAATCGATGCGCGAGTTACTCACGGCTCACGTTGACGTGGACGCCCTACTCGGTTGAGGAGGGCGTTCGCCCGAATCGGGGGAATTTTTCGCGGATGTCGTTTCGCTTGAGCAGCGCGAATCCGGCGAAGATGACGAGGAACCCGACCACGGTCTGGGGGTCGATGAGTTCGTCGAGGAGCACCCAACTGAGAACGACCGTATAGACGGGGACGACGTAGGAGTTGAGATTGACTTCGAGCGGGCCGAGTTCGCGCAGCAGGTGGAAGTAGATGAGGTAGGCGAACGCACTCGCGAACAGCGCGAGGTAGAGCACGGCTCCGACGAGCGTTGGCGTCACCGTTACCGCAGAGAGTGGTTCCTTGGTCACCGTCGCGGCGAGCAGATGGAGCAACACCGCGCCGAGGGCCATCGACCAGGCGACGGCGGCCTCGTTCGAAATCGTGTGCTCGATGCGGTAGACGATGGTGCTCCCGAGCGCGATGCTCGCCGCGGCCCCGGTGACGAGAAATTTCGGGAGGGCAGCAGAGCCAAAGAGGTTCGCCGGGTCGGGGTTCGCGATGATGACGATGCCGATGAGCCCGAGGATGAGCGAACTGATGCAGTAGACGGTCGGTTTGAATTCCGGATAGATGGCGATGGCAAACAGCGCCGTCAGCAGTGGAATCAGGCTGAACAGCACCGACGAGACGGCCGTCGTCGTGCCACCCTGCCCGACGAACAGGAGGGCGTTGCCGAGCGTGATGAGGAACAGGCCACCGACGCCGATGTAGAGAACGTCACCCCTCGTGGTCGGCCGCCAATCGTCGGTCACGAACACGACGTAGGAGAGCAGCAAAATCGCCGCCACGTCGAATCGGAGGGCGGCGAACAGCAGCGGTGGGGCGTATTCGAGCCCGAGTTTGATGGCTGGAAACGACGCGCCGAACAGGAGCGCGAGCAGGCAAAACAACAGGAGGGAACGAAATTGTGTCACCTTGATCAGCTGAAGGTTCGCCCCCCACCGTTATTATTCTAGTTCTTACTCTGGAAAAGAACACGTGGAATTGGCCTACGTGGGCATCTCGTCGGATGGAATCGCGAGGACGGGGATGTGCGACCGCGCGAGGACGCGCTGGGTCGTACTCCCGAGGATGTGTTCGAGGCCACGCTCACCATAGGTTGCCATCACGATGAGGTCCGCGTCCGCCCGTTTTGCAGCGGCGATGATGGCCTCGTTCACGTGAATTCCTTGGACGACCTCGGTCGTCACTGAAACGCCCGCTTTCGTCGCGGCGGCTTCAAGGTCGCCGACGGCCTGTTCGCCCGCTTCGTTTAGCCCCTTCAGCAGGTCGCTCATCGAATGCGAACTGAGCAATAGGTTCGCTGCACCCTCGTCTACGACGTAGACGACGTGGAGTGCCGCACCGACTTCTGTGGCGAGTGAGATGGCGTACGTTCCGGCCGCTCGCGCTGCGTCACTGCCGTCAGTCGGCACGAGAATCACGTCGTACATGACAGGACGTACGCGTGATAGGACAAAAAGGTCGGCCAGCTCTTCTCCGACTCGACTGTCTTGCAAGAAACAATTATCACGGGGTGGACGTAAGCAGATGTTGACCCGCGGTGCTCGAACACCTCCTTCTGTTCTCATGCGGTTCGTAGACGGCCTCCGGCACGTCGAGTCCGAAAGCGGCTGGGTCGCCGTCGACAACCTGAACGCGCTCGTGATTTACGCCGGTGACGAACGCGTCTACGCGCTCACCCTGAGACTGGAATACCAGCACATCCGCGGCTGCTTCTCACGCTCGCGCGAAGGTATTAGACAGGAGATGTATGCGCTGCTCTCGAGATTGTTCGAGCGGACAGTGACCGTGGAGTAGTTGCCGACGCCCAGTGTCGCGAAAACCGGCAGGTTGCGCGTGGCTTAAGCCCGAAACGGACCATTATAGAAGCGGGATTTCAACAGGGGGTATTCATGTACAAAACCATTCTCGTCCCGACCGACGGTAGCGAACCGGCCGCACGGGCCGTCGAACAGGGTCTCGAACTCGCCGCACAGAACGACTCGACGCTCCACACGATGTTCGTCGTGGACACCCGCCGATACGGCGACCCGGCGCTGAGCAGCATCGAACTCATCATGACGCAGATGGAGGACATCGGGACCGAACTGATCGCCGACGTCGAACGACAGGCGACCGACAGCGGTCTCTCGGTCGTCACTCGCGTCTGTCACGGCGTTCCACACGAGGAAATCGTCGACTACGCGGCCGAAATCGACGCAGACCTCATCGTCCTTGGGTCGCACGGCCGAACCGGGTCGAACAGAATTCCGATTGGCAGCGTCGCAGAACGCGTCGTTCGCAGTGCGGACCGGCCCGTCCTCACGACGTAGCTTCGCGGTCGAGCGGGTCTTCTAAGTCGCCGGTAATCGCCTCGAAGGCGTCGGTCGCGGTGACCAGGCCGACTACCGACCCGGTCACGTCGTCTACATCCGCCGCAGAATCCGGCACCTCGGTGACCAGCGCGAGCTCCTGATTCGCCTCTTGGAACTCGTCGATGACTTCGCTCACGGAGGTGCGACCATCGACCGTCATTGGCGGAGCGGCAACCGATTCGAGCGTCACAGAGCCGTCCATCACCGCTTCGACGTCCTGGAGCAAGGCGGGGACGTAGACGATGCCGAGGAACTCCTCGGGGGTCTCACCGACCAGCGGAAAGCGTCCGTGGGGTTGGTTGGCGACGATGTCGAGGTTTTCTTCTACCGTATTGGCCGTCGAGAGTGTCACCATCTCCTCGCGGGGGACCATGACCTCGTGGACCGGCGTCATTCCGATTTCGAGGGCGTTTATAACCTCATCGCGTCGTTCCTCCGTGAGGTCGCCTTCGTCGAGCATGTCGCCGACACGGCTTCTGAGTTCCCGGCGCGTGCTCGGGCCGTCCCCCTCCTCGCCTTCGGTCCACGAGCGGTCGATTTCGACGCCGAACAGCCGAAGAATCGCTTTCGCAATCTTATCGGAGAGGATGATGACCGGCGCCATCACCTTCGTCCACCAGTAGAGCACCGGCGCACAATACTTCGCGACGAACTTCGTGCGTTCGACGCCGAGATAGGTCGGCGCTTGCTCCCCAACGACGATGTGGGCGATATTGATGAGTCCAAGCGCGAGCACGACTGAGAGTGCGGTGTGCCCGCCGCTCGTCAGGCCGACGAGGCCAAGCGCTCCCGACATCACTGCGGCGACGGCCGGTTCTGCGACGACGCCGAGGCCGACGCTCGATATGGTAATCCCAACCTGACAGCCCGAGAGATAGATTTCGAGTTTGTCGGTCATCTCCCAGGCGCGGTCGAGGCCCGCACCCGAGAACTCCTCACGGGAGAACTGCCGGACTCTCGTCAGCGAAAACTCAGTCGTCACGAAAAAAGCGTTGGCAAGCAACAATAACACGCCACCTAGCAGTCGAAATGCGGTTACGACCTCACTCATCTGCCCGGTGGTTTGAACCAGGCGTTGGTAAACCTACGGGCCGAATCAGGCAACCTGTTCGATGAGCGACGACAGCGTCGCCTTGTCCTGGACGCCGACGAGGCGTTTTACTTGCTCGCCGTCGGCGTAGAGCAGGAGGGTTGGGATACCCTGAACGCCGTTCGACTGGGCGAGCGTCTGGTGCTGGTCTACGTCGACTTTCACGACGGTTGCCTTGCCTTCAGCGGCGAGTTCCTTAACGGTCGGTTCGAGCATCTTGCACGGGCCACACCAGTCCGCGTAGAAGTCCACGAGCACCACGTCGTGGGCGTCTACGAGTTCGTCGAACTGGGCGTCGCTCTCTAGATGAATCGGTTCCGCCGGCGACTCCGCTGTGTCACCGGTCGCTTTCGATTGCATCTCTTCGAGTTTCTTTTGGCGAATCGCGTCAATCTCGTCCGTGCTCGATGAATCGCTCATGCCCAGACATATTGCGCCAACGGCTTTAATGACATTGCTCGTGTGCCGGCTCAGTACACAACCGGTTGCGGACAGTATTTTGGGCTCGGGCCCCTATGACGAGCGTGGACACACCTGACGCGGTACTCATCTACGACGGCGAGTGTCCGTACTGTTCGATAGCCGCGGTGGCACTGAAACGTCTCGACGACATCGACGCGATTTCGTGGTACGACGACGCCGCCCAGCGCTTCCTCGAAGCGCAGTTCGGTGCGACACCCTTCGCGATGGTGCTCGTCGACCGAGCGGAAAAGCGAGTGTACGCGGGCAAGGCCGCAGCAGAGGAACTCGCGACGCGCGCCGGCCTCCCGCAACTCGCCGGGAGTCTCGTGCGCGACAACTACGAGACCATCGCTGACCTCGTCGGCCGAGCCAGCGGGCGCGGGCGCGACCCGGACGATTATCACGAACGCTACGACTTACGCGACGACGCGGCCGCAGAATTCTCGACTCTCGCAGAAGCGGCAGACGAGCGGCCGGCAGAGATAGACGCCTAAGCGAAGCGGACGACCGTCGGTTTCACCACGACATCACCGAAATCGAGGGTGACCGTTTTGCCGACGTAGATGCGGTTTCCGTTGTAGTAGGTCAGTTCGTTTTCGCGGGTGACCGTGGTTTCCACAGTCAGCTCCGCGGTGACCGTGTCGTTGTCCGATTCGAGAATGGCGACTTCTTCTACGGTGACGAGCGATGGCGAGGCCGGAACCGGCCCTTCCTCGATGGGGTCGATCATGTATCGTGGGACGTTTTCGAGGCGGTAGACGATGGTCATGTTCTCGGTCATCGTCTCGTTTGCGGCTGGTGTCGTTGTCGTATTGTTGTTCGACGCGGGGCTCGCCGGTTCGTCTGGGCCGAGGACGAGCGCGGCTCCGGCGGCGACCACCGCGAGCACGAGGAGCACGACCAGCGCGTCGATGATGTTGACGACGCCGAACAGTCGGCCATCGTCGTCGAGGATAGGCATTGTTCAGCACGTCGGCGAGCGCCATTACAAAAATTCCGATTGCTCCGATGCGTCGAGCGCGACACCTTCAATTTACAGAGAAGGCTTATATGTTAGAAAACCAACACTCGGTCATGGACGAATCGACGCTCACCGGCCTCTCCCAGCGTGACGAAGCCTTCTGGTTTGGCCTCGCGCTGTGGGCCGTCGGAATCGCCACCCCACAGACGCTCGAACTCGCCGGAATCGGACTCGGGGACGTGCTCGCCGGACTCGGGATGCTCATACTCACGACCCGCATCCTCGTCGGCAGTTATCGAATCCTCAAACACGGGTACGTGGCGTGGCGATACGGCTACGCCGAGGGGAAGGCTGCATAAGCTGAATTCGGTCGCAAAAAAGCCTCGCAATCAGGCGTATTCTAAGTCGTCGGTGTACCAGTCGAGCATGAGCACCGCGGCCCCGCCGACGACGGCGATGACGACGACGGTGGCGACTGAGACCGCTGAGTCGAACGTCCCGTTCGCGAGTACCTCTTCTGCGGGCAGGCGGAGTGCGCCGACCATGAGGCTCACGAGGAAGGTGAGCGTCGCCGCGCGGTAATTGGACAGCGCCCATCGGATGACGTGGGCGATGGTGAGCAGGCCGACCACTGCGCCAACGCCGAAGACGACGACGGTCGTAGCGGGTTCGACGACCGGGTCAATCGCTCCGCCGCGGGCGACGTTGATGAGGCCGTCGACGAACGCGCGCAGCGTGCCGAGCATGAACTGGTACTGGCCCATGAGCAACAGGAGGAACGACCCCGAGATGCCGGGCAGAATCATCGCGGTGATGGCGATTGCGCCGGCGACGAACGCGAAGGGGAGCGAGTTCGGCAGCCCACCGCTCGACGACGCGCCTGAGATGAGGAAGGCGAAGGTAAAGCCAGCGACGCCAACGGCGAGTCGGCCCGGGGTCGCCACGTTCACGTGCCTGTAGAGGACGATTGCGGAGGCCGCGATGAGTCCAAAGAAGAACGCGAAGGTGAACGCCGGATAGTTGTGGAGCGCCGCCTCGACGATACGCGAGAGCGTGATGATGGCGGTGAGAATACCGGCTCCGAGCGCGGCGAGGAAGAACACGTCCATCCGCAGGAGGTCCTCGCGGAAGGCGGCCCGACCCTCGGCCGTGTGCAGTCGGAACACGTTCTGCACCACGCCGAGGTCGAACTCCGTAATCGCCGTAATCAGGCGTTCGTAGATGCCCGTAATCAGGGCGATGGTACCACCAGAGACGCCGGGAACCGTGTCTGCCGCGCCCATGAAGAAGCCTTTCAGGTACACCGACAGCAGTTCGCCGCCGGGGACGCGAGAGCTACTCATTAGGCGGCTCATGGGAGGGCGACCAGCATAGTGGCTGCGGCCAGCCCGTCAGTCGCCTGCCACGTACTGGCGGTGAGCGACTGTGCTGTCGTGTTGTTGGTGCCCGTGGTCGTGTTCGTTTCGTCTCCGTCGGTCGTGTTCGTCCCGTTCGGCGGGGTGGTCACGTTGCCGTCGGTCCCGTTGGTTGCGTTCCCGTCGTCGGTGCCGTTCTGAGCACCTTCGGGGATGTCAACGGTTTCCTCGGAGAGCGAGACCTCCACGGCGCTCTCTTCTTCACCGAGCACTTGGCCCTCGCTCACGTCAGCAGTTCCGCGCCACTGCGTACCGGTCAGGTTGCTATCGCGTTCGAGTGGCGAGGTGAACGTGTACGGGCCGTTTGCCTGGACGCTCACGTTCGTGTAGCCCGCGTCAAGGCCGTACTCGTCGTAGCCGGTCGTCGAGTACGGGAGCGTCATCGTGAACTGCCCGTTCTCGTCGGTCTGGGCCTGTTGGGTGTAGGTGAACGTCGAGTTCGTGGTCGGCATTCGCATCTGGACGGCCGCCGTGATGGTCGTGTTCGCCGGACCGGTGCCCTCGACGGTCGCGCCGGGGACCTTCTCGAAGGTCTTCACCCACGATGGTGGCGTGCGGAACAGTTCACCGGTGGAGAGTCCCGCCTGGCCGAGCAACTGCGCTCGGACGAAGAACGACTGCTGGAAGGTTGGCGACGAGAGCGCAGAGGTGTTAGACACCTTCACGAGGCGGTAGTGCTGGAGCGCCGGCACCCGTTCGCTTGGGTACGGCCCGATGCCGCCAATCTGTGAGGTCGGGTCGCTCTCGACGTAAGCCTGGGCCTCCTCCATCGTTTCGAAGCGTTTCACCGCGGAGGTGTTCGCGCTACTCGGCATGGCGGGGAAGGAGATGGGGCCCCGCTGAGTGTTGATGGTCGCGGTCTCCCAATCGGAGACGACCGGTTCCACTTCGATGGAACTCCCGTGGTGATAGTACAGGCGGGTGCGCATGCTGTCGTAGTGGCGCTGGGACTGGACCGTGGTGACCAGCCGCGAGCCCTGTTGATTGAACACCGGCGTGAGCATGTCGCGTGAGGTCAGATTTTCTCGGTCGTAGAACACCGTGGGCGCGGAGTACTTGTTGGAACTCGGGTCTGCGAGTTTCCAGTCGATCATGACGTAGCGTGTCTCCTCGCCCTGTTCGCTCACGAGCAGGTCGTTCGCCTGCGTCTCGTTCGTCGCGAGCAGGTAGTTTGCGGCCTTCGTCGCGCTCTGCTGGAACGGGTTCGCATCAGGGATGCGCTCGCCTTTCACCGTGATGAAGTGGCCGTAGTCCCACCACGACATCACGCCGTAGGCTCCGTCTGGATACTCGTAGTTCTCGGTCTGCTGGAACTGACCGTACAGCTCCATCTCGTTCTGTGCGCCGCCATAGGTGCCCTCCTCTGGTGTCTCGTTCGAGAGCCATTCGAGGCTGTCGTCCCACTCGGTGACCTCGCCCGGCTGGGAGACCTGTCCCCCGTAGGCGATGGCGTTCGTTCCGCCGAGCGTGAGCGGTCCCGTGACGACGAGGAGGACTGCGACGACGGTGAGCACCTGATAGAGTTCGATGTCGCGCACCGAGCGTACTGCCCTGTCAGGGCTCACGTAGCGCAGGATGCCGCCCGCGAGGAAGGCGTTCATCGCGGCGATGGCGACGATGAGGTAGTAGTTGAACCGAACCTGCGTGAACGCGGCCATCGTCATGACCACGGCCCACGTCAGGACGAAGAGGTACTCAGCGCGACGTTCGCCCGCGTAGAAATACTGGACGAGCATGACGACCGCGCCGACGACACCGGTGTAGAACGTCAGGCCGTAGGAGAACGTGAGGTAGTTTTGCGCGTCAGAGAGGCGGAGCGGTTGGGCCTCACCGACCGTCTGAGCCGTCGCCGAAGACCCGAAGCCGGCAACCCGGGCGAACTGGGCGACGAAGAAGTCGAAGACGTCCGGCGCGGCGAGCATCAGGACGAGCGCGGTCGCAGAGATGATGCTCGCGATGATGCCGGGATAGACGTACGGCGAGTAGTCAGTCTCGTCGAGTTTGCGCGCGAGGAAGGCGAGGAACAGACAGCCAGCCGCCACCGCGAAGGCGAGTGCGGGTTGGATGAGCGTAAACTGCGTCGGACTGAGCGCGAAACTGTCGAACGCGAGCAGCGAGAGGATGCCGACGACGGACATCATCACCGCTCCCGCGATTGCGAGGTGCTCTGGGCTCTCGCCGCGGACGTAGACGAGCGTCAGGGTAATCGTAAAGAAGAGGCCGAGGATGCCCACGAGGAGGACGCCCGGCGGCCAGGTCCAGATGTAGAGCGAGATAGCGACACCAGCGAGTGCAGCCCAGCCGACCGGACTGCGCAGGTTTTCCCAGTCGCGTTCCTGAAACTGTTCGTAGACGGGTTTTTCGCGCTCTGCGACGGAGACGGCGACCATGACCGCGAGCACGGCGATAGACTGGAAGAACGCTTCCGCGACGTGGTGGTCGGAGAAGCCGACGAGGCTGCGTCGGAGGAATTCACTCGGCGCGAGCGCGAGGATGAGGACGGCAACGACGCCACCGAAGCGTCCGCCGAGGCGCTTGCCGATGAAGTAGGCTGGAATCGCGACGAGCGTCCCGAAGACGGCAGGGGCGAAGAGGAGCGTGAGGCCAATCGTGTGCTGGTCGGGGCTCCCCAGCCCGACGATGAGGGCGACCGTCGCGACGATCTGGTCGTAGAGGGTCCCGAACTGACCGACGCTCGTGCCGACCGGGAAGTGCGTCCACGGGTCGAACGGCATCGTGCTTGGCCAGTTGCGGACGGTGTAGGTCACCTGCCGGAGGTGATACCAGGCGTCGTTACCGGAGAAAAAGACCTTGTCACCGATGACGAAGTTCTTCCAACCCTGCACCCGGGTGTAAAACATCACACCGAGGAGGACGAGCAATACGGGGACGTGATACCAGTCCTCGATGAGGCCTGCCACCGACTCGGACCTTCGGCCCGAAGTCGACGGCTGTTTCGTACGTCTACTCATTGTCTGTCTTGACTAGGAAAACGCGCATAAACCTTGTTATCTGGTTGTCAGCGCCAGCAATGAACCGAAAGGAAAACGCCTTTGGACGAACGCCGCCGATGTCAGTGAAATGCGGGTTTCAGTCGTCCTCTGTACGTATTCACTCGACCTTTACGACGCCTTCCGCGAGGCCGCAGCGAGCGTCCTCGCCCAGACCCACGCAGACCGCGAACTCATCGTCGTGGTCGACGGCACGCCCGACGTTTACGAGCGCGTCCTCGAAGACTACGGCCCGCACGAGGACGTTCGCATCCACCTGAACAGCGAGAATCGGGGCCTCCTTGCAAGCCGGAACACCGGCGCGGAACTCGCAGACGGTGACGTGGTCGCCTTCATCGATGACGACGCCGTGGCAGAACCCGACTGGCTCGAAGAACTCGTCGCCGTCTACGACCAACACGACGCACTCGCCGCGGGTGGCACGATGACCGCAGACTGGGTGGCCGGCAAACCCTCGTTCTTGCCCGCGGAGTTCTACTGGCTCGTCGGCGTCACCCATCGCGGCTTCGCAGACGCCCCCGGCGAGGTGCGAAACACCTTCGGCTCCAACATCTCGTTCAGACGCGACATCTTCTCCGAACTGGAGGGGTTCGACACCGACATCGGCGGTCGGAAGGGCGACAAACACCTCCAGGGCGGCGAGACGGAACTCTGTGCCCGCCTACGCAACGAGTACGGTCGGGGCGTCTACTACACCCCCGACGCCTGCGTCACGCACAAGGTGTTCGCCTACCGAACCGACCCGAAGTGGCTCCTGCGCCGGGCGTTCTGGCAGGGCTACTCGAAACGCGGCATGGAGGTCTTGGTGCCCGAATCGAGCGGTGAGGAGTCCGACTTCCTCGGGCGACTGCTCACGGAGTTTGCTCCCCGTCGCGCCAAACGACTCCTCTTTCACCCGTCGCTGTCGGGGCTTTTGCAACTTGTGATGTTGTTCGTGTTCACCGGAGTGGTCGGACTCGGGTATGGCTACGGGATGACGAAGTGGCGATGAGCGAGTCGCCGATTCGCGTCCTCTGGTTGACGCCGGACAAACCCGAGAACATCAGTGTGGGGCGGCGGAAAATCGCCGAGTATCTCATGACGCAGGGGTTCGACGTGACGCTCCGGGGAACCACCACTCAGATGCTCGTCCAGTCAATGCGTGAGCGAAATTCGTACGATGTCGTCGTCGGGACGACCAGAGCGGGGGCCATCGCCGGGACGCTTCTCTCCGTTGTCTTCTCGAAGCCCCTGCTCGTAGACCACATCGACCCAATCAGACAGTTCTCGGAAACGCATCCCCGGTGGCTCTCGCTGCCCGTTCGGCTGTTAGAAAACGTGTCGTTCGCCCTCGCAGACCACGTTCTCTACGTCTACGACGAAGAGGCACAGCGAGTTCGTCGGTACGCCCGGCTGGCCACGCAGACTGACCTCGGGGTCTCGTTCGACCGGTTCGCGAACCCGTCTGACGAGACCCTGAATCGGGCCCGGCGACGGCTCGACGACGAGGGTGTCGCCGGGAACGTCGTCATCTACGTTGGCGGACTCGAGCCGATTTACAACATCGAGCACCTGCTGGAAGCAATGACCCACCTGTCGGACTGGACGCTCGTCGTCCTCGGCACGGGGGACCTCGAATCGCAGGTCCGCACTGCGGCCACCGCCCGTGAGAACGTGGTGTATCTCGGAACTGTTCCCCACGACGACGTCCCCGGCTACCTGCATGCGGCGGACGTCGGTATCTCGCTCGTGGACGACGCTCATACGCTCAAAGTACTCGAATACGGGTCAGCAGGACTCCCTGTCGTCCAACTCCGTGGACACGCTGAGGGACGATTCTCCGGCCTCGCGACGTTCTGCTCACTCGACCCAGCTGCCATCGCCGAGGCGATTCAGACTGCAATAGAGACGACCGATACGGCGGCAATGCGAGCGGCGAGCAAGCGCTACGATTGGGCGTCGATAGGACAGGTCTATGAGTCGGCGTTACGAACCATCGTGACAGACCAGCAATGAGCGAATCGCGGGACCGCCGGTGGACGTACTCGATCTGCATCACCCACTACAATCAGGGTGCGACGCTACGGTCGAGTCTGGAGAGCATCCTCCAAGAGCGACCCGCCGATTCCGAGGTCGTCATCGTGGACGCCGGGAGCAACGATGGAAGTCTCTCGATTCTCCGGTCGTTCGCCGCAGCCCACGACGCGATTCGACTCCACGTCGAACCAGGGTGTAATCGAGGGGAGGGGCGACAGCTTGCTCTCGAAATCGCTCGCGGAGCGCACATCATCGCCAACTACGATTTAGACCAGACCTACGACACCCTCCTCGCGGGCATCCTGGAAGTCTATCACGACCTTCTCGAAGCAGAGGGCGACATCGCCCTCCGTACCGCCGGAAACCTGTTCATCGCACCGCGAGAATTACTCCGCTCTGTCGGTGGCTACAGTCCCCTCATGCGCGGCGAGGACCACGAATTGACAGACCGTCTCGAAGACCGGGGCGTGCTGCGCTACCTCCCGGTGAAGAACACGCAAAACGTCACGTCCTCGAAACCGAGCGCGCGTCGGCGGGCTCGGCGGTCGTTTCGCTCGGCGAAGGGACTGTACCAGATTGGCTTCTCACCGACGCAAATCTTCCAGTTTCTGCTCCGAAAGCACCCGCCACACATCGCGGTTGCCGGAGTGCCGATATTCGCGGCAGGCATCCTCGCGGGTGTGCTCGACGGGCGGGTGTACACCGCTCGAAAGAAAAACTGGCGAGAGATTTTCGAGATGAGTGCCCGCCCGACCTACGAGGACATCGTGGTCGAAATCCCACCAGAACTGGCCCAGTACGCCGTGGCCCACGAAACCCGGAGCGAACGGTCTTCGAATCCATCCACCGCATCCTCTGATTAAGCTACGACGGAACTCAGCGACCGTGAAATCCACAACTAATACGTCAGTCAGCACGAACGAGGCGGTGTAAGCGTGTCTACGAACGCCGCCCTTAGAACGTTGTTCAAAGGCGGAGGGATTCTCTTCGTCGGACTCTTCGTCGAACTCGCCATCTCGTTCGTCGCGAAGTTAGTCATCGCCCGTGTGCTCGGGCCGGTAAACTATGGGGCGGTTTCGCTCGGTATCACGACGGCGACGATTGTCTCGACCGTCGTGCTTCTCGGCTTGAACACGGGCATCGGACGCTATCTCCCGACGTTTTCGGACGACGCCCGTCGTCGTGGCGTCCTCGTCTCCGCGTTCCAGGTTGGGGTCCCGCTTTCGCTTCTCGCGAGCTTGCTCATCGTCGTGTTCGCGCCGACCATCGCCCGGGTGGTGTTCACCGACCCGGCGACTGCGCCGGTCCTCAGAATCTTCGCGCTCGCGATTCCACTCGCCGCCGTGATGAAACTGGCCGTCGGAAGCGTCCAGGGGCTCAAACTCTCGCTCCCGAAGGTGTACATCCAGAACATCTCGCTGCCGACCCTCCGATTCGTCGGCATCCTCGCGGTGCTCTCGATTGGATTCGGTGCGACTGGCGTCGCGTGGGCGTACGTCTTTTCCTACCTCGGAGCAGCGACCCTTGGTGTCTACTTCCTCTATACACGAACCACATTGTTCGACCGCACCAGCCGGTACGAACCGATGCACAGCGACCTCCTGTTGTTCTCCGCTCCGCTGGTCGTCTCCACGGTGATGACGTTCGTCTTCGCGGACATGGATACGTTCATGCTCGGCTACTTCTCCTCGACTGGCGACGTGGGCGTGTACAACACCATCTATCCGATTGCCCTGCTCCTGACGACGATGTTGAGCTCCTTCGGGTTCATCTTCATGCCCGTCATCGCGGAACTGTACGCAGATGGTGATACGGAGAGCATGCGAACCCTCTATCAGGTCGTTACGAAGTGGATATTCACGGTGACGGTCCCGCTGTTCGTCGTCGTGGCACTGTTCCCCGAGCAGAGCATTCGCGTTACCTTCGGCGAGCAGTACGTCTCAGGGGCGCTCGCGCTGAGCGTCCTCTCTGTCGCGTTCTTCAGCCATGCAATCGCCGGGCCGAACAGCGACGCGCTGACGTCGCTCGGCCGAACGCGACTCATCATGTACGACAACACCCTCGTGGCGGCGGTGAATTTCGTCCTGAACGTTTTGCTCATTCCACGATACGGCGTCCTCGGGGCCGCCGTCGCCACCGCTGTCGCGTACGTGTTGCTCAACGCGCTCTATTCGTACCAGCTATATCGCGAGACAGGCATCCAGCCGTTCACGAAGTCGCTCCTCAGACTTGCCGCGTCGGCGCTCGTTTTGAGTCTCATCGGGTACGTACTGGTGACCGACCAGTTAGGAGGCGACGTGGTCGCAACGGGAGCCGTGAGTCTTGCTGTCGTAGGCGGGTATTTGCTCGCCGTTCTCCGATTCGGAGTCGGGCCTGAGGAACTCGTGTTGCTCGATAGCGTTGAGTCACGGTTCGGGGTCGACCTCGGACGACTCAGGGCGTTCGTCACTCGGTTCAGCCGGTAAAACCGAGCGCAGTCGCCACCATGGAGTCACCGAGGAGAAGGCTTTTGCAGACCCAGAGACGACCAGCATACAATGGATTCCCGCGAGGACGTGTGCGTGCTGATTCCGACTCTCGACGAAGCCGCAACCATCGGGTCGGTCATCGATGGATTTCACGCAGAGGGACTCACGAACGTCCTCGTGGTCGATGGACACTCTTCTGACGGAACCCGCGAAATCGCCGCAGACCACGGCGCTCGGGTCGTCGTACAATCGGGCAGCGGGAAGGGCCAGGCCGTCCGCGAGGGTATTCGCAACATCGACGCCCGGTACGTCCTGATGGTGGACGGTGACGGAACGTATCGCCCGTCGGACGCGCCGACGATGCTCGAACCGTTGTTCGCGGGGACCGCAGAACACGTCATCGGCGACCGGTTCGCGAGCATGGAGCAAAATGCCATGTCGCGGCTGAACCGAACCGGAAATCGAATCATCAACCGGGCGTTCGCGTTCATCCACGGGCGCGACCTGCGCGACATTCTGAGCGGGTATCGAGCGTTCACGCGGGAGTCAGTCGAGTCGCTTGGCCTGTTCGCGGACGGGTTCGGTATCGAAACCGAACTCGCTGTCGAGTGTGTCAAACACGGCGTCACGACGACCGTCGTCGATATTCACTACGGAGCGCGTCCGGACGCGTCGGACACGAACCTCCACCCGTTGCGCGACGGGGGCGTCATTTTGATGACGTTGTACAAACTCGCGAAGACGAACAATCCGCTATTTTACTTCGGAAGCGTGGCCGGGTTGAGTTCGGTCGTGGGACTCGTGATTGCCGCCTACGTCGGGGTCGAATATTTCACCCTGGGCATCTCACACGAGGCACTCGCCGTCGTCTCCGCGTTCTTCTTGCTGTTCGGGATGCAGTTGCTGATGTTCGGGGTACTCTCTGATCTCATCGTCACGCTCAACCGGGAGCAGACCCGTCGGCTGGAGGAGATTGCCCGCTATCGGAGCGAACCGATGGATGACGAATCGGATTCCCGTCAGGTCGAGTCCGCGACGACGAGTCGGGACAAACGGGCGTAATACATATTTTGAGCGAACCCCTCGCGCCACACATGACCAAGTACACGTCGGTGTCTATCTCGAAGGAACTCGCCGACAAAGTCGAAGAGACCATCGAGGGGACGAGTTTTTCCAGTACTGGCGACCTCGTCCGATTTCTCCTTCGGAGCATCGTGGTCCAACACCAGCGAAAGGGTGAACTCACGGAGGCGGAGTTCGAAGAAGTCACCCGGCAATTGCGCGAACTCGGCTACCTGAAGTAGTCAGGCGAGGACGTCTTCTGGCGGTTCTGCATCGAGAACGGTCAGCGATTGCTCGACGCCGCTGCGGTCGAACGCACGGAGGCCGTCTTCGTCCCAGGGCGGCGTGGCGACGAACACTGTGCCATGGAGGTCGTCCGTGATGGCGAGTTCGTCGAAGCCGTCGGGATGGGAGACGAACCGGCCCTGCGTCTGGCCAGCGGGTGTGCCGAGGTCGACGCCGAACACAGCAGAGACAGATTTCCCGGCGTCCGCGAGGTAGAAGTGGGTAAATACAGGCGTTTCGGGGTCGAGCTTTGTGTGCCCCTCCAGTTCGCCCGCGGGTGACACAGAAAGTGCGAACGTAACCCCTTCAGGGGCTGCCTCCGCGGCATATTCGAGGAGGACAGTCGCGAGTCCGCGTGTAATGTACACCATGGTCATCCTCTTCATCGCCGTCCGGTTAAGCCATTGGGCGCTCGTCCGCTCCGAACCTCTCTTGCGAAGGAATAATGAGGACGGAGTACGATGTGACATCTCATAGCACGGGATTATTGCTGCGAATTCTCGAAAATTTGTATCACATTTATATCAAAATTTATATGAGTGTCGAAGTATATCTTTGAGTCGTAATGTCCAACGATTCACTGAAGCAGTACCTTGCTGAGCACCCACGAATGGTCGGTGTCCTGTTCACGCTGATGCTACTCCTCTTCCAGGCAGGTAACGTCATTGCCGGAGGCGGCGGTCCAGGGACTGGCCCATAAGTAACGGTATCGACCCAAAAACGACTATTTCTAAAACGCCAGAGCGTGCAGTTAGGCGGTTAACTCGACGTCAGTACTCCACATGAACATTCCATCGAGTACCACTGGAACCTCCTCGAGGGCGAGGAACTCCTGGAGAGTCTGCGTATCGACGGTGAACGTCTTGAGGTGTCCTGAGCTCAGGAAGTGAAGTTGATTGTCGCCGATATACGGTCGGAACACCGACCCGAGTCCCATACACTTCGTCGGGTAGGTGCGAATACTCACGTCGTAGGTGCCCTCGCGAGACCGAATGTCACAGAGGTATGGCATGAGGCTCTCTGCATGGGCAATGTCGACACTCCCGTCACCGATGACGAGATACTGGCTCCCGATGACAGTTTGGTCTGAGGCGATAGTCAGCGCTGCACGCAGTGGGAAGCCACGGTTGAGCAGCCGGGCCATCGTGCTTCCGATGCGGAACGCACCACTGTCGATTACGTCGTCGAGCGTCACGACACCTCCGATACTCCCTCCTTCGATGAGGTGCATCCCCTGGTTGTAGGAGCGACACGCATTCAGCAAGAAGGCGTCGACACCGACCGAATCCAGGGTCGCTGCATCCAACCGACCATCCGTACACTGGAACCCATCGTCGTCGATGTGACCGATGTAGTGGAAGAAATCTGTATCTGATTCGAGGATTTCCCGGAGCGCTTCGACGGTAAGGTTTGTCTCGAGGTTGACGGTAAACGGGAGTTCTTCGCGTGACCCGTACACGTCCGCGGCGACATTGTGTTCATCGACCATCGCCTCGTCGTTACAGACGACGGTGATGTCGATATCTTCGTATTTAACGTCGCGATGGAGTCGATTTCGAAATGCAGAGACGGTGGCTTTCGTCGCACCGATCGGTGCGTCTTCGCCGACCCACGCCTGTTCGAGCGAATCGGTCGATTCTGGCTGGACGACAGAGATCTGTTGGCTCGCGCCAGGAGAAGACGACCGCGTGAATTCGTCGCGCATGAACTCGTCGACGGCGGCCGTCTGAGCGTGGGAGGGAGTCACCGTATGCGCTGCGGGCGTCCGAATCACCGCGAGGTCGTTTACGAGAAACGGGAGTATTTCGACGTTCTCGGGCGACTGAGAGATGTGCGTCGTCAGCTTCCACTGTGGCATATCCGGTTCGAGGGTGTCGAATGGGACCTGTAAATCAATTTCAAGCTGGTCGCTGATTGACCGCGCGTAGCGTTCGCTGAAGTCGAATTGAATCCGGTCTTCGACGACGATTCGTTCGTAGAGGGAGTCGAGGTAGTGCCCCTCGGTGCTCGTGAGGCAATCGAGGAAGAACGTTTGCTTGAGAACGCGTTCAACTTCGCGTTCGAACGCCGTTCCTTCTCCGAGTGGGTGGACGTACCCATTGTCAGTGATGATTCGTGCTTCCTCGCCCGGTTTAATTGTCGCGCCGAGATAGTAGGCGAGTGATGCGACGACAAATATCTCCTCGAGTGACGGCCGGACCTCTATCGTGACACCCGTCTCCGGCGTGTCGAGTGTCTCCGGAATATCGAGCTCGTCGCCCAGTTCGATCATCGGAGGATGACCGCGCAGCGTCGGGTACGACCGCTCACAGCTGGTCGTTTTCAACGCAGACCCGAGTGCGGAGACTGCCTTCATCATGTCCGCTGGGTCAGCGGTTGTGGTTATCGTCGTCGCAGGATTGTCGTGATACGAACGCGCCCCGACGAGAATCGTCGTTTCGTCCCCGAAGTCGAAGGTCATCTCCGTCGCGCCGGCGGTGACCTCGAGTGAACCCTCGACCCGGATGTACATTTTGATGGGCGCATTGAACTCGATGCTGTATGTTCCCGTGCCCAAATCGTGGGTGCTAAATGGCTCTGATACCGCGAGCAGTTCACCCTCGGCATCTCGAACGTGCGTTGCCACGTACTGCTCGAGGGTTAGTTCAGCGGCTTCGACAGCGACAGCAGTGTCTACCGGAAACGTAAACCGTTCAGTACCCACCGGTCTCGGCGCCAATTCGCTCGCACTGCTGAGAGCACACTGTCTGCGTTCGATCGGGTCTGTAATGCGTAGGCCCCGGTTATCCGCACACGCTTCGATTGTAACGTGCATTAGGACCGCACCTCCCGTATCGAATGCCGGTGCCCGAAGACGGCACACATACGTATACCACTCTTACAGAATGATTTAATAAAAAAGTATCGTCGGAGAAACCTGTTCAAACGGAAATCACAGGGAATAGAGAAGTTCTCGCCTGTCATTCGTTCTGCATAAGTTCTGTGTGTGAGAATCCGCGGTTACTCAAACTGGAATAAAAGCGCGAAGATTTTGTAGGTACAATTTTGGCGTGTGTTTGACCGACCCCGAGAGCGCCGCCGCCAGTGCGCCGCTCGCGTCGGTGTCGATTCCGGCCCCGTGACCGACCAGAACCCGCTGTGGGCGAAGTGACCCGAACTGAGAGCGCGGCGGGGTCAATCGGACTGCGGGGTGGACCCCGAGTCGTTCGCCGCTGGCAAGATAGTAGGGGACGGTCCCGAGGGCCTCCGAAACGACGAGCGTGGCGGTCTCTTCGTGGAACAACGCCCCTTCGCGCCAGAAGGGGTTGTTGTAGACCTTGAGCAGTCGGTAGCCCGTGTCGGGCAGTTCCCCGCTGAACACTTCGACGGCAGCTTCGAGGTCGTCTTCGACCGAGTCCATCCATCGCGGGAGGTACACGGGAACGTCGTGGCGACGTGCGATTTTGGCGGCGTCTCGCTTGTGGCGGTCGAGCAACAGGACGACACCAGCGACCGGCCCGCGTGCGGCGAGGTGGTCGTCGAGGCCCTCGAAATCGACGGGGTCCACGAGCCAGAGACCCGCATCGCTGACGAGGGCGTGACTCGCACGCTGCATTCGTTCTTCTGGGTGGGCAATCCACCCGAACCCGCCGTCCCACTCGTCAATAATTTCGGGGTCCCTGGCGACGCCAGTGGCTTTCATCGACATACTCACAGAAACGCACGCAAGCCGGATAAACAGACTCCCTATCCCGTTCGGGAACCGCTTAAGGACGCCCCCGTCGTAGCGGACCATATGTTCTCGTCACTGCGCTGGTTAGCCCTCGAAGTGAAGTACCTCGGCCCGGCGGTGTCGTTCTACCGCGAGCACCTTGCGCTCCCCGTCCGTCGAGAAGGTGAAAACGAGGTCGCGCTTGGCGCAGGCGAGACGGACCTGATTCTTCGTGCGCCGAGTACGGTTCCACGCGGCGGGCTTCATACGCACTACGCCTTTTCGACCCCGGCAGCGGAGTACGACGACTGGTGGAACACGCTCGGCGAGACGTTCGAGTTGGAGGAGGTCCAGTTCGGCGCGGCGAAGTCGCTGTACTTCTACGACGGTGAGGGCAACTGCGTGGAAATCGGCCAATCGGACGACGAGGGCGCGGGTATCACGGGTATTTTCGAAATCGTCCTCGAAGTAGAGGACCTGGAGCGCGCAGTTTCCTTCTACACCGACCTCGGCTTACAGGTTCGTGACCGCGGTGACCAGCGCCGCCGGGTACGCCTCGACGCGGGTCCCTTCGACATCGAACTCTGGGAACCGCAACTCGGCCTCGCAGACGCCCGGGGTGGCGTTCACGTCGATATCGGCGTCACGGCCTCGAACCCTGCGGAGAAGGTAGCACAGGTGGCGGACCAGGCGCTCGCGGTTCGTGAACGGGATGGAGAATTCGTCGTGAAAGACCCGGACGGCCACTATCTGACGATTGGGTGAGGACGGTCAGAGTCGGTCTGTGTTGATGCCGACGCCGGGCGGGGTGACGATGAGGAACTCGCGGAAGTGCATAAGCTCGCCATCGAGTTCACGGACGTCGCGGGCGAATCCCGCGGCCAGTTGGTTCAGGTCGCCTTCGATGGCGAGGAACAGCGTCTTGCCCTCGCGGACAGCTTCGACCCACTCTTCGGGTGGCGTCCCACCGTCGAGTACGCCGAGGACTATCTCCCCGGTCCCCTGCCCCTCTTCTTCAAGTTCACTCTCTGCGGCCCGCAAATCGAGGTCGAAATCGCCCATATCCCCATCTGGGATGCGGGCGGGAAAAATATACTGTTGGGCGGGACTGTCAGCGCTGTGAGTTCGGACTGTGGAACCGCCGGCCCGACCCTAGTCGTTTCGGTACTCTTTGCGGTAGCCGCGGAACTCCGTCCGGTGGGCTTCCTCGTCGGCGAGAATCGTCACGGCAAGGTCCTCAGTCACTGGGTCGTCGGCTTTCTCTGCGGCCTTGATGAGTTTCCGGTAGGTGTCGATGGCATCGTTCTCGGCTTCGAGGACGCCCTCGATGACCGCGAGCACGTCCGTCGAATCCTCGGGTGGCTGGAGGTTCTGCTGGCGGGCTTCGAAGTCGTAGGAACTCGGCGGTCGCTCGTCGAGTTGCTTGAGACGCTCACCGAGCAGGCGCGCGTGGCTGAGTTCTTCGTCGATGTCCGTATCGAGACTCTCTTTGATTTCTGCGGCGCGAACCCCATCGAGGACGATGGCGTTCGTCAGGTAGTTCATGACCGTCTCGATCTCGTCTGAATACGCACGACGGAGGAGTTCGGTGACTTCGTCTGACATCGAGTAAAGAGACGGGCGCGAGCCTCATATTTTCTCGGGCCAACACGTTCGGTTGCTGCTTTTTGCTGTGCGAGCCAATCTCACACTGGCGACCATCCGTTCAGTTGCGGTGCCCCGAGAGCGCGCCCAACGAAAATTCCGCCAGTTTTGGTTGAAAATTTACTATTGCACGATTATTTAAAGCGTGCGTTGAAGGGGTATCATACCCCAGTGTATAAGGACATTTTGAGTGTATTCACACGCCGCTTGCTGTCGATTTTCAAGTTTTGCCGCATCTCTTATTCGTGTCAACTCTCGAAAGTGAGCTGTCTTAGCGTAAGTATTATATACTCGGTGGGTTGTTGGTTGCGATACAATGTCTCACCGACATACCGAGGAAACGTCGTCTCAGACGGCGGGTCGAGTTCTTCGAGGGCACGTTAACTAACACCTCCGCCCCCGAGATAGACACGGTACGGATTTTCGACACCACGCTCCGCGATGGAGAGCAGACTCCACGCACGTCCTTCTCGTACGATGACAAACGCGAGATAGCGGCGGCGTTGGACGACATGGGAACCCACGTCATCGAGACGGGCTTCCCGGTCAACTCGGACGCAGAGTTCGAGGCCGTCCGCGACATCGCAGAGAGCACGCGCACCACGACGTGTGGACTGGCGCGGGTCGTCGACAAAGATATCGAGGCTGCGCTGGACGCAGGCGTGGAGATGGTTCACGTCTTCTCGTCGACCAGCGACATCCAGCTCGAAGACTCCATGCACGCCACTCGCGCGGAAGCCAAACAGCGCTCCGTCGACGCGGTCGAGCGTGCGAAGGAGGCCGGCGTCACGGTGATGTACTCACCGATGGACGCGACGCGAACGAACCACGACTTCCTCATCGAGGTCGTGGAAGCTGTGAGCGAGGCTGGCACTGACTGGATTAACATTCCCGACACCTGTGGGGTGGCGACGCCCACGCGGATGGCCAATTTGGTTGCCGACGTGGTCGCCCACACGGACGCCCGCGTGGATGTCCACACCCACGACGACTTCGGGTTGGCGACGGCGAACGCCATCGCCGGGTTCGAGGCCGGTGCCCACCAGGCGCAGGTCTCCGTCAACGGCATCGGCGAACGCGCCGGGAACGCCGCCTACGAAGAGGTCGTCATGGCCGCAGAGAGCCTGTACGGAGTCGACACCGGCATCGACACCACGCAGATTACGAAAATTGCGAAAATCGTAGAAGAGTGCAGCGACGTGCCGATACCGGCGAACAAACCCGTCGTGGGCAAGAACGCCTTCGCCCACGAGAGTGGCATTCACGCCGCGGGCGTCATCGAGAACGCCTCGACGTTCGAACCCGGCGTGATGACGCCGGAGATGGTCGGCGCGACGCGCGAACTGGTGATGGGGAAACACACCGGGACCCACTCCGTCCGCAAGCGCCTGCACGAGGAAGGGTTCGACCCGACCGACGAGCAGGTGCGAGCGGTCACGCGAAAGGTCAAGGACTTCGGCGCGGAGAAACAGCAGGTCACCGACGACGTGCTGATTCGGTTCGCCCGTGAGGTGGGCGTCAAAGAACAGTCGGAGGTCAGAGCCTGACCATGCCCGCCTGCGATTTTGCTGCTGTCGAGCGTCGCGTGAACGACCGTAAAGTGAGCAAGGTTTGCACAACGCACAACAGTTATAATGGGAGCGTCACATATCGGTCTACTAATGCAGGCACTCGCCGCCACCACGCAATCGCAGGCGACGAGCGGTGCTGCGGTCCAGCTCATTATTGTAGGGGTCTAGCTCCCCTACCTACCCCCATTTCCACCGATTTTTGCACTGACTTCGAAGCACCAGCACTCGCTATCCCGATGACCCCTGCGACCACGACACGACAGATGAACCGACGACCGACACCACCACAGGAGGCCCACACATGAGCGAACGTGCAACCTCCTCGTATCAGGAACCGACCGAGGAACAGCCACCAGAGCAATCGAAGCAAAAACCCGTCACGAACGGCGCACAATCCGTCGTTCGGGCGCTCGAAAACGCCGGCGTCACGCACCTGTTCGGCGTCCAGGGCGGCGCAATCATGCCCGTCTACGACGCGTTGTACGACTCAGAGATGACGCACGTGATGATGGCCCACGAGCAGTCTGCGGCCCACGCCGCGGACGCCTACGGCATCGTCTCCGGGAAACCCGGCGTGTGTCTCGCCACCTCCGGCCCCGGCGCGACGAACCTCGTCACCGGCATCGCGGACGCCAGCATGGACTCCGACCCGATGATTGCGCTCACGGGACAGGTTCCGTCCGACATGGTCGGCTCAGACGCCTTCCAGGAGACGGACACCACGGGCGTCACCGCGCCCATCACCAAGGCGAACTACTTCGCCTCGGACACGGATACCGTCGGCGACGTGGTCGGCGAAGCGTTCGCCATGGCCGCGACGGGCCGACAGGGGCCGACGCTCGTCGACCTCCCGAAAGACGTGACGAACGCGCCGACCGACCGCGAGCCCGGCCCTGCGCGCACGCCATCGACCTACAATCCCCGGACGGACCCGGACGACGAAGCAGTCGAGACTGCTGCGACAGCGCTCGCGAACGCCGAGAAACCCGTCATCCTCGCCGGTGGCGGCGTCATCAAGGCGAACGCAACGGCGGAGTTGCGCGAGTTCGCAATCGCCCACGAGATTCCAGTCGTCACGACGATGCCCGCCGTGGGCGCGTTCCCCGAAGACCACGAACTCTCGATGGAGATGGCCGGGATGCACGGCACTGGCTACGCCAACATGGCCATCACCCACTGCGACGTGATGCTCGCCGTCGGGACGCGCTTCGACGACCGTCTGACCGGTGGCGTGGACACGTTCGCCCCCGAGGCCGAAATCATCCACATCGACATTGACCCGGCGGAAATCTCGAAGAACGTCTACGCGGACTACCCCGTCATCGGTGACGCGGGGACCGCGCTCTCGCGACTCCACGAAGCGATACCGGGCGAACCGGACGCAGACGAGTGGCGCGAACAGTGTCAGACCTGGAAAACCGAGTATCCGATGGACTACGGGACGCCAGACGACGAACCGCTCAAACCGCAGTTCGTCGTCGAGGCGATGGACGCCGCGACTGATTCGGACACCATCGTGACCACCGGCGTCGGCCAGCACCAAATGTGGGCCGTCCAGTACTGGACCTACACGGAACCGCGGACGTGGGTTTCCTCCCACGGCCTCGGCACGATGGGCTACGGCCTGCCCGCCGCCATCGGCGCGCGACTGGCCGCCCGCGAGGACCAGACCGTCGTCAGTTTCGAGGGAGACGGCTCCTTCCTGATGACGCTCCAGGAACTCTCGGTGGCCGTCCGTGACAACATGGACATCACCGTCTGTGTGCTCAACAACAAGTACATCGGCATGGTCCGCCAGTGGCAGGACGCCTTCTTCGAAGGTCGCCACTCAGCCTCCGACTACGGCTGGTGTCCCGAGTTCGACAAACTGGCAGAGGCGTTCGGCGCGAAAGGCTTCCGCGTCGACGAATACGACGAAGTCGCGGACACCATCGAGGCTGCCCTTGATTACGACGGCCCCTCGGTCATCGACTTCCACATCGACCCCGGCGCGAACGTCTACCCAATGGTCGCGAGCGGCGGTGCGAACGGCCTGTTCGCCCTCTCGGAGGACCAGCTATGACGCAAGGACTGCAAGGCCCACGACCAGAGGAACGACCGCACCCAGACGGCAGACGCAACGCCCAGGGCGAGCGTATCGACCCGGTTGCGGAGGCAGCACAGGAGACGCGACAGGCGACCGTCTCCGCGCTCGTCGAACACGAACCCGGCGTGCTGTCGCTCGTCTCCGGGCTGTTCAGCCGCCGCCAGTTCAACATCGAGAGCCTGACCGTCGGCCCGACGACGGTCGACGGCCACGCCCGCATCACCCTCGTCGTCGAGGAGACGGACGCGGGCATCGACCAGATAAAGAAGCAACTGGCGAAGCTGAAACCATCCATCGCCGTCGGCGAACTCGGCACGGACGCCGTCCGCGCGGAACTGGTCTTGCTCAAAGTCCAAGGCCACGAACCGGACAAGGTCCACGCCATCACCCAGATGTACGAGGGTCAGACGTTAGACGCCGGTCCCCGAACCATCACCGTCCAGATAACTGGCGACCAGCGGAAAATCGACGACGCCGTCGATGCGTTCCGTCAGTTCGGCATCATCGAAATCGCCCGGACGGGCCAGACCGCACTGGCGCGCGGCGACACCCCGACGACTCCGGGTGAGTCGCCCGCCGCCTCAGCAGAGAGCACCGCACCAGCAAACTCCACCCCAAATTCAGACCAATGACAGACGAAGACGAATTCACCACGACCGTATACTACGACAACGACGCAGACGACTCACAGTTACAGGGCAAGACCGTCGCCGTCCTCGGCTACGGCAGTCAGGGCCACGCCCACGCACAGAACCTCGCAGAGAGCGGGGTCGACGTGGTCGTCGGCCTGCGAAAGAACTCTTCCTCTCGCAAAGCCGCAGAGGAAGACGGCCTGCGCGTCACGAACCCGGTGCAGGCGGCAGCAGAGGCAGACATCGTCTCCGTACTCGTCCCGGACACCGTCCAGCCAGCCGTCTACGAGCAAATCAAGGACGAACTGGAACCGGGTAACACCCTCCAGTTCGCCCACGGCTTCAACATCCACTACAGCCAAATCGAGCCAAGCGAGGATATCAGCGTGACGCTCGTCGCGCCGAAGAGTCCCGGCCACCTCGTGCGCCGCAACTACGAGGCCGGACAGGGGACGCCCGGACTCGTCGCCGTCCACCAGGATGCGACCGGTGAGGCCAAAGAAGAGGCGCTCGCCTACGCGAAGGCAATCGGCTGTACTCGCGCTGGCGTCATCGAGACGACCTTCCGCGAGGAGACGGAGACTGACCTGTTCGGCGAACAGGCCGTCCTCTGTGGCGGGGTCACGAGCCTCGTCAAGCAGGGCTACGAGACGCTGGTCGATGCGGGCTACAGCCCCGAGATGGCGTACTTCGAGTGCCTGAACGAACTCAAACTCATCGTCGACCTGATGTACGAAGATGGCCTCGGCGGCATGTGGGACTCCGTCTCCGACACGGCGGAGTTCGGCGGACTGACCCGCGGCGACGAAATCGTGGACGAACACGCCCGCGAGCGCATGGAGGACGTCTTAGAGCGCGTCCAGAACGGCACGTTCGCCCGCGAATGGATCGTCGAGAACCAGGCGGGTCGCCCGAGCTACAACCAGCTGCGCCACGCAGAGAAGAACCACGAAATCGAGCAGGTCGGCGCACGCCTGCGCGACCTGTTCGCGTGGAGTGAGCAGGAACAGGAAGACGAGACGGAGAAAAAACGGGTGAAGACAGATGCGTAAGACGATGAAGGAGATCAGTCACACGAACCCCTACACCGGCAAATCGTTCGGCGAGGGGATGGTGTACCGACGAGGCGTCGTCATCACCGACGGCGGGCACGACCCGGAACGCGAGGAGGAGCCGGAGAAGATGAAAGACGTAGACCACGAACCGCCGAACGGAGAGGGGGCCAACCCCGTCTTCGAGCGCGGACCCGACGTAGACGACGATGAGTGAGGGAACGCTGTACGACAAGGTGTGGGACCGCCACAAGGTGACGACGCTGCCCAACGGACAAGACCAGTTGTTCGTCGGCCTCCACCTCATCCACGAGGTGACGAGTCCGCAGGCATTCGGCATGCTCAGAGAACGCGACCTCGAGGTCGCCTACCCGGAGCGCACCTACGCGACGGTTGACCACATCGTCCCGACGGCGGACCAGTCGCGGCCGTTCGCCGACGACGCCGCAGAGGAGATGATGAGCGAACTGGAGGAAAACGTCCGCGACGCTGGCATCCAGTTCGCAGACCCGAACTCCGGGAACCAGGGCATCGTCCACGTCATCGGGCCGGAGCAGGGACTCACCCAGCCCGGAACGACCATCGTCTGCGGTGACAGCCACACGTCCACGCACGGTGCGTTCGGTGCACTGGCGTTCGGTATTGGCACCTCGCAGATTCGCGACGTACTCGCCACCCAGACCGTGGCGATGGAGAAAAAGAAGGTGCGGAAGGTCGAGGTCACCGGCGAACTCGGCGAGAGCGTCACCGCGAAGGACGTCGTCCTCACCATCATCAGCGAACTCGGCACCGACGGCGGCGTCGGCTACGTCTACGAGTACGCGGGCGAGGCCATCGAGAGCCTCGACATGGAGGGACGGATGAGCGTCTGCAACATGTCCATCGAGGGCGGTGCGCGTGCGGGGTACGTCAATCCCGACGAGACCACCTACGAGTACCTGCGCGAGACGGACGCCTTCGCAGATAATCCGGAGAAGTTCGAGCGCCTGAAGCAGTACTGGGAGTCGATTCGCTCCGACGACGACGCCGAGTACGACGACGTGGTCACCATCGACGGCTCGGAAATCGAACCGACCGTGACGTGGGGGACCACCCCCGGTCAAGGCGTCGGCATCAAACAGCCAGTTCCCGCCCCCGAGGACCTGCCTGCGGACAAGCAGGACACGGCTCGGATGAGTCAGGCGCACATGGGCGTCGAACCCGGTGAGACGATGGAAGGCTACAAAATCGACGTGGCCTTCCTCGGTAGCTGTACGAACGCCCGCCTGCCCGATCTGCGCGCGGCGGCGAAAATTGTCGAGGGTCGGCAGGTGCACCCGGACGTCCGGGCGATGGTCGTCCCCGGCAGCCAGCGCGTGAAAACCGCGGCCGAGGCCGAAGGCTTGGACGAAATCTTCCGCGAGGCCGGCTTCGAATGGCGGCAGGCCGGCTGTTCGATGTGTCTCGGGATGAACGACGACCAACTGGAGGGCGACGAAGCCTCCGCCTCGTCGTCGAACCGGAACTTCATCGGTCGACAGGGGAGCAAGGACGGGCGGACCGTCCTCATGAGCCCCGAGATGGTCGTGGCAGCGGCGGTGACCGGCGAGGTCACTGACGTTCGCGACTTAAAGGAGGTGGCTGAAGTATGACCGACGTGCCGAGCGTCAAGTTCGTCTCCGGGACGGGGATTCCCGTTCGCGGTAACGACATCGACACCGACCAAATCATCCCGGCGCGGTTCATGAAGGTGGTCACCTTCGAAGGGCTCGGGGAGTTCGCGTTCTTCGACCAGCGATTCGACGAACACGACGACCAGAAAGACCACCCGTTCAACGAGACGCAGTATCAGGGCGCGTCCGTCCTGGTCGTGAACAGCAACTTCGGCTGTGGGTCCTCTCGCGAACACGCCCCGCAAGCGCTCATGCGCTGGGGCATCGACGCCATCGTCGGCGAATCGTTCGCCGAGATTTTCGCGGGTAACTGCCTCGCACTCGGGATTCCAACCGTGACCGCAGACCACGAGACGGTCGCCGAGATTCAAAACTGGGTCGAGGCGAACCCCGACGAGCAACTCGACGTGGACGTGGCCGCAGAAACCGTCACCTACGGCGACGAGACGGTCTCCGTGACCGTAGACGACGCCCAGCGCCAGGCCCTCGTCGAGGGCGAGTGGGACACCACTGCGTTGCTGAAATCGAATGCGACTGCCGTTGCAGAGACCGCAAACGCACTGCCGTACATGGAGAGCGATGACTGAGAAAATCGCCGTGATTCCGGGCGACGGAATCGGCCAGGAAGTCACCCCTGCGGCGGTCGAGGTGCTCGCCGCGCTCGACCTCGGTTTCGAGTTCGTGGAGGGCGACGCGGGCGACGCCGTGAAAGCAGAAACCGGCGAAGCACTTCCAGAAGCGACGCGGCAACTCGCCGCAGCGGCAGACGCCACGCTGTTCGGCGCAGCGGGCGAAACGGCCGCGGACGTGATTCTCCCGCTTCGCGGCGTCGTCCAATCGTTCGCAAACGTCCGTCCGGCGACGGCGTACCCCGGCGTCGAGGCGCTCAAGCCGGAGACTGATCTCGTGTTCATCCGCGAGAACACGGAGGGTGTCTACAAGGGCATCGAGTCAGAAGTCGCTCCCGGCGTTCGGACGCTCACCCGCGTCATCACCGAGGACGCCTCGCGGAACATCGCAGAATTCGGCTTCGACTACGCCGAACAGAACGGCTACGACAAGGTCACCATCGCCCACAAGGCGAACGTGATGCGCCAGACCGATGGCCTGTTCCTCAAGACGGCGAAGCAGGTGGGAGACGAGCGCGGCGTGGACTACGACACCGCGCTCATGGACGCGCTGGCGATGCACCTCATCCTCCGCCCGGAGGAGTACGGCGTCGTCATCTGCCCGAATCTGGCAGGCGACATGCTCTCTGACCTCTCTGCGGGCCTCGTCGGCGGCCTCGGCTTGCTCCCGAGTGCCAACGTCGGGCCGGAGAACGCGCTGTTCGAACCGGTTCACGGGAGCGCCCCGGACATCGCCGGTCAGGGTATCGCGAACCCGACGGCGACGATTCTCTCGGGTGCGATGTTGCTAGACCACCTCGGCTACGGCGAAGAGGCGCGACGGGTGCGCAGTGCCGTCGAATCGATACTCGAATCCGGCCCGCACACGCCGGACCTCGGCGGCGATGCGTCCACGGAGGACGTGACGGCGGCCATCGTCGAACGCCTCTGAGGGCCCCTGATTTTATCACCCGTCGAGTGCTACCGGTTCGTATGCCTCGCGTGCACTTAGACGAGAAGACGCTCGACCGGCTGGACGGCCTCCGCCAAGAAGATGAGTCCTACGACGAAATCATCAACGAGCTCATCAATATCTATCAGGCCGAAGAACTGTCGCTTCACTACACTGGCGAAGAACTCTAGTCCTGTTCTGCGGCGACCCGCCGAACGTCGTCCCAGCGCCCGTTCTCCTGTAAGTGTTTCTGGAGCATGTCTGCGTACTCCTGAGCGAGCCGCTCTGCGTTACGAATTTCGGCTTCGTCCACGTCAGGCTCGTTGCTGCCGAGTCCGAGCGCGCTTTTGACCGACTTCATCATCCCCCCGGATTGCTTTTTCTGCGGTGGCCCGCCCATGCCGCCTTCCATCTGCTGGCGGATGTTATCGAGTTCGGGGACGATGTCCGGGAGTTTCTCGGTATTGGCGACGAGTCGCGCCTGGTCTGGATCCTCTGGATGCTCGATTTCGAGTTCCACGGCCATCATGATGAGGCCCCACTCCTGGCGGGTGAGTTGTGCCTCTGCGATGCGGTCTGCGAACAAGTTATCGACCGTCATGCGTGCGCCGACGATGCGGTCTCTCCACGGGCGCTCTGACATACGTATGGGTAAAATAAGCGGACGTATCAGGGTTTCCCCGTCAGACGAGTTTTGCGTTCATCTCCGTCTCGACGGCGGCGAGCGCCCGGGAGATGATGCAGTTTTCCTTCGCGGCGGTAGCAGCCTCGAGGAACTCGTCTTCTGACACGTCGGGGGCCTCCCCTTCGAGGTCGAGGACGATTTTGGTAATCGTTTGCGCTCCGTCCACCTTCTCCATGTGGACGTTGGCGGTCGCTTTCATCCGCTGTGGGTCGAAGCCGGCTCGCTGGAGGTTCGCGGCGACCTGCATGGCGAAGCAGGCAGCGTGGGCCGCACCGAGCAACTCTTCTGGGTTCGTCTCGTCGCCCTCCTCGAACCGGGCTTTCCAGGTATACGGCGCGTCGATGTGTCCGGACTCGGATTTGATGGTTCCACTACCCTCACGGAGCGTTCCCTCCCACACGGCCTCGGTTGAACGTACTGGCATGGTACGTCCGTTGTATTCGCAACACACTGGGATAACTGTGCTGCGTCATCGACCCACGAGCGCAAAAACGGAGAGTTTCGATTACTGGTCTGCGAGGTCGAACGTCTCGTCGCCGTCCAAAACGACGACTTCTGTGCCGCTGCCGGTCGCCGTCACTTCCTTCTTGAAGTCCTCCGGGTCCTGTTCGATTGGTGGGAAGGTGTCGTAGTGCATCGGGAAGGCGTAGTCTGCGTCGAGCCAGTCGGTCGCGATGGCGGCCTGCCACGGCCCCATCGTGAAGTGGTCGCCGATTGGCAGGGCGACGGCGTCCGGTTCGAGGTACGGGCCGATGACGTCGCGCATCTCGGTCATCAGGCCGGTGTCGCCAGCGTGGTAGAAGGTGTTGCTCTCCGAGTCGGACACCTGCGTTGGCTTCGTGTCACTGATGATGAATCCACCGGGCATCCCGCCGGAGTTCGAGTAGTCGGTCATGATGCCGTTCGTGTGGTCTGCGCGGTGCATCGTTACGTAGGCGTCACCGCACTCGACGGTTCCGCCGATGTTCATCCCGATGGTGTCTTCGTGGCCGAACTCGTCGGAAACGAACTCGGCGAGTTCGGGCGTCGCGACGACCGTGGAGTTCGTAAAGGACCCGGCGTCCGCGATGTGGTCTGCGTGCCCGTGTGTGAGCAACAGATACTCCGGTTCCGGGATGTCTTCAGGTGATTTCTCGGTCTTCGGATTGTCGAAAAACGGGTCGATGAGCAGACTCGTTTCCGCCACTTCCACGTACCACGTCGAGTGACCGTACCAGGTGAGTTTCATCGCAGGTTCACCTTACGGCGGATAGCACTTAATGGCTGAGGGCGGCCCAGTGCCTTACCGGAAAAAGAGGACGTAGCCACCGGCGACGAGCGCGGCGAGGAGGGCTGCTCCGAGCGTAAACCCGCTGAAGGGGGACGCCGTCGTCACATTCGTCGCTTCAGCAGCAGTGGTGGTGCCATTCGTGGTCGATTGCCCGACGGCGAGACCGACGCTCATCGTCCAGGCGACGCAAAGAACCGTGGTGACGACGAAACGGCGCATACCCACGAATCACGAGACTGGAACCTAAACGTTTGCATGGGCGGAGTAGTTATTATTCGTGAGCGACACGTCTCGGGTATATGGTTCGGGACTCCTGGCGGCGGACGGGCCCGGGGATACAGGCCGTTCTCGACACACTCGACGACCCGGTGAGTCGATCGCTGTTCCACCACCTCGCTGAACCCAAGACCGTCCAAGAACTCGCCGCGGAGGCGGGCGTGCCCCGTTCGACGACCTATCGGAAGATAAACCAACTGGAGGAGGCCTCGCTCGTCGAGCCGCTCGTCGAGATGCGGATGGACGGTCATCACACGACGCGGTATCGCCTCGCCTTCGAGGAGGTGACGTTCCGACTGGACGACGACCGCGAGTTGATCCTCTCTATCGTGCGACCGCCACAGACGCCGGACGAGCGTCTCTCTGCGCTCTGGCAGGAGGTGCGGAAGGGAACGTGACCATTTCCGTCACCGCACTCGTCGTCCTGAAGACACTCACGCTGGTCTTAGGCGGTCTCATCACATACTACGCATACAAAGCCTACCGTCGGACGGAGTCGCCCGCACTTCGGGCGCTCACCGTCGGATTCGCCATCGTCACGCTGGGAGCGCTGATGGCGGGATTTGCAGACCAGGTCCTCAGATTCGACGCGACGACAGTCGCGCTCATCGAGAGTTTACTCACGACGATTGGCTTCGCAGTGCTGGTCTACGCGCTGTACGTCGAGTAAGAAAAAGCTGGAATTTAGCCGAAGATGTACTGCAGGCGCGGGTAGCGTTCGACCAGCGGCACGCCGCCGATTTCGATGCGCTCTAAGTACGTGTCGAGGCCGAGGATGCGACCCGCACCGAACGCGGCCACCGCGAGGAAGACCAGCATGTACGCGAAGTCGCCGTTGATGACGCCGTGTTCGATGCTCCAGTTGCCGAAGTAGAACATGAGCATCATGAACGCGCCGAAGAACGCCGCGAGGCGGGTCAGCGCGCCGACGATGAGGCCGAGGCCGATGAACACTTCACCCCACGGGACAGCGATGGCGAGGAAGTCAACGAACCAGGCGGTCTGACCCATCCAGAGGAACATGTTTTCGAGCGGGTTCCCGTTAGTCGCCGCGACGTTGAGCAGGTAGCCCTGCGCGCTCCAGCCGGCCACGAGAACCTTCTCGATGCCCGCATTGAGGAACGCGACGCCCATCATGAGTCGAAGCGCGAGGACGAACCACGCGCTCAGGCTCGAGGCTTCGCTCCGAACGGTAATGCCGCCGAGACGGCTTTCGAACGTGTTGGCTCCGGTGAGGGGAGTGTTAGTTGCCATGTTATTCACCTACAGGTCTCAGTACGCAGATTGATAGTATATAAATGACAGCCGAGTCCCACCGGGTGAGAATCGGCAGCCTGTGCCCACCGGGTAGGCAGTACGCACCTCAATCAATCCGCATACCTGCTTCGAGCGGGGAGAGAAACGTCGTAAGTTCCTTCGCGACGCGCTCTGGGGCCTCGATAGCCGCCGCGTGACCGACGTCCGGCAGGACGATAAGGGCGGCGTCCGTGCCCAGGTCGGTGAGCGTCTGGTCTATCATCTTCTCCAGGATGACCTGGTCTGCGTCCCCGTAGAGGACGAGCGTCGGCGCTTCGAGGTCGCGAGCCTCGTCGGTGCCGGCGTTGACGCCATTGTCGTACGGCGAAATGTTGAAGTGGGCGTTGGCGTAGACGAAGTCGATGAACCCTTCCTGGGTGAACACGTCGGCCATGTGGGCGTCCAAATCGAACGCCTCCGGGACGGTATCGGCGAAGACGACGGTTTCGAAGTACTCCCGGACGGCCGCGACGTTCTCCGTCTCCATTGCAATTTTGAGCGGTGCGACTTGCAAGGCGTCGTTCGCCAGTTGTTCGCGGCTCGTAAGCGGTTCGGGTTCCGTGACCGCCCCTGACTCGTCTTTCTGCAGGACCGGATAGCCCCGTGTACTGACCGGCGAGATGAACGTCTGGGAACGAACGAGCTCCGGAGCCAGAAGTTCCAATTGCATCGCGATGGTGGACCCGCCAGACCAGGCGACGACGTGTACCGGTCCGAGGTCGAGCGTTTCGACCAAAGCCACGAGGTCCCGTGAGTAGTCGGCGACAGCGTCTACCTGCGATTCGTAGGACGACCCGCCACAGCCACGAAGGTCGGGTGCGAGGAGGTGAAAGTGCGAGTCCAGCGTTTCGAACAGCCGGTTCCAGTGACTGGCCGCAGAGAAATTCGCGTGGATGAACAGGAGGGGTGCGGTCTCGCCCTCGCGTTCACGGTAGGCGATTCGCTCGCAATTTGGTAATTTCACGTCGCGAGAGAGAACAGTCATGGTCGCACGTAGGAGTACCCACGTATAACCCTACCGCCGAGCGAACGGAAGGACAACGCATAAATTTAGGCTTACCTAATCCTCGTCGCACGATGGAACTGACGCGTCGAGACGCGATTGCCGCGCTAGCCGGTGTCGGCCTCGCCGCCGGGGGCGGGGCGGCTCTCCTCGCGAGCGGTGACGAGGAACTCGACACGTCGCTCGAAGAATCGACCGAGACGATGGTCGCTGTGGCCGAGATACTCTATCCGTCCGGGGTGACAGGTATCGAGGAGTTCGTCAAGACCTACGCGATGGGGCGGGTTGCAGACCGCGAGGCCTACCGCGACGAACTCGAACGCGCCTGTGCGGACCTGAACGAGACGGCGATGGCATGGTACGACGCTCAATTTGCCGAGTTGGACATGGAGACGAGAATCGCGCTGTTGACCGAGATGGGCATCCCCGAGGCGGAGGCGAGTAACGACCCAAAGGAAACCACGGCGAGACGCCTACGATACTACGTTTGGAACGAACTCCAGTATGCCCTCTACACCTCGCCGACCGGCGGGAAACTCGTCGGCATCGAAAATCCACAGGGCTACCCCGGCGGCCTGACGTACGCAGAGCACCCATGACCGAGGCCCAGCTTCCCCGAACGGACGTCTGCATCGTCGGGGCTGGACCCGCCGGTGCGCTGCTTGCAGATTCGCTCGCGGAGGCGGGCCACGAGGTGGTCGTCCTCGAAGCAGGCCCGCGGTTCGACCCCGAAAACCGAACCAGGCAGATGGAGCAGTCGATTCGGCCCGGTGACGACGACCGCTCGGTATGGGGGATGGGCGGCCCGCGTGACGCCTATTCAGCCACCGGCGAAAACTTCTACCCACTCAATCACTCCCGAGTGAAGGGCGTCGGCGGGAGCACGCTCCACTGGCAGGGAATGGTGATGCGGATGCCCAAATCCGACTTCGAGGCGACCGGTCCCGACGGGGGGCGCTGGCCCCTCGATTACGACGAGTTACGACCCCATTACACGAAAGCGGAACGCGAACTCGGCGTCGCGGGAGCCTCGGATAATCCGTTCGAACCGCCGCGCGACGAACCCTACCCGATGCCAGCGTTCGCGCCGTCGCACTCCGATTCGATTTTCGCAGAAGCGTGCGAGAAACTGGGCATCGCCACCCATGCCGTCGGCAACGCCCGGAACTCGGAGACCTACGACGGACGCTCTGCCTGTGTCGGGTACGGCACTTGCAAGCCGGTGTGTCCCTCCGGCGCGAAGTATTCCGCGGACGTGACCATCCGAAAGGCCGAGGAAAAGGGGGTCAGCGTCGTCACGGAGGCCCCGGTGCAGCGCCTCGAAACCGACAACTCGGGGACTACGGTCGAGGCAGCCGTCTACGTCAAAGACGGCGAGGAGCGAAGGCAGGAGGCCCGTCAGTTCGTCCTCGCGGCGGGCGGCGTCGAGATTCCCCGGCTGCTCCTGCTCTCTGCGTCCGACCAGCACCCGGAGGGCCTCGCCAATTCGAGCGGCGCGGTCGGGCGCTACTTCATGGACCACCTCTTCGCGGGAATGGGCGGTCGTTTGCCGACCCAGGAAACCCGGCAGAACCACGTCGGCTTCAACACGACCGAGAGCCACCAGTTCTACGACACCGACGACGACGCCGGCCCGATAAAACTCGAATTCCTGAACTACGCTGGCCCCTCGCCGGTCGAATTGGCGATGCACTCGGCTGAGTTCGGCGACGACCTTCTCGATTCACTCCAGTCGGCTTACGGGCATGACCTCGGCATCGGCGCACTCGTCGGGCAACCGCCCCGCAAGGAGAACTACGTCGGCCTCGACACCTCGAAAACCGACGACCACGGCAACCCCGTCCCAAACGTGCATTGGAGCATCGGAGAACACGAGCGCCGAACGCTCGCCCGCGCCAACGAAATTCAACGCGCCATCTTCGACGAACTCGACGTGGACGTGGGCTGGGTCGTCGGCCCGGACAACACCGGTCCGGCCTACCACCACATGGGCACGACCCGGATGGGCGCAAACCCCGAATCGAGCGTCGTCGATTCGCGCCTGCGAACCCACGACGTGTCGAACCTCACCATCGCGTCGAGCAGCGTGTTCGTGACCTCAGGGGCGATGAATCCGACGCTCACAATCGCGGCGCTCGCGCTCCGAGCGGCGGACTTCGTAGACGAATCGTTAAAACAGGAATGAGGGTTAGTCAGCCTTGCACGCGCACAACTTGCCGTTGTTGTAGGCGTCGAGGATGTCGTAGAGGCACTCGCCGTTTACGTGGACGCGGTCGCGTTCCTCCGTGCATTTGTTGGATAGCACGACTTTGAGTTCCCACTGACGCTGTGGTTCGTATCGGTCGGTTCCAATTTTCATGAACCCGGAGGTAGCTAACCAGCGGTCAGCGACGTACGGCACGCCCGCATAGCAGCGTCCGCCACCGATGCAGCGGTCTGCAGACCCGGCATAGCGGATGCACGAATCATCGGCCCCTGCGTATTGGTTGAGCTTTGCGGCGATGAGTTGCTTCGCAAGGATGAGCGCCTTGTCACCGCGGACTGGCTGTTCGAGGACGTTCTCGATCCAGAAGTCGCGGCTCTTTTCGACACCACCGATTTTGAGGGTATCAACGGGCCACGCCTCTGGGTGGTTCTTCCAGTAGCCCTGTGAGCGAGCACAGACTCGCCCGCAGCCGGCTGCCGCTGCAGTGCCCGGAATGCCAATCGATGCTGCCCCTGCGAGGAGCGCACCGTGTTTCAGTAATTTGCGTCGCGAAGTACGCAGTTCAGTCATGTGTAATACACCCAACTGAACAGTCCGTTTCAGTGTACTTTGTTACCAACGCTCTAGATTTTTCAACGGCAGGCTATCGCTGCGGTTAGGTCGTCTCATCACGAGAAATGCCAGCCTACCAACCGAGGTGGGTGCGTTTAAGGCGGCCCGCCGATAGCACACAGGTATGCAACCACGGGACCTCTCCTCGCACACCGCCTACCGCGCGGGACGCGGCATCGAGGAGGTCGCACGCGAACTGGGCCTCGACCCGGAAAATCTGGTGAAACTCTCCTCGAACGAGAACCCACACGGGCCAAGCCCGAAGGCAGCACAGGCCGTCCGCGACGCGGCACCGACGATTCACACCTACCCGAAGACGTCCGCCGCAGACCTGACCGACGCCCTCGCCGAGAAGTGGGGCGTGTCCGCGCCGCAAATCTGGCTCGCAAACGGTGGCGACGGGGCGCTCGACTACCTCTCCCGGGCGATGCTCGAACCGGGCGACGAAGTCCTCGTCACGAAACCCGGCTTCGCCTACTACGGCATGAGCGCCCGGTACCACCACGGTGAGGTCAACGAATATCCCCTCCAGAAGGACGCCGACTTCGAGCAGACGGCGACCGACGTCCTCGACCACTACGACGGCGAGCGCATCATCTACCTCACGAGTCCGCACAACCCGACCGGTTCAGAGATGCCGCTCTCAGAAGTCGAGAAGGTCGCAGCGGGAACCGACGACCAGACGCTCGTCGTCGTGGACGAGGCTTACGGTGAGTTCTCCGAGACGCAAAGCGCCGTCTCGTTACTCGTAGAACGTGACGACGTCGCCGTCCTCCGAACGTTCTCGAAGGCCTACGGCATCGCTGGCCTGCGACTTGGTTACGCCGTCGTTCCCGACGCGTGGGCCGACGCCTACGCCCGGGTGAACACGCCCTTCGCCGCGAGCGAACTCGCCTGTCGGGCCGGCCTCGCGGCGCTCTCCGACGACGAACACGTCAAGAAATCCGTCGAGACAGCAGTGTGGGCACGCGAGTACATCTACGAGCACCTCGATGCCCCGACGTGGGAGAGTGCCGGCAACTTCGTCCTTGCGGAGGTGGGCGACGGCTCGAAAGTTACCCGCGCCGCCCAGCGCGAGGGCATCATCGTCCGAGACTGTTCGAGTTTCGGTCTGCCCGAGTGTATCCGCATCACCTGTGGGACCACGGAGACGACCAAACGCGCCGTTGCGGTGCTAAACGAGGTGCTCGCGCAGTGAGAGTCGTCGTCACCGGCACGCCCGGAACCGGCAAGACGACGGCGACGGACCTGCTCGACACGGACCTCGACGTCGTCCACCTGAACGACGTGATTCGCGAGGAGGACGGTCTCTACTCGGAGGTCGACGAAGAACGCGACAGCCTCGTCGCCGACTTAGACGCAGTCCGCGAGTGGCTGGGCGACCGCGACGACGTGCTGGTCGATTCCCACCTGGCACACCACCTGGAGGCCGACAAAGTCGTCGTGCTTCGCTGTCGGCCCGACCTGCTCGAACAGCGCCTGCGCGACCGCGGCGAACCGGACGCGAAGGCCCGCGAGAACGCAGAGAGCGAAGCTCTCGACGTGATTCTCTCGGAGGCCGTCTCCGCCCACGGTCTCGACGCAGTGTACGAAATCGACACCACCGACCGACGACCCGAGGCGGTCGCCGCCGACATCGAAGCGGTCATCGCGGGCGACCGCGAGCCGTCCGCGGGTGCGGTCTCCTTCATCGACTACCTATAATGCTCGACAAACTCAGACCGCTCGCCGACCGCGCACTCTCGCCCTTCGTGACCGCTGCCGCCCGTATGGGCCTCACGCCCGACGGGGTGAGCGTCGTCGCGTTCGTCCTCGCCATCGCCGCCGGCGTCGCCTACTACCTCGCCGGACAGACGCCAATCTACTACCTCGTCGGAGCCGTCCTCGTCTTCCTGAACGGATGGCTCGACCTACTCGACGGCGCGCTCGCTCGCAAACTGAACGTCGCCTCTCGCGCCGGTGACCTGCTCGACCACGTCCTCGACCGCTACGCGGACATCCTCGTCATCGCCGGCTTGATGGCGGGTATCGAACAGTACGCCCTCGGCTTCGCGGCCATCACGGGCGTGCTCATGACCTCGTATCTCGGGACGCAGGCGCAGGCCGTCGGCCTAGACCGCGTCTACGGTGGTCTCGTCGGACGTGCCGACCGATTAGCCATCATCGGCATCGTGACCGTCGTCGCCGCGTTCACGCAGGTGCAGGTCGCGGACCTCTCGCTCATCGGGGCGCTGCTCGCGTTCTTCGCGGTCATCGGGCACATCACGGCTCTCCAGCGATTTTATTACTCGATGCGCGCGCTGGCCTAAACCGCAGGCGGGCGGCCACCCGGCGTGCCATTTATACACGACCCTTGCTAAATGGGGCTATGGCTCAATGTGAGATGTGCGGAGCCGAGTCTGGTTCCCTCAAGACCGTGAAGGTAGAGGGGGCAGAACTCCAGCTTTGCGACAGCTGCTCGCAGTTCGGGACGGAGGTTCGAACGCAGGAATCGTCTTCCAGTTCGTCCACGAAGTACTCGACAAGCAGTTCTTCCGGGACGTCGTCATCTTCCTCCAGTAGCACGTCGAGTTCCTCGGGCGGGTCCTCGCGGCGGCGTCGGGACATGTTCGACGACATGGAAGAGGTCGCCACGGACTACGACGACCGCATCCGGAGCGCACGCGAGAAAAAGGGGCTGAGTCAGGAAGACCTCGCGAAGAAACTGAACGAGAAGGCGAGTCTCATCCGCAAACTCGAACGCGGTGACATCCTGCCGAGCGATTCCGTCCAGAAGAAACTCGAACGCTCGCTGGGCATCAGCCTCTCTGAGAGCGCCGACACGGATTCTGAGTGGGACGGCAGCGCCTCGACGACGACAACCCTCGGCGACGTGGTAAAGCGCAAGGACAACTGACGCGAGTCGTCTCGCAATCTATTTGTCGCCGGGGAATCGCCTCCCGGTATGTTCGTTCTCGTAAACCTGAAGGCCTACCCGTGCGACCCCGTCGCCATCGCGGAGGCCGCAGCGACCGTCGCCGAGGAGTCTGACACGCGAATCGCCGTCGCCCCACAAGCTGCGCACCTCGCCGCCGTTGCTGAGACGGGCGTCGAGACGTGGGCCCAGCACGTCAGTCCCGTCGAGTACGGTTCCAACACGGGGAGTACGCTGGCAGAAGCCGTCGCCGACGCCGGTGCGGTCGGCACGCTCATCAATCACTCCGAAAAGCGGCTGAAACTCGCCGACATCGACGCGAGCGTCCGCGCCGCAGAACGTACCGACCTAGAGACCATCGTCTGTGCGAACAACCCCGCACAGGTCGGGGCCGCCGCGGCCCTCGGCCCGGACGCCGTCGCCGTCGAACCCCCGGAACTCATCGGGACGGGAACGCCCGTGAGCAAGGCGGACCCGGACATCGTGACCGGCGCAGTCGAGGCCGCGACCGCCGTCGATGACTCGGTGTCCGTTCTCTGTGGCGCGGGCATCTCGACTGGAGAAGACGTCGTCGCCTCGCGCAACCTCGGCGCAGAAGGTGTCCTGCTCGCGAGCGGCGTCGCAAAAGCAGACGACCCGGTGGCCGCGCTGCGCGACCTCGTGTCCGGGCTTTAGACCAGGCCCGCGTCCGCGAGGAACTGCGTTTCGATGGCCTCGATGATTTCTTCGAACTCCGCGTCGCTGAGACGGCCGTCGTGTGCGGCTTCGACGAACTCCGGGACGCAGTAGTCGTACAGGCCGCGCCCGACGTGCGTTACCACACCCGCCCGGACGAGTATCCCGTTGTGGTTGTAGGCGATGGGGCGGTCTGCCTCCCCACCGGCGGCGACGTAGGCGTCCATCGGCTCTGCCGGCCCTGATTCACAGTAGTAGGCGAGCATTCCCCGGGCAATCGGGTCGAGGTCCGAAATCGCCCCTCTGAGTTGCTTTACGAGTGGCCGATTCTCGCCGATTGGGAGTTCTTCGAAGGAGGGCTCTGGAACGGCGTCTTCAGCTTCTTGGGGTTGTGATTTGGCTTCGCCGTTCGCCGTCGGCTGGTCATACTGGTCGAGGCCGGATTGTTCCTCGGGCCGCATCCGCGAGGGCTGGGTGTTGTCGAGCATCGCCTGGGCGAACTGGTCTGCCATCCGGCTCATGTCGCGGGCGTCTGCAAGTTCGGCTTCGAGCTGGGCAATTCGGTCGTCTTTCTTCTTGAGTTTGGCTTCGAGCCGCTCGACTTCGTTTTCGTGGTGTTCGCGCTTGTCGGTAATCTCCTTCAACTCGGAGACGAGCGAGTCGCTCACCGACTTCAGGTCGGGACGTTCGAAGTCGTCCAGACCGGGTGTGGCCCCAGCGTCGAAGGTGGTCTTGCGCTGGAACTGGACTCGGCGGATGGTTTCGGCCCAGTCGGTCATCAAGAACGCCTCGCCGTCGCCCATGCTCTCGATGGCGTTCGCGTACTCGGTTCCGAGGACGCGTTTGACGACTTTCGTGTCGTTGCCCCAGGTCAGGCGGTGCCAGACGAGCCAGTCACACTGTGTGATGAAGTCCTTTTTCACGTCGGCGGGTCGCTGGCTGATGCCCGTGACGCCGAGGCCGTGTTTGCGCCCGCGCTTGCCGATTTTGATGAGCATTCGTCCGCACTCGTCGAGACCCGGGCCTTCGGGGAGATACTCGTGGACCTCCTCTACGAGCATCAAAAACGGCTTCTTGAGTTTCTTCTCTTTGGCGAACAGTTGTTTCGAGACGGCGGTCAGCAGGTCTTTCGCCTCGTTCTCGTCGAGGTAGCCAGACACGTCGAGGATGATGGGGACGTTCCCTTCGAGGGCGAGCGAGGCGATTTTCTCTGCGTGTTCCGGCCCGACCACGATGTCACACTCCTCGTCCGCGCCGACGTGGAGTAACTCGAATTTCTCTTTGAGGCCGTAGTACTCGCCGTCGGTGTCCACGATGAGGATGGGAAAGTTGTTAGAGAGCAGTTTTTCGGCGACGACGCTCGCCGTGTTCGACTTCCCCGACCCGGATTTGCCCGTGATGAACCCACGGCCGGTGAGCACTTCGACGACCGGAAGCGTGATTTCCGCCCCGACCGTGCCCTCTCCCCCCGGCCCGTCGCTCACTTCTGCGACTGTGATAGTTTCTACGTCTGCCATGTGCTCGTATCCACATGGTCGCAGGCATGCATTATATAGTGTTGGCTGTCACCCTCGATCCAGCATCAGCCGCGAATGACCCAGTGGTCGTCGTCCTGTGCTTCGAGGTGGGCGGACTCGTGCATCCGCACGATGTACCCGGTCTGTGTCTGACTAACGTCGCAGTTTGCGTCCACCCGGACGAGGTGACCGATGAACTGCGCGGACGGCGGTTTCTGTGCCGCCCCGCAGTCGTAGATGGTGATGAGTTCGTCGCCGGCGGGAGCCTCGTAAACGATGATGTAGGCGTGCGGAGCGAGTTCCCAGCGTCCCGCGCCTGCACCCGCGAGTTTGTTCATGCACAGACCGAGACCGCCCGGCGATAAAAACGCTCTCACGGTTCCCAAACATTATTGTATCCCAACAGGTCACAGACTGCATGGATGACGCTGTGACCCACCCACCGGTCCATGGGATTCCAGCTCTCGGCCTCGGGACGTGGAAGAACACGGATTTCGGCGCGTGCGTTGGGAGTGTCCGCCACGCGCTCGACGTAGGGTATCGCCACATCGACACGGCCCAGTACTACGGGAACGAGGAGGCCGTCGGCGAGGGAATTCGCACCTCGACGGTTCCTCGAAAAGACATCTTCCTCGCCTCGAAGGTCTGGTTCGACAATCTCGCCTACGAGGACGTGATTCGGACGACGAAGGCCAGTCTCGACCGCCTCAGGGTCGAGTCGGTTGATATGATGTACGTCCACTGGCCTGCAGACGAATACGACCCGGAAGAGACGCTCGCTGCCTTCGCAGCCCTCAGAGACGACGGTCTGGTCTCACACATCGGCGTGAGCAATTTCACGCCCGAACTCCTCTCCGAGGCTCGTGAGACCTGTGACGCCCCCATCAGCGCGAATCAGGTCGAGATGCACCCGCTGCTCCAGCAGCCCGAACTGCGCGAGTACTGCGCACGCCACGACATCGCGCTCGTCGCGTACTCCCCGCTCATGCACGGTGACGTCGAAGAGATTCCACAGGTACGCGAAGTCGCAGCAAAACACGAGACGACGCCCGAGCAGGTGACGCTCGCGTGGCTCCTCGAAAAAGGTGTGGTCCCCATCCCGAAGGCGACGGGCCGGGCGCACATCGAACAGAATTGGGAGAGTCAATTTCTCGACCTCGACGCCGAGGACGTGGCGCTCATCGACGGCATTCAGCAAGAACGTCGTCTCGGTGACCCGCAATTTGCCCCGTGGTAGGCTCAGTCGAATTCTGACAGTGACCGCTGGCCGCGGCGAGCGTGGTTTTCCGGGGTGGATTGCTCGCCGCCATCGCTGCCCCAGCTATCGAGGCTGGCCTGGTCTTCTGCCGCGAACGAGAGTTTCGACACGCGAACGCCGAGTTTTCTCGCCGTCTCCCCTTCGAATTCGGTGAGCAAGGAGAGCGCTACGGATTCGACGAGCGAAGCGTCCTGTACCGGGCCGGATAGCGACGTTGCGCGGGTGTTCACGTCGAACGGTGGCGTCACTACCTTGATGCCAATCGTCTGGTAGAGGGCTCCCTCGCGGTCTGCGCGTTCGGCGACCGCCTTGGCGAGTCGGCGCACCGTCTCGCGGTGCTGGTCCGCATCGGCCGTCTGCGGGAAGGCAGACTCCCGCGAGAAACTCTTTGGCTTGCCCACCGGTTCGACCTCGCGAGCGTCGTCGCCGTTCGCCCGGTCGTGCATCTCGCGGCCTCGTTCGCCGAATCGATCGACCAGTTGCTGGCGGTCCGCGCTGGCAAGGTCGCCCGCCGTCTCGATGTCCATCTCCCGCAGTTTCCGCGCCGTGACCGGGCCGATGCCGTGGACGAACTCGATGTCGAGCGGTGCGAGAAACTCCCGGACCGTCCCGGGTTCGACGACGGTGAGGCCGTCAGGTTTCTCGAAATCGCTCGCGACTTTCGCCGCGCTCATGTTCGGCGCGACGCCGATACTCGCGGTCACGCCCACCTTGCGGGCGATGCGCTGTTTGACGTAGCGGGCGTACCCCTCTGCGAGCGTCCGGGTTCCGTCCGGGGTTTTCTCCCACGCCGTGCGGTCTGTGACGTCGAGGTAGGCTTCGTCGATGCTCACCTCTCGCAGGGTGTCGGCGCAGTCTCGAAGGATGGTTTTCACCTCTGCACTCACCTCCTTGTAGAAGGAGATGTCCACCGGGCGGTAGTAGCCGCCTGCCTCGCCGTCGTCTGCGTCGTCGATGCGGGGGAGGAGTTCGAGCGCCTTCGAGATGGGTTGGGCGCTCTCGACGCCGAAGGCACGCGCCTCGTAACTCGCTGTGGCCACCGCGCCGATGGTTTCGCCGGGTTCGTAGCCCATCCCGACGACGACGGGTTGTCCGCGGAGCGTGGGTTCGCGAAGTCGTTCGCACGCCGCGTAAAAACAGTCCATATCGACGTGCAAGATGATGCGCTCGGGTCCCGTTTCGTGGGAGACGCCGGGCAAGCGTGCACCACCTGAATTGCCCATGGAAACCCTACTCACTCCACCGTGTTAAGGTTCCTGAAGCGGGTGGGTGCCCCTGTTACACGACCAGGCGGATGTGTAGGCTTGTGTGGACGTTCTACCTGGAAATCCACGTCTACGGGCATGCTGGTTGACCGGTGAAAAAATGAATGGCGTGTGTCTACGAGGTGGTGTTGGTCCACCGGACGCCTGACGAGTGTTCTGCGTGGCCGTACATCGTCCCCGCGTACTTTTCTAAGTCAGTGATTGTCGTACAATTCAAACACGCCCATACTTCGTTGTTGTTTATGCCGAACACACGGACGAAGTCTGGCGTAACGAACCCCCCACAGTTGGAACATTGCTTCATGCTAACTTACCCCCCTTGCAACCTTCATTGCATGGTTGGATGACCTATTAAATGTATCTACAGTTGCGCTTGGTTATTGACAGACTACCATCGAATTGTGTAAATTTTACAATCTTATCGTGAATGGGTTTCCGAATGACCATATAACGTGATAATTCTCGGACGTTCAAAATATAGCGAGTTTCCCGGTTTCGGCGGCAGGCACGTCATAACCCAGCTGTCGGTCGGTTCAGGACCGTTGGTGAACCGCCGGGCTGTGGCGACTATCTCCGAACCAAGTATTACTTATTAATTTTGATATATTGGGTGGATAAATCTGAAAACAGCATCCATAATCAGTATCAGTCGGCTTCGTAAGCAGTTCCTAACTTACGAAACAGATATGCTCTGATAGCAACATTATACGGAGTGGTGTGAAACCGTGAGGGGAGACCTTATCATACTTCAAGTTGGATCGTTGCAGGACTCACTGACTGCGTTGATAAACGACGTGATTGCGTTTATCCCGAACCTGGTCGGTGCCCTGCTCATCCTGCTCATCGGGTGGATCGTCGCACGCGCCGCGATGCGCGTCGTCGAATTCATCGCAGACCGCATCGAACTCGACCGCGTCGTTCTTTCGACGCCGCTCGGCGACATATTGGGTGGGACAGAAAAGGCAGTATCTCACTCGTTTGGGCTGCTCGCCTACGTCTTCGTGCTGGCCGTGGCCGTGCTCGCGGCCGCGGACGCACTCGCCGTTCCGCTGTTAAGCCAGTGGATTTCGGAGGCCGTCACGTACCTGCCGTCGCTCATCGCCGGGCTCCTCATCATCGTGTTGGGGTTCGTCGTCGCTGACTTCATCGGTGACGCGATTCAGCGGACGCGCGCCGCGACGGAGACGGCGTACACGAGCTGGTTCGCCACGGGCGTGCGCCTGTTCCTGTACTTCACCGTCGTCGTCATCGGTCTCGACACGATGGGCGTGGACGTCGAACTGCTCTACATCCTCGCGACCGCGTTTGCGGGCGGCATCGCCGTCGCACTCGCACTCGGCGTGGGTATCGCCCTCGGCTGGGGTGGCAAGGACTACGTCGCACAGAACATCGCCGGCTGGATGAGTTCCGCCCGGGGTATCAGACCGGACTCGGAAGGTCCGATGACGGGTGGCGAAACCCCCGCTGACGACGACTAATCCGGTCCTTTTCCCTTTTTCGACCCGGTGAGTGGCAACGCTACCGGCGTCTGTACCACCAGACCGAGGCGACCACGACGGCAACCACGACGAGTCCGACCGCTTCGACTGGAATCGACTGTGGTTCACCCGCCACGACCGTGACCGGAATCGGTTGCGATTCGACCCGTGCGGTTCTAGTTGCGGACTCGTAGCTGAGAGCGAGCGTTGCGACCTGCGTCTTCGGGATGGCGTCGTCGGAAACGTCGAGGTCGAAGCGCAGGGTTGCCGATTCACCAGCGTCGAGCCGCGAGACGAACGTCGTGGCGTCGGCGCTCGAAAGCGGTTCGACGGGCTGTAGCTGGGCGGTGACGTCGGTGACCTGGGTGTCGCCTTCGTTCGTGAGTCGAACGACGAGGATGCCGCTCGAATCGACTTCGAACGTTGCGTTTACCGGCGTGACGCTGAACTGGTCGCGTTTCTGTGCGACGGGAATCGCGAGCGAGAACGGTGCAGTCACCTGTTTCCCGGCCGGGGAGCGGTACTCCACCGTCGCTGAGAGGCGGCGCGTCCCGGCGGTGGCGTTCGGGACGACGGCGACCGTATATTCGAACGCGGCGCGCTCACCCGGTTCGAGGTCCCCCACAGGAATCGCGGTGTTCTGAGCGACGAGCGGCGGGGCGACCGGTTCGAGCATCACGACCACGTCCGTCACGGCCACGCCCCCAGTGTTGACGACGCTGCCCGAAACCGTCCCGTCGCCGCCCACGCGGAGCGTGCTGGTCACGTTCTCGATGCTGAAAGGCTGGCCCGATTGAGGCTGGATACCGAGCGAGGTGGTTCCGGACTGCTGTTCTAGGCCCGCTGCATCCTTATACTGGACGGTGGCGGTGGCGGCGTAGTTACGAACCAGCGCGTCCGTGGCCAGTCCAGCCCGGACGGTCACGCGCGTGGTGGCCCCCGGAGCCAGCGTGCCGAGGAAGTTCTCGGCACTGGCCGCGCCCGCACCGAAGGTGAGTTCCGGGTCTGCAGATTGGACCAGAAGCGTGGCGTCGCGGGCCGGTTCCGTGCCGTCGTTGGTCACGTCGAGCGTGACGGTGCCCGTGCCGCCGACGGCGACGGCGGACTCGACGGTGCGAATCGAGAACTGTGCCTGGTCTTCGACGACGACGGTCACGGGCAGTTCTTCGGTGCGCGACCGCTCGGTGAACCGGACCGACCCGTCCGGACTGGTGATGACTTTCGCGGTGTGTTCGAACTCGACGGTGACAGTCAGTTCGTAGGTGCCAGGCGTCGTATCGTCCGGCACGACGACTCGTATCGGATACGGCCCGGCCACGCCTTCGGGGAGCGTCCCGACCGGCGTCGTTCCTGTGCGTATCGAAATCGGACTCGATTCGGGGGCGGTCACTGAAACCGTCGTCGCGCGGGCAGTCTGGACGAGTTGTTCGAACTCGTCGGCACCCGAAACCAGAATTTTCCCCGTGTTCACGAGGAACAACGAAACGGTGCCGTCGGTGCCGGGAGCGATGCGGTTTTCGGGGATGTACGCGGTGAACTCCGGCCGCCCCGAAACGCTCGTATCCTCCTGAAACCCGACGACGGAGCCGACGCTGCTCGTGAGAAGGAGCACCACCACCAGCACGGCCCGTACGATGTGCATACCTGTAAATATGCTTAGAAGATAGATAACCGTGTGTACTGGTATGTTGGGGCTAGTTTCGGTCCAGTCGTCCGGTTCACCAACTCGCCAGCGATTCTATATGTTCAGCCGGCTTATGTCCACTCGTGACTGCGCTTATCGAAACCGATGGGCTCACCAAGTACTACGGCGAGGTCAGGGGCATCGAAGACCTGACGTTCTCGGTGGACGAGGGGACGATATTCGGGTTCTTAGGCCCGAACGGCGCGGGAAAGAGCACGACTATTAGAACGCTTCTAGGCCTCCTCCACCCGTCGAGCGGGACGGCGCGCATCCTCGGTCACGACGTAACCGACACAGCGGCATTGACCGCGGCGAAACAGGCGATTGGCCACATCCCCGGGGACTTTCGCTTCTACCGGAACACGACCGGCACGCGGATGCTCGACTACTTCGCTCGCCTGCGCGGGGACGACCGAAGGGAGGAACTCCTCTCGCTCTTTCCGATACCAGAAGACAGGAAGGTGAAGACCTACTCGCGGGGGAACCGCCAGAAACTCGCCATCGTCCAGGCGTTCATGCACAACCCCCGACTCGTCATCATGGACGAACCGACCTCCGGGCTCGATCCGCTCGTCCAGGAGAGGTTCTACGACTTTCTGCGCGAAGAACAGGCCGCGGGGGTCACCACCTTCTTCTCGACACACATCCTGAGCGAGGTGCGGAAAATCTGTGAGGAGGTCGCCATCATCCGCGACGGCCGCCTCGTGGCGCTCGAAGACATCGACGCGCTTCTGGCCAAGAGCGGAAAAGTCGTCCGCGTCTCGCTCGAAGAATCCGTCGACCCCAGCGAGTTCTTGATGCCGGGCATCGCCCGCACCGAACTCGACGAGGAGGGCTATCTTCGCCTCATCGTCACCGAGAATTACGATGGTCTCATCGACGAACTCGCCAGGTACACCGTCCGCGACCTCGACATCAGAGAGACGTCCGTAGAGGACGTGTTCATGCACTTTTACGACGGTGATACCGGTGCTTGAAATCGCCCGGTTCGAGGCGCGCAGGCGACTCCGGGGTGCCACCGCCCTCACGATTCTCGTCCTCGCGCTCATCGCGCTGACGGTCGGTCTCTTTCCATCTATCTCGGAGTCTGACGTGGATTTAGACGCCTACCTCGACACGCTCTCACCGGAGCTCCGCCAGAGTTTCGTCGGAAGCGTCACCTCGCTTTCGACCATCGACGGCTATCTCGTTTCCCAGTTGTACGTGCTCGTCTGGTTACTCATCCTCGGCATCTACTTCGCGTACGCCGCCGCCTCGCTCGTCTCAGCCGAGGTAGAAAATCGCTCGATAGACTTGTTGCTCGTGAACCCCATCTCCCGAACGCGATTCGTCGTCGAGAAGTTTCTCGCACTCCTGCCAGTGAACGTCGCCGTCAACGCCGTTTCCCTCCTGGCCGTCTACTTCGGCATCCAATTTGTCGGCGAGTCCGTACCGCTCGCGGACCTCGTGGCACTCCACGTGTTGTTCGTTCTCTATCTTGCCGCGTGCTCCGCGCTCGGCCTGGTCGCCTCCGTCGTGTTCGACGATGTACGTCGGGCACAGGGCGTCGCCATCGGGTTGCTGTTCGCCACCTACTTCCTCGACTCGCTCACTCGCGGCACCGACTATGAGTGGGCCGGCCAGTTCTCGTTCGCCCGCTATCTGGACCCCGCAGACGTGCTCTCGCTCGGGGAAATCGACTGGCTCGGCGCGGCGGTCCTCCTCGCGGTCACGCTCGGCCTCGTGATGCTCGCCGCTGAACTGTTCGAAGACAAAGATATCAACGGGTGACCGTCGATCGGACCGTGGCTGTACCGACGGAGACGGCGACCAACGCGATATTTAAGGTGTTTAATATGCTATAATGTGTTATTACCACGTCGAAGAAATGGTTAAGTAGATGTGGTATGTTACACAGTATCACTATGCCAAAACGCAGCCGCCGGCAGACCATGAAAGACGTAGACCACACCCCTCCAACAGGCGAATCCGTAACAAATGTTTGGAGTCGTGGACGAAAGCGAGATACAGAGCGAAACGAGTAGCCGATATTCAGATATTTTAAACAGTCTCACCATCGAGTCGGTAGAGTCATCATTTTCCACGCAGAGCGCGTCCTAGTCACTCTGTGTCCCACTGGGACGTAGATGATGCGCATGAGCAGTGAATTCGGTCGGCAGCTAGACGATGCGGAACACGAGTGGCGAACAGGGTTCGAACGGGGGCCAACCCGCACGCGATGGACGGTGCTCCCGGTGCAAGTTGGCGACCCCGCGCCGGATGTGACCTTACAAGACCACATGGGGAACTCCCGAACGCTGAGCGAGTTCTGGACTGGCGACCCTGCGCTCATCCTCTTCTGGCGTCAGTTCGGCTGTGGCTGTGGCGTCGAACGGGCCGCCCGGCTGAAGGAAGAAATCGCAGCGTACGTCGATGCGGGCGCGTCGGTGGTGATTGTCGGCCAGGGTGAGCCAGTGCGTGCCGCCGCGTACGTCAAAGAACACGGTATCTCGTGTCCGATTCTCTGTGACGTCGAGCTGAAGACGTACGTCGATTACGGCCTCCTTGAGGGAATTCCAACCCAGGTGTTCTACGACGCGTCACCCGAGTTGATTCGCCGTGACCCCGAGGCCGGTGCCGAACTCGCGGAAACCCGCCATCAATCGGGCCGCCCGCTCGTGGATAACGGCTGGCAACTCCCCGGAGAGTTCATCGTTGATAGCGACGGTGTCATCCAACTGGCCTACCGCTATCAGTACTGCGAGGACTTCCCCGACCCGCGCGTCCACACGACGACGCTTCGAGAAATCGCCAGACACCAGAGCGAAAGCTAAGCCGCTTGCGCGCCTATATTCGACATTCCTGCGTGTACCACACGCAGCGACGAAACCCATGTACGTAGAAATCGAACGCGAGGACGCGACGCGCTCACCGGTAGCTGGTGACGAACCAATCGTCCCCGGGGCGACTATGTCGTGTCGCGCCCACCTGAAAACCACCGTCTACCGCAACATCTGGGTGATTACGGTCGATTCCATCGAGGAGTTAGCGGCGTTGATTCCCGAACCCATCTCCGTCCTCCCAGCAGAACGAAACGCCACCGACGCGAAGGTCGTCATCCACACGATGCCGGAGCGACCGGTGAAAGAGCGCAAACCGATTCCCGCCGCCTAACGTTCACGCCACTTTTTCGAGCAGCCACGCGAACAGCACACCCCAGACGAATCCGGCGAAGTGGGCGTACACGTTCGTCACAGCCCCGGAAGCGACGATCTGGGCCGGAAACAGTCCGTAGACGAGCGCCGCGAGCATCGCGCAGACGAGGACGACGAATCCGACGTCGAAAACGGTGTGGCGCGTGCGAATTGCCGCCGTCGGCCCGAGCGTTCGGTAACCAAGTGCCCCGAGGGGCAACCCGATGCCGAGACTCACCAACCCGAGTTCGAGTATCGAGAGCGTGCTGGCGTAGATGATGAGGAGTTCTGCGAGCAACACGATTGCAACGATTTGGCCGACGTAGAGCGCCTGTTCGCGCGAGTAGTGAGTCCGCACCCAGACGAGGAGCGTCACGAACAGGAATCCACCGAAAGCGGCGACGACGCCGGAGAATCCTTTGCTCTCGATACGGACTGCACCGGGATGTGCGGTGGCGAGCAGCGCGTAGCTCGACAGTGAGACGAGTATCGGAACGGCGACCAGGAAACAGAGCGACGTCGTCCAGAACCATCGGCGTCTTCGAAGGAGGAGGCACGTGAGATAGACGACCACGGACACGCTCGCGAACCCGACGACGTTGTTCCAGAGGTGGGCAGCCGAGAGGTGGACGTACGACGCTGTGAGCAACGCCACTGGTCGAATCGCGTCGTGAGTCAGCGTCAACTGCTCTTGGATGGCAACTGGAAGGAATAGATACGCCGCGACGAGGACGCCAGCCACCGAAGCGAGGGCTGCGAGGTCTGCGACGACGACTGCTGTGCGGTAACCCAGCGCCCGCATGTAGTATCGGAGATACGATTACTGAGGCTTTGTATGTATGGGCGGTCGGAGGCACGATTCCGCACAGAGGCGGGGAACGTATATTCCAACCGTGAAACACAAAAAATATGGTAATTCAAAATATTTTGTGCATATATTCGGCCCGTTCCGAGACATTTGTGTGGAATTTGGGTGAGAGTCTGGCAAATTCCTTTCAATCGCTTCGCCATCGATTCGAGCGGAGTTACAGACAATGGCTACCAATCCAGCCGAGAACGACGGTGTCTCCGCGATGCAGCACGCGATTAGCGCAGTAAACGACCGACTCACCTCCCGCCGTGATTTCCTCACGAAGGGGACGGCCGCAGGCGTTGTCCTCCTCGGTATGGGTGGCAGCGCAGTCGGGACCGCAGGCGCACAGGAGGAGGACGAAGACGCACCAACCGACGTGGACGTGCTCAACTTCGCTCTCACGCTCGAACACTTAGAAGACGTGTTCTACCGCCGCGGCGTAGAGCAGTTCTGTAGTACGGACTTCGAGCGTTGCAAGACCCTGAACGGCTTCAGCGCCCGCGTCCGCAAGGACGTCTACAACAACATCGTGGACATCGGCGACCACGAATCGACCCACACTGAAGTCCTCACGCAGGTCATCACCGACCTCGGCGGCGACCCCGTCCCCGAACTCGAATACGAATTCGGCTTCGAAACCCCTGAAGAGTTTCTCGCCATCGCGCAAGTCCTCGAAAACACCGGCGTCTCCGCCTACGACGGTGCAATCAACAAAATCGAGAACAAAGAACTGGTCACCGCTGGCGCAACCATCGCGACCGTCGAAGCCCGTCACGCCTCCTACCTGAACCTCTTGAACGGCGCAGACCCCTTCCCCGCCGCCTTCGACGAAGCGAAATCGAAGGACGAGATTCTGGAGGCCGCAGGCGGCTTCATCGTCCAGGAATAACTCGGTTCCTCCCTCGCGTGGTTCCATTTTTTAGCAAGCAATCCGCACAGCGACGGCTTCGTCACCAGCACCCGGTATGTTAACTGATTGAACAAAATTTATACCGCATTTCGGGGTATGAATCGTATGGCTGGTATACACATCTCCCTCTCTGGACCGGTCGCCCTCGCGGTCGCCCTGGTCGGCGCGTTCCTCATCTACCGAGACGGTCGAGGTCGCAACATGGACACCGCCGACATGTGGGCCGTGGGCTTCTTCATCGGGTTTTTCATTCCGCCCATCATCGGCGGCCTCCTCGTCCTCGCGTTCTACCTGAGAAAGCGCAAGCCGAAGCGGACCGTCCCGTACGGCGTCCCCGCACAGTAAGACCAGAACCGCGCACCGGACCGCAAATTGCGAACCCTTATCCCAACACGACGGGGAGCACAGATTGCTTCGGCTTCATCAAACGGCGAATTTCGATAAAGAGTATTACAAAAGCTCCGCTGTCTGTCGATTTGAGTCCGGTAAAAGCGCGAGTGGGGTCGGAGGGATTTGAACCCCCGATCGACTGATATCTCCGGTACGCCTCGGTACTCCAGAGGGTCGTCAACGCGCCTGATGATCAGTCGGGCGCTCTGTATATCAGTTCTGGAGTGTCGTCACCGAGCGTGTTACCTCTGGAGTCAGTCGCCATGCCGGGCTTGGCCACGACCCCGCGCATCTCACCGTTGGACAATGGCACCTAAAGTGGTTTCGATTCAGTGGCGGAAAAACACGCCGCGTGCGCGGGATTTCCGTCGTCGGCTACCTGAGAAATCTGCGGATGATATTTCACTCCGCGGTTGCTATCGCCTCCAATGCCCGACTACCGTGCCATCGGCCTCGGGGCGCTCGCACAGACGAGTTATCTCGGAGTGCTCTACGCCGCCTGGCCGCTCCGTGGGCAACTTCTCCAGAGCCTCGTGCTCGTGGCGCTCACGGGCGTTATCGGGGGGGTCATCGCCGGGCGGTTGGCCGGCGAACACGGGTTCGACCGGACGAGCCACGGCTTTGCGAGCAGTCTCTGTGGCGGGGCCGTCTTCGCGCTCACCTTCTATCTGCTCAAGACGACGCCCGGGCTCATCGAGGGAGCCTACTGGAGCGTCGGGTACGTCATGGCGACGACAGTCCCGTTTCCGGAACTCATGTTGCGCGACGGGGGGCTGTGGCTCGTCGTCGGCTGGAGCGTCTTCGGCGGGGTGACCATCGCGCTGGTCGGCCTCGTGGCGGGGTATCTCGCGCCGCCGGCGGACCAGGAGTTAGTGTTTATCGAGGAGTAGCGCCGGTTCAGTCGTCGCGGTCGTCTGCCGCCCAGTCGCAGTCCTGGCACTTCCAGCCCGTAACGAACTCCATGACGGAGGGCATGTAGCCCACTTCGAGGACGTTGCCGCCGCAGTCGGGGCACTCGCGGTCTGCGTCGCGAATCGGTTCTGCGTCCATGACGTCGTCGCCTTCGATGAGTGCGGCGAGTCGTTTGGGCGTGACCATGCGACCCTGCACGACACGATTATCAGCCATAGAAAAGCGGTGGGGCGCGTGCCCCTAAGTGTTAGCGCTCTCGGTCAGAGCCACGGAGCCCGGTTTTCGGATTCGCCGGGATAGCCGTAGGCCCCCGAGTCGTCTTCGTCGTCGCCGCCGTCGGTGACCGCCTGCGAGTGGACAGGCTGTGGACGGGTGGCGGTCGGTTCGGGTGCTGGCTCCGGTTCCGTTTCCGGTGGCGCGGTGGTCTTGGTGCGCTTTGGAATCGTCGCGTTGTCCGGGTCGAACGCGAGGATGGTCGCGATGCCGAGGACAGCGAGCGCGATTGGTGCGTCGGATGGGACGCCGGGCACGTGCAGGATGGAGAGTGGTAGCATCCCGAGGGCGACGGCGCTCCCGAAGCGGAAGCGGTCGATGTCCACGACGCCGCGCAGCCACGGGCCGAGCAGCGCGATGGAGAGCGCAAATCCGACGCCGACGCCGGCGGCGGCCGCGGCCCGGACGATGAGGTCCGGGTTCAGCGCGAGCGCGAACTCGAACCCGGAGACGTCGAGGCTGGCGAGGAGGCCGAGGCCGATGATGACCCCCGGCCGTGGCAGGTACTCGCCGATGGTGGCACTCGCCGTCTTCGCCGCGATGGCGAGGATGACGAGCGCGGCGAAGCGCTCGAAGGTGTCGAGCATGAGTACGCTCTTGATGGTCGGTGCGAGAGCTGCTTCGAGGGCAGCCAGTGCGATGAGCGGAATCCCGACGATGAGAATCGTCTGTGCCTGTTCACGCGGGGTTCCGTCCATTTCTGCGAGGATGACCGCGACGGTCGCAGAGCCACCGAAGACGAGCAAACCGACTTCGAGGATGCCCGTCACACTGTCGAGTGCTCCCGCGAGCACGAGTGCAGGAAAGATACCATCGATGAGCGGCAGCGCCATCACCGTGACGAGTAACTTGGCTGCGCCGCCCACCTGCCGCTCTAACCGTAGTGCGATTGGGTGTTGGGAACTACTCATTTCGGACTACTGGTGGCCGTCACCATAGGCCAAACGGCGATATGAAGGACGATACCGGCGATCAACGCTGTCGCGTTTTCGCCAGAGTCCAACCGATGGGAATCCTGCCAGTGTAAAAATGGATTTCATCGCATTAATGAGTGTAAAGGTGCCGGAACTGTCGTTGTTCTGACCGGCCGTACTCCGTGCGATGGGACTGGCAGCGTCCATACGCTACCCACAATCGTGATAGTCATAAATATTGTGTGAGAGATGGTTCCACGCCGCTCGAAAATCGAACGTGAGACGTTCTCAAGATAGTCAAACCCACGCGTTCTCGGAGAATTAGTGGACGTTCGTCTATCTGTTGGCGTGAACTCCGTTCCGTTGCCCGAGCGGTTTATCAAAGGCTGTGCGGTGTCGGCGTCGTGGGTAGGGGCCGCATGGAGGGTAAATCTCGCAACGCTTTTGAGGGACGATTGCTGACGATTTATATGGCGAACGACGTTCCCGAAGACGAACCTTTCTCCCAGAAGTTACGCGTCCCAGAGGCGCTCACGTTCGACGACGTCCTGCTTAGACCCAAAGAGAGTCGGGTCGAACCTGACGACGCGGACGTGGCAACGCACGTATCGAAGAACGTCACCCTCAACGTACCCGTGCTCTCCGCGGCGATGGACACGGTCACCGAAAGCGACCTCGCGACGGCGATGGCGCGACAGGGTGGCATCGGCGTCCTCCACCGAAACATGGACGTCGAGACGATGGTCGAGGAGATACACCGCGTCAAGGCCGCAGACGACCTCATCATCCGCGAAGTCGTCACGGCGAATCCCGACATGACCATCCGCTCCGTCGACCAGCTCATGGAACAGCGCGGAGTCAGTGGCGCACCGGTCGTAGACGACGAGAACTGTGTGCTCGGCATCATCAGCGCGACGGACGTCCGCCCGTACCTCGAAGTCGGTGAGGGCGACGAGGTCCGCGAGGCGATGACCGACGAGGTCATCACCGCCACGGAGGCCGTCACCGCACGCGAGGCGCTCGAACTCATGTACGAGCACAAAATCGAGCGCGTCCCAATCGTGGACGACGACAACAAACTCATCGGCCTCGTGACGATGCAGGGCATCCTCCAGCGTCGTGAGTACGACAACGCCGCCCGAGACGAGACCGGCAGCCTCGTCGTCGGCGTGGCCGTCGGCCCGTTCGAACTCGACCGCGCAGCGGCCGCAGACGAGGCCGGCGCGGACGTGCTCTTCATCGACTGCGCACACGCGCACAACCTGAACGTCATCGACAGCGCCCGCGAGATTCAGGAGTCCGTATCGGCGGACGTCGTCGTCGGGAACATCGGTACCCGAGAGGCCGCGGAGGCCATCGTCGACTTCGCAGATGGCATCAAGGTCGGCATCGGCCCTGGCAGTATCTGTACGACCCGCGTCGTCACGGGTGCGGGAATGCCACAGATTACGGCCATCGCGCAGGTCGCAGACGTCGCCGCACCCGAGGGCGTCCCCGTCATCGCAGACGGCGGGATTCGCTACTCCGGTGACGCCATCAAGGCGCTCGCCGCAGGCGCAGACGCCGTCATGCTCGGGTCGTATTTCGCCGGGACCGACGAGGCTCCGGGCCGCGTCATCACGATGAACGGCAAGAAGTACAAGCAGTACCGCGGCATGGGCAGCGTCGGCGCGATGCGCTCTGGTGGCGGCGACCGCTATCTGAAGGGCGAACCTGAGGGTGAAGACGAATACGTCCCCGAAGGTGTCGAGGCGGCGACGCCGTACAAGGGTAGTCTCGCGAGCGAACTCCACCAACTCGTCGGCGGCATGAAAAGTGGGATGGGCTACGTCGGTGCCTCCACGATTCCGGAGTTCAAAGAACGAGCCGAGTTCGTCCGCATCTCCTCGGCCGGACAGACCGAGGGCCACCCACACGACGTGATGATTACGGACGAAGCACCAAACTACAGCCCACAGCAGTAACCCACACCGGGAACGTTCTTTCGACGCCGGACGAGGAGTTGCGACGCGAAGACAAGACGACTCGCTGACTCAGCGTCCGGCTCGCCACTCGTCTTCGAGCAGACCGAAGTAGTGGGTGTCGTGGTACGCGCCGTTTACGAACACGTCCTCGCGGTGAACACCCTCCTCGGTGAACCCGAGCCGTTTGAGTAGGCCCATCGACGCTTCGTTGAACGAAAACACGGCGGCCTGAATGCGGTGCATCCGCAGCTGCTCGAAGACGTATTCGACGGTCAGTTCGACTGCGGCCTTCGCATAACCCTCCCCCTGATAGTCGGGGACGAGCCAGTAGGCGAGTTCCGCCTGTCCTGTCTCGCGGTCGATGGGGTCGAGTTCGACGACGCCCACGCGCCGGTCGTTGCTCACGATGAGCAGTTGGACGATGCTCGTGTCCGTACTCATCTCCTCGAAGTACTGGCGTTCCTGATAGCCGTTGGTTGGGAGTTGCTGGCCCACTGGCACGCGCACTGACGGATGGTTTACGTTGTCGCGCAGGAACTCCAGGTCGTCTTCCTCTACGGTTGCGAGCGAGACGCGTTTCCCTTCGAGGACGATAGCCCCTGGCATGCATCGAAGCACTCCGCCGTGGGTCAAAAAGCTTCGTTGCTACAGCAATTTTCCAACAATCGTGAGTGTCACAATAGCTAACATTATGCTACGCCGGGGTAATTGTTGGCCATGCCTGTTTCTATCGGTGATGTCGAGTTAGACAGGGCGCTGGGCGGGGGAATTCCAGAGAATCGAGCGGTGTTGCTCACCGGCGAACCCGGTGTCGGCAAGAGCACGCTCGCGATGCAGTACCTCCAGACAGGGCTCCGAGATGGAGAACAGTGTGTCTACGTCAGCACCGAGCAGACGTTAGACGAAATCGCGGATTCGTTCGCACCGTTCGAATTCGACCTCGACCACGAGGGATTGACCATCGGAACACTCCACACCCAACCTGGGGGCACCATCGAGAACGCAGACGCGTTACGGTTGACGACGCTCGCCGGAGAGAACGTCACGGAGGGAATTCCCGTGCCGTTCGAAAACGCTCACGTCGCGAACTATCTCCGTGACTTTGGTCCTGCAGACCGTGTCGCCTTCGACTCGATAACCGCACTTCGGCCGATTATCGACGGCGACGCGCTGTTCTCACGGGCGGTTCTCGACCTCATTCACCTCTTTACAAACGAGTTCGAGGCGACGACGCTGTTGACCGCAGAGCGCAATCCAGAGAACACGGACCTCGGCAACCAGTACAAGACCCACGGCGTCATTTCGCTGTGGCGAGATATGGTCGGCGGCGAAGACCACCTGTTCACGAAAATCAACAAACTGCGCGGGGTGGACCACGACCGGCGAACGTTCGCGACTGAGTTCACTTCTACAGGTTTGCGTACCATCCCACGTCTCGAAACCGTCGCGAACGCTTACCTCGACATCGACCTGCTCTCGACCGGAGTCATCGGCCTCGACGACCTCACCGGCGGCGGCGTGCCAAAAGGCGGCGTGAATCTACTCAAAACGGACGGCCTCGCGACCATCCGGTCGTTTCTCGCGAATCTCCAGACGCAAGCGGTCGAGGAGGGCTATGCAGTCGCGGTCATCCCGCCGCTCGAACTGGATGTCGACCGTCTGTGTTCCCTGTTCGACCGACAAATCGGCGACGTAGACACGTTACTGGCAGAAGACCGCCTGTTCATCCTGGACATGATTAGCGAACGCGATCCCATCCACGAGAATCACCTCGTCTACCAGGACGGTGAGTACGAACCCACGGAAGCAATCCAGGAGATCTTCGACCGAAAGGGGTATCGACCGCTGTTCGCGACCGTTCACGCTCACTCGTTTTTCGAATCGATTGGCGAGCAGGAACTCAGGAATCTGCGAACGTGGTCGCAGGCGAACCTCATCAGCGAACAGGACGTCATCTCGTACGTGATGAACCCCCGACTCGTCTCAGACCAGTTCGTCGCCTACCTCGAAGACACCTCCCGTCAGGTGCTCTCTACGTACCTCAAAGATGGCCTCCAGTACATCGAACTGGAGAAGTCCCCGAGTGGGTACCTCGGGAGCACGCGCCTCGTCGAGTACCTCGACCACTACCCCTTCGTCCGCGTACAGTCGACGAGAAACGGCTTTTAACGGAGCCTGTCGAGTCAACGTGTCGAACTCAGCAGTGCACCGCCGGTCGGGACATTCTACGCACGGTGGAATCTCCACCCTTAATGACTGTCCGGCAGCGTAGATGCGAGACGAATGCCCATCTCGCAACTCGAATCTCCAGACGCGGCGGCGGTGGTCGACGCCGCGAAGGCGGCCGCCCGCGACGGGTCGATGCTCACCGTTCAGGCACGCTGCGAAGTCACCTACGAGGGGCGGACGAGCGGCTCTCTGGCCGCTGGCGACCGCATTCTCGTCGCCAAGCCGGACGGGACGTTTCTCGTTCACCAGCCAACCGGCCACAAGCCGGTAAACTGGATGCCCGGCGGCGGCAGCGTCTCCGCGCGCCTCAGCGACGGTGACGCGGTCCTCCTCGCCCGGCGGACGAACCCGAGCGAACGCGTCGAAGTCAGAATCGAGGAGGCCTACGGACTCACCCGCTTCGATGCCGTAGACGGCGCGACCTACGAGGAGTCGGGCACGGAAGCAGAGATGCACGAGTTCATCAAATCGAACCCGGACGTGCTTGGCGACAACATCCGCATCGTCGAACACGAACGCGAGTCGAAGTACGGGTTTATCGACTTCTACGCTGTAGACGACGCGGGTGTCCCCGTCGTCATCGAGGTGAAACGGATTCAGGCGACGCTCAACCACTTCGACCAGCTCCAGCGGTACGTCTCGCTCTACGAAGAGACCAACGAGAACGTCCGCGGGATGCTCGTCGCACCTTCGGCCTCGACGCGCGTGAAACGCGCCCTCCGCGACAACGGCCTAGAGTTCGTCGCGCTCTCGGAGTTTGGTCGTGACGCAAAAGGGGCGACAGAGGCGAAGCTGACCGACTTTTAACGGGGACCGTGGGGAGCGTTAGGCAGGGTATACTTATGCGAATTCCTCGTGAAATGCTGACATGAACATCGCCCTTCAGCTACTCGCACGGCGACCGCTCTGGGTGACGGTCACGTTCGCCGTACTGTGTCTGGTCACCATCGCGACGGCCGTTCCGGGATACGCGCTCGGGGGAGAGCACGTACAGGCAGCGGTTTACGCGCTCGCTCTCGGACCGGCAATCGTCGCACTCGGCGTCTTCTACGCCTTTTCGAGACCGGGTGACCAGACGTGGTTTGCCGTCGTGGCCACCGTCAGCCTCGCCGCCTCGATATTCGGCCTCTTCGCCGGGTTTCTGTTCGTCCTCGGGACCACCGGGCCGTACGTCCAACCCGGTATCGCTGGACCGAACGACGTCTACCTTCTCGCGGACAACGCCGTGCAATTTCTCTTCCCGACGGCCGTCCTGTCGTTCGGGGCGTTCCTCTCTACTCGTGTTCGGCGGCCCGGACGACGGCTGGTCGTACTCTTTTTGACCGGCTTCAGCACCGTCCCCGCCATCGTCTTCGCTGCCATCTTCGTCTCTCGATACCTGCTGTGAAGTACCACGGGTCGGGTGACCCGTGGCGTCCGTGTCTACGTCTGCACCGCCACGGCAACGGACTTTAATTCCCCTCGCACTCGGACGTGCGTCCTCGTGTCTTCGAGAGTAACACCCGAACCACTGCGTGGTCCGTGAGGGTCGGTCGCTCCACCACGACCCGACAGTACCCGTTTTACCAGTCTCGTTGAATGGGTTTTGAGAGGTACCGCATTCTCAGTATCGCAACGTGATGGCGGTGCGTAAAAGGTCTTTTTACGCGGTTTGGTAGTAGTCGCCATCACTATCACTCTATTCGACTTGATTGTTTGTGAAACTATGGGTCGGCATTCACCCACGGGTCCGGTGACCCGTGGTATTCTGCCTCGAACCGTGTAGACTCGCGAAATTTGGCGTCGATGCTGCCCATCGAACGAAAAAACGAGTGTTAGCGTCCGGGCAGTGCTTCTGCGTCGTACCTGGACAACTCTGTTTCCTCGAACTGCGGCGTTCGGTCCGCGGTTCGGAGCGTGTGTACCTGTCCATCCAACTCGTAAACCTGTGCCCGGTCGTGAATCCCAACCCTGTTGAACGTCTTTCGGGAGACGATGCCACCGAGGTGGTCACCCTCGAGCGTCTCGCCGCCCTGAATCTCAAGGCGGTAGCTGACGTTCCAGAAATCAGCCTGTAGCTTGTCGTGGAGGGCCTGTGAGACGCTGAACGATGCCGGCGGTTCGTATGCGTCGTCGTACTGGTAGGGAACCTCAACGTACTGCTTCTCGGTGGTCCCGAGAGTCTGGTGGGCCAATCCAGTGCGTACCCGGTCGTTTGGTGGTCCGTAGGCGACGTCGATGGCTTTCTGCCAGACGGGTCCCCACGAAGCCACGTGGTCGAATCCGAGCACTCACGACCGACCCACTCAGAACCGAAGCACCTACGAGAACCAAACGGCGTGAAGGCAGTAGCGGTTCTACATACATTGTTGGTTAGATTCTTGTGTTCGGGCAGTTCGCCCGTGAAATCACGCTCCCTGCCGTGCTGTCGCCACGATGAATTGATACCAGTTGTATGCGAATAGATACCATACGATGGTTCTGTCCCGTGACCTGACGATTCTGGTGCCGGTCGATATCTCCGCCTCGGAGACGCCGTCGCTCTCGATTCTCGACCTGCTCGGCCCGATCGACGTGGTCCTGCTCGGCTACTTCCCGGTGCCGAGCCAGGCCGAACCCGCACTCATCAAAGACGAGTACGGGGCGGAATCGACGCGCCGTCTCGCGGACATTGTCGCTGGCAGGCAGCGCGTAACCGACGTGCTCGTGTTTACCCACGACCGTACCGCGACCATCGACCGAATCGCCGACGAGTACGACTGCGACGCGGTGCTTGCCGGCGGTGACACGACTGCTATCGGCCGCATCCTGGTTCCGCTGCGCGGCGACGTGAACCTCGAACGAATCGTCTCGGTAGTTGCAGACCTCCTGCTCGCGAGCGAGGCGACGGTCACGCTCTTTCACGCAATCCCAGAAGACACAGACCCAAGTCAGGGCGAGTTCTTGCTCCGGGGGGCGAGCGACCGAATCGCCGATTTCGGGGTGGAAACCGACCGAATACACCGACGGCTGTCTGAGGGCGGCGACCCCGTGGCCGAAATCATCGCGCTCGGGAGCGAGTTCGACCTCGTCATCCTGGGCGAGACAGAACCCTCGCTTCGCGAGCGCATCATCGGTGACGTGCCCTCACGGATTATCGAGGACATCGAGATTCCAGCGCTCATCGTCCGGGACGTGGCCTGATGGCGACACAGACGCCCGTCACGCGGAGGGCGTGGAGGGGCCATGACTGACGGCAGCGGCGAGTTAGAACGGACACTTGGCTTCCTCGAGGCCATGACCCTCGGCGGGGGCACGATGATTGGCGCAGGCATCTTCATCCTGCCGGGCATTGCCGCCGAACTTGCTGGGCCAGCGAGTGCCGTCTCGTACGCCATCGCCGGTTTCGTCGCCCTGCTCGCCGCACTCTCGCTCTCGGAGTTGGCGACCGGCATGCCGATTGCGGGCGGCAGTTATCACTACGTCAACCGTGCGCTCGGGAGCCTGTTCGGCGCAATCGTCGGCTGGGGGATGTGGACCGGCCTGATGTTCGCGAGTGCCTTTTACATGGTCGGCTTCGGCCAGTACATCGTCGCACCACTGCCAGGCATTGATGGGCGTGTTTTCGTCATCGCGCTCGGCCTCCTCGGCTTGCTGTTTCTCATCGGCGTCAACTACTACGGCACCGAAGAGTCGAGCTCTCTCCAAAACCTCATGATTGGCGCCGAGACGGCGGTCATCGTGGTCTTCGTCGCCGTCGGCATCTTTTTTATCGACCCGGTGAACCTGGAACCATTCGCTCCCACCGGACCGAGCGGCATCATTGCGACCACTGGCGTCGTGTTCATCTCGTTTCTCGGCTTCGAAATCATCGCTACCGTGGCGGGCGAAATCAAGAATCCGAGTCGCACGATTCCCTTGTCGATGCTCCTCTCTGTCGTTCTCGTGACCATCCTCTACGTGCTCGTCATGCTCGTGAGCACCGGCGTGGTTCCCTACGAAACACTGCGAGACTCTCCGATTCCCGTCTCCGACGTGGCTGCCGTCTACCTCGGTGTCGCCGGCGTCTTCGGCATCGTCTTCGCGGCCGTCATCGCCGCCATCTCGAGTTCGAACTCCTCGATTCTCGCTGCCTCCCGCGTCGTCTACGCCATGGGCCGCGACGGCCTCGTCACCGAGTGGCTGAACGTGAGCCACGACCGATTCCGCACGCCACACCGGGCCATCGTCGCGACTGGCGTCCTCACCGCCGGGTTGATTCTGCTCGGCCTCCGCGTCGAAGCCATCATTGCCCTCCTCGCGGAAGCGGCAAGTTTCAGTTTCCTCGTCTCCTACTCGCTCGTCCACCTCTCGCTCATCGTGTTTCGACGGGCCGACCCGGACGAGTACGACCCCTCGTTCAGGCTTCCGTTCCCGGTGTACCCGGTCGTCCCCATCCTCGGAGTGGTTCTCGCCGCCGTCGTCGTTTCGCAGATGGCCCCCGTCATCATTCTCATCGGCTCTGGAATCATCCTCCTCGGCATAATGTGGTACTTCGCCTACGCGCGGGGGCGCGTCGTGGGCGAGGGACTGCTCCGTGAGGCGCTCCGGACGGTCCCCGCGTCCGTGTATCGCGTCGTCGTTCCCGTGGCAAACCCCGAGACGCAGGGCGGACTTCTCAGGCTCGCCGCAGCGAGTGCCCACGCGAACGACGACCATGGCGAGCCGGAACTGGTCGCCGTGAACGTCATCGAAGACGACCCATCCCCGCTCCAGAACGTCGAAGCCGACCGGGTGGACCACCAACGAGAGTTGCTCGAAGCGGCCCACGACATCGCCACAGCGATGAACGTTCACCTGCGGACGCGGGCTATCGTCGCCCCGGACACCGCCGTCGAAATTCTCGACGTGCTCAGCGCGGAAGCCGCGGCGCAGGTGCTCCTCGGCTGGGACGGGACGCTCGACGACGGCCAGTTCGTCTTCGGCCCCGTCCTCGACCCGATTGTCACTGACGCACCCTGCGACGTGTCGCTCGTTACGCTCAGAGACGGGCATATTGGACGACCCGTCGCACTCGTCGCACCCGGCCCGAACGCGCCGGTCATCGCCCGCCGTGCAGCCGAGTTCGCGACTCTCAGCGGGACGAAGCCGACGCTGCTCACTGTCCGCCCGCCTCGCGGCGACCCTGCATCGGCCGAGCGCCGTGGCCGGGCCACCATCGACGATATCGCGGCACAGGCGGGGCTCGAACCGGACGAGTACGACGCGTCCGTCGTCGTTTCAGATGACATCGACGCGGCGATTCTCGATGCCATCGCTGACTTCGAAACGGTCTGCGTGGGCCTCTCACAGCGAACCGACGGCGCACGAATCGTTTACGGGGTGATTACCGAGCAGGTCGTCAGCCACGCCTCGGGAAACGTGGCCATGATTCGCGGGTCGTAGGTCGTTTCGCGCTCGTTTTCGCGGGCATACCCAGGCGTTGCCTCGGTTTCGTATAACAACTTCAGTGCCGACCATGCGAACGAACCGGGGCCTCCGTGACCGAATCCGTCGACTCACCGCGTTCGTTCCGAAAGTTATCTACTTGACAACAAGTTATCTCACGCATGGACGACGTCCCCGACGCCCGCGACGTTTCCGACGCGACGGTCGCGGAGATGGTTCACGCCGCGATGTCGGGGGTGGAATTCGAGACCGCGACGCCTGCCGAACGGGGTTTCTGCTCGGTCTATCGGGCCACTATCTCGCAGAACGAGACGGAGCGAGTCGCGTACGTGAAAATCTCACCCGACGGGCAGACGTGGGGCATCCCGACCGAAGCCCGAATTCAGGCGCTGCTCACGTCGCACACGTCGATTCCCGTCCCCGAAGTGCTGTGGGCCACGGACGACCACGACACCTTCCCGACCCCGTACTTCTTCATGCGCCCCCTGCCCGGCGAAGACGTCGCCTACGAACACGTCACTCGGATGAGCGACGACGCCCTCCGACGACTGGCCCGCGAACTGGGTGCCTGCCTCGGGGAACTGCACTCGCTGCCCGCGGTCGATGGCTTCGGCCACGTTCGAGTCGGTGGCCCCGAGTTGACCAACGACCGCCCGAGCGGCGACCTCGACAGCCTCACCGTCGCCAACCCACGTTCTGACTGGCCGACGTACCTCCGCGAGCGCGTCGAGAGCGAACTCGACCGACACGCAGACTCTCGGTTCTCCGACCTGACGCCCGACCTCCAATCCCACTTCGACGCGGGCATCGACGCCCTTTCCGGGCCGTTCGACTCCGTTATCGGGCGCAACGACCACGGCCTGCACAACCTCCTCATCGACACGGAGACGGGCGCACTCACCGCGATGCTCGACTGGGCCTACACGCTCGCCGTCCCCGCCCCCTTCGACTTCGAGTTTGCCGTGTACCTGACCAGCGGAGCCTACCTCGCCGGACTCCCCGAGGTTTCGGACCGCCGGGCGTTGGTCCGAGACGCGATGCTCGCCGGGTACGAGTCTGCCGCACCCAGCGGCGTCGCAAAAGTTCGAGAACTGAACCCACTGTACGAGCTCCTCGCCATGGTCCGCATCATGAACGACTTTCGCCACCTCGCCCACCCCGACGAGTTCGAGGCGGACGTGCTGGACTGGATTCGGGCCGATGTACGGGCGATTTTGGAGGAGTGAGAGGCCGGACGCGAGGCACACGCGGCGCGTGTGCCATCGAGGAGACGGAGTCTCCTCGGAATTTGAACTACGCCGAGACGGTCGGCTCGCTTCGCTCGCCGCTGCGACTCGACTAGTTCAAATCGCTTCGGTTCCGCACAGCAATCGCTCGCGGAGTTGCTCGCGATAGAATGTAGCGGGCCGGGCGCGATTTGAACACGCGACCGTCTGATTAAGAGTCAGACGCTCTGCCTAACTGAGCTACCGGCCCACGCAAATTCACCTAACGGCGGTTGATTAATATAGGTTGTGTTTCGAGTAGAGAGCGCCACGGCGTCCCATGACAGCGAGCCGGTTACTCAGCTGACGTGAACCGTTTTCGAGGGGGGTTATAACGGTTCGCCGACAGAGGGATTTACTCGGGGCGCGAACCGAGAATCAGAGTATTCTCGGGCGACGAAACCGTCACCTGTGAGCGACAAAAGGTGGGTATTATAAGTATCGTCCGCTGGATATTCCGATTACGATGAGTACAGGCATCACGATGGCTTCGATGTCGTCCTACGCGATTCTTGGCTGTGGTAGCGTCGGGCACGCCGTCGCCGAGGAGCTGGTGGGCGAGGGGAAAGAGGTCCTCATTCTCGATCAGGACCCCGGACGCGTAGAGGCCCTTCGCGACCAGGACCTGAACGCGAAGACGGCGGACATCCGCGAGGAGGACGTCATCGCAGACCTAGACCAGACGGACGTCATCCTGATTCTCTCTTCTGACGTCGCCGCGAATCGCGAGGCCGTAGAGAACATCCGCGAGCGCGGCGGGGAGCAATTTATCGTCGTCCGGGCGTCTGACCCCGTTTCCGCTGACGAACTCACGAAGGCCGGCGCAGACGTGGTCATCAACCCGTCGTCGGTCATCGCCGATTCCGCCCTCCGCGCACTGGAAAGCGGTGAACTCGAATACAAGGCCGAACAACTGGCCGAGGTCATCGACGACACGCAGTCGAAGATGGCCATCATAACCCACGACAACCCGGGTCCGGACTCCATCGCGAGCGCGGTGGCGTTGCAGGCCATCGCTAGCGCCCGCGGCGTCGAGGCCGACATCCTCTACGACGGGGAAATCGGCCATCAGGAGAATCGCGCGTTCGTGAACCTCCTCGGCATCGACCTCGTCTCGCAGGACGACGTGAAACTCGACGATTACGACACCATCGCGCTCGTTGACCACGCAAAAGCCGCGGAGAACGCGGTTCAACTGAACGCGGACATCTTCATCGACCACTACGAACCGGACCCGGACTACGACGCGGCGTTCATGGACGTGCGCCCGAACGTCTCCTCTACGTCGACGATTCTCACGAAGTACGTCCAGGAATTCGACCTGAGCCTCGGCAAGGAGGTTGCCACGGCGTTGCTGTACGGCATTCGCGCAGAGACGCTCGACTTCAAGCGCGACACGACGCCCGCGGACCTGACGGCGGCGGCGTACCTCTATCCGTTCGCGGACCACGACACACTCGAACAGGTCGAATCGCCGTCGATGAGCCCCGAAACGCTCGACGTGCTCGCCGAAGCGATTCGCAACCGCGATGTGAAGGGGAGTCACCTCGTCTCGAATGCGGGATTCATCCGGGACCGCGATGCCCTCACGCAGGCCGCCCAGCACCTCCTGAACTTGGAGGGCATCACGACGACGGCCGTGTTCGCCCTTGACGACGATACCATCTATCTCGCAGCCCGGTCGAAGGACATTCGCCTCAACATCCGAAACGTCCTGCAGGACGCCTTCGGCGAACTCGGAGAGGCCACGGGCCACTCGACGGACGCGAGCGTAGCGATTCCACTCGGTATCTTCACGGGTATCGAGGCAACAGAGAGCAACCGGGATACGCTGCTCCAGCTCGTCGAAGAAGCGGTGCGCCGGAAGCTGTTCCAGGCGATGGGCGTCGAAAGTGGCAGCAGCGAAAGCGGAAACGGAAATTAAGCGGCGATTTCTTCGTCTTCTTCCGGCTGGCGCAGGCGCTCTACGATGTCGTTGATGAGCACTACGTCGCCGACGGCACGGACCCAGCGGTAGGGGATGATGACGCCCCGGTGGCCGTCGAGTTTGCTCCGGAACAGGTCGTTGTTGAGCTGGCTCAGCGCGAGCCCCGTGACGACCTCCTGGTCTAAGTCGAGTCGGATGTCCTCGATTTCGCCCACGAACACTCCGTTGTTGGAGTAAACTTCACGGCCGACAAGGCTCGTAATTTCTTGCGGCATTGCGTCCATATGTTCGAGGTCAGTCCACGGGGCCTTAACTCTTGGCTGAGCGTCTGACGCAGCGACGACGCCGGGGGCGTGTTCCAGCGCGAGTCAGAGGTCGTCGAGCAGCGACCCGAAGGCCGAAAGTCCGACTTCGACGTCCTCCGGAGCCCGCGAAGCGGCGAGTCTGAAGCCTTCGGGGACGCCAAAGAATCGGCCGGGAACGATGAGAATATCTGCCTCCCACGCCGCCTCGGCCAGTTCGTCGCCGTCGAGCGCCTCGTGTTGGAGGAGGCCGTAGGTACACCCCGGCTGAATCGTCCCTCGGAGGTCAGGTCGGTCGGCGACGAAGCTGCTGAGTTGTGCGTGGTTCGTCGCGAGGCGGGCGTGTGCCTGGTCCGCGAGCGTCTCTGCATTGTGGAACGCCCGACGCGCGAGGGCGACACTCGGCCCGGCAACTGTCGGGACGTACTGGCAGATGTGGCGGGCGCGTTCTATGAACGGTTCGTCCGCGATGAGCCAGCCGACCCGCAGTTCGCCGAGCCCGAAGAACTTCGTGACCGACCCCGTGACGACGGTGTGTTCGAGGCCCGCGGCCGTCACGCCGCCAAACGCCGCGTCGCCGACCGCGTCCTGGACGAACGACCCGTACACCTCATCTACGAGCAATCGGGCGTCGAACTCTCCACAGAGGCGAGCGACGTCCGCGAGGGATTCACGACTGCTCAGCACGCCGGACGGATTGTGTCGATTGGTGACGATCGCGAGGTCCGTCTCTTCGGTGAGCGCGGCTTCGACCCGCGCGGGGTCGAGCTGGAAGTCAGTCTCGTCGGTTCGGAGAAAGCGGTCGGTCTGGATGTCGAGGGCGGTTGGCATCGCTACCAGTGGCTCGTAACCCGGCTTCTCGACGAGGATGCGCTGGTCGCGAGCAGTCTCGTCGGCCGCTTCCTCGGGCGTTCCGTCTGCTGAGACCGTCGTCGCGACGGCGAGGAAGTTCGCATGCGAGGCCCCGGCGGTAAGGAGGACGCGCTCTGGTTCGACGCCGTAGGCAGCGGCAATCTGTGATTCGAGGGTGACGTCCTCGGGCGGGTCGTCGAGGCCAGAGAGGACAGCGGGTGTGACGCGGGTGTAAGACGGGTTGCTCGACCGCAGGTCACTCGACCCCAGGTCGTGGGTGACCTGTGCCGGTTTACCGGCAATCCAGTCGAGATACGAGATGACGGGGAACATACCTCACCTGTGTCACGGTTCAATGTTAGTTTTCCGTCGCTAGCGGGAGTTTCACTGCGCGAACATGTCGAACAGGGTCGATAATTGTTAATAAACAACGAAAACTCTTATATATTCTTGTTCACACTGTGACCAGGTATGCAGGCAATGAAGTAAATAGGTACGCCAGCAAATGAACAGATGCCGGGTGCCTCTGACAAACCGGCAATGACCGGTATGGCAGCTTTGCCCGGGGCTGCCATACCCGGTTTCACTTTCGTCACAGAAACCGACCGTTACTCGCTTGTACCGGCGTTTCTGTGACAGGTGGGGTGGGACCTGGGGGCAGGCACGCCCCCGGGGCCGATATACTAACTCTCCCCGCCGCTATTTACTCACGACGTCGTCACGCCAGCGAGCGTACGCGTCGAGAATTCCGTCTTCGTCGAACCGCTCTATACACGGCACGTCGTAGGGATGGAGTTCCACGACCCGCGAGACGAGGTCGTCGTAGCGTGCGCCGGTCGTCTTCGCGAACATGACGACTTCGTCGTCCTCGTGAACCGTCCCCTCCCAGTGATACACCGACTGACAGGGCAACCGGTTTACGCACGCTGCGAGGCGCTCTTCGACCAGCACTCGGGCGATGTCTCCGGCCGCGTCGGGCGGCGCGGTGATGTACACGGTCGGCATCGAGATTTTTATTCGCGGGCACCAAAATGAGCGTTCGGGCTACGTGCCGAACGGATTGTACGTGCCGTTTATGTCCCACTCGTGGATGCAGTGGGCGTTTCCGGCCGCCTTCGTTCCGTCTACCGTCGCGATTCGCCAGTTCTCCGTCGCGTCGTCCCACACGTCGTGGCGACCGCACCGCTCGCAGGTGCGTTCGCGCGGGGGAACTATCGTTTCTGGCATGCGTGGTAACAGTCCACGAGACGTAATGAATCCCTCGCTGTCGTCCAGTCTGTCCGTCCCACCCCACCGAAAGCACAAAGTGACGTGCGGGTGACTCACATCCCATGCGACCACTGGTCCGACCGTTCGCCCACGAACCACCACTTTCACTCGCCGAATGAACACCGCAACTCACATCGTCGAAACCCTCGCCGAACTGGACGTCGAATTCGTCTTTGGCTATCCGGGTGGCCGCGTCATCGAACTGTTCGAGGAACTCGGAGACGCGCCCATCGACGTCGTTCGCCCCCGCGACGAACGCGAAGCCAGCGTGATGGCAGAGATGTACGGCCGTCTCACTCGAAAGCCAGGCGTCCTCGCCGGGCAGGGACCGTGGATTGGCAGCCTCGGAGCCATCGGGCAGATGGAGGCCAGACTCGGGTCCTCGCCGATGGTCGTCCTCACGGAGGCCTCAGAGCGTGGTGAGTACTCGACGCTCGCGCCCTACCAGCAGGCCCGCGGGGACTACGGCGGCCTCTCGCTGCCCGACATCCTCGGCGCGATTACGAAAGAACACTGGTTCCCCCGAACCCCGGTAGAAACGCTGCGGAGCGTCCAACTAGCGTTCAAACACGCGACGAGCGGCCGACCCGGTCCGACGGCCGTCATTCTGGACGGAGGGGCAGTTTCGAAGGAGGTTCCCGACGACCCCGTTCCACCGCTCTGGGATGCAGTCGAGCAGACGAAGACGTGGAAATCACAGCCCACGGACGCGGACCTTGACGATGCCGTCTCGGCGCTCGAAGGGGCAGACAGACCGGTCATCGTCGCCGGAAACGGCGTCCACGCCGCAAACGCCTACGAGGAACTCGTCACCGTCGCCGACCGATACGACTGCGCGGTCACCACCTCCTATCTCGGGAAATCGACCATCGCCGAGACCCACCCGCAGGCCGCCGGGGTCATCGGGTCGTTCGGCCACGAGGGAGCCAACCGTGTCGTAAGCGAGGCGGACGTCCTGCTCGTCGTTGGCTCGCGGCTGAATCCGATGGACTCGAACTGGCAGGCCCCGGACTTCATCCGCCCCGACGAACAGACCATCATCCACGCCGACGCGGACACGCGAAACGCCGGCTGGGTGTATCCCGCGGACGTGGGCCTCATCGGGGACGCGAAGGAGACGCTCGCCGCGCTCGCCGCACGCGGGGAAGCAACCGCCGGGTGGGCACTGGAGCGTGCGGAAGAAGCGAGACGCGACTTTACCGCCCCCAAGTGCGAGTCGGATGCCTCTCCCATCAAACCCCAGCGGGCGGTCAAAGAAATCGAACGTGTCGTGGACGCGGACACCATCGTCACCGCGGATTCGGGGAACAACCGCTTCTGGTTGCTCAATTACCTACAGACGCCCGCACCGCGCACCTACTTCGGGAGCGGTGGCGTCGGCGGCATGGGCTGGGCCGGGCCGGCAGCCGTGAGTGCCGCGCTCGCGACGGACAAGCACGTCGTCGCCGTCGCCGGAGACGGCGGGTTCGCCATGACGATGACCTCCATCGAGACGGCCGTCGAGTACGGCGTCGCGCCCACCTACGTCGTGCTCAACGACACGAGCCTCGGCATGGTCCGGGAGATGGACCCAGCGATGCCCGGTGTCGAGTTCCAGGACACCAATTTCGTCGCCGTCGCCGACGCTCTCGGCGGGAACGGGATTCGCGCAACGACGCCCGCGGAACTCAGAGCGGGACTGGAAGCCGGACGAGCGGCCGACCGCCCGACCGTCGTGGACGTGCGCATCGACCGCGAGGAACGGATGGCCGACACGCTCCAGTCGTCGTTCTACGCCAGTGTCGGCGGTCTTCACGAGTGAGTCCGCGCGTCGAATCGCTTGACGAGGAGCGCGACGAGGACGAACAGGACGCCACCCCCCGCGACGGTGACAGCGAGGAGCCGCCAATCCGCAATCGTGAGTCGGACCGTCCCAAAGTACGTGCGAAGCGGGGAGTAGACGACGGCGAGTTGTGCGAGAAGTGACCCTGCTACGGCGAGGAAGAGCCAGAGGTTCACGAACGGTGTCTCGCGCAACCAGCGGACGACGAACAGTTTCACGAATTCGAGAAGGACGAATCCCGTGAACACCATCGTAAGCGCGTAGGGGGTGACGGTGGGTGCGCCATCGAGGACGACCACCATGAGCGCGAGCATGACGAGCGCCGCGGCGAGGCCCGCCCCGCCGAGGAAACCGAGAAGCGGCCGGTCTACGATGCCGGTCGCACTCGCCCGTGGTGTCCGGTCCATCACGTCCTCACCGGGTTCGTCGACGCCGAGAGCGAGTGCGGGCAGGCCGTCGGTGAGGAGGTTGATCCACAGCAACTGGACGGCGGGGAGAATGAGATAGCCCGCGAGCGACGCGACGAACACCAGCACCACCTCCGCGAAATTGGCCGAGAGGAGGTAGGCGACGAACTTCCAGATGTTGTCGAAGACGGCCCTCCCGTTTCGAATCGCGGTGCGAATCGTGGCGAAGTTGTCGTCGAGCAGGACGATGTCGCTGCTCTGGGCGGCCACGTCGGTTCCACGGATTCCCATCGCAACGCCCACGTCAGCCCGTTTGAGCGCGGGTGCGTCGTTGACGCCGTCACCGGTCATGGCGACGACGTGCCCCCGCGCTTGCAGGGCTTCGAGGATGCGAACCTTGTGGGTGGGCGTCGCCCGAGCGAAGACGGCGACGTCGTCGATTCGCTCGGCGAGTGCTTCGTCCGAGAGTGCGTCGAGTTCCGTCCCGTCGAGCGTCGCCCCTCGGAGCCCAATCTGCTTTGCGATGACCGTTGCCGTCGTCCGGTTGTCCCCCGTCACGAGTTTCACGTCGATGCCCGCCCGCTGACAGTCGGCCACCGCTGCGCTCACTTCCGCTCTGGGTGGGTCGAGCATCCCCTGTAATCCGACGAATACGAGCGGACCGTCGTTCGTTCGAGCGGCGAAAGCCAGCACGCGAAGTGCCTGTGCGGCGAACGCCTCTGTCTGTTCGAGGATACGCGCTCGCATCGGTTCGTCGAGGGTGACGATACCGGCCTCGGTGCGGACGTGTGACGCCCGGTCGAGGACCATGCGGGGTGCCCCCTTGACGAACGCCACGTCGTCGTGGACCGTCATCATCTGCTGAGTTTCGGCGGAGAATGGCTGTTCGTCCACTCTCGGATGGGCTTCCCTGACCGCATCGGGGTCGAGACCGTACCACTGGGCCGCAGCGAGCAGTGCCTGTTCGGTTGGGTCGCCCACCGTCTCCGTCGCGTCGTTGCAGACGACGCCGATTTCGAACAACTGCGTGAGTTGCGAATCCGTGACGGCAGGTTCAGAAAGGTCGACGACGCGGTCCGGTACCCAGACTCGACTGACGGTCATCTCACCCTCGGTGACTGTGCCCGTCTTGTCCGTACAGATGACGTCGACCGTTCCGAGCGCTTCCACTGCGAGAAGCGACCGGACGAGCGCGGATTCGCCCGCCATCCGCCGAACGCCGAGCGCGAGGGTGAGGGTCACGACTGCCGGCAATCCCTCTGGGATGGCGGCCACCGCGAGGGACACCGCCGTGAGCCCCGCCTGGACGAGTCCCGTTCCCGCGAGCACCACGAGCAGCGGGGCGAGCAGCGACGACACCAGCAGGATGCCGAGGCCGAGACGACGACCGAGTTCGTCCAGGTCGCGCTGGAGTGGCGTCTGTGGCTCGACGGCAGTCGCGAGCGACCCCGCAATCTGGCCGACTTCGGTTTCCATCCCCGTCGCGACGACGACGGCCTCGGCCCGGCCGCGAGTGACGGTCGTCCCTCGATAGACCATGTTCGACCGTTCTGCGAGGGGCGTGGCGGCGGGAAGTGCGGCCGTCGATTTCTCCACGGGCAGGCTTTCGCCGGTCAGCGCGGCCTCGTCGCAGGCGAGTGCCTGTGCAGCAATCAGGCGGGCGTCCGCGGTAACGGCGTCTCCCTGGGCCAGCAGGAGCACGTCGCCGGGGACGACGTCGGAGGCCGCAATCTGCGTTACTGCTCCGTCCCGGCGCACGACGGCGTCCGGTGCGGCCAACTCACGAAGTGCAAGCAAACTCTGTTCTGCGCGATAGTCCTGAGCGAACCCAAACACACCGTTGGCCCCGACGATGATGGCGATGAGCAGGGCGTCGATGGCATTTCCGATGGCCGCTGACAACGCCGCCGCGAGGAGCAATACGAGAATGAGCGGGCTTCGAAACTGCGCGAGGAGAATCGTAAGTGGCGCTCGCCCCGACGTATCTACGAGGCGGTTCGGGCCATGAGACGTGAGTCGGCGCGCGGCCTCCTCGCTCGCTAACCCCGTCGACCTGCCATCGAGGGCAGAGAGCGTTTCCTCGACCGTCGAATCGTGGCCCACCACACACTACTGTTCGTCAGACTGATAGATAGGCGTAGCGTCGGCCACGGCAACGTTTTTCGCAATTCCGTACATCGTTCGTGACAATGGCAGAAACGGTACTCGTCACCGGCGGCACCGGCTTCATCGGGGCGTACGTCGCCCAGGACCTCGTCCACGCAGGCCACGACGTGGTCGCGTACGACCTCTCGACAGACACGACTCGTCTCGCAAAACTCGGCGTCGCAGACGACGTGACGGTGGTTCGCGGCGACGTGACCGACCCGACCGCTGTGGTCCGAGCGGTCAAAGAGTCGGGCGCGACCCGCATCGTCCACCTCGCCGCGCTGCTCACGACGGCCGCGGAGGCCGACCCGCGCGCCGCGATGGACGTGAACATCCAGGGGACGAACAACATCTTCGAGGCCGCTCGCACGCTCTCAGACCAGGTCGAGCGCGTCGCGTGGGCCTCCAGCGCCGCTGCCTACGCTCCGCCGAGCAACTACGGCGAGTGGGTGACCGAAGACGACCTCATTTACCCCGACACCCTCTACGGCGCGACGAAGGCGTACAACGAACACCAGGCAAAGGTGTATCTGGAGGAGTTCGGCGTCTCGCACGTCGCCCTGCGCCCGACGGTGGCCTACGGTCCCTACCGCGAAACCGGTGGCTCTGCGTTCCTCGCGCAGATGATAGAGCGCCCCGCCCTTGGTAAGTCCTTCGCGGTCGAATACGGCGACCAGATTATCGACTGGCAGTACGTTCGCGACATCGCTCAAGCCTTCAGACTCGCCGCGTTTGCGCCGGACGAAGACCTCAGCCAGCGCGTCTACAACGTCCGCGGGCAACTCGCCACGATTCGCGAGGCAGCAGACGTGGTGAAGACGGTCATTCCGGACGCAGACCTCTCTGTCTCAGACGAGGGCGAACTGCCGTGGACGCAAGTGCTGGACATGACCAAAGCCCAGCAGGACCTCGGCTACGACCCCGAGTACGACCTCGAAACCGGGATTCGAGAGTACGTGAACGTGCTGCGCGAGGAAGAGGGGCTGGAACCGCTCTAATCTTCGTTCAACACGATTCCGTCGTCTTTGACGTTCGGCGCACCGACGATGAACACTTCACCGGGTTTCACGCAAACGAGTTGGCGGATTTCTTCGGGTGAGACGACGACGATGTCGCCCGCATTCAGTTCCTCCGTCTCCGTTTCGTAGCGCATCTCGAACGTCCCGCTCAGGACGTGGTAGAGTTCCTCTTGGGTCTTCTGCTTGTGACGGTTCAGCCAGTCGCCCTGCTCGAACACCCAGACGTTCGGGCGCATCTTCTGGGGACGAAGTTCGTAGCCGACGGCTTTCAGGCGAGGGGATTCTTCGCCGACCTCACGGACGTCGATTTCGTCGAGGTTGACCTTCGCGTGCATACCCACTCCTTCGCCGCCTTCCGCCAAAAAATCGTGCCCGCTACTCCTGAGTCTGGGAGTACTGCTTGACCCACTCTTTGAGACTAATCCCCATCTCCGCCTGCGTGATGGCGTTCGAGGACGCCGAATTCGCGCTTTTGACGAGTTCGGCCTCCATCGTCCGCTTTGGAATTTCGCCGATGAAGTGCGGGATGGCTCGTTGCACCTCGAGTGGGACGCCGACTTCGTGGGCCAGCGCGTACCCGGACATCGAGTGTGGAATCTCCTCGGTGACGTAGGTGGGGTCGGGGTCGGTCAGGTCGTCGTCCACGTGCGCGACGTACTCGTAGCACTTGCCCACGTCGTGGAGCAGGCAGGCGGCGCGAATCACGTCGAAGTCGGGGTCTGCGTCGTGGAAATCCCGCTGTATTTCCGCGCTCGCGACGGCGATTTTGACCACGCCGCGGGTGTGGTCGACGTTGCTCACCTCGTGGATGTTCCACGCGTAGGGGAGGTCGTCGATGTCGCGCCACCCGCCGCGTTCTAAGCCCCGAGACCACGCTTCGACCACTTTCTGGCGGAGGTCTTCGTCCAGAATCTCCGCCACCTCCGGGAACGCCTCCCTGACCTGCGCCTCGCGGTCCATCGTCAGTCCCTCGTCTCGTCTTTCTGGACCGTCTCTTTGCCGATGAAGCGCGGGCGGTCGCCAATCGAGAGGAAGTTGTTCACGTCCTCACGCGCTTCTTTTGCCTTCCCCTTCGCCGGGTCGTAGTCCCGCGAGCCTTCGCTGCCGAGGGCGTCGTGGAGGGCGTCGAGGTCGTCGAAATAAAGTTCAGCCACGCCGTCGAATTCGGCGTTCTCGGGGTCGGTCGGCAGGATGGTGTCGTACTTGACGACGCCCTCAATCTCCCGGGCAATTGGCGTGTGGTTGTTCTGCCAGTGGTCGACGAACTCCTCGTGGGTCATCCCGTCTTTGCGCACGAGGAACGCAGAGTGCTTGTAGAGGCCGTCTGTGTCGCCCCCAACGTCGTCTCGCTGGGTGACGACCTCGCCGATGAACCGCGGGCGACGGTGGATGTTGAGGAAGTTGTCCACGTCATCGGAATCGTAGATTCCGATTGGCTCACGAGACCCTACTGGAGTCTCGTGAACGTCCTGTCGGGCTTCCTTCGCTTTACCTTTCGCCGGGTCGTAATCCCGCGAACCCTCGCTCCCGAGGGCGTCGTGGAGAGCGTTTAAATCCTCGAAGTAGAGTTCTGCGAGGCCGTCGAACTCGGCGGCTTCGGGCGTGACGGGGAGCACGGTGGCGTACTTCACGACGCCTTCGATTTCGCGGGCGATGGGGACGTGGTTCGTCTGCCAGTAATCGACGAACTCCTCGTGGGTCATCCCCGCTTTCCGGACGAGCAATGCGACGTGTTTGTACATACGCACAGCAGACTCGGGTTATCACAATAAAACGTGAGGTACTGGCCGCGACTGGGTGTGGATGCCGTGGGTTCTACGGTTAAGCCCCTGCCCATCGAATATCGGGATATGAGCCGTTCTGCGTACCTGTCGGTCCTCCTTGGCCTGCTGATGGTTCTTGGAGGGTGTTCTGGGGGCATTATCGACGGGCAGACGACTGGGGGAAACGGTGACACCACGACAGCGACGACGACGCAACTGGGGGACCCGTACACGGCATCGGGCGACGAACTGGACGCCGCAACGCTCGTCGCCGACCATGAGACGGCGTTGACCGACGCTGGGAGTTTCACCAACCAGCTCAACATCACGCTCGAGACGACCGACGGCAATCTCGACCTCTGGACGACGACGCGGGCCGACCTGACGGCGGAGCAGGCCCTCCGGACGAACCGTCTCGTGTTCGAGGAATTCGTCATCGAGACGGCGGTGTACACGACGGGTAACCGTTCCTTCGAGCGGAACTACTTCCTGTCGAACGACTCTGAGGTGACCGAATACGGGCAGGGCAGTGACCCCTACGACGACCCCGAAGGACCAGACCCGGTCAACGTATCTGAGGCGATGCAACTCGAAATCGTTCGAGATACCGTCGATGGCGCGACGTGGACCCAGCAGGGCGTAGAGGAGTTCGGCGGCGTCTCCGTCACGCGCTACGAGGCGCGTGGCGTCGAGAGTTTCCGCGACCTGCAAGAGGACGTCGACCCATCGACGAACCAGACGTTCACGAACGCAGAGGCGGTGTTGCTGGTCGACGAAGACGGCATCGTTCGGTATCTCGAAATCGTCTTCGAAGTCGAGGACGACGATGGGCAGGGACGCATCTTCGTCACTTCGACGATTACGGGTGTCGGCGAGACCACCGTCGCGGAACCCGACTGGACCGACCGAGCGCGGAACAACTGAAAGGGACGTGCCACCTGTCCGGCGCGAAGTTTCTTCACGGTCGTTGGTGTTTGATGCAGTATGACGCGTTACCGTCGAGATTTTATGGAGGGGACCCGCGGCACGCAAGCCGTCGATTGGGAAGACCGCATCAACACCCAGCGACTGCGTGAAGAGCGCCACGCGCGCGCCGTCGAGCAACTCAACGAAGCCGGACTCGGGAGCATGCTGCTCATCGACGACCCGAACGTCCGGTACGTGACCGGCCTCGCCATGACGGGCGGCAGCGGTGCAGACCACTACACGCTCCTCACCGAGGACGGGTCGGTCGTCCACTGGGACACCGCAGACCACGCGAGCAACCAGCGGTTCAACTGCTCGTGGTTGGACGACATCCGCTACGCCTGCCCCGGCCTCGGGAACGTTCCGCGTGCCTCGGGCAGTCCCTCGGCCCGCCGATTCTTGCTCGACACCATGGCGGAAACCGTCGTGGAGGCGATGGAAGAGTACGGCGTCGCAGACCAGCCGATGGGTATCGACGTGGCAAATGGCGGCCTCGTTGCCGCGTTCGAGGACCGCGACGTGCAGGTGGAAGCCGAGAAGTGCGCCCGGGCGATGGAAACGGCCCGGAAGACGAAGACGAAAGACGAAATCGAGTGTCTGCGACAGGTCGCAGCCATCTGCGAGGCTGGCTTCCAGAAAATCAAGGAGGTCGCTCGCCCCGGGATGCGCGAATCCGAAGTGTGGGGCGAGGCGGTCCGCGAACTCTGGCGACACGGCGCGTTCGTCGGCGGGGGTTACCTGACCTCCGGGCCGAACACCTGGCCGAAACACCAGGCGAACACCACCGACCGCATCCTCCGGCCTGGCGACCTCGTGTACGCCGATTTCTACAACATCGGCTATCTCGGCTACCGGTCGTGTTACTACCGGACGTTCTCGCTCGGGGAACCGACGAAGAAACAGGAGGAGGCCTACGAACTCGCGCGGTCGAACCTCTACGCCGTCTTAGACCGCATCGAACCCGGCGCGACCACAGACGAGGTGTGCAAGGGTTTCCCCGACATGGAAGGCGAGCACGCAGACTGGTACGGCGCGACCGACCACTGGCAAATGACGACGAACCACTGGGCTCACGGTCTCGGCCTCCAACTCTACGAAGTGCCACTCATCTGGCGGGGCATCTCCGAAGACCACCCCATCGAACTCGAAGAGGGTATGACGATGGCAGTCGAAACGCAGGAACCGGCCGAGCGCCAGGGCGTGCGCCTAGAGGAGATGGTCGTCGTCAGAGAAGACGGCGTCGAGATTCTGAGTCAATGGCCGTCTGACGAAATTACCGTCATCGACTACTGAGACGCCAACTCAGTGGCGGTGGAGGACGTAGACGGATTCGGGGTACGGCTCCCCGCCGATGTACGTCTCGCTCTCGCTTTCGAGGCTGAAGCCGTAATCTTCGTAGAACGAGTTTCCGAGGTTGTTGTCCTTGAGCACCATCGCTCGCACGAGGTCCACCCCTCGGTCGAACAGTTCGTTGACGGCGCTCTGGAGGAGGGCCGTGCCCACGCCGCTCCGGCGGGCGTCAGGATGAACGTACAGCCGGAGGATGTCACCCTCGTCGTGGTTCCAGAGCGCGTGGACGAAGCCTTCGACCGCCCCGTCGTCCGTCTTCACCAGCATCACCGTATCTGTCCGCTCCAGTTCGCCCCTGATGGTGGCGGGGTCGTACCAGTCGGCCACGCCTGCGCTGACCGTCTCACGGCTCAGAATCGTCGGATAATCCGTCTCCCAGGAGGCCTGTGCGACTGCCAGTATCCCCTCGGTGTCGTCCGGCATCGCCGCCCGTACTGTCATGTGTGTGCATACCACTGGTGGCCGATTAGGTGTTTCGTCGAAGCCACACCTATGTGGGTCGCTCGCGTGGGTCGGCGTATGCAGATTGGCACGGGCCTGTTCACCTGCCAGCACCGCCCCGACGACGACCGGTCTCGACGCGACCTCTATCAGGAGCTGCTCACGCTCGGACGCGCCATCGAGGACGCGGGTCTCGCGAGCGCGTGGGTCTCGGAACACCATTTCACCGACGACGGGTACCTCTCAGGAACGATGCCAGCGCTCGGCGCGCTCGCTGCAACCACCGAATCCATCGACATCGGAACCTGCATTGCCCTCGCGCCGCTCTACGACTCGGTTCGACTCGCGGAAGACGCGGCCACCGTCTCGCTGCTTTCTGGCGGTCGTCTCTCGCTCGGGATGGCCGTCGGCTACGTAGACGACGAGTTCGACCGCTTTGGCGTACCGAAAGAAGAGCGGACCGCCCGCCTCGAAGACGCCGTTCGGGTCCTGCGCGGGGCGTGGTCCGAGGGGCCACTCGACTTCGAGCCGGAATTTCACGATGCGCCCGCCGATACGCTGGTGACGCCGAAACCGGAATCCCAACCGCCCATCTTGCTCGGCGGGAAGGCGAAACCGGCCGTCAGGCGAGCGGCGCGCATCGCCGACGGCTGGATTGCCCCCTCCTCGCTCTCCATCGACGGAGTGCGCGTCCGTCAGCAGGACATCCACGAAATCCGTGAGAAAGAGGGGATTGATGGCGAGTTCACGACCTACCTCATCCAGCACGGGTTCGTCGCCGACTCGAAAGAAGAAGCGTGGGAGACGATGAAAGACGGCTACCTCTACCTCCAGCGCAAGTACGCCGAATGGGGGTCCGGGGAGTCCATTCCAGAACTGCCAGCAGCCCGCGTAGAGAAACTCAAAGCACAGGCCATCTTCGGCACGCCCGCGGACGTGATAGACCAGCTCGAACCGTACCGCGAGGCGCTCGGCGACGACGTGCACTTTATCTTCCGAACGTACTATCCCGGCATCGGGACCGACGCGATGGTCGAGTGCGTAGAGCGCCTCGGGGACGAGGTCGTGCCCCACTTCGCCTGACCGCGCACCTAGCCTTTTGCGCTCGCCGCTCGTAGGTCGTCCATGGGGTTTCACACCTACGACGTAGACCGCGCTGACGCGCTCGAAGACGACTCGCGCTATCGATACGTCTCGGTCGAGGAACTGCTCGGCATGATCGACCCGAGTTCGAAGATGGTCGTCGCCGACCTCGGCAGCGGCACCGGCTTCTACACCGACCACGTCGCGCCCTACGTCGGGAAGGTGTACGCCGTGGACGTCCAGGAGGCGATGCACGACATCTACCGTGAGAAAGGTGCGCCGAAAAACGTGGAGTTCGTCACGGCTGAAATCGCGGACCTGCCGTTCGACGACGAACTGCTCGACGTGGCGTTCTCGACGATGACCTACCACGAGTTCGCAGACGACGCGGCGCTCGCGGAAGTTCACCGCGTGCTCCGCCCCGACGGGAAGTTCGTCGTCGCAGACTGGAGCGCGAGCGGGGAGGGCACAGACGGCCCGCCGGTCGGCGAGCGCTACTCGCTCGCCGACGCGAAGGAACACCTCGAAGCCGCCGGATTCGACCTCCCGTTCGCGAGTGAGCGAATCGAGACGTTCGTGTTCGTCGCGACGAAGAAAAAGAAGAACTAGCTGAAGTCGGGGAGGTCTTCGGGCGCTTCGTATTCTGCCTCCCAATCTACGTACTCGTCTTTGAGTACGTCGCTCACGATTTGCCCGAGTTCGGTGAGTCCCGCGTTTATCGCAGACACGTCACCCCACGAGGTAAGGTTGGGGTGGAGCTTTCGTTCCTTCCAGTTCTCCGGCAGGCCGGGTGCGTGGTAGCCGACTCTGTTGGCAAAATCGTCCCAGAAGAAATCGAAATCAGCGATGAGGTCTAAGTCCTCGACGATGCCGAATTGTTTGCTGCTGACATCCGTGTGCTCGGCCCATTCGTTGAACGACCGTTCCCACGCGCCTTCGTCTAAGAACTCCTGTAACTCCTCGCGGCGGTAGTCCTGTGACCCGAACACTTCGACGTCTTCGTAACTCTCGACGTCAGTGTTCGAGACGATGCGGGGAGCGGGTGGGGCGTCGATGTCGAGACTCATAGGGAGAGATATGGCAGAGAGACCGATAAAACCGCAGGCCTCCTAGGTGCTCGCGTTCATCTCGGCTTCGGCGTTGAGCGCCTCTTCGAGCAGGCGTTCGCCATCCGTGGTCGCTACCTCCAGTTTCGGCACTTCCGTCGGCGTATGGTGGTCGTCGATGGCGACGTAGACGAAGAACGACTCTGTGGTGAGTTCCGTCTCGCCGGTGAGGGGGTCTTCCCGGTAGGCCCGAAGGCGGACCCGGACGCTGGTTCGCCCGGCCTTGTAAACGTAGGCGCGGATGAGCGCGGTTTCGCCGAGGGGAATCGGCCGGTGGAAGTTCACCTGGTCCATGCGGGCGGTAACGCACGTTTCGCCGGCGAAGCGCATCGCGGACATCGCGCCGACTTCGTCCATCCACTTCATGACGTTCCCCCCGTGGGCGATTTCGTAGTTGTTGGTGTGGTTCGGGAGGATGAGTTCGCGATTCTCGATGTAGGTTTCCATCAACGTGGGCATAGTCGCCAGTTTCTGGGGCAGGAAAAAGAGTCTGCTGTCTGGGCACACGGCGTGAATTCAGGGTATTGACACGAGCCGTGACCTTTACCGCACTCCGCCGCGAGTGTGTGTGTATGTCACATGACAGGGTGACAGTTTCGCTGGACACCGACGCCCGGGCGGCGTTAGAGGACTTGACCAGTCGCACCGGTGTGGGACAGAGTGAGGTTGTTCGACGGGCGCTTACCTTCTACGCGGCGAATTTTCAGGTCGCGACGATGGACACGAGTGCGAACCTACAGGATTATCACAAGATGCTCGCTGGTGGTGAACACGCGCTGCTCGACATCGACTTCCTGCACTGCTTTCTCGACTACGTCGAGGAAGAAAACGGAGAACCCGACCCAGAGTTTCTCGCAGACGCAGACAGGGTCTCAGATTACCACGCCCACGAATACGTGGGAAAGTTCGACGACCTCGGCGAACTGCTCGAATGGCTGTCGCTCTGTGGATTTCTCACGGTACGTCGCAGCGAAGAGAACACCTACCACGTCGTCTACCCATCCGAACAGCTCCGTTGGTTCATGACACGGTTCGTCGAACGGAGCAGCGTCAACCTCCCGTTCTCCATCGAGATAGAGGAGGGACTGACCAAAGTACTGATGACAGAAACACCCAAGTGAACACCTCGACTCGCTGTGGCGACCGACGTCGCCCTGTTTTCTCTGCTGCTGCGTCGAAAAGTCCGACAACGGTAAAAGCTACGCCCCTGTATCTGCGGTGATGAGTGAGACCGCGGAGTCGGCACCCACGGAGGGCAGCGTGCGCGTCGTGGGGACCGCCCACGTCTCCGCCGACAGCGTAGACGAAGTACGGGAGGTCATCGACGAGGAGCGACCCGACGTGGTCGCCGTCGAACTCGACGAGGGACGCTATCGCCAGCTCAAGGGCGAGACGCCCGACGACCTGGACGCGAGCGACCTCCTGCACGGCAACACGGTGTTTCAATTTCTCGCCTACTGGCTCCTTTCGTACATTCAGACCCGGATGGGCGAACGCTTCGACATCAAGCCCGGCGCGGACATGATGGCCGCAGTCGAGACGGCGGAGTCGCTGGGCATCAACGTCGCGCTCGTCGACCGCGACATCCAGGTCACCATCCAGCGCTTCTGGGCGCGGATGACCTTCTTCGAGAAACTAAAGATGCTCTGGCAGTTGACTATCGGGCTCGCCGGCTTCGGCGAGGAAGCGGACGACATCGACATGAACGACCTGACGAACGCGGACGTCGTCTCCGCGATGATGGCCGAGTTCCGCCGGTTCTCGCCGGGCGGGGCCGAGGCGCTCATCGACGAGCGCGACGCCTTCATCGCTCACCGCCTCGTGGCCCTTCGCCAGCAGGGCTTCGACGTGGTCGCAATCGTCGGCGCGGGCCACCGCGAAGGCATCCTCGGCTACCTCGAAAATCCGGGAACGCTTCCACCGATGGAGAGCCTCGTCGGAACCCAGAAGAAGCGATTCTCGGTCTACAAGCTGTTCGGCTACCTGTTCACCCTCGGCTTCCTCGTGTTCTTCCTCCTGCTCGCGATGGCCGGGGTGCGAAACGACTTCCTGCTCGAACTGTTCGTCGCATTCTTCCTCGTGAACGGCATCTTCTCGTTCGCCCTCGCGAAGATCGCGGGCGCACACTGGTCGAGCGCGACCGTCGGCGGCGCGGTCGCGTGGATGACGAGCATCAACCCGCTGCTCGCTCCTGGGTGGTTCGCCGGCTACGTCGAACTGCGCTACACTTCAGTCAACATCAGCGACATCGGCAAATTGAACGAGATTCTCGCAGACGAGGAGAGTCCACTCGGCGACCTCTGGGACCGGATGCGGGCCGTCCCGCTCTTCAGGCTCATCCTCATCGTGGCGATGACGAACATCGGGAGCATGATTGCGAGCGGACTGTTCGCCTTCGTCATCCTGCCGTACATGGCGGCTGACGTGGGCGGCATCGACGGCGTCGTGCAGTTGATGGTACAGGGCGCACAGAACAGCGCAGACCTCATCGTGAGACAGTTTACATGAAATTCAGCACGAAAGAAGTCCAGGACCTCGTCGTCGCATGGATCGCCCTCGGCGTGGCGTTTACGTTCTTCCTCGCAGGGCCGGGAATCGTCCAGTCGCCACAACTGCTGGTCGTCATTGGGGTGAGCATGCTGACCGTGGGCATCGGCTTCCTGCTCCACGAACTCGCCCACAAGGTGACGGCCATTCGGTTCGGGCAGGTCGCCGAGTTCCGTGCCGATTACGGGATGCTCTTGCTCGCGGTGGGCGCGGGCCTCGCGGGCTTCCTGTTCGCCGCGCCGGGTGCGGTGTATCACGGCGGGCGAAACATCACGAAACGCGAAAACGGCCTCATCGCGCTCGCCGGGCCGGTGACGAACCTCCTGCTCGCGGCAGTGTTCGCCCCGCTCGCCTTCGGTCTCTCGGGCGCGCTCGGCTACGTCGGCCAACTCGGCCTGACCATCAACCTCCTGCTTGCGGGGTTCAACATGCTGCCCTTCGGTCCACTCGACGGCAAGAGCGTCTTTCGCTGGAGCAAAATCGTCTTCATCGTGTTCTTCCTGCCGAGTGCGGCGCTCGCGCTCCTCGCGCTGTTCCGCTTTGGCCTGACCTGACCGGGCAGAAGAACCGGAGTCCTTTTCCTTCCATCTAACCCGCTCTCAGGCATGACCGACGAGGACGACGACCAACTCACGTACTCGAAGGCGGGCGTGGACATCGACGCGAGCGAACAGGCGACAGCGGCCCTCATCGGCGCAGTGGGGGACATGGCCGGCGACTACGCCGGCGTCGTCGACATCGGCGACCGCTATCTCGGCCTCGCCACCGACGGCGTAGGGACGAAACTCCTCGTCGCGGAGGTGCTCGGCGATTACTCCACCATCGGCATCGACTGCATGGCCATGAACGCGAACGACCTCGTGGCCGCGGGCATCGAACCCGTCGCATTCGTCGATTATCTCGCCATCGACGTGCCCGACGACGAGATTGCAGAACAGATCGGACGCGGCCTCGCCGAAGGCGCGAAACAGGCGGGCGTGGCGCTCGTCGGCGGCGAAACCGCCGTGATGCCCGACGTCATCAAGGGCCTGGACCTCGCCGGAACCTGCGCCGGCCTCGCGCCGAAAGACGCGATGTTCCCCGGCGAAGCCGAAGTCGGCGACGCGCTCGTCGGCTTCCCCTCCTCGGGCGTCCACTCGAACGGACTCACCCTCGCCCGGACGGCGGCGACCCGCCGCCACGACTACGCGGACCCCTTCCCCGGCGACGAATCGAAGTCCGTGGGCGAGGTTCTGCTCACGCCGACGCGCATCTACGCCGACATCCTCCCCGCACTTCGCGAGAACCACACCCACGCCGCGGCCCACGTCACCGGTGGCGGGTGGACGAACCTGACGCGGATGGGTGACCACCACTACGAAATCACGGACGATTTCGACCCACAGCCGGTGTTCGAATTCATCCAGAAGGAGGGCAAGGTCGCAGACGAAGAAATGTACAAGACGTTCAACATGGGGACTGGATTCGTCGTCGCGCTCGCCGAGGAAGACGCAGAAACCCTCGTCGAAGCCACCGAGGACGGCCGCATCATCGGCCACGTCGAAGCGGGTGAGGGAACCGTCTCGATTCGCGGACTGACGCTCGACTAGGTTCTTCCGCCAACGTCGCGTTTGTTCTCACGATGGCTACAGATGCCTCGCTGCTCCCATCGGTTCCCTCCCTCTCCTCCGAGTTCCGCGACGTAAACGGCGTCCAGTTGCACATCGTCACCGCCGGACCGGAAGACGGCCCGCACGTTCTCCTCCTCCACGGCTTTCCCGACTTCTGGTACGGGTGGCGCGAACAGATTCCTGCGCTCGTCGATGCCGGCTACCGCGTCCTCGTTCCCGACCAGCGCGGGTACAATTTGAGCGAAAAACCCCGCGGGTCCCGCCAGTACGTCGTCTCCGAACTCGTCGCCGACGCGATGGCGCTTGTTCGCTCTGCGGGCGCGGACGCGGCCCACGTCGTCGGCCACGACTGGGGCGGTGGCGTCGCCTGGGAACTCGCCGCCCGCCATCCAGAGTCCGTAGAGACCCTCTCGATTATCAACGCGCCCCATCCACGGGTGTTCGCGATGTCGTGGCTCACGAACCCGCGCCAGTTGGCCCGAAGTTGGTACATCTTCGCCTTCCTCCTCCCGGGCCTCCCGGAGCATGCGCTGGTGCGTCGCGGCCAGGAGAACCTCGGACGCATTCTCATCAGCAGTGCGAATCCCGAATCCGTCCATCCAGACGCCCTCGACCACTATCACGAGGCGTGGAGTAGACCACGGGCGCTCACGGCGATGTTGAACTGGTATCGGGCGATGCCTCTAGAGGGCGGTCTTCCTTCACAGGCGTCGATTCGGCCGCCGACCCTTCTTTGCTGGGGTGAGCAGGACATCGCGCTGGACCCGGAATTAGCGACAGAAAGCCTCCAGTACTGCGTCGATGGCGACCTGCGGCGGTTCCCGTCGGGGAGCCACTGGGTCCACTGGGACGACCCTGCAGGTGTAAACGAGGCGCTGCTCGCCCACCTGGGAAAAGAGCGCGCTTAGCTCAGGTGAGCGGCGATGTCGGCTTCGGTGACGATGCCGACCATCTGCCCGGAGTCGATGACGATGACGGCGTCGTGGTGGTTGAGGTGGTTGTCGATTTCGTCGAGCGTCGCGTCCGGCGTCACGGTGGTGATGGACTCGCGCATGACCTCGGAGACGGGGAGGTCTGCGGCATTATCGGTGTCGCCGAACTTGCGGATGTCGGAGTTGCTGATGAGGCCAACCGGGTAGCCGTCGCGAATGACGGGCAGCTGTGAGAAGCCGGCTTCGATCATGCGTTCGATCGCGTTGCGGACGCTGTCGTCGGGGCCGATGCTGATGACGTCCTCGTGCATCAGGTCCGCCGCACGGAGGATGCCACCCTCTGCTTCCTGCAGGGCGTTGACGATGCGACGCAGGGTCGAGAGGCGAGGGTCTACGTCCCCGCCTTCGATGCGCGCGATGAGTGGCTGTGACACCCCGGCCCGGTTCGCGAGTTCGCTTTGCGTGAGGCCCAGTCCGGTGCGTCGTTCCCGGAGGTCCGCTGGGGTCGGCAGTTCCATACGAGAAATTACTATGGGTTATGAGAAAAACCTTCGGTTATCAACAGGGGTGAAAACTGCGCTGAGAAGGGATTACTGTTCGTCTTCGGTATCCAGTTCGAACGTCTCGATGACGTTGAGTGGAACGTCGCGGAGGGCACCGCCGACTTCGCTTTTGGCGATGCGCTGGGCGTGTTCGACGCTGTCCGCGTTGAACACCTTCATCTCGAGGAGGAGTCCGACGAGTGCCGTGTTCGCGGCGACGAACGCCGAATCGAACGGCTCGTCACAGGCCGGACACCCGGTCACGCCGACCTCGACCTCGACGTAGTCCATGTTCTTCTGGTTCAGTCGCTTACCGGCTTCGCTGACCGCGACGCCGATGGCGTCGTCGATCTGCTGGACGTCTCTGACCAACCAGGCTGCTTCCATCGCGACCAAATAATCGCTCATACCCGTACTCCGTCCCGAGGGGTTTGAAGGGTTATGATTTCCTCGCGGCCCGCGCACGCTACCGAGATAATTCTCATAACTTATGGATAGGGCCGAGATTGCTCACGACTCCGCGATAGAAATCTCGGTCGTGTGACCCAATTTTGTTGGTTCGAAATCAAGTTAGATTGAATCGCATGCAGGCGTTCCAGTGGCCCGTGCACACACCCCACAAAGCAGTTCCAATCCGTGGAGAAAGTTTATATACACCCATATCGGCACCATCGACCGAAGACGAAATGAACCGCCTGTATCGCGCAAGTCTGTTGGCCCTGTACAACCTGAGTATCTTCACCGGCATCCTCCTCCTGCCACTCGCCCTCGCCGCGCGCCGCGTGGGCATCCCGCTTCCCATCCACCGCGTCATCGACCGGCTGGGAGCGGCCTACGACAGCACGAGCGACGAGTAAGGACCCGGACGTCTTTTTAATAGCCCTCACGGTGAGCGCCGCCGCTAAACCGGAAGCCACCGGGTGATTTCACCCTGAAGAGGTGGTTTTATCAGTACTCGGCAACTACGGAGCACCAATGCGAGACCCAATGTTTGGCTCGGAGTTCTCTCGGAACCTGGACCGCTTTGCCCCCCAGGACACGAACCCATACGCGTCCTCCTTCGGTCCGGTTCCCGATTTCGATGCCAGTAAAATCGACAACGACATGGTCAACAGCACCGGGACGACGACCATCGGCCTCACGACGGCAGACGGCGTCATCATTGCAACCGACATGCGCGCCTCCCTTGGCGGCCGGTTCGTCTCCAACAAAGACGTCCAGAAGGTAGAGCAGATTCACCCACGGGCGGCACTCACGCTCGTCGGCTCTGTCGGCGGTGCGCAGGCGCTCATCCGGGCACTTCGCGCAGAGGCGAATCTCTACCAGTCGCGTCGCGGCGAGGAAATGTCGATGCAGGCACTCTCCACACTCGCCGGTCACATGTGCCGCGGCCTCCCGACGACGCCAATCCTCGGCGGCGTCGACGACGAAGGCCACCACGTCTACAGCATCGACCCAGCCGGCGGCGTCATGAAAGACGACTACACGGTCACCGGCTCCGGTCTGACCGTCGCCTACGGGACCCTCGAACGCCTCTACGAACCGGGACTCTCGAACGAAGAAGCAATCGGCGTCGCCGCAGCAGGTGTGAAAGCTGCCGTCGAACGCGACACCGGCTCCGGCAACGGCGTCTACATCGCCGAGATTACCCAGGAGGGCGTCGACATCCACGGGCACAAGGACTTCGACGAGGTCCTCTAAACGCAACTTTTTCTGCGTCGGGTGCGCGAAGCGCACCGCTCCTTGAAAAACTTGCATGAAAAAGGCCGTTCAGGCGCGGTGCGCCTGAACGGGGCAGCGCGGGCACCGCGGACAGCACGGGCGGCCCGTGGCCTACGGGCAGCTAAACACAGCACCGCGAGAACACAACGGAATCTTCGGGAGAACTGCGTTTCTGGCTGCGTAATTGTATTCCTCCCCGCGAGACTATCCAGAAAATCAGCAGACTGCGCCGCGAATCATTATCTGGGTTGGGTGCAAACGTCTCTCACGCAGACGGGGCGCGTGGGAGAAGTACATGGTAAGTCTCGAAGTCGCATTGGTCGCACTGGCATTTCTGATACCGCTCGCGGTAATCTTCGGGAGCGTCGCGTACGTCGCCTACGCGCTCCACACACATTCGGTCGCCCAGCGCGAGCGAGAGCGTGACCGACTGAGTCGGCTCCAGGACCGCCTCGACCTCCTCGAAAGCGCCCGGCACATCCGTTCGGGGACGATTGTCGACGTGTTCGAGGCTGCCCGCCGACCGAAGAAGTGGCTCGTTCACGGGCCGCCGATACCCGGCATTCAGGTCGTCATCGCCATCCCGACACCCACCGAGACGGTCACGAACCTCTGGTTCAGGACGCCTGCCGCGCTCGACGGAACCTCGTCGTTCGAACGCTTCCTGTCGTACCTCGACGCGAGCCCGGCGGACGTCGGCGACATCATTGGCAAGTCAGTCCCAATTCGGCTAACTGCTGCGGGCGAGTGGCGTCCCGACTGGGTGACCGACCGGCGACGACGCCAACCGATTACGTCGCTCTGGGACGTGGCGGCGCTGTTCGTCGAGCGGGAACGCGAAGAAGACCGGGTCTGACCTTACTCGCCTTCGCTCCACTTCGCGAAGGTGCCCTCGATGAGCGTGTCGGACTGCTTGCGGATGTATTTTCGTTGCATCCCGGCGAGGGCGTCCTCGAACGAGTCGCCAGCGTCGAGGCGCTCGCTAACGTCGTCGATTTTCCACTGGGCTGGCGTGTATCGGTGACGTGCTCGCATGCGAAGCGGCCAGAGATACTTCGCAGCCTCCTCGTCGGAGAGTCCGCGGAGTTTCAGGCCGTCTTTGGCGTGGGCGAAGATGTCCTCGTAGATGTCGTCGGTGCGGGTGGTTTCGCGACCGTCGTTCGTTATCCACCGCAGGTCGGCGTCGAGGCCGTCGCGGACGGCGGCGTAGAAGTTCTCCTCTGCAAACTGCCAGTCTAAGTCGGCGACCGGGTGTTCGCGGCGCGGAAGGCTTTCCATCAGGCCGGCGAACATCGCCTGGAACGCGATGGAGTCGCGGACGGTTGGCTGAGCGGGAATCGGACGGAATTCGATGCGAGCGTTCGCCGCAGAGCGCGTTGGGCCGCCGAAGACCGGTCGAACCCATCGCCAGTACGTGCCGTGTTTCATTCGGAAGTGAGCGAACTTGTCGTCGAAGCGGTCGGACGCCGAAACCGGCATCGGGACGAGCGTCGCGTCCTCCGCGATGTTGTCGATAGCCTCCTCTACGCTCTCTACGTCACGCGGGAAGCGTACCTTCCCCTTCTCGCCGGTGGCCGGGTTGAGCGCCGTCTCGAAGACGCTAATTCGGTTCTCCATCCAGGCGTCGGTGAGGATGTCCTCTGGCGACGCGTCGTCGTCGTAGAGGTCAGCCGGGAAGAATGGAGCGTTCACGCCGAGGGCGAGCAGCGGGCCGGCAAAGCGCAGCGCGTACCGGAAGTGGCGGGGCAAGTCACGCGCCTGGGCGACCTGGTAGTGGGGCTGAATCGAGGTGATGAGGCTCTCCGGCATCACCGTGTCCGTCTCGAGGGAGACGTGTGGCACGTCGAGTCGCATTCCTGCATTGAGGCCATCGGTGCGGTTGGCCATGGCGTGATACCGCACGGAGTCGGACATGTTGGTCGCGATGGTGATGCTCTCGTCGGTGATGCTGTTCGTGAGGTACTCAGTGGCCGTTTCTCCCTCCGGCGGAATGGTCCACATCCCGTCACTCACGAGGCGCATCCCTTCGGAGCCGACGCACTCCTGGGCGGTCTGGAGGCGGGCGCGGACTTCCGCCTCCTGTGCGGCGAGGCCATACTCGTTGAGTGGCTGTGGGCTCGTCGACATCTCGGCGTTGTGGAGGCCGAGTTCCTTCTCGAAGCCGATGAATTCGAGGAGTCGACGGGGGACCCGCATGAGTGCGCCCCCACCCCCGCCATCGTCGTGTCGACCGTGTTCGTCGGCGACGGCGTAGAACTCGTACTCGAAGCCGATGATGGCTTGCGGATTGTCGAACGTGCCTGCTGCGACTTCCTCCTTGATGACCGAAGCGTCTTCCTCCACCTGGTTCTGGAACGCTTCCGCGTCAACCGAGAGGACGTCGTCGACCTGCGCAGCAAGGTCTAGGTCCATGCCCGAGGCTCAGCGGTCGATACTATAAAATCTCTTGGCCACAGTTCCGATTCGGTACGCGTTGTCAAACGCCCCACAGGGCCGCGATTCCGAGCGTCGTCACGACCGTGAGCAACAACTGCAGGGGAGCGCCGATTTTCACGTAGTCAATAAACCGGTAGCCACCCGGCGAGTACACCATCAGGTTGGTCTGGTAGCCAACGGGCGTCATGAACGCCGTCGAGGCGGCGAACGTCACCGCGAGGACGAACGCGAACGGTTCCGCGCCAATTCTAAGCGCTGCGTCCACGGCGATTGGCATAGTCAGGACCACGCTCGCGACGGGCGTGATGACGTCTGCGAGCAGCCCAGTCAGGAGGTAGAACAGCGCGAGCACGACGATTGCGGGCAACACGCCGCCGTACTCGACGATGATGCTCCCGAGGAACGTCGCCCCGCCCGTCTCCTGCATCGCGAGTCCGAGCGGGATGATGCCCGCGAGCAGGAAGATGACCTCCCAGTTGACGGCGTCGTACGCCTCCGAGGGGCGAATCACGTCGGTCACGACCATCGCCACGACACCGCCGAGCGCCGCGATGACGATGGGGAGTAGATTCAACGCCGCCACGGCCACGACGGCCGCGATGATGCCGAGGGCGAGGCCGACCTGTCTGCGGTCAAGCGGTTCCGGTTCGGTGAGGCGACTGGAGTGGGCGAGTTCCGTGATGAGCAGTTCGCCGCGTTCTTCGAGGATTTCGACAGCCTCGTCGGTCGCGTGGAGCAGGAAGCCGTCACCCTCCTGCAGCGTCGGCCCCGAGAGGTGGTCGTGGAAGATTTCTTCACCGCGACGGATGGCGAGCACGGTCACCGCGTAGCGTTCGCGGAGTCGGGCCGTCGCGAGATTCTGCCCGATGAGCGAGGATTCAGCTGGGATGATGGTTTCGACGAGCGTGCCCGGCCCGTCCATCGGCGCGAGTTCGAGTTCCGTCACCGGGGCCTTGCGAAGGATGCGCAGCGACTCTCCCGCGGCGAAGGCGCTAATGGCATTCTCGTCACCGCGAACCGTGAGTACGTCTCTGACCTCGATTTCCTGGTCGGTGTCTTCGGCGAGGTAGAGGCGCTCGCCGCGGACAATCTGGATGACGTCCACGTCGTAGACGCGCTCTGAAAGCGCGTCACTGATTGTCTGGCCGACGAGCGGGGAGTTCTGGCTGACGGTCACCTTCACCAGGTAGTCTTCCAGTTCGAACTCGTCGGTGAGGTCCGCCGCGAGGATGCGCTCTGGCAGGAGGTACTGACCGACGGTCATCAGGTAGAGTGCGCCGACGAGGAGGACGAGGATGCCGAGGGGCGTGAACTCGAACATCGAGAAGGGGTGGCCGATGAGGTCCGCGGAGATGTCGGAGGCGAGGATGTTGGTCGCCGTGCCGATGAGCGTGAGCGTGCCCCCGAGCATCGCGGCGTAGGAGAGCGGAATCAGGAGTTTCGACGGCGAGATGCGACTCTGGTCTGCGAGGTCGGTCACCATCGGGATGAACACGGCCACGACCGGCGTGTTGTTGATGAAGCCCGCAACTGGGCCAGTGAGGCCGATGGTCGCCGCGAGGAGTTTCGTTTGACTGCCGGCGGTGTACTCGCCGACCCGACTTCCCAGTTGCTGGACGAGGCCAGTCTCTTCGATACCCGCACTGAGGATGTACATCGCGACGATGGTGATGGTCGCCGCGTTCGAGAACCCAGAGATCGCTTCCTGTGCGGAGATTTGCGTCCACGGCTGGAGGACGACCATCGTGACCAGTAGGGCGATGGCCGTGATGTCCGCGGGGAGGCGCTCGGTAATGAACAGCACCACCGTGACGACGATGAGCGCGAACACCACGAGCACACCAGTGGACGGGGGCGGAATTGCCATAGTCAGTCATTCACACGGATATGATATCACCATTACCCCGACACTCGTTCGGGGTGTTTATTCCTCACGGCGACAACGCTCAGGTAATGGAGTTCGCCGCGTTCGCCGCCCGCGCCGCCGCCATCGAAGCCGAGCCCGCAGACCTGGCGATCGTTGACCTCGTCACCGAGTTGTTTCGCGACGCCGACACAGACCTCGACACCATCGCCCGGTTCGTCCAGGGGCGAGTGTTTCCGGCACACGACTCGACCACGCTGGACATCGGTCCACGCCTGCTTTACGAGGCAATCGCCCGTGCGGCGGGGCAGAACGTCTCCGCCGGGGACGTCGAAGACCGCCTCGCCGACCTCGGGGAAATCGGCGCGGTCGCCGCAAGCTACAATTTCGGCGGCCAGCAAGGCCTCGCCGCGTTCGGAACCGGCGGCACGCAAGCGCTCACCGTCGCCGAGGTGGACGAAGAACTCAGGCGGGTCGCCGCCGCGGACGGGTCGGGCAGCCAGGACCGAAAACTGGACATCCTCTTTGGTCTATTCAATCGAACCGACCCGGAAGAAGCGCGCTACCTCGCCCGTCTCGTCCTCTCGGAGATGCGCATTGGCGTCGGCGAGGGGTCAGTCAGGGACGCCATCGCCCAGGCGTTCGACTTGGAAACCGAAGCCGTCGAACGCGCCCTGCAAGTTTCGAACGATTACGGACTGGTCGCCGTCACTGCCCGCGACGAGGGCGCGGACGGACTCGCAGAGATGACCCTCGAAATCGGGCGGCCCGTACAGGCGATGCTCGCGCAGGCCGGAACCGTCGCAGACGCCCTCGACTCGTGGGACGAAGCCGCAGTCGAGGTCAAGTTCGACGGGGCGCGCGTCCAGATTCACTCAGACGGCGAGGACGTCAGCATCTTCTCGCGAAACATGGAGGACGTGACCGACCCGCTCCCCGAAACTGTCGAGTTCGTCCGCGAGCACCTCGACGCCCCCGCCATCCTCGACGGCGAAGTCGTGGCGATTGGCGACGACGGCCGGCCGCTTCCCTTCCAGGAAGTCCTCAAACGCTTCCGACGCAAGCACGACGTGGCCCGCGCCCGGGAAGAAGTCGAACTTTCGCTCTACGCCTTCGATTGCCTCCACGCAGACGGTGATGACCTACTGGAATCGCCACTCACCGAACGCCACTCGCGGCTCATCGACCTGCTCGACGAGGGCGTCTCGGAACTGTGGGTCACCGGCGACGCAGACGAAATCGCAGAAATCGAAGCAGATGCGCTCGAAGACGGCCACGAAGGAATCATGCTCAAGAACCCTGATTCGACGTACTCTCCCGGCCGTCGCGGGAAGAACTGGCTCAAGCGCAAGCCGGACGTTGAAACGCTCGACCTCGTGGTAACCGGCGCAGAGTGGGGCGAAGGTCGCCGGGCGAAGTTCCTCGGCACGTTTCTGCTCTCTGCCCGAACCGACGACGGGTTCGAGACCATTGGGAAGGTGGCAACTGGCATTACGGACGAGCAATTGGCCGAATTGAGCGAACTGCTCGAACCGCTAATCGAGACCCAGCAGGGCCAGAAGGTAACCCTCCAGCCGAAGGTCGTCTTCGAGGTGGGCTACGAGGAGATTCAGACCTCGCCGACCTATTCGTCCGGGTACGCGCTTAGATTCCCGCGATTCCTCTCCGTGCGGGAGGACAAGACGGTGAACGATGCGGATTCGTTGGAGCGCGTGGAGCGGCTTGCGGGATCTCAATAGCCGGTACAGGTGCTCTGGTCGAAAAAGAGGGTTGGACGACCATCATGCGGTTCGATTCCGATTCGTATTCCATCTTGTGTGCGGTCTGAATCACCACACGAAGGGACGAAGTGAAAATGCTCTGTGGGACCATTATTCAGGCTCACGCGAATCAGATGTGGCGTTCGTTCAATCGTTTCTTCAATTTGCTGGTGGGTTGAATCTCCCACAGCCCCAGATTCGATATCGACCACAGGAGTACTCACGAGCGCGTTTTCTTCTTCTTTCCAAATTTCAATGTCGAGCCGGTGAGCACTGGAGTCAGAATTGTAAACATCGATGGTCAGGGGGAATTCAGTCGATAGAATCGATGAGCACCCAGCAAGGAGACTACTGCTGCCAACGGCACTCATTTTAAAAAGAAATCTTCGAGAAACATTATATATAATTCATATTTAATTTAATCTGCTATCAATTGTTGGGTTTTTGATTAAGCCACCTTCTTTGTCATCGCTTTCGTACCCTCTGCTATGACCTTCCGCCACGATGGCCTACTCGTCGATTGGCTCGGCTACGCGACCGTCCGGCTCGAAGCTCAGGACGGCACCGTCGTCTACTTCGACCCCGGTCGCTACGGCGTGCTGGACGACTACAACGCCCGCGACGGCGACGTGGTTTGCGTCACCCACAACCACCACTACGATTCTGACGGCATCGAGCGCGTGGCGAAGGAGGACGCCACCGTCGTCATCTTCGAGAACGTGAACCACCGGTTCATCGACCGAGATGTGCTGGACGTAAATCGCCTGCCCTACGAGGTCCGGAAGGTGGACGACGAGGTCGACATCGCCGTCGGTGACGTCATCATCCGCTCGTTCGCCGCGTACAACGAACCGGACGGCCCGCACACGAAGTCGAGTGGCGAACCGTTCCACAAGGAGGGAACCGGCGTCGGCTACCTCGTCACCCTCAACGGCGTGAACGTGTTCTGGCCGGGCGACACGGACGTACTGGAGGGCCACGAGCAACTCGACGTGTCACTGTTCATGCCCCCAATTGGCGGGAGTTACACGATGGACCGCCACGAAGCCGCAGACCTCGCAGAAGCCATGGACCCGGACCTCGTCTGCCCGATTCACTACAACACCTTCGAGGCACTCGAGGCGGATGGGCAGGCCTTCGCCGCGGACGTTGCCTCCCGGAGCGTTCCGGTCGTGCTAGACGAACGCTGAGGCGGGAACGACTATCCCAGTCTGGGACGTGTCTCAGGTATGGACACCACTGCGCAGGTGTACGAGGCGGATGCGACGGGGTGGCAACGAGGGCTGTATCAAGACATCAGGACCACCTTCCGCGCGCCGCTCGTCAACTGGATTTTTCGGACGACGATGGCGAACGAACCCGAATTTTTACGGTACGCCTGGGGGCAGGTGAAGCCCGTTTTCGAGACGGAAGCGTTCGCCGAATTCACCGTCGCGTACCGAGACACCGTCCTCTCGGAAGTCGAATCTGGGCACGAACTCCCCGGGTACGGGCCGGCAGATGTGGGGCTTACGCCCGCCGAGTTTCGGGAGTTGCAGGGGCAGGTCGCAACGTTCGACATAGTCGCACCTCGTCTCGCCATCCTATTTGAACTCGTGGACCGGGGGCTAAACGGCGGTGACGTGGGGACGAATTCCGACAAGCAGGAGGCGGCCTGTGCTCCGTTTCCCGACGCCCTCGACCGCGACAGGGGGCTGGCTCCGACGATGCTCCCCCAAGGATACGTCCCCGACGACGCCCAGTCGGCCATCGACGGCCTGACCGAGTTTCACGGCTTCAGCGGCGGTCTGCCGAGCATCTATCGGTGTCTCGGCCAGTGGCCGTCGTATCTGGATACGGTGTGGCGTGACCTCGAACCGGTGTTCGAGAGTGCCGAATTCAAGGCCGCTGTTTCTTCGAGCGAGCGACTGAAGACAGAATTCGTCGAGCGAGTGGCCTACCAACCTCAACTCAGCGCGTCGGTGTTGAGCGATGTGGGATTCTCGAACGCGACAATCGAGGACGTACAGGACCTCTTCGCGTCGTTCAACACCGGCCCGGTTCGGACGGTGATTCCGGCGTTGCCACTCTACGCGACGACGGTGAATGCGGACGGAAAACGCGACCGACCTTAGATGATGCCCATCGCTTCGAGGCGTTCTGGCAGGTAGGTGTCGGTCACGAAGTCGAGACCACGGGCCGCGAGTGCCTGCTGTTCTGCCTTCTTGTCGATATCGAGCTGGAGTTCGATTTGCTCGGTCCAGTACTCAGACTGGAATCGCGGGTCGTCCAGTTCGCTTTCGAGGGCGTTGCGGTCGGAGTCGCTGAGCGGGTCGGTCGGCAGGTCGTACTTCACGATGTCCTCTGGCTGGATGCCGATGAACTGTGCGTCCGGCGTTGCCAGATACTTAGAGAGATGGGCGCTCTTGATGGACCCGTACGCGACGGAGCCAAAGATGCGGTACGACCATGGGTCGCCGTCTGTGAAGACCACGACGGGCAGGTCCAGTTCGTTGTGCAGGCGTTTGGTGATGCGCCGGGTCGCCCGGGCGGGCTGGCCCTTCAGGTGGACGACGATGACGTTGTACTTCTCGTCGAAGCCGTTCTCGACGAGCCGGTCGCGCATACCACCGGTCTCCACGCAGAGGATGAAGTCGGCGTCGTGGTCGAGGAACTCGATGGTGTCCGGGTTGTTCGGAATCTGGTAGCCACCTTCGCCCACGTCCTCCTGACAGTGGATGTCGCGTTCGCCGCGGCGGGTTTGTTCGCGGAGGAACAGCGGTCCCATGAGGGTCGCACCCGACTCTTCCGGGCGCATGTGGAAGTCCTCGCGGGTGACGTTCGAGACGATTTCTAAGTCCTCAATGAGTTGGTTCGATTCGTCCTGATTCGAGAACTGGGCTTCCTCCTCGTTCCACGATTCAGAGAGGTAGTACAACTCACGAAGGGTCGAAGAACGGTCTTCTTCGAGCTGTTTTGCGAGGAAGTCGATGGTGTAGACCGCCTTGAGGAGTTTGCGCGCGCCGCGGACGCTGTTGGCGCTTCGGGTGCTGGTTCGGTCGCCGTACACCCAGACGCCCATCTCCTCGTCGTAGATGATGTTGCTCTTGGTCCGCGTCGGGATCTTCATCTTCGGGATGTCGCCCCCGGCGAACTGGTCGTAGAACGATGCAGCGAGGTCGATGAGTTGCTCGCGGGCCACGTCGTCGTTTTTGCTCGGGCTCATGCGTTTACAGTTAGTCGTTCATTCTCGACCCCGGTCACGTTGAGGTCGAACGATGCGTCTTCGTCGGCCACCGTGTATTTGAGCACGGCGTCGTCGCCGGCGCTCACCTCCGGGGCCCACTTTACGAACCACTCGCCGTCCATCTCGATGACGGTCGCGCCTTTCGAGACGTTCGTGGGTTCTGCGTTCACGATGTCCGTTATCTCCAGGTTCGCGTTCACGTTCGAGTGGTTCTCGACGACCACTTCGACCGTCCCGTCTTCGACCGACCGCTCGACGAGGACGTTGTTCATGATGCGGGCCATCGAATCGTCGATGACCAGTTGCGGGCGTCCCGTCACGTCGGAGAGTTTCGTCGCCATCTTCGGGAGGATGCTGGCGAGAACGTCCTGCTTGCGCTGGCGCTTCTGGAGCGACCGACGCTTTTTGAGGTAGGATTTGAGTTCGCGGGCCGCCTCGCGGATGGCGAGTTCGATTTCGTCGTGAATCTCGGGCACGTTCGCGAGTGCGTCCTTCGACTCGCTCGTGAACGGCACGTTCGTGGAGGCGACGTGCACCATGATGACGGCGGGGCCTTTCGGCAGGCCGCTGCCGCCCGGCTGGTCCAAGCCGTAGTTGCGCCAGCCAATGGATTTCGTCACTTCCGTAATCGTACACGCTCCCTGCTGGTAGACCAGCGGGACGCGGTTGGCGAACCGAAGCAGTTCGACGGTTCCCTCGGCGGGCAGGTTCCCGCCGTAGGCGATACCGGCCTCGACGATGAACGGGTCGCCGCCGTGGACATCCGCGTCACGGGTCGCCGCAGAGTAGAAGTCGGCCTCGAACTCCTTTTTGAGTCCGGCAAGCACCAGATCGTCGGTGATGGGCGAGAGACACGTCGTCGGTGGGGACATGATGTCTGCTTCGCGCATCCCTTCGAGCAGTTCACTGGCGAAATCGCGGTTGCCGGCGACTTCTTTGACGCTCGGTAAGTCGTCCTGAACCGGCTTCATCACCCGCCAGAGTGACTCGACGATGTTGGTGCGGGCCGTCTCGCCGACGGTCGCGTCTTCGCGCTCTTTGGTCATGTCCGCCGCCCGGTCGACGTAGGATTTGAGCGTTTTCAACGTCGCGCGGTCCCGTTCGTTGTCGTCGGCTTCGAACTTGGCCGCGATGCGCTCTGCGAGTGCCTGCACGACGGCGTCGTCCTTGCGACTGGTCGTCGCCTCGTCGACGAGGCCGTAGAGGTCTGCAGCGCGATTCTCGGTGAGAACGTCCCACGCCGCGGCGACGGCGTTCTTGCGAACCGTTTTGCCGAATGTGGGGTCGAAGGTGTTCTCCGTCTCGTCGGCCACGTCGCCGACGACTCGCACGAGATTCGAGTAGGAGACGCGGTCCATCGCGCAGATTCGCTTCGTCACCTCTGTGGCGAACGAGTCGGTCGGTGTTTCGCCTTTGTTGACGACGGCCTCCTCGATGGCAGTGTGAAGAGTTTCCTGTTCGTGGGCCTGTGGCGGCGTCCACGCCATCTCGCGGCCGAAATGGCGGTCGCTGAAATTCGCGAGAATGCTCTCTGTGGTCTTTTTCCCGACACGGGTGAACTCCTCCTGGAGGAACCCGGAGACGGAGTGAGAAGCGGTGTTGTCGAGCATCTTGAGCAGCGTCCCGAGTTCCACGCCGTGTGGGTGGGGTCGAATCTCTTCGGTCTCTGCGGGCAACTGGTCAGTGGCACGTTCGAACTTGAACGACTCCTCGGGTTCGCGCATCTCGATGCGGGCGTGGGGGTTCACGACCGCCGTGTGCTTGATGTAGCTGTGGAGGTTGGCCCGCGCTCGCATGTTCGCCTCCATCTCGAGTTCGATGCGCGTCCCGTGTGGCCGGTCCCACGTCGTGGTGCGTTCGGTCTGAATCTCCGGTTCGTTCGTGTCGGTGTCGATGATGAGTTCGAAGTACTTCGCCTCGGCACTCCCCTTCGTCCGACTCGTGATTTTCGCGGGTTTCCCGGAGGTCAGTTGCGAGTAGAGGACGGCCGCGGAGATACCGATACCCTGCTGCCCGCGACTGTTCTTCACGCTCAATGCACCATCGTTTGCGACGACGAAGTTCTCGTCGTGGCCACTTACTCCAGGGACCGAGATGTCGTATACATACGCTGGTGGCTCTGTTTTTTCGACCGATTTCACCGGGAGCAGACACATATCTGTCTCAGTGAATCCGTGGAGGTTCTGAATCGTCCCCCAGAGCGCTTCTAGCTGTGCAGTCGGGTTATGTTCCTCGTCGAGCAGTCCTTTTTGTTTCAGATTGTGGACGTACCGTGGCTTATCCACATATTCGCCCGAACGCGCCTTTTCGATGAGTGCCTGATACACTTCTGCGTGTTCGATGCTTGAGCCCACACCTGCACCCATCAGGAGTCCAGGAATGGTATCCGGAACGGTTTGTGAAGTGACGGGTCCGACCTGAAGGTCAGCTAAGAGCGAAACAGGAAGCCGCTTGTATTGTTGTTCGCCCGTTCGTTTCTTTTCCGAAAACACGGAAGAGAGATTCACATCCCCTCCGTAGACTTTCGTTCGATACACCGTGGCCGGTTCATCGGCGTACCCATGGTGGTTTTCGACAGTTTCAGAACTCGCAAGTACCCCTTGCATGTTCCAAAGGACCGAGAGCTGGCGCGCAAGTGTCTCACTCGTCGTCGTGTGTGAGAGTTCATCTGTCGGGTGGGAGTCAGAGCCATCTCCTTCGTATAGCGCGGCGATGAACCGCTGTTGAAGTTCTGGAGACAGGTGGAAAACGAAATCAGGGATGCGCTTACTTGCGGAGGAGTCTCCACAGACAGCCTGCAAGAACATCGAGAGTGGGGAGCCAAACGCCTTCACGCGCGTGGAATTTCGTTCTCGTTCGACTGTCGTAGCAGAACCAGTGAGTCCTGCAACTGCTCGTTCCGTACGCTGAATCAGTTCCGATTCGTGCGAACCGAACGTGAACCCGACCTGCCGTGGGCCGACGTGTCCCTCGGAGATGTAGTACGCGAGTAACTCAACGAACGCGTCGTCAACAGAAATCGTCACCGGAATGGTTGTCTCTTTCCCACCGACTTTGTACGTTTTGAGTTCACAGTCGCTAGCTCGGTGTTCCCACCCTAACTCAAGCACTTTTTCAGCTGGCAGATAGCCCTTTCTGATGTAGTTTTGGTCCAGACTGTCTTTGAGAATTTCGACGCCGTTGTACTGGTAGTAGTACCGCTTTCGAGAACTGTCAGAGGACGGTTTGCGCCGAACGGTATCCCCAGTCTGAAGCTCCTGTAAGGTCTCTTCGTCGAATCCATAGACGTAGAGATTCCGGCCCGTGAGCTGTTCTCGGGTGATGTGTTCAAGGAGATTCACTTCCTCGACAGTTTCGCCGAACCGGGGGAGCTTTCGGGGAGCGAGAATGGTGTCGCTCGCGTCAAGTTCGCTGGCTTTCACCTCCTTCGTGTTACCGTCCTTAGTCACACTAAACACGCTGTGGTTCCCCGTGACCTCGACAGTCCGCCCCTTCTCGGTCGTGATTTTGTAGGTTTGTTCGGTAGTTTCGTGTCGAATCACATGGGTTATCGGCTGCCACGACAGGGTGTGATCATCACGAGTGAACGATGGCACCGTGATGTCGTCTGAGACTGGGACAGTCTCTGCTCCTTCCTGTGGGAGGTAGGCATCACATAGCACTCCGATGGGGATGAACTCGATAGTCCCGTCTCGGTTGACGAGGATTCGTTGACTCGGTGTCAGCGATTGCTCGCGTTTGTGGAAGCGAGAGCCATAGAGCAGTTTCCCGAACACTTTCGGAATCTGCTCGCCCGTGATGCCGGGCCCGTTGTCCTCGATGATGAGGCGATAGTAGTCGCCGACTTCTGCAATCTCTACGTAGATGTCGGGAAGGATTCCGGCCTCCTCGGTGGCGTCGAGGGCGTTGTCGACAGCCTCCTTGACAGCAGTGACCAGACCGCGGGCACCGCTGTCGAACCCGAGCATATGCTTGTTCTTCTCGAAGAACTCGGCGATGGAGATCTCGCGCTGACTCTGGGCCAGCTCCTCTGCGATCCCCTCGCCCTCGCCGAGCGTCGATTGGAACGAGGTCATTGACTGGTAGATTGACGTGGGGGCATTAAAACGCCCGCGATAGTAGAGTGAAAGTGAACAGGTGTTGCCCCCCTAACAGGTCGATTAATTTCGTGACAGATTAGGTGCAAAACCGACCGACGAAACTTACTTTCACGCCTGCGCGCGTGCGTGGGGTTTATGTCCCCTCCATCCCAATCGAGAAACAGATTCTAATGTCCGATGAAGGCGAGTACGGCGCCGGCCAAATTCAGGTCCTCGAGGGCCTCGAAGCCGTTCAAAAACGGCCGGCGATGTACATCGGTTCGACAGATGCTCGTGGGTTACACCACCTGGTCTACGAAGTCGTCGACAACTCTATCGACGAAGCACTGGCCGGGTACTGTGACACCATCGAAGTAACCATCCACGAAGACAACTCCGTAAGCGTCTCTGACGACGGACGCGGTATCCCCGTCGATACGCATGCAGAGTACGACCGTCCAGCACTGGAAGTCATCATGACGGTGCTTCACGCTGGTGGCAAGTTCGACAACAAGTCCTACCAGGTGTCCGGCGGCCTGCACGGCGTCGGTGTGAGCGTGGTGAACGCGCTTTCAGAGGCGCTCGAAGTCGAAGTTAAACGCGACGGAGCGGTCTGGAGCCAGCGTTACGAGCGAGGTGCGCCCGTCGAGGAACTCGAACGCGTCCGCGACATGGAACCGGACGAGGAGACGGGGACCACCATCCAGTTCTGGCCGGACTCCGAGATTTTCGAGACGAACGAGTACAACTACTCGACGCTCGAAAATCGCCTCCGAGAACTCGCATTCCTGAACTCCGGCGTCAAAATCACGCTCGTCGACCAGCGCGAGGATGGACGTACGGAGACGTTCATGTTCGAGGGTGGCATCCGCGAATTCGTCGAGTACTTAAACGAGACGAAAACCAACCTCCACAACGACGTCATCTACTATCAGGACGAACAGAACGGCATTCACGTCGAGATTGCCGTTCAGGGTACAGAGGAACTCCAGGAGTCCATTCACGCGTTCGCCAACAACATCAACACGCGCGAGGGCGGAACCCACCTCACCGGGTTCAAGACGGCGCTCACGCGCGTCGTGAACGACTACGCGACCAAGAACAACCTCATCTCCGACCTCGATAACAATCTGAAGGGCAGCGACATCCGCGAGGGTATCACCGCCGTCATCAGCGTCAAACACCCCGACCCGCAGTTCGAGGGGCAAACGAAGACGAAACTCGGCAACAGTGAGGTCCGCGGTATCGTCGAGTCCATCACCCACGAGAAACTCTCGACGTTCTTCGAGGAAAATCCGGACACGGCACAGGCTATCGTGATGAAGGCCGTCGAAGCCGCGAAAGCCCGGATGGCCGCGAAGAAGGCAGAAGAGCTCACCCGCCGCAAGAACGCACTCGGCTCCGGGTCGCTGCCGGGCAAACTCGCCGACTGCCAATCGCGCGACCCGAAGAAGTCAGAACTGTTCGTGGTGGAGGGTGACTCCGCAGGTGGCTCGGCGAAGCAGGGCCGCAACCCAGAGTTCCAGGCCATCCTCCCGCTGCGCGGGAAGATTATCAACGTCGAGAAACACCGCCTCGACCGCATCTTAGAGAACAACGAGATTCGTGCGCTGATTACCGCCATCGGGACGGGCATCGGTGACGAGTTCGACCTCGACAAGGCTCGCTACCACAAAATCATCATGATGACCGACGCGGACGTGGACGGGGCGCACATTCGGACGCTCCTGCTCACGTTCCTCTACCGGCACATGAAGCCGCTCATCGAGGCGGGCTACGTCTACGCCGCACAACCACCGCTCTACCGCATCCGGTACAAGGGCAACACGTACGACGTGATGACCGAAGAAGAGCGCGAACGGGTCGTAGAAGAGAAGTGTGACGGGAAAGCCGAGAACGTCCAGCGGTTCAAGGGCCTCGGCGAGATGAACCCCGAACAACTCTGGCAGACGACGATGAACCCGGAGCATCGGATTCTCAAACGCATCACTATCGAAGACGCCGCCGCCGCAGACCGCATGTTCTCCGTCCTGATGGGCGACTCCGTCGGTCCGCGCAAGAAATTCATCCAGGACCATGCGAAGAACGCAGAATGGGTGGACATCTAAATGAGTTCTGAAGCACCTTCTGACGAGCCTGCAGAGATTCACTCCACCGTCCTCATCGAGGACGAGATGGAGCAGTCCTACATCGACTACGCGATGAGCGTCATCGTGGGTCGGGCGCTTCCCGCCGTCGAGGACGGCCTGAAGCCGGTCCACCGCCGCATCCTCTACGCGATGCACGAGATGGGCCTGTCGAGTGGCTCCAGTCACCGCAAGTCCTCCTCCATCGTCGGGCAGACGATGGGTAACTACCATCCGCACGGCGACTCGGCAATCTACGACGCCCTCGCGCGCATGGCCCAGGACTTCTCGCTTCGCTACCCGCTCATCGACGGACAGGGTAACTTCGGTTCCATCGACGGCGACCCGCCGGCCGCGATGCGCTATACGGAAGCGCGGATGAGTTCCATCGCGGAGGAACTGCTCGCCGACATCGAGAAGGACACCGTCGATTTCTCGGGCAACTACGACGACCGCTTGCAGGAACCGGACGTGCTGCCCGCAGCGATTCCGAACCTCCTGCTCAACGGGTCGTCGGGAATCGCCGTCGGGATGTCCACGAACATTCCGCCGCACAACCTCGGCGAAGTGATAGACGCAACAGTCGAACTCATCGAGAATCCCGACGCGGAAATCGAGGACCTCATGGACCACGTCCAGGGGCCCGACTTCCCGACGGGAGCGAACATCGTCGGCCGACAGGGCATCTACAACGCCTACACGACGGGCCGGGGTCGCCTTCGCGTCCGCGCCGAGTTCGAAGTCGAGGAGAACGAGAAGAGCCGCGACCGCATCATCATCACGGAGATTCCGTATCAGGAGAACAAGTCGCGGCTCATCGAGCGCATCGCGGACAACGTAAACGACGGCACCATCGACGGGATTTCTGACCTCCGCGACGAGTCAGACCGCGAAGGCATCCGCGTCGTCATCGAACTGAAGCACAACGCGAACACGGACATCGTTCGCAACCAGTTGTTAGAACACCACCTAGAATCCACCTTCGGCGTCATCAACCTCGCGCTGGTGGACGGCCAACCCCGCATCCTGACGCTGAAGGAGATGCTCGAACACTACCTCGACCACCGCCGCGACGTGGTGCGTCGGCGCTCTGAGTTCGAGTTGAACGAAGCAGAGGAACGCGCCCACATCTTAGAAGGCCGCCTTATCGCGCTCGAAAACGTCGAAGAAGTCGTCGAGACCATCCGCAACTCCGAGGACCGGGACAAGGCGAAAACCGCCCTGCAGGAGAACTTCGACCTCTCTGAGAAACAATCAGAGCACATCGTCCGGATGCAACTCGGGAGCCTCACCTCCCTCGAAGCCCAGGAAATAGAGACGGAATACGAGGACGTTCTCGAAACCATCGAGCGCTTAGAGACGATTCTCGGAGACGAGGACGAACTCCTCGCGGTCATCAAGGGAGAGCTGCTCGACATCAAGGACAAGTACGACGACGACCGTCGCACCTCCATCGTCGAGGACTACGGGACGGTCACCCACGAGGACCTCATCCCACAGGAGGACGTGCTCGTCGTCATCACCGAAGACGACTACGTCAAACGGATGCCCGTCGACCGCTTCGACGCCCAGGGTCGCGGCGGGAAGGGCATCATCGGGACGAATCTCAAGGAAGGCGACCGCGTCTCCAAGGTGTTCATGGCGAACACCCACGACTACCTACTCGCCTTTACGAACCACGGGCAGGTCTACCAGCTCAAGACCTACGAGATTCCCGAGGTCAGTCGGACCGCACGCGGGAAGTCCGCCGTCAACCTGCTCAAACTCGACGCCGGTGAAGAGATTACCGCCGTCGTCAACACCGACGACTTCAGCGAAGACGAGTTCCTCACCTTCGCGACGAAACACGGCTACGTCAAACGGACGGGTGCGAACAACTTCACGAACATCCTCTCTACGGGCATTCGCGCCATCCGCTTGGAAGACGGCGACGAACTCGTGGACGTGGAGATTACCGACGGCAAGCAGGACCTCCTCATCGCGACGGCTGGCGGGATGTCCATCCGGTTCAAGGAGACCGATGCCCGGGCGATGGGCCGAACCGCTCGCGGTGTCAACGGCATCAAACTCGCTGACGGCGACACCGTCGCTGGACTCATCGCCGCAGACGAGTCGGCCGACCTGCTCACCGTTACCGAAAATGGCTACGGCAAGCGCACGCCAATCAGCAAGTACCGCACCCAGTCGCGCTACGGCAAGGGGCTCATCGACATCAAGACCAACGAGCGAAACGGGAAGGTCACGGCCGTGAAGGCCGTCACCGCCGACGACGACGTGGTCGTGATGAGCGACGACGGCCAGATTATGCGTACCCGCGTCGCCGACATCTCCGAAGTCGGCCGCAACACGATGGGCGTCATCGTGATGCGCCTCACGGCGGGCGACAAAGTGGTGAGCGTGGACGTGATTCCACCTGCTGAGGCACGCGAGGGACCGGCAGAAGAGGACGACGACGCAGCCGACGACGCCGAGTAAGCACTCGGAAACCACTGGGTGTTGCAATACACTTTTGTTCATCGTTGTACATCGGTAGGCTACTATGTCACAGCAGTCTGGCGACGACGAGGGAGCGTTCGGCGCGTTCGGCGGGCGTCACGTCCCGGAACCGCTCGAAGAGCCACTCGCACAACTCGGGGAGGCATTCGACGAGATTGCGAAGTCCCCGGAGTTCCGCGCCGAATTCCGCGACCTGTTGACGAAGTACGCGGGCCGCGAAACGCCGCTCTACTACGCGGAAAATCTCTCTGCAGAATACGGTGCGGACATCTACCTGAAGCGTGAGGACCTGCTCCACGGGGGTGCTCACAAGATAAACAACGCCCTCGGGCAGGCGCTCCTCGCGAAGAAGGCCGGCAAGACGCGACTCATCGCGGAGACGGGCGCGGGCCAGCACGGCACCGCGACGGCGATGGTCGGGGCGCTGTTCGGCCTCGACACGGAGATTTACATGGGGAAAAAAGACGTCGAGCGCCAGAAGATGAACGTCTTCCGGATGCGGTTGATGGGCGCGACGGTGAACGAGGTCACCAGAGGTGGGAAAGGCCTCGCCGACGCGGTGGACGCCGCGCTCGAAGACTTCGCGGGCAACATGGACGACACCCACTACCTCGTTGGCTCTGCGGTCGGTCCCGACCCCTTCCCGCGGATGGTGCGGGAGTTTCAGTCAGTCATCGGCGAAGAGGCCCGCGAGCAGATTCAGGAGCAGACCGGCGGCCTCCCGGACGCCGCGGTCGCCTGCGTCGGCGGCGGGTCAAACGCGATTGGGTTGTTCCACGCGTTCCGTGACGATGACGTGAAATTCTACGGCGGCGAGGGTGGCGGTGAGGGCGGCGACTCGAAACGCCACGCCGCGCCACTCGCGTCGGGGAAAGACGGCGTCATCCACGGAATGGCGACCCGCGTCATCGACGATGACGTGGAGGTCCACTCCGTCTCCGCGGGGCTGGATTACCCCGGCGTCGGCCCGGAGCACGCGATGTTCCGCGCGGTCGGGCGGTGTGAGTACCGCGCCATCACCGACGACGAGGCCATCGACGCGTTCCGCACGCTGAGTGAGACAGAAGGGATCATCCCCGCATTGGAGAGCAGTCACGCCATCGCGCTCGCAAAACAGGTTGCACAGAACCACGACACCATCGTCGTCAACCTGAGTGGACGCGGTGACAAGGATATGGAGCAGGCCGCGTCGTTACTGGACCTCGGCGAGTGACCGACCACGCTCCCTAACTAGTTAGTTTACTTGCGAGATAGTTTTTAACCAATTTGCTGAAATACGGCAGACAGCGGCGCATTCGTTGGTCAGATAAGGTGCAACCCATTTGATTTTTGTAGTAGGACTGCGACGAACTGTTCAAGGTACCGCCAGTATGCGCCAGTCCCTGACCGACGCCGGTGTACGGTCTCTGGCAATCGTACCTACGTAATGAAAATGCCACTGGACAAGGACCGGTTTAAGGACCTCTGGGGAGACCTTAACAACGTTCTAGAGGATTTCATCGAAATGCCCGTCGGTGAGGATGATTCGGGCAGTGACGACGCGAGTGGTCGTGACGAACCCACCGAATCAGGTCCCCGCGCCGACGAATCGCCCCTGGACCAGTTGCAATCGGCCGAATCGAAGTCCAAAGCTGACATCGTCCTCGAAACCGGGTTGACGCCGATGGAACTTCTCATCGAACTCCTCGGCGAGTACGATGGCCGAATGCGCCAGCAACAGATTGTCGATGCGACGGGCTGGTCTGAAGCGTCGGTTAGCCGACTCCTCACGAAGATGGAAGACCAGTCGAACATCAACCGAATCCAGGTTGGAAATGAGAAGGTCGTATTCCTCCCCGAATACGTCCCAGATGCGGCAAAACACCCACTGCAGCGCTACGCCGACGAGGCACAAACGCGCCAGGAGTGGGGTGCAAAACGAAGCTAACGTTACAGCGTCGTTTTTCCGAGGGCACTCGCGGCGAGTTCCGTCGCGAGTTCTGCTGTCTCGTTGTGTTCGTCTAAAATCGGATTCACTTCGACGATTTCGAGCGACCGCATGAACCCGGTTTTCCTGTCGTGGGCGGCGACCATCTCGAGGGCAGCGTGCGCTTCACGGTAGTTTACGCCGCCACGAACGGGCGTGCCGACGCCGGGTGCTTCCTTCGGGTCGAGCCAGTCCATGTCGAGACTTACGTGGACGCCGTCGACGCCGTCACTGGCAATTTCGAGGGCCTCTTCGACCACCGAGGAGACGCCACGTTCGTCGATATCGGACATGGTGAACGCCGTAATCTCGCTGTCGCGGATGGCTTCTCGCTCCATATCGTCTACGCTCCGAAGACCGACAATGACGATGTTCTCCTCGCTGACCGCCGGCGTGTGCGCCCAGTCTGCCCCTTCGAATTCGTCGTTCCCGAGTACCGCGGCGAGGGGCATCCCGTGGACGTTCCCGCTCGGAGAGGTAGACGGCGTGTTGAAGTCGCCGTGTGCGTCGAACCAGATGACGCCGATCTCGGCCTCGCGGGCCGCACCCGACATCGTCCCGATGGCGATAGAGTGGTCGCCGCCGAGGACGAGCGGGAACTCGTCGTTTTCAAGGGTTTCTGCCACCTCCTCTGCCAGTCGTGAACAGACCGTCGCGGTTTCGTTTAGATACTTCGCCTTCCTGTTTTGCGGTTCGCCCGCTTCCGGGTCGCTGACGTGTGCGTGGGGGACGAGGATGTCACCGGCGTCTGTGCAGGTGACGTCGATGTCTGCGAGTCGTGAGACGAGCCCCGCGTAGCGAATCGCCGAGGGGCCCATGTCAACCCCGCGTCGGTCCGCACCGAGGTCCATCGGAACGCCGATAAGTCGTGCAGTACGCTGCATACTGACAACTACTCTGGACGGGTGCAAAAAGGGACGCGATTACTGATATTGCTCGCAGACGAGTCGGAGGCCGTCTTCGAAGGAGATGGCCGGTTCCCAGTCCGTCGCCTCGCGCATCTTCGATGGGTCCGCCATCGTGTCGTGGACGTACACGTCCTCGCCGATGGGATTCTCGATGTACTCGGGCTCGATGTCCGTACCGAGAATCTCGTTTAGTTTCGAGACGAGGGTATTGATGGTGTAGCTCTCACCCGTGCCAAGGTTGTAAATGCCGGTGAGCTGGTGGTCTGCGGCGAGTTCGAGACCGCGGACGATGTCGTCTACGTGGGTGAAATCTCGCGTCTGGGTGCCGTCGCCGTAGATGACCGGCGCGTTTCCGTGGGCGAGTTCGTCTGCGAACTGGGCGATGAGGTTCGCGTACTCGCCTTTGTGCTCCTCAGCGCCGCCGTAGCCCTGGTAGACCGAGAAAAATCGCATCCCGGCCATGTGCATGTCGTAGTGGTAATCGAAGTACTCGGCGTAGCGTTCGCGGGCGAGTTTCGACGCCTCGTAGCCGGTTCGCGCGGTGACGTCCATCGACTCCGGCGACGGTTCCGTTCGGTTCCCGTAGATGGAGGACGTAGAGGCGTAGACGACGGTGTCACACCCGTCGTTTCGCGCCTGGTCGACTGTGTTCACGAAGCCTTCGACGTTGACCCGAGCACCCTTGACGGGATCCTCCTCGTGCATCGCGTACGAGGAGAGTGCGGCGAGGTGGAACACCACGTCCACGTCGGTCGGGAGGTCGTCGTCTACGGCGCTCGCTTCGACGAACTCGACCGCGTCATCCAGATTGTCGGGCGTACCGAGATAGAGGTCGTCGATGGCGACGACGTCGTTGTGTTTCGCGAGATGATTCGCGAGGTTCGAACCGATAAATCCCGCCCCACCCGTGACGAGAACGCGCTTGCCGTTCATTATACAAGTTAGATATGTGTGTCCTCAAAGAAGTACCGGTACGGCATGTTACTCGACTGGTATCCCATCGCCTGCAGGCAATTCTTGTCGAGAAACCAACCCGTGAATCGCCGATTTATCACGGAGTATCCGCCGCATTTAAGGAAATCTATCACGAAAGGCGTCTATGTCATCGATAGAGCTGACCCCAAGCCAGAAACGAATCCTTTCTGCCCTGATCAATCTCCACCGGGAGACGGAAGATGCTGTAAAAGGCGAAGACATCGCGGCGGAAGTCGACCGCAATCCGGGCACTATCCGTAACCAGATGCAGAGTCTGAAGGCCCTCCAACTGGTAGAGGGCGTCCCTGGCCCGAAGGGCGGCTACAAGCCGACGGCCAACGCCTACGAGGCACTCGAAATTCAGGACATGGACCAGCCAGCAGAGGTCCCCCTGTTCCACAACGGTGAGGCCGTAGAGGGCGCGAACGTCACGCAGATTAACCTCTCGAGCGTCCACCACCCCGAACTCTGCCGCGCGGAGATTTCGCTTCGTGGCTCCATCCGCGAGTTCCACGAAGGCGACGAAGTCGTCGTCGGCCCAACGCCGCTGTCGAAACTCGTCATTGAGGGCGTCGTGGACGGAAAGGACGACACGGACAACGTCCTCATCCTGACCATCGACGACATGAAAGCGCCCGTCGGCGAACCGAAGAAGTAACCCTCTCTCTCTCTCTCCTTGCTTTCTCGCCAACCAGTGAGTAGTGACACCCTGGTTCATGGTGGCAATATTCGCAGAAACCCGGCTACAACGGCGTGTCGATTCCAAAGCCTTTGTATCGCAGGACTTCCGAGATGCCACCATGACCGAGAACATCGTGGTCATCGGCGCAGGATACGCCGGTGCTGCCGCGATTCAGAGCCTGGAAGCCGAGGTTGACAACGCCGATATCACGTGGATTTCGAAGGAGGACTACCACCTCGTCCTCCACGAGGTCCACCGCTGCATCCGCGACCCGAGCGTCCGAGACAAGATTTCGCTCCCCGTCGCGGACATCAAATCGCCACGCACGCGATTCATCAAGGCTGAAGTCGAGTCCGTAGACACAGACGACCGAGAGATTACGCTGGACGACGACTCCACCGTCGAATACGACTACCTCGTCGTCGCCCTCGGGTCGAAGACGGCCTACTACGGCATCCCAGGCTTAGAAGAGAACTCCCTCACGCTGAAAGGCTTAGACGACGCCCTCGAAATCCACAACCAGGTCAAGGAGGCCGCCCGCGAAGCCTCCCGCAACGACCCCGCGAAAATCGTCATCGGCGGCGCAGGCCTGTCGGGCATCCAGACCGCGGGCGAAATCGCGGAGTTCCGCGACATGCACCGCGCTCCAATCGAGATTTACCTCGTCGAGGCGATGGAGGAAATCTTCCCCGGGCAGGACCCAGAGGTCCAGGGCGCACTCCGCAAGCGCCTCCTCGATGCCGACATCAACATCCTCACGAACGACCCAATCACGGAAGCCGCGGAGGACACCATCTACTTCGACGAAGGCGAACCCCTCGAATTCGACGTGTTCGTCTGGACTGGCGGCATCACGGGTCAGGACGCCCTCGAAGTGGCAAACGTCGAGAAGAACCACAACCGCGTCAACGCAGACGCGACCTTCCAGACCTCCGACGAGCGCGTGTTCGCGCTCGGTGACTCGGCTATCGTCGAGCAACTCAACTCAGAGCGCCCCGCCCCACCGACGGCACAGGCCGCCTGGCAGGCCGGCGGCGTCGTCGGCGAGAACGTTGCCCGTGCGATGCGCGGGCAGGCCCTCAACTCCTGGAGCTACAAAGACAAGGGGACGGTCGTCTCCGTCGGCGACGACGCCGTCGCCCACAACGTCATGATGGTCCCAATCGGCACGTTCGGCGGCCCGGCCGCCCGCGTTTTGAAGAAGTCCATCGCGACGCGCTGGATTGCAGACATCACCTCGGTCGGACGCGCGATGTCCGCCTGGGGCGACATGTAACGTTCGGTAAGTGACGTTTTCCGGTTCTATTTCCACTCGTGAGTGCCATTCCAAGATAGAGGACTGGCTCGATATTAGACGGCTTTCAGAACGGTTCTCACCGTTTCTGACCGACAACTCGCAATCGTCGGAAAAACCGGTCACTCGCGATTAACGGCCTGTTTCTCGCGTGCTCCTGTCATAACAATACTGTCTAGTGCCGACATCTAGCATAGGTGCCAGAATCGCGCCGGGCAGGTGAGCATTGGTGCGGCCGCTGGGGCCACGAGGTGAGGGATACAATGACAGCAGCTACAACGCGGAGAACCGTTCTCAAAACGATTGGCGCGGGTGGATTCATCCTGGCGATAGGGAGTGCGAAGGCGGCAGAACACGTCAAGATTCTCTTCGAGTTCGACCCCGCGCAGGGGCAGTTCCCGGAGAACCTCGCAATCGACCCACGAGGAACCATCTATCTCGGCATCGCGACCATTGGCCAGCTCTGGAAAATTGCACGAGGAAGCGACACACCTGAGGTACTCGCCTCGTTCGAGGTCGGCGACCAGTTCGGTATCCTCGGGGTGAACGTGAACGCTCGGGGAACCGTCCACCTGTGTCTGTTGACCGGCGTCGGCGAGGGTGACGACTCAGCCGACACGCACGGCATCTGGCAGGTGGAACGCGACGGGACGAAGTCGCTCTATGCCGCGCTTCCAACCGACACGTTCCCGAACGACCTGACGCCGTTCAGAGACGGGTTCCTCGTCTCCGACACCACTGCTGGGGCAATCTGGTACGTCACGGAGGGGAATGCCACCCCATGGGTCGTCTCAGACCTCCTCACGGGTACGGGCGATTTCGACTTCGGGTTCCCGCTCGGAGCCAACGGCCTCGTCAGTTGCCGGGATAGCGCTATCTACGTCGTCGTCACGGAGCGAGATTACCTCGCCAGAATTCCGGTCAACCGGGACGGCAGCGCGGGGACGCCCGAGGTGTACGCCCAAGACCCACAGCTGGTTGGCGGCGACGGAATTACCCTCGACAATCGGGGCAACTTCTACGTCGCAGTAATCGGTCAGAATACCGTCGTCCGGGTGAATCGTGACCGGAGCGTCGATACGCTGGCGACTGCCGAGAACGGGCTCGACGGGCCCTCTGACGTGGCCTTCGGGACGACCGGTGGTGACCAGAAATCGCTGTTCATCACGAACTTCGCGTTCCTCACGCCGGAGAATCAGAAGCCAGGATTGGCAAAACTCGATGTCGGCGTGCCCGGACGCCCGATGACTGGGTAACCCAGACGCTCAGTCGAGCGCGAGACCCGGGTGCCACTGGGCGGCACCGGCCTCGTTTGCGGCTTCGTCCATCTTCGCGAGCAGTTTCACGGCGAGTGAAGCAGTCTCCGCGGCGCGTCCCTCACCCTCGGTCCGGAACTCGCCGGTCGTCCGGTTGGCATACACCGTACAGACCGCCCCCGAACGCAGGCCGTAGATGTTCGCGATGGTCATGATGGCGGCGGCCTCCATCTCGATGTTCTTGACGTTCGCGTCCTTCAGTTCCTGAATCATCTCCTCGGCACCGCGAGCCTCGAAGCCCTCGAACCCGGGCCGACCCTGTCCGGCGTAGAAACTGTCCGCGGACATCGTGATGCCGGTGTGGTAGTCATAGCCGAGGCGTTCTGCGGCGGCAATCAGCGCCATAACGACCTGCTGGTCTGCGACGGCGGGGTAGTCCTCGCGGACGTACTCCTTGCTCGTGCCTTCCTGTCGGACGCCGCCCGTGGTAATCACGAGGTCGCCGACGTCCATCTCGGGCTGGATTGCGCCACAGGAACCGACGCGAATGAAGGTGTCCACGCCGATGCGGGCGAGTTCCTCGACGGCGATGGCGGCAGAGGGGCCGCCGATGCCCGTGGAGGTCACGCTAATCGGTGCGCCGTCGTAGGTGCCCGTCGCGGTGCGGTACTCGCGGTGTGCGCCGCGAATCTCCGCGTCGTCCCAGAACGTCGTGATTTTCTCCAGTCGGTCCGGGTCGCCGGGGAGGAGCACGGCGTTCGCCACGTCGTCGGAACCGACGCCGATGTGGTACTGGACGTCGTCGTTGGGGTCTTCTGCGTCCATTATTTCAGATGCCCTTCGGTGATGGTGTTCGGAAGGAGTTCGCCGAGCGTGTACTCGGTCACGCTGTCGCCCTCGTCACAGAGCACGACGAGGTCCTTGTCACAGAACTCAGAGAGCGTCTGGCGGCACATGCCACACGGCGTGACGCCGTCGCGTCGCCCGGAACTGACTGCGATGCGAGCGAACTCGCGGTGGCCGTTCTTCACGGCCTCGGCAATGGCGACCTCCTCTGCGTGCAGGGAGTTCGAGTAGTTCGCATTTTCGAGATTACAGCCGGTGAACACGATCCCGTCCGCGGTTTCGAGAGCCGCACCCACGCGGTAGTCGGAGTACGGCACGTGCGCGGCCGCCTGAATATCGCGGGCCGCTTCGATGAGGGCGTTCATGAACTGACGTTGGGTGAGGCGGTAAAAATAGCCTCTGTAATGGAGTCGCAAATCGGTGCGCTGAGCGCACCAGTGGCCGCCGACCGGGTGAACCCACCCGGCGGCGTGCCGGAGAGAAATCAATGGCCGCCCCGTGGAGGTTTCGCTCCCGGAGCGTCGTTCCCGAAAGGGATTTTATGGCCGTCTCGTAGAGCTGATTGACTCCCGAGACGTCTCGTGCGAATGTCGAGCGTCGCCACTGGATTGGTTCCTGTGGCGACCTCGTGAAGTTTGGTGAAACTGGTGCGCGTGGTCGCTTATTCGAGTTCGACCGTGACGGTGCGTTCCGTGCCAAGCAGGAATTTTACCGGCGGGAGCGTCGTGTTCGGTTTGACGTAATCCCATTCGTAGGTCGGTGCCTTGTAGGCAGTTCCACCAAGGAGTGCCCGGTCAAAGTGGATACCGGCGTTTGACTGGAGGTCCGCAAGATAACCCACCACTGCACCGTAGACGTGCGTGTCAGACTTGATGATGATGGTCGCCCCAGGAGCATAGACGATGCCCGTAAATTCTGAACCTCCTTCAAAGGTCACAGCAGCTGAATCGAGGTTGAACATCCAGAACTGGATTGCATTGTCGTTCGGTATTTCGACGGTGCTTTGTTTGATGCCGATATCGCCGCCGGCCATGTAGATGAACACTTTTCCGTCACCGATGATCTGTATCGTTCCTTTGTCTGCCTCGAATTTCATGCCGTCATCGATTGCGAGTTCGATGTCCCCCTTCGTCGTGTCGAGCGTCATCGTCTTTTTCACGTTCACGGTCTGATTGACGTAGTAACTCCCTGCAGAGAGTTCACAGTCGTTCGTGCAATCAAGTTCTATATCGTTGGCATCGACCGTAATACTGCTAGCATTGTCATTATCATTGTCCTCTTTAATGCGAGTGATGTGCCCCACAATCATCGCATCGATTGGTTCGAGCGTCGGCAGTCCGGAGGTGAACTCAGTGTCAATGGCACCGGTAATGTCACCAGGATTGTTATTCTCCACAACAGCCGCAGTGACGTTTCCATACACACCTGCAGGATTGTTTAATTTCAACGGTCCACCGATAACGACGTCTGCCCCGCTCGTCATATTCGACGAATCGTAGCCACCGACCCGCGAATCGTAACTATCAATCGTTGAATGCGAGTTGAGGTGCGTTGTTTGTAACATCGTGTCGGAGTACAGCGCGGCCGTGATCACATTGATGCGCGGGTCGCTTCCGCCTACTGCCACTGCGGTACGGTCGTACGGTGTGAGTGAGACGCGGACAGTTTTCGTGTCGTGGTTGTACTCAGCAGATTGACCGAGTTCTGCAGAGAGGTAGCGGCCCCACGCCTCGTAGTACTCACTCTGGATTTCGATTTCTAGCGTGCCGTTGAATGCTGGATTTCGGAACTCCTGACCGTTCGGGTAGACTGCCATCTTATTTGGATAGATTGCCTGCGAGCGCGTTGTTTTCGTCACCGCTGCCGTCGTTGCACCCGAAACAGCTGCAGTACCCTCGATTTTCGTCACTGGAACGATGAGTGTATACTCGTCTTCCTCAGAACCGGAGTCGGATTTAAGCGTCTGGTACTGGTAGCCAATGTCAGGAGCAGAGATCATCATTGAGCTTCCGCTCTTGTCGAACCGCCAGACACCGCCGCCCTGATAGGCAATCTCTGTTTCGTCAGTGACGTAAATGATGGCCCCAAGATCGGACGTATAGATGTCTGCGTCTCCCCCTTCTCCATCGTAGTCGAGGTGGCGAATCGTGATGTGACCCGCCGTTTCATCGACGTAGTACTGACCCTTGCTTTGCGCGAGCGCAACGCTCATGCGTTCGTCACTCATGCCGACGGTTTCGACGCGACTCGCAATCTGAACCATCCCAATCTCTACCTTGCTGACGTCGGCTTCGCCCTGCATATTTTCTAACGCAGGCGACCCCACGTACAGGACCGCTGCAGACCCGGCGATGGTCATCCCAAACACGAGCACGATACCGATAATCGGCGATATCGCTCTGTCGTCAAAATCGATACGCACACTCGTGGGTACGTACTTCGTAATTCTACTCGCGATAGCCGCGAGGCTCAATCCTCCCCCAAGGACGTTAATGCGAACCATATGTTCCCCCTTTCCCGACTGTCCCAAACGCTGACTGATAATATAAACCTACCGTACGGTTAATTGGCTGGTGATTGCGGGAGTCGAGCCACAAAGTCGAACGAAAACCAATCGACTGAGACACCTCGAATAGCGACATATGCCCTATTCTGTGCATTCGATCCACCGAAGTAATATTCTCTAGAGAGTGCCCCAGTAGTCTCTCGATAAGGCATGAAATAGTAAATTTTCAGTCAGATGTTGCCGTTATCGAAACTTCTCGAACGTCAGACGGAGGCCCGATTTGCGGAATCGAATCCCTGCGAATACTCATAGGCATACATGTCCATTGTTAACGTGGAGGTAGCCACGAAATGAACGGAATCGAGGGGAAGGTAGCAATAGTCACCGGCGCGAGTTCGGGAATCGGTCGGGCGACCGCAGAACGCTTTGCGGCCGAAGGGGCCAAAGTCATAGTCGCGGACGTTGTCGAAGACGGGGGTCGTGAGACGATCGAACGCATCACCGATGCGGGCGGCGACGCCACGTTCGTCCGCGTAGACGTGACCAGCGACGAGGACGTGAAAACCATGGTCGAGACGGCGCTCGACACCTACGGCGGACTCGACTTCGCGCACAACAACGCCGGCATCGAGGGAGAGATGGCTCCGCTCGCCGACACTGCGGACGACGATTGGAGTCGCGTCATCGACGTGAACCTGGGCGGGGTCTGGCGCTGTATGAAACACGAAATCCCGGTGATGGTAGACCGCGGCGGTGGGAGCATCGTGAACACATCGTCCGTCGCCGGACTCATGGCCGCGGGCGGCGCACCGTACGTCGCGAGCAAACACGGCGTCATCGGCCTCACCCGGGTCGCCGCCGTCGAGTACGCGAAACAGGGAATTCGGGTGAACGCAGTCTGTCCCGGCGTCGTGGACACGCCCATGGTCCAGCGTGCGGGTGAAGAAACCCCGGAGCAGATCGAACAATTCGTCGCCATGCAACCGCTCGGAAGGATGGCAGAACCCGAAGAGATTGCGAGCGCCGTCGTCTACCTCTGCAGCGACGACGCGTCGTTCATCACGGCACACCCACTCCCGGTCGATGGTGGGCTCATGTCCATCTGAACGACCGGAAAACCTGATTTTTTCAGTCTTCGCCGGAATCGTAGTGCTCGCCGGCCGCCGCTGGCAGGCGCGTGCGTCCGACGAGAGCGAGCACGACGATGACGAGGACGAACGGAATCATCTGGATGAGCGACTTCGGAATCCCGATGCCGAGAATCTGCAGGCGGAACTGCAGGGCTTCGAGCGTCGCGAACAGCAGCGATGCCCCGAACGCGCCGACCGGGTTGTAGTTCCCGAACAGGTAGGCGGTAATCGCGATGAAGCCGCGACCGTTGACGATGGTCGCGCCGCCACCGGTGAACTTCCCGACGAGAACGAGCGAGAGCGCCGCCCCGCCGATACCCGTGAGCGCACCCGAGAGCAGGACGCTGCCGTAGCGCACTCGGCGCACGTCGATGCCGGCGGTGTCGAGAGCCTTCGGGTTCTCGCCGCTCGCGCGAATCCACTGCCCGAACGCGGTGTGATACAGGAAGTACCACGAAGCGGGCACGGCGACGAGCAGCATGTACACCGTCGGATTCGCGTCGAACAGAATCGGCCCAACGACCGGAAGTTGCGAGAGCCCCGGAATCGCTACCGTGTTCAGCGTCGAGACGGACGGCGAGTCGAACTGGCTGAACAACACCTGTGCGGCGAACGGGCCGAGTCCGAGGGCGATGAGCCAGACGGCGAGGCCGGCGATAATCTGGTCGGCTTCTAAGTCGATTGTGACCACGGCGAACAACAGCGAGAGCAGGACACTCGCGAGCACGCCGATGAGGAAACCGACCCACACCATGCTCTGGGAGGCGGATCCGGGGTCGCCGGTCAGTAGGGCGATGCTCGCCGCCCCAGCGAACGCCGAGACGATGAGCAGGCCCTCCAGTCCGATGTTGATGACGCCGGACTTCTCAGCGAACAGGCCACCGAGAGCGGCGAAGGCGATTGGAACCGCCGTCCGGAGCGCGGCCGAAGCGAGATTGCCGTCGATGAGTCCGAACACGTCGCCTGCGGTCTCCGGGGCGGTAATCGCGAGCACGGCGACCGCAAGCAAGAACAGTGCCAGTGCGCCGAGCCCGACTTTGCTGCGAGTGTCGAGATGGTTCAGTCGGTTCATGTGTCTTCACCTCCGTCGGTCGTGACGGCCATGTCAGAACCGACGTTGAAGCGGGTGCCGAACATGCGGAAGAACTCCGGCATGGCGACGAACAGGATGATGAGCCCCCGGAGGACGCCCACCAACTGCGAGGGAACGTCGAGGTTGAAGTCGATTGCGATGCGACCTACCTTGAGGATGCCAAAGAGGAACGCCGCGAAGATGGCCCCGACGGGGTTGTTGCCTGCGAGGATGGAGACGGTGATGCCGTCGAAGCCGAACGCGGGCGCGGTTGGCAGCCAGCGGCCGGTCACCATCAGAATGTAGACGGCTCCGGCGATGCCACCGAGCGCCCCCGAGAGGGCCATCGACAGCACGGTCATCTTCTTCGCGTTGACACCGCTGTAGGCGGCCGCTCCCTCCTGGATGCCGCTTATTCGCAGGTCGTAGCCGAACGCGGTCTTCACGAGCAGCCAGCTAATCGTGGCGACAAGCGTCAGCGCCAGTGCGAGGGCGATGAACGAGAAGTCCCCCGGCAACACAGAGGAGTCGAGCATCGCGAAGTCCGGCACCTTCGCCGTCTGCGTGTTGTTCGTGCTGTTCGGGTCCTTGAACCACGTCGAGACGATGAGCAGGGCGAGGAACGTCGCGATGAAGTTCAGCATGATGGTCGTGATGACCTCGTTTGCCTCTGCGTAGGCCTTGAGTGCGCCGGGAATCGCGCCGTACAGGCCGCCGACGAGCGCGCCTGCGAGCAGACCAAGCGGAATCAGGATGAGCGCACCCACGGCATTCGCTGGGACAGCCGGCGCGAGCAGTGGGACGACGATGGCCGTCGCCATCGACCCCATCACGAACTGTCCCTGCGTCCCGATGTTGAACAGGCCAGCGCGGAACGCGATGGCCACGGACAGCCCCGTGAGCAGGAGGATGGTCGTCTGCTGGAGCGTTTCACCGAACACGCCCGGTCCAGAGAACGGGCCGAGGAAGAGTTCGACGTACACCGAGACCGGGTTGTAACAGGAATAGCCCACGCCGGGGAAGAACAGAACCGGCTGAGAACACTGCGCGACGAACCCGGCGACGAGTACGACGACGCCACCGACGAGAATCGACGCGACGAGTGCGGCGATGCTGATGGCGATGCGTTCGAGATTCGAGGCGGTCGTCATGCGTGCGACGGCGGCCTCGAACTGCTGTTTCACGGCTGGTCACCTCCGTCGAATCCGGCGGGGTACTCCCCTGCCATGAGCAAGCCGAGGTCCTCTTCGGTCACGTCGTCTGGGTCTACGATTGCCATGAATTCACCGTCGTGCATCACCGCGAGTCGGTCAGAAAGTTGCGTGACCTCTTCGAGTTTCGAGGAGACGAGCAACACCGCCGTTCCGTCGTCTCGCAGGTCGATGAGCCGGTCGTGGATGAACTCGATGGAACCGACGTCCACGCCGCGTGTCGGGTGGGCCGCGACCACGAAGTCGGGGTTGCGCTCGAACTCGCGCCCGACGATGAACTTCTGCTGGTTCCCACCGGAGAGCGACTCGGCGGTCGCCCGCTTGTCTGGCGGTCGCACGTCGTACTTGTCGATGATGTCACCTGCGTGTTGCGCCGTGTACGACCAGTCGATTCGCCCGCCGCGCGAGAACGGTTCTGTGTGCTGGTTGCCGAGGACCGCGTTCTGAACGAGATCGTAGTCCATGACGACACCGCTCTCCTGGCGGTCCTCCGGGATGTAGGACATGCCCTGCGCGATGCGCTCGCGCCGTGGCATGTCGGTGATGTCCGCACCCTGATAGACGATGGTTCCTTCGTCGACCGACGAGAGCCCGGTGACGGCGTTGATGAGTTCCGACTGACCGTTGCCGTCCACGCCGGCGATGCCGAACACCTCGCCCGCCCGCACCTCGAAGTCGAGGGCGGAGAGTTTCGGGACGCCGCGGTCGTCGCGAACGTGCACGTCGTCGACGCCGAGAATCTGCTCACCCGGGTCGGCAGCAGTCTTGTCGACTTCGAGCATGACCTCACGGCCGACCATCAGTTCCGCGAGTTCCTCGCGGCTGGTCGCGTTCGCGTCCACGCTGCCGACGTTCTTCCCGTCGCGGAGGACGGTGATGTCGTCTGCGGCCTCCATTGCCTCGCCGAGTTTGTGCGAGATGAAGATAATCGTCTTGCCCTGGGCGGTCAGTTCGTCGAACACGGTGAACAGTTCCTCTACCTCCTGTGGCGTGAGGACGGCCGTCGGTTCGTCTAGAATGAGGATGTCCGCGCCGCGGTAGAGAGCCTTCAGAATCTCGACGCGCTGTTGTTCTCCGACGCTCACGTTCTCGAGCGTCGCGGTGGGGTCTACGTCGAAGCCGTATCTGTCTGCGAGTTCGGTGACCTCTGCGACTGCCTGCTGTCGGTCCATCGAGAGCCCGAACCACTTTCTGGGCTCGTTTCCGAGGACGACGTTGTCGGCGACGGGCATCGGGTCGACCAGCATGAAGTGCTGGTGAATCATTCCGATGCCGGCGTCGATGGCATCGCGTGGGGAGGAGAACTCGCGGGGCGTGCCGTTTATGCTGACGGCCCCCTCATTCGGTCGATACAGCCCGTAGAGAACGTTCATCAGGGTCGTCTTTCCGGCCCCGTTCTCACCGAGAAGCGCGTGAACGCTCCCCTGCTCGACGGTCAGGTCGACATTGTCGTTGGCAACTACGCCCGGAAACCGCTTCGTAATCCCGGCTAGTCGTACTGCTGGTGTCTCACTCATTGAAATAGGTTGCGCAGCTTTGCCCGAGGGTTCGAAAGGTTCGGGCAAGTATTGTACGGTTTCCGATTACAGCTCTGACGGAACCGTAATCTCACCGTCGATGATCTGCTGTTTGCTCTCTTCGAGCTTGCTCTTTACGTCCTCTGGGATGGCGCTGCCGAGTTCCTGCCCGTAGACGGCCTCGACACCTTCTTCCTTGAGCCCGAGGCGGTTCTCGACGCCGCCTTTGAAGTTACCGTTGACGACGGCCTCGACCGACTCGTAGACGGCGAGGTCGACGTGCTTGACCATGCTCGCGAGGATGACGTCCTTGTACTCCGCGTTGGATTTCGACTGGTCTGCGTCGACGCCCATCGCGAAGCCACCAACCTGACGGGCCGCCTGGAAGACGCCGAGGCCCGTGCCACCGGCCGCGTGGTAGACGATGTCCGCACCGTTGTCGTACATCGAGAGCGCGATCTCTTTCCCCGTCGCAGGGTCGTTGAACGCACCCGCGTAGGCGGACTGGACTTCGATGCTGTCGTCGTAGTGAGCGACGCCAGCCTGGAAGCCAGCGAGGAACTTCTTGATGAGCGGAATCTCGAACCCGCCGACGAAGCCGACGGACTTCTGGTCTGGTTTCGTCGAACTCTCACCGGCGCTGAACTCCTGGGTGGAGAGCAGTGCAGAGAGGTAGCCAATCTGGAACGAGCCCTGGTGTTCCTTGAAGCGGTAGTTTGCGACGTTCTCCAAGAGTTTTCCGTCCTCGGTCTGAGCGGTCTCGTCGATGAGAATCCAGTTCTGGTCGGGGAACTCCTGGGCGTTCGTGACCATGCCGTCTTTCTGGACGAAGCCAACGCCCGTGATGAGGTCGAAGGTTCCTTCCTGTGCGAAGCGCTTCTGGAGGCTCCCGACCTGCGAGGCCTCTTCTGGCTCTGCGTTCTGGTACTCGACGTTGTATTCCTTTGCCGCCTGCTGGACGCCCTGGTGGGCCATGTCGTTGAACGACTTGTCACCGAGGCCGCCCGTGGCGTAGACCATCCCAACGTTGACGGGGTCTTCGCCGCCGTCGCCGTCTCCGTTGCCCGTGTTGTTGTTATTGTTGTCACCCGCGTCGTTGTTCGGATTTGTCGTACACCCAGCGAGGCCCACTGCCCCGAGTGCACCCGTTGCTTTGAGGAATCGTCGTCGGTCGACAGGCATATCTCACAAAAGCAGGCAAGAACTGTATAAATCGTTCGTTTTGAATGTGCGCGCTGTCGCAGATTAGCGCCCTGCAACCGCCGTTTTTACGATTTCGATAACCTCGGAAACAAGGGTGTCTACGTCGTCGCTTTCTGCGTACACTCTGACATACGGCTCGGTCCCGCTCGGGCGCACGAGCACCCACGACCCGTCTTCTCGTTCGAGGCGGACGCCGTATTCTGTATCCACCGTCGCTTCGGGGAATGCCGCGGGTAGCGTCTTTGCCAGCTGGCCCATCGTCGCAGCTTTCCGGTCGTCCGGGCACTCAGTGCTGACCTTGCGGTACGGCCGTTCTGTGACCGGTTTGCGAAGTGCGTCGAGGCCGTGTGCCGCCACGAGACGGGCGAACACCGCCGCACTCGCTGGGCCGTCTATCCAGCCGCCGAACTGCGTGTGGATGTGTTTCCACGGTTCTGCGGCGAAGACGACGCTCGTCCCGTCCTCGCCGGCGTCGAGTGCGCTCGCGATGCCCTCGTGGAGTGCGCCGAGTCGAACCCGTTCGACGCGGCCTCCGGCCTCGCGGACACGCTCGTCGATGCGCGCGGAGGCGTTCGGCGTGGTCACGACCACTGGGTCGGCGACGTCGCTCGCACGGACATAGTGCTCTGCGAGGATGGCGACGACAGTGTCCTCGTGGACGATATCTCCGTCGCCGTCCAGAAACACGGCGCGGTCGGCGTCGCCGTCGTGCCCGATGCCGAAGGCGAAGTCGCCGTCAGCGAGGAACGCCCGCAGGTCGGCTAGCGTCTCCGGCGTTGGCTTGCTCTCGCGACCCGGGAAGCGCCCGTCCACGTTTCCGTTCAGGGTGACGACGTGCGCACCGAGTTCGCGGAGCACCTGCGGCGTCGCGAGGGCGGACATTCCGTTGCCACAATCGACGGCGACCTTGAGCCCGTCGAGCGGCTCGCCCATCGCCTTCGCGTATTCGACGACGGCGTCACAGTAGGCCGACAGGGGTTCGATGGCGCTCGCGGTGCCCCACTCGTCCCACTCGACCGGCGACTGGCCCGCTTCGACGCGCTCTTCGATGCGCCGCTCTGCGTCACGGTCGTACTCGACGCCGTCACGAAAGAGTTTGATGCCGTTGTCCTGGGGCGGATTGTGGCTCGCTGTAATCATCACGCCGTGACGGCCCTGTGAGGCGAACGCGAGTGCCGGAGTCGGGAGTTGTCCGGCCCGGTAGACGGTCGCACCCGCGCTTTCGAGACCCGCCTCGATGGCGGCGGCGAGCGCGGGACCCGTCTCTCGGCCGTCACGCGCAACGACGAATTCGTCGTGTTCGTCACCGGCGGCGCGGCCGACTGCGAGCGCCAGCGACGGCGTTACTCGGTCGCGGGCACTTCCGCGAATCCCCGCCGTTCCGAATAGTTCCATACCTCGAATTCCCGCGGTGGCTATTTATTTCCACGCAGTTTCCGTCGCCCTCAGAGTTCGACACCGCTCGGAATGAGGCTGTGCTGGTGGAGGAGGTCACCCGCGTGGCCGTAAACGAGGAACGTCGATTTGTCCATCTCGATGCGGTCGTCCCCGACGTCCACGACGAGGGTATAATTGCTGTCACCGTCGCTCAGGTTGCCGTATCGACGGGCCGCACGGATGAACCGGAGGACCCCTTCCGTCGCGACGTTCACTTCGAGAAGGAACTCGCCTGTCGTTCGGTTCGACACGGCGAGCACGCCCGCTGTGTCGTCGGCTTCGAGTGGATTTCTGAGTCGGAACGATACGTCGATGCTGTCCTGGTCGAACGGCGCGTCGTCGCGGCCAGAGAGCCGGTCGTCGAACTTCTCCCGGGGTCCGGTGAAGGAAATCGAGAGCGTTGGTTGGTCGTCTGGGGACCCACCATCGAGGTTCGAAAATGACGCCCCGAAATAGTCACGCCTCATCTTCGTGTGCTATATGGACGCACACCCTAAGTACGTACCGCCTCCGTCAGACGCCCGTCTTGCGGTAGTTTTTACCCGATGGACAGTGCCGATTTGTGTAATGGCCTGGGTAAATGAGGACTACGCGAACGAACTCGCGGTGCTGGCGACGTGGCTGTCGGCGCTGATGCCGTGGTCGTTCTCGGTCGCCTCCCTCGACATCGGGACCGTCGTCGTCATTCGGTTCCTATTCTTCCACGTACAGTACATCTTCGGCATCTCCTTTGGCGAACAGGAACAGATTCTGTTTACCGTTCTCGAACTGCAGTCCTTTTACGAGAACGCACAGACCATCCTCGCCCAGCAAATCTGGCTCGTCGGTGCGTTCGTGTTCTTCCTCGCGCTCGTCGTGAGTATCGCGCTCTACCTCGCTGAGGACACTGTCGAAGCGGGACCAGTGGACCCCGTTCGCGCCATCGGCGGCCTGTTGCTCGTTACGGGCCTCGTGCTCACCGTGGCGACGGCACTCCTCTTTCAGTCGTTCATCGGCATCGCCGTCCCCCTCGGGGCGCTGTTTTTCCTCGTCTTCGGGGCGACACTGCTGCGGGTCGAGCGGGCCTGATTTTGGGTCGGATTTATGTAGTTTCCGCCGCACAGTCATGACAGTAACCGACCGCCCGTGCGGGGCGTCAGTGGGGATTTCATGGCAGGACAACGACCGACAGACACGGACACACACGACGCCTACGAACCCGAATCGAGTGCCCTGAGCCAGTTTCAAAACTGGCTGTCACGCGCTTCGAAGATGCTTTCCGGGTCGTCGCTCGAACTCGAAAACTACGACCCGAACGAGGATGGCCCGCTCGTCACCTACGACGGCCTGGATGGCTGGGAAGAAATCGACCGCTACTGGGTGAACGCTCCGTTCGCGTTCGTCACGATTCTGTTCAACCCGGCGGCGAACGACCACCGCTATCACGTCGTCGAACCCGACCTCTCGCCAGTCGAAGCGCGCCTGCTCGAAACGCTCGTCGACGACATCCGTGACCCGCTGCTGTACCGGAAGACCGGCGAACACTCGCCCGAAGACGTGCTGAAAGACGAACTGCGAAAACGCTTGGAGGAGTACGGCGTCTCCGTCGAGATGACGACGTTCTACCGCCTCTTTTACTACCTCTATCGCTCGTTTCTGGGCTACGGAAAGCTCGACCCGGTCATGCACGACCCGCACGTAGAGGACATCTCGTGTGACGGGTACGACATCCCGCTGTTCATTTACCACGACCAACAGGACAACATCGAGACGAGCATCAGCTTCCAGCGCGACGAACTCGACAACTTCGTTATCCAACTCGCCCAGCGCTCGGGCCAGCACATCTCTATCGGGTCGCCGGTGGTGGGTACCACGCTCCCCGACGGCAGTCGTGCCGAACTCGTCATTGGCCAGGAGGTGACGCCGCGCGGTTCTGCGTTCACGATTCGGCGCTACGCCGAAGACCCGCTCACGCCCATCGACCTCATCAACTACGGGACGTTCACGCTCCGCCAGATGGCCTATCTGTGGCTCGGTATCGAGAGCGGCAAATCGCTCATCTTCGCTGGCGGGACGGCCTCCGGGAAGACCACCTCGATGAACGCCGTCTCGATGTTCATCCCGCCGCGAGCGAAGGTGCTCACCATCGAGGACACTCACGAACTCGCGCTGTACCACGAAAACTGGCTCTCCTCGGTCACCCGCGACCGACTGGACGCGGGAGCCGACATCACGATGTTCGACCTGTTGCGCTCTGCGCTGCGCCACCGCCCCGAGTACATCATCGTCGGCGAGGTGCGCGGCGAGGAGGCGATGACGCTGTTTCAGGCGATGAACACCGGCCACACCACCTACTCGACGATGCACGCAGACAGCGTCCAGACGGTCATCAACCGTCTCGAAAACGAACCCATCAACGTCCCCCGGCAGATGGTCCAGTCGCTCGACATCCTCTGTATCCAGTCGCTCGTCAGAATCGACGGCGAGCGCTCGAGACGTAACCGGACCATCGCAGAGATAGAGGGAATTAACCAGCGAACCGGCGAACTCGACTACTCGACGGCGTACACCTGGAATCCGAGCACCGACACCGTCACCGAGGGGACGAGCACTGTGCTCGACGAGATACGCGACGAGCGCGGGTGGTCACAGGCGCAGTTGCTCTCGGAGCTCAGGAATCGGCGGCGCTTCCTCGAACACCTGCGCGAACAGGGGGTGTCCGACTACCGGCAGTTCACCGCGGAGGTCAACGAGTACTACGCCGACAAGGCAGCGGTTCTGGCGAGAATCGACGCCGAGAAGGCACCCGCCCCCTCGGCAGAATGATGCTCAAGACTCTGCTCTCCGTCGCGCCGCTGGTCGGCAGCGTCGCCCTCCTCGCGATGCTCGTGGCGACGCCCTACAGTAACTGGCTCGACCGCTTGTTCACGCGGCTCGCGCTCGCTACCTTCGGGAACTACGTCCAGAACGTCGGCAATCGGCTGGCACGACGCCGAACCCTCCAGCGGGCGCAAATCGACATCCCCTACCGGGTGTTCGCTTCGAAGACGCTGCTCTACAGTGGCACTATCGCCGTCGTGTCTGCGATTCTCGGGATTTACGTCGCCGTTTTCGTGCTCTTCGTCATCTCCGTGTCGAGTGGCCTCATCGTCGAACAGGTCCCTGCACTGGGGATGCTCAGCCGTATTCCCGGCGTGCAGATTCCCGAGATTCGGCGGTTCGTCGTCCTGTTCGCCCTCAGCGCCACCGCCGCGCTTCTCGGTGGATTCGTCACCTACCGCCTTCGCTGGGGTGTTCCCGCCGCCCACGCGGACGGTCGCGAGCGCAGAATCGACGAGAGCATCGCTCGGACCGTCGCGTTCATGTACGCCCTCTCTCGGGGTGGGATGGCGTTTCCGAAGATTCTGCGCGCGCTCAGAGACAACAGTTCGGTGTACGGCGAATCGGCGGAGGAGCTGGCCGTCGCGACCCGCGACATGGACCTGCTTGGCGCGGACATTCTCACTGCGATTCAGCGGGTGTCTCGCCGGACGCCGAGCACGGAGTTGAAGACGTTTCTGGAGAACGTTTCGAGCGTCCTGCAGAGCGGTCAGCACGTTCCCGACTTCCTCCGTGAAGAGTACGAACGGCGAAAGCAGGAAGCGGAGTCGCGACAGTCGTCGTTCCTCGAACTGCTCGCCGCGTTCGCGGAGGGGTACGTGTCGGTGCTGGTCGTCGGACCGCTGTTCCTAATTACCGTGTTGCTCATCATCGGTCTCGTGAGTGGCGGCACGCTGCTCGCTTTGCAGGTGGTCGTCTACGTCCTCGTCCCACTGGCGACGATAGCGTTCATCCTCTACCTCGACCGGTTTACCACCGCCACGGGCGGTCCACGCATCTCCCACGATTCGACCACCCAGCCGCTCGCCGTCACCGGCGTTCGAACGACCCGCTCACCCGACGCGGCCCGGCCACTGACCGACGGTGGCTACGCGCACTCGCCGCGCGACCGAGAACTCCTCGCGCAACTCGAACTGTACGAACGGTTCCGGACCGTCGCCCGGACCCTCGAACGTCCGGTACAGACCGTGTTCGAGCGGCCGTTCGTCCTCCTCTACGCGACGATGCCGCTCGCAGCGCTCTGGGTGATGATTATTATCTGGCCCGCAGTGCTCGGCGGCACGGTGGCCGTAGCCGGCCTCGACGACGTGTTGATACAGGGCGTATTGTTCGTAATCGCGACGTTTGCAATCGTCTGGGAGGTTCACGCCCGTCGGCGGGCCGCCATCGAGAACGCCATCCCCGAACTGTTCGAACGCCTCGCCAGCCTCAACGAGGCGGGCATCTCGGTCGTCGGTGGGATCGAAAAAATCCGCCAGAACGACCTTGGTGCGCTTGACACAGAGATGACGCGCATCTGGCACGACATCAACTACGGCGCGGACGTGGAGACGGCCCTCCATCGCTTCGAATACCGGGTGCGCGCACCGAGCGTGACCAGAGCGGTGACGCTCATCTCGAACGCCATTCGCGCGAGCGGTGACATCGCGCCCGTGCTCAGAATCGCCGCGGACGAGGCGCGGTCGATTCAGCAGTTAGAAGAAAAACGCGAACAGGAGATGATGGTTTACCTCATCATCACGTACATCTCGTTTCTCGTCTTCCTCACCATCGTCTACGTGATGGTGAGCGTGTTCATCCCGAGCATCCCGTCGGGCGACCTCGTCAACTCGGTGGGACTGGCCGGTCAGGCCGCCGGCATCACCGACGCAGAGAAACTGCAGTACGAGATGATTTTCTTCCACGCTGCGCTGTTACAGGGGTTCTTCTCGGGACTCGTCGCTGGCCAAATGAGCGAGGGGACGGTCAGGGCCGGTGCGAAACACGCCACCATCATGCTGCTCATCGCCTACGGGATGTTTCTCGTCCTCTGAGAAGGCAACACGGAAGGCTGTCCAGAAGTTGGTTTGCTCATGGACCGGTCACGCAAGGCGGTCAAAGACACCTACGACCGCATCGCGGCCCATTTCTCGAAAACTCGCGAGTACGCCTGGCCGGAGGTGGCGTCGTTTCTCGACGCCCAGCCACCCGCCGAGACGGCCCTCGACATCGGCTGTGGAAACGGCCGACACACGGAACTGCTCGCGGAGAAGGCGACGCGAGCCATCGGTCTCGACGCGAGTATCGGCCTGCTCGGCGAGGCGCGAGCACGGGCCACAGACCGCGGGTTCGACGCCGCGTTCGTCGCCGGCGACGCCGCCAGCCTCCCGTTCGCCGCAAATAGCATTGACCTCGCACTCTACGTTGCGACCCTGCACCACCTCCCAGAACGCTCGCTGCGCCGGGCGAGTCTCGACGAACTCGCTCGCGTCCTCGAACCGGAGGCCCGGGCGCTCGTGAGCGTCTGGTCGACTGCCCACGACGCCTTCGACCACGACGGCCCGGAAGGCTTCGATACCCTGGTCGATTGGACGCTGCCCGGTGGCGAGACTGTCCCGCGATTCTACCACATCTACGCGCCGGCCGAATTCGATGCCGACTTCGCGGCGAGCGACCTTCGCGTAGTGTCGAACGAACTCTCTAGTGGCAACTGCTACACAGTCGTCACGCCGGAATGACCGTCACCGGGATTTCCGCCCCTTTGACGACGGTCTCTGACGTGCTGCCGAGAATTATCTTCTCTAACATACCGGTTTCGCCGTGCCGCCCGACGACAATCTGGTCTGCGCCGCGCTCGGTCGCGAGTTCGACGATTCGCTGCCCCACGCGAACAGAGGCCTTCGGCGTATCGAGTCCGAGATTGGTGACGACCTCCGGTTCAGTATCGATCCCGGCGTCGGCGAGCATCTCGCGTGCCTTCGCGACGAGCGCCTCGGTCGCGTCGGTCTTGAAATCCGTGACGTGGACCACGTCGAGTTCGACCCCGCCCATCTCGTAGAGGTCCAGTGCGTACGAAAGCGCGGTGAAACTGCACTCGGAACTGTCGATGGCGACCAGGATTCGCATACCTCAGTAGACGATTGCCACGTACAAAACGTTCGTGCGAAAAAAGAAACACCCTTAACGGGGCACGGTTTAGACCTATCTGCGACACACGATTACCGCGTCCGACCTGGGCGGGTCGGACACGGCGTGGATCATATCGTTCGCGTACTCGGGCTTTGGCTCGACTACGCGCTTTCGTGTCGTGTGAGCGCCAAAACCGTAACACGCGGGGTTGGTCTAGTGGTATGACTAAAGCCTTCCAAGCTTTCGACGCGGGTTCAATTCCCGCACCCCGCACTTCACAATTCTTCGTGAGCGTGTCGTATGCAGCGGTACGTTCCTCTGGCCCTCTGTGCGGTGAGTAGCGACCTCTCGCGTACTCGCAGGTGCGTTGGATGAATGCGAGTGAAAAACGCGGACACGGTGGCACCTCTGATCAGATGCCCGGGAACCCGTCTGGGATGCAGCCTGGGCTCCATCCGTGGGACGGACGTGTGCGTGCCCGCCATCCTCCACTCGCACCTGGGTACGAGGAGACGAGACAGTTACCTATTTTGATAGGTAGGATATTCGCCGGTTTCTGAATCGCGTCGGTGACACGGGGCTATCACTCGTGCACTGCGGGCGGGCGGCCACACAGTTATCCCGAATGACTCACTACACTGCACTAACGAATGCTCCACGACTACCACGTCCACTCGAACTACTCGGACGGGCGATTCCTCTTCCAGATGCTGCAATCCGCAGAGCAGGCTGGGCTGAAGGGCGTCGGTTTCGCAGACCACTGCAACGTCTCAGATCGCGAGCGAATGCAGGACCTGAAACACCTCCTTGGATTCAATCTCGACCAGACGTACGACCGCCGACTGCGGGCGATACGGAGCCTCTCTCGCCAGTTCGATATCGAGATTTACAACGCAGTCGAGATGGACTACGACCCGGACGACCACGGCGCGATTCGAAATTTCTTCAATCAGACTGACTTCGACTACACCATCGGGAGCGTCCACCACTTGGAAGAAGTGAACGTCCACATCGAGAGTTACTTCGCGAAGAAGTCGGAGGCAGAACGCCGCAAACTCGTGGACGAATACTTCGAGAAACTCGTCTCCCTCGCCCAGTCAGAACTGTTCGACATCGCGGCGCACGTGGACCTGCTCGAACGCAATCCCGCCTTCCGTGACCTGGCGACCGACGACCACTACCACGCCGCCGCCCGAGCGTTCAAGCGGTCGCGGACGGTTCCGGAAATCAACGCCGGGCGCGTGCTCACTGATTACGGAAAGTTCCACCCTGTCCCGCGATTCCTCGACGTGCTTCTGGAACATGAGGTTCGGTTCACCGTCGGGTCGGACTCACACCGTCCCGAAGAAATCGCTCCTCGAGTCAAGAAACTGCGCGAGTTCTTCGAAGAACAGGAACTGGACCCGCTGTACGTCGTTTAAGCCTCGCCGAGGACTTTTCGAATCGCCGTCGCGACGTTGTCGAACGCCTGAATCGTCAGGCCGTCCGTCGTGGCGAACACACCCTCGCGGTCGGTAGTCACTCGGAGCAAGAAGCCGTTTTCGAAGGTGCGGATGGTGTACTTGTAGTCGCCGAGTTCAGACCCGCGATAGGCCTCCCGTGTCGTCTTGAAACTGCGCCACTCGTTGCCGATAAAGCCCGTGAGGTCTGCGTCCTGTTCTAAATCGTCGCGGAGGTAGAGCTGGTCGAAGTCGTCGCGCGTGAAGTAGGTAACCGACCGGAGACTGTCGCCCATTGCGGTTCGGCACGTCGTGACGATGGTCTCGGCCGTGTCGGAAGCGAGGAGTGCGTTTTCCATTGGCTGTACCATCATGATTTACCCACATAAACGCGGTGGTCGCCGTCGTCCTTTGCCGCCGTCAGGCGAATCGGGCGATGGCCCGAACCGGAGCCCCATCTGCTCCAGCGATGGCGAGCGGGAAGGCCTCCAGCACGAATCGGTCGGGAACGCGGTCCACCCCGCGGAGGTTCTCGATGATGAGGCAGTCGTTACTGAGCAGCGCGTGGTGAGCAGGGCTGTCGGTCGGTTCCCTCGGTCGTGCGTTGTCGCTCGGCGTCGGGTCCGGACCGAAGGCGTCGAGGGCGACGTGGATGCCCCGCTCTGCACACCACTTCGCGACGCCGACGTCGAGGTAGGGGTGGTCGAGGTAGGCGTCGGTTCCCCAGTGGGTGTCCCACCCGGTTTGAAACACGAGGAGGTCGCCGTCTACGGTCTCCGGCAAGTCCTCCAGCCGAATCCGCTCACGGGCACCACGGTGGCGACAATCGACCCGCTCTGCTTCGAAGATGAAGGTCGTAATCGGAAATTCGTCGAGGGACTTCCCGTCCGCCTCGGTGTGACTCGGCGCGTCGATGTGGGTTCCCGAGTGCGTGCCAAGTGACAGGCCGGTCACGCGGTAGCCGTCGAGTTCGTACACGTCGTGGTCGCGAATCGAGACCAACGGGTCGCCCGGGTACACGGACATTTCGTCTTCGAGCGGGTAGGTGAGGTCGATAATCGTCATAAGTGGGCACCGAGGGCCGACTCGAAATACTCGTGGAGGCCGGAGAGCGGGACGATGGGCGAGTCAGCGAAGTCACGGCTCAATTCCTTGAATCCGGTTCCCGTGAGGATGAGCGCGACGGATTCGTCTTCGTCTAGTTCACCGGCCGCGGTGAGGTCGTGCAAACCCGCGAGCGCGACGGCGGAGGAGGGTTCGACGCACAACCCTGCCAGCTCGGCAAACCGACGGGTCGCCTCCGAAATCGCATCCTCACTCACCGAGAGGACCGCCCCGTCGGTCTCTGCGGCGGCCGCAAGGACGCGGTTTCCGCTCGGTGGGTTCGCGTTCGCGATGGAGTAGGCGGCCGTGGATTTTGGCTCGATTCGCTCGACGTCGTGCCCCGCCTCGTACGCCTGTGCAATCGGGTCGCAGTTGGCCGCCTGCACGAAGTAGAGGCGGGGGACCGACTCGATGAGACCCGCCGTTTCGAGTTCGCGGAGGGCCTTCCAGACGCCGCTCGCCTGGCCGCCGCTGCTCACCGGGAGACAGATAGCGTCCGGGACGCCGTCGAATCGCTCGACGATTTCGAGGGCGACAGTCTTCTGACCGGCCACTCGAAGCGGGACGTCAGAGTTGACGAATTCGATGCTGAACTCCCGGCCGATGTCGAGGCTGTCGTAGTAGAGTTGCCCGTAGTCCCCATCGACGCGAACGATGGTTGGCCGGTACTGGCCGATGGCGGCGAGTCGCTTCTCGGAGATGTCCTTGGGAACGAGTACAACGCACTCGAGGCCGCAGGCCGCGGCGTGGGCCGCCGTGCTCATCGCCATGTTCCCATGCGAGACGGTCCCGATGTGGCGACCCCCACGTTCTGCGACGGCGGCCACGGCGACGGCGCTGCCGCGGTCTTTGAACGTCCCGGTTGGGTTGGCCGTCTCGTCTTTCACCCAGACGCGACACCCGGCGTATTCGTCGAGTCGGTCCAGCCGAAGGAGGGGCGTGCCGCCGGCCGCCCAGCCAAGCCCGTTCGCCGGGTCCACAGGGAGGAGGTCAGCGTAGCGCCAGACCCCGCGCGTGTCGCCCATCGGCCACGCGAACGCGGTGGCGTCTACGTCGAACCAGACGGGTTCGCCACAGTCACAGCGGACGCGCGAGGCGTCGTACACACTGTCGCAGGCGTAACAGCGAGTGTTCATTAGAAACTAGTACGCGAACCACCCGCATAGGGGTTCGCCTCAGTCGGCGATACCGTACCCGCGTTTGAACAATAGATAATCGATTGTGAGGACGACCGCGGTTGCGGCGGACAGAATGGCGAGCGAGAGGTTTGGGTCGACTTCTGTGACACCGATCATCCCGTATCTGACACCGTTGACCATGTAGACCATCGGGTTGAACAGCGAAACCGTCCGCCAGAGTGGGGGAAGGACGTCGAGCGAGTAGAACACCGCACCGAAGAACACGAGCGGGCGCAGAATGAACTGGTTGAGGACGGTCAAATAGTCGAAATCCGTCGCCCAGAGTCCGCCCATGATGCCGAGGCCGCCGAACAGCGCGGTGATGACGAGCAGGAAACTGACCAGATAGAACGGATGCGACAGGCTGACCGACGTAAAGACGAGGCCGACACCGACGATGAGAAGCGCGGTGAGAATGCCTCTGATTGCGCTTGCCGTCACGTAGGAGGCGACGATATCTCGATTCGACATCGGGGAGGTGATTACCTCGTCGATGTACTCGTTCCACCGGCCGTGGAAGATGGAGAACGAGGCGTTCTCGAACGCGTCTGAGATTGCGCCAAGCACGACCAGCCCCGGCAAGACGAACTGGATGTAGCTCACGCCGGCAATCGACCCAATTCGGCTACCGAGAATCACCCCGAACACCGCGAAATAGAGGGAATTCGTAATTATCGGGGGCAGGAACGTGTTGTACGGGCGTCTGACGTAGCGAAGTATCTCTCGTTGAATCAGCGATTTGAGTTGGACGTAGCTACTCATCGTTACTGTCCCTCCTGTGGGGCAACTCGTGGTTTGTCCCCGTTGGTCGATTCGCTCCCGTTCGTGAGCGAGACGAACACCTCTTCGAGCGACGTCCGAGAGATGTCGAGGTCGACGACTTCGTGGCCGGCGTCGTCGAGCGCGAGCAGGATTTCGGGCGCAACGCTCCCGGCACGCTGGGCGCGAATCACGAGTTTGCCCGTCTTCAACTCTGCCGATTGGACCGCGTCGATACGGAGGTCAGGGACCGTCTCCGGTGTGTCGCGAAGCGTAATCGTGATGTTGTCCACGCCCTCGTCCATCAGGTCCTCCGGACTCGCGACGGTCACCTTCTGCCCCTCGTTCATGATGGCGACCCGGTCACAGAGACGTTCTGCTTCCTCGATGTAGTGAGTGGTGAGCAGAATCGTCGTCCCCTCCTCGTTCATCTCGGTAATGATGTTCCAGAGGTCGCGACGGAGTTGCACGTCCACGCCTGCTGTGGGTTCGTCCAGAATGAGGAGGTCCGGTTCCGTGACGATGGCCCGGGCGAGCAGGAGGCGGCGTTTCATCCCGCCGGAGAGCCAGTCGAAGCGGGTGTCGCGCTTGTCGTAGATGCCGACTTTCTTGAGCGCCGCATCCGCGCGTCGAGAGGCTTCCTCTTTCCCGATACCGTGATAGCCGGCTTTGTGCATCAGCACTTCCTTGATGGGGAAAAAGCGGTCTACGTTAAACTCCTGGGGCGCAACGCCTATCGCGTCGCGTGCTTGCTGGTAGTCTGTCTCCACGTCGTAGCCGAACACACTGGCATCGCCGCCGGATTTACGCACGAGACCGGTGAGAATCGAGATGAACGTCGTCTTGCCAGCCCCGTTCGGGCCGAGGAGGCCGAAGAACTCCCCCTCCTCGACGGCGAGGTCGAGGCCCTGCAACGCCTCCACGTCGCCGTAGGACTTTCTGAGATCCGTCGTTTCTATCGCGAGAACCATCTACCAGCAGGAAACGGTCGGGCGCGGATAAACGGTACTACTTGCGACAGAACTGCCGGTTCAAAGTTCGATGCGCTCTACGATCTGGTCGCCGTCGATGTGGGTGTTGAGCGCGACGATGCGGACGAAGTCTTCGAGGCCCGAACCACGGAGTTTCGCCTTGAGCAGATTGTCTACCTGGTAGACACCGGCGGCGTTTGTCATCTCGATTTCGACGGTGACGGGGGCCTCCTCGCCCTCCTGGAGCGTTACCTTCCGAATCGCCTGACTGGAGACTGTGTTGATGCCGCGCCCGCCACTCTCGTACGGGATGCGCGAACGGCCGTGTTCCATGTCGAGGGCGTCCGCGACGCGGATGACGCCTGCTTCGAGCGAAAGGGGGTCTTCGACAGTGTGGTGACAGAGAATCGCGTGAAGCACTTCTGCCTTCACTTGCACGCACTCGGCGATGGTGTCGTAGAACTCGGGCAGCACGCGGTCGAGAACGTCAGAGGCGAGCGGAATCGAGTAGTAGACGTGGTCGTCGCGGTGGACGATGTGGCCGATGTCGTGGAGGGTGGCCGCGAACGCGATGATGACGGCCTCGTCTTCTTCTTCTAAGCCCTGGTCGCGTGCGCCGTTGAACGGGATACCCCCACGTTTCAAGAGGTCGTAGAGGGTGAGTGCGCGGTCGCGGACGATTTCGATGTGTTTTGCCCCGTGGTCGTTGTACCGCTTTCGCGCCACGGGGTTCACGTTCTGGGCTTCGAGGAGTGCCTGAATCTCCTCGTCTCGTTCGATAAAATCGAGAACCCGGTTCAGTTTTTCGTCAGGAAAGGCGTGGTCGGCGCTGGGGTCGTAAGAAAGGCTCTCGCTATCGACATCTGAAACGTCACTCATACCTACGTGAATGCGGCGCAGCGAGAAAAAAACCTCGGGCCCGTATCGACTTACGCCTCTGCTGCGGCGTCCGCGACTTCGGCGTAGTCGGGTTCGACGCCGGGGTCGTCGCTGACCCACGAGTAGGTGACATCGCCGTCGCCGTCGACGACGAACACGGAGCGCTTTGCGACGCCGTAGACGCCGAGGTCCGCGAAGTCCATCTCGACGTCGAAGGCGTCGATGACCTCTTTGTTGAAATCGGAGATGAGGCCGAAGTTGAGGTCATTCTGGGCGCGGAACTCGTTGAGCGTGAACGGCGAGTCGCGGCTGACGCCGTACACTTCTGCGCCGACCTCTTCGAAGTCGCTCAGGTTGTCGCGGAACGTGCACATCTCGTCCGTGCAAACGCTCGTGAACGCGCCTGGGAAGAACGCGAGGACGATGGGCGCATCGTCGAGGCGCTCGCCGAGGTCGAACTGCTCGATATCGCCGTTTGCTACCGGTGCGCTGAAGTCTGGTGCGTCGTCGCCAGTGTTGACCATTGCGTCTGTGGCTTACGGAGACACCCAAAAGACGTTTGCGCTATCGGCTAACGGACCCGCCATCCCCGAGTCTTCCGGTTTTGAGAGGGTCTTATCGGTTGAGCAAAAAGCCTATATTAAACAGTAGGCAAGCATGGGGTAGAGATGCTCGATACAATCACTCCGCTGTTCCCGGGAATCCCGGGCGGGCCGGAACTGCTCGTCATCCTGTTCATCGCCATCCTCCTGTTTGGCGCAAACAAGATTCCAAAACTCGCCCGTTCGACCGGGCAAGCGATGGGTGAGTTCCAGAAAGGCCGCGAAGAAGTCGAAGGCGAACTCGAAGAGATGCGCAAGAAGAGCAAAGAAGGCGCAACGAAGTCCGAGACGGACACCACCGACGCCGACGCCGACAAGGCAGAGGCGACGGCCGCGGCCGAGGAGTCCGAATCGGAACCCAAAATCGGTGCCGACGACGAAGACGACGTCGAAACCGAGAAAGAGAAGTAAAGAGTAACCGTTTTTCTCTCGCGCCCTCCACCTGTACGTAGACACGTCGGTGTCTCCCGTGAGGGCGTGTGGCCTAGTGGATAGGGCGAGGGGTTCCTAACCTCTCGATCGCGGGTTCAAATCCCGTCACGCCCGCTCATTTCATTCGCGGGCGCGACGGCGTTCGCAAACGCGAAGCGTTTGCTCACTCCCGTCACGCCCATCATCTTCAAAAACTATCGTTCTCAGAATCGTCCGCGCTCGTGGACTAGTCAGACCGTTCAATCGTGAACGTCATGTCACACTCCTTGCAATCCATCTTGAAACCACCCTTCTCGGTCAGGTCGAGGCCGTGGGGTGTCTCTTCTTCGCAGTCTCGGCAGTAGGTGATGGACTCGATTTCGTCCCAGTCGTGGGTCGCGCCGGGTGCGCCGAAGGCGAAGCCGACGACCGGTTCGTCCTCGCCGTTGAGTCCCTGCTGGAACTCACCGGGGGCAAAGCGAATGGCCTCGCCCGCGTCCACGGTGACGGTGTCGCGCTCGCCATCGATTTTCGTCTCGAACGTCGCGGTTCCGGACTGGACGTAGAACACCTCCTCTTGGTCGTAGTGGGTGTGCAGGCCGCCGGAGAACGACTCGCCGGTTTCGAGTTCGAAGTAGTTCATCGCGAACTCCTCGGTCCCGAGGGCGCGGGAGACGGGGCGACGGATGCTGTGGACGTTCATCGGGTTGGTGACGACGTTGACCTCGTCGATGGCGACTTTCTTCATGCGCGTTCGTACCGGGTAGAAACGTAAAAGCGTGTGCCAGCGTTCGGCTGTTGCCGTCACCGAAAACTATCTACACAAGACATTTATCATTGACATGATTGCGGTGATGTGTGACTCCCCCATTCTTCCGCGCTTCACGCCGTTCTGTCGGGTGGCGACGCCTCGCCGAGCACGTCGGCATCGACGTGCGCGCGCTCGCCGCCCTCCGCATCTCGCTCGGGGTACTCTTGCTCGCCGATTTGAGCCTGCGCTCCCGGCATCTCGTTGCCTTCTACACCGACGCCGGCGTCCTCCCGCGCAGCGCCCTCCAGACGATGTATCCGCGTCTCTCGCACCTCTCGCTGCACGCTCTCTCCGGAAGCGCCTGGATGCAGGGCGTCCTGTTTTTTGTGGCCGGAGTGGCCGCGCTCGCGTTGCTCGTCGGGTATCGAACCCGAGTGGCGACGCTCTGTTTGTTGCTCCTGCTCGTCTCGCTGCACATTCGCAATCCACTCGTCTTGAGTGCGGGCGACGTACTCCTGCGCCGACTGCTGTTCTGGAGCCTGTTCCTCCCGCTCGGTGCGCGGTGGTCGGTCGATTCTCGCGAACTCACCGCGCCGCAGGCGAGTCGGGTCGTCTCAATGGCTACCGTTGGTCTGCTGGTCCAGACCATCGTCGTCTATTCGGTGAACGCGGTTCTGAAACTCCGCGGGGACGCATGGACCGCGGGCACGGCGATTCAGTCCGTGTTTCAGGTCGATTATCTCACGGTTTTCCTCGGCGACGAACTCGCACAGTTTCCCACTCTGCTCTCGGTTCTCGGCACGCTCTGGCTCGTATTGGTCATTTGTGCGCCGCTGCTCGTTGTGCTCCGCGGGCGGGCCAGAACCGCCCTCGCACTGTTGTTCGTCGGCATGCACGTTGGAATGGCCCTGACGCTCAGAATCGGCCTGTTCCCGCTCGTCTCGATTGCGAGTCTGTTGGTGTTCTTTCCCGCTGGCGTCTGGAACCAGGTCGAACGGACGACAGCGACGATGGTGTCGCGCAGTCGCGGGAGCCGCTCCGACCTCTCAAGCCACGACGAACCGGAAACCACGGCCCACCCACTGCGAACTCGGGCCGTGACGATTCTCGCGACACTGGTCATCGTCGTGATGTTGCTGGTAAACGCAACGGCGTTAGGCGTCGTCGCCATCCCGACAGAGCGCGGCGAAGCCGTCGCACCGGATTCGACCCCATGGCGGATGTTCGCGCCCACACCACCGAACGAAGATAGCTGGTTCGTCGCTCCCGGGAGACTCGAATCCGGTGGACAAGTGGACGCCTTTCAGGAGGGGGCAGTTTCGTGGACTCGACCCGTGGAGGTCTCGGGCGCGTACCCGAGCGCGCGTTGGCGAAAGTACCTCGAACACGTAGAGAACCGCGAGGTCAGCGACCCCGGAAATCTGGCGACGTATCTCTGCCATCGCTGGAACGCTAACCACGACACGACGCTGCAAACCGTGTCGGTCGTCCAGTTAGAACACTCGGCGCAGGCAGACAGCGAGAAGCCTCGTTCGCGGACGGTCGTCGCGAATCAGTCTTGCGTACCGCAGTCGTGACTAAAAAATGAGACCTGTGCCGTGCTATCCGCCGAGGTACAGCCGAGACACTTCCGGATTGTCGAGCAGCGCGTCTGCCTCGTCGGTGTAGGCCACCGCCCCCTGGTCCAGCACGTAGCCCCTGTCCGAGATGGCGAGGCCTTCGCGGGCGTTCTGTTCGACCATGAGAATGGCCGTCCCGAGGTCGTTCACCTTCTGAACGTCCCTGAACACGTCCTGGACGATGTTGGGCGCGAGACCCGCAGACGGTTCGTCGATGAGCAGGACGTGGGGTTCCATCACCAGCGCCCGGGCGAACGCGAGCACCTGTCGCTGTCCGCCCGAGAGGGTCCGGGCTTTGGCCTCCCGCTTCTCGTCGAGGACGGGGAATCGGTCGTAGAGTTCCGCGATGATCTCGTCCAAGCCGCCGTCACGGGCGACGCCGCCCATGCGGAGGTTCTCCTCGATGGTCATCGACCCGAACACGTTGTCCACCTGCGGGACGTAGCCGACGCCCTCACGGACGAGGTCCTCCGGCGGCGTCCCCGTAATGTCCTCGCCGTCTAAGTGGATGGCCCCCTCCCACGGTTCGAGCAGACCAAATACCGTCTTGAGGACGGTGGACTTCCCGGCCCCGTTCGGTCCGATGATGCAGACGATTTCGTCCTGTTCTAAGTAGAGCGAGAGGTCGTCGAGAACCTGCGCCTCGCCGTATCCCGAATCGACGGAGTCGACGGTGAGCGCGCGGTCGCTCATTCGGCACCTCCGAGGTACGCGTCGATGACGCGCTGGTCGTTTCTGACTTCCTCCGGCGTCCCCTCCATGAGAACGCGGCCCTGGTCTAAGACGATAATCGGGTCTGCGAGGTCCATGATGAACGGCATATCGTGTTCGATGATGAGGAAGGTCTGTCCCTCCTCATTCAGTTCCCTGATGAACCGCTTGATATCGTTTGCGAGCGTCGGATTGACGCCAGCGACCGGTTCGTCCAGCAGGAGGATGTCCGGCTCAGTCATAATGGCCCGAGCGAGTTCCACCAGCTTGAGCTGTCCACCAGAGAGGTCGGTCGATGGCTGGTCGATGAGGTGGTCGATTTCGAACCGTTCGAGCAGTCGCTCGGCCTCTTCGATGTTCGCCCGCTCCTGCTTCTTGACCGTCCCCGGTCGTAGGAACAGCGGGATGATGGACTCGCCCACCTGTGGGCCTGGCCCTACCAGCATCGCCTCTCGAACGGTCATGCCTTCGAGGCGGCGTGGCGTCTGGAACGTCCGGATGAGGCCAGTACGAGCCGTCTCGTGTGGCTCTGCGTCCGTGACTTCCTCGTTGTTAACCCAGACGCGGCCTGCGTCGAGGTCGTAGAATCCGGAGATGAGGTTGAACAGCGTGGACTTGCCCGCGCCGTTCGGGCCAATCATCCCCGTAATCGAACCGCGCTCGACTTGGATGGTGACGTCGTTGGTCGCGGTCAGGCCCCCGAACGATTTTTTGAGCCCTTCCGTCCGGAGTACCGGGTCCTGCTTGTCGAGATTCGCACCTTCGTAAATCATCTCGGTCATTGTTTCTCACCTCTGTCCCGCGCAGCCGGCCAGATGAGTTCCGAACGCGGGGGCAAGATGCCCTGCGAGCGGAAGCGGATGATGCCGATGATGAGTAGCCCAACGATGAGCAGGCGAACGGCACCGACGTTCACATCGAGCGAGAGGAAGTCGATGAAGAAACTCGGGAGTACCCGAATCGCCACGATGGTCAGGCCACCGAGTATCGCGCCTCGATTGCTCCCCGTTCCGCCGAGAATGACGGCGACCCACACGTAGAACGTGTTGATGGGTTCGAGCGTCTCCGGCAGCACGAAGCGGAACTGGTAGGCGTAGAAGAATCCAGCGACTGCCATCAGGATGCTCCCGAGGACGAACGCCTGCATCTTCAGCCAGTAGGTGTCCTTACCGAGCGCCTTTGCGAGGTCCTCGTCCGAGCGAATCGTCCGAAGAACGCGCCCCCACGGCGAGAGGTGCACCCGTCGGAGGAGCAAGTAGACGGCGAACACTACAATCGCCACCAGCAGCAGGTCGACGAGTCCCCGGTACGGGAACGCCGGTGCGTCTGGAGCGAACAGCGCGTCGAGCGTCGTGGCCAGTTCGGGCAGGAGGGCTGGAATGCTTACACCCTGCGTTCCTGCTGTAAGCCACCGCTCGTTGCTCACGACTTCTCGGATAATCTCTGCGAACCCGATACTCGCAATCGCGAGGTAGTCAGCACGCAGGCGGAGCGTCGGAATCCCGATGATGAGCGCGGTCAGCGCGCTCACGACGATGGCCCCGAGGAGCGCCACCCCCGGGCCGAATTCGAAGCCGAGTGGCGACCCGGGAGCCGAGAGTAGCGCGACGGAGTACATTCCGATGCCCCAAAACGCGGCGACGCTGAAGTTGATGAGGCCCGCGTAGCCCCATTGGACGTTGAGACCGAGTGCGAGGAGAATCCACATTCCCGCTACCGCGAGCGTCGGGAGCACGAAGCTCAACTCGAAGATGAGAAGCGCAGCACCCATCGCGAGGAGGACGCCGATAATCACGCCAATCTCTGTTCGGTCAAAGCGCGCCGATACGGCGTCCATCGGAGACGAATCGTCGCTCATACGGCCTCCCCCATGATGCCCTGCGGACGGACGAGTAGGATGATAATCATCAGCGCGAACGCGACGGCAGGTGCGTACTCGACTGGCACGAACGGAACCAGAATCGTCATCTCGTGGGCCATCCCGATGACGAGCCCGCCAAGCATCGCGCCGTAGACGGAGCCAATGCCGCCGAGGATGACCGCGGCGAAGACGACCAAGAGCAGGTCGAAGCCCATGCGTGGGCGGACGAGGGTGTCGATACCGAGGAAGATCCCGCCCGCAGCGGCGAGTGCGCCACCGATAATCCACATCGCGAGAACGACCTCACGGGTGCGGATGCCGCTCACGCGAGCGAGATTCGGATTGTCCGCGGTCGCTCGCATCTTCCGGCCGAGGGTCGTGTACTGCAACAGCGCGTGGAGGCCGGCGACGAGCAGTATCGTGAACACGAGGATGATGACGTCGCGTTGCGTGAGTGCGACGCCGCCGATTCCTTGCGTCAACTCGAGGAGCCAGTCGATGGGGCCCTGCGAGGAAAAGTCGTACCGCTCCTGGTCGGCACCGAAGCCCAGTTGGATGATTGCCCGGTAGGCGAGTGCAATCCCGATACTCGTGATGAGCAACTCGATAGAGCCGGCATCGCTGAGCGGCCGGTAGATGAGGCGTTCGGTGATGAGCGCAACGGCGGCGGCGACTGCCATGCCAATGACCAGACCGCCGTAGAGCGAGAGTGGCAACTCGAAGAAGACGATGCTCTCGCCGGGGAGCACTTTGGCGAGTTCCGTCGCGCCGACGAGTGCGCCGAACGCGCCGACCGTCATCAGGTCGCCGTGGGCGAAGTTCGCGAAGTCGGCGATGGAGTAGATGAGCGAGAGGCCAATCGCCCCGAGGATGATGATGCAACTGAAGACGAGGCCATCAGCGAGCACCTGGGCGACGTTAGCCATTGCTCACACCTCCACGCTGAAAGAATACGGGCATAGATTAGCCCGTGATGAAGTCGCCGAACTCGTACTCGTGGTCCGTGACCCGGTAAATCTGGTAGAAGCCAGGTGGGTCACCGTTCTCGTCTAAGTCGACTGGGCCACTGACGCCTTCGTAGTTGATGTCGGCGGCGGAGCTGCCGTCTGCGAGCGCCTGTTTCGCCTCCTCGAAGGAGTACACCTTCGTGCCTTCTGGACGCGTGACGTCGCGGACGACTTCGGAGATTGCCGCCCCCGAGAAGTCGTCTGCAGCCTCGATGGCGATTGCGGCGACGGTCACTGCGTCGTAGGCGTAGGCGGCCCAGACGGTCGGTGAGGTGTCGAACTCTGCCTCGAAGTCGCTCTTGAACTGCTTGTAGCTCTCCTGGTCGCTCGGTGCGCTCTCGGTGATGCCGGTCATGCCGTTCTGGCTACCCGGTTCCGTGTTTTCGATGATGGAGTCGGCGATGGTACTCTCCGCACCGTAGTAGTCCACTTGCTCGTGGTAGCCCTGGTCGTACGCCTCGTTGACCATGTTGGTGTACTCGTTCGCGTAGGTGATGAACAGCCACGCGCTGGCGTCAGTGTCGGCCATCTCGGTGAGCACGCCGCGGTAGGATGCCTGCCCCTGGTCGTGCGGCGAGTTGTAGGAAACGGTGCCCGCGAACTCGGCTTCGAACACCTCAGAGAGTCCCGTCCCGTAGTCGTTGTTAATCCACGTGACTGCCACGTTGTCGTGGTCGCGGCCGATGAGTTCGGCGAGCGCCTTGCCCTTCGCTGCACCGCTCGGACTCATCCGCAGGAGGTCCGGCTTGTCGGTGAGTTTCGGACTCGTGGAGTTCTGACTGATGTGGACCACGTCCGTCCCCGAGATGACGGAATCGTGCATGGCGATGGAGACGCCCGACCCGACAGAGCCGATGAGCAACGGGACGCCGTCCTGATTGACGAGTTTGCGCGCGGCGTTGACCCCCGGCGCACTTTTGCTCTCGTCGTCCTCGACGGTAATTTCGAGTTTCGCACCGTTCTCGCCGATACCCGCCGCGTTTACGGCGTCGAGCGCGAGCGTCCGTCCGCGTTCGTTGCGCTCGCCGTAGGGTGCGAGCGACCCGGTGATGGAGTCGACCATCCCGATAGTCAGCGTGTCGCTGCCGCCGGTTCCGCTACCGCCGCCGTCGTTACCGCCGTCGTTGCCGCCACCGTCTCCGCCATTACCACCGTCGCCGCCGTCGTTGCCCGATTCGAGGCAACCTGCTGTCGCCGCGATGAGTGCGAGGCCACCGGCCCCCGATACTTTCAGAAGATCTCTGCGAGTGAGCGGTTCACGCCCGTCATTTGGTATCATGTGAACTGTTCTCTGCTTACTACTACCATTGGTTATATCTATCACCGCCCATGGTCGGTACTCGGTAAAGTTCCCGTCTCGGTGGCACCAATTATCTTCCCGCCCGAACCGAATTTACCCCGTACTTGTTCGAAAGTAAACCAAAATAGCAGGGCGCGCGTCCGAACTGACGCCCGTTTAGGGGTCTAAGAGTTTCGCCTCGGCCTTGCGCAAGTGTTCGAGGAGCGTCGTCTTCGAGACGTCGAGTTCGGCGGCGAGTTCACGGGTCGAAACGCCCCGTGGCCACTGGTAGTAACCGCGTTTGCGCGCGAGGTCGAACACCTCTCGTTGGCTCGACGTGAGCGTCTCGACGCGACGCTTGCGTTCTGGTTCTGCCGGCGGCGAGGTGGAGATGCGCGAGACGGTGACCTCGGCTCCCGCTTCGTCGCGGACGCCATCGAGCTGGGACTCGATTTCGCTCCGTTCACCGGCGAAGACGACCTGCCAGTATTCGCGGCCGTCCTCGATGCGAACCGGGGCACTGTGGACGAACCCGTACTTGAGGAGCGTGGGGCACACCATATCCTGCGGGTTGTACTCCACGAAGAACTCGCGGGCGACGTTTCCGGGGACGCTGGTCGAACTCTGTTTCCCGAATCGCTCCTGCAATTCGTGAACCTGCCCGGCGTGCGGTGACTCCTTGATGGTTTCGAGTAAGGCTTCGACCTGCGCCGTACTCTCGCCGTAGGCGGTGAACAGCCCGTTTATCTCGGTGTCCGTGGTTTTTGGCGAACTGTACACCGCGTGCCCAAGGACGCCGCCACCGGTCTTTTCCGTCGATTCGATTGCCCAGCAGTCGGGGTGCCAGAGGGTGAGCGTCAGCCGCGTGCCCGTGTGCTGTCTGGTCTGGCTCATTATCGGTGTCTAGGGGAGTATCCACTTGTACCCTTCCATGGGCGGGTTGGGTTATACCGTAATCTTCGATAGATTGTAAATATGGCTCAGGAGACGAGCGTCTTTCAGCATTACATCAACGGTGAGTGGACAGACGGCGAAGGTGACGACACCTTCGAAAGCAAGAACCCGGCAACGGGAGAGGTTCTCGGCGAGTTCCGCCGCGGAACCGAAGCGGACGTAGAATCGGCAATCGACATCGCAGAAGACTCCTTCGAGGAGTGGCGCAACCTCTCGCACATCGACCGTGCAGAGTACCTCTGGGACATCTACCACGAGATGCGAGAACGCACCGAGGAACTCGCCGAAATCGTCACCAAAGAGTGCGGCAAGGAGATTTCCGAAGGTCGCGCAGACGTCATCGAAGCCTACCACATGGTGGAGTGGGCCGCAGGCGACGCCCGCCACCCGAAAGGGGACGTGATTCCCTCGGAGATTCCGAGCAAGGACGCCTACATGCGCCGCAAGCCCCGCGGCGTCATCGGCTGCATCACGCCGTGGAACTTCCCGGTCGCGATTCCGTTCTGGCACATGGCCGTCGCGCTCGTCGAAGGCAACACCGTCGTGTGGAAGCCGGCAGAGCAGACCCCGTGGTGTGCGCAGATTATCGCGGAGATGTTCGAGGACGCGGGCATTCCAGACGGCGTGTTCAACATGATTCAGGGCTTCGGCGACGCCGGTGCGGCCATCGTCGACAACCCCGAAATCGACACGGTCCTGTTCACCGGCTCCGCCGAAGTCGGCCACGAAATCGCCTCCAAAGTCGGTGGCGAACCGGGCAAACTCGTCGCCGCAGAGATGGGCGGCAAGAACAACATCGTCGTCACGGAGAAGGCGGACCTAGACATCGCCGTCCACTCCGCGCTGATGTCCTCGTTCAAGACGACCGGCCAGCGCTGTGTCTCCTCAGAGCGTCTCGTCGTCCACGAGGAAGTCTACGACGAGTTCAAAGAGCGATTCGTCGAACTCGCAGAGCAGGTCTCCGTCGGTGACCCACTCGACGAGAACACCTTCATGGGCCCGCTCATCGAGGAAGGCCACAAGGAAAAGGTCCTCTCCTACGCGGACCTCGCCCGCAAAGAGGACGTGAACGTGCTCGTAGACCGCACCGAACTCGACGAAAGCGAGATTCCAGACGGCCACGAAGACGGTCACTGGGTCGGCCCGTTCGTCTACGAAGCAGACCCCTACGAGCCACTTCGCTGCACCCACGAGGAAGTGTTTGGCCCGCACGTTGCGCTCCTCAAGTACTCCGGTGACATCGAGGAAGGCGTCGAGATTCAGAACGACACCGAGTACGGCCTCGCCGGCGCAATCATCTCCGAGGACTACCGCGAAATCAACTACTTCCGCGACCACGCAGAAGTCGGCCTCGCCTACGGGAACCTCCCGTGCATCGGCGCAGAGGTCCACCTCCCGTTCGGCGGCGTCAAGAAGTCGGGCAACGGCTATCCTTCGGCCCGCGAAATCATCGAAGCCGTCACCGAGCGCACCGCGTGGACGCTCAACAACTCGAAGGACATCCAGATGGCTCAGGGCCTCTCTGCGGACATCAAGACCCAGGACGACTGAGCGCCCTCGAATCTACGTTTTATATCTTTCTTTCCGATGAGCCATCGGTTTTACGCTGTCAAAAATGAGGGCGCGAAATTACGCGAGCGATTCGGGTAACGCGCCGACTTGCCGGAGCAGGCCGACGAGGTCGGCTTCGCTCCATCGTTCGACTATCTTTCCATCTTCGAACCGGTAGACGACGATGCCAGATACGGTTATCTTCTTGCCCGTTGCGTCGACCCCCATGAAGGGACCGTCGTGTGTACCAACGAGGTCGAACCGCACCATCACGCGGTCGTCCTCTGCGAGCATGTCGTGAATATCGAATCGCACGTCTGGGAAGGCGTGCGTGACGGATTCTGCGTGTTCGCGGAAGGCGTCGATGCCCCGCATTTCCCCCGTGCTGAGTTCGTCACTCGATACCGGCGCGTGGTTCACGACGTCCGTCGCAACGAGGTCGGTCAACGTCTCGATACGGCCGTCAGTGTGGTCTTCAATTGCTTTCAGGTACTGTCGTGCCCGTTCCTTGTTCTGGTCAGTGGTGAGGCCACTTGTTGCTGCCATGGGTTTCACCCCAAATAGAGCTACGAGTTCTCACGAGATAAGGTAGCATACGAGCGCGCAGGCAACAGTTGCGTTCAACATGAACGTTTATGATAGTCTGGGTCGCAGGAAGGAGTGATGACACTTCATCACCTTCCCGTAGGTCTCGCACGCAAAGCCAGCACGTCCGCGTTTCGCTATCGAACAAATTGCAATCCACCATCGACATGAGCACGAACCAGGAGACCTACACCTTCCCCGGCGACAAGTGGGCTTCGCCCACCGAACCGACACCAGAAACCACGACAGAACCGACCCGGCCAGCCTGGCAACAGGCCCAGCGAACCTTCTCTACGACGTGCAGGAACCGCCTGCGCAACCTCGTTGACGCGGAAAATCAGAGCCAACTCTCCACGAAGTGAATCTACGCCAGTTCGACGGCCGGGAACAGGTCGTCTAACTCCGGCGTAGCTTCCACAATCGCGTACCCTTCTTCGGTCTGTTCGACCACGCCGTCCGCTTCAAGGTGCGAGAGGTGAGCGGACGCCTCGCCCGGTCCATGCAGGATGTGAATCGAGCGCAGTTCCCCGAACAGGTGGGCACTCACGGTCCACGCGTCCGCAGGGCCGTGTTCGCGCAGAACCGCGAGGACCTTCTCGGTGCGCTCGCGGTGGTGGTCGACGATGTACTTCGCCCGCGCCGCCGGGTCGTCGATACGCTGGCGGTGGCCCGGCCACGTGACCGAATAGTCTGCGTCTACGATGTTGGTGAGCGTGTCGAGGTACTTGGCGAGTGGCTCGTCAACGCGCACGTCCGCTCCGCCGACGTTCGGCGTGTACTTGGGCAACAGCGCGTCGCCGGAGAACAGTTCCGCCCCCTCCTCGCCTTCGAACACGAACCCGCACTGACCTTCGGTGTGTCCGGGGAGATGGACGACTTCGAGCGTGAGGTCGCCAATCTCGAAGCGGTCGCCCGCCTCGAAGCGCGTGACTTCGGGTGCGCCCTCGGCCATCGCCTCGTCGCGTTCGATGATGGGCAGGAGTTCTGCCTGCTTGTCTTCTGGCATCCCCCACTCGTCGAGTTTCGACCGCTGACTGTCGAACAGGTCGTCCCAGGCCGCCGGGTCGCGTTCGATGAGGTCGGCGTCAGCGTGGTGGGCGCGAACCGTCGCACCACTTCGCTCCTGGACGAACCCGGCGAGGCCGCTGTGGTCCTCGTGCCAATGGGTCAGGAGCACTTCGTCTACGTCCGCGAACGCGAGTCCCTCGGCGGCGAGGGCGTCGTGCAATTGCTCGCGCACCTCGTCCACCGCGACGCCCGTGTCCACGAGCGTGACGGGAGCCTCGGGGTCGTCGGTCCCGAGCAGGTACACGCTGTTTTCCCCCTCGAACACCGTACACTCGAGTTGAATCTGCTTCACACGCACAGTCGAGTGGGCGGACACATCACTGTTTCTGGTTTCTCAGCACCCCATCGCCGGCTGCACTGTAATCCTCGCGCCGTCGGTGACGACCGTCTCGGGACCTTGCAGGTCGTGGATGTCCGTGCCATCGACGTTTATCTCGACGTGGCCGCGCAACTGGCCGTTCGCCCGGAACCAGAGGGCGTGGACGGGGGGATGTGCCTCGGCGATTTCGTTCAGAAGGGCGTACACCGTCGTCTCCTCTGCGAGCGGTTCGGTCAGGTGGTCGTTACCGACGGCGTCGGCGTAGTTCGAAGCGAGGTCCAGGGTAACGGGCATGCTCGCACATTGGCGACCCGGAGTGAAAAATTCGCGTGTGAACCGACCGGTGGGCAATGTTCAGTCGTCGTCGGCGACGACTTCGCCGGCTTCGTGTTTGACTGCCGCGTCGCGGAGTTTTTCGGAGATGGCGGGCGCGTGCGCCGCGTCGATTTCGCCGCCCAGCTCCTCGATTTCGTCGAGCGACATCGGGAACGTCCGAGCGCTGTAGTGGATGGAGATGCCGGCTTTTGCCCCTTCGCCGAGCGCGACGGGAATCTGGTTGTGCCCGGGCGTCACGTCGCCGACGGCGTAGACGCCTTCGACGTTCGTCTTCCCGTGGTCGTCCACCGCGATGGTTCCGTCGTCGTTGAGGTCCACGCCGAGCGATTCGGCGAGGGCGGTGTTGTACTCGGAGCCGTACATCGCGAATCCGCCCTTGTACTCGCGGCGGGTGCCGTCTTCGAACTCGAAGCCGCCGAGCCAGGAGGGGTCGTCTTCGTCCGGGAACTTCGATTCGATGTCCGCCTCGATGATGTTTACCGGGTGGGCGCGAACGAGTGTGTCCGTTTTCTCGGACCACGTTGGCTCTGCACCCCGGAGCAGGATGTCCACGCGGTCGGTGAAGTTCAGCATAATCATCGCGACGTGGGCCGCGCTGTTCGAGTGCCCCATCACGTACACCGGTTCGTCCACGAACATGTAGGCGTCACAGTGCAGACAGTAGTGGAGGCCACGACCGGTGCGGGGAAGCGGTGGCTCCGGGCGCTTGTCGGTGAACCCGGTTGCCACGACCACGTAGTCGGTGTAGACGGAGACGTCGCCTGCCTCGACGAGGAAGCGTCGCGGGCCGTCCTCGGTTGCCGTAATGGCCGTCACCGTATCGCGGAAGTAGTCTGTGCCGTAGCCCTCCAACTGTTCGACTGCGGTCTGGAGAAACTCGTTTCCGGATACGTCTTCGGTGATGCCGAGGACGTTGTGGGTGTCCATCATCATCGCCGCGCGGCCGCCGCCGCGGTTGATGACCGCCGTGTCGTGCGACAGACGGGTCGTGTAGAGCGCAGCAGTCAGACCGGCGGGACCACCGCCGACAACGGTCACGTCGTACTCGGGCGTCTCATTCATGGAACTGCGTAGTCGCCAGAGCCTCATAATACGCCGGTAACGGGAAGGTAATTCAGTCAGCGAGAAGCAACGTCACCCGATCATCGTCGCCACGCCTTTCGTCTGGCGGTAGTCGGAGTTCAGCAGGGCGCGGAGTTTCGTTTCGAGATACTCGGCGTCGCCGTCCTCCCACTCGGTCGGGTCACGAATCGGAAACACGAGAAAGCCACCGCCGCGCACGTCGTTTCCGTGAAGCGCAGCCATGTCGAAATCGAGGTGGCGCTCCTGGGTGGTGTACTCGCGAACGACGTGCCGGATCGCCTGCTCACCGACGGGCATCAAGATGTGTCCGTTGATGGCTCGCAACTCGGCGTCGAAGTAGCGTTCGAGTGCGTCGTACTGCGCTCGCGTCGGTGTCTCGCCGTCGTCGACGGTGCACATGTGGATGTACGAACAGTAGAGGTTCGTCGGGCGTGGCTCGTCGTCGTAGGCGTCCGCGAGGAACCCGAGTTCGTGGAGAATCGGCTGGAGGCGCTTGCCGGCGACTCCCTCCGTGAAGGGGACGCCCGTCTTCCGACCGCCGTGGACGCCCGGGTGGTCGCCGATGAGGTGGAAGTCGGCGTTCGCGTCCCCGTAGCCGAACACCGTCTGGGCGGCCGTCTCGGCGTATTCCGGTGGCGTGCGCATGCCGAAGGGGTTGCGCGTCCGGTCGGTAATATTCTGCACGCACCCCGATAGACGGTTCTCCGATAAAACGCCAACGGTCCACAGAGGCCTCCTCTCTCGGTTTTACACGATTTCTCACGGCCGGGGGAAGCTACTTTGCGTCACCCTGAGACACTCCGATATGGCCGAATTTTCGAACGCCTTTCACTACAACGGGGAAACGGTCGAACCAGGGGAGGTTCGGACGCTCCGACACGAAATCAGCGAAACCTACCTCGGCGACCCCGTCGAGATTCCAGTCACCATCATCAACGGCCGCCAGCCCGGGCCGTCGGTTTTCCTGACCGCCGCCATCCACGGCGACGAACTGAACGGGGTGAAAGTCGTCCAGGAAGCCGCCTCGACGTACAAGCCGGGCAACCTGCACGGGACGCTCGTTTGTATCCACGTCGTCAACATTCCGGGGTACCTCGCCCAGCAACGCTACATCCCGATTTACGACCTCGACCTGAACCGATCGTTCCCGGGGAAAGAGCGGTCGAACACCGCAGAGCGCATGGCGAACAACCTCTTTTCGACCTTCATCAAGCAATGTGACCTCGGCCTCGATTTCCACACCTCGACGCGCAATCGGACGACGATGTTTCACGTCCGCGCCGACATGAGCGACCCCGAAGTCGAACGCCTCGCCCGGTCGTTCGGTGCGAACGTCATCCTCGGCGGTGGGGGCGATGGCGGGTCGCTGCGCGGGGCGGCGACGAGTGCTGGCGTGCCGACCATCACCATCGAGATGGGGCAAGCCCACCGGTTCCAGCGTCGCCTCATCAAACGTGGCCTGCAAGGCGTCGAAAGCATCCTCGCAGAGTACGAGATGCTTCCCGACGCGGCCATCCACTGGCCCGGCTGGACGAAGGTCATCGGGAGCGACAGCGACAAAACCTGGCTGCGCGCGGACGTCGGCGGCCTCGTGGAGATGCACCACGGGCGGCGAGAACTCGTCTACGAAGGTGAAGTCATCGTGACCATCACCGACCACTTCAAAGACGAGGTCCACGACGTAGAAGCGCCGTTCACCGGACTCCTCGTTGGCTTGCTCCAGAACCCGGTCGCAGCGCCGGGCCACCCGCTCTGTCATCTCGTCGAAGTGGACGACCGCACGCGCGAAGTTATCGAATCAGAACAGGACCGGATTCAGCGCAGAAACGCGGTGCTCGAAGGGTACTGAACCCTACTCGTCGCCGAACACACCGCGAACCGTGTTCAGAACTTTTTCGCGTTGGTGGTAGAACACACCGGCCGCGCCGCCGATGGTGCCGAGCGTCAGCGAGTTCGTGTTCGTGGACGTGCCGGAGACGGTGTTGACCTCCGTCGTCGCCTCGATTTCGTGCCAGGTGTCGCCGCCGTCGTGGCTGAACTCGACTGGGCCGAAGGTGTAGTCGCCGGTCGTCTCCGCGCCGGACGGCACTTCGGCGAAGTAGTTGCGCTCTGGGTCGGCCTCGCTCACGGGGTTCGTGAACTCGACCATGCGCCCGCCGCCTTCGAGGTACGTCGTGTGGTCGTCGCCGTCTGCGACCGTCCACGATTCGGGCAGGCGGTCGCGGATGAGCACGTCGCTCTCTGCGTACTGCAGCTTGAGCGTCACGTGGTCGGTCTGGCCACCTGTGAACACGGAGCCGTCGTCGGACCGTTCGAGCGCCACGACCGGCGTCGCGCCGCTAATCGGGAGATCTGTGTTGTAGATGGCGTGAATGCCCTGGTTGATGTCCGCGGCGAAGGTGACGCCGTTGCTCACATCGGCCCCCCAGATGTTCGGCGTCGTCGCGTTCAACCCTTCCATCATCGAGGCTTCTGGAACGTCGTACTGTGGGCGCGACCACCCGGTCTCGACGAGCGACCAGTCACCCGTGTCGATGTTGAGGTAGCGCAGGCCGCCGTGGTAGTGAGCCTGGTGGACGTAGAATTCGACCGCGCCGGACCTCGGGTCCACGTGCTTCTCGACGGTGGAGTTGTGCGGACTGAGCGCGAAGTCGGTAAATTCGATGTCGTCTACGCCCTCGATAGTCGTGGCGTTCTGCCACGTCCAGTCGTCGAGGAGCGGGAGGTCCGTCGTGACGGAGGGGTCCTCGTAGATGCCGTCTGCGTCCACCAGGAATACCGTCCCAGTGGACTTTGGATTCGATTTCTCCTCCATGCCGTCGTCGTAGTCACCCGACGGTTCCTCGTGACTGGCGATGCAGACGCGCTTTCCGTCCACGAGGTCTGGCGCTGGCGTCGCGAAGTGTGCCTGGCGCATCTCGAAGCGGCCGATGCGCGTGATGCTGGTCGGGTCACTCACGTCCAGCACTTGGAGGCCGGCGTCCCAGTACGAGAGATACGCCGTTGGCGTCCCCGTCTTCGGGTCGTCTTGCACTTCCACGTCGTGACAGTAGAAGAACGGGAACGGCGCGGCGTCCGTGTTTGGTTCTTCCGGCACCGTCCAGCGATTCACGAGTTCGAGCAGGCCGGTGTCTCGGTGGAACTCGAAGACGTACATCCCGGCATCGCCCGCGTACTCGATGTCCTTGCACGCGAAGACGTAGTCGTTTCCGCCAATGCGGTGGTGAAACAGATTATGAATTCCCGTCGTGAAGGCGTCGAACGTCCCCGCGATGGTGGGATTGCCCTTGTCGGTTACGTCCACGGCGACGACGCCGCCGGTGTTCGTCCCGGACGTGCTGTCTGCATCCGAGTCCGTACTCGTGGTGAGTTCGCCGAACAGGGCCGTAATCGGCTGTGTGCCGAGGAACAGATAGTTCCCGTCCGCGGAGACCTTCACGTCCATGATGGCCGTCCCCGGATTCTGGTTGCCGAAGAACGAGAGGACCGTCATCTCGGCCTGGTCCAAGTCGGCCTCCGTCTCTGCGCGGTTGTAGTCGCTGATATCGACGATGGCGACGCCGCGGCCGTCAGTTTCGTCGCGCGAGGAAAACAGCCCCACGAAGGCGTAGTCGCCGTGGACGCGAACCTCCGTGATGCCGCCGTAGTGGGGGTTCTCGGGCCTGCCAGCCGTGCTCTCAGAGCCGATGGCTCCCATGCTGTGATAGCCGGCGTTCGAGACGTTGTCGCTCGACTTGCCGATCGTTTCCGGCTGATACGGGTCGTACTCGCCGTCGCTCGCCGCTGCCGTCCCCGAAACCGCCGCGACGCCGAGTGCACCCGCAGTCGCCTTGAGTACCGTCCGTCGTGTCGCTTCGCCGAAGGAGTTAGAATATGCCATGCTATCTCCAGCCACACTACTTCGTTACCAAAAGCTTGTGACAGAATCGTCAAAACGTCTCGAAAACAGACAGGAGTGCGACGAGTGGACTCGTTGAATTCAGGGGAAAACTGTCGGCCAGTGCACAGCGATGTGCACTCTCGGCGGTTACCGGAACCGACCCAGTAGTTCGTAGTCGTGGTCGGGCGTGTAGCGTCGGAAGGCGAGGCTGTTTGCGAGCACCGAGACGCTCGAAAACGCCATCGCGCCCGCGGCGAGCACCGGTTGCAACAGGCCGAGGGAGGCGAGAGGAATCATCGCCGTGTTGTAGCCGAGCGCCCAGAACAGGTTCTGTTTTATCTTCTGAAGCGTCCCCTCCGAGATGCGAATGGCCTTCACCACGTCCACTGGGTCGTCGCGCATCAGCGTCACGTCCGCCGCCTGAATCGCCACGTCGGTCCCGCTGCCGAGGGCGGTTCCGACGAACGCGGCGGCCAGTGCTGGCGCGTCGTTGACGCCGTCGCCGACCATCATCGCCGTTCGGCCATCCGCCTGGATGGACTCGACGGCTTCTGCTTTGTCCTCGGGCAACACCTCGGCGCGAACGTGGTTCGGGTCGATGCCGACTTCTTCGGCCACGGCGCGCGCGGTCAGTTCGTTGTCGCCCGTGATGAGCCACACGTCGAGGCCGCGCTCGTGGAGTTGCGAGACGGCATCTTTCGCGCCCGGTTTCACCGTGTCTGCAGTAGCGATGACCCCGAGCAAGCGGCCGTCGAGGGCGACGAGCATCGCGATTTTCCCCTCGCGTTCCAGTTGCTCCATCGTCTCCGCTGCGGGGTCGGTGTCGATACCCTCGTCTGCGAGGAGTTTCCGGTTCCCGATGAGCACCTCGCCGCGGTCTACGGTCGCCCGCACGCCGTGGCCGGGAACGTTTTCGAACGATTCGGGAGTCGAGACGTCGAGGTCGCGCTCTTTTGCACCGTCGACGATGGCCTCGGCGAGGGGGTGTTCGCTCCCCGACTCGGCGCTCGCAGCGACAGAGAGGACGAACTCCTCGTCGCTCGCTTCCCGCTGTACCTGGCCGCCGTCGGTCGCCGAGAGCGCGACCACGTCGGTGAGGAGCATTTCACCTTCCGTGAGCGTGCCCGTCTTGTCGAAGACGACGGTGTCCACGTCGCGGACCCGTTCGAGGATGTCACCACCCTTGAACAGCACCCCGTTTCGCGCGCCGATGGTCGTCCCGACCATGGTGGCCGCGGGCGTCGCGAGACCCAGCGCACAGGGACAGGCGATGAGCACGGCCGAGGCGAAGACGATGACAGCGAACTCGAAGACGGAGACGCTACCGCCGGCTACCTGTGGGCCACCCGCGACCAGCCCCCAGAGCGGAAGGCCCTGGACGAACCCGGCGAGCGCCTCGGGGAAGAAGAACCAGACGAGACCCCAGACGAGCGCGTTCGTGATGACAGCGGGCACGAAGTAGGCGCTGATGCGGTCTGCGAGGTTCTGAATCTCCGGCTGGCGGCTCTGGGCGTCGGAGACGAGGGCGACGATTTGTTGAATCGCCGTCTCCTCGCCGACCTTCGTCGCTTCCACGACGAGCACGCCGTTCTGGTTGATGGTCGAACCAACAACCTCGTCCCCTTCTGCCTTTTCTACGGGCACGGACTCGCCGGTGACCATCGATTCGTCCACGGCGCTCTCCCCGGAGACGACCACACCATCGGTTGGAATCTTCTCGCCGGGGCGGACCTTCATCCGGTCCCCGACGGACACGTCTTCGAGGGGAACCTCGCGCTCGGTGCCGTCCTCGTCTACGAGCGTCGCGGTGTCGGCTTCAAGTTCGAGTAGTTCGCGAAGGGCGTCGCCCGCCTGCCCCTTCGAACGCGCTTCGAGGTAGTTCCCGAGCGTGATGAACACGAGGATGAACGCGGCGGTGTCGAAGTAGAGCGCCCCACCGATGAGGCCGAGCAGCACGGCGACGGAGTAGAAGTACGCCGTCGAAGAGCCAAGCGCGATGAGGACGTCCATGTTCGCCGTGCGATTTTTCACGAGCGCCGTGTACGAGTTCTCGTAAAACTCCTTGCCCAAGAAGTACTGGACGGGGGTCGCAAACGCGAACGCGACCCAGCCGAACGGGACGCCCGCGACGGTTTCCGGCAAGAGACCCGGCGCGAACAGGTGGGCGAGCATCATGCCGAACAGCGGCGCGGAGAGTGCCCCACCGAACAGCGTGAGTCGTCGCTGGCGGTCGATTTCCGCGTGCTGGGCCGCGTCGCGCCGGTCACGTTCCGACTCACCCTCGCCGTCCTCGTCGCGGACCGGCGTGTACCCAGCCTCCGCGATGGCGTCGTAGAGTTGGGCGAGGGAGACCTCTGCCGGATTGTACTCGACGCGCGCCTCGTCGGTGGCGTAGTTCGCCTTCGCGCGGATGACGCCGGGGACCCGTTCGAGGGCATGCTCGTTCGTCGCGGCGCAATTTGCACACGTCATGTCGGTGATGCCGATAGTGACCGACTCGCGGGCCGCCTCGTAACCCGCATCCTCGATTGCGTCGTAGATGTCGGCGAGTGACGCGCGCTCGGGGTCATATTCGACCGTGCCCTCGTCCGTGGCGTAGTTGATACTCGCCTCGGTGACGCCGTCTATGTTCCTGACGGCAGTGTCTATCGTCTTCGAACAGTTCGCACAACTCATCCCGGAAATCGCGAACTGAACCCGTCGGGTAGCCATTGTCCTACAGTACGCACTAGAGATTGAAGCGGTTTGTCCCTCGGAATCCGACGATTATCGAGGCCAAGAGTTTATATTCCAAGGCGGGACGAGGAGTGTCGTACCGAAAGCAAGGCAACATCGACATAACGTAGTGCACACAACGGGCCGGTATGCCACCGCGAGATGCGTCCGAACTGTTCGAGAGCACGGCGCGGTACTACGCACGTCATCGTCCACGGTACGACGAGCGGGCCATCGAGCAGTTGGTCACGAACTTCGACCTCGACGAGCCGTCGCGGGTGCTCGACCTCGGGTGCGGGCCGGGTCATCTCGCGATTCCACTCGCCGCCCACGCCGGAGAGGTGGTCGGCATGGACCCGAACGAGGAGATGCTCTGCGAGGCGCGACGACTGGCAGACGAAGCTGGCGCGGACAACGTCCACTGGGTCGTCGGGTCGGACGCGACGATAGACGCATCGCTCGGCACATTCGACCTCACCGTGATGGGGCGGTCCTTTCACTGGATGGACCGCGACCGGACGCTCACCACGCTCTCCGATCTGACGAATCCCGGCGGCGGCGTGGCGGTGCTCACCGACGGCGACTGGATGGCGTTGCCCGAGGCCGAGTGGCAACGCTCGGTCGCCAGTTTCGCCGCAGAATTCCGAGCCGTACCCGACTCCACCGACGGAACCGACGACCCGGCCCGGTTACACCAGGACGTGCTCGCGGAGTCGGCCTTTGAAAGCCTCGAAATCGAACACCTCGAATTCGATCACGAGTGGACGCCGGACGGCATCGTCGGCTACGTGTTCTCCCTCTCGTACTGCTCACCGGCGGTGCTCGGGGACGCGGCCACAGAGTTGGAGCGGGCCATCCGCGAGCAACTCGCACACTTCGACCGCGAGACGTTCACCCAGCACGTCGAGGTGACCACCATCACGGCGCGAAAGGGGTAGCGCGCCTTCGATTCGAAGGGGCAACCGACAAAACGCTGCCCACCTAAATACGAGTATGACGACGAAATTGACCGTTTCCGGGATGAGCTGTGGCGGCTGTGAGGCAACTGTCGAGGAGGCACTGAAAGGTGTTGCTGGCGTGACGAACGCGACGGCAGACCGGGAGACAGATACGGCGACAATCGAGGGCGACGCCGACGTGGAAACACTCGTCTCGGCGGTCGAAAATGCGGGCTACGACGCCTCCGCGTAACTCAGGCGCCTTGTTTTAGCTCTTCGTACGTTTCGGTGAACCGCACTTCACAGGACGAACAGCAGAAGTGGTAGCGGTCGTCATCGAGGACGACAGAGGTACCCTCGGCGGTGACGGTGTTCCCGCACTCCGCACACTCCGGGGCGAACGCCGCCTCGCCGACGGCAGGTTGCCACGATACGTCAGAGAGCAGGTCTACGTCGTACGAGTGGATGTCCTCGAGCGAGACGACGCCGGAGAGCAGCGATTCGACGTTTCTGTCGCCGAGGTGTCCCTGAAAGACGACGTGGCCTTCGGCCGTGGTGAAGATGTGTTCGACCCCGTCGAGGTCGAGGACGCCGGTACGCACTCGCTCGGTGGCTCCTGGTTTGACTGCGAGGTCCACGAGCATCGGGAGGCCGTCGCTCAGGCGCGAGCGGTCGAGTGCAACGGTGAACCGAGTGATGAGGCCGAGGTCCTGTAGTCGTTCGACGCGGTCTGCGACCGTCGGCGGCGAGCGGTCTACCTGCTCTGCGATTTCGCTGAACGGGCGACGAGCGTCCTCGACCAGCAGGCGCAGAATCGTTCGGTCGATGTCGTCCAGTGAAGCCATGTGCCAACAGAGGCGGACGACGAAAAAACCAGTTTCGGCGGGTTATTCGACCACGATGGTGCCTTTCATCCCCGTCCCCTCGTGCGGGATGCAGAAGTACTCGTGTCGCCCGGCGACCTCGAAGGTGTGTTCGTAGGTCTCGCCGGGTTTGATGAGCCCTTGAGTGAGATTCTGGCGGGCGGCCCGTTCGGTCTCGAATCCGCCACTCGCAAAGTACGCTGCGTCAGCGGGAATCTTCTGCTCGTAGGCGGTGACGGTGTGGTCCGTTTCGCTGTCGTTGTCGAAGGTGACCGTCGTGCCCGCGTCCACGGTGAGCGTCTTCGGATTGAACTTGAAGTTCTGCATCCCGACGGTGTCGCCGTCGCCGCCGTTACCACCAGTCGCGGAACAGCCAGCGAGCGCAAGGGCCAGTGCGGCCCCACCGCTGCACAGGAAGTCGCGCCGTCGCATCGATTAGAGCACCACCAGCAAGTCGGTCGCATACATGATGACGAGACCGGCTAAGAACGCGAGCAAGTTATACGAACTGCCCACCTGCCCGTTGCGCGAGATGAGACCGCCGATTTCCCAGACGACCTGCAAGATTGCACCCACGCCGATGGCGAGGAACAACGCCCCGAGCGTCGGCGAGAAGGCGAAACTGCCGATCCAGCCGCCGAAGATGACAGGGATACCGGCGAGCGCGCCCATGGCCATGAAGTGCCCAAGCGACGGGCGAGCGCCGCGGGTAACGGGAGCCACGACGGCCGGCCCTTCGGTCACGTTGTGAAGCATGAATCCGATGACGAGGAACGCGCCGAGCGAAACCCGGCCGAGGGCAAACGCGCTCCCGATGGCGAGGCCCTCCGCAAGGTTGTGAAGCCCGATACCGAGGGCGACCATGTAGGCAATCCAGAGGCCAGAGGGCGTGCCCGTACCAGCGGACCGCCACTTCGTGACGGCCTGGACGAGCAAGAGCGCGCCGAGGATGCCCATGATGACGAGCAGTTGCCCCTCGAAGGCCCCCGGAACTGCCTCCGCGAGTTCGAACGCTTCGAACCCGGCGTCGAACGCGAGGAAGACGAGAATCCCCACCGAGAAGGCGAGAATGGCGTGCAGTGCCCGGTCGCTCATCGACTGCATGAACGGGAACCAGAGCATCCCGAGCGCGACGGGGATGACCCCGACGAACAGGCCGATGATGGCGAGCGTCCAGAGGACGTCACCGCTCACGCCTGGACTCTGTTCGGGGGCGACGATGGTGTGGTGGATGGTCGTCCCGTCGTTCAAGACGAGCGCCGTTTCCAGGTCCCAGCCGGGATTCCAGTGGTACGGAATCACGACGCGGGCCGACTCTCGCGGCCCGATTGTTGGGTCTTCGACCCCGCCTTGCATCACCTGGTGGTTCCAGTACGCGTCGCCGACCAGTACTTGCGAGATGGTGACTGTTTCAGGGCCGTTGTTCACGACGTGGAGCACGAGGGTGTTGTCGTTCGGAATCGTGTGGTGAGTGACGGTCACGTCCGGAAGCGGCGCACCGGAGCCTTCGAGCCCCGCAAACGGCGTCATCACGAAGAAGCCGGCGATGACGAGCGCGAGGAGCGCAATCGGGAGAATTGCGGCGACCCAGCGCGGTAGGCCGAATGGTTGGTTCACCGTGCCCGTTCCGCCGTCAGTTTTTGCCATCTAGACCACCTCGAAGAAGCTCATCCAGCCAAGTTCGGCGAACTCAGACTGGTGGGCGTGGAACATGTACAGTCCGGGTTCGTGGTCCGAGTAGTCGATTTCCAGAATCCCGCGCTGTGCTTGACATTGCATGACCGTGTCCACCGTCTTGAGGGTGGGCGTGAGGGTCGTGCCGTGGTCGTAGTAGTCGAAGAAGTTCGAGTGCGTGTGGAACGAGTTGATGGCGTCGAACTCGATGGCGTTCACGAGGTAGACGCGCTGGAGTTGTTCGCCATCGATTTGAATCGGCCGCTTGGTTTCGCCGGCCTCCCAGTTGCCCTTCCCGTCGGTGTCGCCGACGCCGTAGCAGAACGCCCGGGTGTTGACGGCGTACACCTCGTTCTCGCCGTCGAAGTTGGTGTCGAAGGCGTTCATCAGCATCACCATCTCGTTTACCTCGTCGTTTGCGGCGTACTCGATGTTCCGGCTCTCCGCCTTGGCGACGAGCTGGTCCACCAGTTCGTCGGTCATCGGGCCGTCGTAGTTGATGTACTTCCGGGGGTTCTCCCGAACCCGTTCCGGGTCGGGGTCCACGATAATCATGCCGTAGAGGCCGCGGTGAATGTGTTCTTTGAGCGGCAGGGAGTGGCAGTGATAGAACTGCACGCCACACGGCTGGGCCTTCCACCGATACGTGTAGGACTCGCCCGTATCGAGAACGCCCGGGCCGTTGGTCGGAACGCCGTCCATCGCCGGGTCGATGTTCTTCACGTGCGGGTGGATGGTGTGGGCGTGACGACCTCGATTCGTGAACTCGACTTCGATGATGTCGCCTTCCGTCACGCGGAGCGTCGGGCCGGGCACCTGCCCGTCGTAGGCCCACGCGGTGAACGTGATGCCCGGCGCAATCTCGATTTCAGTATCCACCGCGTTCATCTCGAAGCGACGAATCCGCTGGTCGCCCTCCATGTAGACCTCGCCGGTGTTGAACTCGTAGAGATACTCGTGTGGGTCGAACAGCGAAGAGGAGTACTCGCCAACAGCACCGAAGGTGCCGTGGTGGGACTTGTCCTCATCGTGGTCTCCGTCAGCTACTGCACCGCCGCTGAAGCCAGCGATGCCCGCCGCACCGGCGAGGCCGAGACCGCCGAGAACCGACCGTCTATCTATCGATTCACCCTTGAGCGCGGCGACGAGGCGTTCTTCGAGCGTCTTCGTCATCGCGCCAGCCGTCCTGTAGTCGTGGGACGGCATCTCAGGCCATCTCCGTCGCGTTTTCTGTCATCGAATCGACTTCAGTGACGCGGATAACGTCCGCGATGCGCTCTGAGAGAGCGACCTCGTCGCCGTCGGGAAGCCGAACCGTCACGAGGCCGATGGGCGCGACTTCCACGATGGTGACCGGCGTCCCGGGGAGAATCCCCGCGTCCGCGAGGTATTCGAGTTCGGCAGCGTTGCCGTCCCGAACTCGCCGGATGACGACCTCGTCGCCAGCCTCACACGCCGAGAGTGCGGTCCCCATCGCATCCTCGATTGGGTCCAGATTCGCGTTCGGAATCGGCGCACCGTGAGGGTCCACCGTCGGGTTGTCGAGCATCTCGGCGACGCGTCGCTCGAACTCCTCACTGATGTGATGTTCCAGCCGGTCGGCTTCGTCGTGAACCGCCGCCCAGTCGTAGCCGAGGTGTTCGGTCAGGTAGGTTTCGAGCAGGCGATGGTGGCGGAGTACTTCGAGCGCCACCGTCTCCCCCTCGGGGGTCAGGCGGACGCCCTTGTACTCTTCGCGTTCGACGAGTTCACGTTTTTCGAGTTTCTTCGCCATGCTCGTGACAGTGGGCGGTTTCACGCCCAGCACATCGGCGATAGCGGAGGTGGAGATGGGGCCATCAGACTCCCGCTGGAGCTGGTAGATGACCTTGAGATAATCCTCCATCTTGGCACTCAACATACGAGAAATTAGACGGACCTAAATAATATATGTGTCGGTGGTTCATTCTCCCACAGTTCGGTAAACGACCGAGAGAATGCCCGAGAAGAGCGAAGCGGGCCGCGTTAGCGCCCCATCGTGTGGAACTCGTCGTTCGGGCGCATGTCGGCGAAGTGAGCCATGCGATTCGAGAGGTTGAAAAACGCCGTGACGCTGCCGATATCCCAGATGGCCTTCTCGGAAAATCCAGCCTCGCGCAGTTTCTCGAAGTCGGCCTCGTCGATTTCGGCCTGTCGTTCGGTGAGTTTCACGGCGACGTCGAGCATGGCCATGTGTTTGGCAGAAATATCGGCGTTGCGATAGTTCGAGGCGACCTGGTCTGCGAGCAGCGGTTGTTCGCTGAACAACCGCAAGAGCGCGCCGTGGGCTACGATACAGTAATAGCAGTCGTTCGCGCCGCTCACGGCGACGATTATCATCTCTATCTCCTCGCGGGTGAGGTCCGTATCCTGCGTCAGCGCGTCGTAGTACTCGAAGAACGCCCGCCACTGGGCTGGCTGGTAGGCGTACGCCATGAACACGTTCGGCGTGAATCCCGCCTTCTCGGTTTCTTCGTCGATGCGTTCGCGGAGGTCTTCTGGCAGGTCGGTTTCGTCCGGGACCGGAAACCGAGTCATGGGTTCCTGTGGCATACACGTACTGCCAACTGCGCGCGGCTTAGCCCTTGCCCCGGAATCGGTTCACAGCGAGCAACAGCCCGTAGACGAGGAGGCCACCGGCGAAGAGGGCGGCGGCAATCGCGAAGGGGCCGAACGTGGAGAGAATGGTTTCGATGATGCCAGCCATACGTCTGCTTTGGGTTGCAGCGTGAAAGTCAGCCCGGAAATTTATCTTCGTGACGCACTACTCGGCGAGTATGTACGCGACTGGCCACTATGGTGCTGCGTTGTTGGTGTACGCCCCCGTCGGCGTCGCCCTCACGCTCTCTGGTCAGTTCGAACTCGCAGTGGTCGGCGGCGGCCTCATGCTCGCCTTCTCGACGCTGCCAGACATCGACATCAAGACGCCGCTCATCCCCCACCGGGGACCGACCCACACTATCCTGTTCGCGCTGCTGGTCGGTGCGGGACTCGGCTGGGTCGCCCTCAGACTCACCACGCCGATACTCGCCGGATTCGCCTTCGGGGTCGGCGTCCTCTCCATCGCGTCCCACCTCCTCGCCGACTGGATTACGCCGATGGGAATCAAACCGTTCTGGCCGTTCTCGCGGCGAAGGTACTCACTCGACCTGACGACGGCGAAGAATCCAGTCGCGAACTACCTGCTGTTGGGCCTCGGCGTGTTCGTGACGGCTGTCTCGGTGCTTTACTTGCAGTAACCGGGTGGCGGAGAGCACGGCCGCTCGTGGTCGTAAAATCGAGAGAACGCCGTGAAATCCCGGGTGCGTTCAGATGTAGTCCTGTTCTTCGAGTTTGTCGAGGACGTCGTCGACGAAGGCTTCCGGACTCTCGTACGGGAAGTCCCCGCCGCTAATCTTCGTGTTGAGCTCCATGGCGGTCATGGAGAAGTCGCCGGATTCGAACTTCGTCGCTGGGCCGTTTGGCAGCGCTGGGACGAGTTCCATCGGGCTGGAGATTGGGTAGTCTGCACCTTCGAACGCATCGATCATCTGCTGTCTGAGTTCTGCTCGGTCAGCCATAGCAATTTCACAGAGGCACTCCCGCATGAAAAAACATTCGAGTACCCCACTTTTGCCCGTTCATTCGAGTTGTTTCGAGCCCTCGTCGCACTTCCGAGAGCGCCCGTGAGAATCTTCAGAATTTCCAACAACTCGACAGTCGTTTACCATGATTTTTGGTAACACACCCGGTAGCATATCGTATGCCCGAATCCCCCATCGACTATTCGAAACTCGAGGAGGGTCGCCACGTGAATTACTGGGAGCTGGACCGAACCGTCCAGTTCGAGGCCCGCCGGACGTATCCCGACGCCGATTTCGAGTGGGCCGAACCTCGCCTCGCCGACTTCGGCGCTGTCGTCGGGAACACGATCGCCGACAACGCAGACGTCATCGACAAACACGGCCCGGAACTCCACACCTTCTCGAAACACGGCGAGGTCGTAAACGACGTCGAGTACCACCCAGAACAGGCGGAAAACGAACGTCTCGCCTACGGCGCAGGCATCGTGGCCGACTCCTTCGAGGCTCCAGACGAACGCACCTCGGCGCTCGGCCTCACCCACAACCTGACGATGGACCTCCTTCTGTCGTACGCAGACCCCGGCTTTACCTGCCCCGTGGCGATGACTGCGGGGGTCGCACTCGTCCTCCAGAAGTTCGGCGACGGCGACACAGAACAGTTCTACGAAGGCCTGACGAGCAAAGACCCCGAGAAACTGCTGGAGGGTGCAATGTTCCTCACCGAAAAGCAGGGTGGGAGCGACGTGGGCGCGAACGCCACCATCGCGGAGGAAGCGGAGGACGGAACCTACCGACTCACGGGCGAGAAGTGGTTCTGTTCGAACATCGACGCACAGGCCACGCTCGTGCTGGCCCGCCGCCCGGACGCACCAGAGGGAACGAAGGGACTCTCGCTGTTTCTCGTCCCCCACCGCCTCGACGACGGCGAACTCAACGACGCAGTCTACCGCCGGTTGAAGGACAAACTCGGGACGATAAGCGTGCCGACGGGCGAAGTCGAGTTCCACGGAGCGACTGGCTACCTCATCGGGAAGCCGGAATCGGGCTTTCGCTACATGACCGAGATGCTCAATTTAGAACGCCTCTCGAACGCCTTCGCCTCCGTGGGCGTGATGGGGCGGTGCCTGCTCGAAAGCAAAATTCACGCCGCGAACCGCGAGGCGTTCGGGTCCACCATCGACGAGTACCCCCTCATGCGCCGGGACCTCGTGGACATGGCCGTAGACCACGAGGCGGCCGCCGCGTTCGCCTTCGAGGCCGCCCGGCAACTCGACATTCGCGAACGAAGCGACGGGGAAAAAGCAGAAGCCGCGTTCAAAGCCCTGCGCGTGCTGACTCCGATTGCAAAGTACAAGACGGGGCGCATGGCGGTCGACACCGCCTCCTACGCCTGCGAGGTGCTCGGTGGCAACGGCTACGTCGAGGAGTTCGTCACCCCGCGGCTTCTCCGGGACGCGCAGGTGCTCCCCATCTGGGAGGGCACCTCGAACATCCTCTCGCTCGACGTGCTCCGCGGAATGGCCCGCGAGCAGTCCCACGAGGGCGTCATCGAACTGGTTCAGGGGTGGCTCGACGACGTGGACCACACCCACCTCGAAGGCCTCAAAGCGACCGTCGAATCCGAATTTGAGCGCCTACAGGCGGCGCTCGGCACGCTCGCGACAGAAGACGAGGACTACGCCCAACTCCAGGCAAAGCGCCTCGCCGACTACATCTTCGACGTGGTGACCGCCGCGCTCCTCCTCTCGGAAGCCCAGTGGCAACTCGACGAGGAAGGCAACGCGAGAAAGGCGCTCGTCGCGGAGCGATTCGTCGAGACGCGCTTCGACACCCGACCCGCCCGCGGCATCACCTCGGGAAGCAAATTCGCCATCGAGCACTTCGACGCCATCGTCAGGTACGGAGCCGTCGAACCGACGGCGCTCGTAGACGCCGCGCCCGCAGACGACTAAGTGGAGAGCGTCGCCCCGGCTCCGAGGATGACGAGGCTGCCCACCGTGAGCAGCGCGAGGCCGTGCGCGAACGACCCGGTCGCAGTTTCGAGCGACCCGATGAGGAACGGGCCGAGGAAGCCGCCAATTTCACCCACGGTGAACACCAGTCCAACGGCCGTCCCAGTCAGCTCCGGTCCGACGCCGTCCAGTTCGACCGGAATCGCCCGAACGAGCGGCGAGAGCGCGCCGACGGCGATGCCGACGACCACCGACCCGACGACGGCAACCGAACCGCCGAGACCTGGCAGCCAGAGACCGAGCGTGCCGGCCGTCGCGAGCACCCCACAGCCGAGGACGATTGCCCGATAACTCGTCCGCGAGACGACCAGCGGGATGGCGAGGGCGCCGAGTATCTGCGCACCGACCATACCGCTCGTGATGGTGGCGGCCATCGCGGGCGCGACGCCTCGGCTTTCGAGAACCGTCGCGAGCCACCCCTGAATCCCGTGGAGGATGAGCAGGTACATCGTTCCGATGACGATGACGCTCACCATGCCGGGCGTCGTGAGCACGGCGCGGACGTTCGTTCCCGCGGCGGTTCGCTCGGATTCGGGCGGCGCATCGAGGCCGTCGCCAGCCACCCGGAGAGTCACGAGGAACCAGCAGCCGCCGAACGCGAATGCGGCGACGCCACCCCACAGAAACACAGGTCGCCAGCCACCGAGCACTGGGCCGAGCACGCCACGCCCGAGCGAGAAGGCGGTGGCCACGCCGAGGTACGACCCAATCATGTAGACCGAAGAGGCGGACCCGACCCGTTCGGCCGGATATATCGCGGAGATGAGCTTCGGCAGACCGAACGTGATGCCCGTCCCGCCGACGCCGAGCAGGAGCGTCGGGAGCAACATCGACCAGAAATCAGTCGCGTAGCCCCGTGCAATCTGCGCGACGCCGAAGATGAGCAGGGCGATGCCGACGCTCCGCCGAGGACCGATGCGGTCGACGATGACGCCACTCGCCACCGAGAGGGGAATGTACGAGAGCGGAATCGCACCCGTCAGGAAACCAGCCTGCGCCGTTGTCAGGGAGAGGTCTGCGGTAATCGGGAGCAAGAACGCGGGCAGGGAGAACCAGACGAACATCAGCGCGAGGTAGGCGACGCTGCCGAGCGCGAGGAGCAGCGACGAGCGTCGTGTGGAGGCCGACTGTGCCATTCGTATCCACACCTCGGAGGCTCGCCTAATCAAAGAGCGGTTGGCGGCAGGCGGGGGTGTGTGTCAGTGGCTGGAGACGCGTCAGCGTGGCGTCTGTGTGCCCCACTTTTCGAGGGCAACCTTCAGTTCGGGGTGGGTCTCCGCGTATTCGCGCAGAGAGATTCCCTCGACTGAGGCGTCGATTGACTGTCGGAACGCCTTCGCACCCGCTGCGGTTCCGTCTGGGTGGCCGTGGATGCCACCACCGGCCTGGATGATGAGGTTCGGCCCCAGGCGGTTGATGAGTTCGTCGATGATACCCGGATGCAGGCCGCCAGAGGCCACCGGAAGGACGTCCTTCATACCGTAGAGGTCCGAGGTGAGCCAGTCGTTGATACCCGCAGTGTCCTCGTTTTCGAGTTTCCCGAGGCCTGCCGTGCCGGTGTGGATGTGGTCGACGCCGACCAGTCGGGCGATTTGCGCGATGACGCGCATCGAGACGCCCTGGTCAGGGTGGCGGTCGAAGGCGGCGTGCATCGCGCGGTGGGCGTGGATTGCGAGGCCGAGGTCCTCACAGCGCCGGCGCACGGTCTGGACGCTCGACCAGCCCGCGGTGACGACGTCCACCATGACGAACTTGCCGCCGTGGTCCGCGACGAACTCCGCGCGTCGGAGCATCTCGTCGGTCTCTGCGGTGATGTTCACGAGGTAGTCCTTGCGTTCGCCGGTCTCCTCCTGTGCCTTGTCGCGCAGTTCGAGCGACCGTGCGACGCGCGCTTCGAACGGGTTGAACGACTGGTCGGTGAGGTTCTCGTCGTCCTTGAGCAGGTCGACCCCGCCCATCCAAGCGTCGTAGCCGATTTGCGCGTGCGATTCGGTATGGAGGCCGACTTTCGGCTTTGGCACCGTCGCGGTGACCGGGCGACCGTGGGCGGAGAGCAGTTCCGTCGCCACCGACGACCCGAACTGCGGACCAGGGAAGCCGTCGACGAGGGCTTCCGGCCACTCGCAGTCTTCGAGGCGGATGGAATCGACCGCCTTCATCCCCATGATGTTCCCCGCGATACAGGAGAGAATCTGGGCCATGTTGCCCGCCTCGAACAGTGCCTCGGGGTAGGCGACGCGAATCGTGTTTCCGTCGATGTCGAAGGCAGTTGCACTGAGTTCGGTGACGCCTTCTTCGACCTGTAATTCGGCCCACGTGCCGTTCGAACTCTCGGAGGCGACGCGGCCGGCGGCGTCCTCCATGCTCATCCCCTCCCCGGGACGGAGCGTGAACGTACAGACGAGGTCGGTTGCGACGGGTTCGTAGTCGAGATCCAGGAAGTCTGCGTACTCAATCCCTGTCATACCCCTAACATTCTACCGCCGAGTGTATAGCGTTTGTTGCGACGCTGTCTCATTTTTCTCCGATAACCTGGGTGTGAACGGAGCCGTGAGACTCGTCTCATCGGTAAAAAACGAGAAAATTGACCGCTCAATCGTCCGCCGCGGCAGGTTTCGCGTGTTCGACTTCCGTCCCGAGTACGTCTAAGAACTACGCGAGCCACTCGGGGTGGTCCGGCCACGCCTGCCCCGCGACGAGGTTGCCGTCCGTCGACACGCCGTCTTCCCACTCGCCCCCCGCAGAGCGGACTTCCGGTTCGAGCGCCGGGTAGGCGGTGCAGTGTTTGCCGGAGATGACGTCTGCGGCGGCGAGAATCTGCGGGCCGTGACAGAGCGCCGCGATTGGCTTGTTCGCGGTCGTGAAGTGGCGAACGATTTCGAGGATGTCCTCGTTCGTCCGCAAGTACTCCGGTGCACGGCCACCGGGAACGACGAGCGCGTCGTAGTCGGCCGGGTCGATGTCGACAAACGTCGCGTTCAGTTCGAAGTTGTGGCCGGGCTTTTCGGTGTAAGTCTGGTCGCCTTCGAAGTCGTGGATGGCGGTCTTTACGGACTCGCCTGCTTCCTTGTCCGGGCAGACGGTGTGGACATCGTGGCCCACCATCTCCAGGGCCTGGAACGGGACCATCACTTCGTAGTCTTCGACGAAATCGCCGGTGAGTTCGAGAATTTTCATGGTTCCACCGTGCACCCCTCGATGCACAGTGTAGGTGTGTGGTGACGTACCAATAAACGTGCCCGCCTCAGAAAATTTCACCAATCTCGCCGAGTGAATCGACGACGTAATCGGGGCGCACCCGCCCGGCGTCGATGTTCTCTGGCGTGGTGATGCCAGAGCGCACGAGAACCGTCGTCATGCCGACGCGCTCGCCCATCGAGATGTCGGTCTGGAGGCTGTCGCCGATGACGAGACATTCGTCCGCGCTCACGCCGAGTCGCGACAGTGCGAGTTCGGCGGCTTCCTCGGAGGGTTTCCCGAGAACGTGATCCGCAGGGCGGTCTGCAACCCCCTCGATGGCGTGGATGATGGCACCGGACCCGGGGATGAGTCGGCCGTCGCCGATGGGGACGCGGCGGTCCGGGTCGGTGCCGATGAACGCCGCGCCGGCCTGAATCGCCCAGAGCGCGCTCGTGAGTTTCCGGTAACTGAACTCGCGGTCCCACGATCCGACCAGCACGTCGGTCGCTGTCGGTTCGTCGGTGAGCGTCAGGTCTGCGGCTTCGAGTTGTTCGACCAATCCGGGGTCGCCGATGACGAACACGTTGTCGTCCGCGTGGTGGTCCTGCAGGTACGCTGCGGTGACGGTCGCAGAGGAGGCGATCTCCTCGATAGGCACGTCGAGGCCGTGGCTTGCCAGTCGCTCGCTGTAGGCCGCGGGTGATTTCGTCGGGTTGTTCGAGAAAAACAGGAGGTCGAGTCCCGACGATCGCAAAAAGTCGATACCGGCGTCCGCGCCAGGAATGAGCGATTCGCCTCGATACACCGTTCCGTCCAGGTCCACGACTGCTCCGCGGTAGGTCATTACCGGTGATAGGGACGGCGACCGATTAACTCCGCGGGTCGTGGCACTACTCGAACCAGCATCGCGCGTGGAGGTCCTTTTCGAGCATGAACGACGACGCCTCGTAGAACAGGTCAGCGTACGCCCTGACGAACGCAGACGAAGTTGGCCCCGAGTAGATGACACCTTCGAGGAGCACCTGCGCGTCCGGTTCGCTTGGCGCGATGACCCGGCCGTGGGCCGACATCGTGCCGTTTCGCTCCGGGTCAGCGTCGGCGAAGCGTTCCATGAATTCGACCATCGTCGCCATCGTCGGCGACCGACCGCTGCGGGCGTCGGGGTCCATGTAGCCCTCCGTGAGCAAGGTTCGTGCTGCACTGGGCGAGAGGCCCTCGAATTTCACGTCCGGGCCGGCGACGGTCCAGTCGATTTCGTGGCCGAAAATCACCGTTTCCCGCCCGGTATCTGTCGCGAGGTTCACACCGATGGTTGTCGCTCGAGGGGAAAGTCGGTTTCGCGCAAGCCCAAATCTAGATACTCACAGCCTCCGAACTGTACGTATGCGCGGGGCAAACTCGAAACGGGATGTGGCAACGTCGTTTGGTCGAGCAAGCACGGGTTACCGCGATAGCCCCGTCCACCGCGGCGGACGCGATTTACAGCTGTTGAGCGAGTGGGCGAACGAAGCGACCCTCGCCCTCGACGTCGCGACCGGCTCGGGCCACACCGGCAACGCCCTCATGCGCGCCGGCGTCGACGAGGTCATCGTCGTCGACCTCACCCCCGAAATGGTCGCACTCGCCCAATCGTCGTTCCCCCTCCTGCGCGGCGTCGTCGGCGATGCAGAGGGCCTGCCGTTCCCTGACGACACGTTCGACGCCGTCTCGTGTCGTATCGCCGCCCACCACTTTCCGGACCCCGCAACCTTCGTCGCCGAAGTCGCTCGCGTTCTCGACCCCGGTGGCGTCTTCGTCTTAGAAGACAACGTCGCGCCGGACGACGAGGTGCTCGCGGAGTTTCTGAACCGCGTCGAACGCCTCCGTGACCCGACGCACGTCGAGAGTTATTCAGAACAGCGCTGGCGCGACTGGCTCGACGACGCCGGCTTCGTCGTCGAGGAGACGGCCTGGGTCCGGCGGACCCTCGAATTCGATAGCTGGGTCGAACGAATCGGCGTCCCGCAAGCCCGGCTGGACGAACTCCAGGCGGAGTTCGACAAAGCCCCGAATGCGGCGCGACGGTACTTCGACATCTGGTACGCAGAAGACGGTGTGGCGTCGTTCACGACGCCGAAACTGCTCGTCCGCGCACGGGCCTAAGCGTCCTGTCGCAGGCGGACGTCCCACCGGGGGCCCGCTCGGTTCAACAACACCCACCCGAGCACCGCGGCCAGCGCGGCAAGGACCACTGCAATTCCCGTCGTGAGAAGCGGCGAGACGCTGTGAGCGAGCGATGCGACCAGCAGCGGCACGGCCACGAGCGCGATAGCCACGCCGAACAGGACGAACCGTGGCGTGTCGAACAGGAGGTCGTTCGGCGCGAGTCCGGTGAGCCACGCCGTCACGCCGAAGACGTAGACGGAGACGAGCGGGAAGATGACGAACCCCGAGAGGACGCTCGTCACGTTGAACCCGAGTTCCGCAATCAGCAGGAAACAAAGCGAGACGGGAATCGTGAGCAGGAGATACGCGTAGAACTTCGCCCGGAACACCCGGGTGAGCGTGATGGGGTAGTGGAGGTACTCGCGGGCGTCGTCGAACTGCGTCACCCAGGCGTAGGTGGTGAACGACCCAAGGCCGAGCAGCGTCCCGAGGGCGATACCCGCGCCGGGTCGGATGGCCGTCGCCTCGGCCACTTTGTCGAGCAGGAACGCCGTTGTCCCGAAGATGACCGCCGCGGAGATGACCACTTTCCAGAACGACCCACTGGAGCGACCGACGTCCGTCACGGCCCGCGCGACGAGGTGTGGGTCCCGTCCGGGGATGCGATTTTTCAGGCCAGCGAGGCGAGTCGAGGGTGTTCGGTGGGTGGACCCCGCCCGTGGTTTGAACAGCACGAGGCCGAACGCCGAAAGGGCGATGAGGACGACGACGCCAATTCCAGCCCCGAGGAGTGTCGCTCGTTCACTGAGGCCGAGACTGAAAATGGTCTGGAGTGGGGCCTGCGCGTAGACGACGAGGGCACCGACCGTGAGCAAGAACAGCCCGAGTGCGGCCCGCCCGCGGGTGGCCACTGCGGCGGCGGCGAACGACAGCGCCACGCCGATGCCGAACACTTCGGCCACGGTGACCCAGAGAAGGAGCACGCGGAGGGGTGAGTGACCCACCTGGAGGGCAAAGGGTGCGTAGGCGAGGACGACCGGCGCGAGGTAGAGGAAGGCGTAGTAGACGAGGTCTTTGACGAGGAACGTCGCGAGCAATCGGCGCTGTGAGAGCGGGAGCGTTCGCGCGGAAAAGACGAGTAGCGTGAGGTCGCCGAGCAGATTCTTGAGCGCGTCGCGCCCGACGAACCCGATGGTTCCTACTTGCAAGCCGAGGAAGAACACGACGGCGTGGAGGCCGAGCGCGATGCCGTCGAGCGTGGTCCCCGTCAGAGTCAGAAACCAGTAGCTTACGCCGCAGACGAGGGCGATGAACAGCGGGAAGAGGGCGAAGCGTTTCGAACCGAACAGTCGGCTGTGGAGTCGCCACTCCTCTTTGACCATCCGAACGAAGAGGCTCATTGGACGACCGTGGCCTCCCCGGCCGTCTTCGCTGCGTCCACCTCCGAGAGGAAGTACTCGAGGAGGCCCTCGCCGTCTTCGAGCGTTCGCGGGTCGCGTTCGGCGATGAGCCGGCCGTTCGAGAGGATGCCGACGTTCGTACAGATTTCCTCCGCGACGCTGATGAAGTGCGTCGAGAGAAACAGCGTGTTGCCCACGTCACAGTAATCGACGAACAATCGTTTGACCCGCTCTTGCATGATTGGGTCTAAGTTGACGAGCGGTTCGTCGATGAATACGACCTGCGGGTCGTGGACGAACGCCTGTGCGAGCATGACGCGCTGGCGTTCGCCCTCGGAGAGGTCCGTCGCGAGCGTGTCGAGCCGGTCCTCGAAGCCGAGGCGGTCGGCCCACCGGGCGATTTGGTACTCCGGGTCGTCGAGGTCTCGCACCTCGGAAACGAAGGTGAGGTACTCGCGTGGCGTCATGAAACTCGGCGGGTCCTCGCGTTCGGGGAGGATGCCGACCTTTTTTCTGACTTCCACGGGGTCTTCGACGGGGTCAACGTCGAGGACGCGAGCAGACCCGGCCGTCGGGACAAGCTGGCCGGTCAGGATGGAGAGAGTGGTGGTTTTTCCGGACCCGTTCGGCCCGAGGAGGCCGTACAGCGAGCCGTGGTCGACCGAAAGCGAGAGGTCTGTGAGTGCCGCAAAGCCGTCGTACTCCTTTGTGAGAGAAGTTGTTTCGATGGCGGGCATTACTGCCGACATGAACCGCCCTGAACATAACTATACTGTCGGCCCACCCGAACGCTGAGTCGCCCGACCCGAATCGTTTTACGCCGCACAGCGCCAAATGGACACGTATGGCTTCGCCCGGTAGTTCCTTGCAGCGACTGGTCGGCAGGGAAAGCCGCCGCAATCTATTCATTACGTATCTGCTCACCTTCGTGGGCGTCGTCGTCGCGTTTACCTTCGCCTACAACACGGGGATGCGACTCCTCGAAAACGACCCGCAGTCGCTCTCCGATTCGCTCGTCGTGGTCGTCGAAACGTTCACCACGACGGGGTACGGCGAGGACGCGCCGTGGGCGACGCTCCCGATGAAATTTCTCGTCGTGACGATGCAGTTTACGGGCATCTTCTTCGTCTTCCTCGCGCTGCCGCTGTTCGTCGTCCCGTGGATCGAAACTCGCCTCTCGATGAGCGCGCCGAACGCGGTCGAGGACCTCACAGACCACGTCATCATCTGTGGCTACACGCCCCGCGGCGAGACGCTCATCGACGAACTCGACGACCGTGAGATTCCGTCCGTCGTCATCGCGTCGAATCGGGAGCAGGCGAACGCGCTCTACGAAAACGGCGTGCCGGTCATCTTCGGCGACCCCGAGACGAACGAAACACTCGAATCGGCGAACATCGCCGACGCGCGAGCGGTCGTCGCGGACGAGGACGACGAGACGAACGCGAGCATCGCTCTCACGGCCAAGGACATCTGCGATACGCAGGTTATCACCTTCGTCGAGACGGACGACGCGGCCCGCTATCACCGGTACGCTGGTGCAGATTTCGTCTTCTCGCCGCGTCACCTCGTCGGTGAGAGTCTCGCGAACAAGGTGACGACGACGCTCAGTCACGAACTCATGGACTCGGTCGAAATCGGTGAGAATTTCGAAATCGTCGAGTTCTCCATTCAGGACGGCAGCCCGCTCGACGGCGTCACTATCGAAGACAGTCGAATCACAGAGGAAACCGGCGCGAACATCATCGGAGCGTGGCTCTCGGGGGAATTCGTGAGTCCGCCGGGCCCGGAGACCGTCATCGACGAGCACACGATGTTGCTCGTCGCCGGCGACGAGGGGCAATTAGAGCAGGTCAAATCGCTCACCCTCTCTGCCACCCGGCGTCACAGTCCCGGCCCGGTTGTCATTATCGGGTACGGTGAAGTCGGGGCGGAAGTCGCCCGCGCTCTCGACGAGTCCGGCCACCCCTTCACCGTCGTGGATATCGAGGACAAACCGGGCGTGGACGTCGTCGGGGACGCGACGGACGACGAGACGCTGCGCGAGGCGAGACTCGACGAGGCGAGCGCGGTGATTCTCGCGCTTCCCGACGACACCGTGTCGGTGTTCTGCCTGCTCATCCTGCGCGAACACTACCCAGATATCGAGATTCTCGCCCGCGCAGAGGAGACAGACAGCGTCCGAAAGATGTACCGCGCCGGTGCGGACTACGTCCTCGCGCTCGCAACGGTGAGCGGTCGAATGCTCGCCTCGACGATTCTCGACGAGGAAGTCATCACCTTCGACAAGCAGATAGAGGTGGTGCGGATAGCCGCACCGAATCTCGCGGGACAGACCCTCGCGGGGGCGGACGTCCGCCAGCGAACCGGCTGTACGGTCATCGCCGTCCGGCGAAACGGGTCGGTCATCACGGACGTCGGCCCGGATTTCGTCATCCAGCGCGACGACGAACTCATCGTGACCGGTCTCGACGAGGACATCAATCAGTTTTCGAAAGTGGCTGGCTGACCGCAGTTCGCGGCCGGGCGAACAGTCGCCGTGCAGCGAAGGCCATCCACCCGCCGAAGATGAGCGCGCCGATGATTTCTGGAATCGCGAGGCCACTGCGCGTGAGGTCGCCCGTCGAAACCCAGATCCACGTCATGATGTTCGCGATGCCGAGCCAGATGCTCGCGAGACCAAAGGAAACGTCTGCGGCAATCACAGACCCGGTTCCGTGGACCCAGAGGGCGAGGGTGAGCAACAGGTAAAACGAGAGTGCGGCGGGGAAGTGATACGCCGTCCCGATAGGGAAGACACCGACGGAGAACAGGGCGACGAGGCTGCCAACCATGAGGCCGCCGTTGAACAGCCACGCCGTCCGTTCGCCCGCGCCGCCGAGGTTGGAGAGCGCGCTTCCGGTCCACGTGAAGGTCGGCGAGAGGAGCGTGGCCAGGAGGATTGCACCGAGCGTGATACCGGGTGCGAGGATGCCGGAAAGGGCTCCGGCGCGGTGGGTATTCATTGAAGAAGGTTCCGACCCACCGGCAAAAAAGGTAGTGTTGTCAGCCTTCGAAGATGTCCGTGGCGGGGTTGAAATCTGCCCACGCGAACCAGAACATCGGCGACGCGTCGTTCGCTCGCGTGAGGCGCGTGCTCTCGTGGGGGCCGTCGAGGGCGACGCCGGTTCCGAGTCGCCAGCGCGACCCGCCGCCGCGCATCTCGCCTGGCGCACCCACCTCGAAGGTCAACGTTTCGTCCCCAACCGTGCGGTCGTAGGCCACGAGCGTTCCGTCCGCGAGGGTGGCGACGACCACGGCACGTGACCCGACGGTGTCGTTTACAACCCCGCTCGCGTCGACGACTTCGAACGGATAGGCGCGCGCCATCGCGCCGTCGGTGATGCCGATGACGAGCGTTTTCGGGTGCAGGCGGTCGTCGTCGAAGTCGTTGAAGCCGATACCAATCTGGTCAGAACTCGCGTACGACGAGTAGGGGTCGATGCCGTAATCGCGCGTCGTCGGCCCGTTTATCGTCCCCGACTTCGGCGGCGGGAGGAGGACGACGGTGTCTGGGTAGGTGGTAGTCCACTCCCCCCACGTCGTCAGCGTGGATGGCGTCAGCGTGAGCGTCTCGCCGGTTCGCTCGCCTGAAATCGCCGTTGCGAGAAGCTGACTCCAGAGGCTCTCGGTCTTAAAATCGTACATCACGAGGTCCGAGTTCCAGAGCAGTCCCGACACCCCGAAGTTCGTCGCCGCGCCGTCGACGGTTCGCTCCGCAGTGAGACCGCTGCCACAGAGCGGGCAAAACGTCACCAGCAGTGGGCCGTCGAAGTCGTCGTTCACGATTTTGTGCCAGTTCAGAATCTTGAGCGGGTAGGCACGCGTCTCTCCACCGCGTTCGACGCCGATGACCCTGTCCGTCGGTTCGAGTCGTGGGCGGGCGGTGTACTCGCCGATGAAGTTGCTCCGAACGCGCATCTCGATGCCCTCCCAACTTTCCCCAAAGACTGGGTCCGTGATGGCAGGAATCGCGTCCTTCGGCGCACCACGTCGCAACTGGTCCGATGGAACGGGGAGCGTAAATCCATTCGGCGTCGAAACTGGGGGCGTTCTGTCAGGACTGCCGCCCGTGCCGCCCGTGCATCCGGCGAGGCCGAATGCCGCCGCGGCGGACACTGCCGTGAGGTATCGCCGTCGGTTCATGTCATGGATTGGCACGCACCCGTCTAATCCCCGGCGGGGTTGTGTGAGCCACGCTCACAAACGGAATACCCCTTTTCCAGCACCCACCAATACTCAGGCATGGACACAACCCGGCGACGATTTCTCGCGACCGCCGGGCTCGCCACAGCGGGTGCGCTCGCAGGCTGTACCGGTGGGTCGCGAGAGGCTGCCCTGACGCTCGATACGCTCGCGGTCGGGTCACTCGACGGTGGCCCGCTCCGCGTCCAGCCGACGGACCGGCCGGTGTTGCTCGATTTCTTCGCAACCTGGTGTGCGCCGTGTAAGCCCCAGATGAGTGACTTAGCCGAGATACGCAGTCGCTACGGCCCAGACCGCCTCCACATGCTGTCGATAACGTGGGAACGCGACGCGGAGGTCGTTCGAGCCTTCTGGGAAGAGTACGGCGGCACGTGGCCGACGGCGCTCGACCCGGACGTGCAAACCGGTGAGCACTACGGGGTCAGTAACCTCCCGACGCTCCTCGTGTTCACTGCCGATGGCGAAGAAGTCTGGCGACACGTCGGCCTCGCCAGTCTGCAAGCTATCGACGACGCCGTCCGCCGCGCCGGAGTCGCGTGATGGTTCTCGAAGACCTGCGACTCGGTTTCGCCTTCACCGCGGGCGTGCTCACCTTCTTCGCCCCGTGTTCGTACCCGCTGCTCCCCGGCTACGTCGCCTACTATCTCGGCAGTGGAGACGACGCTCCGCAGTCGACTGGACGACGGCTCCAGCAAGCGGTGCTCGTCGGGTCACTCGTGAGTGCCGGCTTCTTTCTCGTCTACGCCGCGCTCGTCGGCCTCGTGGTCGCCGTCGGGACGCAGGCGTTCACCAACATCTCTCTCCTCGAACTCGTCGTCGGGAGTTTGCTCGTATTTCTCGGCGGAGCGATGGCCCTCGGAAAGACGCCAACTCGCCTCCACCTGACGATACAACTGCCAGCGCGAACGCGGTCTTCGACCGGGTTCGTCCTGTTCGGCGTCGTGTACGCGGGGGCCGCCGCCGGATGCACAGCCCCACTGTTCATCGCCGTCTCGCTGTCCGCGCTGGCTGCTGGACCCTCCACTGCCGTCGTGACCCTCGCCGCCTACGCCGCCGGGATGAGCGTGCTCATGATTCTCGTGACCGCGCTCTCCGCTCTCGGACGCGAGACATTACTTCGCCGTCTCTCGCGTAACGTTCGCGGAGTCACCCGCGCAGCGGGCGTCCTGCTGGTGCTCGCCGGCCTCCTGCAAATTTACCTGTTCCTGTTCGAATTCGATGGTCTGCGCATCCTCGGCCTCGGGTGACGCTACCCGCGAACTCGTCGCGCTCGCAGCGAGGCCTGGAGTCGGTCTGCGACCACGTCTCTGAGCGTCGCAGCCGTCGCCGCGTCGATGTCGAGGGCACGGGCGTTGCTGCCGATGATGCTCCGAGCGCCCGCGGTGTCCACCGTGAGCGTGGCTAGGTCGCGATAGCGCTGGAAGATGGACGCGCTCGTCGCCACCGTCTGAACGCGATAGTAGGGGACGATTTTCGTCGTTCGAACCCAGAACCCAGCCTGCGTGAGGACGTAGTCGTCTGTGAGCGCGTAACCCCGGTTCTTCCACTGGTAGTGGGCTGCGACTGGCGTAAGCGGAATGCCGAGCAACGGCACCCACCATCCGATTTCAAATCCAGAAAATCGAATGACGGCAAACAGCACGCCGGTCAACGCCAGCAACGCGAGCGTGTACCGCACGGCGTACCGCTGTCGGGCGCGTTTCGGCGGTCGCTCGAACGTCGGGTCACCAAAGGGTTCGATTGTCTGGGCGAGCGATACGACGCGGTCTTTCGGTGCGAGCGGGACGGCCGCCTCAGACCCGAGAGTCGTTCCCTGTCCCGGTGCGTACCCGGCCGTCTCGACACCGAGCGTGGCGTGGTCGACGAGTCGCTGAACCAGATTCTCTCGAATCGTGAGCGTCTGCACCTTGTCGAGGGGAATCGTCCCGTCGTAGCGCTGGAGCAGGCCTCGTTCGTACCGCAGGTCGCCGTTCGCCCGCGACAGGCGGAAACCGTAGTAGTTCGCGATGGCCGCGGCCCCGCTGGTGACGACCGAGAGCACGATGAGGGCGATGATGCCGAGCGGAGCGGCGAGGATGAACCCGGTGACAGGGTCGGTCACGATGAATCGCGAAAGGGAGGGGACGACGACCGGCACGGCTACGGTGAGAATGGGCACGAATCGTAAATCGAGCGAGACGAGACCGAGGAGGGCGAGTTCTCGCGACGAAATTTCGTAGAGGAGCGTCGAGGCAGGGGCTTCTTCTGTGTCGTCCACAGCGCCGCGTTTCAACCGACCGACCTCGTCAACGAGACGTCGTGCCGCGTCGGTGCTCACGTAGCGCAGGTGCGCTTCGGTCGAACTCCCGCCTGCGGTTTCGACCCGAACTTCGGCGATGTCGAGGGCGCGTTGAATCAGGTTGCGGTGAATATCGACGTTCTGGATGCGCCGGAGCGGAATCTCCCGGTTCGTCCTGGAGAGGACCCCCGAGGTGATGTCGAGTGAGTCCGCGGTGAGTCGATACTCGAAGCGCTGATAGTAGCGAACTTGATACCCGACGAGGACGAGGAAGCCGAGGCCGAACAGTCCCGCCAGAACTGCGGTGCCGACGCTCATCCCGAACATCGAGACGGACCCGAATCCGGCGAAGATGAGAACCCAGACGAACCCGCTCGCGACCCGCAGAAGCCGGTAGGGAATCGAAAGCGGACTGAGTTTCATACGGCGTCCTCGGGTTCCGCGTCGATGGCCAGTCGCTTAAGCTGGTCTTGCAGGTCGTCGGCTCCGGTCGGTGTGAGGCCGGGAATAGTCACGTCCGCGCCACGTGACCCGGCCGTGTACACCACCGAGGTTGCGAGTCCCGCGAGTCGCTCGACCGGGCCGCGACGAGCGTCTACGTGCTGGACGCGGACGAACGGGACGACGGTCTTGACCCGGGTGAAGACACCGCGTTCTAAGTACAGGTGGTCGTCGTAGAGGGCGTACCGCCACCGCCGATACCGAGCGACAGCGAGCACGCTTCCGACGACAGTCAGCACCACGAACACTCCCGCGGCGACGAGGCCTGTCCGGGTAGTGAGACCGGCGAAGAAAGCGGAAACGACACCGGCGAGTGCGGCGAACACGAGTGCGCCGACCACCGACTCTGCGATCCACACCACCTGCACCCGCGGATGAAGGCTGCGCAGTGTGACCGTCGTGTCACCGTCCATTGGTTGGTGTTGCGCCGGCATCGCTTATAAACGTACGGCGGACTGTCCTCGCCGTGGTCTGGTCGGCTTCCGCCAGACAATCTCCATCTGCTGACTCTCCAAAAAAGTGGTGAATTGTGGTTCTTCGTCCCGTCTATCCCGCAAATTCGAGAGGTAGACTTAATTCTTTCGGATGCCTGTAGATAGCATATGGCAATGCGAGACGATTCTGCCGCGCCCACCAGCGATTTCGCGCGGCTAGACTACCTCTTTCGACTCGGTGTCTTCGTCGTGGGCGCCGTCATCGTGGCGACGACCATCGTGAGAGGTATCGCCGGTGCGTTCGGACTCGTCCCGCCGACGTTCGCGCCGCTCGCGTGGTCACAGGTCATCGGCGTCGCCGTACTCGGGTCCGCCGGCGGCGTGTTCGTCTACGCCATCCTCGACCGGTACACCGACCGCCCCAGGCGAAATTTCGTCGTCGTCGCCCTCGCGGTCCTCATCCTTTCTACCGCCCCGCTGTGGCTCGCACAGCAGTTAGCGGATGCGACGATGGCCGGAGTGGCCGTCCTCGGGGTGTTGCACATCGTGGTCGCGTTCGTCACCGTGTTCCTGTTGCTCCGAATGGACGAGGACGACCCCGTCTCGACCAGCCCGCCGCCTGAGTAACGTATTTTTTCTATCCGGCCGATATACAACGGATGAGTGTCATCGCCGAGTTTACTATCCCATACTCCGAGTTCAATCTCGGCACGGTCTTGCACACGGATTCGGAGATTCACATCGACTTAGAACGCATCGTCCCGACGTCTGAAAAGGTGATGCCGTTTTTCTGGGCGTCGGGTGGCAATCTGGAGGCGTTCGAGAACGAAGTCAGGGAGAGTCCGGTCGTCGCGAACCTTTCTCGTCTGGATGCCGTGAGTGGCTCAGCGCTCTACCGCGTCGAGTGGACAGAGCCAATCGAGAGCCTCGTCCACGGAATCGCCGAGTCAGAAGCGACGATTCTCAAAGCGAACGGAAACAGAGAGTGGCTGTTCCACCTGCGGTTTGGCGACCACGCACACCTCTCGCAGTTCCACGAGTACTGTCTCGAACACGACATTTCGATAGACCTGTCCCGGGTGTACACCCTCGCCGACGGTGGCCAGGAGCGACCGCACGGACTGACCGCAGACCAGCGAGAGACCCTGCTGCTCGCACTCGAACACGGATATTTCGACGTGCCGCGCGCGGCGACGCTCTCAGAGATTGCGAACACCCTCGGAATTTCCCAACAGGCGGCCTCGGAACGAGTCCGTCGTGGGGTGAAAAGCGTACTCTCATCCGTGCTCGAAGAACGTAGCTAATAAACTGCCTGAAATAACAAGCAACGCTAGCAAGTCCATCCCCGCCAACCCTCACATGTCGGGTGTGATGGTGGCAACCAGCCACCGCGCGTGGGGTAGCGTTGAACCCGACTGCTAGGGAAAAGGGGACGCTGTCCGGGGGTCTTCGGGGCTTCTCTCGGAGACCCACGCCGTTCCTCGTCGTTCTCCGTTGTGTTCTTATTGGTGACCAGACACCCGAACTGGTTGGTACGGCTCCTCTAAGTATTCCATCTCGCTGGCAGAAAGTGAGATGTCGAGGGCTTCGACCGCTTGCTCCAGGTGTTCGACGCTCGTCGTCCCGACGATTGGCGCATCGACCCAGTCTTTGTGCAGCAGCCACGAGAGCGAAATCTGCGCCATAGTCACGTCTTTCTCCGCCGCCAGTTCCTCCACCCGTTCGTTGACCTCCTTGCCGCCACCTTCGAGATACGGGTGGCGACGGGCGTGCTGGTCCGACTGCCCGCGCGTGGTGGCGTCGAACTCGACGTGCGGCCGGGTGAGATAACCGCGGGCGAGCGGGCTCCACGGGATGACGCCGATGTCCTCCTTCTCACAGAGCGGGAGCATCTCGCGTTCTTCCTCACGGTAGAGCAGGTTGTAGTGATTCTGCATCGTGACGAACCGATCGAGTCCGAGGCCGTCGCTCGCGTGGAGCGCTTCGGCAAACTGGTGGGCCCACATGGAACTCGTCCCGATGTAGCGCACCTTCCCGCGGCGAACTGCGTCAGAGAGCGTCGCGAGGGTCACGTCGATGGGCGTATCGTCGTCCCATCGGTGGGTCTGGTACAGGTCTATCGTCTCCATTCCGAGACGGTCGAGACTCGCCTCCAGTTCCTGTTCGATGGCCTTTCGCGACAGGCCCGACGAGTGAGGGTTCGACTCGTCCATCTCGTGGAAGACCTTCGTCGCGACGACGTTCTCCTCGCGTCGGCCCTCCAGTGCCGTGCCCAGAATTCGTTCTGATTCGCCGACCGAGTACATGTTTGCCGTGTCGAAGAAGTTGATGCCGAGGTCGATTGCCCGGTCGATAATCGGGAGGCTCTCCTCCTCCGTGAGCACCCAATCGCGCCACTCCGGGGTGCCGAAACTCATGCACCCGAGACACAATCGACTGACTTCCATCCCGGTCGAACCGAGTGTCGTATACTCCATGTGAAACCCTCACAGACGAGCACCAAAAAACTACAGTCGGTCTGTCCCAACCGCCGCGACGCCCGCCCGGATTCCGCCGAGGACGAGGACACAGCAGATGACGGCCCCGCCCACGGAGGCGAAGGTAATCGGCGCGGCACTGTCGATGGCGAGCCGGGCCACCGTCGTCGAGGGGTGTTCGGGCAGGAACACGAGGCTCCCGAAGAACAACAGCAGTGCCGTCGAGTAGGCGAGTTGCGACCGCTGTCGGTCACCGATGAGAATCGATATCGCGGCCCCACCGCTCACGACGAGCAAGGTGAGGGCGGCCACGAACGCGAGCAACAGCGGAACGTGTGCGATGGCGATGCCGTTGAACGTGAGCAGGGCGAGCCACAGGAGCACCTGTGCCGGGGCGAGAACCGCCGCAGCGAGCAGTTTTCCGTCCACGATGTCGACGATGGTGAGCGGCGCGACCCGAAGCAGTTCGAGGGTTCCGCGCTCGTTCTCCTCGGTTATCGAATCGACCACGAGCGACCCGCTGATGAAGACGGGGAGGAAACAGAGGAGGGGCAACAGAATCGTGTACGTGAACCCGAAGTACGGACTCGCGGACACCTCACGCGGAAGCGAAATCGGCCGGTTTTCGAGGCTCTGCTGGCGCGCGACCCGCTCCGTTCGTTCGAGCGTTTCGAGCGTCTCGCGTACCTGTGTGACGATTAACGTGCTCCGCAAACTCCCCCGCGGGACGACGGTTTCGACCACGATTCGCCCGTCGTCGCCGTAATGTGCCAAGAGGATGCCATCGAGGCGACCGATTTCGAAGTCGCTTTCGGCCCGCTCGCGCGAGTCGTAGTGACGGAATCGACTCCCGTCCACCTCTCGAATTGCACCCTCCACGCGGTCGCTCGCGTCGCCGGCCACGCCAAAGGTGACGACCTGCCCGTCGGAGACGCTGCCGGGGGCGTACAGCGAGACGAGGCCCACGACGAGGAACGACGAGAAGGCGGCGATGAACAACTGAATGAGCAACGCGAGGACGATGGTCTTCTCGCTCTTGATGGCACCCAGTTCGCGCCGGGTGATGGCGAGGCGTGGGTCAGCCAAGTTGCATCACCACCGTGAGGTTGTACACCGTGTGGACGAAGATGGCCACGCCGAGCGCGACGGCGTACGAACGCGCCCCTCGCGCCGCCCCGATGGCGGAAATCGTCGCGGTGACGACGTGGAGTACGAGGGGAGCCAGCAGGAAGCCGAGCAAGACCAGTCCGCTCGTCTCCACGCCTCCCGCGAACGCCACGTTCCCCAGTCGGAGTTCGGGAAGGCCGACGATTTGGCTGACGAGCGTGAGTTTCTCGGCGAGGAAGAAACCGACCCCAGAGAGCGTCCCGAGGATGAGCGAGAGTTTCAGGCGGCGGTCGAATTTCGCGCTCTCGAACCCGGCGAACACGTGGATGCTCTTCGCAATCTCCTCGACGAGCGCAATGGCCACGAGCAACACTGGAATCGAGAACGAAACCGGGAGCGCGAACAGCGTGGCGACGGCCAACAGCTCGGCGACGAACACGAACGGGATGAACAGAATCGAGAGGACGGCGATAGAGCGCCGCCCCGAGATACGACTCGAAATCGCGTCGAGCGCCTTCAGGTGGACGGGTCGCTGCGTGAACATGTCTTCTTCGCGGTAGATGCCCACGCCGAGCGTGAACAAGACGAACGCGGTGAGATAGAGCGGGAGCGTCGCAAAGGCGTACTCACCGGCCGTAATTGCTTGCGATTGCAGGTCCCGGACGACGAGCGTGAGCGGCGAAATGAGCGCGATGGCGTTCAGGTCGGTGAAGATGGCCGGAACGAACGCGTACGTGGTGAGAAACACGCTGATGGCCACCGTGACGAAGGTGAGTTCCTTGAACGACCGGGCGAACATTCCGGCGAGGAACGTCGCCGCGAGGAACACGAGCGCGAGCGGGATGACCGCCGTTATCGAAATCGGGCCGCCGCCGATGGCGAGCGCGATGACCGTCGTTATCGCGAGCGAGGCGAGGAAGTACGGGAGCGTCTTGCCTGCGACGATGTCGTAGCGCGACACCGGCGAGACGAGCAACAGGACCCCACGACGGTTCACGCGCTCTTTGAGTATCGAACTGCCGTAGGCCTGAATGACGAAGTTCATCGGCAGGACGAACAGGAACGCGAGGGCGAGCGACTCGAAGGGGAACGGCGGCGCGATGTCGCTCGGCGTGTCGCCTGACCCACCTCCGAGCAGGCCGTCTGCTAGCGGTGGCTGGTCGCCAGGCAGTGGCGTGTTGCCCCCGTCACCGCCACCACCGCCGGCGGCTGGCGTCTCCGTTGCGCCGCCGGGCGACTGCTGGTTTTGGGTTGGTTCGTCGGCCGTCTGCTGGCCCTGTCCGCCAGAACCGGGCACGACCACTTCGCCCCCGGCGCGATTCACGTAGGTGATGTTCACGGCGACGGGGAAGGCCGCGGAGCGGTTCCCCTCGGTCGCCATGAGGCGGTCGTTGTATCCTTCGACCGCCCGCCTGAGTTCCGCGAGTGCAGCCCGGCCCTTCTGTGTGTCACGGTAGCCGACGCGGCCGTCTTGGATGAGCAGGTCGAACTCTTCGCCACTCGCCGGGTCGTGGATGGCGAACGTCGGGTCTGCGGCGACCGGCCCGTAGTAGGGACTCGATTCGTCCACGCCGACGCGGTAGATGCCCCGGTCGAGGGTCACGCCGTGGCTGACGGCGGCCATGGAGACGACCACGAGCAGGACGATGGCGACGACGCCAGCGATGGCGGTTCGCCGGTCGATGCCGCCCGCCCCCTTTGTCACTTCCCAGCGCGCGATGCGCAGGAGTTTGCGCGGGTTCACGACGGTGGCTCCCGCTTTGCCAGCGTGAGGAAGATGTCTTCGAGGCTCGGTTCCTCGGTTCGCAGGTCGAGTATCTCGCCGCCTTGGGCCTGTGCTTCCTGTCGAATCTCGTCGACTGCGGCCATGCTGTCCACGACGGTCAGGTGACGGTTTCCATCTGGTTCCGAGTCGGGGACCGGGACGGAGGTGTAGACGTGATACGCGGTCTTGCCGTGTTGCTCGCGAATCTCCGCGACAGACCCTCGCGCCACGATGCGCCCCTTGTTCATGATGACGAGGTGGTCGCAGATGCTTTCGACGTGATAGAGGTTGTGCGCGCTGAAGACGACCGTCTTCCCCTGTTCGCTCAGGTCGCGGGTGAATTCGAGGACGTAGTTCGTCGTGAGCGGGTCGAGCCCGCTCGCCGGTTCGTCGTAGATGAGCACGTCCGGGTCGTTCACGAGCGAGCGGGCGATGGCTACCTTCCGGCGCATCCCCTTCGACATATCGCCGAGTCGGCGGTCGCGGTAGTTCAAGTCGAGGGCGTCGAGCGTCTCGGCGATGCGCTCGTTCGCCACGTCGCGGGGCACGTCGTAGAGGTCCGCGAAGAATCGAAGATAGGAGTTCGGCGTCATCTCCTCGTAGAGCGGCGACTCCTCAGGCAGGTAGCCGAGTCGACGCCGCATCGCCGGGTCGTTCGCCTGCATTCCCGCGACGGTGGCGCTGCCGCTGGTCGGTTCGAGCAGCCCGGCGAGCATCTTGAGCGTCGTGGTCTTCCCTGCACCGTTCGGGCCGATGATGCCGAACACCTCTCCTGGTTCGACCGAAAAGTCGCTTCCCTCGACAGCAACGAATCCGGCGTATTCTTTCCTGAGGTCACGGACCCGTATCATTCAACTGGACTGTACGGACGGGAAGACAATGTAGCTTTGCTACAGGAAACCGTTCCACCCCTCGCAAAAAACACGTGCCGCACCGCGAAAGTTGTTCTCGATTATCGTACGACCATCATGTCGGATACGTAGTGGAGATCTTCGCCGATCTCCTCACCCTCACAGTCCTCTGTCGGGCATCGATAGTACCATCCATCTTTTGTTGCACGTCGCTCGGCGAAGCGCTCACCGCACTGGGAACAGAACAACTGCGCGTCAGAGCAGTTGTCCTGGTGGAGCTGCAGGTCCAGTTTGCTGGTGAACGTCCGCTTGCAATTTCGGCACGTGTGAACCATGAGTTAGGCATACGTGCGAGAGGTAATAGAAACTCCGTTCTGTAATCCGACACAGTATGTCTGAACCTAACACACCCTAGTTTCGAGAGACAGGTACTCTGTATGGCACGTACACCTATTGTTCCAAAACACATATATAAAGGAAATTAATATTTTCACGGGTCGGTGACAGTCGCGTTTTGTGACGCGTCGTTAGGCCGCGTCGATTGCCTCGAGCAGGAGGTCCGCGGCGAGCGCCATCTCGCGCTCGGTCACGTCGAGTGGCGGGAGCAGACGGATGGTCTTGTACCCACAGCCGAGGATGAGCAGGCCGCGTTTCAACGCCTCCTTAATCACGGCGTCGCGGCGGTCCCGGGTATCGAGTTCGACGGCGAGCATCAGGCCGAGTCCGCGCACGTCAACCACCTTCTCGTTGGCCGCGTCGGCGAAGTGTTCTTTCAACTGTTCGCCGCGCGCGGTGGCGTTGTCGAGCAGGTCGTACTGCTCGATGGCGTCGAGTGTGAGTGCGCCCTGCATCGAGCCGAGAATGTCGCCCGCTCCCCAGGTCGATGAAATGCGACCTTTCTCCGCCGGGAACACGTCGGAGCGCGAGACGGTGGCACCGACGCGAAGCCCCTTCGCGCAGGTGATGACGTCGGGCGTGATGGGATAGTGGTCAGACGCCCACAGTTTCCCGGTGCGGCCAATCCCTGACTGGATTTCGTCTGCGATGAGCGTGATGTCGTACTCCGCACAGACGTCTGCGATTTCCTGCATGAACGCCTCGCTCGGGATGTTGTAGCCACCCTCACCCTGGACGGGTTCCATAATCAGGTAGGCAACCTCTTCGGGGTTGATGTGCCCTTTCTTGGGGTGGAGGCGACGACGCAGCGAGGAGGTGTCGTCGGTGAAGAAGCCACAATCGCAGGTGTCCGCCGTGCAACTGCGGTCAGAACAGAACGGTGCGTCGTGGATGCCCGCAACCTCTGGGTAGTGGCGGCGATAGACCTCCTTCGACCGGTTGAGCGAGAGTGCGCCGAGGGTGCGCCCGTGGAACGCTCCCTGGAAGGTGAGCCCGTATTTCGCGCCGCCGCTGTTGTCGTAGCAGATTTTGATGGCGTTTTCGACGGCCTCCGCCCCGCTGTTCGAGAGGAACACGGTGTCCATGTCGTAGTGGGCGGTCAATTCGGTCAACTTGTCCATGAGCACCGCTGGCCCGGGAATCTGTGGGTCGTCGGGCGTTCCGCTCCCGGCGACGTAGAAGTCTTGCCCGGCGATTTTCATCGGGTCTACCAGGTCGAATCGCTCGAGTTTGTCCATAATCTTCGGGTTGTTGTACCCGAGCGGGGCGGCCCCGACGTGACTCGTGAAGTCCATGAGAACGTTGCCGTCGACGTCGGTACAGAAGGGCCCTTCTGCCTCCGCAGTGATATCCCAGACAAAATCGTAGACGTACGTACTCGGCGCCGCCGTTTGCTGGTGGTATTTAACCCATTGCTGGGCGCGTTTCCCGGGCAAATCGCGGACCTGTGGTCGAGCAGTCTCTCGGTCCATGAGTTTACTGCGCAATCCCCCGTTAAAAAGATGGTTACGTTTGCGGCGAAATTTAGAACGTCACGAGCGCGGTCATGAGCGTCGCCGCGACGAGTAGGACGCCACTCCAGAAGCCGACGCGCATCGCGAACTTTCGACTCGGCCCGAAGGCGACGAGTCCGGCCTTCACGACGATACTCGACGCCGTCGCGAGCAGAATCGCGATAATCGCGGTATTGTAGTCGAGGCCGCCGGTCCGGTACAGCACCACCGTCGACGTCGTGACACCCGCACTGGAGACGAGCCCAGAGAGGATGGCCGTGACGTAGAATCCGATGGTGCCGAACTGTGCTTCGGCGAGGCCGCCGGCGACGATGATGACGAGGAACATCGCGCCGAATCCGAGCGCGTTGCGAAGGGAAAACGGGTTGTCGAGTTTCATTTCGACTTTCTGCGACCAGTCTGCGGTGTAGGCGGCGACGAGCACACTCCCGAGGATGACCGCGCCAAGCGGCACAGCCGCACCCACGAGGACGCGGTCCGCTGAGAGCGTAAAGCCAATCGCAATGACGAGATTCCTGAGCGCCATCGCGGCGTCGGCGAGGAGGATGGCCGCCACTGCGTAGGAGGCGGCGTCGGGGCGCTGGCGTACGTGGTCCATCATCGTCCCGACGACGGCCGTAGAGGAGGCGAGACCGCCGAAAAATCCGGTCACTGCGATGCCACGGCCGCCGTAGCTCTTGACGATGGCGTAGTTTGCAATGCCGATGCCGGCCACGGTGACGACCATCAGCCAGACGACTTGCGGTTCCGCGGCGATGCGGGTTCCGTTGAGGTCGAAGCCGATGGGGTCGCTCGGTAATAGCGGGAAGATGACGAACGCGAGGATGGCGAACTCGGAAGTGGACCGAACCTCTTCGCGGGAGAGTCCCCACGCGAAACTGTGGAGTTCGCGCTTCAACACGAGCAACAGCGACGAGAGGACGGCCACCGTCACCCCTTCGATGATGAAGCCACTCGCGACGAGCGACCCGACGCCGTAGGCGACGAGCATCGACGTCGAGGTGGTGAGCGAAAGCCCCTTGTCCTCGTCCCGTAGGCCCTGGACCGCGAGTAAGACCCCCTGGACGATGATGAGCAGGCCACCGACCACGAGCAGGAGTTCCCGGTCGAGAATCGTGAACACCGCAGCGAGCAAACTAATCAGTGAGAACGTGCGAATACCGGCAGACTTCTGAGACCACTCGCGTTCCAACCCGAGAAACATGCCGAGCGCCCCGGCGAGCGCGATGCGTACCACCGTGCTGTCGAGTGGAGCAGCTCCAATCTGCGCGACGAAATCGGTCACTGCGTGAGGTTTCGCCCCACGTGCCTAAAATTCTCCGGCCTGCCCCACGAACGTTTATTCACCAGGCCCGCAAACGGGGAGCCATGGTCGCCTCGTCTGTCTCTCGTTCGCGGGCCGCCTGGTGGGCCGTCGGTGCCATCCTCGGGGCCGCGTTGCTGTTCGTCCTCTACTCGTTCATCGGGACGTTCGTCTTTGGCATCTTCATCTACTACGCGACCCGCCCCATCTACGACCGCCTCAAAACTCGCATCTATCCCCGGTCGCTCGCGGCATTCGTCGCGCTGTTCACCCTCGCGTTGCCGGCGTTGCTGTTGCTCGCGTATTCTGTCGCCATCGGTCTTCAGGAGGTGAACGCCATTCAGGATTCGGTGGAACTCGGCCCGCTATCTACGGCCGTCGAACCCTACCTGGACGTTTCGAGCGTGGTCGACGACCCCGTCAGCTACATCGAGAGCGACACTGGCATCGAAACGCTGCGAGGCATCATGGACCAGGCACTCGACTACACTGGATTCATCGGGAACCTGCTTCTCCATCTGTTCGTCATGATTGCGCTTGCCTTCTACCTGCTCCGAGACGGCCACAAACTCACGCGCTGGTGCCAATCTCGGTTCGGGGACGAACGTGGCGTCCTCGACTCCTACCTCAAGAACGTGGACCAAGACTTCCACAGCATCTTCTTCGGGAACATCCTTAACGCCGTGTTGACCGCCATCATCGCCGTCCTCTCCTACTCTGTCCTCGACTTCATCAGCCCGCCGGGCCTTGCCATCCCCTACGCCGCGCTCATCGGCCTGCTCGCGGGCGTGGCGAGTCTCATCCCCGTCGTGGGCATGAAGCTCGTCTACTTCCCGGTGACGGCCTATCTCGCGGTCATGACCGCCGTCTCTGAGGAACCGCAGTTCTGGTTCGTCGTCGTGTTCGCCGCAGTGTCGTTCGTCATCGTGGACACGCTTCCAGATTTCGTCCTGCGGCCCTACGTTTCCGGGCGCAACCTCCACGTCGGAGCCGTGATGTTCGCCTACATCTTCGGGCCGCTGCTGTTCAGCTGGTACGGCATCTTCCTCGGCCCCATCTTGCTCGTGCTCGTCGTCCACTTTGCGCGAATCATCCTCCCGGAACTCATCTCCGGGACTGAAATCAAACCCTACGCGGTGGACCCGACCTACCTCACCGACGCCCGCAAGTCGAAGCAACCAACCACAAAAGCGGACGCATCCACGGACGGCGGGACGACGTCTGGCCAGTCAACTGACTGAGCACGACGGGTGAAAAACAGCGAGATATAGGGGGACCGAACTGCGTTATTCTTCGACGTAGCGCTGTTCCCAGTCGGCACGCGCGTCGATTTCGCGGCGGCCGCGCCGGGTCAGCGTGTAGAAGTTGGTTCGACGGTCGCGCTGCCCTTTCTCGACGAGGCCCTTGTCGACGAGCGTGTCGAGGTTCGGGTAGAGGCGCCCGTGGTGAATCTCCTTTTCGTAGTACTCTTCTAACTCTTCTTTGATGGCGAGACCGTGGGGGTCTTCGCTGCCTGCAATCACGTAGAGGAGGTCTCGCTGGAATCCTGTCAAATCGTGCATCGGTACTTTCATTCAGACATATTGAGCCGAACAGGATAAACATATCGGGTGGAGAATGCCCGGAACATACGGCTCTTCTTCTTGCGTTTTGGAACGATTCGAGAAATTATTTGATTCCTGATGCGTGGGTGAAAAGGTTCGGACAGGATATATGGGGAGTTCAGCAGAATGTCAGTGTCGTGTACGAATCAAGACAGAAATCCATCCTATCCGCGGGACTTATCGACTCGCCGCACGTATAGCCCCTCGATGCCAGAAGAAGTGCTGTTTAAGTCAGAACAGAAGCAGACCCGAGAAGAAATCGCGGCCTACCTGCGAACGGTGGCCGACAAACTCGATGCCGGTGAAGAGTTTTCGCTCAGCGCCGGTGGCGAGTCGGTTACGATGAACCCGCCCGCGCGGGTCACGTTCGAGGTGAAAGCAGAGCGTGAGACGTCTCGCGGCGCGAAGCAGGGCGAACTCAGTATCGAATTCGAACTCGAGTGGGACGAAGGCGCGACTGACGAAGACTCGTCACTCTCGATCTCGTAGTATTTTTCAAAAGGTAAGCAACACCCGAGGGAGCAGCCCCCGGGTATGCTTGCCGCCCTGAATTGGTCCCCGCTGACGCTTCGGCCCTCCAATCGAAGCGTCAACTGGATAAATCGTGCAATATTACTTAAAGATACCGGAACCGGTCCGAACAGCCTATATATACTCCTCTTCGAGCACCCAGCCGAGTGCTCGCTTGTAGTAGGTGAACATCTGTTTGACCCCCTGGTGGTTCATATCCTCGTCGTCGAGTTCTTCTTTGAGAAATTCGTACTGCTCGCGAATCTCCGCTTCAGAGCGCATATCGCTTCGTAGCACAGGCCCACAAAAGAAACTGCTGCCTACACGCGGTCGAGTCGAGAGAGCCCGTGCCAGAGGGCGTCCACGAGTCGCGTCTCGCCTTCGCCGCCCGCCTTGTCCCAGCCGCGAGCGAGTGCGTCTTCGATGACGACGAGGTCGTGATTCTCGAAGTTGTTCATGCCGCGGAAGCGTTCGAGTGCCTTGCGCTCGGGTTCGCCGAACGTCTCGCTCGGCGTTCCGTCGTAGAGGTCGAGGTCTGCAAGCGTTTCGGCGACGGCGCGGGCCGTCTCGCCCGACAGTGTCTCTGTCTCTTCGGGCGCTTCCCGCGCGAGGAGCGTGATGTCGTACAGGCGGAAGATGCGCTCCAGTTCGTCGATTGGCGTCTCGTGGTCGTCCACCCGCACGTCTACCCAACGGTCGTTCTTGCCGTCGTAGCCGCCTTCCGGCTTCGCGATGTACAGCGCGGCGCTCTGCTCGCCGCGCTTGTCGCCGCCCGCGTCGTTCCCGGCGTGCAGCGCGGCGAGCAGTTTCTCCGGGAGGCCACCCCCCGTCTCCTCGAACACCGTGGCCATCGCGGTCAGCGTCTCCTCGCTCACGAGAATGTTCCCCTGCACCGAGTAGTTCTCCCCCTGCAAATCGCCCGCGTAGTCGAAGCACTCGCCGCCCGTGAACGCCGCCACGGTACCGTCCTGTCCGACGACGCCCACCTGCCGGGATTCAGCCTCGTCGTCGGTCGCGGTCAGTTGCTCGACGACGGCTTCTGCTGGCTGCCCCTCACGCAGCAAATCGAGGCCCTCGGGTCCATAGGCGACGTTCGCAAAGCTCTGCGTGGCGATCGCTCCAGCATCCGCGCTGACGAACGGGACGACGGAGCCGACGCTGATGAACTTCGAGTGGACGGCGACCCCGACCGCGTTCGTGTCCGGGTCGCGCGCGACGATAGAGAAGGTGGACGGCCGTGGTTGTGTCATGGTGTCACCCCACGGCTGGCAGGCGCAAAAGCGTTCGCCGTCAGCCCTGTTTTCGCGCCGTGAGTGGCTGTCGGGAGACCAGCGTGCAGTCGAAGTTGGGATGCTCCACGAAGTGTCGCAGGAGCATGTGCCGTCGTCCGCCGGTGAGCCCCGACCGGTTCAGGTCTTCGGCGGTGAACTCCGCCGGGAGTCGGTCGTAGAGTCGTTCCAGTTCGCGATAGGTGTCGAACACCTTACTGTGGCCGGTCGAATTCGCGCCCCGCCGGGCGACGACGTACGACCCATCCTCGCGGTAGGTCCCCGAGGTGTAGACGTACTCGCGGGTCTCCGTGAGCGCCTCCTGGAGCGCGTCGCGCAGCCGGCTGGCTGTCGCTCGGTCTAGAACAGTCGGTTCATTATTTACGTGCAGGACGGCGCCTTCCGGCGTGCTCGTCACAGAAACAGTTTCATCGCGGGAGAATTTCTCGACCAGCCGCCTCACGGCGACTTCGAGTATCCTCTGGAACGTCGTAGGTGAGTGATTCACTCGAAATTGTATTCCCCCGTAGGCGAGGACCCCGTATAAATCCTGCCGGTCGGACAGTTCTCGACTGCCTACCCGCCCGCTGGTTGCTCACTGCTCCGAATCGTCTTCCAGTAGCCCTGGAGATACGCGCCGACGAACATCCCGATGAACGCCAGCAGGATGGGATAGTTCCCGATACCGAGACTCGCGTAGCCAGCGCCGGGGCAGATACCAGAAAGGCCCCAGCCGACGCCGAAGACGGTGCCACCGACGACTACGTCGCGGTCCATGTCCTTCACCCGGCGAGTGTACGCTCGACCGGTGAGCGGGGCATTCCCCAGGAACTGGACGGCGAGAACGACGGTTAGCCCGGAGACGATGGCGGCCCCGCCCATCACGAACAGGAGGCCGAAGTCGTCGAGCAGGAGAAAGTCGAGGACGACTTCGGGCTTCGCCATGTTCGAGAGCGCGAGGCCGAAGCCGAAGACGAGGCCGCCGACGAAGATGACGGGAATGAACAGCGGGTGACGCTCGTCGCTCATGGCGGACTCACCCCCACGGCCTGCACGAGGTGGGCGATGGCGATGGCCACGAGCAGGAAGATGGTGACGTTCGTAATGGAGGTCCGTGAGCGCGACCCGACGCCGCAGACGCCGTGGCCGGAGGTACAGCCCTTGCCGAGGCGCGTGCCGATGCCGATGAGCACGCCGCCAAAGAGGAGTCGCCACCATTGGACGCCCGTGACCCAGATGCCGTCTTGAAACAGCAGCGCATAGACCGCCGCACCGAGGACGATTCCGACCGTGAAGACGACCCGCCAGTCGCGCGACTGGACGTAGTCGAATCGGTTGAACGGTTGCAGGTCGGAGACGTACGACAGCGACGATTCGAGGAACGTGCTCGCGCCGGCGTGGATGCCGGTCGCGAGGTAGATGGTGGCGACGCCCACACCGATGAGGATGCCACCGAGGGCGTAGGGGACGATGCCTCTCGGGAAGAGGGAGCCGAGGTCTGCTGCGAGCTGAAGTGCGTACATGGATGCGGTGTTCGGTAGGGGCTGTTACGGGCCCATACAGATAGCTGACACGGGTAGATGCACGAGTAACTCACGACCGGACCACGCCCAGAAATTGTCTCCTCCCGTACGGCTAAGGGGGCGAAGCGGTATGCTCAGTGCATGCGCGTTGCAGCATTCAATGAACTCGTCGGGTCGGACGGCGTGGGCATCGTCGAACGACCGTCTCCAGTCCCAGGACCGGGCGAAGCGCTCATCGACGTCGAAGCGTGCGCCATCAACCGCCACGACCTATGGATTCTCGAAGGTGACTCCGCGATGGTCGACGCCGACGACCTCCCATTCGTAAGCGGCCTCGACGTAGCCGGTGTCGTCAGTAAGGTTGGCGAGGGCATAACGAGCGTCGACCCCGGCGACCGCGTCGTCCTCTGCCCGAACGAAACCTGTGGGACGTGCCAGTTCTGCCGCGAGGGACCGGAAAACCTCTGTGAACAGTATTCGCTGTACCACGGTGGCCTGGCGGAACAGGCGCTCGTCGAGGCTGACCGACTCGTCGAACTGCCGGACAACGTGGAGACGGCGACGGCCGCCGCGATTCCGACCGCCTACATGACTGCTTTCCACATGCTCAAACGCGCCGAAGTCGGCCCCGGAGACCTCGTGTTCATCCCCGGTGCGACCGGCGGCGTCGGCGTCGCAGGCGTGCAACTCGCCGCAATCTTCGGCGCACAGTCTATCGGCACCTCCTCCTCACAGGAGAAACTCGACCAGTTGGACGAACTCGGACTCGACCACGCGATTCGGGGAACCGACCCCGAAGCACTCGAATCGGCCGTCTCGGCCATCGGCACGCCCGATGCCGTGTTGAACCACCTCGGCGGCCCCTACACCGACCTCGGCCTCTCCGTGCTCCGCCGGGGCGGCCGGATGGTCGTTTGTGGGCGAACGGCGGGGAACACCTCCGACATCGACATCCCTGACCTCTTTCTCGGACACAAGCGCGTCATCGGGAGCACGATGGGGACGCAGGGAGACCTCGAACGACTCGTTTCGCTCGTGGCCGCTGGCGAACTAGAACCGGAAATCGACGACACCTATCCACTTGCAGAAACCGGCGCAGCGTTCGCCGCGATGCAGAATCGGAATGCGGTCGGAAAACTGGTCGTCACGCCAGAATAAAACGTCTCTCCCTGCCACCACGTTTTACCTTTCGGCGGACGAACGGTTCGCCATGGGACCAGGGGACGGCAGGTTTCGCGTACTCGGCTTGCTCGCGTTCGTCGTCGCACTCGTCGGTTTTCTCGTCTACGGCTGGCGTTTCGACTCCGGCGGCGACCCACTCGCGGTAACGCTCGGCGTGGGCGCGGCTCTTCTCGCCATACTCGTGACGCTTCGGCGTCGGCTGTAGGCCTGAATAGCGCTGTTGCTCGGGGTACTCACGGCTGCCGTTCAAGAAAACCACGCCTTCCACGGAAGTTTTGGGCCATGGCGCCAATCTACGGGTATGAAAGTACGCGGCGAGCGCGAGTGCAAACGGTGTGGCACCCAGTGGTCGTACTACGAGACGGGGGGCATCGAGTGTCCGTCGTGTGGCAGTCTCGAGAGCGTCGGCGTCGCAGATGCGAAGCGACACACGGCGAGCACGGCGAACCTCGACCTCACGGAGGCGAGAGACCTCGCCTCCCGAGACGACCTCCGCGCTGCCACGCGCACCGCGAAGGAGGTCTGTCGGAAGTACGTCCATCGCCACGGGTTCATCAACGGTGGCGACTTGCTCTCGCTCTCGGACACGTATCTCGCTGCCACGGAGCTCCTCCACGTCTCCGACATCGTGGGACGCTCAATGGACGTCGCTGACGAAGCGGAATTCTACTTTCTGTCGCTGCTCAAGGGCGCTGACATCGGCGAGCGCCCCGCAGCGTCCGACGTTCCAAAGACGCTCACCGAGGCTCGTGGCCTCGCCTACGCAGAGGCCGTAAAGGCCTACCGCCGAGACCTCGGTACCTATCTGGACGACCACCCCGACCCGGCGGCTCAACAGGTTCTCTCGACGCTCACAGAACACGTCAAGCGGGTTCGTGCGCTCGAAGGAGACATCGACCCCGACGACGCAGAGCGTCTCGTCGCCGTCGCAAACGAACTGCATGCGTACCTCACGGACGGCGACGAGGTGGCGCTCGCCGCGGCGCAAAATCGCCTCGAAAATATCGACTGAAACGGCTACGGCAGGTCGAACGTCACGTCGTGTGTGAGTCCAGCACTCTTGACCGTGTTGTAGAGCAACATCGCAATCGTCATCGGTCCGACGCCGCCTGGGACGGGGGTGATGGCTGCCGCCTTCTCCTTCGCGCTCTCGAACTCGACGTCGCCGACTAGTTTGTAACCCTTCTCCGTGTCGGCATCCACCCTGTTCACGCCGACGTCGATGACGGTGACGCCCTCCTTGAGCATCGACCCATCGATGAGTTCTGGGACGCCAACCGCGGCGATGACGATGTCCGCCTGCTTGGTCTTCGCCGCGAGGTCCTTCGTCCGCGAGTGACAGACGGTGACCGTGGCGTTGCCGCCAGCAGCTTTCTGAATGAGGAGGTTCGCGAGCGGTTTGCCGACAATGTCCGAGCGTCCGACGATGACAACGTCCTTGCCCTCCGAGTCCACGTCCGTGGCTTCGAGCAGTTTCTGGACGCCGTGGGGCGTGCAGGGTTTGAACAGCGGGTCGCCAGCGACGAGTCGGCCGACGTTCTCGGGGTGGAAACCGTCTACGTCCTTGGCGGGGTCGATGCGGCGGATGACCTCACGTTTGTCCACGTGGTCTGGAACCGGCAACTGGACGAGGATGCCGTGAACCTCCGGGTCTGCGTTCAGGTCGTCGATGGTCTGGTACAGTTCCTCGGCGGGGGCTTCGGGGTCGATTTCGACGTGGATGCCGTCGATACCGACCTCCTCGCAGGCGCGCTGTTTCATCGAGACGTAGGTTTCGCTCGCGCCATCGTCGCTCATGAGAACCGTGGCGAGGCCGGGCGTGACGCCGGCGTCTGCGAGTGTCTCGATACTCGCGGCGAGGTCTGCGCGGATTTCCGCGGCGACGGCTTTCCCGTCGATGATCGTGGTCATTATCGAAATTGCGGGTTCCGACCCTCATTAATGCTCGGGTTTGTGCCCAAAAGTGGATTTATTCCGCCAGATGTATGCACCCATATGTATACGTCAGTCGTCACTGAAGTCTCTTGGCTCAGACCCCTGGTCTATCGATTCAATCTCGCCCGTGTCCAAATCGACGACCATCGCCTGGCCACCGTACCCGTGGGTCTGGTCGTGGCCGCGGACGACGACACGGGTCACGTCAGCGGGAATCTCGACGCTCGCAGCCCGCGTAAATTCCTGGGTCCCGTGAGCATGAAGGAGTTCTCGCCGGCCCAACTGTTCGCCAGAGAGCGTCTCGACTTGCCACCAGTTCGCGTAGCCGTCCTCGCCGTCGTCGTCGTGGAGGAGGGTCACGTCGAATCGGTACGTCGTCTCACCGGTCTTCTCGAAGGCGACGGCCATCACGTTCGCCTCGCGAAGGTCGAGTTCGTCGGTTTGGATCATGCGTTGTGTGGTCTCCGCTTCCGTCGCGGACGTATTCGCCGCCGTGGTGCTCCCGGCAGTCGTCGCGCCGGACTCCGTTCCGTCGCTGGTACACCCAGCGAGGAACGCCATGGCCCCCGCAATTCCAGTGAGCACACGTCTGCGGGAGACATTCGAATCGGGACGGTTCACAGGGGATCGTAGGGCCGCGGAGATTGTCACTGTACGGGTCACACGAACAGAAAATCAGCCAGCTAGCGAGGTTATTCGTAGAGCGGGAATTCCGCACAGAGGTCTGCGACTTCGCCTGCGGCTTCCGCTTTCACGCTATCGTCGTCGTAGTTGTCGATAACGTTCGCGATGATGTCGCCCACTTTCCGGGTCGCTTCTTCGTCGAAGCCACGGGTCGTGAGAAGCGGCGTACCTGCGCGGATGCCACTCGGGTTGAACGGCGAACGAGTCTCGCCCGGCACCGTGTTCTTGTTCAGGACGATGCCGACCTCTTCTAAGGCCTCCTCTGCGTCGCCGCCAGTCGTGTCGGGGTGCGACGGGCGCAGGTCGATGAGGATAAGGTGGTTGTCCGTGCCGCCGGAGACGAGCGAGAAGCCGTGGTCTTTGAGCGTCTCGCCGAGCACTTTCGCGTTCTTCACCGTCTGAGCTGCGTACTCGTTGAATTCAGGCTGGAGGGCTTCCTTGAAGCCGACGGCTTTGCCCGCGATGTTGTGCATCAGTGGGCCGCCCTGACTGCCAGGGAAGACGGCCGAGTTGATGGCTTTCTTGTGCTCTTCTCCGCACATGATGATGCCACCGCGACCCGCGCGGATGGTCTTGTGGGTCGAACCCGTGACGAAGTCCGCGATGCCGACGGGCGAAGGGTGTTCGCCAGCGGCGACGAGACCCGTGATGTGGGCGATGTCGGCGAGGTGGTAGGCGTCCACCTCGTCTGCGGCTTCCTGAATCTTCTCCCATTCGACGACGCGAGGGTAGGCGGAGTAGCCGGAGACGATGATGTCGGGGTCGAACTCCTTTGCTTTCTCCACGATGCCATCGTAATCGAGGTAACCGGATTCCTCGTCGACTTCGTACTGTTCGACTTCGTAGAGCTTACCCGTGAAGTTCGCCGGATGGCCGTGACTCAGGTGGCCGCCGTGGGAGAGTTCGAGAGAGAGGATTTTGTCGCCAGGTTCGAGCATCGCGAGGTAGACGCCCATGTTCGCCTGCGTCCCGCTGTGTGGCTGGACGTTCACGTGTTCTGCGCCCCAGAGTTCTTTCGCACGGTCGATTGCGAGCTGTTCGACGACGTCTGCGTACTCACAGCCGGCGTAGTAGCGCGCACCGGGATACCCCTCTGCGTACTTGTTCGTGAGGGCGCTTCCCTGGGCTTCGAGGACGGCCTCCGAGACGTGATTCTCCGAGGCAATCATCTCGAGGGTCGAACGCTGGCGCTCGACTTCGTTTTCGAGGGCGGCTGCCACCTCCGGGTCGACTTCGCGAACCTGGTCGTAATCCATCGTGTGAAACCCTGATTTCCCTCACTCAATAAGTGTACCTCTCTCCCCGTCAGGCCAACACACATATACTTCTAAGGAGTGAACTAAATCGCCAATGTTGCGCTGGGGCCTGACAGATTCTGGACTTCGCCTCAGCCACGCTTCTACCACGATTCGACTCACCGCACCCGACTGGCAACCGACGAACATCGCTCACAGGCTGCCGCGTGGGACGAACGCCGTCGCCGCAGGGACCGTCTCTCAGTTGCAGGTTCCCGCCACGAACGTCGAACTCCGGTCGAGTGACGGATCCCCCGTCCCCTACGCCACCGGCGTGTCGCTCGCCACAGGGACGCACTACCTCTCACTCTCCACCGACGGGCAATTACAGCGCGTCCTCACCGACGGCTCCGGGACCGCACAGGTGTCGCGGGCCGCGGATACCGCACTCGGCGTGACCATCGCCTTCGACGGCCCGGCGCAGGTACGACCACTCGGGTCCGACCTGGGCATTAGCTTCGACGAGCGAACCGCACTCACCGTCGGAATCCCCCACGAGCACACGATTCCAGCCGCGCCGATTACCGTCACCGAAACGCCCGAGGGAATCGCCACTGCACTCTCCCACCTGTCTGCGGGGCACCTGACGACGGGCGCGCAATGTTCGCATCCGGCCTGGCGACACCATCCACCCCTCGTCGAACTCGGTGACGAAATCGACGTTCCAGACGCCATTCGAGAGCGAACTCCCCAGACGGAACTCGAATTCAAACTGCCACCGAGCACGGAGGCGCTGTACGTCGCCGCGCCGCTCGCCTACTATCTCGGTGCGACGGTCACCGTCGAAGACTTAGACGCCCCGCTCCTCGTCGCTCACGAACAGGGATTCGAACATTCGTTCAGCAACCTGCCTGCCTTCCAGCACGAGGTGGCGAGTCTCTTGCGTCGGCAGTTCTTCGCCGATTGTCTCCTCAGAGACGTCGCCCACGAGACGCCGCCCCGACAGACGGCATTGCTCTCAGAGTGGGGTCTCTGTCCGGACACGCTCGGCGCAGCGAGCGTCGCGGAGCGATTCGCGGCGATGCGTGAGATTCCCGAGACGGACATCATGCCCCACCTGCCCGAGTGGTATCTCGCGACGTACGTAGACCCCGACCCGGCACACGTCCGGTCGCTCCCCTTCTTGCTCGACAACATGAGCCTCATCTACCTGCCAGAGGCGTCTGCGTTCGACGGGAAGGAACTGATTCGCCGCTCGCTCGACGACTTCTACCGCGTCGGACCGCAGGCAGCCTCCGTCGACGTTCTGATGCCGACACTGCAGTCGGGGTCGCTGCACGGCTGGCTCGCAGCGGGGACCCCCATCGACGTATTCAAAGTCACCCATTCCGCCTACGTGAACCGGCTCAAATACGGGAGACAGACCACCCAGTCGCTCAGCGTCGACGTCGTGTTGAACGACGGCGAGATGGACGCTGAACACGAGGAGGTAGCGGCCATTTATCGCGAACGCGCTGCCGACCTTCCCATTGACGTGACCGTCCACAAATCGCTCAAGCGAAAGGAGTTAGCGGCGGTCTTCGAAGCGAAGACGGATTTCGTCCACTACATCGGCCACTGCGACGTAGATGGCCTTCGCTGTCCCAACGGCAACCTCGCAATCGCGGACATCGGGGAGGTGAACGCAAGAACGTTCTTCCTCAATGCCTGTGGCTCCTATCACGAGGGTATCTCGCTCGTAGAGAAGGGAAGCGTCTCGGGAGCGGTGACACTTACCAAAGTGCTGAACGACCAGGCGGCCACCGTAGGTGCGGCGTTCGCACGCCTGCTCATCAACGGCTTCGAGTTCGAGCGGGCGATGCAACTAGCCCGTCGGCGCATCATGATGGGGAAAGACTACGCCGTCGTCGGGGATGGAACCTACACGCTCGCTGCGTCCACCGACAGAACGCCCGCCGTCGCCTGGGTCGAAAAACGTGGCGAACGCTTCGACCTGACCTACGAGGCGAACGCCGCCTGGAGACACGGCGATACGTATCCAGACCCGCGCGACCAGTCCACAACCGGCCTTTACGGGGCAAAAACAGCGTACGACCTGTCCCGCGAGGAATTACGGTCGTTCCTCTCGACCCACGCGATGCCCGTCATCTTCGACGGAGATTTTAGCTGGTCTACGAACATTTGTGAAAAAATGTAAGTGAGAAACACTGACAATTATTTCCGGCAGTCACGCATTCCACTGAGATAACGGTTTTCTATTTAAATATTTCACCCCTTCCGTCCGGCGTTTTATGTTAAATGGCTGATTTCAATTCGAAAGTAACGGTAAAATTAAATACTACGAGGATGTTTTATACAGGTACAGTCATGAGTTCAAATTTACTGGAACCGGACATTGAAGGTATCCTTCGGGCAACGCTCGAGAACACGTCGGACGATGTTCTCGTCGTCAATCCGGCAGACGAGACCGTAGAGGAGCTCGTCTCCGTCCTCGCAACACTCGAAGACGCGCCTGCGGTTCGAGTCCTCGCTGACGATGGCGTCCTCAAGGACGTCATGGCTGACTTCATCGTCGCCTCCACCGCCGCCGACTTGATCGACGCAGAAACGCTCGCGCTTCACACGCTCGCGAACGCACCGGAGAACTCCCTGCTCATCACGAACGACAGCGTCGTCGCAATCGTCTCCGCTGGCGACCGTGTCGCTGGCCTCTCGACCGACGACGAGGAGTTCATCCAGAGCGCGAACGAGATGTACGCAGACCTCTGGGAGGAGACCGACTCCTTTACCCTCCGAACGCCGCCCATCTCGCGAGTACGCACGTCGCTCTCCGACGACCTCGGGGCGACCGTCAGCGCCGACTTCGATGGCGTGCTCTCCTCGCTCGAAACCGCTCGCGGTGACGGCGATGGTCTCGACGAAGTGACCATCAGCCTGCTCGTCGCAGCGAAGAACGAGGCGCTCCTCTACGACATCAGCAAGTGGGGCGAAGACGTGGGCATCGCCTCGAAGGCGACGTTCTCGCGCACCAAGACAAAACTCGAAGACATGGGCCTCATCACCACCGAGAAGGTGCCCATCGACGTGGGTCGCCCACGCCTCCGCCTCATGCTCGGTGACGAGCGCCTGCGCGGTGCGAAGCCAGACCAGCTGGCCTCCGTCGCCCAGTCTATCCTTAACTGAGTCGCGAGACCCAGTCTTTTATCTACGTTATTCCTAACTCCAGAGTGATGACTATCGGACTCGTCGGTGACGGACCTGCTGTCGAAGCGCTCCGGGCCGCACTGACAGACATCGACGCCACTGCTGAATCTATTTTACCGAGCGACCTCGACACCGTCGCGTTCGCCGTCGTCGTCGGTGACGCGGGCGACGCTGCCTTCCAAACCGCGAACGATGCCGCACTCTCGGCAGACACGACTTGGCTCGCAATCGAACGCGGCGGCCTCGGCGGCCACGAACTCGATATTGACGTCGGCATCTCGGGATTCGCGCCGTCGACGGGCTGTTTTGAATGCTTAGGGGCGCGGGTGGCTGCGAATCACGAGGCTGAACACACGGCGGCGGACCCGGACCCGACGACCATGCGCGTCGCCGGAGCACTCGCTGGGCGCGAACTCGCGAAACTCGTCTCTGGCGAGGATTCGGCGCTCCTCGGCGGCGTCCTCGAACGTCCCCACGCGAGTCGCCAGTTTCTCCCCGTGCCGAACTGTCGCTGTGAACCGAACGCGAAAAAGCGAGTCTCGAACGAGTTCGTCGCCCGCGACCTGGACGACTCGCTCGCCCGCGCCGAACGCGCCATCGACGAGCGCGTGGGCATCATCCACGAAGTCGGCGAAGCCGCCTCGTTCCCGGTGCCCTACTACATCGCCCGCGGCGGCGACACCTCGGGATTCAGCGACGCGAGCGCCGCCCAGCAGGCCGCAGGCGTCGCCATCGACTGGAACGAGGCACTGATGAAAGCTGCAGGCGAGGCGCTCGAACGCTATTGTGCGGGCATCTACCGAACCAGCGAGTTCACGCAGGGCCAGCCGTTGGGACTGCCAAACGCCGTCAAACCGAGCGAGTTCGTCCTGCCGTGGAAGGCCGACGACGACGCGCAGCTTCCGTGGGTCGAAGGCGAACGCCTCGTTTCCAGTAACCCAGCGTTTCTGCCCGCCGAGTTCGTTCACTTCCCGCCGCCGACCCAGCAGCACAAGCCCGCGATTACGACGGGCCTCGGACTCGGGAACTCCCTGCCGGAAGCATTGCTCTCTGGATTGTACGAGGTAGTCGAACGCGACGCGACGATGCTCGCGTGGTACTCCTCGTTCGAATCTCTCCGGCTGGACATCGAAGACGAGACGTTCGACACGCTCGTCCGCCGCGCCCGGTCTGAAGACCTCGAAGTCACCCCACTGCTCGTGACGCAGGACGTGGACATTCCGGTGGTTGCGGTTGCCGTCCACCGAGACGGTGACTGGCCGCGCTTCGCCATGGGGTCCGGGGCGGATTCGGACGCGACGGCGGCGGCCACGTCTGCGCTCGCAGAAGCCCTCCAGAACTGGACTGAACTCGGGTCGATGGGCGAGAACGCCGCGATGCAAGCGGGCGCGTGGATTGGCCACTACGCCTCGTTCCCGAACGCTGCACAGGCGTTCGTGGACGTAGACGCGTCAGTTTCAGCGGATGCTGTTTCGGTTGACGTCGCTCCTGAAAACGAACTGCCGACGGCAGTGCAGGCCGCTGAATCGGCGGGCATGGAAGTCTACGCGACGCGCCTCACGACTCGCGACGTAGAAGCACTCGGGTTCGAGGCCACCCGCGTGTTGATTCCGCAGGCCCAACCGCTGTTCATGGACGAACCGTACTTCGGAACGCGGGCGGAGACGGTTCCGGAAGAACTCGGATTCGAGCCGCAACTCGACCGCGAACCGCATCCGTATCCGTAAAAAAGCGCCCGTTTAGATGCCGAACGTGGCGCGGAGCATGTCGCGCGTCCCCGGCCCAAGCCCCACCGCGAGAATCGCGATGAGGAGGAGAATCGCGTAGCGCGGACTCTCCTCGAAGATGCTCTCGTCGAACACCCACACCACGGCGACGGCGGCGATGATCTTCACCACGAGGAACGGCCACGACGTGCCCGTGATGGCGGCAATCGACTCGGGAAGGATGCCGTCGGTGAAGTTGATGATGAACCGATTGACCGGGTGTTTCGCGCTGTAGTAGAACGGCAGACCGATTTCGACCGCCCAGTCTGCAGCGAGGACGTTCGCCACCCCGTCAACGGCGTGGCCCCAGATGACGACGAGGCCGATGGTCCGGGTCCCCTTGTTGATGTCGGGGGCGTACATCCCGATGAGCTTCCACGTCCCGTAGGCGATGACCGACGCGAGCGCGATGGTGAGGATGGTCATCTGTGGGAAGAAATCCACGTAGGTCCGCGTGAACGCGAGCACCGTGAGGTAGCCAACCGTCCCGACGAGGAGCAGTCCGCCGATGACGAACAGTGGGTTGCGGTAAGTGGAAACCGAGTCGCGTCGCTCCAGTCCGACGCTCACGACGATCGCCGCGAGCGTGATGAAGAAGACGGTGAAGTAGATAAACGGGCTGATGATTAACGCGCTCCACGGGAACGGAATCGCTGGCTCTACGCCGTTTCGCATGGCGGCGATGCCGGCGTCCTCGACGACGCGCAGCGCCCCGCCGAACAGCATGAACGGGAACAGCGCGAAGAACAACTCGCGGTCCTTCCCGATGCCGAGGGTTCGAAGCAGGAAGATGAGCCCCACCAGCATGAGCAGGAGCGTGACGGCGTATCCAACCTCCGAGACGGCGGTGTAGCCGGGATACGCGACGTATCCGCTCGCCGCTTGACAGGCCGAGGCGCTATCGAGCAGGGTCGTTTCGCCACCGGACCGAACCGCACAGAACGCGCCGTTGCCGTCTGCGACGACCGGTCCCCAGAAGTAGTGCCAGAGGAACCCGTCCCAGACGAGACGCGGGAAGGCGAGCGACCCGCCCACGAGCGCGACGGTGATGGCGATGACCGCGCCCCACCAGGCACGCACGAGGTCGAATCGCTCAGTGAACGTTTCCATGGGCGATAGACCGCGGGCCGAAGGTTTTACAGTTCCGGTCGTGTGCGATTGGGACGCACGAATCACCACGGGCACTCCCAGCGGTTTTTCGACCGAAGTGTCAACCCTTAATCCACCGGGGTGACTCTGTGGGTGCATGAACCCCATCGCAAAGCGCATCTACAACATCGCCCCCGACCCCGTCCGCCTCACCTTCGAGGACGGAACCACGGTGGACCTCGCCATGCGAAGCGCCGAGTTCTTCCAGGACGACTTCCAGGGCGAGGCCACGTCGATTGCCGACGACACCGCCTACCGCCTCGTCACCGACGGGCCGAACAACGAATCGCTCATCGCCGGCCGCGAAGTCGACGGCGGGTGGGAACACGCCGGCACGGTGACGAAGGCCGAACCGCTCGAGTAGGGACTTAGCAACGCGGTTTCTGGAGAATGTTGCGAGGGCAAGATGCTCTCATCTTGCCGCACTCAGTGTGTTGCTCGGTGGCCATGCCGAGCGTGTGCGAGCGTTTCTGGTGTGACCCAGTGACGGGACAGGGTTTGAACCTGTCCGTTCTGCTCGCACGGCGCTGCGTGTTTGCAGCGCCTATCGAGTGCGAGGGACAGGATTTGAACGCCAGTCGCAACAAAGTTGCTCCTTTGTTCATATCCTTCTGTTCGCACTGCTTTCGTCGCCATTTTGCGACGACTCGTGAGTGCGAGGGACAGGATTTGAACCCGTGAACTCCTACGAGAGCGGAGCTTGAATCCGCCGCCGTTGGCCAGGCTTGGCTACCCTCGCACGCACCCTGAATTCCACTGCCGGACAGGTAAAAGGTTCCGAATACTTCCGGTCACTCGTTCGTGCGCTTTGGCCGACTAATCGCGAACAGGAACCCGGAGAGAAACAGGAGTTCGTTGCCCGAATAGACCCGGAGAACGGGTTCGATGAGGTCGAAAAACGACTGTGGCGCGGCGAATCCGAGGATGGCGAGCAGGAGCGCGACGACGGCGGCGAACCCGGCGAACCATCGGGTCACCGTCCCGCTCACGAAACCGACGACGAAGATGAAAATTGCTTCGAAGAGTGCCATATCTCTGAGGTACGCGGGAAGCAGACGTAAACCTCGTGTCCAGTCTACTCGCCCCAGAGTGCTTCGGGGAAGAACGCCGCAGGCTGTTCGAGCGAAATCGAAACCGCCACGTCGCGTTTCAGTCGGTTGAGGGCGATGGTGAGCGAGTCGTCGATGCGGCCTCTGAGTTCGGAGCCCTTCTCCATGCTGTAGTAGCCCGGCACGAGCAACGCTCGTCCGTTCGATTCGTCACGCATGACGGCGAGGAAGAAGATGGCGTCGGTCTCGGCACGGTATACGTCGTACTCCTCGACCTCGTTTTCCTCGGTGAACTCTACGGCCGCCGCGTAATCGTTGTCCGCGATGAGGATGTCGAAACCGGGCAGTTTCATATCGGGGAACACCTGCGCCGGGTAGACCGTAACGACCTCCCAGCCGCGTTCTCTGTACTCCGCGGCGGTCGCCTCCATGTCGTCGATGAGGTCCTCCCAGTGGGCCGCGACGGCGTCGAGTGCCTCCGCTTGCATCACAGGGTTGGCGTCCGGGCGCTCAGTCTCCGGTTCGTCCTCAGCCATCAATCGTCACCTGCTTCGACCGGCTGGTCTTCTGCCTGTTGCTCGTATGCATCCGTGTGCGGGAGTGGTTCTGAATCCCAATACGCGTGGTGGTCGTCGAGTCTGACGCACGCGGCGGTGTGGTCTGGACCCGCGGGATAGTCAGCCGGCGGCGAGTTCGTACACGCCTCTCTGGCGTATGGACAACGGGTGTGGAACCGGCACCCGGAAGGCGGATTGCGCGGCGAGGGAACGTCGCCCGGCAGCGCGTCCACCCGGCGGCCGTACTCGCTGGTCTTCGCCCGGGGAACGCTCTGAAGCAGCGCCTCCGTGTAGGGGTGCTGTGGGTTCTCGAAGATGTCGTCAACCGGTCCCGTTTCGACGATTTTTCCGAGATACATCACCGCGACGCGGTCGGAGATGTGCCGGACCACCGAGAGGTCGTGGGCGACGAACAGGTAGGTCAACCCGAACTCCTCCTGTAAGTCTTCGAGCAAATTCAGCACCTGCGCTTGCACGGACACGTCGAGTGCCGACACTGGTTCGTCGAGGACGATGAGTTCCGGTTCGAGCGCGAGCGCGCGGGCGATGCCGATGCGCTGGCGCTGCCCGCCCGAGAACTCGTGGGGATACCGGTCTATCTGGTCCGCCGAGAGCCCGACGCGTTCGAGCAGATCACGGGCCTTCTCGCGGCGTTCCTCGCGGTTTGCGAGGTCGTGGATGACCAGCGGTTCGGTGATGATTTCGCCTGCGGTCATCCGCGGGTCGAGGCTCGAAAACGGGTCCTGGAACACGATTTGGGCGCGTTTTCTGAACTCGCGGAGTTCGTCTGCCTCCATCTCGAAGATGTTCTGCCCGTCGAACGTGACTGTGCCGCCGGTCGCCTCGCGGAGTCGTAACAGCGTTTCGCTAGTAGTGGATTTCCCACAGCCAGACTCACCGACGAGGCCGAGCGTCTCGCCCTTTCGAACCTCGAACGAGATGCCATCGACCGCCTTCACGCTGCGGGGTTTGCGCCCGAGCATGCGGTCGACGATGGTGTCCTGTTCGTAGTAGTACTTCTCTAAATCTGTGACTTCGAGAATTGCGTCGCTCATTGGTCACCTCCGTCGCCGAAGTAGTCTGCCGGAAGGGCTTCGTCCTCGTCGTACGGCTGGTCTGCGAGCACGCAGCGGGCTTCGTGGGCCTCATTGCCGGGAACCGACCGCATCGGCTGGCGAGTGAGGCAGTCGTGCATCGCGTAGGGACAGCGGTCGGCGAAGTAACACCGGTCTGCCATCTCCTGGTCGAGCAGGCTCGGCACGTTGCCGTCGATTGGCTGGAGTCGCGGCGCGGGGTCTTCGAGGTCCGGAATCGACCCCAGCAACCCTTGTGTGTAGGGGTGAGTCGGGTCGTCGAACACGTCGTCGAGCGACCCGCGTTCGACGATTTCGCCGGCGTACATCACGCCGACGCGGTCGCACATCCGGGCCACGACGCCGAGGTCGTGGGTGATGAGAACGATGCTCATGCCTCGTTCCTCCTGGATGTCCCGGAGCAGGTTCAGAATCTGCGCCTGAATCGTCACGTCGAGCGCCGTCGTCGGTTCGTCCGCGATGAGCACGTCCGGTTCGCCGGCGAGCGCCTGGGCGACCATCGCCCGCTGGAGCATCCCACCCGAGAACTCGTGTGGGTACTCGTCTGCCCGCTCTACGGGGTCGGGAATGCCGACCTGTCTGAGCAGTTCGACGGCCCGTTCGTGGCTCTCCGCACTCGTGTAATCCCGACTCGGGAGTACGCTGTCGAGGAGGAGGTTGCCGAGGCCGTAGCCCTGCGTCCGCGAGCGCGTCCGGCGCGGGTTCGCCTGCGCTCGTCGCTGGACCTCGACGGCTTCTGCAATCTGTTCGCCAACGGTGAGCGAGGGATTGAAACTGCTCATCGGGTCCTGGAAGATCATGCTGAACTTCGGTCCGCGAAGCGACTGACGGACGCCCTTCGGCAGTTGCCTGAGGTCCACGTAGTCGCCGTCGACCGCATCCGGTTTTTTCTCGCGGAACTCGTCTGCGAGTTTCGGGTAGCGGAACCAGACGTGGCCCCCAGTGACGCGGCCCGGCGAATCGACGAGGTCGATGACCGAGAGGGCGGTCACGGACTTCCCGGAACCGGATTCGCCGACGATGCCGAAAATCTCGTTTTCCTTCACGTCGAACGAGACTTTTTCGACGGCGTTCACCTGTCCCTCCTCGGTGAAGAATCGGGTCGAGAGGTCCTCGACGCGGAGGACGTCGTGTCGCATGAAGTCTGCGCCTTTCATACGCCACCCTCCCCTTCGATGCCGGGGTCAAGGGCATCTCTCAGCCAGTCGCCGACGAGGTTCAGACCGACGACGGTTATCACGATGGCGACGCCTGGAATCGCTGCAATCCACCACGCGGTCGTCTGGTACTGGCGACCGTTGGCGATGTCGAAGCCCCACGAGACGTTCGCCCCCGAGAACCCGAGGAACGACAGGGCGCTTTCGAGCAGGATGATGGCGGCCACCTGAATCGTCGCGAGGACGAGAATCGGCGTCGCCGCGTTCGGCAGGATGTGACGAAGCAGGATGTAGGAGTCCTTCCCGCCCATCGACCGGGCGGCTTTGACGTAGGACTCCTCACGCAGGCCGAGGGCTTCACCCCGTGATACGCGGGCGAACCAGACCCAGTTCACGAGCGCGACGACGACGATAATCGTCCCCGGCAAGACGACGCTTCTCGGCATCGGTTCGGTCGAGAGGCCGACGAGCCCGCGGAAGGCGTCCGCGAGTCCCGACACGACGAGTGGGTCGGGCAGAATCAACTGTGCCTGCCCGGCGACGCCGACGAGCGCGATGGCGAGGACGAGCGACGGGAATGCGAGCATGATGTCCGCACTCCGCATCAGCGCGTCGTCCACTACCCCCCGGTAGTAGCCAGCAGAGAGGCCGACGATGACGCCGATGAGCGTCGCGAGCGCCGTCCCGAAGATGCCGACGAGAATCGAAGTTCGAGCCCCGTAGATGACTCGTGAGAGGATGTCACGGCCGTTGCCGTCCGTCCCCAACGGGTGGGCGAGCGTGGCGTTCTCGTAGACGATTCGCGTCTCGGTCACTACCTGCCCGTTTTCGATGACGACGCTGCCGTTTTCGGTCTTGGTCACTTCGCGCTCCTCGGCCGTCGAGAAGCCAAGCGGCGGTAAGCGCGCGTCTGAAAGCGTCTGTTTGCCCGGGTTGTACGGCGAGATGAGCGGCGCGAAAATCGCCATGAGGAGTACGAACACCACGATGGCGATGCCCACCTTCGCGAGGAAGTTACGGTTCAGTTCGCGTTTGAGATTTCGAAGCGTGCGTGGAGAGATCATGTTAGTCGAATCCCACCTTCGGATTGATGTACGCGTAGAGTGTGTCGACGACGATGTTTACGACGACGAAGCCGACACCGACGACGATGAGCGACCCCTGAATCACGGGCCAGTCACGACGGCTGATGCTGTCGATGATGAGCGTGCCGAGGCCCGGCCAGTTGAACACGGCTTCCGTGATGACCGCGCCGCCGATGAGCGTCCCCAACTGGAGGCCGATGACCGTGATGACGGGGATGAGCGTGTTGCGAAGCACGTGCTTGTAGCGCACGAGCGTTTCGGGGAGTCCCTTCGCTCGCGAGGCGCGAACGTAGGTCTTGCCCAGTTGGTCTAACATCCCGCTGCGCGCGAGTCGGGTGATGAGCGCCGTGAAGTACGTCCCGAGGGTAATCGCCGGGAGCGTGATGTGACTCAGCCAGTTGACGAAGGCGTCACCCGCCGCGCCGAGTTGCCCGGTCGCGAACAGTGTCGCCACCGTCCCGAGGCCGATGGGTCGCCTGCTCGTCGGGAAGAAGTTAATCTGGACGGCGAACGCGATGATGAGCATCACGCCGAGCCAGAAGTTCGGCGTGCTGATGCCCACGAGTGAGAAAATCGTCGCGCCATAGTCCGCCGGTTCGTGACGACGCGTCGCGCTGACGACGCCGAGGGGAATCGCGATGATGACGGCGACGATGGTCGCCGCGATGGCGAGTTCGAGCGTGGCTGGCAGCCGCGCGAGCACCCGACCGAACACGGGCGTGTTCGACACGAGCGACGTGCCGAAGTCGCCGAAGGGGACGCCAGCCAGGAATTCGAGGTACTGGATGTGAAGCGGTTTATCGAGGCCGAGGTCGGCGATGACCCGTGCCCGGGTCGCGGGGTCCACGTCCGGCGGTAACAACACGTTCGCCGGGTCGCCAGGGGAGATGAGGCGGAGACCGAACACGACAGTAATCACTCCCCAGATAACCAGCACCCCTTGCAAGAGCCGCTTTACGAGAAAACGTCCAATGCCCATGTTGGACTAGTTTTTCGTGATTGCGTACGCATCGATGCGTTCGTCGGCCCGCGCTTCCCAGTTGAGCGCGCTGTTTACGCCGTAGACACTGTACTGCTGGTTCAGGAAAATCCACGGAGCCTCCTCGTGACAGAGCGCGTTTGCATCCATGAGCGTCTGGGCGCGGGTGTCGCCCTCCTCGTTGCCGGCACGGGTGAGCAACTGGTCGAGTTCCTCGTTGCTGAACGTGGTGAGCGCACCGTCACTCTTGAGCAGGGCAGTCATCACGAGGCCGCCGTCGAAGGTCGCTTCACCCCAGCCGATAAGGTACCACGGCGGTTTGTCCTCGATGTTGCCCGTGAGCAGTTCGTCGACGAGCGACCCGAAGTCACGTTGACGCACCGTCGCCGTGACGTTCGGCAGGTCGTTGATGAACCCGGCGACAGCTTCTGCGATTTCCAAGTCTTTCAGGTACCGCCCGACTGGCGTGTGCATCTCGATTTCGACGCCCGCGTGGCCGGACTGTTCGACGAGTTCTGCGGCGCGTTCTGGGTCGTATTCGTAGGGACTCAGGTCCGGGTTGTAGCCAACGAAGTTGGGCAGGGTTGGCTGGCTCGTTGGACCACCGAATCCACCGAGGACGTTCTGGATGATACTGTTGAGGTCGACGGCGTAGTTGAGCGCCTGCCGGAACTCCTTGCTCGAGAACGGTTCGACGTCGTAGCGAAGCGCGTTGAACAGCAGGCGCGTACTCGGTGCGGCCGCGATGGTCGCGTTGTCGCTGTCGTTTACGCGCTGGACCTCCTGTGGCGGAACGTTGACGACGATGTCCGTCTCGCCTGCGAGTAACTGGTTCACCCGGGTACTCGACTCTGCGGCACCGCGGAACGTGACGGACGCTGCGGCAGCGGGTTCCTGCCAGTAGTCGTCGTAGCGAATGAGGACGACTTCTTCGTCTTCCGTGTAAGATTCGAGTTGGAACGGGCCGGTTCCGTTCATGTCGCCTGCGATTTCCGCCTGCGAGCGGTCCTCGACCCACGACTGTTGCATGATGTCACAGTAGGTCGCGAACTCGGAGAAGACGATTGGATTGAGGCCATCGTTCATCACCCTGACCGCGCCGTCCATCGCCTCTGCGCCGGTGACGCCGGCGAGCTGGTCAGACTGTGGGCTCGCGAAGCCGACTTCGTCGTCGACGATACGGTTGATGCTGTAGGCGACGTCCTCCGGCGTGAGTTCGTCGCCGTTGTGGAACGTCACGCCGTCTCGAAGCTGGAACGTGATGGCGTTTTCGCCTTCGACACGCTCCCACTCGGTGGCGAGCGATTCGAGAATCTTCCCGTCTGCATCGCGCGTAAGGACGCCCTCGTAGACGTGGAGCATCACGACTTCGGTGGGCGTCTCACGGTGGTCGTGTGGGTCGAGGCCCGCGGGCAGCGATCCCTGCGTAATCGTGAGGTCGAAATCCTGCTGGCCGCCACCAGCAGTGGTCGTCGTATCGGTCGTGGTTCCCGTCCCACCAGAATCGGTCGTGGTCGTCGTTCCGCCAGTATCACCGCCAGTACACCCAGCGAGCGCCATCGTCGCTGCTGCACCGCCGGAAAGTTTCAGGAACGTACGCCGATCTACGGTATTCGATGGCATAGACCTAAGTTTATATACAGGTGCTAATAAAGCACACTGACAGTCTTCCGACAGTTTTACGGGGTTGGCGACATGAAACCTTATTACGAGAGTCGAATTGGGTTGAGATAAACGTAAGTAGCACGCGTTATATCTTTTGCCTCGATAGGAAGGGTACGAAAACGAACTATGCGCGTTCATACACTCGGTTCGGGCGACCCGGCGTTCGCGGTTGTCGCGTGCCTTCACGGCGACGAACTGTGCGGAAAGAGAGCAATCGAGCGGTTTCTCGACGCGGAAATTCCGGTCGAGAAACCGGTGAAATTCGTCATCGCGAACGAGGAAGCCATCGAAACAGGCGAGCGATTCATCGACGAGGATCTTAATCGAGCGTTCCCGGGCCACGAGAATTCCACCTCCCACGAAGACGCCCTCGCCGCGAAGGTGCTCGCGGAACTGGAGGGCCTTCGCGTCCTCGACTTGCACTCGACAGTCTCGTATCCAGAGCCGTTCGTCTTCTACCACCGTCTGACCGAGACGACGCGCCACATGCTCCGGGCGACGGGCCTCGAAAAAGTCGTGAACATCAGCCACGTCGGCGGTGGCCTCATCAACCACGTCGATGGCATCGCCGTCGAATGCGGACTGAAAGGCAGCGACGAGGCCACGGAGAACGCGTCCGAACTGCTCGTCAACTACCTCGCCGCAAACGGCATCATCGACCACGAGTACGCACTCAGCGACCCGGACGTGTACCGCGTGACCACCGTCGTTCCGGGCGCTGGCTACGAGTTCCTCGGCGAGAACTTCGTCGAAGTCAAAGCAGGCGAGGTGTTCGCGACGAAACTCGGCGAACCCGAGAAGGTGGCCGACGAAGCGTTCTACCCCGTCCTGATGTCCACCGACGGGTACGACCACCTCATCGGCTTCGCGGCGGAGAAACTCGGTCGTCTCTCTACGGTTCCGAACGAGGACGACTTCTGACCACTCGTCGTATCGAGCACGGTGGGTCGGCGAGACGACGGGCGAAGCTATCTGAACTGACATCGTAAATTCAGTTATGGCGGTTTCGAGGCGGCAACGAATCGGCGTGCTCAGCGGGCTGTTTTTGCTTTCGGCTGGTTTCATCGCGTACGCCGTCGCACCAGCGAGTGTCCTACCGTTGTTTATGGCGTCGTTCGGTATCGACCGCCCAGCCGCGAGTGTATCGATTAGCGCCGTGTTCCTGACGTGGGCGCTGTTGCAGATTCCCGGCGGCTACGTCCTCGACCGGTACGACAATCGACGATTGGTGCTCGCCGCCACTATGCTATTCCTCGTCGCGGCCACCGCCGGCGTATTCACCGCCTCGTATGCTGCCTTCCTGGCGACGCGTCTGGTCAGTGGTGCGTGCGCCGTCCTCATGTTCGTCGGAAGCGTGAACATCCTCGGTCGCACCCTCCCTGACGCCCGTCGAGCACTCGGATTGAGTCTCTTTATTGCGAGTCCACCCCTCGGCATCGCCCTCGCCCAGTTCGCGGGACCACAGATCGCCCTCCGGTTTGGCTGGCAGTCCGCGATGCTTGCGTACACCGCCCTCGCTTTCGGTGGATTTCTCATCGTCCTCGTGTTCCTCAGAGACCCGCTGGAAACGGGCGGGCAGGTTACGCTCCGACAGTTCCTCAAAACGCTCAGCAACCCGGCCGTCTTACTCGTCTCGACGGCGAGTCTGTGTACCTACGCGGTGTGGAACTTTCTCGTGACGTGGATGCCGAGTTACGGGACGGACGTGCTCGGCATCAATCTGGCTGCGGCCGGTGCGGCGGCAGCCCTCGTGCCGCTCGCGGGCATTCTGGCCCGCCCCAGTGGCGGCTGGCTCTCCGAGGCGCTCGGTGGTCGGTTGCGCCCGGTCATCGCCACCTCGTTTATCCTGACGGTTCCACTGCTGCTCGCGTTGAGCAGCGCGCCAACGCCTCGCGTGTTCGCAGTGTTGCTGGCGTTGACCGGCGCATCGGTGAATCTCTCGGTCGGTCTCTATCTCGTCTACGTGAACCAATTTACCGGAGCATCGACGCACGGGACGAGCCTCTCCGTACTGCTCACGTTCTCGCAAGTCGGAAATCTCGTTTCCCCTGTCCTCGGAGGCTGGATGATAACCCAGTATTCCTGGACGATGGGGTTCGGATTTGCTGCCGTGCTCGCGCTACTCGGACTGGCTACGGTCCTGCTCGTCCCCGCCACGTCGTGAGTTCGTGACGAGTTCTCGCGGTCCATCACGGCCTTCGAACCGTATCGCTTTTAGGTAGATACCCGATTGTTTCGGCAATGAGAGTCGAACAGATAGGCGAGGGCGACCCGGCCATCGCCGTCGTCGCCGCCATCCACGGCGACGAACCCTGTGGCGTCCGCGCCGTCGAGCGATTGCTCGAAGAGCGCCCGCAGGTTCGCAGACCGGTCAAACTCATCGTCGCGAACGAGGAAGCCCTCGCAGAGGGCGTCCGCTTTCTCGATGAGGACCTGAACCGCACCTTCCCGGGCGACCCCGATGGCGACACCCACGAGTCGCGACTCGCCGCGGAACTCATCGAAGAACTCGATTCCTGTCTTACGCTCGCGCTTCACTCGACGAAATCGCACGCAGAGCCGTTCGCCATCTTCGACGACATGACCGAGTACGTCCGCGACATCATGCCACGGCTCCCCATCGCCGCCGTCGTCGAGACGGGCGACTACGTCGAGGGACGCCTGTTCACGAGCATCGACACCATCGAGGTGGAGTGTGGACTGCAGGGTACCCGCGACGCGGCGGAGAACGCAGACCGCCTCACGCGGGCGTTCCTCACCGCGACGGGCGTCCTCCCGGGTGACGCGCCGGAGAAGCCCGTCCCCCATTTCCGATTACAGGACAAGATTCCGAAGGGGCCGGCAGACCAGTACGAGGTGTTCGTCGAGAACTTCAAGCCAGTCGAGAAAGGCAAAGCGTTCGCCGCGGCCGACGGAAAAACCGAAGTGGCAGAAGAGCCGTTCTACCCCGTGTTACTCTCGGCGACGGGGTACAGAAATGTGTTCGGATACACCGCAGATTACCTCGGCGAGCTCAGTTTCGACATCTAATCACTCGTCTCCCGGTTCGATTCGCGGAGCGATGTTCTGGTTCAGTTTGAACAGGTTCGTTGGGTCGTACACCGTTTTCACCTCCACGAGTCGTTCGTAGTTCTCGCCGAACACGGTCTTCGCCGGGGCTTCGTCGAAGCCGGGGAAATTGCCGTACGCTCCTGAAACCACGTCGAACTGTCGCAGTTCGCGGATGCCCGCCCGCCCCCAAGCGATGTTCGCGTCGTCGTCCGCCGGGTCCTCCCAGTTCGCCTCGTACGTAATCATGTAGGGCGCAGTACGGTGGGCGAAGGCGGTTTCGTTCGACGCACGGTCGGCGATTGCGCCACCGAGGTGCCAGATGTCGACGGTCGAGAGCGCGGAGGGCGCGTCCAGTCCTGTCTTCACGACCTGGTCTACGATTCGGTCGGTCAGTTCGTTTACGTACACCGATTTCCAGTAGTAGCGAAGGCCATCCGGGAAATCCTCGTCGAGCAGTCGCTGTAAATCCACGTACGACTCGCGCCCGCTCAGGTCGGCAATCGGCGTGGAGATGTTGCGCAGGGGCCCGAACTCCTCGTCTGCGGCCTCCTGTGGGCCGTCGAAACAGCCGAGGAGGACGACGGCGGGCGACCCCCACGTCGTCTCCGGGAACTCCTCTATCGAGGGGACGAACGTGGTGAACGCGAGCGTGCTCGAATCGATGGGAGCGGTCTCCGTGTAGGCGCGGTAGGCTTCGAGGACGGCGTTCGCGTCGTCACCGTGATACCAGACGAAGAGCGTCGGCATCATCGGGCCGACTTCGTGGAGGCGGTATTCGAGCGACGTGACGACGCCGAAGTTGCCGCCACCGCCGCGAATCGCCCAGAACAGGTCCTCGTGGTGGTCCACGTTCGCTGTCCGGACCTCCCCGTCCGCGGTGACGACTTCCGCGGAGACGAGATTGTCACACGAGAGGCCGTACTTCCGGCGGAGATGGCCGAGGCCACCGTTCAGCGTCAGGCCCGCCGCGCCCGTCTCGGAGACGACGCCGAGTGGCGTCGCGAGGCCGAATACCTGCGTCTCGCGGTCGATGTGCCCGAGCGTCGCGCCACCCTGTGCCCGCACCGTTTGTGCCTCTGGGTCGACGTACACCCCCGTCATGAGTGAGAGATCGATAACCAGTCCGTCGTCGACACTCGCGTATCCCGCGACGTTGTGTCCGCCGCCGCGAACCGCCACCGGAAGGTTGTGCTGGCGGGCGAACGTCACCGCCTGAACCACGTCTGCCGTGCCGGTACACTGCGCGATGAGCGCCGGGCGTTTGTCGATGACGCCGTTCCAGAGCGCCCGTACGTCCTCGTATTCGGGGTCGCCCGGCCTGATGAGCGGCCCGGCGAACCTCGTCGCGAAAAATCGAATCACTTCGTCAGAAAGGTCCACCTTCGATGCGCCCCCTGCTGTGCTCTCCACGTTTACCATACAGTACGTTCGACGAGTCAGAAAATAGCCTTCTGCGACAGAAATTTGGACGCTCTCGTTTCCGAGAGGATGGACCGATGGATTCACCCGTTTCACCCAGGTAGTGTGAATCGTAATGGACGACCACACCCGCGACCCAACCGTCGAACCGCCTGTCGGCAATCCAACCGGGTGGCGCGCGGACGGGCAGTGGGAACACGCGACGCTGCGACGGGCCGTCGTCCACGGGGTGCGCCTCTACAACTCGGGGGAGTTCCACGAGAGCCACGACTGCTTCGAAGACGAGTGGTACAACTACGGGGCGGGGAAGACAGAGAGCAAGTTCCTCCACGGAATGGTGCAGGTCGCCGCTGGCGCGTACAAGCACTTCGACTTCGAAGACAACGCCGGCATGCGGTCGCTGTTCACCACCGCCCTCGAGTATCTCCAGGGAGTTCCCCACGACTTCTACGGCGTCGATGTCCTCGACGTGCGCACCGTCCTCACCAACGCACTTTCGGACCCGACGGCCATCCACGGCTGGCAGATTCGACTCGACGACGAACTGCCGACGGCCCGCGAGGAGGATTTCACCTACGCGGCGGCGCTCGACCACTGAGACGAAACTATTTTCCAAAAATTCTATTGTTAATCTTAATACTTTTACAGGCAGATTTAGTTAGCAGAGTCGTGTCAACGTATGTCAACTCCTAACGCGTCTCTGTGGCAACAGTATCGGTCGATTCCCATCATCTATCGCATCGCGACGGCGTTCCTGCTCGGGTCGATTCTCGGACTCGCGCTCGGGCAACCGGCGACGGCGCTCCGGCCGCTTGGCGACCTGTTCGTCCGGTTGCTCAAGATGCTCATCATCCCCATCGTCTTTTTCACCCTCGTGCTCGGGGCTCGTCGGCTCACGCCGTCGAGTCTCGGAGCGATTGGCGGGCAGGTGCTCGTCCTCTATCTGGTGACGACGGCCATCGCCATTGTCATCGGTCTCGGCGTGGGTAACCTCGTGAACCCCGGCATCGGTCTCGAACTGGAGAGTGCGACGGTCGAACCGGCGGAGGCCCCGTCGCTCACCGACGTGTTCCTGAACATCGTGCCGACGAACCCTGTGGGCGCGATGGCCGACGGAAACGTCCTCGGCGTCATCTTCTTCGCCGTCGTCTTCGGCCTCGCCCTCGCGCTCTTACAGGAGGAGTTCGACGCCGAGAGTCCGGTCGGTCGGGGTGTCGAGACCATCTTCGACGTGGTCGAAGCGGGTGCAGAGGCCATGTTCAAAATCGTCTGGGGCGTGATGGAGTACGGTGTCATCGGCGTGTTCGCGCTCATGGCCGCAGTGTTCGGAAAGGCTGGCTACGACGCCATCCTTCCCTTCCTCAAACTCATCGGCGCGATGGCGCTCGCCGTGGGCGTCCACATCGTCCTCATCTACCTGCTCGTCATCATCGCCGGGTTCGTCCGCGGGTCTCCCGCCTCGTTCCTCGTCGGCGCGAAGGACGCGATGATTACGGCACTCTCGATTCGTTCGTCGAGCGGGACGCTTCCCGTGACGATGAGCGACGCAGAGGAGAACCTCAAGATAGACGAGGAGGTGTACAGTTTCTCGCTGCCCCTCGGCGCGACCATCAACATGGACGGCACCGCCATGTATCAGGGAATCGCGGCCATCTTCGCGGCGAATCTCGTCGGTGAAACCCTCACGCTGGCCCAGCAGAGGACCGTGGTGCTGGTGGCGCTGCTCGCGAGTTTTGGAACCGCCGGAGTCCCGGGCAGTGGAGTCATCATGCTCACGCTCGTCCTCACGCAACTCGGTCTCCCGCTCGAAGTCGCGGGGATGGTCGTCGGCGTAGACCCAATTCTCGACCGCCTGCGGACCATGAACAACGTGACCGGTGACCTCGCGGTGACGACGCTGGTTGCAAAGTGGAACGACGCCATCGACCTCGGCGCTGGCGTCTGGGGTGACGGCGTCAGAACTGGGTCGGGAAGCGACTGACCGACTGCGCTTTTCCGAACAATTTAGTCCTCGTTGCGAGTAGTCGTCAATATGCTAACCATTGTGTTTAGCATCGGACTGGCTGCTGCCGTCTCGATTATCGGTCTCTACGCCTCCACGCTGGTGATTCCCGGCTGGCGGTTCTGGCCGCCGGGGGAGAAATCCTGGAAATACTTCCTCCACTGGGGACTCATCGCGGTGTTCAACGTCACCGCCATCGGTGTCGCCGTTCTCGACTGGAACTCGGGGGTGTTGCCCCGCCCGGCGAGTCTCGTCGTCGGTGTTCCGGTCGCACTCGTGGGTATCTGGGTGTACGTGCGAAGCGAGGGTGAGTTCGATACAGACGAGACGACGGGCCTCGAAGGCGACCTCCACACGACCGGCGCGTACGCCCGGTCACGGAACCCGCAGTACGTCGGCATGCTCGTGGGACTGGCCGGCTTCATCCTCGTGGTGAACTCGCTGTTTCTCACCATCCTCCTCGCAATTCACATCTGCTGGCTCCTCCTGCTCCCGTTCGTCGAAGAGCCGTGGCTCGAACAGCAGTTCGGAGAGCCCTACAGAAAGTATACGAACGAAGTCCCGCGCTTCGTCGGGAAGAAAACGTTCGAGCGCGACTGACTCACTCGCCGTCCGGAGCGAGTTTGACGAGCGTCAGGTCGCGGTCTAACATGCAGTAGTCGTGGGGTGGTTTACCGACGACTTCTTCTATCTGATACTCCTCGTCGAAATTCGCGCCCATCGGAACGCAGTATTCGTGGCTCGGGCACTCCGTGTACGGACACGGCCCCGGTAGGGTGGCCTTACTCCCGGCGTAGGCACCTCGCGCGGCGACGTTCGCGTAGACGGAGACGGGTTCGACCTCGACTGCTTTCACGCCCGCGTCGTGGACGGCGCATTCGAGCGTCTGGGCGTTCTGGCGGATGCCAGTTACCTGGTAGCGGGTCCCTTCCGTGAGATTGAGACACTGGTTGCGGTAGGGACAGCCTTCGCAGGCGCTCGATTCACCCTGATAGACGAACTCCGTGCCCACCTCGGCGAGTCGCGACCCGATGAGCGAGACCTTCGGCATGAACCTGGCTACGCCGGCGGGGTTGTTAAGCCTCGCGCCCTGTCAGTTCGTCAAGTTTGTCCAGGTAGTCCTCCCGGGGCACCTGATACAGGCTCCGGTAGTCGTAATCGCCCGTCGCAAAGCGCGTCGTCAGCGAGAGCGCGGCGTCTACGGCCGCCGCGCGCGTGTCGAACGGTTCTGCCTTCCGGCTCACGTCCGGTTCGAGGTAGAGCGTGATGAACCAGGGGTCGTCAGGGCGCAACTGGTGTTCGATACCGGGGCGTCGATTTCGCCGTCCCTGAGTTAGATAGAGCGTCGGGAGACAGACCGGAGGAAAGTCCTGCGTGTTGAACACGTCCGGCCTGAACGCGAGTACGGTACGCCCGTCTTCTTCGTCTGACCAGACCTCCCACGCGTCGTGGAGGGAATCGAACGAACTCATTGCCACGGCTACGCCGTCCCCGGCAAAGAGTCGGGCGGTCTGGAGGCGTTGCGCGCGGAGTCGTCAAATATAAAGTATTTAAATGTGATAACCCATTCAAGTCGGTTAAGACACAACATAATTGTCGTGTCGGTGCTTTTCTAGCGTTATTTAACCGGCGGGAATCCCGACAAATCTAGGTAGTGAGATAATAGTTATATGGATGTAGCACTCAAAGAATAAATAGTATAGGTGGGTCCGCTCACCGTACTGACTGCTGTCTGACAGACGTGCGCCGATTCGTGTTGTGATTCGCCACCCGTAACGGAACTCGTTGCGTCTGCTGGATGGTAATAGTTCACACATGGCATACGATACCCTCTGGACGACTGATTCCTGTGGATTCAGCGCGGCGGCGAATTCACCGTACGGAACGGACACGCCGGGCCACACGGTGGTGCTTTCGCCATGGAGCCACTTCGCCCAGCCCGTCCGCCCGCAGGAGCCAGCGTGCCAGTGGGGTCGGTCCCCGTCCCCGAACCGGTCGGGGCGACAATGGTCCGTGATACAATGACAGGTGACATCGATACGTTAGAAATACTGAGCGAGGAGTACCGAGCGTCCATTCCGGACGACTTCCGCGAGACGCGGACGTTCACGTGGTACTTAAACGAGGTGTTAGCGAACCCTCGAATCGCCCGCAATGCACACCAGCGAGTCGCCGATATGTTCGACTTCTACGGCACCGAGTACAACGAGGATGCCGGTATCGTCGAGTACAAACTGGCGACCGAAGACCCCCTCCACGAGGGTGAGAACACCTTCTTCGGCCGGGTCATCCACGAAGCCATCCACGAATTCGTCAACAAGGTAAAGAGTGGTGCGCGTGGCCTCGGCCCCGAGAAACGCATCAAACTGCTGCTCGGCCCCGTCGGCTCGGGTAAATCCGACTTCGACCGACAGGTCCGGCGGTACTTCGAAGACTACACGATGCGCGACGAAGGCCGAATGTACACCTTCCAGTGGACGAACCTCTGTGACATCATCGACGACCAGGACCCTGCTGACGACCACGTCCGCTCGCCGATGAACCAGGACCCGCTCGTGCTCCTGCCACAGGCACAGCGCGACCAGATTCTGGAACAGATAAACGAGAATTTGGACGCGCCGTACACCATCCGCAACGAACAGTCGCTGGACCCAGCCAGCGAGTTCTACATGGACCGCCTGCTCGAAAACTACGGTGACGACCTCCAGAAAGTCCTGGAGAACCACGTCGAAATCGTGCGTCTGGTCGCGAACGAGAACAAGCGCCAGTGCATCGAGACGTTCGAACCAAAGGACAAGAAAAATCAGGACGAGACCGAGCTCACCGGCGACGTAAACTACTCGAAGATCGCCATCTACGGCGAATCTGACCCGCGTGCGTTCGACTACTCGGGAGCGTTCTGTAACGCAAACCGCGGCATCTTCTCCGGTGAGGAGTTGCTCAAGTTACAGCGCGAGTTCCTCTACGACTTCCTGCACGCCACGCAGGAGCAGACGATCAAGCCGAAGAACAACCCGCGGATGGACATCGACCAGGTCATCGTTGGCCGGACGAACATGCCCGAGTACCGCGAAAAGAAAGGCGACGAGAAGATGGAAGCGTTCAACGACCGCACGAAGCGCATCGACTTCCCGTACGTCCTCCAGTACGAAGAGGAGGCGAAAATCTACGGGAAGATGCTGCGCAACGCGGACGTGCCCGACATCCACGTCGAGCCACACACCCTCGAGATGGCTGGCCTGTTCGCCGTCCTCACGCGCATCGAACAGCCGTCGAGCGAGCAGGTTGACCTGCTCCAGAAGGCCAAGGCGTACAACGGCGAGACCGACGACATCGACGACGTCGACGTGAAAAAGTTACAGGACGAGGCCGCAGAGTCCGCCGACATCGGTGAAGGCATGGACGGCATCTCGCCGCGGTTCATCGGCGACGAAATCGCAGAGACCATCATGGACTCGATGCACCGCGGCCGGAAGTTCCTCGCGCCGCTCACGATGTTCAACCACTTAGAGGAGAACCTGGAGAATCACGGCTCGATTCCAGAGGACAACTTAGAGCGGTACCACCGCTACCTCGAGCTAGTCAGAGAAGAGTACAAAGAACGCGCCATCGAAGACGTTCGCCACGCCCTCGCCTACGACCTGGACGAAATCCAGCGACAGGGCGAGAAGTACATGGACCACGTCATGGCGTACATCGACGACGACACCGTGGAAGACGAGATTACGGGCCGCGAGTCCGGCCCAGACGAGAAGTTCCTCCGCTCCGTGGAGGAGAAACTCGACATCCCCGAAGACCGCAAAGACGACTTCCGCCAGGAAGTGTCGAACTGGGTCTCGCGCAGAGCGCGCGAAGGGACGAGTTTCAGCCCGCAGGACAACGAACGCCTCCGCCGCGCCTTAGAGCGCAAGCTGTGGGAGGACAAGAAGCACAACATCAACTTCTCTGCGCTGGTCTCGGCCGGAGAACTCGACGACGACGAGCGCAACGCCTGGATCGAGGCACTCGTCGACCAGGGCTACTCGGTCGAAGGGGCCAGAGAAGTCCTCGAATTCGCCGGCGCGGAGGTCGCGAAGGCGGAGATGGAGGAGTGATGATGCCGTGAGCAGAGGCACCGACTTCATCGCCGCGGCGAACGAGGCCCTCCGGGAGGCGTACGAACAGCCGATGTCGCTGTCGGAGTACGTAGACGTCATCCTCGACAACCCGCGGCTGGCGAGCCACGCGACGAAGTACCTCCTCGAAGCCATCGAGGCGGCCGGCACGCGCACCGTCATCGAGAACGGCGAGGAGAAGCAGCGCTACTGCTTCTTCGACGACCCGTCACACGACGGCGAACACGCGATTCTCGGCAACACCGAGACGCTGAACGCCTTCGTCGACGACCTCCGGTCTATCGCGGCCCGCCGCGGGAAAGACGAGAAGATAATCTGGCTCCACGGCCCGACCGCCACCGGCAAGTCGGAGTTGAAACGCTGTCTCGTAAACGGCCTGCAAGCCTACTCAATGACCGAAGAGGGCCGTCGCTACACCGTCGAGTGGAACATCGCCTCGGCCAGCGGTGGCAGTGGCTTCACCTACGGTGACGAAATCGAAACGACGGAGGACGACTGGTACGAGAGCCCGGTGCAGGTACACCCGCTCACCGTCTTCCCCCGCGAGGTTCGCGCCGAACTACTCCGCGAACTCAACGAGCGCTCCGGCGACCATATCGACGTGGTCGTCGAGGGCCGCCTCGACCCGTTCTGCCGCGAGGCGTACAACTTCTTAGAGGAGAAGTACCGCCGCGAGGGCAAACACGACCTCTTCAGCGCAATCACGGACCCAAAACACCTGCGCGTGAAGAACTTCGTCGTGGACGTGGGTCAGGGCGTCGGCGTCCTTCACTCGGAGGACGACGGCACGCCCAAAGAGCGCCTCGTCGGGTCGTGGATGGCCGGCATGCTCCGCGAACTCGATTCGCGCGGACGAAAGAACCCGCAAGCGTTCAGTTACGACGGCGTGCTCTCGCAGGGTAACGGCGTCCTCACCGTCGTCGAGGACGCGGCCCAGCACGCAGACTTGCTCCAGCGCCTGCTCAACGTACCCGACGAGTCACAGGTAAAACTCGACAAGGGAATCGGAATGGACATCGACACCCAGTTGGTCATCATCTCGAACCCGGACTTAGAAGCCAGACTCAACCAGCACGCAGAGCGCAACGACCAGGACCCACTGAAGGCGCTCAAGCGTCGCCTCGACAAACACGAATTCGGCTACCTGACCAATCTGAGTCTGGAGGCCGAACTCGTCCGCCGCGAGGTGACCAACGAACGGCAGGTGTGGAAGAAAGACGACTACAACGAGGTTCACGACCTGATTCGCCAACCCGTGCGCCTGCAGGTGCGCGGCGGCGACCGAAACACGGTCGTCGAAAAGGAACTCGCACCCCACGCCGTCGAGGCGGCGGCGCTCTACAGCGTCGTCACCCGCCTCGACAACGAGGACCTGCCCGCAGGACTCAACCTCGTGGACAAGGCGCTCCTGTTCGACCAGGGCTACCTCCAGGAGGGTGACGAACGCAGAGACATCGACGACTTCGAGTTCGACCCGGACAGCCGCGATGGCGAACGAGGGATTCCTGTCACCTTCACTCGCGACATCATCGCGGACCTGCTGAACCGCGAGCAGGAACGCTACCACGCGACCCTGCCGGTCCAGCACGTCATCATGCCCCGGGACCTGCTCAACGCCATGTCGAAGGGACTGGCCGAAGCGCCGGTGTTCTCCTCGGGCGAACGCGCCGAGTTCGAAAACCGCGTCGTGACCGTGAAAAACCACATCTTCCACCAGCAAGAACAGGACGTCCTCCAGGCGATAATGCGCGAAAAGCGCGTCGACGAGGCGACCGTCGAGGAGTACGTCGAACACGTCTACGCGTGGGCGAACGAGGAACAGATCGTGAACGCCCGCGGTGAGTCCGTCGACCCGGACCCGCTCAAGATGAAAATCTTCGAGACCGAGCACCTCGGGCGATTCGACGGCGAAGATTACAACGGCAACCGCCCGACTGCGCCGGTCGAGGACTTCCGCCGCGAGAAGATTATCACGGCGCTCAACCGCCACGCGTGGCAGAACCGCGACGAGGACTTCCACGTCCAGGACGTGAACTTAAAGGAGATTCCCATCATCAAGACCGTCCTCGAACTGCACGACTGGGACGACGTGATGCGCATCTATCCCGACTTCAATCCGCGCCAGTGGGACGACCCAGCGCGCGGGACGGAGACGGCCGGTATCAAAGACCGGACAATCAAGAACATGGTCGAACTGTTCGACTACTCCGAGGCCTCGGCGGAGCTCACGAGCCGCCACGTCATGAGCCAGGTGATGTACAAATGGGACTGAGAGACGACGTCGAACGGTACCGTGAAGTCGGGGAAGAACGACGCCAGGACCTGGCCGAGTTCATCCAGTACGGCGACCTCGGGCGGAGCCTCCCCCACCAGGTGAAAATTCCCATCAAAATCGTCGATTTACCCGGCTTCGAGTACGACCGCCGGGACCGCGGCGGCGTCGGCCAGGGCCAGGGTGGCACCCCCGACGTTGGCTCGCCAGTCGGTCAGCCACAGCCACAACCCGGCGACGGCGACGAAGGGAAACCCGGCAAGGACGGTGGCGAACACGAGTACTACGAGATGGACCCCGAGGAGTTCGCTCAGGAACTGGACGAAACCCTCGGCCTCGACTTAGAGCCGAAAGGCAAGGAAATCGTCGAGGAAATCGAGGGTGAGTACACGGACATCACCCGAACCGGCCCCTCGAGTACGCTCGACTTCGAGCGGATGTTCAAGGAAGGCTTGAAACGAAAACTTGCCTTCGACTTCGACCGCGACTACGTCACTGAGGCGCTGAAAGTCGATGGCTGGGGCCCGAAAGCCGTCTTCGAGTGGGCGCGAGGCCAGCACATGCCCGTCTCGCGGGCGTGGCTCGAAAAGCGCTACGAGGAGATTCCAGCCGACGAACGAACCACCTGGTCCTCGATAGAGGAAATGGAGGAGAACGTAGAGAAGACGACTTCCATCGAGCGCATCCGCCGAGACGGCATCAAGCACCTGCCGTTCCGCCGTGAAGACGAACGCTACCGCTACCCGGAAATCATCGAGACTCGCGAGAAGAACGTCGTCGTGGTGAACATCCGCGACGTGTCGGGGTCGATGCGCGAGACGAAGCGCGAACTCGTCGAACGTGTGTTCACGCCGCTCGACTGGTATCTGCAGGGCAAGTACGACAACGCTGAGTTCGTCTACATCGCCCACGACGCGGAGGCCTGGCAGGTCGAACGACCGGAGTTCTTCGGCATCCGCTCCGGTGGCGGGACGAAGATTTCCTCGGCGTACGAACTCGCGAAGGTCATCCTAGACGAGGAGTACCCGTGGGCCGAGTGGAACCGCTACGTGTTCGCCGCCGGGGACAGCGAGAACTCCTCGAACGATACCGAAGAGCGCGTCATCCCGTTGATGGAGAGCATCGACGCGAACCTCCACGCCTACGTGGAGACCCAGCCCTCGGGCAACGCCATCAACGCGACCCACGCAGAGGAAGTCGAGCGCCACTTCACGGAGCGTGACAATGTGGCCGTGGCCTACGTCACGAGCCCCGAGGACGTCCTCGACGCGATATACACCATCCTGAGCACGGAGGAAGCATGACCGGAGACCAATACGAAACCAGAAAAGTCGCGGCGAAACTCGAAGAGCCGGTGCGCGAAGCGAACGCGCTCGCGCGAAAACTCGGCCTCGAGCCGTACCAGGTCAACTACTGGATCGTCGATTACGACGAGATGAACGCCCTCATCGCCTACGACGGGTTCCAGACGCGCTACCCCCACTGGCGCTGGGGGATGAAGTACGAACAGCAGAAAAAGCAGACGCAGTTCCTCGGCGGGAAAGCGTTCGAAATCGTCAACAACGACAACCCCTCGAACGCCTTCCTGCAGGTGTCGAACTCGCTGGCCGACCAGAAGGCGGTCATCACGCACGTCGAAGCCCACGCGGACTTCTTCCGCAACAACCGCTGGTTCCGGCTGTTCGCAGAAACCCAGCCGAACGCCGCCGCGATGCTCGCACGCCACGCCGAAACCATCGGTGAGTACATGGCCGACCCGGACATCGACCGCTCCGAAATCGAAGCCTGGATTGACTCCATCCTCTGTCTGGAGGACAACATCGACCAGCACCGACCGTTCCGGTCTGCGTCCTACCGCGCGTCTCGATTGCCCGACGAGGAAGACATCGACGAGCGCCTGAAGAGTCTCAACATCTCAGAAGAGGTGCTGCGCGAGGTGTTCGACGAAGAGTGGCTCGAAGCCCGCCGGAAGGGCGACGAGACGCCCACGTTCCCGCCGGAACCCGAGAAGGACCTGCTCGCGTTCCTCTGGAGTTTCGGCAAGCAGTTCGACGAGAAGTCGAGGAAGGCCCGCGACATGGAGGAGTGGCAGCGCGACGTGCTCGAAATCCTTCGCCGCGAATCCTACTACTTCGCCCCCCAGAAGATGACGAAGGTCATGAACGAGGGCTGGGCGGCGTACTGGGAGTCCGTGATGATGGGCGAGGAGCACTTCGCCGGGGCGGACGAGTTCATCAGCTACGCCGACCACCAGGCGAAGGTGCTCGGGTCGCCGGGGCTCAACCCGTACAAACTCGGCAAGGAACTCTGGGAGTACGTAGAGAACACGACCAACCGGGCGATGGTCGCAGAGCGCCTGCTCCGCATCGACGGCGTTACCTGGCGCAACTTCCACGACGTCATCGACTTCGACGCCGTGATGGAATCGCTCCAGCCGGACGGCATGGTTGATGCCATTCGCCCCGAGACGCTGTCGAATCTGGACCCCGAGGACCCGCGAATCGACGCGGAGGCACTCGAACAGGCGAAAGCGGGCGAGTTCGACGTCGAGAAGTACCCGTGGAAGGTGCTCACCTTTGAGGGACTCGCAGAACGCCACTTCTCGCTGGTCAAACAGCAGAACCAGGGGTTCGTAAAGCGCATCACGCAGGAGGAACTCGAACGATTCTCCCGGTACATGTTCGACGACAGCCAGTACGCCGACGTCGGCGAGGCGCTCGCGGACGTGGACTTCACCGCTGGCTGGGACCGGATGTTCGAGATTCGAGAGAGCCACAACGACGTGACGTTCTTAGACGAGTTCCTCACCCAGGAGTTCGTCGACGAGAACCACTACTTCACCTACGAGTACGTCCAGACGACCCGCGACTTCCGCGTGACGAGCGTGGACCACCGGGACGTAAAGAAGAAACTCATGCTCCAGTTTACGAACTTCGGGCGACCGACCGTTCTAGTGCTGGATGGCAACTATAACAACCGTAACGAACTGTTGCTCGGCCACCGCTACAATGGCGTCATGCTCGACCTCCAGCAAGCAAAACAGGTGATAGAGCGCGTCTTCGACCTCTGGGGACGTCCGGTGTGTCTCAAGACCATCGTAAAGGAGGTAGACGACCACGCCATCGAGGTCGCTCGCCGTCGCGACCGCGAACCGGAACCCGAAGAGCGCGGGAAACTCCTCCGCTACGACGGCGAATCCATCACGGTAGAGGACCTCCCCTGGGAAGAGGTCGAACACATCGCCGCAGACGACATAGACTACGACACGAAGCCAAAAGAGTGGCTGGCCTGACAGGCGATATTCTGATATAGGTCGCTCACATTTTTCAGCCTGCGTGACTACTTGGCTAGTTGACGAGACTGGCCGATGGGGTTTCCATGATTACCGGGGAACTAGATACGGGAGAGATTCACGATGTCCTCCGAAACGACCGCCGACGACTTGCACTGAACGCCCTCCGCGATGCGGGAGGAGAACTGAGCGTGCGAACGCTGTCCGAACTCGTCGCAGAACACGAGACGTCGCAGTCACCGCCGCCGAAGAACATCCGCCAGAGCGTCTACGTCTCGCTCCACCAGACCCACCTGCCGAAACTCGCGGACCTCGACATCGTCGAGTACGACGAGGAGCACAAAGTCGTGCGCCTCGCGAACCGCGTCGGCGAGGTGGAGGCGTACATGGCGATCGAACCGGAGTACGGACTGACCTGGACGGAGTACTACTTCGGCGTCGCCGCACTCGGCCTCGTGACTGTCGGAGCAACCGTGACGGACGTGCCCTACGTTTCGCAGGTTGCAGTGGAGGTCTGGTCGGCCACCTGGTTCGTGTGTATCTGCGTTGCCGCCGGCTACCAGCTGCTTACGCGAGACGAATCCCTTGGAGACCGCCTGTAACCCACAGATTCGATGCAGCGACGACGTCGTCGGGTGGCGAAACAGTGTCCTGTCCGTCGCTTGCACGATTGCAAACGAATAATTAGGATAGTTGCGAACACGGTATCCACAGTGCGGGCCGCGAGGAGCCACAAGCCATAAACCAAAAACGAGAATTTGTAGTGATGAATCACCCCCGCTCCACCCCAGTGACGATATGAGGTATTTCGATTTCACCCTGACACCCGAAGACGGCGCGATTCACCCGGTCGACAAAGCCATCGCCGACTTTCCCGGTGTCACCCGTGAATCGCTGATGCACGTAAATTCGCTCGGTGACGGCACCGGCGTCTTGCTCTACAGACTCAGCGGCGACCCCGAACCGCTCATCGACGAACTCTGCGCGGAGGACGCCGTGTTGAACTACGACCTGCTCGACGTGAACGACGACGTGTTTCACATCTATTTCCACGTCGTTCCCGGCGAACCGGCGGGAACGTTGATGAAACTCGCCCAGAAGTACGCGCTCATCATCGACACGCCGCTCAAGTTCACGGGAACCGGCGGCATCAGGACCACCGTCGTCGGCACGCACGACATGCTCAGACAGGCCCTCGAAGAGATTCCGAACTCGATTCGCATCTCGGTCGAGCAGGTGGGCCGCTACAGTCCCGACGGTAGAAATCTGCTCTCCTCGCTCACCGACCGCCAACTCGAAGTGTTCCAGACGGCGGTCGAACAGGGGTACTACGAGATTCCGCGACGGGCAACCCACAAAGACATCGCAGCAGAACTGGGGTGTGCGCCGAGCACGGTCGACGAGCACCTGAGAAAAGCCGAATCGCGTGTGCTGACGTCGCTCGTTCGTTGATTACGACGACGTCGCCGCCTTTTCCGCCTCTGCCTCACCGTAGATGCTGTCCACGGCGTCATCGAACCGTGAGAGGATGTTGCGGCGCTTCATCTTCATCGACGGCGTGAGCAGGTCGTTCTCGGGGGTCCACTCGACGGGGACCAGTTCGAACTTCTTTATCTTCTCGGACTTGCTGAACTGCTTGTTCTTCTCGGTAACTTCCGCGCGAATCCATTGTTCGACTCGTGGGTCGTCACACATCGCCGCCTCGTCTGCGGGCAGGTCGATGCCCTCGCGGTCGGCCCAGTCGCGCAGGTTCTCGAAGTTCGGGACGATGAGCGCAGAAACGAACTTCTCGTCGTCGCCGAGGACCATGATTTGCTCGACCCGTGGGCTGGTCGCGAAGGCGTCCTCGATGGGGCCGGGGGCGACGTTCTTACCGGTCGAGAGGACGAGCAGTTGCTTCAGGCGGTCGTGGTAGACGAGGTAGCCGTCGTCGGCCTCCTCGACGATGTCCCCGGTGCGGAACCAGCCGTCTTTCGTGAACGCATTCGCAGTCGCTTCCGAGTTCATCCAGTAGCCCTCGGTCACGTTCGGCCCCTTCACGAGCAGTTCGCCGATGGGGCCCGAGGCTTTCTCGCGCTGGTCGTCGGAGACGACGGTTTCGTCGAACTTCGTCTCCACGTCCACGAGCGGGACGCCGAGCGTGCCGGGACGCGGGTCCTCGGGCGGGTTGACGGTCAGCACGGGTGCAGTTTCGGTGAGACCGTAGCCTTCGAGAATGGTGAGGTCCATTCCCTGGAACAGTTCCGCGAGTTCCTTCGAGAGGCTCCCGCCACCGGAGATGAAGAACTCGATGTTGCCGCCCATCTGCTCTTTGACCTGTGAGAAGACGAGCTGGTTCGCGACGAAGTATTTCGCCTTCAAGACTGGCCCGGGGTCAGCCACGCGATAGTACTCCCGACCGACGCCGACGGCCCAATTGAAGATGCGCTCTTTCACGTCGGATTCGCTCGCCTGCTCGCGCATCGAGTCGAAGATGCGTTCGTAGACGCGCGGGACGCTCGTCGCCGTCGTGGGGCGCACGCGAACGATGTCTTCGCTCACGGTGTCCGCACTCTCTGCGTAGGCCACTGTCCCCCCGGAGGCGAACATCACGAAGTGACCAGCGGTCCGCTCGAAGACGTGTGCGAGCGGTAGGAACGAGAGCGTCGTCGCATCCGCGTCGAGCGACGGCACGTCGGGGTCGCGGTCGGGTCGCGGGGCGAACCGCCGGCGAATCTGGTTCACGTTCGCCCGGAAGTTTGCGTGGGTGAGCCGCACTCCCTTCGGGCGACCGGTCGTGCCGGAAGTGTAGATGAGACTCGCGAGGTCGGAGAGCGACCGGTCTACGAGCCACTGTTCGTAGGCGTCCTCGTCGAAGGCAGACGCGCCGAGTTCGTGAACCTCCGCGAGCGTGTAGATGTCGTCGCGGATACCATCTGACGCGGCGACGTCGCCGTTCTCGTCGTCGCTGAGCGTGAACGCGTTGTCGCCACCGTACGCTTCTGAGAGTTCGTCCATCACGACGATGAACTCGAGGTCGAGATTATCTTCGACTTCGAGGACGCGTTCGAGGAGGGTTTCGTTCTCGACGACCACGCCCCGAGCGCCGGGGTCAGAGAGGAGGTACTCGACCTGCGTGGGCGAGGACTCGGTGTACACCGTCGTCACGACCCCGCCCGCGGCGAGCAGTGCGAAGTCACACTGGGCCCACTCCATGCGAGTGTTCGCGAACATCCCGACTCGCATGCCGTCTTCGACGCCGAGTTCACGGAAGCCCGCAGCGAAGTTGTGGACGATGTCCTGCATCTTCGCGTAGCTGATACACCCGAACTGCCCGTCGGTCGGTTCCTTCACTACGTCTGGAACCAGCGACCGGTCGTAGATGCCGGCCTTGTACATCTGGGCGTCGCGCCGTGCATTGCGGTTCGCGCTCGCCTCGAACATTCGTGGAATCGTGTCGTCGGCGATGACCTCGTCGCTGTAGTCGGTTTCCGCCGTTCGACAGTCGGCCGCAGTCATATTTTTTCCAACGGCTTCACCGGATGTAACTGCTTCCCCTTCCGATTCGACAGCCGGCTCCCAGACGGCACAGAGAACCCCTCCGACGACGCCGAAGACGGTCCCGATGGAGTATACGCTGAACGCCCCCATGAGCGAGGCGATGGAGAAGAGGATGCCCCCGACGCCGAAAAACGTGGACAGACTCGGCTGGACGTACGCGGCGGCGCCACAGAGGACGACGAGGAACGCGAACAGCAAGCCCGCGGACGTAAACGCCCCCGGCATGTTCGCGTAGCGCGGGAGTTCGAACGGCGCGATTGCGATGAGGGCCCCGGCGATGAGAAGGAGACTGCTTCCGAAGAGCGGGCGGCGTGCCCATAACCGGCGATACGTCGGGGTCTGGTGTGCGTTCGTGCGGTGACCTGTGGACCGTGATTCGATTTCTGACATGGTGGGTGAGAGATGAAAACGACTCCGCCGAGAAGCGAAATCGTGTGCAATCAGCGGACAGGCCGGCCGCGAATGCGACACGAGCCACGGTGGTCGCCTCGAGAGTGGTGCGTGCGACCATCGAGTGTCTGTGGAATGAGTCGCCGTGCTGCCGGAGCGATCCGAGAAGCGACCTGTCACGTCGATTGCTGTCTTCGGCTGTTGATTCCTAGCACGGTCCCATGTCTTTTGTCCGGCGCATACACGGGTATTTATAAGCAATAATCGGCAGCGGGAACCGCTCTCCAGTCCTCAGATACGCCCCAGTTCTGCTGCCGGCTCGTCGTTCACCACGAGAAGGTGTAGAGCGGTGATAGATGGCGGATACACACGCGAAACGTCAGAAAATAATGTACTTTAAATCCGAACTGTTCTGTCCACTTTACTGAATCTCTAATTAACAATAATTAAGTTTATCTACTGATGCGTAGACTTTGGCAGTGATGACTGCACGTCAGTACACCGACGGTGAAAACACCGGTGCGCCAATCGTCCCGCTCGTCGAGAAACCAACGGACATCAAGGCTGATGGGGGAGAAGAGGACCAGCGCGAGTACCTAGAAGAGATGGTCTGGAGCCACTACGTCGACTAATTCTACCACGCGGGGTGGGGGACAACACATTTTTTCCGAGGCATCTTCTTTTGAGAGCATATGCGCCGTCGCGCGGCACTCAAATCGCTCGCAGCAGGCGGGAGTCTCCTCGCTGGCTGTTCCACACTCGGCCCCGCGAATTCGTCCTCATCGACCAGTGAACAACCTACCCACCCACGCATCACACTCAGACAACAGACCTACGACGAGAACCGCCGCATCATCGAGGGCGGCCTGACCGGCGCGAATCCCGAACGGCGATTCGTAACCCTCCTGAACGAGGCTCCAGAAACCGCCCGGTTCAACACCGACTACCTCAGCCAATTCGAGGGAAGTATGAAGTTGCTCACGTTCGTCAAGGAGACAGACTTCGACCGCTTTAGCCTGTTCATCTTTCAGGCAGTCCTCCCCAGTGGCGGGTACTCGCTGCAGCTCACTGAACTCCTCAACGCCAATGGAACAGTCCACGCGAAACTCACCGAGCAATCTGGCAACGGCGACAGCTCACAGGTCATCGAGACACTCACCGTTCGCTTCGAGAAATCGAACTACTTCGCCGCGAACTTCTACGTTAGATTGACGACTGCGGATGGACGCGTCGAAATCATCGACTCGGGGTGAATGGCGTCGAATCAAACCGAAGACGCGATAAAACGCGTCGCTTGTGAACGTTGAATTTGGAAAAGTGCTCCGTCAGGGATACGAACTCGACGAGACGACTGCGTTCGCTTTGTTCACGCGCTGCGACTCGTCTGCTCAAATCCCTTCCTCTGCATTACGAAATCCAAACATCCCTCGCTGTCGCTCGGTACGTTGCTTCGAGAGAAATGCTCCGTCAGGGATTTGAACCCTGGTCATCGGCTCGAAAGGCCGAAATGATTGGCCGGACTACACCAACGGAGCTTACTTCGTTCCGTGTGACCACGGATTGCTTTCGCTCGGTCAGACAGTGGAGCTCATCCACCTGCTGTCGACCGATTCCCCTGCTTCGTCAGGGTACATTACTGCGTTTTGCGGAGAAAAGTTTAAACGTTCCGTTCCGTCGGCGCTGTGTTATTTGCCCTCAAACTCTGGGTCGCGCTTGCTCATGAAGGCGGTTACGCCCTCCATGAGGTCGTCGGTCCCCATGAGGTGACCGAAGGCGCTTGCTTCGAGTTCGAGACCAGCGTCGACGTTCTCCCAGCCACGGAGCATCGCGCGCTTCGTGAGCTTCTGGGAGATTGGCGGCCCACCGGCCAGCTTCGCGGCCAGTTCGTGAGCGCGCTCCTCGAAGTCGTCGTTCGAGACGACTTCGTTGATGACGTCGTAGTCGTACATCGTCTCCGCGTCGAAGCGCTCTGCGGTGAAGATAATCTCCTTCGCGCGGCTCATGCCGACGAGGCGCTGGAGACGCTGGGTGCCGCCCCAGCCCGGCAGGAGGCCGAGGCTGTGTTCTGGGAGCCCAATCTCGGAGCGTTCGGAGGCGATGCGGAGGTCCGCACACATCGAGAGTTCGAACCCGCCACCGAGCGCGAAGCCGTCGATGGCTGCGAGCACGGGCATCGAGCAGGATTCGAGTTTGCCGAAGGTCTCCTGGCCCTTCTTCGAGAGGTCGATGGCGTCGAGTGGGTCCGCGCTGCCGGCCATCGAGGAGACGTCTGCACCGGCGGAGAATGCGCGACCGCCCTTGCCGGTGATGAGGATGGCGCGGACCTCGTCGTCGGCTTCGAGCAGGTCGATGGCGTTCGAGAGGTCGTCCAGCATCTCCTCGTTGACCGTGTTCATGCGGGCCTCGCGCGAGAGGATGATGTGGCCAATCATGTCGCCAGGGTACTCGAGTTCGATGGTCGAGAACTCGACCGATTCGTCCTCGCCGGCGTAGAAGCCGCCTTCTTCTGCGTGCTCCCGGAGGGCGTCTGCGACCTCGTAGCGTGCTGCATCGGTCTCCTCGTGGAGGTCGTCGAGGGCTTCGACGAGCACCGAGAGGCCGACTTCGTCAGCCATCTTGGCTGGCCCCTTCGGGAAGCCTGCGCCGAGCATGACTGCCTCGTCTACGTCCTTCGCGGGTGCGACATCGTTCCCGACGAGGTTGCCGACTTCGTTCGCCATGATACCGAGGAGACGGTGTTTCACGTCCTCGCGGCCCTTGTCGGTCGGAATGTTCGCGCCGTCGCCGTCCTCGTAGTCGTAGAAGCCCTTGCCGACCTTCTTGCCGTAGTGTTCGTTCTCGACGGTTTCCTCGAGCAGTGGGCAAGGCTCGTAGGCGTCGCCGAGCACTTCGTGCATGTATTCGAGGACGTGGTAGGTGACGTCGTTGCCGACCTGGTCACCGAGCTCGAACGCGCCCATCGGAAGGCCGATGTCGAACTTGACGGTGGAATCGACTTCCTCCATGGTCGCCGTGCCGTCTTCGACGATCCAGCAGGCCTCGTTCATGAGCGGGACGAGCACGCGGTTGACGATGAAACCGGGACTATCCTTGCGCACGCGGACTGGCGTCTTCCCGAAGGACTCGGCGAGTTCCTCGGTCAGTTTCAGGGTGTCCTCGTTCGTGTACGCGCCAGTGATGACCTCGACCAGCGCCATGCGGACGGGCGGGTTGAAAAAGTGCATCCCACAGAAGTGCTCTGGGCGGTCGGTGACCTCGGAGAGTTCCGTGATGGAGAGCGAAGAGGTGTTGGTCGCGAAGATGGCGTGGTCGGGAGCGTGCTCCTCGACTTCAGCGTAGACTTCCTTCTTGATGTCCATCTTCTCGGGGACGACTTCGATGATGAAGTCGGCGTTCGAGACGGCCTCTGCCAGGTCCACAAGTGGAGTAATCCGTTCGAGGGCGGCGTCTGCCTCCTCTTCTGAGATCTGGTCCTTCTCTGCGAGTTTCTGTAGCGACCACTCGATGTTGTCGTAGCCGTTCTGGACGAACTCGTCTTTGATGTCGCGGAGGGTTACGTTGTAACCGGCGAGGGCCGCAATTTCGGCGATACCGTGGCCCATGTTCCCGGCTCCGAGAACCGCAATAGTGTTGATGTCATCAAGTTCCATGATACGTCTGGTCGTATGTCCACGTCACAGGGGTTTCAACGTTTTCCTTGGGTGATTTTCAAAACTCACGAGTAGTTTATCTACGGGGTGGAAAAACCCGAATTTAGTTTACAGCTGGTTACAAGGAATTAAGTATGCTATCCTCATTCACACCGCCATGGAGTTTGGCCTAACGGACGAACAACGGCAGATTCGTGAAGAGATTAGCCGGTTCGCAGAAAACGAGATTAAACCTGTCGCGACGGAGTACGACGTCGAAGAAAAGTACCCCCACGACATCATCGACAAAGCCGCCGACATGGGCCTGCTCGGTGCAAACATCCCAATCGAGTACGGGGGCGCTGGCTACTCGACGCTCGAACTCGCCATCATCATCGAAGAACTGTTCGCCGCAGACCCCGGCATCGGTCTCTGTCTGACCTCCACCGGCTTCGGCGGGGAAGCCATCATGGAATTCGGCACCGACGAACAGAAAGAGGAGTACCTCCCCGGCATCGCGAGCGGCGATTCCATCATGGGTGCTGCCATCTCCGAACCCGACACCGGTTCTGACGTCTCCTCCGTCTCCACGAAGGCCGAGAAAGACGGCGACGAGTGGGTCGTAAACGGCAACAAGATGTGGATTACGAACGGTTCGGTCGGTGACTTCTTCGTCGTTCTCTGTCAGACCGACCCCGACGCCGACGGCCGCTACAACGGCTTCTCCCAGATTATCGTCGAATCCGACCGCGACGGCTTCGAAGCCGACAAAATCACCGGCAAACTCGGCATCCGAGCGAGCGACACGGCCGAACTCATCTTCGACAACGTCCGCGTGCCAGAAGAGAACCTCATCGGCACTCGCGGCATGGGCTTCCTGCAGCAGATGCAGTTCTTCGACGAAACCCGCACCGGCGTCGCCGCACAGGGCGTCGGTATCGCCCGAGGAGCCTCTGAGCGTGCCCTCGACTACGCCAAAGAACGCGAGCAGTTCGGCCGCCCAATCGGCGACTTCCAGGCCATCCAGCACAAACTCGCAGACATGTACACCCGCACCGAGGCCGCCCGCAACCTCACCTACAAGTCCGCGTGGTCTGTCGACAACGAGGACGGCCTGCTGACGAAACTCGCCTCCATGGCCAAAGAATTCTCCTCGCGCGTCGCTGTGGACGTTGCAGACGAAGCCGTCCAAATCCACGGTGGCGCTGGTTACGTCAACGACTTCGACGTCGAGCGCTTCTACCGCGACGCGAAGATTACCCAGATTTACGAGGGTACCACCGAGATTCAGAAGAACATCATCGCCCGTGAGCTGTTAGGGAAAGGCTTCTAACGCAACTTTTTGGGCGGCGCACATGAAAGCGCGCCGCGAAAAAGGTTCATCAAAAAGCGGTGCGAGCGCGTCCGCGCTCGCTCGGCTGCTAATCCTCCCTTCCGCACCGCATCCGCACCGACCTCGTTTCTTCATTCTCGCAATTTCGCCACGCCGACGGGAAACGCTCTTAGGACACCCTCTCTTAGCACGCATATCGATGGTCGTCACAGCCCGTGACTCGACTGCGGATTCGCTCGCTCACCAGCGCACGCTCGCGGCTGGCTGTTGTTGCTGATTTTCCTGCTCACGTCTGTGTCCCGTCCGACGACCACTCAGCCATCTCACATCCAATGTTCAGCCGACTCCGCGAAGACGTTCGAACCGTAATCGAAAACGACCCCGCCGCGAAATCCACGGCCGAAGCCCTCACCTACCCGGGCGTTCACGCACTCCTCTTTCACCGGCTCGCCCACCGATTCCACACCCGCGGCTTTCGTCTCATCGCCAGAATCATCTCGCAATTCGCGCGCTTTCTCACCGGCATCGAGATTCACCCGGGGGCGAAAATCGGCCGCCGCCTGTTCATCGACCACGGGATGGGCGTCGTCATCGGGGAAACCGCCGTCATTGGCGACGACGTGGTGATGTTCCACGGGATCACGCTTGGCGGTACGTCAGAAGACCCGAAAAAGCGACACCCGACGCTCGGCGACGGAGTACTGCTCGGCGCACACGCGACGCTGCTCGGCCCGATTACGGTTGGGGACGACGCACAAATCGGGGCCGGAGCCGTCGTCATCGAGGACGTAGCCCCCGGCGCGACGATGATTGGCGTGCCCGCAAAAGCCGTCGAGTAGGCAAACCGCTTTTTGCATCTGGGTTCTCCATTTCGGTGTGACTGACGTGTACGCCCACCTCCGAACAGACGAGACGCTCTCCAGACTCATCGACGAACACGGCGAGATTCCGCTCGAACGCGCGGAGGACCCCTTCGCCCGCCTCGTGACGGCGATTATCAACCAGCAACTCTCCGTGCAGTCCGCAGCGGCCATCCGAGGACGCCTGTTCGACCGCTACGAAATCACGCCCGACGGTATCCGCGCCGCCGACGAAGACGGACTGCGAGACGTGGGCCTCTCGGGACAGAAGATTCGCTACGTCAGGAGTATCGCCGACCACTTCGACGACGGCATCTCACACGACTACTTCGCCGAGATGACCGACGAGGAGGTCATCGACGACCTGACCGAAATCACGGGCGTCGGCGTCTGGACGGCGAAGATGTTCCTGATGAGTGTCCTCGCACGCGAAGACGTGTTTCCCGTCGAAGATTTGGGAATCCGCAATGGGATGGCTAAACTCTACGCCTTGGAGGCGGAACCGGCGATGGTCGAGAAGGCAGAAGACTGGCGACCGTATCGCAGTTACGCGAGTCGCTACATCTGGCGGGCGATTGATTGAACGAACACGTTCGATTCGCAGGGTTCACGCTTTTGTCCTCACCCATCGTGTATAGTATGTGTCACAACAGTTGGCAGCCCCGATGCCGGTGGACGACCAAGCACCAGGTCCCGCAGGGGTTCCGTTACTCGGCAACACGCTCCAGTTTGGTCGCGACGCCTTTTCGTTTCTCCGTGAGTGCGCCGCACGCTACGGCGACGTGGTGAACTTTACCGTTCTCGGGCGTCAGTTCTACCAGCTCAATCACCCGGCACACATCGAACACGTCCTCATTCACAACCAGAAGAACTACCAGAAGGGGTCGTTTCTCACGGCGCAATTCGACGATTTCATCGGCGAGGGACTGTTGCTGAGCGACGGTGCCCTATGGCGTCAGCAACGCCAACTCGTCCAACCGGCGTTTCATCCCACCCGCATCGCACGCTTCGCAGATACCATGACGGCGTTCACAACGCGGCTACTCGATACGTGGCAAGGCGACGTCCCACAGGACCTCCAGCCCCAGATGAGTCAGTTGACGCTCGAAATCGTCGCCCACGCTCTGTTCGACGTTGATATTCGCGAGGACGAACGAGCGATTACCGAAGCCGTCAACGTCGTGCTCGCCCATCTCATGCGACGGACCAGTTCGCCTCTCACGCCGCCGATGTGGGTACCGACGCCGAGCAATCGACGATACCGACGAGCACTCGATACGCTAGACGGAATACTCACTGAACTCATCGTCGAGCGCAGAACAGCGGGGGCTGCCGGTGACGACGTAATTTCGATGCTACTGCGGGCTGAAGCGGACTCAGGAACGCCAAAGACCGACGAACAGCTCAAAGACGAACTGCTCACCCTGTTGTTCGCCGGGCACGAAACGACGGCGGTCGCGCTCACGTTTGCCGTTCACTCCATTGCAACCCACCCCGAAGTAACGGCGAAATTCGAAGCGGAACTGGATACCGTTCTCGGTGGGAGAACTCCGACGTTTGCAGACGTGTGCTCGCTCACCTACACGGAGAATATCGTGAAAGAGGCGCTCAGACTCTATCCCCCCGTCTTCGGCATCATTCGTGAAGCCATCGAACCCGACGAAATCGGTGGCTACCGAATTCCTGCCGGTGCGGTCGTCGCAATGAACCAGCTGGTCGTCCACCGCGATCCACGCTACTTCGAAAGCCCGGACGAGTTCGACCCCGACCGTTGGACCGAAGCTTTCGCCGCCCGATTACCACGGTTCGCCTACTTCCCCTTCGGCGGCGGCCCGCGCAAGTGCATCGGGGAACGATTTGCCATGCTGGAGGCGGTGTTGGTGCTCGCCACGATGTACCAACGGTTCCGCTTCGACCTCATCTCTGAACGCGACCTCAACCTCAAACCGTCGATTACCACGCGACCGAAGTCGCCAATCGTCGTCGTTCCGCGCCGACGGTCGGCGTGAGCAAACCGTTTTATCGCCCGGTTTCTGAGAATGTGCATGTCCATCCGCACTGCCGCCCGTGCAGTCATCGTCGAAGACGGCCGTCTCCTCACGACCGAAAACGAGCGAAACGGCGACCGCTGGTACCTGACCCCCGGTGGCGGCCAGTACCCCGGCGAGACCCTCCACGAGACGCTTCGGCGCGAAGTGAGCGAAGAGGTTGGTATCGATATCTCGGTCGGGCCGCTGCTCGCCGTCCAGGAGTTCATCCCCGAGAACCACGGCCACGAGGGTCGCCAGCAGACGAATTTCCTCTTTCGCTGTGAGCGCATCAAGGGGGAAGTCCAGTCGGCCAATACCGACGACCCACATCAGGTCGGCTGTCAGTGGCTCAGAGTGACTGACTTAGAGCGCGAGGCGTTTTACCCGCGAAAACTCGCGTCGCTGCTGACGGCAGAAGAAAACGAAAAAACGCCCGTCTATCTGGGCGATACGCGGTAGTTACTCTTCGATATCCTGCTCTTCTTCCTCGTCCTCGGAGAAATCCTCCTCTGCGAGGCGGCGCACGTCGACGTGGTAGTGCTTCAGAATGTCGCGGCCGAGCAGGAGCTGGTAGTCCATGTGGCTGCGGTCCTCGATGCTCGCCGTCACCGTGTGCTGGGTGCCGCCGATACCGACGACGAGGTCGACGACGGGGCGCGAGCGACCGGATTTCAGGCTGCCGGATTTGACCCGGACGATGTTCTTGATGGGGCCCGTTCCGATTTCGGCGGCGAGTTGCGCGTCGATAGAGGTGCGCTTTGCGCCCGTGTCGGATTTCGCGAGGATGGTGCGACTGCCGCGGGTACCTGAGACGTGAACTTCCTCCGTGTAGCCGACGATGATTGGCTCGGAGGGAGCTTTCTGTGCGCGGCGTGGCTTACACGCCGGCACGGAGTCGTCGAGGGTGGCAGAGAGTTCGCGGACGCGCTCTCCGTCTACCTCGCCGCCCGCCGCCTCGATAGCCAGTTGCGCGATATACGGCGCGGCACTGCGGCCAGTCGCCTCGTAGAGGCCCTTGAACCCAGCGGTCGGGTTAACTTCGAGGACGTACCAGCCGTCTTCGCCTTCGACGATGTCCACGCCAGCGTAGTCGAGACCGATAATTTCCTTGGATTTGAGGGCCATCTCGCGGACTTCGTCCGGAAGCCGTTGGCTCGCGTCTTCGACGTCGCCGCCGAGGGCGACGTTCGTCCGCCAGTCGTCCTCCGGGGCGTAGCGGTTCATCGCGCCGACGATTTTGTCACCGACGACGTAGACGCGCAGGTCGCGGTGGCGCTCGCCGTCGCGCTCGATGAGTTCCTGCAAGAACGCCTGTCGGGTGCCGACTTTCGGGTTGACTGGGTCGTCGAGATTGACCCGCCAGGTCCCTCCACCGTGGGTGCCGATTGCGGTTTTGTACACGGCTTCCTCGCCGAAGCGGTTCCGACCGGCGTTCAGGTTGTCACTCGACAGTGCGAGGAGTGCGTCGGGGACGGAGATGCCGTTTGCGGAGAGTGCGGAGGCGGCGGCGAACTTGTGCATCGCCGTCATCGTCGCCATCGGCGTGTTGAGCATCGGGCGGAGTTTCTCGAAGGTCATCGCAAGGCCCAGTCGTTCCGCCGGTTGCTCGACGTTCGAGAGCAGGAGGCGGTTCGCGATGATGTCCACGTCTGGTTCGAACGAGATTTCACCGTGTTCGATGTCCACTACCGTGTTCTCGTCTCGCAGCCACTCAGTTTCGTAACCAAGGTCGTCAACAGCATTGAGGATCGCCTTCGTCTCCTTGCTGTTGTGTGTGCTCAGCACACCTACAGTAATGTCATCGGTCATGGCCACCTCTACTCGGGCCCCTTCAAAAGAATTGACGGTGTTAGACGCACGGTGAACCCTTTTTATACTACCCGCCCAGAGAACAGGTATGTCTAACGCGGCACCGCCGTTCACCTTCGACGGCGGGCGGGTCGACCCCGGCGAGACGCGGAACTTTCGGTACACCGTGAGCGAGACGTACCTCGGTGACCCGGTTCGGATTCCAGTGACCATCGTAAATGGCGACCACCCCGGTCCGACGGCGTTCATCGGCGCGGCCGCCCACGGCGACGAACTGAACGGCATCGAAGTCGTCCGCGAAGTCGCCCACGAATGGGACCACTCGGAACTCCACGGTACCATCGTCTGTATTCCCGTGATGAACGTCCCCGCGTTCATCGCACAACAGCGCTATCTCCCGATTTACGACCGTGACCTCAATCGCTCGTTCCCGGGCAACGATTACGGAACGAGCGCGAAACGGATGGCCAACCGAATTTTCAAGAACTTCATCGAACCCTGCGACTTCGCACTGGACTTTCATACCTCGACGCGCGGCCGGACGAACATGCTCCACGTTCGGGGCGACATGGCGAATGCGAAGGTCGCCCGCCTCGCGAAAGCGTTCGCGTCGAACGTCATCCTCTCGGGAGAGGCCCCCGACGGGTCGCTGCGCGGCGAAGCCACGCGCTACGGCGTCCCGTGTATCACTATCGAGATGGGCGAGGCCCACCGCTTCCAGCGCGAACTCATCGACAGGGCGCTCGAAGGCGTAGAGAGCGTCTTCGCCGAGTTCGGCATGCGACCGACGAAGTCGGTCATGTGGCCCGGCTGGCGCACCATCATCGAGGACACGAGCGAGAAGACGTGGCTCCGGGCAGACGCCGGCGGCCTCGTCGATATGCACTACGAACGGGGGGCGCTCGTCTACGAGGGCGACCGTATCTGTAAAATCACGAATCCGTTCAAAACGGACACCTCGACCATCGAAGCGCCCTTTACGGGCCTGCTCGTCGGGGTGCTCGAAAACCCCCTCGTCTACCCAGGCAATCCGATTTGCCACCTCGTGAAACTCGACGAAACGACCCAACGTGCGCTCGAACGCGAGCAGACGGCGGCGATGAAAGCCGTCCACGAGAACGAACAGGCATAAATCGTCAACTTTTGCACACTGCTCACTCCGCCGGGTTAGTAACTTCTATACACCCGTAGTGCCACGCTTCCAGTAGGTACCCATGAGTCAGTCTTACAATCGTGGCCTAATCGAGGACTTCGGCCGCTGGCGGGAGTTCTCCGCCGGGATGTGGGCTTGGATCTTCCACAAATTCACCGGCTGGGTTCTTATCGGCTATCTCTTCACGCACATCGCCGTGTTGAGCACCGCAACCGCCAGCGACCCCGCAGTCTACACCAACACCATTCAGGGGCTCGAGAGCCTGATGCTCGTTCGATTCCTCGAAGTCGGCTTGCTGGCTGTGGCTGTGTTCCACATCCTCAACGGCCTCAGACTGCTGTTCGTTGACCTCGGCGTCGGTCTCGGAGCCGAGGACAAGAGTTTCTACGCATCGCTCATCCTGACCGGTGCCATCGTCGTCGCGAGTGTGCCGACGTTCATGCACGGGGTGTTCTAAGATGGCAGAGCGCTACTCCTCGTTCGAGTACGGGGGCACGCGCTGGTTGCTCCAGCGCCTGACGGCCGCGTTCTTGGTCGTCGTTCTGGCCTTCCACTTCATGCTTCTGCACTTTGCGAATCTTCCCTCTGAGATCACGTTTGCCCAGACGCTGCAGCGGATGCAACAACCGGGCTACTTCGTCACGATGGTCCTGTTCCTCACCACAGCGACCTTCCACGGCGTAAACGGCGTCTACAACGCGCTGGTCAACCAGGGTCTCCAGGGGACCCAGAAGAACGTCGTGAAGTACGTCCTCATCATCGCCGGCCTCGCGCTCACGGCGCAGGGCATTCGCGTGGCGATTGCAATGACCGGGGTGAGTCTCTAAAATGAGTACGCAAGTTCCCGAAACCGAATCCGAACCCGAGCAAGAACAGGAGCTAGAACAATCCTCGAAGCCGGAGCACCAACAGCGCCGGCTCGCGGAAAAACGAGAGCGACAGGCAGAACGTGAGGCGGAGGCGAAAGCCGACGCCGCAGCCGACGAGGAGACGATTCACCTCAAGGTATTCCGCTACGACCCCGAGGTCGAGGGGAAAAAGGAGCCGCGCTTCGACGATTTCCACGTCCCATTCAAGCAGGGGATGACGGTTCTCGACGCGCTCATGCAGGCGCGTGACCTGTTCGATTCGAGTCTTACGTTCCGCCACTCGTGTCGACAGGCCATCTGTGGCTCCGACGCGATGTTCGTAAACGGGCGACAGCGTCTCTGCTGTAAGACCCAGATTTCCGAACTCTCGGAACCGGTTCGCGTCGAACCGCTCCCCCACCAGGAGGTCGTCAAAGACCTCGTCGTGGACATGGAGCACTTCTACGACCAGATGGAAGCGGTCGAACCGTACTTCCAAACGAACGACCTGCCCGAGGGCGAAGAACAGCGTCAGACGCGCGAGAACCGAGAGAAGGTCAAGATGTCCACCCGGTGTATCTGGTGTGGGGCGTGTATGTCCTCGTGTAACATCGCCGCCGGCGACAACGAGTACCTCGGCCCGGCCGCGCTCAACAAGGCCTACCGTTTCGCGATGGACGAGCGCGAGGGCGAGGACATGAAACAACACCGCCTCCAGATTATCGAGCAGGAACACGGCGTCTGGCGCTGTCAGACCCAGTTCTCCTGTACGAACGTCTGTCCGAAGGACATCCCGCTCACCGAGCACATTCAGGAACTCAAGCGTGAAGCGGTCAAGAACAACCTGAAATTCTGGTAACATGCACGAACACGACGTAATTGTGGTCGGCGCAGGCGGCGCGGGACTCCGCGCGGCCGTGGCGGCCCACGAAGAAGGTGCGGACGTGGCAATGGTCACGAAGCTCCACCCGGTGCGAAGCCACACGGGTGCCGCAGAAGGTGGCATCAACGCCGCCCTCCGAGAGGGTGACTCCTGGGAAAGTCACGCCTACGACACGATGAAGGGGTCTGACTTCCTCGGCGACGCCCCCGCCATCGAAACGCTCTGTAAGACTTCCCCGGACGAGGTCATCCAGCTCGAACACTGGGGGATGCCGTTCTCCCGCGAAGAAGACGGCCGCGTCTCCCAGCGCCCGTTCGGTGGCCTCTCGTTCCCGCGGACGACCTACGCCGGTGCAGAAACCGGCCACCACCTGCTCCACACGATGTATGAGCAGGTCGTCAAACGCGGCATCACCGTCTACGACGAGTGGTACGTCTCCCGTCTCGCGGTGACCGACCACGAGAACCCGGAAGACCGGACCTGCCACGGTGTCGTCGCAATCGACATTCAGACCGGTCGCGTCGAGGGGTTCAAAGCCAGACAGGGCGTCATCATCGCGACCGGTGGCCCCGGTCAGGCCTTCGACCACACGACCAACGCCGTCTCCTGTACCGGTGACGGCCCGGCGATGGCCTACCGCGCTGGCGTCCCACTCGAAGATATGGAGTTCATCCAGTTCCACCCGACCACCCTCCCTTCGACGGGCGTCCTCATCTCCGAGGGTGTCCGTGGGGAAGGTGGCATCCTCTACAACGCGAACGGTGAACGCCTCATGTTCGAGTACGGCTACGCGAACAACGCTGGCGAGCTCGCCAGCCGCGACGTTGTGTCACGCGCCGAGTTGACGGAAGTCAACGAGGGCCGCGGTATCGAGGACGAGTACGTCCACCTCGACATGCGCCACCTCGGTGAAGAGCGCATCATCGACCGCCTCGAAAACATCCTCCACCTCGCGGAGGACTTCGAGGGCGTCGACGGGCTCACCCAGCCGATGCCGGTCAAACCCGGCCAGCACTACGCCATGGGCGGCATCGAGACCGACGAGAACGGGCAGACCTGCATCTCCGGGCTGTACGCCGCTGGCGAATGTGCCTGTGTGAGCGTCCACGGCGCGAACCGCCTTGGCGGGAACGCGCTGCCAGAACTCATCGTCTACGGGGCCCGCGCGGGCCGTCACGCGGCCGGAACGGACCTCGGCGAGCCACAGATTCAGACCGGCTACTCCGCGAAGTCCGAGGACGGCCACATCGACAGTCCCGTCCCACTCGGCGCGGTGGATGCACCGGAGGGCGACGTCGCCGCAGACGGCGCGGCCGTCGACGTGGATACGGTCCTGTCGAAGGCCGTAGAGGCCGAGAACACCCGCATCGAGCGCCTCATGACGAAAGATGAGGGCGTCCAGCACGCGGAAATCCGCCACAAACTCCAGAAGGCGATGACCCGCAACGTCAACGTCTTCCGGACGGAGGATGGCCTCAAGCAGGCCCTGCGAGATATTCGCGAGGCCCGTGAGGCCTACGAGGACGTTTACGTCGCCGATCCGAGTCGGACGTTCAACACGGACCTCATCCACACCATCGAGACCCAGAACCTCATCGACATCGCAGAAACCATCACGGCCGGTGCGCTCGCTCGCACCGAGTTCCGTGGCGCACACTGGCGTGCAGAACACCAGGTGCGCAAGGACGAAGAGTGGATCAAGCACACGCTCATGGCCTGGAACGACGGCAAGCCGGAGCTCTACTACAAACCGGTCATCCTCGAAGGCGAGGAGAAGACCTACGAGCCGAAAGAGCGCTCCTACTGAGCGAATTCTTCCTTTCCGTTTTCACAGACCAGCGAGTGGCGACGCGCTCGCGACTCAGTCCACGTGCGGTGCGGTCACGTGCGGTCGCAGTGCGGTCCATTGCCGTCGGCAATCGTGCGACCACGCGGCTACCAGTAATCCGATTTCACCACCGACAAACCACGGCCCTGAACCACCTTCTCGCACGTAACTCTCAACCAGCTAAACACTCCCAACGGCCTGTGAAACTGCCCCACGGTGGCCGATAGTTCTTTTGTGCAGTATTCGAACTCTCAGTCAATGCAAGCAGTCATCCTCGCCGCTGGAGAGGGCACGCGGATGCGACCGCTCACCACCTCCACGCCGAAACCGATGCTCCCCGTCGCGGACCGACCGCTCTCTGCGCACACCGCGGACGCCGCCGTCGAGGCGGGCGCAGACGAACTCATCTTCGTCGTCGGATACGAATCTGCAGCCGTCCGTGAGTACTACGGTGACGAGTACCGCGGCGTGCCAGTCAGTTTTGCGGTTCAGGAAGAACAGAACGGTACCGCAGACGCCGTCCGGGCCGCCAAAGAGCACATCGACGGCGACTTCACCGTCCTCAACGGCGACAATCTCTACGACAAGGAGGGCGTCAAGAAACTCTTCTCCGAAGCCCCTGCCATCGCCGCCTTCCGGGTGCCAGAACCGTCGAACTACGGCGTCCTCTCGACAGAAGACGGCCGGGTGACCGAAATCGTCGAAAAACCCGAGAACCCACCGACGAACCTCGCGAACGCCGGTTCGTACGCCTTCCCAGCCGAGGCTCGCGACTGGCTGGACGAGGTCGAACTCTCAGAGCGTGGCGAGTACGAAATCACGGACGTCGTCGCCCGCGTCATCGACAAGTACGACGTGACGCCGGTCGAGGTCACCCGCTGGATGGACGTGGGTCGTCCTTGGGAACTGCTCGAAGCCAACGAGTGGAAACTCGGCGAGTTAGAGCGCGATATTCAGGGCGAGGTGCTCGGCGACGCGGAACTGCGAGGTACGGTCGTGGTCGAAGAGGGTGCCGTCGTCGAACCCGGCGTCGTCGTCGAAGGTCCCGTCCTCATCAAGTCCGGGGCGCACGTCGGGCCGAACGCCTACATTCGCGGGGCGACGCTCATCGGCGAGAACTGCCACGTCGGCCAGAGCGTCGAAATCAAAAACAGCGTCGTGATGCACGACACGAACGTCCCGCACCTGAACTACCTCGGCGACAGTCTCCTCGCGCCGGACGTGAATCTCGGGGCGGGAACCAAGGTGGCGAACCTCCGCCACGACGACGCGGACGTGAAGATGACGGTGAAAGGCGAGCGCGTCTCCACGGGACGGCGCAAGTTCGGCATCGTCGTCGGCGACGGCGCGAAGACGGCCATCAACACCAGCCTGAACGCCGGTGTCGTGCTCTCGCCGGGCGCGACGACGAAACCCGGCGAATCCGTCCTGCGCGACCGCTGAGTGCCCGTCCCGGTGCGAATTTTGCGGAGCGAGGTTCGTTTATTACCCTGACCTGAGAAGCGGGTCTCATCATGGAGTCACTCGACGGTCGGGTCGCGTTCATCACCGGCACCACCCGCGGTATCGGGAAAGAACTCGCCCTCTCGCTCGCAGACGAGGGTTGCACCATCATCTCGACCGGCAAGACGAGTGCGCCAAAAGACGACCTCCCCGGCACCATCTATCGGACCGCAGACGAGGTGCGCGAACGAGGAGCGAACGCGATGGCCATCAAACTCGACATTCGCGACGAGACGGCCGTCCAGGAGGCCGTCGGCGAGGTCATCGCGGAGTTCGGGCAGATTGACTTCCTCATCAACAACGCCGGGGCCATCGACATGCACCCAGTCACAGAAACGCCGCCCGAGCGATTCGACCTGCTCATGGACGTGAACGCACGCGGGGCGTACACGTGCTCGCACGCTGTCCTGCCCCACATGCTCGAACGTGGCTACGGCCACATCCTCATGTCCTCGCCGCCAATCAAAGCAGACAGTGCGCCCGGAAAAGCCGCCTACGCGCTCTCGAAGGTGGGCATGACGTTCATCGCGAAGTCACTCGCAGAAGAGATGCGCGGTGAGGGCGTCGGCGTCAACTCCATCTGGCCCGTGACGGCCATCGACTCGCAGGCGACCCGGCACTTCGGCCTCGGAACGGAGGCAGACTGGCGTAGCCCACAAATCGTCGCGGATGCGGTCAAGGAGATTCTCAGCCGCGACCCCGACGAATGTACGGGCAACGCCTTCTACGACGAGGAGGTGCTTCGGGAGGCGGGGGTCACGGACTTTTCGCCGTACAGTGTGGTCGAGGGGGCGTCGCCACCGCCGCTCTCGGCACAGTTTTTCGACCCCGACTACGGCCAATAGTCACGGAAAATAATCACCGAATCGACAGACAGCACTGCCGTAACGGGTGCTTCTAAGTAGTCGTGCTACATTGACTCACTCACCATGGTTGACCCAACATCAGACCTCGGCGAAGACGTGACCGAGGAAAACGCCCCCCGCTGTGCGACCTGCGGGTCAAGTATCGTAAACGATCCCAACCACCGCGTGCTCACGTGGATCGAAGACAACGCCGTCCAGTCGCGACACTTCTGTAACGAAGGCTGTCGCGAGCAGTGGGACCCCGAGAACTGAGCCGACTCAGGGGTTCGGGGTAGGAAGCGCGCGGTGGGCGCGTGGGGGAAGTAAGTAGTTCGCGCGGTGTTTGACGAACATGTATTCGAGGATGCCGTTGTTCACCCGCTGGCGGATTGCGGGACTCGCCTGAACCTGTTTTTCGCCGTTCATCGCCTCGCGGGTCTTCTCGAAGTCACCGATTCCTCGGTGGAGAGAGACGAAGTGAACGCCTGCCTCACCGCCGTCGGTCGAGTCGAAATCCCGTCGAAGGATGATGGGACGGCCGTCTTCGCGGACGCTTACCATCTTCTGTGAGTGACCGACCCGTCCGTAGGTTCGGGCGTCTTCGTCGAGTGTTTCTGCGCACTTGTCGTCTACCTGCGAACTGGTTCCGAGGTTGTGGCCTGCGCCTTCGACGAGTCCCTCTTTTGCGTGGAACGGACAGAACATCTCCGCGACGCGCTCCTCGCGGTTCTGTTCATCGTACCAGTCGTCGAGGCGAAGACGGATGCGCGAGACGTGCTGGGTGCTACCCTCGGCGAAGGGGCCCTCGGCAATCGTCACCCGGTCTTCTGTCGCCTGATTCTCCTCGAATCCAGAGACGAATCCCATGTAGAGCGGCGAATCTTCGGGCACGGGGTCGCCTTCTGGAACCCCGTCTACGTCCTGATTCTCTGCCGGCAAGCCACGGCCGATGAAACCGGTGCGGCGCTCTTGGACCTCGAAGATGCCATCGAACGAGGCGTCCATCTCGTAGCCGTTGAGCGTGGATTGGCGGCCCGTGAGCGCCTCCTCCGCGGCGAGGACGACGTGGCCGTAGTCGCTCGCGAGGTGGACGATTGCGTCGTAATCCTCGAGTTCGGGTTCCTCGAACGAGGAGAGGGCTTTCGGCATGGGGAGGTATACCGATTCCGGGAGTGAGTCGTCGAACCGGTCGAAGTAGGCGGGCGAGTAGCCAACGGTGAACAGCAACCCGTCGTTGCCGCGTGCGTAGGCGTGTTCGAGGCTCTGGAGGGCGGCCTCGACGGTTTCGCGCTCCTCGTCTGTCGGCCCGTCACCCGTGTACCTGAGCGGCAGGAGGAGGTGGTGTTTCGGCATGAGAACGTTCCCCGCCTCGCTCCTCGTGAGGGCGTCGTTCCAGGCGTGCTGGCGCGCAGGGTACGAAGAGAGGTCAGAAGGCCCGGACGGCACGTCCGGGTTCTCCTCACGATCCAGACAGGCGGAGAGGGCTGTGGCACCGCCGATTGCAACCGCGCTCTTCACGAATGCCCGGCGTGAAAGACCTCGGTTGGTGCGTGGGTCCATCGGCGTTGAGTTAGGGGCGCGCAGGAAAATGTGTTCTGCTTAGCCCGTGACGACCGGTCGGGAGATAATCCATAACGAGAGGACGGTGTACCCGACCATGAGGGCGACGAGCGGGACGTGCGACCGGCGGGCAAGCGAGGGTGTCGCGTAGCGTCGAATCGCCACGCCGTGGGCGGCGACGACGGCGACGACGTGGCCAACAATAATGAGCAGCACCTGCGACCCCCAGAACACCGGCAGCGAGAGCCAGTCGGTGAGCGTTACGGTCGGAGCTGGCAGCGCCGTGAGACTGGCGACGGTGAGTGCGACGAACTGTCCGGTGTTGTCGAGGACGAACGGATAGATGTGCGCGAGGTCGTAGGCGACGGCGATGGGAAGGATGCTCGGCGCGAATGCGAGTGTCGCCCCGGCCCACGTCGTCCGGCCCCCTGCACGACTGACCAGCAGGGCGACGAGCGCGTAACTCGTCAGAAACAGCCCAAAGCCGACGAGGATCAGCGCAAGGTCAGCGACTGCTCCAATGCCGAGAATAGAGCGAAGCCCCGTCGTGAGCGTCTGGAACTCGGGGGTGCTCGTGAAGCCGTCGAAACTGACGACGTACACCGTCCCGACGATGAACGCGACGAGGCTCAGGTTCGGTGCTGGGTCGAGACAGCCGGTCCACGGGCGGCGCACCAAGAGACGCACCGCGCCAGAATCGGCTCGCGTGAACGTGAACGGCGCGACGCGTCCGAACAGGCGGTAGAGGACGGCGAAGAAGTCGGCTCGCTCGAACCACGCCTCGCCGTAGACGATGCCACCCAGTATCATGACGAGCGCGTAGGTGGCGACGAACGTCGCCGTCGCCTGCGGGTCACGTGGCACGGCAGTCAGATTCTCGAACACACCAACGACGAGCAAGAAGCCAGCGACGGCAGGCCAGTGAGCGAGGGGACTCGGATAGTCGCGATACCGGAGGGCACGTCCTTCGAGGGCCGAGAGGCCTCGGTAGATGGTGCGCCACGGAGAGAGTATTCGCCACGGACTTCCGACGAGAAGGGACACGACGGCGAGGCCCTTGAGCCAGACCCACCAGGTAAAGAACGTCGCGGGGTTTTCCGCGCCGACCTGTTTGCCGAACAGTCCCCACGCGACGGCGGCCACGACGAGCGTGAGAAACGCGATGCTCGCGACGCGCGAGGCGAGCCGGGCCGGGGTTGCTGAGAAGGTTCCGATGGGCGTGGTTGTCGCTCGTTCGGACCGGGTGGCAGAAAAGCCGACCCAGACGGCGGTAATGGCGACAGTCAGGCCCGCACCTGCGAACAGCAAGCCGAGCGGGAGTGGTGCCTCGAAGCGTGACCCGCCGACTTCGTGGGCGCTGGCGACGCCGGACGTGAGGCAGAGAGTGAGGGCGGCGAGCGACACTCGCCGAAGGCGGTCCATGTGCTATTCTCGCCGGTTCGAGCGCAAGAATGTGGCGAATCGCGTCATCGGCGGCGCACGTCGCGGACGCGAGCGCGGGCCATCGCCACCCTGTCCGCGAAGTCCGCGAGCGTTCTGGTTCCGAAAACCGCCACGAGAACCGCCCCGACGAGGTCGAATAGGAGGTCTTCGATGGTATCCTCCAGGCTGTACTGGATGAGCACCGGTCCGAAGCCATAGGCCTCTGCGAGGCCGTGGACAGCGAACTCGATGACCTCCCAGAAGACGCCGAACGCGAGCGTGAACGTGAGGACGAAGACGAATAGAAACGGCTGTGGGAACGACAGGCCGGCGCGGTGTTTGTCGAGGACGCGGGCCGTCGTGTAGCCCACCCCCGCCACGATGGTCGCAGAGAGGGTGTGGGTGACGTGGTCCCACCACCAGACGGTCGTGTAGAGACCGAGCATCCCCACCGCGTGAAGGAGAACCGCGAGCGTAATCCAGAGTGAGAGGGCCGGGTTCAACGGAATTCGGTAGTCGCGTTCGAGAATCGCCGGGAGGAACGTAATCGAGAGGGCGATGAGCGCGTTGACGACGATGCTAACGTTTCTGTTCAGTGCGCCGACGACGAAGACGGCGACGATGGCGAGTTGCATCACCTGTCCGACCTGTCGCTGGTGGCGGGTCGAAACCTGCAACTGCGCCAATTCCATGAAGCGTAGATACGAGCGGTGAGAGCAAAGGTCTCGCCATTTACAGGATCGCTGATACGACTGGGCGCACAGATTTATACTCCCCACGCCTAAAAGCGGTGCAAATGATGGCAACGACCCACGCGCTCGTGGGAGCGATGTTGGCCGCTGTCACGCTGTTTCTCGCCCCTGAGTACACGCCAGTTGCAGTTACAGCAGGCCTCCTTGGCGGCGTCTTTCCGGATTTCGACCTCTACTGGGGGCACCGGCAGACGCTTCACTACCCAGTGTACTTCTCTATCGCCTCGTTCGGCGCGGCGATTGGTGCACTCGTGTACCCCTCGGTCTGGACGATTGCGCTCGCGTTCTTCCTGCTCGCGGCGGCCGCCCACTCGGTGATGGATATCTTCGGTGGCGGCCTCGAACTCAAGCCGTGGCAGGGCATCTCAGACCGGGCCGTCTACGACCACTTCCGCGGCGAGTGGCTTCCACCACGTCGATGGATTCGGTACGACGGCGCACCGGAGGACATGCTTCTCGCAGGGGCGATGGGCCTGCCAGCGTTGTGGCTCTACGACGGGGTGCTCGAACAGGTCGTCCTCGTCGCGCTCGCGGTGTCACTCGCCTACGCGCTCGTCCGAAAACCCATCGTGTATCTGGCAGAGCGCCTCATCCCGCGGGTGCCGACGCGGTATCTAGAGCGGGTGCCAGAACGCTTCATTCGGGATTTTTCGCGGTAATCAGGCGACCTTGATGTAGGCGTACCCCTTCGTCTGGAGACGGGTAAACTCCCCGACACCGGACGGAACGATTTTGACGTCATCGAGGAGCTCTCCTTCCGCGATACCGACCGCCTCCATCGAGTTTTGACACGCACAGAACGTAACGTCCATCTCAGTCTGAAGCTGTTTTATCCGGTCTGGGTACTCCGCACCCTCACTCGTGAGCGAGTTGACGGCCTTGCTATTGGCGACGAGAACGACGTCCTCTACAGGGACTGTCTCGTCGTTTCGCAGGTTCTCGACGTTGTTGAGGGCCTTTCGTTCGTGCTCTGCGCCGTAGGTCTGGAGGTGGAAAACGGTACTCATTTCTGGGGGTTCTGCTGGTTCTTCGGTGGTCTGTTCGTCCGTCCCGGTCGTGGTTTGGTCTGGTTGGTCGCTCGTCTGTGCAGACTGCGTCGTAGACGACTCAGTCGATTGCGTCTCGCCTGCGCCAGTACAGCCTGCGGCGAACAGCAGTCCTGCCGCTGTCACGAAATGTCGGCGGTCCATGAGGGGTTGTAAAAGGGTTATTCAGCGTCGACGTACTGGGCCTTCCACTCTTCGCGTTCTTCAAACGCGGCTCGGCCCTTCTCGCTCAGGTCGTAGTAGTTGGTTCGGCGATCCAGTTCACCTTTCTCCACGAATCCCTTGTCGACGAGCGTGTCGAGGTTCGGGTAGAGTCGCCCGTGGTGAATCTCCTTCTCGTAGTACTCCTCAACTTCTTCTTTGATAGCGAGGCCGTGTGGTTTGTCGTGCCCGCTGATTACGTACAGCAGGTCGCGCTGAAAACCAGTCAGGTCATTCATGGGCATATCGGCTATCAGCCTCGTATCCCCATTATTATGGGCCGTCTAAGCTGACCTATGCACATTGCTAATGACGTGACAACCACTCATGGTGTTTTTATATAGGCGTAGCCCGCCGACTGCAACCGCGTGAGTTCGCCCACCCCAGAGGGAACGACCGTCACTCCTGGATGGAGCATCGAGGCGTCCATGTCACGAGTGCGAAGCGAGTTCAAACAGACGCGAATCAACGCCCCCTGCCTGATGAGGCGGTCGATTCGTTCGGCACGCGGTCCGTCCGTTCGACTGAGGGAGACGCCGTCGCCGTTCGTGAGCAACACGACCGATTCGACGGCGATGGAGTCGTCTGCGAGCAGATTCTCGACGTTGCTGAGTGCGTGACCGTGTGCGTCGTCACTCCCGTCAGAGAGATGGAATACGGTGTTCACACGTCCCTCACGGCGGGTGAGGGCTTTGCTCTTTCAGAGGCCGAGCGCAGAGAGGAGGTCGAACCCCACGTCGAAGCGCTCTACGAGTTTGAATCCGAGGTAGATGCCGACGATGCCCATGAGGCCCGCGAGGTTCGGCGGGGCGGGAATCGGAATCTGCAGGAAGGCGAACAGCGCACCAGCGGCGAATCCGGTTGCGAGGGCAAGACTGACCACGACGGTATCCATGTCGAGTGAGTATCCGTGAGCGACCCCCGTAAGGGTAAGGGTCCAGCGGCTCCGGTCAGCCGAACTGAAGCGAGAGGTAGAGCAACGAGAACAAGGTGGCGTTGTACGTCCCGTGAATCAACGAGGGGACGACGATGTTTCCGGTGCGCTCGTAGGCGAACCCGAACACCAGCGCCGGGAGGAACAGAATCCCGATGCTCACGAACCGGGCACTGGCGCCACCCGTGAGGGCGAAAAAGTGAATCGCGGCGAAGACCGCACTCGCGAGGACGACGCCGGGAACCGGCCCGAGTGCTTTACGAATCGTCCCCTGCACGACCCCCCGAAAGAGGAGTTCCTCGCCCGGCCCGATGAGGAGGAAGGACGCCGGAATCAACAGGAGGAGGGCTTCCGGGTTCTCGATACCGAATTCGGCCGCCTGGTTCGAGGCGGCCTGGACTCCCGTCAGGACGATGAGGACGCCGCCGAGCAGCGCGGTGAGGATGGCCGCGATGTAACCACCGACGACCCAGCCGAGGTCGCCGAGGGTTGGGATGCGGGCACCGATGAACGAGCTCGGAAGGCCGCGAAATCGGAGATATAGCAGGGCGACACCGCCGAAGGCGAGGCCCTGGGTCATCACGAGCGAGATGACGAGCAACTGGGTCGCAGCCAGCGAGAAACCGAGCGCAGAGAGCACCACGATTGCGCCGAGAGAGAGCGCGACACCAGCCACGAGGCCAATGGCCGCGACGACCAGGGCGATCGCCACAGTCGGCAGCGGGCGGGCCCGCTGCTTCGAATAGGTCATACCGTATTCAGGTAGTGCATAAAGAAAACGGTTCGGACGAATCCAGACACGAAAAGTGTGTTAGGGGGGTGGGAAATAGTTCCCAGTCGGTTCACAGTCAGGGGAGTATGGGGGAAGGGACTGTGCGCCGACTCGCTCGTTGCCTACTCTGTCTTCGCATCTGTAGCAAACACGTAAGCAGTATTAACTGTAGCGTCAGACAATCCGGAAAATGACAACAATGTGCCTAATATGACCGAGGCCACGTTTTACCAACCTGAGATTGGTCAGACAGAATATTAGGCTATCCCGTAAACATTCAATTGTCTTGATGGATGGTAACAATTAACATTATGGAAATATACTTTGCACAATGGGGTGACAAGAAATGAAGTGCGATAACTGTGAGACGGTTGGCGATTGGCTCGGAACCGAAACCTCGTGGGAATCCGTCGGACGGGGGACCGCTGCGTATCCGCTGTACGAGTGCATCGAGTGTGGAAATCGCCAGTGGGCGAAGTGACGCCGTCACTCGAGGCCGCCTGCGAAGACGGCGCGCACGTCCCCGGAATTGGACCGACGCCGGGGTCGCTCATCTGTACCGAGTGTCAACTCGATTCGGCGACGATTACCGATTGGTTGCGACATCGGTTCGGGTCGAAGTGACCTGCCCGCGAAGCTAGATTCTTTATTAAAGAACGTGATAGTTATAGTATGGTAGTCACCACTGGATTCGTCCTGATGCTCGTCTCGATCGTCGTCCTCGGCCTCGCGTTCCTCGCGGGGCGGTACCTCGTGGGACGCATCATGGCCCCGGACATCGAGGTAGAACTGGTCGAAGAAGAGCGGGTAGACGACACCGTCGGTCGCGGCGCGGTTTAGGTCGCCGTCGGCGCGTGATCGATTCGTTCCATCCGATTTTCCGCCCCACACCAGGTACACACCGTGACCGGGGGGTCCGAGACCAGCTGCTGGTAGAACCGCCCACATTTGAGGCAGTGATAGGCCACCCGCTGTATCATGCAGTACCCTACGATTGGCCCGAACAAAGCAGTCGCGCCGAATTGGCGCTCGCAATCAAGCCAGAACCGGGGGTCACGCGAGCGAACGCGAGTGTGACCACGCTGGGCTTTGCTCAGCGGAGTTCGAATTCCGTATATAGTATTCAACGCGCTCACGGGTTTGTGAGCGCAAGAAGAAGCCAGGGTCGGGATTCGAACCCGAGGAGTCTCGATTACAAGTCGAGTGCATGAACCACCCATGCTCCCCTGGCGCACTTCGTGCTTAATCCTGCTCCTTTGAGTGATTATCGTTTTCGATGTGCTTCTCCAACTGGATTCGATGGGCGGCGTAGCCGTGGCGTTCGTAGAACTGAATGGCTCGGTCGTTCGCGGCCATCACGTCGAGGGTGACCGTGTCCGCGCCCGCCGCTTCGAGTCGTGATTCCGCCTCCGCGAGGAGTGCGGACCCGACGCCCTGCCCGCGGTGTTCCGGGCGGACGAAGATGTTCATGACGACGCCGCGGGTCACGTCCTGCTGGTAAATCCCGGTTTCCAGGTCGAACATGACGAATCCGAGAATCGCGTCGTCGTCTCGGGCGACGACGATGGTGTCCGCGACGACGAACCGGGTGATTGCCGCCCGAATCGTCGGTCGGTTGGCTTCTGGCAACAGGTGGGACCCGAACGACCGCTGGTCCGTGGCGAGAGCTATCCAGAGGTCGGTGAGCACCTCCACCGCTTCCGTGTCCGGCACCGCGAGTTCCATCAGCGTTCGAGCGCCTCGATGGCGGGCAGTGGTTCGCCGGTCAACATCTTGAGCGCCGCGCCGCCCCCGGTGCTCACGTGGGTGAAGCCCTCGATACCGAGTCGTCTGAGGGCCGCTGCCGTGTCACCGCCGCCGACGATGCTGTTTTCGGCTTCGGTCGCCGCGTTGTAGATTCCCTTCGTCCCAACGGCGAACTGCTCCATCTCGAAGACGCCCGCCGGCCCGTTCAGAATCACCGTTCCAGCGTTCGCCATGATGTCGCTGTAGAGGTCAACCGTGCGCGTCCCGATGTCGAGGGCTGGTTCGTCGTCTCCTGCCGGGAGGTCCGCGAGTGGAATCTCGACCCGTTCGCCGTCGCGTTCAACGGCCACGTCCCGTGGGAGGACGATTTTGTGCCCGTAGGTATCGAGCAATCGGCCGGCGCGGTCGACTTCGTCCCAGTACCCTTCGTCTAAGATGAACTCGGAACTCGCCTTGCCGAGTTCGATGCCGTTTGCGATGAGGAAGACGTTCCCGACGACGCCCGTGGTGAGCACCGTGTCGGCGAGGTCGCGTTCGAGGACGCTCTCTGCGACGTCGATGGAGTCGTTCACCTTCGCGCCGCCGACGGCGTACACTCGGGGTGTGGGGGCGCTCTCGATGTCGCCGAGCACGTCGATTTCGCGCTCCATGACGCGGCCCGCATAGGCGGGCAGGCGCGTCGCGAATCCGACGAGCGAGGGTTGCGAGCGGTGGGCGGCCGCGAAGGCGTCGTTCACGAACGCGTCGAGGACGGGGACGAGTCGGTCGACGAGGTGGGTCTGCCCGGCAACCTCGGGGTCGAACTCCATGTACTCCTCGCTGTAGAAGCGCGTGTTTTCGAGGAGGACGCCCTCGCCGTTTTCGAGTGCCCGGATTGCGTCGCGCGCGTTCTCCGAAAAGTTGCCGTCACAGTAGGAGATGGGAAAGTCGAGGAGTTCGTTCAAGCGTTCTGCGTGTGGTTCGAGCCCGGAGAAGTCCTCACCGCCCGGTCTGCCCTGATGGGCGAGAATGACGACGCGCCCACCGCGAGAGAGAAGTTCAGAGAGAGTGTCCACGTGCGCCCGGATGCGCGCGTCGTCTGCGAGAGAGCCATCGTCTGAGAGCGGACTGTTGACGTCGACGCGCACCCCAATCGTGGTTCCGTCCACGGAGAGGTCGTCGAGGGTCTGAATCATTAGCCACGACTGCGTTGCGCCGTCACAAATTCCTTTCTGCTCCGACGCGCGCCCCCTGTGTCGTGGTCGCGCGCCTCTATCACGAAAGTAAATGGAGGAAGGGCAAAAAACTAAGACTGGGCGGGTATATGAATCCCGGCCCTTTCATGGTCACCTGTCTGATTAAGTGACCATAAATCTGTCAGAAAAACCGGCCGAAGTAAGAAAGGTTTATTGATGTATCAAGACCCGGTATCCATGTGGAGCGTTCTCAATGGGTATAGCAGAAACTTACACGCGTGGACGGCGGTTTGTCATAGAGCAACCGTTCGCGCTACTGGTCGGATTCGTTTTCGTCCTCATGATCATCGACCTCCTCGATGGACTGGCGACGGGTCGAATCCAATTTTCACGGGTTGGGACCCTCGTATGGGACGGCCTCATGCAGGGTCTCGTCATCGGGCTCGCCGGTATCGGCCTCTCGATGACGTACAGCATTTTGAACTTCGCAAACTTCGCACACGGTGATTACATCACGAGCGGCGCGTTTGCCGGCTGGGCGACGACGTACGTCATCGCCGGATTCGGCACGAGAGACATTGGCTCGCTCGTCCTCGTCGGTGCGGGTGGCTCCGTGTTCGGCGGGGCGCTCGGCATCGGCATCACGGCGACACCGCTCGCCATCATCATCGGGATGGTCGTCGCGGGCGTCTTTTCGGTAGCGCTCGCCCTATTAATCGACCGTTTCGTCTACCGGCCAATGCGAGCAGAAGAAGGCATCGCCTTGCTCATCACGAGCATCGGGGTGGCCTTCGCGATTCGCTACCTCATACTGTTCGTGTTCACCTCGGACGTGCGCGGAACGACTGACGCCGGCAACGTGCCGGAATTTGCCCCGTACTTCGTCGACGGGGCGGTCAAAATCACCGCGCACGACGTCACACTGGTCGTCGCGAGCGTCGGACTGATGCTCGGCGTCCACTTGCTGCTCCAGCGAACGAAGCTGGGCAAGGCAATGCGTGCGATGGCTGACAATAAAGACCTCGCACGGATTACGGGAATCCCGACAGAGGAAGTCATTCGGGCGACCTGGATTATCGGCGGCGGCCTCACCGGCGTCGCTGGCTACGTCTTCATCCTCTGGAAGGGGACTATTAGCTTCAACGACGGGTGGCTGCTGTTGCTGCTCATCTTCGCCGCAGTCATCCTCGGCGGCATCGGTTCGGTGTACGGCGCAATCGCCGGTGGCCTCGTCATCGGCCTCGCGGCGTCCGTCTCCGTCATCTGGATTCCGTCCGAGTTCGCCCGGGCGGCCGCGTTCATCGTGATGATCCTGGTCTTGCTGTTCAAGCCAAGCGGCCTGTTCAGCGGGAGGGCAACGGCATGAGCGGAAAAGACATCATCGACAACGAGAAGGCAGCACTCGCAGAGCTCTGGGAGCGCGACATCGTCAAGGTCGCGGCAGTCTTCGGGCTCATCTATCTCGCCTACATCATCAGCGGGATATTGCTCGGAAATCCGGTTCGCGGGCAGATTAACGCCATCGCCAACCTAACGTTCTACATCGGCGTCTTCGCGCTGCTGGCGCTCGCGCTCAACCTCCACTGGGGGTACACCGGACTGTTCAACATCGGCATCGCGGGCTTCATGGCCATCGCGATTTACACGATGGCGATGGTCTCGAAACCGGCGACCGTGCAGGCGGGGTCGTCGCTTACCCCCGGACTGGGGCTTCCCATCTGGGTCGGCATCCTCGCAGGCATGGCGGCGGCGGCCATCTTCGGCTTCGTCGTCGCGTTGCCGGCGCTGAAACTCCGTGCTGACTACTTTGCAATCGTGACGATTGCGTTCTCAGAAATCATCCGCTTTGCCTACCTCTCTGGAACCTTCCAGAAGTTCACCCTGTTTGGACTGACCACGGGGACGGGTGGCGGCAGCGGCCTCATCCTCAACTTCACCGACCCGCTTCAGGCGTTTCTCGAGACGGTGTTCCTCTGGGACATCTACCTCGGAATCGTCTCTGTGTTCGGCACGATCATCCCCGACAATCCGAAACCGGTCGTGGACAACTTCGCCTACGGCCTGATGTTGCTCCTGTTCGTGGGCATGTTCTACTGGCTCATGAAGCGGACTGGTGAGTCACCGTTCGGGCGTGTCCTCAAGGCGATTCGCGAGGACGAAGACGCAGCAAACGCACTCGGGAAGAACACCAATCGGTTCAAGATTAAGTCCTTCATGCTCGGGTGTGCGCTCATCGGCCTCGGCGGCATCCTCTGGCTGATGGGGTCGGGGTCGGTGACGCCGAACTTCTTCCTACCGCGCATCACGTTCTACGTGTGGATTGCGCTCATCATCGGCGGTGCCGGGTCGAACACCGGCAGCGTCCTCGGCGGCGCGGTGTTCGCCGCGCTCCTGTTCCAGGGACCACTCTACGCGAAGAACTTGCTGCAGACGGCACTCGACATCCCACAGCGCGGGCCGCCGAACTTCGGGCAGGCCATCGGGCCGCTGTTCTCGAACTTCGACCCGATGCCGTTCATCATCTACACGCTGAACAGCATCAACACGCTACAGCTCGTGTTCATGGGCCTCGTGCTCATCTGGCTGATGCACAACCGCCCCGAGGGAATGCTCGGCCACCGCAAGGAGATTGCGGCGAGCATCGACCTCGGGCGACCTGAGACGACCAAGAAGCCGACGGTGACCGACGGAGGCGACGACCAATGAGCGACACAGAACAAGTTGCACAACCGGTAGTAGACGGCCCAGACCTCACCGAATACCCCCTCGAAGTCGAAGGTCTGTATAAGTCCTTCGGCGGTATTCAGGCAGTAAACGGTGCCACGTTCAAAATCGAACGCGGCACGATGACCGGCCTCATCGGGCCGAACGGGGCTGGCAAGTCCACCACGTTCAACCTCATCATGGGGACGCACAAGCCGGACGCTGGCACCGTCCATTTCAACGGACGCGACATCACGGGTCATCCGGCCCACGAAATCGCGAACAGCGGCCTCGTGCGCACCTTCCAGATTGCCCGCGAGCTCGCGGACATGACCGTCTTAGAGAACATGATGCTCGCCCCAAAGTACCAGAAGGGCGAAGCGCTCTGGCGCTCTGTGCTACCGTTCGCGCGAAACGAGGTCATCGAGCAGGAAGAAGAATTACTCGACCGCGCGTGGGGCATGCTCGAATTCTTCGAAATCGACCACCTCGCAGAGGAGTACGCTGGAAACCTCTCTGGTGGCCAGCGAAAACTGCTCGAAATGGCGCGGGCGCTGCTCACCGACCCGGACATGCTCCTGCTCGACGAACCGTTCGCCGGGGTCAACCCGTCGCTCGAAAAGCGCCTGCTCAAGCACATTCACGAACTGCGTGAGCAGGGCTACACCTTCCTCATCGTCGAACACGACATCGACCTCATCATGAACAACACCTCCCACGTCATCGTGATGCACCAGGGGAAGGTGCTCACTGAAGGCCCACCGGAGGAGGTAAAGGCGAACGAGGACGTCATCGAAGCCTACCTCGGAGGAACCGTATGAGCCTGCTCGAAGTCCGCGACTTGGACGCCGGCTACGGCAAGGACCTCCAGATTCTCCACGACGTGGAGATGGAAGTCGGCAATAGCGAATACGTGACCATCGTCGGCCCGAACGGCGCGGGCAAATCGACGGTGATGAAGTCGGTGTTCGGGCTCACCACCCACATGGGCGGGAGCGTCGAGTTCAAAGACGAGGAGATTTCGGGACTGCGACCGGAGGAGATTATCCACAAGGGCATCGGCTACGTCCCACAGAACGAGAACATCTTCCCGACGCTCACGGTTCAGGAGAACCTGGAGATGGGCGCGTACATCTTAGAGGAGGTCCCACAGGACGCCCTCAACGCGGTGTACGAACGCTTTCCCATCCTCAAGGAGCGAAAGAACCAGAAGGCGGGGACGATGTCCGGTGGTCAGCGCCAGATGCTCGCAATGGGTCGGGCGCTCATGCTCGAACCCGAACTCCTCTTGCTCGACGAGCCGTCCGCGGGCCTCGCCCCGGACCTCGTAATGGAGATGTTCGACAAAATCGACGAAATCAACGACGCTGGCACGGCCATCATGATGGTTGAACAGAACGCGAAAGAAGCCCTCCGGCGGTGTGACCGCGGCTACGTGCTCGCGAACGGCCGCAACCGCTTCATGGACACGGGCGAGGCGCTCCTCGGCGACCAGGAAGTGCGCCAGGAGTTCCTCGGCGGTTAAGTTCGGTCGCGGAGTTTCATTTTTTAGTCGGTGCGTCCACCGAAAGCTTATGGCAAATTACCATAGCAATGCTACATGATGTCCTCCCCCACGCGACGCGACCTGCTGCGAATCGGCGGCCTCGGCCTCGCGTTCGTCGCCGGTTGCACGAGCGCGCAACCGAGCGGGTCGGAAAGCCCCGAATCTACGACAAGCGGGACGACCCAGCAAACACCGGACGCGCCCAGCGTAACCGTCACCGACGTTCACGTTACTCCCGAAGTGGTGAGCCTGAATTCCCCCGACTCCATCGGCGTCGTCGGCGAGCGAGACCAACAGTTCGTCATCGCCCGAGTGCGAACGGAAACCGACGACCCGCTGGAACGTGGTAAGTTCAACCTCAGAATAGCGGAAAACGAGTTTGGCGCGCTCGATACCAGCTATGGGTCGGACGTCGGGACCCTCTGGGAGTATCGGTCCACTAGGTACGAGCAGTCCACGGGTGGGTATCTGGTTTTCCAAGTGCCGAAACCGGTAGCGTCACAAGAAATTTCGATTCGGTGGCGAGACGAGGTGCATCCGCTCTCCGAAGAAACGACTGCACAACTCGCCACCGACCCGACGAACTTCGCCGTCCGCGAATTTACGACACCCGAGTCAGTACGAGCAGGTGAGAACGTGACGCTCACTCTCATCGTCGAAAATACGGGCACGACGGACGGCACGTTCGTCGGCGCACTCAACCGAATCGGACCGCAAGTCGCCTACACGCCGGTGCAGAAGGTGGCATTGGATGTGAAAGCGGGGGCGACAACGACGTGGTCCTACCCGTACACGCCGTCGCTCGGGTCGTCTGCGGAAGGGAGGAAGATGCACTACACCATGCTCTGGCGCGACGGGGATGAGAAGGCGACGACGACGGTGAAGCCGTATCAATCGTAGCGAGAACCCTGCGGCTCGTCGTCTCGCGTCGAAAGAAAAGTGGTCGATTTACTGACCGAGGACTTGCTCGATGACCGACGTGTACGAGGACTCGCCGATGTTGAACGCCACCTTGTTCGTGATGGTGCCGCCGAACTGGCTCTCGAAGACGTCCGCGAAGCGGTCGGACAGCTGCTGGCCGTAGTCGTTGTTGACGAACAGCGTCGCAGCGGAGGCTCCCCCGAGGCGTTCGGAGGCGACCTGTGCCATGACACGGCCCTGCAGGAAGTCGGACGGTGCCGTCCGGAAGATGTAGTCGTCGTCGTCCAGGTTCGAGACGGACAGCGCCGTCGAGGACGGTGAGCAACCGACGACCTGGTTCGGGATGAACACCTGCTGTGAGACAGGGACGTTCACACCGGACGAGGCGGACCCACAGACGGCCGGGTAGCCGGCGTTGACGAGCGACTGTGCCGCTGCGACACCGGAGTCGGGCGACGTCTGCGTGTCTTCGACCTGTGCATCGACGGAGATACCAGCCGGGTTCGCGTCGTTGATTTGCAGTGCCGGGAGGCGTGCTGCGCTGATCATCGGTCGCCCGACTGCCGCGAGGTCACCGGTCTCGGGCAGGAGGATTCCGACTTTTACTTCGCGGTCCGTGCCGCCGGGGGCCGAGTCGGCCATCGCGCCGGAGCCTTCTGGGTTGTCACCCTCGAAGCTCTGCGTTTCGAGCGTGGGCGTGGTCTGGTTCGCGCGGTCGAACTCCCAGATGGAGTAGGCTGCGGACGCTGGGTCACCCAGCTCGTTGAAGTTCGTCGCAGAGGATGCACCCTGGTAGTTGATGTCGTCGCCTGCGGCAACGGCCTCGACTGCCTCCGAGAGGTTCGCTGGACCGAACTCTTCACCTTCCGGATTTGCAACACGGCGCATCTGGTCGCGAATCGACGTGCCGTTGTTCTCGCCGGCAGCGACGTTCGCGAGAATGAGGAGTGCGACCGAGTCGTACGACTGAGAGGTGAACACGGACGGTGCCGCGTTGAACTCGTCCTGGAATAGTTGGCTGAACGCTTCCTGGTTCGGACCGCCCGCCGCGGGAGCCGTCCCGGTTACGTTCGCCATGTCGTTACCGACCTGGTCCGGAAGCGTGGTCGATTGCAATCCGTCGGGAACGAGGATCTGTTCACTTCCATCGCTCAGGTTGTAGTAGTCACGAAACAGTTGGATACCGGATTCGGGATAGCCAATGACCGTGATGATGTCGGGGCCACCATCGCCGCCACCGTTGCCACCGCCACCATCTGTGGTACCGGTTCCGTTTCCACCGCCATCACCCGTCGTCGTCGTTCCGTCGTCGCCTGGGCTGCCGATACAGCCGGCCAATCCAGCAATCCCTGCTGCGCCGAGTCCCTTGAGGAATTTACGGCGTTCGTTATTTGGTGCCATACAACTCGCTCTATTGGTCGTGAAGTTTATAAAACTACCCTTGAATATGTGACTCCCTGGCGTGGTTTTGATTAATTGTCGAAATAAAAGCGCCGTTCAAATGTCACGACAATCGGTGCAAACGAGTTGGCCATTCACGTTTACCAAATCGCGCGTAAGCGACCCACAGACCTCACAGATGCTCTGATTCGAGTATTCCGTATCGAGCTGGTCAACCTCTGATATGTTCGGTTCGATCTCAGTTTCTTCGGAGAGTCCGAGATGCCCGAGGATTGATGCCGTGACGAGGTCTTTTTCAGTGACAATTCCGACAGGTTTCTCGTTTTCTAAGACCACCAGTCGGCCGGCATCGCCACGAGTGAGCATTCCGGCTGCTTCTTCGAGGGACATATCGTCGCCGACGGTCACGATGCCCGGATGCATCACGTCAGAGACCGTCGCCTTTTCCGGGTTCGCGCCGTTCAAAAAGAGCGCCAGCATGTCGCCTTCGGTAACGAGCCCAACTGCCTCTTGTCCGCGGAGTACCACGGCACAGCCCTGCCCTTCTTCGCGTAGGAGGTGTGCCGTGTTCACGGCCGAATCGGACTCACTCACCCCGATAAATTCGCGCGTCATCACATCCCGAATCGTGACGGTATCTTCCATATGAGAATAGTTGGCACACTATGGCTAAAAGCTACCCCCATCACGTTTAAGCATACGCCCGCCGTATGTGAGTAATTACGCCGTTTCGAAGTCGAATTCGACGGACGTCCCGACGGCCCGGCACATCTCGAGGGCGTGTTTTGCCGCCATACCAGCGTCCTGTGGAGAGCGCGCCCGGCCGACACCGACCTTGAGTTCGACGTTCACGGCCTCGCGGACGTGGTCGATTGCGCCCTGGTACGCTGCCTCGTCCATGTCAGGACAGACGGCGATGATGTTGTCCCCACCGACGAAAAACGAGAGCGCCCCGTTTTCCTCGCGCATGTAGCGCATCAGTTCGGCGTAGCCCTGCTCGATGTTGATGAACGTGTCAAATTCGTTCAGTCGGTCCGTGTACTGGCCCGTCGCGTCGTTTACGTCGAAGTGAGCGAGTTGCACGTCCTCAGTCGTTCGGAACTCCTCGTCGATGGTGCGCCCCCGGAGGATTTCCGTCCGCGTCTTGTCCTGTGCGCTGCCCGCCTCCTGTAACTGACTTGTGGCGTCTTCGAGCGCCTGAATCGGCGTCGTTCCCGTCGCGACGCTCAGGCTCACAGTCACCGGGTAGCGGTTGCGCACGGACTCCTGAATCCGGGCGTGGTCCGCAATCGAGAGCCCATTGCTCACGGCAATCATGTTGTCGAAGCGACTGAAGAAGATGTAGCCATCGCGGTTCCCGAACAGTTGTGAGAGGTCGGCGTACAATCGCGACTGGAGGGTCTGGAGGTCGACTTCGCGGCGTGGTTCCGGCGTGACCGTCCAGGGCCCGTAGTTGTCGATTTGGATCAGCGTTATCTGCGTGTTCGTCACGGTTGGTCGGCCCTACGAAGTCCGCGCGTATCTTTCTTTTCGATGTGATTTCGTCTACGAGTCGAACACCCCGTCCGACTGCGTGAAGTCTGCTCGGAACGAACCCAATTCGTCGAGTGCTCGTTTGATGGCGGACAGTTCCGGTTCGTCGTAAGCGTCGTCGGTGGCCCAGGCGTACCGAATCGTCTGGTCGCTATCGACGAGAAACACCGCTCGCTTCGGGACGTGCTTGTGTTCCTCCCACTCGTCGTACAGGACGCCGAACGCCGACGCCACGCTGCCGTCTGTGTCTGACAGCAGGGGGAATTGAAACTGGTATGCCGCCGCGAACTGCTCGTGGGCGTACGTCGAATCGGTCGAGATGCCCCACACGTGCAGGTCGTCAACAAGCGTAAACCACTCTGCGTCCCGAACACTGCACAGTTCCTGCGTACACGCCGGGCTAAAATCGAACGGGTAGAACAGCACCAACACTGCATTCCCGGCCGACGTGTGCGTTGTTAGGTCGTACTATTCACGTCCCCCATTTTGCACGCCCGCCAAAGAAAACGACGGCGCGTGACTCCCCACTGATAACATACCCTGACATCTCATCTCGGAGGCATATATGTTGCCGTTCTGAGAGCACTTCCAGAGGAAAGACTGCCCCTCGGTAGCACCCAGAACAATCGAAATCCGCAGATTAAAACTGCCGGCCCACGGAGTCGGGAAACGATGATTCCCTCGTTCGTCATCGGCATCGCGGGCGGTACCGGTGCCGGGAAGACGACCGTCGCCCGCGAACTCACCGAGGGCGCAGGCGATTCGGTCACCCGCATCCCGCTCGACAACTACTACAAGGACCTCTCACACCTCGACATGGAAGAACGCGCCGAGGTCAACTACGACCACCCGAACGCCTTCGAGTGGGAACTCGTCCGCGAGCACATGCGCGCGCTCATGGAGGGCCAGCGCATCGAGATGCCCCAGTACGACTTTACTATCCACAACCGCCGGGACGAACGCATCACCGTCGCGCCAACGGACGTCATCGTCCTCGAAGGCATCTTCTCGCTCTACGACGATGCGCTGAACGACATGATGGACCTCCGGGTGTACGTCGAAACCGACGCCGACGTGCGTATCCTCCGGCGCATCCGCCGCGACGTCATCGACCGGGGTCGTGACCTGGACGGCGTCATCCAGCAGTATCTGAACACAGTCAAACCGATGCACGAACAGTTCGTCGAACCGACGAAGAAACACGCAGACCTCATCATCCCAGAAGGAGCGAATCGGGTGGCGGTAAACCTGCTCGCGGACAAGGTACAGGCAGAAATCAACGGCACCGCGACGGAATTACGAGAGGCGTCGAGTCCCGGGCGACCTGAGTAACTTACGCTTTTTGCCGGTCTGGGTTCTCGACGTTCGTGTCGTAGTCCCAGAAGCCACCGCGGCGCATTCCGCGACCGACGGCCTTGTGGAACTCGACGAAGTCCGCGAAGGACTCCTCTGGAACGTGTTCGAAGATGTCAGCGACGCTCACGACGCGCTGGTAGTTGATGCGAATCGGGTGGTCCCCGTACTGCTCGACGTAGTCCGCCTTCGCGAGCGGGAAGTCCGCTTCTTCGTTTATCTTCTTCGCGAGGATGGCGTGGCCGTATTTACGCATGCCCTCGCTGCCTTCCTCACCGTCTGGGTCGTGGGGCCAGTCCATGCGTTTTGACAGTCCCGAACTCTCAAAAGGGTTTATGTTCCGGCGGTGGCCGGACGTTTGGATGGGTTTGTCACAATGTTAAACCCCGATTCTGGGTGACTTTCTGCCAGTGCCGGGGGCAGGCATGAACGACCATGAAATACCTCAAGTTCGTCATCTCACCAACCACGCGAGCACTCCACCCAATCGATGAGACAATCGAGTACCATCCGGAAGTCACGCACGAGGCGCTCTTACACGTCGATTCCCTTCCGGACGGCGCTGGCGTCTTGCTGTACCGGTTGCGAGGCGATCCGGGAGCACTGGGACGGTCGCTCACCGCCCACCCCGACGTGCGGGCATACGAACTCGTGGACATGGACGATGACGCCTTCCACATCTACATTCAGGTGGACGCAGACGAAGTCGGTGGCGAACTCATCTCGCTGGTCCACGAGAACGCCCTCATTATCGACACGCCACTCGAATACACGGAAGACGGCCTTCGGGTCACGCTCGTCGGCACTCACGACAGGCTCAGGGAGGCGCTCTGTTCGATTCCAGACGAACTCCACATCTCCGTCGAGCAAGCGGGCGAGTACACACCGGGTCGCGGCGAACTCCTCTCGCCGCTCACCGAGCGACAACTGGAAGTGTTCAAGACCGCCGTCCAGCGAGGCTACTACGAAGTGCCGCGTCGGACCACACACAAGGACCTCGCGAAGAATCTAGACTGTGCGCCGAGCACCGTAGACGAACATCTCAGGAAAGCGGAATCCCACGTCGTTTCCGGCCTCCTCGGCTAATCGCCCGTCACGCGCCGACGTTCACCTGATAGTCCTTCAGGATGTCCCGTCCGATGATGACCGGGTAGGTCATGTGGCTGCGGTCTTCGACGCTCGCCATGAGGGTGTGCGTCCGCCCACCAATTTCGATGGTGACGTCCACGACGGGTCGCGTCTTCCCTTTCTTGTTGCTCCCGGAGACGATGCGCGTGCGGTCAGTGATGGGGCCCGCCCCGATTTCCGCCGCGAGCGAGATGTCGATGCTGGTTCGGGTCGCTCCCGTGTCCGACTTCGCCGTGACCGTCTTCGCGCCGGACGTGCCGTACACCGTCACCTCGTTCGTGTAGCCGATAATCTGTCGCTCCTCCGAGCGTGAATCCGCCGCCTGTTCGACGACGAATGAGGGGGTCGAGTCGTCAAATTCGGCCGCGAGGTCGGCGACGAGCGCTCGGTCCACCGACCCGCCTGCCCGCTCGATGGCGAGGGCTGCGATGTACGGGGCCGGGTTGATTCCGGTCGCCCGAAACAGCCCCTTGAACCCGGCGGTCGGGTTGACTTCGAGGACGTACCAGCCGTCTGTTCCCTCCACGAGGTCGATACCCGCGTAATCGACGCCAACCACGTTCGTCGCCCGGAGCGCGATGTCTCGAACCTCGGCTGTGAGTTCGTCGGTGGCATCTTCGATTTCGCCGCCGAGGGCCACGTTCGTCCGCCAGTCGCCCTCCGGCGCGTGGCGCGTCATCGCGGCGACGACTTCGTCGCCGACCACGTACACCCGAAGGTCACGATGGCGGTCCGGGTCCACCTCGATGAACTCCTGTAAGAAGGCCCACCGATTACCAACCTGCGGAGAGAGCACCTCGTCGGGCGTGACCTTCCACGTCCACCCGCCGTGGGTTCCGATGGCGGTCTTGTACACCGCCTCGTCGTCGAACGCAGACCGCAGTTCGTTCAATCGACCCGGATTGAGCGCGAGTAGTTGGTCGGGAACCGGCAGGCCCGCCTCCGAGAGGCGCACCGCCGTCGAGTACTTGTGCATCGACGTGAGGACCTTCGCCGGGTCGTTGAGCACCGGCTTCAACCCCTTGATGCTATCCGCGAGGCAGAGCGCCTCGATGGTGTAATCTGCCTTCGAGAGCAACAGCCGATTTATCACGATGTCCACGTCGGGCGACAGCGTGGCCGTCCCGTCCTGAATCCGGATTTCCGTGTTGTCTCGCCGGAGCCATTCCGGGTCGTGCCCCAGCGCGTCGATGGCGTTGAGAATCGCCTTCGTCTCTTTCGAGGAGTGGAGACTCAAAACGCCAATACGGAGGTGGCCGGGCATAGTCATATCTTCTGCTAGCACCTGCCGACACTTGAATTAATCTGCAAACAGGTGGCGAGTTGAAAACAGAGTTGGGGAGTGTACGCTCCGCGGCGCTCACTGAGTTGTTCCTGAAGAAGCGGTGAGAATGGGATTTGAACCCATGAAGCCTTGCGGCTACCAGTTTTCAAGACTGGCGCATTTGGCCACTCTGCCATCTCACCAACACCCCGACATACCTCGGCATCCGATTAAGGCCTGTCGCTTTTCAGTCGCGCATGAGGGCCAGTCCGTCGGCCGACTTCTCGACGCGGAGACCGAGGGCTTCGATAACCGCTGCGGAGTGACGCGGATAAATCCGACCGGCCGCCTGTCGGGCGTTGATGAGGGTGATGGCGGTGACGAGGTCGGACACCGTCTCGACGACGGGGAGGTTCGGGAGGAAATCCACCTCGAACCCGGCGTCGAGGCCGCGGTCGGTGAGCGTCTCGACTGCCGGGGAGGTGTATGCCCCCTCGAAGTTGATGGGGTCGTCGAACCCCGCGTAGTAGACGCGCCCGTCTGTCGAGGGGCCGAGAATCACCGGGTGGCGGCGGAGTTTCATCGCCGCGTTGTCGATTTCCTTGCGCGTGAGGAACATCGCGGTCGGTTCGACGGCAGCGGCGGTCTTGACCTCCTCGCGGTCGAGCAGATGGGTGAGCGTGTTGCCAACTCGGCCCGAGAACGTCTGGCCGACCTGCACCTCGAAGCGGGCGTCCTCGGGTGCGTCGAGGCAGTCCTCGGCCAGGTCGCGCAGTTCGGACTCGACGGCCTGAATCGACTGGTGTTCTTCGGGTAGGTCTTCATCCGCCCGGTAGTTCACGAGGAGGTCGCCGCCGCTGTTCTCGACGGCGCGGAGCACGTCCTTCAGCATCGCGGCGTAGAGGTCAGCGCATTCGTCTTCCGAGAGTGGCGTGGACGCGGCCAACTCGGGGAGTACGAGTCCGGGTCGTGGCGGGTCTGCGAGTACGGCCACCATGGTCATGAAAACAGGTCCGTTCGGCGGGCCCTTGAACCCGCCGTTTGCGGTTCACTCGAGCGATTCTGGAAGTGCCGCCGCGAGCGCGTCGTCCAGCACGCCTGCGGTGAGCAGGTCGTCCACGGCGGCCATGTCGATGTGGAGCTCTCGGTCGTCGGTGAGTGGCGGGACGACCTCCCGAATCACGTCGTAGGCCGCGGCCGTCCCGACGCCGTGGGAGAGGTCGTCATCGACGAATTCTGCGGCCTGTGCGCCACAGAGGAGTTCGACGGCGACGACCATACGGGCGTTTTCGAACGTCTGTCGCGCGTTGTGGGCGGCCTGTGCGCTCATGCTGACGTGGTCCTCCTGATTGCCGCTGACGGGCGTGTTGTCCGTGGAGGCTCGTCCGAAGGATCGACACTCGTTGACCAGCGAGGCGGCCGTGTACTGCGCGATCATCAGTCCCGACCGAAGGCCGCTGTGTTCGGTCAGGAACGGCGGCAGATGGGCTTCCTGGATGTTCGGGTTCACCATGCGGTCGGTTCGCCGCTCGCTGATGGCGGCGAGTTCGGTGAGGGCGCTCGCGACGTAGTCGAGGCGCAGGGCGAGCACCTCGCCGTGGAAGTTGCCTCCGGACAGCACCGCTGCTGAGTCGGTGCCGCTCGCCCGCGAATCGACCTGTCCGCCGGGGAAAATGAGCGGGTTGTCGGTCGCGCTGTTGAGTTCGATTTCGACGGCATCGCGGAGGTGGGAGACGGCTTCTCGAACCGAGCCATGGACCTGTGGCAGACACCGAATCGAGTAGGCGTCCTGCACGCGGTCACAATTGCGGTGGGATTCGACGACTTCTGATTCCGCGGTGAGTCGCTTTACGTTCCGTGCGGTAGCCGCCTGCCCGGGATGGGGGCGGATCGACGAGAGTGCAGGGTCACAGGACGCTATCGTCCCCATCGTCACCTCAGTGGTAAGTGAGCCGGCCGTGTCGGCGGCCCGGAGGAGTGAGTCTGCGTCCACGACGAGCAACGCGGCGAGGCCGACGGTCAACTGCGTGCCGTTGATGAGCGCGAGCCCCTCCTTCGAGGCGAGCGTGAGCGGTTCGAGACCGACGCGAGCGAGGGCGTCAGCGCCCGAGAGGCGGTCGCCGTCTACGACCGCTTCTCCCTCACCGAGGAGTACGAGCGCCATGTGGGCGAGCGGGGCGAGGTCGCCGCTTGCGCCGAGACTCCCGCGAGATTTCACGACCGGGTGGACGCCTTCGTTGAGGAACGTCACGAGGTGGTCGAGGACGACAGGTCGGACCCCGGAGTAGCCCTTCGCGAGCGCGTTGACCCGGGTGACGAGCATCGCCCGGACCGCTTCGCGGTCGAGTTCACGTCCCGCGCCTGCCGCGTGACTGCGGAGCAGGTTCGTCTGGAGTCGTTCGATATCCTCGCGAGGGATGCGTTCGTTCACGAGTTGGCCGAATCCCGTGTTGACCCCGTAGACCGCCTCTCCGGACTCGACGACGTCTTCGACGCGAGCGCGGGCATCGCGGACGGCACGTTTGGCCTCCTCGGCGACGACCACGGGCGCGTCTTCGCGGGCGACGCGAGCCACGGCTTCCGGCGTCAGCGATTCGCCGTCCAGGACGACCGACTCGGTCATCGGTGACCACCCGACAGAGCGTTTGCAGCGAGCATACCTGCAAATTTGTCGGATTGCGTGAAGTCGGTTTCGAGCGGGCCGTCACACATAGCGAACCTCGCCGTGGAGTCCCGCGAGGAAGTGGGCGACGACGCGCGCCCCGGCGTGGGCGGTTCGCTTGTCGATGTCGAGGGGCGGTGAGTATTCGACCACCTCGAACCCGGCCACGCGGTGGTCCTCGGCCGCGCGGTGGACGAGTTCGAACAGTTCGCGCGTGGTGAGTCCGCCCGGCGTCGGCGCACTCACGCCGGGGGCCGCAGTCGTGTCGAGGACGTCCAGATCCACGCTCAGGTAGACCGAATCGACGTGTGCCATGTCGTCGAGGATGCGGTCGATGACCGTCACGCCCTCGGTTCCCACCTCGGAGGCGGTGACGATGGTGCCGCCCTTCTCTTCGACGAATTCGGCGTAGGGTCCCGCCGTCTCGAAGTGACGCGCGCCAACCACCGCAAACTCGGCGAGGCCGGATTCGAACAACTGGCGGTAGGGCGTCCCGCTCGTCGGTTCGTCTCCAACCTCTCGGCAGTCGAGGTGCGCGTCAAAACTGATGACGCCGACCGACCCGCGGTCGACGAGCGGACTCACGTTCGGCACGGTGAGCGAGTTGTCACCGCCGAGAAACACCGGGACTACGCCCGTATCGTACACCGCGCTCGTCGCGTCGTAGGCGGCGTGTTGGACCTGGCTCACCGTCCCCTCCGGCAGGGCAACGTCTCCGAGGTCGGCGACCGACTGAATTTCGCGACCCGAGAAGTGGTAGGTCTTCGTCGTCGCCAGCTCCGCCCGCAGGGCAGAGGGCCCACCGTGGGCACCGGGACGCCCGATGACCGCGCCGTCGTACGGTTCACCGACGATGACCGCGTCGTACTCGTCGGCGGAGTCGAGCGAGACGTGAGAAATCACGTCGCCGAACTGTTCGTCGTTCGGGTCGGTCGAATCGCCGTGCCACGACGGCGGCGCCTCGAACGTCATCGCGAGTCGAGCCCCTCCGACTGCGCCAGACTCCGGCGACTCGAAAGCGTGACCGCCTCGCGTTGCTGGTGTCGATACCCCGACGTCCCCTGTAACTCGCGTCCCAGAGCGACGAGATGCGTCCGTAACTGCGTCGCCATAGAACCCCCTTTGCGAATTACCACTATAGTCATGTTGCCAATTGTGCAGAATCTGAGACATCGGGGCACGACCAGCGCGTCGGGTGACTATATTTATGTGTTCCCCGCACGCGCACTCGCACATGACGTGGCAACAGTGGCTCGTACGACTCGTGCTCCTTCTCACCGGTCTCACCTTCGCCGGGGCGCTGGTGAACCTCGTGGTGACCGGCGAACTCGCGAACCCGGCGTCGCTCGTGACGATTGCGCTCATTCTCGTGGCGCTCGGCGGCGCTATCTGGACCGCGAGAAAATCGGCAGAATGGCTCGCCAACCCGTACTGGTAAGCTACCGCCCGCGTCGGCCCTTCGTCTGGCGGTAGTCGCGTCCCATCTCGGCAGAGAGGTGCTTGACGAACTGTTCGTACTCGTCGTCGTCCATGTCTGCCGGGTCGAGCAGCGGAATCAACTCGAAACCCCGTCCGCGAAGCGTCGTCGCGTGACACTCGTCGATGTCGAGGGCGTCCGGGTCACGCGTGGTGTATTCGAACGCGAGCGCCGAGAGCGCCTGCTGGCCGACCGGTACGATAATCTGTGGGTTTATCATCCGGAGTTCGGCCGTCAGATAGCCGTCGCAGGCCATGAGTTCCGCGTCGGTCGGCCCGCGTTCGGGGTGGCGACACCGCGTGGTGTAGGTGAGAAAGACGTTTTCCAGGTCTGGTTCGGCGGCGTCCGGGTCTGACGAACTGAAACCGACCCGTCCGAGCAACTGCTGGAGGCGTTTACCTCCTTCGTTGCCGGTGAAGGGAATTCCCGTCTCGTCTGGACCCGCGCTCGGCTGGCCGCCGACGAAGACGAACTCGGCGCTCACGTCGCCGTAGCCGTGGACGACGTTCGTGCGCGTCTCGCAGAGTTCCTCGCAGTTCTCGCACGCCTCGTCCATGTTGAACGGATTCTTGAGGTTGTCGGGATTCGCCGCCATCACTCGACGTTTTCGGGGTTCCGTGGGTGATAATCGGTTCGGTACTCGCCGACCTTGCCGTCGAGACGGTCCGGGTTGATACGCCCGGCGAGCAGCATGAAGTCCAAGATGGTGAGCGCGAACATCGCCTCGACCACTGGGACGCCGCGCGGGGGCAGGACTGGGTCGTGGCGACCGATGACCTTCTCCTCCTTCTCCTCGCCCGTCTCCCAGTCGACCGTCGTCTGGGTCTTCGGAATCGAGGTCGGCGCGTGCAGCGTCACCTCGCCGTAGATTGGCTGCCCCGTCGTGATGCCACCCTGAATGCCGCCGTGGTCGTTGCCGACGGGCGTCGGGTCGCCACTCTCGTCGAAGGTCCAGTCTTCGTTTCGCTCGTAGCCGGTGTAGGTTCGCGCCTCGCGGCCGAGACCGAACTCGAACGCGGAAGCGGCGGGCACGGCCATCATCGCCTGTCCGAGGCGCGCGGAGAACGAGTCGAAACGGGGTGCGCCGAGGCCGCGAGGGACGCCCTGTGCCTCGAAGTAGATGCTCCCGCCGATAGAGTCGCCCTGCTCCTGATACTCGTTGATGCGCTCACGCATCTCGTCTGCCGTCTCGGGATGCGCACACCGCACCTCGTTTTCCTCAGAATGTTCGAGAATCTCCTCGAACGTCACGTCGGGCGCGACGATGTCGCCAATCTGGTTGACGTGGGCCTTGATTTTGATATCTTGCGTGGCGAGAATCTTCTTCGCGATTGCCCCGGCGGCGACCCAGTTGACCGTCTCCCGGGCCGAGGAGCGACCGCCTCCGCCCCAGTTGCGCGTGCCGAACTTCGCAGAGTAGGTGAAATCGCCGTGGCTCGGACGTGGGGCGGTGATGAAGGGTTCGTACTTCCCCGAGCGAGCGTCCTTGTTCTGGATGGTCATCCCGATTGGCGTGCCCGTGGTGTAGCCGTCTTGTACCCCGCTGTGAATCTTCACTTCGTCGGGTTCGCCGCGACTCGTGGTTATCATCGACTGGCCCGGTTTGCGTCGGTCCAGGTCGCCCTGGATGTCGTCTTCTGTGAGTTCCAGCCCGGCGGGACACCCGGAGACGGTGACCCCCATCGCGTCGCCGTGGCTCTCCCCATAGGTGGTGACCCGGAAGAGGCGGCCAAATTCGTTACCGTTCATTGCAGGCCACTCGGGTGGCCGCACATTTAGTGTTTACAGGACGTGGCGCAAAGTTGCCGCTTACTGGAGGTCGGAAAGCCGACAGACCGCGAATGGACACAACATCTCGTCGGGACTCAGGCTGCCGTGGGAGCCAACCTGGTTCAGTTCGCCGTCGTCGTACCAGACGAATTTGTCGCGGTGAACGGCCACGAGGTCAGGCGCGTGCGCCTCGAAGTGCGCGGAAGGAGTGCGGTCACCGAACAATCCACGCGACGTGTACTCCTCGCGGTCGAACGTGAGAACGTCCAACTCGGCAGAGAGCAGGTCGCGGAGCGGTTCGACGTGCCCCTCGCGAACGTGGAACTGGAGGTTTCGCCCGCATCCAACTGCCGGGATTGGCTCACCGTGTGGACGGCGTTGCAGGTGGTCGTGAAGGCCCGCAATCGTGTTCAGGTCGACGTTCGTCTCTGGGTCGGTGTTGAGGTGGCCGTGGTCCGCTGTGGCGACGAGGAGGGTGTTCTCGGCCACATTTGCGTCCAGTCGCCCGATGAGTTCGCGCTCAACGTGCCCCAGCACTGTCGCCACCATCTCATCGTACTGGGGCGATTCGGTCCCGTGCTGGTGGGAGACGGCGTCGATGTGCGGGACGTATGCGTAGGTGTAGGTCGGCCCTTCCGCGGCTTCGAGCGTCTTGCGAACGAGTCGGCCCATGTGCGCGAGGTCGCCGTATCCGGTCACGTCCGCCCCGGCCATGGCGAGATTCGAGTGTTCGGACGTCGCGATTCGCTCTGGCATGACGACGTGTGGCGTGGCGAGCGCGTTCGTATACCGTCTGCTCGGGTGGCGAGAGGAGGAGCGTGCCATCCACGCCGTCGAACTTCTTCGGGGCGTAGTCGCCGTCGAGCGTCGAGAACGGCAGCGTCGTGAGCACTTCGTTGAGTTCCTCGTAGTACTGGAACCAGCCGAGCAGGCCGTGTTCGACCGGCTGGGTGCCCGTCGAGATGGTGGTGATAGCTGCCGACGTTTCTGAGGGATACGTCGAAGTGAGCGGCGTCACCGTACCCTGCTCGGCGAGCGCTTCGAGGTGCGAATGCTTGTGCTGGTCGCGCGTCCACTGCTCGTAGCCAAAGCCGTCGAGCAGGAGCACGACGACGTGGTCTGCGTCGGTTTCGACGCCTGCGAACGCCTTGTCCGGGAGGGTGCGTCGGGTCGGCGCATCGAAGAGGGAGAGTACCGTGTCGGGAACGTTGGCGAAGCAGAAGCCATCGTAGTCGGGAAAGAGAAAGCCGTCTTCTACGAGACGGTCGCGGAGGGAAGCGGCAACGTCGTCTTGTCGCATTGATACGACGTGGACGGAGCGAGAAAAAGAGGATTGCGGTCTGGCAGGTCACCCCACGCGCTGGTCCACCTGCGCGCCGAGGTCGTAGAGCAGGTCGAAGAAGTTCGGGAACGAGACGTCTACGTGTTCTGCGCCCTTCACCTTCGTCGTCCCTTCTGCGACCAGTCCCGCCACGGCCAGCGCCATGATGATGCGGTGGTCGGCCCAGCCATCGACCGTCGCCCCAGACAGGTCAGATTCGCCGCCCCTGACGATGAGTTCGTCCTGTCGTTCGGTGACCGACGCGCCCATCGTCGTGAGTTCCTCGGCCATCGCGCTCACGCGGTCTGTCTCCTTGAATCGGACGTGTTCGCAGTTCGTAATTCTGGTTTCCCCGTCCGCCACCGCACCGAGCGTGGCGATGGTCGGGAGCAGGTCGGGCGTGTCGCCCACGTCGAACTCGATGCCAGAAAGGTCGGATTTTCGGACGGTGATAACACCGTCATCGTCGTCCCAGTCGATATTCGCGCCCATTTCGAGGAGTACGTCCACGATGGCGCTGTCGCCCTGTGCGCTCGGGTACGCGCCGGTGACGGTGAGTTCGTCCTCGGCGGCGATGGCGCCCGCCGCGAGCAGGTAGGACATCGAAGAGAAGTCCCCGGGGACGTGGTACTCGCCGTCTTCGGGTTCGTAGGTCTGGCCGCCGGCGACCGCAAAGCCGTCCTGGGTGGGTTCAGCTTTGATGCCGAAGTCGGCGAGCACTTCGAGCGTGATATCGACGTAGGGGGCCGATTTGAGTTCGGTTTCGAGGTGGATGCCGATGCCGTCCGCTGTGGTCGCCCCAGCCATGAGCAGGGCAGTGATGTACTGGGAGGACACGTCGCCCGGAATCGAGACTTCGCCGCCGGAGAGCGCGCCGCGAATCACGAGCGGGGCCTGCCCATTGTCGCGGGTGCTCTCGGCTCTGACGCCGAGTTCGGTGAGCGCGGTGAGCAGTGGTCCCTGTGGCCGAGAGCGAAGCGAGCGGTCGCCGGTGAGTACGGTGATGCCGTCTGCGAGCGCGGCGGTGGCCGTCACGAGGCGCATCGTCGTCCCGCTGTTCGCACAGTCGATGATGTCGGCGGGCGTCCCTGGTTTTCCGCCAAAGCCGGAGATATCGAGGCCCTCGTCGACTTCCTCGACGTTGCCGCCGAAGGCTTCCACGGCCCGGATAGTCGCCTTCGTGTCAGCACTGATGAGGGGGTCGTAGACGAGTGCGCCGTCGGCGTAGCCGGCGGCGAGAATCGCCCGGTGAGAGTAGCTTTTCGACGGTGGGGCCTTCGCGCTCCCCGACACGGTCGAGTGAGAGATGTCAACGTCCATGGCGCTACCAATGGGACGACCCGGTATCAGGATACCGGACACGGACAGGTCTGCCACGTCAAAATGCGTCGCCCCGGTAGGGTTTTAGCCCTCCCTCACACATCCCTGAATATGCAACCGGACTTCTCTAAACTCGACGACGCCCTCGACGACGCAGGTGCAGACGGCTTTCTCATCTACGCGTCGAGCGACGATTCGAACCAGCGCTACCTCTCCGGGTTCGACGCTCCCGACCCCTTCATGGCCCTCTACGACGGCGCGGTTCACCTCCACGTCTCGCCGCTCGAATATGGACGAGCGAAAAAAGAGAGCGGCGCGGCCTCGCTCTCGCGGCCGAGCGACTTCGGCTACCGCGAACTCGTCGAAGAGCACGGGCGAATCGGGGCTTCCCACCGCGTCCACGCACGGTTCCTCGAATCCCACGACGTCGAATCCGTCCTCGTCCCGATGGACTTCCCCGTCGGAAAGGCAGACGGCCTCCGCGAGCAGGGCATCGCGGTGACCGCAGACGAAGACGACATCCTCAAAGACATCCGCGCGGTCAAATTGCCCCAGGAGATCGCCCACGTCCGGGCGGCACAGAAGGCAAACGAGCAGGCGATGCACACCGCCGAGATGCTCATCCGCGAGGCGACGGTCGAAGACGGCGTCCTCCACTACGAGGGCGAGCCGCTCACTTCAGAGCGCGTGCGCCAGGAAATCGAACTGACGCTGCTGCGCCACGGGTGTGCCCTCGACGAGACCATCGTCGCCTGTGGCGCTGACGCCGCAGACCCCCACGACCGGGGCAGTGGCCCACTGCTCGCAAACGAGTCCATCATCGTGGACATCTTCCCCCGCGACAAGGAGAGCAAGTACTTCGCCGACATGACCCGCACCTTCGTCAAGGGGACGCCGAGCGACGAACTCCAGGCGTGGTACGACATCACCGACGAGGCGCTCGAAGCCGCACTCGACGCAGTGAAACCCGGCGTGACCGGCGAGGAAATTCACAACGTCGTCTGTGACATCTACGAAGAGGCAGGCTACCCGACGCTCCGGTCCGACGAGACGACCGAAGTCGGGTTCATCCACTCGACGGGCCACGGCGTCGGTCTCGACATCCACGAGTGGCCGGCGCTCGCCCCGCAAGGCTACGAACTGGAAGAGGGCCACATCATCACGGTCGAACCGGGGCTCTACGACCCCGAAGTGGGTGGCGTCCGCATCGAGGACATCGTCGTCGTCACCGAGGACGGCTACGAGAATCTGACCGATTACCCCAAAGAATTCGTCCTCCCCTAGGCAGTCTTCGTGGTTACGTTCTCGACCCACGCCGGCTTTTCGACGGTTACGGACTCTGTAAGCGTCACGCGGTATGTGAGTTTCGTGCGGGTATAGCTTCGTGGCTCGTCGAGTCGACTTCCTGCGACGTACAAATTGATTCCGTGAACGACCCCCTGTTGGTCGACGAGAAGGTGCCCTTTCGCCGCCGTGATTGAGCGATTGTCGTACGTCTCTGCGGGCTCGGTCAAATTGTACACGATGAGTGTCGTTCCCTCCCGTTGAATCACGTCCGTGGCCGTGTACTCGCCAATCTCGAGGGCGACTTCCAGATAGCGCGTGCTGGTATCGATACCGGCTTGATGAACGTCGTGTGGCGACCACTGTTCCGGTGTGTCGTAACCGTACGACGGGTCCTCGTCACAGCACCTGAAGTACCGACCCGACCGATTGACGTACTCTTCGTGCGTATCCCCTGGAAATTTTTGCAGCGTGTACGCGGCGGGTTCAGTCGGGTTGCTCTCGAAGTACTGGATTCGGTTCCACGTCCGCTGGCCGTCGGTGGAACTGATCACAGCCCTCATGGTGTAACTGCGCTCGGCGAGTGCCACACTCGAATTATTCACGATGCGTGAGGGGTCGGTGAACCCAGCTTTCGACGCCCCGGGAGGATACTCGACCGTATCAAGTGTCGGTGAGCCACCAAACGGAACGTCATTCCCGTCGGTAAGCGACGAGAACGGGCCGCCAGAGCATCCAGCGAGGACGAGGGAGAGACAGCATAGAGACGAAAAAATCATTCGAGAATACATAATTCAACTATTCAGACATGTGGGATATAGCTTACTCCGCATTCAGGGAAACGAACCCCTTTTTGCTTCCGCCCCGGTAGGTCGCAGACATGGAACTGCTGGTCGTCGGCGCGGGCGCGATGGGCCGCTGGTTCGCCCAGAGCGTCGCAGACGAATGGGAGATTACGTTTGCCGACACCGACCCAGCGGCCGCAACCGCCGCCGCAGAATCCGTCGGCGGCGACACCGTCTCACTCGCGGCAGACGACCAGTTCGACGTCGTTTGCGTGGCCGTCCCCATGTCCGTCGTCGGACGGGCCATTGAAGCCCACGCCCAGAAGGCGACCGCCGCGCTCCTCGATTTGAGCGGCGTCATGGAGACGCCACTTGCGGTGATGGCAGAACACGCCCCCGATGCAGAGCGAGTGAGCCTCCACCCCCTCTTCGGCCCGGACAACGCACCCGGGACGATTGCGGCCGTCTCCCAGACCGGCGGGCCGGTCACCGAAACCCTCATCCAACTGCTCGAAGCCGCCGGGAACACGATTTTCGAGACGACGGCCCGCGAACACGACGAGGCGATGGAGACGGTCCAGGCGAAGGCCCACGCCGCCATTCTCGCCTTTGCACTCGCCGCAGAAGAGGTGCCAGCGGAGTTTCACACGCCCATCTCGGCGGGACTGTTCGACTTGGTTTCACAGGTCACCGCTGGGACGCCGCGTGTCTATGCCGAGATTCAAGAGACGTTCGAGGGCGCAGCCGACGTCGCCGAAGCCGCACGCAGAATCGCCGAATCAGATGCAGCGGGCGTAGAAGCCCTCTATCGCGAATCACGACGATGAAACAGAAACAACGCACGCAGGTCGTTTCGAACGCCAAGTACCTCCGCTCGGTGAGACCCATCGACCCGGACGAGATTTTCGAATACGTAGACGGGCAACCCCACCCGGCCGTCGTCAGACAGGTGCTCCGTGAACACGCCGTCGAACTCGGTATCGTCGAGGCGGGCGACGGAACTTTCGTTCCGGCCTCTGACGACCCGATATCGACCACATTCCACGGGGTGAAGGCGTTTCCCGCCGCGTACGCAGAACGCCTCGAAGACCGCATCGTGGGTCAGTACGGACCGGGGTGGCCCAACGGTGAGGGCGGCGACGTTCTCCGCCACACCATCCGCAAGCTGAAAGAGGACTACTTCGCCCAGAACCCGGTCGAGTACGACGAGGTGGCCGCGCTCGCCTACGCCGTCTACCACCTGCCCGACTACTACGCGAGCACCCAGTACGTGTTCGCGGACATGCTTCGCCACGGCCTCGTGAGTGAACACACCAGAATCCTCGACGTGGGCGCAGGAACGGGTGGCCCGGCGCTCGGCATTCACGACCTGTTCCCCGAGGACGCGCTCGTCGATTACCACGCGCTCGAACCGAGCGAGAGCGCAGACATCTTCGAGCACATGCTCGCGGAGACGCGCGACACCTTCCGGACGACTGTCCATCGCGAGACAGCAGAGGACTTCCAGCCGAGCGAAACCTACGACGTCGTGCTGTTCTCGAACGTCCTGAGCGAACTCGAAGACCCCGTTTCCGTCGTCAGGAAATACGAAAAGCACCTCGCAGACGACGGCTCTATCGTCGCCATCGCCCCCGCAGACCGGAACACGAGCATCGGTCTTCGGCAGGTCGAGCGAACCGTCGAAGACGGCCTCTCGGTCTGGGGACCAGCGGTGCGTATCTGGCCAGGATTCAAACCCGAAGACGAGGGCTGGTCGTTCGACGTCAAACCCGACCTCGAAGTGCCGCCGTTTCAGGCGCAACTCGACCGGGCTGGCGGCGGTTACGGTGAGTTCGAAAACGTCGATGTCCAGTACTCCTGGACCGTTCTCCGGACGGACGACAAACAGCGCCTCGACATCGACCCGAACATCAACCTGTACGCCCGGATGAACGAGATGGAAAAGCACGTCACGAAGCGCATCGACCTGCTCGCGGTGAAGTTGAGTCACTCGCTCTCCGACGGTGACTCCCACCAACTGTTCAGAATCGGCGACGGGTCGGAGCGAATCGACCACTACGCCGTTCGGACGAAAGAAACGTCGCTAAACGCGCCGCTCGCCGACGCCGACTACGGCGATCTGCTCATCTTCGAGAATGTGCTCGTCCTCTGGAACGACGACGAAGAGGCGTACAATCTCGTCGTGGACGGCAAGACGACGGTCGATTCGATGCCAGCGTAGGCGAGGTGTTTTTGCCCCGGCGTCCGCATGAGAGATATGAGCATGGAGATTCTGCTGACGAACGACGACGGCATCGACAGCACGGGGTTTCGCGTGCTGTACGATGCGCTCTCGACGGTCGGGAACGTGACGGCCGTCGCTCCGAAGGAAGACCAGAGTGCGGTCGGGCGAAAGATGTCCCGAGAGGTCCGCGTCCACGAACACGAACTGGGGTACGCCATCGAGGGAACGCCGGCCGACTGCGTCGTGGCGGGCGTCCAGTCGCTCGGCCCTGACCCCGACCTCGTCGTCGCGGGCATCAATCGCGGAGCGAACCTCGGGGAGTACGTTCTCGGACGTTCTGGAACCGTGAGTGCCGCCGTCGAAGCCGCCTTCTTCGGCATTCCCGCCATCGCCGTCTCGCTGTACATTCCCGGTGGCTGGGAGGAGTTCAAGAAACACCGCGAGTCGGCCGACGCCTACCGCGAGGCCGTCCGCGCGACCGAATACCTCGCAGACCACGCCATCAACGCCGGCGTGTTCGAGCAAGCCGATTATCTCAACGTGAACGCGCCGATGCCCGGTGACGACCCCGCCGAAATGGAAATCACCCGGCCCTCTCACGTCTACCAGATGGACGCAGAACAGAACGGCAAAACCGTCACCCTCCACGACCGCATCTGGGACAAGATGGCCGCAGGCGACATCCCCGACCCGCGGGGAAGCGACCGCCGTGCCGTCGTCGAGGGGCGCATCAGCGTCTCGCCGCTCACCGCCCCGCATACGACAGAACACCACGAGGCGCTGACGGCACTCGCCGAAACTTACCAGTAGACCGTCGGGAACTCGACAGTGGATGGGCGCTCCGCCGTGTGGTGAATTCGCGCCCCCGCCGATTCACGAGACGCGAAGAAACCTGCGTCCGTCGTGGCAATCGTCATCCGCAGGGTGTCGCCGGGTTCGAAGGTCCGCTGGAAGGCGACGAGTTCGAGGTCGATTTCTGTCGGTTCCAGTCCCTCGACGCGAACCGGCGTCACCTGATTGTTAATGAGCGTTTCTTCGCCGTCGCGGACGTGTTTCACTCGAACGAAGAGGCGTGTCTCGGGGCCAAGTGGCTCGATGGTGAGCCGTGCTGTCGGCGCGCCGAAAATCTCCTGTGCCTGCTCGATAGGGAAATCGAAATCGACCGCCGTGCCAGCCGTGTCCTCGTTCTCGGGGACGAAGTGGCTCGTCGCGGTCGGAATGACGCTGTTCAGAACGACCGTCGAATCGCCGTCGCTCGTGTCTCGGAATCGGCGCGTCTGGGTTTCTGCGTCGGGTTTCGGCACGTCTTCGGCCTCGCGCCACTCGCCTGTCTGGACCTCGTAGTACGTCACGGGAGCGAGCTTCGCGTCCGCCGCGCGTGCCGTCTGGTCGGCCTGTGCCGGGGCTTTCAGGAAGGCGTCGAGCCACGACAGCGCCATCGCGTCGAGTCGCTGCTGTTGGTCCTCCCCGGCGGCGTCCGTGGCGGTGTGGCCACCCTCGAAGAAGACGAGTCGCGTCGGCACATCGTTCGATTCGAGCGCCTGGGCCGTCCAGAGGGCTGCGTTCGGGACGAACAGCGTGTCGGGCCATCCCTGGAGGAATAGCGCCGGTGTGTCGAGTTGGTCGAGTTTAACTGCGGGCGAGCGAACACCGAGGTAGGCCTCTCCGGATTCGTCGATTTCGTTGGTCGCCGCCGCTTTCGTGTTGATTTCGTGGAGTTTCGGCGGGAGGCCGTACTCCGCGTCGTCCTCGTCGGGAAGGCCATCGCCGGAGGTGAGACCGCGCGACCCACCCACGCCAGCAGCGTAGAGCAGTGCTGCCCAGCCGACTTTGACGACCTCGTTGGGTTCGAGCGCGTAGCGCAGGTCGTGCCACGCCCATCGCGGAACGATGGCGTCGAGACGGTCGTCCGCGGCCGCGACGTTGAGCTGGATGCCGCCACCGTAGGAGAGGCCGTCCATGCCGACTCGCGGGTTGTCCGGCTCACCTTCGACAGTCTGGACCGCGTCGTGGGCGGCCAGCCACGAGACGAGCGTCGATGCGTCCTCGACCTCCTTCGGGCCGTCGACGCCCACTTCGCCGCCCGATTCGCCGAAGCCCCGCGAGTCGTAGGTCAGGACCACGTAGCCATTGCTCGCGTAGTTCTCCGCCCAGCGACGGACGTAGGCGGCGTTTCTATCCGCGCCCCAGCCGTGAGTGATGAGGATGGCCGGGTGTGGTCCCTCGGCTGTTGGTTCGTACAGGCTCGCCGCGATGGTCGTACCGTCGAACGATTCGATGTCGACGCGCTGGGTGCGGGTGAAGGCGTCGCTCTCGGTCGTCTCGGTCGCCGTGACGCTCGTCGCACTCGCCCCAATTGCGGCGCTCGCCGCGAGGCCGCGAAGGAGCGTGCGCCGTGTCACGGCCCGGCGCTCGTCGTCTTGGTGTGGGTCTCGGTTGGGCAACATATCGTTCTGCATGGCTCACCCACGGCGGATAAACTAACTGGCAGGACTGTCCAAAAAAGGGAGCCGGCTACTCGGTCGGCAGTTCGACGCCAATTTGGCGGAGGAGCGTGGTCATGCTCGCGCTGTCTTTGGCCTCGACGACTTTCCCGTCCTCGATTCTACGGAATGAAAAGCCATCTACCTCGACCGGATTTTCAGTCGGTTTGAATCCCCGGAACTGCCCGGTGTGCGTCGCCCGCATCGTCCACCAGAGGAACACCACGTCGTCCTCGGCTGCCATCGCGTTCGTCGTGAACGTTGCGTTGGGGAACCCCTCGTCCCACTCGCGGTGTATCGCTTTAATGTCCTCTCGGGTCGCGAGCTTCTGTGGCTCGCCCATCCGGCGCGTGCCGATTTTCACGTCTGGCGCGTAGAGGTCGTCGATGACCTCCAGGTTGTCTTCAGTCCACACCTCCCTGACCTCGCGGTTCACGAGGTCCTTGTTCGCGTTGGATACGTCTGCTGTTGCCATGGTTTCACCACCGCCCGTCGTACGAGCGACCGTCACCACTTCCTTCGTTGGGACGGAAGAAGACTGTTGAGCAACACGCTCGGTGTGGTGACTGTCACCCGGACGAGCATTTCCACTCTCCACTCGGACCGCTCACCTAACTCGACGGAATCGTCACACCAATCTGGTCGAGGAGCGTGACCATGCTTGCTGAGTCAGTTGATACGGTGATTTTCCCGTCCTGAATACGACGGAAGCCAAAGCCATCTATCGAGACGGCGTTTCCGGTGGGTGCATAGCCACGAAACTGCCCCGTATGCGTTGCCTCCATCGTCCAGTAAAACATGACGGCGTCTCCCTCGGCGAGAAGTTCGTGTATCTCGAACGTTGCATCGGGGAATCCATCCATCCACTCACGGTGGTGTTCCCTAATGTCGTCACGCGAGGCGAGTGTTTCTTCGTCACCCATCCGACGAGTTCCGATGACGACGTCAGGTGCGAACAACGCCGCGATGCTCTCGTCGTTTACCTCCGCCCACACTTCGCGCACCTCGCGCTGGACCAACCGTTTGTTCGCCGCATGAACGTCTGTCGTCGCCATTTTGCCACCTACCCCCCGCTACTCACTGAGCGCGAGTGGTAGCGACTACTTCGACGGCAGCTTAGATTATCGTTGAGCAACACACCGTGATTCAGGACTGTTCGCTCCGGCAGCCGGTTAACACCCGTTCGAGTAGGTGAGTTCGGTGAACTCCTCTCGAATCGTGAGTCGAAGCTTGGTGCAGTCGGTCAGCACGTTCGAAGCCACGTCGAACGTCTCCGTCGGGAACTCGTTGACCGTGTAGCGAACGACGTACTCTCCGGGCGAGGCGGGGAGCGCGTCGCTCACGACGACCTGCGGCGGCTGTTCGTCGCCCGTTTTCGCCGGGACGGCGAACTCGTTCGAGTACACCGACGAACCCGCATCGACGACCGAGAGGGAAATCGAGACGCGAGAGGACCTCTCGTTTGCGAGTTCGATGCGGGCGAGTTTCGCGGCGTCCGTGGTTCCGACACACCCGGCGAGGAACAACAGACTGGAGGAGAGCGTGAGTACTCGCCGTCTGTTCATACAGAAAATCAGTCGTGAAGATTGATAAATCTACGTGGCCCCTTCCCCCAGCAGGCCCGGCTATCGGGCGGTGGGACTCGGGACAGGGGCGGCAGATTCGGAGCCTGTCCAGCCCGCAATCAACAGCACCGCCCCGCCGAGTAGCGTGAGATACAGTCCGACCGCGGGGACGAGCGTGGCATTAGCAGCCAACAGGGAGTTGCCGAGGAGGTACCTGAGCGCGAGAAACAGCGTCAGTACCCCCGAGTGAATCGCGAGTATGGACCGGACAGTGGGGTGGGCATCGAACAAGAGCAAGCAGAGCACCACGCCGGCCGGGAGCAGGATGTAGAGGTCCACCGCGTCGAACCCGATCGCCAGCCCGTTGCTAACGAGGAAGGGCAGTTCGGCCGATGCGGGGAGGTGCGGGTTCACCTGCGCCCACGGCAGGTTCGCGCCGACGAGGAGCAGGAGGCCGCCACTAGCGCACAGCAGCAGTTCACGACCGATACGAATGTTCATAGTCAAGAAGGGTTGGAAGAAACCATAAACGAGTCGTAAGGACAAAATTCGACTTGAGCTATGCAGTCGCCCGGGACACCGGTTAGCGGGGCGCACTGGGCCACGAGAGGCTTTGCACTGGCGCGTCGTCTCTACGGATGGTGCATGTAGATGGACCGGATTACCGTCAGAAGACAGGAGGACATCGCAGAAACAGAGAGCACACCAGGTGTCTTCAGAGCCAGCACGTTCGACGCTGCGGACACGCTCATGGTGCAGTCACGGGTCGCCGCCGGCGCGGCAACCGGGTGGCACCACAACGGCGATAGACACGTCTACGCTTACGTCGTCTCGGGGACGGCGACGCTCGAATACGGCCCAGGCGGACACGAATCGGTCGAAATGGCGGCCGGTGACTTCGTCTACGTTCCCCCGCAGACGATTCGACGGGTGGTAAACGGGACGCGAGAAGACTGGGTCGCTGTCATCTGCTTCGTCGGGTCCGGCCCCCCTGCAATCAACGTGGACGGCCCGGCGAGCGAACCGAGAGGAGAAAGCTGATACCAGCCTGTCGTGATGCGACAAACATGACCGAACAGGATGCAATCGAGCAGGTGGATGCTCCTGCCACCGTCTCGTCTCTCGCTGCCGATTTTCGCGACCTCGGTCTCTCCGCCGGCGACACCGTCATCGTCCACTCGTCGCTAAGCTCGCTCGGCTGGGTCTGTGGTGACGCCCCCGCCGTCGTCGACGCCCTGATGGACGTTCTCACGGAGACGGGAACGCTCGTGATGCCGAGTTTCACCTCCCAATACTCGAATCCCGAGTTCTGGTCGCAACCGCCGGTTCCCGACGACTGGGTCGAGGTTATCAAAGACCTGCGACCGGCCTACAGACCGGAGAGTACCCCGACTCGGGGCATGGGCGCGATAGGGGAGTGCTTCCGGAACTACGCGGGGGTCGTCCGAAGCCAGCACCCGATAACTTCATTCGCTGCGTGGGGTACTGGCGCTGCGGACCTCGTCGCGGACCACGAACTCGCCTACGGCCTCGGCGAAGGGTCGCCGCTCGCCAAACTCTACGACAGGGACGCGAAGGTACTGCTGCTCGGCGTCGGTCACGCGAACAACACGTCGATACACCTCGCCGAGTACCGCGCCGACCTTGACCAGGAGGTGCTCACCGAGCGCGTCCCTGTGGAACGCGACGGCGAGCGCGTGTTCGTCGAATTCGAGGACATCGAAACCGACACCGACGACTTCGAGGAGGTCGGCGCAGCATTCGAGCGCGAACACGGAATCACAGAAGGCACGGTCGGCGCAGCGACAGTAAAACTCGTCGACCAGCCGGCGCTCGTTGACTTCGCCGTCGAGTGGTTCGAGACGAATCGGTAGTCGGACAGCACGTCGCCTCCGCGAAGGGTTATGCTGTTAGCTCTCCAACAGTACGGAGACCCCGATGCGCCCGTTTCGACAGTTGTTCTCCACGCAGTCTGCGCCAGCCACGTCCCAGACATCGTCGTCGAACGCGGTAGACCCGACGTTCCGACAGTGGGTGTTGCTGTATGGAAATCGGCGGTGGATTGCGTTTTTCATCTCCGCGATGATTCTCCTCTTGCTCCTCGTCATCGGAACGATTTTTGAATTTGAAATGGAGCGACTGGTCACAGAAACCAGAGCCGTCCAGGCGCTGTTCAACACGCTGCTCGGCGGCGTGATTCTGTTCGTCTCGGTGGTGCTCTCCATCAACACGGCCGCGCTCTCACAGGAGTTCGGCACACTCCAGGTCAAGCAGGCCCAAATCGTCGATTCAATCGAGTTTCAGATGGAACTCGAAGAAATCGCCCAACTGGGGGTCAGTCCGGCCGGTATCGGCCCGTTTTTCGCATTCATCCTGCGGGCGCTTCGGCGCGAAACCGACCAACTCAAACGCGGCGCGACCGACGTTTCGGACGCAGACCAGCGCGACTCGTTGCTCTCGCTCGTCGAAAACGTGGAGGCAGAGCTCTCGAAAATCGAAAATCGCCTCCGGGCTGACAATCGACGCCTGTCCACCGTCCTGCTCGCGGGACTCGATTACGACTACGCGAGCCACATCAACGCCGCGCGACGCCTCCAGGCCGAGTTGAGCAGCGCCCTCCCCGAGCGAAAGCTCAAATCGCTCAACAACCTCTCTGAGGTGCTCGTGCTGTTCGCCTCCGGGCGCGAATACTTCACGACGCTCTATTTCAAGCGCGAACTGCGAAACCTGTCGAACGACCTCCTCATCCTCGCGCTACCAGTCATCGTCTTCACTGCCTACGTGCTCCTCGCCATCGATGCGGGCCTATTCCCGCGATTTACCGTCCTCAGCATCGAGCGTCGTTTTCTCTACATCGCCATCGCCTTCGTCGTCGCGCTGTCGCCGTACGTCCTGCTCAGTTCCTACATGCTCCGCATCGTCACCGTCTCGAAGCACTCGCTCGAATCGACCGGCTTTACGCTCGAAGACGAGGATTTGAGATTGCGGCCGTAATCGGATTGTTCCGGTGACGAGAGCGCAGCGTGATGGGACCGCTGAGGCGAATCGAACCTGAACCACGAAACCTAACTACCCAGTCGCGAATCTGGTCACATATGTGCGAGACGGTCGTGGAACTACTGGAGAGCAACGAAAAGCACGTAGAGACCTTCAAATCCCGGTTCGACGACGTTCAGGACAGCCAACACCCGGGCGTCGTCACCGTCTGCTGTTCGGACTCCCGCGTCCTGCAAGACCACATCTGGGGGAACGACGAGCCAGGCCAAATCTTCACCGTCGGGAACATCGGCAACCGAGTGGTTCAGCAAACCGCCGTGGGCGAGGAAGTCTCCGGCGACGTGCTCTACCCCGTCGAACACACCGGGACGAAGACAATCGTCGTCATTGGTCACTCTGGCTGTGGAGCAGTTACAGCCACCTACGACGAACTCACCGACGGCCTCTCTGAGCCGCCGGGAATCGAACACTGTATCGACCTCCTGAAACCGCACCTCGAACCGGCCCTGGACCTGCTCCCGGACGACGTAGACCGAAACGGAGCCATCAATCGGCTCGTCGAGTACAACGTCGATTGGCAGGTCGAGTTCTTAAAAGAGAGCGGCGACATTCCCGACGACGTAGACGTTATCGGCGTCGTCTACGACTTCATGGACGTGTACGGAGGGCCGCGAGGCAAGGTGTACGTCGTCAACGTGAACGGGAACCGCAGCGCAGAAGGCCTTCGTGAGGAACATCCAGAACTCGGCGAGTGGGTCGCCCGCGTCTGGGAGTACTGAACGACTCGAAAGCGACGGGTGGTCTCTCCTGCCACTTTATCTGTCAACCCATCGATTGATATCCCATGGCACAGGGTGTCGGCACAGTTCTCAGAAGACAGATTCGCGGCGTCGTTGGTGCCCTCATCGTCAGCGTGGAGTTGCTGTTCACGACGGAGATGTGGGTCCAGGGGTCGCACCTCCCGACCGCGTGGTTGCTCGTGTACGCCGTCGTCGGGCTCGCCGTCGTCATCGCCATCCGGGAGTCCATCGGGTCGCGGAAGGGAGACGAGACCCCGCTGACCGTCGCCACCGTCGTGACCGACTTCACCGAACTGTTGCTCCAGAGCTTTCTCACTGCCTACGCGGTCCTGTTGTTGTTCGGCATCATCGAACTGAGCGACCCGCCGGTTCTCATCGCCCGGCTCGGGCTCTTTTTCGTCGTCCCCCTCGGCTTCGGCGCGGCACTCGCAGACGAGTTGCTGTACGAAGCAGAAACCGAGCCATCCCCCGACCGCCCGTTCTACCGACACCTCGGCGTGTTCGCCGTCGGCGCACTGTTCGTTGGGCTGACCCTCGCGCCGACCGACGAAATGGCGCTCATGGCCGCCCACGCGAACTGGACGCGACTGGCACTCGTCCTCGTCCTGAGCCTCGTCGTCGCCTACCTCGTTCTCTACGAACTCGAATTCCGCGGCCAGCGCACCCGGTCGTTCGAAAAGACGCTCGCAGACCAGGTGGGTCACGCGTTCGTCTCCTACACAGTCGGTGTCGTCGTCGCCGTCGCGCTACTCGCTGCCTTCGGACAGTTCAGGGCGGCCCCGCTCGCGGTCTGGGTTCAGTTGGCCATCGTACTCGGCTTCCCGGCGACGATTGGCGCGAGCGGGGCGCGGGTGGTACTCGGATGAGCGAGCGTGAGGGCGACCTCGATTCCCTGCCCGAACGGGTGCTCATCGTGGTGAGTACGGCGTTCACCATCGCGCTGTTCGTCTTCGTCGTCTGGCAGGGAGTGGCGACGCCGACGTTCGCCGCACCGACCGCCGCGGTAGGCAACGTGACGCCCCTCCCGAACGGCGACCTCCGGGTGGCCGTAATACTCGAAAATCAGCAGAACGTCGGCCTCTCGTCGGTGACGGTCGCCGTCGAGTGTGACACCCCGCCGCCGGAACTCACCTTCGAGAACGTCCCCGCCGACGACAGGCGGCTTGGCTACGTCGTGTGCCCGGCCGGGACTAAGAACGCGACCGCGACCGTCTCGTCGTGGATCGAAGTATGACTGGGTGGTTCGCTACGAAGTCGAAGCTGACTCCGGCGCGACGAGCGCCACCCGCACCCAATCGCGCCCGGCGCTAATCAGAACGACATCAAGCTCGTGTCGCGCTGCAATCTCGCGGATGTTTGCTGGCGCGTATTCGGGTTCGGTTGGAATCGATGCGACGCCGGGAAGGGCATCCCAGAGTCGCAATCGGAGTGACAAGTTCTCTCGCTTGAGAGGCCCCTGCCGGTCGATTTTACCAACCAACCACTCCCCTGAAAGCCCAGGAACAGCGGTTTTGCCGGAATCGAATTCAAAGTCCTCGTAGTCGACGGCAGCCAGGTCACGCTCTACGTGGGACCAGTCGGGCATCGTCGAAGCCTTCGCGTGGAGTGATGATAACGTTCCGTGCGAGCAAATGCGCGTTCCCGCGTCTCGCGCCGAGGTACCGTGTTCGCGCTCCCACTGGCATTGCAGATGGTATTCACGTCGTCATCTCAAACCACAACGTCGTTCAGAGAGGTCGTTTGAGTCGAAGCGACGTGCGGTCACTCGCCTCGCCGTAGGAATTTCGCGCACCCACGACCTCGAAGCCGTGTTTCTGATAGAACGAAATCCCAATCTCGTTGTCGGGGACCGTAGACACCCATTGCTCAGTCGCACCTCGTTCGCGTTGCTGTCTCGTCATCGTTTCCAGCAATCGAGAACCGATTCCCTGCCGCTTCTTCGCCGGGTCAACGTACAATACGAACACTTCACCGACGGTCGGGGCAGTGAGACCACCGCCACCCGCGCCGACGACCGCCCCCATCTTCGAGTGCGACGAGCCATCCGTCCCAGTCCTCTGGCGAGCGGACCTCTCGTGCGACGCGCTCGGGAGTGTAGAACTCCTCGATAGTCGCCTCGATTTCCCTCTCGGGAAGGATACCAGTGTACGTCGCACGCCAGCCGTCGGCGCAGACGCGGCAGATACCATCGACGTGTCGTCGTTCCGCCGCCAGGACTGTTACACCCATGCTTCTTTTTTCTCGTACTACGGCAAAATGACACTGGCGACGCCGTTTCGGCTACCGATTCTCGCGCTGGTGGACCTTGTTCAACTCGATGAGCAACCGGAAGATGGCCTTCACGAGGTTCGCGTCCACCTCGAATCGCTCTGCGTTCTTCCCGGCGCGTTCCATCACCTTGTCCTCCTGTTCCTCGTCGGTCGTCGGCAGGTCGAGTTCCTCCTTGACCTGCGCAATCGTGTCCGCGACGTAGGTCCGCCGGGCGATGAGTTCGACCAGTTCGCGGTCGATTTCCTGTATCTCCTCGCGGTGTTCGTCGAGCGTCACTTCAGTCGCGCGCCGTGATTCTGTGTCGTCGTTAGCCATGTGTGTCCGTCGTTAGTGCTCCAGATGTCTTCGAGTTGTTCCAGTGCGTCTCGGTCGCCGACCGCCGTAAAACTCGGCCCCGTTCCCGAGAGTGAGACGCCCTTCGAGAGGGGCATCGCCTCGACGAGCGGGTCGGTGGGAAAGTCGAGGGCCGCACAGAAGGCGAGGCCGTTTACCGTCATCGCCCGTTCGTAATCCCCAGCGAGCGCGAGGTCGGCGACGAGGTCGGCCATCGGGGCGACTTGCTTGCAGCGAGCCACGTCCGCGTCCGCGCTGAACGATTGCTCGTCGGGCGTCCAGACCAGCACGTCCCAGTCGACTTCCTCGCGGTGGAGGAGTTCGTCAGCCGTGTTGTCCGTGACCGTCGCGCCGCCGAGCATGCTCGCGCTCGCGTCGTCGAACGCGCCGGTGACGGCGACGCCGGTCTCGCGGGCGGCGGTGACGCCGATACGTGCGGCGTCCTCACGGTCGAGTTCTGCGTCGAGGGCGGAGAGGGTTGCGAGCACCGTGGCGTTGGCCGCGGCGCTCGAACTCTTCAGGCCGGAGGCCATCGGCACATCGCTTTCGGTGCGGACATGCCCGCCCTGCCCGTCGCCGAAGCGTTCGGTGACGAGTTCGACGCAACGTTCGACGAGGCGAGTGTCCGCGTCCGGCGCGTTCGCGATCTCGCCGGTCACGCCGGGGTCGTCGCTCAGCGTAACGTGCGCGGTGGTGTAGCGGTCGATGGCGAACGCCGCGCCCGTGCCGGTGGCGAGCGCGTTGAGGATGGTTCCTGCGGCGGGTGCCTGTGCCGTGCCCTCCATGGTACAGGTTCTCCTCCCCGACGGGCCTACTTACACGTGGCGGTTGGTGCGGATTTAGCCGACGGACAACGCCGGGTTTTTCCCGGCGACGGGCGAACACTGGGTATGAGCCTGCGAAACGACATCTCGCCCGAGACGCTCGGCATCGAACTCACCGAGGGCGGCGTCGTGGTCCACTACACGGACGGCAGAGAGGTGTTCTACAACGGGGTTCCCGCGAAGGTCGAAGGGACGGTCAAGACCGCTCCCGCGAAAGACGTCCACATTCTCGTCACCGACCCCACCGAGACGGAGGGCGTCATCGTCTACGTCAACGACCGCAACACGGCGGACGAAATTCTCGAATCGACGGGCGTCGGCCGCGTCCTGCTCGACGAAAACGAGGAAACGTCTATCTTCCCCGGCGTGACGATTCGCGATGCGGGTGGCTATCGCGTCGAAGTCGAGGCGGACCCGGAGACGGTCCGTGGCCGCGTGTTCGTCTTCGAAGAGGACGATATGGGCGAACGCTCGTTCGAAATCGTCTCTCCACCCGCCGACGCGTAGCTACATGATGTAGTCTGCGTCCTCACCCTCGCAGTTTTTCTCGTGCTGACGCGCGTCTTCTTCGACGTCGAACATGAGCCCGCAGCTATCACACTGATACCAGGTCATGCCATCGCGTTCAGTCGTAGAGACCATAGGTAACAACTGGCGTGGGGCGGTAAATTCGTTTCTCCGAGCGAACCGTAAAGAGTGCGGGGCGTCAACGGTCTGCTATGAGTTCGGGTGTCAGAGACGAGGGACTTACACTCACCGTCCAGAGTGCAGAGAAACGCGATGCCGGGCGGGGTGTCGCACGTCTGCCGGAGGCCGCCCGCAGACAACTCGGCGTGTTGAGCGGCGACACCGTCATCATCGAGGGGGCGGCCGCGACCGTCGCGAAAGTGTGGCCCGCCGGGGCCGGACTGTCGAAGAAGGCCGTCCGCATCGACGCTGACACCCGCGCCAACGCCGGGGTCAACATCGGTGACGAAGTCACCGTCAGACCGGTCGAGGTGGCAGACGCGACGAGCATCGAGGTCAAGCCGGAAAGCGACTTCGCGGACGACGATGAGGCGACGCGGGCCATCCGCGAGGCACTCATGGACCGCCCGCTCACCGCTGGCGAACAGATTCACGTCCAGCGACTCGGCAACGGCCCGCTCACGGTATCGCGGACCCGGCCAGACGGCATCGTCCGGGTGACCCAGACGACGCGTATCACGTTACTCGAACCTGACTCCCCACAGAAACCGGCCGTGAGTAGCACCGCGCCGACTCGCCCCTCTGGGGTGAACTACGAGGACATCGGCGGCCTGGACGACGAGCTAGAGCAGGTTCGGGAGATGATAGAACTCCCGCTCTCGGAACCCGACCTGTTCACCCAGTTGGGCATCGACCCGCCGAAGGGCGTCCTGCTCTACGGGCCGCCCGGGACGGGCAAGACGCTCATCGCCAAAGCCGTCGCCAACGAGGTGAACGCCCACTTCTCGGTGATTTCCGGCCCCGAAATCGTCTCGAAGTACAAAGGCGAGTCAGAGGAAAAGCTGCGTGAAGCCTTCGAGACGGCGACGGCGAACGCGCCGGCCATCATCTTCATCGACGAGATCGACTCCATCGCCGGCACCCGCGACGACGACGCAGACATGGAAACACGCGTCGTCGCCCAGTTGCTGACCCTGCTCGACGGCCTGAACGAACGCGGACAGGTCGTCGTCATCGGCGCGACCAACCGCGTGGATGCCATCGACCCCGCCCTCCGCCGCGGCGGCCGGTTCGACCGCGAAATCGAAATCGGCGTCCCCGGAATCGAGGGGCGTCGAGAAATTCTCGACGTTCACACCCGCGGGATGCCCCTCGCCGACGACGTGGACGTAGAACGCATCGCGAAGCGAACCCACGGGTTCGTCGGCGCGGACCTGAAGACGCTCGTCACGGAGGCGGCGATGCACGCGCTTCGCGGCCGGGAAGAAGGAAAACCGCTCACCGTGACCCGGGCGGATTTCGACGCGGCGATGGCGGCGGTCGACCCCTCCGCCATGCGCGAGTACGTCGCGGAGACGCCGAGCGTGAACTTCAGCGCCGTCGGCGGCCTCGACGAGGCGAAACAGACCCTCGAAGAGGCGGTCATCTGGCCGCTCGAATACGGGGCGCTGTTCGACGCCGCAGACACGGACCCGCCTTCCGGTGTGCTGCTCTACGGGCCTCCTGGGACGGGTAAGACCCTCCTCGCGCGCGCTCTCGCCGGGGAGAGCGAAGTGAACTTCATCCACGTCGCGGGGCCAGAGTTGCTCGACCGCTACGTCGGCGAGTCGGAGAAGGCCGTCCGGAAGGTGTTCGACCGGGCGCGACAGGCCGCCCCCGCAATCGTCTTCTTCGACGAAATCGACGCCATCGCGGCGCGTCGCGACGACAGCCACGAGGTCACAGAGCGCGTCGTCTCCCAGTTGCTCACCGAGATGGACGGCGTCGTGGACAACCCGAACCTGATGGTGCTCGCCGCGACGAACCGCCGGGAGGTGCTTGACCCCGCGCTGGTGCGGGCGGGCCGCCTCGAAACCCACATCGAGGTGCCAGCGCCCGACGAACCGGCCCGGAAGGCGATTCTCGCGGTCCACTTGGCGGGGAAACCGCTCGCAGACGACGTAGACCAGGCGCAGTTGGCAACCGACACCCGCGGGTACTCAGGGGCCGACTTGCGGTCGCTCGTCCGCCAGGCCGCGATGTTCGCCATCCGTGACCTGGCGGCGGACATCGGCCCAGCGGAGGCGAACGCCCGCGCGGACGAACTCGTGATTACGGCGGCCCACTTCGCCCGGGCGCTCGAACAGGTCGAACCGTCGCTGACCTGACCGCTTCGGCCTCGATTCGAGTTCAGGCGCGCGCAAATGACAGTGAAAAAAACAGTAATGCTTTCACGATTGAACTGAAACGTGGAGTAGAACTGATGGGTGACGGAGACAGGCCAGTCATTCTCGTTGTCGAGGACGAAGCTGACGTGGCAGAAACGTACGAAATCTGGCTCAGTGATGACTACGAGGTCATCGTCGCACCGAACGGGCGCGATGCACTCGACGCCATCACCGACGACGTGGCCGTCGTGCTCCTGGACCGCATGATGCCGGGGCTCACGGGCGACCAGGTGCTGGAGACGATCCGAGAACGCGAACTGGACTGTCGGGTCGCCATGGTGACCGCCGTCGAACCCGACTTCGACATCATCCGGATGGGGTTCGACGCTTATCTCAGCAAACCGGTGAGCAAGGCACAGTTACACGAGACGGTCGAGTTGCTCCTCGAACGGGCGGAGTACTCCACCTTGCTACAGGAGTACTACTCGCTCGCAGAGACCAAGGCGGCGCTCACGACCGGCAAGCGCCGGGAGGAACTCGAAGGCAACGAGGAGTACCAGGCACTCGAAGCCGAACTCGATGCCGTCCGGACGCAGTTGAACGAAACGCTCGGAGGGTTCACAGACGAGGCTGATTTCATCAGCGCACTCCGGGACATCGGGGGGATGGATGGAGCGCAATCGAACTGACAACAACGACGACCCACAAATGCGATACGAACTCGACGCGGTGCTTCCCACGGAAACGATTCACGTTTCACCGGGCACGAACCTGCTCGTCGCCGGACCGCCAATGAGCGGAAAGCGCGAGCTTGCCCTCTCGATTCTCGCACAGGGAGCGAACGCAGAAGAAGGCAACATCTTCGTCTCCACCGACCACGGCGCGGAGGCGACGCTCGCTGACTATCAAACGCTGGTGGCCGCGCCGAATCAAGCTGCCCTCGGCATCGTCGAAACGACGGAATCGGGACCGACGATGCAGGAGTCGTTCGTCCACTCCGTCACGTCTCCCGCCGACCTCACGGGCATCGGCATCGGGGTATCCGAGTTCATGCAGCGGTTCAACAAGAACGGCATCCGCCAGACGCGGTTCGCCCTCGACTCCGTCTCGACGCTGCTCTCGTACGTCGATGTCAGGACGGTGTTCAAGTTCTGTCACGTCCTCACCGCCCGCCTCGAATCGGTCGGCTACCTCGGCGTGTTCACCCTCGATACGGGCGTCCACGACGAGCAGGCGGTCAACACGATAAAGCAGGTGTTCGACGGCATGGTCGAACTCCGCGAGCGCGACGACGGCATCGAAGTTCGCGTCATCGGGCTGGACGGCTACCGCACCGGGTGGGAACCGTACGAACCCAATCACTCTTAGGCGATGGCGAACTAGTCCGTATTCGAATGAGTGACCAGCCGGGGGCGACCGCGTCCACAGACGCAGACTGGCGCGACTACTTCGGATTCGACGCCCCCTACGACCAGCAAGCGAAGGTCATCGAGCGCACCATCCGCACCGCGAGGGGCAAGGGCTACTTCCTCTTCGAAGGCCCCTGCGGGACGGGCAAGACGATGGCCGCGCTCACCGCCGCCTCCTACCTCGTCCGCGAGACCGACCTGTACGACCGCGTCGTCGTCGTGACGCCGGTCAAACAGCAACTCGCCCAGTTCGTCGCCGACATGCGCGCGCTCAACGCCGGACGCGAAGAGCCACTCTCCACCGTCGCCCTCGACAGCAAGGGCGACCTCTGTCCCTACGAACGAGAAGGCATCTTTCCCGAGGACGCGAGCGTCCACGACCGATGTGAGGACCTCCGCGACCAGACGAGTTCGCTCGTCAAACTCGACGACGGCGAGAAAGGGGGCCTGCCAAAGGAGAGCGCGGTCCCCGGCATACGCGAGGACGCAGAGAAGTGGTGGGACCCGGCACGCGCCGAAAAAATCGCTGCCGCGGCCAGACAGGACGCAGAATCCTGGCAGTCGCTGAACACCGCCACGCTCGAAACCGCCGGCGCGAAGTCACCGTATCCGACTCATCAGCCCACCGCGCCCGACGACGCACTCGACTCCTCGAACGGCAACAACCCGCTCTACTGCCCGTTCGAGGCCGACTGGTACGCCCGCGACAAGGGGTCGCCCGTGGGCTTTGCTGACGCAGAAAGCGGCGTCGTGACCATCGACGAACTCCTCCCGCAGTCGGTCGAGCACGGCACCTGTCCCCACCGCGTGATGCAGGTGCTCCTCCAGAACGCGGAGGTTGTCATTGGAAACTACATGCACCTGTTCGACCGCCAGACGCGCGTGCTCACCGACGCAATTCTGGACGAGAACACGTTCGTCATCGTCGACGAGGCCCACCGCGTCGAAGAGCGCGTCCGAGACATCCTCTCAGACCGCATCGGTCTCCACTCGCTGCGGCGGGCGCGTGGTGACCTTCGCATGCTCGTCCAGCACGCGAACAAGACCCGCGAACACAAAACGGAGGTCGAAGAAGCCCTCGCGACGTACGAAGTCTCGCTCGACCACGTCCGGCGGGCCATCGAGTTCTACGACGCCATCGCCGACTGGCTAGACGAACGCATCACCGCCCACCTGGACGCGGAGTTTGACGACTGGCAACGAGCCATCCAGTACGGCGACCTGCCCGAGGAGGACATCGAAATCCCCCTCAGACCGCCCGAAACCGAGGAGGTAGACGCCCTCTCCGCGTGGGCGGAGGGAGAGGGATACAGCGAGAATCTCTGGCAATCGATGGGTCCGCTCGGCGTGGCGGCAGGGGCCGTGCTCGAAGAAATCGACCCGAATCGAAGCACCTTCTGTGGGGCCGTCGGCACGCTTCTGACTCGCTGGTGGACACAGAGCCGGGCGACCTACTTCCGAGAACTCGTCCTCGAATACTCGCCGAAAGACCTCGGCGAGACGGCAAACGTCTGGGAGCGTGCGTTCACCCCGGCGCTCGTGATGTACAACTGCCTGCCCGCGGCCGAGTGTCGTGACGTGTTCGAAACCGTCGGTGGCGGCGTCCTGATGAGTGCGACGCTCGAACCGCTCTCGGTGTTTCAGGAGGTGGTCGGCCTCGACGAGTTCGACGCAGACCGTCCTGTGGATACCCACACGTTCGACCTGCGCTTCCCTCGCGAGAACCGGGCGACGTGGGGCGTGGACCTCACTCCGTTTACCGCGCGGAACAGAGGGTCACCGACCGCAGGGGACGACAATGCCGTTCGCGAGGAGTACGCTTACGCCCTGCGGGAACTTGCCCGCAGTCCCGGAAACGTGCTCATCTGTATGCCGAACTATCGGGAAGCGACGTGGGCCGCGGAACGACTCCGCGCAGAAATCGACAAACCAGTGCTCGTAGACGAGAGTTCGTCGAACGAGGAGACGGAGGCGCTCAAACAGGCATTCTTCGACGGCGAGGAGAAAGTGCTCGTGACCAGCACCCGCGGCACGCTCACCGAGGGCGTCGATTACGACGGCGACAAACTCGGCACCTGCGCCGTCGTCGGCGTCCCCCTCGTGAACACGCGCTCACCCCGCGTGCGAGCCGTCCGCAACGCCTACGCGGACGCGTTCGGCCCCGAGAATGCGTTCGAATACGCGCTCACCGTGCCCGCCGTGCGCCGAACGCGGCAGGCACTCGGGCGCGTCATCCGTGGCCCAGAGGAGCGGGGCGTTCGCGCGTTGCTCGACCAGCGATACTGCGACACCGCACGCAGAGACGGCGTCAGGGCGTGTCTCTCCGCCGAAGAACGCACCGAGCAGGTTCGTATGACGCCGATGTTCCTCGACTCGCAAATCGAGCGATTCTGGAATAGTGGGTGACAATCTCTAGCAATCCGATATATTAGTATATTATCACGTTGATTGAGAGTGTATGCGGGAGAGAAACACACCCAAACTCACGTACCTTCGCTCCTGTCCCGTTTGCGACAGGCCAGTCACTGGAACAATCATCAGTGGGCCCGACAACGGCGTGTTCAGGCCCTGTGGACACTACATTCATCCGGTGAAACTGGTCCACTGTCCACAAGGTGAACCGTCCTCAAAAAAGACCCGCCAGTCGAATAGTCAGTCGAGATAGCCGAGGTCTCGCAGTCGTTCCTCTGTTCGCGGGTCGTAGTCGATCCGTGCGCCGCTCCGAACGTCGAGCGAAGCCAACCGATCTGCGAGCGCCGTTTTGAGCGGGTCCCACTCGACGCCCGTACGGTCCGAGATGGGGTGCTGTTCTGTCGCGTCGGTCGTGAGATCAAACCCGACCGTCGTCCCGTTTCTGTACAGCAATTTTCGGTGGGGTAGCCGCACAGACACTTGGAGCGCGTCAGCGTCGATTCGACCGGGCGTTTGCGCCGTCGATGCCACCTCGGCGATTGAGATCTGGTCGACGTCCACCGCGCCCTCGATTGCCGGACGCAACGACCGACCGATGAACGACGCGGGCGACTCGATACCGGCGTAGTCGAGTATCGTGGGGGCGATATCGATGTGTCTGACCTGTGTGTCGACGCTCCCCGCGCGGCCACCAGGTGGTCGAACGAGCAATGGAACGCGGATGAGTTCGTCGTACAACGCCGGTTCGTGCCCGAGTTGACCATGGTCGAACAGCGCCTCGCCGTGGTCTGCAGTCACGATGACGAGCGTGTCGTCAGGGACGCGTTCGAGCAGGCGGCCCACCTGCTCGTCCGCGTGGCGAACCGAAGCGGCGTAGAGTCCACGGACGACTGCTCGTTCGCGTTCGGTGAGGCGCTCTGGGTCGTGCTGAGCGCGCGTGACGAGCGTCGTCGCCGACCCGGAGAATGCGGGCATCGAAACGGCGGCCCGGTGACGCGCTGGCGGGGTGTAAGGAGCGTGCGGCGTCAGTATGTGCACCCAGGTGAACTGGTCACTCACAGCCGAATCGAGCGCTTCGAGCGCCACATCCACCTCCGACGTGCCGCTCCAGAATCTGCGAATCGGGTCGCTTGCGTACCGGTAGAGGTACTGAACCATCCGGTAGACCGGGTGGTCGAGGCCGAATCGTCGAATCAGGACCTCTCGCCCACTGTCGAGAAACGAGATTGAAAACTCCCCGATGTCGCGGTACTCGTCGTAGCCGCGGGCGTAGCCGTACTTACCACCGAGCCACGGGTTGCCGTGGACGCCAACGCACCGATATCCGTTGGTCGAGAGCACCTCGCTCAGGAGGACACGCTCGTCGCTGAGTCGCTCGTACCCGCCGTAATCGAGCGGAAGCGACGAGGAGAACACTGCGGGAAATGCGTAGGGTGTCGACGGACCATGGCTGACCGCTTGCGTGAATACGGTGCCCGTCTCGGCGAACGCGGCGAGGGTCGGCGTATAGGTCGGGTCGCTTCCGGGGTTGAACGACGCGTGCGACGCCCGCCACGCATCGATGGTGATGAGAAGAATGTTCACGATGTGGCCTCCCGGCGTTCGATTCTGACCCAATCGAGCGTGACGGTTCCCGCTCTCCCGGTCGAGTGACCGCGGAACTCGACTTTCGACTGGGGTCGCGTGAGCGTGAAGGTGGTCGTCACCTCTTGCCAGCGATTCGCCGGCATGACCGTCTTTCTGGTGAGCACGCGGTGGTCCTCGCCGCCGACCACGTCGAGGCGAGCGACCGAGCCGGTCGTCTCTCCCGCTACGAACACGCGGTAGGTCACCGTGTAGATTCCCGGTGCGAGCGTCTCGTAGGGTCCGTACCAGATGGCTTCGCCTGGAGGCCCACCGCCTCCGACGATAGTCCCTTCGACCTGGGTTCCCGACCCGACCGAGAGGGTTTGTGCATCGTACCGCCGCTCTGTGCCCGCGAACCACGAGAGAGGTTCACCGGACGTTATCGTCGTCGCTTGGCCGTCGTACCCTCGCTTGAACACCCAGATACCGTCTTCGTACCGGTACAGACTGTACTCTCCGTCGAGACGGTCTACGAACGTGTCTTCGACGACGCGCGCCCACTTCGATTGGGAATCGTAGAGCACGTACTCCGGCGTGAGCACTCCGTACGCAGCCTGATACACCTCGATTTCGTACGGGCTGATGATGAAAGAGGCACCGGGGCGATTTGCGACGTGCGGATAGATGTTGTTCTGAGTCACCAACGTCGCATCCTCGGGAACCGTGGCTATTGCCGCGTCGAGCGTCCGGGTGTGGTCGTCGATGACGGGGAACGGCTGGATGTTCCCGCCGGCGATAATGAGTCCGCTCGCCACGTTGAGTAAGATGACGTACACCAGCGCTCGACTCGCCGTCTCCCGGGAGAGACGCGGCAACTGGACGCGAGAGAGAATCCGCGCAGTTCCGATGTAGAGCACGGGCAAGAAGTAGAACGGGTAGTGGGCACCAAAGGCGAAGTACGCCTGCTTGTGGCCGAGGAACCACGCGAAGAGGAGATACGGCGTGAGCGACGAGAGCGTCAGTTCGTCCGTGAGCGAGAGAAACGCCACCGGTAACAGCAGCGCGATGAAGAACAGGAACTTAGCAGAGAGACTGATGGACAGCGAGTCGATGAGCACCTGAGGGTGGGCGAGAACGATGCCGACGAGGCTGCCGACCGCGACTCGGGTCCCCTCGATGTACTGCTGGAAGGGAACAGCAACCGCCCGGGTGGGGATGCCGGATTCGACGCTGAACTGAGAGATGACGTAGCCGGCGAGCAGTTGTGCGCCGACGGCGATGACGAAACCCGAGCCGAGCATTCGGGAGCGAGACGCGAGCCTGTTCTCGCGATGACTCAGCAACGTGAGGCCAACGAGGAAGCCAAAGGCGATGAAAATCATGAACTCGTTGGTGAGCACCATCAGCGAAAACGCGCCGAGAAAGAGCGCGTCGCGCCCCTTGACGAACGCGTAGTAGGTGAGAAAGATGAGCAGCGGCAAGACTGCCTGTTCCTGGAAGTCGAACGACCACGCAGACCAGAAGAAAGGATTGAACGCGTAGGAAACCGTCACGAGGCCAGCGAGGCGAACGTCAGCAACGTGCGTCCGGACGACCAGCCAGCACAGGGGAATGCTCGCCGCTAAGACGAACGCCTTCGCGACGAGAAGCGTTATCGCGGAGGGAGCGATTGCGTACGGCACGAGGAAGGCGAGCAGCGTGAGCGTAAAGTGTGCCCCCCAGTAGGAACCACCGGGGTGGCTAACGCGATATTTCCCCTGTAAGAGCCAGCCGTGGCCGTCCAGCGTGGTCGAGAACATGTGGACGTACGTGCCGAGGTCGGCACCGGTGAGGATGTAGCCTCGATAGAGGAGGCTGGTGTAAAACGAGAACCAGACGAACAGCACGCCGGCGAGACCGATGACATACCACGTCGGCCGGTCTATCGCTCCGAGTCGCGTCCAAAACCGGCGACGGGTAGCCGCCGTTCGCGTCCAGAGCGTCTCGACCCGGTCGGTGACAGGGACGCTCGCCGTCGTGGGCCAGACCCAGCGGTCGCTCGCTCCGAACCCCCAGATAACGCCGACCCCAACCGCGAGTACGTTCGCGATGAGGTAGTGCATCGAGAACAGTTCGACCAGGACGATGAGCGTGGCGAGTCCGATAGCGATGCCGACAACGCGCGTGAGGACGTACTTCCCGCCCCGCAGGAGCCAGTTCCTAGCGCCCGGGTCGCCGCGAGAGCGCCACGTCCAGACGTCGTTTACCGCGTAGTTTGCGAGGATGCTCACGACCCGTCCGAGGACGCCGCCAATGACGTAGGACGCCCCGGCGACCGACGTGACGAGAAAGAGCGTCCCTTCGTTGATCGCGAGTCCAAGCACGCCGACCAGCAGGTATTGGACGAACCGGCGCGTCTGGGATTCGACCGGGAGTCGCGCTTGCAGAAATTCAGTGACTACACTCACGCGGCCTCTCCTCCGGAACCGAGAAGCAGTGATTTGAGCTGCGGGTAGATGAGGTCGAAATCGTGAGCTTCTCCGGCAGCGCGGGCAGCTTCACACCGCGCCGTGTAGCCGGTGTTCTGTTCCCACTCCGTTCGAAGCAATCGGAGATGTATGAATATCTCCTCTACCGTTTCGGCGTGAAGCACCGCGTCTGTTGCCGGCAGATGGGTCGCGATTGGCGTGGTGATGACCGGAGTTCCAGACGCACACGCCTCGTTTATCACCATGCTGTCGGTGTCCACTCGCGCCGGGTGCAAGACGACGTGTGCGCGAGCGTACGCCATCGCCAGTTCGTCCTCGGTGACGAACCCGAGACCGTCGATGCGCGCATCGTCGCACGTTCCCGTCGTGACGAGGCGCATGTCCATCGGCAACCGGTCTGCCGTCTCCCTGACGAGGTCCCACCCCTTCTCGGGGATGTGCGCCGCCGTCACGAGAATCGTAAATTCGGATGCGAGCGGAGCGCGGTCGGGAGAGAAACGATGGGTATCCACGAAGTTCGGAATGTACACCGTCCGCGGGTGGACAGCGCGGTAGGCCCGCGTGACCGAGTGGACGACGTCGAATCGCCGTAAGTCGAGCGGACCTACCAGCCGGTAGAGGAGTTTGACGCCAGTGGGAACGACGCCGTAGAACGGTTCGTACAGTCTGTCGGTGACGAACAGCCACGAGTGGATACCCGCGACGTACCGAGGTGCCCCGGTAAAAAACAACTGCGAGAGAGGATTGTAGAAGAGGTACGCAGTGTCGAACGCCGAGAGGTCGTGGTGCCAGGCCTCCCGGTAGGAGACACGGCTGTCGAGGACGTCGCGGACGGCGACCCGTCTGACTCCATCGGGCGCGTAGGGGAGCGCTCGGACGGCGACCGAGACGCCATCTTCGACCAGGCGGTTTGCGAGTGCTGCGGTCCATTTTTCACCCCCGCGATAGTGTTCGAGCGAGAGGTGGGGACAGAGGACGACGCGCATTAGCCCTCTACGTCGAATAGAACCTGCGCACAGAACGTACGAGATCGCTGACTCTCCATTGTCCCGTAGGGAGGAGAAGCGACGTGATTAGTATACTTCTGTTAATTCTGTCGGTCAGGAATGGAGGTCGATTAACGGGGTCGTGTGAACGGAAACACAACTGGAACGATTGGCGATAACGGTCCAGTACTCTCGACACTCAGCCTGCCCTGAACGCAGATGCTCATGGGCACAGGCCGGACGAGCAATCGCCCGAAAAAAGCGATGGCGTGACGGCTACCCGCGCTGGTTACACCGTGAGTCTACCTGCTTGCGAACGTGACCGTCTCACCACAACGAATTGGTACGATGATCTATAACACTCCGTTTTTCCATACACTGTAAATACGACGGCAATTAACGCGGACCCATATTCGTGAACGATATTCGGCGTTTTTACGCGGGTCTGCACTTGGCTCTCTCAACGAGCGAAGATGGCAACGTCAACAGCGCCACCGGCAGCCCAGCTACCTACCCGACCACCGGTTCAGCAGGGAGCAGTTAGAGAAGACCGAACGTACGACGAGTCGGTGAAGACAACGAGTGGCCTTTCGGTGTCGGTTATCATCCCAACGTATAACGAATCCGAGAACGTCGAACGCGTGATAGACCGGTGTCGAACGGCACTCGCCGGCCATCCGTTCGAGATCGTTATCGTGGACGACGACTCGCCGGATGGCACCTGGCGAGTTGTGAGTACCGTGTACGCAGGTGACAGTCGAATACGCGTCATCCGACGAACCGAGGAGCGTGGGCTCGCGACGGCAGTCTCACACGGTATCCGCGCCGCGACGTACGACTGCTGTGTAATCCTCGACGCGGACTTGCAACACCCACCAGAGAAGATTCCGGCGCTCCTCGCGGCCCTCGAGTCGGGGGCTGACATCGCCATCGCCAGCAGATACACCGCCGGCGGCGGCATTGAGAACTGGTCGCCGTACCGGCGGTTCGTAAGTCGTGGAGCGCTCGTCATCGCAAAACTCCTCATCCCGCAGGTGCGAAGCGTGACCGACCCGATGAGCGGCTTCTTCGCGTTTCGACGGGAGCTCGTCTCCGGAGTGACGCTCGCTCCGATCGGCTACAAGATTCTTCTCGAACTCCTCGTTCGGTGTGAGTACACGCTCGTCGTCGACGTTCCCTACGTGTTCCACCAACGCGAGCACGGCGAGTCGAAGCTGTCTCTACGGGAGTACCTCGACTTCCTCGAACACGCCTTCCAACTCGCCCGTTGGGCGCGGAGGTACCCGCGACCGCACCTCACCTGATTAGTCCCAGAAGGACTTCGTTCGAGCGTACTGGCGTTCCTGGCCCAGAATATCGCGGTAGAACTCGTTTTCATTTTCGCGTAACTTTCCGATGATACGCGCGGCGTTGTGTGGGCCGACGCCGCGCGCCGCGAGCGCGATGATTGCCTTCTTGCCGTGACTCTGGACGAGACTGGCCGAACGATAGGCTCGGCGCGTCATCTTCTCCTGTTCGTCGTCTTTCTCCCGTGCCTTGACCGCCGACACTACCTCGTCGGCCCAGGGATTGAGCGCAGCGATGCGACTTGAGTCACACAGCGGGCACTGGGGCTGGTCGGGGATTCGGCTGACCTTCTGTTTTCGCTCCCACTCCTGACAGTGCAGACAGAACAGCAACATTCGGTCGTTCTGAATGCGCTCGCGGACGGTCTGGATGACGCTCGCGTCTGCGTTCTCCGGGGCGAGCAGTTCGCGTCCCGAGGAGCGGCCGTCCACCCCGATGGCGGTGCGTCCGCCCACCTTGACGAGTTCGATGTCACCGGACTGTATCCGTTCGAGGACGGCCGCCGCGCGGGCGATGTCTAAGTCCTCGTGGAGTATTTCGCGGACCGCCTCGTCGTAGACGGGCGTCTCCGCGAGTGCCGAGAGCAGGCGGCTGAGGCCGAACTGGCGGTTCGAATCGCCCTGCCAACTCTGCAGCGAACCGAACTTCGCCGCAACTTGCGCGAGTTTGAACTTGAGCGCGTCTGCGTTCTTCAGGCTCAGTTCGATGAGTGGCTGGAGGTGGTCGGGGTCGGTCGCTTCGAGCACCTCGACCACCGTGCTCGCGGTCACGTCGCGGGGCACCTCCAGTTCGATGCGGTAGGGGTCTACGTCGAGGCCCACGGATGAACCCGTTCGCTGGCCGATAAGCGCGGAGAGCACGCGGCCGAGCGTCTCGTTTACCTTGTGTCCGAAGCAGGCGTTTACGACCACGGTCCGCCCCTGGAACTCGATGACGACGCGGTCGTCGGTCGGAATTGGGTGACCCTGTTCGCGTTGGCGAGCGATGGGGTTCAGGGCTTCCTCGATGGTGCGGTGGTCGGCCGGATACCGCCCGGCGATGAACCGGGCGACCGCTTTGCGGTCCTCGTCGTCGTCGATTTGGTCGCTGGCGACCCCTCGGAGTTCGCCGACTTCCTGGGCAACCTCGAACGGGACGGGAATCTCGCTGCCCGTCCACGAGGGCACTTCGCCGGAGGGGTCCTCGATGGGCGTCACCTGCACGCGCTGTTTCTCGTCGTCGATTTCCGTGATGCGCCACATCTCGCCGCGCTGGATGAACACCTCGCCCGGGCCAGCGAAGTTGACGACGAACCGCTCGTCCAGGGTGCCGACCTGCCGCCCACTCGCCATGTCGTACACCTCGAAGGTTTCCTCGTCGGGAATCATCGAGAGGTTCGCGTAGAAGTAACGCCACGTCCCGCCGCTCTTCGAGAGGAGGTCTTTCTCCTCGTCCAGCCAGACGATGCGGTTGTACGAGAGTTCCTCGACGACCTCCTTGAACTGTTCTTCGGTGAGGTCGGCGAACGGATAGGCTCGCGTCACGATGTCGTAGGCTTTGCGCCCCGACACGTCGCCGAAATCCATGACGATGCCCGCAATCTGGTTGGCGACGGTGTCGAGGCTACCGTGGTGGATGTTCGCCTCCTCGACCTCGTTGACCCCGGCGCGGCGAGCGATGACCATCGCCTCGAAGGTGTCGTCCGGGCGCGTCGTGACGATAGTGCCGTGGGAGGTGGCGTCTCGGCGATGGCCCGCCCGCCCGACGCGCTGGAGCATCCGCGAGACTTCGCGGGGACTCGAATACTGGATGACGTGGTCGACTCGGCCCACGTCGATGCCGAGTTCCATCGACGAGGTACAGAGCAGGGCGTCGAGTTCGCCCGCCTTGAACTGGTCTTCGACCTCGACGCGGGCGTCTCGGGAGAGCGACCCGTGGTGGACGCCGATGTTCAGGTCGAGTTCCTTGAACCGCGACCCGAGGGCTTCCGCCGTCTGTCGGGTGTTCACGAAGATGAGCGTGGATTCGTGGTCGGCCACGAGGTCGCGAATGACGCGGACGTGGCTCGCGATGTCCGGGTCGGTCAGCAGTTTCCCGGCGAGCATCTCGTCCTCGTCGACGAGTTCAGGTTCGTGGACGGTGAGGTCAATTCGACTGCCCACGTCCACCTCGACGATGGCACACCCTCGGTCGCCAGTGAGGAACTTCCCGACCTCCCTCGGGTCGCCGACGGTCGCCGAGAGGCCGATTCGCTGGAACGGGCCAGCGAGTTCGCGCAGCCGCTCCAGACCGATGGTCAATTGCGCGCCGCGTTTCGATGCGGCGAGTTCGTGTACCTCGTCGACGACGACGTGCGAAACGTCTTCGAGGGCTTTGCGGAGTTTCTTCCCCGTGAGCATCGCTTGCAGCGTCTCCGGCGTGGTCACGAGCACGTCTGGCGGGTCGTTCGCCTGCTTGCTCCGGTGGTACTGCGTCGTATCCCCGTGACGAACGTCCACGTCCACGTCGAGGGTCTCGCCCCACCATTCGAGGCGACTGCGCATGTCGCGATTCAGAGCGCGAAGTGGCGTGATGTAGAGCGCAGAGATGCCCGCGCGCTCCTCGGGCGATTTCGCGACGATGGCGTCGAAGACGGGCAGCATGGCTGTCTCCGTCTTTCCAGTCCCAGTCGGCGCGATGACGAGCGCGTCCCGACCGGATGCGAGCGGCGGAATCGCCCGCCGCTGGGGAGCCGTCGGCGTCGAAAAGCCACGCGCAGAGAGGGCCTCGCGAACCGCCTCGCCGAGGTGAGTGAATGCGTCGGCTCCCGCGACCTCGCCGTCAGTCATTGCCACTCCTAATGGCCAGAGGAGAATAAGCAGCGCGGCCAGTCAGATTCGGTCGTAGTTCCCGAGCCGAGTCCCATCGAGCAGATAGGCCTCGCCGTCGCGGAGACCCGCGGGGAGAAACGGCGAGAGAAAGCCATCTTCTTGGACGTTCACCCACGTCCCGCCGACGAGGTCGTTGAACGCCGGGAAGACGACGAACGGCGCGCCGCCGTCGAACTCGCGGCCGTGGAACTCCGCGAACGGCGCAGGGTCCACCGTCCCGCGAAGCCAGACGCGCTCGGTGCGCTGCCCACCCACGTCGTCGGTCAGTCTGACCTGTGGATGTTCGTGGGCGGTACAGAGAATCTCGGCGTCGAGAACGTCTGGGGCCGGCCAGGTGTGACCGTGGGCGAAGCCAACATCACCGAGGCGGATGCCGTGGGCGGGCGTCACGTCGATGCCATCGATATGTTCCTCGATATCGCCGTCGTGGTTGCCCTTGACGACGGTTACGGGGCAGTCGAGGGCGGCGAGGAGCGTGTGAATTTCCTCGATTTCTTCGTTCGAGCCTGCGCCGATTGCGTTGCCGAAGTCACCTAAAACGATGACGCGGTCTGTGTTCGATTCCTCTCGCAGGCGGACGAGCTGCTCGCGCCGTGCTGGGGCCTTGCTCGGGACGGAAACGCCATCCCACCGAAGGGCGACTTCGAGGCCCGCGTGGTAGTCGGCAACGACGAGCGCACGCTCCCTGGACAGGTCAGCTATCGCCGCCGCCTGCCCCGGAATCGGCTCGACCGAACTCGCCATCAGATGGCGGTCAGCGTGTTCTCGTCAGGTTCGTAGCACTGGCCGTCCATGAGCGCGTCCTGAATCGCGTCTTCGACGGCGTCGACGGCCACACCGTGTTCTTCGACCACGGCGGCGATGACGGCTTCGCGGTCCGCACCGTCGCCGTCGTCGAGTTCGCGCATGGCCGAGAGGACGGCGTCTTCGAGGTCCACGTCACCATCTGCTTCGGAGTCGGTTTCTGCTTCCGGTTCGTCGGCTTCAGGTTCGGGTTCCGGTTCGGCGGCCGTTTCAGCCGCCTCTGCTTCGACTTCTTCGGGGTCTGGCACGTCGATGCCCGCCTCGCCCGCGGGGCCGACTTCAGAGCCCGTCGAGAACTCCGTGCCGAACTCTTCTTCGACCTGCTGGCGCTCTTCCTCGTCCATCTCGTACATCTCGTCTACCTCGCCGGGGTCGAAGTCCTCCACGTCGTCGTCCGGGTCCGAGACTGACTCCGCCACCTCATCGAGTGCGTTCTCGGCTGGTTCGCCGAGTGCGTCGTCCACATCGTCGTCCGGTTCCCCCTGCCTCGTCGCCGTCGCCTCCGCAGCGTCGACGGGTTCGGCCTCGGGAACCGTACCAGTCGCGTCGTCTTCAGGTGGTTCCGTGTCGATGGCTGGCTCCGTTTCGACGACTTGTTCTGACTCCTCGGGCGGACTGTCCTCGATGACTGGTTCGTCGGTTTCGACGTCGCTCGGTTCGGGTTCCGTCGTCTCGGCCACGGCCGCAGAATCGTCGCCGTCGACTTCGAGTTCGGCTTCTACTTCCGCTTCGACGGCGTCTGCCCCTGCTGAATCGGCGTCTGCGGCCGTCTCGACCGACTCGAACGAGCGGACGCGTTTTGGCGTCTCCGGGCCGGCCATCGACGGCTCCGCATCGAACGACGGAACCGAGTCGCGGTCGCCGGTGACGACTTCGAGTGCTTGCGTCGCGAGCGTCTCCATCGCTGCGAGGTAAGCCTTCGTGGTGCCGTAATGTTCGATTGCCTTCGGGATGCCCGCGGCGAGACTCTCGCTTACTCCCTGTGCGAGCAACTGCGCACGCAGGTCTTCACCGCGGGCGTCCACGTCGAGCGCCCCGGCGAACGTTTCGATGCGTTCTAAGGTGCGCTCTGCGGTGGTGACCGTCCACCGCTCTCGGGTCTCTGCGTCCACCTCGCTGATGCTCTCGGGCCGGATGGACGTGTAGACGCGGTCGGAGTCCTCCGGTTCGAAGGTCCGTGCCTTGCCCGTCACCGCGACGAACGTCGGGACGGCGGCGTTTTCGAGGAACGTGAGCGCCTCTGGCTGGTACTGGCCGGCGTAGACCACGAACGCGCCGGTCGGGTCGACGATGCGGGCGCGCAGCTGGTCTTCGTTCACCGTATTGACCTCCGTGAGGACGCCAACGGCGAACATCCGGTTGACCCGTGCGCCGGTCGGGGTGACGACGTAGTTCGGCGCGCGTTCCTCGTCCGATTCGGAGTAGGAAAGCGAGGCGTCGTCGAACTCGGCCGCGAACAGGCGGTGGGCGACCTCGCGGCCGACTGGCGTGGCGCTCATGCGTCCACCTCCGAGAGCACGGCCGCAGCACGCGCGGCCGGGTCGTCCGCCGACTCGCTGAACGCGGTCGCGTCCAGGTTCGCGCCGTAGTCGTCGACGCTCAGACTGCCGCGGACGACGAACTCGCCGCCAACGATGTTCTCACGAATCGAGTCGGCGACGACCTCCTGGTTCATCGCCTCGCGGGCGGCGGCAAGGGCGTCTTCGAGCGACCCGCCGTACACCTGCTCGGTCAGGTCACGGTCCAGAATGACCGTGAGCGCGCTCGTGCCGTCGTCGAGGATGGCCTTCACGCGCAGGTCGTCGTAGCCGTCGACCTGTCCGTGGGAGCGACACTGCCCCTTCTGGGTCACGCGGTTGCACTCGGGGCAGCGCTGGATGAGGCCAGAACCGTCGCGCACCGACAGGAGGTTGCCGACGAGTTCGACGTCGAACAGGCCGCCCATGCCGACGGCCTCGTCGATGCGCTTTCGCGGCGCGTCGTCGCTCACTTCGAGGTCGGCATCGAGCGCTTCGACCGTCGAAAACTCGGAGATGTTCACCGAGGGGATGCCACGGAACTCGCGGATGTACGCCCCACTGACGCGAATCGACGCGCCGGCCTCGAGTTCCGGGTGGGGGTCCCAGTCGGTGAACGGCAAACGACCGGATTCGTCGGCGAAGACGCCGGAGAGAATCGTCGTCTCTCCGTCGCGACCGCTGATGGTCTTCTCCTCTACTTCACTGACGACGACGTCGACGTTGACCCCACGGTCACCGGGTGCGAGTTCGGTGAGCGGTTTGTCCCCGCCCACGGCGAACGGCACCTCGATGCTCTCTGCCGGGTCCACCGAGGAACTGTCCCCGAGGTTGAGTTCGGGATTGCCCTCCCACTCGCGGACGCCGGCGTTCGTAATGGTCACGGTATCGCCGGCGGTGAGACCGAAATCGTGCCAATCGGTGTACGAGATTTTGCCGGTCTCGTCTGCGAGTTCACCCTCGTGGATGAGGTGGTCTTCGTTCTGGTAGCGAATCGAGCGCTTGCCGACCGTGAGCACCTTCGCCGTCACCGTCACGTTCGAGTTGTCGGTGGTGATGTCCGAGATGGAGACGGTTTCGGGCGTGGGTGCGCTCCCCCCGCCGCCACCGTACTTCCGACGGACGCTCTGTTTTGCTTCCTCCAGTGGAACGCTGTACTGGACGAGGTTTTCTAAGTCGCGTTTGACCTCCGCTTTGTCTGCGCCGAGAGCGGAGGCGAGCTCTTCGGCGGTGTCGTCGAGACTCATCACCGAATCTTCGTCCGGATGCCATAAAAAGCGTTCGCGGAACTCCCCACCGAAAGCGGTTTTCACCCCTCTGACGTATCACCATCCATGCGCGTCGTCGTCAATGCAGCCATGAGCGTGGATGGAAAGCTCTCCCACCGCCGCCGCAAACAGGTGGTCATCAGCGGAGACGACGACTTCGACCGGATGGACGCCATCCGCGCCGAAAACGACGCCGTGATGGTCGGCGCGGGAACCGTCGTCGCCGACGACCCCAGCCTGACGGTTGACGACCCCGACCGCCGGGCCGCCCGTGAGGCCCGCGGCGTCCCCGAGAATCCCGCCCGCATCGTCGCAGACTCCCACGCCCGCTGCCCCCGCGAATCCCAGGTGTTCGACGACCGGGCACACACCTACCTACTCGTGACCGAATCCGCCCATCCCGTGCGCATCCGCAAACTGGAGCGCGAAGGGGTGACCGTCATCGTCGCCGGCGAAGACCGGGTGAACCTCACCGCCGCCTTCGATGCGCTCGCAGACCACGGCATCGAGTCCATCATGGTCGAGGGCGGGGGCGAACTCATCTTCTCGCTGTTCGAGGAGGGACTCGTCGACGAACTCACCGTGTTCGTCGGCTCGCTGATCATCGGCGGGCGCGAAGCCCCGACGCTCGCGGACGGTGAGGGATTCGTCGCTGGGTTCCCCCGCCTCGAACTGACCGACGTCCAGCGGATGGACGACGGCGTAGTGCTCAGCTACGTTCCGGAAACCACCCAGTAATACCACCCATTTATCATCCGGCCTCGTCGAGAGAGGTGTATGACATTCACCGCGCTCAGAAGTGGCGGCGCTAAACTGTACGCAAAGATGGGGCCCTCGTGGCTCGCCGGGGCGATTGCGGCGGGCCCGGCGACGATGGCCTCACTGCTGACCGCCGGCACGTCGTTCGGATTCGCGCTTCTCTGGGTCGTCGTGCTCTCTGCAATCCTCGGAACGTTCGCTCAGTACCTCGCGATGCGTCTCGGTCTCCGGACTGAAACCGGCCTTGTCGCTGCCGTCGAACGACACCTCGGCGGTGGCTGGGCGTGGCTGCTCGTCGCAGACGCCGTCCTCGCCGCGGGACTTGCCCAACTCGTCATCATGAAGGGCGTCGCCGACATCAGCGCGACCATCACCGGCATCGACGCCCGCATCTGGGGCGTTGCGTGGGCACTCGTCCTCGCGTTCGGTCTCGCGGGGGGAGGGTACCGCGTGGCAGAACTCGGTGCAAAACTTCTCGTCTCGGCCGTCGTTTGCGCCTTCATCGCGTCCCTCTTCGTCGTCCCAATCGACCCCAGTGCGGCGATCGCCGGCCTCGTCCCGACGATGCCCGCTGGGCTGTCGGGGGCGCTCGTCGTCGCCGGCATCCTCGGTGGAGCGGTCCACATCACGCTCATCACGATGCACTCCTACACCATGCGTGCCCGTGGCTGGACCCGCGACGACACAGACATCGCCACCACCGACATCGTGGCGTCGATGTTCGTCGCCTTCGGCATCTACAGCCTCGCTATCTTCCTCGTCGCCGCGAGCGTGCTCCACGGGGCCGTTTCGCCCGAGGGACTCACGCACGTCTCGGCCTCGCAGGCGCTCGGCCCGCTCGTCGGCGCGAACGCGAAGTGGCTGTTCCTGCTCGGCCTCTGGGGGGCCGCCGTCTCCACGCTCGGAGGCAACACCGTCGTCCCGCCATTTCTGCTCGCGGACAAACTCGGTTGGGGAACCACCGTCGAGGATTCGCGCTACCGCCTGCTCCTTGCCGGGTTCGCGCTCGTCTCCGCCGTTGGCCCGTTCGTCGGCGGGTCGTTCTTCCCGCTGCTCGTGCTGGTGCTCGCGTTCGGCCTCGTCGGGACACCCTTCGCCATCGCCATCGTCCTCGCGCTGTTGAACGACCGGCGAGTGGTCGGCGAGACCCCCGCTCCGTGGACGAATCTCGGCGGCGTCGTGCTCATCTGCATCACCGTGCTCACCGCCGGGTCGTTCGTCCGCGGCCACCTCGCGACGCCCGGGGAACCGCTGAGCGCGTTCGTCCTCGTTTTCGCCGCAGTGCTCGGCACCGCGACGCTCGTCGTCCTCGGACTGGCCGTCCGAACCGCGCTCAGAGAAGAGACGCCCCGGGCCGCCACCCAGTGATGACACGCGAAAGCCCTCCCGCCGGACGATTGCTCTTCACCGGGCCCTCCAACGTCGGAAAGACGAAACGAACCGCCGAGGCATTGCAGGCGTGGGTCGAAGGCCACGGAACCGAGGGCGTGGTCGTCCTCGACTTCGCCCCCGAGGTAGAACGCGACGGGCGACTTCTCGGCGGCCGACTCACGCGGTTTCTCGACATTCCAGAGGGCGTCTGGTACGGAGTCATCGACGCTCACGCACCGCGGGCCGCTGCCTCCTCACCCGCCGAAGCGTCCCAACTTGCGGGTGAGAACGCAACTCGGGCACGCTCGCTGCTCGAAACGGCCCCGACGCCCACGGCAGCGTTCGTAAACGACGCGACGATTCCGTTTCAGGCGGCCGGGAGCGACGTCACTCGATTGTTCGAGTGGCTGGACCCGGCGACGGTGGCCGTGGTCAACGCCCTCGAGAGCGACGAACTCGGCCGTGACGACGAAATTTCGCGGCGAGAAAAGCGAGTGCTCGACCGGCTGCGGTCGTGGGCCGACACCAATCGTCGACTCTAGTGGTCGTGGCCGGTCATCTCGGCGAACGTCATGCCGAAACGCTCTTCGAAGGTGTCGAGGACGGCTTCTTCGAGGGCTTCGACGTCGGCGTCGAAGTCGGCCTGCGCGTGGTGGACGATGGCGTGGGCGCGCTGGGCGAACCCGATGAGGACGACGTCGGTGACGGCCTCGGCCGTCGTCTCTTCTTCCGAGAGGATGTCAATGAGTTCGGTCGGGAGTTCGACCTCGTCGGTCGAGCCGTCGGACGATTCGATGGTGAACGTGGCTGTGTCTAAGGAGTCGGACATGGGAGGGACTTCGCGTCCGGACGTAAAGGGCCTGTGGAATGCGTGCCCGGTGTGCGCACAAACGTGGCTGGCGCTCGCTGGCGTGGAAAACGAAGAGAAATACAGCTTAGTCGTCTGACTCTGCCGCGGCGACTGGTTCTTCGGCCCGTTTCTCGCGGTCTAAGTCCTCTAAGTAATCGTCCGCGTCGATGGCGGCCTGACAGCCCATCCCGCCTGCGGTGATGGCCTGCTGGTAGTGGAAGTCCACCACGTCGCCCGCGCCGAAGATGCCGGCCACGTCCGTGGCGGTCTGCTGTGCGCCCTTGCCGCCCTTCGTAATCATGTAGCCCGCGTCGTCCAGCTGGACGCCCGTGCCTTCGAGGTAGTCCGTGTTCGGCGTGTGGCCGATTGCGAGGAACACGGCACCCGTCTCGAAGTCGAATTCCTCGGTCTCGGGGTCGTCGAGTTTCTCGGTCGGGTGGCCCTCGGGGTGGCGGACCATCCGAACGTGGCTGACGCCGTCTTCTGGCGTGCCGTGAATCTCGGTGACTTCGGTGTTGCGAAGGATTTCGATTGTACCGTCTTCGACCTGCTCGTTCACGCGGTCGATCCAGTAGTCCTCGGCGCGGAACTCCTCGCGGCGATGGACGAGGTAGACTTTCGAGGCGAACTTCGTGAGGAAAGAGGCTTCCTCCATCGCGGCGTCGCCGCCGCCGATGACGACCATCTCCTGGTCGCGGAAGAACGCGCCGTCACAGGTCGCACACGTCGAGACGCCGTAGCCCATCAGGTCGTCCTCGCCGGGGATGCCGAGCGTTCGGGCGCTCGCACCCGAGGCGGCGATGAAGGCGTCGGCCGTGATGACGTCGCCCGTCGTGAATTCGATTTTGAACGGGCGCTCGGATGCGTCGACGGATTTGACGACGCGATTTTTCACGGTTGCGCCAAAGCGCTTTGCCTGCGCTTTCATGTTGTTCACGAGTTCGGGCCCGCTGATTCCCTCCGGGAAGCCCGGATAGTTGTCCACTTCGGTGGTCAGCGTGAGCTGGCCACCGGGTTCTGTGCCCTCTAAGACGAGCGGTTCGTTGTTCGAGCGAGCAGCATAAATGGCCGCGGTGAGCCCAGCGATGCCTGACCCGGCGATGACGAGTCGGTGGTGCTCGACCTCGGTTGCGTCCCCTTTCGACATGCGAACAACTTGACCGTGGACAAGTATTTACCTTGCGCTGTCTTGCAGTCGGGGTGCGATTCCGGGTGTTCGTTCAGGCAGAATTCGGCCGACGGTGGGAAGGCCCATATGCCCACCCGAGCAAGCATCGAACATGCCTGCGGACTTAGCGGAGAAGACGAACCGGTACGAGCGGTTACTCGCAGAGGCACTGGACGCCGCAGAGGACGTGAACCCGCCGAACACGCCCCTCGGCGAGTCAGCCGCCGAGTACCGCGAGATGGCCCAGTCGTATCTGGACGATGGCCGTCACTTCAAGGCGAACGACGACCTCGTGAACGCGCTCGCCTCTTTCTCTTACGGTCACGGCTGGATGGACGCCGGCGCTCGCATTGGGCTGTTCAAGGTGCCAGACGAGGGTCACCTGTTCACCGTCTGACTGGCCCGAACTGCGGCTGAAGCGGCCGACGACGCCGGTACGACACCTTCCCCTGTCGATGGGCTTACATGGCCGGGGAGAGAGGGTTGTTTCAATGGAGGCTGCCCTCTGGTACGTGTTAACCGGTACCCGAGGCGGAGCCAACCGGGTTCGACTGTTGAAGGCCCTCCACGACCAACCCCGGAACGCAAACCAGCTCGCGGAGGATCTGGATTTGAACTACAAGACGATTCGCCACCACCTCGAGGTGCTCATGGAAAACAACATCGTGATTACAAGCGGCGACGACTACGGAGCGATTTACTTGCCGAGCGAAAACGCCCGCCACCACTGGGATACCATCGAACAAATCATCGAGCAGGTGGAGTGATTATGGCCGAATTTGGGCTAGTCGTTATTACAACCCGTTGGGAAGGTGAAGGTAGATGAGTATCTGGGTTACGGTCGCACAGGGCGCGACCGCGCTGAACGTGCTCCTCCTCGCGGGTCTCGGCTACGTGTGGGGCCGAAACTACCTGAAGTTCCGCTCGAAACACACCATCGGGTTGTTCATGTTCTCGGTGTTCTTGCTCGCCCAAAACGCGCTCACGCTCTACTACTACCTCATCGACCCGGACCTCTCTGCGTGGTACGCTTCCGCCGTTCCGACCATCGTCTGGCAGTCGATGATGCTGCTCGCTGTCTTGCAGTTCGTCGGCTTGCTGTTTCTCTCCTGGACGGCGTGGGACTGACGCTGGTTCGAGTCTAGCCTTCTGACCGTTCAATAAACCGACCCACGGCATGCACATTAGTTAGAACCAGGTTTCGCCGCGGCGGCCACCACTTTCTGCGTTCCTGTGGGGTGATACCTTGGCATCTGGATAATAACGAACCCTCGCGGTGAATCTTCTGTCGCCATGTCACGGGAAACTGGCGAGCAAACGAGGGATTGGCAACGAACGCGGCGCACCGTCCTGCGCACGCTCGGGGCAGGGACTGCCGTGGCGTCGTTCGGCGGGGTGGCGACGGCACAAACGAAAAGTGACGAAAAACAGGGAACGTGGGGGCTACAGGAGACAGACTGTCCGCCCTGCATCGACGACCTCGCAGGGTACGCCTCGCTGACGACGGAACTCGACGTGCCGACGGCGCTCAGACCCCAGCACACAGTCGAGATGCGAGTGGACGACGCGGACGTGCTGTTTCCCGAGGAAGCAGACGGGGAGCAGACGCCGGCAGACGAGCAGACCGACACGGACGGGCAAGGCGAAGGAACGGAGGGCTTCCCCGACTTCTACTTCGACCCGGTCGGCATCGCCGTCGAGGCAGGGGACGTAATCGAGTTCCAGAATCCCTCGGCGGACCTGCACACGGTGACGGCCATCCATCCGCGCTTCTTCGGGCTCCCCCAGCGCATCCCCGAGAGCGCAGCGCCGTTCTCCTCACCGCCGGTAATGACCGACGAGAACTGGCTCTATCGGTTTACGGAACCCGGCGTCTACGACATTCAGTGTCTGCCCCACTTCGAACTGGGAATGGTGATGCGCGTCGTCGTCACCAAGAAGAGCTGTGAAGCGCCCGAAGCACCGGCTGGAAGCGACCAGCTTCCACCTCCAGTCGCGGCCGTCCTCGACGCAGACCGGCTTCGACCCGAGAACATCGTCGAAAACGGTCCGGTTGCGTGGACCGACCTCGAAGGCGAGATTCCGACCTTCGACCCCGAGGAACTGTTCTCGGAGGACGGCGGTGGAGAACCCGGTGAGGAACCGACGGACGGAGAGGGAACGGAGACCACGACCACCGACGACGGTGCCGAAACGACCACCACAGACGACGGTACCGAGACGACGACGTGAGGGGCGTCGCTACCGAGGTTTAAGCCCCGGCCGCGCCTATCTCAGACAATGTACCGAGATCGAACGGACGCGGGGGAGAAACTGGCTCGCGTCGTGGACGCCCACGACGTTGCAGCCGACATCGTCCTCGCGATTCCGCGGGGAGGGGTTCCAGTCGGACGCATCGTCGCCGACTTGCTCGGCACGCCGCTCGACATCATCGTCGCCAGAAAACTCGGCGCGCCCGGCAACCCAGAACTGGCCATCGGCGCGGTGGCGGCAGACGGGAGCGTCTGGCGAAACGAGATGCTCATCGACTCGCTCGGCGTGACAGAGGGGTATCTAGAGGAGACGATTGCGAAAGAGCGGGAAAACGCCCACGAGAAAGCAGAGCGGTATCGAGGAAAGCGCGAGACGCCGGACCTGAACGACAAGCGCGTCGTCATCGTGGACGACGGAATCGCCACGGGCGCGACGGCGCTTGCGTGCGTTCGACTGGCCAAAGCCGCCGGAGCGAGTCGCGTGATTTTGGCGGTTCCAGTGTCCTCTGAGTCGGGCGCAGAGCGACTCATGAGCGAGGCCGACGAGGTCATCTGCGAGATGACGCCAGCGTACTTCACCGCCGTGGGACAGTTTTATGAAACTTTCGAACAGGTGACCGACGAAGCGGCGATGTCGGCCCTCGACGGTTACTTCGAGTAAATCCGAATCGTCCGGTTGCAGTCGTGTGTTTTTGGCTTGTGCACACAAGCAAAACATTTATAAGCTTTACGGACTAACTATACGTAAGGTCAAGCGCCCGGCTTTTTAGGGTTTTCCACCCCCCGGTAGACGCCCGCATCCCTGGCCCGACGGAGAGACAATCATGAGTGACACAACAATCAGGACATACACTGGCGAACAGCCACAGGAAAAAGAGAAACGGAGGGTAGACGAGACTGAGGTGTGTCCAGAGTGCGCTGGGCCGCTCGTCTCCGATTCAGAGCACGGTGAGACGGTCTGTCGCAACTGCGGCCTCGTGGTCGAGGAAGCAGAAATCGACCGCGGCCCGGAGTGGCGCGCCTTCGACGCCGGCGAGCGAGACTCGAAGTCCCGTGTCGGTGCGCCGACGACGAAGATGATGCACGACAAGGGGCTTTCGACCAACATCGACTGGCGCGACAAGGACGCCTACGGGAAGTCCCTCGGCAGCCGCCAGCGCGCGAAGATGCAGCGCCTTCGCACCTGGAACGAGCGCTTCCGCACGCGTGACAGCAAGGAGCGCAACCTCAAACAGGCGCTTGGGGAAATCGACCGCATGTCTTCGGCCCTTGGGCTTCCGAGCACGGTTCGCGAGACGGCGTCGGTTATTTACCGTCGCGCGCTCTCCGAGAATCTCCTTCCCGGCCGCTCCATCGAGGGCGTCGCGACGGCGGCAGTCTACGCCGCCGCCCGCCAGGCCGGCATGCCCCGGAGCTTAGACGAAATCGCGACGGTCTCGCGGGTGGACAAGATGGAACTCACCCGGACCTACCGCTACATCGTCCGCCAGCTCAACCTCGAAATCAAGCCCGCGGACCCAGAGAGCTACGTGCCCCGGTTCGCCTCCGACTTAGACCTCTCTGACGAGGCAGAGCGCCGGGCACGCGACCTGCTCCGCAACGCGAAGGAACTCGGCATCATCAGCGGCAAGTCGCCGGTCGGCCTCGCCGCCGCCGCCGTCTACGCCGCCGCACTGCTCTCGAACGAGAAGGTCACCCAGAGCGAGGTCTCAGACGTGGCGAACATCAGCGAAGTCACCATCCGAAACCGCTACAAGGAACTCCTCGAAGCGCAGGGCAGCGACGTCCCGATGTGAGCAAGGCAACAACCTTTTTCATTTACCCCTGCGAAAGGTAGGCACACATGGTGGAAGCATACGTCCGTCTACTCTGTCCTGAATGTGGAAAAGACTGGGAATCGACGCCGGGTGAACTTCCGCCCCTCAAAACGACCTTTCATTGTCCGAACTGTCACGCGAGCCGTCGGCTCTCTGAGTTCATGCGCACGGACCACGACCTCGACACGGTGAAACAGTTCGAATAGACGCGGTGACGGTCTGCAAAACCGTACTCTCGATTTTTTTCGCGACGCATCAGCTCAACTCGAAAGCACCTGCGTTTCCTACTTGTGGTCAACACGAGGGACGGTCTGTGGGAGTGGCTCGTTAGGAATTCGTAAAAATCAGTTTGCCGGAGCCTAACTCGTGTGACAACCATAGTCAAAGGTCACGCAATAGACCCGTCAACTGCCCGAAGGGAGCCGGACGAAATTCCGGCGAATACTGTCGATACAGCCCGTCTAAACCGGTAAGTATGCTAACGAGACTCAAGATAGTAATATAACCCTCCGCTCGTTAGATGGTGTTGTTATGAAGAAGCAGGAGCTCATCCACCTGCACGGCCTCCTCTCGGAGGTATGCAACCACTACGAGACAGAGTTTGGAATTACAATTGAACACGAAGCGTACGAGTCTCTCGGTGTACGACCGACTTCAATCCACAAATCGAAAACTGACCACAAAGCAGCAGTGTTCGCACTCGCAGACGGTATCACCGCAGAGATGACCGAGGCGGAATCCGAAAAGATCTCCGCCACGGCCGATTAAGCGCGTCGCCGAAGACGCCGTTCTTCCGGACCTAACTCACCGCCGAGTCACAACGCTCGAAAAAAGCGAGCCATCAGTTGTCCGCGACTTCTTCGATTTCGAGCAGGTCGTCGTCTTCTTCCTCCGTCGCTGGTTCGTCGTCGTCCTCGTCGAGTACCCGCACGTCGAGCACTTCGAGTGGGATGTTGTGGAGTCGTTGGCCGATTTCCTTGCGCGCGATGCGTGAGGCGTGTTCCTCCCGTTCGACGTTGAACACCGTCATCTCGAGTTCGAGCGCGACCAGACTCTCGTCTGCGCTCAGGAAAGCGGGGTCGAGGTCTTCCTTGCAGTGCGGACAGACCCGTTCTCCCATGTTGATTTCTACGTAATTCAAGTCGGGGTTGAGCATCTCACCAGTCTTTGAGATGGCGATGCGTACCGCCTCGTCCGGCGTTCCGACGTCGTACACCGGGACTGCGGCTTCGACGACAACTCTGCAGTCCATAGAGTATTATTCACGCCGCTATCGTAAGAAGGTTAGGCAAAATCGTCATACGTCGCGTTTGTGACCTGTTTGTCATTTTGGAGTCGAAAGCGCAAAACGCCCGCCACTCCTTTGCGGTGATAATGGAGTCGGGCACCCTCGCACTTGGCAACCTGAAGGGAGAATTCGACCTGCAATCGACGGTGGAAAGCGGTCAGTCCTACCTGTGGCGACGCGAAGACGGACGGATGTACGAACAGACGCCCGCTTACGGCGGCGAAGCGTGGTACTACACCGTCCTTCCCGGGACCTACGCTGACGGGGACCCAGCCGTCCTGCGCGTCCGCCAGCGCGGGGACAAGCTAGAGTGGGAATCGCAGTTCGACGCCGCGGAGACGCTCGGCCACCTGCTCCGCCTGGACGACGACCTGCCCGCGATTTTCGACGCCATCCCGACAGACCCACTCGTCGACGCGGCCTACGACGCCTACGAGGGGATGCGCCTCGTGCGCGACCCACCGTTCCAGACGCTCATCTCGTTTATCTGCTCTGCGCAGATGCGCGTCGCCCGCATCCATCAGATGCAACTCGGCCTCGCGCGCACCTTCGGCGAGAAAGTCGAGTTCGACGGCCGGGCGTACCACGCGTTCCCAACGCCCGAAGCACTCGCGGGCGCGAGCGAGGCGCAACTTCGCAACCTGAACCTTGGCTACCGCGCACCCTACGTACAACGCTCCGCTGAAATCGTCGCGCAGGGGCTCGCCCATCCCGAAGATGCCGTAGGTCTGGACTACGAGAACGCCCGCGAGGAACTCAAAACGTTCGTCGGTGTGGGGGATAAAGTGGCAGACTGCGTATTGCTGTTCTCACTCGGCTACCTCGAAGCGGTCCCACTCGACACGTGGATTCAATCGGCCATCGCCGACCACTATCCCGACTGCGACCAGGGGAACTACACGAACACGTCGCGGTCCATCCGCGCGCAGTTCGGCGGTGAGTACGCAGGGTACGCCCAGACGTACGTGTTCCACTATCTCCGGACCGGCGGCCCGGCCAACGACGAGTGAGTCCGGACATTTTTGCTCCTCGCGCTTGCACGCATGCACATGCCTGAGCGAACGCGCGCTCACGTGTACGTGACTGGAACCGTACAGGGAGTCTACTACCGTGCAAACACCCGAGACAGAGCGACGGAACTCGGCGTCGACGGCTGGGTGCGAAATCTGGACGACGGCCGCGTCGAAGCCATCTTCGAGGGTGAAAAAGACCGCGTGAAGTCGATGATTGAGTGGTGTTACACCGGCAGTCCGGCCGCCGACGTGACGAGCGTCGAATCCGAGTTCGAGCCACCAGAAGGCCTCGACGGATTCGAAATTAAGCGTTGAGTCGGTATTCGAGCAGCCAGTCGGGTTCCGCCGTGTACTTCCACTCGGCCCACTCCTTGTCGTTGGCGTAGTAGGCGCGATAGGCGTCCACGAGGTCCTCGCGGCAGTACTCCTCGGGCATGCACTGAGGCGGTTCTGTTGGCTCTCGCGCCGGAATGGCGATGCTGTCGCGGTCGATTAACTGAAGCATACGCCAACTCGCATGGGCCTCGTCGTGGCCGAATCGCTCCATGAACTCCTCGTTCAGTGCGCCAGCGAATTCGTAGAGCCGGAGCCAGTTCTCTCGCGAGTGCGAGGCCCACTTCACGGTCGGATGGCCCGTGTGAGTCGGCTGGTATAGAAACGCCTCGTCGTGGCCGTGGGCGCGGAGCGTCGTCGAGAGGATTTGTGCGGCTTCGAGCAGCATCTTGTTCACGTGCTGGTCGCAGTGATAGCGGGCGGCTTTTCGGGGGTCTTCGTCCAACCAGAAGACGTTCACACGCGAGAGGAGGGGCCGGAGGAATTTGACTCCACCGCCCCCGCACGTTTAACCGGGATGGGGAACAACTCCCTGCCATGATTTCGAGCGACCGGATGGCCGCCGTCGACGCGAACGCCGCGGCCCTCGGAGTTCCACAGAAGCAGTTGATGGAGTCGAGTGGCAACGCCGTCGCCCGCGTCGTCAGCGACCTCGTAGCACCCGGGGCAGCCGTCGCCATCGTCGCGGGCCGGGGGAACAACGGCGGTGACGCCTTCGTCGCCGCCCGGTTTCTCGACGAGTACGACGTGACGGTCCACCTCCTCGGCCGCGAGGAGACCATCTCGACCGACATCGCCCGCGAGAACTGGGAAGCCCTGCAAGAAGCGGAGTACGACTCCCGCGAAGTTCGCGACTCGACTGACCTCGACCTCGGAAGCCCCGACCTCATCATCGACGGAATGCTCGGCACGGGCGTGACCGGCGCACTCCGCGAACCCGAGAAATCGGCGGCAGAAGCCATCAACGCTGCCGGCGCGACGGTCGTCTCGGTAGACGTTCCAACGGGCATGGACGCAGATACTGGGTCCTCGGAAGGAATCGCCGTCGGCGCAGACCACGTCGTTACCTTCCACGACATGAAACCCGGCCTCGAGAACTTCCCGAACGTAACAGTCGCGGACATCGGCATTCCGGCAGCCGCCGAACTGTTCGTCGGGCCGGGCGACCTCCAGTCGCTCACGCGCCAGTCGGACAGCCACAAGGGCGACCACGGCGAGGTGCTCGTCGTCGGGGGCGGCCCGTACACCGGTGCGCCCGCACTCTCCGCCCAGTCTGCCCTCCGCGCCGGGGCCGACCTCGTGCGCGTCGCCTGTCCCGAATCAATCGCTCGCGAGATTCAGGGCTACAGCGAGAACCTCATCGTACGGCCCTTCGACGGCGACCAGCTCGAACCCGCCCACGTCGAGTCGCTCCTCGAACTCGCCGCAGACCACGACACCGTCGTATTCGGTCCGGGCCTCGGGAGCGCAGATGAGACGCTTGAGGCCGTCGGTGAGTTCCTCGAATCGCTCGACGGAACCGCCGTCATCGACGCAGACGCCCTGCAAGTCGTTCCGAACGTCGAGACAGAGGCCACACTCATCTGCACGCCCCATCAGGGTGAACTCCAGAAGATGGGCGGGGAAACTGACTCGGACTGGCGCACTCGCAAAGACCTCGTCGCCGATTTCGCCGCCGAACTGGAGCAGACGCTGCTCGTGAAAGGCGCCTACGACGTGATTTCAGACGGCGAGACGATTCGCGTGAATCGAACCGGGAACCCCGGCATGACCGTCGGCGGAACCGGCGATGTCCTCGCGGGTGCGACTGGTGCACTCGCCGCGACGCACGACCCACCACAGGCCGCGGCCATCGCCGCCTACGCGACGGGACGCGCTGGTGATATAGTCGCAGAGGAAAGAGGCTATGGCATGATGGCAACTGACCTACTCTCGAACCTCCCGATTGCGCTCTGGGGTGAGCGCGATGAGTGACGACCTGACCCACACGACCGAAACGGGTGAGGTCCAGATGGTGAACGTCGGGGAGAAACCCGACATCGCCCGCCGCGCCGTCGCGCGCGGTGAGATTCATCTCAAAGCTTCGACTATCGACGCGATTCGTGAAAGCGAAATCGGTAAAGGCGACGTGCTCGCAACCGCCCGCGTCGGCGCGATTCAGGCGGTCAAGCACACATGGGAGACCATCCCGATGTGTCACCAGATTCCGATTACGAACGTGGACACGGAGTTCGACGTGGGAGACGAGAAAATTACGCTGACCGTGGCCGTCGAAACCACCGGCAAAACAGGCTGTGAGATGGAAGCGCTCGAAGGCGTCACCACCGGCCTTAACGTCGTCTGGGACATGGTGAAAGCCGTCGAGAAGGACGAAGACGGCCAGTATCCAGCGACGCAGATTTCGAACGTTCGCGTGCTGGACAAAGAAAAGAAGTCACTGGACTGACCGGAAAGCACTTGCTGGATGGTTGAGGAGTCTGGCGCAATGCAGCCGTCGTCACGCCGGTCGTTTCTCGCTACTGTTGCAGGCGCGAGTGCAGCACTCGCTGGCTGTTCAGCAAATCCACTACCTGAACCCGTATCAGAAGTCTGGAGTGCAGAGATAAGCGGGGGTTCACCGGTCGGCAAACTCGCGTTCACGTCGGACACGGTGGTGACGGGGAGCGAGTACGACGGCCAGGTGCATCTCATCGACCGGGAAACGGGCGACGTCACTGCATCGTACGACTTCGACGATTCGACGCGGCATGGCTCAGCCGTGTGGTTTGGTCCATACGTCGTCGACGACGTCGTCCTCGTCGCCGCGGAACTACGAATCCTGGCGATGGATTTCGACGGGACCGAAGTCTGGGAACGGACGTTCGACGAGACGGAACTCATCGAATTTCACCTGTTCGAGGATATGGCGCTCATCGGGACGAAAGATGGAGCCCTCGAAGCAGTGGCGGCGACGACTGGCGAGCAGGTGTGGGAAAGCGATGCCGTGAGCCATACCGAAATTCGAGATTACGCAACCGACGGAACACGCGCGTTCTTCGCCGCCGTGACCGAGGTCATCGTAATCGACCCGGCAGACGGGAGCAAACTATGGACAAGCGAGGTGGGCCTCGATTCGTTCGTCGGCGCATCCTCGGATGCCGTCGTCGCGGTTGGCGAAGGGTCAGCCACGGCGTTCGACCCGGCGACTGGTGAGCAGGTGTGGGACCGAGAGACGGACTACAATCCCAGTCGGTCGCCGCTCGTCGATTCGCAGGTGTATCTCTGGGGGCAGATTCCCGCGTTTCGCTGGAGTAAAGACCCGGACGGTGCGGGCCCGATGACCGCACTCGACGTAGAAACTGGCGCAGTGCAGTGGCGAAGTGAGGAGCACACCATTCACTTCGTGGACGTCACCGAGGGTAACGTGTATGCCCTTTCGGCGGACGATGCACTCGTCAAGTTCGCCGCCGACGGAACCGAGCAGTGGAGTGCTAACCTCGACAACAGGCCCATCAAACTCACTGTCGTCTCCCAGTCAGAAATGTACGTCTTCGACGACCGGATGGGAACGCTCCGCAGGCTCGAATATTCAGGCTGATTCTGCAACTGGCAGGTCGCCAGCCTTCGAGCGGGACTTTTCGACGATGGCTGGCCGCGCCTCGAAGTCTACGATGACTTGGTCGCCGTAATCCACGTCGTTGACGCGGGCGTTGTCGTGAATCCACGAGACGAGACTCATGGTTTCGTCCGTCATCGGGAGGACGAGGCGCTCGTGTTCGAACGGTGGCAGGGCGCGTTCGATACGGTCGCGCAGGAGGTCCATGTTCAGGTCCTCCTTCGCGCTGATGACGACGGGGTCAGGTGCGAGCGCGGAGAGCGCCTCGATTTTCTCCTGAATCTCCGCCTGTTCGACCGCGTCTGCCTTGTTCAAGACGGTGACGATGGGTGCTTCGTTGCGCTCGTAGAGCGTGTCGTGGCAGGTGACGAGTTTTTCGCGAATGTCCTCGATTGGCTCTGAAACGTCCACGACGAGGAGCACGAGGTCTGCGTGGTACACCGCATCCAGCGTGGATTTGAACGATTCGACCAGCCAGTGGGGGAGGTTGATGATGAACCCAACCGTGTCCGTGACGAGGACGTTTCGCTCCATGTCTGCCCGCCGGGTCGTGGTTCCGAGCGTCGTAAAGAGGCGGTCTTCAGACTCGGCGGTCGCCTCGATGTCGGGGTGTAAGTCGTCGTTTTCGTCGACCTCGATGTCGCGGGCGAGTTGGCGCAGAAGCGTCGATTTACCCGCGTTCGTGTACCCGGCGAGGGCGACGAGGTCGAATCCCGTCTCCCGGCGGTGCTCGCGGCGCTGCTCTTCGCGCTGTTCGATGCGCGAGAGTTCGTCGCGGACGCGGGAAATCTGCGATTTGATGTCACGTTCGCGGTTCTGGTCGTACTCACCGAGTCCCATGAACCCCGGACGCTCGTCGCGCTTTGCGAGGCTGGCTTTTGCTTCCGCTCGCGGCAGTTCGTACCGAAGATTCGCGAGTTCGACCTGCAACTGTGCTTTGCGCGTGCGAGCCCGCTGGCCGAAGATTTCGAGGACGAGTTTGAAGCGGTCTACGACCTCGACACCGTCTGGGAGGCGCTTTCCGAGGTTGAACACCTGATACGGTCCAAGCCGATTGTCGAAAATGACGATGCCGGCTCCCGTCTGGACGACGAGGTCGGCGAGTTCGTCCGCTTTCCCTGAACCGATGTGGAGGGCGACGTCCTGCTCGCGCGTTTGCGTGAGCGTGCCAGCGACAGTGTAGCCGGCCGCTTGCGCGAGGTCACAGATCTCTCCAACATCGGCACTCCCCCGGTCGACGCGTTTGACGATAACGGCCTTCATAGCAGGTCCCCGTCAGCAGCGTCACGGAGCGACGATACACCCGTCTCGATGCGGTACGACACCACATCGTGGTCCAACTTATCGACGGCGGACCACCTCCGCTGTTCTCCTGACGTTCATGCCCGCCTGTATGCGCCCTCGCATCTTCAATGTCACGGCGTACCACCCGCGGTGACCGACGTGGAACCGGCCCATTCAGGACAAAAGTCTTAACAGTTACGTGCGGAGTGTGGGGTATGGTGGATATCAACCTCCAACAACTCGGCATCGAAGCCGGGGGTGGTGCCCTCATCGGGGCGATAATCGGCTTTGCGGCCAAGAAGGTGGCAAAGCTCATCGCCGTCATCATCGGCCTCGAACTTGCCCTGTTCAAATTCTTAGAATCGCGCCAGATTCTCACCGTCGACTGGGAGCGACTCACCGCCGGTTTCGTCAAGGTCGGCGAGGAAGCCACGTCTGCGACCCCGCCGTCGTGGCTCACGTCGATTCTCGAAACGCTCTCGGTTGGAGCCGCCTTCACCGCCGGCTTCCTCCTTGGCTTCCGCAAAGGATAGGCCCAATCCCCGCTTTTTCGAACTCAGTTCTCGACAGCCTCGCGTTCGACACGAATCGACCCGGAGAGTTCCTGGCCCGACGGCGGGGCGAGGGTCAGTCCCGCCTCTTCGAACCGACGTTTCAACTCGCGTCTGAAGTCAGAGCGAATCGTCGCGACGTTGCTCCGTGCGGGGTCGTCCACCCAGAACTCAGCCTGGAGGGTGATGGCGTTCGCTCCGAGGTCGGTGATGCGCGAGTTCGGAGCCGGGTCCGAGAGTGCCTGTGGCTGATTCGCCGCCACCTGCTGTAGCGCCAAGAGTGCCTGTTCTGTGTCCTCGTTGTACGGGACGAACGCCCGCTCGGTGACGCGAAACGTCGCCCGACCGAACGGACGCGTGAGCGAGTTGGTCGTGAGTTCGGTGTTCGGGACGGTTATCGTCTCGTTGTTCGCGGTCCGAATCCGCGTCACCCGAAAGTCGACCGCCTCTATGGTGCCTGCCCCGCCCGACCACGAAATCCAGTCGCCGACGTTGAAATCGGGGTCCGCGACGAGGAACATGCCACTGATGAGCGACCCGAACACCTCCTGACCGGAGATACCGAGCAAGAAGGTGAGCGCAGCGATGATGACCGCAGACCCGGTGAGAACGTCCCCGTGTCCGGCAGCGATGATGCCCGTGAAGATGGCGAGGAGCGCGAAGGCGACCTTGAGGTACGTCTCGACTGCCGTCTCGATAGTCGGGTTGTTGTGATTGCGCGCCCTGACGACCCGAAGGATGAGCGGTGAGAGGAGAATTCTGCCGACGAAATAGACGATTGTCGCTCCGACGAGGAACGCGACGATTTCGGCGAGAACCTCCTGGTAATCTGCGAGTGCTGTGGGCAGTCCGAAGGGAGCCCCGAATTGACCGAACATGTCACAGACTCAGCAGTCAGGCTGTAAAAAGGCGATTGCCGAGGCGACCCTGTCTGTCGTTTTCAGGCTCCTTTCGGCTCCGTGTTTCAGGTCGCTCTCGCTACCGCGTTTTTATGTCGTCTTCGTCCTTTATTATCTGGGTCTCTGCTTCCCCGCTCGACAGTTCGTTTACCAGGCTGTAGAAGTCGTTTTGCAACCCTGCAGGGAAGGTCAGGACGCCGACCCACGAGCCGTCGTTTTGCCACTCCTCGCGGTCTAAGTCGCCGAACTTCCGGATGCGAGCCTGTGCGCTGCCTGCGTACTGGGCCGGAATCTTCGCCGCGATGGTGACCGTGTCGAAGCGAATCGGGATGACTGGGCGCAGCGCCTCGAGGGCGTCTTCGACCTGGTTTTCGACGCGCTCCATCGGGTCGACCTTGAATCCCGCCTGCTCCAAGGCCTTCTCGATGCGGTCTGGCGGGTGGGGGGCGTCGTCCATCTGCGGGTTGATGGCGTTGCGGGCGATGGTCGCGATGAGCTGTTTGCGCTTCTGTTCTTGCATCTCCCGGCGCTGCTCTGCGGTAATCTGTATCTCACCGCGTTTGATGACCTCGGGGATGATTTCCATCGGGTCTGTCGTCCCGAAGGCCTTCTCGAGGTCCTCTTCTGCCGGTCGGTCGCCTCGGGAGGCGTCCTCGAACACGTCGTCTGCGGCGATGACGTCTTCCAGGTCACCCTTGAATTCGTCGCGTTTGATAGCGAGGGCGGCGTCTGGGTCTACGAGAACTTCGAATCGAGCACCGTGCGATTCGAGCCGAGCGGTGACGGCCTCGTCAAGTGAAATCATGGTGCAATATAGTACAGCACGGGTAAAGGGTGTTGTCCTCATTCGGGGTGAAAATTGGCCGAGAGCAGTGGCTCCGGGAAGCGAGCCAGAAAAGAACGAGACGGGGTTATTCCTCGTCGGTGGAGGTGTCGAGGAGGTCGAGTTCGGTCAGGTAGGATTCGACCGACTCGTCGTCGAGTTCGGCGAAGTCCTCGTCGAGGGAGATGGTGGCGACACCGATACCCTCTGGACGGAGTTTGCCGTCGTTGACCTGTGCGAGTGCGCGAAGCGCGAGACCGACGCCGGCGTCTAAGTCCATGTCATCTGCGTAGTTCGCTTCGAGGAAGTCCTGAATCTCGCCGCGGTCTGCGCCGACGGCGAGGGCTTTCCACTCGTACGGCGTGCCGGAGGGGTCCGTCTCGTAGAGACGTGGGCGGCCGTTCTCGATGCCGCCGATGATGAGCGCGACGCCGAACGGGCGTGCGCCACCGACCTGCGTGTACTGCTGGATGTGGTCGGTGACTTCCTTCGTCAGCGTCTCGACGCCGATTGGCTCGCCGTAGCGCAGTTGGTTGATCTGCGCCTGGCGGCGGGCGAAGTCGATGAGCTGGCGAGCGTCTGCGACGTGCCCGGCGCTCGCGATGCCGATGTGGTCGTCGGCCTTGTGAATCTTTTCGACGCTAGTGCGCTCCATGAGCGGCGAGCGAATGCGCTTGTCGACTGCGAGCACGATGCCGTCCGTCGTCCGGACACCGATGCTCGCCGTCCCTCGCTTGACCGCCTCACGGGCGTACTCGACCTGGTAGAGGCGTCCGTCCGGGGAGAAAATCGTAATTCCGCGGTCGTATGCCTGCTGTTGGGCTTGTCCCTGCATGTAGTATCACTCGAGATCGAGTTCTGTCGCCCCAACAAACGCGCCATCTAACCGCACGTCGACCCGGGAACCCCGTTCGACGGCGGTTGCGTCTGCGCCTGCGAAGACGACTTTTCTCTGTGTCGGTTTTACCCTTCGGCGACCTATATACTTTTCTTCACAAGCACGCACCGTCCCACTGATTCCGGCGACGCGTACGCCCACCGATTCGCCATCGATTTCGTGGAGGCACGCAAGCGCCGCTCGGGCACGGTCCTCCTCCCCGCGGCGTGTCCTGACGATGGCGTGGCCGATTCCGTCGTCGAACGCAAAGCGAATCACCTTCATGTCCAGGTCCGCCCCGCCGGGGTCGCCGTGGAGGTTCTGGGCGGCGTACCAGACGTGACGCTGGAACGTCCGCCGGTCGAGACGCGCATCCGGCCACGTTTCGAGGTGGACGGCGAGGTAGCGCCACCGGGGGCGGATGTGCTTTGGCAAGTGCTTCATTCTGAGACCTCCTCGTAGCGCCCGCGGCGGACGCCGGGTTCGATGAAGTCCGCACGCTGGACCTCGCGATTGTGCGCCACAATCTCCCCCCACTCCGTGAGACCGCGTTCGACCTGGTCGCGCGAGAAGCCAATCGCCTCCCCGAGTGCGACGAGTTCGCGGGGAGCGCGGAGTTCGAGGTGGGTGTGCGGGTCACCGCTCACGACGAACGGGGCGTCGTAGTACTCGACGAGTTCGCGCAGTTTTCTGAGATTCTGGAGCGCCTGCACGCGGGGGCCGCCGTGGCGGCGAAGCACGTCGCCAAAGTTGAATTCGAGACGGACGTTGTTTCGGGCGGCCGCTTTCGCGAGGACGTGGTTCACGTCGCCGCGCCCGGCCATCGGGTGGGCGAGGACGTCCACGCGCTCTTGCTCGCACGCGAAGCGGTTCACCTTCGTCGACCCACCGTGGACGACGAGCAGCGTCTTCTTCGGGCGGTAGTTCCCGACGTGACCGCTCGCCTGTGCGGGGTTGTCGGCGCGAATTTCGATTGCCTCGACGACGTCGATGCCGGTCGCTTCGCTCAGGGCAGGTGCGTCGAACGTGACGTCTGCGTCGCCGTGATTACGAACGACGATGCCGTCGTAGCCGTACGTCGCTGCCGTGGTGGCGAATCTGGCGACCGTGCTGTCGCCGTCGGGGTGTGCGTGAACTGCTTCGTACATGTAAGCCTCTGGCGCTGTCACTCACGGGTTTCGTGCCACGGCGAATAAAAGGAGCGACCCGGCGGCCGCGTCAGTGAGACGAAAAGCCGTCGATAACCCCGCCGCAGTCCGGACAGGAAACCAACTCGGATCCGGTCGTCTTTCGCCCGCCACCCGTTCGCGTCGATGTTCGGCTCCTGGTTCCGCTCAACTCAGAATTACAGTACGGACAGGCTTGCATTCGATGATGCCTCTTTCCAATCGACACGGGCCATCCCCATAAGCATTGTTACTAGGTAACATGGGCCACGTTTCTGCCCCGGTTAGATTGCTTCGCGGATGATTTCGACTGCTTTCTCCTTTTTCGCCGGGTAGGCTTCGACCTTTCCACGAAGCGAGATGCCCTCGCCAAGTTTGGTGACGCCCTTGAACGCCGCCTGCTTGTCGAGATGGATGAAAAACGAGCAGTTGTCGTCTACGCGTTGGTCGATTTCAACGCGAACCTGGTCTAAGTTTTCGAGCGTGGCAAGCCGGTCTAAGACGACGCGAACGTCGTCTGCGTTCTCGACGCGAGCCGAGAGGATGACGATTCGGTCGCCGTGGTGGCCCTTCGTCTCCATTCGTTCGAGTTCGAACTCAGCGGGGAGAAACGATTGGAGGGCATCTGTCACGCGCTTTTCGTCCTCCGTCGCGTAGCAAAACGTCCGGAGGTCGATGTAGTGAAACGGAACCTTCGACATGGCCGAGCGTTGGCCCCGCGTCGGTAAAAAGCGTCGTACTCGTCGCCAGAAGGTCTTACTCTTCGAGTGCTTCGAGGGAATCCTCTGCGATTCCCTGTTCCTGCCCCTCGTCGAACATCACGGTGTACGTCGCGCCACCGAACATGTTCTCTACGACCTGGCTGATGGTGCCGGACTGGCCGTCGAATTCGCTGTGCTTGTCGTGCAGGATGACTTGGTCACCTTCGTCGAAACTCATAGCCGGTTTAGAACTGAGCGGCGTAAAAATGTCGTGGTTCCAGTCAGTTTTCGACCCACGGCGCGATGCGGTCCGTCCAGTTGCGGTGACTCACCAGCGCCACCGAATCCTGTCAGGAGCCACTAACTCCACAATCCACGGTAGTTATCTGTATTCTTACTATTTGCTGTAACTAATTCATAATAAATCGCCAACGGCGGGTGAATCGGACAGCGTCGACCAAGGTTATAAACATCGGCGGACCCAACTCCCAGGTTGTAATGAGGAATTCATAGTGAGTGAACACTGGGAAAGCGTACAGTTTGTCGTGAGTTCGACACATCGAACGGAAGTGTTATGTCACCTCTTTGAAAAAGGCCCGGCGCTTCCATCAGAGATTTCTGACTCCACAGACAGACCGCTTCCCCACATCTCGCGCAGCATTGCCGAACTGCGGGAAAATAACCTCGTAACCCTGTTGGTCCCGGAGGAAACCCAGAAGGGGCGACTCTACGGCCTCACCGGGGACGGAAAAGAGATAATCTGGGAGGTGTACCGCAAGAACCAGGACATCTCGTTCGAGTTCGTCGATGCAGCCGGGTTCCCCTACCACGACCTCCTCGAGTATCTGCTCACGAACGTCGACGACGAGTTGCGCGGGGTCGTCGCCTACACCCAGGACGGCGTCTCCGTCTACTCACACACGCCTGCAGTGCTGGAGGAATACACGAACGGGCAACCGACAGAGACCATCACGGAAGTGGCAAACGAAGTTCTCACCGACGAACGCGAACCAGCCACAGAAACCGTCGGTGACCTCAATTACACCGTCCAGGGATACGACGAACTGACGCTGTTACGGCTTCCTGTCGCGGACAAACAACAGGTGCTCGTAACCTTCGCCGACTCCTATCAACTGCGTCTGCCAGAAGTCGCGACGCAGTGTCGCAGTTACCTCCCGTAGGCTCTCGAAGCTTTATACCGGTGGCCACTCGAATACAGAGCAATGACTGACACGATTCGTCTCTGCTGTGCGGTGTCTCTCGCGGTTACTGCTGGTCGGCTGGGCCGCGGGAAGCCATGAGTCGCGTCGACGACCTCTGGTTTCTCTCGTCGAACGCAAACCAGCGAGCGGCACAGGCCTATCACCGCCTGACCGACGCGTACGACGGGTACATCGAGCACGCTCGCACCCGGACTGTGTCCCGCGACCGATTTCGAACGCTCGCGACGCGCATCGCCCGGTGTGGCGCCCCGTACGGCGCACACACCATCGTGTACCAACCCTGTGGGAAGCTCCTGCTCTGTCGCCACGAGGGCGTCGACCTGTGGGTGCTCCCGGGCGGCGAAATCGACCCCGGCGAATCGTTTCTCGAAGCCGCACGACGCGAACTCGCAGAAGAAGCGGGCGTCGAAGCGACCTACGACGGGCTTGCACTCGTCACGAAAATCACGGTGCGCTGTGGAGGCTACGAGACGTGGGGCGTCCTCCCGGTGTTCGCAGCGCGGGCGGAGACGACGAACCCCGAGGTGTGTGACCCAGACGACGAAATCTCGGATGTGAAGTGGTTCGACGCGATTCCAACCGATACCCGCGACCGGGAGGAGTTAGTCTCCTGGCGCGAGCGTTCACTGTCCGTGTGAGACGCCCTCTCTGTCCTCTGCTTTCATCCGCCTGAGTGCCGCCGTCGCGTTCGAGGCGTCGTATCCGAAGTAGACGTTGTTGGCGTAGGCGTCGGCCACGTCCGTCGCGTGAATCAGGTTGTCGATGTCCACGTCCACCGCGTAGAGTTCGACGCTGAAGGGCGTCGCGAGGAGGTCGAGAAAGCCCGTCACGATGATTTCGAGCCAGTAGGTCGTCGAGTAGGCCATGTCGTAGAGCGGGACGACGAACTCGTCTACGTATTCTGCGAGCGCCTCCACGTCGAGCCCCGCCCGGCGATAGAGGTGGCCCGGATACGGGTCGGGATAGAGCGTGAGGTACACCTTGCCCGGAATTCGCTCGGTGGCCTCCGCGACGAACTCCGTTATCACGGATGCACGCCACTCGTTTCGGTCCTCGTAGTCGCTTTCTGCGAACAGGCGGTTGCACCGCTCGCAGTGGCAGTAGCCCTCTCGCGGGAAGCCCACGTCGTCCAGGCGGACGTCCTCGTTTTCCTCGACGCAGTCGTCGATGATTTCGAGAAGACCAGCCCGATACTTCTCGTTTGTCGGGCAGATGTACGCCCAGTCGAAGTACGGCTGGTCCCGGGTGGCGAGGTCGCCCTCCTCGTTGATCGGAACGAGGTCCGGGTTGCCGTTCGCGGCGGCGTTGTCGCCGAAACAGGACACCATGTTGATGGCGTTTGCCAGCGGCGGGGCGGCCCGCCCGGTCACGTCTTTGACCTCGTAGAATGCGCGGTCGAACTCGGGGATGTCGACCTCCGATGCGTTTCGTGTGACGACGCCGAACATACCGAGAGGTAGTCGGGTACAGGGGTAAGTGATTCGAAAACGGCGGGTGGTTACTTCTTCAGGACGACCTTGAAGAGCAGTGCGACGGCGAGCAGGGCGAACAGGAACTTGACTTTTCGAGCCATACCTAATGTTCGCAAACGCAGAATAAAATAGTTCGGGCGTCGGACGAATCCGCCTGAACCGGGCGCGTGCTCGCCGCGGACGAGGTTACTCGCTCGCGATGTGGGACGCGATATTGTCCCGCACGATGGTTTCGCAGTAATTACAGCGAACTGCGTCGTCGAGGACGGTAAACCGGGTCTTGACGGGTTCGCGCTCGTTGGTGATACACGATGGGTTCGGGCATTCGAGGACGCCCTCGACGGACCCCGGTCGCTCGACGCGGTGTTTGCGTTCGACCTCGTAGTCGCGGATGATGTTGATGCTCGCCATCGGTGCGATGAGCGAGATGACGTCCACTTCTTCCTGACTGAGTTCCCGACTCTCGACCTTCACGATGTCCTTGCGGCCGAGGCGGTCTGACGGAACGTTCATCCCAACGCTCACGGCCTCGCCCGTCGAGCCGTCGATGCCGAGGATGGCGAGCACGTTGAGCGCCTGCCCACCGGGGATGTGGTCGATGACGGTGCCGCTTTTGATTTTGCTGACGCGAAGTTCGTGTTCACTCATGGTCTAACATCATGTCGAGCAGCGCCATGCGAACGGGGATGCCGTTGTGGGCCTGCTCGAAGTAGTTCGCAAAGTCGGTCTCGTCTACGTCCGGGGCGATTTCGTCCACGCGAGGCAGCGGGTGCATGACGATGCAGTCGTCCTTGGCCGCTTCGAGGAGTTCCGCGTCGATTTGGTACTGCCCGGCGACCGCCCGGTACTCGCTCTCGTCGGGGAACCGCTCGCGCTGAATGCGCGTCACGTAGAGCACGTCGAGGCTCGGTAAAATCCCTGCGAGGTCGGTGTGTTCCTTGACGTTCGCGCCCGCCTCGTGGAGGTCGTAGCGCACCCGGCGTGGGAGTTTCAGGCTCTCGGGGCTGATGAAGTGCTGGCTCGCGTCCACCTGCGTGAGCGCGTGGGCAAGCGAGTGGACCGTCCGCCCGTACTTCAGGTCGCCCATGATGCCCACGGTCAGGTCGTCGAACCCGACGTTCTTGCGGATGGTGTAGAGGTCGAGGAGCGTCTGGGTCGGGTGCTGGCCGGCCCCATCGCCCGCGTTGATGAGCGGAACGTCTACGAACTCCGCGGCCATCGTCGCCGCCCCCTGGCTTGGGTGGCGGAGCACGATTGCGTCGGCGTAGCCCTCGATGACGCGCACCGTGTCCGCGAGGGTTTCACCCTTCTTTACGCTCGACGCTTCGACCGAACCCATGTCGATGACGTCGCCGCCGAGGCGCTTCATCGCCGTCTCGAAGCTGAGGCGGGTCCGGGTACTGGGTTCGTAGAAAAGCAGTGCGAGGAGTTTGTCGGTGTGTCGGTCGGCGAACGCTGCGGGGTCGTCGTCGATTGCAGCCGCGTGGTCGAGAACGGCCTCGATGTCCGCCCGCGACAGCTGTTTCGCGCTGACGAGCTGGTCCTTCCACATCATCATAGAGGCTGACGCCAGCACTCTTGAAACTCCCGACACCCGCCGAAGGTTCAAGTAGGAACACGGAACCAGACGAGCACATGCTCGCCGTCGCGGGAGGCAAAGGAAGCTGTGGAAAGACGACGACGACGCTCGGACTGGCTCGCGCACTCGCTCGCCACGGCCACGACGTCGTCGCGGTGGATACTGACACCGCCATGCCGAACCTCCACGCCGTCGCCGACGTAGACCGGGAACCCGGCCTGCCAGCGCTCGAAAGAGGTGCGACCCTCCAGGCGGCGAGTCATCCACTGCCCGAGGACCCCGCGTCTCCGAATCGTACCCGCCGGCAAACCGGGCGCGGCGCACAGCCTCAACAGGGCGCTCTCGCGCCTGCCGGACGCGGGATGCACGCTTCTCGACTGTCCGGCGGGTGCGGGGAACGCGGCGGCTACGCCGCTTCGCCACGCAAACGCTCCTCGTTTCGACGTGCAATCCGGCGAGTCTCCGTGACGCCGCCAAAACCGCCGCCATGGCCCGAGCGCTCGACGCGCCCCCCATTGGCGTAGTGCTCACGCGCTGTGAGACGACGCCGGACGGAATCGACCGACTCCTCCAGTGTGACGTGCTCGCCGCACTCGATTTGGACGCGGCGTCGGAGACACAGAATCGCCAGAAAGCGAAGGTGTTCGACCGGCTCGTTTCCCGGACAGTACTGGGGAACACTTAATTCGGTGGAATTGGTATGTTCGGGTATGTCGAAGCGGCTGCCAACCGGAATCGACGTACTTGACCGGAAGCTTGGCGGCGGGATTCCGGCAGGGAGCGTCGTCGCCCTGACCGCGAGCCCAGCGAGTCAGGCGGAGCTCTTCCTCTACGAGCTCACCGCTGGCAGACGAACGCTCTATCTCACGCTCGACCGGACGGAGCAGGCGGTCTCAGACAGCATCAAGAACACGACGGCACGCACCGGGAAACCGACGGTACGATACGTTTCCGGCGACGCGCCGCTCGACCGGGCTGGACAGATGATAAAGAGCCTGCCAGAGGAGTCGAACCTCATCATCGACCCGGTCAACATCCTCGAAGAGCAGGAGGCCCCCCGCTATCGGAACTTCCTGAACGAGTTGCAAAATCACATCTACAACACCGGAAGCCTCGCCGTCCTTCACGCACTGGAAGGCAGAAACGTCCCCGAACTTCGGGACACCACCGAACACATGGTGGACGTCATCTTCCAACTGGAGACGAAGGTGCAGGGCGACCAAATCGTGAACCGACTCGCCATTCCGAAGTTCCGCGGTGGCGCGGCACTGCCGGAGACGGTGAAGCTCCAGCTTTCAGAGCGCGTCGCCATCGACACCAGCCGGGACATCGCCTGAGGCGACTGCGCGTTTCTCCTCGTTGCCTGTGCCGCAAAGCCTGCGGCTCGTCGCGTGAAAATCGAAAATGGGGAAGCCGACTTACTCTTCGTCTAAGTCTTCGACGAGTTCTTCGGCGTCGATGTCTGCGTCTTCGACGAGTTCTTCTAAGTCAGCGCCGCCTGCACCGCCAGCGCCACCCATGCCGCCCATCATACCGCCCATGCCGCCCATCATACCGCCGGAGCCGTCGATGGTCTCCTGGATGATGACGCGGTCTAAGTCGAGGCGGTCCATAATCTGCTGGGCAATCTGCTGTTTCTGGAACATCCACTGCTGGTTGAACGCGAGCTGTGGCGTAGACTCGATGTAGAGCGTCTCCTTCTCGACGGTCTCCATCTCCGTCTCCGGCTCTGCGTCCTCGTCATCGTCGTCGGATTCGACGACGACTTCCTCTTCGACCTCGTCGGTCTGGATCCAGAGTTCGAGGTCCGCGTCCAGGTACATCCCGAGCAGCCCTTTCGCCTGTTCCTCGCGGTCTTCGACGACGCCGAGCACTTCGTACTCGTACTCGATGTCCTCACCGGCGAGCGGGTGGTTGAAGTCGACACGGGCGCGGCCGCCGATGATGGTCTCGACGTGACCGTGCTGGCCGTCGATGTCGACGTGGCCGCCTGGGTAGCGGTCGTCTTCTGGAATCTTCGAGGCGGCGACGGTGCGGACTTCGGACTCGTCGTACTCGCCGAACGCTTCTTCGGCAGGCACGGTCACTGTGCCGGAGTCACCGACTTCGCCGCCGATGATTGCCTCTTCGACTGCGGAGAAGATGTGGCCGGCACCGAGGACGATGACGCGGGGCTCGAACTCGCCCTGGTCTGCGACGCCCTCTTCCTCTGCGATTTCTTCGTCCGTCGTGTCGACGAGCTGGCCGCCTTCGACGGTGCGTGCGGTGTAGGCGAGTTTGACGAAATCTCCGTCCTGGAGCCCGCCTTCCTCAGCCTCAGCCTCCGTCTCTTCGACTTCTTCTTCGACGTCGTCCGGTTGCTCGGCCTCCTCGGCCTGAGGTTCTTCACTCATACGTCAACGGACAGTCGTTGCACCCTTAAGAATCACGTTTCTCGCGCCGGAAGAACACCCACGTTTTTCAGCAGGTAGCACCTCCGAAATGCCATGTACGAGGTCGAAGTCAAGGTCCGGGCCGACCACGACGCCGTGCGTGAAAAACTCGCCGCGTGCGGCGCGACGCAGGTGCGCACCGTTACCCAACGAGACACCTACTACAACGCTCCCGACCGCGATTTCGCTGAGACTGACGAGGCACTCCGTATCCGAACCGAGATGACAGACGAGGAGACGGTCACGAAGGTGACCTACAAGGGACCGCTCGTAGAGCAGGAGTCGAAAACCCGCAAAGAGGCAGAAACCGTCGTCGCGGACGGAGAGACGATGGACCGCATCCTGTCCGGTCTCGGATACGCGGCCACCGCGACGGTGGAGAAGCGTCGAGTATTCTACGAGCTCGACGGCTACACCGTCACACTGGACGACGTGACCGGGCTCGGGGAGTTCGTCGAAGTCGAGACGGAAGTCGAGGGGGCGGTAGAACCGGCGCGAGAGGGGGCCTACAACGTACTGGAGAAATTAGGCGTGGACCCTGAGACCCAAATTCGGACGTCGTATCTCGGTTTACTGCTCGAATCGAATAACTCAGAGTAATTTTTTTGGCGGTCGTGGTTTTCGGAAGTTATAGAAATGCTGGTGTCGAATACGATGTAATGACAGAACGCAATATTCGCGTCGAACCGATCGATCGACGTGCAGTGGAAGACCAGGAGGTCGAAATCGTCGAGCGAAAAGGCATCGGCCACCCGGACTCCATCTGCGACGGCGTCGCCGAGGCAGTCTGCCAGGCGCTCGCCAACGAATACTTAACGCGTGTCGGAAAGGTCCTCCACTACAACACAGACGAGACGCAGTTAGTCGCTGGCAACTCGGCCCCGAAGTACGGTGGCGGCGAGGTTATGAATCCCATCTACCTGCTCATCGTCGGGCGGGCGACCAAGATTTACGAAGACGAGGAGAAAGACGAGGTCATCCACATTCCGACGGAGAAAATCGCCCTCCGCGCCGCCCGCGAGTACCTTTCAGCTCACTTCCCGGAAATCGACGTGGGGACGGACATCATCGTGGACGTGAAACTCGGCGAAGGCTCCGGCGACCTCCAGTCGGTGTTCGGCGAGGACAACGCCACAATTCCGATGGCCAACGACACCTCCTTCGGCGTCGGCCACGCGCCCCTCTCGGAAACCGAAACCATCGTCCTCGAAACCGAACGCCACCTGAACGGCGTCTACGCCGCGGACCACCGCGAACTCGGCCAGGACATTAAGGTGATGGGCAAACGCGAGGGCGACCACATCGACATCACGGTCGCCGCCGCGATGGTGGACAAGTATCTCGAAGGCTTAGACGACTACATCGAGGCCGTAAACGACGTCCGCGAGTACGTCACCGAACTCGCGAGCGAGTACACGGACCGCTCTGTCGAGGTCTACGTCAACACCGCAGACAACTACGAGACTGGGTCGGTCTACCTCACTGTCACCGGGACCTCAGCAGAGATGGGCGACGACGGTTCTGTGGGCCGTGGTAACCGCGCGAACGGTCTCATCACGCCGAATCGCTCGATGTCCATGGAAGCGACCTCCGGGAAGAACCCGGTCAATCACATCGGGAAGATTTACAACCTGCTCAGCACGCAAATCGCAGAGGACGTCGTCGCGAACGTAGCGGGCATCCGCGACCTGCGCATCCGCCTACTCTCCCAGATTGGTAAGCCAATCGACCAACCCCACGTCGCTGACGCCCGACTCGTCACCGAGGAAGGCGTTGAACTCGAAGATATCGAGGCGGACGTCCGGGCCATCATCGACCAGCGCCTCGCCAACGTGACCGACGTCACCCGACAGGTCATCGACGGCGAACTCTCCACGTTCTAAGCCGCGAAGAAGGCGATAGGGGTTTATTCGCCCCTCGTTCATTTTCGTGTATGAATCCACCGGGAGCGGACACCGTCCTCGTCAGGTACGGCGATATGGGGGTGAAAAGTCCGCAGGTCCTCGGCCGCATGGAGCAGATGCTCCGTGACAACATCCGAGCCCTCCTCTCAGACCGCGCCATCGAGGGCACCGTTCGAAAGCAGCACTCTCGGCTCTTCATCGACACGACCGAAGAAGCGATAGACGCGGCCACCGACGCCGCCTGTGACGCCTTCGGCGTAGTCTCTGCGAGTCCCGTCACCGTCACCGACCCGACGATGGATGCGATGAAATCCGCCGTCGTCGAGGCCGCCCGCGAGGTATACACCGAGGGTGCGTTCGCCGTCAGCGCCCGCCGCGCAGGGGAGAAATCCGCCCACCCATTCTCCTCTGAAGACATCGAACGAGAGGTCGGGACTGCCGTCTGGGAGGCGACCGAGGAACGATTCGAACCGGAAGTGGACTTAGAACAGCCCGACTGTGAACTGTTCGTCGAGTGTCGCGCCGACCACGCCTACGTCTACGTCGAGAAGCGCGCGGGACCGGGTGGTCTCCCACTCGGAACGCAGGACCCCGTCGTCGCGCTCATCTCCGGCGGCATCGACTCGCCCGTCGCTGCGTGGGAACTCATGAAACGTGGGTGTCCCATCATCCCCGTCTACTTCGACTTCGAGGAGTTCGGCGGCGTGGACCATCAGGCACGAGTCGTCGAATCGGTCGAGACGCTCGCTCGCTACGCGCCGAACTTCGATATGGAACTGCGGATGGTTCCCGCTGGGAAGGTCGCCCGCCTGCTCGTAGACGAACTCCAGAACACCCGGATGCTGTCGCTTCGACGCTTTATGTTCATGGTCGCAGAGCACGTCGCCCGCGAGGAACACGCCGTCGGCATCGTCACCGGCGAGGCGATCGGGCAGAAGTCCAGTCAGACCGGCGCGAACCTCATGACGACGACGGCTGCGACGAGTCTACCAGTCTACCGGCCGCTCGTCACGATGGACAAACCGGACATCGTCGAACGCGCACGAGCACTCGGCACGTTCACCACCGCGAACATCGAAGCCGGGTGTAACCGTATCGCGCCGAATCGCCCAGAGACGCGTGCCAGCATCGGGCAGGTGGAGGCCGCAGAACCCGACGAGCTCTCCGAACTCGCCGTCGAGGCGGCGAAGAAGGCGCGACGCATCGCCCTGCAGACAGCGTAATCGCTTTACGCGGCGGCAAACACGTTCTGAATATGACGCAGGTGTGTATCGTCGGGTCGCCGGAGGTTGACCTCCGGTACGAACTGCTCTCGCGGGACACCGCCCGCGAGGCGCTCTCGACGTATCGGCTCCACCAGCCGTACGCGAACTCCATCGCCGTCGATACCATCTCGCTCGGCGCGGCCGTCTCGCTGATGAACGACCTGAACTGGTATCTCGTGCGCTTTGCCTCACTCACGCTCGTAACAGAACCGAGCGTCGCCGAAGACGAGTGGCTCTCGCGAAAACTGGCGAAGGCCATCCGCGAAGGTGACGTCAGCCGCGAGCAGTCGGCCGAATTCATCCACATCTACGGCGTGAAAGACGGCGAGCTGACCGAACCACTCGCCGTGGAACGCGACGGAAACCTGCCCGACTACGACCTCGCCGACGTGGATGAAACGGTCGTCGTGCGAGTGACTGAAGCCGAATTTTAGAGCCGGGCTCGGAGTTCCGCGGTAACAGCCTCGAACGTTTTTGCGGCCCTGTCTACGTCGTCTGCCAGACTCAGGAAACCGTGGCACATCGCCGGTTCATTGCGGTGTGCGACCTCTACGCCCGCTTCGGAGAGACGTTCGGCGTAGGCGAATCCGTCGTCGCGCAGCGGGTCGTGGCCGGCCGTCACGATGACCGCTGGGGCGACGTTCGAGAGGTCTGCGGACAAAAGAGGTGCGACGAATGGATGTGCCCTGTCCACCTCGCTTCTGACGTACCGGTCGAAGTAGTGGGCGATGGCGTCGCGCGTCAGCAGTGGCGCATCCGCGTTTTCCTCGTAGGAGCCAGTCTCGAAGTCGGACCGAAGAATGGGATACAACAGCCCTTGCACGGCGACGTTCCGACGCTCGTCGCGCGCCCAGAGTGCAACCGCCGCGGCCAAATTACCGCCGGAGCTGGAGCCGACGACGCCGACGCGCGCTGGGTCGCCGCCGAGAGACGCTCCGTGCTCTCTGGCCCACTCGAACGCGGCGTAGGCGTCTTCGAGACCCGCGGGGAACGGGTGTTCCGGTGCGAGTCGATACTCGACGGAGATGAGGAGTGCACCGACTCGTGCAGCCAGATTCCTCGCGAGGTCGTCCGCCGAATCGAGCGTGCCCATCGCCCAGAGACCGCCGTGGTAAAAGACGAGAATCGGCGGGTCCTCTGGGGCTGCTGGGTCTGGATGGTAGGTCCGAATCGGGATGGTTCCCGGGCCATCCCGCCGTGGGATGCCGAGGTGTTGGACGCGCCCGACTTCAGGGCCACTGCCCGCCGAGAACAGTTCGTCTTCCAGCGCTCTCGCGGCCTCCACGGATATCGCGTGCCACGGCGGGATGCCCTGTACTTCGAACTCAGCGAGAACCTCGCGTACCTGAGCGTCGAGGTCCGTTCGTCTGCGCATGGAGAAAGCTATCGCGAGCAGGCGGTAAACCTGCCGGGAAAACAGCAATCGAGGGATTTCAGTCGAACAGGCCGGTCGAGAGGTAGCGTTCGCCGCTGTCGGGGAACACCGTGACGACGAGCGGGCAGTCCGCGTCCGGGGTGCCGCCGTCGGTCGAAGCGGCGAGACAATCGGCCTGTGGGTCGGCGATTCGTTCGGCGATGCGACGGGCTGCGACGGCGGCCGCGCCACTCGACTGGCCGACGAGGATGCCCTCAGACCGGGCCAGTCTTCGACACTCGTCTTCTGCGTCGGCGAGTTCGACCGTCTCCACCGAGTCGAGGAGGTCGAGGTCGAGGAGGTCGCTCACGAAACCCGGACCCATGCCCTGATAGTCGTCGCTGCCGGCTTCGCCCGTCGAGAGGACGGCGTTCTCCGCGGGTTCGACGGCGACGACGTCCATGTCGGGGAACTCCTCGCGCAGGCGCGTCGCGGTGCCAGTGATGGTGCCACCCGTACCCACCGCGGCGACGAAGGCGTCTATCGTCCGGTCGCCTACGTCTCGCAGAATTTCTTCGGCCGTGGTCCGGTAGTGGGCTTCCGGGTTAGCTTCGTTTTCGAACTGGCCGAGTTGGACGTAGCCCGCCCGTTCGGTGAGCTGGTCTGCGCGCTCGCGGGCGTCGACCATCTCGCCTTCGACGAGTTCGAGGGTCGCGCCGTAGGCCTTCATCAACTGGCGGCGTTCTTTCGATTTCGAGGCGGGCATGACGATGGTGAGATCGTAGCCGAGCGCGGCGCAGGCGAGGGCAATGCCGATGCCGGTGTTGCCGCTGGTCGGTTCGACGATGTGCGAGTCGGGTTCGAGGATGCCCGCTCGTTCTGCCGCCCGAATCATCGAGATGGCCGGGCGGTCCTTCGCGGAGCCACCGGGATTGAACGACTCCAACTTGGTCGCGATGATGGAGCCCGGTGGGGAGCGAATCCGAACGAGAGGGGTCCCGACAGTATCCAGAATACTGTCTTTCATTGCCCTCTCTTACGAATCGGGTGCTTATACCGATGATGGAGTCGGGCAGTTTTTCCAGACAACCGCGGTGGACAGACGCTGGGCATGACATACCGTTCCGTTCGAACACTCTTGCTTAATGTGTAGATAACCCGCCCGTTCCCGTCGCTTATTCGCAGGATAATAATGAGGATGGAACGGGTAGAAGCGAGTGTCCGCGTTGGGAGACGGATGCTCTCCGTCGTACCGACGGGACGTGAACCACGACACTGAGACAGTTCGGTTCCGGCCGGCGTCATCGTCAGCGTCAGCCGACGCACGCAGCGAGGGACGGCGAGACACTTTCATCGTCATCACACCCGTGTCACCGCCTTCACTCCGCGACGGGCTCTGTCGAAGCCGGATTACGGTCGCTCAGTGTCGCACAGACGCGAAAACGGAGTCACCGAAGGGTGGTCGAATCAGTCGGACGACTGTCCATCTCCTGTCCACGCCGAACTCGCTTCGGGATTCGACACCCCTTTTCGCGTCAGTCGAGACTCGCCGTCGCCCGCATCGGATTCTGCGCGTGTTCTGTTTTCGCGAGCGACGCGAGCAGGTAGTCGAGATACACCGACTCAGCATCAGCAACGCCGGCGAGACTGACGACCGGATTCACGTCGACGACCAGGGGTTCGTGCCCGTCGAGGACATCGACTTCGAACAGCGAAAGCCCCGTGAGCGCCGCGACGTGCTCAGTCAGCGCGACGAGTGCAGGCGTCGGTTCGAGTTCGCCGCGAACCGCGCCGCGAACGAGGCCGAGTTCGACGACGCGCACGGTCGCTCCGACGCGATACACCTTCAGGTGGCGCGTCGCGAGGACGTATTCCTGGACGAGTTTGACCCCGTCGAATGCGGGTCTCCCGGTGAGCACGACGTCGTGGTCGTGGGCCCCGTCGTCGGTTTCGTGGCGCGTCTTGATGATGTACGGCGGGTCGAACGTCACGTCCGTCGCCGCGTTGTACTGATAGTCGGGGACCGGAATACCCCCGCGGCGAAGCGCATCGAGCGTCGCCACTCGGTCGCTCGACTGGGCCACGGCGGCTGGCGGATTCAGGGTGGGGACGCCGGCGCGAGCGGCCCGGTGGAGGTCTCGAATCGACTCGGTGCGACGTTTTGCGAGGTGGTAGAGGTCGAACTCGTGGGCTACAAGGTCGGGATGGTCTGCGGACGGGTCGAGGAACGTGACCTCAACTCGCTCGCCCAACCGACGGAAGACCCGCTGTTTGGTCTGGTTACCACCGACTGGCCAGTACGAGATTCCCACGTGCGACACAACGCCCCCTGTAGCACCGTCGCTGGCTTATCGTTTTTTCGGGGTCAACGAGACTGTCCAGATTACTGTATATATTACTATTGAGCCCTCCATAGTTCGGTCTCTCGAATGTTCAATGCTACCAACTGACAGTGGGGGAACGCTTATGTCCACCGCATCTAAGTCACCAGCAAGCCGCATGAACCGCCGGGACGCACCCCAGCAACCGAGCCGGCGACCGACACCCGCCCACCCGCACGAAGCCGCAGGGCCGCTGTTTGCCCGCTTTGCGCGACCACGAACGGCCACCGAGACGACCCTCGCGATTATTTCAGACGTCCACCTCTCGACTCGCGAGTCCGGCAGTTGGAAGGTGTACCACCGAACCGAACAGCGCCTCGAAACCGCCATCGCCGACATCAACGGTCGTGGCGTGGACGGCGTCGTGTTCACGGGTGACCTGACGGAGAACGGCGAGCGAGGGGACTTCGAGCGCGTCGCCGACCTCGTTTCGAAACTGGACCCGCCAGCCGTCGCCGTCCCCGGAAATCACGACGTGCCAAAGGAGTTCGACCACCACGAGTCCGCCACGCTCGAGTGGTTCGAAGAGACGTTCACGCCCGGCGGATTGCCGTTCGAGACGCGCATCGGCGGCATAGACGTCGTCGGACTCGATTCTGCGACGGGCCCCGGCGACTCCCTCAGCGATACGCACAAGGGCAAAATTTCTGCCGCGCAGGTGGCGTGGCTCGACGAGGTGTTAGACGGTGCCATCTGTCCGCTCGTCGTGATGCACCACAACCTCCCGGGGATGCTCGACCTGACCGGCGGCGTCTCCTGGCGCTCGTCGTTCCCGATGCTCGACTACGACCCGCTCGTCGAAGTGCTCGAAACGCACGACGTTCCCCTCACGCTCTCTGGTCACCTGCACATCCCCGCCGTCGCCCGGACCGAGCGCGTGAACGAACTCATCTGTCCCGCACTCTCTTCGTTCCCGCAGGGCTATCTGCTGGTGACGGTGAATGGGGAGGGCACCACCGTCAGGTACGTCCCCGTCGCAGACCCCGAGGGAACCGCAGAGGCGTACATGCTCGCGCAGGACTACTCCGACCGAAGCAAAGCCGTTGCCGAGTTGACACAGCACCACCTCGACTCGCTGCCGCTGTACGACGATTTCGCGTGAATTTGCACAGAGCGCGCCGGTTAAGTGAATCCGCTTCGTAGCCGTGTCCATGGAAACGATGTCACCGAACCCCGTCTGGGACGCGGAGTCCTACCCCTCCACCGTCGAGACGTTCGCGGCGCTCGGCGACGAACTCACGATTCGCGTCTGGGGCGGCGACTGGTGTGGCGACTGCCGGAACCAACTGCCCGACTTCGCCGCTGCCATGCAAGCCGCAGGCATCCCCGACGAGAACCTCCACGAGTACCCCGTGGACAACGACAAACAGGGCGAACTCACCGACGAGTACGGGATCGAGTACATCCCGACCATCGTCGTCGAGAAAGACGGCAAGGAGGTCGCCCGCTACGTCGAGCAGGAACGACAACCGGCGGCCGTCTATCTCGCAGAGCAGCTGCAAAAACAGTTGTAAGGTTATTGCGAGAGGTAGAAGTCTGATTTCTCTTTCCTAAACGGTGAAACGCGCTTCAGGCGCTCGATTTTCGCCGGCGTCCGGTCTCTCACGATGACCACGTCGTAATCCTGGTCTGCGGTGACCTGACTCCCGACGCTCGCGAGCGAGTTAACGAGGCGGCCAGCGTTCTCGCTCCCGATAAACAGCATCGAGGTGTCGAACTCCTTTGCGGCTTTCCTGATGGCAAGGGCGATGCTCCCCGAGGAGGCGTACCGGCCGACGAACTCGTGGGAGAAATCGACCGTCGGCGCGAGGTCGGTCACTTGCTCGTGCAGGTGAGCCACGATGGCGTGACGGTCGAATGGGTCGCCCGTCGCGAGCCATCCTTTTTCCTGTGCGTACGTCTCGTCGTCGAGGGGGATGATGCTCACGGCGACCACTTTCTCGTCGAACACTTTCGCGAACTCCACCGCCCGAACGAGTGCGGCCTCGGCGAGTGACGACCCGTCGAACGGAACAAGAAACGTCATCAGCCGAGACAACACGGTGAAGTGTTATAATTCCAATCCCGCCTACGCGTCGTTTCCGAGTTCGTCCACCCAGTCGAGGGCCGCCTCGATGTTCGTCTGGGGCGGCGAGCAGGTGAACGACCGGCAGACGTAGATGGTGGGTTCGCCGTCGCGCTGGGTTCGGTCGGCCCAGATTGACGGCGTCTCGTCCAGTCCGAGTTCGGAGAGCCAGGCGTCCAGTTCCGCGTCCGACGCCGGTCTGCGGGCGAGGATGCGGTTCGGCAAATAGGTCTCGACGATACGCGCTCGCCACACCGCTGGAAGGTCGTCGGCGACCACGGTCAGTTCGAGGTCGCCCGTGCCGACACGGTCGGCCGCGAGGCCGAGGGTGCCGTACTGGAGCGGATTCGCCTGAATCTTCGACGAGTGGGTTTCGATGACGCGTTCTGCCTTCTCGCCGAAGTCCTCGTCGGGGGCGAAGTGGGAGAGCGACTGGAACAGCGAGAGGGCAACGCCCACGGACGAGGGCGTAGACTGGTCGCCGAGTTCCTGCGGTCGGGTGACGAGGGCTTCGCCGGATTCGGGAGTGAAGTAGAGCGCGCCTCGTTCCTCGTCCCAGAACTCGCGGTCGATGGCGCGGGCCAGTTCGAGGGCGAACGCGAGATGCGCCACGTCGCCCGTCGCCTGGTACAGGTCGAAGGCCCCTCGCCCGAGGAAGGCGTAGTCTTCGAGGTAGCCGTCGCCCTTCACATCGCCGTCCTTGAACCGCCGGGAGAGCGTCTGCGTCTCCGCGTCCCAGAGGTGTCGCTTGACGAAGGCGAGGGCGCGTTCTGCGGTGTGCGTGTACTGGTCTGCGAGGACGAGGCCGCCTTCCGCGAACGCCGAAATCATCATGCCGTTCCAGCTAGCCAGGACTTTCTCGTCGCGGGCCGGGCGGACACGGTCTGCGCGGGCGGCGAACACCTGCTCGCGGGCCTCCTCGATTTTCTCCTCGACCTCGGCTTCGGAGAGGTCGTACTTCTCTGCGATGTCTGCGATGCTCTTTGCGAGGCCGAGCACCGTCGTCCCCTCGAAGTTCCCGCGTTTCGTGACGCCAAAGCGGTCGATGAAAACGTTCGCCGCCGCCTCGTCCTCGACGGCGTCTCGAACCTGCTGTCGCGTCCAGACGTAGAACTTGCCCTCTTCACCCTCGCTCTGGGCGTCGAGCGTGCTGAAGAAGCCACCTTCGTCGTGGGTGAGTTCGCGCTCGACGAATTCGAACGTCTCTCGCACCACGTCGGCGTATCGCTCGTTGCCCGTCACCTGATAGCCCCAGAGCAGGGCACGCGGAATCTCCGCGTTGTCGTAGAGCATCTTCTCGAAGTGCGGGACGGTCCACGTTTGGTCGACGACGTAGCGGTGGAACCCGCCGCCGACGTGGTCGTAGAGGCCACCAGAAGTCATCGCGTCGAGATTTTCGAGTGCCACCTCGCGGTAGGCATCCCGCCCGGTTCGCTCGTACGCCCGGAACAGAAGGTCAAGCCGCGTGGTCTGGGGAAACTTCGGCCCGCTGCTCCCGAACCCGCCGTGCTCGCGGTCTGCGCCCCGGAGCGCGGCGTTCGCGGCCATTTCGAGGAAGTCCGGGCCGGGCGCTTCCCCGGGTTGGTCGGGCACGTCTTCGAGTTCGTCGGTGAGCGCCGCCGTCCACTGAGTCGCCCGATTCTCGATTTCTTCGCGGTCTGTCTCCCACGAGTGAGCGATGTTGTCGAGCAGGTCGAGGAAGCCCGGCATCTGGCCGCGTGGCTCTTTCGGGAAGTACGTCCCGACGTAGAACGGTTTGCCCTGCGGGGTGAGCCAGACCGAAAGCGGCCACCCGCCGTGGGCGGTCACGAGTTGCCCGATGGTCTGGTAGATGCGGTCTAAGTCCGGGCGCTCCTCGCGGTCTACTTTGATGGGCACGAACTTCTCGTTCATCAGTTCGGCCACCTCCTCGTCCTCGAAACTCTCCTCCTCCATGACGTGACACCAGTGACACGCCGAGTAGCCAATAGAGAGGAAGATGGGCACGTCGCGCTCGCGGGCCGCGTCGAGGGCGTCGTCGTCCCACGGCTGCCAGTTCACGGGGTTTTCCGCGTGTTGTCGGAGGTACGGACTCTCCTCTTCCGACAGGCGGTTGCGTCCGGTGGGGTCGTCCATACCGGAGGTTGGGCCTGCGGACACGTAAAAGGTCGAAGTTGCGGCGGCACGTGGGCCACGAAAATCGTTTTTATCCCGACTGGACGAGTGCTAGCATCCGGCATTCGAATCATGAATCCTCTGTACGCGCTCCTCCACCGGATGTTCGCCCGCCCGCGTGGCCGACTCGGCCGCCTCGGCGGCCGCCTGATGGCGTCGTCCAGCACTGAGAGCACAGCGTGGACGCTGTCGCTACTCGACCCGGAACCCGCCGATTCGGTCCTCGAAATTGGGTTCGGGCCGGGTCTCGGCGTCGAAAGCGCACTCGCCCGCGTCTTCGACGGGCACGTCGTTGGGGTGGACCCGTCCCGTCCCATGGTCGAACAGGCCGCTGCCCGCAACGAGCAAGCCCTGGCCACTGGACGAACAAGTCTGTGTCGAGGCGACGTTGAGGCGCTCCCCTTCGAAGCCGACACGTTCGAGTGCGCCTTCAGCACCAACTCGATGCAAGTGTGGCCCGACGCGCAGGCGGGGCTGAAAGAGATTCGGCGCGTCTGTAAACCCGACGGGACGGTGGCGCTCTCGTTTTCCACGCACAGCGGGCTGTCGCGCGATGCGGCAGTCGAGACGGTTTCAGCGAGCAAGCTCGAATTTGTCGACGTGGTTGAGACGGCGGACGCGTTCTGCGTGCTGGGGCGGGTGGGGGACCCGTAGAACTGGTCAAACAAGCTGATACCGTCCGACTCGCCGCCGTCGCTCGAACAGGTACACCGCAGACAGGAGGCTGGTCATCGCCGGCAGCGCAGCCAGATAGTAGAGAACGCTCGGTGACCAGTCGAACTCCGCTACCATCGCGCGTTTCTGGAGCTGAAAGGCGTAGAAAAACGGAATTGCGAGGAGAATTGGAAGCGGAATGAACGCGATGAGGCCAGTTTGAACGACCCCTGGAATTGGGAGGAAGATGGCCCCAATCCAGAGTAGGAGAAATGCGTGGAGGGCGAGTGCCGTCGCCGCGTGGGCGACGATGACCCACTCTGCGAGGCGAGTTCGATTCATTGTTCGAACGACGGGATAAGCGAAAAAAACCTTACTCTTTCGTGGATGATTCCCCGAATCGCGTCTGACGCTTTCCGCGGTAGTACAGCCAAAACAGTACGGCGAGGGGGAGTGGGAAGAAGACGATGGCGACGACCAGCAACCCCGGAAAAAGGAGGAACAGCGCGAACCACTTCCAGGAGATGAACGTGTCGCGGGGCATACGAGTCGTTCGCAGGAGGTTCACAAGTACGTTCGGTGGCTGGGCTGGCAACCCTCTCACTTATTTCAACTCCCTGATTTGATTTCGAGGATGAAAACGCAGACCCAGCCGAACGTGTACTGGCTTCTCGGTCACGCAAAGTATATCGCTGCCATCATCTTCACCGGCTTCTTCGCCGGGCTGGTCGTCGGGGAACTGTTCGCCGCGGTTGGGGTACTCAGAGGATTCGGCTCCACCATCGCCGGCACGCTCCAGTACACGGGCATCGTCACCGCCGTCCTGTACGTCCTCTCGCTAGACCGTTCGCGGGGCAGCCTTCGACGCTGAACCGATACACGTTCTTGCACAATTACAGCCGGCTGAAGGGCAACCTTTACACTCCCATGTGTAGGGTATTCGGATATGACCGAGACCATCCTGCTGGTCGGTGGCGGCGGCCGCGAGCACGCCATCGCCCGCGCCCTCGCGCCCGACGTGAACCTCTACGCCTGTTTGAGCAACCGCAACCCCGGCATCGCTCGCTTGGCGGACGGCTTCGAGACGCTCTCTGAGACGGACGCAGACGCAATCGTCGCCTACGCCGAAGACGTCGGCGCGACCATCGCCGTGGTGGGTCCAGAGGCTCCCCTCGCGGCGGGTGTCGCAGACGCACTCGACGAGGCGGGCATCTACGCCTTCGGCCCGCACGCCGAGGAAGCCCGCATCGAGACTGACAAGGCGTTCCAGCGGCGGTTCATGCGCTCGTACGACATTCCGGGATGCCCCGACTTCGAGACGTTCGACGACCCCGAGGAAGCCTGTGCCTTCATCGACGAGTACGACGGCGACCTCGTGGTGAAACCCGCGGGCTTGACCGGCGGCAAGGGCGTCGTCGTCATGGGCGACCAGGTGGACGCCGAGGGCGCGAAGCAGTACATTCGAGACAACGACTACGACCGCCTCGTCCTCGAAGAGCGCCTGATTGGTGAGGAGTTCACGGTGCAGGCCTTCGTGGCAAACGGCGAGTTCCGCGCCACGCCCGCCGTGCAGGACCACAAGCGCGCCTACGAAGGCGACGAGGGGCCGAACACCGGCGGCATGGGCAGTTACTCCGACGCGACGTGGGAACTGCCGTTCATGACCGAGCGCGACTACGACGAAGCTCTGCGCATCCTCGACGCGACGGTCTCCGCGCTGGACGGCTACAAGGGCATCCTCTACGGCCAGTTCATGCTCACGAAGGAGGGTCCGAAGGTCATCGAGTTCAACGCCCGATTCGGCGACCCGGAGGCGATGAACACGCTGCCCGTCCTCGAAACCCGGTTTGTGGACGTTCTCACCGCCGCGCGTGACGGTGAGGAACTGCCTGAACTCGCCTTCTCGGCGCAGGCGACGGTGTGTAAGTACGCCGTACCCGAGGGGTACCCCGAGAATCCGAAAGCCGGCGCGAAAGTCGAAGTCGACGAGGAGAGCGCAGGCGACGCGCTGCTCTACTACGCCAGCGTTGACGACCGAGACGACGGCATCTACACGACTACCTCTCGGTCCTTCGCCCTCGTCGGCGTCGCGGACACGATTGCCGAGGCCGAGGAAATCGCCGAGGACGCCCTCGCCGTCGCTGGCGAGGAAGGCCTCCACATCCGCCACGACATCGGAAAGGCGGACCTCGTCCAGCGTAGAATCGACCACATGAAAGCGCTACGCGGATAGTCGGTCCGTTACTGATTTTTCGTCGGGGAAGAGAGCGAGCGTCCGAGTTGCTCGCGGTACAGGTACACACCGCCAACGACAGCGACGAGGATTCCGGCCGCGTTGGTGACCGGCCACACCAGCGAGTGGTCAGGCGCGTGATTGCGGAACGTGACGAAGACGAACGTCGAACCCACGCTGTACAGCAGGACCAGCGTAATCACGAGATAAAACGCGGAGACACTTTTCGAGGATGGGACGCCACGTCGGCCAGCGTATCTCGAAACGGCAGTGCTCAGGATGAAACCGAACACGATTCCAAAGGCAAAGAGCGAACTCAACACGGCGATTGTCAGTTCGTTAGACAGGGAAGCTGCATCGAGGACAAACTCACTCGCAGCGCTCACGAGAAAGTAACCAAAGAGCAGCGAAAACGTTACCCGCCACCCTCGCGAGATGCTTGATTCCATCGTGGTTTTGTAGTTGAATTGACACGCGGATAAGACTATCTGAACAGGTGCGCCCACACGGTGGGCCGGGAAGCGCGTCTCGTCGCGCGACCCGGGGGAGGGCAGACGTGCTGATTCATTGTGACCCGGCAGTCGTGCGGTCACAGCGTTCGCGTAGTCTAAATCGAACAAACCCTCGTAAGAGCGGTTCCTTTTAGCGCCACACCCCCTACACGAGTCCAGTGACTGATTCAGAGGCACCCGACGGCTCGCCCGAAGCCGACGAGTCCCCAGAACCCACCGACGACGACCTGTCCGAAACCTTCGACATAGACGAGTTCTACGACGTCCTCGAAGACCGAGGCCGACCCGTCGTCACGGCGAGTGAAGTCGCCCGCCGATTGGGTATCTCCCAGGCCGAAGCCACCAACGCCCTCTCCCAACTCACGAAAGACGGCCGGGTCGAATCACTGAACGTCGAAACCGACCCCATCGTCTGGTATCCGCGCGACTGGAAGGAGACGACCAATCGCGAGCGAGTCGTCCTCTTTCCGAAACGCCGCGAAGTCGTGGTGGACCACCCCTCGCAGTTCACCCGGGCGCAGCTCACGCAGTTCTCGCACCTCGTGGAGACCAACCGCACCGGTGGCTACGTCTACAAACTCCGTGAAGAGGACATCTGGCAGGCCCCCTACGAGAGTCTCGGCGACCTCCTGCGCACCATGCGCCAGGCGTTCGGGGAACGTTCGCCCCACCTCGAAGAGTGGGTCGAAAGCCAGTGGGAGCGCGCCCGGAAGTTCCGCCTCTACACCCACGATGACGGGTACGTCGTGTTGGAAGCCGGGAGTGCGGACCTGCTCGGGAACGTCGCGCTGCCGAAACTCCAGAACGGCGAGATTCGCGCTCGCATCTCCGACGAGGAGGCGTGGGTCGCGAGCGAGGCCACCGCCTCCGTCAAGCGAATTCTCTACGAGGCGGGCTACCCCGTCCAGGACGAGCGCACGCTGGAGGAGGGCGACGACCTGCCCCACGAACTCCTCCTGCCGTTGCGCGACTACCAGCAGACGTGGGTGACGCGCTTCCTCGAAGCCAAGTCGGGCGTCCTCGTCGGGCCGCCGGGCAGCGGGAAGACCGTCGCTGCACTCGGTATCATGGCCGCCATCGAGGGCGAGACGCTGATTCTGGTTCCGGGTCGAGAACTCGCCGCCCAGTGGAAAGACGAAATTCTCCTGCACACCACTCTCGACCCTGACCAGGTCGGCGAGTACCACGGCGGCAAAAAGGAGATTCGGCCCGTCACCATCGCTACCTACCAGACGGCGGGGATGGACCGCCACCGGATACTGTTCGACGAACGCCGTTGGGGCCTCATCGTCTACGACGAAGTCCACCACATCCCGAGTCCGATTCACCGCCGGAGTGCGGATTTACAGACCCGCCACCGCCTCGGTCTCTCCGCGACGCCCATCCGCGAAGACGACAAACAACAGGAGATTTTTACGCTCATCGGCCCGCCAATCGGCACCGATTGGAACGCGCTGTTCGAAGCGGGCTACGTGGCCGAACCGGAGGTCGAAATCCGCTACGTGCCGTGGATCGACGAGTTCGGCCTGAACGAATACGGAAGCGCAGAGGGCCACGAAAAGCGGATGATTGCCGCCTCGAATCCGGCGAAAATCGAGGAGGTACGGTCGATTCTCGACGAGCACCCCGGCGAGAAAGCCCTGATTTTCGTCGAGTATCTCGAACAGGGCCAGCAGTTGAGCGAGGAACTCAACATCCCGTTCGTGAGCGGTGAGACGCCTCACGCAGAGCGCCGTCGTCTCTTCTCACAGTTCAACACCGGCCCGCGCGACGCGCTCATCGTCTCTCGAATTGGTGACGAGGGTATCGACCTGCCCGAAGCGTCGGTTGCCATCGCCGCCTCCGGGCTCGGGGGGTCGCGTCGGCAGGGTGCACAGCGCGCCGGACGAACCATGCGCCCGGTGGGCAACTCGCGGATGTACGTCCTCGCCACGCGCGGCACTTCTGAGGAGGACTTCGCCCGCCAGCGGATGCGTCACCTCGCGGCGAAGGGCGTGCGAATCGTCGAAACGGAGTCGGCCGCGTGGGAGTAGGTTCAAATCCTCCACGGCCGAACCAACTGACGTGACCGACGACGCCCCGACGCCGCGCCACGAGCGCATCACGCGCCACCCGACGCCCGGGCCGGCGAACTCGCTTCGCCACTGGACCAGCGCCCGCAACCCCGTTCGCGTCTCCATCAACTACGCCGTCATCGTCCTCGCGCGAATCTCACCGAGCCTGCGGCTCAAAAACTGGCTCCTGCGTCGCCTCGGCGTGACGATTGGAACGGGGGTTTCGTGGGGCCTCGAATCGACGCCGGACGTGTTCTGGCCTGACCTCATCACGGTGGGTGACCACGCCATCATCGGCTACAACGCGACAATTCTTTGCCACGAGTTTCTGCAGGACGAGTACCGAACCGGGGAAGTCCACATCGGCGAACGGGCGATGATTGGCGCGGGAGCCATCGTCCTGCCGGGCGTCACGATTGGCGACGGAGCCTCCGTGGCGGCGAACTCGCTCGTCACGCGAGACGTGCCCGCCGGTGCAACTGTGGCGGGCGTTCCAGCAAAAGAGATGTCTGCAGAATCAGTGTCCGATTAAGTTCGAATTCGGACGATTCCCGAGTCGAAGACGTGGGCGTTCGGGATGATGTACTCCTCGCCGTCGCTCTCGATGTGAGTGACGAACACGTCCACCTCCTGAACGATACCCCGGCGGTCGCCGATTGCGATTTCGTCGCCGATGCCGTAGGGCTGGTTGAGCAGGAGATACACGCCCGCCGCACTCGACGAGAGCAGGTCGCGAAAGGCGATACCCCCGAGGAAGACGACGCCGAAGACGTACACCCCGAGCAGGATGAGCAGTGCGCCCGTGGCGACGCCGATTTGCCCGAGCGCGATGAGCACGGCGATGTAGATGATGCTGTAGCGCACCATCTGCGGGATGATGTTCACCTCGGGGAGTTTGATGCTACGAAGGCGCTCTGAGACGACCAGTCCGGCTTTGTCAGAAATGATGAGGCCGAGGATGATGGCGAGCGCCGCGACGAACAGTCGCGGCATGAACGCCGTCAGTTGACCGAAGAAAAACTCCGTGCTGAGACCGAGAATCCTGAGCGCCAGCAGCGTGGCGAGGATGGCGATAAACAGGGCTGTGAGTTGTGAGATGAGCGAGACGGTCGACGTCCCGAGGCCGCGAGCCGTGCGCTCGAAGGGCGTCCCCTCCACCGCATCCGGAACGCCAGAGGAGACGAGCAGTCGCTGAATCGACCGCCCGATGACGTAGCCGAGGAGGAGGCCGCCGACGAAGACGAACAGCGCAAAGAAGAACCTGAACTCGTCGGTGAACAACTGCTCCAGTTGCGAGATGACGTCGACCATTGTTCAGTACTCCTCGGGGTCCAGTTCGAGGATGAGTTCGCCACCCTTGAACGCCCGAACCAGCCCGTCGCTCTCGCTCAACACGATGCAGATTGCGTTGGTGTCACGAGTGGTCGCCGCCGCTGCCATGTGCCGCGCCCCGAGTCCTTTCGGAATGTCGACGCCCTCCGCAGACGGTTCGAGATAGCGGTAGGCTGAGACAATCTTGCCCGCATCAGAGATGACGAACGCCCCGTCGAGACGGGAGAATTCCTTCAGCATGACGTTCACGATGGGGTCGCCGACGTGGACGTGAGACTTCTCGAACGGGTTGTACGAGAGGGGCCGAGACTTGTTCATCACCTTGCCCGCGTCGCCAACCACGAACAGCGCGCCGACGGGCTTGCCTTTCTGTCCTTTCTTCCCGAGTTCGATGGCGACTTCGAGCACGTCGCGGATGACAGTCGGCTCTGCCCGCGAGTTCATGAAGAGGTCGTAGATGCCGGTGTGGGTGAACTCACTCGCGCGGACCCGCGTGAGGGAATCGATTTCCTCGTCGAACATCTTCGTCGCACAGAGCAGGTCGTCGCCGTCGTCGATGATGTCGTTGTTGATCGCCCCTTCGATACCGTAGCGAATGCGTGAGGCGACGTTATCGAATTCGAGTGGAAGTTCCACAAACTGGGTCGCAGAGACCGTGTTCTCGGGGGCGACGACCACGACCTTGACATCGTCAACCTCTGCGAAGCGCCCGTAGTAGGAGGCGCTCGGAGAGAACAGCAAGATAGCGTCGACCTCGGACACAATCGGTCCCAGAAGGTCGCGGATTTCACTCATTGGTTCTATCCACTCGTGAAGCCGACAAAAAGGTTTGTGGCGCCCGGGTGCGATTTCCCGGCAGAACGTGCATAACTGTTATCAGACGATTCGGTGAAACCAACGCATGCACGAATTCGTCGTCCCACCACCGCTCGAACCCGGCGACCGAGTCGCCATCGTCGCTCCAGCCGGCGGTCACGCCAGCCAGTTTCCCCACGTCTACGAACAGGGCCTCGAAACGCTGCGCGAGACGTTCGACCTCGAACCCGTCGAATTCCCGACGGCGACGAAGTCGAGCGAGTACCTCTACGACCACCCGGAAGAACGAGCACGGGACGTCGAAGACGCCTTCGTCGACCCGGACATCGCGGGCGTCATCGCCACCATCGGCGGCGAGGACCAGATTCGCATCCTCAAACACCTCGACACCGACGTGCTCCGGGAGCATCCCACCCGGTTCTACGGCGTGAGTGACAACACGAACCTCCAACTCGCACTCTGGAACGCGGGCCTCGTCTCCTACTACGGTGGCATGGTCATGACCGACCTCGCGGTCCACGGCGGCCACCCCGACTACACCGAACGCTATCTCAGACGCGCCTTCTTCGAGGAGGAACACGGCGAACTCGAACCCGCCACCGCGTTCACCGACGACGGCCACGACTGGGCCGACCCGGACACGCTCGACTACGAACCAGAATGGGAGGACAGCGACGGCTGGCACTGGGACGGCCCCGAAACCGTCGTCTCCGGACGGACGTGGGGTGGCTGTCTCGAAATCGTGGACCTCCAGCTCGCGGTGAGCCACTACCTTCCCGACCCGGACGCACTCTCTGGCACCGTCCTCTGCCTCGAAACCTCAGAGGAACTGCCCCGCGACTTCGACGTCCGGTGGTTCCTCCTCGGCCTCGGCGAACGCGGCCTGCTCGAACGCTTTGCCGCCGTACTCGTCGGCCGCGCCCGCGCCAGAAGCGTCTTCGACCCCAACCCACCCGACGAACGCGAGGCGTACCGAACCCGCCAGCGCGAAGCCATCATCGACACGGTCCGAGAATACAACCCTGACGCACCCATCGTCTTCGACCTCGAATTCGGCCACACGTATCCGACCGCCGCACCACCAATCGGCGGGCGCGTCGTGGTCGATTCTGCACGAGAACGCATCACCTTCGCGGAGTGACCGCGAAATCGTTGGCGCTGTCCCAACACTTATCATACAGACGGCGTAATGCCGTGTAATGCGAACACCTCTCACAGCATCCTCCTGGTGGGGCCTCCGGCTCGCCCTTTTCCTTCTCGCGCCGGTCGCCGCACTCGTCTGGTTTTTCGCGGGCACACAGACCCTCTTCTGGTGGGTGCTCGTCCCCTTCTTCCTCGGCGTCGCGGGCATCCGCATCGGCACCGCACTCCAGCAAAATCGCGCCGCACGCGCCGTCGATGGAACCGGGAGAGAACACATCCGAATTGCTGACTCGAATCGCGCAGAACCACTCAACGACGGGCACGCGGACGCAGAACGCATCGCAGACGGCGGGAAACGGACGGAGTGACGACGGACGCTTTTTTTGGAACGAGAGACCGGATTTGACGAAGACGGACCGGATTTGAACTTCTCTCGCTTCGCTCGAACGTTCAAATCGGTCAGACCATTTTTAGCGCTCGTGATACTCGCGCAGAAGAGTACGTGGGACCGGATTTGAACCTCGGTCGCAACAAGTTGCTCCCTGCTTCAAACCGACCGTACGATTTTCGTCGCTCACCGTTTGGTTCGCGACAGAAAATGCGTGGGACCGGATTTGAACCGGCGGACTCCTACGAGACAGCGTCCTAAGCGCTGCGCCGTTTCCTGGCTTGGCTACCCACGCTGAAACCCGGTTTGACGCCCTTTCACCCTCAAATTCGCGTTATAATATTATAAATCCCCCCACGTCACAGCGCTTCCCTCTGTAGACTTATTTAGAGTTGGCAAAACTCCATACAAAAATGATGGACTAACTGCTAACTTGCTTTTAAAGTATTTATACACCGTCGCGAACTCGACCCATTAAATGGTGATTCTCTCGGAGAGTGATTCAACCTACGACACAAATTGTGGACCAGTGAGTACGTCGTGCATCCGGCGAGAGCGGCGAGAACAGCAGTTCCAAGCGCCCTCAAGGCAGTTCTTCGATACATGACAGATATAATACGTTTTCAGGCATAAGCTCGTCACGGACGCTACCGGGACCGCAGTCATCGACCCACGATTGGAGTCGTGTTACCTAATAAAACTAATATCTACACGTACATGTGTTGTATATGGAAGTGGAAATCGATTATCCTGAGACAGTAAAAAGCCTATACAGGGAATGCGGTGGGCCAAACGGGTTAGCGGAGAGTATCGGGTGTCACCCATCAACAATCCGACGGATCGAATCGGGAGAGGTTGATGCAACCGATTCACAATGCCGGACAAGAATTCATCATCTCGCCTCTCACCTCGAAACTCGCAAATACAAGCCCGATTCCACCGGGTGGAGAAAACTTGAAATTCCCCCAGGTGGGTACAAAACCGCTCACAACTACGTCCTTGATATCGGCGAGACTGGTTACAACTCAAGAATCGAGGCTATCGTTCAATGGCAAGATGCCTACCTTGAGAGCGCTCGCAGGGTATTAGACTCTGCGCAGGACTACGAATTAATCGCTCTCGGAATCAAGTATCATTTAGAAGATTTGAAATCAGACTTCGAGATGGCGGACAATGAAAGAGAAAAATACACGAAGATGCACTCGTTCGTGGATTGGGACGACCTAATCGTCCCTGACTTCAAAGAGACTGTTCGCATTGCGACGAACGATTCTGTCGTGGCTATCGTAGACGAAATGGTAATCATGGGGAGAGAATTCCACGAGTGAAGTGCGTAGGATGATACTTGAGGCATATCGTCCCTGACGGGTGAACCCGTCCTGTCGCGCTGTTTTGGAGAATCTGTTTTTACCACACCAGTGAGTGATATAGTTTGGGCGACGTGTTCATGGTCACACTTTCACTCCGCTCGCCAGAGGGTTATCTCAGACTACGGCATTCCAGCGTGGTATGGCGTCGAATTCCACGGCAGAACACCACATCGCCAATGCATTCATCACCACCTACGAACACCCCAAATTCGAATTCGAACTCGAATCCCACTACAACTATTACGGCAATCGAGGCCGCGTAGACCTCGTTGTCAAATCCGGGAGAACGCTCACCCTCATGGAGTTCAAATCCGAGAACGCAATTCAACGCGCCACTGGCCCCCAAGACATCATTGGCCAGTTCAACAAAATGCGCCAGTTCTTCCTCCAAAAGAACCCTCGATATTCGCCCGCTAGACTCAGCCACATCCGAAACGAACTCAGTTTTTACGCGACCAATACTGTGGCCTCTCACGTGTTCGATAACCTTGCCCTCTATCGCGCTGCCCAACAGTTAGACCCCACCCCGGTTCCCCGAAAGCGACTCTCTCCCCACAGCAAACTGCCTCTCACGCTCACTAGTGCAGTCAATTTTCGCCACCCGGCGAGCGTGGGAAACCCAGTTCCCGTGTTCAACAAGGACTTCTCGTGCTTGTCTCTAACACCGAGCGAATACGCGGACTTTGTCCGTGAGAAAAATCCATCTTTCTACGAACACATCGCGGATGCGCTCGCCCGTGCTGAATGGGTGCCAACCGACGCCACTCGATTCATATGAATGGTTCGACAATGTGGCGGAAAAGCGACTATAGTGGTTATAAGGCAGAAGAGGAGTGAACCAATACCCGAGGACGTTGTCCCAGAGAAACCGTTATTACTACAGCAACCAATGGTATATTATGTGACATGTTTATATTCTCTGCCTCCATTAGTACGTGGTAATGGCATACAAACTCCCAGAGTCCAGCATCGCCAAATCAATTATCGGTGGGCAAGCTCACGAAACCGTTTGGTTCGACCCCGAAGTCCACTTTGGCGAATACCAGAACCAAGGATACGCAGACCTCGTCGTCAATGGAGAAAGCAAGAGCGGCAAAGAATGGTGCCGCGTCATCGAAATCAAATCAGACCTCGCCATCGAAGAAGCCCACGGGGCACAAGACATCATCCGCCAGTTCAACAAGATGCGAAAACACTTCTTCTCGAATAACCCCGAATACCGCCTCGAAGACAAACACTGGGTCAGCTACATCCTCTGTTTCGCCGCCACCGACTACACCGCGACCCACGTGTTCGACAACGCCCTCCTCTACGATGCCGCCCAACTAGCAGAACCATGGGAAATCCCCCCCGAACTCAAAAAGCGCGAAGATGGCCCACCCACGATTGAGTCGGGAATCGTCTTCCGCCGCCCAGAATCAGACGGACGCATCGTGGCGTTCGACAACCGCTTCACCTTCCGAGAGTTGACGCCAGCGAAATACAGCGAAAAAATCGAACGCCTCGACCCCACCATCCACGAATACCTCAAACCTCCACTCACCACCGCACACTGGGATCTGGCCCGCCTAAATTCCCGACGACTAGAACACGAAGCCAACAAAACACTAACACTCGTGTGAATCTGGATGCACTATAACACCCGCGACGCTGTGGATGCGCGTTCGCATAATAAGAGAAGTATCTCCTAACTTACCGTTATGGGGTGGTGGCCGAGAGGGCGACATGGGCAACCGCACCAAGAAATCGTGAGTCTACGCACTAACCCCACCGTCCACTGCTTGATGAAACACATGATTCGCAACGAAGAGCGCTATGAGACGCATTCGGACTTCATCGAGGTACGCTCAAGCGCTACGGCGAGGTTCCACGGTCGCATCGGATGAAGTTGGGACTCCCACAGTCTAGAACGCATCACGAAAAAACCCGCGGAGGTCGGCGAACTGCGCACCAGTCATCTCGAAGCTTTGTGGCTGTTCTGAGTTTTCGAATTGTTAGAGCCCCACCAAGTCTCTTTTCTCGACTGCCTTGGGGGGACACTCGTACCGGTCGCCGGAGGAGTCACCGAGTGAGACCTCGCCCTCCAGTCGGGGGAGCGAGTGGGTGGTTTTCTCGGAGAGAAACGTCTTCAAGGCCCTCAAAACGGTTATTCCGAGGTACATTATTTAATGCCTCTTGGAGAGGATAGTCCAGACATCCCAGAGAACGTGGTTGTTGTCTGTCCAAATCATCATATCGATTTCGAGAATAGAATGATATCAATTGACTCAAGCTCCATGGAAATCACTCACTTCTACGATTCCGAAATCAATGGACGCGAATTAATAGTCGAAGATGAACACCAAGTGGGGCCAGAGTACCTTGGATACAATAACCATGTAGTCACCCATCCGCAAATCAAAGCAATTCGCTGATAGCCCTATTGAATACCCTGGTGAGGGGGGGTTTTGTTGCACCCATAATTTACGGATATTCAAGATACGGTTGGTCCAGAGATTCAGACCAATTCAGAGGGGTGCCAGAATCAGTAATACCCTTCATGGGATAAAGTTATTAGCGGTAAGTATGATTTTCCAAATGCGCTTTAACCCGGCGATGTCCCCCTCCTCGGGGATTTTTGTCAATATTATCTACATGGAGTTTAAGTCCACACAGTCTAATTTTTATCCAATAAGCATCTGTGGGGCGTCGCCGGGTTAAGGCCGTTTCACAGTTCCACCTCGGCAATCCTAGGCCGTGATTGAACTGAACAAAACCGTATCCATGGAAGGGTACGTAGGTGCGTCTTGAGAGGGCGCAATTTGTCGCCCGAGAATACCCTCGAAAGAGGCTCGGTACTTGAATATATGAATGGGTTCAAGTTAAACGGGAAATCCTTGCATCATGCACGGCCCTGAAACGACACGCTTGGATTACGGTGGACACACGATAACAAACCCGCCTTGGCGTGGATGACTGACGGAGTAGTAGATATTGTGCTAAGTGTGGGGCAACTATATCCCCGAGGACCCTGTTCCCTCATCTTCTCTTGATTTACAGCCGAGATGAGAACTCCTACCTGGTGTATAAGGGTCAGGGGGAGGGAGATGTAAAGCAGGGAGATGACCTTGGTGAATCCTATCGGCCTAACTCGGTCGGCATGCTACCTCTCGGCGTCGATGGACCGGTCCGTTTTGGGAGGTCGGGCAATCCTAGTAAAATTGGAGATGCTATTTTAGATATCCCTTATTGGGGGAGAGTCTGTCCAGTGTCTCATCAGTCCGCACTATTCCCTCGTCAATGGACCTATTTCTTCGCCAGGGGCACTTCTCAAATTGCATTGAAGTTTAGTAGAGTGTGTCCAGAATTCTCTAGCATTGTCATAGTTTCTTTTTCGGGCTTAGCCATAGTAACTATCGTTTGATACTCGTCGAGATATTCCGGTAAAAACGAAAGAATAGAGAGGACGTCACTCTCGTTCCCGGAGTCCATGTCGTTTGAGAGAGGTGAGTCGATTACGAACAATCTGAAAGGAAAACTTTCGTTTTGTGACTTGGACAGGTGTCTTAATACTGCAGTGTGGAAGATGAGTGACTGTAGAGTTGCCTCTGCGGATTCTTTTTCAGCTTGTGATGATTTGTATCTTCGAGTCGGAGTGTGGACTGTGAAATGGTAGTTTTCGGGACCGTCAAATGATACTGAAGTGACTTCTGAAAAGAATCCCTCAGTAAGACAATTTTCAATTAAATATTCCATTTGTTCGTCTAACTGCATCTGAAGTTTTCTTCGTTGATTCTTCCGTTCGGAGTCGACAATACCCGAGAGACGGCTTAAATAAGAACTTCTGTCTTTACGATTATCCTTCATCTCCTTAAGATATTCTTGAGCTTTCACCTCCCACTCCAGTTCGGTAATCTCTATACGGGTAGTGTCAAGCTTTACATCCAAATTAACAGCCTTTTCTCGAAGAGTCCGGATTTCCGACTCTAACTCTTCGCGCCGCTCAATCTCTTTGTCTAAATCACTTTCTTCAAGACGTTGTTCTACTTCTTTGATGTCTGTCTCAGCTGATGAAATCCTCGAGTCAAGTCGCGAAATACGGGCTTCTAGTTCTGCCTCCTCCTCAAGGAGTTCTTCGAGTTCTTGTTGTTGTTGTTCACGCCGCTCAGAGAGGGATTTAGGGGTCTGGTACTCCTTTTCCTTTTCAATCCTGTCCTCAGGCATTTCTTTGCTGCAAAGAGGACAGCTGTGTTCATTCTTCAACTGGCGTCTTTGGTTTGCATCGACGTCATTCATGCAGACAGGACAGCGGTCAGGAACGGACAGCAGATCGTGCAACTCGTCTGCAATTTCTTTGAGGTCGCCAGTCAGTTCATTGTCTTCGTATCGTTCTATTACTCGACGGGCCGCTGCGAGGTCGGATACTAGTTCTGTACGTTGACTTTTTAGGTCGGCCAACTTTGACTTTAGAGAACTTTGCCTAGAACGAAGTCGATTGAGGCGCTCTTCAGAATCACCACTATTTCGTAACGACTCCAAATTCTCTCTCTTATCTGCAATTATAGAGGCAATCGCTTCACGACTTTTTTCCAGTTCTTTAAAATCCTCGCGACGATTTTTTAGTTTTTTCTTGTATTCTTCAGATTTCCAGTTAGCATCCTCCATAGAGTCTCCGATATCACCCAACTTATCCATACGATTATCAACCGCATTCGAGACATTTGTGAGATATATACCAAACAGGATGTCGATGACTTCTGTTGAATTGCCCTTCCAGTTTATGAAATTCAAAAAGTCACGTGACATTAGAAAGAACAAAGACATGAAATCGTACACGTCGTAATCCCTGTTATATAGAGGAGAAATCCCGACTTTATTGAAAACAGTCTCGGGTTGGTCGTGGCGATCTTCAGGGACAGTTGAGTTGTCGATATCCTCTATTACAACTGGTTTTTCTTCTCCGTGAAGTGCCCCCCCTCGACCCTCTCGATACAGTTCCCTCTGAATCTGGGTACGGTTTTTTCCAATCCACCAATCACCCTGCGTGAATAGTCGCTTTTTACCGGTCTGAATGATTCCAGTCATCCCGTGCTTCTGTTTGTCGACTGGAAGACCCATGAGATTGTACTGGATCGCTCTAATGAGAGTCGTCTTTCCTAGGGCGTTCTTACCATATACAATATAGTCGCTCCCACCAAAATTGACCTCTGCTTCGGAGAGATTATTGAATCCTTTCACCAAGAAATTGTCGAGATTTACAGAGCCAGCCCCAAATTCCACGTCATAATAGTTATTGGAGACAAACTGTTTGAATTCCTCTTTGACGTCCTCTGGGAAGATCTTCTCGTTCTCAATCCGGTCATGGATATCTGCGATAGGTTCTAGCTCAGGCATTTGCCCGTTTCACTCCGTTGAATACGTCCATTACCAGTCCTTCACTGTCGAGGCTAAAGATACGGGTTCGTCCTGTGAGTAACACGCTACCGTTCCTGTTTTCATCAAATGAATTCATACTTTTGACCCGGCTTTCCAGCTCACTGATTGGTTCTCCACTCCATTTCTGCAGTACCCTCTTCTGACAGAGTGCCCACTCGCGTAATAGAACGCTCTCAGCTGTATCAATTTTATTTAGATTGTCGCGATAACGGGTCGCGATGAACTCACCCGAAAAACCCAATGACAAATTGAATGGTTGCTGTACATTTGGGTCAATAGACTCGTCAACGCGCTCATCAAATATTTTTGATGCGATGAGTCTGTTTCGATCTTGTGACAGTCTACTGGAATGGACCGTTGAGTCTCGTTTTCTGAATGTATACCGATAACCAGTGCGTTCCAACATTCCCAAGGTTGTTTTTTGTGGTTTGATAGAATGGTCCTCTCTACCGGAGAGAACATCATTTGTGAGGTAAGTGAGGTACTGAATACGGTCTCGGGAAACACTATTCTCACCAGTTCGTGATTGGTAGTCAGCAATCAGCTTGAGAAGCATAACCAGGTCAACAACCTCATCCAGTTTGTTTTTGATTTTCCAAGATTCTCGGAAGGAACTCTCGATGTCAAACTCTGCCCCCCTCATTTTGGATAACCGTTCATCTGAAACGTTTGTTTCTGAAATAATGGCCAGGACCCGTTCGTTGCTTAGAACTTCGTTATTGAGGAAGTCAAAGTATTCACTATCTAAGTCGTATTCTTCTTCATACTCGTCCAACATTTCGTCGTGTACTTCAGAAGTAACTTTGAGATAGGCATCGAAGACGTCTCCAGATAAACCAAGGTCTTCCCCTACCCGCTGTATTGCCCTCCAAGCGTGTATCATATTATTGTCTCTTGTTGAGTTCTTGCTGATATTTTCCAGTCCACACAATGCTTGGATCGACGAGGATGGCAGTCTCTAGTAAAATAGCTACGTATAGATGTCTTAAGACTCTGTTCACTTTTGGTGACGAATATCTTGTGAGAAATGCTAGCTATGTCCTCCAAGTCAACACCGAGGTCAATTTCATGATTTTTCCAAACAACAATTTCGGCTTCTGGAGGGACTTTGTTTTGAATAAAACTGCGTAGTCTGAGTGAATCACGAGAAAAGCAGTTGGCCTCGACCAGCCACATACTATTCTCCAAGGACACGATTTTGTCCTCAGCGTTTGCTTCGTCTAAAAGGTCAAATCCGTGACTATGTGGGGTATAGGCGAAGAATTCCTCATATCCAGATGCATCTCCTAAAACATCTTCGAGTAAATCCGTCAGTTCATAACCAAAGCAACGGTTCGTTTCACTGACTAAGAGTACACTCTCCCTGTGAAATGAATAGTCAGAACGGGATTCGACCTTGTCTAACGTCGGTGCAGTAGGCATTTCATGTCTTAACCTACGATGACATTTCCAGTTTACTTAATTCCTTGTGAATATCCGTATATTTAGTGTAGTAGGAGTTCCAGTGTTTACTACGGTTCCCGTAACTCTCAGAAGTCCATCCTACCATTTTTCGTTGGTCTGAAGCAGTAAATTGCTGGAAATCATCCAGCCACTGTTTGAGTGTGGTATGAAGTCCGATTGTATCATTCATTGGCTCTTTTCTCAATTCTTCCTCAATCTTTCTACCCACGATAAGTGTGCGGTCCCCTAGTTCGCGAGCTTCAGCTAGGTCGGCTTCTCGGAGGTTCTCTGTCACTCGGAGGAATTCAGAGACCATTTCGCCTTTTCTTCTTCTTCTCTCAAGTGACCAAACAGTAAGGACATTAACTCCAGATAGGGCTATCAAATATAGTGAGCTGATTACTATTCCTGCGAAAATATCGTTGGTTTCGGGAATAATTTGCCCAGAATATGGATATATTAGTAATAAATAACCGAGATATGTTATCAATATCGAAAACAAAAAATACAGCACTCCAGAAGTAAATATGAATCCTTGTTCATGGAGTTTTGGCGAGTAGGTGGATTGGCCAACCTTCGTGAGTACAAGAAGTGACATACCAAAACTAAAGATTGAAGTGAGAATTGCGATGGTGGTTATTATTTGTTCATCCAAGCCGACAAATAGCCGAAGAGGTGTCTGAAGTGTGGATGCAAAGAGAAGAGGTATTGTCGCAACTGCGAATTCAGCGGCGAAAGAGACATTCCGACCGAAAGTCAGTCGATTAATCATTTGTCTGTTTTATTTTCCACGTATGAATTACCGTTACTCTTCTGAATCAATATTCTCTGCAAGGTTTGCAATTACTGTCCACGATTTCCTCTGCAACCTCTTTCAACCATCCATGCTTAATAAAAATGCTACTCAGCTGAATAACAGAGAATAGTACAGAGGTTACCCCATACGGTCTAATGCCTCCCGACGGTCTTCTACGGGTACAGCATCGTACTTCATCGTAGTCTTAACCGACTTATGACGAAGTTGGGCTTTAGTGGCTGCGAGATCTCGTTCATGAGTCATATAAGTCCCTACACTATGCCGTATCGCATACCAGGACAGCTGGCGATTGTCGGTCCGTATTCCGGCCCTCTTGCAGAGTTTTCGTAAAAGCCGACCCAAACTCTTCGACCCGTAGGGATTGTCGTGTGTCGTCAGCCAAAGAGTCTCAGTATCTTCGTATCGGTCGTAATTCGACCGTTCATTCATCCACCGTTCGAGTGACTTTGCGGTTCGGTCGGTGATGCTGACACGCCAGTTATCTCGGTTCTTACTCGACTCTTCCTTAGGTATTCGTAGAATCCCATTTTCGATGTCTACCCACGTCGTTTGGGCACGTTGGACTTCAACCGGTCGGAGACCGGCGTCAAGACTGGCCCAGACCATCGACGTAATTTTCCATCCCTCAACCCTATTCCAATCTTCAGGTGTTACTTTGTCAACTGGTTTCCCTAGTGTTTGGGCGACATAGCCTTTCCACTCGCTACGCTTCTGTGGAGATAGTGTGTTGTAGGTCGGAATACTCCCGTGTTCGAGTGACGCCTGCCGTATCTTCCGCCTCTCATCGATGGTCAAGAAGTCCCGAGGCTGCCCATCACCACTACTCTGGAAGGAAAACTGCGCTTCCCACTCGTCTTTTCCGTACTTGTGGGCAAGCCATCGGAAGTACCGCTTCAGCATCTCTTCGATTTTTCCTTTGCTAGCTTGGGCACGGTCACTGTAGGCCACTTCTTGTAGATAGCCGTCTGCGTCCTCGTGCGAAGGAGGGATCCGATACTCATCATGGGTGTTCCACACCCATCGATCGAACGCAGCAGCCCTGTAGCCGGATTCGTAGACCGTATATGCAGAGTATCCGAGTGCCTTCTCGGGGTTCTTTCCAATGTGGAGAAGCCACTTCAAGAACTGTTCTCGGTAGCTGTGATAGTCCACGTACTGCTTCTTTGAGAGTTGATTTTCGTTATCAGATGGGACAATCACGATGTGTCTACCGGGGTCTAAATCGGCGTCTATTCTATTGTCGCTGGAGTTCGTTAGGTTCCCTGACATAGTCGATGTGCAGGGCGAAAAACCGAGAGACAGCGAGGTCCTTGGAATGCGTGGGACCGGATTTGAACCGGCGGACTCCTACGAGACAGCGTCCTAAGCGCTGCGCCGTTTCCTGGCTTGGCTACCCACGCGCGTCTACCGATTTCCCGCATTAAACAAAATACCTGTCGCTCTCGGGTGGCGAGGGCTTATATCCTATCACGCCGAATCGCAGTTCGTGTATCGGGCCGGCGACCAGGTGGAAAACGAAGAGTGGCTCGCGCAACTCGAACAGGCGGCAGACCGACTGTCGCTCGGAACCGAAGCGCGCTCTCGGGCGGCGGACCTCTTTCTCTCGACGGTCCCCGAAAAGGAACGCTCGAAGCGCGCGGCCGTCGCGGCGAGTCTCTACGCCGGGGCACTCATCGCCGGTGACGAACGCTCACAGGGTGACGTCGCTGAGGCCGTCGGCGTCGCTCGTCTGACGATTCAACAGCGCTGGAAGGAGTTGTTGGAGACCGCGGGCCTGCGGCCGCCGGGCTGGTAACTTACTGCTCTCGTTCTGCGGGTCGCCCCTCGCGTTCGGGCGTGAGGTTCCCGTGTTCGTCGATTTCGCCACGGACGATGCGCGTACTCGAAATCACGTCCTCGTCTTTCGCGTAGACGCGGTCTACAACCTCGATTCGGAGCGGTTCGAGGCCGCGCTCTTCGCGGATTTCGTTTACGAGTTCGCCTCCGCGCTGAGTCTCGGTGGAGACGACGAGCACGTCGAACTGCGGTTCGGTGGCGATGCCAGTCGGCTCGGTGAGCGTCCGAATTTCCCACTCGCGGTCGTACTCGGCGGCGAACTGTTCGAGTTCTTTTTCGAGGTCCGCCTTGCGCTCGTCGTACGGTCTGACGTAGCGGTCCTCCTTGCGCGTCTTCGGCGCAAGTTCGTCACTCGTGAGGCCAACTGTCACGTCCCCGAGTTCGAAGGCCCGTTTGAGCAGTTCTCGATGCCCATCATGGACCGGGTCGAACGTCCCGCCCAGCGCGACTTTCATACCCCACCCAACTACCGCCGCTGGCTTAGTGGCTTCGACTCAATGAATCGATGAACAATCAGAAAACCGACGCGCACAGACCGGTTATTCGTCCGCCTCTTCCTCGACGGTGATCGTCACGGGTTCGGTCGCCGTCTTCGGGTCGCGCCTGCCGAGATAGCAGTCGAGGTTGAACACCGTATTGAGTTCGTCCTGCACCTGCTCTGCGAGCGCGGTGACGAGTTCGCTCGGCGGCATCGCCGTGTACTCATATGGGTTGTTCCCCGCGCCCGAACTCTTGCGTTTCCGGCGTTCGAGCACTTCTTCGGTATGGAGTTCCGCGAGCGCCTCCCGGACGGTGCTCGGATACAGCCCGGTTCCGTCGGCGATTTCCTCGCTGGTCGCCCACGGATGCTGGCGCAGATAGACGTAGATGCGTGCTCGCGTTTCGGTGTCGAGGACCCACGAGAGGAGTTCGACGATGCGGTCGTCGAACTGCCCGACAGCCCGGTCGGTTTCGTCTTCGAGTCGCGACCGGTGTTGCTCGAGTCGCTCCCGTGGTCCCCTGTGACCCGCTGGTTCACCCTCCTTCGGTTTGTCTGGTGCGTCGTCAGCAGCCATGCTCCTCTGAGAAGGGGAAAAGAGACTGTCGGGTAAAAACCCTTGGCTACAGTCGAAGTGCGTCACAGAGCGCGGGGAGCCCCTCCGCTTCGAGGAGTCTGCGCTGCATGTCGGCCCCGCTCTCGCCGTCGTACAGCTCGCGGATGCCGGAGATGCCGAGTCTCTCACACTCTTCGTCGACGATTTCGCCGAGGGTGCTCGTCCCTTGTCTGTCGAGGTCGATGAACGAGGCGTCGTGGCCGTAGCGCATCGCCCGCCACTTGTTCTCGTCTAAGAGTTCCCGCCGGTGGCGATAGCCTTCCTCGCCGTCGTCGTAGCGCGCGCCGAGGTCCTCGACCAGCGCCGCCGTGTACTCGACGAACGCCATGACGCGCTCCGGGTCGGTCTGTCCGTCCGGCGTTCTAACTTCGAGTGTGCCGTACTCGGTGTGGGGGCGAACGTCGTACCAGAGTTCACCGCGGTCGTTTATCGACCCTTGCGTGACCATCATGTGTTCGAACGAGAGGAAGTCCTCGTAGGAGTCGAAGTCGGTCGGCATCCCGGTGTTGGGGAGGTTTTCGAAAATCTTCGCCCGTGCGGAGGCGAGGCCGGTGTCGAACCCGTTCCAGAACGGCGAGTTCGCGGAGAGTGCGAGCATCACGGGGAGATACCAGCGAATCTCGTTCGCAATCCAGACCGCCTTGTCCGCATCGTCGACGCCGATGTGGACGTGCAAGCCAGCCGTCGTGTTGCGGTGCTGCGGGTACTGAATCCGGTCGAGTTGCGCCTTGTAGCGCGATTTCTCGGCGTGTTCGAGTTCGCGCCATTTTGCCGCCGGGTGGAGGCCCGCCGCGGCGATGCCAAAACCGTGGGTTTCGGCGTGGGACAGAAGCGCCTCACGGATTGCGAGCAGCTGCTCGCGGGCCGCAGAAAGTCGTTCGATGACCGGCGTCTGCGTCTCTACGACGCACTTGAACAGTTCGTGGTCGATGCGACCAGCCAGCAGTTCGGGAGGGTCAGATTCGTAGACGAGTTCGTCCGTCCCCGACGTCGGCCGGCCTACGTCATCGACGACGAAAAACTCCTCTTCGATTCCGAGTGTCCCGGTTCGGGTGAAATTCTCGGCAGAGCCCGTATCCATCTTGTCCGCGGTACGTCCGCCGGAACTTAAACAGTTCTGGCTTCCCGCACAGGTGTTACCCAACTGTATCGAAAGGTATGGGAATTGACCAGTCGCTCACTTCGGTGTCGCAACCACGCCGAGGTGGTCCGCGTGGAACGGTTCGAGTCGGGCCGTTTCGACGATATCGTAGCCCTCCTCCAGCTCAGCGAGCACGTCCTCGAACACGACGTCTGGGTCGCGAGTTACGTCCTCACTGCGGGCCTTGATGGCGATGAGCGCGCGTCCATCGTCCGCGAGGAACTGACGGTTGCGGACGGCCACGGTTGCCTGCCCGCGGGTGGCCACGTCCTGGACGAGTACGTCCAGCTTCGATTCGACGACGTGGGCGTAGGTTTCGGGTTTCCGGGCGTCTTTGAGCAGCGGGAACAGGTTCGGGCGGTCACGCGCCACACCCACCAGGTCACGGACCGGGCGCGGGGCGAACTCCACGGCGTATGTGGGACCAGAAAAGTCCGCGACGTGGCTCACGGTGGTCCCACTTGCCGCACCGAGGTACAGCACTTTCTCGCCGCCCGAGAGGCCGACGTCCATCTCCGTTTCGAGCATCGCACCGAGTTTCGAGCGGTTCACATCCCAGAGTCGCCACCCCTCGGAGACGGGTTCGCCGTACACGGATTGCCCCTTCGTCGCGAGGCGTTCTTTGCCGTCGAAGGTGCGCCGCTCGACACCAGCCGGCAACATCAGTTCTCACCCCGTGCCTGGATAGTCGCGATACGTTCGTCCAATTCGTCTTTCAATTCGGGGCGCAGGTCACCCGCGTAGTGGTCGATGCGCGCGGCGATGGTGAGTTTCCCTGCGAGGGCGCGGGCCGCAGACCCGCGGTCCTCTCGGCGGGTGTGTCGAATCGCCGGGTGCATGAAGATGATACCGTGTTTCGGCGACGATGCCTGCCCCTTCAGGTGGGCAAAGAGGGCGTCCTCCGCGCCAAGGACCTGCACCGTCCCACTTGGCTTCTTCGCGAGCGTGTCGAGGCCACCGGCGAGCGCGATGAGTCGCGCCGCGAGAACCGGCTCTGCGAGGTTCGAGAGGTTCGGTGCGACGAGGGGCGTCGTCTCTTCGACGAACTCCTTGAGTGCGTTGGCCTCGTCGTCGAGTTCCGCACACCGGGTGGCGAGCGCGATGAGGCGCTCGTCTGCGGCGTCTTTGGGTTCCCGTTCGGCGAGTTTCCGGGCGGACTCCACGCCCGTGCCGGCGTCGGCGAAACGGCTTCCCGCCCACTCCGCGACGCGTTCGGCCAGTTCGTTCGCCATGCGACGGGCGTCGTCCATCGCGCGAACGGCGTGAATCAACTGCTTGTCCGTCGCGCGCTCCTTCTCGACGACTTCCTGGCGGGCCGCCTCGACGGTCACCGCGTGGAGTCGCTCGTAATACGACTCCTCGTCCGCGGCGAACCCAGCGTCGACGGCCTGCGCGGGCCAGTCGGCGGGAGCGTCGGCCGACCCCTCGCGAATGTGCGCGACGGCCTCGGCGGTGTCGTCGGAATCGACGCCGACGAACCATCCGTTTTCGGTCATACCTGTCGGTAGCGAGTGGGTTGGGGTTAAAAGGCGCGTTCTGGGGACCGACTACCCGAACTTCTCGAACGGCTGGTCACAGCCGTTGCAGTAGTGCATCGACCGGCAGAGGCCAGGCCCTTTCGGGTGGTCGCGAACCGTGTCGTCGGAGCCACAGTACGGGCACTCCGCTGGCGATTCGTCCGCAGTCGTCGTGACGCTCGGGTCGTTGAATCGCATGGTCAGATGGAGAGGCCGAACTCGCGCAGGTCCTCCTTTCCCTGCTCGGTGACCATCTCGACGGTCCACGGCGGACTCCAGACGAGGTCTAAGTCCATGCTCTCGACGCCTTCCACGGCGGCGACGGCCTCCTCGATGTCCGTGGTCAGCATCTTGCGGGCCGGACAGCCAGTGTAGGTGAGCGTCATCTTCACGTCTGCGTGGCCGTCTTCAACGGTGACGCCGTAGATGAGGCCCAAATCGACGATGCTGATTGGCATCTCGGGGTCCTCGATTTCGTAGAGGGCGTCCCAGACGCGGCGTTCGACGCCCGTCGCGCCCTCGCCGGTTGCAGGGAAGCCCTCGCGTTCGGGGCCGTGGACGTAGTCCGTGTAGGAACACGGCGTGCCGGTGTTTTCGGTTGGGTTACTTGACATCGTCTGGGTCCTTGAGCAGCTTCGTCGGGGTGCTCAGCCCGAGGGTGCGGTACGTGAACGTGAAGTCCTCGTACAGCGGTTCCCAGTCGTCGGTGTGGTCGCCGCGACGGCCCGTTTTGGCAGGCACGTCCGGCAGTTCGTCCACGTCGTGTGGCACGTCGAGGCCGAGTGCGGTGAGGAACGGCACGACGATTTCGAGCCACTGCGTGCGCAGGGAGTCGAGCGGTTCCGTGCGGATGCCGTACTCCAGAATCGCGTCCTCGTGGTCACCCGGTTCGAATAGCGTCAGGGCGTACGGCAGCACGCGGTCGAGTGCTTGCTGAACACGCTCGCGGCCCGGGTCGTCGTCACAGAGGCGTTCGAGCCAGTTCTGTCCGTGTTCCAGGTGGTAGCGTTCTTCCAGTTGCACCTTCTCGATGCGGTCGCGAAGACGCGGGTACGACGAAGCGTTGAGCGACTCCAGGTGCAGTTTCTCGTACTGGTCGAACAGGTAACTTCGAAGGATGGTGTCGGCCCAGTCGCCCTCGAAGACGGGCAGTTCGACGAGCGTCGCGTGGCGGAAGTCGTCCGGGTCGCGCTCCCAGATGAGTTCTGGTTCCTCGTAGCCAAAGTCCTCGAGCAGATCGTACCAGAGCCGTGCGTGCCCGTACTCGTCCTGTGCGATGTTCGCGATGGCGAGGTCGGATTCGAGCGTCGGCGCGCGAACCTGCCACTCGGTGTAGCGTTCTGCGAGGACGAATTCGTCGTCGGCCATCCGAAAGAGGAGTTCTTCGACCGCGGCCTGCTGGGCCTCGTCTAATTCCTGCGGGCCGGGGAGTTCTGCGACGGACATTACTTCTCCCTCCGCTGGCGTTCGGCCTCGATTTGCTCTTTCTCCGAGTCCTCGATTTCCTTCGCGAAACTCGCGTCCGTGTTGAACGTCATCGCCCAGCGGTACATCTTGTCGGTCGTGCCGCCGAAAGAGGCTTCTTCTGCGTCTACTTCGCCAATCTCGTCCTTCGGAACGACCCAGAGGCTGTGGGTTGGCCGACGGCGCGCGTGTTGAATCTGAGCGAACATCAGCGCCATCTCGCGGTCGGGCGCGTGGACGTTCCCGCAGTGGGTGTGGTAGCCACCCTGTTTCTCCTGGCGGAACACTTCCCAGATCATGGTCAGTCAGCCGCCTGGGGCGTGGACCCCGGATTCTCTAAGGATTCGGTGACCCATTCGACCGCGTCCTGTGCCGCCTTGCGGGTGTTGATCTGGCCGAGACCGGGTTCGTATTGGTTTTTCGCAATCTGGAAGAACTCGTCCCAGTCGAGGTCGTCCTCTTCGACGGTGTAGGTCCCCGTTTCTTCGTCGTGGTAGATGCGCGGGTACTCGGGGATTTCGAGGCCGTAACGCTCTGCCTTCGGAACGTAGACGGTGAGGAACTCACTGCGGAGTTCGTCGTTGGACTTGCGCTTGAGACCGACCTTCGCGGCGAAGTCGTGGTGGGTGCTCTTGTCGTTCGTTGGCCCGAAGAACTGGATGATGCGCGGCCACCAGTCCTCGAACGCTTCCTGGACGAGTTCCTGGTGCTTCTTCGGTCCCGTGCCGAGTTCCCGCAGGATGTGCTCGCCGTGTTTGATGTGGAAACCTTCTTCGAAGCAGATTTTGTCCATCGCGTGGGCGTACGGCTCCCAACTCGTGTCCTTGAGCGTGGCCTGCCGGCGCATCGCCGCGCCATCCACGAAGAAGCCAATCATCGGCACTTCCCACCAGTGTTCCATCGGATAGTGGAAGCAGTTGAGGAACTTGCCTTTCCCATTGGCGAGTTCGTCTAACATCTGCTCGCGGGTTTTCACGCCGAGGGACTCTGCGGCGCGGTAGAGCAACTGACCGTGACCGATTTCGTCCTGTACTTTCGCGCTGAACGCGAGTTTTCGGTCGAGGCTCGGGGCCTGGCGGATGAAGGGGCGTTCTAAGTACGCGCCCATGATTTCTGAGTTCGCGTGGAACTGAATCATCCGCGTCGCCGCCTCGCGGTATTCCTGGGGCATGTCGTCCTTCGGGCTGAACGCCCGCGGACCAGCCCGTTCGAACACGGTATCGAGGTCCATGATGGAAGATAATAACAGACCACACCGGATACTCCTTACCCCGTTCATGACAGGGGTTTAAATATGTTGACGGCTACATTTTCCGCATGATTGCCGAATGCCTCGTCGTCGAGTTCCGAGTTACGGGTGACAACTGCCCGCTCGCGGACGCCTCGCGGGAGGCTGGAACCACGCTCGTCGCCCGCCCGCCGCAATTGCGCGCAGATGGAAACGTGCTTCTCCGATTCAGTGCGCCGGACGACGCGGTGGCCCCCATCCTCGATTCTGACGAGCGCATTCGCTACCTGCACATGTCCCAGACAGAGGGGCGCTACAACTTTCGCTGTCTCGCGAAACAGCGCTGTGTCGTCCACGAACTGACGAACGCCGGGTTCCTCGCCGAATCGCTCCAGTACCACCGCGGAACCGAACGGTACACGGGGGCAGTGGTCGGACGCGACGTGCTCCAGGGCGTCCTCGACACCGTCGCCGCCCGCAACGCAGAGGCCGGGGCGGACGCCGTCGGAGTCACGCTCGAACGCATCTACCCACTCGGGTCGGACGACGAGACGACCGTCGCCCAGCAATGGGACATCACGCCTGCCCAGGAGGAGGCGCTCAGAACGGCGGTCGAGATGGGGTATTTCGAGGTTCCGCGAAACGTCGACGCCGCGGAGGTCGCCGCGGCGCTCGGCATCAGCAAATCGTCGTTCTTAGAACGGTTGCACCGAGGTGAGCGCGGGCTGCTCACGCAGGTGTTCTAACCCGTATCGGTGTTCTGTTCTACCCTGTTTTGTACACGCCGCGAACACTCGCCACCTCAGTTCCGTCCTCGTCTGTGACCAGCACGTCGACGACGCCGACAGAGGAGCCACACCGCACGACGTCTGCCTCGGCGTAGAGGTCGCCCGTGCCGGCTTTCAAGTAGTCGATGCGCATGTCGATGGTCGGGACGGGCTGGTCGACGAGCGAGACGAGCGCCGCGCCGCCGACGGTGTCCGCGAGCGTGAACGCGACGCCGCCGTGGGCCATGAGTTTCTCTTCGTTCCACGAAAGTTCTGGGCGCATCTCGATGTGGCCCTCGGCGTGACCGTCTCCGACGTCTGTGACCTCGACACCGAGGAAATCGGCGAACGGCATCCCTTCGAAGAAGGCTTCTACGTCCATGCGCCGGGAGACGCCCGCCGGGTGGTTAAAACTGTGCCCCGTCCGCGAGAAACCGATTGATTGGGTCGTCGAAGTCTCTGCTGTGGTGGATAACCGCCTCGTGGCCGAGGCCCGGCAGAAGGTGCAGGTCGCCACCCAGCAGATTCGCGGTTTCACGGAAGTCCGCCTCGTCGAAGAACGGGTCGTTCGTCCCGCCTATCGTGAGGGTCGGAACCTCGATGTCTCCGAGGGTTGCTCGGGCGTCGTGGTCGAGACTGGACTGTGCAGTTCCGAGGAAGTCGGCGGGCGTTTTCGGCCCGCGCGTAATCACACTGTAGGCCTGCGCGACAAGTGAGAAACCCCGTTGGACGAGTCCAGACGAGACTGTATCTGCCGCTTCCCGATAGATGCGACGCCATTGACGACGGCCGCCCCACTCGTGCCACCGACTGATTGTTTCGTGGCCATCGTGACTGAACGCCGCCGCGGAGAGGCCAAGAATCGCCCCGGTGACGAGGTCCGGGCGCTCGGCGGCGAGGTGCTGGACGATGAACCCACCCATCGAGAGCCCCATGATGGCCGCTGGGCCGGTCTCTTCGAGGACTCCTGCGTAGCCGTCGGCCATCGCCGCCGTCGATTGCTGCCCAAAACCGACGGGTCGAGACACCATCGACACCGTCCGGTCCTCGGCGTAGCGATTGCAGTAGGCGGCGACAATTCGTGCGAATCAGAACGTCTCGGTGACCCGCATGAGCGGGTCGTTCAATCCGGGGATGATGAGCAGGCGGTCCGCCCCGTTCCCGACGGTGACGGCCGGATGTCCCGCAATTTGTTCAGTTTTCACAGGCCGAGGAACTCCGCAGCGTTCTCCCAGAGCAACTTTCGCTGGACGTCCTCGGGGTAGTTGGTGTACTCGGCGAAGTTATCGAGCCACTGCCCCGGGCGAATCATGGGATAGTCGGTCCCGAACATCGTCTTTTCCCGGAGGAGCGTCCCCGCGTAGTGCAACCAGTCGTCGTCGATGTACTTGGGCATCCACCCCGAGAAGTCCATGTAGACGTTCCCCTTCTGCTGGCAGATGGCGAGTTGCTCGCGCTCCCACGGGAAGGCGGGGTGCGCGATGAGAATCTGGAGGTCAGGGTGGGAGGCCGCCACGTCGTCTACGAGCATCGGGTTGCCGTACTTGATTCGCAGCCCGCGCCCGCCCGGACTGCCCGCGCCGAGCGTGGAGTTTCCGCCGTGGAAGATGACGGGCACGCCGAGGTCCTCGATGGTGTCGAACAGGTGTTCGTGTTTCGGTGCACTCGGGTCGAACCCCTGGGCGATTTGCTGAAACTTGAACCCCGAGAGACCAAGGTCCTCTACGGCGCGTGCTGCCTCTTCTGCGCAGTCGTCTTTCAGCGGGTCCACACTGCCAAACCCGATGATGAAATCGGAGAATTCGTCTCGGACCTCCGCGACGTAGTCGTTCGTGACCGGCGGATTCCCCGTGTTCGTTTCGGCGTCCCACGCGACGAGAACGGCGTGCTTTACCCCCGCAGCGTGGTACTCCTCGCGCATCCCCTCGTAGGTGTCGAACTCCATCGTCGCGCCGAACTTCTTCGCCGCGTCACGCATCATTTCGCCCCCGGCATCCTCCAGGAACTCTTTGGTCGGCTGGTGAGCGTGGACGTCGATGGCACGCGGTTCGCCATCGGCGAGGACATCTACAGGCATACCTCGACAGTTGGTTCCACACCGCAAAAAGTGATGCCGTCAGTTCGTGTGACGGTTACGCGCGCTGGTCGTCCATCGCGCCGAGTTGCTGCATCATGCCCATGATGTCCCACTGCGGGAACCCTTCGACGATGCGGCCGTTCTCGATGCGATGTTCGACGATGCCCTCAATCTCGACGTGCTTGTTGGTTGGCTCCATGCCCTGAAGCGGGCCGTCGTGCGAGCCTTCCATCCGGACGCGGGAGACGACGCGGTCACCCTCTGCGACCTGGTCGAGAACGGTCATTGTCGCGTCAGAGAAGCCACCCATCCACTGGGAGAGCGATTCCTTAAACGCGTCACGACCGCGCACCGGTTCTGGCATGTTGGTGTCGTGGTGGACGTAGCTCTCTGCGAAGATGTCGTCTACCGTGTCGATGTCGTCCATCGTCTGCACTTCCTCGAAGAAGCGTCGGGCGAGCGCTTTGTTCTCTGCAATTGACGATTGTACTGCCATGGGTTCCACCCACGAGTAGGTAGGACGGCTGAGAGCATTTCCCTTGCTCGAACGTCAGAAAAGGTGTCGTGATTTCAGGCTTGCTCGCCGGGCATCGGCGCGAGGCCCAGTTGCTGCATCAGGCCGAGGAAGTCAGTGTGAACCCACGATTCTGCAATCTTCCCGTCCTCGAACCGGTACATGGTCATCCCGCTAATCTTCGCTGCCTTGTTCGTCGGCTCCATCCCCAGGAACTCACCGTCGTGGGTCCCTTTGTAGGTGAAGTGGCCACAGATTTTGTCGCCCTCAGCGACGACGTGGTCCAGGTCGGCCATGAAGTCCGGGAAGCCCTGGAAGACGTCCTCCCAGTTTGTTTTCACCCCTTCGATGCCGTGGGTGTCAGGACGCTGGTCTGCGAAGTGGGTGACGCAGTCGTCGATGTAGTATTTCGATAGGTCGTCCAGTTTCCGGTCGTTCATCACATCGACAGCCATGTTCAGAACGAGGTCTTTCATCTCTCTTACATCTTGTACGGCCATGATTGAACCCCTCACTATCCAATCGCCGGAAAGGGAGAAAACGCTATGTGAACCGTCCGATTCTGGTGACTTTCAGGGATGGGTCACTCCTTGCGCTTGAACATGAACTTCATGTCGCCCTGGAAGACTACGGTTCCGTTCTGGTTCGTCGTCGTCGCGTCGATGACCACGAGGCCCGCGTCGTCGCGGCTTTCGAACTCGCGTTTCTCGGTGACTTCGAACTCGGCAGAGAGGGTGTCGCCGATGAAAACCGGATTAGGTACATCCATGTAGTTCATCCCGAGGAAGGCGATGACGGTGCGCTCGACGAACCCACAGCGCTGGACCAGCCCGGTGGTCACGATGAAGGTCATCGGCCCGTGCCCGATGCGCTTGCCGAACGGGCCGTCTTTTGAGTATTCTTTGTTCGTGTGGAGTTCCGTCCAGTCGCCCGCGAACGCAGAATGATTGACGAAGTCCGTCTCGGTGATGGTTCGGCCGACGCTCTCAAAGGTTTTCCCGACTTCCATGTCCTCGAAGAAGTGCGGTTCGTAACTGTATGGCACACCCTGATTTCACCGAAAGACGAGAAAAAATTACCGGGAATTACTCGCGGTGGTCGAACACTCGCTTGACCTTGCCAACCGTCGTGCGCTCGATGGTCCCCGGTTCCACAACGTGCAGTTCGTCCAAACTCACGTCGAGCGTGGAGTTCAGTTTCTCGTGAATCTTCTCACGGAGTTCCTCCACGTTCTCTGCGTCTGCATGATGCTCGACGGTGAGTTCAATCGTATCCAGCGTCCCCTCTCGGCGCAGGTCGATGCGATAGTGCGGGGCCGCCTCAGCGAATTCGAGCATCGCCTCTTCGATTTGGCTCGGGTAGACGTTCACGCCGCGGACGATGAGCAGGTCATCCACCCGACCAGTGACGTTGTCCATCCGGACGTGGGTTCGTCCACACTCACACTCGTCGTAGTTGAGGGAGGTGATGTCGCCCGTGCGGTAGCGCAGGACGGGCATCGCCTGCTTCGAGAGCGTCGTGAGGACGAGTTCGCCCTCCTCGCCCTCGTCGAGTACCTCGCCCGTCTCCGGGTTCACCACTTCGGGGTAGAAGTAGTCCTCCCAGACGTGGAGGCCGTCCTGGGCTTCCGCACACTCGATGGAGACACCCGGCCCGACGATTTCAGAGAGCCCGTACACGTCGATTGCCGTCACGTCGAGCGCGTCTTCGATTTCTGCGCGCATCGGGTCGGTGAAGGGTTCGGCCCCGATGACGACCGTCGAGAGTGGCAGGTCGCGGGGGTCCACGTCTCGCTCTTCCAGCGCCTCTGCGAGGTAGAGACAGTACGAGGGCGTACACGAAAGCACCGTGCTCCCGAGGTCCTGCAGGAAGTCGATTTGGCGGTCGGTGTTCCCGCCACCGATGGGGATGACCGTCGCGCCGAGTTCCTCTGCGCCGTCGTGGAAGCCGAGGCCTCCAGTGAACAAGCCGTAGCCGTAGGCGTTCTGGACCGTGTCGTTCGCCGAGACGCCCGCCGCGTTGAGCGACCGGGCCATCACCTCGCGCCACACGTCGAGGTCGTCGCGGGTGTAGGCGACGATTTTCGGCTTGCCCGTCGTCCCCGAGGAGGCGTGAAGGCGGACGATGTCCACGCGAGGGACGGCGAACAGTTTGTCCGGGTAGTTGTCCCGGAGGTCCTCTTTCGTGGTGAAGGGGAGTTTGTCGATGTCTTCGACCGATTCTACGTCTTCGGCCGTGATGCCCGCCTCCTCGAATGCCTGCTGGTAAAACGGCACGCCAGCGGCCGTCTCGACCATGTTTCGCAAGCGGTCTGACTGGATGTCGCGCAACTCGTCCCGGGTCGCAGATTCCACAACGCCGTACATTATTTCGGACAATGTTACCACCCCACAAAACCGTTCTGTCGGTCGGGCACACTGTTCGCGGGAGCGACACCCACACTATATTTGCCGGGCGGCCAACTGGCGAGTATGCGCGAAGCGTACCTCGTTGGCGCGGCCCAGTCCGATTTCGGGTCGTTCCCCGACGAATCCTACCGCTCCCTGTTCGAACAAGCGTACAAATCGACGCTCGCGAGCGTCGAGAAGGGGGTCGCCCCCGCCGACGTAGACGAGGCCGTCGTCGGCACGCTCGGCGTCGGCGGTCGCCAGATTGGCCTCCCCGGTCCCGCCGTCACCGAACACGTCGGCCTCTCGGGCATTCCCTGTACCCGCGTCGAGAACGCCTGCGCCGCCTCCGGATACTCCGTCCGGCAGGCGGTACAGGCGGTCAAGAGTGGCATGGCGGACGTCGTCCTCGCCGGCGGCGTCGAAATCATGACCGACCTCTCTGGCGACGCCACGCGCTGGTGGCTCGGCGTCTCTGGCGAAACCGAGTGGGAACGCCTCTCGGGAACCACCTTCGCCGGCGTCTACGCCCAGATGGCGAGCGCCCACATGAAAGCGTTCGGAACCACGAAAGAACACCTCTCGCACGTCGCCGTCAAGAATCACCGGAACGGGGCGAAGAACCCACACGCACAACTCCGCTTCGAGTGCTCGCTCGAAGACGCGATGAACGCCCCAACCGTCGCCGACCCACTCACGCTGTACCACTGCTGTCCGACCACTGACGGGGCGGCCTGCGCGCTCATCGTGAGCGAGGATGTTGTCGGGGAGTACACGGACGACCCCATCCGGGTCGCTGGCGTGGGTGCTGGCTCGGACAAGGTTGGACTCTTCCAGCGCGAAACCTACACCGGCGTGCCAGCCTCTCAACGTGCCGCGAAACAGGCCTACGAGATGGCCGGCGTCGGCCCCGTAGACATCGACTTCGCCGAGGTCCACGACTGCTTTTCGATTGCCGAACTCATGGCCTACGAGGACCTCGGCTTCTGCGAGCCGGGCGAGGCGGGTTCCTACGTCGAATCCGGGGCGACCGACTACGGCGGCGACGTGGTCGTGAACGCCTCCGGGGGCCTCAAATCGAAAGGGCACCCAATCGGCGCGACGGGGGCGGGACAGGTCGCAGAAGCCTTCACGCAACTCTCTGGGAAGGCGGGTGACCGACAGGTCGAGGACGCCCGCTGGGGCCTCACGCACAACGTCGGCGGGAGCGGCGGTGCAGCCGTCGTCCACATCTTCGAGAAGGAGGAGACAGCATGACCGTGCCGAAAATCACGGCGGTCGGGGCGTACGCGCCTCGATTCCGAATCTCGGCGAAGGAGTTCGCGGCGGAGTGGAGTCGCGGGCCGGCGGGAATCAAACAAAAGTCGGTGCTCGACGCGGACGAGGACGCCCTCACGATGGCCGTCGAGGCGGGTAAACGCGTACTCGAAGCGGCGGACCTGACCGGCGAAGACGTCGCCCACCTTTCGTTCGCGTCTTCCACGCCGCCCGCAGAAGAGGAGGAGCTGACCGCCCGCCTCGGGTCGATGCTTGCCGTCTCTGAGACCGCCACCCACCAGCAGTTCGGTGGGAGCACCCGCGCTGGGACCCGCGCCCTCGTCGCCAGCCTCGAATCCGGACCGTGGCACGACAGCGTCGGGCTCGTCATCGCGAGCGACAGTCCGCGTGGCCATCCATCGGATTCACACGAACACGCCGCCGGGGCAGGGGCAGTAGCCTTCGTCCTCGGCGAGACGGGCGCAGCGGTCGTAAGTCAGGCAGAATACACGACACCGTATCCCGGCACCCGTTTCCGCCAGCGCGGGAGTGAGTTCGTCGAAGGGTTGGGCGTCACGGGGTACGACCGCGAGGCGTTCTCCGCGACCATCCGGGGTGCAGTCGAGCAAGTGTATCCCGGCGACGTCGGGGCGGTCTGCCTCCAGTCACCCGACGGGAAACTCCCGTATCGCGCGGCCAAGGCGCTCGGCTTCGAGGCAGGCCTCGTCCAAAACGGGACGACGGTCCACGACCTCGGAGACACCGGCGCAGCGAGCGCCCCACTCGGTATCGCGAAGGCGCTCGACGCGGGCCACGAACGTCTCCTCGCGGTCGGTTACGGGGCCGGCGGCGGCGCGGACGCGCTCGTCATCGAGGGAGACGATGTGGCGACGAATCTCGCCCTCGACGAGAGCGAGGAAATCGAGTACGCCGAGTACCTCCGGCTCCGAGGCGACCTGACCGGTGACTCGCCCACAGGCGGCGGAGCCTACGTCTCCATGCCTGCGTGGCACCAGTCACTCCCGCACCGCCACCGACTCATCGCCGGGAAATGCACCGAGTGCGGGGCGCTCGCCTTCCCGCCGGAGGGTGCCTGCGACGCGTGCGGCCACCTCGGTGACTACGACCCAATACAGTTACCCGGGACTGGAACGGTCGAAGCGGTGACCAGAGTTGGACAAGGTGGCGCACCGCCGGAGTTCGCGGTCCAGCAGGCACAGAGCGGCGACTTTGGCATCACCATCGTCGCCTTCGACTACGAGGGTGACACGGTGAGCGCCCCCGCACAGGTGGCCCACGGCGACCTCGCGGTCGGCGACCGCGTGCAGGCAGTCATCCGGCGCATCTACACCCAGGAAGGGGTCACCCGTTACGGCTTCAAGGTGCGTCCGGCCGACGGTAACGATTAACCCGGTTCGCGTGCGGTCTTTCGGTATGCACGTCACCGTACTCGGTGCAGGGACCATGGGCCACGGCATCGCGCAGGTGAGCGCGATGGCCGGCCACGACGTTTTTCTGCGAGACATCGACGAGAGCGTCCTGAGCGAGGGCGTCTCGGCTATCGAACGCAACCTCCAGGGCGGCGTCGAGCGCGACAAACTCACCGCGGACGAGATGGACGCAGCACGCTCGCGCATCACGACGACGACGGACCTGAAGGAAGCGGCGGGCGACGCCGACCTCATCGTGGAGGCCGTCCCCGAGCGCCTCGACCTCAAACAGCAGGTGTTCGCGGATGTGGAGGCGGTCGCGCCCGACGACGCCATTCTCGCGACGAACACCTCCTCGCTGTCGGTGACGGCCATCGCGAGCGAACTTAGCGACCCACACCGGGCCGTCGGCATCCACTTTTTCAATCCGGTGCACATCATGGCGCTCGTGGAAGTCGTCCTCGCAGAGCAGACCGACGACGCCACGCGCGAGGTGGCCGTCGAGTTCGTCGAGGGCATCGCGAAGACGCCCATCGTCGTCACCGACTCGCCCGGTTTTGCCTCCTCTCGTCTCGGCGTCGCCATTGGCGTCGAAGCCATGCGAATGTACGAAGAGGGCGTCGCGAGCGCCGCCGACATCGACGCGGCGATGACGCTCGGTTACAACCACCCGATGGGACCGCTCGAACTGACCGACCTCGTGGGCCTGGACGTGCGACTCGACATCCTCGAATACCTGCGTGAGGAACTCGGTGAGCGATTCCGGCCGCCGCAGGTGCTCAAGCGGAAGGTCCGGGCCGGCCACCACGGGAAGAAATCAGGGCAGGGATTCTACCGGTGGGAGAACGGCGAGAACGTCGGCGAGGTGGAACGATGAGCGACCTCGAAGCCGTGGCAGCAGACTGCTCGCTCGTCCACCTCGACGTGGGAAGCGAGGTCGAACACGTCGCTACGGTCACCATCGACCGCCCGGACGCCCGAAACGCCCTGAACGCGCAGGTTCGAGAGGAGTTGAAGAAACTATTCAGCGCAATCGAGGAGGCAGACGAGGTTCGCGTCGTCGTGCTCACAGGCTCTGACGAGGCGAAGGCGTTCGTCGCCGGGGCGGACGTCGGCGAGTTGCGAGAACGCTCCGCGCTCGAACAGCGCACGGTGAGCCGTCGGCCCCGTGTGTACGAGTTGGTAGACGAACTCCCGAAGCCGGTCATCGCCCGCATCAACGGCCACGCGCTCGGCGGCGGCTGTGAACTTGCCCAGGCCTGCGACGTGCGCATCGCCTACGAGAAGGCGAAACTGGGGCAACCAGAGATTAATCTCGGCATCATCCCCGGCGGCGGCGGCACTCAGCGCCTGACTCGCCTCGTTGGGGAGGGCCACGCGATGCGCCTGATTCTCTCTGGCGAGCTGATTTCCGCTGCGGACGCGCAGGAAATCGGCCTCGTAGACGAGGTGTACGGCGACGACGAATTCGACGAGCGCGTCTACGACCTTGCGGGGAAGATGGCCGCGAAGAGTCCCGTGGCGCTCGAATTTGCGAAAGACGCCATCAAAGCAGCTTCGCGGATGAGCCTCGACCAGGGCATCGAGTACGAGGCCGAACTGTTCACGCAGTTGTTCGCTACGGAAGATAAACAGGAGGGCATGGACGCCTTCTTCGAGAAGCGCGACCCCGAGTGGACGGGCCGCTGATTACCCGGCGAGCGAGACGCCGATGAGCGTCCCGACGCCGAAGGTGAGCGCGGCCGCAGCAAGCCCGATGAGTACCTGACGGCCACCGGAATAGAGCAGGCTCCGACCGGTGAGAAGGGTGATTGCAGCACCGATGGCGAACAGTGCGACGGCGCTGAGTCCGAGGCTGGTGACGACGGCCGTGGTCCCGCTGAGGAACGCAAAGGGCGCGACGGGGACGATGGCTCCGAGCGCAAACAGCACGAACGAAGTGGCCGCCGCCTCCCACGCAGAACCCCCGAGTTCTTCGGGATTGATACCGAGTTCTTCACGAGCCAGCGTGTCGAGCGCCGTCTGCTCGTCAGAAACGAGTCGGTCCGCAAGGTGGCGGGCCTGTTCTTCTGGCAACCCTTTCGCTTGGTAGATGAGCGCGAGTTCTTCGGCTTCTTCGGCTGGAACCGTACGGAGTTCTTCGGCTTCGATGTCGATTTGACGCTGGTAGAGTTCGCGCGAACTCTGGACCGAGAGCCACTCGCCCATGGCCATCGAACCCGCCCCGGCGAGCAGTCCGGCGAGGCCAGTGATGAGGATGGCAGACCCGGAAAGTGCCGCACCCGCGACGCCCATCACGAGACTCAGATTCGAGACGAGGCCGTCGTTCGCCCCGAGAACGGCAGCCCGAAGGGCGTTCCCGCTCGCAGAGCGATGACGACCTTCCAGTCGGGCGAGCGTACTCCCTTCGACGCCCCCTGTCGCGTCGATGGTCCGGAGCAAAGTCGCGTGCGAGCGTTCGTCCGCAGGCAGGGTGGTTCCCGCGACTTCCGGTTGCCCGAGGTAGGAAGACCGTCCTGCATTCTCCGCGGCGGTGAGCGTCGGGAGAATCAGGTTCGGGCCGAATCGCCGGGCGAGCCACCCGAGCGTTCGTGCCCGCCACGATGGGCGTTCCGGTGGAAGCGTTCCGCCTGCGGTCTCGGCCTTCTCGGCCCAGAAGGCCGCGTGTTCAGCTTCCGTTTCGGCGAGTCGTGCGTATACCTCCGCGAGTTGCGGTTGTGGTTCACTCGCGGCGATTGTTCGATAGAGTGACGCGCTGTCGATTTCATCCTGCCAGTTAGCAAGATACCGAGCTCTGTCAGCAGCGGTGACCATGACAGCATAAACGCTTGCAGACGGCTTAGCCCCGTAGGCTCGCCTCCTTACGGCGGTTCACCGACAAGTTCACCGAAGTATCCACCCTACTTCTTGCATGTACGACACGATTCTCGTCCCCACCGACGGGAGTGATGGGGCGGCTCTCGCCGAGAACCACGCGATCTCGCTCGCGCGTGTGGTCGGTGCACACATTCACTTTCTCTACGTGGTCGATACGAGTCACTACGGTGAGGTACTCCTCCTCGACGACATCCAGGCAGGACTCGAACGCGAGGGGACGAAGGTCATCGAGAAAGCCCGTGACGGAGGAACGAAGGCCGGAGTCGCCACAGCGGGGACCGTCGTCGTCGGCGTTCCGGACGACGAAATCGTGGACTACGCGACCGAACACGACGTGGACCTCGTCGTGATGGGAACACACGGACGTCGTGGAGTCAGCCGGTACTTTCTCGGGAGTACCGCAGAGCGCGTCGTTCGTATGTCACCGGTACCGGTGCTGACGATTCGAGAAGGACCAGCCTGAGTTAGAGGAGTCCCGCAATGGCCGCACCGATGGCGTAGGCCACGCCTGCGGCGAGCATCCCGACGACGAGCATTTCGAGACCGGCGCGAAGCCAGCCCAGCGACGTGACGAAGCTTCGACTCGCGCCGACGAAGAAGAAGACGAACGCAGTGACGAAAATCGAGATGGTGAACGCCGGTTCCATGCCGAACACGTAGGGTAGAAGCGGAGTCCACCCGGCCGTCACGAACCCGAGGAAGGTGGCGAAGGCCGTCTTTCCAGGCGTTTTGTCGTCTGCGACCGGCGCTTCACCAATCGTCTCTCTGTAGGCGATGTCAGACCGACGGCTGAGAAAGTTGCTCATCCCCATCGAGAAGCCGTCTGCAAAGAGGTTGGCAACGCCGAGGATGATGACGATGGTCGGCGAGAGCGTGGCCCCGGCGACGCCAGCGACGACGGCGAACGTGGTGACGATGCCGTCGTTTGCGCCATAGACGAGTTCGGCGATGTATCGGCCCGAAGGCTCGATGTCGTCGCCGAGTAACTGGCCAATCATCGAAGCACTCTCTCGGAATTTTGGAGCGATTCCGCGCTGGTCACACCTACGTAGACGCTCGCAGAGTAATTGACTCAACCGCCTGTTTTCGGTGCGGGAAGCAGGCACACTTTTAGTTACCGCGTGGGACTGTCGGGTATGGACGACCGTGGAAACGGGTCACGAGACGGGGGGTCGACGCTCGCGGACCTCGCCCAGCAGTTCGACCGCCTCGAATCCACGGTCGACGAACAGGCGAAAGAACAGGTCCGCGAGGCGCGTGCCGTCGCGATGGAAGTCGGGCAGACCACCGCCTCCGTGTTCGGGAACACGATCAAGGGTTTCGACCGGGCGGACGCCGCGGAGGCGTTCGTCGGAGCCATCATCTTCGGCATCCCGATGTTCGTCGAAAGTGGCACGCTCGAAGCGGGAGCATTCATCTCGACGCACCCGTTGTATCTGGTTGCGACGGTGCTCATCGCCGTCGGCATCGTCATCGGCCTGCTCTACGTCGCGGACATTCAGGACGTGCGGATTACGAACCCTATCCTCGGAGTGTTCCCCCGGCGACTGGTCGGCGTCGTCGGCATCTCCTTTGGCGCGGCGGTGCTCATGATGAGCGCGTGGGGACGGGTTGGCTGGGCCGACCCGTGGCTCGCGTTCTGTCAGGTGAGCGTTGCGTTCGTGCCGATGGTCATCGGCGCTGCGCTCGGCGATATTCTGCCGGGCAGTTGAGTTCCCACCGCGTTTGATAACGGTTAAAAGCGGCGAGACGGAAGGAGGGGGTATGAGCGGGAGTCAACAAGTTTCTGCACGGAAGTGCGTTTCGTGCGGAATCAACATTTCCGGCACCAACGCCGCCGCATTCAAGTGTCCAGACTGCGGCCAGCAGATTTACCGCTGTGCGAAGTGCCGAAAGCAGAGTAACCTCTATGAGTGTCCTGACTGCGGATTCACGGGTCCATAATCATGGGAAAAGTAGCCGCCAAGATGAAGGTCATGCCGAGCAGCCCTGAAATCGATCTCGACGACCTCCAGGACCGCCTGGAGCAGGCCCTGCCCGAGGGCGCAAAGATCAACGGCTTCGAGCGCGACAACGTCGCGTTCGGCCTCATCGCACTCCTGCCAACCGTCATCGTCCCCGACGGTGCCGGCGGCACGGAAGCAGTCGAAGAAGCGTTCATCGAAGTCGACGGAGTCGAGTCCGTCTCCGTCGAGAACGTCGGCCGTATCTAACGCCGACGCGTCACTTCTTTCGGGACAGCGATCGAAGAGCGACGCGACTACTGGAGTTCGTCGCGTATTCGCTTGATTCGGCTCGTCCCTTCGTCCACGGTTCCGCCGTGGTAGCAGTGAGTGGTTGCCACGTCCAGCCGGGCGAGTTTCGCAACCGATTCTATCGCCCCGTCCATATCGGGCGTGAACTCCGGCTTTGGTCCCACGAGTCCGTCGCCCACGTTGAGCGCGTCGCCCGCGACGAGCGTCCGCGCTGTCGGGAAATAGAGCGAGCAGTGCCCCGGTGAGTGGCCGGGCGTGGCGACGACGCGCATCGGGCCGGCGTCGGTGCGGAACGTGACACCATCGACGAGTTCGATGTCGACCGACACCGGGTCGGGAACCCAGTTGCCCTTCACTGGGTCTTTCCGCCCCTCGATGTAGGGGGCTTCGTCGCGGTGGGCACAGACGAGCGCACGGCTTCGTTCGACGACCTGTGCGAGGCCAGCGATGTGGTCTGCGTCGTGGTGCGTGAGGAGGACAATGGCGATGTCTTCGACGGAATAATCGAACTCGCCAAGTTGGGCGTCGATATCACCGACCGCGTCAGGAACCGCCGCATCCACGAGAATGAGTCCGTGGTCAGTTTCGATTGCGACTGGATGAATCTGGATGTCTCGGTCACCAAACGGGACGGAGAGTGCGATGTCGTGAACCGCCGCAGGGAGCGACATACGGGCACTACGCGGGCGGTTGCCGTAAAGCTACAGCGCGGCGTCGAAGGCCTGCTGGAGGTCTGCTTTCAGGTCGTCTACGTGTTCGATGCCCACGCTGACGCGGATGAGGCTGTCCGTGAGGCCCGCTGCGAGGCGCTCTTCTTTCGGGATAGCGGCGTGGGTCATCGCTGCCGGCTGCTCGATGAGGCTCTCGACGCCGCCGAGACTCTCTGCGAGCGTGAATACGTCAGTCTCGCTCACGACAGTGCTGGCCTGTTCGAGCGTTCCGTCGAATTCGAACGAGAGCATCCCGCCGAAGTCGTCCATCTGTTCTGCGGCGAGGTCGTGTTGTGGGTGGGATTCGAGGCCGGGGTAGAACACCTCGGAGACGTTCTCGTGGTCGGCTAACCACTCGGCGAGTGCGCGGGCGTTCTCGCAGTGACGGTCCATGCGGACGGGAAGAGTTTTCGTCCCGCGAAGGACGAGGAAGCACCCGAACGGGCCGGGCGTCGCGCCGACGGAGTTCTGGTAGAAGCCGATTTCCTCGTCTAAGTCTGCGTCGTCCGTGACGAGCGCGCCGCCGATGACGTCGGAGTGGCCGCCGAGGTACTTCGTGAGCGAGTGGGCGACGATGTCCGCGCCGTGGTCGAGGGGGCGCTGGAGGTACGGCGTGGCGAAGGTGTTGTCCACCGTGCAGAGGGCGTCGTGTTCGTGGGCGATGTCCGCGAGCGCGCCGATGTCGTTTATGTTCATCAGCGGGTTGGTCGGCGTCTCGACCCAGACGAGTGCCGTCTCGTCGCGCATGGCATCGCGGACGGCGGCTAAATCAGTCGTGTCCACGAAGTCGAACGAGAGGTCGTACTTCTCGTAGACCTGTGTGAAGATGCGGTGGGTGCCCCCGTAGACGTCGTTGCCCGCGACGACGTGGTCACCCGACTCGAGGAGGTTGAGCACGGTGTTGATGGCCCCCATCCCCGAGGAGAAACAGCGCCCGTGTGCGCCGTTTTCGAGCGCGGCGAGATTCGCTTCGAGGTCGGTGCGCGTCGGGTTGCCCGTCCGAGAGTACTCGTAGCCACGGTGCTCGCCGGGGCCGTCCTGGACGTACGTCGAGTTCGCGTGGATTGGCGTCATCAGCGCACCCGTCTCCTCGTCGGGTTCCTGGCCGGCGTGGATGGCGCGCGTCTCGATGTGCTCTGAGTCCATGGGCGAGACATGGGAGTCCTGCGGGTTACGTGTACCGTTCCGGCGTGCCACGTTCTGGAAGCGACCCAATTCAGTACGCTTAAGTTTGGGAACTATCTGGTGTAGGAGGGTTCAAACGATGGAAATCAGAACGGGACTTTCTTACGGCGACGTGCTCCTCGTGCCACAGCGGTCTGCGGTGGACAGTCGGAGCGATATCGACCTCTCGACAAATTTGACGCCGAATCTCGAACTCGACACGCCGCTCGTCAGCGCGGCGATGGACACAGTGACGGAAGCCGACCTGGCAATCGAACTCTCGCGGCTCGGTGGCATCGGCACCATCCACCGCTTTCTCACGATTGCCGAACAGGCCGCACAGGTCGAACGCGTGAAGGCAGCAGGCGAACGCGTTGCCGCCGCCGTCGGCATCAACGAAGATTACCTCGAACGCACGGAGGCGTGCCTCGAAGCGGGCGCAGACTGTATCATGATGGACGTCGCCCACGGCCACATGGAGGCATGTCTCGACGCCGCCGCCCGCATCGACTGGGAGTACGACGCCGAACTCGTCGTCGGGAACGTGGTCACCGCCGAAGCCGTCCAGGACCTCTACGAGGCTGGCGCAGACGGCGTGAAAGTCGGCGTCGGGCCGGGGTCACACTGCACGACCCGCGAGGTGGCAGGCGCGGGCAAACCGCAACTGACCGCTATCGACGACTGTGCCGACGTCGCCACGGAACTGGGCATTCCACTCTGCGCGGACGGCGGCGTCCGCACCTCGGGCGACGCAGCGAAGGCGCTCATGGCCGGGGCGGACACCGTCATGATGGGCAGTTTCTTCGCTGGAACTGACGAGGCACCGGGCGACATCGTCACCCACGGCGACCAGCGGTTCAAGCGAACCCGCGGGATGGCGAGTTCGGCGGCCGCGAACGCCCGAACGGACAAGGAGAGCAACCCATCGGCCGACGAGGGCGTAGACGGTCTGACGCCGTACAAAGGCTCCCTCGCGCCGCTCGTCTCCGAGTTCCTCGCGGGCGTGCGGTCCGGCGTGAGCTACTGCGGCGGACACACCATCGCCGAAGCCCGGGCAAACGCGGAGTTCATTCGCGTGGCAGCGAGCGCACAGGAGCGCGAGGGCGCACACGGCGTCGCACTCGACCTCGAACCGGCAGCAGAGGCTGCCCCGATACCCCCACTCCAGTAGTTCGATTCGACGGACTGGGAACGCACGTTTTATTAGTCCGACCGGATAAGATTGACCCACGACTATGCCGAACTCCCACGGGCCCCTCAAAAACACCCGGAACAAGCTTTCGAACAAACCACGAGAGCGCGGTACTTCCCCGCCACAGCGTGCTGTCCAGCAGTTCGAGGCTGGCGAGAAGGTGCACCTGCACATCGACCCGTCCGTCCCGGACGGCCGCTTCCACCCGCGGTTCAACGGTCACACCGGCGAGGTCCTCGAAGCACAGGGCCGCGCGTACAAAATCGCAATCACTGACGGTGGAAAGCGGAAGACCATCATCGCGAAGCCCGCTCACCTCCGCCGTCAGAAATGACGATATTCAAAGAAAAGCTCGACGAGGAGTATCTCACTATCTCCGAAGCGAAGGAACTCCTCGCCGAGATAGAGATGGAGCGCGCCGCGGACGAAGAGCGTGAGATGCGCTATGAACTCGCGCGTGCCATTGAGCACGTAAACCGCTTTGCGGTCCTCTCTGCCGAGGACGCGAACGAGCTCGTCGCCGAACTCCAGGACCTGGAGAAGGTCGAGGAGCCGACGGCGTACAAAATCGCGGACCTCCTGCCGCGCGACCGCGACGAACTGCGGGCCATCTACGCACAGGAGCGGTTCGCACTTTCGGGCGACGAACTCGACGAGATTCTCAACGTCGTCTCGAAATACGTCTGAGTGGCGACTATTTAAGTTCGCCACCGTCCTACGGTTTTGCATATGAGCGATACCGAGAGCGGTGAACCGACGACTGCCGTCATCTTGGACTACCTTCCACACGGCAAGAGTGGCGACGACCGACCACAGTACCAGAAACAGGCCGTCGCGTACGCACTCACCGAAGCAGGCTTCGAACTCCTCGAGTTGCTGCTCACCGAGGAGGCCGACCTGAACATCGGTGACCGCGTAACCGTAAAACCGAGAGACGACCAGGTCGAGACGGTTCGACGCGTCGAGTACGACGACCTGACGGGGGCGGGCCGGGCGGAACTCGAATACGTCGTCCGCGATATCGTGGACGCGAACGAACAGCGGTTCGTCGATTTCTACAACGACGCCCAACCCATCTCCCTGCGCCTCCACCAGTTGAACCTGCTGCCCGGCATCGGGAAGAAACTGCGCAACAACATCTTAGAACAGCGAAAGCGCGGCCCCTTCGAGAGCTTCGAGGAACTCGAAGAGCGCGTCAAAGGCCTGCACAAGCCAAAGGAAGTGCTCGTAGAGCGCATCTTAGAGGAACTCCACGACGACGACCTGAAGTACAAGGCGTTCGTCCGCCGGGAGAACTGAAGGCTTTAGATACGGGCGGCCTCCTACTCGCCACCAACCAATGACGAACCCAGATGGGAGCGAGACGACGCGTGACGCGACGAGCGGCCACCGACGAGCAGACGCACTCACCAAGCGGGCGGGGGTTCGCGCCGACACCAACCAGGACCAGCACTTTCTCGTAGACGACCGTGTGCTGGACCGCTTGCCGACCCACGCGACGGGCGCGGACATCGACCTCTCGCACGTTCTCGAAATCGGCCCCGGTGCGGGCGTGCTCACGGCCCGCCTGCTCGCGGTCGCAGACCGAGTCACCGCCGTCGAGCGCGACAAACGGTTCGCCGAGTTCCTGCGCCGTGAGTTCGCAGAAGAAATCGACGCGGGAAGGCTCACCCTCATCGAAGGCGACGCCCTCGACGTGGACCTGCCCGACGACGTGACGGCCTCCATCTCGAACCTGCCGTACAGCGTTTCCAGTGAGATTTCCTTCCGCCTGCTTCCACGCGAGATTCCACTCATCTTGATGTTCCAAAAGGAGTTCGCAGAGCGAATGGCCGCGGCCCCCGCCACCGACGAGTACGGTCGTCTCTCGGTGACGGCAGGCCACTACGCCGACATCGACGTCGTCGAAACGGTCCCGAAGTCGGCGTTCTCGCCGCCGCCACAGGTCGAGAGTGCCATCGTCCGGGCGATGCCCCGAAAACCGGAGTACGAAGTGCCCGACGACGAGTTCTTCCTGAACTTCGTGACCGCGGTGTTCACCCAGCGACGCAAAACGATGCGCAACGCGGTGCGGAACACGGCGCACATCTCACACCTCGGTGACCCGAAGGCCGTCGTCGCGGCGGCCGACGAGGACCTGATGAGTATGCGCGCAGGGAAGGTGACGCCTGCGCGGTTCGCAGAACTGGCGACGCTGGCCTACGAGGTGGGCGACCCCGACGTATGAGTTTTCACGCTGAATTTCTCGCGTGGCTCGAATCGCTGTTCTTGACTCCCGAGTCGCAAATCGTCGGAACGGTCGTCGTCGCCGTCGGACTCGCCATTGCGCTCCTAGGGCTCAATGCCTCCGGAGCGGTGCTGAAAGACTACATCAACAGTTGGCTGGTCGAAGTCTCACAGATTGCAATCGGCGGAGCATTGATTACGGGAGCAGTGTTGCTTCTCGTCGTCATCTGGGGTGCAGCATCGCAGGTCCTCTCTGCACTCTCGTTTCTCGCGCTCACACCAGCGCAAGTCGTCCTCGTGTTGTTCACCTTCGTGTTGTTCATGACCGCAGTCGCACTCATGCGGGCGGTCAAGCACACCGTCGACCGATTCGTCGAGAAACACGACGAGGTGACAGACCACCAGCGCCAGATGACCAACCGCATCGCGCAGGTCACGATTTTCGCGCTCGCCTCGCTCATCGCGCTCAATCTCTGGGGCGTGGACCTCGGGAACCTCCTGCTCGGCGCTGGATTCCTCGGCCTCGTGCTCGGGCTCGCTGCCCGCCAGACGCTCGGGTCCGCGCTCGCGGGCTTCGTCCTGTTGTTCTCCCGTCCGTTCGAGGTGCGCGACTGGGTGGAAATCGGCGAAAACGAGGGCATCGTCACCGACATCACCCTCGTCAACACGCGCATTCGCACCTTCGACGACGAGTACCTCATCATCCCGAACGACCAGGTGACGGGCGACGAAATCGTGAACAAGTCACGACGGGGTCGCCTCCGCGTCACCGTCGATGTCGGCGTCGATTACGAGACGGACGTAGACCGCGCCGTCGAAGTCGCCGGACAGGCGATGAACGGGCTGGACGAGATTCGTTCAGTTCCGAGTTCCCACGCCGTGTTAAAGGAGTTCGGCGACTCGGCGGTCGTCCTCGAACTGCGCTTCTGGATCGACGACCCGACCGCCCGCAAGAAGTGGAAGGCCCAGACGGCCGTCATCAGCGCGGTGAAAACCGCCTTCGACGAGGATGGCATCAAGATCCCGTTCCCACAGCGCGAACTCACGGGCCGCCCGGAATCCGAAGGCCTTCGGGTTCGCGGGGAACAGCGCGCAGCAAGTGCTCGGCAGGAGTCGCAGGCCGGAGTCGCGGCGAACGGCAGCGGCGAGTCAGCCGACGACCACGAGGCTACGGATGACGATGGCGATGGGAATGAAGAAGATGACGACGACAAGACCGTCGCCGACATCATCGAGGAGACGACGGAGGACGACGAGTCGTCGGAGGGCGGAGAACCGCCAGAAGACGAAGCGTCAACAGAAACCGAAAAGCAGGCCGCAGACGGGGAGGCAACGGAATGAAAGACCTCGCCGACCGTCGTGGCGTGGAGACCGAGGTGTATCAGCCAGCGGAGGATTCGCGGCTGCTCGCGGAAGCCGCCGTCTCGCACGTCACGCCCGACGATCGCGTGCTCGAAGTCGGAACCGGGTCTGGATACGTCGCGGCGACCGTCGCACAAGAGACCGGCGCGCGAGTCGTCGGCTGTGACGTGAACCCCCACGCCTGTGTCCAGGCTCGCGAACGGGGCGTCGAAGCCGTCCGAACGAACCTGACCGACGGGTTTCGCGACGGGAGTTTCGACGTGGTGCTGTTCAACCCGCCGTACCTGCCAACCGAACCGGCCGAAGAGTGGGACGACTGGATGGAAGTCGCGCTCTCTGGCGGCGAGGACGGCCGTGCAGTCATCGAGCCGTTCCTCGATTCGGTGGGGCGCGTCCTTGCCCCCGATGGCGACGTGCTGTTGCTCGTGAGCACGCTCACCAACCTCGAAGCGGTGCGCGAGCGGGCAGCCCACGCAGGATTCGACGCAGAGACGATTCTCGAAGAATCCTACCCCTTCGAGCGGTTGACCATCGAGCGACTCTTCCAGGAATAATTACTCGAAGTAATTTGTCGAAGTAGTAAATATTAAACAGCAGCATATCGTTTGCACAGGTGAATGACAGAGTTCGTCGCGACAACGCCGGGATTGTTCCCGCTGCCCGACTGGGCAAAGGATGAGCTTTCGGACCTGAAAGGCCACCAGAAAGAGGACCTGGTCTCCGGGAACGAAGGCCCCGAAATAGAGAGTGTCACCGACCGTGCGCGTACCGCCGTCATCGAGGACCAGCAGAACGCCGGTCTCAACCGTATCGTCGAGGGCCAACTTCGGTGGGACGACATGCTCGCCCACCCCCTCGCCGTCCACGAGAACGTAGAGACGAAGGGCATCGTTCGGTACTACGACAACAACAACTTCTACCGTGACCCGGTCGTCACGGGTGACCTCACTTTCAGCGGCGACGTGGCCGCAGAACTGGAGAAGGCCGCCTCCCAGACCGACGCCTTGCAGGCGGTACTTCCCGGCCCATACTCTCTCGCCGACCTCGCCTCGAATCAGTATTACGAAGACGATGCAGCGTTCCTCGACGCCATCGGGGAGTTCCTTGCCGGGGAAATCGAAGCGTTCCCCGCGACGGAGACGCTCTACCTGCTCGAACCGTCGCTCGTCACGAACCCGCCCGAAGACGGCGCAGACGAGCACGCGAGCGAGGTCATCGACGCGCTGGCCGCGGCGACGGACACCGATGTCGTAGTTCACACCCACTACGGCTCACTCACGGAGAAGGTCCACGCCCACCTGCTCGACGCGGACATCGACGCCGTCGGCTACGACTTCGTCTCGAACCACGAGGAGAACCTCTACAACATCAACGAGTACGGCACCAAGAAATCCATCTCGCTCGGCGTCACCAACGGGCAGAACACGCTCGTCGAAACGCCTGAGAAAATCAACGAACGCGTAGACTGGGTGCTCGACAACACCCCCGTCGCGTCGTTTGACACAGTATACATGACCCCCAACACAGAACTGTTCTACCTGCCGGTGAACAAATATCAGGAGAAACTCGCCGCGCTCGGTGAGGCCGCTGCGCTGCGCAAAGAGGTGACCACCGCATGACTCGCGACCAGTTCCGCCGCCCGGACCACCCGAACGAGCACTTCATCCTGACGACGGTCGTCGGCAGCTATCCGAAGCCAAAGTGGCTGGACCGCGTCCGCGCGCTCTACAACGACGAGAACGCGGACTTCGACGACGACGACTGGGAGGAGGCGACTAACGACGCTTCCCGTCTCATCACCCGCGAACACGAACGCGCCGGCATCGACGTGGTCGTAGACGGCGAGATGCGCCGCACCGAGATGGTCGAGTACTTCGCCCACCGCATCGACGGCTACGAGTTCAACGGCCCCGTCAAGGTGTGGGGACACAACTACTTCGACAAGCCGAGCGTCGTCTCCGAAGTCGAGTACGACGAGACGTGGCTCGTAGACGAGTACAAGTACACCGCGAGCGTCGCAGAGCGCCCGGTCAAGGTGCCGATTACCGGCCCGTACACGCTCGCCAACTGGTCGTTCAACGAGGCCTACGACGACGAAGAAGCCCTCTCCTACGACCTCGCTGACCTCGTAAACGAGGAGATTCAGAAGCTGGTCGAAGCGGGCGCGAAGTACATCCAGATAGACGAACCCGCCCTCGCGACGACGCCGGACGACCACGCCATCGTCGGCGAGTGTCTCTCGCGCATCGTCAAGGACATCCCCGAAAACGTGCGCATCGGCCTGCACGTCTGTTACGGCGACTACTCGCGCATCTACCCGGAGATTCTCGAGTACCCAGTCGACGAGTTCGACCTCGAACTCGCAAACGGCGACTACGACCAACTGGACGTGTTCAAGGCCCACGAGTTCACGAAGGACCTCGCACTCGGCGTCACGGACGCCCACGTCGCGAAGGTCGAGAGCGTCGAACAGATAAAGGAGAACATTCTGAAGGGCCTCGAAGTCGTGCCCCCAGAACAACTCGTCGTCAGCCCCGACTGCGGGCTGAAGCTGCTTCCACGCGAGGTTGCCTACGGCAAAATGGCCAACATGGTGCAGGCAGCCCGCGAAATCGAGGCCGAACTCGACGCAGGCGAACTCGAACTCGACTGGGCACCGGTCAAGGCCGACTGAGCCGACCGAAGAGCTATTTTTGCGCCGGTTTCGTCGCTTTGAGCGAGAAGGTAAACGGCAGGTTCGTTTCGAGACCCGGCACGTACCACCAGCCATCGTCGGCCTGTTCCATCGTCGGAAACATCTGGAACGTGGCGAAGGGGTGTTCGTGGACGAATTCGATGTCCAGACCCGCGTCGAGCAGCGCCGTCAAGATGTCGCTCATGCTGTGGAACCACTCGTAGGTCGTCGCGTGGTCGAACTCGGCGTCCGGGTCTGCGTAGGAGCCGTCCTCGTCGAAGCGCAGTGGGTCTTCCTCGTGGAAGTACGGAAACTCGAAGGTCGCGTTACCCGCTGCGTCGAACGACGCCAGCGAGCCGGTGTAGGGATGAATTTCGGCGATGTAGAACGTCCCGCCGGGGGCGAGGAAATGCGCGACGACGGCGGCCCACCCCTCGATGTCTGGAAGCCAGTACAGCACCCCGTAGGAGGTGAACACGATGTCGAACTGGTCGTCGAGATGCGCTGGGAGGTCGTAGATATTCGCGGCGATGAATCTCGCATCGAGTCCCGTCTCGTCTCTGAGTTCTCTCGCTTTCTCGATAGCGGTTTCCGAAAAGTCCACGCCGGTGACCGTGGCCCCCTCGCGCGCCCAGGAGAGCGTGTCGAGTCCAAAGTGACACTGGAGGTGAAGCAGTGATTTCCCCGCGACGTCACCGAGCTCCTCGCGTTCGAGTGGTTTGAGCGTCGACGCACCGGCGAGGAATCCATCGACGTCGTAAAAATCCGTCCCGGGATGCAACGCAGCGCGTTCCTCCCAATTTTGACGGTTCGCTTCCTGAAATTCGTCCATGAGATGGACCAGTTCAGGAACGAGGATAGCAATTATGTTTACGTTACCATGACCGACACAGAATAGTTCCTTGCCCGGACGGTGCCTCTTTTGCAACTCGTCCACCCCTTGTGGCTCCCCCCGAAACCACCCGATTTCCGTTGTGCACACGCGTCCCCCCGAACGGTGTGCGAGCCCCCAATTTGTTGGTCCCTCTGGACCAGTTTGCATTTCCCCCGAAACGCGTTTGTTCGTCGCCAGTCCCCCCGAACCGGTCGAACATTCTCCCACTTGTTGGCTCCCCCGAGCCATCCCCCAAGTTGGTTTTTGGTCCCCCCGGACCAGTGTACAATTCAACCTCGTGTCACCGTTTCGCGACTCCAGTCACGTTCGGCGCAGCGGGTCGATTCCCGCCTTGCGCCCCCAACAGGACACAAGCAATAAATTACCCGCTGAGAGCATAAATGTATCCATTCCGAAAATTCTCAATAAAAATGATAAATCTCCCACGATAGTCTGAGAAAACAGAATCAGTGAACGATGTTAGGACAGAGTTATTATTTACAAATTTAATTTGTAATATTTCTGTGGTGATTCTGAGAATACTCGGAGAGTATCATGGCACTCCCTCAAGAATACATAATCTCCGCGAAGAAGGGGTGAAAGAAAGTCCAAGGTCGGTCCGTCATCACTGCTCGTCGGAGAGTTCGGGTCGAGCGTTGCCCGGTGGCGAGTCCAGCTTGGTTGGAGCGTGCTCCTCCTTCCCGGTCGCAAAGAAATAGAGCGTCTCGCCGTCGAGGACGCCGTAGAGGTCGCTCTCGCGGTCGTACACGACGCGCTTTCCCGAATCGATGCAGACGGTCCGCGATGGAGTCCATCTCGACGTGACGGCTGCCGAGGTCTGCGATGAGACTGCCGTAGGAAATCCATTCGGCGTATCGCGAGCGGTGGAGGCCGTCGGTGAGAACCTGTGGGTCCGGTAATTCTCGAAGATAGGAATTTCCTACCGAAATTGAACGATTCGGTCAGTCCTGTTTGCACGCGATACAGCCGTCGCTTACGCGTGGTGTAGAAAGTGAAGTGAAATCGAACTGGCTTACTCGTACAGCCAGCCTTCGTTGATGCGCTCGTAGTCGACGAGTTCGTCCTCGTCGAAGAAGAGCGCGATTTCGCGTTCGTTCGCGCCCTCGTCCTCGTGGTCCGAGCCGTGGATGACGTTGCGGCCGAGGTCGAGGCCGAAGTCACCGCGGATGGTGCCCGGGGCGGAGTCTGCGGGGTCCGTCTCGCCCATCATGCCGCGGACCTGACGCGTCGCGTCCTGTCCTTCCCAGACCATCGCGAAGACCGGTCCGGAGGTGATGAAGTCGACGAGGCCCTCGAAGAAGGGCTTGCCCTCGTGCTCGCCGTAGTGTTCGTGGGCGAGCTCCTGGTCGATTTGCATGAACTTGCCGCCGACCATCTTCAGGCCGCGGTCCTCGAAGCGGGAGACGATGTCGCCGATGAGGCCACGCTGGACGCCGTCCGGCTTGACCATCACGAAGGTGCGCTCGTGGTCGCTCATTCTTCGGTCTCCTCGTCGTCCTCGGCCTCGGCAGATTCGAGGTCAGGCGCAGCGTCTGCGTTCTCCGCTTCTTCCTCTTCTGCTGCTGCCTCGGCGGCAGCTGCGGCTTCGGCGTCTGCCTTCTCGGCTGCGCGTTTGTTCGCGCCACCGACGCGGCGGCCTTCTTCGGTCCAGCGCAGGTTGCGGGACTCGCGGCCGAGTTCGGCATTCTTCTCGCACTTCGACGAGCAGTAGTTTACGGTACGTCCGTCAGTGAAGACGAACATCGTGCCCGTCCCGGGCTCAATGTCGTCGCCACAGTAGTCACAGTCTCGTGTGCGAACCATTATTGGCCTCCAATGGAGTCTGCCTCACGAGCCGTTTCGCGCAGCTGCAGGATGTCGCCCTCTCGGACTGGTCCAAGCACGTTTCGCGTGATGATGCGACCCGTGTTGGAGCCCTGCTGGATGCGGCACTTGACCTGCATCGCCTCGCCGTGCATCCCGGTCTTGCCGACGACCTCGATGACTTCGGCGGGAGTGGCTCCGTCAGTGTTCTCTTCAGCACTCATCAACAGTCACCTCAGCGGAGGTCCTCGAGTTTGCCGGCGATGTCCTCGACTTGGTCGGATGCCTCACCGGCGTCGGTGATGGCGGCAGCCGCGCTGCCAACCTCGAGACCGGCGGCGTGTCCGACGTCGTCTTGGGTCTCGACGAAGAGGTACGGAATGCCCTTTTCGTCTGCGAGCTCTGGGAGATGCATGACGATCTCCTCAGGCTGGACGTCTTCTGCGATGAAGACGAGTTGCGCGTTGCCGCGCTCGACGGCTTTCGTGGTTTCGTTTGTTCCTTTCTTTACAGCTCCCGTGTCCCGCGCGACTTCGAGCGCCTCAAGGGCAGACTCTTGAAGGTCGGCGGGTACATCGAAATCGACGTACACTGGCATGATATGTTCACCTCCTGTGCGTGGGCTCGCGCTCCCCTGCCGTAAGGGTCCTAGATGGCTAGGAGCATCATCAACCCCGCACAGGCTGTACAACCGAGTAGAGAGTCCCTCCATAAAAGCGCTTTCAAAGCGAGTACGCCATGCGACGGCGAGACACGCACAGAAACGCCCTTTTTCGTAGAACGTCTGACACCGAGTATGGAAGACCTCGCGCGCTCCCTTCGCGCCGAAGCCACACGGGCGAACGAACGCCGGCTGCTCGTCCTCGCGGGCGACCGCGACGCGACCGTCACAGCCGCACGTTCCGCCCTCTCTGCAGCCGATATCTCTCTCGCTGACACGACGTTCCTCAGTCACCACACCGACCTCGACTGCGAGCGCATCTCCCCCAAACGAGCCAGCGCACTCCTCGGAACGACCCGCACCACCGTCGTCATCGATGCCCACGACGCCTTCCGTCCGAACGTCCTCGGCAGGTCAGTCGGAGCCGTCGAGGGCGGCGGACTCGTTCTCATCCTCACACCCCCACTCGACCAGTGGCCCCACGAGCGAGACGAGTTCGACGAGGGCCTCGCGGTTCCTCCGTTCTCACTCGAAGACGTAACGGGTAACTTCCGCACGCGAACGGTCGACCTCCTTCGAACCCACCCCGGCGTCGCAATCTACGACGTGGACGCCGGACGGGTCGAAAAAGACGGACTGACCGACCCACTGCCGGCCCGGCCACCGGAGACGCCGACGCCACCGAAGACCCACCGATTCCCGGCCGAGGCGTACACGCGCTGTCTCACCACAGACCAGGCAGAGACCGTCGAAGCATTCGAGCGCCTCGCCGACCCCGAGACGGCCATCGTCGTCGAAGCAGACCGGGGCCGGGGCAAATCCAGTGCCGCGGGCCTCGCCGCCGGGTCGCTCGCACACGCGGGAGACGACGTGCTCGTCACCGCTCCCGTCTACCAGAACGCCGCGGAGGTGTTCGCCCGGGCGCGGGAACTCCTCGACTCACTCGGCGCACTCGAAACGGTGAATCACCCGGACAACCCCTCTCTGCTCACGACGACGACGGGCAGGCGAATCCGCTTCGAAAAGCCAACCACGGCGGCGGAACTTCCGGACGACCAGAACGTGGTCATCGTAGACGAGGCCGCCGCACTCCCGGTTCGCGTTCTCGAACGCTTCCTCGCCGCCTCCCGGGTCGCGTTCACGACGACCGTCCACGGCTACGAGGGTACAGGGAGAGGCTTCTCCGTCCGCTTTCGCGACCGACTGGACGCATCCGACCACGACGTGACCGACGTCCGTCTCGACGCACCAATCCGCTACGCCGCCTGCGACCCGGTCGAGATTTGGGCCTTCCGCACGCTCCTGCTCGACGCCCGGCCCGCAGTGGACCCGCTGGTCGAAACTGCTTCGCCCGAATTGGCCACCTACGAATCCCCAACTCCCGAAACCCTGCGCGAGGACGAGCACTTGCTCCGCGAGGTGTTCGGCCTCCTCGTCTACGCCCACTACCGAACCGAACCCGACGACCTGGCCCGACTGCTCGACGCGCCGAACCTCGAACTTCGGACACTGACCCACGATGGCCACGTCGTCTGCGTCGCCCTCCTCGCCCGGGAGGGCAACCTTCCGGCCTCCCTGCGCGCCGAGATGTACGAAGGCGGGCGCGTCCGGGGCAACATGCTCCCCGACGTGCTCACGAGTCAAGTCAGAGACGAGTCTGCAGGCACCACCGCGGGTCTGCGGGTGATGCGTATCGCCACCCACCCCGCGGTTCGCTCTCGTGGACTCGGCTCTCGGTTGCTCGCGGACATCAGAGCGGAGTTCGACGAGCAGCTCGACTGGCTCGGTGTCGGCTACGGCGCAACCCCGGAACTCCTCTCCTTCTGGCGGCAAAACGGCTACCACACCGTCTACCTCTCGACGGGGCGCAACGACGCGAGCGGCGAACATTCTGCTGTAATGATGCTCCCGCTCTCTGGCGCGGGTACAGCACTCCACGACCGCCACGTCCGGTGGTTCGTCGCACGCACGCGAGACATGCTCTCAGACGCACTCTCCGGACTCGACCCCGACGTGGTTCGCGCCGCGCTCCGAGCGACTGATGCCGACGTGGAACTGACCCTCTCAGCGCGAGAGTGGCGACTCATCACAGGGGCGGCCTTCGGCCCCGGCATCGCTGAAATCGCTCCGACGAGCGTGCGAAAACTGGCGATGAAACACCTCACGGACCACGACGACGAGACGCTACTCACCGACCGTCAGGAACGACTGCTCGTCAGAAAAGTGTTGCAGGCGACCCACTGGCGCACCGTCACCGAGGAGTTCGGCTTCCACTCCCCGGCCCACGCGATGCGCGAACTGAGCGCCACGCTCCGGCCGCTGGTGGAAACCTACGGCTCGCCCGTGGTCGCGACAGAACGGAGGCGGTTCGAATGATGCTCGACACCGTGTACCTACTCGCTATCTGCCTGCTCGTCCTCGGCGTCGTCGGGAGCGTCGTCCCACTCCTGCCCGGTGCACCAACCTCGCTCGCGGGTATCTACCTCTACTGGTGGCACACGGGCTACACCGAACCCGGCCTGTTCGCCCTCGTGGGACTGACCCTCGTCGGTCTCACCGCGATGGCGTTCGACTATCTCGGCGGGGCCGTCGCAGCGAAGGTGTCCGGCGCGTCCTGGCAGGTGTCTGCACTCGCCGCGCTGGTTGGGTTCGCGCTCCTGTTCGTCCTCGGCCCGCTTGGCATCTTCGTCGGCGTGGCGGGCACCGTCTTCGCCTTCGAGTACCGAAAACACGAGGACGTAGACCAGAGTCTCAAGGCTGCGGCTTACACGACTGTCGGTATTCTCGCCTCGGCGGCCCTCCAGTTCGTGCTCACGGCCGCGATGCTCGTCTCGTTCGTTCTCGTTACCTGACTCACGGAAGGATTGTTACCGTGGCCGCCCAATGCCCGCCATGCGACGCTGCGACGAGAAGGGGTGTGACGAGCGAGCGACGGTCCGCCTGCACATCCCCTGGGCCGACAGAAAAGACGTCTGTACCGCACACGCCCGGGTGCTGGTCCAGCGAGACGGCGTCGTCGCGGAACCCTTACCGGGCGCGGAGAATCACTGGCACTGACTAGGGGTGGGTATAGTAGACGACCGACTCGTCTCCAGCGTGGTCGTCCACGCGCACGAAGCCAATGCGCTCGAACTGAATTACGTCGTCTACAGCCGTTTCTGCGAAGTCGGGTTCTGCGTGGCCAGTCACGTCGCCCTCCATCGTTCGCATGGTGACGGGGACGTTCTCGTCTGCACCGACCCAGTGAACCACGTCCACGCCCTCCTCGCGGACGGCGGAGAGGTCGTTGCCGAGATATTCGAGGGCGTCGCGGGTGTGCTGGAACAGGCCGAGACCCTTGAGCCAGATGCGCTCACCGTTCGGTGGCACGTCGTCAGCTTCGAGGAGCACCCCACCGGAGACGGGAATGTCGCGTTTCCCACGGTCCTCGTGGTCGGGGTGAACCGGCGGGTGACCTGCCTCTGGTGCGCCGACGACGGGAAGCTCCTGTCCGTCACGGACGAAGAAGTAGCGCGCCGCCTCGTCGTCCACGATAGCGCGGTTGTTCGCGTAAATCGAACTCATCGCGAGGTCCACGTTGCTCGTGGAGGTTCCGAGTTGAATCATCGCATCGGTGATAGCCTCTCCGCGGATACCCCGGCGGCGGACGCTCTTCAGCGTCGGCGCTCGCGGGTCGTCCCAGCCGTCGAGTTCGCCGTCGTCGATGAGTTTCTTGATGGTCGAGGTGGACACCTTCACGTCGTAGGCGTCGATCTGGACGTGGCCCCAGTGGATGACTTCGGGGTACTCCCAGCCGAAGTAGTCGTAGACGAACTGCTGGCGCTTCGCCGAGTCCTGTAAGTCGATGCCGCGAATGATGTGGGTGACGCCCGTGAGCTGGTCGTCGATACCCGACTGGAAGTCAAGCATCGGCCAGCACCGATAGTCCGCCGCTTCCTCGCGCGGGTGGGGCGTATCGACCATGCGGAACGCCACGAAGTCGCGCAACGCCGGGTTCTTGTGCTCGATGTCCGTCTTCACGCGGAGCACCATGTCGCCGGCGCTGTACTCGCCTGCGACCATCTTCTCGAACTCCGCCATCGTGGTTTCGGCGTCCTTCTCGCGGTGGGGACACGGCTTGCCCGAGTTCTTCAACTCCGAGAACGTCTCGCCGGAACACGAGCACGTGTAGGCCCCGCCCATCTCGATGAGTTCGCGGGCGTGGTCGTAGTAGATGGGCACCCGGTCTGAGGCACGCATCACGTCGTCAGGCTTGAAACCGAGATACTCGATATCCTCCAAAATCGCGTCGTAGGCGTCCATGTCCGGGCGCTTGGTCTCGGGGTCCGTGTCGTCGAACCGGCAGACGAACCAGCCGTCGTAGAGGTCTTTGTACGTCCCGATGACCGCGGGCATCCGGGCGTGGCCGAGGTGCCACGGGCCGTTCGGGTTCGGCGCGACGCGCATCCGAATCTCGTCGTAATCCTCCGCATTCGGCAGGTCTGGAAGGACTCGGTCGTCTGCCTCGTCTTCTGCGTCGAGGTCCGCCAGCCACTCGGGGTCGAGTTCGCCCAGCCGCTCGCGTTTCTCCTCGGTGGACGCGGCGTTCACCTTCGCGACGATGGGGCCGATGATGCCCGGAATGTCACCGCCGTGGGGACGAAACTCCGGGTTTTCACCCATCAGCGGGCCCATAATCGCGCCGACGTCAGCGTCGCTCTCGTGTTTGACCGCGTTGATGAGCGCGTGCTTCTCGGCCTCCTTCTCGATTCGCTCTCGGAGTTCCTGGTCCATTGCAGAAGCATTGACTGTCCCTGTTCAAAACTACGTTGAAAACGGGTGGTATCCCGCCGGTCAGTAGCCGCGGTCGATGAGGTAGTCCGCGATGTCGTAGAGGAGGTCGCGGACCTCGCTGTCCGGCAGCACGTCGAGGCGTGCTTTCCCGTCTGCGACGAGCGTCTCGGCCGTCTCCCGGGCGTACTCGATAGAGCCCGCCTCGGTGAGTTGCTCGACGGCCGCGTCGATTTCGTCCTCTGAGACGCCGTCTACGGTGTCCGCCGAGACGAGCGAATCGACGTCCACGCCCTGCTGGCGGGCGTGGAGGGTGATGATGGTCTGTTTGTTCTCGACGAGGTCGCTGCCGCGCTGCTTGCCGAGTTTCTCACTCGGCACCGTCAGGTCGAGCAGGTCGTCCTGAATCTGGAATGCGCGACCGACGTCTAGGCCGTAGCCGTAGAGGGCGTCGACCGTCTCGTCGTCTGCGCCGAGCAGGATGGCCGGGATGGCCGTCGCCGCCGCGTACAGCACCGCTGTCTTCTGTTCTGCCATCTCTAAGTACTCCTCGGGCAGGACGTCCGTGCGCGTCTCGAAGGCGACGTCGAGGGCCTGGCCCTCGCAAATCTTCGTGCACGTCGTCGCGAGCATCGAGAGCGCCCGGACCGACCGGTCTGCGGAGGCCCCGGTTTCGAGCATGAACTCGAACGCTTTCGAGTAGAGCGTGTCACCTGCGAGAATCGCGGTTTCGAGGTCGTAGGCCTGATGGACCGACGGCGCACCGCGGCGCAGGTCGTCGTCGTCCATGATGTCGTCGTGAATCAGCGTGAACGACTGGATGACCTCGATGCTCACGGCGGCCGCCATCAGGTCGATGGTGTTGCCATCGAGCGTCGGAAACGCCCGATAATCGACCGTTTCTGGGTCGACGTCGAGCAGCGCCTCGCCGACCAGCAACAGCATCGCTGGGCGGAGGCGCTTGCCACCGGCGTCGAGCAGGTGGCGTGAGGCCTTATAGAGGCGCTCTGGCTTCGTAATCGGCAGGTCCGCGCCGATGGCCTCGTTGACGAGGTCACGGCGGGCCGCGATTGCATCGGTTACAGCCATGTTCCGCATAGGCATCTAGTCGACCAGCTGGATGATGTTCCCGTTGCGCGTGACGTGGAGGTCACGGCCCATCGTGTAGCCCTCACTCTCTGCGAGGTCCACGTACGGCGCGAAGCCTCGCATGTCCTGGTGGGCTGGGATGACGTGCTGTGGCTGGAGCGTGCGGAGCATCTGGTAGAGTCCTTCCTGGGACATGTGCCCGGAAACGTGGACGTCGTCGTAGATGCGTGCACCCTGCATCCGCAGGAGTTTCTCGGACTGGTAGCGCTGGCCCTCGTTGGTTGGCTCGGGGATGACGCGCGCGGAGAAGACGACCTTGTCGCCCTCGTCCAGTTCGTACGGCGTCTCGCCGCGGCCCATGCGGGTGAGCATAGCGCGTGGCTCGCCCTGGTGGCCCGTCACGATTGGGAGGAAGTTCTCTTTGCCTTCCTTCATGATGCGCTTGAACGTGCGGTCGACCGACTTGCGGTGGCCGTACATGCCGAGGTCGTCGGGGAAGTCGACGAAGTTCAGGCGCTCTGCGGTGCCCGAGTACTTCTCCATCGAGCGTCCGAGGAGGACTGGCTGGCGGCCGATGTCTTCGGCGAACTCGACGAGGGACTTCACACGGGCGACGTGCGAGGAGAACGTGGTGGCGACGATGCCGCCGTCGTAGTCCTCCATGCTGTAGATGACGTCCTTGAGGTGCTTGCGCGCGACGGACTCGCTCGGGGTGCGCCCCTTGCGGCCGGCGTTCGTACAGTCTTCGATGTACGCGAGGACGCCGTTGTCGGAGTTCGCAATCTCGCGGAAGCGCTTCATGTCGATTGGGTCGCCGAGGACCGGCGTGTGGTCCATCCGCTTGTCGAGGCCGTAGATGACCGCACCCTCCGGGGTGTGGAGGACGGGGTTGATGGCGTCGATGATGGAGTGTGTGACGTTGACGAATTCGAGTTCCACCTCGTCGGAGATGGACATCGTCTCACCCGCGCTCATCTTGATGAGATCGTTCTGGACGCCGAACTTCTCCTCGCCTTCGATCTGCTGCTTGACGAGTTCGATGGTGAACGGCGTCGCGACGATCGGTGCGTTGTAGCGGTGTGCGAGCTTGCTAATCGCGCCGATGTGGTCGAGGTGACCGTGAGTTGGGACGATTGCTTTGACGTCACCCTCTAAGTCGCTCATGACACGGTCGTCCGGAATGGCACCCATGTCTATGAGGTCTAAGCTGTGCATTCGTTCGGTCTCGACGTTGTCGTGGATGAGGACCTGCGAGAGGTTGAGCCCCATGTCGAAGATTACAACGTCGTCACCTGCGCGGACGGCAGTCATCTGCCGACCGACTTCTTCGTATCCGCCTATCGTGGCAATTTCAATTTCCATAGTTATCGCGCCGAGCGGAGCCCTCCAACCAGACGGTTTCGCGTGGGCGACCGGCGGGTCCCCGCCGAACGCCCACAACCGCACGAGGTGGACGGCTTGCTGTCTCGGTTACGGAACGGTACGAACTCGGTTGTTAAAAAGAACGTGGAATGGCTGTCAAAATCACCACTCGTTTGGGCCGTCAGTCCGTCCGACCGTCGATTCGCGTGCCGGGAGACTCACCGGCCAAAAACGCAGCGAGTCCATCCAGCCCGAAGATGTCAGCGGGCGAGCCTAACGCGAGCAGTTCGCGAACCTTCCCGGCCATTCCGCCGGAAACGTCCGTTGCGTCGCTCCCGCCAAGCGCAGGCGCGACGGCCTCGAAGCTGTCGATTTCGTCGATGACGGTGTCGGACTCGTCGAGGACGCCCGGAACCCCAGAGCAGAGACCCACCCGGTCTGCCGCCAGGGACCGCGCGAGCGACGTGACGAGTTCGTCGCCGCTCACGACCGTCACGCCCTCGCCAGCGTGCGCGATGACGTCGCCGTGCAACACGGGGACGAACCCCTCACCGAGCAGCGTTTCGACCGCCGTCGTCGCGAGGGTAAGCGCCCCCTCCTCGTCGCGGGCCGCCGCAGAGAGCGGATGGACGGGCACGGCGGGAACGCCCTCCTCGTTCAGCCGATTGACGACGACTTCGTTCAGCCGCTTCATCGCCTCGTGGATGTCGAGGACGGCGTCGGGGTCGTGACTCCCAGCCGTCGTCGAAACGTCGTGTTTGTTCGCGTGGTGATGGCCGAAGCTTCCCCCGCCGTGGACAATCACGAGGTCTTCTACGTCCGCCTCCGCGATGACGTGGACGGCCCGCGCCAGGTTTGCGGCGTCTATCTTCTCGACGCCGTCTTTTTCGGTGATGACGCTCCCGCCGAGTTTGAGTATCGTCGTCATCGTTCCTCCACCCGAACGCCTTCGGTGTCCAGTTCCGCCCGGAAGGCGTCTTCACAGCCCATCGTAAAGCGCAGTGCCGTCGTCGTCGCGTCCGTCTCGTCGAGCGCGACGATACAGCCACCGCCGCCCGCGCCCGTGAGTTTCGCCCCGAGTGCGTCGGCGTCGCGGGCCGCCCACACCATCGTATCGAGCGAGCGCGAGGAGACGCCGAGGGCTTCGAGCAGGCCGTGGTTGAAGTTCATGAGTCGGCCGAGTTCCTCGAGGTCACCGTCCGCGAGCGCCTGCTCACCGTGGCGGACGATGTCGCCGATGGCCGCGACGGTGTTCGCCGCGAAATCGTACTCCTCGCGGAGTTTGCGAACGCCCGCGACGAGCGCACCGGTGTCGCCCGCCCCACCGTCGTAGCCGATGACGAACGGGAGATTCGCGGGCGTCTCGATGGTGCGACAGTCGTCGCCCTCGACCCGAACCGCCCCGCCCATCGCGGAGCAAAAGGTGTCCGCCCGCGAGGCCTGACCGTCCTGGACGGCGAGTTCGACCTGATACGCCCTATCTGCGAGTTCGTCTTTCGTGAGTTCGACGCCCAGTTCGCGGGTGGCGGCGTCGATGGCGGCGACCACGACGGCCGCAGAGGATCCAAGTCCGGCCCCGAGCGGAATGTCGCTCTCGATGGTGATGTCGAAGCCGGCGTCGGGGTCGTCGGCCGCCTCGCGGGCCGTCGAGATGGCTCCGTCGATGTAGCCCATCGCCGCACGAACGAGGCCGCTTGGCACGTCCACGTCCGGCGCGCCGTCGGCATCGCCGCTGTATTCGACGGTGAACCCATCGAGGGTGAGGTCGGCCGCCTCGACGCGCAATCGGTTGTCGTCGCGGGCCTCGACGGTGACTCGCGCCCGTCGTTCGATGGCACAGGGGACTGCCGGTTCCCCGTAGACGACGGCGTGCTCACCAAAGAGATAGACCTTGCCTGGAGCACTTGAAATGGTCATTACGTGCCCGTAGGCGCGAGGCGTAACAGTAGTTGCGGATTTGTCCCTTCGCCCAGTTTCCTTACAATTCAATAGTGATGACTACCATTCGTGGAGATATGTCCATCACCGCGCGAATGCGTCGCCACGTCGAGGAGACGATTCGACGATTCGACGCGGCCTACGGCACCTACGAAATCGTAGAGAAGGAGGCCACCTGGTCGACCGAGCGCTACGACGAGGTCGCCGCCCACTTCGACGAAACCGGCGACCTCGGCGGGGCCGGCGTCTGGCTCTCGAACCGCGACGGCGAGGTGCTCCTCATCCAGCGCGACGGCGAGACCACCTGGACCGCCCCCGGCGGCTACATCAATCCCGACGAGACCTACGAGCAGACCGCCCGCCGGGAGGTCCGCGAGGAGACGAGCGTCGAATGCCTGCTCACCGGACTGAATCAGGTCCACGTCACCGCGGTCACCGACGCCACAGACCCCACTCGACCGACGCTGTTCAACCTCTCTGTGGTCTTCGACGGTCAGCATCTCTCGGGAACACCCACGCCCGAACCGGGCGAAGTCGCCGCCGTCAAGTGGTGGGACGTGCTGCCGACACGGCTCCAGCATCCGGAGTTACACCAGTTGCCACTCCCCGAGCGAACGCCGTCGCTCGCGGACGAGGACTAGAAACGAAAAAGGTTCGCTTAAATGTCGCTCTCGAAGTCGTCGAGGGCGTAGGACGGCTCTGCGCCGCGGCGGTCGAGCGTCTCGTTGGCCAGCAGCCAGTAGACGACCGACAGCGCTTTGCGACCTTTGTTGTTCGTCGGGATGACGAGGTCGACGTTGCTGGTCGAGTTGTTGGAGTCGCACATCGCGATAACGGGAATCCCGACGGTGATAGCCTCTTTTACGGCCTGGCTGTCACCGATTGGGTCAGTCACCACGACGACGTCCGGTTCGATGTAGCCCGCGTAGTCCGGGTTGGTCAGCGTTCCGGGGATAAACCGGCCCGTGCGAGCGCGTGCGCCGACCGCGTCGGCGAACTTCTCGGCGGGGAACCGACCGTACTGGCGACTGGAGGTCACCAGAATCTGTTCGGGGTTGTACTCGGCGAGGAAGTCCGCGGCGGTGCGGATGCGCTGGTCGGTCTTCGAGATGTCCAGCACGTACAGACCGTCGTCACGGACGCGGTGGATGAACCGCTCCATGTACTTGGTCTTCTGCTGGGTACCGATGTGGACACCAGCGGCGAGGTAATCCTCGACCGGGATGAGGAGGTCTGCTTCCTCCTGGTTGTCCATCACGTCCTCGTCGAGCACGGGGCTCTCTTCTTCGGCCTCCGCGGCCGGCTCTTCTTCGTCTGCCTCTCGGACGTCCGTGTCGGGGTCGACCGCGGGTTCCGCACCGGACTCGCCGGTCGGCTCCTGGTCGATCTCCTCTTCGGCCGCCTCGAGGCCTTCTTCTTGTTCGTTGTCGCTCATGCGTTTGCCTCGATTCGGATGAGTTCGTTGAGTTTTGCAGTGCGCTCGCCGCCGACGGCACCGGTCTTGATGAACGGTGCGTCAGTCGCGACAGCGAGGTGTGCGATCGTCGTGTCCTCTGTCTCACCGCTGCGGTGGGAGATGACCGGGTCGTACCCGTTGTGGACGGCGAGTTCGACGGCGTCGAAAGCGTCGCTCAGCGTGCCAATCTGGTTTGGCTTGATGAGGATGCTGTTGGCCGCGCCCATGTCGATGCCGTCGGCGAGTCGCTCGGTGTTGGTGACGAACAGGTCGTCGCCACAGATGAGCGTCTGGTCGCCGACGCGCTCGGTGAGCGCCGCGAAGCCGTCGAAGTCGTTCTCGTCGAGGGGGTCCTCTACGTACACGAGGTCGTAGTCGGTGACGAGCGAGGCGATGTACTCGACTTGCTCGTCGGGCGTGCGCGTGATGTCGCCGTAGTGGTACGCGCCGTCTTCGAACAGTTCGGAGGCGGCCACGTCGAGGCCGAACCGAATCTCGAAGCCGACGTCGTCTTCGACCGCGTCGGTTGCCGCAGCCATGATGTCGAACGCCTCTGCGTCGTCGATCGCGGGCGCCCAGGCACCTTCGTCGCCTTTGGCTGCCGCAATGTCGCGGTCTGCGAGCAGTTCTTTGACTGTGTCGTGAACCGCTGCGTTTGCGAACACCGCGTCCTCGACGCTCGGTGCGCCGACGGGGGCCGAAAGGAACTCCTGGATGTACGTCGCGTCGGTGGCGTGTTCGCCGCCGCCGATGACGTTGCCGAGTGGGACGGGGAACGTGTTCCCGCGGAACGTGCCTCCGAGGTGCTGATAGAGGGGCGCACCGAGCAGGTCGGCGGCCGCCTTCGCCGCAGCCATACTGATGGCAACGGCGCTGTTCGCACCAATCTCGGAGAAGTTGTCCGTCCCGTCTGCGGCGCGCAGGGCCGCGTCGACACTGCGCTGGTCGCCTGCGTACACGTTCCCCACGAGTCGTGGGACGGCGTGTTCACGGGCGGCCGCGATGGCCTCCTCGACAGGAAGTTCGATGGCCTCGAATTCACCCGTGCTCGCCCCGCTCGGGGCTGCTGCACGGCCGAATCCGCCGCTCTCTGTACGCACGTCAGCCTCGACTGTCGGGTTCCCCCGCGAGTCGAGAATCGCGCGAAGGCGAACCTCGGAGATGAGGGTCACTGCGGTCCACCCCGATTGACGGTGAACGGCAGGACGCCTGCGTCGAACTCCTCGGCCGCGATGAGAATCGGCTGGGATTCGTCCGTCTCGATGAGGACGGGTGCGCCGTACGACACCTGCAGGGCGCGTGCCCCGAGGATGCGTGCTTTCTCGTACCGGCTGTATCGTTGCATGGATATCACTGGTATGGGGCTACGACGTCGACGAGGTCGCGGTGCGACACAAGCATGCGCCGACAGCAGAAGCGGTCCAGCCCGAGGTCGTCGAGTACTTCTTCGGGGTCTTCATCGCCCTCTAAGGCGCGTGCTTCGAATTCTTCCCAGTGTTCGCCGACAACCTTGCCGCACGTGAAACACCGGACTGGTATCATCATGGCGTGGTCACCTCAACGGTAGGACTTCTGGTAGCGGGCGCGAGCGCCGGGCCCACCCCACTTCTTCGGTTCAGACTGGCGAACGTCGTTCACCAGCAGGGAACGGTCGAACTCCATGAACGCGTCGCGGAGTTCGGCGTCCGCGGAGTGCTCAACCAGTCCACGTGCGATAGCGGTGCGGACTGCGTCGGCCTGGCCGACGACGCCGCCGCCCTGGACGTGCACTTCGATGTCGACCGTGTCGCGCAGGCCTTCGGAGATTCGGAACGGTTCCAGCATCTTGAGGCGGGCGAGCTCCGGTTCGACCAGTTCGACTGGCTGGGAATTGATACGCACGCGACCCTCGCCCTCTTTGACCGTTGCACGGGCGATGGCCGTCTTCTTCTTACCACTCGTGTTCGTTACCATGTGACGTTGGCTCCCAGTTTTTCGCTCACTTCGCCCAGCTGGACGAAGCGGATGTTCGACAGGCGATCCAGCGACGTACCGTCAAGTACCTCGCCGTCTTCGTCGTACGGGTTGCCCACGTAGACGCGGACGGATTCGAGTGCCTCGCGGCCGCGGGACTTCTTGTACGGAAGCATCCCACGGATGGCACGCTTGAAGATCATGTCCGGTCGCTTTGGGTAGTACGGACCCTGGTCGGACCCGACCTCGACGCGCTTCTCGTAGACGGAGAACACGTCTTCCTTGCTCCCGGTGATGATGGCTTCTTCCGCGTTCACCACGGCGACACGCTCGCCGTCGAGCGCGCGCTGTGCGACCTGACTGGCCACACGGCCCATGATGCAGTCGCGAGCGTCGACGACGATGTCGACGTCGAATTCGGTTGCGCTCATTGGATCACCCGGACGTTCGTCCCGTTGGGGTTCTGTTCTAGAATCTGTTCCAGCTTGACTGGCTCACCGACTTGCTTGATCTTCGTCTCTGCGGACGACGAGAAGTCGACTGCAGCGACGGTGACCGACTTTTGAAGAATCCCGCTGCCGAGCACCTTTCCAGGCACGACGACGGTTTCGTCTTCTTTCGCGTACCGCTCGATGCGACCCAGGTTAACCTCCGCGTGGTTACGCCGGGGCTTTTCGAGCCGGTCAGCAACATCGCTCCAGACGTCTGCGCCCGAATCACGGGCGGTCGACTTCAGGTCGGCGATGAGACTGGCGAGCCTCGGATTCGTCTTACTCATAATATCGCTCCTGATGGAAAACTGAGTGCAGGGGGCAGGATTTGAACCTGCGGACTCCTACGAGACAGCGCCCTGAACGCTGCGCCGTTGGCCTGACTTGGCTACCCCTGCTCGTGTTCATGTGTTTTGGGTTGCCCTTCAAACCTGTTTCGATTGCGCACCCGGTCCCGCCGGTGGTTTTGTGGGCGGGCGTCCGGGTCTGAATGTGGTTTGAAGGTATCATTTGTCTGTGTTACAGCTGGACTGCTTCTTCGAGTTCCGCAGCACGGTCGCCGAGACTGTCGGCGGCGGCGAGGACGAGGTCGGCGACGGAGAACGACCCGTCGGTTTCGACGTCGAACACGAACGCGTTCGGAACGTCGGTGACCTGCACTTCCTTGCCGGGGTACCGCTGCGTGAGGTCGTGGTCGAACTCCTCTGTGCCGACCAGTTCCCCGTCCGCTTCGATGACACCACGAAGGATGTTCGGTTCGTCGTCTTCGAACTCACCCGCGTCGCCGACGACCTCCACGCGCTGGAGGTGACGATAGCCAACGGCCACCCCACCCTGGAACTTCGCGTGGGATTTGCCGGTGTCGAGGACCGCGTCGGCCTCGAATTCGAGACGCTGGTTCTCTTTGAGTTCGACGATGGGCACGTTCTGGTCCGCCGGCTGGACGAGGTCGTCAGCCGAGACGAGGTCACCAGAGTACGCCGTCGCCGGCCCCTGCACGTCGAGACTCAGGGTGACCGATTCACCCAGCTCGAACTCGCCGATTGGCGAGGTGAGAGGGACGAGCCCCAGCCGCAGGGCGATCATCTCGTCGAACATGACACTCGAGTTCTCGATGAACCGAACCGTGTCGATCGACATCGTGGGGACGTCCGTAATCATCGCTCGGCGGATGCCGTTGGCGAATGCCGGGGTGACCCCACGGACGAGGAATCGCGACCTGCGATCCGTGTAGTCGATGAACTCCACTTCGTAGTCGATAGCCATTGTTAGAACCCGCTGTTCTTGGGACCGCGAGTACCGTCGTGCGGAATTGGCGTTACGTCTTCGATACGACCGATTTCGAGACCGGCACGAGCGAGAGCGCGGATGGTCGCCTGCGCACCGGGTCCGGGGTTCTTCTGGAGGTTCCCGCCGGGACCGCGAACGCGGACGTCGAGGCCGGTGATGCCGGCCGCCTTGATCTCCTCGGCGACGGTCTCTGCCATCTGCATGGCCGCGTACGGGGATGCCTCGTCACGGTTCTGCTTGACGACCGTCCCACCAGAGGACTTGGCGATGGTTTCGGCGCCGGTCTGGTCGGTGACGGTGATGATGGTGTTATTGAACGATGCGTAGACGTGGGCGATGCCCCATTTCTTTTCTTCAGAACTCATTGTTGGTCCTCCGAGCGCTCAGGGTGCAGGTCGTCTGCGAGCGGACTGGTCTCGTCGAACGCGACCGAGTCCTCGTCGTCGACGTACACTTTCGCGGACGGCGACGTGACGCGGCTGCCGTTTACGGTGACGTGGCCGTGGACGATGAACTGGCGTGCCTGCTTCGGCGTGTGGCCGAGGCCCTTGCGATAGGCGACCGTCTGGAGACGGCGCTCTAACACGTCGTTCACGTCGAGACTCAGGACGTCGTCGAGGCCGTCGTCCTCGGAGAGGACGCCGATGCGCTTGAGACGCGTGAGGAACGGCGAGCCGAGTTCGGTCGCGGCTTCCGTGTCACCCTGCGTCTGCCCGAGCAGTTCACGGGCTTCGCGGCGGTAGTTACGCAGTTCCGACTGCGCCTTCCAGAGTTCTTCTTTGTTCTTCAGGCCGTAGCGGCCGAGGAGACCGTGCTCTTCGGCGATTCGCTCGCCCTGGAACGGGTGATTCGGGGTTTCGTAGAACTTCGTATTCTGTCCGGGAAGCGACATACGTTATTCCTCCTGTTTGATGGCTTCGACGTTGACACCGATGGTCCCCTCCGAACGCCCGGTGGACTTGGTGCGCTGCCCGCGGACCTTCTGGCCGCGCTTGTGGCGTGCGCCCTTGTAGGAGTTGATCATCTTCATGCGATTGATGTCACGGGTTCGCGTGAGACTCACGTCGTTGCCGGTGATGTGTTTCGTCTGCCCTGTGTAGAAGTCAGACTGACGGTTGGTGAGCCAAACTGGCACCTCGTCAGCGTAGTCCTCTACGAGCGTGACGATCGATTCGATCTCGTCTTCCTCGAGGCGGCCAAACGTTTCACGTCGGTCGATGCCGGCTTTGTTCGCGATGATGCGGGCCGTCCGTCGGCCAATGCCGTTCATCTCGCTCAGTGCGCGCTCGATGCTTTTGGTCCCATCGAGGTCTGTCTGTCCGATGCGAACGAAGTATCTAATGTCGTCTTGTTCTTCGTCCGCGTTGGGTTCTTCTGCACTCATTGTTGCTGGATGGTTGATGAAGCAAGTTCATTGCTTCGGTCGAAAGTGTCCGTTAGTGGACGTTCGAGACGTCGTGGCGGGGATTCGAACCCCGGAGGCTTGACGCCACAGAGTTAGCAACCCTGCGCCTTGGGCCAGACTTGGCTACCACGACCTGCGCTCAGTATCTTCGCCCGGCTGGACTCGGGGCGCGGGCCCCTACAGCTATTCGCTTACGTTGATACCAACCCGGTTGGGGTACTTAAACACAACGAAAGAAGTCGACCGCGTAGTGAAATTATCACCGAGAAAACCGCATGACTGAACCGGCCTTCCGTGTTACCCGTTCACGCGCCAGCCGGTTTCTGGTCGGGGAGGTATTTTTCGTTAACCACCCATTCGCCGTCCTCCTCGATGAGGTACTCGCCGTAGTACGGAACGCGGTTCGCCACGACTTCACGAAACGCCTCGCGAATCTCGGGTTTCGTCATCGCACCCATCGGCCGCAGGTCGTCGTTGCGATTGAGACAACCTTTGAGATACCCTTCGTGCGTCACGCGCACGCGATGGCAGTTCGCACAGAAGCTCTTGTTCCCGACCGGGTCGACGATTTCGACCATCCCCTTCCCGATGTAGTACCGCTTTCGCCCGTGCATCTCCCGTCGCTCCACGTGGTCTGCTTGCTCAGCCAACCAATCGTGAACGCGCTGGATGTCGATGGCCCACTCGTCGTGTCCCGTCAACTCGGGCATGTACTCGATGAGCTGTAATTGCAGGCCTTCGTTCTCCGCGACGTGGTCAACCATCTCGGGAACGTAGCCGGCCGTCTGCTTGAACACGACCATATTCAACTTCACTGGGTCGAGTCCAGCGTCGAGGGCTGCCTGAACGCCCTCTAACACCCGGTCGTATGCCCCCGATTTCGTAATCTCCGCGAACTCCGTCGGGTCGAGGGCGTCCTGTGAAACGTTTACGCGCGAGAGACCCGCCTCCTTCAGCCCTTCTGCCCGCCCCGGTAGAAATGTCCCGTTCGTGGTGAGCGAGACTTCCATCGACTCTGGCGTGCGCCGAATTATCTCCTCTAAGTCCTGGCGCAACATCGGCTCGCCACCTGTGAACTTCACCTTCTCTACGCCGAACTCCTCGACCACTTCGAGAAAGCGAACGACGTCGTCCGCGCTCATCTCGTTGTCCTGTGGGTCCATCGGCCCTCGCGTGTCGCCCAGCCCCTCGTTGTGACAGTAGACGCAATCAAAGTTACACCGGTCGGTGAGGGAGACCCTGACACCCGTCACCTCGCGGCCAAAATCGTCCGTGAGCATATCACACACTACTCCTCCGTCCGCTTAAATTGGCGGGACAAATCGGGGGGGGACGTAACCACAACCAGTTACGAATCGAGTATCGTTGAAACTAGCAGCTCTTGCATTGCCAGAGACGTCAACACGTCAAACCAGCTGGTAGTGAAACCCTTCACAAGCCTTATCGCCGCGTCGTGATGTACATGCGACCATGAACGAAGCGGAAATCCTCGACCTGCTCGGCACCGTCGAGGACCCCGACCTCGGCGACGACATCGTCTCGCTGAATCTCGTAAACGAGGTCACGACAGACGCCGACGGAACCGTCCACATCTCCCTGGCACTCGGAGCTCCCTACTCGCCACACGAATCGCAAATCGCCGCTCGCGTCCGCGAAGTACTCGCAAAGGAAGGCATCGAACCGGAACTTTCTGCGGACGTAGACCGCGGTATCACCCCCGAAGAGAGCATCCTCCCGAACGTCAAGAACATCATCGCCGTCGCCTCCGGAAAGGGCGGCGTCGGAAAATCGACCGTCGCGGTGAATCTCGCCGCTGGCCTCTCGCAGATGGGCGCACGCGTCGGACTGTTCGACGCCGACGTGTACGGGCCGAACGTCCCCCGGATGGTCGGCTCTGACGAACGACCGAAGGCCACCGCCGAGGAAAAAATCGTCCCACCCGAGAAGTACGGCATGAAACTCATGAGCATGGCCATGCTCACGGGCGAGGACGACCCCGTCATCTGGCGCGGCCCGATGGTTCACAAGCTCCTCACCCAGCTCTGGGAGGACGTCGAGTGGGGCCACCTCGATTACATGGTCATCGACCTCCCACCCGGAACCGGCGACACCCAACTCACCCTCCTCCAAACCGTTCCCGTCACCGGTGCCGTCATCGTCACCACACCGCAGGAAGTCGCCCTCGACGACGCTCGCAAGGCGCTCCGGATGTTCGGCAAACACCAGACCCCCGTTCTCGGCATCGTCGAGAACATGAGTTCCTTCCGCTGTCCCGACTGCGGTGGTGAACACGCCATCTTCGGTGAGGGCGGCGGCGAACGCTTCGCCGACGAAGTCGAGATGCCGTTCCTCGGGAAAATCCCCCTCGACCCCCACGTGCGTACGGGCGGTGACGAAGGCAAACCAGTCGTCATGGACGAGGACTCTGAGACCGGCGCGGCATTTCGAGCGTTTACGGAGACTACTGCCACGAACATCGGAATTCTGCTCCGTCGCGGAATGCAGTAACCATGGTCGAGAAAGACACCGAACGGATGGCAACCATCCGGGAAATCGCAGACGAAATCCGCGACGGGTCAGACGAGGCCGACAAGATTTCCGCGCTCCTGTACCGCGTGAGCGACCTCTACGATCCAGACGAAGAGACCACCCCACAGGACATCTACCTCAACATGAAGTTCATCCTGAAAGTGGTCGAACGCGGGACGCTCGAGCGCTGATAATCTTGTCAAAGTTAATTAGAAAATAGCACTCGGACCGCAAATATCAACAGCGCAGTTGTCGGAGTTCCAATAAATATTAGTAAACCAAGTGTTTCTGGAGGCAAAATTGCGACATCAGCTTGGCTTTTTGCTATCGTAGGATTGGAAACAATCCAATCAAATACAAATATTGACACCAATATAGTAATAGCCGCAGCCAAAAATTGTTGTATTTCCATTTCTTCTCATCATCCTTCAATATGGTCAATGACTATCAATGCAACAAGTGAGATAATCAGGAATCCATGTATTATTGGGTTCCATATCAGGTTCATAAACGATTTCAACGCACCAAACGGCCCTCCAAATCCAAAATCATCCCAGATACCTGCAACACTCAAAATCAAAAAGGTGGCAATTAGCAACACACCGTATATTTTCAAGTTATCGACCAGTCTCCCCATACAAAAATGTCCATTTGCCTTATTTATTGATTTTTCTACTGGAAAGGGTTGAAGGGGTCAGAAACTTATCTTCATTCAATGTTTGCCGACCGGTCCCTTCCCGCTCATTTTTACCTCCCGGCGTCCAGGTAGCAGTATGTCTATCTACCGTGGAGTTCTTCGCCGGGCGTTCGTCGCGGGGGTCGTCGCGTTCCTGCTGGCCACAGGTATCGGGATGTTGACGAAAGATTTCGCGGCGAGTCTCCCGAGTGGACTGGGCGTCGGTGTGGGCGTCGCCCTCTCCATCGCGCTCACGGGTTTTTGGCTGGCTCGCGGGACGTGACTAATCGGGTAGAACAGCCGCCTCACCGGTGCGAAGCGCTATATCTGTGGACTTCCTTCGTTCAGTCATGAGCACAGAGACGCAAACGACAGAAGCGGACGTTATGGAACGGATCCGCCTGTTCATGATGCGCAACTTCCCACAAATTCAGATGCACGGCGGGAGTGCGGCCATTCAGGACCTCGACCTCGAAACGGGCGAAGTGTCTATCTCACTCGGCGGGGCGTGCAGCGGGTGTGGTATCTCGCCGATGACGGTACAGGCACTCAAGCACCGACTGGTCATGGAGATTCCCGAAATCACCACCGTCCATGCCTACACCGGGATGGACGCCGCACCCTCGATGCCGTCGTTCTCGGGGCGTGACGACGACGAGAACCGCCCACAGGCCCCCTTCTAAACGCCTTTTTACCTCCCGGTACGTTGCTCGAGGTATGAACGAAACGAGAGCGCGAGTCTTAGCGGCACTCGCCGCAGGCCCGGTGTCCGGTCCTGAACTCGCCGCTTCACTCGACATCTCCCGGGCCGCGGTCTGGAAACACGTAGAGGGGCTCAGAGACGCCGGATTCACGATCGAATCGGGCGACGAGGGGTACATCATCGCGGACGTTCCGGAGTACGGTGGTCCCGCCGTCGAATACGGCCTCGAAGCCCCGTACACGATTGAGTACCATGATTCAATAGACAGTACCAACCGCCGGGCGCGAGACCTCGCGAAGGACGGTGCCGAGAACGTCGTCGTGCTGTCGGACGAACAGGTCGGCGGACGCGGGCGGTTGAATCGTGAGTGGGTCGCGCCGGCTGGTGGCATTTGGATGAGCGTCGTCATTCGACCCGACCTTCCGGCCGCTCACGCACCGCTGTTGACGCTTGGCGCGGCAGTTGCCGTCACCCGGGCAGCCAGAGAGGCGGGCGTCGAAGCCGTCATCAAGTGGCCAAACGACGTGCTCGTGACCACTGATGACGGAGAGAAGAAACTGTGTGGCATCCTCACCGAGATGTCAGGGGAAGCAGACCGCGTCTCCTGGGTCGTGGTCGGAATCGGTGTCAACGCGAACCTCACACGGGACCAGATTCCGGAGACGGGGACGAGCCTGCTCGTCGAGCGCGGTGAGGTGAATCGACGCGTATTCGTCCAGCGCGTCCTCGAAGAGTTCCATGATTTAGTCAGCGAAAGCGACGACATTCTTTCGGCGTGGCGCGAATACGCTCACACGCTCGGCCAGCGAGTGCGAGTCGAAACGCCAAACGGCGACGTCGTTGGCAAAGCTGTCGACGTCGAGTTCCCCGGAACCCTCTGTATTGAAACGGACGAGGGCCTGGTCAGGGTTTCGTCGGGCGATTGTGACCACCTCCGGCCGGTGTAGTTCAGGTTAGTCCCGGTCATGGGAGACGCGTACCGTCAACACCGGAACGTCCGAGGTGCGGACGACTTTTTCTGCGACGCTCCCGAGGAGCAATCGGTCGATGCCGCCCCGTCCGTGGGTGCCCATGAAAATCAGGTCGCAGTTTTCGTTTTCCGCGTAGCGGACGATTTCCCGGCTTGGTGCTCCTTCCAGCAACGACCGTTCGAGCGGAACCCGACCGTCGACGAGCGTTTCCACTTCGTCGAGCGCGGCGTTGCCTTCGTTCGAGAGCATCTCGCTCACGCCGTCCCACGACGTCTCCATCGGGAGATTTGCGAAGCTTGCGGTGTTGATGACGTAGACGGCGTGTATCGTCGCGTCGTGAACCGTGGCCAACTCTACGGCCTGTTCTATGACGCCGTCCATCCCCTCAGAGCCGTCAGTTGGAACGAGGATGCGCTCGTACATCGTGTTAGTCGATAACACATTTAGGCCGACGCCTCTTAACTGTTGTAGCGAAAATCGCCACCGACCACTCGTTTTGCTTCGTTGAAACGACGAATTACTGGATAGTAATTTTATTCTGATAGTTACGTTTCGTTTATCGTGTAACCGAAACTATGTATCTCTGGGTGTGAGAAATGGGTGTGGACATTCTCGGCGAAGTGGTGAAGCAGACTGAGCAACCCGCCGGCGAACCTGCCTGTCGTTCGCTTCCGGAGCAACTGGACGCGGTGGGCATGCTCTTCGAGACGATGGCTGCACTCCTCAGTGGCGGGACCATCAGCCTCGACAGCATCATCGCGCTGTTCTTGCTCCCGCTCACGCTTCTCGACTTGCTCGTGGGAATCGCCTCGTGTGCGCTCGAAAATCCGCTCGAACTGCTCGACATCCTACTCTTCGTTGCGGGGCCGGTCGGCGTGCTCGTTGGCGTGTTCTTGTAACTAGAGGACGACGTCTTTGACGTCGCTCGCACCGGCCCGTCTGACAACGGCGCGTACGAGTTCCTTGGCTCCCGTGAGATTGTGCGAGTCGCCGTCGAGAACCTGGAGTTTCGCCCGTTTGCCCTCCTCGACGACGCCGTAGTCGAGGCCGGTGATTTCGGCCCCGTTCACCGTCGCCATGCGGAGAATTTCAGCGGCTGGAACATCCGTGAGTTTCGCCGTAAACTCCATTTCGCGGAACATCGAGGGACTGTTGAGCATCACGTTATCCGTCCCGAGGGCGACCGTCGTTCGCTCGACCCATTCGGCGATAGGCGGCAGCCCCACCTTCGTCACGAGATTCGACCGCGGGCAGACGACGATGGGAATTTCATTGTCCTCGACGCGCTCGTAGTGAATCGATTTCGGGTGAACCATGTGAACCAGAAAGTCTGGCTCCAGGTCGAGTGCCGCGTTGATGTCGAGTTCGTCGCGTTCGCCCGCGTGGATGCCGAACAGTTTGCCGGCGTTCTTGGTGGCGGTTCGCTCGCGGCTGAACTCGGCGTCTCGCGCCCCACTTGCGCCATACCCGTCTGCCAGTTCCATCGCTTCGATTTCTTCGCGCCCGAGGATGACTGGCTCGACCAGCAGGCCGTCTGCGGCGTCGCGAAGCGCCTCGACTCCGTCCGTGCCTCCTTCGCGGAATTCGATGAACGACGCGGTTCCCGATTGCGCCATGAACTGAATCGACCGACGCATCGCAGCCACGAGGTCGGCACGGTCTGCGGCTCGCAGGAGACGGTGTTTCAGCCCGTCGGGCGGCGCGACCAGTTCGTCGAGCGAGAGGCCACCGCCTGCCTCCTTGGCAATCGAATCGCCGATGTGGGTGTGGGCGTTGACGAACGCTGGGAGGATGATATCAGTCGAATCCGTCGATGTCTCCTCTATCGCGGTGATTCGTCCATCCTCCACGACGACGCGACCTTCTATCGGGTCGAACGACCGACCGGTAAGTATCGTACCCGTGAGTTCCATGGATGCAGTTTTCCGGGCCACCTTATTCAAACTCGTCGAGTCGAGCGTGCAAGCCGTGGCGCACGTCCTGGACGAGTGAACCGTCGATGTCGAGGCCCAGTTCGCGCACGGCTGCATTGCCGACCCGTTCAGCGACTCCCTCTGGGGCGTACACACCGAGTCGCCACTGGTCGAGCTGGGCGGTTTCGAGCGCACTCACGAGCGTCGATTGCTGGTCTAACTGGCGGATTTCGCCGTTGACGATGACGCGCGTCGAGGATTCTTTCATCTTCGGCCGTTTCGGGACGTCGAGGAGCACCTCGTCTACGTCCACCTCCGCCTGCACCGCGATGTCCGTCTCCCACTCGTGAATCTGTTCCCGGGAGGCGTCGATGACGGCATCCGAAACGTCGCGCATCTCCGCCCAGACGCCGCGTTTGTACAGGTTTCGGTACGTGAGCCTATTTGCGAACTCCTTCGTTCCGGCGAACTCCCGAAGGGCGACGATGAGGTCGTGGTCGTCCATCCGGCGCAGGGTGTCCGGCGTGACCACGTCGTTTTCGAGGAGGTGTTCGGTCGCCCGCCGGAGCATCGTCTTGCTAATGCGGGCGACGTGGTGGTTGTACACGGTCGGATTCATCAACGCACGGGCGAGCAACAGACTCTCTGCGGTCTGGACGTTCCCCTCGCCGAGGACGAGTTCACCGTCCACGAACCGGAGTTCTCGGACGAGTCGGCCGTGGTCGATTGTTCCGTAGGGGACGCCCGTGTGGTGGGCGTCGCGCACGAGATAGTCCATCCGGTCGACGTCGAGTTCGCCAGAAACGAGTTGCCCCAGTTCTCCCTCGCCAGCGACGAGGTCAGCCACTTTGTCGGGGTCGAGACTGTGCGCCCGAAGCACGTCACCGACCGCTCCCGTCGCGAGGAGTTCGTGAACGTCGTCGTGGTACTTGCCCGTGTGGTGTTCGATGATGGTCTCGATGTTGTGAGAGAAGGGAGTGTGACCAACGTCGTGGAGCAGTGCCGCGGCTCGGACCCGTTCTGCCTGTCGCCCTTCGACCCGAAGATGGCGAAGCGCCTGCGTCGCCAGGTGATAGACGCCGAGGCTGTGTTCGAACCGAGAGTGGTTCGCAGAAGGATAGACCAGCCCGGCGGTGCCCAGTTGCTTGATGTGGCGCAGTCGCTGGACTGCTGGCGTATCGAGCAACGCCTGGGCGACGCCCGCGACCTCGATGTGGTCGTGGACGCTATCCTTGATGTGCTTCATACGCCACCCTTCGCCGCCTTGGTACAAAACATCGTGGCCGGCAATCGGGCAGACGATGATTATTCGTGAGGGTTGAGAACACGCCTCATTCAATTCGCTGAGAAGTTTCGGAAAAAATAGGTAGATTGTTAACGGCGGATTGGCAAAGCGACCATGATGTCTAGTGACAAGCAAGCCGGGTCCGACGAACTCGACGAGAATCTCCGCCAGGAGTTGGCGGGGGCGTCGGGTCAATCCGGGCCGAAATTAGAATTCTACGGAGGGAAGTGGATGAGCGCCCTCCCTATCGCATTGTTCATCGCCTGGGCAATCTTCCAGAGTGGGCTGCTGGGAATCGGTGACACAACAGGGCTTGCTATCGGAATGCTCGTCTCCCTGACCGTCGGGATGCTGTTCGTCAAAGGCGACTGGAAAGATTACGCGAACACCATCTTCGAGGGCATGACCCGTCGGGTCGCGGCGACGGCCATCGTCGCCTGGCTCTGGGCCGGCATGTTCGCCCAGGCGCTCCAGGACGGCGGCTTCGTCGACGGCCTCGTCTGGGCGGCACAGGTGCTTCCCGTAAGCGAGACGCTTCTGCCACAGATTTTCCCGGCAGTGACGTTCATCCTCGCCGCACTCCTCGCGACGGGTATCGGGACTGGCTACGGGACCACCATCGCGTTCACCGGGTTGTTCTTCCCGGCGGGTCTCCTGCTCGGAGCGAATCCAGTCCTCCTGTTCGGTGCCATTCTCTCGGGCGCAGTGTTCGGCGACAATCTCGCCCCAGTGAGCGACACGACCATCGTGAGTGCTGTCACGCAGGACTCCGACATCGGTGGCGTCGTGCAGTCGCGCTTTAAGTATGCAATCGTCGCCGCCGTCATGGCCTTCACCGCCTACATCGTCCTTGGCATGTCGATGCCGGGAATCGACATCGGGCAGAACGCCCAGCAGTTGCTCGCAGAACAGAGCAACCCGCTCGGTCTCGTACACCTCCTCTCGATGGGGATCGTCATCGTGACGGCCATCAGGGGTCGCCACATCGTCGAGGCCATCTCTTGGGGGATCATTACTGCCCTCATCGCGAACCTCAGCCTCGGTCTCGCCTCCGTCACCGACATGCTGGTGTTCACGGCCCCTGAGGGCGCGCCATTCGCCACGCAGCTCGCATTCCTCCCGTTCGTCGAGACGTTCGCGGAAGGCGCAGACGTAAGCGCCGGCGTCGGTGGCGCACTCGTCACCGGAGCCTCCGGGTTCTTCCCGCTCATCGTCTTGACCCTGCTCATCGTCGCCGGTGCGCAGATCATGATTCGCGGTGGTGGCTTCGAAGCCCTCCAGAACTTCCTGCTGAGCGCCGTGGCGACGAATGTGCGCCGTGCGGAGACGACGATGGTACTCGGCACCGCGTCCGTGAACGCGATGATTACCATCAACACGGCCGCCGAAATCGCCATCGCGCCGTACATCTCTCGTATGGGTGAGAAGTTCAACATCAACGGCTACCGCCGGGCAAACATCCTGGACGCGAACACCTCCGCACTCGGGTACATCTTCCCGTGGGCTGGTGGCGTCCTCGTCGGCGTGACTCAGATGGAGCAACTCGCCGCAAACGAGGGACAGTTCTCGTGGTTCACCACGGACATGGTCGTGAACGCCATCGACGTGGTTCCGTTCGTCTTCCACGGCTGGTTCCTCGTCGGCGTGTTCCTGCTCGCCGCCCTCACCGGGTACGGGCGGGAGTACATTCCTGACCGCGAATCGAAGGAGGTGGCCCGCGTATGAGCTTCCTCTCGAACCTGTTTCGGACCTCCACGCCGTCGTTCGAGCCGGGCCAGGAATTCTCGGTGTTCATCACTGGGTATGACACTGACGGGGCTGTCGCTCGCGTGGGCGACACCCACCTCTTCGTCGACGGGGCAACGGAAGCCCACGTCGACGAGAAAGTGCGCGTCCGCGTTCTCGAATTCGACGACGACGCCTTCGAAGGTAAAGCCGAACTGCTGAACGGCGCGTAAGCCGCCTCGACGTTCTTGTTACTAATTTTCGGCGCGGGTACAGACGGTGTTCAGATGCTCCACGTTCGAGGGGGAGCGTTTAACCTGCCGGCCAGTCACCACTCTCGCATGGTCACGTTTCTCGCAGGCGGCACTGGCACCCCCAAGCTACTCTGGGGTGCCGACGCCGTCTTCTCGCCCGCCGATACCACCGTCATCGGCAACACCGGGGACGACGTGGAACTCGGCGGCCTGCTCGTCTGCCCCGACGTGGACACCGTCCTCTTCTCACGCGGCGGCGTCCTCGACACCGACCGGTGGTGGGGCATCGCAGACGACACGGACGAGACGAATCACGCACTGTTCGAACTCGCGGCGGACGCGGGCCTCGAAACCGGCCCGCGCTACCTCCCGGACGACGCCCAGACTGCCGGGCGAAGATTGGCCCGCTGGCGACGATTTTCCGGCGTCGCCGAGTTCATGACGATTGGCGACCGCGACCGGGCGGTTCACATCACCCGGACGAGCCTGCTGGACGAGGGTAACTCGCTCACCGAAGTCACCCAGACGCTCGCGGACGCGTACGGCCTCGACATCTCGTTGCTCCCGATGAGCGACGACCCCGTGGCGACCATCGTTCACACGCAGGACGGCGAGCTGCACTTCCAGGAGTTCTGGGTCGGCCACCGCGCCGCGCCGGAAGTCGAGCGCGTCGAATTCCGCGGGGAAGCGGAGGCGAGCGCCACGAAAGAGGTTCTCAACGCGCTCTCCGAACCGGTGGTCATCGGCCCGTCGAACCCAATCACGAGCATCGGGCCCATGCTCGCCATCGACGAGATTCGCGAGGCGCTCGAAGCGACAACCGTGGTCGCCGTCTCGCCGTTCGTCGAGGACACTGTCTTCTCTGGCCCGGCAGCAGAGTTGATGGCGGCGTCGGGCTACGACCCCAGCACGGCGGGGGTTGCAGCGGCCTACCCGTTCGCGGATGCATTCGTCCTCGACACCGAAGACGGCACGCGACTCGACCGTCCCGTGGTCAGGACGGATACGCGAATGGACACACAAGCCGATTCGAGGCGCGTCGTAGACGCCGTCGCAGACGCACTGGAGGTGGTCTGAGTGTTCGAACCGCGCGTTGTCCTCGCGAGCCTCTCCGGGGAGTCAGACGCCCAGTGGGCACGTCGTGGAGCCGCCCACGCTGGGGCCGCGTTTCTCGGCGGCGTCTCGCTCGACGACCAGACACGGGACGCGGCCCGAAAACTGGTCGCCCGGGACAGAACGGAGTTCCTGCCCGCAGACCCCATCGCGTTCATCGATACCGAACTCGGCGCGCTCGCAGAGACGACACTCCAACCGGGCGTGAACGTCCGGACCGTCACCGCAGAACCGGTGCGCGAGGCGGCGGCCGTGTGCGAACGCCACGACGCAATCTTCGAACTGAACGCCCACTGTCGACAGGACGAAATGTGCGCCGTCGGGGCCGGAGAGACGCTGCTTGCAGATACGGAGCGCCTCTGTAAGTACGTCGACGTGGCGGCGGAAACCGGCGCGACGGTCAGCGTGAAAGTCCGCGCCGAAGTCGAAGGTGTAGACCTCGCGGAGACGGCCAGCGGGGTCGAAACCGCCGGCGCGGACATCCTGCACGTCGATGCGATGGACTCTGAGGCCGTCATCGCGGAGGTGTCGAACGCGGACCTGTTCGTCATCGCCAACAACGGCGTTCGGGGCACAGAAACGGTGCGGGAGTACCTCGCCTTCGGGGCCGACGCCGTGAGCGTGGGCCGCCCCAGTGACAATCCGACGGTGCTCGCTCGCGTTCGGCGGGCGACCCAGCAGTGGTTCGGAGGGCGGCCATGAGAACGCCGGCACAGAACGCCGAACTCGCCTTGCTCCTCGAAGTGGCGAGTACCCCAAAGCCCGGCAACGTAGACCGCCACCGCGACCACGCAGACCTGCGATTCGAGCACTTCCTCGCCGGCGCGGTGGGGGCGCAGAACGGTCTCCAACTCGCCGCTGCGGGCGAACCGCTCGGTCACGCCTTCGAACGCGCGGTGGCCGGCATGGCTGAACAGCGCGGCGGGAACACCCAGTTCGGGGCGCTCCACTTGCTCGTTCCGCTCGTCCGAACCGCGACCGGCGAGTTCTCTCCAGCGGCCGCAAAGCGCCTCGTCAGGGACACGACCGTAGAGGATGCAGCAAACTTCTACCGCGCCTTCGAGCACGTGGACGTGTTCGTGAGCGACCCGCCAGCAGACGCAGACGACCTTGACGTACGGCGCGGACGGAGGGCCATTCCGACGCTCGAAGCGCGCGAGCTCACGCTGTACGATATCATGAAGATGAGCGCCCCGACCGACGGCGTCGCGAAGGAGTGGACGACCGGGTTCGAGCGTTCGTTCGCCGGTGCGGAACGCCTCCGTCGCCTCGACGGTCCGGTCACCGACCGAGCGGCCCAGGTGTTCCTCGAACTGCTCGCCGACGAACCGGACACGTTCGTCGAGAAGCACCACGGGCGCGAGGTGGCCGAGGAGGCAAGTGAGAGCGCGCAAGCCTATCTCCGGCGAAAGGCGGACCCCGAGAAACTGGCAGACCAGTTCGTGAAAGAAGGAATCAACCCGGGAACCACCGCAGACATCGTCGCGGCCGCGCTGTTCATCGCCCTTGAACGGGGCGTAAAGGTGTGACGATGGAGCCAGGATGGCCCGTCGAACTGCGCGGCGTCACCGAATCGCTCGTCACGACGCGCGGCCCGAACGGGAAGTGGAACGTCGCGGCCCTCGGCCTCCACGCGGGCGGCCCGGTGACCGCGCGAACCTTCGGTCGGACGCGCACCTGGCGTAACTTCCACGCACGCGGCGAGGGATACGTGCAATTTCCGACCGACCCCGTCGATTTCGTCGCGGGGGCACTGTCGGTGTACGAGGTGGCCGACCCGATTCTCGATAGCGCCTCCGCATGGGCACGCGTGAAGACGAAACGGGTGAGCGAAGAAGCGCGCGGTGGGATAACAGTCGAGACGTGGGAACTCACGCCCGTCGAGTCTGCCGAGGTCGCGGCCGCCGTCCCGACCATCAATCGGGGATTCAACGCCGTCATCGAGGCAACTGTGGCCGCCTCACGCCTCGATGTGCTCGAGTACGACACCGAGACGCTGGCCGCACGGCTGTCGTATCTCGCAGACGTGGTCGAAACCTGTGGCGGACCGCGTGAACGCGAGGCGCTGAAGCGTCTGCGGTCGCTCGTCTCGTGGGAGTGAGAACGAACGTTTTTAGTCGCTGAACGGGGAACCAGACGGTAATGGCAATCAAACCCGCCTACGTCAAGAAGACCGGCCACCGACTGATGGAGAAGTACCCAGAAGCCTTCAACACGGACTTCGAGCACAACAAGGACACCGTCGAAGAGCTCACCAACATCGAGTCGAAGAGCGTTCGCAACCGCATCGCGGGCTACGTCACCCGCAAGATCAAGACGTCGGCAGCGTAATCAGTTCTCCTCTCTGCGCGTTTCCCGCCCCCGAGCGACGGCCTCGTCCCCCGGCTGCGGGCAGTAACAAGTGCAGGTTCCACAATTGTTTTGAACAGGCCTCTCTCTACGTCAGGTGATGACTGTCAAGGTAGGCATTCTTGGAGCCACCGGTGCCGTAGGGCAACGGCTCATTCAGCTTTTGGAACCGCACGACCAGTTCGAAATCGCCGCGCTCACCGCGAGCGCGGATAGCGCGGGCAAGTCGTACCGCGACGCCGCAAAGTGGCGGGTCAACACGCCCATCCCAGACTCCGTCGCGGACCTCACCGTCACCGACACCAATCCCGACGAGGTACCCAACGACGTGGACCTGCTGTTCTCCTCGCTGCCCTCGTCGGTCGGGGCCGCCGTCGAAGAAGGCTTCGCCGAAGCGGGCTACGTCGTCTCCTCTAACTCCTCGAACTGGCGGATGGCCGCGGACGTGCCGCTCATCATTCCCGAAGTGAACGCAGACCATCTTGGCCTGCTCGAAGTCCAGCAGGACGAACGCGGCTGGGACGGCGCCATCGTGAAGAACCCCAACTGTTCGACCATCACCTTCACGCCGACGCTCGCCGCGCTCACCGACTTCGGCTTAGAGCGCGTCCACGTCGCAACCCTGCAGGCGGTCTCTGGGGCGGGCTACGACGGCGTCACGTCGATGGAAATCATCGACAACGCCATCCCGCACATCGGCGGCGAAGAGGAGAAGTTAGAAACTGAATCGCGCCGACTTCTCGGCGAGTTCGACGGGGCCGAAGTGAACCTCCACGACGTGGAAGTCTCCGCCTCGTGTAACCGGATTCCGACGCTCGACGGCCACTTAGAGAACGTCTGGGTCGAAGCCAGCGAGGAACTCACGCCCGAGGCCGCCGCCGAAGCCATGCGCGACTATCCGGGCCTCGACCTCCCGCTGTCCCCGGACCCGTTCATCCAGGTGTTCGAGGAGTTCGACCGCCCACAGCCACGCCTCGACCGCGACCTCGGCGACGGCATGAGCATCTCTGTCGGTGGCCTCTCCGCGTCAACGTTCGGGCTGCAATACAACTGTCTCGCGCACAACACGATTCGCGGCGCGGCGGGCGCGAGCGTGCTGAACGGCGAACTTCTTCTCGACAGAGACTATCTCTGAAACAAAGAAGTGGCTCCCGTGTTCAGGTATTGTGTCGTGTTCACGGCGTGAACAGTGAACAGTAAATGAGTATATCATCTACTCGGTGTTAGTACAACTTGCATCCGTTTGCAATGGGGGTTGCTCCGGATTGCGCACACGTGTGCTGTGGTTTCCGCGCCGAATGGAAACGAGTACGGTCTGGCGGTTCCGTCACGGGGTGGGTAGGGAAACGGCCTGAGGGGCGGTCGTTTTGCGTTAGCGAACCTGATTTTCGAGTGTTTCGTACCGACCAGTTTCTGCGACCGTCTGGAGATTCCGCGCCACGATGTCTCCAAGCCGTTCGTAGTACGCTGGCGTGTGGCCCGCGTTGTGCGGCGAGATGATGACGTTCGAGAACCCCCAGAGCGGGTGGTCTGCCGGGAGCGGTTCGGGGTCGGTCACGTCGAGGGCCGCCCCGCGGAGTTTTCCGAGGCGAATCGCCCGGACCATCGCGTCCGTGTCCACGACGGGGCCACGGGCGACGTTCACGAGAACGGCTTCCGGGGGGAGCGTGGCGAACGCCTCGCGGCCGATTAGTCCCCGCGTCTCCTCCGTGAGTGGGCAGGCGAGCACGAGGTAGTCGGTCCGGGCGAGTGCCTCGTGGAGGTCGTCGAATCCGACCACCTCGTCGGTTGGGCCACCCTTCTCGGGCGAGTAGCGCACGCCGAGCGTCGTGACGTCGAAACCCTGCAACCGCTCCGTGACGGCCGTGCCAATCGCTCCGAGGCCGACGATGGTCACCGTCGAACCCTTCAGTTCACGGGTCTCGTAGTGGCGCCACTCGCGCGTCTGCTGGCGTCGCCAGCCTTCGGGGAACGATCGGGCGAGCGCGAGCATCGACCCGACGACGTGCTCGCCGATGTTCGGGCCGTGGACGCCGGAGGCGGTGGTGACGGCGATGTCGCGGGCAGCGAGTTTTTCGAGTGGCAGGTGGTTGTACCCGGCGTAGACGCAGGCGAACAGTTCGAGGTTCTCCGCGGCGTCGAGCAACTCCTCGTCGATGACGCCGCCCGTGACGACCGGCGCGTGTTCGATGAGCTCGCGTTCTTCCGATGGAGTTCTCGCAACCGCGATATCGTGGTCGGGGAGTCGCGCCCGGAGAGCCGCGGCGTACTCCTCGACGGGCATGCCGTGGACGCACCGGCGCAGTATCAGCACGTCCGGGTCGTTGGTCAGTGTGACCACCTCACTTGCATACGACGAGGTTTTCGCCGACGCCTATATATCCCGCCTATCGACCCTCGAACTCTGCGGGGGATTTCTCGAAGAAGGCGTCGTGTCCGCGGGTGAAATCGTCGGTGTTCGCCAGTCCCGCGATGCGGTCGAGTTCCGACGTGAGTTGCTCCGAGAGGGTGTTCTCGAAGCTCTCGTGGAGCAATCGCCGTGTCTCAGCGTAGGCGGCCGTCGGCCCGCTCGCTACGCTCGCGGCGAGGTCCGCGAGGTGCGCGTCGAACGCCTCGTCTGCGACCCGTTCGGTGACGAGTCCGAGGTCTACGGCTTCCTCGCTGCCGACCGGTTCGTCACGGAGGGTGAGTCGCTGGGCCTGCCGAAGGCCGACGAGGCGCGGCAGGAAGTAGGTCGAACCCCCGTCCCCGGAGAGGCCAATGCGCGGGTAGGCGAACTCGAACCGAGCAGACTCGGCAGCGAGGACGATGTCGCCGCACAGCGCGAGGCCGAGGCCCCCACCGGCGGCCACGCCGTTTACGCCCGTCACGACGGGCATCGGTGCGTGGACGAGGGCGCTCACGATGGCGTGTAGGTCGGTGGCGAGGTGGCGAAGACGAGACTCATCGGTTTCATCGCCGTCAAGCGTGCCCAGGTCCGCGCCAGTACAGAACGTCGCTCCCGTGCCGCGGAGGACGAGACAGCGAACGTCGTCGCGGGAGACGGCGTCGTAGGTGGCTTCGCGCAGTTCTGCGGCGAGTTGGCGGTCGAAGGAGTTGTGCGCCGCTGGGCGGTCGATGCGGATGGTGTGGACGGCGTCCGTCTGGTCGGTCGAGACGTACTCGTATTCGGACATGGCACACAGAGTGTTTGGCACCGGGAAAACTGTAGCGTCGTTCAGTTCGCTCGACGGGCGTTCGCGCCGCCTGCCTGAAGCACGTTACGCGTCTCACAGTCGAGGCACGCACTGACTTGGTTGTGGTTGTCCCCGAACACGCGGGCGAAGTCGGGCGTCACGAACGCACCGCAGTTGTTGCATGCTGGCATTGTCTGACTCCGATGCTAGCAAGCACCATGTGATACATTGTTATCCGGGCGGTAATCGCTGAAAGGATTGGAACGGCTAGAGATTAGGCCGACCATTACCGGATGCCATACTGCGACGGCAGATTCGTATCAGGGGATGGCCCAAAGGGTCAGGAATTTAACCCCGCCACGCACGGGTAGTGGTATGGAGCGCGTTGACGTTGCGATAGTCGGCGGGGGGCCTGCTGGCTCCTCGGCGGCGAAGGCGGCGGCCCAACGGGGTGCCGATGCCGTCGTTCTCGAAAAGGGGGTGCCGCGAGCAGACCGCGAGCGACTCGGTCCCGACTCGACCGACGCCGCCGGGATGCTAGACTACTGGATCGACTTGATGGACATGGAGCCACACGAGTTCCCCGAGGAGGCCATCCTCTCGGAACTCGACGGCGCGCAGTTCATCGGTCCCACGGAGCAGTTTACGCTCCAGGAGACCGGGATTCCGGCGAAGTACGACGGCTTTGGCTTCTGTTTCCACCGGGCCCGGTTCGACGACTGGCTTCGCGACGAAGCGGAGGCAGCCGGGGCCGAGTACCGCGTGAAAGCGGCGGTCAAGGACGTGACGACCACGCTCGCGGGCGGCCCGAAACACACGCTGACGCTGCGCGACGGGGCTGAAATCGAAGCGGAATACCTCATTCTCGCAGACGGCCCCCAGCGACAGGTCACCCTCGAAACAGTCGACCAGTTCATGCCCGCGGGACGGTCGGTGGCCGACTACCTCGGCCCGAAGAAGGCGAATCACATCGCGTATCAGGAACACCGCGAGTTCCCCGCAGAACTGGTCGAGGACAACCTCATCAAGTTCTGGTGGGGCGTCATCCCCGGCCACACCGCCTACCCGTGGGTCTTCCCCAACGACGGGAACGTCCAGCGCGTCGGCCTCACGATGCCCATCGGGATGGAAATGGGGAACATCGAATACCCACACGAATACAAACTGCTGCGCCACGACGACCGGCAGCTTCCGCCGGGCCGGGTGTACCTCCGACGCCTGCTCGAAATGCTCTACGGCGACGAGTACGACATCGAGGACGACTTCCCGCTCGTGGAGGACCGCGGCAAGAGCGGCGGAACCGAAGCCTATCCGATTTCCTCGACGCGACCAATCGACTCGCCCGTGGCCGCGAACATCGCCGTGACCGGCGGTGCGATGGGCGGCACCTCCCACTTCCACGAGGGCGGCGACCACGTCGCGGTTCGAACCGGGAAACTCGCCGGCGCGATGGCCGCGAGCGGAACGCTGCGGTCGTACAACACCGCCTGGAAACGCGCCCTCGGCGACGAGGTTCTGCGGAGCATTGCGATGGCAGACTACGTCACAAACTTTACGCCCCGCGACTGGGACCACACGTTCCGGACCGTGGACCGCCTGCTCGACCGCGGCGGCTACAGCACCACACAGGCCATCTCCTCGGGTATCTCCGGGGCGAAGCTCCTCGCGAAGTATCGCAAAATAAAACTCGGCTACCGGAACCACTCGTACGTCCAGATTCGCGAAGACGAGTACACCGCCTGAGAAGGCTTAAACGGCCGGGCCGCCTACGGATTTCTGCGTGCCATTAGTCCCCGCCCGAGCGTACCTGTTCAGGGTGCAATGACTGCGCGGCGAACCCAGGCACGCGACATTCGGAGACTCCGTCAATCGACGGCGCCTGGCACGAGGGTTTCCCGGCTGACGCGGCACGCCGCCTCGGGATGACGCCGGCCGTTAGTGTCCTGGGCGACACACTCCACTTAGGTGAGAACTGCTTGTTGAGCGAAGGCTAATTTCGACCGGTTGCTAGTCCGGTTCGACCTGATACGTTTCGTCCCGTGAACCGTCCCCAGAAGTGTCCAGTTCCTGTACATCGAACGGTCGCGCCTCAGCCAGACATCGCTCGTAGACGGCGGTCGCCCACTCGCGGGCCTCAGGAGAGGTCGTGTCGATTACGGCTTCGAGTTGGGCCGTCTCTGGGTCGTGGCCGCAAATTCCGATACAGTCGTCAATGATGTTGAGGCCGCATCGCGAGTCGTCGGGAAGGCCGTCGTGGAGGTAGACCGTGCAGTTGTCACGCTCGAAGGCGCGCGCAACCAACTCGGGATTCCAGTCGATGATAGCTTTGAGGACCGGGAGCGAATAGATGTACTCCATCTCCATCCCCTCGATGACGCGCCGACAAAACACGTCGAGGTTGCCCGACTTGTAGATGGTCGTTCCGAGCCCTCGGATGGAGTCGGTCGATTCGAGAAGGTGCGTGACTCGTTCGACGGGTGTGTACGGATAGTTTGGCCCGGGGTACGCGACGACCGTATCTTCGAAGTGTTCGACGGCGAATCCCTCCATCTCGCGCGGAAGCCACCGCCAGACCTCGCTAAGCGTCTCGCTGGTTCGCATTCCCTCGTGTAATTCGAAGAATCGCTCGCTCACGAACGTACCCAGTGGTGTGAGTTCGTAGGATGGTCCCACGCGGGTTACCCACGAGCGGTCCTCGAAGTCCCGAACGATGCGACCGATAGTGGGGTCTGACGCACCAGTCGCTTCGCGCAAGTCCCGTCGGCCGTATCGGTCCTCAGAAAGCGCCTCCAGTACCGCGAGACGGTGTTCTGACCGCGCCAAAAACTCGATGGCCCGAATCGCGGAATCCATGCTAAAGAATAGCATAGCAGCTATAAAATCCTTGGTTCCAGACAAAAATCTGGACTGGGAGAGGGCAGACGACGTTCAACAAAAGTAGACCCAGAACCGGTGGTCTGCGGGACAGTTGACGACGCGGTGGTCCCCAAACGCGGCGACGTACGGTCGCACGTTCAGTTCGACGTCCCGATTCGGCACGGGAACGTTTACCGGTTGTTCGCAGTGGGGACAGGAGACTTCTGCGACCAGTTCCAGCGTCTGGGAAAGCGTGCGTTCGCTCATGGCTCCTGCCCACCCATTTTCTCCAAGATATGGTCGAGGACTGCGGCGTGTTCCTCCTGTGGACTGAACATGACGAATGCGGAATCGTCGTTCGCGCTGACCGTGTGGCCGGGCGGCCAGTGGAAGAGGTCGCCGGTTTGCGTTACCTCTTCGCGCCCGTCAGAATACCTCGTCGTGAGTCTGCCTTCGATGACGTAGCCCCAGTGTGGGCACTGGCAGTGGTCGTCTTCGAGTCCCTCAAGGAGTGGTGTGATATCTGTCCCGGCAGCGAGCGTGAAGTATTCGCCACTGAAATCCCCGTAGCCGCTCGTGTCGCCGAAGTTCATCTGCTGTCGCGCGACGGCGTCCGGCGAATCGATGCTCACCGGTACCGCCTGTTTGTTTTGAATCATTTCGATCACGTGCCACCAAGCGACGAACTCGCCGACGGGTGCGAACACGATTCCCGGCAGGCAACAGCGGGCGCCACCGTCGAATCACTGGTTCGCCGACCGGTTTGCAAGGTTCGCCTCTTAGCACATTGACAGTCAGCAGTCGGAAAGGTGTACTTATCTAGTGAATATTTTCACGCGGTGAATATCGTTCTTCTCCACGAGACTAATCGCCGAAACGCGCCAAAATGCGCGAACCCACGCGGCGACAACCGGAGTGGTTAGGGTGCACGCTTAACGCCGAAAACCCCTACATCCACGTCTATGTTGTCAGAGATACGGCGTGCGAACCGAGAGACACGTGTCCAGTATATCCTCATGGTCATCTTCGGGACGCTGTGTATTGTCGCGGCGGTCGTTCCACTCGAAGAAATTATCAGAGTGACGACCGATTTCTCCAGCAGACTCCTGCCACCACGCCTTTACTTCCGTCAACCTAATCTGCGACTACAATGACGCTCACTGTCACGGTCGCCGACGTCCACCAGTTGACGCCTGACGTGAAGCAATTCCGCCTCGTCGCCAAGGACCACACCTTCGAGTACAAACCCGGCCAGCACACGATGGTTCACTTCGTGAACGACGGCGAGGAGGAAGCCCGCCCCTACACGGCGGCGACCCTCCCGGGGACGAACGAACTCGTCCTCGTCATCAAGCGGTACGACGACGGAAACGGCTCCGTCTTCATGCACGAGCGCGAGCGCGGGGACGAGATAGAAATCGAGGAGATAGACGGCAACCTCCACCTTCGGAACCCCGACCGAGACGCCGTGTTCATCGCCACCGGAACCGGCATTACGCCACTCTACCCGATGGTGAGACAGTACGCCGCAGACGGTGAGGGTCACGCCCACCTCGTCTTCGGAGAGCGTGACCGCGAACACATCATCTTTCGCGAGAGTGTAGACCAGTTGCAGGCTGAAAACGAGACGCTGACCGTCGATTACGTCCTCTCCGACGCCGACGAAGCGTGGGACGGTCCCACCGGACACGTCCAGGACCACCTCCCGGACCTGCTCGATAACCTCGAAAAGACCGACTTCTACATCTGTGGCGTCCCCGAGATGGTCGTCGAGACGGAGGACCTCCTCGTCGATGCGGGCGTAGACGAGGCAAATATCTACACAGAAGGGTGGGAGTCGGACGCCGCAGACGAGTGACCTACTGGAGTAGAAACGGTTTTGTTGGGGCGCGTTGCCGAGACGACACAGACGACGCCATGAACCAAAACCAGTTCGTCAAGCTCGCGGCGCTCGCCTTCGGTCTCATCCTCGTGAGCTTCGTGATTCTCGGCTTCTCACGGCTCGTCCTCCCCTACGAGACCGCGCGGATACTCGCCGCGCCGACGACGTTCGCTGCCTTCGTACTCGTCGTCTATCTGCTCGCACGGGGGACCCTCTCTGCGCTCGGCGTCGCCAAAATTCGAGAGGAGTGAAAGCCTCAAATCGGGATTTGAAGAGTCAAATGGCCATTTGAATTATGCGAAGGGCCTTTTTCTACGGTATCGTAGTCAGCCACAATGGCCCGTTTGCTTCCGCTCCGGGCGGACCCGGAAGTCGCGCCGGGGGACCCCCGGCTGGTGGACGTAGACAGCGAGGCCGCAGACGAGGTGTTCGAGGCGCTCTCCTCGCGCACCGCACGTCGCATCCTCGCTGTCCTCTATGAAAGCCCACGCACCCCGACAGAGATTCGAGAGGAAGTCGGAACGTCACTCCAGAACGTCCACTACCACCTCGACAAACTCCAGAGCGCCGGGCTCATCACCGCGGCGGGGACGGGCTACTCGGAGAAGGGAAAGGAGATGACCGTCTTCGCACCGACGAGCGAGTCTGTCGTACTGTTCGCGGGCGACGAGCGCCAGCAGTCGCTGCTTCGCGGCGTCCTCACTCGACTGGTCGGTACAATCGTTCTGCTCGCAGGAGCGACCCTCGGCTTGCAGTACGCACTCGCGAACTTCTTCGCACAGTCGGCCGGCGGGCCGTCGGCAGACGCAAGCAGCGGGGGTGCAGACGGCGCGATGGCCGCCCAGGAGACCACGCAAGTCGCCGCCGAATCCGCAGCACAGTCGGCTCCCTTCCTCGACCCGGCGCTCGCGTTCTTCCTCGGCGGGTCGTTTATCATTCTGCTCGCCATCTCGTGGTGGGCCTACCAGCAAGCCTGAGTGGAAACCGTTTTTCCCGTCTCGCCCGAAGGCCCGGGCATGGAACCTACACCCGTCGCAGACCTCGGCCCCGGGGAGCGACGCGCGCTTTTCTCCCGCGATGCGGGAATCGACGAGATTCGCAGTGACGTCGCGAACATCGTCTCTCGGGTCCGAGACGAGGGCGACGTAGCCCTGCGCCAGTTCTCGAAGGAGTTCGACGGCGTGGACGTCGGCAACCTCGACATCACGGACCAGGCAGAACGCGCCGCCGATGCGATAGACGACGACATCCGCTCGGCCATCGAAACGGCCGCCGCAAACATTCGCGCCTTCCACGAGCGCCAGGTCCCCGACGACTGGCGCGTCGCGGACGACGGCCGCGAACTCGGCCGACGGTTTCGACCCATCGAGCGCGTCGGCGTCTACGTCCCCGGCGGCGCGGCGGCGTACCCGTCGAGCGCCCTCATGGGGGTTATCCCCGCGAACGTCGCCGGCGTGGACCAGATTGCCGTCGCCACCCCACCGGCGAAGAAGGTGAACCCGGTCACGCTCGCGGCCATCCACATCGCCGGCGCAGACGCCGTCTATCAGGTCGGCGGGGCGCAGGCCATCGCCGCGTTCGCCTACGGGACCGAAACCCTCCCCCGCGTCGAGAAAATCGTCGGGCCGGGCAACAAGTGGGTCACCGCCGCGAAGGCTGAAGTCCGCGGCGACGTGGAAATCGACATGCTCGCCGGGCCGAGCGAGATTCTCGTCGTCGCAGACGAGACGGCGAACCCCAAGTTCGTAGCCGCCGACTTGGTCGCGCAGGCCGAACACGACCCGAACGCGGCCGTCGCGGCAGTCACCGACAGCGAGGACCTCGCCGACGCCGTCGCCGAGGAAGTCGAGAAACAGACAGGGGAGCGCGAACGCGAGGACATCATCCGCGAGGCACTCGACAACGACGCGAGCGGCCTGTTCGTCGCCCGCTCGATGTCCGAGGCGATTCTGTTCGCAGAGGAGTATGCCCCAGAGCACCTCTCGATTCAGGCCGACGACGACGAGTCCATCTTAGCGCGCATCGCCAGTGCTGGAAGCGTCTTCCTTGGCCCGTACACGCCCGTGGCGGCCGGCGACTACGCTTCCGGGACGAACCACGTCCTGCCGACGAACGGGCAGGCGAAGGTCACCGGCGGCCTCTCCGTGGACACGTTCATGCGCTCGACGACGGTGCAGCGACTGAACGAGGATGCACTCGCAGACCTCTCTGAGACGATTACGACGCTCGCCGAGGCAGAAGGGTTGGAGGCGCACGCAGAAAGCGTCCGGACGCGACTTCAGGACTGAGCGTTCGGGTTTCGGTGGAGGTCGAATTCGAGGGACGATTCTGCGGTATACGTTTCGAACAGGCGGTCTTCGTGGGAGAGGTCGAACGAGAGGTCGAGGCGGGCCGGGAGCGTATCCGGCATCTCAGTGGCTTCGAGGCGGAGTTCTATGCCAAGCGAGCCGACGCCGACCGACCCGACTTCCGGAACGTCGATTATAGTGGTGTGTAGGTCCCGACCCTTGCCGAACGTCATCTCCGGCCAGGGACTCGCACCAGGTCGTTCGAGCCACACGGCGACCTGCGGCCCGTTCGGATTCGAGGGGGCGCGTAATTCGTAGCGAAGCGAGTCGAGGTGCGTGTCTTCACGGTGCCAAAGGTTGAGCGCGAGCCCGAAGCGTCCGTTTTCAGGTTCGATTCGGCGTTCGGTCACGGAGAACGCTGCGGTTCGCGTCCCGCTCTCGTAGAACACGAGACCACCCAGGTCTTCGTCGGGTAGCCGTTTCCAATCCAGTTCGGACGACCCGAGACAGCCAGCGAGGGGGAGGGTGCTCGCGCCAGCAGCGGCGGCGAGAAAGTGGCGGCGGTCCATGATGTCGTTGATTCGACATCAAATGATAAGTTTTCTGGAACGAACATCGACCACTTTCACCCCAGGCACAACCGAATTACCCTCACAACGCGTCTTTCCTGCCGGAGAACGACCAATGCAATCTTCTGCATCCATCACCGTAGACCGCCCGATAGAAGACGTGTACGCCTACATCTCGAACGTCGAGAACATGGCGAACTGGGCGGATGGCGTGCGCAACGTTCGGTACGTCTCGGGCGCGGAAAACGAGGTGGGCGCGACGTACACGAGCGAGTACACCTACAGCGGGCGGACGACGGAGATGTCCTACGAAATCACCGCCGTAGAGCCACCGAACCGCTTTGCGATGGTCGGGACGGGACCGTTCCCGTTCGAAGGCGAGTTGCTGCTCACCGCGACGCCCACCGGGACGCGCGTCACGAACAGCATCGATGCCGGTGCCGACGGCCGGTTCACGAAGGTCATGTTCACCGTCCTCGGGCCGTTGATGCGCCGGCTGATGGCCGGGCAACTCGGGAAGGAATTAGAAATTCTTCAAGGGCGAACTCGAATCGACGCCATCGACCGAGGCGACGGCGTGAAATCGGCGTCAGGGTTAACACCGTGGACCAAGAATAGGTAGCTATGAGCACAGGTACGGCCGAAAGCGGCTCTGAGACCTTCATCGAGGTGACCGAGCCTGCGGCGGCGAAAGCCCTCTCACTCATCGAGAACGAGGGACTCCCGACCGACGAGGCGGGCCTCCGTCTGTACGTCCAGCAAGGCGGCTGTGCCGGCCTCTCCTACGGGATGCGATTCGACACCGAACCGGAAGAAGACGACCGGGTGTTCACCCACCACGGCCTGCGAATCTTCGTGGACCCGGCGAGTATGAACTACATCCAGGGGAGCGTCCTCGACTTCGAGGACGGCCTCCAGGGTGCCGGGTTCCACGTCGAAAATCCGAACGTCGTGAGTGAGTGCGGCTGCGGCGAAAGCTTCCGCACCTGAAGCCTATTCGAGTCTGAACGCGACTTCTACTTCTGCCTGGTACTGGTGCCCCTCGACAGAGGCAACTTCGACGCTGAGTTCTTTTACTTCCACCCACTGGACGTTGTTGAGCGTCTCCTTTGCGCGCTCTACGGCGTCGTCTACGGCTTCGTCGAAACTCTCCTCGCTGCTCCCGATGAGCGTTATCTTCTTGAAGACCATCGAGTGATGGTTCGTGATACTATTTTAAAAAGGTAGTCGCCAATCGCAATTAATCGGTGGTCCGCGAATCCAGTCTGACCCGCACCGCGTCGACGACGCCCGTGAGGTGGGCGGTGCCCCAGATGGCCACGACGACCGCGCCGATAGTGTCGAAGATGAGGTCGAGCATGGTGTCTTCGAGGCCGTACTGGGTGAGGACGCCCCCGACGCCGAGCATGCGTGCGGTCTGGTCGAGCGTGAACTCGATGACCTCCCAGAACACGCCGAAGGCGAGGACGAACAGCAGGATGTAGACGAACATGAACTTCGGCGGCAGGGTAATGTTGTCCGAGTGCTCGTCGATGGCCCGCGCGGTGGCGTAGCCGACGGCGGCGACGATTGACGACGAGAGGGCGTGGGTGAGGTGGTCCCACCACCAGGTGCCGGTGTATCGGTAGAAACTCTCGATTCCGGTACCGGGGATGCCGACCGTCCCGAGTGCGTGGAGGAACACCGCGGAAGTGATCCAGAGCGTCAGACCGGCATCCATCGGGATGTTGTAGTCGCGTTCGAGCAGCGGCGGCAGCTGGACGACGAGGAGCGCGACGGCCGTGTTGACCATGATACCACCGTTACGACGTTCGAGACCGATGAAGAACATCCCGACGAGCAGAATCTCCATCAGGCGGGTGAGCTGGCGCTGGCGATGCTTCGAGATGCCGAGTCGGTGGCGCAGTTTCATTTACCCATCCCTCCGAGGCCCTCCGGAAGGCGAACCTCGATGGGTGCCCGACGCCGGAAGTAGAGGTCGAAGATGATGCCTGCGAGCACGCCTGCCGCCGTCGACCAGACGAACTCCCACATCAGCGCCTCTTCGTTCAGGATGAAGCCCGTTCCGAGGTAGAGGTCTGCGACCCATCGGGTCACGGCCCAGACGCCCGCGGCGGCCATCGTCGCGATGACGACGAACAGGACGGCGAACCCGTGGGTCATCTGGACGGGCGTGAACACGTGGAGTTCCACCGCGACGATGAGCGCGAGCGCGGCCACAGAGAGGTAGGTGGCGAGTTCGCCCGTGACCGGGATGGTCGAAAACGCCCTCCCAAGCATTGGGAGGACGGCGAGGACGAGCACTTCCCACGGAAGCATCGCTCGCGGGTTTCGGTACGAAATGGCGGGAATGAGTGCGAGCACGGCCACGCCCAGCGCGAACACTGCCCAGAGGAGGTCGCCCCCGAGCAGACTTTCGCCGATTACGACCAGGACGAATCCGACCAGAAACCACGAGAGAACGGCGTTGAGACTCGCATCTTCGACGACGCTCCCGAGTTTTCCCGTCCGTGCCATACATTCACTATAGGGCGGAGGGGTTAGTAACCTTCCCTCAAAGCGCAAGATACACCGCGGTGTAGCCAACCACGGCGATGGTAATTGCCGCGAGTCCAGTCACCAGCGTTTCGAGCAGGTTGGGTTCGGTAATCGACCACCGGGTCGGCCGCCGGGGACGCACTCCGACGACGCCGAGCGCGAGGACGCTGAACACGAAGTGATAGGACGCATCGAGCGTGGGTGCGGGGAGCAGGAAGGCGGCCGCAGCGTACCCGCCACCGAGGGTCGCTCGCTGGTTCAGATAGGCGACCGGAGAGCGCCCGTCGAGCGAGAGATACACCCAGAGGGCGAGCCAGATAGTTGCGAGTTCGACGAGGAACGCACAGACGAGGTGCACCGTCGGGTCGGGGTGGAGCGTCACCCGTCCGGCCAGTACGGTCATGTCGAGCGGGTAGAGCAAGTGCGGGGCACTCCCCGTAAAGAGGTCACCGAACGGGTGGCTCAGGAAGCCGAGGAGCGCGGTGGCGAACAGAACGGACCCCGAGAGCCCCGCGAGACGGCGCATCGCGGTCGTCACGGCGAGTGCGGCGACGACGAAGGCGAGCATGACAGCGCCCCCAAGGAGGCCGGTGGTGGCGAACGCCGCGACGAGCAGGGCGGCAAAGACGAGGCCGGTCACCGGGTAGGCCCACCAGTCGCCAGCATCGGCGCGACTCCACGCGGCGACGCCAACTGCCGCGACGAACCCCACGACGAGCGAGTGGGTGACGACGCGGTGAACGAGCGTACTCGACGCCCAGAACGTCTCCGCCGCGTCGAACACGCCGGTCGTACTCGTCTTGATGAGACCGAAAACGGCGTAGCTCATGTCCACGTCGGGGACGATGGCGAACGCCCCGGCGGCGAAGCCGAGCGCGAGCGCGCGCTCTCTCGGAAGCCCAAATCGCGCGCCAACGGCGGCGGCGATGGCGAACGCGACCATCGCGTGACCGACAAACATCGCATGCAACTGCGACGAGGAAAAATATAAACTTCGCGGGGGTCAGCGTGGCACGATTACGTCTCGTCGTCGACTTTCGTCCACTTTTGTTCGATATCGCCGTTGGCCCGGATGACGGTGTTACCATCCACCGAGAGGCGAGTTTTGCGAAGTTCGATGGACTTGACGATGCCTTCGGTGTCGCTCGTCTTCACCGTGTCTCCGGGCATGAAATCCGGGTCGCGAAGCAGGTAAACGCCCGCAACGGCGTCCTTTATCATCCCCGAGAGCGCGTAGGAGACGCCGAGTGCGAGAAAGCCCGTCGCCGTCCCGAGGGAGGCGGCGATGGCCGTGAGGCCGACGATGGAGAGAAACGACAGGGCGACGCCGAACCAGAGGAAAACCGCAATAACCGTCGCGATGAACTGGCGGTAGACGGGCGAATCACCCGCGATTGTTCGTTTCAGCAATGACTTCACCACGAACATGATTAGTTGGACGAACGTGCCCGCAATGATGAGGAAGACGAGTCCGCTGATGAGGTCCGGAAGCGCCGTCGTGATGTTGGAGATGAACTGGTCGAAAGCGGTCTGTACCAACTCTGTTCCAGTCTGCAGAGCTATCATGTGGCCTACATTGTGAGAGGTGCGCCATTAATTCCCGTGGCCGTCTGCCGGGGAGCCATCATTTTTTGCCCATCAGTTCGTCTGCCGTGGTATGAAGCGACCTGATGTAGCCGAGTTAGCACCCCCTGAGCGGACGCTCATGGGTCCCGGGCCGAGCGACGTACACCCCCGCGTCCTCAAGGCGATGAGCACGCCCCTCGTGGGCCACCTAGACCCATACTTTATCGACATCATGACCGAGGTACAGGACTTGCTTCGGTACACGTTCCGGACGGAGAACCAGTGGACGATTCCGGTGAGCGGGACCGGTTCTGCCGCCATGGAAGCGGCCATCGGTAATCTCACCGAACCCGGCGACACCGTCCTCGTGCCGACGAACGGCTACTTCGGCGGCCGGATGGCCTCGATGGCGCGCCGGGCGGGCGGGTCCGTCGTCGAGGTGGACGCACCGTGGGGCGAACCGCTCGACCCGGCGGACGTGGAAGCCGCGTTCGACGAACACCAGCCGGACGTGTTCGGGTTCGTCCACGCGGAGACGAGCACGGGCGTTCTCCAGCCGAACGTCCCCGAACTCACGGACATCGCCCACGACCACGACGCGCTGGTCATCGCAGACACCGTCACCAGCCTCGGCGGCGTCGAACTGCGCGTCGACGACTGGGACGTAGACGTCGCGTACTCCGGGCCACAGAAGTGTCTCTCCTGTCCGCCGGGAGCGAGCCCGCTCACGCTCAACGACCGGGCGATGGACAAGGTACTCTCCCGCGAAGAAGACACCCGCTCGTGGTACCTCGACCTCTCGCTGTTGCAGGGCTACTGGGGCGACGACCGGTCGTACCACCACACCGCGCCCATCACGAACGTCTACGCGCTGCGTGAGGCGTTGCGACTCGTGGCAGAGGAAGGTATCGAAGAGCGGTGGAGCCGCCACCGGCGGGTCGCAGGCGGCCTCAAAGCCGGCGTCGAAGCGATGGGTCTCGAAATGAACGCCCCCGACGAGTACTGGCTCCCGAGTCTGAATGCCGTGCGCGTTCCCGGCGGCGTGACCGACGGCGAAGTCATCTCGGCGCTCCTCGACGAGTACGACATCGAAATCGCGGGCGGTCTCGGTGACCTCTCCGGAGAAATCTTCCGCATCGGCTGTATGGGACACGCAGCGCGCCCGAAGAACGTGCTCTCGCTGCTCGGGGCGCTCGGAAGCGTCTTAGACGAAAAGGGTGTCGACGTGGACGTGTCTGCGGGCCTCGCCGCGGCGAACGACGCGCTCTGAGTTACGCGACGGGGGCTGGGCCGACGACAGGGTGAATGACCTCGTAATCGTCGTCTGCGTCGACGCTGATAATCGCCCAGTCGTAGTCCGGTTTTTCTTCGAGCAGGCGACGGCGCAGCGGGTCGGCGCGCTGTCGCCAGGTCACGAAACAACGCAATGTGCCGGACGACGGTAGTCGTCCCTCGCCGTCGGTGGCAGTGACGTTTACCGTGCGCCACTTGCGCTCCGCCGTGAACTCAGTGCCGGACCCGGACACCGTGTATCCGAGCGTGGTGAAAATCGACCGCGCCTCCTCGACTGGTGGCGTGTTAACAGGCCCCATTCGACATATTTTACCACGGCGAGGCTCTTAACTGTTCGGCCCGTTCCAGAAACCGCACGCAAGCAGCCAGGTGCCTTACTCGTGGGCTGCGTCCCACTCGTCGGCTTTGTGGAGGTTTCCACAGTCGTTGCACTTGATTCGGCCCATCGAATCCATGGCCGTGTTCAGCGACTCACAGTTCGTACAGTAGTAGCCCCAGCGTTCCTCGCCACTCTCAGATTCGAAGACGACGAAAAACGGACCCTTAGACCCGCGCTCGGCATTCGACTCTGTCACGTAGAGCGTCTCACCGCTATCGGTCGCAATCGCGTCCATGTCGGGTAGTTTCGACGGCATTCGATAAAGAACTGTCCCATCTCCGCTTGTGACGAAACGTGTCAGACGATGTGGGCTGTAAACAAAAGGTTCAGGCCGTTCGCCCGTGTTCGCAAATGCAATGACGCTCGTCATCGTCCCTGTCCGGTTCCCACTGACCGAGCACTCACGCGCTACAGTCGAGAAGGCAATTCAGGTCGCAGACGAGCAGGACGCAGACCTCACGGTGTTACACGTGAATCTCTACCAGTCCGGTCGGCACATCTCTCGCACGGACCTGAAGGCCGCCGTCGAACGCGAGTTCGGACGCCTGCCCCGCGCCCGCTACGTCACCCGTGAGGGCTTTCTCGTAGAGGAGACCATCCTCGACGAAGTCGCCGCGGAGGGCGCGGACGTGGTCGTCATCGGACGCAAACAGGTGAGCCGCTGGCGGCGCATGGTTCGGGCGCTCATCGACGACCCGGACATCGAGCGCTACCTGAACGAAAAGTTAGACTGCAAAGTGATTACCGCGTCTGCTGCCTGAGTCCCTCGTCCATCGAGACGTTGAGTTCGCCGCTCGTCTCGTCGAACACCACGTGTGAGTGGGGGTACGGAATCGACACGTCGGCTTCGTCGAGGCGTTCCCACACGTTCTCCTGAACCGCAGACCGCGCAGAGAGCAGTTTGTACGGCTGTTTCACCCAGTAACGAAGCCGCAGGTTCACCCCGTGGTCTGCGAAGGTGTCGATGTAACAGGTGGGTTTCGCGGGATACCGGGCGCTCCCGATGCGGATGTCCGGGCCGCCTTCGATGACGTCGGGGACCTCCGCTGCCGCCTGTTCCATGAGCCTGCGGGCCTCGGTCAAATCCCCCTCGTAGGTGACCGTCATGTCGAGAGCGAGCCGGGTCCGTTCGTCCTCCGCGGAGTAGTTGACGACGTCGCGGTCCCGAATCTGTCCGTTCGGGATGACGAGGAAGGTGTTGTCGAGAGTGAAAATCTTGGTGTACCGGAGCGTGATGTCCTCGACGAAGCCAGTCTGACCCCGGTCTACGAGTTCGATCATGTCGCCGATTTCGTAGGCCTGGTCAGAGAGGACGAACAGGCCGTTTACGATGCTCCCGATGATGGGCGCGAGGATGAAACCGACCGCTGCGGAGAACACGGTCACAGAGAGCGTGAGGTCAGAGATTTCGAGCCCGAGAATGAACATGGCGAGGAACCCGGCGGCCAGCAGAATGAGGGTCTGAATCGACCGCAGGACGGTTCGCGTGAGGCTGGGCCGACGAAAGCGCCGCGCAATACGGCGACTCAGTAACTGGACGAGCGTCCGTGAGGCGAAATACGCCACCACGACGATGGCGACAGCGATGATTATTCTCGGAATAATCTCAGGGATGAATCCGGGGAGTCCGTCGAACAGCGACGGCTGGTCGCCCGCTGCCGTCGTCGTCTCCGTACTCTGGAGCACCACCCATCCCAGTCTCGTCATGTTCACCCCGTCACCGGCCGGCGAAAAAAGCGTTGCGTACCGCCCCGCGACAACGACTAAACGGGTTGCGTGTGAACACGAACCTATGGACTATCGAATGCCTGCCGCCTTCGAACGCATGTTCAATGTCACACAGGAAGAAGAGCCGTCCTCGACGCTCGTCGCGGGGTTCTCCCAGCCAGGACTCGCCGGCCTGACGGCGGTCGACTACCTCGTCGAACATCTCGACCTCCGCCAGACCGGCTACATCACGACCGACGCCCTGCCGTCGATAACGCCGTTCAAAAACGGTCGTCCGCGCCACCACACGCGACTGTTCTCCCGCGATGGCCTCGACATCACGTTCCTCGTGGGCGAACTGTTCGTCCCCGTCTGGGCGGCCGACCCGTTCGCGGACGCGATTCTCAAGTGGGCAGACGAAAGCGACGTCGACGAGATTTGCATCCTCTCGGGCGTTCCCGTCCCTCACGGACCGGACGACCACCGCACGTTCTACATCGCGACGGAAGACTACAGAAAGCGCAGACTCGACGGAGCGACCATCCCCGCAATGGCAAACGGCTATCTCGACGGCATCAACGGGAGCATCATCGAGCGCGGCATCGACTCGTCGCTCTCCGCCTGCGTCTACACGACGCCAGTCCACGGGCAGGCCCCCGACGTGGAAGCCGCGCTCAGACTGTTAGAGGCGATGAACCAGGTGTACGACCTGAAGGTGGACACAGAGCCGCTCGAATCGTTCGCGAAGGCCGTCCAGCAACACTACGCCGACCTCGCGAATCGGCTCGAAAAGGTCGAATCGAAGGCCAAACCCGAAGACCGAATGTACATGTGAGGCGGGACGCGGGAGGGAGGCGAACCCACGCCCGGTAGTTATTTTATCGAATCTGCGGTGGGACACGGTGTGAACCAGACTGAAGCCGTGCTGTTCGACATGGACGGCGTCATAGTCGATTCGGAACGCTACTGGATACAACAGGAACGTGACCACATCTTCCCGGAGACGGTCGAAGGTGACATCACACCCGCAGAAACGACCGGAATGAACGTCGAAGACATCTACGACTTCCTCGACGCGGAGTTCGAGACATTGGTGTCGAAGGCCGAGTTCCTCGGTCGCTACGACACCGCAGCCTCTCACATCTACCGCGAAGAAGTCGCGCTAATGGAGGGCTTTCGCGACCTCGTCGCCTCGCTGCGAGCGGCGGGCGTGAAAGTCGCCCTCGTCTCCTCGTCGAAACACGACTGGATCGAAATGGTCCTCGACCGATTCGACTTACACGAGGCGTTTGACCTCGTCGTGAGCGCAGAGGACATCGACGGCGCGAGCAAGCCGGAACCGGACATCTTCCTCCACGCCGCCTCACGGCTCTCTGTCGAGCCGTCGGCCTGCGTGGTCGTCGAAGATTCGACCCACGGCGTCCAGGCGGCCGTTGCGGCGGGGATGTACTGCATCGGCTACGCACCCGATTCACCCGGGCAGAATCTCACGGCGGCAGACGACGTGGCGAACGGACCGGCCGACCTCAAAGAGAAACTGCTCGGCTAGAACTGCTGGGTGCCGTGGTCGGTGATGACGGACTCGATGAGGCGAATCGGCGTCGCGTCGTAGGCGGGGTTCTCCAGTTTGAAGCCCTCTGCCGGTTCGAGCATGACCTCGCTGCCCGAGCGAATCTCGTTTTCGAAGACGAAGCCGTCCTCGATGATTTTCGCCCGCGACCCGATGACGACGACAGGGACGTCCACCTGCGCGGCCGTCGCAGAAATCGGGAACGTGCCGACGCGGTTGTAAAACTGGTCGCCGACGATGCAGTCCATCCCGAACAGCACCACGTCACAGTCGGGCAGGAAGTGACCGCATGCACTGTCGACCATGAGGTGCGTTTCGACGCGGTCCATCCCCGAGAGGACGCGGGCGGTCTTTCGTCCGAGGTAGCGTGGTCTGGCCTCGGTGACGTAGACCGTCAGGTGCTTGCCGTCGCGGACCGCGAGTTCGATGGCTTCGAGGACGGTCGAGGAGTAGTCGTGGGTGAGAATCGTCATCTCGTCTTCGATGGCGTTCGCGGCGTTCTCCGCGGCGCGGTCTTTTGCCTTCTCGACCTGGTCTACGACCTCCTCGATGGCGGCGATGGTGAGCTTTTTCGCTTCCTCGACCGATTCGGGGTTGCCCTCCGTGACGAGGTCGACGATCTGCCGTTGCGTGTTGAACAGCGAGGCGTGCGAGGGGTTCGCCCGGCGAAGCGCGCTGCTGTTTCGTTCCAGGTCACGGATGTACTCCTCTACGGTCACGAACTCGCGGTCCGTGAGGTCTGCGAGCGCAGTTGCGGCTTTCACCGCGACCACCGAGGAGCTGTGGGTCTGCATCTCGAGAATCTCCTCGACCGTCTCGTCTATCATACCTGAGGCTTCTCGTTCGGGGCAAAAGAACTTCTGGGTCCGCGTCTCACCCCTTGATGTTGCAGACGGGGAACGTGCGGGCGACGCGGTCGCCGATGCCGAGCGCGTCCGAGACGCGGATGACCTCGTCGATGTCCTTGTACACGCCGGGGGCCTCCTCGGCCACCGTCGCGCCGGACTGGGCCTTGACGAAAATCTGTTGCTGGTCGCGCAGTTCCTCCTGGACCGTCTCACCCCAGAACTGCTGTTTCGCCTTCGTCCGACTCATGACTCGGCCCGCACCGTGAGCGGTCGAGCCAAAGGTGAGGTCGAGGGAGTTCTCCCCGCCCCGCAGGATGTAGCTGTGGGTGCCCATCGACCCCGGAATGATGATTGGCTGGCCCACGTCCCGGTAGGCGGGCGGGAGTTCCGGTCGCCCGGCGGGGAACGCCCGCGTGGCCCCTTTCCGGTGAACGTACAGTTCGCGCTGTTCGCCGTCTACGTCGTGCAGCTCCTTCTTGGCGATGTTGTGGGCCACGTCGTAGAGCAGTTCCATCTCCATGTCCTCCCACGGCCGGTCGAACACCTGTGCGAACACCTGCCGGGTGCGGTGCATGATGAGCTGGCGGTTCACCCACGCGAAGTTGATGGCCGCACACATCGCGCCGTAGTAGTCCTCGGCCAGTTGGCTCCCGGCGGGCGCGGCGGCGAGTTCCCGGTCGGGCAACTGCGAGAGCAGGCCGCTGTGTTGTTTCTCGATTTTCCGCAGGTAATCAGTACAGACCTGGTGCCCGAGGCCGCGCGACCCACAGTGGATGAGGACGACGATTTGGTCCTCGTACAGGCCAAACGCTTCTGCCACGTCCTCACGGAACACGTCGGTCACGCGCTGGACTTCGAGGAAGTGATTCCCAGAGCCGAGCGACCCGAGTTGGTTTCGGCCACGGTTTTTCGCCTTCTCGGAGACCTTCTCCGGTTGCGCGTCCGGGCGGAATCCCTCGTCTTCGCAGTGGGCGAGGTCGGCTTCGGTTGCGAAGCCGTTTTCTAACGCCCACCGCATCCCGTTTTCGAGCACGTCGTTCACCGTGTCGATGTCGTCTTCGACGACGCCGCCGCCGCCGAGGCCCGACGGGATGGCCCGAAACAGCGCGTCTACGAGTTCCTCCTCGTGGCCTTTGAGGTCGTCGTAGGTGAGGTTCGTCTTCATCATTCTGACGCCGCAATTGATGTCGTACCCGACCGCTCCGGGCGAAATACAGCCGTTTTCGGTGTCGATACCGGCGACGCCGCCGACCGGGAAGCCGTACCCCTGATGACCGTCCGGCATACAGACGGCGTGCTTCTGGATACCCGGCAGGTGCGTCGAGTTTTTGAGTTGCGAGAGGGTCAGGTCGTCGCTGATTTCGTCTAAGAGGGCTTCGCTCGCGAGGACGCGAGCGGGGACGCGCATGTCGCCTTCTTTGGGAATCTCCCAGACGAACTCGCGCACCTTGTGAAGCGTGATGTCACCGGCTTCGTAGGTAGTCATAGCTGACTCTACGAGCGCCACCCGGTTTAGGTTTTCATCTCCCGGTCAGGCGTCAAATACGACGTAGCCCTCCCAGCCCGCTGGCGTCTCCTCGATTCGCATCTCGGCGTACGTGACCGCCTTGATGTCGCGGGCGGTGACGTCGGCGAGCGGGACGCCGCGGGCGCTCGCCTCGACGACCCACTCGCCGTCCTCCTCGCTGACGATCGCTTCGTTGTCCACGGGGAGGACGAGGCGCACGTCGCGTTCGTAGATGAGTTGGTCCAGATAGTCGAACAGGGCGGCCTCGCGGTTCTCTGCGCGGACGGTAAACGAAAAGCGTTCGCCGGTGTCCGGAAACGCGTCACACATGCAGGCGGTGAGGCCGTCACCGAAGGCCGCAAAGAGGTCGCCGAGGGTGTCGCCCGTGGCCGCGACGCCGACGTCTGCGGTGTGTTCACGGAGTTCGAATCGTGCGTCCTCGGAATCGGTCATATTGCCCAATTAGCTACCGTCGCCTTTCTGTCCGCCGGTTCCCTCCGAATTCGGTGCGGTGACGCCCTGTTCGCTGTCGTCAGGTTCGACTTCGCCCGCCGTGGACATCCCCGTGAGACGGGTGAGTTGGTCAGAGGAGAGCGCGGCGTGTGACTCCCCGGATTTACCCACGGCGACCCCACTCGTGACGATGGCCCGGACGCCTTCCTCGACGGTCATGTCCACGTCGTGGACTTTGTCGGCCGGAAGGTGAACCAGAAACCCGCCCATCACGGGATTCGGTGCGAGCGGGAGAAACAGCGTCTGCATGTCGGAGTGACCCGCAGCCGTCTCGATTTCTTCGGGTGTGTCCGCGGTGAGGAAACCGATGGTGTAGGCCCCTTCGTGTGGGAACTCGACGATTTTGACCTCCTGAAAACTCTGGGTGTCGCTCTCGATGAGTACGTCGCTCATCCGTCGGAAACTGTGGTAGACGCCGCCGACGCCTGGGATGGCTTCGACGAGCGTGTGGAAACGGTCGGCCATGTGCTGGCCGCTCGTCCCTTCGGAGATGATGCCGACGATGAAGATGAGCATGACCGTCGCGACGATTGCCGTCGCCTGCACCAGATACCCCGGCATGTTGATGGTCCAGACCATGTTCGCGACCATCACGAACGGAGCCAAAATGTCAGAAACGAATCTGATGACGAATCCCAGAACGATGAACGTGATGATGAGTGGAATCGTCAACGCCGCACCGCTTAAAAACACTTGACGGAGCCGTTGTTTGGCCCCCTGCGCGTGACCGCGTTGTAGATTCGCTTCGCCGTCTCCGGATTCCATTAGCCATGTCGAATGGGTGCACTACCGAAAATGTTGTGGCAGGGGCGGTGGTATTATATCAACTCCGTCGCTATCATCCGTGGTAGTGAGCGTCAACATCGAACTGCGCGTCGCCGGGCCTGGCAATGACGCTTTCGCGGAGGAGGCCTGGGAGCTCAAAGAACACATCCGTAAGAACGAGGGGTTCCTGCGCCAGCGACGTGGCTTTTTCATGGACGCCTACCGCCGGTCTACGGCGTACCTCCTCATCGAAGACGGACCGGTCGAGAAACTCGTCGGTTTCTGCTCGGTCCGTCGTGACGGGTACATACTCTTTCTCGCAATCGACGCCGACTATCGCGGCGAAGGGTTCGCCGAACAACTCATCGGCGCTGTCGCAGAGGAGTACGGGTCGGTGAGTTGCCACGCACGGACGACGAACGAGCGGGCGCTCGGCTTCTACAAACACGTCGGCTTCCGGGTGGTCCGGGAGGTCACGAACTACTACGAAGACGGCGGTGCGGCCTATTACTTGCGACTCGGGAACAACTCGATTACGAGTCGATTCTCCGAGTTCATGCGACGGTGAAGGGCAAGTCCTTTCTAACCGTACGACGAATCCCGGTCGATGGAAGAGCGTACGCGTGCGTATCTCCGTGGCCGCTTTCGCGACTACTACAGACGCCACGAGATAACGCCACCACCGAACGCCCACGAGCGAGAGTGGGGATTCATCCCGTGGACCGACAGTCCGGGCACGACGATGGTTCGCCACCGGTCGCTGCTCGATTTAGGCGACCTCGGTGAGTTTCTCAGACACAAGCGTCCGCGCCACGTCTACTTCTCGGCCGGGCAGTACGCAGACCCGAGTGCGAACTCGATGCAGAAGAAACGCTGGCAGGGCTCCGACCTCGTGTTCGACCTCGACGCGGACCACCTGCCCGCAGTGACGCTCGGGGAGGACTCCTACGCGGAGATGCTCGCGAAATGTAAGGCAGCACTCCTTCGCCTGCTCTCGTTTCTCGAAGACGACTTCGGGTTTTCGAATATGCAGGTGGTCTTCTCCGGCGGCCGAGGCTACCACGTCCACGTCAGAGACGAGAGCGTGAACGCACTCGAACGCGAGGAACGGCGCGAAATCGTCGATTACGTCCGCGGCATCGGCCTCGACTTCGACGAACTCATCGCGACCGAATCGGTTCAGGGATTGGGTCGAAAGACGCCCGCAGACAAACGAACCCTCCGCACCCGAGGTGGCTGGGGCAAGCGAGCACACCGCCACCTCATGGCGTTCGTAGACGACGTGCTGGAAGCAGAAGAAGAGGCGGCGCTCGCTCGACTCCAGTCAATCGAGGGCGTCGGCGAGGGCCGAGCGAAAGCCGCCTACACGGCAATCCAGTCGAATCGAGACGCCATCGCCACAGGCAACATCGACGTTCACGCCGCCTTCTACCGCATCGCCCGCAGCGTGATGACAGAGGTCGTCGAACTCGACAACGCACCCATCGACGAACCGGTGACGACTGACACGAACCGACTCATCCGCCTGCCGGGGAGCCTCCACGGTGGCAGTGGCTTGCAGGTTCTCAGGCTCGAACGCGACGAACTCGACGACTTCGACCCGCTCCGCGCCGCGGTTCCGGACACGTTCGTCGGACACGATATCACGGTCGAAGTGACAACGGGCGGCGAGGTCGAACTCGGTGGCGATAGTTTTACACTGTCAGAAGGAGATGTTACAGTTCCAGAGTATCTCGGCATCTTCCTCATGGCCAGAGGGCGTGCCGAGAAGGGGAAAGAATGAATTTAGACGACCTGCAATCTGTCCGGAGCAAAGAGCGCCAAAAGGACAGCCTGCAGCATCTTCGCGAGACCTTTTATGCAGATGCCGCGGAGTTCATCCAGTCGCTACGCGACGAGCGCGAGGCCGCCGCCGCGCGTGCCGACGACCCCTTCGATTCACCGGAGGTCAGGCGGCTCTCGGACGACATCAAAACCGCAGAGAGCACCGTCGAAGCCGTCTACGAGCGTCGAATCGGGAAACTCGTGAAGATGGCGAGTCTCGACGCCGCCGGGATGCCGGTGGACGACGACGGCCTGACCGCAGAGGAACAGGGCGTCTACGAGACGCTCGTCACCGCCATCGAGGAAAATCGTGCCCACGTCCTCTCAGTGCTTGCAGGTGAAGGCCCACAGTCGAGCGACGGCCCGGAACCGGACGCGGACCCAGAATCGGAGCCGACGAAATCGACCGGCGGCGTGAGCGCCGCCGAAATGATGGGCGCGGGCGACGAGACAGCAACCGACCACGAGACGCAACCGATTCCGCCGGACGAACCAGCCCCGGACGACCCCACACCCGAAGTGCCACCAGACGAGCCAGAACACCCGGACGGGAATCGACCGGACGCCGTCGAGGAGGCCGAAGCGGATGCGGTCGCCGGAGACGCACCGACAGCAACCGACGGCGAGGAATCGCCGGAGGACGCGGACGAATCGGCTGCCGACGCAGACGACGAGCGCACGACCGTCCGCATCACGAAGGACATCGGCGAAATCTTCGGTATCGACCAGCGAACCTACTTCCTCTCGGCCGAAGACGTGGTGACGCTGCCGTCTGCGAACGCAAAACCGCTCGTCGACCGCGACGCGGCGGAACCACTCAACTAGGGCTATTCTTCAGCTAGGTCTGTTCGGCTATCGCGCAGTTGTTCGGCCCGAGTTCCAACTTCGTCGCCTCCTGTTCGTCCGTCAGGTCCCGCGCCCCCGTGTTGATGGCGATGACCGTCTCGTAGTTCGGCGGTTTCTCCGGGAGGTTGGCCGTGAGTCGAGCGACGAACTCTGCCTCGGGCAACTGGAGCAACGGAGCCGCCGTGCGGAGGGCTCGAATCGTCGCGAACACCGGTTCGCCCGGCGTCACCTCGGAGGACGTTCCGTCGGCTTCGAGGGCGAAATGCCCAGGGCAGACGAGGACGCTGTCCGGTTCTGCGAGCAGGGTGCCGTGGAGTGAGTCGTAGAGGAGCGCCGCACCGTCTGCGGCCGCCGCGTCGCCAAATTGGAGTTCCGTTCGCCCAACCGACGCGGTGAACAGCGTATCCCCGGTGAAGACGGCGACGTCGTTTACGAGATAGTTCGCCATTTCGGTGGTGTGTCCCGGCACGGCGAGCGCCTTTATCGAGAGGTCGCCCACAGTGACGACGTCGTTTCGCGAGAGCGGGTCGAACTCGTACTGGACGCCACGCTCCGTCGCACGTTCGCCGAGGTGGTACGTCGCCCCGACTTCGTCCGCGAGTTTTCGGCCACCGCTGATGTGGTCTGCGTGGACGTGGGTGTCGAAGACGTCCGTGATTTCGACCTCGTGGCGGTCTGCGAGCGAGACGAACTCGGCCGTGTGTCTGGTCGGGTCGATGACCGCGGCGGTTCCGGTTCGACGGGAGATGACGAGGTAGCCGAGACAACCCTTCGCCCGGCGTTGAACCTGAATGATGGTCACGTCGTCTGCGTCTGTCGGGACGGTGACCGTGTCGTAGACGGCGCTCCACGCGCGCATTCCACCCTCGACGACGGTGACGTTCTCGTAGCCTGCCTGTTCGAGTGCCGTGGCGAAGTGGTCCGAGGTGATACCCATCGCGCAGATGGTGACGATTCGGGCGTCGGGTTCGAGCCCGGTTTGCTCGCGGAGCCGTTGGGCGACGTCTACGTCTCCCGGTTTGAACGGCACGTTTCGCGCACCGGGGGCGTGCCACGCCGCGAAGTTGTCCGGCGGGCGCGTGTCGATGAGTTCGAAATCGGCGTCGTCGTCGACGAGCCGACGGAGATCCGAAGCGGAGATGCGAGCAACCATACCAGATACTTCGCGCACTGGCGAGATGAATGATTGGTCGCCCGACACCCTCCAACGGTCCGCATACGAACCATTATTGCCGTTCCGCCGAGTAGGTAGTGATAACCGATGCCTGACTCGATGGCAGAACTACTGCGAAAGGACATGGAGTGTGAGGGGCTCCTCGAATGTTTCCACGGCCTTCGCGAACTCGACCGGGAATGCTTTCAGGTGCTCGCGACCACCGACGAACCACTCACGATAGACGAAATCGCGACCCGCGTGGGGCGCGAGCGATCGACCGCCTACCGGGCCGTCCAGCGATTGCTCACGGCAGGTTTCGTCCAGAAAGAGCAGGTGAACTACGAACAGGGCGGCTACCACCACGTGTACAAGATTGCGAACGCAGACGATGTCGCAGACGACCTCCAGCGACTGCTCAACGACTGGTACGCGAAGATGGGAACGCTCATCCAGGAGTTCCGGACGAAGTACGACCACGAAGAAGTCGAAGCGCAGGGCTGAACCGCGTTACAGGCGGCTCCCCAAAGCGAATTCTCTCGACACGGCTATCCTCAAACCTCTACAATCTCGAACTTCAACAATCTCAAAGCTCAATAATCAAAAGTCGTATCTCGAACCCTCTTCGTGCGAGCACGGAGTGCTCGCAACCCTTTTTCACGTCTTCGTGAGCGTAGCGAACGAGGGCTCGAAGCAGGTCTCCTGCTTCTATGAACGTTTTCAAATTGCGAGGGGAATACACGCCCATCACAGCGGTTTTTTCATGCAAGTTTTTCGTGCGCGGACTCGTGCCGCGCACTCAAAAAGTTGCTATTGGAACGTCCGGCTGAACTCCCGCTCTTCGGTTTCGGGTTCGCGCTGTTGGAAGCGCTGTTCGATTTCCTCGTAGCGGCGAACCGTCTCGTCGGTGACCGACGGTTGAATCTCCTTGAGCGCCTTCTCGAAGTGCTCGCGGTTGACGCGAACGTTGCCGACGCTCTTTGCGACCTCTTCTCTCGAGACGCTCTTGATGAACTCGCGGCTTGCGGCCAGCGACGCCTCGCGGACGAGCGCTTCTAAGTCGGCCCCGACGTATCCCTCAGTCTCCTTTGCGAGCCAGTCTAAGTCCACGTCGTCGGCGATTGGCTTGTCCGTGGTGTGGACGTCGAGGATGGCGCGACGGGCGTCTTCGTCCGGGACGGGCACGTGGATGTGGCGGTCCAGGCGACCCGGTCGAAGGAGCGCCGAGTCGATGAGGTCAGGCCGGTTGGTCGTCGCGATGACGACGACGTCTTCGAGTTCTTCGAGGCCGTCGAGTTCTGTCAGCAACTGTGAAACCATGCGCTCTGAGACGCCCGAATCACCCATGCGTTGGCCGCGTTCGGAGGCGATGGAGTCGATTTCGTCGAAGAACACCACCGTCGGGGCGTTCTCGCGGGCTTTGGCGAACACTTCGCGGACACCCTTCTCCGATTCGCCGACGAACTTGTTGAGCAGTTCGGGGCCTTTGATGGAGATGAAGTTCGACTCCGCCTCGTTGGCGACCGCCTTCGCGAGCAGCGTCTTCCCCGTGCCCGGTGGGCCGTAGAGGAGGACGCCTTTTGCGGCTTCCATGCCCATGGTCTCGAACACTTCGGGATATTCGAGCGGCCACTGGATGGTCTCGCGGAGGCGTTCTTTGGTGTCCTCGAGACCGCCGACGTCTTCCCAGGTCACGTCCGGGGCTTCGACGAACACCTCGCGAAGCGCCGAGGGCGAGATACCCTTGAGTGCCTGTTTGAAGTCGTCTTCGGTAACGCGAATCGTCTCCAGGATGTCCGCGTCGATTTCGTCGGCCTCGAGATCGAGTTCGGGGCGGATACGTCGCAGCGCGTTCATCGCCGCCTCTCGGGCGAGCGATTCTAAGTCCGCGCCGACGAACCCGTGCGTGTTCGCGGCGTACATGTCGAGTTCGATGCCGTCTGCGAGGGGCATCCCGCGGGTGTGGACCTGCAGGATTTCCTTGCGCCCCTGTTTGTCGGGGACGCCGATTTCGATTTCGCGGTCGAACCGGCCGCCGCGGCGCAGCGCCGGGTCGATGGCGTTGAGACGGTTGGTCGCACCGATGACCGTCACCTGTCCGCGCTCGTTCAGGCCGTCCATGAGCGACAGGAGTTGGGCGACCACGCGACGTTCGACGTCACCCGACGTCTCACCGCGCTTTGGCGCGATGGAGTCGAGTTCGTCGATGAAGACGATGGCCGGTGCGCCCTCTTCTGCGCGTTCGAACACCTCACGGAGTTGTTCTTCCGATTCCCCGTAGTACTTCGACATGATTTCGGGGCCGGAGATGGTCTCGAAAGTGGCGTCGATTTCGTTGGCGACGGCCTTCGCGATGAGCGTCTTGCCCGTCCCCGGTGGGCCGTGCAGGAGCACGCCCTTTGGCGGTTCGATGCCGAGTTGTTTGAACAGTTCCGGGTGGCGCATCGGCAATTCGATCATCTCGCGAACCTGCTCTAACTCCTTGTCGAGGCCGCCGATGTCCTCGTAGGTGATGGAGGGGCCGCCGAGCGGGCTGGTGCGCTCTGCGCCCGAAATCTGCTCCGCGGGCTTCTCGCTGATGTCGATTTCCGTCGAGTCGGTCACCACGACCGTCCCGGAGGGGGAGACGCCAGCGATGCGCAGCGGAATCTTCTGGTTCGACATGCTCGTCATCGGGCCGAAGCCGAGCGAGAAGGGGACCGTCTGCCCCTTCGTGATGGCCTGTCCAGCGAGTTTGTCGCGGATGTACGGGCCGATGTTTCCGCGGATACGAAGATTCTGTGGGAGGGCGACAGTAACCTTCTTGGCGGGCTTTACGTCCGCCTTTTCGACCGTCACGCGGTCGTCGATGCCAACGGTGGCTTCCTGACGGAGGCGGCCGTCGATGCGGATGATGCTGCGATTTTCGTCTTCCGGATAGCCGGGCCAGACGCGTGCGACGGCGCGGCCGCCGTCTTTCCCTTCGATGACGATGTAATCGCCGTTTTCGAGATCGAGTTCGGCCATTGCTGCGCGGTCGATGGCGGCCAGACCGCGGCCGGCGTCTTTTTGCTTCAGGGGCTTGACGGTGAGCTTCATCGGTCTACCTCGATTGTTAGCACGCCATTTTTGATAAACGCTCGTGCCGCACCCTCGACGGGAATCTCGAATTCGAGTTGTTCGTCGTCGTCCCAGACGACGATTGCGGTGTGGTCGACGAGATCGACCGACGCGTTACCGCGCATGCCGAGGTCCGCCGCGAAGACGGTCGTCCCGGCGTAGTCGTAGCGGGTGAATGCCCCCTCATCGCCGCTCGGACTGTCGTGTAGCGAGATTTTCATACTAACATTAAGTTAGTCATATTAATATTTAAAACTGTCGCCGGTAATCGGCGTACTGCACGGGGTCGATCGATTGTGGTAGTATTGCGGTTCAGGGGTCCTAAATTTATCTATCGCGCCTGTGTTGGTCCGGTATGAAGACAGTTTCCCACCACGGCCGCGAGACGGCGTATCGACGCACCGATTTCGGCGACGCTGGCCAGCCAATCTGCTACGTCCACGGGAGCGGTGGAACCCACCGCGTGTGGACGGGCATCTATGGCCGGCGGGCGAATACTCGACCCGCCGTCGCCCTCGACCTGAGTGGCCACGGCGAATCCGACGACATCGACGCAGAGCCTGGCTTTAGCACGCTCGCGGCCTACGCTGACGACGTGCTCGCCGTCGTCGAAGAAACGGGCGCGTCCGTCCTCGTCGGCAACTCACTCGGCGGCGCGGTCATCCTCCACCTGCTGGTCGAGCGCGACGTCGAACTCGAAGCCGCCGTCCTCGCGGGGACGGGCGCGAAACTCTCCGTCCTCGACGACTTGCTCCGCTGGCTGGACGACGACTACGAGCGAGCGGTCGAGTTCCTCCACGGCGAAGACATGCTGTTTCACGACACCACGAGCACGGTCGTCGACCATTCGAAAGCCACGATGAACGCCGTCGGAAGCGCGGTCACAGAGCGTGACTTTCGTACCTGCCACCGATTCGACGTTCGCGACCAACTCGACAACGTGGAGACGCCGACGCTCGCGCTCGTCGGCGAATACGACCGGCTGACACCCGTGTCCTACCACGAGTATCTGGTCGAACACATGCCGAACGCGACGCTTGCCATGATAGAAGATGCGGCCCATCTCGCGATGATAGAACAACCTGCTGCGTTCGCGAACGCAATCGAACGCTTCCTCGCTCAGTAGAGGTCGTCTAAGTCTTCTTCGACGTGGCTGTGTTCGGGGTCGGGGAAGGACCCGGACCGGACCTCGTCTGCGTACGTTCCGATTGCCTGCTCCATCTCCTTGCGGACGTTGCCGAACTGTTTTGCGAACGGCGGTTGCCAGTCGCTCAAGCCGACGACGTCGTCCACGACGAGCACCTGCCCGTCCGTGTCCGGGCCCGCACCGATGCCGATAGTAGGAATTTCGAGCGCCTCGGTCACCTGCGCGGCGAGGTTGGCCGGGACGTGTTCGAGGACGAGCGAGAATGCGCCCGCCTCTTCGTGATGTTTTGCGAGGTCGAGAATCTGGGTCGCTGACTCGCGAGTCGTCCCCTGCCGGGTGTACCCGCCGAGTTGGTTCACCTGCTGGGGCGTCAACCCGAGATGCGCCATGACCGGAATTCCGAGCTGGGTCAGCTTGCGCGTGAGTTCGACGGTGTGCGGTCCGCTCTCGATTTTGACCGCCTTCGCGCCGGCCTCTTTTATCATCCGTCCGGCGTTCGTGACGCTTTCTGCGTCGTCCACGCCGAAACTCAGAAACGGCATGTCGGCGACGACGAGTGCGTTTTTCGCGGCGCGCGCGACCGCCGCCGTGTGGCGAACCGTGTCGTCTACCGTCACCGGCAGCGTCGAATCGTACCCGAGGGAGGTGTTCCCGAGGCTGTCGCCGACGAGGAGGATGTCGAGGCCCTGTTCGTCCGCGATTTTCGCGGTCGGCGCATCGTACGCCGTCATCATCGCGATGCGCGCCGTGCCCGCCATCTTGCGGATATCCGTGACCGTCGTGGGCATATCCCAAACGTGGATGGGGGAGGATTAAACGTATTCGGTCGCCGACAGGCCCGAAACGGCAACCGTTAACCTCCCACCCCCGCTACGTCACCCTGTGCCAACACGCGTCGAGACGACCGAAGTCGATGGTATCGACTACACGTGGATAATGCAGGTCACGTTCGTCCTCACCATCCTCATCGGCGCGCCCGTCGTGACGGTCCTCTCGATTCCCTACTCGCTCCCGACGTGGTCGGCCCGCGCCTCGTTCGCCATCCGCATCGGTGCCATCATCTGGATTTGCACGGCGCTTTCCGTCTACACCTACGCCCGGCGAAGCGCCTCGACGTAGACGAACTTCGTCCCCGCTCGTTCTGCCGTCTCTGCGTCGCTCTTCGAATCCCCGACGAACACCGTGTTCTCCGGGTCAGCGCCCAGTTCCTCGATGACCGCGAGCAACGGGTCTGGATGGGGTTTTTGCTCCGGGAGCGAGTCGCGGCCGACGACAGCAGCGACGCGCTCTGTGAGGTCGTGGGCTTCGAGCGCGATGTGGACCGCAGAAGCGCAGTTGAGCGAGCAGACACCAACCGGCACGGTCGTCGGAATCGCATCAGCTAGAAAGAGGCGCGTCGAGGTCTGTGCGCCGGTTCGCTCGTGGTCGGCGATTATCGATTCGACGAGCGGGCCGTTGCCCGTCTCTCTCCCGAGGTCGAGCAGGCCCCAGAGGTCCTCGCCATTCGTCTCGACGCCCTTCTTTTCGAGCGCCGCGGTCACGTTGTCCCGAACCACCTTCCAATCGACATCGAGTCGTACCAGCGTCCCGTCGAGGTCGTACACGATCGCATCCGCCGACGCGAGCGAGGAGGAATTCACAGCCATATCATCCATCCCTCCGCTCAAAACCCCTTCGGCCATCAGGTTTCGATGGCGGCTTCCACCTGCGAGACCACGTCGGTCACTTCGGCTCCGGGCGCGAGCCCGAGAAACAGTCCATCCTCACCGGCCATGAACCGGATGGCAATCATGTTCCCCATGTAGGTGACGAACGCCCGGACGCCCACGGGGTCGACGAACAGGTCTTTGAACAGTTCGCGTTCGGTGAAATCGAGGTGGACGTAGGAGTGGATGCTGTCGAAGTGTGACTCCATCTGCGCATCGTCAGTGTAGAGCGACGAGACGGGTTCGGTGACGTAGAGGATGTTGAACGCCTCGCGATCGTACTCAACGCCGATGAGCAGGTCGTCACCGACGACGGCGTGTGCGGCTTCGATGGCCGATTCGACGTCGAAGCCGACGACCGACGGTGTTCCCGTGAGAACCATTTACACACCCTTCGCGGGAGATTGATAAAAGGTTGCTGTATAGCTGATTGTCGTGTTTCCTGGTGTCAGACGCTCACCCGAGCAGGTTCCGGGCGATGACCAATTTTTGAATCTCCGACGTTCCCTCGTAGATGGTCGTAACCTTCGCGTCGCGGTACATCCGTTCGACGGGGAAATCGGTGGTGTAGCCGTAACCGCCGTGAATCTGGACGGCCTGATTGGCTACCTGCACGGCGTTCTCGCTCGCGAAGTACTTCGCCATGCTCGCGGCCATCTGAACGTCCTCGCCGGCGTCGTCGCGGCGGGCGGCGTCGCGAGCGAGCAACCGCCCCGCCTGCACTTTCGTCTGCATGTCGGCGAGTTTGTGCTGGATTGTCTGAATCTCGGAGATGGGGTTGCCAAACTGCTCGCGTTCCTGTGCGTACGAGACGGCCTCGTCGAGCGCTGACTGAGCGACGCCCACTGCCTGTGAGGCGATGGCGATGCGCCCGCCCGTAAGAATCGAGAGTGCGGCCGAGAGGCCTTTGCCCTCCTCTGTCAGCCGATTTTCCGCCGGAATACGCACGTCGTCGAACAGGAGGCCCGTCGTGTCGCTCGCCCGAAGTCCGAGTTTGTCCTCTTTCTTCCCGACTTCGACGCCCGGGGTGTCCTTCGGGACGAGGAACTGCGTGACGCTGCGGGGGTCGGCGCGGTCAGTTTTGGCGAACACGACCGCGACGTCCGAACGCTGGCCGTTCGTAATCCACTGTTTCTTGCCGTTGATGACGTACTCGTCGCCCTCGCGCTTGGCTTCGGTTTCCATCTGTGCCGGGTTCGAACCCGCACCTGGTTCAGAGAGACAGAACGCGCCGATGGATTTGCCACTCGCCAGTCGGGGCAGCCACTGCTCGCGGTGGTCGTCGCTGCCGAACTCGTCGATACAGGCGTTTACGAGGTACTGGACGGACATCGCCGTCGCCGCCGCCAGCATCCCGTAGGCGACTTCCTCGTTCACGATGCTGTAGGTCATCCGGTCGCCACCGAACCCGCCGAACTCCTCGGGAATGTTGAGCCCGAGCAGGTCGAGGTCGGCGAGGCCCTGCCAGACCTCCTCCGGGAATACCTGCTCGCGGTCTGCCTCCTCGGCGGTGGGCCGAATCTCGTTTAGCGAAAACTCGCGGACGGCCTCCTGTATCGCCTGTTGTTCTGGCGTGAGTTCCATACCCACAATCTGGAGTGCGGGTCGAAAAAGTTGCCCCTTTCCTCACTCGGCGAGCGTCAGGTCGAAGCGTTCTTCCAGGGCTTCGATGACCGACCCGCCGACGCCGGCACTCGTCGCGCGACCCTGTTCGACCGCAAGGACGTCGTCTTCGTCGAGTTCGAGGTCTTCAGCGAGGTCCGAGACCGTGAGACCCGCCTCCTGGCGCGCGGCGGTCACGAGGTCGCCGTATCCCTTCACGAGGTACGGAAGTGGGTCCTCGTCATAGTGGGTTCCCTCTTTCTCCCAGTGGGTCGGGTCCCCCTTTCGCGCATCCGCCATCCGCGCGACGTTCCGTGCGGCGCGTTTCTTGCGGCTTTCGCGGCGCTCCTCGGGTTCGTTTGCGCGCTCCTTTCGTTCGCGCTTCGAGTCGCCGTGGGGCGCACAGTCGCGACAGACGAGTAACTCAGCCCCGGCTATCGTTTCCGTCCGCAAATCGCCGGTGGTCTTGCCACAGAGCTCACACGAGTCGCCACCGCCGCCCCCGCGGTTGCTGCCGGTCGAGTACTTGGCCATGTCCGGGTTTAGGTAAACTGACTGTAAAAAATGCGCGCTTCTCACTGTTTTCCGGGCCGTTCGACAATCCGACCAGAATGACTATGTAGCATGGTCACACGCACTCAGGCATGAATCGCCGCCACCTCCTCCATCTCTGCGCCCTCGGCAGCGTCGGCCTCGCGGGGTGTCTGGACCAGGGCACTCCCGCTGAAACCGACACAGCCACGACGACGGCCGGCGACCAGTCCCCGACGACCACCGGACAACCTGACGCAGACGGCGTCTACATCCAGTCGTTCGTCGAGGGGATGCACATGGCCGGGATGGCCGACGCTGGCCCGTACAAGGTGGGCCTGATGTACACCGTCACCCACGACTTCTGGAACGTAAACGGGAGTCAACTGAGCAAGACGACCATCGAGGAATCCGACTCGGTTCACCTGATGACTACGGTCTGGGACCCCGAAACGGGAACTGTGTTGCCCGAAACCGGCGTCTCCGTCGAGGTCGATGGGCAGGAGGAGGTTATCTACCCCATGCTCTCCCAGCGAATGGGGTTTCACTACGGGGACAACATCCCACTCTCGGGTGACGGGACGTACACCGCGACCATCTCGGTGGGCGGGATCAACATCCGCCGAACCGGCGCGTTCCAGGACAAATTCGGCGACCCCGCGAGCGCGGACATCGACTTCGAGTTCAACAAGGACACCCGCGAGCAGATTTCAATCACCGAAATCGAGCAGGCGGGGGACCCCGGCGCGGTCAAACCGATGGACATGATGATGCCCCTCGGCTATGCGCCGACCCGCGAGGAACTGCCGGGAACTGTCCTCGGCGAGGGGACGAGCGACGACGCCGTGTTCGTCGTGACCCACCTCGAAGGCGACGAAGTACCGGCGGGAATCGACGCCGACCACTATCTCGCCGTCTCGGCGCGCACGCCCTACAACCGCTTTGTCATCCCGGCGATGGCGCTCAGTGGAACACTTTCGCGCGGTGGCGAAGAGATTTATAGTGGAACCTTCGAACGGACGCTTGACCCGACGCTCAACTATCACTATGGAGCGGGCGTCTCCGGCGTCGAACCGGGCGATACGCTGACGGTGACGGTGGACACGCCGCCGCAGGTCGCCCGTCACGAAGGCTACGAGAAGGCGTTCCTCCAGATGCGTGAGATGGAAATCTCACTGACCGGGCAGTGAGGTTTTATCTGCCGAACGAGAACGTGGCGACAATCGATGAAACGCGCCAGTCGAGTGGTCGTGGCAGTGGTCGTCGCGGCGTCCCTCCTCGCCGGAGCCACAGCGGTTAGCGCTCACGGAAACCACCTCAGTGCCGACAGCCAGGTATCCGGCGACGGGTCGGTGATGGTGGAACGACTGTTCGTCGACCAGGACTCGTACCTCGTCCTGCACGCAGACGACGAAGGCGAACCGGGGGAGGTCATCGGCCACAAGCCACTACGCCGCGGCTTCCACTCGCCGATTAGCGTGAACATGAGCGACGAGTTCTGGGGGTCGATGAGCGGCAACGAAACCGTGTGGGCAGTGCTTCACGAGGACAACGGCGACGGCACGTTCGACCCCGAAACCGATGGCGAACTCCAGGGCTTTGGCGGAGCCGCTGCCACCCCGATTACCGTCCGGAAGGGTGCAGGGTCAGTCGCCGTCGCTGCCTCCGGGTTTAGCGTGAAGGAGGCACAGAACGGCACCGTGTTCCTCCCGCAGATCACCACGAGCCAGTCGAGTTTCGTCGTCCTGAAGACGAACACGAATGGCCAGCCCGGGACCATCGTCGGCCACACCGCCCTCGAAGCCGGCACGACGACCAACGTCTCTGTCGCGGTGGACCTGGCCTACTACGACGACCAGCAGGCTCAGTTCCTACTCTGGGCGACGGTGTACGCTGACGACGGCGACGGGACGTTCGACCCCGAGACGGACCGACTCGTGACCGCAGGCGACCAACCCGTCGCGTCGCTGTTCACGGTCAAAAAGCCACTCGGAAACGACAACGGCGACGGGGGACTGGTGAACACACCGTCTGCGACCGCTACCCAGTCGGCCACCGAGACGACAGAACCCGCCGCAACCACGACGACTTCGACCGACGGGCCTGGTTTCGGGCTGTTGAGCGCCATCGCTGGCGTGACCCTCCTCAGCGTCCTCCTCGGGCGCAAGCGGTGAAAACCGGGCTGTCGAGAGTCGAAAGCCGCCCAGGATAATTTCTCGCCGAGCGAAAACGGGAGGTTCGCGCCCGGCACGACCGCTCTAACGTCAACCACCGAACGCTCTTTCCGGGCCTCGATGGGCTTTCGACGTGGTTGGCAGCGAACCACCGTCCTCTCAACCCCGTCGCATGAGACTGGTTCACGCATTCGATAACTGAACCAGAAGCGTCTTTCTTTGCCCGTGCGAAGAAATCGGCAATGAATCGGCGCACCTTTCTCCGGGCGAGCGGCGTCGTCGGAACCGCCGCGCTCGCGGGCTGTACCGGGATGTTCGAAACTCGGTCGGTCCGCGAACCCCCACTCGCTGACTTCCGCCCGAACGCGGTCTATCTTCCAACGCACGCAGAGGGCATGGAGATGGTCGGCATGGGCAAATCCGGGGACTACCAGTTCGCCCTGATGTACAGCTATCCCCACCGTTTCTGGAACATGAACGAGGGCGCTACCCAGCGGACGGACGCACAGTCTGACGATTCGGTTCACCTGATGGCCACCGTCTGGGACCCGGAAACGGGCGTCGTCCTCCCCGAGACGGGCCTGTCGGTCGAAATCGACGGCGAAGAGGAGGTTATCTACCCGATGCTCGCCCAGCAGATGGGCTTCCACTACGGGGACAACATGCCGCTGTCCGGTGACGGCACCTACACCGCGACCATCTCGGTGGGCGGGATCAACATCCGCCGAACCGGCGCGTTCCAGGACAAATTCGGCGACCCGGCGTCCGTCGATATCGACTTCGAGTTCAGCCAATCGAAACTGGAGGAACTGCCCTACCGTCTCCTCGAAGACGAGGCTGGAAATCGCGGGGCGCTCGAACCGATGAACATGGAGATGATGCCGAACGGCACCGTCCCGGCGAAAGACGACCTTCCGGGGACGCTCGTCGGTGAGGCGACGAGCGGGGATGCCGTCTTCCTCGCGACTCTGCTCTCGGGCGACGAGGTACCCGCGGGAATTGACGGCGACGCCTACCTCGCCCTGTCCGCGCGGACGCCGTACAATCAGTACGTCATCCCTGCGATGGGGCTCTCTGGAACGCTCTCTGCGGCCGGTGAGACGGTTTCGGAACTCCAGTTCACGCGGACGCTCGACCCAGCTCTGAACTACCACTACGGAGCCCTCGTAGACGCGGACGCCTCGTGGGACGAACTCGGCGTCACCGTGGACATCGTCCCGCAGGTCGCCCGCCACGAAGGGTACGAAACCGCGTTCATCGACATGGAACCGATGACGTTTCAGCGCTCGTCGTAGTCGAAGGCAAAGACCCGTCCGTCGCCGTACATGACGTAAATTTCTGCTTTTCCGTCACCGTCTGTGTCCGCGAGCGCCGGGTGGGTGAAAATCTGCACGTCCCGCTGGCTAGAGCCGAGGACGTCGCCCGAAACTGGGTCGACGACCGACACGATACCGTCGTTCGAAACGGCGACCAGTTCGTCCTCGCCGTCGCCGTCCACGTCGCCGAGTTTCGGCGGCGGCATCATCTGGACCGACTCGGTGGTGAGGGTCGTCTCCCACTCGATGTCGCCCGTGGCGGCGTCCATGCTTCGGAGTTTCCCGTCCTTGGCCGTGGCGTACACCTCTGAGTCGCCGTCGCGGTCGCCGTCGCCAAAGGCGTGAACCGCAGCGAGACGGCCAAAGGAGTGCTCCCACTCGATTGTGCCGTCCGCCCCATCGACCATTCCGACCACTCCGGCGGTTGTCGCCACGACCATTTCGTGTTGTGGGTCGTCGTCTGCCTGCCCGGTGGTCATCCAGGTTATCGACCCGTCGAACGGTTGTTTCGTCCACTGTTCCGTCCCGTCCGCTTCGTACAGGCGAATCTCGCCATTCGACAGACTGAGGGCGATTTCTGCCCCCTCCCCGTCGCCGTCGAAGTCCGCGACGGCGGGTTGACCCCACACGTACGTAGAGAGGTTCGTCGTCCAGAGGGCGGTCCCGTCCGGGCGGATGACCGCGACGGTTCCCTTGATGTCCACGACGACGATTTCAGACGCGCCGTCACCGGTCACGTCCGCGACGACAGGCTGGGTGTAGCCATACGAACCGAGTTCGTAGCGCAGCTCCTCGTCGCCGGTCAGTGGGTCGAAGGCGATGACGGCCTGCTCGGTCGTGGCCGCGATGACCTCGCGGGTACCGTCGCCGTCGTAGTCGGCGAGCGCCGGGTCGGCGACGGAGTGGATTTCACAGCCTTCCTCGGGAATTTCGTGAGTCCAGCGCGTCTGTCCGTCGCTACCCGAGAGGGCGACCAGCGCACAGCCCTCGGGGTCAGTGGGGCCGCTCACGGGGGCGTACACCCACGGTTGCCCGTGAATCCGACCCGCGGCGGGGGCGTGATGATTCGATTGGACGGACCGCCCGGTGTCAGAGACCCACTGCTCGGTGAGAGTGCCACTCGGGTTCAACACGCTCGTCGCGCCGAGGACGACCAGGCTGCCGAGGGTGACCACGACGAGGGCGAGGGCGAGGACCGTCCGGGGTCGCATAACTGAGAGTATCGGCCGGAGAGAAAAAGCACTTCTCGTTCGTGAGCGGGGCACAGCCGACCGCCAAATCAGGCCGCCGTCTGCCATGTGACCGCCTCCCGACCCCGACAGAAAATGAACACCCTTTTATTTACCCCCGAGAAAACAAAGATTGCTTACAAAGAACGGCTTGCGTGGGTAGCCAAGCCAGGCCAACGGCGCAGCGTTGAGGGCGCTGTCCTGTAGAGGTCCGCCGGTTCAAATCCGGTCCCACGCACTGCCCGGCGCATTCATTTGCGCCACAGTGCGGGTGCTCGTCTCAGAGACAGCACCCACGCACAAACTTACTACGGAACCAATATTCAACAGCCGGTAGTCTCGACAGATAGTGTCCTGTAGAGGTCCATCGGTGAGCAGTCGGCTCGCTGAGTACGAACGTCGAACCGCGTGAGCGAAGTGAAAAAGTCGTTCAGTTCCCGTTGCAGCCAGCCTCGAACACGTTCTCGTGGAGGCGGCGAGTGGCCGTCTGCATCAGCGTCTCCAGATTCACCGTGTCGGCGCGATTGTACTTGACGAGCGTGTCGAGCGACCCGTCTTTCCCGCGTTCGTGTTCCTTCCAGAGGCGAACGGCGTCTCGGCCCGTGATGTCGGGTTCGTCACGGTCGATGCCGATATCTTTCTCAATCTGCTTCAGCCCGCCGGAGAGGCCAAGCTTCTTGCAGGTGTACATGAGGTCGATGTGAGGGTGGTCGATGTTCACGTCGAACGACCCTTCGAGAAACGGCACGTCGAAGCGCTTGCCGTTGAACGAGGCGATGACCTTCGCGTCGTCGAAGATGGCAGAGAGTGCGTCAGCGGTCAGGTCGTCGTCGCGGACGAGTGTGGTCGTCTCGCCGTTCTGGTGAAAGCTCACCGTCGTTACGACGGAATTGTGGTGGCTGAGGCCCGTCGTTTCGATGTCGAAAAAGCAGACGTCGTCTGCGAAGTTCTCGTAAATACGCCACTGCTCGCCGGACGGGAAGATGTCGTCGAAGTGGCGGGCGTCGCCTGCGTCCAGGCGTTCGTACCCCGTCACGATGAACTGCTCTATCGCGTCGGCTTTCCGCGCCGAGACGGCGTCGCGGTCGAACTCGTCCCAGTGGGTGATTCCCGACTGCCAGAGAGAGCGCTCGGTCCCTTCACCGACCCCCCGAACGGGAATGAAACTGTTCTCGATGCGCATACGAAAAGGAGAGACCGCCCGGGACGTAAACCCGTTGTTGTCAGGCGCTGAATTCGCCGTCCACGACGGCTTCCGCGAGTGCCATTTCGGCGACCGTTGCGTTCGCCATGAGGCGCGCTCTCGCGTCCTCGAGGGCGTCGTCGCGGGTGGCGTCGTCGTCTTCGTCGCCGGCAATCGCGCTGTCGCGCAGGTCTTCTGCTGCGTCCTGTAAGACCGACGTGGCGGCTTCCAGCTCGGAGACGAGCGAGTCGTAGGCCCGTGGGCGATCGAGGTCCGCGAAATCCTCGATGAGCACGTCGAGTTCGCCGATGACCTCCTCGAAGTCCTCCATCGCAGTGGCGTACTCTGTCGCGAACAGCGCGGAAACCGCCTCCTCGTAGATCCCGAGTGCCGTGTCGAGGTCGCGGAGCAGGTCGGCGAGCGCCGCATTCGCCGTGAGTTCGTCTTCGAACTGGGCGAGTTTCTGCTCGTACTCGGAGATAGAGAGCGCCTCCGTCGCACGGGTGTTCTCGGGATCTGTGTCCTCGCGAATCCGTTCGAGGATGTTCGTCGCGCTGGTCCTCGCATCCGAGGCGCGGTTGAGGCCCGCCGTAAACTCGAAATTGTCGGCTGCGTAAAGCCCGTCGGTCGCCCGGACCGTCTCCTGATAGGCGACGACGAGGCGGTCCTGACACCGCGCTGCGAGGCGGAGGAACTCGCCAACGTCACGAAGCTGTGCGCTGCGCTCGCGCTGGGCGTCCGAACCGAGTGCGTCCGCGGTGTCGAGTTCGTCCCACGATTCGCGGACCTTGTTGGCGACGCGCGTCCAGGAGAATCCCTCGGTCGCGCCGGTCACGCCGAGAATCAACCCGCCGTTCCCGAAGTCGCTGTAAATCTCGACGGCCTCGGCGACGTGGAAGTCGGCGCGAGTGAGGGCTGCTCGTGCGTCTTCGTTTTCTGCTGGTGTCTCGACGGGCGTCTCAGTCGGCGTTTCTGTCTCGGTGGGGGTTTCGGTCGGCGTTTCGGTTTCCGTCGGGGTGGGGGTCTCCGTTGGAGTCGCTGTGGGGGTGCTCGTCTGCGTCGTGGTCGTGGTCGTCGGTTCGTCGTCTCCCGTGCGCGTGGTCGTGGTCGGTTCCGGCTGGGTGACGGAGCAGCCTGAAAGAGAGAGCAGTCCAGCAGTCACGAGGAAGTGGCGGCGGCGTAGCGTCATCTGCTCGTATAGGTGGCGCGACACGATGATGGTTATAACTGAGTTAAATCGCGCCGTCGGCTGAAAGCAACGAGTAACGGCTATCCGTCCGCAAGCGCAAGAAGACGCATGGAGGTCCTCACCAGAGACCGTGTGCCAGCCCTTACCGGCCTGCTCACGGCCATCTCGCTGGCGCTCGTGTTCGGGGCCGTCCTCGGCGCGATTCCAGCAGGCGTCCTGCCACGCGCACCAGCATGGGTTTACGACGCAATTCCCCACGCGAACGCCGCCATCAGCTTCGTCGCCATCCTCACCATCGTCCAGGGATGGCGCTGGATTCGACAGGGACAGATTCTGAAACACCGCGCAGCCATGCTCACGGCGCTCGGCCTGTTCGCCCTGTTCCTGCTACTCTATCTCTATCGCATCGCCTCCGTCGGGACGACCAGCTTTGCGGGTCCAGAGACGGTAAAACTCTACCTCTACTACCCGTTTCTCGCCGTCCACATGGTGTTCGCCATCGTCTGCATCCCGCTGCTCTACTACGTGGTACTGACGGCGGTGACGCGCCCCATCAACGAGATTCCGAAATCGAACCACAAGCGCGTCGGCCGGGTCGCCGCGGCGCTCTGGCTCGTGTCGTTCTCGATGGGAATCGGTGTCTACCTGCTGCTCTACATCATCTTCTGACGGACGTTCAATCGTCCGACAGCACCGGTCTGGCGACGTTCCGGTCGGTCTCTTCACCGTCGATATCGTACGGATACTCTCCAGTGACACAGCCGAGACAGAGGTCGAGGCGCTCTTTGTCGAGCGTCTCCGCAATTGCGTCGATGGAGAGATAGGAGAGGCTATCGGCGTTGATGACGTCGCGAATCTCCGCCGTCGTCTTGTCGGCGGCGATGAGTTCCTCGCGAGTAGCCATGTTGATACCCATGTAACACGGCGCGATGATGGCGGGTGCGCCGATGCGCATGTGGACCTCCGTCGCGCCAGCGTCTTTGAGCAACTGGACGAGTTGGTTCGAGGTCGTCCCCCGGACGATACTGTCGTCGATGAGGGTGACCGTCTTGCCCTCGACGGTGGACTTGATGGGGTTCAATTTGAGTCGGACTGCTCGCTCGCGTTCGTCCTGTGTCGGCATGATAAACGTCCGCCCGACGTAGCGATTCTTCATCAGGCCTTCTGCGAACTCGACGCCGTCGCCAGCGGCGTCCGCGTAGCCGGAGGCGAACGCGCGGCCGGAGTCGGGCACGGGCATGACGACGTCCGTCTCGATGCCGCTCTCCTCCCAGAGTTTGCGCCCGAGTTCCCGACGCACCTCGTAGACGAGTTTGCCGTCGATGACCGAATCCGGGCGGGCGAAGTAGACGTATTCGAAAAAGCAGTGTGCCGTGTTCTCCTGTTCGACGAGTTGGTAGGAGTCGTACTCGGACCCGTCTTCGGCGAGGACGATGAGTTCGCCCGGTCGAACGTCGCGGACGAGTTCGCCGTCCAGCGTGTCGATGGCCGCGCTTTCGGAGGCCAGCACGTAGCCGTCTTCGAGTTTGCCGAGGACGAGTGGGCGATTCCCCTCCGGGTCACGGACGCCCATCACCGTGTCGTCGTGCATGATGGTGAGTGCGTACGACCCGTGGATGCGGTTCATGGTCTTCTTCACGGCTCGAATCAGGTCGCCGTCTAAGAGGTTTCGCGCGAGGTCGTGGGCGATGACCTCGGTGTCGCCGTCGGAGGTAAAGGCGTGGCCCTGGCCTTCGAGTTCTTCGCGAATTTGGTCTGCGTTTACCAGATTGCCGTTGTGGGCGAGGCCGAGCGACCCGCTCTTGAACGAGACCGAAAAGGGCTGGGCACAACTCGAATCGACGCTGCCCGCCGTCGGGTAGCGAACGTGACCGATACCGACGCGCCCGTGGAGGCCCGAGAGGTCTGAAAGCGTAAAGGCGTCGCCGACGAGGCCCATCTCGACGTGGCTGTACTGCTGGAAGCCGTCGTGAGTCACGATGCCCGCAGACTCCTGGCCGCGGTGCTGGAGTGCGTACAGGGAGTAGTAGAGGGGTCGAGCGGCGGCCCGGTCGGCCAGCGAGATGCCGACGACGCCGCACTTTTCGGTCAAGCCGTATTGGGTGTGTGGGGAATCCCGCCCATCTGCCATGGTCGATGGTGTGGTGGCCAACCCTAAAAACCCCCGCCATTGTGTCGTAATCGCCTGTAGTTTTCACGCAAATATACACGTTCGTGTATATTCGATGGTGGGGAACGCCCGCTTATGGAGAGTGGTACGGGTAGCGGTGCGCTGGGTCGGATGAGAACAACACGCACCCTGTGGGCTGGTCCCACAGGAAGCATAGAGAGAACTGCTACGCGGCCGCAACCGCGGCCGCACGTTCGTCGCGTCTATTCGCCGGCTTTCGACTGCCAGGCGTACTCACGGCGCTTTGCCGTTTTCCCGAAGCCGCAGGACGCACAGACCTTCTTCTTGATGTGGTAGGACTTGTTCCCGCAGCGACGACACTTTACGTGCGTCGTCTTGTTCTTCTTACCCTGGCTTGGAGTGCCTGCACCAGTCATGGAGTAATCGTGACGACGTTATCGCCGCGTATAATGGTTGTGTCTTCATCCGACTCAACCACGAGATTCATATGCTGGTCGTAGCCGGCAAGCTCGCCGGTGAACACCTCGCCGTCTTTCAGGCGAACGGTGACTTCCTCCCCTAACGACGCCTCGAGGACGTCGAGCGGTCGTCCACTCATACCCATACGGCCCTTCGTCGCGGTATTAAACGTACCGGCCTGTCTCAAAGCGAGACGGAGAACTCCCCGTATTCGGAGGCATGGTCCGCGATAGCACAGAGCAGGTCAGCCATCGCAGAGAGGTCCTCGGTGTCGATGACCTCGACCGGCGTGTGCATGTAGCGGTTCGGCAGCCCAATATTGAGGGAGGGAATGCCCCCGCGAGTCGTGAAAAAGGCGTCAGCGTCTGTGCCGGTGAACGACCCCGCCGCCTGCAATTGCACGTCGATTTCGGCCTTCTCCGCTGCCTGTCGGGCCAGGTCCACCACTGTCGGGTGGTTGGCCGACCCGCGGGCGACGACCGGTCCCTCGCCCAGTGAAATGTCGCCGCCCTTGTTCGAGGGCGCGTCGGGACTGTCCGTCGCGTGGGTCACGTCCACGGCGATGGCCACGTCCGGGTTCAGGTCGTGGGCGATCATCTTCGCACCTTGTAGACCAATCTCTTCCATGACGGTGCTCACCGCGTACACCGTCGCGTCCACGTCCGCCTCCACCGCCCGCCTGAGTCCCTCTGCGGCGGCCCAGATGCCGATGCGGTTGTCCATTCCCCGGGCGGCGAGGCGCGTCCCGTGGAGGTCCTGACGCGTCGTCGAGAAGGTGACGGCGTCACCGATTTCGACGAGTTCCTCGGCCTCCTCCCGGTCGCTCGCGCCGATGTCGACGTGCTGTTCGGTGATGTCGGAGATTTTCTCGTCTTCGGGGTCGCGCAGGTGGATGGCTGCCTGGCCGACGACGCCCGGAACCGGCCCGTCTCCGGCGTGAACCATGATGTGCTGACCACGCGAGACGGTCTTGTCCGCCCCACCGATTCGGTCGAGCATGACGTAGCCGTCGTCCGTGATAGTTCGGACGATGAACCCGATTTCGTCTGCGTGCCCCGTGAGTGCGAGTTTGGGGTCGCCGCCTTCGTAGACGGCGATGGCGTTGCCGTAGGCGTCGGTGGTGACCTCGTCTGCGAACTGCGAGACGTACTCCACCCAGACGCGCTGGGCCGGGAGTTCGAAACCGGATGGACTCGCCGCGTCGAGCAACGAGTCGAGAAAGGCGCGGTGTGTGTCGTCCATGGCCCAGTTTCGGTGAGGGTAACGTATCAATCTCCCGAAGCAGGCCACAACCACTAAACAGTTGGTGAGCCAAGGGTATAGTATGGCGAACTTCACCCTGTTCGAGGTCCACCTGCACGGCGAAGACGGTAATTTCGACATCAAACCGTCCTTCAGCAAGACGAGTGGCAAAAAGGGCAGTAAATCGACTGCAGACGAGTCGTCCGAGTCGAAGAAAGGAGGGCGGCTCAGCCGCCTTCGCCGCTCGGACAAGGACAGCGAAAGTAACATCGACAAAATCGATACCGAATCGGAGACGGAAATCGAAATCGAAGACGGCGACGACGAGTCCGGACGCGCGAAACCAGTCGGTGGGAAAGGCGTCCTCCTCGCGCTTCTGTTCCTCGTCGGCGCGGCGATGGTCGTAAAGAAACTCAAGGGCGGCGAGTCGGAAGTCGACCTGGAGTAGGCACAACCCATTTTACCAGCCCATCCCAAGACAATCCGTGAACTTCTTTCGTAGCGTCAGAGCGGTCACCAACGCCTCGGGCGACGGCCCCATCGACTGGCACGCTGTCGCGGAGGCGACCAAGGCCGCGACTGACCCCGGCGACCTGTCGCTAGACGAGTCAACCCAGCAGGGCTATGCGGACGACGTCCGCGACGCCCGCTCGCGGGTTCGTGAGGTGTCCGGCATCGATTTCGACGTGCCCCGAACCGTCGAAATCCAGCACCGACACCACTGGGTAGACGCGAACATCACCACCTTCGAGCGCGTCATGGCCCCGCTCGAAGACCAGCAGCTGTCGATGATTCCGGGCGTCGCCCGGGTCGTGAACACGGCGACGATGGCCTTCGCGCTCTCCTTCCTCGCGAACAACGTCCTTGGGCAGTACGACCCGCTCCTGCTCGCAGAGGAATCCAAGGAGCAAATCGACCACGGCCTCTACTTCGTCCACCCGAACATCGAGAAGGTGGCCGACATGCTCGACGTCCCGTTCCCGCGTTTCCGCCGGTGGATTGCCTTCCACGAAGTGGCCCACGCCGCCGAGTTCGGCGCTGCACCGTGGCTCTCTGACCATCTCGAAGCGCAGATGCGCGAGGGCATCGAAGACCTCTCCGGCGGACACCTGAACCGCGAGGCGTTCACCGAACTGAACGTGGCGATGACCTCCGTCGAGGGGTATGCAGAACTCATCATGGACCACGCCTTCGACGGCGAGTACGCAGACCTCCGACGGAAACTAGACGAGAAACGCAAGGGCGGCGGCCCCGTCGCACAACTGGTCCGCCGAATGCTCGGCATGGGAATGAAACGCCGTCAGTACGAACTCGGTAAAGAGTTCTTCGAGACGGTGGCCGAAGTCCGCGACATCGAGACGGCCGCACTGGTCTGGGAACGGCCAGAGAACCTACCGACGAAAGACGAGTTGGAGAACCCGGCACGCTGGATTGCCCGGGTCGCCTGAATCGCAGAAACCGAGCGGTTGCGGGCGGTTACTGTTTATTGGCGACGACGGAGATATCGCCCGACCCGGCGACGGTCAGCGTGTACTCGAACGCTTTCGTCGGCCCCTCTTCGTGCGTCTCCGCAAGCATGAGCGATTGTGACGAACGATACTCACCGGCCGACCTACACGGCCCCTCTGGGGATTGGTCGTACACCTCGTGGCGAATGGTGTACGACTTCCTAGGTTCGATGGTCACCGCAGACCCCAGCTGCTGGACCCCCTCCCGAGGCTTCTCACCTTCCTCCGTGACGAACCGCCAGCAGCCGTTCGTTTGTGAGTCGGCGAGTTCGTCGCCCCCGAAGAACTGCCAGTGAGTCGGTTCCCGCGGGTACAGCACGAGGTTCGTCTCGGAGCCGTCGAGCGTGGGGAAGTATTCGAGCGGATAGCCGCCGCCCTCCGTGGGTTGGATGGGAATCGCCTCCTCGCCTTCGTTCGTGAGGCGCAGCTTGACGACTGCCGGATGGTCCGCGGTCGCTTGCGTAACGACACTCGCACTGGTCGTGAGCACCGACGTGTCGTACGCCGGAGTCTGTGTTTCGGTTGGAGTCGCGGCTGTCTGCGTCGACGCGTCGGTAGCAGTCGGTCCCTGCGTGGTCGTTTCACCATCGCCACCAAGTGGCGGCGAGTCAGAGACACATCCCGCGAGTGCGGCGGCGAAAACGACGCCGGACCGGAGGACGTGTCTGCGAGAACGGGGGGACATAATTCCACCATTCAAATGTGCCCATAAATGCTTTCAGGCAATCTGATAGGTTGACGGCTATCGGGACACTGGTCCGGACGAACTGGTAAGTAATTGACCAATAAACTGGAGATATGCGCCCGTCCCTCCAATCGGTCCTCCTCGGTACGAATCGAACCGCATCGTACCGAATGTTCTGGGCAGCCCTCTGCAGTTCCCTGTTCCTGTTCACCTTCGCCGGGTACGCGCTCGGTTTCTTCGAAGTCGGGGGCTGTCTCATGATTATCCCGGGCGACGCGGCGCTCGTCGGGATGGCTGCCGCCTTCGGAATCGGCTACTCCCAGAACGGCCTCCTGTTCGCGTGGCTCGGCACCTTTGCCTCGCTCCTCGGCTTCACCGCAGACCACGCTTTCTTCGGGATTTCGAGGCTATCGATTCGCGAGCAGCTTTCCGTCGTTTTCGAGTGGGATGGACTTGCCTTCTTCGCCATCGCCGGCGTCGTCCTCGGGTCGCTCGCGTTCAGTGTCGGCATTCTCGTCCGTGCTGGCGTCGTGTTGCTTCGGCGAGAGTTGGCAGGCTAGCCAACCATTGCGACGACTGCTCGCACAGTAACAGAACCGCTGTTTCGAGAGAAAAAGACGAGTGTGGGTTATTCGGAGACGACTTCGAATTGCGGCGTCGGCTGGCCGTCGTGTTCGAACGCGCCGGAGAACGTCACCGTGTCGCCGATCTCCACGTCGCCGGAAACGCGGCCGACCGCTTTGGCCTCGCCGAGGTGGACGATGGCGATTTTGTAGCCGCCTTCGAAACCGACGGGAGAGACGGCGATGGTCGTCTCGGAGTACACTTCGCCGGTGGTTTCGAGTTCGATGGTTTCGATATCGCGGCTACCACAGCGGACGCACGCGGCTTTCGGCGCGGCGGTCTGGTGGCCGCAGTCGGCACACTCCTGGCCGAGCAGCGTGCCCTGTTTCAGTGCTTCACTCCAGCTGTCGTACTTCAGGTGTTCGGGAATCTCGAGTTGGCTCATGCGCGCACCTCCAGGACCGAGACGAGCGTGGTACCGGCGTCGCCACCGAGGTTGTGGGCGATACCCGTTTCGACATCTTCGATTTGCCGGTCGCCAGCGTCGCCGCGGAGTTGTTCGACGAGTTCGACGATCTGTGCCGTGCCAGTCGCCCCAATCGGGTGGCCCTTCGCTTTCAGGCCGCCACTCGGGTTGATTGGCATGTCGCCGTCAATGCGAGTGCGTCCCTCTGCCGCAGCCGGGCCTCCCTGTCCGTCCTCGAACAGGCCGAGTGCCTCGGAGGCCATGACCTCCGCGCCGGTGAAGCAGTCGTGGACTTCGGCGAAGTCTACGTCATCGGCCGTGATACCCGCCTGCTTGTAGGCCTGCTGTGCGGCCCGCCGGGCCGACATCGTGGCCGGGAGGTCGGGTTTGTCGGAGAGCGGAACGATGTCCGTGCCGTGGCCGACGCCGGTCACGTCCACGGGTTCTGCGTCGAAACTCGCTGTGAGGTCGTCGGAGACGACGATGACCGCGCTCGCGCCGTCGGAGAATGGACAGCAGTCCATCAGGTGGAACGGGTCGGCGATGATAGGCGAGTCGACGACGTCCTCGACGGTGATGTCTCGGCCGAAGTGTGCGCGCGGGTTGAGCGCACCGTGAGCGTGGTTCTTGACGGCGACGGCGGCCAGTTGCTCCTCGGTCGTGCCGTACTCGAACATGTGTCGTTTCGTCAGAAGCGCGAACACGCCGGGGAAGGTGAGCCCCGTCGGTTGTTCGTACTGGCGGTGACTGGCGGAGGCGAAGATGCGCGTCATCTCGCCGGTGCCGAGGCCCGTCTCAGGGGTACAGCGTTCGACCCCGCCGACGAGGACCACGTCGTGGAGTCCGGACTCCACGTCCTGGACGGCGTGTTTGAAGGCGTTCGAAGAGGTCGCACACGCGTCCTCGAAGCGCTGACACGGAACGCCCGCGATGCCGACGTGCGAGGCGAGCGTCGGCGCGAGGTGCGTGTCGTTTTCTGTCTGTCCGCCCATCGCGTTGCCGAGATAGAATGCGTCTACGTCTCCGGCTCCGACACCGGCGTCGTCCATCGCTGGAAGGGCTGCTTCGGAGAAGAGTTCAGGTAAGGTTTCCTCGTGGACGCCGAACTTCGTCATGCCGGCTCCCACGATGCTTGCTCGTGCCATCTGTTCTCACTGGAACTCTCATTTTCACGGTAATCAATCGTGTGATTCCGACATCGCTGTCCGCTTCACCGGCGTCTGCGTGCGTCGCCCGCGATGTCGCCAGTTCCGGGAAACACGAGCCAGACGAGCAACACGCCGAGCGCCGACCCGGCGAGGAACGCCACACCGAATTCGACGAACGTCGGCTCAGAAGGAAGGGTGATCAGCCCGGCCGAGAAGCCGACCAGCAACACGAACCCAATTTTCAGCCGCGTCGTCGCCTCCGTTCGCTCCTCGCTCGATAAGGGCCCGACCATCAGTGGAATTCCTCGCAGAGAGTCATACGTCGGAAAACGGCCGCCTGCATCTTAACGTCCGTGCGTTCGATCGCCGGTCACATGAAGCCGCGGCCGACCTCGTCTTCCTCGATGAGGTCGTCGAGTTCGGCCGAGAGCAGTTTCTCCGCCTCCTCAAACGTCGACGCGAGGTCCCCGAGTTTTGCAGACCGCTCGGTGCGGTCGAATTCGAGGGGGCCGAAGGCAGGACTTTCCAGTGCGCCCATGACGTCCTCGAAGAAGTCGTTCGGCGTCGTCGGCGCGGCGGCGTGAGCGTTCAGAATCTCCGTGAGTTTCTTCCCCGCCCGTTCTGCCTTCGACTCGTCAATAGGAGATTGAATGCCAAAGCGTCCGCCGACCTTCTCGTTCGGGAAGAAGGGCTCGATGTCGTCGTCGATTCGTCGGGCGACGCGCGTGCCAACGCCCTTCACCTCGAAGGGGTTTTTCGCGTACGTCTTGAGTTGGAAGACGCCGGCTTTCGGGTGCCCGATGTACAAATCCTCGCCGAGGCCCCGCGACCGATTGCCAGCGACGGCCCGCCAGTCGCCCGCGTCCGCGCCGCTCTCGACGACGTCTGCGAGAATGTCCTGCCAGTCCCGTACGCGCATACCACTCGTAGTCCGGGGGCGAGGATGAATGTATCGCCCCTCATCACTTTTTGCCCGTTTGCAGGGTGGCGCAGATACCTTGCTGGAATCCTACCAACTGCTCAGTGCGTCCGTTCCGTGGGTGGCATAGAGGATGCCGGCGAAGGTGAGCACGCCCGAGAGGGCCGCCCCGCCGCCGATGAAGAACACCCACTCGATGCCGAAACGGGCCCAGACGACGCCCGCCACGATGGGCGCGACGACGCTGCCCGGTCGCCAGACGAGTTCGCGGATACCGAAACTGGACGCCACGCCGCCACCCTCGCTCCCCTCGTGTGCGAACAGCGCCATGCTCGCCGGTTCACGGAGGCTGTCTGCGACACCGAGCAGACCACTCAGGGCGACCAGCGGGAGGAACGCGGGCAAGGAGGAAGCCAGTCGTCGAATCGACCAGCGCGAACCCGACGTAGGCCGCGATGCTGACGAGGAGACTCCCGACGAGGATGAGCCGTTTGTCGAAGCGGTCGCCACCGTAGGCGAGCGGAATGACGGCGACGGTCTGGGCGAGCGTGAGCGAGGTGACGAACAGGCCGAGGACGAACCTGGAGGGGTTGAGCAGGTCGATATATTCAGAAAGCAACGTGAGTAGGGTCACGAGACCAAAGCCGGCGGCAAACCGGGTGAGATAGAGGGCGTAGAACTGCAACTGGTCTCTTTGTACACACGAATTCGGGACACCCGTCGAATAGCCCTTCCGAACGCAGCAGGTGGCTGAAACGGGCAGGATTTTTGCCCGCTCGCCACAGAGTGCAGGCGTGCATCTACGGGGACCCGTCGTCGAGGTAGGGGACGTTCGACAAGTCAACACGAAATACGGCGAGAGCGACCTCGCAGAGGTCACGCTCCGCCCCGAAGACGGGCAGGCAGACCCCGTGAAACTCACGCTCTGGGGGAAGTGGGCAGAGACCGCCGACTATCTCGAACCCGGCATGGAACTCGTGGTGAAGGACGCAAGCGAGCGCGAGTATCAGGGTGAAACGCAGTACTCGACGACCAAGGAGACGATGGTCGTCGTCGAGCCCGCCTTCCTCGTGAACGTGACCGACATCCGCTCGTGGGTGCAGTGCCCGCGGATGTACTACCTCAACAAGATTACCGGCATCCCGCTCAACTACCCCGTCATCAAGGGGACCATCGTCCACGAGGTGTTCGGCGACCTCCTTCGGGGAGGCAACTTGGACGAAGCCGTCGCAGACCGCGTTGAGGAGGCTGGTCTCGACCTCGGATTGCTCGAAAAAGACGTCGAGGAGGTTCGCGAGGACGTGAAAGCGAACGCCCGCGCCATCGAAGGCTGGCTGGCCCAGGGCACGCTCGGAACCGAAGATAACTGGCGCAGCGAGCAGATGCTCATCAGCCAGACCTACGGCATCAAGGGCCGCGCCGACGCCCTCCGCCGGGGAAATCCCGTCGAACTGAAGACCGGGAAGAACACGAATCGAGAGCCTCGATTCCACGACAAGGTGCAGGTCGCCTGCTACTCGCTCCTGCTCTCAGACCGTGGGGAGATGCCCGACACGGGAACCCTGCTTTACACGAAAAATGCCGCGCTCGACCGCGCAGAGGCCACCGGCGACCTCTCGCCAGCCAAAGAGTTCTCGATGGGCAAGGGCTTTCTCGCGTTCGTCCTGCGAAAACGCAACGAAATCGCCGCGATGGAGTACGACATGTCCGTCCCGACCGGCGAAGAGGCGAACGCGAAGTGCGAGTACTGCTTCGAGCGCGACAGTTGCATGGTCATCGCCGGGCGACTCGGCCAGCACTCGAAAGCCGGGACGATTGGCGCATCCGTCCCCGACGAGGAACGCGACTACTTCGAGCAGTTCTACCGTCTCGTCGAACACGAGCGCCGTGCCGTCCACGCGGAGTACGCGAAACTCTGGAAACAGACGGCAGCAGAGCGTGCAGACGCCGACCTCGCACTCATCGAGTTGGAACCCGCCGGCCAGCAGCAACTCGACGACGGTCGCTGGGAGTGTTACGCGACGTGTGAGGACCCAGTGTCGAAGGTGAGAGAGGGCGACGTCGTACTCGCGAGCGACGGCGACCCGGTCCAGGGCCACGCCGAACTCGGGCGCATCCAGAAACTCGGCTCCGACATCACCGTCGTCACCGACGAACCAGTCGAATTTCGGCGTCTCGACGTGTATCCATCCGAACTCTCGGCAGACCGGATGCTCGTCGCGCTCCACGACGCGATTCTCACGGGTGAGGTCCGCCGCAAGGACATCCTCTTCGGCCGTCGCGAACCCGAATTCCGCGACGAACAGGTCACGTACATCGACAATAACGAATCACAGAACGCCGCAGTGAACCTCGCCGTCACCTGTGAAGACTGCGCCCTGATTCACGGCCCGCCCGGGACGGGGAAGACGTACACCATCGCCCGAATTATTCGGGCTCTCGTAGAGCGCGGCGACCGCGTGCTCCTCTCTGCGTTCACGAATCGCGCGGTGGACAACGCCCTCGAAGCCCTCCGCGACCAGGGATTCGAGGACTTCGTGCGCGTCGGGTCAGAAACTGGCGTTCGCCACGACATGCAGGACAAACGCCTGGAGACGCGCGGGGACCCAACCGCGCAGGCGGCGAAAGTCAACGACGCCCCCGTCGTCGCGGCCACGACGGCGGCCTGCGGCTCGCGGATGATGCGCGAACAGGAATTCGACGTGGCGCTCGTCGACGAGGCGGCCCAACTCACCGAACCGGGAACCCTCGCGGCCATCAACCTCGTAACGCGGTTCGTCCTCGTCGGCGACCACGAGCAACTGCCGCCAGTCGTGCAATCCGAACCCGAAGACGAAGACCGCGACCTCTCGCGGTCGCTGTTCGAGCGACTCCACGAGCAGTTTCCCGAGGCCTCGGTGATGCTCGACCGCCAGTACCGCATGGCACAGAAGATTCAGGCGTTCTCCTCGCGGGAATTTTACGGCGGCAAACTCCGTCCGGCGACCCCGGAGGTGGCCGCCCAGCGCATCGATCAACTGCCGGGCGTGGACGCGACGGCGCTCCCAGCGCATCTCAGCGAAACCGTCTCGTTCGTGGACCCGGACGGAAAGGCGGTCGGGAACACGAACCCGGACGAAGCGACGGCCGTCGCTGACGTGGTGGCTGCCTACGCCGCCGCTGGCGTCCCCCACGAGGACATCGGCGTCATCGCGCCGTATCGGGCGCAGGTAGCAGAAATCTCGCGAGCAGTGCCGGAAGCGGTTGCTGTGGACACGGTAGACCGATTCCAGGGGTCGAGCAAGGAGGTCATCATCGTCTCGTTCGTGACGACGGAGACGCTCGACAGCCCCATTTTCAAGGACCACCGCCGCGTGAACGTCGCCCTCACCCGGGCGAAAAAGGCACTCGTCCTCGTCGGCGACGAGGGTGCGCTCTCGACGATGGACCTCTACGCCCGCATGGTCGAGTGGGCGAGGTAGCGAGGAAAAGTCCTTTTCCGCAGGCGGGCGTCTGGTTCTGTATGCGACTGACGTTTCTCGGGACTGGCAGCGCAATGCCGACAGGGGAGCGCAACCAGACCGGCATCCTCCTCGAATCGAACGGCGAGCGACTGCTCGTGGACTGTGGGAGTGGCGTCCTCAACGCGCTCGCTCGCACGGAAGCGGGCTACGAAGCCGTTGACACAGTTTTGCTGACCCACCACCACTTAGACCACATCGCGGACCTCCTGCCTCTCCTCAAGGCCCGCTGGTTGGCGGGGGAAGAATCGCTGACGGTGGTCGGACCGCAAGGAACCGCGGACCTCGTGAGCGACCTGCTCGACGTTCACGACTATCTGAAAGGCCGAGTCGAACTGGAACTTCAAGAAGTCGACCCGGATGCACCATTCACGCTCAAGGGCTTCGACATCACTGCGAGGGAGACCATCCACTCCATGTACTGTCTCGCCTACCGATTCACCCCGACCGGCAGCGACGGCCCAGTGTTCACCTTCTCGGGCGATTCAGAGGCGATCCGCGAACTGGCCGAGTTTGCAGAAGGCTCCGCCGTGTTGGCTCACGACTGTTCCTTCCCGGACGAAATCGACGTGTCGAACCACCCGACGCCGAGCCAGCTCGGCGAGTCGCTCGCTGGTCTCGACATTGGACGAGTTTATCTGACGCACCTCTACCCCCACACCGACGGCAAACACCGCGAGATGCTCGATTCCATCGGAAAACACTACGAGGGAGACGTACGGTTCGCGAAAGATGGACTGTCGCTCGGTATCGACGAAGAGTGACTACTGCAACCGGTAGCGGAGAATCGCCGCAATCCCGCCTAAATTCGAGAGTTGCTCGCCCGGTGGGAACTCACTGGAGAAGACGGTGACTTCGCCGCCTTTCTGTTCTACGGCCTGAATCAGGTCGTTCACGTCGAAGTCCCAGTCGCCTTGTCCGCCCCGTTCCATGCGGAGGCGTTCGTCCAAGATGAGCAGGTTCTCGATTGCGCCGTAGTCGGAGGCTTTCTGCACTTCTTCGACGCCGTAGGCGGCTTTCGCGTCCTGTGCGATGTTCTCCATCAGCGTGTCGATGAGTTCGGCCTCCTCGGCGATTCGGGTCTCCGCCTGCACCTGGTCGACCGCCCCACGCTTCAGGACTTCGTGGACCCCGCGGTCGCCGACGGAACTCGTGTCCACCGTCGTAATCTTCTCGGCGATGTCCTTCGCGTTCTCCTGGAGGAACTTGAGCGCGTCTTGCTTGGTGAATCCCGGTCCCGCGAGGATGATGGCGTCCACCTCCAAGTGCGAGAGGACGCTCGCAATCTCCTCGAACAGTTCGCTTCGAGAGCGAGCGTACTCGCCTTTCCCCGTCGGCCCGGAAATCGAGGCGTACTCCTCCGTGCCGTACTGGGCGACGGTGTGGACGTAGGCCTGCGCCTCCTCGACCGTCACGATGGCCACGTCGGGATTCTCGGTGGCTTCGACGGCGTCTTCGAGTCGGTCTAACTGGTCTGCCTGCCACACTTTCTCGACCGTGATTTCCTCGCGTTCCTCCACGTTGAGCGTGTGGTGGAAGCCGAGTTGGTCTTCGCGCGAACAGCCGACGATGGTGCCGCCAACCCGCAAGCGGTTCGCGAACTTGTGGAACTCCGTCTCGTCAACTTCGATGGTGACGTTCATGTGTTCGCGTTCGCCGCCCGTGTCGCGCATCATGTCGTCGTCGCGCTGGATGCGGCGGGTCGTGTCGCCCGAGACGTGGTCTCCGGGTTCTAAAATATAGGTGAGATGCCAGAGGTCGTCGAGGCTTTCGGGCACGAGCACGATTCGCTCGCGGCCGCCCTCTGTCCGTGTCCGGCTCGCGATTCGCATTGCCTATTGGTCGTCTCTGCGACCGTAAGTGCCTACTGATTAGTCAGCAGTCTGTGCCGTGGGCCGCGGACCAGTCGTCTCCTGTGCGTTCGCGTAGCCCCGTCCGTAGAGGTAGTACACCATCATCTGGACGTAGAACAGCAGGAAGATGCCGACGAGAATCGCCGTGAGCATCCCTGCAATAGTTCCGAGAACGATGGAGACGACGATGGCGAGCAACCAGGCGACGAGGTAGTCGCTGGTGAGCGCGATGCTCATGACGGTCCCGAACTCGAAGCCAGCGCCGAACGACTGCTTGGTCGCGAAGTTCGCCATCGCCGCTGGGACGACGTACCCGGCGAGCAACAGGACGACGAACATCACGAGGCCGAACAGGAGGCCGACGATGCCGAGGCCAGCCATCAGGCCGCTCGACCCAGTTTGTGCGCCTGCTACCGCGCCGAATCCCAGCACGAACATCCCGACGGTGAAGATGATGCCGGGGATGCCGACGTACACGAGGGCGATGACGAACGACATGAGCCCTTCGGTCAGCAGGTCCATCCACTCGTCGAACTCCGGTGCGCCCGCCTCACCCCGCACTGCCGAGCGCAGGATTCGCATGAAGTATCCCTGCACCAGGAAGATGGGGACGATGAGGAAACTGAGCAACGTCAGAACACCTCCGATCGCGATGGTCTTGAGCCAGTTGTCACCGTTCCGCGGATATGACAGTGCTTCACTAAGCATTACGACTAGCCCTTGGCCGCCATACATCTTATATTTTATACTAAACAATGTGGGAAATATTAGCGCGCCGACTGCTCGCACTGGTGTCACAGACAATTTCGACAGACCGTTCAAATTAACTGATGATGAATCGATTGCCGCCACCCATCTGTCGGACTTCTAAAATGTAAGCCCCGCATACCAATAGCCTCGTCACACCGTCTCTCTAGGGTCTATGGCTACTGAAACCACTCAACCAATGGACGAGACGCAAGTAACCCGTGAATCGGGAACCGGGTTAGACGAAAACGTCGCGGGAGCGCTCTCGTACCTCCTCGGATTCATCACGGGTATCATCATGTACTTCGTCGAGCCCGAAAACGAGTTCGTGCGCTTCCACGCTGCCCAGAGCATCGCGCTCTCTGCGGTCATCGTCGTCATCAGCATCGTCCTGAGCTTCATTGGGACGATACTCACGTCGTTGCTGTTCGTCGGCAACGGCGGGTCGTTCGCCCTGTTCAGCATCCTGTCGCTGCTGCTCGGCCTCGTGTACCTCGTGTTCGCCGTCGGCTCGTTCGCGCTGTGGATCTACATGATGGTCCGGGCCTACCAGGGCAAGACCCCGCGCATCCCCATCGCCGCAGGACTCGCGGACAGAATCGCCTGAGCCTACTCGCGCATCCGACTCCCACCCGGCGGGAGGAACTCCTGAATTTTGTCCGGTGACGCCACTTTCCTGACGAACGACGTGTCCGTAAAGCGCTCACGGAACTCGCGATAGCACATCTTCGCCATGTCGTTCTGGGCGAACTGGCCGGGTTCGAGTTCGATGGTGGTCACCGCCTGCTTCTCGATAGCCGACGGCGGCCCGCCGATGACTTCGGTTCGCGGTTCACAACGGATTCCAACGGCGACGCCGACTTCGGTGTTCTTGAAGTAGGTCCGGTCGCCACGAATCGTGAACGCGCCCTTCTCTAAGTATTCGCCACTCTCGGGCGTCTTCGACACCTGGTCTTTGTTCACCATGTACGCTTCGTCAGCGAAGCGGCCGTCTTTCCAGACCGAAGAGTAGGAGACGGCGAACTGCGCTGCCTCCTTTTTGCTCTGTTCGGGGATGTCTACGTCGCGGGCCGGTTCGCTCGGGCCGGTCGCCTTGAGAATCGTGATTGGGCCACCGTGGGCCTGCGTGTGGAAGAACAGGTCGCCCTTGTCGAGGTATTTCTTTACGAGTTCCTCGTTGTCGTTTGCGTTGCGCCCGCCGATGACGAGGAAGCCGTCCGACGTGTGGAACCAGCGGAAGCGCTCGTACCACTGCTCGTTCTTGCGAATCGGAATCGATTGTTCTGTGAGCCAGTCGATTTCTTCTGCTTCCTCGGTTTCGTCCGCGTCGTCTTCGTCGCCCGCTTCCCACTCGTCGCGCTGGCGCTCGAGGTCTTCGAGTTCCTCGCGAGTGTCTTCGATAGCCGCGAGCGCACCTTCCTTCTTCTCCGCGATGCGCTTTGCCTCGGTGTAGAGGCGGTCTGCGTTGTGTTCGACTCCCTGCGTCGTGTCGAGGTCGATTTTGTAGTCGTCGATAGTAATCGTGACCGTCGAGGTGGAGCCATCCACGTTCACGACGGATTCGGCGGCAGGAATCCCTCGTTCTTTGCCCTCTGCGAACTTCTCCTCGATTTCGCGCCACGGGACGCCCTCCTCGCGGGCGCCCTTGACCGTCGAGAGGATGTCGTTTACGAGGTCGTATTCGCGGTAGAGCAGTTCTGCGCGTGCTCGCTCTGCGTCCGCGCGCTCATCGAACCCGGAGATGGCCTGTTCCTGCTGTTCGATAATGCGCTGTTGGCGTTCGATTCGTTCCTCGAAATCGGGTCGATTGCTCCCGGCGCTCTGTTTGGGTTTCCCGCGCTGTTTCGCGTCGTCGGCTTCGAGTTTGACGAAGTACTCGTCGAGCGCCGCGTTGAACGTCTGGTACGCCTCGGCGTCGAGGTCCTCGTGCTCTTCGAGCGGAATCGGCGTCACGTCCACGGGCCGGCCGTCCTCGTCGGTGTAGAGACGGGGTTCCAGATTGCCCGGCGTGAGCGAGTCCTTCAGTCGCGTCAGTGCGTCGTAGAGCGCCTGGAACTCGTCTTCGGTGGCGTTCCCGATGTCCTTCGCCTTCTCGACGCCGGCGCGAGTACAGAGTTCCTCAGCGTAGAGGCCCCCGAAGTTGAGTTGGGTCGCGAGCGTCCGCACGAGGTCCGTGTCGGATTGCTCCATTCGCGCGACGAACTGCTCGAAACTCGCCTTGAACGGGTGGAATCGCGAGGAGGGGAACTCGTAAATCGACCCCGGTGCGACCGTCCGCGACTTCAGCCGAACAGTCTCCAAGCTGCTGATGACCTCGTTGTCCTCGTTCAGGACGGCGAGATTCCCCTGGCCGAACAGTTCTGCGACGATAGTCGTGTCCTGGTCCTCGCGCGTGAAGTGGAACGAGAGGATGCGGTCGAATTCGAACTGTTCGACGCCGGCAAAATCAGCCCCCGACAGCCGGTTTCTGAGCATCATCGCGAAGTTCGGCGGGCGGCCCGGCGCGTCCGGGACGTGCTCTGGCGCGAGGAGATGTGCGCGCTTTTGCTCGCCGACTTCGATCATCAGTTCGATGCGCCCCCGTTCGAAATCACGCATCTTCAGCCGGAGCAGGTCGTCGTCGTAGAGGTAGGCCTTGTCGATTTTGGCCCCCTCGTACGACCCGAACTCCGTGACGAGCGCGGCGAGGTCGACGCTCGTCAGTTCCCGTTTTTGGTCCATATCGGTACAAGCGGGTAGTGTGGGAAAGATATGTCGTTAGTAGTGTCCTCCACGGCTGACTCGCGCCACCGGGAGGTGGCGCATTCGATGCCGTGGAGTGACCAGAGAAACTACTCCGCCGGCAGCAGCGCCGAGCCAGTTGGCGAGGCAAGCCGTGCCGTGGCGTGAACTAGTCCGCGCCGACAGCGAAGCCATGCCGGCGCGTGACCGAAGAAATCCGCCACGGCCGACCCGCGTACTCCAGCTTCAATCACGTCCCGGGCGCGGCCACCATCCCGTGTCGGGACAGAATCACTCGCACCGCTACCTCGGTCCAGCGGACGCGTTGGTCGAGTGTCGTGTCGCGTTTTGCAGTTTCAATCAGGATGGCCGACGCGCCGAGGTCGCCGACCACCCGTCGGGTCAGCGATTTGCCGGAGCCTTTGAGGATGTTTCCGCGTTTGAACTTGTGCTCCTGCATCTCGTCGGGTACCTCGTTTTCGTTGAGATAGTTGATTGCCGCGGCGGTGTCTTCGCGGGCGGTGCCCGTCGCGCCGGGGAAGATTGCCTGCCCGACGCCGCCTTCGTCCACCTTGTAGATGCCCTTCGAGCTATGGAGGTCGATGACGACGTCCGGGTCGTGGTACTCGACGGCGGTCCAGATGGCGTTGGCGAGCGTGGAGTTGGACACGCCGCCGACGGGGAACTCGTCGTTCAGGTCGGTGCCGAAGGCTTTGCGCGTCCGGGTCGTCACCGCGGCCTTGTTAGCCTCTGGAATCACGACGAGCGTGCCCCGTTCTATCGTCCAGTTGGCGATGTTGTGAGCCGCGGTAAAGCCCGACACCTCGTTGCCGTGCATCCCACCGACGACGAGCGCGGTCGGTCCCGGTTCGCTCGATTCGACGACGTACACCTCCGTCTCGTTCACCGTTCCGGGGGCCAGTTTGTACGTCGAAACGGTCTGGTTGTCGGACTCCGAGAGGACCTGCATGTCGGGGTTCGGGAACGGTTCGGGCGTCGGCCACGGCGTGCGCGGCGTGGTCGCTGTCGTCTGCTGGGCACCCGCTGCACCCGGTGGGTCAGGGACCGCATCAGCGTCCAAGGGAGCCGACCCGTCACCGGTTGCAAAAAGCGCGGCGCCTGCACTCGCGACCACGACGACGGCTACGATTGCGGCCAACACTGCTCGCCTGCGTCCTCTCGCTGCCATTTATTGTACGTGTGTTAGCATCAGGGGGTATTTATTATCAGGCGCGTAGAACAGTCGTTATTCTCGGCATAATCCGTGAAACGGTCTCCGGGAGCGCCCTCAGAGGTGTTTCGAGACGTACGGACCGTCCTGGTGATAGCCCAGTTTCTTCCGGTAGTACTCGCGGACGCCGACGCCGGAGATGACGCTCATCTTGTCGTAGCCGGCGTCGCGGGCGAGTTCCTCCGCATGGGCGAGGAGTTTCTTCCCGTAGCCGCGGTGTTGCCAGTCGCCCTCGCCTTTCCCAACGCCGATTTCGTTGCCGTAGACGTGGAGTTCGCGGATGAGCGCGGCGTTGTCGAGTTCCCGGCGCACCGTGTTACCGGGGAAGCGTAGGCGACAGAAGCCGATGAGGAGGTCCTTTACGGGGTCCTCGAAGCTGATGAAGTGTTCTGTACCGCCTGCGGCTTCGTATTCGAGAACCTGTAACTCGATGTTCTCGGGGTCGGGGTCCTCGTCGTTCATGCCGACTTCGCGGGCGCGGATGTCGCGGCATTTACCACCCTTTTCCTCCAGTCGCTGTTCTGCGAGTTGACGGAGGTTGGACTTCCAGACGCCGGCGTCGATGAAGTCCGCGGGGATGTCGCGCTGGACGCGCTGGAGACGGGTGTACGGCGGAATCATGTCCATGACCTCGGCGACGATGTCCGCGGCCTCCTCGTTGTCGAGTGGCTCGTACTCGTCGCGTCGCCACATATCGTAGGTGATGGTGTCCCGAACCACGAGCGTCGGGTAGATTTTGAGGAAGTCGGGCCGCCAGTCTGGTTTCTCGAACAGTTGGCGGAAGTCCTCGACACACATCTCGCGTGTCATCCCGGGCTGGCCGGGCATCATGTGGAAGCCGACCTTAAACGCGGCATCGCGCAGGCGCTGGTTGGCGTCGAGCGACGCCTGAATCCCGTGCCCACGATGCATATCGCGGTTTACGCGCTCGTAGGTCGTCTGAACGCCCACCTCGACTTTCGTCCCGCCGAGGTCGAGCATCCGGTCGATTTGCTCCGGGTCACACCAATCTGGTTTCGTCTCGAAGGTGGTCCCGATGTTGCGGATGTCGCCCGTCTCGTTTTCGGCAATGACATCTTCGAGATATTTGAACTCGTAGTCGTCAAAATCCTGGGCGAAGCTCACGCCCTCTGCTGGTTCTGGGCGCTTGTCAACGTCGTAGTCGTTCAGGGCTTCGAGTGCGCGTTTGACGAACCACTCCTGATAGTCGTGGCTCCGGGCGGTCATCGTCCCGCCCATCAGGATGAGTTCGACCTTGTCCACGGGGTGGCCGATCTCACGCAACTGTTCGAGGCGGAGTGTGACCTGCCCGTAGGGGTCGTAGTCGTTCTGGACGCCGCGGGCGGCGGCGGGTTCGTGACCGGTGTAGCTTTGCGAACTGGAGAACTCGGAGGCTGGCCCGCCGGGGCAGTACAGACACTTCCCGTGGGGGCACATGTGCGGACTGGTCATGATGGCCACCGGCGAGACGCCGGAGGCGGTCCGAACCGGCTTTCGCTGGAGGACTTCGATGAGTTCCTCACGACGCTCGAACGGGCCATAATCGAGCAATTCGGTGTTCTTTGGAACCTTCGGTGAGGAGAACGCAGAACAGACGTTCAGTTTCTCTTTCTCCAAATTGTCGCTCGTGATGTCGCCGGCGAGAATCCGGTCTACGAGCTCAGCACAGGCCTGCTCGAACGCCTCGGTCTCCGTCGGGTCTTGCGTGTCAGTTCGCATCAGCTGTTGCTATGGGTAGGTCGTGGCGTGTTGCGAATAAGATTGTCGCTCGAAAACCGTCGGTTCGGGGTCCGTGGCCCCAGTTGGCACACGTATTTGTGGCCACCCGCTGTAGTGGCACCATGGCGCGTCCCACCGTAAATCCGCCCGAAGTCCTCGAATTCCACGTCGTCACGCCCGACCGCTGGGAGGACTTCGAGACCCTGTTCGGCGAGAGCGGGGCCTGTGACGGCTGCTGGTGTATGTGGAACCGACAGACACAAGCGGAGTACAACGCGAACCGCGGCGCGGCAAACCGCCAGCAGATGCACGACATCATCCACGACGACGGAAGACCGGGTATCCTCGCATTTCTCGATGGGGAACCGGCGGGCTGGTGCTCGGTCGCCCCACGCGAGACATTTGTCAGACTCGCCCGTTCGCCCGTCATGAAGCCCATAGACGACACGCCCGTCTGGTCCATCGTATGCTTCTACGTCGACCGCGCCGCGCGTGGGAGGGGACTCACCGTCGCCCTCCTCGAAGCCGCAAAAGAGTACGTCCGCGAGCAGGGTGGCTCCGTGCTCGAAGGCTACCCAGTGGACCCGCAGGGCGAGCGCGTTTCACCCACCTCGGCGTGGTACGGCTTTGCGAGCGCGTTCGCGGAGGCGGGGTTCGTCGAAGTCGCCCGGCGCAAGAAGACCCGTCCAATCGTGCGTTTCGACCTCGACGCAACGTAGTCACTCACGGGTGGTGAGAACGGAGAGAAGGTCCGATTACGCGAGCTTTTCTGCAACCGTCGCGATGACGGCGTCGAGAACGGCGTCGCGTTCGCCGACGAGGAATTCGAGTTTTCCGTCGTGTGCGCTGCGCGGCGTGACACCCGCGTTCGGGACGCGGAGGCGGGCGGCTTCGGCGATTTCGCGGACGTCAACAGCCGTGGTCGAGCGGATGTGAATCTCGTCGTCTGCGAGGCCGATGGTCACGAACGGTTCGCCCCCGCGGTTGCGACGGTGGACCTCGTCTAAGAGGAGTTCCGTCGGCGGGAAGTCGAACCGGTTCGTGTAAGCGTCGGTGTCGAGGACGGCGAAGTTGACGCCGCCTTCGTCCACGTAATCTAAGTTGGCCTCTGCGGTTTCGAGTTCGTCGTCGAGTTTCGTGCGGAACTGCTGGGCGATGTGGCTCGCGAGGCCGCCGACTTCGCCGAACAGGAGGTCGGTGATGACCTCGCGTTTGTCCTCGTAGGACTGGTAGTAGGCTTCGAGCGCGATTGCTTCACGGAGTTCGCGCGTGGCTGCTTCGTCGTAGCCAGCCTCGGCGGCGAGGTCGACGTACTGTGCCGGGGCGTTCTCCCAGAAGCTAACCGCGGGAAGGTGTGCGAGATCGTCGCGGACGCCGTTGTTGACGTTCGCGGCGACGTTCGCGCCGAGAACGGTGCTCGTGACGTTCGCGTCGAAGGACTCGTCTGCGAGGTTCGGGTTGACGATGGTGTCAACCACGGCTGCAATCTCCTCGTCTGCGACGGCCGCGTCGATGACGACCTTCGGCGCGCCGTAGATGTCGAGCAGTTCGAGGCCGTCTAAGGACTCCTTCGTGGAGCCAGCGGCGGCGAGCACGAACAGTGGGAACTGCTCGTCGTGGCGGTCGCGGTTTGAGAGCATGTTGGTGACGTCGCCGGTTGCGTCGTCCATGCCGTAGACGCCGTCCTGGAGCGGGCGGCGGTCGAAGTAGTGGTAAACCGCGTCTTCGCGGGCGTGTTCCTCGCGGATGAGAGGCAGCGTCGCACGCTCGATTGCGGCCCCGGTGAGGTAGCCGTCTACCGTCGCGCTGTGGCGGACGATGACTGGGCGACCCTCGATGACTGCGCGGCGGATGGCCGTCGCGACGTCTCGGATTTCTTCGGAGAGGGCGGAGACGATTTCGTCTTCTGCGAGCGGTTCGGCCGCTTCGGGACGGGCACGGGCGTCGAGAGCGTTCTTGAGTCGGCCTTCGACGGCGTCGCGCTCGCCACCTTCGAGGATGTCGAGGTCTTCGGTTTCGACCTGGAGTTCGTCGCGGCGCATCTCGACTTCTCCGTTCAGGCCGACGATGTCGCCGACTTCGACTTCGGGGTAGGCGCGGACGCCTGCTTCAACGAACGCGGCCGCATCGACGGTGCCAGTCTCGTCGCGGACGGTGAACACGGTCGGGCCGCTCGTCTGTCGGACACCGGTCACGGTGCCTTCGAGGCGGGCTTTCTGGCCGACGTGGTCAGAGAGGGTGCCGATTTCGACGCGCTCGTAGGTGACGCCGTCGTCTTCGTCGGATTCTGCCGGCGTCGCGGGCGTCTCGTCTGGCGTTTCGCGCTCGGTCTCGGTTTCGGTTTGCTGGTCTGCTTGCTGTTCAGACTGTCGTTCCGTTTGCTGTTCTGCCTGCTTTTGCTTGCGGCGTGCCTCGTCCTTTTCCTGTTTGGCTTTCTGCTTGTCAGAAAGCGTCTGTCGGACGACGGCGCGCTTTTCTTTCTTCGGCGAGTTCTCGGGGAGTTCGTCGCCGCTTGGCGTCTGAATGAGTTTGCCGCGGAACTCGTTGTCCGCCTGCCGGATGGACCACGCGAGGTCGATGTTGCCGTTGTTGTGAACCTTCTTGACCTGCACGTAGACGGCGTCGTCGGTGTCCCAGTCGAGGGAGTCGAGGCGCCGGTCCAGTTCGCTCTTGTGCAGCAGACCAGTGACGTGGTCGCCGATGTCGATGAACACACCGAACTCGGCGAAGCCGTCGACCGAGCCTTTGTAGAAGCGGCCGGGTTTCAGTTGTCCGGGTCGGTTACCAGTGAACTCGAAGACGACGTCCTCCTGGTGGACGTCGCAAATTGGGCCGTTAGCATCGGCCCCACAGATGATACACTTATCCATTAGCCGGTAAAAACGGTCCCGGCCTAAAACGGTTATCGGATTCCTGCTGTCAGCAAACTACTCGAACACCGGACTGTCTGCTTCGAGCGACTGGAGTCCCTCACGGATGTTTCGGGCGTCCTCGGGGAACAGGGCGACCTGCACCTCGTTTCCCTCCTCGTCGTGGAACACGAGTTTGACGCGTTTGTCGCCAAACTCCCGTACTTCCGCCTCGGTCACGTCGAACAACTTCGCCGTCGCGGACTTGTTCGCCGGCCCGACGTTCTTGAGCGCGCCGTCTTTCAACTCGACCATGAACTCAGAGAGGCTGAGCGTGAGCATGCCCGCCCCTTGTGGGCGCGGGGTCTAAACGATACCGAGGAGCACCGTTTCGAGCGCCGCGAAACCGCGGAACCCGAAGCCGAAGATGATGGCCGCGGGAATCGCACCGAGGACGGCCGCACGCGGCATCGAGACGCGGTGGACGCGGTGAACGCCGAGGATGAGCAAAAACGCACCGTACGCCGTACAGGCGACCCGGAGTTCGGGTATCGGAAGTCCCGCGAACACGCAGGGGGCCGCAGAATAGGCGAGCAACTGCACCGTCTCGCTCACGCCGCCGCGCTCGGGCGCGAACGGAATCAGGATGAGCGTCTGGACCGCCGCGGTCAGGTGCAGCGCCGCCGGTGCGACGAGGAGGGCGGCGAGCGCGAGCGCGAAAACGAACGAGAGCGCGGGTTGCCCGCCGAGGACGGGATAGGCGTTCTCGACGAGCAGAAAGCGAGTCGCTTCCTCCACGCTGACGACGAGCGCGGCGAACACGAGGCCAGGAGCCTGGTCGCCGGGCGCGACCGCTGCGCGGAAGAATCGTCGAGGGCGGACGAGCACTTCGACCCACGCCTGCGCGAGCGCGACCGGGCCGCGGTCACGTCCGCCGGTCGGGTTTTCGACCCACTGAGTCACAGGTGGTCTAGTCGCTGCGAAGGGTATGACAGTTGCGACAGCGCGCCTCGTAGCTCTCCTCTGCGCCCACGAGAATCGTCGGGTCGTCTTCGTGGGCTGGAACGCCGTCGATGAACCGCTGGGTGCGGGTCGCCGGTTCGCCACACTCGACGCAGATGGCCTGAACCTTGTCCACGTACTCGGCGACGGCGATGAGGTCAGGAACCGGGTCGAACGGGTCGCCTCGGAAGGTCTGGTCCAGCCCGCTCGCGATGACCCGGCGACCGTCAGCCGCGAGGTCCTCGCAGACGGCGACGAGTTCGTCGGAGAAGAAATTGGCCTCGTCGATGCCCACGACCTGCTCGCCGTTCAGTGCCTCGAAGATTTCCGGCCCGGGGTCGTCAGGGTCCACGACGAGCGCCTCCCACTTCGCGCCGTCGTGCGAGCCGATGGTTTCGGTTCCGTAGCGGTCGTCGATGGAGGGTTTGAACGCCGCCACCTCTTGCCCGGCGATTTCAGCGCGCCTGAGTCGGCGGAGCAACTCCTCTGTCTTCCCGGAGAACATACAGCCGGAGACCACCTCGATCCACCCGCTGTTGGTGATTGCGTGCATACCCTGTAGACGAACGAGCTAGCATCAAAATAGTTGTCAATCACGGCGGGCAGACAGTCAGGAACCGCTAGTCGCTCGCGCCGACGTTCTCTTCGCTCTCGACCGTGTCCGGGTCAGCCTCGATGTTCCAGAACTGCACCACACGACGGCCCAGCGTGCGAACCCGCTTTTCCATGTCTTCGTCGACGAACTCCTCGTCGTAGAACTGGTTTCGGACGCCCGGAATCGCGGCCTGGTGGGGGAGTACCCACGCGCCGAGCGACCGGCCGACGCTCCGGAGATGTTCGAGGGCGGTGGTCGGGAAACGTCCGCCAGAGACCGCGAGCAACCCGACCGTCTTGTCGTCGAATTCGTCGAATCCAGCGTAGTCGAGGATGGTCTTGAGCGGCGAGGAGTACGACCCGTGGTACATAGGCGTCCCGAGGATGATGGCATCTGCCTGCTGGAGGGTTGCCATGAGTTCCGGCACGTCGCCGGGTTCCCTGTTATCGGCGTCGAAAATCGGGATGTCGAGCCCGCGAGGGTCAACGAGTTCCGTCGTCGCCCCCGCTAGCTCCGCCTCGTCGAGTGCGTGACGCAGGGCGATTCTGGTGAAACTCTCGTCGCGCAGACTTCCACAAACGGCGACGACGTGAGGGGTAGGTGCCATAGTCTCGATTCGCCGCCGGGTCGTCAAAAGTGAGGTGGTTTCTGCCGTCAGCGACGCAGGGACGCCTCGCCCGTCGCGGCGTCGAACTCGACCAGTTCGTCCGCGTCGAGGTCGGAGAGGAGTCCGGCGAGCCACTCGCGGCCGTGGTCACCCTCGGGTGTGTAATCGACCCGGACGCGTGGGCCGAGTTCGTCGAGGGTGAGCGAATCGTACTCCTTCAGGACGTTCACGACGCGCCCGCGGAACTGTCGTCTACTCCCTTCGAATTTCGGCTGAGTTGGCACGTCCGGCGCGGTGAAGTCGCCCGTCTCGTAGGCGTGACACCACGCTCGCCACGGGCACTGCGCCCCGTCGCAGTCGGGGACTTTTCCGCACGCAATCCCGCCGAGTTCCATGATGGCGTTGTTCCAGACGCGGGAGTCGCCCTCGGGCATGAGCCGGTTGGCCGCTTCCTCGAAGACGGCATCGTCGTCGGGTAGGTCGAAGGCACGGTACGTGACGCGCTTTACGTTCGTGTCGACCACGGCGTCGCCCTTGTTGAAGGCGAAACTTGCCACCGCATTGGCGGTGTACGGGCCGACGCCCATCAGTTCCTGGAGGGTGTCGGGAGTCTCTGGGAACTTGCCGTCGAACTCCTCGACCACCTGCCGGGCGGCCTCGTGGAGGTACTTCGCCCGGTTGTTGTACCCGAGGCTCATTTCGCTCCAGAAGCCAACCACGTCGGCGCGGTCTGCGTCGGCGAGCGCCTGCGGAGTCGGCCAGTTTTCGAGAAACGCCTCCCACGCCTCGACGACGCGCCCCAGTTGCGTCTGCTGGCTCATCACCTCGGAGACGAGAATGGCGTAGGGGTCGTCGGTCCGCCGCCACGGGAAGTCGCGGTGGTCCGCCTCGTACCACTCGACCAGCGCCTGCTGGACCGCAGGCAGGTCCTCGGACAGGGACCACTGAACATCAGACATGCCGAGGGGTAGGAAAAGCGCGCGTTTAGGGGTAGTGATTTTCTGGTATCCCGTGGTGGAGACAGCATGGACCGACAGAACGTGTCGAGTGGGACGGAGTGGGAACAGCTTGTAGGGTATTCGCGGGCGGTTCGTGTCGGAAACCGCGTGTCCGTCTCGGGAACGACAGCCACAGACGAATCGGGGACCATCGTCGGCAAAGACGACCCCGCCGCCCAGACGAAGCAAACCCTCGAAAATGTGGGCAAGGCGCTCGAAAAAGCTGGCGCAGGCTTCGAAGATGTGATTCGAACGCGCATCTACGTGACCGACATCGACGACTGGGAGGCGATTGGCCGAGCTCACGGCGAGGTGTTCGGAGAGATTCGCCCGGCGACGAGCATGGTGGAGGTACGCCGACTCATCGACCCGGCGATGCTCGTCGAAATCGAAGCCGAGGCCGTGGTTACAGAGCCACCACTTTGAGAAGGTTCCTGAAACCCGCCTCGGGTGGAGGGTATGGAAACCAGGCGCGTCGCACTCTTTCTGGTGAGGATTGTGCGCCTCGTTGTGGGGGTTTTCTCTCGCGATAGTGGAGCGACGATTTTTGGCTTCTCCGCCGTCTTCGGTGGCCTGTTCTGGTACGTGTTCGGGTCGATTATCGACGCAGAAAATCGCACCACCGAGTGAGCAGGCGAAAATCGTTTTGCCACGGCCACCCACCTACCCGCTATGAGTCTCGACGACCTGTCGGAAGACATCGAGCATCAGTATACCGCACTCGACGATTCGCTGCCCGTGTCGCTCGACCGGGAGACGAAAAACGAACTCGCCATGCTCACCACCGCCCTCGAACCTGACAACCCGGACGAGCTCGTCCGCCGGGCGGTCCACCTGTTGTTCCAGTCCATCGTCGACCGCGGGACGCTCGATTTCCACCTCCGACGGCGCTACGACGTGACCTACGACGAGTACCTCTCTGGGATGACCTACGAGGACATGACCGGCGGCGGCTACGACTACCCCCAGCGCGACGACGAGCGTCGCTACCAGTTCTGATTACTCCGGGCGTTCGAGCGAGAATCGGTCCGTCGTCTTCGCGTACCAACTTCCAGAGAGACGGCCCACGGCATCGAGTTTCTCCACGTCGAGTTTGCCGCCTGTCGTCACCGAATCGTCGACGTACACGTTCACGACTTCGCCGAGGACCATCGAGGACGCGCCGACGTCCACGAAGTCGGCGAGGCGACACTCGTAGGCGACCTTGATGCCTGCGACGCGCGGTGGAGCCACCTTCGTCGATGCCACGCGGTCCAAGCCGGCGTGGTCGAACTCGCTTTCGCCGTGAGGGAGCGTCGCGGAACTCTCGTTCATCTGTGTCGCGAACTCCTCGGTGACGACGTTCACGACGAACTCCTCGGTGTCGAGGACGTTCTTCGGCGTGTCTTTGAGGTCGTCGCCGCGGTCCACGGGCGCGAACATTATCGTCGGCGGGTCGACGCTCACGACGTTGAAAAACGAGTACGGCGCGAGGTTATCGACGCCGGCTTCGCTGCGGGTACTCACCCACGCGATTGGCCGGGGGACGACGCCGGCGGCGAGCGTTCTGTACAACGTTCCATCGAGCGTGGTTGGGTCGATTTCCATGAGTAGTGTGCCCGGACGGGATCGCCCCGCCTGCGAGATGCCTGTGGTTCAGCGCCGGGTACAAATGAGAGTGCTGGTGACGGAACGTGTACGACCCTCATGGTTGTTCAGCCAAAAGTAGGCAGGGTTTTATAGGAGACTGCTGATTACACAAGCGATATCACTGGCACGTGGGACTGTCAGTGAGAGACTGGGGGGTCGAACGGTGACTAACAACCGATATAACACCATGTTCAACAACGCAGTAGGAGAGGGGAGTGGGGTGGAAACGACCGGCGATGCGTGGGCAGCACTTGACGTGGCAGAGCCACTCTGCTGCATCGTCGAACCATACGAAGACGAACCCGACGAGTGTACGCTCTTCCCGCTCAACGCGAGCGAGGAGGCGCGGCTGACGACGTGGATTTCCGCGGCGGAGGGGTCGTTCGTCAGCGTCGAAGAGATGTGCTAGCCGACGCTCAGAACAGGCCCACGCCCACCGCGTAGGGCCACGTCACGCCGCCGAGGGCGAGCAAGAGGAGCACGCCACCGAGCAGGCCGACGTTTTTCAGGAAGGCCGTCATTTCCGACTGCTGCTGGTCTGCCGGCGCATTCCAGAAGTCGTGCATCTTCGGCGTCGTGACGAGGAGGAACACCGCGAGCGCGCCGGCTCCGACGACGGGATAGAACCCGAGAATCACCGAGAGGCCGCCGAAGACGAGGAGGCCTCCAGAGAGGAGCACCGAGAGCTTCGGCGCGGGCACGCCCTTCATGTCAGCGTAGCCAGTCATCTGTTCGGTCTGCATGAAGTGGTTGAATCCGGTGAACGCGAGCATCCCGCCGAGCAGGACACGAGCGAGCAGGAACGCGACCGCCGCACCGGTCGTCTCGAACACCATTATTTGCGCACCTCCTCGGGCCGACGAGGTTGCACGACGATACTGAATTTCGTGTGGGTAGCTGGTTGCATCACGTTACTGGCTCGGACCCACGCGAATATATGATTTAGCTGACATTGGTGTAACCAGGGTGGATAGATGCCCCCACGTTACACGAATGTAATTGCTACGGGGTCACACGGCGAAAAGCAGTGTCGCGCTCAGGCGTATTTCTCGGGGTAGGCGTCGGCGAGGAGGTCATGCTGGTCGGCGAAGCGTTCGCGGATCGGGTCGATGATGTCCGAGATGTACGCACCCGTCGCGTTCTTCAGGTCGAGCGGGTGCAGTTCTTCTGACACAAAATCGGCTTCGAGTTCGTCGTACGACTCGTAGACGATGTTGCCGCCGTACTTCTCCGGGCGCTCGATGACGAAGGTCTCGCCGCGCTCTGCGAGAATCGGGAAGACGAGGAAGCGGAGGTATTCGAGGACGCCGTTTTCCTCGACTTCACCCTGCGGGCAGTAGGCGTCGTTTATCTTCACGATGACGTCGTCCTCGTCGTCGGTGAGGTTCACCTTCGAGGATTCGTCCGAAGCGCTCATCTTGCCGCCCGTGAGGCCGGAGAGCAGCGGGGCGAACACGCAGATAGGAGCCTCGTAGCCGTGTTCTGGGAGAATCTCGCGGCTGAGCATGTAGATGCCGCGCTGGTCGATGCCACCGTAGGCGATGTCGGCGTCGAGCGCGGGGATGTCGAGCGTCTGCATCAGCGGGTAGATGAGGCCGCCGAGTTTCGGGTTGTCGCTCTGGCGGACGACTTCGCTGCCCGCACGCTGGACGCGACTGATGGTCGTGTCCGCGGCCATGCGAAGCAAGTCGAGGGAGTACCAGCTATCGAGTTCGAAGTCGCGTCCCCGGACGAACTCGATTTGCGACCCGTCCGCACCGGCGGCGTCGATCATGCCCTCGATGGCCTCCTGATAGTAGTCGGTCCGGGCGTCGAGCAGGTCGAACGGACTCTTCTCGTCGTCCAGATGAGCGTGCAGGTCGGCGACCAGCACCTTCACCTTCAGGCCAGCGTTGAGAAAGTCCGCAAGCTTTCGCATCGTCGTGAAGTGCCCGATGTGCATCTCGCCGGTCGGAGCGTACCCGATGTAGACAGTGGGCGTCTCCTTTTCGTCGAAAATGGCCTCCAGTTCCTCCTCGGTGACGACCTCCTCTGTATTGCGCGAAACGAGGTGTACGCGCTCCTCTCGGTCCATAGTCTCGGTTGCCGTGGCCCGTGGTTAAAGGGTTTGATTCTCCGTACAATCGTCCACCGTGAGAAACGGCGAGATTATCTCACCTCCCAGCGTACCAACACTATCGTGTCCGCGATATACCCTGCGGACTCGCGTTCCCGCGAATACGCGGTGTTGGTAGGGGGTGACGGCGAGTCGGGCCCGGTGCTTGCAGTGCTCGAAGAGGCCGTACCTTCGACCACGTTTTCTACCAGCCTCGAACCGGACAGCGACGCCCTCGAAGCGCGACTACAGCGGGATGTGTTCGATTGCCTCGTCCTCGTCGCTGGGGACGAGTTTTTCGAGTCCGTCAAACGGCTCCGTCCCGCATTTCCGACGCTTCCCCTCATCTGCGTCGCCGAGTCAGCCCCGATTCACGTCGCGTCACTCGTCGCCGCAGACCCCGCTATCGATTACGTCCCGACCACAGCCCTGTTCACACTGCCGGACAGAATCGAAAGCGCCGTCGAACGAGCGGCCGACAACGGCGCAATCGCCGACGGAGAGCAGACGATTCTGGACGGCATCGAGGACATCTTCTACATCTACAGCCCGGAAAACCGGCTCGTGAAGTGGAACGGCGCCCTGCGAACGGTGAGCGGATACACGGACGAGGAACTCGCGGCAATCGACATCGTCGAACTCGTCGCCCCGGAAGAAAGAGACCGGGTCAGACAACACCTGCAGGCGCTCCCGGCGACTGAGCCGGTCGTCATCGAGATGGACGTGTACATGAAAGGCGGCGACCGGTTGCCCTACGAGTTCCGGAGCATCCCGCTTTCCGGCCCGGATGGAGCGCCAATCGGTCGCTGTGGCATCGGTCGCGACATATCGGAGCAAGTGGTCCGAGAACGGGCACTCGAAGAGAGCGAGACCCGATATCGGACGCTCGTCGAAGGTTCGCCGGATCCGATCGTCGTAACGACGGACGACACGCTCGTATTCGCGAACGAAGCGTTCCTCTCGATGGTCAGTCAGGACCGCGAAACCGTCCTCGGTGCGAGAATCTTCGATTTCCTCCCACAGGACGATCACGACGAGGCGACAGAACTCATCGAGCAGTTGCTCACTGGTGGGGACGTCGAAATGCCACTCCAGCGTGAGGTGTTGATAAATGGACAGCAGCGAATCGTCGAAGCCATCTCGAAACCCATCGTCTTCGACGGCGAGCGGGCGCTTCTCGCACACATCAAGGATATCACGGACCAGGCGCGCTACGAACGAGCACTCACCGAACTCCACCGGACGGCGACCCAGTTTATCACCTGTACGACGGCCCCGGCGGTGTACAACGTCGCAATCGGGGCGGCGAAAGACATCATCGGACTCCCTGTCAGTACCTTCTATCACCTCGACGAAACCGGTGACACACTCGTCGATGCCACGCCGACACTGGACGGTGAACGGAACGCCGAACCACGCGGCTCGAACCTCTGGAACATCTTCGTTTCAGGCGAACCGGCGTACATCGAGGACGCAGACCCGGACGACAGCCCCATCGACAAACCGCTTCGCAGCTGTCTGGCGATACCAATCGGCGTCCACAGCGTCTTCGTCGCCGGGTCCCAGACCGAGCCAAAGCTCTCCACCTCGGCGAAAGAACTGGCGAACCTCCTCTCTGTGTACGTCGAAAACGCCCTCGAACGAGCAGACACCGAGCGCGCGATACGCGACCGCGACCGCAGACTGGCAGAACAGACCGAGGCGCTCGCTCACCTGAACCAGATCAACGACACGATTCGACGCATCAACCGGTCGCTGTTGCAGGCGCGGAGTCGCGAAGAGATACTCCACGCCGTCTGCGAGCAGTTGCAGGCGTCGTCGAAGTACGCGTTCGCCTGGGTCGGGGAACCCGTAAACGGCGGGTTCACGCAGGTGGTGCAGGCGGGGATTTCCTCCCAGTACGCCGCACAGCTCGAAGCCGCCGCCGGCCCGGACGCCCCACTGTTCGCACTCGGGCAAGACGCGCTCGATACGAACGTCGTTCAGGTGGTCCAGAACGTCCTCGCCGTGCCCGAGTGGCGGTCGCTGCGCAAGGACGCACTCTCCGGGTCCTACAACGCCGTCGCCGCGGTTCCGATTGGCCGCCACATGGCAGAGAGTATCCTCTTTTTACACGCAGAGGAGGCGTTCACCTTCGGAGAGCGAGAACAGGAGATAATCGGGGAACTCGGCCAGCTCATCGGCTACGCGCTCGAATCGATCGTGCGAAAGTCCTCGACGCTCACCGAATCAGCCCTCGAACTCGAACTCGAAAGCGACGACGAGAGTTCGTTGCTCAACCAGCTCTCTGCGGGATTCGGCTGTACGGTAACCCTGGAGGGATACGTCCCCGAAGATACCGAGACGGCAATCGCATATATCGGCGTCCAGGACGGCGGAGAGCGCTCCGAAGCCGAGTTCCTCGCCGTCTCCGAGACCATCGAGTCCGTGCGTCTACTGGTGGCAGAAACGACGAGCGCGATATACGAGGCAGTCATCACGGAACTGAACATCCTGCCCGTCATCGCCAGATTTGGTGCGTCACTCGAATCACACGAATCGACCGACGGGAACTCCACGCTCGTCATCCGCCTGCCAGCGACCGCGCCCGTTCGAGCGTTCGTCCACGCCCTCAAAGACGTCTATCCCCGGATTCGACTCGTCGCGCGAAGAGAGGTCTCGCGGCCCGCAAAATCGGTGACCGAGATTCGCGGCCGATTCCTCGAAGGCCTGACGCCCCGCCAGGCAGAGGCGGTCAAAATCGCGTACTACGGGGGCTTTTTCGAGTGGCCACGACACAGTTCGGCAGAAGAACTCGCAGACCATCTCGACATCTCCTCGCCGACGTATCTCTACCATCTGCGGGCCGCAGAGCGCAAACTGTTCGAACTCGTATTCGAGGCGACTCTAGGTGACTAGAGTTCACACCGTCCATCGTACGAAATGACTAGTGTACGAACCTATGTCTCGAAGAGTACTGAGTGCAGTTGCGGAAAGTGAGCAATCCCACGCTTCGTGGACCGAAATCGAAGTGTACCCCTACCCCCACCCACCTCAACCGCCCGTGGCGTCCCCCCGACACGGGTGTGCTGACTTACCGCAACCGTCAGAGGCACGCGACTCCCGTCGAGTTACGCCGACCGGACTGAATCGTACGCTCACCGGTTTCCTCGACGGACGTCATTTTAGACCGTTACCCACGCGAGTGACAGCGCCACCGAGTCGAACTCGTTAACTGCCCCACCCCGCTTTCACGAACCATGAACGACCTCCCCGCATTCGGCCTCGGGACGTACCTTCAAGACGACCACGACCAGTGTGTCGCGAGCGTCGAAACGGCACTCGACGTCGGCTATCGCCACATCGACACCGCCCAGGAGTACGGCAACGAAGCCGCTGTCGGCGAAGGAATCGAGAACGCGGCAGTTCCACGCGAGGACGTCTTCCTCGCCTCCAAAGTCGAGACCGGAAATCTCGCCTACGAAGACGTTCTCTCCACGACTCGCGAGAGCCTCGACAGGCTCGGCGTGGACACCCTCGACCTGCTCTACGTCCACTGGCCACTCGGGGAGTACGACCCCGAGGGAACGCTTCGAGCGTTCGACGAACTGTACGACGACGGCCTCATTCGCCACGTCGGGCTCTCGAATTTCACGCCGGACCTGCTCGACGAGGGGCTCGGTCAGCTCTCCGCACCGCTCTACGCCCATCAGGTCGAGATGAACCCGCTCTGCCAACAGGACGAACTCAGAGCGATGGCAGGAAACGGGGACCACCACTTCGTCGCCTACTCGCCACTCGCGCAGGGTGAGGTGTTCGACATTCCAGAACTGCAGGAAATCGCCAGCGAGCACGACGTGAGCGAAGCTCAGGTCAGCCTCGCGTGGCTCCGCGAAAAGGGTGCGAAGGTCATCCCGAAGGCGACCAGCCGCGAGCACATCGCCGACAACTTTGCCGCGCGTGACCTGACGCTCACCGACGCAGATATCGCGAAAATAGACGGCATCGAGCGCGAGGAGCGCACCGTCGAATTCGACGCCGCGCCGTGGAACCAGTAACTCAAGCCTCTTCTTCGAAGTTGAGGCAGATGGAGTTGATGCAGTAGCGTTTCCCAGTGGGGTTCGGCCCGTCGTCGAAGATGTGCCCGAGGTGGCTGCCGCAGTTCGCGCAGTGGACCTCGGTGCGAACCATCCCGTGACTGGTGTCACGCTCGAACTCGACTGCCCCCTCGATGGCGTCGTAGAAACTCGGCCACCCCGAGGAGGTGAACTTCGTATCCGAGGTGAACAACTTCTGGCCGCATCCCTTGCAGGTGTATGTGCCGGGGTCGTCCTTGTCGATGAACTCTCCGGTGTACTTCGGTTCCGTCCCCTGTTCGCGGAGGACTTTGTACTCCTCCTCGGTGAGGATTTCTCGCCACTCGTCGTCAGATTTTGGGATCTCTCGGGTGGCTGGTTGCTCGCTCATGGCGGTGTATTGGTGCGCGAGGCTCTTTTGGGTTTGGTCGAGTGATGCAGTCGCTCACCGCCTGAAAAATCGAAAAGTAAGACGCGATTATTCGATGACTATGAGCACGTCGCCCATGTTGACGCTCTCGCCCTCGGAGACGCTGACGTGCGTGACAGTACCCGAAGCACTCGCCACGACATCGTTTTCCATCTTCATGGCTTCCAAGACACAGACGACGTCGCCGGAGGTGACCTCGTCGCCCTCGTCTACGTTGACGGCGAGGATGGTGCCCTGCATCTCGGCTTTGACCTGCTGGCCGTCTGCTGGGGCGCTCCCGGAGTCGCTGTCGTCGCCGTTCTTGCTCGATGGGCGCGGGGCGGAGGACTGCTTCTTGCCGCTCGACGCGGTTGCGGCGACGGCCGGTGCGCCGTGTTCCTCCAGATTGACCTCGAAGCGCTTGCCGTTGACTTCGACGACGAACTCGCGTTCGACCGTCTCCTCGTCTTCGGCGTCGCCGGTCTTCGTCGGCCCCCACTTTTCCTGAGCGTCCTTGATGCGTTCGACGTCGAGTTCCTCGTCGAGGTACTTCGTCGTGTGCGTACCCGTGACGAACTGCTCGTCGGTGAGCATGAGGCGGTGGAACGGGATGACCGTCACGATGCCTTCGATGTCGAACTCTTTGAGCGCGCGCTTCGACCGGGCGATACACTCCTCGCGGTCTTTGCCGTACACGATGAGCTTGCCAATCATCGAGTCGTAGTCGCCGCCGATTTTGTCGCCCTGGCGGAGCGCGTCGTCCATGCGGACGCCGATGCCGCCCGGCGGGGCGTACGTCTCGAGTGTGCCGGTTGCAGGTGCGAAGTTGTTCGCCGCGTTCTCGGCGTTGATGCGGAACTCCATCGCGTGGCCCTCGATTTCGACGTCCTCCTGTTCGAAGCCGAGTTCTTCGCCCATGGCGACTCGCAGTTGCCACTTCACGATGTCGATGCCCGTGATTTCCTCGGTCACGCAGTGTTCGACCTGAATCCGGGTGTTCACTTCGAGGAAGTAGAACTCGCCGTCCTCGACGAGGAACTCGACGGTCCCCGCGTTCACGTAGTCGGAGGCCATGACACCCTGGCGGGCGGCCTCACCGATTTCGGCGCGGAGTTCGTCGGAGAGTGCCGGACTTGGCCCCTCTTCGATGACCTTCTGATGACGGCGCTGGAGCGAACAGTCGCGCTCGCCGAGGTGGCGAACGTTGCCGTGCTGGTCTGCGATAATCTGCACCTCGATGTGGCGTGGCGCTTCGAGGTACTTTTCGACGTATACGGACGGATTGTCGAAGTAGGCTTCACCCTCGCGCTGGGCCGACTCGAACTTGTCCTGTGCTTCGTCCGCCGAGTTGACGACCTTCATCCCGCGGCCGCCACCGCCACCCTCTGCCTTGATGGCGACGGGGAAGCCGTGTTCCTCGCCGAAGGCTTCGACTTCCTCGCCGGAGGTGACGGGGTCCGTCGTCCCGGGGACGATTGGGACGCCTGCGGCCTCCATCAGTTTGCGAGCTTTCGTCTTCTCGCCGAGTTGCTCCATCGATTCCGAACTCGGGCCGACCCAGGTGATGCCCGCGTCGGCGACTTTGCCGGCGAACTCTGCGTTCTCCGCGAGGAAACCGTAGCCGGGGTGGATGGCATCTGCATCAGCCTTCTCTGCGGCCTCGATGACAGCCTCGTGGTCGAGGTAGGACTCCGCGGCGCGGGCTGGACCGATGTTGTACGCTTCGTCCGCGTAGCGGACGTGACCGGCGTTTTTGTCTGCATCACTGTACACTGCGACGGTGCCGATACCGAGCTCTTCACAGGCACGCATGACGCGGACTGCGATTTCACCTCGGTTGGCGACGAGAACCTTATCGAACATTTGTGAATATGGGTGTGTTGAATATCCGGTTATCTCATTCTATCGGTTCGGCCTGCGGCCGCCCACGCGCTTTGCGGAGCACCGTCGGGAACCCGAACGGTACGTTGTTGGAGCGCTTCCATTCGGCCAGCGAACGTCCAGCGCCGGCCCTCCCACGTCTCCTCGTCTGCGTCCGCCGCGGCGGCGGCGAGGTCCTGTAAGTGCGCGCCGATGGCGGCGGCGATGGCGGCGGCCTCGTCTGCGTCCGCGTCGTCGATGTCGAGTGCGGCGAGGAGGTCTTCTACGTTCATCTCAGAGTGGGATGTTTCCGTGTTTACGGTCCGGCTGGCTCTTGCGTTTCGTCCGGAGCATCTTCAGGTCCTGAATGAGGCGCGGACGCGTCTCCTGTGGCTCGATGACGTCGTCTACGTAGCCCTTCTCCGCGGCCTCGTAGGGGTTCGCGAAGGCGTCACGGTACTCGTCGATGAGTTGCTGGCGTTTTTCCTCCACGTCGTCTGCGTCGGCCAGTTCCTTGCGGTAGAGGATGTTCACTGCGCCCTGTGGCCCCATCACGGCGAGCTCGGCCGTCGGCCAGGCGTAGTTCACGTCCGCCCCGAGGTGCTTCGAAGCCATCACGTCGTAGGCGCCGCCGTAGGCCTTGCGCGTGATGACGGTGAGCAGCGGAACCGTCGCCTCGGAGTAGGCGTAGAGCAGTTTCGCGCCGTGTTTGATGATGCCGTTGTGCTCCTGGTCGGTGCCGGGCATGAACCCGGGCACGTCCACGAACGTCACGATTGGGATGTTGAAGGCGTCACAGAAGCGCACGAAGCGAGAGCCCTTCAAACTGGAGTCGATGTCGAGGGTACCCGCGTTAATTTTCGGCTGGTTCGCCACGACGCCGACGGAGTGGCCGTCGAGTCGGGCGAAACCGATGGTGATGTTGCGGGCGTACTTCTCCGCAACTTCGAAGAACGACCCTTCGTCGACGACTTTGTCGATGACGTTGACGATGTCGTAGGGCTTCTGTGGCTGGTCCGGGACGACTTCCTTGAGTTCGTCGTCCATCCGCTCTGGGTCGTCCCACGGTTCGACGCGTGGTGGGTCATCGACGTTGTTCGAGGGCATGTACGAGAGCAGGCGACGAATGTCGTCGAGGGCCTCCTTCTCAGAGGCCGTCGAGAACTGGGCGACGCCACTCTTCGTGTTGTGAGCGCCCGCCCCGCCAAGTTCTTCCATCGTGATTTCCTCGCCCGTGACGGTCTTGATGACCTCCGGGCCGGTAATCATCATGTGGCTCGTGTCCTCGACCATCAGGATGAAGTCAGTGATGGCAGGAGAGTACACCGCGCCGCCGGCGCACGGTCCCATGATGGCCGAAATCTGTGGGATGACGCCCGACGCCTGTTGGTTGCGGTGGAAGATGTCCGCGTAGCCCGCGAGCGAGACGACGCCTTCCTGGATGCGTGCGCCGGCAGAGTCGTTCAGGCCGATGATTGGTGCGCCGACTTCCATCGCTTTGTCCATCACCTTCACGACCTTCTCGGCGAACACTTCACCGAGCGACCCGCCGAAGACGGTGAAATCGTGAGCGAACACGAAGACAGTGCGCCCGTCCACTTCGCCGTAGCCCGTCACGACGCCGTCCCCGGGAATCTGCTGTTCTTCCATCCCGAAGTTGTGCGACCGGTGAGTGCGTAGCTGGTCGAACTCGGTGAACGTATCCTCGTCTAAGAAATAGTCGATGCGCTCGCGCGCGGTGAGTTTGCCCTTGTCGTGCTGGGCTTCGATTCGGTCTTCGCCGCCGCCAAGGAGGGCTTCCTCGTGTTTCTCGCGTAGCTCCTCGATCTTCTCTTCCATGGTCACGGGGAATCACCCCAAACCGCATTCATGCTAGGTCGATACAGAAGCGCCACAAAAAGGGTTCCGCAAGGAGGCAAATCTCCCTTCGACAGTTGTCGAATTTACAGGACGGAGGTCGGACCCCGGAGGCCGGCGAAGGCCACCAGCCCGAGTGCGACGCTGAGCACGACGGTCATCCACGTCTCGATTGCACCCGCCATACCGAGCGCCCCGAAGATGCCCGTGAGCAGCGTGAACAGCAAGAACAGTGGAAGAAGGACGCCGACGGCAAGCAGCCACGGCGATGCGAGTGCGCGACCGAAATCGGACGCTCCCTTCGCGAATTCGTCGATGGCGTCCCGGCCGAGCACCCAACCGACGAACAACAGGAACGCGAGCAGGCCGGCGGTGAGCATCAGGTCGACGAGCGTGCCCGCGATGAACTCGAAGACCGGCGGCCGGAGTGCATTGACCGTCATCGTGAGCGACACCAGCGCGAGCATCCCGCCGGTGGCGTACTTGCGTTCGACGCCGAATTCGTCCACGAGGAACGAGACGGGGATTTCGAGCATACTGATGGAACTCGACAGCGCCGCGAGGGTCACCACGCCGAAGAACAGGGTGGCGATGAGGATTCCCGTCGGAATCCCACCGACGGACGGGAGGTTCGCGAACGCTCCGGCGATGCCGACGAACAGCGCGCCCGGCCCGCTCGTGCCCGCCGCGTCGGGGGCGAAACTGAACAGCAGTGGGAAGACGACGAGGCCTGCGAGCACGCCGACGAACGTGTTGAGGACGGCGATTGCTGACCCGTCGAACGGAAGCGACCGGTCCTCGCCGAGGTACGAGGCGTAGGTAATCATCGTCCCCGCTCCCACGGAGAGCGTAAACAGTGCCTGTCCGGCGGCGGCCGGAAGGATGTCGAAGAAGTTCGCTTGCAAGTAGCCCCAATCGGCCCCGAGGTAGAAATCGTACCCCGCCATCGCGTTCGGCTGGAAGAACGCCCACCCGGCGAGCGCGAGCAACAGGGCGACGATGGCCGGCATCATCACCTTCGTGGCGACTTCGATGCCCCGGCGCACGCCCGCGAAGACGATGATACCGGTCAGCACGAGGAAGACGAGGCCGAAACCGACGGACCCAGTCGTTCCGAATGCGATGGAGTCGTAGTACCCACCCGGCGACTCGAAGTACGCGCCGGTCGGACTGGCGAGGAAATAGCGGAGAATCCACCCGCCAACGACACTGTAGAACGACAGCAAGATGACCGCGGTGACCACGCTAAAGCCGCCGACCAATTCCCACGCCCGCGAGCCAGAGAGTTTCTTGAGTGCGCCCGCGGGGTTGCGTTTCGCCCGCCGTCCGATGACGAATTCGCCCAGCAAACCGGGGACGCCGACGAGGAGCACGATACCGAGATAGACGATGAGAAAGGCACTGCCGCCGTTTTCCGCCGTCATCCAGGGGAACCGCCAGATGTTCCCCAGTCCGACGGCGCTGCCGACGGCCGCGAGAATGAACCCAACTCGGGTTGCCCAGGTTTCTCGTGTCATTGGAACGCACTCGCAAAGGCGCACCTAAGTTACTTTCGAGTTGCGATTAGTCAATTCCGTAATAACATGGGAGCACAGCCGCTCAGGCGGCCGATTTGGATGTAAAAATGGTGAGGGTTAGCGCCCTAGAGGGGCGGCATGATGCCGGTCTCGACGAGCGTACCGATGCCAAGGCGAAGCGTCTCGTAGACAGCGAACACGACGACGAATCGGAGCGTCCAGAGCCAGACCCCGCTGAACGTCGTGCGGTCTTTCATGCCCTTCAGGAGTTCAGTGCGTGCGTCCTGGCCGAGCTGCCACGAGACGAACAGGAGGAGCAGGAGGACGCCGAGTGGCAAGAGCAGTTTGTAGGCGAGCGTGTCGAACCAGCCGAGCCACGCCGTATCGAGCGCCGAGGGGATGCCGAGGGCGAAGATGACGCCTCCAATGGCGAAGGCGGCCGGTTTGCGGCTCACGCCGTAGTGGTCGACGACGTAGGCGACGACGACTTCGAGCAGGCTGATTGCCGACGAGAGAGCAGCAATCAGGACGACGAAGAAAAAGACGACGCCGACGACCTGTCCGATGGCTCCGAGTTCGGCGAGCGCGCCGGCGACGGCGACGAACAGCGCGCCGGGGCCGCTCGTGTCAGGGCTGATGCCCTGTGCGAACAGGAACGGGAAGACGACGAGGCCTGCGAGGATGCCGACGACCGAATTAAGGAAGACGATAGCGAGGCCGTCTTTCGCGAGATTGTCGTCGTTACCGAGGTACGAAGCGTAGGTAATCATCGCACCCATGCCGAGTGAAAGTGAGAAGAACGCCTGTCCGACGGCGAACGGGACGATGTCGCCGAAGTTCGCTCGGACGACGCTCAGGTCGGGGTTGAGGAAGTATGCGTACGCTTCCATGGCCGCGCCCGAGTCGCTGATGAACGCGAAGACGGCGAGGCCGACCATGATGAAGATGATGGACGGAACCATCAGCTTCGTTGCCTTCTCGATGCCGCCCTCGATGCCGAAGGCGACGATGCCGATGGTGATGCCCATGAACACGGCGTGGAGTGCGAGTGCCTCTGGTCCCATCGAAATCGTGGCGAAGTACTCACCGGGCGCACTGAAGTACGCGCCCGTGGCGCTGCCGCCGAGGTAGCGAAGTACCCAGCCGCCAACCACGGAGTAGTACGACAGAATCCAGAACCCGGTGAAGAGGCCGAGCGCGCCGACGATGCGCCAGTTGCCGTAGCCGAGTTTCTTGAACGCGCTAATCGTGTTCAGGTTGGTTCGTCGCCCGATGACGAACTCGGCGAGCATCGCCGGGAAACCGATGGCGAGGACCGCGCCGATGTAAACGATGAGGAACGCCGCCCCACCGTTGGTCGCCGTCTTGAAGGGGAACTGCCAGAGGTTCCCGAGGCCGACGGCGCTGCCGACGGCCGCGAGGATGAACCCCATCCGCGTTGCCCATGTCTCTCTTTCACTCATGTGTGAAACCCCCTATCAGTATCGGTCAAATAAATGTCCCGATTTTCCGCGACCTACCAACCACATGACTGTTAGGTTTCCTAATCGGACATGTGTGAAATGACGACACGGAACGGTCGCCACAGAATACCACCCACCGAAGCTAGTCGAATTTATCAATATTCAATCATAGTAAAAACAGCAGCAGAGAATCTAGCGACCAGCGACGTACCAACTAGCAAATATTGCACGAACATAAAGTCTATGGGAGCAAACCTGGACGCGTTGCAGTCGCCGCCGCTAACTTTCAATGTTAAATTTCATGCAAAAATCAGAACGTGTTCGACATCACTGAATGGTTCGACCCGCCGTCACGCGATGTCGGAGACGGCTCAAGCTTCGCCGTACACCGGCACCGCCGCGCCGCTGGTCACATCGGCGGCGTCGCTACAGAGGAACATGATGACGCGGGCGATTTCTGCTGGTTCGACCCATTTATCGTGGTCGGCATCGGGCATCGCCTCCCGGTTCTGTGGCGTGTCGATGACGCTCGGCATGATGGCGTTTGCCCGGACGGTTCCCTTGTTCTCCTCTGCAATCGTCTCCGTCAAGAGTCGAACACCGGTCTTCGCGGCACGATAGGGGCCGTCACCCTCGCCGCCTTCGAGCGAGGCGCGGGCACTCGTCGAGACGATTGCACCCTCAGTCTCTTTGAGGTGCGGAATCGCGTGCTTGCTCGCGAGGAACATCGTCTTCAGGTTGACCGAGAACAGCATGTCGAAGGTGTCCACGTCGGTTTCTTCGATGTGCGTTCCGCCCTTCCAGGTCCCGGCAATGTTGATGAGGGCATCCACCTGTCCGTGGGTATCTGCGATTTCGTCGAACGTCGATTTGACGTCCGTTTCGTCCGTGAAATCGCCCTCGTAGAACGTAATTCCCGAGACGAGCGTCCCCTCGTCCGGTTCGACCACGTCCGCCGCGCAGACTGTCGCGCCGGCTTTCGCGAACTCGTTTGCGACAGTGCTTCCGAGCGCACCGCTCGCGCCGGTTACCACGACCACCGTTCCCGAGAAATCGAACTCGACACTCATAGCAACCGGTTAGTGCGGAAACAGGATAAAGGTGGGGCGGCCGGGTCAGGGCGTGACCACGAGTTTCCCGAGGAAACTCTCCGCCAACACGTCGTCGTGGGCCGCACCGACCTCGGCTAAGTCGTACGTCTGGTGCACTCGCGGCGTGAGGGCCCCCGCCTCCATGAGCGTGGCGAGTCGCGAGAGAACGTCGCCGATGTCGGGCGTGTTGAACATCGAGACGTGGTGGACCGACAGCGCCTTCGCGCGGGCGGCTGGCACGCTCGGAAACGTCGCTTCTTGGTCCTCGTTGCCGATGGCGACGATGCGACAGCCCTTCGCCGCGACCGCACAGTCGAGCGGGAGATACTCGTCGAGGCGGTGGTCGAGGATGACGTCCGGCTTGCCGACTTCCTCGATTGCGTCCTCTAGGTCGTCGCGCGCGTAGTCAAGGACCACGTCTGCACCCATCGCGTCGAGGTCGTCGTGGTACTTCGGCGAGGCGGTCGTGACCACCGTCGCGCCGGTCGCTTTCGCAATCTGGACGGCCATGTGACCAACGCCGCCGCTCCCGCCGTGGATGAGCACCGTCTCGGCTGGCTGGAGATTCGCTGTCGCGATGAGCGACTGCCAGGCGGTGACGCCGACGAGTGCCCCGGCGGCGGCCTGCTCGAAGCTGACCGAGTCGGGAAGACTCGCGGCCAGTTCGACGGGAACCGTGGCGTACTCGGCGCAGGTTCCGGGGTGGCCGTTCCCGAGACCGGTCGCGTAGATTTCGTCGCCTGCCTTGAATTCAGTCACGTCGTCCCCGACGGCGGAAACGACGCCGGCGACGTCGGAGCCGGGAATCCACGGGAGCGTGGCGGGTTTGTACGATCCCTCGCGGAAGTAGGTGTCGACGGGGTTGATTCCGGCCGCGTGAACCGCGACCAGCAGTTCGTTTGCTGCCGGTTCCGGGCGCATCAGTTCCTCTGTGGTGAGTACGTCTGTTCCACCGTGTTCGTGATACCGTACGGCGCGCATGGCCGAGTTGACGGCCGCCCTCCGCAAAAGCGTACGCCTGTCGGAGATTCGATGGCGACGGTAGTGTGTCTCATGCTGGCAATCCCCGCAGATATTGCCACACGGGGACTGGTAGCGGCAAGAATCGGGAGTCCGAATGAAAGGGATTTAAGCGACGTGTTCACACGGTAATATACGTATGAAGCTGCACGAGTATCAAGCGAAGGACATCTTCGCAAACGCGGGGATTCCAACGCCGGACTCCCAGCTTGCAACCACCGTAGACGAGGTTGTCGAGGCTGCAGAGTCGCTTGGATATCCCGTCGCTGTAAAGGCGCAGGTCCACGTGGGCGGACGTGGCAAGGCCGGAGGCATCAAACTCGTATCCGACGAGGACGAGGCGCGAGCGGCAGCCGACGACATCCTCGGCATGGACCTCAAAGGGTACACCGTAGAGAGCGTCCTCGTAGAGGAAGCCGTGGACTTCGTCGACGAACTCTACGTCGGTGTGACGATGGACCGCGGCGAGGGCAAACCCGTCGCCATGGTCTCCACGAAAGGTGGCGTCAACATCGAAGAGGTCGCAGCAGAAACGCCCGAGGCCATCGCCCGCGAGCACATCGACCCGGCGTTTGGCATGCACCCATACCAGGCCCGTCGTGCAGTCTACGGGGCCGGTGTGGACGCAGACGTCGCCCGCGAAGTCTCCTCGATTCTCCAGACGCTGTTCCAGCTCTGGGACGACAAGGACGCGAGCGACATCGAAGTCAACCCGCTCATGGTCACCTCGGACGGCGACGTCATCGCGGCCGACGCGGTCATGAACATCGACGACGACGCGCTGTTTCGCCAGCCGGAACTCGCCGAACTCGAAGAAGAAGCCTACGAGGACGACTTAGAGCGCAAAGCCGGCGAGTACGGCTTCGACTACGTCCGCCTCAAGGGCAACGTGGGAATCATCGGCAACGGTGCGGGCCTCGTCATGACGACGCTCGACCTCGTCGATTACTACGGCGGCGAACCAGCCAACTTCCTCGACATCGGTGGCGGTGCGAAGGCCTCCCGTGTGGCGAACGCACTGGACATGGTCTTCTCCGACCCGAACGTCGATTCGGTCGTTTTCAACATCTTCGGCGGCATCACCCGCGGTGACGAGGTGGCGAAGGGTATCAACGAGGCACTCGAAAGCTTCGACGAGATTCCAAAGCCCGTCGTCGTGCGTCTCGCCGGGACGAACGCAGAAGAGGGCATGGAGATTCTGAACACCGACCTCGTGCAGGTCGAAGGCACGCTCGAGTCCGCCGTTCAAGCGGCCGTTGCACGCGCAAAGGAGGTCCAGCAATGAGTGTATTCGTAGACAAGGACACTCGCGTCGTCGTCCAGGGGATTACGGGCGGCGAAGGCAAGTTCCACACCGAACAGATGATGGAGTACGGGACGAACGTCGTCGCCGGCGCCGTGCCAGGCAAGGGCGGGCAGGAAGTAAAGGGCGTTCCCGTCTACGACACCGTCAGTGAAGCCGTCGAAGAAGAAGACGCAGACGCCTCTGTCGTCTTCGTCCCACCGGCGTTCGCCGCGGACGCCATCTTCGAGGCACTCGACTCCGACTTAGACCTCGTCGTCGCCATCACGGAAGGCGTTCCGACCCAGGACATGGCGAAGGTCTACAAGCGTCTGCAGGAAGTCGACACCCGACTCATCGGGCCAAACTGTCCAGGCCTCATCACGCCGGGCGAGGCGAAACTCGGCATCCTGCCAGGCAACATCTTCTCCGACGGGAACGTCGGTCTCGTCTCCCGCTCGGGGACGCTCACCTACCAGGTCGTCGACAACCTGACCCAGCGCGGCATCGGCCAGACCACGGCCATCGGTATCGGTGGCGACCCAATCATCGGCACGTCGTTCGTCGACGCGCTCGAAGCGTTCGAAAACGACCCAGAGACCGAAGCCGTCGTCATGTGCGGTGAAATCGGTGGCGAGGACGAAGAGGAAGCCGCTGCGTACATCGCAGAGAACATGGACACGCCAGTCGCTGGCTTCATCGCCGGTCGCACGGCCCCGCCAGGAAAGCGCATGGGCCACGCGGGCGCGATCGTCTCCGGCTCTGGAACGGGCACCGCAGAGTCCAAAATCAACGCCCTCAACGACGCGGGCGTTCCAGTGGGCGACACTCCAGAGGAAGTCGCAGACCACATCGAAGAGTTCCTCTAACTCGGTTTTTCCTTTCTTTTACTGACGGCGTGAGCGACCGCTCACGGGGTGGTGTGTCGTCGAAAAAGTCGAAGCTTAGGCGGGCTTTTCGGTCATCGGGCGCTCGCTGCGTGCGTCGTAGAGCTGGTACGCGAAGTACAGCTCGTAGACGCCCGCGAGGCCGACGAGGAGGTAGATGAGGTTCTCAAGCGTCGGGATGGACCCGAAGATGAGATTCACCACGTTCCAGTTTGCATTGATAAAGCCCCCAATCCCGATCAGACCCCAGTTTAACGCACCCACGATGACGAGGATGAGCGAGGCCCAGTCCAGGAAGTTTGCCCGAATTCTGCCTTCATACTGCATGGTATTACACCGAATAAAACAATGCACGCTGAGGAGAAAAAGATGTCTCGTAAGCGTACATGATTGTTGGAGATTATCGTATCATCGAGGAGGGTGGAATAATTGTGGGTGTCAACGTTTCTCACCGTCTCAGTCTCCCGGTTTCAGCCGACCTTAACGCGATAGTTTTGCCGACAGTCAGCGTGCACTGAATGGGAGAAAGTATATCACACAGCGAGTATCCTTACCGTCGGTTAGGTTGACAGTTCGTTGACGTAAAATGCCAGGGGAGGCCTGGTGCCTGACCCAGCAAAAGAGGCGACTGACGCATCCCAGCGTCAGTCCGGGTGGCTAACCCATAGTACAGCTTGCACGACCATGGTGGTCATTGTGGTAATCGATCCGAGGGTGGCGAGTCCTATCGACCACCCCCACCTCGTTTCGCGTCTGTTTCACACATTACATCCACAGCAAGGACGAACGGGGTGATAAAAGTTGGCTATAAGGTCAATAATAGGTCGTTTTAGTATCGAAGGTGCCTAGTAAGACAGAGAATATAGAACCGTTTAGAGGAGAATTTCCGATAAATTTAAAAATCTTCTATTTTCTATACCGCCACCGTCGCCGAAGCGTACACTCGGCGGATTTCACGACCGAAAAGCAACCGACGGAGCGAGAGTCGTCCACTGGCCAATCGTCCGAACGTCTCAGTTGAGATATCACACAATCAATCACGGCGGGACGGTAGCTGGTTCGCACACCCGCCCGCCGGCTTTTGCCGTCCGTGCCCAGAATCCGGTCATGCCAACAGACGATACCCTCTTCGATCCGTTCGATCTCGAATCGCTCACTCTCGACAACCGTGTCGGCCTCGCGCCGATGACCCGCACGAGCGCCACGGCAGACGGGCACGCCACACCTGAGATGGCTCGCTACTACGCCAAGTTCGCTCGCGGCGGCTTCTCGTTTCTCATCACCGAGGGCGTGTACACCGACGAGGCACACAGCCAGGGTTACCACAATCAGCCCGGACTCGCCACCGACGAGCAGGCGGCCGCCTGGGAGCCGGTAATCGAGAAGATTCACGACGAGGACAGTGCCGTCTTCGCCCAGCTCATGCACGCCGGGTCGCAGGCGCAGGGTAACCGCTACACCGACGAGACCATCGCCCCTTCCGCCGTCCAACCGAAGGGCGAACAGAGCCCACTCTACGGCGGTGAAGGCGAATTTCCTGTCCCGACCGAGATGACGACTGACCACATCGACGCCGTCGTAGCGGGATTCGCCGCGTCCGCAGAACGGGCCACAGCGGCGGGATTCGACGGCGTTGAGATTCACAGCGCGAACGGTTACCTCCTCAATACATTCCTCTCCGCCGAGTACAACGAACGCAAAGACGGATACGGCGGTTCCGCCGAGAACCGCGTTCGACTCACCCGAGAGGTCATCGAGGCGGTTCAGAACGCGACTCCCGAGGACTTCGTCGTCGGCGTCCGCCTCTCGCAGGCGATGGTGAGCGACGAAGAACACAAATGGGACGGCGGCGAGGACGACGCCGAAGTCTATTTCCGCGCGGTCAGTGAGACCGGCGCAGACTACATCCACACGACCGACGGCGACGCGACAGCAGCGACGTTTGCCGACGACGGCCCAACGCTCGCTGAGGCGGCAGTCGAGCACGGTGACGCACCAGTCATTGCAAACGGCGGCCTCGGCGACCCGGCGAGCGCCCGCGACGTAATCGAGTCAGGGTCCGCGCTCATCACCCTCGGCACGAGCGCACTGGCGAACCCAGACTGGCCGACGAAGGTTCGCGAAGGCAAGGCCCTCGACGAGTTCGACTTCGAGAAGACGCTCCTACCGAAGGCGACCATCAGCGACCACGAAGTGCCCGCACCCGCAGACGACTGAACGTCACCGGGAACCCCTTCCGCTTTCAGAACCCACAAAGTCAGTACCACTGTGGGTACTGTATGGACGCTTCCAGAGTTGCAATCGTGACCGCGGCGGGCAGCGGTATCGGTGCCGCGAGCGCCCGAAAATTGGCCGCAGACGGCTATACACCCGTTCTTCTCTCGAAGTCCGGTGGAGCAATCGACGTGGCAGAAGCCCTCGGCGGCGTCGGTTTCGAGGGGTCGGTGACCGACTCCGACGACCTCGCCGCGCTGGTCGAGGCCGCCCGCGACACCTACGGCCGCATCGACGCCGTGGTGAACAACACCGGCCACCCGCCGAAAGGCCCCATCGGCGAGATTCCGGACGAAGATTGGCAGACAGGGTTCGAACTCGTCTTCTTGAACGCGGTTCGAATGGCCCGCCTCGTCACGCCCATCATGCGCCAGCAGGACAGTGGCGGAGCAATCGTCAACATCTCCACCTTCTCTGCGTTCGAGCCGAGTCCCGAGTTCCCCGTCTCCTCCGTGCTTCGGGCGGCGCTCGGCAGTTACACGAAACTCTACGCAGACCGCTACGCGAGCGAGGGAATCCGCATGAACGCCGTGCTCCCCGGGTTCGCAGACAGTTACGAAATCGATGACGAAACTCGCGCGCAGATTCCAATGAATCGCGCCGCGAGGACAGAAGAAATCGCCGACGCCGTCGCGTACCTCGTCTCAGACGAATCGAGTTACGTCACCGGACAGAATCTCCGGGTAGACGGCGGCCTGACGAAGCACGTCTGACCGGTCTGACCGAATTACCAGGGGGCGAAGTCCGGGTCGATGAGGCGCTCTTCGTCGTCTAGGTTGTCGAGGCGCTCTTTGTCCTCCTGCGTGAGTTCGATGTCGAGACTCTCGTAGTTCGCCCGCAGATGTTCCTCGTCGCTCGATTTCGGAATCGGGACGATGCCGTTCGCGAGCAGCCACGCGAGACTGATCTGGGCGGGCGTCGCGTCGTAGTTCTCGGCGACGGCCTTGATGTCCTCGTTTTCTGCAACTTCGTTGCGAGCAATCGGCGAGTAGGCGACCAGCTCGATGTCGTGACCAGCGGCGTAGATGCGGAGGTTACGCTGTTGGAGCAGCGGGTGGCACTCGACCTGATGGGCGAAGATTGGCGCGTCGAGGTATTCCTGTGCCTCGTCGAGCAGGTCGGTCGTGAAGTTGGAGACGCCGACGTGGCGGATGACGCCCTCCTCGTACAGTTCGTCGAACGCAGCGAGCGTGTCTTTTGCGTCGTAGTCGCCCGCCGGCCAGTGGACGTACAGCAGGTCGATGTAATCGAGGCCGAGTCGGTCGAGGCTCTCCTGTGCGCCCTCGATGACGTCGTCGTATCCGAGGTCGTCGTGCCAGATTTTGGTCGCGACGAACAGGTCTTCGCGCGGGACGTCAGCCCGCGCAATCCCTCGTCCGACCGCCTCCTCGTTGTCGTAGTGCTGGGCCGTGTCGATGTGGCGATAGCCAATGTCGATGGCCGTCTCGACGGCGTCAGCCGCCTCGTCGCCCTTCATGTCGTAGGTGCCGAGACCGAGTCGCGGCATCTCTGGTTCGTCTTCCATGCGCGAGTTTTGGACTCGGCGACAAAAGAGAATTTGGGCTACGGGGATTTCAAACGCCCCACGTTCCGCGTGCCCATCGGTGTCAGTAGCGAGCGGGCATCAGAGACTCGTTACGGCGAAAAGAGCTATTCTCAACCCCCCACATCTCCGGCCATGGGAATCTGTCCATACTGCGAAAACACCGTCTCGGCCGTCGAAGAAGTCATCGAGGAGGGACAAATCCTCGTCTCCCAGTGGGTCTGCCCGACCTGCGATTACATCCTCGGCGTGGCCGCCACCGACGAGGGAATTCGCAAGTAGCGAACCCACCCCTCGCCTCACTGCCACCGCCAGAATGCACCACGGCAACCAGCCGTGCGTTCGTGCAACTCGAACAACAGTTTTGTCCTGAGCGCACGGTTCTTGTGGGTATGAATACGACGCTTCGACGGGACGCCCCAGCCGTGGGTTCGAAACGGCACGGCGCGCGCTCCGGACTGCTCGTCTTCGGCGTCCTCCTCACCGGCCAGTTCAACGGCCTGCCCATCCCCGCGACGAACACCGTCGGACAGGTGTGGGTCGCCGTTGCTGCTGCCCTTCTCCTCGGGTCGCTACCCGGCGTGGCCGCCACCTTCGTCCGAGGTTGGACCGGAAAGGTGGCCGTCTTCGCGATGGCACTCGCGTTCGCCGCCATGGTCGCCGGCGGCGTGGCCGGACTCGTGAATCCCGCCATCGGTAGACTACTCGTGTTCGCCGCCTTCCCGTTTGCCGTGGCCGCCGGGACGCTCCTCGGCATCTCCCTGCTCCGCACCGACGGCCCACGCGCCGCCACCTGGCTCCTGACCGTCTCGCTGCCGATGCTCGCCGTCACCGACAAACTCCTCTGGGACCCGATGGCTACCGCACTCGGCTTCGACCTCGCACCGATCCTGTTCACGTGGCCGTTCGGCCTCGGAATGCTCCTGCTCGGGGTGGCTGTTGACCGGGCCGACCGAGACGGCCAACTGAGCCGATAGGAGGTGAACGACCGACTGGCCATGGCTCAGCTAGGACGCACGCCGGTGTCCTTCCGAACGTTCATGACACCCAGTCAACAAGTATCGCCATGGAACCGCTCGTCGTCGTTACTGGGCTCTTCATGTTCGCGCTCGCTGCCGGGAGCGCGCTCGCCCCACAGTCATTCTCTCGAAACTGGGTCGACGGTGCGGAGTGGCAAACCGACCCCGAAAAAGCCGCGAAGAAACAACGAGACTACGCGTATGTCTCCGCCTCAGTTCTCGGACTGTTCGGCTTTCTACTCGTGTCGATTGGGCTTGTAGTGTGACAACAGGTTGGGGCAGATTTGAACCTTGGTCGCTCGCGCTGCTCGCTCCCTGGTTCAAACTGCCCCGCGTCACAACAGCAGTCGCTCGCGGAGTTGCTCGCGACAGAAGTAGTGGGTTGGGGCAGATTTGAACTGCCGACTTCCTCCGTGTGAAGGAGGTATCATAACCAGACTAGATCACCAACCCTCTGCAGTACCTCGTTTCCGGCGGCTAACCTTAAGGGTTACTTTCGACTGCCGAAAAAACAGCTCAGTCGGACGCTTCCGAGCGCTGGCTTCGGTAGTCGTCGAGGCGCGAGCGCGCACTCGCGATTGCCTCGCGGGTTTCACCCTCGGCGCGGTCCTGCAGCTTTCGAAGCTCCTCTCGAATTTCGTCGATTCGGGATAGTTCTGGCTCCTCCTCGCGGCCGGTAATCGAGCGGAATTTCTCCTGAACTGGAGAGAGTTCTTCCGTGACGCCGCGCTTTGCCGTCTCACTCGCGCGCTTCAGGTAGTACTGGGTATCTTCAAAGTGCTTGTTCATACCTGTTATAACGATAACACCAAATAAAACCCTTGTGCCACTCACAGTACTCTCGTCAAGGATTTTCAGATACGGGACACCTCGAAAAAATCAACGTCGGAACCGAAACCACAACACTTTTGGTTGTTTTAGGCAGACCTAAACTTGCAGGCGGTGCGCGGTGGACGACCGTTCGTCGCAGTCGGCGTCTGTCCCAATGCCGACTTGGATGAGTGCGGCGAACACCCCCTACAGGCCGTGGGCATCACCCGTTCTGAGGCACCCGTCCCATGCCGCCCTGTCACAAATTGTTTTAGCGACGCGGCCGGAAGTTCGTGATATGTTCACACGGCTTTCGATTCCCACGCCGTTTCGGGTCGGGGCGGTAAACGCCTATCTCTCGGGCCGGACGGTCGTCGATCCCGGTCCCGATAGCGAGGAGGCGTGGGCGGCTCTCCTGGACGGACTCGAAGCGAACGGAATGACGCCGGCAGACCTCCGACAGGTCGTCGTCACCCATCCCCACCCCGACCACTTCGGACTGGCTTCACGACTGAAAGCCGAGGGCGCGAGCGTCGTCGCGAGTCCCGAGGCTGCCCGCATCATGGCCGACTTCCCCGGACGACTGCAGCACGAGCAGACGTTCTTCGCCGATTTCTTCGAGCGCAACGGGATGTCCGCGGCGACGGCCAACGCGGTCGTGGACCTTCCCGAATCCTACCTCTCCTACGCGCCGAGCGTCGAGACGGACACGGAAGTCACAGAGGACGACCGCATCGAAATCAACGGCGAACCCCTCGTCGCAAAGCGGGTGACGGGCCACGCAATCGGCGAACTCATCTTCGCGTTCGACGAGGGTAACGAGCGTCATGCCATCGTCGGCGACAACGTCCTGAACGAGATTACGCCGAATCCGCTGCTTCAGCCGCCGGAACCCGGCGAAGACGAACGGCCACGTCCCCTTCCTGCGTTCAACGAATCGCTACGCCGACTCGAAGAAGCGGAGTACGACCGCTTCCTCCCTGGCCACCGGACCATTATCGAGAATCTCACCGAGCGAATCGGAGAGATGCTCGACGCCCACGAAGCGCGGACGGAGAAGGTGTACGGCCTCGTAGACGGGCCGACGACGGCGGTCGAAATCATGGGTGAGTTGTTCGGCGACCTCCCCGTCACCGAGTTCTTCCCAGGCATGAGCGAGGCCGTGGGCCATTTGGACGTCCTCGAATCGCGCGGGAAGGTCGCGGCCCACGAAAACGGCGGGGTCATCGTCTACGAGCGAACATGACCCGTCTACAGGACGTGGCCCTCGGCAACACCCCCGCAGACCTCGTCATCCAGAACGCGAGCGTCCTGCTCCCAGAGACGGGCGACCAACACGACCGCGCCATCGCAATCGTCGGTGACCGCATCGCCGCGCTGCCCGCAGACTCAGGGTCAGTGGTCGGCCCCGACACCACCGTCGTGGATGCCACGGGGCAGGTCGCCGTCCCCGGGTTCATCGACGCCCACACGCACATAGAGGCCCAGCACGCCTTCGAATACGCCTACCCCTCCGTCCTCGAAGGCGGGACGACCAGCGTCGTCACCGAGGTGACGGGAATGGGGCCGATGTACGGAGCGGAAGGCGTCTCGGAGCTGCTCTCCGCCACCGACGGCCTCCCCGTCTCGGTGTTCGCCACGCTCACGCCACAGCCGCTCGTGAACACCTTCAGTCCCGCGTGGGCGGACGACGCGGAGAAAGACGCACTCACCGCACTTCTCTCGCACCCCAGCGTCGTTGGCGTCGGGGAGGTGGACTGGATTCACGTCGTCGGGCGCGACCCGCCACTTTTCGACCTCTACGAACGCGCCCGCGAGGCAGGGAAGCCAATCAGCGGCCATGGGGCTGGCTGCAAAGGGACCAATCTGCAAGCGTTCGCTTCGGTCATCGACAACGACCACGAGGCGATTTCCGGCGACGAGGTGATAGAACGCCTCGAAAACGGCATCCACGTCATCGGGCGGTCGGGAACCATCCGCGACGACACGGCGGCCATTGCAGACGCCTACCAGGAGGTCGGCGCGGCGGACCTTTCGCTCTCGACCGACAGCCTCTGGCCCGACGACCTGCAGGCAGGAACCTGCATGGACCGGGTGGTCCGCCGTGCCATCGAAGCAGGTGTCAGCCCGGAAGACGCCGTCCGCATGGCCACTCTCAATCCGGCCCGCCACTTCGGCTTTCGCGACCGAGGAACCCTCTCGCCGGGCGCACGGGCGGACGTCGTCCTTCTCTCCGACCTCGAATCGGTCGCGGTCGAAACCGTCATCTCGGGAGGTGAATTCGTCGTCGAGAACGGAGACGCAACTGTCTCTCCCCGACCCCACGACTACCCCGCCCACTTCTACGATAGCGTGGGTCTCCCCGACTCGCTCGACCTGAGCGTCCCAGCCACCGTCACACGAGGCGGACGCGTTCGCGCCATCGAGTACGTCACCGGCCTGTTCTCGAGGATGGCGACGGTCGAACCCGCCGAGGCAGAGGGCACACTCAGGGCCGCACCGGAGCGCGACGTGCTCAAAGTCGTCGCCATCGACCGCCACCCCGACAGCGACCACGAGGCGTTCGTGGGCTTTCTCACGGGCTTCTGCCTCGGCTCAGGTGCGGTGGCGACGACCACCGTCTGGGAGGCAGGAATGACCGTCGCCGTCGGCGCGACCGACGAGGCGATACAGCAAGCGATAGCCCACGTCGCAAAAATCGGCGGCGGGTGGGCCGTGGTGGACGAGGGCGAAATCATCGCCGAACACCGCTGCCGGGTCGCGGGCGTCGTCGCAGACGTCCCAATCGAGGAGGCCGCAGCAGGCGTGCGGGCGGTGCGCGAGGCGCTCTGGGAGCGCGGCGTCGAAGCCGACCAGCCGATGCTCGCGGTGGCGACGCTCACCTTCCTCGGCGTCCCCACCCTCAAGCTGACCCCACACGGCTACGCGGACGTGCTGGCACAGGAACTGGTCGGGTTGACGCCCGACGCTCAGTAGGTGGGGGACTCTTCGGGGACGCCCTCGCGTTTGTTGACCACGCGTGCGAGGACGAACAGCGCGTCAGAGAGCCGGTTCAGGTACTTCACCGCCGCCGGGTTCGCCTCCTCTTCGTTGATGAGCGCGACGGCACGACGCTCTGCCCGGCGACAGACCGCCCGGGCGTGGTGGAGTTTCGCGCCGGGTTCGCTGCCCGAGGGCAGGATGAAGCTCTTGAGCGGGTCGAGTTCCGTATCGAGGTCGTCCATCCACGTCTCCAATTGTTCGACGTGTTCGTCGCGAATCACGGGCGCGTCCGCCTTCGGGTCGGGATTCGCGAAGTCCGCCTGCACGATGTGGAGGTGATTCTGAATCGACCGAAGCATCTCGTCTACGTCGTCGTAGCCCGTCGGTCGGACAACGCCGACCAGCGCGTTCACCTCGTCTACGCTCCCGTAGGCTTCGATTCGGTGGCTCGCCTTCGAGACGCGCGCCATGTTCGAGAGGTCGGTCTTCCCCTCGTCGCCGCGTTTGGTGTAAATCTTCATGTCCGTATCGAGGGGCGGGACCGACTTATAGCCGGGCCAGGCCGGGGCGAATAGTTTTCCCGTCGGTCTGCGAAGGCCAGTTATGTCATTCGCAGAATCACTCTGCGAGGAGGGCCGCCCCATCCTCGAAGCGATTCTCGACCACCCGATGGTCGTCGAACTCGGCGAGGGGACGCTTTCTACGGACCCGTTCGAATACTGGGTGAAACAGGACTACGTCTACCTCGTCGACTACAGTCGCGTGTTCGCGCTCGGAGCCGCAAATGCCCCGTCGCTCGACGAGATGGGAACCTTCGCAACGCTTCTCGAAGAGACCGTCAACACCGAGATGGACCTCCACCGCGAGTACGCCGCCGAATTCGGAATCAGCGAAGCCGACCTGGAACGAACGAAACCCTCGCCGACCACGCAGGCGTACACCGATTTCCTCGTCCGGACGGCCGCAACCGAGTCCTTCGGTAACCTCGTCGCCGCACTCTTGCCGTGTATGTGGGGGTTCAATCAGACCGGCAGACACCTCGACGTGCGCGGGAAACCAGACCACGAGCAGTACGCCGCGTGGATCGAGATGTACGCGAGTGAGGAGTTCACCGAACTCACCGAATGGTGTCTCGACCTGCTTGACGAGGTGGCCGGTCGGGCCAGTCCGGCAGACCGCGAGCAGTTCACCGACCGCTTTCTCACCTCGTTTCGCTACGAGTACCGCTTCTGGGACGCAGCGTGGCGCGAGGAGCAGTGGTCTGTGTGAGCGACCAGCCACGGTTTTCTGCCTCCCTTCGGAGTCAGTCTGAGCCCGCGTGGACCGCGGCCACGGAGCATCGGTTCACCCGAGAACTGGCAGACTGAACGCTTCCGAACGACGTGTTTCGCCGATATCTGGTGCAGGATTTCGCGTTCGTGGAAGCGCTCGCCGGACTCGTCGGGAGTGCCATCGCAGACGCCACGACGATGGCCGAAAAACGTCGGCTCACGTCGTTTCTCGCCACGCTCACAGGTGAGGAGAACGACTACTTCGAGCGGTCGTTCGACGCGCTCGCAGTCCCGGAGGAAGAGTGGACCAATCCGAAACTGCTGCCGGTCACGCAGTCTCTCGAAGACTTGTTCGTCCGGGCGACCCATCAAGGCGGGTACGCAGAATCGCTCGCCGTGTTGTTGCCTGCCGAGTGGGTGTATCTCACCTGGGCCACTGCCCACGCGGACGCGACCCCGAAACGATTCTACCACGACGAGTGGATTTCGATGCACGCGACGCCCGAATTCACGGCGTTCGTCGAGTGGCTTCGAACACAGGTCGACGAGTGTGGACGAACGCTCTCGCCTCGGCGCAAGGAGCGCGTTCGTCGCCTGTTCACCCGGACTGTCGACCTCGAAGTCGATTTCTTCGACGCCGCCTACGACCAGGTATAATTGAGTGGTATTACCAACGTTTAATTGCGCCCCTGTCAGAGAGAGGTGTATGACTAATCGCACTGAGGTGAGACGATGGTAAGTGCGGGCCTCGCTCTCGGCCTCACCGTCCTCACGCTGTTCGTCTTTGCCGCGCTCGGCACGTGGTACGCTCGCGGCCGCATTAATTCGGTGGAAGACTTCATCACTGCCCGCAACTCGACGGGCAGTGGAATGACCACCGCGACGCTCATCGCCTCCGGGATGGGCGCGTGGATTCTCTTCAGTCCGGCCGAGGCAGGGGCGGCCTTCGGCGGACTGACGGCCGTGCTCGGCTACGCCATCGGCAGCGCCCTTCCGCTGTTCGCCTTCATCGTCATCGGGCCGCGCATCCGCGAACTCATCCCCGAGGGCCACTCCATCACCGAGTACACCCTCGCGCGCTACGGTGGCGCGATGTACGCCTACGTCCTCATCGTGAGCATCACGTACATGTTCATCTTCCTCGCCGCGGAGATGACCGGCATCGCCGGCGCGCTCTCGCTCGTCGCCGGAGTACCGACGTGGCAGACGGCGGCGCTCGTTGGCCTGTTCGTCCTCGCGTACACCGGCTACGGCGGCCTGAAGGCGAGCATCTTCACGGACACCGTCCAGACGCTCGTCATCCTGCCCATCCTCGCCATCGGCTTCGCCGGGGCACTGCTCGCCCTCGGCGGGACGGGCGAAATCTACCAGACCGTCGCGGACACGAACCCGAGTCTGCTCGACCCCGGCTTCCTGCCGGGCCTCGAATTCGGCGCGTACATCGCTGTCGCCGTACTCGCCGCGGAAATGCTGAATCAGGCGTGGTGGCAGCGCATCTACGCCGCGAAAGACGAGCGCACGCTCGCCCGGTCGTTCACCATCGCCGCGATTACCGTGATTCCGATGGTGTTCCTCGCCGGGTTGTTCGGTCTCGCCGCTTCAGGCCTCGGCCTCGTCACCACGGAGTTCGGCGCGGGCTACAACGCGGACATCTCCTTTTTCCTCGTGCTGGACGCCGCGTTCCCCGAGTGGGTGACGCTCGTCGTCGTCATCCTCGCCATCCTGCTCGTGATGAGCACCGCAGACACGCTGTTCAACGCCATCGCGAGCATCGTCACTGCCGACCTGCCGCTCATCATGGACGACCCCGACCGGTCTACGCTCACCAAAGCGGCGCGTGCGCTCACCGTCGTCGTCGCGCTCGCCGCAATCTTCGTCGGCGCGCAGGGCTACAGCGTCCTGACTATCTTCCTCGTCGCCGACCTGCTCGCCGCCGCGACGTTCATCCCGCTGCTCTACGGACTTTACTCGGCGAAGGCGACTGGCGTGGGCGCACTCGTATCGAGTCTACTCGGCCTCGTCGTCGGCCTCGCGTACTTCCCGACGCTGCGCGCCCCACTCGCACTCCTGCCAGTGGTTGGCGACCAACTCCCGACGGCGTCGTTCTTCAACTCGTTCGTCGGCGCGGCAGTCGTGTCCGGCGTCGCAATTCTCGTGCTCTCACAGGTGACTCCCGGGCGCTTCGACCTCGGACAACTCTCGCGAGAAGTGCGGCAAATCGACGACCTGCGAACGGACGGCGGTGAAGAACGATGAGCGCAATTGGACAGACGCTGTTTACCGCCCTCGCCTGGGGGTCGGTGGCACTCGTCATCGCCATCTTCGCCTACGAAATCTACGCCGTCGTCACGGACTGGCGCGGGACCTAACTTTTCTGCATTCCGCCCGAAGCGGGTACATGGCACTGTTCGATGCGCTTTCAGACCTGCCGCTCACCATCTCCGCGGTCTCGTACGACCTCCACGAAGCAGAAACATCGAGTGACTTCACCCGACTTTCGACCACAGTCTCCCTGTCCGGGGACGGTGAAACCGGTCGTGGCGAAGACGTGACTTACGAGGCCGAAGACCACCGCGCCCTCGTGGACGCCGCCCCCACGTTCGACCTCGAAGGTGAGTGGACGTTTGCTGAGTTCTCCGCTCACCTCGGCGAGACGGACCTCTTTCACGGCCGCGAGCCGGGCCGCCCCGACTTTCGTGACTACCGGCGGTGGGGATTCGAGAGCGCCGCCCTCGACCTCGCGCTCAGGCAGGCCGACACCAACCTCGCCGAGGCGCTTGACCTGACCTACGACCCGGTCCGGTTCGTCGTCTCGACGCGCCTCCCCGACGCCTCGATAGACCGCATCGAGACGTGGCTCTCGTTCGATGGAGACTACGAGTTCAAACTCGACCCGACCAGCGAGTGGGACGACGCCCTCGTCGCCGAACTCGCGGCGACCGGCGCGGTGCGCGTCTGCGACCTGAAAGGCCAGTACGAGGGGACGGACGTAGACCAGGAACCCGACCCCGAACTCTATCGGCGCGTCATCGAAGGGCTCCCCGAGGCGGTCATCGAGGACCCTGCGCTCACCCCGGAGACGCGCCCGCTGTTCGAGGGCCACGAGGGGCACGTCTCGTGGGACGCGGCCATCCACGGACTCGACGACATCACGAACCTGCCGTGGGAACCCGACTGGCTCAACATCAAGCCCTCGCGCTTTGGCAGCGTCGAATCGGTGCTAGAGAGCATCGAATACTGCCAGGAAGCCGGAATACAACTGTACGGCGGCGGCCAGTTCGAACTGGACGTCGGACGCGAGCACATCCACGCGCTCGCCTCGTTGTTCTACCCCGACGCGGCGAACGACGTGGCACCTAAAGAGTACAACCGCCCGGAGCCAACGCCCGACCTCCCGAAAAGTCCGCTTTCGCCCCCTGAGTCGCCGCGTGGGATGGACTGGTAACACACCACACAGCTGGTACGTTGTCTTCGATTACCTGTACGCGGCTCGAAACACGTCAGACTTCGGTCTGACGGGGGTTTTTGTGGGTGCCACGGAATATTCACGTATGGCAGGGCAACTTGGCGGATCGTATCGCCATAGCGACCAATCTGGGCACTCGCCGCTCGCCACATCTGCGCGACGCGAACGAGAACAGGCAGCGGCGAAACTCGTCACGGTCAATCACCTGATGGCCGTCGTTGGCGTCTGGTTTCTCTCGGTCGGCATCTTCGTCGCACTCTTCGCGCCGGCGTGGTGGGTCACAGGTATATTTGGACTGACGCTTCCGACGCTCCCGACGCTGTCACGCTGGGGAGTCGCACGAATTCGCGCACGAAACGAAGCACCTCGCCGCAACCGCACGAGTCGCCGCGAGCAGTCGTCGCTTCGGCTTCGAATCCACGACTGGCTCCGGTCCCGTCTCGACGACGCTGGGTCCGGTCGCGACCGGTTGTAAGAGGGTTTCTTTTTCTGCGGCAGCGAAGTAGCTAATATCACTGAGCGTGAATATAGGAGTAATCGGGGAGGGGGAGTTACGCCAGTAACGGGGTCCGTCACGACGAAAGTGAGCACCTACGCTGTCGCAGACCAATGTACCCGAGGGAGAACACTGATGGAATACATCTACGCAGCCATGATTCTGCACGAAGCAGAGAGTGAAATCAACGAAGAAAACGTCACGGCAGTCCTCGAAGCCGCCGGACTCGACGTCGAAGAATCCCGAGTGAAGGCGCTCGTCGCCGCGCTCGAAGACGTCGACATCGAAGACGCGATGGCCAACGCAGCGGCCATGCCCGCCGCAGCCGCCTCGACGGGTGGCGCTTCGGGCGACGCAGACGAGAGCGAAGCAGCCGACGAAGAAGCCGAAGCCGGCGGTGACGAAGACGAAGAGGAGGACGAAGAGGACGTCTCCGGCGAGGGTCTCGGCTCGCTGTTCGGCTAAGTACGGGACCACCGTTTTTCGAGTAGTACACAGCCAGAGCAACGCGGCTGTAAGGCTTTCCGGTCAGCGAGCGTCTAGTCAGATATGCGCGTTTCGAGATGGGGTTCTGCCGTCTCCGTCTGGGAGCCACGCATTCGTTTGCGTGCGGTTCTGGCGGTGGGGTTCGTCTACGTACTGGTCGCGAGCACCGTCGTCTTGCTCATGCTCCCCGTCGAGTCTGAACTGGACGTGCTCGTCCTCGCACTGCTCGTGTTCGGGTGGGTGACCATCATCATCGTCGGCGCGTTTTTCATCGCTGGGGAGGCACTTTCTCTCGGGTCAGACTCGGGCTAAAACTCGTCAGCCACGCCAGAACGATGGCGTGAGCAACACGAGCACGGGAATGATTTCGATGCGCCCGACCCACATGAGGAACGTCATCAGGAGTTTCGTCGTCTCGGGGAACGGCTCGTAGCTCGCGAACGGGCCGGCGATGCCGAAGGCGGGACCGACGTTGAAGAACGTCGAGGCGGCGGCGCTCATCGCCTCGAACTCCGTGACGGGCGAGCCGACACGCGACGAATTGACGACGACCAGAATCGTCGCGAAGATGAAGATGACGAGGCTCACCAGTGTGTAGGCGTAGATGTCACGGATTGTCTCCTCGGTGATGACGCTCCCGCTCAGTCGAACTGGTCGGATGACACTCGGCTGGGCGGCGGTGAACAGGTCCCGACGGAAGGCTTTCAACACGACCAGCCACCGGAGGGCCTTTATCGAACACGTCGTGCTGCCCGCCATCCCGCCGATGAACATACAGACGAACAGCAGGTGTTTCGCGCCCGACGACCAGAGGTTGAAGTCGGTACTCGCGTACCCCGTAGTGGTCACGATGGAGACGACCTGAAACAGCGAGTGGCGGACGATTTCTTCGAGTTCCGTGTGCGGACCGCCGTCCGCGATGAGGATGCCGGCCACGCCGAGGGTGAACAGGGCGAGGATGCTCACGTAGAAGCGAAACTCGTCGCTTTTGCGAAGGCGGGCTACGTTCCCCTGCAAGACGAAATACATGAGGATGAAACTCGTCGCCCCGATGGCCATGAACGGAATCGTCACCCACTGGACGACCGGGGAGAACGCGGCGAGACTCTCCGGGCGCGGGGAGAACCCGCTGGTCGAAATCGTCGTGAAGGCGTGGGCAACGGCGTCGTAGAAAGTCATCTCCGGCGCGAGGCCGACGAGGTGAAGCCCGTAGAGCGCAGCGATATTAAGCCCGGTCAACCCGAGGTAGAGTTGCCAGAGCAGACTCGCTGTCTCCGATATTCGCGGCGTGAGTTTGTTCACGTCGCGGGTCTGCGTTTCGGTCTCCATGAGCTGTGCCCCACCGACTGCCAACTGCGAGAGCACCGCCGTCGCGAGGACGAGAACGCCAAGGCCGCCGAGCCACTGGATGATTGCCCGCCACATAAGAATCGCTCGGGAATGAAGGCCGAAGTCGAGTATCACCGTCGCACCCGTGGTCGTGATGCCACTCATCGCCTCGAACAGGGCGTTCACCGGTTCAGCGAGTACCCCCTCGCCAGCGATGATGAAGGGAACTGCCCCGACGACGGCGATACTCAACCAGGTCAGAGACACCATCAGGAACCCCTCTCTCGCGCCGAGGTCCCGGCGGACGGAGAGCTGTTCGAGCGCGACGCCCAGTATCACGGTTCCGACCATCGGCAACACGAACGGGAACACCGAGGTGCCGTCGAACATCGCGACGATGAGCGGCACCAGAAGCGGGACCGACAGCCACTTGATTATCGTGCCGACGAAGGCGACGCTGACGCGCCAATCGACGCGCAGCCTCATAGCGGCGGAGCCGAGACGAATTGTTGACTACGCGGGTTCCAGTCACCCACCGTGGTCATTCGCCGCGACGCCCCCTCGAATCGTTCATACATCTTTGCTTGTCGCTATTGGACAAAAAATCGTAAGTACTCGTGCCTGAAACGTGTGGCACTTCCTCACAGGGGACACTGCTTTCAGGCACGTCTCAAATAATCGGTTGGAATAGGTGGGCTCCGTTTGCTGCAGCGCGTATCTGCTGATAGAACCCACGTAGGTTTCTTCGGCCATGCTGAAGTACGCGTGTTGATCACACGACTGCCTTCCATTTCTACGTACTACAGAGGAAACAAACTTTGGGCACAGGGACGACCTAACAGGTATGTGTGGCGATGACTCTGCGGGATTCAGCGACGAATCGCTGGTCGATGTGGATTGTATTGGGAATGGCTCTCGGAACCGGTCTCGAATCGGGCCTCGGTGTCGTACTAGATAATATCGCGCTCGGAATCGCATTGGGGAGCGCGGTGAGAATGGGATTGGGGGCGTCGTTGGTTGTAGCCTCCGGTGCAACATTCGACGAATGAGACCACTGAATCATTTAGTTCGTACGAATGTTTCTCAGTCGACATACTGAATACATGGAACAGAGGGTGGCGCGTTTGCTGAACACACTCTCTATTTGTTGCACGCCGATTCTAACAACGGCTGGATAGTCTCAGCGGTCGAACTGAATAGAAATACTATCCATCATTAATCGATTCACCGACCAGTTCTCGAACGGGATTGAACCCAGTCTAACACGACAAAAAATCGATACTTGGATCTCAAGCCGCCGCTTTTTCACGCATTTTCCGTGCCCCTCGTAGGAGGAAGAGATTGCTGGCAATCGCAGCGAGGAAGGCCAATGGCACTGCTTGAGCGAGGAACATCTTATCCCACAGAATGATACTGAGGGCCGCAATCAGTGACCCCCAGATAATGAGGTTTACTTTCACTACGTCCGGCAGACTACTGAGCCCCATAATGGATAAATGACTTGATTGGAAATAACGATTCACTGGCGCAAAGAATAGATGCCGAGTTCTTTTTCGATGAACATGCCCTCTGAGTGCTGCACGCTGATTCTGACCGTTTCTGTGGCCGTGCTGAACTCAGTGTGCGAGTCGGTCACAACTATTGCCTCGTGTCGGGGTCAGAGCGACTCGAAAACAGATAGTCCTCTCGCAGGTACCAAACGTAAGCCACGAGGAACATGATTCGTTGAAACACGCCAGCGAATTGGGCTAACAGCGTCATCATTGCCGGTAACACGACAGTCGAACTAAGAGCGAACAAATCGAACCATCGAACGTCAAGTTTGTCCTTCTGGCGTCGTCGTACGAGCGTCAACACGCCAAATGCGAAACAGAACCCCAGGAGGGTGGCGGTAGCTGAGTGAAAGGCATCCTCCACTGGATTGTATGCTACCGCAGCGTCCCACGACCTCGTCGAGAACACCGCTGTTGCGACCATGAAGGCGCCGAATCCGGAGTGGAATACTGTTGGCAACCGGTTCCAGGCTACGCGTCGCTCTGCTGTCAACCAGAGAACCCCGAGACCGAACAGGAGAAATCCGAGTCGGGCAACCCACGCTGCCGAGACCCCCTGTGCCGCCGCCTCACTGGTCGTGTGGCTAACCCAGGAGTAGCCTTCTGGCATGAATTGTGGGGCTGCAGCGAGCGTGAGTGCAGACACCGCGAGACAGATTGCGATTCCGACGCCCGAATACACTCGATAATTCCGCATAGGCGTGCTCACGCTGAACAGCGACTAAGAACTGCCCCTCTATTTAGCAGCGCAGCTAATAGCTGAACAGAATCTTCTGCTGCATACTCTCTATATTCAACACTCGGTGAAGTTCCTGCGGTCGTATTGCACTCAAGTGGCCAGGTTTTAGGAGATAGATGGGCACATCCCTGAGGAAATAATTTGTATCGTCGCATACCATTTATGCGAGCAAATTCAGTTGCCTGGTGGCCGCACGTGCGGCCACCGCGGGGCGGACTGTTCGGGTGCTATCGTTGCGTACATAGCCTGCACCGTAACCGAACCAGTACGTTAAATTGCGATGGGGATAGATGGACGAATATGAGCCTCGAACTCGAGCACGACTGCCCGCAGTGTGGGGAGACGCGGACGTTCTACAAGGCCGCGAGCATGACGGTCCACCTCGGCACGAAGACCAAGTGGCGCTGTCCAGAGTGCAACTACGCGTTCATCAAGATCAACGGCATCGACTCCAGCGTCTCCGCCTGAGCACACCCTTCTCTTCGTCTCGACCAGCGAGTGGAAACGCTGAGTGCGCCACCTCAGGGGTTGGCGGGGGCAAGAGCGTGGTGCAGCCAGCGCGTGTCTCTTTCCCACGGGCACCGTTGCACATCGCGAACGTTACCCAAATCTTGAGAAATTCCCGCGTTCTGAGCGTCAGGTGCCCGAAGCTACTCCGTCGAGAGCGAACGAATAAACCAAATACTGGGATATGAAATTGAGAATTCGGTGTTCGAGGCAGTGCTATTTACTGCGCCCGTCGCGTAGCACCGCTGTAGACCGGTTTCAGAGCACGAACCAGCCAGACTGGGCGTGGTGAGGCAGACTCTGGTCCGACCTGCAGGATTCTCGAAACCGTGGGCAAAACCCCCGGGGTCACGCTCGCAGACGTTGGCTGTGGCAACGGCTACTTCACGATTCCCGGGGCGACACTCGTCGGTAACGAAACGGGCTCCGCCGTCGAACTCGACGAATCACTCCGCGCAGAACTCGACGCGGCACTCTCGGCCCGCGACGTCGAGAACGTCGAACGCCAACCCGGTGACGCACGCGAACGCAGTGCACTCGTGCCAGCGGTCGACATCGTCCTCGTGGCGAACACCATCACGGGTCGAAGATCAGCAGGCATTCGCCGGCGAGGTTCGGCGTGCGCTCACCGGACGGTCGGTTCGTCGTCGTCAAACGACCGACCGCGAAGTGAAACAGTGGTCGCCGGCGAGCAGTGCGGCTCCGCAGAATCCTTACACATGGCACCGACGAAACCGCTGCGGTGGCGACACTGGGTGGGTTCGACCGCACCGAAGAAATCGACCTGCCACCGTACTACTCCGCGCTCGCTTTCGAGCGGGAGGGAGAATTCAGCGCAGTCGATTGAAGACCGGGAGGGCCCAGAGGTCAACCCGGAGGAACTCGAAGATTTCGTAGTGCTTTCTCGCGATGTGGACGCTGCCGAGGCCGAGTATCGTCCCGGCGACGACGTCCGTCCCCCAGTGGATGCCGAGGTACATCGTCGCCATAACCACGCTCGCGGCGAGGAAGCAACTCGTGACGAACCAGTAGGGGAACCGGTCGCGGGTGAACCACGCGAGGTACGCCACCGTCACCGAAAGCGAGGTGTGCAGCGACGGGAAGACGTTCGTGTTCGAGTTCACCTCCCCGGTCAGGAGTTGTGATTGTGGATACATCGAGTACATGAGAGGGTCCACGAGGTCCGGAATCAGATTTCGCGGCCCATAGGAGACGAACAGGATATAGAAGATGAGGCCGAGCGAGTAGTTGAGCGCGAAGGCGACCGCCGTCTGTTTCAGGTACTTCGTCTCCCGAAGCGCGAACGTGAGGATGAACGGGAACACGAGCAAGAACACGTAGCCGTAGAGGTAGATGAACGAGAAATACACCGTGAGCTGGTCTGTGGCGATTGATTGGACGAACGCGACGAAGTCACCCTCGATGCGATAGATGTAGCTCGTGATGTTGAGGCCGACGACCCACGATATCTCGGGGCCGACTTGGCGAGCGACCTTGTTTATCGCGAGGATACCGGCAAGTAAGCCAAGGTAGGGGGAAACCTCGCGCAACCGGAAGCGCCAGTTTTCGCGCAACACCGAGAGCTGACTGGGGCCGATGAACGTCACCGACCCGATGGCAATCATGACGCCGACGCCGATCGCGAGATACGCGAGGATTTCGAACAGGGCCATCGAGTTATCGCCTCAGCAGCTCGCCTGCTTCGTTGTATCGATAACCAGCAGACCGGAATGACTCTTTCGCCAATTCGATGTCGAGTTCTCCATCTTCCCCGGGGAACGGCAGCTCAGGGTCTTCGCCCTCCCAGCGCAGGGCGGGCGCAGCCACGGGATAGGGCGCGAGTGGCGTGGCGATGGCGGATGCGTAGCCGCCGAACACCTCGTTTACGATGTGCTGTTTGTCGAGCAGCTGCGCGACCGCCCGACGAAATCGCGGGTTGCTGAGCGGCGACTGGCGCACGTTGAACCCGACGTGGTAAAACGAGGTGGGCTTCGAGACGTGCAGGCGCAAGACGTCCGACTGCCCAATCTGTGAGATGGACTCCGCGCCGAGCGGCGAGGCAGTCGCGTCCGCGTCGTCCTGTTCCATCAGCGCGAGGGCGGCTCCGTCGGAGGGGACGACGACGAATTCGAGTTCCGACGGTTCGAATCCACCCTGGAACGGGGCGAGCGGCCCATCCGAGACGTCCCGGGTGAGGAAGTGGTCGTCAAACGGCGCGAGGGTGAGTGATTCGCCATCGGTTGCGCTCACGAACCGAAGCGGCCCCGACCCGACCGGGTTGGAGTTACTCCAGATGAGCGCCTCGGTCACGCCGCCGATGGTATCGAGGCCCGCGATGGTCGCCTGCCCCGTCTTCGTCTCCCAGATGTGCTTTGGCAACAGCGGGAGTGAAAACGCCGTCTGGGCAACTTCCCGACTCACCGGTTCGAACTCGATGCGGACGGTTCGTCTACCGGTTTCGACGGCCTGCGTAACCAACGTCGAACGGTCCCGATAGCGGGGGGCCGGCACCGGACTGTCGAGTGCCCCGCCTGACGTGTCTCTGAGGAAGTCGAACGTGAAGGCAACGTCGGCCGCCGTGAGTGGCGTGGCGTCGTGCCAGAGCAAATCTTCGCGAAGCGTGACCTCGACTGCGGGCCCGGCGGTGTCTGAATCGACCCACGACCACTCGTGGGCGAGCCACGGGACGAGGTCCCCACCGATGGGGCGGGCAAGCGGGTCGTACAGCATCTCGGTGATGTCACCGTCGCCGCGGAACTCGACCGCGATGGGGTTGAGGTTGCGCGTCGCACGAGGGTCCTTGAGCGTCATCCGGAGCGGCGGGGCCGTCGTCTGCTGTGACGTCTCTGTCGTCGTCTCGTTGGTGGGTCCGTTCTGCGGTTGTTCGGGGGTCTCGGTCGTCGTTGGACGGAGTCTGAGGTAGCCGAGCAGCGTGTGCATGTCGGCAGCCGACCAGCCAGAAAAGCGGTCGCCACGCGTCGCCCGTATCTCGTCGGGGATGGCGATTGGGGCGAACGGTTGGTCGCGTGCGACGGCCGACTGTATCTCGTGGAGCGTCGCCTCGCGGGCGTCGCCCGATTGGGTGCGCTGTTCGTCAAGCATGTCGTCGACGCCGAGGTTGGCGTAGCCGAAGGGGTTCTGCCAGCCGGGTTCCGCGTCGAATCGCGAGTGCAACAGCGAGTAGACGAAGTTCGGACTGGCGGTCCGCGGATGGCGCATCACGTAGATGTCGAACGACTGGTTCAACAGCACGTCGCGCAGGAGTTCCTCGAGGCTCATCGGGACGATGGACGTCTCGATGCCGACGGCGTTCAGGTTCGAGGAGAGAAAGCGGGCGATGTAGATGGACCGCGGGTCGGCATCGGCCGGGGCGGTTTTGATTTCGAGTGAGACCTGGTCTGGGGCGTCGCGGTTCGCGAGTGTGCGCAGTTGGCGAATGCAACCGCTGGTCGCGGCGAGACTACCCGTCGCGAGACCGGCCAGCAGTGTCCGACGGGAGAGCGCGCGCGGAGGGGCAGGGGCAGATGAGGGGTCAGGGGGCATGGTATGGGGGTGGCGAAATCGGCGTGCGTCTCGTTCAGTGAACGTGAGTCGCTCGTTAGATGAAAGCGTTTTCTACGCTGTTTTTCGAATGCCGTGAATCATTTTCGGGAGTAGATGTATGTGCCGGGATATAGTTGTACGTTTCATTCCAATACGTTCTACACAGTTACTACGGGGGGCCTAATACAGCGTGGTTGACGTGTTTCGTTGTACTGAACGAACACTAAAAAGATTGTAGATTTCTCACACCCAGCCGAGCAGCGGCCAGACGAGCGAGCAAATCCAGAGGACGAGACCGCCCACGAGGTGTCTGTTGAGCCGAGACTCGCCAGCGCCGTAGCGCGCACCGCCAGCGGCGAGGACGCCGATTGCCACCGCGAGCACGATGCGGTGGAGCATCACGTTCACGGGAATCACCTCGATGTCGAGGTAGGCGTAGTCCGCGAGGATGCCAAAGCCGAGACCGAACATGGCGAGCAAGAACGCGTCGTCGCGCTCCAGTCCCTGGGCGAGCTTGTACGCCGCGAGTGGAATCCCAGCAGCGAGGAACGGGTAGAAGAACCCCGCGATGAGTTTCGGCGATTCGGTCACGTTCCACGATTCCACGGTGACCGCGCCGATGCGGACGAACAGCATCAGTCCGACCATCGACCCGAACAGGAGCACGCTTCGTGGCGGAAGCGGCCAGTGGCGGGTGCGTTTTCTCACCTGCATGGCGACGTCGTCGAGCCGACGGGTAAGCGCCGGGACGAACAGGAGGCCGAGCAGCGGTGCGACCGACAATCCGGTCGCGGTGGCGTTGCGACTATCGAGGTCGATGATGGTCGTCCAGCCGTCGGCGTCGATGGTGCGGCGCGTGCCGTGGTACTCACGGGTCACGTCCGTCACGAAGGGCGCACCGATGAGGTCGCGTTCGACCTCAGTGCGCCCCTTCTCCAGACTCCCGACCGTGTGTCGCAGGCGGAACCAGTCCCAGTGTTCGTGGTGAATCTGCATCGCGGTCCACGCCGAATCGCCAGAGCCGCCCGCGTAGAGACGGATGTGCGTGCGCGTCCCGAGGTAGGTGCCGTCGTGGACCTGATACGTCTCCGGAACCCAGAGGCCGCCGCCTTCGGTTTCGGGGTCAACACCCACCTGGCCGGTCCGACTGACCGGGTTGTGGATGTAGACGAAGCGGTCAGCACCGCGGGTAGACCCCCAGTCGATGCGCGGACCGCGCTGTCCTTCCAATTGCTCTTCGGGTTGGGCCGGAACCCACTCGTCTCTGGTGACGTTCCACTTGGCGTCAGTCTGTTCCATCAGGATATACCGAACCCGCGAGGCGTTCCCGTGGACGATCATATTTATCGGGAGCGTCCGCTGGGAGAACGAGTGAGAGCGACTCGTGTAGGGCCAGAGCATCGCCGAACTGTTCGGAGCGCCTTCGACGAGGTGAACTCCCTCCGGTGTCTGCCTGAGTTCTGCGGGAGGGGCAGCATCCTGGACCGTGGTTGGCTGGGCGAGGACCAGTGTCGAGAGTAAGACGACGACGAGCGTGAACAGAATCACCAGTCGTCGCCGGTCCAGTTTCTCAATCATCCATACCGGAACTAGAGGCATGCGTTACTTTATTTATTGTGCCCGAAATGTTCAGAAAAGGCTGGCTTTCTTCAGTCCTCCGTCTCGAGTGCGTGCCACGACAGGCGCGGGTTGCGCGCGGCCTGCACCTGGTCGATACGGCGAGCCGCCGTCCGAGACGGGGCCGATTCGAGTACGTCGTCGTCCTCGCCGACGACGGCGTTGAAGGCAGTTGCGAGTTGGTCGAGCGTCTCGCGGTTCTCGATTTCCGTCGGTTCGGTCATCAGCGCCTGTGAGACGATGTCCGGCCACTTCGTCGTCGGCGGGTGGACGCCGAAGTCGAGCATCCGCTTTGCCACGTCGGCTGCGTCCTGGTCGCCCGCGCTCGCGACGAACTCGTGGTGGAACGGCCCGTACGGCACGTCGTAGTCTATCTGGCTCGCGAGATAGTTCGCATTAAGCACTGCTTTCGCGCTCGCGTCGGCGAGACCGGCGTCACCCAGACGGTCGATGTAGGCGAACGCACGAACGAGGACGAGCCAGTTGCCGTGGAAGCCGTGAACCTTGCCGACCGACTGTTCTGGGTCGTACAGTCGGTACCCGCCCTTGTGCTGTTTGATGTGCGGACGTGGCAGGAACTCGGCGAGGCGTTCGGTGACCCCGACCGGTCCAGCCCCGGGTCCGCCACCGCCGTGGGGCGTCGCGAACGTCTTGTGAACGTTGTAGTGCATGATGTCGAAGCCCATGTCACCCGGACGGGCCCGCCCGAGGAGGGCGTTCAGATTCGCCCCGTCGTAGTAGAGCAGGCCGCCCGCGTCGTGGACGATGGTGGCGATTTCCTCGATGTTTCGCTCGAACAGTCCGAGTGTGTTCGGATTCGTGAGCATGAGCGCGGCCGTCTGGTTGGAGACGGCGGCTTCGAGGGCTTCTAAGTCCACGCGCCCGTCCTCGTCGCTCGGCAGCGAAACCACGTCGTAGCCGGCGAGCGCAGCGGTCGCGAAGTTCGTCCCGTGAGCGGAGTCGGGGATGATGATTTCCGTCCGCTCGTCGTCGCCGTTTGCCTCGTGGAAGGCTTTGGCGATGAGGATGCCCGTGAACTCACCGGCCGCGCCCGCAGGTGGCTGGAGCGTAACCGCGTCCATGCCACCGATGCGCCCGAGGTAGTCCTGGAGCTTGTAGAGTAGTTCGAGCGTCCCCTGAATCGTCTCGTCTGGACGCTCCGGGTGGACGGCTCCCGCCGGAATCGTCGAGATGTCGTCGGTGAATTTCGGGTTGTACTTCATCGTACAACTGCCGAGCGGGAACGGCCCCGACTCGATGCCGTAGTTCATCTGGCTCAGCCGGGTGTAGTGGCGGGCGAGTTCCGGCTCCGAGAGATTCGGCAGTTCGAGGTCGTCGCGCGTGAGCGACGGCGGGAGCGGTGACTCGTCGATTTTCACCGTCTTCGTGCTCTTTTCAGAGAGCAGCGGTTCGTACACGTCTTCTGAGTCGTGGGTCCAGCGAGCCTGGTCGTAGAACATCTAGGCTACCTCCTCGAATGCCGCGACGAACTCGTCTACGGCGATGGCGTTGGTCTCGGTCACACACACCTGCACCTCGTGTTCGCCGACCCGGTGGACGGCGAAGCCCTTGCCCGCGAGGTCTGAAACGATGGCCTTCGCAGGTTGGTCCGTGTGGGCGACGAACTCCCGGAAGTGATACCGGTCGTGAACCGGGGCCTGAATCCCGCTGATATCGTCGAGACGTTCTGCGAGTTCCTCGGGACGGGTGACGCAGTCCCTCGCGAGGTCCACGAGGCCGTCCGGGCCGAGCATGGCAATATGCATCGCCGCCCGGAGGGCGACCCACGCCTGGTTCGAACAGATGTTCGAGGTGGCCCGCTCGCGGCGGATGTGCTGTTCGCGCGTCTGAAGCGTGAGCGTGTAGGCGCGCATGCCCGCAGAATCCTCGGAGATGCCGACGAGGCGACCGGGAACCTGCCGCAGGAAGTCCTCGCGGCAGGCGAAGATGCCGAGGCCCATGCCGAAACTCGTCGGGATGCCGAGCGTCGAGGCGTCGCCGACGACCACGTCTGCGCCGACGTCGGACGGTTTTTCGAGCAGCGAGAGCGCGACGGGGTCGCTGCCGAGGGTGAAGATGGCGTCGTTGTCGTGGGCGAGTTTGCCGAGTTTGGCGAGCCCCTCCTCTATCGTCCCCCGGACGGTCGGATTCTCGGCGTAAATCATGACCACGTCGTCGTCTACGAGGTCGGTGAGCACGTCGAGGTCCGCGTTTCCGTCGTCCATGGCGTAGGATTCGACGACCATCTCGGAGCCATCGACGTAGTTTTCGAGCACGTCGCGGCGACCCACGGAGATGGCTTTCGGGACGAGCACGCGGTGGCCTGACGTCTTGCGCAGGCGATTTGCGAGCGTGGCCGCCTCGCCGAGGGCGGTCGCCGCGTCGTACATCGAGCAATTGGCGATTTCGAGGCCCGTGAGTTCCGCGAGCATCGACTGGTACTCGAACAGCACCTGCAGGAAGCCCTGGGCGACTTCCGGCTGGTATTGGGTGTAGGAGGTCAGAAACTCAGACCGAATAGAGAGGTTGTCCACGAGCGAGGGGATGTAGTGGCTGTAGTGGCCTCGCCCGAGGAACTCGGTCAGATTTGCGTTTCGGTTGAGCATCTTGTCTGCGCGTGCGCGAACGGATTGCTCACTGCGCTGTGGGATGCCGAACGTGCCGTCGAACGCGACGTCGTCTGGGATGTCGAACAGGTCCTCTTCGCTCGCCACGCCGAGAACGTCGAGCATCGCCTGCGTCTCGTCTGGCGTGTGCGGGGCGAAAGGACTGCCGGGGGTTGCTGAATCACTCATAGTTTGCGAAGAACCGCTGTTGTCCGGTTTGTGGCCGCACGATGGTAGTTGGTTACAGACTATCGCATATGATTGCGTCGATTATCACGACAGTGTCCATCCGACGCGGTTGCCGGGACAGACGATACACACCCGTGCATTGTGTTTGACTGACACGCTTCGGTGAGGCGCAAAAAAGTCGCTCGCCGGGTCAGGCGATCTGGTCTTCGTAGTCGTCCGGTGTGAGCAGGGAGTCGAGTTCAGATTCGTCCGTGAGTTCGACTTCCAGCATCCAGCCGTCGCCGTACGGGTCGTCGTTTACGAGTTCCGGGGCGTCGAACACCTGGTCGTTGACCGCGGTGACCGTCCCGGAGACCGGTGCGTAGAGGTCGGAGACGGCTTTGATGGATTCGACGACGCCGAACTCCGCACCCTTGCTCACGTCGTCCCCGACGTCGGGCAGTTCGACGAACACGATGTCGCCGAGTTCGTCCTGGGCGAAGTCGGTGATGCCGATTTTGGCCGTTCCGTCTGCTGCGCGTGCCCACTCGTGTGATTCCTGATACTTGAGGTCGTCTGGTACTTCGAATGTCATTGGTTGAAGGGGAGTGATTTGATGACTGCTTTCTTCGGATTACCACGGACGAGGACGTGAATCGTCGTGTCCGGGTCCGCATAGTCGACGGGAACGTACCCGAGTCCGATTGGTTCGCCCAGTGTCGGACTCATCGTCCCGCTCGTCACTGTGCCGATATGCTCCTCATCTATGTTAGTAATATCGTACCCGTGTCGCGGGACGCCGCGCTCCAGGAGCTGGAAGCCGACGAACTTCTCCGCTACGCCCTCTGCGTGCTGGCGTTCGAGCGCGTCGCGGCCCACGAACTCGGTGTCGAGTTTGACGGTGAAACTGAGCCCCGCCTCGTAGGGCGTTCGCGGGTTGTCCTCCGGGTGGAAGTCCTGCCCGGAGAGGAGAAAGCCCATCTCCATGCGCAGGGTGTCGCGTGCGCCGAGTCCACACGGCTGCACGTCGAACAGCTCCCACACGGCTTCTGCGTCGTCCCACGGTGCGAGGATTTCGAACCCGTCCTCGCCGGTGTAGCCCGTCCGGGCGACGATGCACTCCGCGCCGTCGAACGAGAGCACCGTCGCCGTGAACGACTTCAGGTTCTGGACGGCGGTCGGTTCGGCGGGCGTGTGCTCGTCGACCGCTGCCATGAGCAACTTTTCCGCGTCGGGGCCCTGGAGCGCGAACATCGTCCAGTCTGACGTGACGTTCTCGACGCTGGCGTCGAGGCCCCACTCGTCGCGGTGGGTTTCCCATCGCCGTTGCATCTCGCCGTCGTGCCCGGCGTTCGGGATGAACAGGTAGTCGCCCTCGATAGCGTCGGGGAGCCGATACACGACGGTGTCGTCGATGATGACGCCGTCTTCGTTCGTAATCATCGAGTACTGTGCGTCGCCCGGCGAGAGGACGGTGACGTCGTTCGAGGTGAGTCGCTGCATGAGCGCCTCGGCGTCGGGGCCGGAGACGATGATTTCGCCCATGTGGCTCACGTCGAAGATGCCAGCGGCCTCCCGAACACTCTCGTGTTCGGTTCGGATAGAGTCGAACTCGACTGGCATATCCCAGCCGCCGAACTCGGTGAACTTCGCACCGCGGGCGTCGTGGACGCCGTGCAGTGGTGGTTTGAGAAGACCCATACACATCCGGTCGCACCCCCGCCAAGTAACGTTTTGGTGTTGCGCGCGTCCCATCGTTCGGCCACACATGACAGTTTCTACGTAAAGTTTTGAATTTCGATGTTTTGAACAGTTAGCTACGGGAATTGGGAAAACAGTGAAAAAGCGCGTGCGAGACACTCACACGCGCTTATGGAGGTGATAAGCTTCGTGTGGGGTGACCTTACCAGCCCTATAATTATAGGGGATGGTCGGTAACGCCATGACGACGATGACGAATCGAAATACGACCCGCCGGCGTTTCTTACAGGTGTCCGGCGCGGCCGCTATTGCCGGGCTCGCAGGCTGTTCGAACGGCGGTAGCTCGGACAACTCGACGAGTACCCAGGAGCTGACCGAGAACGCGACGACCACGGCGGCGGAGACGACCACCGCCCAGCAGGAGGTCGCAGTCGAGATGTCCGCAGAGGGGCGTCTCGCGTTCGACGGTCCAACCAACGAGATGGACCTCCCAGAAGACCCCGACCCGAACGACGGCTACCCGCCGGAGTTCAACATCAAGCTCGAAGACTACGAAGTCGACGAGTCCCGCTGGGAAACCAACACGATCGAGGAAACCGACATTACGCTGGTTCCCTTCGACGTCGCCTACTACTGGTACGTCCGCGGCGAGGCGCGGTTCCTCGACGCCCGCAGCCAGTCTGAGTACGACGTCTCCCACATCTACGGCGCGGTCGTCAGCCCCGCGAAAAGCGACATGGAGGACGACCCGGTGGCCAGTTGGCCGAAGGACGACAAAATCGTCGCCTACTGCGACTGCCCACACCACCTCTCGTCGATTCGTGCCGCGGCTCTCAAGGCTGAAGGCTACAGCAACGTGTACGTCATCTACGAGGGCTACGGCGCGTGGCGCTCGAAGGGCTACCCGATGGAGGGCTCCAGCCCGAAGGACGCCCCGAAGACCTGGACCGTGACCGGACAAGTCGACCCGGAACACGCGGGCGAGGCCGCCTGGGCCTACTACCAGGACCAGAAGGAGGCCACCGAAATCGCAGAAGACGGCAGCTACGAACTCAACATCCGGTTCGTCAACGTCTCTGCTGACACTGAGGTGACGATTCAGACCCCAGCCTACGAACTGAACGCAACCCTCGGTGCCCTCACGAACGGGTCCGTCTCCGAAGACGGAACCGTCCTCGAAGGGAGCGGAAACGGCTCCGTGAACGCTACCTCCGCCTGATTCGGCTATCACGGAACACCCGGCCTGTTCGCAGGCCACACGCGTGTCTGTCATCCAACCTACACGTGTCTGTCATCCGGTTCGTGCGGGTCATCTCCCGCACCGACCACATCCACTTCGCCCACCGGCTGCAAGCCGGGTGGGCTTCATTCCTACGGGCGATTTCCCTGTGGATGACCCGATTATTCTGCAGCCTGGGCGCCGAAGAGACTCGCTCACAGTCTGGTGAAATTCAGTTGACAGGTTCGCCAATCGCCACCGCTTTTAGCGTACCCATCCTAGCCCGGCCATGCCCGGTGGGAACGATGAATTGGTTGGGGACCACGACGAACCCAAAGTTGGGTTGTTCGTCGATGGGCCGAACGTGTTGCGTGACGAATTCAACGTCGACTTAGACGACGTGCGAGAGGCGGGGACGGCCGCAGGCTGGCTAGCGACGCGGCGGCTCTACCTCGACGAACACGCGACGCCCGCGCTCATCCAGGCCGCAGAGGCCCGCGGCTTCGAGGTGGTCATCACGAGCGGCGACGTGGACGTGAAACTCGCCGTCGATGCGGCTGAATTCATCGTGACCGAGTCGATCGACGTCCTCGCCATCGCCTCCCGAGACACCGACTTCAAGCCGTTGCTCGAAATGGCCGCCCGCTACGGGGTTCGGACACTCGCCATCGCCCCCGGCGAACACGGGCGCTCCGACGCACTACGAAACGCCGCCCACGACTCCATCACCATCGAGTAAGACCTTTTTTCGTGCGCCTCCCGCACTCAGGTATGCCCGACACGCCGATTCTCGACAATCACCTGCATCTCGACCCCGTCTACGGGCGAAACGAGGAAGCAGTCAAGGACTTCGCCCGCGCGGGCGGAACCCACATGCTCGTCGTCAACAAACCGTCGTGGCACCTGCTGGACCGCGAGGTCGAAGGCCCCGGCGATTTCAGGGAAGTGTTCGAACTGACCATCGGCGCAGTCGAACAGGCGACCGAGATTTTGGCGGGGCGGGCGTGGGCCGTCCTCGGCGTCCACCCCGCACTCATCTCGCGGCTGGTTGGCGAGCGCGGATTCACTCCCGGCGAGGCGTGCGACCTGATGCAGACGGGCCTCGACGTAGCCGCAGAGTTCGTCGCGGACGACGAGGCACTCGCGCTCAAATCGGGTCGCCCGCACTACGATGTTTCAGACGACGTGTGGGAGGCGTCGAACGACGTGATGAAACACGCCTTCTCGCTTGGCGCTGACCACGACTGCGCCGTGCAACTCCACACCGAGACGAGCGAAGACCTCACCGAAGTGGCCGAGTGGGCCGAGGAACGCGGCCTCCCGCGCCACAAAGTAGTGAAACACTACTCGGTCGGGAAACTGGCGGGGCCGACGCCGAGCGTGCTCGCTGACCGCGACCGACTGGAGGTTGCACTGGAACAGGACGAACCGTTCCTGATGGAGACCGACTTCATCGACGACCCCGACCGTCCCGGCGCGGTTCTCGGCCCGAAGACGGTGCCACGACGGGTGAACTGGCTGCTCGAATCGGGCCACGAGGACGCCGTCAGGGTCGCACACGTCGAGACGCCGAAGGCCGTGTACGACATTGACACGGCAGATTTCTGAACACAGGGCTTATCACGTATCACCCGTTTCCTCTCGGTATGAGCACGCCCCCTGGAGAGTTCTACACCGAAGACCGGTGGCAGAACTGGCTGGACCGGATCAAAGAAGAGGACATCGACCCAGAAGACGAAGACTCAGCACGCCTGCTGCTCAACCTGCAGGACGACACGGCCATCGCAATCGTGAAGGTCGTGACCAGTTACGACGACGGTGACATCGACGCGGACACCGCGCAGGAAGAACTCGGGAAGATTCGCGACATCGTCCTCGCGGACGTCGAGTTCGAAGACGAGGAAAAGGTCATGCTCGTCGATGGGGTCCAGACGTCCCTGCTCTGCGTGTTCTACGCCGCAGAGCAGTACATCCTCGACGGGGCGGCCGAGGACGCGAGCGTGGAGGAGTACATCCTCGCCGCGGGCGACGCGGAGGCAGAGGACGACCTTGATGCCGCGCTCGGATACTGCGTGCAGGCCGGGACGCGCATCATCGACGGCAACGACTTGGACCTCTCTGTCGCGGAGGAAATCGAATACGGCCTCGTCGCCGAGTGGGTAAACGGCCTCGACAGCCTCCACAACGCGATGAGCGACCCCGAAGTCGTCGAAGAAGACGACGAATAACTCGCTTTTCTGGACAGTCATTCGACAGAGACTTTTTATCTATCCCGCGCGGACATAGCCCATGCGACTGTGGGGCGACAGCCGGGGGCAGGCAATTCAGATAGGTGCAATACTCCTCTTTGCGACACTTATCATCGCACTCTCGCTGTATCAGGCGAACGTCGTCCCGCAAAACAACAAGGACGTCGAGTTCAACCACAACCTCCGGGTGTTAGACCAACTGGAGGACATGCGAAACGCCATCGTTCGGACGGCGGCGACGGGGACCGAACAACCCGTCTCCATCACCCTCGGCACCCAATACGACGAGCGCGTCTTCGCAGTGAATCCGGGGCCACCGGGGGGGACACTCGAAACCGTCTCGCTCGGAACCGTGACCATCGAGAACGCCGTCTCGGTGGGCGAGAACGCATACTGGAGCTCTGGGACCACTCACGAGTACGAGACGAATGGCCTCCAGTACCGGCCCACCTACAACGAGTACCAGAACGCCCCGAACACGGTGTACGAACACTCGCTGCTCTACAACCAGTTCGAGGACTCGCGCAACACCATCCTCGCAGACCAGAGCATCGTCAACGGGCGACAGATTACGCTCATCACCCTTGATGGCTCCTACCAGGAATCGACCTCTGGGAGCGTCACGCTCAACGCCCGACCGGTGAGCGTCTCCTCCGAGACGGTGGCGGTGACGAACACCGCGCCCGACGAACCGGTGACCATCACGATTCCGACGCGCATGAGCGAAGAGCAGTGGATGGAGACGCTCGAAGACCAGTCGGTGGCAAACGGTGGGTACGTTGACTTAGACGAGACAACTTACACCGCCGGTAGTCCGAGCACGATTTCCCTCGTGCTCACGGGCGACGAGACGTACAACCTCCGCCTCGCAAAGGTCGGCGTCGGGACGCAGGTCGAAGAAGAGGGCGCGACGTACGTCACCACGGACACGCCCAATCCGACGGTCGCACCCGGCGCGACCGAGCGGTTCACCGTGACGGTCAAAGACCAGTACAACAACCCGGTGAGCGGGTTCGTCGTGAACGAGAGCGAATCGAATCTTGAACCGGTGACGGAAGCGACCGACGAGAACGGCGAGATGGTGTTCGAGTACACCGCACCGAGTTCGGAGGGGTCCGATTCGGCGACCGTCTCGATTCTCGACGACGATGAGGCCTACGAGCACGTGACGTTCGACGTGACCGTGAGCGACGGTGCGGGGGCTGGTGGCGATGATGACGATGGTACGGACGCGATTAACCCGAGTGAATCAGGGGATATTCGACTGCTCGATTCTGAGTACGGTATTGGCGGCGACAAGAGTATTCTAGAATTTGTCCTCCAAAATACGGGGTCAAGTACAACACAAATCACCTCGGCACGAATCAGTTTCTACTACGACGCGGGGACTGGTAGTGGTGAGGTCGATAATGCGAAAATTCGGCAAGCAGATGGTTCCGGTGGAACTACCTTGAAAGTGAGAGGAGAATTCGTCGATTTATCTCCAGAAATCGGGTTGCCTGGAAACGATGCCACAACCAGAGTTCAACTAGAATTTTGGGGAGATACGAAGCAATCTAAGCAGCACGACGTGAAAGAGGGCGATTTCATCGTCGTTTCGGTCACCTTCTCCAACGGTGAAAGTGCAACGTACTTCCTTGCACCTGATAAAGCCTGAACGACGATTCTGATCAATTCCTACAACTGAGATTAGAGGCGTAACCCAACCAGTCAGGCACGATGCCCATGCCGTGACATAGCGTATTTTTCGACACCTGTCGATAGTCCAGTCGACAAACACATATACCTGGTCTACACAGGATACAGCCATGACAAAAGTCGGGATTGACGCCGTTGAAATTTACACGGGTAAGCTGAAAATGGACCTCGCGGAGGTCTTCGCCCCTGAGATGGGCGACGACCCCGAAAAGTACACGAAGGGGCTTGGCCTCCACGCGAGTTCCTTCCCGGACGTGTACGAGGACATCGTGACGATGGGGGCGAACGCTGCCTACAAGCTGATGGAGCGAAAGGGCCTCACGCCCGAGGACATCGGTCGCATCGACGTCGCGACGGAGAGTGCGTTCGACAACTCGAAGCCCGTTTCGACGTACATCGCCGGGTGTCTCGAACAGGTGTTCGACGGCGACTTCCACCACGCGAACAAGGGCGAGCGCAAGTTCGCCTGCGTCGCGGGGACCCAGTCCATCGACGACGCGTACAACTGGATTCGCGCTGGCCGCAACCGCGGCCGCTCGGCCATCGTCATCGCCACGGACACGGCCCTCTACGCCCGTGGCGACCCCGGTGAGGCGACCCAGGGCGCTGGCGCGGTGGCCATGCTCATCAGCGAGGACCCGTCACTGGTTTCGCTCAGCGCAGAGCAGGGCTTCGGCAGCGCAGACGAGACGGACTTCCTGAAGCCGAACCAGCAGTTCCCGAGCGTGGACGGCAAGCGCTCGGTGCAGGTCTACCTCGCCCGAATGCGCGAGGCGCTCGAAGACTACGAATCGGTCGCCGGGAAGGTCGAACTCGACGACGTTGCCCTCGCGCCATTCCACACGCCGTTCCCCGGAATGGTCCGCAAGGCCGCACTGCTCGGCTTCCGCCACATCATTCGCGACACCGAGGTCGAGGACGAACTTGCGCCGGAAATCGGCCGCCAGCCACGCGAAGAAGAGTTCGACTCGGAGGAAGATTACACCGAGGCCATCCGCGCGTACATGGACGACCTGAAGGGCACCGACGCCTACCAGACCTGGTACGCAGAGACTGTCGACCCAACGCTCTACCTCGCACGCCACGTCGGCAACTGGTACACCGGGTCGGTCCACGTCGCCCGCGTCAGCGGCCTGCTCAAGGCCCTCGAAGCCGGCACGGACATGACCGGCGAACAACTCCTCGTCGGGTCCTACGGCAGTGGCGCACAGGCTGAGGTCCACTCCGAAATCGTCCAGGAAGGCTGGAAGGAGGAGATGGAGGCGATGGACATCATGGACCAGCTCGAATCGCGCTACGAGATTAGCTTCGACGACTACGAGCACATCCACGACGTCCACAACCACGAGAAGGACGTCGACGTAGAGGAGTTCACGGCCCCGCAAAACGAATTCGTGTTCGACGGCTGGGGTCGCATGAACGAGCGCAAGTACCGGTTCGTCGAGTAAGCTTCAATCCGACTTTTCCCCTTTTTTGGGGTCGGGCGAGACGCACCGCGTCTCGCTGACCCTGTGAAGCGACGCTTCACAGGTCAGATTTTTCGAGCGCAGCGAGCAAGCGGTGCAGTCTGCAAATGCCCCATCCCACCATTACTTCTTACCCCAAGCCGCCCAAGTGTCACCTACGCTGGGACACTCATCCCAGAAACCTACCCATGACTGGCAAACACGTCCGTATCGGAAGCCGAGATTTCGTGACCGTTTCGCCCCGGACATCCGTGGTCCGGGCGGGGGAACTGATGGACAATTATAGCGTCGACCAGGCGCTCGTCCTCGAGGGTGACGACCTCGTCGGGACAGTCACCTACGACGCCGTCGACCGCGCGCGCCAGCGTGCAGAGCGCGAGAACATGGAACCGGAGGAGGTCCTCACGGAAGACGTGATGATGGAAGTCGAGGAGTTGAACGAGGAGATGCGCGAGGCGATCGCGAAGGGGTTGCGAGACGCAGAGCGCCAGTTCTAGGGGAGTTGGCGAAGCGCGTCTAGCATATCGCCTAAGTCCTTGGTCGTCACCGCGAGCGAGAAGCCGTCGATGCGAGCGAGGGCGGGTGCGTGTTCCCAGAGGTCGTCCTCCGTGAGTCCGTGGAGGACCACCGCGTTCGGCGTCGGCGTGACGACGCGCATGGCGACGAGTGGCGACTCTCCACGGGTGACGTGCGTAAAGACGAGTGCTCGGTTCGTACTCTGTCCGTAGAGCCGGTAGAACTCCTCGCTCGACAGGCGGGTGATGGCCTCGATGCTGTTGACCACGGTGTGTCCGGCGATGGTATCCTGCTTCCCCGTGGCCACCTCCGTCGCGTCGATGGCGTCGTAGAATTTTGTGAGCGGGATGGTCGTCGGATACTCACGTAAGTCCTGGACGATGTCGCTTTCGAACCCGGCGGAGATGACGCGGGCATACTGACGAACGCGGCCACCGCCGCGGTGTTCGTCGATGGCGATGAGCGCCTCGACGATGCGCCGAATGACGCCGATGCCGGGGCTCTTTCGCCGGCCACTCTCGTAGTCAGAGATGACGGAGGAGGAGACGTCGAGTTGGGTGGCGAGGTCGGTCTGGGAAACGTCGAAATCGGTGCGCCACTTTCGAAGCGTCGCGCCGGGGTCGTCGCTGAGCGTGATTTCGCCGGCAATCTTCTCGGCGAGGTCCCGCCGCGGGCCGCGTTCGGTCATTGAAGTAGGCCTTCGTCGTTCGACGGATAATGATTTCGACGTTTCGTTCGAAATGCTCAGGGCGACGCGAGTGGTACGAGTTGACATGCCTTCGACCGTCGTCCACCTCGCGCTCGCTGGACTGCTGGCCGCCGGCTTGCTCGGGGATGCCTTCGACCGGCGGGCACTCGCTGTCGTTCTCGGCGTGACAATCATTCCTGACCTCGACGTGTTCGCCGGATTCTTCGTAGACGGCGGTCACCGGTCGGTCTTGCACACCTTCCTTATCCCGCTCGCGGCAGCAGGCGTCGTCTACCTCGACACCCGCCGGGAGTCCTCGTGGCTCGCGGAGCGGTGGGGGCGTCGCGGCGTCCGGGTGGCGTGGGTAAGCATCGTCGCCTTCGCCGTTGCGGGTATCGGCCTCGACCTCTTTACCGCCGGAGCGAACGTGTTCTATCCGGTTCACGACCAGTTTTACCGCGTCTCCGGGGAACTCATCTACTCGACCAACCGGGGCCTCGTCCAGACGTTCGTCGATTTCTCGACTGGCAGTCCCGACCCCGGCGCGATTGGGTCGTCGAGCGAAGTCCACGTCAACAGCGGTATCGACCCGAATCGCGGGGCGGAACCGGAGGGGGTGGACCGCATTTTCCCGGTCGCCCAATCGGGCTGGCAACTCCTGCTCATCGTAACCAGTTGCATCGTGCTGTGGGGACGACTCCGCGAGGAGCCAAAGGTTTGACTCCCCTGCCGAGAGAGAACTGGTATGATTCGACCGTACGACCCCGCAACCGACCGCGATGGGTTCTGGGCACTGAAACGACAGTTCGAACTCGGCCTCGGCAGCGAGACCGGTGGCGACGACAAACTGGAGCTGTACGAGGGAAAACTCACCGACGAGTACCGAGAGCGGTATCTGTCGTGGGCGGCGCGGTGCTGCGAGTCTGACGAACGCTGCATCACCGTCGCCGAGGTGGACGGCGAACTCGTCGGCTACGTGTTCGTCCTCCCCGAGACGATGGCGATGATCTGGGACGCCGCGGTGCTCAACGAACTGTTCGTCGCCGAAGCACACCGGGGCACGGGCGTCGCCGACGACCTGATGGCGGGAGCACTGGCGCTTGCCCGCGATCAGGACCTCCCACTCGACCGAATCGTCCTCGACGTGGACCGTCAAAACGACCGGGCGCAAGCGTTCTACGACCGCCACGAGTTCGCCCACTGGGGCGAACTGGTCTGTCGGGAGTTGTAGCGCGCGACTACCTGCCGCGCTAGCGTTCGAGCTGAAGCTTCGCCAGTTCCGCCTCCGTAACAGCCTCGCGCCACTGCAACTGCGAGATGCTGTAGGTGCGCAGGTCGCGGGGGCCGCCGGTGTCGCCTGGTGGGAGCCAGTTTCGCAAGACGGCGTCCTGTTGTCCCCCGTAGGCGGCGACGTACTTCTCGATGGCCCGTCTCGACTGGTCGTTGTCGGGTTCGTGGCCGACGGACACGAAGGCTAAATCGAGCCAGTCGAACGCGATGGCGAGCAGAACGCCAGCGCGTTCGCCGGAGTAGCCCTGCCCCCAGAACGGTTTCCGAATCCACGTGCCGAACGACGCCGTGCGTTTGTCCCACTCCAGCCAGAGTTCCGCGACGCCGACGAACTCGTCGTCAGCCCGCTGCACGATGGCGTAGGTCGCGCGGTCGCCCGACTCCCACTTCTCGCGGACGGCTGTCAGTTCGTCGAGGCTCTGTTTTGGCGTTTCGTGAACGCGGTCTCCGAGCGGACGCATCACCGCGTCCAGTTCGCCGGAGCGATGCAGTTCGTACAACTCCATCGGCGAACGCGACTCGTGGAGCGGTTCGTAGCGAAGCCTGTCGCTTTCGGCACGGGTCGGGAACAGGGACCTCATGATTCCGCCGAGACCGCCTCGCGCCACTGGTCCTGACTCACCGAGTAGTACACCTCGTCTGCGACGTGGTCGGAGTAGGGCAACCAGTTTCGCAGGATGGCGTCCTGCTGACCGCCGTGGGCGGCCATGTACTTCTCGATGGCCCGTTGTGATTTCGTGTTCTCCGCGTGGTGGGTGACCTCCACGTAGTCCAAGTCGAGGCGTTCGAAGGCGAGTTCCATGAGCACGCCGGCGCGTTCACCGGAGTAGCCCCGCCCCCAGTAGGCCTTTTTCAACCACGTTCCGAGGCCGCCGACGCGGCGGTCCCAGTGGCAGTGGAGCGTCGCCACGCCCGCGAACTCGCCCGCGCCGTCTTCGCCAGCCTTCGGGACGATGAAGTACGTCGCCTCGTCGCCCTCGTCCCATAACTTCTCGCGGCGTTCGAGGAACTCGCGACTCGGCTTCATCGTCTGGTGGGGTTCCCACGGCATGTACTCGGTCACTGTCTCCATCTCCGGGGATTGCTTGCAGGCGTCGTAGAATTCCCGAACCGAGAGGTTGTCACGGCTGAGTCTGTGGAAGGTGAGGCGTTCTGACTTCAGTTCGTCCGGGAACAGGTGGCTCATCTGCTCGCCTCCCACTCCTCGCGCGAGATGCTGTAGCGCAGCCCGTCGTGGGGTTCGCCGTCGAGGACGAGGTGGTTTCGAATCATTCCGTCGAGGCGACCACCGTGGGCGGCGACGTACTTTTCGATGGCGCGCCTCGATTTTTCGTTCTCGACGGCGTGTTCGACGGCGACGAGGTCCAGGTCCAAGTCCTCGAAGGCAATCTCCATGAGTTTCGTTGCCCGCTCGCCGGAGTAGCCCCGGCCCCAGAACGTCTTTCTGAGCCAGATACCGAACCGGGCGGTGTGCTTGTCCCAGTCGCAGTGGAGGCCAGTCGTGCCCGCGAACTCACCCGCCCCATTCTCTGATTCTTTCGGGTAGAGGGCGTATACGGCGCCGTTTCCGGCCTCGACGGCGTCACCGACCTGCTTCACGAAATCCCACGTGTCCTTGAGCGTCTGGTGGGGGTTCCACGACATGTACTGGGTCGCCTCCTCGATACCTTCCTCCGTCGAGTGATAGGGGTAGAGTTCGAGGGGGTCAACCGTGTCGAGAGAGACCTGAACGAATCGCAGGCGCTCGGTCTCGAATTCCTCGGGGAACATAGCTTGAAAGGCGCGGAGTAGTGCGAAAAAGATGTCGTTGCTGCAGGTTCACGCGCGGGTGAGGATGTCCGGGTGGTCGAGTCGGCAGTCGTACCCGACGGCGTCGCGTCGCGTCGTCTCCCACTCGCCGGTACGGGTGAGGCACTCGAAGCCGTCTTCGGTCACGAGCCACGTGTCCTCGCTTTTTGCGCCCTGAATCGTCGGATTCCAGGCGTAGGCCATGGGCAGAGACACCGGTTCGTCGAAGTCCGGCGTCGCAATCCACTCGCGGCCCGCGTAGCCCGCCGCGCCGCCCTGATGGTGGTGTTCCCACTCGCCGTCGTGTCCAAGACGGGCGTAGGCGGCTTGAATGTCCGAAAACACCGCACCAGCCGTCCCCCCATCTCGGCCGGTCTCGCGGGTCGCGGCGAGGGCGGTGGTCTGGACACGGGCCGCCTGTTCGTGGCGACGTTGCAGCCATTCAGGCGGGTCGAATGCGACGGTCCGGGTGGTGCTCGCGTAGAGTCCGTCGCGCGTTGCGGTCACGGAGACGAGCGCGTACGAGCCAAGTGCTGTCTCGGTTGGCGTGTAGTGGCGGTAGCGCGGTGCACGCGACCCGCTACCGACGAGCGCGACGGGAGCGTCGATTCCCCGCTGGGCGAGTGTGTGGCGGAGGTCCGCCACCACGGCCTGTTCGGTCATCTCTGAGTCGGTGTCGCGACAGACCGACTCGACGGCGGCGGCGGTGTCCCGTCCGAGCGACCGGTAGCGGGCCACGTCTGCCTCGGTGAGTGGTTGGCGCAGGGCACTCGCGTCCAGTGAATCGAACCCGGGAACGTCGAAGTCGGCGGCTGCTGGGGCGTTCGACTGGGCCTGGACCATCTCGGCGAGCGACCACTCGTGCCAGTCGTAGGCCGTGACGAGCGTCTCGGAGGGGAGTTCTTCGGTCGCGAGGCGCTCTGCCTCGATGGTGTTCGTGACCACTTCGACGTGGTCGCCGTCGTAGCCGGCGGCGGCGACGCCGACGGGAGCGTGGGCGTCCACGACGTTGTCTCCGCCGGTCAGCCACGCGAACGAGGCCGGGTGGGCGAACCAGAGTTCCTCGAGGTCGCGTGTGGCGAGGTACGCGTCGAGGCGGTCGCGGTGTTCCATAGTGACTGCCTCTGGGGTGACGCCCTTCAATGGTAGGGATTTAGCTTGATTCGGTAGCCAAAAGACGTTTGATTTAGCCATTGTAAGAATACAACTATTGACACAGTATTGTCGTAATTAGCAGACTGCGGAGCTATGCATGTAAATAATATTTATTTACAACTACAGTAGTAAAAGACATAAGCTATATAATGGATTGTCACATTTTGATGAACGACCATGGTAGATGGTAGCCAGAATCAACGTCGTCGCAGGCTCTCGCGCCGAGAGTTCGTGAAGTACACGGGCGCTGCCGGGACAGTCGCGGGCGTCGCCGGGTGCATCACGACCGACCCGAAAGAGGGTGCAAATCAGAATAAACCGAAAGGAAACGGGGGCGATACCGAAACCCCCATCGACACGACCGCGCCGACGGAGGAGGTGACCGTCCAGTGGGCCGCAGACTCCCGGATGAAGGACAACGCACCAAAGGTGAAGGCGGCGCTCCACGAAGCGGGCCTTCCCGACAACATCACCGTCGACATCCTCGCCGGATCGCAGGTTACGGACAAGCGCCAGTCTCAGTACCAGCAGTGGTTGCGTGCGGGACAGAGCGAGCCGGACCTCCTGATGATGGACAGCGGATGGACGATTCCGTTCATCGCCCGGGGGCAGTTACAGAACCTCTCTGCGACGCTCCCCGCGGAGATGATAGATCCGGTCGAAAACGAGTACCTCCCGCGGATGGTCGAGTCCGCGAAGATGGACGGCGACCTCTACGGGATTCCGCTGTTTCCCTCCGTGGCGACCATTCTGTACCGAAAAGACCTCGTGAAGGAAGCGGGGTACGATCCGGAGGGTGAAAACTGGGCAAAAGAGGGTATGTCATGGAAGCAGTTCTCGGAAGTTATCTCCAAAACGAAAGAACAGACAGGGACCAAGTACGGCTTTTCCTTCCAGGCGAAGGTGTACGAAGGGCTCGCGTGCTGTACCTTCCCCGAGTTCATGCACAGCTGGGGTGGCGCGTACTTCGGCGGGACGCAGAACCTGTTTGGCCCGGTCGGCGAACGCCCCATCACGGTGGACGAGAAACCGGTCAACGACGCACTGCGCATGATTCGGACGTTCGTTCACGGCGCGGACGACGAACACGCGATGGAAGGCTACGCGGGCGGGTTCGCCCCGAACGCCGTCCTCCAGTGGTCGGAGGAACCATCGCGAAAGCCCTTCACGAACGGCCAGGCGGTCGCCCACCGCAACTGGGCCTACGCCATCAAGATAAACGGCAAGGAGGAAGCGTTCGGCGAGGACCTCGGCATCATGCCGATTCCCCACGCCGTGAGCGAATCCGAGTCGAACTACGAGAACATCGGCGGGCACACCTCCTCGCTTGGCGGGTGGCACGTCTCGATGAATCCGAATTCGAAAAAGAAGGCCGCTTCGTTACAAGTCATAAAGGCGCTCATGAACGAGCAGTTCCGCCTCGATTTACTGGAAATCATGGGGTTGTTGCCACCGATTCCGTCGCTGTTCAACTCGGAGAAGGCAAAGGAGGTCCCCGTCATGGGCCGGTACATGGACACCCTCAAAATCGCCGCGGAGAACTCCATCCCGCGTCCGACGACGGTCGTCTGGCCCCAGCAGAAGGGGAAGATTGCAGACCGGATAAACGCCTGTATCGCCGGCGAAGTCGCACCCGAGGACGCAACCGCGGAAATCAAATCGTCGCTCGAAACGATCGAGCAGAAAGCGGGTCAGGGCGAGTAATCTCCAGAACCCGCCCATGGCTACACAAACCGATTCATACGACGGCCCCCGGGACAGCGACCGGAGTGGCCCCTACGTCGCAGCAGTGCGCTGGATGGAGGGGTTAAGCGAGACGCAGTTCGCCTACCTCCTGCTCACGCCGGCGTTGCTGTTGCTCGCCGTCATCGCGCTCTGGCCGCTGCTCAGCACGTTCCGCATGTCGCTGTTCGCGGACAACCTCACCGGGTCGGCCCAACTCGGCTCGTTCGTCGGCCTCCAGAACTACGTCGAACTGTTCACCGGACAGAAATCCTACGCACTGCCCGCGCCGTTCCTGCCGAAGCTGACGGGGACGTTCCCGTACGTCACGGGCTGGTTCACGACGGCACTCGGCGCGACGCTCGTGTTCACCGTGGTGAGTGTCTTCTTCGAGACCATCATCGGCTTCGGTCAGGCGCTCGTTCTGGACCAGGACTTTACGGGCCGTCGGTGGGTTCGCGTCGCCATCATCATCCCGTGGGCCGTGCCCGTCGTCATCCAGGGGATGATTTTCTACCTGCTGTTCCAGCCGAACATCGGCTTCCTCATCGGCGACGCTCAGCAGACGATTCTCCAGCAACTCGGCATCTTCGGCAAGACGCCGCTCGCTAACGCGGGCGAGACGATGCTCATCATCATCGTCGCCGACGTGTGGAAGACCTCGGCGTTCATGGCCCTGCTCATCCTCGCGGGCCTCCAGAGCATCGACCGCAACCTGTACGAAGTCGCTCGCGTGGCCGGCGCGTCGAAGTGGCAACAGTTCAAGCTGATTACGCTCCCGCTCGTGTTGCCGACGGTCCTCATCGCGATGCTGTTTCGCACCATCGCGGCGATGCGGGTGTACGGCATCATCGATTCCGTGTCGAGTTGCCAGACCGTGCCGTCACTTTCCTGTATGGTCGTCGCGGGGTTCAGCCAGCGACAGATTGGCACGGCCGCGACCGTCGCGTTCGTGACCGCCGCCATCATCGGCGTCGCTGTCTCCGTGTACATCGCGAAGTTCGCTCGCAGTTCGGTCGGAGGTGACTAACTCATGTCACAGGATACAGACACCACACCCACAACCGACACCGCAGATCTAAAACGCGGCCCGTTCGAGTCGTGGGTCAACCGCTCGATATCGAATCCAGAAAACGTCTATCAGGCGATGTTCTACCTCGTGACCGGCTTTTTCCTCGTCACGACGCTGTTCCCGTTCTACTGGCTCGTCGTCCTCGCGCTCACGCCGAACGAGCAAATCGTGGACATGGGCCTCCTACCGAAGGGAACCAACGTCGGCGCGTTCGTCGAGGTGTTCCAGGCAATACCGTTCCACCGGTTCGTCATCAACAGCCTGCTCATCGCCACGGCGACGACCATCATCGTCCTCGTGCTCGCGAGCCTCGCGGGCTACGTGTTCGGCCGCCTCGACTTCCCGGGGAAGAAGCCACTCATGCTCGTCATCCTGGCCATCTCCTATTTCCCGCCCGCGGCGTTCCTGTTGCCGCTGTTCTCGCTGTTCACCGGCGGGAAGGCGCTCTACTTCCAGACGTCCGCCATTACCATCGGCCTCCAGAGTCCGGACCTCTACAACTCCCCGTGGCCGATGGTGATGCCGTTCAGCGCGCTGTTCTTGCCGCTGTCTATCTTCATCCTCACCACGTTCTACGGCCAGATTCCGGACGGCCTAGAGGACGCCGCGAGAATCGAAGGGACGACCCGACTCGGCGCACTCGCCCGCGTCATCGTGCCCCTCTCTGCACCCGGCATTGCAACTGCTGGCGTGCTCACGTTCATCACTGTCTACAACGAGTATTTCTTCTCCTCGCTGATGACCAACGGCGCCTGGCAGAACTGGGCACCCATCGTCGAGGGGATTCTCGGCTACCGCGGCCACCACGAGACGCCGTACAATCTCATGGCCGCCGCGAGCATCGTCGGCGTGCTCCCCGTCGCCATTCTCGTCGTCGTCGCACAGGAAAAAATCGTGAGCGGCCTCACCTCGGGGGCACTCAAGGAGTGATTCACTATGGGAAAAGTCACACTCGATAGCGTAGCAAAGCAGTACAGCGACGTCGTCGCCGTCGACGATGTGAACCTAGAAATCGAAGACGGCGAGTTCGTCACGCTCGTCGGACCGTCTGGCTGTGGCAAATCGACCACGCTCGAAACGATCGCCGGGCTGACGATGCCGTCAGACGGCGAGATTGCCATCGCCGGTCACGAGGTCACGAACCTCCCGCCAAAGGACCGGGGCATCGCGATGGTGTTCCAGAACATCGCGCTGTTCCCCCACATGGACGTCTACGACAACATCTCGTTTGGCCTCCGCCTTCGCAAGTACGACAAGGCGGAAATCGACCGCCGCGTCGAACGTGCCGCGGAAATCGTCCAGCTGGAAGGGATGTTAGACCGGATGCCCGACGAGATGTCCGGCGGCCAGCGCCAGCGCGTCGCCATCGCCCGCGCCATCGTGCGCGAACCCGCCGTGTTCCTGATGGACGAACCGCTCGCGAATCTGGACGCCAAACTCCGCGTCCACATGCGGACGGAACTCCAGCGATTGCACAAGGAACTCGACACGACTATCATCTACGTCACCCACGACCAGGCTGAAGCGATGACGATGTCGGACCGCATCGCCGTGTTGAACGACGGCGAACTCCAGCAATGTGCGCCCCCGCTCGACTGTTACAACGAACCGGCAAACCGGTTCGTCGCCGGGTTCATCGGGTCGCCGAGCATGAACTTCCTCGACGGGACGGTTCACGGCGACACGCTCGAAACCGAGGTGTTCGACGTCTCACTCGACGATGCACCGCTCGACGCCGACGAAGGCGACCAGTTTACCTTCGGCGTGCGTCCGGAGGACGTGCACCTCGCCGAAGCCGCCGGTGACGTGCCCGCCAAAACGGAGCCGATAGCGATGGAGACGGACGTGCTCGAGCCGATGGGCGACGAGATTTTCGTCTACCTCACGCCGGAGGGTCGCTCGGTCGAGGGCATGGACCCGGATGCAGATTCGCAACTCCTGATGAGCGTCGACCCGGACGCCGACATCGAGGCCGACGAGCGCGTCGAAGTCGTCATCGACCGAACGCGAGCGCACCTCTTCTCCGGAAAGACCGGAGACGCGCTCCTACACGGACTGCCCGGCGGCGACGGCTGGATTTCGGGCGACCAGATGGAGGGACGCTGACCGTGGTGACCACGGCCGGGTGGTTCTACCTCGCCGGTGGAACACTCCTGTTTTTCTTCTGGGCCTACGGCATCGTCTCGTTCGCCCGCGACCTGAAGAACCGCTTCATTCCGGCGCTGTTGGCCCTTCGAGGGCAGCGCGAGGAAAGCGACGCGGACGACCAACCTGCACAGCACGACGACCAACGACAGCAGTTATACTGAACAAATTTCGTTTCACCCCCACATGACAGACTCTATCGAAGCACCCGTAAACGTCGGTATCGTCGGTCTCGGCGGCATCGGCAATCATCACTCAGAGCGTATCACGGAACTCGGCCACAACATCGTCGCCGGCGTCGACGTGAGCGAACCCGCCCGTGAGTCGTTCGCTCGAAAGTACGACGTCGATACGTACGCGAGTTTCGTCGAACTCATCGACACGGACGTAGAGGCAATCGTCATCACCACCCCGAACAAGTACCACGAGAAGTACGCCGTCGCGGCGCTCGAAGCCGGTTACGACGTGCTCCTCGAGAAGCCACTCGCCCACACGCTCGAAAGCGCAGAGCGAATCGCGCAAGCGGCCCACGACGCAGACGGCTTCTGCATGGTCGGCTTCAACAACCGCTTTGCGCCCGCCGTGGAGGTGTTCAAATCCTACCAGCGAGCAGGGCGCTTTGGCGAGGTGAACCACGTCGAGGCGAACTACGTCCGCCGACGTGGCGTGCCAGGACGCGGGTCGTGGTTCACGACCAAGGAAATCGCCGGTGGCGGGTCGCTCATCGACATCGGCGTCCACGCCATCGACCTCGCGATGTACTTTCTGGACTTCCCCGAGGTGGTTGAAGTTTCGGGCACGACCCACGCCGAGTTCGGGTCGCGCGACGACTACGCCTACTTGGAGATGTGGGGCGAAGACGCCGGCGCGAGTGGGTTCGACGTCGAAGACGCGGCTACCGCACTCATCCGGTGTGCCGACGGCAAGACCATCTCGCTCGAAGTCGCGTGGGCGACCAACCGGCGGAAGAATCACGGCTTCCACATCGACGGTTCGAACGCCGGGGCGCACTTCGACCGCGAGACCGGCGCCCTCGAAATCTTCGAGACCGGGCGGGCCGGCATCGACCACTTCTCGGATTCGACCATCGAGACGACCGACATCGACCTTCACAAGGCAGAAGACCGTACGTTCCTGGAGGCGGTGGGGACCGGCGACCCACCGCAGCGAAACACGGTCGACCAGGCGCTCGCAGTCCAGCGAATCATCGACGGCATCTACCGCTCTGACGCAGAACAGCGGGCCGTCCGACTCGACTGAAGAATCGACAGACGACTACTCACAGTACACACTCATGGATATTGGCGTACTCACCGTTCCATTCGGCGACGAATCGCTCGCAGACACCCTCGCGTACTTAGCCGACATCGGCGTCGGGGCCGTCGAACTCGGCTGTGGTGGCAACCCCGGCGACGACCACCTCTCCCGAGACCAGTACCTCGACGACGAGGACGCACAGGCCGAGTTACACGGCCTCCTCGCAGACCACGACCTCCGGATGAGCGCACTCGCGACGCACAACAATCCCATCCACCCGGACGACGACCACGCGGCCCGCGCAGACGAAGAACTGCGCGAAGCCATCGACCTCGCCGCACAACTCGACGTCGGGACCGTCACCTGCTTCTCGGGACTGCCAGCCGGCGGCCCGAACGACGAGGTCCCGAACTGGGTGACCGCGCCGTGGCCGACCGAGCACTCGGACGCCCACGACTACCAGTGGGAGGTCGCCATCGCTTACTGGACCGACCTCGCCGACTACGCGGACGAACAGGGCGTGGACGTGGCCATCGAGATGCACCCGAACATGCTCGTCTACGAACCCCACGGGATGCAACGGCTCCGTGACGCCACGAACGAGCGCATCGGCGCGAACTTCGACCCCTCGCACCTCTACTGGCAGGGCATCGACGTGACCGAGGCCATCCGATTCCTCGGCGAAGACGACGCCATCCACCACGTCCACGCCAAGGACACGAAGGTGTACGAGGCAAACGCCCGGACGAAAGGCGTCTTCGACATGACTCCCTACGACCAGCAGACAGAGCGCGCGTGGCTGTTTCGGTCCGTGGGTTACGGCCACGGTGAGGCCCACTGGAAAGACGTGGTCAGCACCCTCCGGATGGTCGGTTACGACGGCGCACTCAGCATCGAACACGAAGACGCGCTCACGAGTTCCCGCGAAGGCCTCGAAAAGGCCGTCGACGTGCTCCAGCGTGCCGTCTTCGAGACCCAACCCGGCGAGGCGTACTGGGCGGAATGAGCCTCCAAATCGGCATCCTCGGCTATCGATTCATGGGCAAGGCCCACGCGAACGCGCTGGCTCGCCTGCCCATGTTCTTCCCGGACGCCCCCGAAATCGAACGCGACGTGCTGGTCGGGCGCGACGAGCAGGCGCTCTCCGAGGCGGCAGACCGCTTCGGCTTCGCTCGCACCGCCACCGACTGGCGGGACGTGGTCGAGGAGGTGGACGTGTTCTACAACCTCGGCCCGAACCACCTGCACGCAGAACCCTCCATCGCCGCCCTCGACGCGGGGACGCACGTGTTCTGTGAAAAACCGCTCGCGACGACCACCGCGGACGCGACGGCGATGGCCACGTCGGCCTCGGACAGCGACGCGCTCGCCGGGTGTGCGTTCAACTACCGGTTCGTCCCGGCCATCCAGTACGCAAAGCGACTCATCGACGCGGGCGAACTCGGTGAGATTCGTCACTTTCGGGGGACCTACCTGCAAGATTGGCTCGCGGACCCCGAGGCTCCGTGGTCGTGGCGCAACGACGCGGAACTGGCCGGCAGCGGCGCGCTCGGCGACCTCGGTGCACACACCGTGGACCTCGCGCACTTCCTCGTTGGCGACCTCGCCAGCGTGAGTGGAAACCTGAAAACGTTCGTCGAGGAGCGACCTGTAGAGGGCAGCGACGAAACGCGCCCCGTCACCGTGGACGACGCGTACACCGCGCAGGCCGAATTCGAGAACGGCGCTGTCGGGACGTTCGAAGCCTCTCGGTTCGCTACCGGTCACAAGAACGACCACCACATCGAGATTCACGGTTCTGCGGGAAGCCTCCGCTTCTCGCTCGAACGATTGAACGAGTTAGAGGTGCTCTGCGAGGGAAACCGGGGCTACGAGACGGTTCTCGTCACGGACGAAGACGACCCCTACATCGACGCCTGGTGGCCGCCCGGCCACGTCATCGGGTGGGAACACACCTTCATCCACGAGAACTACGAGTTCCTCTCGACCGTCGCGGAAGGCGGCACGTTCGCGCCGAGTTTCGCCGACGGCCTGGCCGTCCAGCGCGTCCTCGACGCCATCGAGAAGAGTGACGAGCGCGGGGAACGAGTGTCTGTCTGAGCACATGACCACGCCGACCATCCTCGTCGCGGGCGAGACGCTCGTCGATTTCCTCCCCGAATCCGCAGGCCCCCTCGGTGAAGTCGAATCGTTTAGCCGCCGCGCCGGGGGCGCACCCGCGAACGTCGCCATCGCCCTCTCCCAACTGGAAACCGCGCCGTACTTCCTCAGCAATCTCTCGACCGACCCGTTCGGAGAGTTTCTCGCGGAGACGCTCGCAGAAAACGGCGTCCCCACGGAGTTCGTGACGCGCGACGAGGAGCGAAAGACGACCCTCGCGTTCGTGAGCCACGACGAATCCGCTGGCAGCGACTTCACGTTCTACCGCGATCACACGGCAGACACGGTTCTCCCGCAAGAGCGAGTCGGCGATAACACGCTCGCAGACTGCGCGTGGCTGTACGTCGGCGGCGTCATTCTCGCTGCGGAACCGGCACGGTCGGCCGCCTTCAGGTTGGTCGAACGCGCCCGTGAACAGGACTGTTCGGTCGTCTTCGACCCGAACTACCGCCCCGAACTCTGGGAGAGTGACGAAGAGTTCGAGCAGGTCATCGAGCGCATGGTCGGACTCGTAGACGTGGTCAAGACTTCCGTCGAGGACCTCACTGTGACGGCGTTTCACGACGAGAGTCCGATGGTGGTAGCAAAGAACCTCACGCGAGCGGGGCCACACACCGCATTTCTGACGATTGGCGAAGGTGGCTCTCGCGTCGTCTCGACGGCCGACGCGCCGTGGGGCGAGACGGTCACGACCCACCCTGGCTACCCGGTGAATGCGGTCGATACGACCGGCGCTGGCGACGCCTTCGTCGCGGGCGTGCTGTCGCAGTTAGCGCGTGGCGAAACCGCGCCGGAGTCGGTACTCGAATTCGCGAACGCCGTCGCCGCCCTCACGACGACGGAACCCGGCGCGATTACCGCGTTGCCGACCCGCGAGGCAGTTCGAGTGTTCCAGAACCGTCGTCGCTGACAGCAGAAGTAGCCTATAATTTTTACTCGTCCAAGAGTAGTGTAATTTGTATGAGTGCGATGGAATACACGACGCTCGGTGAAACCGGACTCGAAGTTTCGAGACTGTGCCTCGGGTGCATGAACTTCGGGTCTGGTCAACCGTGGATGATAAACAACCACGAACAGAGCCACGACGTAATCGACCGTGCCCTCGAACTCGGCATCAACTTCCTCGATACGGCGAACGTCTACTCACACGGCGAGAGCGAGGAAATCGTCGGCGAGGCACTGTCTGGTCGTCGTGACGAGGTGGTCCTCGCGACGAAAGTGTTTGGCAAGGTGGCCGACAGACCGAACGGGCAGGGCCTCTCGCGCCGCCACATTTTAGAACAGGTCGAAGCCAGTCTCGACCGTCTCGGAACCGACTACATCGACCTCTACCAGATTCACCGCTGGGACGACGAGACGCCCATCACGGAGACGCTCTCGGCACTCGATACCCTCGTCAGCCAGGGCAAAGTCCGGTACGTGGGTGCGAGTACGATGCCCGCCTGGAAATTCACGAAAGCACTCTACGAGAGTGACCTGAACAACTTCGAGCGGTTCGTCTCGATGCAGGCAGAGTACAACCTCGTCGACCGCCACGAAGAAGCGAACGTGCTCCCGACCTGTCGGAGTGAAGGTATTGGCGTCGTCCCGTGGTCACCGCTGGCCGGAGGATTCCTCACTGGGAAGTACGAACGAGGTGCGGATGTCACCGAGGGACGGGCCGCTGGCGACGAGTTCATGCAAAAGCGATTCACCGAGGAGAACTGGACCGTACTGGACGAAGTACGGACCGTGGCCGAAGAGAAGGGCGTGACGGAATCGCAGGTCAGCCTCGCGTGGTTGTTGCACAAGGAAGTGGTCGATGCGCCCATTATCGGACCGCGAACCGTCCAGCACCTAGAAGAGAGTGTGAACGCACTCGAAGTGTCCCTGAGCGACGAGAAAATCGAACGGCTCGAAGCCCCAAAAACTCCCGTCTGGAACCCCGAAATCGGCGACGTCTGACTTATCGAGAGATGTCCGCCGCACCCGCGTCGATGACGCGTTCGACCTCGGCGCGGGTGATGGCGGCCACGTCTCCGCTGATGGTTCGTTTGAGCGCCGCGGCGGCCGCCCCGAACGCGAGGCCGCCTGCTACCGACTCGCCTTCGACGAGTTTCGTGAGCAGGCCGCCGACGAAGGCGTCGCCCGTCCCGATTGGGTCGAGCGTGTCCGCCTCGTAGACGGGTTGTTCGAAAACCTCGCCGTCTGCGATGGCGAGTGCGCCCTCCTCGCCGCGGGTGACCACGACCGTCTCGAAATCGTACGCCGCTGTAAGGTCGCGGGCGACGGTTTCTGCATCACCCTCGAACCCGAGGACGGTCGCCGCATCGCGTTTTGCCGCGACGAGCACGTCCACTTTCGGGAGGAGGTCGTCGAACGCCTCCTTCGCTTCTGCGGGCGTCCAGAGTTTCGACCGGTAGTTCAGGTCGAACGCCGTCGTCGTGTTCGCCGCCTGTGCGGCGTCGAGCAGTTCGGCGGTGGTCTCACGCAGGGTGTCCGAGAGCGCTGGCGTGATACCGCTCGTGTAGAACGCCTTCGCCCCATGGATACTGTCTACGTCGATGTCGTCCGTCGTCACCGTGGTCACGGCGGCGTTTTTGCGGTCGTAGATGACGTCCGTGCCGCGAGGTGCGCCGCCGGGTTCGATGAAGTAAAGACCCTGTCTCGCAGCCTCGCTGGTCTGCCACGAGATGTCCACGGCGAGGCCGTGCTGGCGCAACTCGTTGACGACTCGCCGGCCGAGCGGGGAGTCCGGGAGTCCGGACTGCCACGTCGAATCCAGGCCGAGGCGCTGGGCCGTCACGGCGACGTTGCTCTCTGCGCCGCCGATTCGCATGTCGAGCGAGTCTGCGGTTTCGAGGCGGTCGCCGGGCGTCGGTGAGAGACGGAGCATCGTCTCGCCGAACGTCACGAGGTCGCTCATGCTTCGTCGAAGAGGGTCTCACCCTCGACCATGTGTTCCTCGACGGTATCGAGGTCGAGGGTGAGGCCGAGGCCGGGTCGTTCTGGAATCTCGATGCGGCCGTCGCTGATGACCGTCTCCTCGACGAGGTCCGACCACCAGCCGAGCTGGTAGGAGTGGAACTCGACGGCCAGCGAGTTCGGGATGGCCGCCCCGACCTGCGCGCTCGCCATCGTCGCGACGGGCGAGGAGACGTTGTGCATGGCGACGGGCACGTAGTAGGTGTCGGCCATGTCCGCAATCTTCCGCGTTTCGCGCATCCCGCCAACCTTCGGCAGGTCGGGGGCGATGATGTCCACCGCCTGCTCCTCTAAGAGTCGGCGGTGGCCGTGCTTGCGGTAGACGTTCTCGCCGGCGGCGATTGGCGTCGTCGTGGACTGGGTGACTTCGCGCTGGACGTCGTGGTTCTCCGGTGGGACGGGGTCTTCGAGCCACCAGATGTCGCAGTCCTCGACGGCGCGAGCGAGGCGCTTTGCGCTCCCGCCCGAGAACGTCCAGTGGCAGTCGAAGGCCACATCGGCGCGGTCGCCGATTCGCTCGGTCACGGCACGGACGATTTCGGCCTTGTGCTCGACTTCCGGCCCTCGAAGGTGGCGGTTCGCGCGGTCTTTCTCGTGGCCGGAGGGCACGTCGAGGTCGAACTTCAGCGCGTCGTATCCGAGTTCGTCGACGACGCGTTCTGCCTCCGCGGCGTTGCTCTCGGGTTCGCTCTCGTCGCCCGCGTGGCAATCACAGTAGACGCGCACTTCGTCGCGGTACTTGCCGCCGAGCAACTGGTAGGCTGGCACGTCGAGCAGTTTGCCCGCGAGGTCGTGCAGGGCGATTTCGATGCCGGAGATGGCAGTGACGGTCACGCCGCTGAGCGACCCTTCGCCAGACATCTTCTGGACGAGATGCTCGAAGAGGCGGTCGATGTCGAGTGGGTTCTCGCCAACGACGAACGGCGTCATGCGTTCGACGAGTTCGGGGACGCCCGCGCCCCAGTAAGCTTCGCCCGTGCCGACGACGCCCGCGTCGGTGTAGATGCGGACGAGCGTCCACGGGAAGTTGCCGTCGACCATCGTGGTCTGAACGTCCGTGATTTCGACGTCGCGCGGGCCGCGGTCGTTCGCGAGCCCCATCGTCGCCGATGAGAGTTCGCGCATCGTGTATTCTGAGTTCGGGTCGTGCAGTGTTGCGTAGTCTCGTGTCATTTGTCTCGGTTACAGCAGTTCGAGTTCGGAAAGTTTCGATTCGAGCGACGCCTGCTGGGCGTCGTCCATGGTGCGAAGCGGCGAGCGAAGCGGCCCGGCGTCGAAGCCGCGAAGGCGGAGGGCCGTCTTTACGCCCGCCATGTACGGGCCGGACTTGAGCGCCCGCCGGACGCCGAAGACGGTGCGCTGGAGGTCGCGCGACCGGGACAGGTCGCCCGCTTCGTGGGCGTCGTAGAGGTCGCAGACGAGTTCCGGGAAGACGTTCGCCACGGCGCTCACCATCCCGTGGCAGCCCAGTGAGAGCCCCGAGAACAGCAGGGAGTCAGACCCGACGAAGAACGTGAGGTTCGGGTTCGCGTCGATGGCCTGCGTGAGCCACGGCACGTCCTTGCTCGAATCCTTGAGGCCGGCGACGTTCTCGATGGACGCGAGGTCGGCGAGGGTGTCGAGCGACAGCGCGTTTCCGGTCCGCCCGGGGATGTGGTAGATGTACACCGGGAGGTCGGTGGCTTCTGCGACTCGTCGGTAGTGGGTCACCGCCGCGTCGTGGTCGAGCGGGAAGTAGAAGGGCGTGACGACGACGAGGGCGTCTGTGCCCACATCCGCGGCCGCCCGGGCGTTCTGGACGGTTTCGCGGGTGCTCGGTGCGCCGACGCCTGCGATGACCGGCACGTCGCCGCCGACTTCCGTGACGACGGCGTCGAGCGCCCGTTCCCGTTCGTCGGGAGTGAGCAGCGGGAACTCGCCGTTCGTCCCGAGAGGGAACACGCCGTGTGCGCCGCGGTCGACGACGTAGCGGGCGTGGGCGGCAGTTGTCTGTTCGTCGAGCGATTCGTCGTCGTGGAAGGCCGTGACCGTCGGTGGTACGACCCCGTGGAGGCCCAGTGGGTCTCCTGATTCGGTTCGTCGTTCGTGTTCGTGCATGGTATCGGTCGGTTACGCTGCGAGTCGGTTCAGTGCGTGGACGGTCCAGAGGATGTCGCCGGCGACGCCTTCGGGGAAGACGAGTTCGTCCGTTTGCCTAACGTGGTCGAGAACGCGCTCTGAGGCGTGTTCGGGTGCGGCGGCGATGCCACAGTCGTTGTCTGCCACCCACTCCATCACCCGGAGGTCGCTCTTGCTGTCGCCCATCACGAGGGCGAACGGGTCGTCCACCGAGAGCACGTCGAAGGCGGCGCGGACACCGGTTACCTTGTTCAGCTCGCGGCTCACGATTTCGACGGCGTCGCCCTCGTAGTAACCGACGTCGATTCGGTCGAGCGTTTCGCGCACCTCGGCGGGGGCATCCGCCGGGTCTCTCTCGACGAGTGCGTCGTGGGCGGCGAGCACCTCGTGAATCTCCGGGTCGGCGTCGGCGTAGTAGGCACGTGCCCACTCGCTGCCCGCCTCGCCAGCCGTCGCCTCTCCGAGCAGGTCGAGCAGGTAGACGAGTGCCTCGTCGATGATTTCGACGGCCTGGTCGCTCCCAATGTCGTAGTTCGGTTTGAGGGTGACGTTGAACTCGTTGCCCTGCAGGTGACAACCACGCCGGAGCCGCTCTGGGGCCTCGGGCAGCACTCGGGTGAGAACCTCGTCGAACACGCTGGTGATGGCTGCGTCTAAATCCTCGTACAGCAACTGCTTCGTGTCCGCCCCGTGGCCCGGCGTGAAGACGCCCGTGCCGCCCTCGTAGACGATGCTGAAATCGCCCGAGTGGACGAGTTCGTTGCCCAGACCCTGGATCATGAATCCTTTCACGTTCTCTAAGGTCTGGCCCGTGCAGATGACGATGGGGACGCCGCGTTCGTAGAACTCGGTGAGCACGTGGAGCGTTTCGCGGGGAATCTCGTTGTCCGTCTCGCCCGCGCTGCGGAGCGTCTCGTCTACGTCGAGGACGAGTACGTTCACGCCGCGTTCGTACTTGTTGAAGAGGTCGAGGGCGGTAAACGCCTGTTCGCGCTCTGCGTAGGCGGCGATTTCCGCGAAGGTTTCACCCTCGGGATACGTCTCGCTAATCTTCGATTTCCGGTCAGTGAGTTCCTCCTGGGCCTCCTCCCAGTATTCGAGGGCGACCATCGAATCGACCATCGGGAACAGGTCGACGAACTCCTGATAGGCCCGCAGGGTCGCGGTATCGACGCGGTCGTAGAGGTCGTACAGTCTGTCGTAGCGTTCCATTTGTAAATCTCCGGCGTGCGGTCGATGGTCTGTCATGAGTTCTGTGTCGTGCTATATAGGCGCACGGTTGTCGCCATCATCCAGCTTTCGGCGTGGAAAATACTTACTCGGAATAGAATAAATATTTTATCCCTGGGGGTCCTACACGTTCCCATGCACGCCATCGCCGTTCGCAAAGGGGAACAACGACCGAGGCTGGTGGAGCGGCCAAAACCGGAGGCTGGGCCCGGCGAGGCACTCGTCCGGACCCTCCGCGTGGGCGTAGACGGCACCGACCATGAGGTGCTGAGCGGTGGCCACGGCGGCTTCCCGGCCGGAGCCGATTCGCTCGTCCTCGGCCACGAGGCCGTCGGCGTGGTCGAAACGGCCCCCGAAGACGCCGCCCTCTCGGCCGGTGACGTGGTGGTCCCGACCGTGCGCCGCCCGCCCGCAGTCGGCGAGTCGAACGCCTACTTCGACCGCGGCGAGGCCGACATGGCCCCACCCGGGGAGTACGTAGAACGCGGCATCGACGGCGGCGACGGCTTCATGGCCGAATACTTCACGAGTCACGTCGAATACCTCGTTCCCATCCCCGACCATCTCGCCGAATTTGGCTTCCTCGTCGAACCGATTAGCATCACCGAGAAGGCGCTGGAACTCGCCGCCGCGTCTCGCGCGTCGTTCGAATGGACTCCGGAGAGCGCTCTCGTCCTCGGGAACGGGTCGCTCGGCCTGCTCACGCTCGCGATGCTCTCTGACTACGATTCGACCTACTGCCTCGGCAAGCGCGACCGGCCGGACCCGACTATCGACATCATCGAGAAACTGGGGGCGACCTACATCGACTCGCGAGAGACACCAGTTTCCGAGATTCCGCGCGCGTACGAGGCGATGGACCTCGTCTACGAGGCGACCGGCTACGCCAAACACGCCTTCGAGACCATCGAGGCGCTCGCGCCCAACGGCGTCGGCGCGCTCCTCGGCGTCCCCGCCGGCGGCTGGGACTTCGAAGTCGCCGGGAGCGACCTTCACCGCGAGTTCGTCCTCCAGAACAAGGCGCTCGTCGGAAGCGTGAACTCGGGCCGTCAGCACTTCGAAGCCGCAACCGAGACGCTCGATTCGCTCCCCGAGTGGTTCTGCTCAGACCTCGTCACCGGCGTGTACGACCTCGACTCGTACCAGAAGGCCTTCCGAACCGACGAACGAACCATCAAGACCGCAATCGAATTCGACCAGCTATGAAGAACATCGACGACCTCATCGAAAACGCAGCGCAGTTGACCGAAAACGGCCTCTCGAAGGGCGAAATCGCAGACGAACTGAACGTCTCGCGGCGGACGGCCAGTTGGCTCGTCTCCCGAAGTGCGACCGACGAGCAGCCAACCCCAGAATCGACCGGCGCGGACGACGTGCACGTCGACTGGAGCACGATCGGCCAGCACAACACCCGCCTATCGCAGGTGAGCGCCGCGATGGCAAACGTCCTCGCCACGGAGGCCGCGGACGCCACAGTCACGGTGGGCATCGAAAAGGCCGGCGTTCCCCTCGGAACGGCCGTCGCCCAACAACTGGAGACGTCGCTCGCCGCCTACGCCCCGGCGAAACACCAGTGGGACGACGACGAGGCGGAGACGAGCGGGTCGTTCTCACGGAACTTCACCGCCGTCGAAGGCGAACGCTGTTTCGTCGTCGACGACACAATCACGAGCGGGACGACGATGCGCGAGACCATCGAGGCCGTCCGTGAGGCGGGTGGCACCCCCGTCGCTGGCGTCGTCCTCGTGGACAAGGAAGGCGTCGGGGAAATCGCTGACGTGCCAATCCACTCGCTGGTAGAGGTCATTCCGGTCGCAGACCGATAGCCGGCACCCCTCTCGTGGCACGAATGAACACACTGATTTAGCCGCGAAAACATCGCAATAGCATGACCACGGACCTCTATCGCTCGCTAGAGGCGCTTTCCTCGCGATTCTCCTTCGGAGAGTACGAGACGAGAGCGTATCTCACCATCCTCGAACACGGCGAGGTGACGGCGTCGGAGATTTCTGAGTACACGGACATCCCCCAGCCACGCGTCTACGACACCGTCCGCACGCTGAGCGACCACGGACTGGTCGAACTCCAGGAGACCAGACCGCTTCGCGTCCTCGCCATCGACCCCGAAGAGGCGTTTGCCGACTACCGCACCTCGCTCGAATCCGTCGTGACGGGCCTCGAAGACCTCTATACCGCGCCGAAACGCCAGACCGAGGCCGCGTCACTGGTGAAATCCAGCGCGACGATAAACCGCTACCTCGAAGACGTCATTCAGACGGCCGAATACGAACTCATCCTCTCGCTCTCGCCCGACCTCCTCGCGACGTTCGAGGACGCGCTCGCCGCGAAAATCGATGACGGCGTCACCATCGACCTCCTACTCTCACCGAGTCGCGAGTTACCGAGCGCGGAGTCCTACGACTACAATTCGGTGGCGACGACGGTGCAGGCCCGAAGCGGCATCACGACGCCAATCATCGCCGTCGCCGACGGCAACTATTCAGTGTACGCCCCGCGCGAAGCGCTCACCGATGGGCAGGACGCAGACCGCTACGGCGTCATCTTCAACCGCTCTGCACTCGGCTTCCTCGTCTCTGGCTTTTTCAACACGCTCCTGTGGACGACGGCAGAACCCGTCGCTGAACAGGCAGAAGACCGGCCCTTCCCCCGCCGGTACGCCACGATTCGTCGCTGCGTGAGCGACCTGCTTGGTCGCGACGAGACGTTCTACGCAACGATTCGCGGCCGGGACGTCGAATCCGGGAAGAGCCGCCTCGTCGAGGGAACCGTCGTCGAAGCGTCGTTCGGAGACAGCCGAAAGACGGCACACCTCGTGGTCGAAACCGCAGACGGCCCCGTCGAAGTGGGCGGACAGGTCGCCGCGTTAGAAGACGTGGAGGCCCACGAAATTCACGTCGACCGGGAGAACGCGTAACTCGCTCGGGTGGAGTGGACGCGACGCGCTCAGGACAGGCGCCAGCCCCCGAAAACGCCGAATTCTCCCGTATCGGGTCAAAAATCGAGAATAGTGTTTATTATCTGAGCGGTAGATATTCACGGTGACTCGAACGGTGGTCGGGTACTGAAACGCGACTCCCGAGTCGGGCACAGAGGTTTCACTATGGTTCAAACCGAATCAGTCACCCTTCCGTCGTCCGCGTGGACGACAGACCGGGTGCGCATCGCTGGCCTCGCGGCCATCGTGGGCGGCGTTCTCTACGCGCTCACCTATCTCGAAAACACGATTCCGGCGATTTCGCCGGGTGGGTCGCTCTACTGGCTGCTCGGCCTCGTCGCCATCACGGCCTACGGCCTCATCGCAGTCGGCCTCTGGGCGGTCCACTCCCGCTTTAGCCAGCAGTACGGTCGGGTCGGGACGGCGCTCGTCTACCTCATAACGCTCACGCTCGCGACCATGATCGTCGGCAGCGCGATGAACGTCCTGGCCCCGACGCTCGTCGACCCCACCCAGGAGGGCGCGACGCTCGGCGGGACTATCTGGGGACTCGCGATGTTCGCCACGCTCATCCTCGCGACGGGTTACGGCATCGTCCTCTGGCGTGCTGGCGTCTCGCGCCTCGGTGCGGGTCTGCTCGTCGTCAACCTGCCCCTGTTCATCGGTGGGCTCGTCGCTCTGAGCGCGCTCGGAACCGTCATCGGAATCGACCTCGCGTGGCTCGCATTCGGCGCGCCCTTCGGTGCGGCGTGGGTCGCCCTCGGCGCACAACTCCGCGCGGACGCGACGCCAGCGGTCTGAACAGCGCGGACACTGTTTTTTCGGGTGGGTAACCGGGACTCCGCAACCACTAAACGCCGCTCGCGCGTACCCTGCGTCAATGGATTGGACGGAGAAGTACCGCCCGAAGACGCTTTCTGAAGTTCGCGGCAACGACAGTGCCAGAACCGAACTCAAGGAGTGGGCACAGGGCTGGGACTCACACCGGAAAGCCGCCATCGTCCACGGCAGTCCCGGCGTCGGCAAGACGTCCGCGGTCCACGCGCTCGCCGCGGACTTCGGGTGGGACACCATCGAACTCAACGCCTCTGACCAGCGGACGGCGAGCGTCATCGAGCGGGTCGCGGGCGAGGCCGCAAAGAGCGGAACGCTCACCCAGACGGGCGCGGCGGAGCGACGACTCATCATCTTAGACGAAGCCGACAACATCCACGGCAACGCAGATCGCGGCGGGGCGCGGGCGCTCACGCGGCTCGTAAAGGAAGCGAGCCAGCCCATGGTGCTCATCGCCAACGAGTACTACGACATGTCGAACTCGCTTCGCAACGCCTGTGAGAACATCCAGTTTCGCGACGTGCGGATGCGCTCTATCGTGCCCGTCCTCCGGGACATCTGTCGCAAGGAGGACGTCGAGTTCGAGGACGAGGCGCTCGAAAAGATAGCGGAGGCGAACAAGGGCGACCTCCGTGGGGCGGTAAACGACCTGCAGGCACTCGCCGAATCGACCGACCGCCTGACCGCGGACAAGGTCGTCACGGGCGAGCGCGACCGGTCTACGGGCATCTTCGACTACCTCGACAACGTTATCAAGAAGCTCGGCGCGGAGGAGGCGCTCAAACAGTCCTACGACGTAGACGAGACGCCCGACGACCTCATCAACTGGATCGAGGACAACATGCCCAAAGACTACGCGGGCGAGGAACTCGCAGACGCCTACGACCACCTCGGAAAGGCGGACATCTGGCTCGGGCGGGTTCGCAAGACCCAGAACTACTCCTACTGGCGCTACGCGGGCGACAACATGACGGCGGGCGTCGCCGCCTCGCGCAACGGCACGAAAGGCGGGTGGACGCGCTACGGACCGCCGAGTTACTGGTCGAAACTCGGTCGCTCGAAGGGCACCCGGAACAAGCGTGACTACATCGCCCAGAAAATCGCCGAGACGAGCGGCGTCTCGATGGGCACCGCCCGCCGGGACATCCTGCCGTATCTCGCGGGGATGACCTACCACTGCAAGAACCGAGACCTGACGGTGGCAGTTGCAGCGCGGTACAACCTCGACGCAGACCACCTCTCCTTCCTCACGGGCAGTGGCAAGGACACGAACAAGGTCCAGGGCATCATCGAAGACGCAGAAGAACTGAAGGAAGCACAGGCAGTCGAGCACTCGGGAGGGGCGTTCGAGGGCGCACACCGCACCGAGATGGAACCGGAAGCAGACGAGGAGACGGCTGACGAAGAAGACGAAGCGAGCGCGGACGACGACAGCGAGAAAGAGAGTTCAGACTCCCAGTCTGGCCTCTCTGATTTCTTCTAAAACGAAAGAGGTCAGTGGGTTCGTCCTTCGACGTGCCCAAGCCCCGGAATCGAGACGACTGCTTCGACCCGTCCCATCAGCTTCGACGCAGAGAGGACGAGCGCGAGATAGATGAGCGCCGCCAGCGTGTAGACGACGGTAATCTGATAGCCGACCGTTGCGAGTTCCTGGGAGGTGAAGAACAGTTCGGGGACGGTGATGAACGCCGCGAGCGAGGAGTACTTGATGAGGTAGACGAACTCGTTCGACCAGCCAGGAATCGCAAAGCGAAGCCCCTGTGGAAGCACGACGTAGCGAATCGCTTCGAGTTGCGAGAGGCCGACCGCTCTGGCCGCCGTCAGCTGGCCGGCTTCGACCGAGAGCAGCGCAGACCGGATATACTCGGCCTGATACGCCGCGCTGTTGATGGTAAAGCCGATGATGGCCACCCAGACGAACTGGTCGGGGATGATGCTCTGGCCGACGCCGGGGAACTCGCGGATGAAACCCGAAAGCCCCGTCCCGAAGTGGAGGACGAACAACTGTGCGAGCAGCGGCGTCCCGCGAATCAACTCGATGTAGCCAAGTGCGATACCCCGAGCGAATGGGCCGCCGTAGACGCGGGCGACCGAGAGGGGAATCGCGATGACGAGACCGAACGCGAGGCCGAGGACGGTGAGGACGATGGTGAGCCACACCGCACCGGCGAGTTGCGGAAGTCCCTGCGGCGTCTGGGCGGCGTAGAGGAACAACTCGCCGACGAGGTTCACCGGCCCGCCGAACGGGCCGAGCATGGCGGCCGTCGAGGTGAACGTCTCCGCGAGGCCAGCGAAGATGCCGGGTGAGACGAACGGCTCGTCGGGGCCGATGCCCGTCACGCCGGAGAACAGCCACGCGTTCAGCCAGCGGGCAATGAGCCACCCCCAGAAGAGGACGCCAACGGCGAGGGCGAGCAGTCGGCCTGTTCGCCCGAGAAGTTGGCGGCGGTTTCGGCGGGTCGCCGCGTCGCTCATCCGTGTGACTCCGTCGTCGAGAGGCGGCTCAGGAACTGACGGGTGCGTTCGTGTTCCGGGTTCCTGAACAGCTGTTCGGGTGGGCCGCGCTCGACGAGCGAGCCACCGGCGAGAAACGAGATGCCGGAGGCCACTTCACGCGCGAAGCTCATCTCGTGGGTGACAACGAGCATGGTCATGCCCTCTTCTGCGAGTTTTCGCATGACGGCGAGCACCTCGCCGATGAGTTCGGGGTCGAGTGCACTCGTCGGTTCGTCGAACAACATGAGTTTTGGGTCCATCGCGAGCGCCCGGGCGATGCCGACGCGCTGTTTCTGCCCGCCGGAGAGTTGCGCCGGGTAGGAGTCCGCCTGATTGGCGAGACCGACTTGCTCTAAGTGTCGCATCGCCCGTTCGTTCGCCTCTTCCTTGCTCATGCCGCGGACTTTCCGCAGGCCAAGCGTGATGTTCTCGCGGGCTTTGAGGTGGGCAAAGAGGTTGAAGTCCTGGAACACCATACCCACTTCGCGGCGGAGTTTGTTCACGTCGTAGCCGGGTGCGGTGACTTCCTCGCCGTCCAGATAGATAGCACCTGAGTCGATTTCGGTGAGGCGGTTCACACACCGAAGCATCGTAGACTTCCCGCTGCCTGACGGCCCGATGAGCACTTCGACGTCACCGGCGTCCATCTCGAAGCTAATGTCGCGAAGCACCTCCTCGTCGCCGTAGGACTTAGAGATGTTTTCGACGCGAAGCAGTGGGTCAGTCATCGTGAGTTCCCTCCGGGAATTGCATAGTAATCGTTGAGTTTGTCGAGGCTGCGGTTGGTCACGAACGTGAGGACGAAGTAGATGGCGCTGATGGTCAAGAACACTTCGAGCACGGCAGACCCACCCTCTGGCTGGAGGTAGAGGTCCCGGCCGCGCGTGAGCATCTCGGAGAGCCCCACCACGAGTGCGACACTCGTGTCTTTCAGCACGATGGTGAACTCGTTCTGGAATCCGGGGACGCTCCGACGGAGCGCCTGCGGGACGATGACGTGGCGAATCGCCTGCAGACGCGAGAGGCCAATCGACCGCGCGGCTTCCATCTGTCCGGTCGACACGCTCTGGAACGCACCGCGGAAAATCTGCGACTGATATGCCCCACCACGGAGGCCGAGCCCGATTGTCGCCGCCCAGAAGGGGTCGTTACTCAGCGAGAGCACGAAGAAAATGTACACGAGGATGACGACGATTGGGATGCCGCGAATGACGACACCCGCCGTCTCGACGGCCCACTTGAGCGGGCCGCTTCCGTACACTTCGATGGCTCCAGCTGGAAAACCGATGAGGAACCCGAGTGTGATACTCGAAAGTGTAAGCAGAATCGTGACCACCAGCCCATCGATGATAAACTCGGCGTTCTCGGCGATGAACGCCCAGTCACTCGCCTGCAAGATAGGGGCTGTGGCTGTCATCTACTGGCTTATTCCTGTCCGAACCACTTGTTCACGAGTTCGTCGTAGGTGCCGTCGTCCTGCACGGTGGCGAGCGCCTGATTGAGCGCGTCGAGGAAGTCTGAATCCTGGCGCACACCAAGGCCGTACTGTTCGCCGGTTTCCTCAACGAACGCGACTTCGACGTTGGAGTTCGAGGCGAAGTTTTCGGCGACCGGCTTGTCGAGCACGACGGCGTCTACGTTGCCGTTCTCGAGGTCACGCACCGCGAGGACGTAGTTGTCGTAGCCGCGGTAGGTTGCGTCCGGAACCTGTTCCTGAACGATGGATTCGCCAGTGGTCCCCTTCTGTGCCCCGACCGGGTGGCCGTTCAGGTCGTCGAGCGAGGACGGCGAGAAGTCACCGCCAGCGGCGACGAGCACCGACTGGTCTGCCTCGTAGTAGGGGTCGGAGAACGCAATCGTCTGTTTACGTTCGTCGTTTATCGTCATCGCGGCGGCGATGAGGTCGATGTTCTCGCTCGTGAGCGCGGGGATGAGCGACGCGAACTCGAACTCCTGCCACTCACCGAGTTCGTAGCCGTCCATGTTCTCCACGACGGCCGCGGTCAGGTCGATGTCGAAGCCGACCAGTTCGTCGCCTTGCTTGAACTCGAAGGGGGCGAATCCGGGCGCGGTGCCGGGCGTAATAGTCGTCACGTCGCCGTTTCCGTCACCAGTGGTCGTGGTTCCGTTGCCACCGTCTTCGGTCGTGGTCGTGGTGCCGTCCCCACCGCCACCGGTACAGCCAGCGAGACCCATCATTCCGGCGGCTCCGCCGGCTCCGACGAGTTTCAGATATGCGCGGCGATCCATGTCAGCAGCTACCTTGCGGTCCATGCAGTAAAAAGGCCACCTGACAGATAATAACGTTTCGTGATGTTAGTCGTCTGCAGGGGCAGAATTGCGTGACGGAACCGTGGTTTTCTCGCTCCTGTCAGCCGAATAGGCCCAGGCCGTCGTGGCCACGGTTGCGGCGAAGATAATCATCGCCGTTCCGTGGTGGGCGAGCACGACGAGGTGCTGGATGTTGCCGAACCAGATGTAGCCCTTCACCGTGACTGCGCCGAGCAGAATCTGCGTCGGGAGAAACACCGTCGCGACGGCGGTGGCCTTCTTCAGGCGCGGGTCGGATTTGTGCTTCCACGCGCCGTAGGCCGTCCCGAGGATGAAGAAGCCGGTTATCATCGCGACCAGTCGGTGGGTCCACTCGATCCAGCCGGCGGCGGTCTGGGGCAGGAAGCCGCCGTCACAGAGTGGCCACTGCAAACTGCACGATGCTCCTGCGCCCATCAGACTCGTGTACACCCCAAGTAGGATGAGGAGGTAGGTCAGCCCCGCCGTAACGGCGGCCAGATGCCGGTAACGGAGGTTCATTGGTCGGAACTCAGTCCCGGTAGTACTTAGATGTGTCCGAGTCGGGTCAGGGGTAGCTTCTTACCCCTGCGTGACTTTTGATTCACCTGACATGTCGTGGTACGCTATCGACGGAATCGAGGACTCCATTCAGGCGACTCGAGAGTTCCTCTTTCCGTTCGACTTCCGCAAGTGGCTCAAACTCGCGCTCATCGTCTTCTTCATCGGCGGCGTCAGCGGCGGTGGGGGTGGCACGAACTTCTCGGTTCCAGCCGGAGACACACCGGGCGGCGAGATTCCACCCATCGACGGGCAGGTTGACATTCTCGCCATCGTGCTCGTCATCGGCGTCGTCGTCGGGTTACTCGCGCTTCTGTTCGGAGTGTTTAGTTCCGTCTTCCAGTTCGTCTTCGTGGACGCCGTGCGAAGCGAGGAAGTCCGCATCCGCGGACCGTTCAACCGCTGGTTCGGAAAGGGCGTGCGCCTGTTCGTGTTCACCCTCGTCCTCGTCTTGCTCATCCTCGCGCCGTTTCTCGCAATCGGCGCAGTGTTCATCTTCGCCTTCTCGCCGCTGTTTCTCATCCTCCTGATTCCGTTCTTGCTCATCATCGCGCTCTTGCTCGGTATCGGGCTCACGCTCACCACGGACTTCGTCGTCCCCGTGATGATGCGCGAAGACCTCGGCGTAATCGCCGGGTGGCGGCGTTTCTGGCCAATTCTTCGTGCTCAGTGGAAGCAGTACGGTCTCTTCGTTATTCTCCGGTGGTTGCTCGGTTTTGCTGCGGGCATCCTCGCCGCCATCGCACTCGCCGTCGTATTGTTGCCCGTACTCGGCATCGCGGCACTACTCGGCTTCGGGATATTCACGGCGGCAGGTGGCCTGAGCACCGCAGTGCTCGCCTTCCTCGTCATCCTGGCCATTCCGCTCGGACTGCTGGTGTTGCTCTACATCCTGTTCGTGCAGGTGCCATTTGCCGTGTTCTTCCGGTACTACGCGCTGTTCGTGCTCGGCGACTCTTACGGCGAGTTCGACCTCATCCCGGCCCAGCGGCGGGCCGTGCGGGCCGAAGATGAATCGACGGACGAAGTCGGACCGATGGATGACGAAGAATCGCTGGGCGACGTGAACGGTGACGATAGCGACACGACCGACGACCGATTCGCGTAAGGTTTGCCGCGGCCCACCCTGTTTTCGACAGTCGTCGAACTCTGACTTCGCATAGCTTTTTAGGGAACCCTGCGGGAGTACACCCATGGGACTTGATGAGGATTCTCTCGCATACCACAAGCGCGACCCGCCAGGCAAACTGGAGATTTCGACGACAAAGCCAACGAACACCCAACGCGACCTGAGCCTCGCGTACTCGCCCGGGGTGGCCGCACCGTGTCTCGAAATCGAGAAAAATCCCGACGACGCCTACACCTATACCGCGAAGGGGAACATGGTGGGCGTGGTGTCGAACGGGTCTGCGGTGCTTGGCCTTGGGGACATCGGCGCACAGGCCTCGAAACCGGTGATGGAGGGCAAGGGCGTGCTGTTCAAGCGGTTCGCCGACATCGACGTCTTCGACATCGAACTCGACCTCGATGACCCGGAGGCCATCATCGCCGCGACGAAGGCGATGGAACCGACGTTCGGGGGCATCAACTTAGAGGACATCAAGGCCCCCGAGTGTTTCACCATCGAGGAGCGCCTGCGAAAGGAGATGAACATCCCCGTGTTCCACGACGACCAGCACGGGACGGCCATCATCTCTGGGGCCGCCCTGCTCAACGCGACGGACGTGGTGGGCAAGGACATCGACAAACTCGACATCGTGTTTTCCGGGGCTGGGGCGAGCGCCATCGCAACCGCCCGGTTCTACGTCTCACTCGGCGCAAAAAAAGAGAACATCACCATGTGCGATTCCTCGGGCATCATCACCGAACAACGTGCCGAGGCAGGCGAGGTGAACCAGTACAAACGCCAATTCGCCCGCGACATCCCTGAGGGCGACCTCGCCGACGCGATGGAAGGCGCAGACGTGTTCGTCGGCCTCTCAGTCGCCGGCATCGTGAGCCAGGAGATGGTGCAGTCGATGGCGAACGACCCCGTCATCTTCGCGATGGCGAACCCCGACCCAGAAATCACCTACGAGGACGCGAAGGAAGCCCGTCAGGACACGGTGATTATGGCGACGGGGCGCTCTGATTACCCGAATCAGGTGAACAACGTCCTCGGGTTCCCCTTCATCTTCCGGGGCGCACTCGATGTGCGCGCCAGCGAGATCAACGAGGAGATGAAGGTCGCCGCCGCAGAAGCCCTCGCTCGCCTCGCCCGACAGGACGTCCCCGACGCCGTGGTCAAAGCCTACGGCGACCAGCCGATTCAGTTTGGCCCGGATTACATCATTCCGAAACCGGTCGACCCGCGCGTATTGTTCGAGGTGGCTCCGGCCGTCGCGAAAGCGGCCATCAAGAGCGACGCCGCTCGCATCGACCTCGACATCGACCGCTACGTCGAGAAACTCGAAGCGCGCCTCGGGAAGTCCCGCGAGATGATGCGCGTCGTCCTCAACAAGGCGAAACTCGACCCAAAGCGCGTCGTCCTCGCAGAAGGCGACGACGAGAAGATGGTGCGCGCGGCCTACCAGCTCGTCGAGCAGGGCATCGCGGAGCCAATCCTCATCGGCAGTCAGGAGGAAATCTGGCAGACCGCCCAGCGTCTCGGTCTCGAATTCGAACCCGAAATCGTGGACCCAGACGAGAGCAACCTGAAACCGTACGCAGAGCGTCTCTACGAACTGCGTCGGCGCAAGGGCGTCACCCGGCGTGAGGCGGACGAACTCATCGCCGACGGCAACTACCTCGGCAGCGTGATGGTCGAGATGGGCGACGCCGACGCGATGCTCACCGGCCTCACCCACCACTACCCCTCCGCGCTGCGCCCGCCGCTGCAGGTCATCGGCACGGCAGAAGACGCCAACTACGCCGCCGGGGTGTACATGCTCACATTCAAGAACCGCGTCATCTTCTGCGTGGACACCACGGTCAATCTGGACCCAACCGAAGAAGTGCTCGCAGAGATTACCAAGCACACGGCGACGCTCGCACGCCGCTTCAACGTCGAACCGCGTGCGGCCCTGCTCTCGTACTCGAACTTCGGTTCGGTGGACAACGAGGGCACGGCGAAGGTCCGCCGCGCGGCCCGCACGCTCCGCGCCGACCCGGCGGTCGATTTCCCGGTCGATGGGGAGATGCAGGCCGACACCGCCGTCGTCAAGAGCATTCTCGACGGGACGTACTCGTTCTCGGATCTGAAGAAGTCGGCCAACGTACTCGTGTTCCCAAACTTAGAGGCGGGGAACATCGCGTACAAACTGCTGCAGCGCCTCGGCGGTGCAGAAGCCATCGGGCCGATGCTCGTCGGCATGAACAAACCCGTCCACGTCCTCCAGCGCGGCGACGAGGTCAAGGACATCGTGAATCTGGCATCCGTGGCCGTCGTGGACGCCCAGGAGAACAACTAATCGCTCACGCCGGTTCGTAGTTCTTCTCGCCGGCTTTCACCGGCACTTGCAGCCAGTTTTCACCCGGTGGCAGCGGACACTCGTAGGCCTCCGAGTACGCACAGTACGGATTGTACGCGAGGTTGAAATCGAGAACCCACTGCTCGCCGTCGCGGTCGTCGCCCTCTAAATCGAGGTAGCGACCCGCGCCGTAGGTCTCGTTGCCGCTCGTCCGGTCGCGGAAGGGGATGAACAGGCGCTGTTCGTGTTCGTCGGTTCGGTAGGCCTGAATCGCAACCTCCTCGCCGTCGATTTCGACGCGGAACTCGCCCCAGCGGAGGTACTGGCGGACGCCCTCGGTGCTCGTGTCGAGCAAGAGTTCTTCTTTTTCCTCGTGTTCGTGGAGCGGGACGACGAACCGGAGGTCCGGGTTCGGGTCGTAGTAGGACAGGCCACGGAACCCCTCGCGCTGGTCGTGCGGGATGGGCGAGTGTGGGTGTCGCTTGAAAAATTCGTCTTTGCTGGCGCGCTGGACGTCGAGTTCCTCGGCGTAGGTCATAGGTTAATCTCCGGCGTGACGGTCGGCGCGAGACGGCGGCGGCACGCCCGTCTCGCTCGGGGAGTGGGGCACGTCAAAGGGCTGTGGCAGCACGCAACGCGGTGGCTCGTTATTGACGTGACCGTACTGGTCCGGCGCGTTCGCAAGCGAGTGCGCCGGGTTGTCGCCAGAGGAAATCTGGGCGGCGCGCAGTTCCGCGAACCCACAGATGCGCGCTCGAATCCCCCGCCAGTGGTGTTCTGCGCGGGTCGGAATCGTGAACTGGTGGTGTGGCAGCCAGTTTGCGTCTTGGGCGAGGATGGTCGCCGTGTTCACGTTCGCCGCGAGATTCGCGTGGTCCACGAGCACGCCGACCCGCGCCGTCGGCGGCGCACGCGCGGCGAGCACGTCGAGTCCGAGGTGGAGCGCCCGGTACTCGGCGACGTTGTTGTCCGGCGGCGAATCGGGCACCGAAAGCCGAGCCACGCGCTCGCCGTCGTGCGTTTCGATGACGACCCCAAGCCCGCCACCCGACTCCCGGTAGGACCCATCAGTCGCGACGTAAAAATGGCGATGGTGAGTGCGAGGAGGGTGTGCGATGTGCGGCGTGGGCGAATCGTCGAACAGGTTACGAAGGGTGCATCGGCCGTACACGGCCATGCCTGCTGGTATGTTCCCAGATGATTTAAATGTGTGTTTTAGGATAGCTCACTGATATTTCAGGGTACCGCAACCACTACGGCCTCGGAAGATGTGTGTTTGCACATGGCACTCCTCGCACGCGACATCATGACGACCGACGTAGAGACGGTCCACCCAGACGACGAGGTGAGTTCCGTACTCACGCGACTCGCGCAGGCTGATTTCAACGGTTTCCCGGTCGTGGACGAGGCGGACCACGTCGTCGGCATCGTCACGCAGGGCGACCTCGTCGAAATCTTCCAGCCCTCCCACCGCACCCTCTGGATTCCCATTGGCTTCCCACCGTTTCTCGAAAGCCAGACCTACGGCTTCGACCTCTCGTGGAACGAACTCGACGTGAACATCGACCTCGTGAAGAACGCAGGCAAGCCAATCAGGGACGTGATGACCACCGACGTGGTGACCGTCTCCCCTGACGACGACTTAGACCACATCATCGACCTCGTGACCGACGTAGAGCGCGACATCAATCGCCTCCCGGTGGTCGAAAACAACGTCCTCGTCGGCATCATCACGCGCGAGGACATCCTCATCGCACTTCGCGGCGAGCGCGTTCCCTAACGAAAGGTTGAGGCACGCTGACACTCCATCACCGGTGTGCGCTATCGGAATCTCCTGCTGTTCGTCGTCCTCGCCGCAATCTGGGGGTCTGCGTTCATGGCTATCAAGGCGGGCCTCGACTTCTTCCCACCCGTGCTGTTCGCCGCCCTCCGCTACGACATCGCGGCGGTGTTCATGCTCGCCTACGCCGTGTATGTGACCGACCACTGGCTTCCACGGACGCGCGAGGAGTGGTATCTCGTAATCGTCGGCGCAGTCCTGCTCATCGCTGGCTACCACATCTTCCTGTTCATCGGCGAGACGCAAACGACGAGCGCCGCCGCCGCCGTCATCATCAGCCTCTCACCCATCCTGACCACCTCGTTCGCTCGTGCGTTGTTGCCGAGTCAGCGCCTCACCGTCGCCGGTGTAGTCGGCATGGTCATCGCCCTCGTCGGCGTCACCATCCTCGCACGCCCAGACCCTGCTAACCTCCTCACCGAGGACGTGGTCGCGAAGTTCCTCGTCTTCCTCGCCGCGCTCTCATTTTCCTTCGGGAGCGTGCTTACCCGCCGCATCGAGGCAGACCTCCCCATCGAGACGATGGAGGCGTGGTCGATGCTCGGTGGGGCCGTGCTCATGCACGCTGTGAGTCTCGCCCTCCCAAACGAGTCGCTCGGAGACGTCGTCTGGACGAACGAGGGGCTGCTCGCACTTGCGTACCTCTCCCTCGTGGCGAGTGCGATTGGCTTTCTCATCTACTTCGACCTGTTAGACCGCCTCGGCCCCGTCGAAATCAACCTCGTCTCCTACGTCGCACCCATCTTCGCGGCGCTCAGTGGGTTCCTGTTCTTGGACGAGGTCATCGACGTCTACACTGCCGCCGGATTCCTCGTCATCTTCACCGGCTTCCTGCTGCTCAAGGGGCGGGACATCCATACCGAACTGTTGGGGACTACCCAGAGCAACGAAACAGCCGAGTAGCAACACACCGCAGAGATCTCTGTATTGCTTATCACCAACGTTTAATGATAGAATAGCTGAAAAATCCCCAAATAGACATAATTATATCATTATTTCCTGAACGTGGAGTACCGGATTTGGGGGGATCTACCAAAGCTTAATACGGATAGCAGTCGAACATTAATAATTGACATGTCTGGAAAAATCCTCGTTCTTGGATTCGACGCACTTGACTTTGAGTATTTAAACAGGTTTTCTGATGAACTCCCCAATTTCGCTTCGCTCCGTTCGAAAGGCGTAGCGACACCGCTTGCGTCGACGATGCCGCCATGGACGGGAAGCGCCTGGCCTTCGATGTACACGGGCGTAGATCCAAGCTACCACAGTGTCTACGATTTTTTCTCTCATGATGCAAGGGCTCCAACAGAGTCAACACTGATAACGCGAAATGATGTCCGGGCACCAGCACTGTGGAATTATTTAACTGAAAAAAAAACCGCCAGTCCATTGTATTGAATCTTCCAGTTACGCATCCAGTTGAGGAAATTAATGGGGTAATCGTTCCAGGCTATCTTGCACCCGAGAAAGCACCGGGTTATCCAGCGAATATTCGGTCGGAGATTAGTCAGGCAATCGGCGAAACATATCGAATCTATGCCGAGTACGAATTGAGCAACGATGCCGAGAAAAAACTCAATGATTATGTGAATCTGATAGAAATGCGAACGAAGGCGGCAAAATACCTGCTGACGAACTACGAGTGGGATGTCGGAATCATCCAGGTGCAAAAGACGGACGCGGTATTTCATAATTTCGATACGGACGAGGAGTTCCTCCAAGTTTACAAAAAAGCCGACGAGTTTGTTGGTGAGTTAGTGAGCATCGTAGATACTGATGATACGATAATCGTTTGTTCAGACCATGGCATCGGACCGGCCAACGGCTATACAATCTACATCAACGAAATTCTTCGAGACGCAGGATATGTTGAAACCACAACGACCCGTCACGATCATTCGCTTCGTTCGGCAAAGCAGACGTTGACACAGGTGAACCGCTCGGACCGAACTGAGAGTACCACTACTGCGATTCAACACACGGTACGCCTCTTACGGGGGATGGGCATCTCTCCGGGACAGATGTATGCAGTGCTTCAGCGGGTTGGACTTGGGGAGATCACGCTTTCGATGCTCCCCTACAACGTAAAAAAGGCAATAGAGGTCGTCGTCGAAGTGGAATCATCGGTTGCCTATTGCCGAAGCAGCTCCGAACTAGGTATTCGACTAAATGTCAAAGGTAGAGAGGCGAGTGGTATCGTAGACCTGAACGAATACGAAACGATTCGAGACGAGATAATCGAGTTATTATCTACAATTGAAACACCCGATGGAGAATCGGCGTTCGAACGCGTCGTGCGGAGAGAAGACGTTTACTCGGGACCGTACACCAATAGCGCGTGTGATATCTTGTTCTATCCAAACAAGATGAACAATCCGGTGAAAACGAAACTATTCGGGAAGAGATTCATCAAAACCAATGTGTTCGACCACAAGACGGTGGGCGTGTTCATTGGGAGCGGCCCGGCGTTCAATCTGGACTGGAACGGGAGTTTAGAGTTAATCGATGTCGCTCCAATCACGCTTGCAACTGCAGACGTGCCCGTACCAACGAGAATGACAGGACGTGTCCCGTCAAAGTTAGTTCGCAAAGACATCGAATATGACGAGTACGAGTCGCTTACGTATCGGACGGGTGAAGTGGACAATGTGCTTGACGATCAGATAGAGGATCGACTGTCCGATCTTGGATATCTGTAGTACAACGTGTACACAGCCACGCACAATCGACCTAGAAAATCGATCGGAATCAGCTAGTCATGCTGCGCACCACCTCAAAATAGTATCCAGACAGGAGCTCACACTGATTCGGTCAACGGTGTCGAAGTGTGATGCCACGGCTACTAACTTCGCCTTCGCAAGCTGCGGCTGAGCAGGAGCCCAATGAATATCCCGAGGATAAGGTTTCTCGCGGCGCGTTTTCGGTCGCTGAATCGAATGAATCGTGTGTCCGCCTCCGTGATTTCCACGACGCCGAGGGGCATCGCGACGACACCGCCGCCAGCACCGCCACCCTCCTCAGTCTCGTGTTCGGTCGCCTCCTCGTCGTCCGCTTCGTGTTCCTCACTCGACCCGTAGCCACCGCCGAAGCCGAAGGCGATGCGGGCGACCGGAATCACGGTCTTTTCACCGTGTTCGACCGGTTCACCGTACACCGACGACACGGTTGCAGCCGAGAGGAGCTTTTCGACGATCGAATCCATCGAAGACGTGTTCATCCCCAATACGTTGGTTCGGGAACAGGATAACCGTTATTTCGCGTTTGCGAGGCGTTCGAACTGCGTCCGCGAGAGGGTGATGTCGGTGGCCGCGAGGTTCTCTTCTAACTGCTCTACGGTGCGTGCGCCGATAATCGGAGCCGTCACCGCGTCGTGGTGAAGCAACCAGGCGAGACTGACCGCGACCGGTGACGTGCCGACTTCGCGGGCGACCTCAGAGACTTCCTCCATCACGTCGAAGTTCGCGCTCGTGAGGTAGGTGTCCGCGAACTGGGAGTCGGTCGCGCCACGAGTTCCCTCGGGCGGTTCCTCGGTTCGTTTGTATTTTCCAGAGAGGAACCCGCCGGCGAGCGGACTCCACGGGACGATAGCGAGCCCGTAGTGAGAGGCCATCTCCAGATAGTTCCCCTCGATTTCCCGGTTGACGAGGTTGTATCGCGGTTGAGCGACGGTGAACGGTTCGTAGCCCCGCCGGTCTGCGATTTCGTTCGCGCGGGTGACCTTCCAGGCGTTCGGTTCGAACGTGGAGGTGCCGAGGTGGTTTACCTTCCCGTCTTCGACGAGGCCGTTCAGGGTTCGCATGAACTGCTCGGGCGGAGTGTCGTCGTCCCAGCGGTGGATGTAGAGGATGTCCACGAAACTCGTTCCGAGACGCTCTAAAATCCGGTTGATCTCCTTTCGGATGTGCTTTCGGTTCAGCCCGCGGCCGTTCGGGTCCTGGCGGGTCGGCCAGTAAATCTTCGAGGCGATAGTGAACTCCTCGCGGTCGCGACCCGCGAGCCAGTCGCCGATATACTCCTCTGCCCGGCCATCACCGTAGATGTCTGCAGTATCGATAAAGCGGCCGCCGTGCTCTGCGTAGGCGTCTAACAGTTCGTGGGCGCGGTCTTCGCCCACTTCGATGTCGCCGCGGTCGTTCTCACGACCGAAGCGCCACGTCCCGAAGGCGACTTCTGAAACGTGTAAACCGGTACGGCCGAGCGGGACGACGTCGAGGTCCATGCTCGGAAATTGCTCCCGAACGGGAATAAATCCTCAGCGTTCGCGGTCGTGGTGGGAATGGCCCACGACGAGCATCACGACGTTGAGGACGAGGAGGGCGGCGAACGCGACCTGCTTTGGAGGCGTGTCGAGTCCGTCAACGAGCAATGGCACGTGGAGGAAGGGAAGTGCGATTGCTGACCAGAAGGCCACAGCCTCGAACGAGCGGACGAGTTCGTCTCTGTACTTCGCGGATACGGTTGCGAGCGATGCAGTCGGGTCTCCGGAGTCGCCCGCGTCGGGGCGGGCGGCGAGTGAGGACCTGTTATCATTCATGGCGGATTCGTTCATGGAGGACACCCCAATTACCTCACACATGTCTACGATAGGAGGTAGCATATAATGGGTGGAGCGTTTGGACAGTTTTCGCCCATTTCACGCTGAGAAAACAGTCTGAAAACGTTTCATGACTCCCTAAAAATGGACTAAAACCTTCAAAGCCCGTGGAGAACCAATTATTCTACATTGCCGGATTCCTTTCCAAGAACCTTCACGAGAACGGTGTGTGGGCCGTGCCTACCAGAAAGCGTGACTGTTTCCCCAATCCGACTGGAAACGGCACTGCGCCACGCTGAAATGGCGTTTCGGTGGTACTCGTAGTGGGCGTCGACCGAGTACGGCGTCGATGGGTCGGCTCTGAGTTCGGCTTCTGTGTCCGTCGCATGCGGGTAAGCGTGCGGGTTGGTGACGAGCGCGGCGGGGTCGATGTGGAGCGGTTCGACACTGGCTGAATCGTAGGTGTCTCCGTGCCGGACGAGGTGAAGTCGCGCCCGCATCCGACCATTAAACGGCGGCGTGACTCTGATGACCGCCTGCTGGTCACGACGGGACCGGTTGGTCTCGTAGGCCATCACGACATCGTTGGCCGTGACCGCGAGAGACCGAATGACTCGGTAGTCCGACGGGTGGGAGGGCATCGGTCGAGGTAGGCGGCGGAGCCTAAAGAGCGTATTCGGTTCGCGGGGCTTACCTTAGTGACTGCATAGGAATAGGTATGAGCTGGACCGAACGCGACCCTATCGGGAGCAAACGCGAGTGGCGGCGTGACGACGGCTACGCCACCATCAGTCTCAGACAAACGAGAGCGGGCGACTGGGCCGTCTCGTTCGACCGCCTGATTCAGGCACCGGAGGGCGAACACTACAGACACGAGATGGTCGCGACAGAAACGGCCGCAAACGACCTCGTCGCCGACTGGAAGGCACGCTTCGACGTACAATAGTGGACGCGGGGAGTCGGGGGGAAGGATGCTAGGGGGGAAGTATAACAATCGGACTCCCGCGCCAACTGTCTAATCTCTTCACGAGGTATTAAACGTAGCCGGAATTGTTTAAATAAGTTCATAAGCTCAGACGCGCCAATGTGTCGTCTGAAGGCCACAAAAAGGCGGTCTTCGCCAGATACGCACGTTCGGACCTCGAAACGACAGAAATATAGAGAAAGTGTGCGACAGTGCCGCACAGCGATCAGCACAACATACCCTGCCGGACTCAGGACGTTGGCGTGTCGAGGATCCCGTCGAGTACGGCGGAATCAAGCTGGTCGAGCGAGCGCGGTGGCGTCGGGTCGTCGAGTGGGACGGTGAGCGTGCGCCGCCAATAGGAGACGTCGTGCCAGCCGCCGTGTTTGTAGCCGGCCGATTCGATGACACCGACCGATTCGAAGCCCAGCGACTCGTGGAGCGCGACGCTCGCATCGTTCGGGACAGTGATGATGGCGAACGCCGTGTAGAACCCCTGGAGACGGAGAATTTCGAACAGCGTCTCGTAGAGGCGCCGGTCCAGTCCCTGCCCACGGGCGTCCTCGTGGACGTACACGGAGACGTTGACTGTCCACTGATAGGCTTCACGCGAGTTGTGAGTGCCCGCGTAGGCGTAGCCGAGAATCGTCCCGCCGTCACCTTCGCACACGAGCCACGGGTGGCCCGGGAGCGTTTTCTCGATGCGAACGCGCATCTCGGTTTCCGTGGGTGGGTCGGTTTCGAAGGAGACCGTGGTCTCGCGGACCATCGGCGCGTAGATGGCGGCCACTTCCGGTGCGTCGGCCGGCGTGGCGAGGCGGATGTGCATGGTCGGTGCCACGCGCCAGTGGGAGAAAAATCGCCTGCTTAGATGTCGACGAGCGCCTGCCAGGTGTCGTGGCCGACGACGCCGTCTACGGTCAGTCCAGCGCTCGACTGGAAGTCCTCGATTGCGCCCTCTGTCTCTGCGCCGTAGTAGCCGTCGACGGCGATGGAATAGCCCTCGCCGTGCTTGAGGTGGTGCTGTGCGCCGTAGGTCGCCCAGTACGGGTCGTCGTTCGGCCCGGAGACGACCACGTAGAGCTGTTCCCACGTGTTCGGTCCGCAGATTCCATCGACCGCGAGGCCGGTGTCGGCCTGGAACTGTTCGACGGTGCTCTCGACTTCGGAGCCGTAGATGCCATCGTGATACTGAAGCGCGTAGCCGTGGTCTTCGAGGAGATACTGAATCGAGTAGACGGCCTCCGCCTGGTCACCGTAGGAGTACGTTGGCCAACTGTACGACCCGCCACCGCCGTTGTTCGTCCCGCCGACGAGTTCCATGTAGTAATCCCAGTCCCAATTGTCACCGGGGTCCGTGTGGTTGCTCGCGCCGCCACCCTGCGAGCAGTTGTACGGGTCCGGGACCTGGTCGTGGCCAATGATGCCGCCGCCCGCGGCGTTGCAGTCGGGGATGCCGGCGACGTGTTCTTTCGGGATGTCGTAGGCATCACAGACGTACGCGCAGATTTCAGCCGACGCCTGATACTGCACGTCCGGGAAACTCGACTGGCTGGCATAACCGCCGTGCTCGATGCCGATGGACTGGGCGTTGTAATCGCTGTTGCCCGCGTGCCACGCCTCGTCCTCGTCGTAGACACACTGAGCCTGATAGCCATCGTCGCCGACGACGTAGTGGGCGCTCACGTTCGAATCCGGGTCCTGGAAAACAGAGATGCCAGTCTCGTCGCTCCCCTCGATGGTGTGGACGACCACCCAGTCGATGTCCGCCGCCGTCCGAGACGTGTTCGTGTAGTTCGAGGAATCCGCAGGTCGCCAATCGACGGACGGCTTCGTCGCCGCCGAAGCGAGCGAACTACTGAGCACCGCGCCAGTTCCGACCGCACCGATGCGTTTCAACCACGACCGCCTGGAAACGTCCATACGGAGCGCTCACAGCGGCCCGTCTTAAATTTCGTTAAAATAATGAATTTATTTTCGATTATTTATTTTCGAATATATATCCATCGAGTGCTATTGTGACAACGACGGTGCCTCTACAGCAGTCACGTCTATTATCTCGGATAGCATCTGTGCTAGCATGCACCAACCAATCTCCACGCAGTATCCCAACTTCGACCGTGACGACGCAAGTATCGACGACGAGAAATACGGGGCAGTGCGCGACGCGATCAAAGCCTGCCTCGGCGAACACGGAGCCTTGACCTTCACCGAACTCGTCGACGACGTGGACGCCCACATCGGCGAGGCGTTCGACGGCTCTGTCCTCTGGTTCGTGACGAGGGTGAAACTAGACCTCGAAAACGAGGGCGTCATCGAACGCGTAACCGGAACCACACCACAGCAACTTAGACTGGTCGGGTGAGCCGACCGGTCGTCACTGAGGATTGTTCTCCAAGCCGCCCAAATTATTTTTACGTCTGTTAGTGTGAGACTAACACATGCCCACCTGGGTTTCGCTCGTCGACGTCATCGACAAGGACTACCAGAACATGCAAGAACTCGCGTCGTCGTGGGGTGAGATTTACCGCGAGACCGAAACCTCGCCCATCGAAATCGAGACGACCCTCGCCCTGCTCGGCGACTACGACTTCCTCTGCATCTACGAGGCCCCCGACCGCGCCTCGGCGTTCGACCTGGCGATGATTGCCCGGCGTCACGGCCTCAGCCTCCAGACGATGGAAGGCGTTCCAATCGACGAATTCGGGCCGTTGGTCAACGACGGCCCCTCGTTCGGGTGAGAAGGGGGCTCCGAACTTCGGTCGCAGCAAACTGCTCCTTACTACTCACTCGCGATGCTCGTGAGTAGCCTACGGGTTCTCCACGTCTGCCGACCACCTTTTCACGGAGTTGCGACTCACGGGAGTGAGTCGCGAAGGTGAAAAGTGCCCGGGGAGGGCTCCGAACCCTCGATCTCCGCATGTCCCAGGTTAGAGGCTCGGCAAAGCCTCCGGGAACATGTCGGGAGCTTCCAAGGCTCCGCACCGAATCTCGTAACCCTATGAGTGCGGCGCTATGTCCAGCTAAGCCACCCGGGCTCATTTTTCCGTAGCAGGAGGGACTTCTTTAAGCTTCTCATCTTCACCCGAGTCATCATGCGGTTTTATACCTATTCCATCACATGAATTACCATGAATCTGCCAGACCTCGTCCACCAACACCTCGGGGACGAGCAGGTCACGGCCAACGTCCACCTCGGGGGTGACGACCGGGTCTACGTCACCCCGACGCGCACGCTCGTCTACCGCGCGGAGGGCCTCCTCAGCGACGAATCCGTCACGGAGTTCGGCCACGACGTAGACCGCCTCGCCGTCGCGAGCGGGCGGCGAAAGGACACCTTCGAACTGGAGTACGTAGACCGGACGGAGTCGTTCACGGTGCCCGGGAAGCGAACCGACGACATCCTCCAGCCGCTGCTCGCGGGCATCCTCGCTGCCGCCGGCGTGATGGACGCAGACGAGACGCTCGCCGCCGCCTATCGGTTTAGCGAACTTACGCTCGTCATCACGAGCAAGCGCCTGGTCAAGCACGTCGGGCAGGCGGTCTGGGACGCAGAGTTCGATGACTATCTCTTCGACGAGTTGACCGGCCTCTCGTTCGAAGACGGGAGCGTCGCCACGACAATCGTCCTCTCGCGTGCGGGCAGACCCGAGCGCATCAAGTGCCCGAACGAGAAGGCACGGCTCGTTCGTCAGACGCTCGAATCGGAGCTGTTCGACTACTACGACGTGCCCACGCTCGAAGCGTTCAACGCGCAGGTCGCGCCTGATGAACAGGAACCGACCCACGAGTCCATCGAAGACGACTTCGAAGAGAGTGGGCTGAAACCCCTCGGCAGTGGCCGCGCCGAGGCGGCTGAAACCGAGAGCGAATCACCGGACGACCAACGACAGGTCACGGCGATGTTCGGTGACCGCGAGGCGGAATCCGACGAATCCCCACCGACCGAGGTTGCAGCGCCCGCAGCTGACGCAGACGACGTTCAGGCACAACTCGAAGCACTGACAGCGGCCGTAGAACAGCAGAGCGCACTCTTAGAACAGCAGCAGGCACTCATAGAACAGCTCATCGACGAACTCAGTCGCGGCCGGTGACCTTCCGGATACACGAGGAACCAAACGGCCCGAGTTCTCCCGCCTGCATCTTGATAAAGTAACCCGTCGTGATAGCCGCGTTGCACCGTCGGCAGGTGAATTCCCCCTCCTTCGTGACGACCTCACTCTCGAATTTGACGTAGTTGCCACTCTGCGGTCTGAGAAGCGTCCCGTCGCGCTCGATGACGCCGCGCATCTCCGCGATGTCCAGAATCTCGCGCGTCGTCGCCGGGTTCGTCGTGATGGTTTCGATGCGGTCTATCGCCTCGGCGAGCGTGAGTTCCTCCAGTTCGAGCTTCGAGAGGAGTTCCACCCCGAGTTCGACCGTATCGCGTGTGGGCACACTCGTCGTTCACGCGAAACGGTAAAAAGCAAACCGGTGAGCCAAAACTGGTTTACCCCGTTCCGGCAGAGAACCGACATGGACCGGGCGACGCGCCGGCAACTCGTGGGCATCGCGCTCGTGGGGAGCGCCATCCTCGTCGCCTCGCTCGTCTTCTCTCCGCGCGAGTTGTTCACTGCGTTCGCCCGACTCACAGACGACCCGGTGCGCTTCGCCGTCGTTCTCGCGCTCGCCTATCTCCTTCGACCGCTCGTCGCCTGGCCGGTCACACCGCTCTCCATCGTCGTCGGCTACGTCTACGGTGTCACGGTGGGCATCCCCATCGCGCTGGTCGGAATCGTGGTGACCGCCGTCCCGCCGTTCTTCCTCGCACGGTACTTCCCAGAGAATGGCATCATCGGGAAGGCCCGCGACGTGGGGTCGCAGTTCTTCTCCGCGACGGGCGAGACACGCGGGGTCATCGCCTCGCGACTCATCCCCATCCCGACGGACATCATCTCCTACAGTGCGGGCCTCGCCGGAGTCAGAACGTGGCCGTTCGTCGTCGGAACGCTCGTCGGTGAGGCTCCGTGGGCGATTGCGGGCGTCCTCGCTGGGAATTCGATGGAGACACTCACGACAGAAGGCGTCTCGGGAGTCGGGCTTCCGGTTGTGCTTGGCGCGGCGGCCCTCGCCTTCCTGCTCGTCGCCGGGCCGCTCTTGAGACGCCTGCATGCAGCCGAGTAGCTACCAGAAGGTGTCCGCACAGTCGTAGATGACGCCGTGATTCGGACAGACGTATTTGCAGTGGCGGTGGTACATCGGCTCTTCACAGAGCGGACACGGGCGGCCGCCGACTTCCTGCGCCATACATTCACTCCCCGCGCGAGGCGCTTGAGCGTTGTGTCGTGGAATCGGAAGAAATTCTAGAATAAGTTTGTCCAGAGTTTGAAAAATCCGTATACACCCCCAAATGCTCTGTTCACCTGACCATGCAGAAACTCGTGACAGCGGTAGGAATTCTCCTCGTCGCAATCGCCCTCACCGTTGGCGGTGTCGGCGCGGCGACGGAGGCAACCTTCGCCCAGGAAGACAACATGACCGACGACAATATGACTGACGACGAGATGAGCGAGGACAACATGTCTGACGACTCGATGACGGACGACAGTATGTCAGATGAGACCATGTCCGACGACGCTATGACCGACGGAGACATGGCTGAGGACATGACCGAAGACGAGATGGCTGGCGACGACATGTCCGGTGACGACATGGACGAGTCGGCCGGCGGACTGCTCAGTCCGACCGCAGCCATCGGCGTCGCCCTCGTAGCCCTCATTGGCGTCGCGCTGGTCGTCGCACGCATCCGGAGCTAATCGCCGATGAATCTGCTCCCACGAAGTCGACTGGTTCGCATTGGTATCGCCCGCGTCCTGCTCGCGGGCGTCGCGGCCGTGGCGGGGTCGTACGCAGCCGCTGGCTTTACCCCCGGGTTCGTGGGAGCACCACTCGAAGCGACACTTTCGCGGGTCGCGCCGGCATCGCTCGTCACGTTCGCCATCGTCGTCCTCGGGGACCTCGGCCAGAAACTGAACCTCTTTGCCGCCATAACCCTCGCAGTCCTCCTCATTGCGTGTCTCTCGGCCGCCGCGCTGGCGACCGGGTGGCGTCAGCGAAGCAGGTTCGTTTCCGTGACCACGGCCCTCGGCCTGACGTGGGCGGCCGTCACGCTGCTCACCGCCGAACCGGTTCTCGCCCTCGCCGCGGCGATTCCGGCAGCCGCCGTCCTCGCACTCACCGAATCGGGCGTCTCGACCAGTGGGGCAGACTCACGGGCTCGCAGACGTGTGCTAACTGCCATCGCCGGCGTGGCTGGCTTCTCCCTCCTCTCGTACGTCCTCGGGTCGCGTGACGCAGACGAGACGGCGGACCAACCACTTGGTCTCACCCCGGACCAGACCCAGGAGATTCAAACGCTCCTCGCCGAGGCTGAAGTGAAATCGCTCGCCGTGGCCGGACTCGAACCCCTCGTAAGCACGTCGTTCTACGAGGTGGATATCGCCGCGGTGAATCCTCGACTGGCCCAAGAGGAGTGGTCGCTCACACTCACCGGCGCGGTCGACGAGGACCTGACCATCACGTACGACGACTTGCGGGCGCTCCCCGTCGAACAGCGGTTCGTCACCCTCCGGTGTGTCGGCGACTCGCTCAACGGACAGAAGATGGACACCGCCCTCTGGACCGGGACACCGCTCGCGCCCATCCTCGACCGCGTGACGCCCGCGTCGGGGTGTGAGTGCGCGATGCTCCACGCCGGAGACGGCTACTACGTCGAGTTCCCGATTGCCGCCCTGCGCACTGGGTTCCTCGCATACGGGATGAACGGCAATCCACTGCCGCGGAGTCACGGTGCGCCCGTCAGAGTGCTCATTCCGGGCCACTGGGGCGAAGTCAACGTCAAGTGGCTCACAGAAATCGAATTCCTCGACAAACAGGTAGACGGCTACTGGGAAGAACGCGGCTGGCACGGCACCGGTCCCGTAAATCTCGTGGCGAAACTCTGGCTCGTGAACGATAACGGCGACGGGACCGTGACCGTCGGCGGCCACGCCTACGCCGGCCTCAGGGACATTTCAGCTGTCGAGGTCACCACGGGTGGCGGAAATTGGGAGCAGGCGACGCTTTCCGAACCGCTCCCCGGCGAGGACGTCTGGCGACAGTGGACCTACACCTACGACCACCCCGGTTCCCAACACCGGGTCACTGCGCGAGTTGTGGCCGGGGACGGGACGGTCCAGTCGCGCGAAGAACTTCCCGCCTTCCCGAGTGGGCCAAGCGGCTGGGTCTCCCAGACAGTCAGATGAGAGAGACTTTTGTCGTTGCCACCAACTGAACACCCTGTAGACGACCGATGGAAAAGGTGCTGTGGTACCTGCTCGTGGGCATGCGAGGGGGCGCAAACCGCGTCCGCATCATCAGAACCCTCTCAGAACGCCCCCACAACGCGAACCAACTCTCGACGGAACTCGACGTGGACTACAACACGATACGCCACCACCTCGACATGCTGGTCGAACACGGCGTCGTCGAACCGGGCGGAGACGGCTACGGTGCGCTCTACTTCCTCACGGACCAGTTCGAGCACCACCGGGACACATTCGAACGAATCACCGACCAAATGGAGTGACTCACGATGGCAATGGGAACTGAACTACTGATCGCAAGCACGCTCGCAGGACTCAACATTCTCCTGCTCGCGGCGCTCACCTTCGTGTGGGCGCGCAACTACCGGACGTTCCGGACGAACACCATCCTCGGCCTCATCGCCTTCGGCGCGGTGATGCTCGTAGAGAACGCCATGGCGCTGTATTTCTTCTTCACCATGCAGATGTTCTACGGCTCCGACCCGACGGTTCAAGGGGCGGTCGCCGTCCTGCGTGCGCTGCAGTTCGTCGCGCTCGTCTTCCTGACGTGGGTCACGGTCAAGTGAGCACAGTCAGGGGCCAGTTTTTCGCAACTCCCACAGGTCGGAGAAGGTAATCACCTCGATGCCCTGCTTCTCCGTGATGTGCTGGAGGAGTTTTTCGTAGTCCGCAACCGGCATCGTGTGCCGTTTCTTGAAGTGATGGAAGTTGAGGATTGCACACTGGTTGTGCGCGGCGGCCATATCGACTGCCCGCTTCGAGATGTCGAGGTCGTGGCCGATGGTTCGCGGGAGGACGAGCGGGTCGAAGCCGTAGACGCCCGTCGTGTTGGTACTTCCCGACTGATTCATTCCACCCATGTAGTGGTACTCGGAGATGGTGTCGAGGGCGGCCCGGTCGAAGTCGTTTGCCGGGTAGACGATGAAGTCCGCTCCCTCGAACTCGCGGTCGACGAGCCACTGCTTGTTGCGTTCGAGTTTCTCCGCGAGGCGGTCGGGCGAAATCTCGGAGAATCGCTTCTGGATGGTCGCGTGGGAGACGATTTCGTCGCCTGCCTCCTGTCGTTCGCGAATCTGTGCTTCGGTCATGAACGAGACGCCGGGCGACTCCTCTGCGTAGGGTGGATAGGCGTGAACCGCAGGCACGTCGTATTCGTCGTGCAGCGGCGCACCCTGCTCGTAGAAGTTGGTGAAGCCGTCGTCCCAACTCAGTACGACGTAGCCGGTGTCCGCCTTCGGGACGACGCGCATGTCGTCCAGCCACGAGTTCGTGTCCGTGTCTGCGGTGTTGATGACCTCGACGTGGAGGCGTTCGACCTGCGAGAGGTCGGGGTCCGTCTCGCTCGTCTTGAACACGCCTGGACACGTCCGGAACCAGCCGACGTCCGGTGGCCGGTAGGTGACGCTCCGGAGTTCGAGCACCGCCCAGTTGTCGTCGGCGTCGTAGGCGTAGACGAGCACGGCCACTTTCCCCGGGTTCTCCGAGCGAAACTCGAACGACAGGTCGTTTTCGGCCAGGTTCAGCGGCGTTTCGAGGTGGCGGTCGAAAACCGCTTTCTCGTCCGCCGGACCAGTCACTCGCATGCTCTGGGACCCGGTGACGTACGTTTCTGTGTCCACCGAGAGTTTGCCTTCGACCGCCTGCCACGACGAGAGGTCTTCGAAGTCGTCGAACGAGTCGCCGGGCGACCCAAACCGCTCTCGGGAATTGTATTCGGTGTGGAGCGCGAGTTCGGGCTCGGGCGTCCCCGTTTCCGTCTCCGGTCGTGGTTCGAGGTCTGTCTGGGGGTTGCCAGTCGTCGGCTTCGATTCCGTGTCCCTGTCCGAAAACAAGGGAACGCGGTCAACACAGCCAGCGAGCGACCCGAGAATCGCAGACCCCGTGAGCGAAAGGAGCCTGCGGCGGGTGCTATTGGAGGGAGACGAACTGCGGGGGGAGGGCATGAACCGATGTCAAAGAGCCAACTGTAAAAACTTGTTGGATTACTAACTAATAGTGTCGGAAACACTATCACTCGGCGGGTTTGACCGGACCGGCCAGTCAGTTAGTCGGTCACAGCAACACTAAATTCCGGCAGAACAACTAATCTCGCCCACCGTTTCGAATCAGACCGCTCTGGAGTGACGCACAGGGACTCTGTTAGACCTATTGACAACATTCAAATTTCGTCGGTAGAGCGGTTGTAAACAATCGAGAATCCGCGTTTCCGACCGTCATTCTGGTTGCCGCTTAACGATAGCAGGCCACGCCTTGCCAGTCACGGCGTGAGAAAAATTGGAGAAGTCGCGTTCCGCTATGGTTCGCTTAACTGCACTCGGACCAGCCACAGGATTCGCAGGTCTTGCAGCCTTCAGAGAAGTAGAGCGTCATCGAGCCACAGTCGGGACACTCCGGACTCTCGCCGGCGTCGATGAGCGACTGCGTCGCGTCGTCGTCGGCTGGCTTCGCGGCTGCGCCACCGTCGGTCTCCGTGTCGTCGGCTTGTGGCGCGCTCTCTTTTGCAATCTCGGCGAGGTTGCGCTGCTGTGGGTAGGTCTTGTCGATTTCGCCGTCCAGATACCGGCGCATCGCGGTGCCGATGGCGTCCGGGATGGACTGAATCTGTTCGCCCTTGTCCCAGGCGATTTTCGGCGAGCGGATGCCTTTCAGTTCGCCAGCAATCTCTTCTGGGTCGACGCCCGAACGCAGGGCGGTGGAGACGGTCTTCGCGAGCGACTCGGTGAAGCTCGCGGTGAACCCGCCAGAGTTGCCGATGTTCGCGAACAGTTCGAACGGTCGGCCCTGTTCGTCCTCGTTGATGTTGACGTACAGTTTGCCGTAGCCGGTCGAAATGCGCTGGGTGACGCCGTAGAGGACGTCCGGGCGCGGGCGCTTCTCGGCGTAGAGGTTGCCCTTCGCGGCCGAGGCGGCGACGGAGTCGAGTTGCGCGTCGAGTGCGGCTTTGACCTCCTCGTGGTCTAAGAACTCCTCCATCGACCCGAAGACCTCCGTAATCTGCTCGACGATGGCTTCTGCGGCCTCGTCGTCGTCGGCGAAGTCTGCGTTCTTCGCCCGCGTCGTGAGCACCTGCTTGCTGCGGGTGCCGTCGCGGTAGACGGTGACGCCCTTCCCGCCGTTGTCGTAGATGTAGCGGTACACCTCGTCCATGTCTTCCTTGCTCGCGGAGTTCGGGAAGTTGCAGGTCTTCGAAATCGCCGAGTCCACGCCAGCCTGTGCGGCACACTGGACGCCTGCGTGTTCGAGGCCGGTGAGGTCTGCGGTGACGACGAACAGTTCGCCAATCGCGTCAGGGACCGTCGAGAGCGACGTGACGCCCTCGAAGGTGTTGCTTTGCATCTGCTCGACTGCTTCCTCCTGTACGACCTCGGCGTCGATGTCGTTTGCCTCCAAAACGCGCAGGAAGTAGTCGTCGAACTCGACGAGCATCTCGTCGCCCTGCACGTCGTCGGAGACGTTCTTGAAGTAGGCGACGTTGTAGATTGGCTCGATGCCTCCGGTCGTGTTGCCGACCATGGAAGTCGTCCCGGTCGGGGCGACTGTCGTCGTGTTGTGGTTGCGAATTGAGAAGCCGTCTGCCCACTCGTCGGCCGAGAGGCCGGTGTGGTGTTCGAACCAGTCGCGGTACTCGGTCGGGTTCGCGTACTTCGAATCTCCCCAGTCGTTGAACGACCCGCGGTCTTCCGCGAGTTCGTGGGAGGCCCACTTCGAGCCGTGGTTGATGTGCATCATGAGCTGGCGGACGAGTTCGTTGCCCTCCTCAGAGCCGTAGCGGATGCCAAGCTGGATGTAGAGTTGGGCGAGACCCATGACGCCGAGGCCGATTTTCCGCATGTTGCGGACCTTCTCTTCGATTTTCGGCACCGGGAAGTCGGACATGGTGACGACGTTTTCGAGGAAGCGCGTCCCCCACTCGATGCGGTGGTCGAACTCGTCCCAGTCGATGGCGTCGGCGAGGAACGCCTGCATGGCCTCCTCGGTCGAGCCGTAGTTCTCGCCGTGCTCGTCGTACCAGACGCGCCAGTCGGGCGCGTCGAGGTCGGCGATGGTAGAGAGATTGATGTGGCCGAGGTTACACGCCTCGTATTCTTCGAGCGGCTGTTCGCCGCATGGATTCGTCGCGAGGATGCGGTGGTCTGGGTGTTTCTCGACGTCGAAGGAGTGCTCCTTGTTGACGCGCTCTAAGTAGATGACGCCGGGTTCGCCGTTCTCCCACGACCCGTCGATGATGTGGTCCCAGATTTCGACGGCCGGAATCTTGAGTTCCTCGCCAGGGGTGACGTAGTGACCGAGACCGTAGCGGTCGTACATCTCCTTGGTCTCTTTCGTGGCGATGTGTGGCTGTTCGGTGCGTGGGTTGGTGAAGACGAACTCCTCCTCGTTGTAGAGTGCGTCCATGAAGTCGTCGGTGATGCCCACCGAGATGTTGAAATTAGAAAGATGGCCCTCGACGGCGTTGCGCAGGTGCTTTGGCACCCGCCCTTCCTCGTCGATGAGGGTGCGAGCTTCTTCGAGCGCCTCGTTGAAGCTCGTGTACGTGTAGTCGTCTGGGTCGTTGAGACGGAGCGTGACCGCGAGCGAGACGTCCTTGTTCTTCGCGTGGAGAAATTCGATGACGTCCGGGTGACTGACGCGCATGACGCCCATCTGTGCGCCACGGCGCGTCCCACCCTGCGCGATGGTCTCGCACATCTGGTCGAACGTCCGCATGAACGTGATCGGACCGGAGGCGATGCCGCCGGTCGAACCGACTGCGTCACCGTACGGGCGGAGTTGCCAGAAGGCGTACCCCATGCCGCCGCCAGACTGGAACACTTCTGCGGCCTCCATGGCCGTCTTGTGGATGTCCGTGAGGTCGTCTGCGGGCGAATCGACGAAACAGGCAGAGAGTTGCTGGAGTTCGTCGCCCGCGTTCATCAGTGTCGGCGAGTTCGGGATGAAATTGAGCCCCTCCATCAGGTCCTGGAACTCGGTGCGGACGGATTCGACCGTCTCCTTGATTTCTGCAGGGAGTTCCGGGACGATGGTATCGTAGTCGAACTTGTTGACGTTGCGCTCGGTGAGGACGACCGTTACGTCGTCCGTGGCTTTTGTCCCGTCACCGAACACTTCCGCGGCGAGCTCGTCGCGGCGGGGGTGGCGGGGCTTCAGCTGCTCGGGGCGGGCGGTGAGTTCGATTCCGCGGTTTTCGGCCTCGTAGACGGCTTCTGCGAGTGCGATGTTCTTCGCGACGCGGACGAACAGGTCCTCCTGGGTCTCAATGAGGTCCCCGTTTGCGTCCTTGCGAAGGTATCGAGCAGGCAAGATGTTGTTGTACGCATTCGCGGTCATCCGGTCTGCGAGCGTCTCACCATCGGTTCGTTTTCGTGGCAGGGTAATCTCGTCGGCGGAGAGGTTTGCGCGGCTCATAACTCCCCTCGACAACCGACAGAGGCACTCTGTCGGGCGATACGACTTTCAAAGTGTGGCATCATACGCGACATTTGTAACGGCGATTTTGTACTGAGTCCACCCAAATAACCCTTTGGCATTCGCGATTTTCAGGGCAATTGGGAAGTTGTAACTCAGCTGTTTATTTCACACCTCCATTGCGGGAGATGTTGCTGATTTTGGCTCCACCTGTAGGTACGCGTGTGACACTAATAACCCTCACCAGACCGGGGTGAAAGTGAATCATTTCGCGAATAATCGGCAGAGTGAGGGGATGGTTCAGCAGAAACGATGGGGGGTTTTCAGCCCATACGATTATCCGTCGCCATCTCATACCGGTCGTATCATGATTCCACTCGCGCTCGAAGGCTTCACGTCGCCGCCGGCGCTGCTCATGACGCTCGTGTTACTGGCAGCGATGGTACTCGTGGGTCGGGTGCTCCTTCACATCGCCTGGAAACTTCTCCTGCTCGCCATCGGCGCGGTGGCGATACTCTGGGTGCTCGGCGTCTTCCTCTAAACGCCCGCGAGAAAGTTCTCGATGACGTCGTGACCCCGTTCGGTGAGCACGCTTTCCGGATGAAACTGCACACACTCGAGTGGATACTCGGTGTGCCTGACGCCCATCACGAGGTCGTCGTCCGACCGCGCAGCCACGGTAAAACAGTCTGGCACCGCAGTCGCGACGAGCGAGTGATAGCGCCCGGCGCGAAAGCCCTGCGGTAGCCCCGAAAAGACCCCCGCCCCGTCGTGCGAGATGGCCGAGGCTTTCCCGTGGACGGGAAATGGCGCACGACCGATCTCCCCGCCGTACTCGTAGACGGCGGCTTCGAGCCCCAGACAGACGCCGAGCGTCGGAATCTCGGGGCTCAGTTCCCGAAGCACCGCTCGCGTGACCCCCACGTCACGCTCGTTTTTCGGGTGCCCCGGCCCCGGACTGAGAATCAGGGCGTCCGGGTCTGCGGCCCGAATTTCGTCGAGAGAGACTGTATTCTTCACGACCGTCGTCTCCGCGTGCGTGCTCACGTACTCGACGAGGTTGTAGGTGAACGAGTCGAAGTTATCGACGAACAGCACCTCGGTCATGGCGTCACCTCAGGCAGTTCGAGCCGCTCGATGGCGGCGAGGACGCCGCCCATCTTCTTTTCTGTCTCCTCGTACTCGCTCGCCGGGTCCGAGTCGGCGACGATGCCAGCGCCAGCCTGAATCGTCACCCGGTCTGTCTCCCCGTGGTCGATGGTCGCCGTCCGAATGACGATGGCGAAGTCCGCGTCTCCCGTCCACGAGTAGTAGCCGACGCCGCCGCCGTAGAGGCCGCGCGGCCCGGCTTCGAGGTCGTGGATGAGTTCCATCGCCCGGACTTTGGGCGCACCGGAGAGCGTTCCCGCCGGGAAGGACGCCCGCGTCGCGTCGAAGGCGTCGTACTCGGGAGCCAACCGTCCCGTGACGGTGCTCTCGATGTGCTGGACGTGGGAATATTTGAGGACGTTCATGAACTCCTCGACCCGGACGGACCCGGGTTCTGCCACCCGGCGGACGTCGTTTCGCGCGAGGTCCACGAGCATCGTGTGCTCCGCCCGTTCCTTGTCGTCCGCGAGCATCTCGCCGGCTAGTCGGCGGTCCTCGCCGGGACTCCCACCGCGCCCGCACGTCCCCGCGATGGGGTTGCTCACGACGGTATCGCCGCTGACAGAGACGAGCGTCTCCGGACTCGCGCCGACGACGCTCAGGTCGCCCGCACGCAGGAGGTACATGTAGGGCGAAGGGTTGACCTCTCGAAGCGCGGCGTAGAGCGCCTTCGGGTCCACGTCGCCCGTGAGTTCGCGCTTTCGGGAGATGACGCCCTGATAGATGTCGCCGTCGAGGACGTGTTCTTTCGCCCGGTCGACGGCCGCCTCGTACTCGTCGCGTGGGTCTGCGTGTTCGTCTTCGCGGGTGAACCGACCAAGGGAGACGGCGTCCGCCGCTTGCAGGCGGGATTCGACGCGGGCCGCCTCCGCGACGAGGTCGTCGTAGAGGTCTCCAGCGTCGGTGTCCGGAGTGACGACCGGCGTGAACACCAGCGAAATCGACTCCTCTGCGTGGTCGAAGACGACCGTCTTCGTAGAGAGAACGAACTGTGCGTCCGGCAGTGGGCACGCGGGTCGTTCGACGCCCACTTCGTCCAGCCAGAGGTCGTACACCGCATCGTACGAGATGAACCCGACCAACCCGCCCTGAAGGTGCTGGCGGCCAGCGGCCTCGAAGCCGCGAAGCGGGAGGTCAGGGAGCGTTTCACGTAGTGTGTCGAGGACGTCTCCCTCACCCGGCGGCGAGAGCGAGGCAAGTGCGCCGTCGAACCCTTCTGTCGTAGCTTCGTTTGGCGAAATCGTCACGACACCGTCTGGGTCGTAGCCCACGAAGGAGTAGCGGGCGTGGCGGTCGTCGGTGTCTGGGGAAAACGCGCCGGCTGGGTCGCTCGAGGCGACCTTCTCTGCGCTTTCGAGGAGGAACGAGTAGTCGCCCTCTGCGAGTTCCGCGTGCGCAGCGAGCGGGTCGATGTTCGCGTCCAGTTCGACGGCGAGTCGCACAACCGCAGGGCGCTCCTCTGCTGCGAGCGCGACGAATGCATCGCGCGTGAGCGAACGGGTCGTCACCGAACCATCACCTGCCGGTGGGTGGCGCGGACAAAGGCGTGTAATTTCTCGTGGTCCTTGTGGCCCGGTCTCGTCTCGACGCCGCTCGCGACATCGACGGCGAACGGGCTGACCTGGTCGATGGCCGTCGCGACGTTCACGGGCGTGAGGCCACCTGCGAGGACGACCGGTGCGTCGATAGACGCGACGAGGCCAGCGGTCTGTGACCAGTCTGCGGTGGTTCCCGTACCGCCCGCGCCCTGCTCGTCGACGGAATCGACGAGGAGCGCGTCCGCGACGGCAGCGTACTTCGGTACGCGGGCGTCGTCCGCCTCTACGCGCTGGACGACGGTGACGTTCGTCCGGCGACTGATTTCGCCCACTTCGTCGGGAGTGAGTGTCGTGTGGAGTTGGACCGCGTCCGGTTCGACCCGGGCGACGAGGGAACAAACCCGGTCGACGGATTCCGGCATGGTGACGAGCACGCTGGTGACGAACGGCGGCGTCGCCTGGGCGAGCGTTGCTGCTTCGTGCGGGTCGACTTCGCGAGGTGTCTCGACTGGGACGTCACAGATGAAGCCGACGGCGTCCGCACCCGCCGTAACTGCGGCCTGCAGGTCGTCTTCTGTCGTGAGTCCGCAGATTTTCACCCGCGTCATGCCACCACAGTCTGGCGGAGTTTGTTCAGTTTTTCCAGCGCGGCACCGGAGTCGATGGCCTCGCGTGCGCGGTCGACGCCGGCTTCGAGCGACGTGGCCTCCCCGGAGATGTAGATTGCCGCGCCAGCGTTCGCGAGGATGATGTCACGTTTCGCGCCCGTAACCTCGCCTGCGACGATGCCCTCGAGGTCGCGGGCGTTGGCTTCGGGCGTGCTCCCGGCGACGGCTTCGATTGGGTGTGCCTCGAGGCCGAGGTCGGCGGGCGTGATGGTGTACTCCTCGATGTCCTCGCCCGTGACCTCCGCGACGACTGTCTCGTCGTGGATGGCGATTTCGTCGAGACCAGCGCCGTGGACGACGAGTGCGCGTTCGACGTCCATGTGCGAGAGAGCGCGGGCGATGACGGGTACGAGGTCGGGGTCGTAGACGCCGATGACCTGTGCGTCGGCCCCGGCAGGGTTGGTGAGCGGTCCGAGGACGTTGAAGATGGTCCGGATGCCGAGTTCGCGGCGTGGGCCGATGACGGCCTTCATCGCCGGGTGGAACACCTGCGCGAGCATGAAGCCGATGCCGTCGCGTTCGATGGCCGCCTCCACGTCCGCGGGGTCTGCCTTCACGTTCACGCCGAGCGTTTCGAGCACGTCCGCACTCCCCGACGACGAGGAGACGGAGTAGTTGCCGTGTTTCGCGATGGCGACGCCCGCGCCCGAGGCCACGACGGCACTCGTCGTGGAGACGTTGATGGTGTCGTAGTCGTCGCCGCCGGTCCCACAGGTGTCCACGAGCGGCTTGCCGTTTCGTGCCGGTTCGATGGTGAGTGCGGCCTCTCGCATGCCCTGTGCGAAGCCCGCGATCTCGTCCTCCGTCTCGCCCTTGGCCCGGAGCGCGGTGAGCAGCGCCCCCATCTGCGCCTCCGTCGCGCCGTCGAAGATGCGCGTCGCCGCTTCTCTGGCCTGTTCGATGGTCAAGTCCTCGCCCTCCGTCACACGCTCGATAAATTCCCTCATTGTATCACCAATGTACTTCTTTGTCTTACAATGTACAAATTCGTACATCAACTTAAGCGTGTCGCCGTGTCGTCGATGGCACTGGTGAGGCGTGTGCGCATCGCTGGCGAGAATTGTGTCTTCGAGGCGGGAGAATCGTGATTCGTCGTGGTTCGAGGAATGGTAGGAGAAAAACGCACTCCGGCGGCGGTGTATTCGCTCCCGATTCGAAACCTTCAATTACCCCGGCGGGTTACGAAGGAATGCAGTTGGAAGCACACCAGCAAGGGTTCGTGGTCTAGGCTGGTTATGACACCTCCTTGACATGGAGGAGATCGGCAGTTCAAATCTGCCCGAACCCACTCACTTATCTCAGCGCAAATCCGACGAGCGCAGCGAGTCGGCTGCGCTGAGTGACGTTTTGACGTGAGGGCAGTTTGAACCAGGGAGCGAGCAGAGCGAGCGACCGTGGTTCAACATCTGCTCGAACCTACTACTTTCTGATGGCACTCAACTCAGATTGAATTTGGGAGCACTAGCGACCGAGGTTCAAATCTACCAAGAAACAATCGAAGTTCCAGCCGTCTTCACTCCGCCTCGACTCGTCCCGGCAATCGTTGTCGGAACTTGGGGAGGAACACCGGGAGCAGAAGGATGCCGACCCCGACGAACACCAGGACTCCAATGTTGAAGGGAACGCCAACGGCCCCCAGCGCGAAGGTGATGGCAAGCGTGATGGCGAGCGTCACCCCGACGTACAGCCAGAATACGAGGACGACGGGCATGTAGCCGTGGGTAGGGGAGGGGACATCGTACAGCATACTTGAGGGGTTGACAGGAGAGAACAAGTGCTTTCGGGTGGCTCAGACGGGCAAAATCACCACCTCTGAAAATCACTTTCACTCCGCACTTGGCGCACGAATAACCCCACTTCCGTCGTACTCAATTTGCGGAGGAAGTCACCATGAGCAAGACCCAGATGAGCCCGATTTCGGGCCTGACCCACGCGTCGTTAATCGTCGAAGACCAGGATGCCGTTCTCGCGTTCTACACGGAGAAACTCGGCTTCGAACTGAAGGCTGACATCCCAATGGAGGAGGAGGGCGACCGGTGGGTGACCATCGCCGTACCGGGACAGGAGGGCGTCGAAATCGCACTACACGACATCTCGTGGTACGGCGGACGAGACGAGGAACAACTGCGTCCCCTCGTGGGAAACAACCCGATGCTCGTCTACGCGGTGGAGGACTGTCAAGCCGCCTACGAGGACCTGCGCGCTCGGGGCGTCGAGTTCGTTAGCGAGCCAAAAACGCAAGACTACGGCACCGAGGCCATCGCAAGAGACGTGGAGGGGAACACCCTGTTCCTCGTCGAGTCGAATCCCGACTACGGGATGTAAAAACTGGAGCCCGTACCCCCATTGCCAACTCCCCTTCGGACGTATTTTTTCGCGGTTACATTTCCTCGTGGACTGGGAAGGCGATTTCCACCGTCGCCTTGTACATCACGATTTCCCCGTTTTCTACGTCTGCCGTCCAATCTTCGACTTCGACGCCGTGGATGTCTTCGACCGACTTGGCGGCTACTTTGACGGCCTCCTTCGCGGCGGCTTCCCAGGATTCAGACGACGTGCCGAGCACTTTGATGATTTTTACAGCGGTCATTGCCCCTGCTAGTTCGACCGACCGAGCAATAAAATGTGTTACTGGGTTTTGATAAGTTGTACGTCATGTAGGCCGCCACAGTGGCTACGCGATGGTGTATCGGTTGAAACGGGTAACCGCGTTGCGGTACCCGACGAGTGCGAGCAAGCAGGCGAGCGCCATTGGGACGGCGTACCCGCCCCACCGAACCGCGGAGAGCGAGAGGTCGGTGATGTGGGGGCCGACGCCCGCGAACCAGTATGCCGGACCCGAGAGCACGGAAAGTCCCTGGTTCGCCAGAATGGAGAGAATCGCCCCGGGGATAAGCGAGAAGACGACTCGGGCGAGCATTCGCGCCGTCGCGGGAGCGAGTAGCGACGCCGCGGCCACCGCGCCGAGACCGGCCGTAGACAGCGAGTAGAGCGCCACAGCCGACAGGCTCGGGGGAACGATGTCGCGGCTGCGGCGGGTCGTTATCGCGCTGAACCGAGGAAACCGCATGCCGATAGCGGGTGCGAGCGCGACCGCACAGAGCGTGAGGAGCGCACTCAACGCGGTGAGTGCGCCGATTTGTCTCAGTGAGTAGGGGCTGACCAGCCCCGACACCGCAGGCAGGGCGAGCGCGAGTGGCAAACAGAGCAGGAGTCCAGGGGAGGCGAGGCCGCGGACGTAGTGACTGCCAGAGGGGATGGCGGTCAGCGTTCCCGGCAGCAGGGCGCCTTCATCGCCGAGTGGGTTCAGCGCGAACAGGCCGCCTGCGAGCCATGGAAGGAGGAGCGCGAGTGCCGGCGGCGCGACCAAGCGGAGCAGTTCCGGGTTCCTGACCACCGGGCCGAGGAAACTCGTGAGGAAAATCAGTGGGAAAAACAGGAACAAGAGCCGATGAGGGTCTCTGCGGGTTCGAACGAGCGCGAGCTGGGCCACGCGGCGGGTCGGCTGGCTCAGGATACCAGCCGGTATCGAGAGCGGGTGGGTCGCTTCGGCGAGCGAATCGGCGGTCGGAGCCGTCGCGCGAGCGGGTTCAGCAGGCGTTTCGTCCGGGTCTACCGGGTCGGTGAACCACAGTTCTGCGGTGATGCGTTCGACTAGCCAGCCACCGCCGACGACGAGACAACCGACGGTGAGCAGGCCACCGACTACTCGGAGGGGTGAACTCGCGATGGGCGAGCCGAGCGTCACGACGTCGATGAACCAGCCGAAGGGCGTCCACGCGAGGAGTGCTACCGACGGACCCTGTGGAATCTGAAAGACGAAATAGCCACCCATGGCGAGGAGGGCCGCGACCGACCCGAGGACGGTCTTGTGGCGGGCGACGAAGCGGGATTTGGCGACGAGCAACGCGCCGCCGAATCCGAGGACGGCCCCGACGATGACGGCGGTGAGCACCCAGACCAGCACCGCGACGGGGAGTGAGACGAGGAGCAGGGGGGCACGAAGCCCGTAGACGACCGCCCCGGAGAGGAGCAGCGACGGGAGCGTGAGGTAGGTGGCCGCCCGGAAGAACTCGGCGATGACGAGGCCGGTGGCGATCGCGCGAGTCGAGACGGTCGCACGCATGAGTTCGTCTGCGTCGATGCGCGGGCGCTGAGAGCTGATTCGCTGGGTGAACAAGAACACGGCGAAGAACCAGAACAGCGACAGCGTCCCGTAGACTGTCGCGGGGAGTTCGATGGGCGTCGAAACGTCCCGAAGGACGACCGCGAAGAAGAACACACCTGCGGACATGAACAGGGTCATCGCGACCAGTCCGAAGCCGATGAGCGCGAAGCGCGCCCGGTCTGCGCGAAGCGCCCGGACGGTCCGGCGAAATTCGGTGCGTCCGATGGAGCCGCCCTGCCTGAGCCAGTCCGCCTCAGGCATCGGTCGCTCCGTCTTCGGGCCGCAGTTCGTCCGTCACTTCGAGGAACGCCTCCTCGAGGGTGCGCTCCTCGCCGGTTTCGGCCCGGCGCGTGAGCGTCTCGGGTGCCCCCTCAGCGACGAGTTTCCCGTCGGCGAGGACGCCGATGGTATCCGCGAGTTCCTCGACGACGGGGAGAATGTGCGTAGAGAGGAAGATGGTCGTCCCTTCGTCTGCGTACGCGGTGATTAGCTCGCGCAGCGTCCGCGCCGCGCGGGGGTCGAGGCCACTCGTCGGTTCGTCGAGCAGGAGGACGGGCGGGTCGTGGAGGACGGCCTGAACGAAGGCGAGTTTCTGGCGCATCCCTTTCGAGTACTCGCCGATGGGTTCTCCGGCGTCGGCAGCGAGGTCGAGTCGTGAAAGGAGGTCGTCGGCGCGTGCTCGCGCCGTTTCCGGGTCTAAATCCCTGAGACCGGCGATGTAGTCGAGTTGCTCGAATCCGGTCAACTCGTCGTAAAGGGGCGGTTCTTCGGGGAGGTAGCCGAACTGCGACCGAATCGCAGCGCGGTTGTTCGCCTCGATGCCGTTGATGCGGACCGTGCCGCTCGTCGGGCGCGTGAGGCCCGTGAGCATCCGCATTGTGGTCGTTTTTCCTGCGCCGTTCGGGCCGAGAAAGCCGTACACGGTGCCGGCGGGAATCGAGAGGGAGAGGGCGTCGACGGCCGTTGTCTGCCCGTATCGCTTCGTGAGGGCAGCTGCATCGATGGTGGAGGACATCGTTTCAGTGCAAACTACCAACTCGTGGTTAGCTATTTGACAGTATTGGTCTCGCCCGTGACTTCACCACAATCTTATACTGGCCTCACCCACCCTCGAATAGTCGCATGAGTAGAGACCACCCCCTCGCGACCGCAGAAGCACTCACGCTCATCGCGGTGGGGGGCTTTGCGGGTGCGAACCTTCGCTACGCCACGAGTACGGTGCTCCCGGGGATTCCGGGCACGCTGGTCGTGAACGTCGTCGGCAGTCTGCTGCTCGGCTTTTTCGTCTACGAACAGCGATTTCTCGGCGTCGTCTCCCGACCACTTCGCCTCGCCATGACGACCGGATTTCTCTCCTCGCTCACGACCTACTCCACGTTCGCCGTCGAGACGGCGCTCTCGCCGGAACTCGCGCTGGTGAACGTCGTCGCGAACTACGCACTCGGCTTCGCCGCCGTGTTCGTCGGACGGTTCCTCGCACAATCCTTCCCCGGTGCCACCCCGGGGAATCGAGAGGTGGAGTCGTGAATCCCGCGTACCTCGTCGGTCTCGGCGGAGCACTCGGCGCGATGGCCCGCTACCTCGTCGCGGGGCGAGTCCCCGAGGGACGACTGCCCTATGGCACCCTCACCGTCAACGTCGTCGGGAGTTTCGTCCTCGGGACGCTCACCTTCGTCGGTGTGGGCGACGACGTCATGCTCCTCGTCGGGACAGGGGCCTGTGGCGCGTTCACGACGTTCTCGTCGTTCTCGGTCGAGACGAGTCTGCTCTGGGAGCGTGGCGAACACGGACTCGCGGCCCTGAACGCGGCGGGGAATCTCGCGGCCTGCTTGCTGGCGGTCGGTACGGGCTGGCTCGTCGCCGCCCTACTCTGAGTCGTCGAGCCGCTTTTTCAGTGACTCGTGCGTGCCGATGACCATCGCTGGCACGACGAGCATGAAGATGTGTTCCTCGATGGGAATTCCTAGCAAATCGACCCCCGTTCGGAGCGGAATCGCGAAGACGCCGACGGTGAGCGTGTACCAGTCCCAGACGTACGCGAAGGGGTAGAGAACCGCGACGGTTCTGGCCGCCGCTCGCCAGGCGTTCGAGTACCAGAGAAGAACAAGCGCCACCGACCCCCAGAGGAGTTCTGTGACGAGATACGTGTACGGGCCGAACACCCCAATGTCCGGTATCACTCGGTGTGATAGGGACTCGCACGATATAGGTCTTGTCGCCGGGTTGGCCCTAGATTTCATTAGGCCTGCGCACCTTTGACAATCTGGGGATGAATTGATGGACATTGCTGATATTGCCACTAACGATTTTGTCGAAGTCGATGTCGACCAGCGACTGGGTAAAGTGCGGTCAATTTTCGAACGGGAGAACCCGAAGGGTATCATCGTCACGAACGACGGCGAGTACGCCGGCCTCGTGACCCAGCGCGAACTGCTCCAGTCACACGTCGAAGACTCGACGAAAGTGGCCGCGTTGATGAAGTCCGCCCCGAAGGTCGAACGAACCACCAACATCCGCGAAGTCGCCCGGATGCTGGTCGAAGGCGGGACGAAAGTCGCCCCCGTCTTCGAAGCCGATGCGCTCTGGGGAATCGTCACCGCAGACGCCATTCTGGAAGCCGTCCTGGAGAACTTAGACGTCCTCACCGTCGACCAGATCTATACCGATAACGTCGTCTCCGTCCACGAGACAGACCGGGTCGGGCAGGCCATCAACCTCCTGCGCGAACACGGCGTCTCCCGCCTCCCCGTGGTCAACGACGACGGCCACTTGACCGGGATGGTCACGACCCACGACATCGTCGATTTCGTCGTTCGCGACATGAACAAAGCGACGACGGGCGAGCGCTCCGGCGACATCGAGCGAATGCTCGACCTGCCCGTTTACGACATCATGAGCAGTCCCGTGCGCACGATTACGCTCGGCGCGTCTGTGCGTGACGCCGTCTCCGGGATGCTCGAAAACGACTACGCAGGCCTCGTCGTCACGCCCGAGGAGAACGACAATCTCATCGCCGGCGTGCTGACCAAGACCGACGTCCTGCGTGCACTGAGTTACACGGAGGAAGAACACCTCGACGTCCAGATTACCAACGTCAACCTGCTCGAAACGCTCAGCCGCGACGAGATTCGCGAGAGCATCGAAGCCGTCGTGGACAAGTACCAGCGGATGACGGTCCAGCACGCCCACGTTCGGTTCCACGAACACAAGGAGAAACTCCGCGGCACCCCGCTCATCCAGTGTCAGATTCGCATTCGGTCTGACCGCGGCCAGGTAGCCGGCTCCGGCGAAGGCTACGGCGCAGAGAACGCCTTCTACGTCGCACTCGATAAACTCGAACGCAACGTCATCGAGATGAAAGACATGCGTTCAGACGAGATTTACAAGGGGCAGTTGCTTCGTAAACTCGGCGAATTATAGAGAACACCCCGCAGTCTCGTTTTTTAGATGTCGTCCACGCCGACGAGCCCCTGCTGTGTAATCTGGAATCGCGCCGACTCACCGGTCGCTTTCGCCCGGTGTTTCTCGATGGTCGCCCGGCGATTGCCGCCGCGGAACCGGTCGAGGCGGAGGACCGTCCCCGTCCAGTGGGCGAGGGTGTGTCCGCCGAGGGGTCGCGCTGAATCTCCCTCAGGGTCGGTGAATACCTGATTGGTGATGACCACGGCGAGGTCGTGTTTCCGGGCCAGTGACAGCAAGTGCGTCATCTGTCTGGCGACCTTCCTGAGGGCCTCGCCTTCCTCCTCGGTCGTCCGTTCGAGGCGGTAGAAACCGGTCGCGCTGTCGAGGACGATGAGGTCCGCGCGGGCGGCGAGCTCAGTCGCATCCCGGACCGCAGCCTCCTGTTCTGCGAAGTCGTGGGCCTCGGAGATGACGATGTTGGCGGCGAGTTCGGAGACATCTTCACCCCGGCCCTCCGAGAGTTGCTGAAATCGGTCGATGGAGAGCCCTTCCGTATCGATGTAGAGGACGGTCCGACCGGCGGCAGCGGTTTCGACGGCCGCGGCGAGCGCCAGATTGGTCTTTCCGGACGCTGGCGGGCCGTAAATCTGGGTCACGGTGCCGCGCTCGAAGCCGCCGCCGAGCAACGAATCGAGTGGAGCACAACCAGTCGGAACGGGCTCGTTAGACACAGGTTTCCTTTTGCCGTCTTCAGCAAAAAGGGTCCGGTCTGCCGAAGGATTTAGTCACTTGGGGCGCAGATAGTAGGGGAGTGATAGTCGTCGCTACTGCGGATTTCGAAGTGTATCACGAGGCGGTTGCGGAACTGCGCGAGCGCGGGGTGCAGTTCACCACCATCGAACCCGACGACGACCTGCCAGCAGGGACGAAGGTCGTCATCACAGGCGAAAACGACGAGGTGGCGACCGACGTGAGCGTCGTCAGAACGACGGGAGACGAGTGCCGACAGGCCGTCGAGGAGGCGCTTGCACTCATGCGAAGCGGCGGCGGCCGCACCATCGTCGGCATCGACCCCGGCGAACGCCCCGGCATCGCGGTGTTGAACGGTGAGATGGTCATCGCCACGTTCCACGTCCCACTGGCGCAGGCCGCAGCAATCATCCTGAAAGAAATCGAGGGTGCGGTCGACCCGCTCGTCAGAATCGGCGATGGCGCGCGATTACAGGGGGCAAAACTCATCGACGACCTGGACGGCATTCCCATCGAACTCGTAGACGAGACTGGTACGACTCCCTACCTCGGGACGGGTGCGCGAGGGATGGGCGACGTCATCGCCGCCATCAACATCGCCCACCTCTCGGGCGAACGCGTGACCGAGCGCACCATCGAACCGACCGCCGGGGAGTTACAGGTCATCAAAAACCGCTCGCGCGAGCAATCCGATGAGAACCGAACCATCGGGGAAGCACTCGCCCGCCGAGTCGCGACGGGCGAACTCACGCTCGAAGAGGCACTCGTCGAACACAAAGCAGAAATCGACCGACGCGAGAATTAGGCGTCGTCGACGGCGTTCTCCGCCCGGCGCATGATTTCGCGGATTGGCAGGCCCGTCGCCTCCGCCACCGCCGCAGCGTCCTCGTACTCCGCGCTCACGTCATAGCGGACGTCGTCGGTGTCGGTCGCCAGCTTGACCGATACGTCGTACGTTTCGCCATCGATGTCGAGGGTGACCGTCTCGAAGTGTCGCTTGGCCGTCCAGCGATGGCGAACGACCATCTCGCGAACGCCGAGCGTGCCCGTCTCTTCTGCGAGTTTCCTCGCGACGCGGTCTGCGTCCTCCGCGCGGACGACGACCTTCACGAGGTGGCCGGGGCGTGCTTTCTTCATCGTCATCGGGATGATGCTCACGTCGAGCGCGCCGCGTTCGGAGAGTGCGTCCTGGAGGCCGCCGAGAATCTCGGGAGAAACGTCGTCCACGTTCGTTTCGAGAACGGTGATGGACTCCTGGACGAGGCCGCCGCGGGCCGCGCCGACCATCGCCCGCAGGACGTTCGGACGGTCTGGGAACGACCAACTGCCAGCGCCGTAGCCGGACTGTTCGAGTTTCAGCGCGGGCAGGGAGTCGACACCCGTCGCGAAGTGGGCGAGAATCGCCGCGCCCGTAGGCGTGAGCAGTTCGGCCTCGACAGGACCGCCCTGCAGTTCCCAGTCGGCCTGCGCCGCAATTTCGACGACCGCAGGGGTCGGAATCGGATACCGCCCGTGGGCCATGTCCGCCTCGCCGCCGCCGACCGAAAGCGGCGTCGTCACGACTTGCTCGGGGGCGATGTCGGCGAAGAGGAGACACGCGCCCACCACGTCAGCGATGGCGTCGTCGGCACCGACCTCATGGAAATGCGTATCGTCCAAGTCGGTGTCGTGGACCGTCGCCTCGGCCTCACCGAGGATTTTGAAGACCGCTTTCGCGTCCTGCTCGACGGCCGTCGGGAGTTCCATCCGCTCGACGATTTCGATTACTTCGGCGTAGGTGCGGTGGGGGCCGGCACCTTCGGCGTGTGTGTGCCCGTGGCTGTGGTCGTGAGCGTGGTCATGTGAATGGGTATGACCGTGTTCGTGGCCGTGGTCATGGTCATGGTCATGTTCGTGGTCGTGTGCGTGGCCATGCTCGTGGGAATGGTCGTGTCCGTCCTCGTGGCTATGCTCGTGCTCCGTCTCGTCGTCCTCGTCGTAGTCGTAGCCCTCCGCATCCTCGTGGGTGCGGCGGGCAGCCTCCGGCTGGTCGGTGAGGAGGACGTCCACCTTCGTCGCCGAGATGCCGTTTTTGTCCACGGTTCGAACGTCGTAGCGGATGTCGAGCGCGGCTTCGACCGGCGCGAGGGCGTCGGGAGACGCACCCGCCGCCAGCAGCGCGCCGAGGAGCATGTCCCCGCTCGCTCCCATTCGGCCGTCGAACGCAACTGTTCGCATACGCGAGGGGACGCGGCCCGGTGAGAAAAGCACCCGGTATCGACGTGGCGTCAGACGCGTGTCAGCCGCTGGCAGGGACCCTGCGCAGGCAGGCGAAAACGTGATACCCCGTGAGTGCTGGGAGCAAAAAGCATATCGCCGTCGAAAACAGAGTATACTCATCTCCCCGAACGTGAAACTAGCATGAATGAAGTTCAACTAGAGGTCGCGAAAGCGTACCCAAATGACTCGGGCCGGGGCATCGCCCGCCTCGACCCGGATACGCTGTTACATTTGAAGCTCAGCCCGGGCGATATCATCCAAATCGAGGGCGGCGATGTGACGGCGGCGAAGGTGTGGCGGGCGGACCGGCAGGACTGGAACACTGATACGGTCCGTATCGACGGGTTCACCCGACAGAACGCAGACGTCGGCATCGGCGAGCGGGTCACCATCCGCAAAGCCGAGGCGAAGAAGGCAGAGAAACTGGTCCTCGCCCCACCAGAGGATGCGAGCGTCCAGTTCGGCTCCGACGCGGCCGGCATGGTCAAGCGCCAGATTCTGAAGCGCCCGGTGGTCGAGCGCGACATCGTCCCCGTAATGTCGAGCACGAACCACCCGTTCATGCGCTCTCCCGGCCAGGCCATCCCGCTCATCGCCGTCGAGACGGACCCAGAAGGCGTCGTCCTCATCACCGAGGACACGGAGGTCGAACTCCGCGAGGAGCCAATCAGCGGCTTCGAGAAGACCGGCGGTGGCATCACCTACGAGGACATCGGTGGCCTCCAACAGGAGATTCAGCGCGTCCGCGAGATGGTCGAACTGCCGATGAAGCATCCCCAGATATTCAAGAAACTGGGCATCGAGCCACCGCAAGGTGTGCTCCTGCACGGCCCGCCGGGGACGGGCAAGACGCTGCTCGCCAAAGCCGTCGCCAACGAAACCAGCGCGAGTTTCTTCTCCATCGCTGGTCCTGAGATTATCTCCAAGTACTACGGCGAATCCGAACAGCAACTGCGCGAAATCTTCGAAGACGCCGCAGAGGAGTCGCCATCTATCATCTTCATCGACGAACTCGACTCCATCGCGCCAAAGCGCGAGGACGTGACCGGGGAAGTCGAACGCCGCGTCGTCGCCCAGTTGCTCACGATGATGGACGGCTTAGAAGCCCGGGGCAACGTCATCGTCATCGCGGCGACCAACCGCGTCGATTCCGTGGACCCCGCCCTCCGCAGACCAGGCCGCTTCGACCGCGAAATCGAAATCGGCGTTCCCGACGAGGAAGGCCGCAAGGAAATCCTACAGGTCCACACTCGCGGGATGCCCCTCGCAGACGACGTGAGTCTCGACGGACTCGCAGAGGAGACCCACGGCTTCGTCGGTGCCGACATCGAGTCGCTCACGAAGGAAGCCGCGATGAAGGCCCTCCGGCGGTACCTGCCTGAAATCGACTTAGACGAAGAGGACATTCCGCCGTCGCTCATCGACCGCATGATTATCAAGTGGTCCGACTTCCGGGGCGCGCTCACGGAAGTGGACCCCTCGGCGATGCGCGAGGTGCTCGTCGAACTCCCGAAGATTACCTGGGACGACGTCGGCGGCCTCGCAGAGGCCAAACAGAACGTCAAGGAGTCCGTCGAGTGGCCGATGAACTCACCCGAGAAGTTCACCCGCATGGGCATCGACCCACCAGCCGGTGTGCTGCTCTACGGCCCACCCGGCACGGGCAAGACGCTCATCGCGAAAGCCGTCGCAAACGAGACGAACGCGAACTTCATCTCGGTGCGCGGCCCGCAGCTGCTCTCTAAGTGGGTCGGCGAATCTGAGAAGGCCATCCGTCAGACCTTCCGCAAGGCGCGGCAGGTCGCCCCGACGGTCATCTTCTTCGACGAACTCGACAGCCTCGCGCCAAGCCGTGGCCGCGACGTGGGCTCGAACGTCTCAGAGCGCGTCGTCAACCAGCTCCTGACGGAACTGGACGGCCTCGAAGACCGTGGCAACGTCATGGTCATCGCCGCGACCAATCGCCCGGACATGATCGACCCCGCGCTCATCCGCTCGGGTCGCTTCGACCGCCTCGTCCTCATCGGCGAGCCAAGCGAAGAAGGCCGCGAGGAAATCTTAGAAATCCACACGAAGAACATGCCGCTCGCCGCGGACGTGAGCCTCAAAGAAATCGCCGAGATTACCGAGGGCTACGTCGGCTCCGACCTCGAATCCATCGCGCGTGAAGCCGCCATCCAGGCGCTGCGCGAGGACGACGACGCGGACGTCGTGGAGATGCGCCACTTCCGCAAGGCCATGGAGAACGTCCGCCCGACCATCAACGACGACATGATGGAGTACTTCGAGCGCATGAAAGACGAGTTCAAGGGCGGTGCGACGGAGCCGACTGCGGGTCGGCACTCCAGAATCGGCTTCCAATAGCAACTTTTTCTTCGTCGGGGTCGCTTCGCGACCCGCTCCTCGAAAAACTTGTTCTGCGAATCGGAGATTCGCGGAAGCAGCGAGACGGTGCGCGTCTCGCCCGCCATGAAAAAGGCCGCTCGCTTCGCTCGCGGTAGAACTGCTTGCCAGTGATTTTGTTCGGACTCTATGTTGAGAGATGAGACGACAATCCGCCACGAACACAAGTTGAATGCGCGGTTAAGCGTCTCGAAGGCGTAGTCCTACGTGGCGTTCAGGAGAACGCGAGGGGATAGAGATGGCAAACCCAATCGTATTTAGAAGCACGCATCGCATCAAGGACGGCAAAGCCGCCGAGTACAAGGAACTCATTCAGTCGGTGACGAAGCAGTTAGAACAGGACAAGCCCGGGACCGTCGTGCACCTCTCGTACTTCAACGAAGACGAGACGGAGGTGACCACGATTCACGTGTTCCCGGACGCGGCCGCGATGGACGCCCACATGGGCGGCGTCGATGACCGCGTAAAGAAGGCCGCAGAACTCCTCGAATTCAAGCTGTACGAAGTATTCGGTGAACCAAACGAGGAGGCACTCGCCGTATTAGAAGGGACGCCTGGGACTACGCTTACCCACATTCCGGACTTCGCGGGTGGATACCTCCGACCCGGAGCGACGCAACCGGCAGCGTGACTGACCACGTCTCAGTTTTATTCGAAAATGCGGTTCTGCGGTCGCGGTCCAGTTAGTCTACCGGTCACGAGCGAAGCGAGTGACCGGCCTTTTTCAGGCGTGTTTTTGCGCTGAGCGGTTCGCGCAGCGAACCCTAAGCGGAAAAAGATGCGGTCAGTAGATCAGGGTGTCGTCGTTCTCGACCATGTAGAGCGTCCGGGCCGAGATGTTGACTGCGTGGTCGCCGACGCGTTCTAAGTCGCGGATGGTGAGGAGGAGTCGGGAAACGTCCTGCATGAGTTTCTCGACTTCTTTCTCGCTGGTTGCGTCGTCGACTTCGGTCTCGATGAGGTCGCGGACGACGAGGCTGGAGGCGCGCTCACAGAGTGCGTCGAGTTCGTCGTCGCGTTCGGAGATTTCGAAGGTTGCGTCGGCGTCGTTGTCGGCGTAGGCGTCCATGGCGTCTTCGACCATTTCCATGGTGAAGGAGCCGATTTCCTGGATGTCGACTTCGGGGAACATGTCCCGGGAAGCAGAGAGGGTGTACTGGCCGAGGTTGGTCGCGAGGTCCGCGATGCGCTCTAAGTCGGTGATGATTTTGAACGAAGAGGCGATAAAGCGCAGGTCGGAGGCGACTGGCTGCTGGAGGGCGATGAGGTCGATGCAGTCCTGTTCTAAGTCAAGATAGAGCTGGTTGACCTCGTCGTCGCCGTCGATGACTTCCTGGGCGAGTTCGCGGTCTTTCTGTTCTAAGGCGTCTAAGCCCATGCGGAGCCGTTCGAGGACGACCTCGCTCATGTAGAGAACGTCCTCTCGGAGCGTCCCCATCTGCTCTTGGAACGTTTGTCGTGCCATGGTTTTTATCCGAACTTGCCAGTAATGTAATCTTCGACCCGCTGGCTCTCGGGGTTCTCGAAGATTTTGTTCGTGTCGTCGAACTCGACGAGTTCCCCGCCGGTCAGGAACACCGCCGTCTTGTCAGAGATGCGCGCTGCCTGCTGCATGTTGTGGGTGACGATGATGACGGTGTACTGCTCGGAGAGTTCCTCGATGAGGTCCTCGATTTGCGAGGTTGCGACGGGGTCGAGCGCACTCGCCGGTTCGTCCATCAGGATGACTTCCGGGTCCACGGCGATAGCGCGGGCGATACAGAGGCGCTGTTGTTGGCCACCCGAGAGTTCGAGCCCGGATTCGTCGAGGCGGTCTTTGACCTCGTCCCAGAGGGCCGCGGCTTTGAGGGCGTTTTCGACCTTCTCGTCCATGTTGTCGGTCTTGCCCTGAATCTTCAGCCCGTAGGCGACGTTGTCGTAGATGCTCTTCGGGAACGGGTTCGGGTGCTGGAACACCATGCCGACGCGGCGACGGAGCGCCACGGGGTCCACGTCGTCGTCGTAGACGTTCTTGCCCTCGAGCAGGAGTTCGCCCTCGACGCGCGCGGCGTCGATGAGGTCGTTCATGCGGTTGATACAGCGCAGGAAGGTGGACTTCCCACAGCCCGAGGGGCCGATGAGCGCCGTGACCTGCTTTTCGGGGATGGCGAGGTCGATGTTCTGTAGTGCCTGGTCGTCGTGGTAAAACACGTTGATGTCGCGTGCTTCGACGACTGCGCGACCCGTACTCAACGAGGAGGCGTCGCCCGAGAGACCGGCAGTGACGTCTGTTTCGAGCAACATCTCGTCGTTGGTTGGGTCGTCTGTCTCTACCTCTTCGTTCGAAGTCATATTCTCTTGTGACATGGTTAGTTCTCGCTCTGATACCTGTTGCGGAGCACAATCGCGATGGAGTTCATCGTCAGGAGGACGACGAGCACCGTCACGACGCCCGCCGCGAGCACACCATACTGGAAGTCGTCCTGTGGCCGGTCCGCCCAGTTGAAGATCATGAGCGGCATCGCGCTGGCCGCGTCAGAGAGCTTCGCCGGAACCGAGTAGGTGACCGTCGGAGCGGCAATCATGATGAGCGGCGCGGTTTCGCCGAGTGCGCGACCGATGGCGAGAATCGTCCCGGTGAGGATGCCCGGAATCGACCGAGGGAGGACGACCTCGCGGATGGTCTGCCACTTCGTCGCGCCCATCCCGTAGGACGCCTGCCGAAGCGAGTCTGGCACGGCGCGAATCGCTTCCTGCGAGGAGATGATGACGATTGGCAGGATGAGCAGTGACAGCGTAATCCCGCCGACGAGCACGGACCCGATACCCATGTTCAGGAAGTTGATGAACAGGCCGAGTCCGAGCAGGCCGTACACGACCGACGGAACGCCGGCGAGGTTCGCGATGTTGAGCTGGATGAACCGCGTGTAGCGGTTGTCCGGGGCGTACTCTTCTAAGTACACTGCCGCGCCGACGCCGATTGGGAACGCGAGAACGACGACGACGGCCATTAGCATCACGGAGCCGACGAGCGCTGGGTAAATCCCTGCCTGCTCGGCTTCGGGATGGGGCAGGCTCGTGAGGAACTGCCAGTCGATCCACGCCTCCGGACCGGCGAAGCCGAGCACGCCGACGAGGGTTTCGACCACGAGCAGACCGGCGAGGACGACGACGGGGATGAGCAGTCCAGACCGCGACCCGACGGATTCAGGATCGCTGTACAGGTGTTCGACGTAGAGCGCCGTCGGCACGCCGACGGTGAGTGCGAAAATCGTCCCGATGCTCGGGTCGAGACCGGCGAACATGAACGCGAAGGTGCTCACGAGCGAGGCCCCGAACACGAGCGCGCCGGCGATGAGTCCCGTTCGTTGGCTGTCGTACTTCCCAGCCATGTATCGGCCCGTGAGAATCGCCGCCGCGACGCTGAACGTCGAGAGTAGGGAGAACCATCGGACGGGTTCGAATGGTACGAAGATGAGCAGAATTTCTGGAACGCTGTAGAAGTATCCCGGAATGCCGAGCATCACATAGCCGAACACGACGAGGCCAACGAGCAGGCGCTCGTAAGCGCTCGACGACGAGCGAAGCTTTCGGTGAGCGTAGACGAGTGCGCCAGCGAGAGCGAAGCCGACCATGTGGTAGAACCACACGTCGTCGTCCAACACGTCCACGAAGATGACGAGAATCGCCGCGCCGAGCATGACGCCGGCGATTGGGAGGCCGGTGGTGGAAAATCCGACCTGAAGCCCCTCTCTGTTTCGAAGCGAGAAGTAGCCAACCGTCCCGAGCGCGACGAGGACGTACGCGAGGTAGGTGATAGACCAACCCGTACTCGCGGTTTCCGGTCGAACCGCGTCTAAGGTGACGTACACGAGCAGCGTGGCGAGCGAGACGATACCGATGAGGGCCGAAGCGAGCAGCGCGTTTTTGAAGATGATGCCCTTCGTGCGGCTCACTTGCCCGAAGTCCGTCTGTTGCTGGGTGCCAGTCTGTGTCGCCATTATTCGTAGCTCTCCCGGTAGTGTTGTGCGATGAGGTTACTGACGAAGTTCATAGCGAGCGTGATGACGAACAGGGTGAGGCCAATCGCGAACAGGCTGCGGTAGGCCGGTCCCTGGGCCGCGATGTCGCCGACGCCGAGTTGAATCATGGCTGCAGTCATCGTCTGAATCGATTCGAGGTAGGCGTTCGGCAGGAGCGGATTCACGAGTTTTGGCGTCGCACCCGCGGCGACGACCACAATCATCGTCTCCCCGATTGCGCGAGACAGAGCGAGAATGAACGAGGAGGCGATACCCGAAATTGCCGCCGGGATGACGATGCCAGTCGAGACGTCGAACTTGGTGGCTCCGAGGCCGTATCCGGCCTGTCGGAGCGAGTCTGGCACCGCGCTCATCGCGTCTTCGCTGATAGAAGAGACCATCGGGATAATCATGATACCGACCATGAGCGACGCAGAGAGCGCGTTGAACGTGCCGAGTTGCGGGATGAACGTCTTGAGCGCGGGGGTGATGTAGATGAGTGCAAAAATCCCGTAGACGACGGTTGGGACCCCGGCAAGCACTTCGAGGAGCGGTTTGAGCACCGAGCGAACGGACGAGCTCGCGTACTCGCTCAGGTAAATTGCCGTGGCGAGTCCGAGCGGAAGGGCGACGAGTGCGGACCCAACCATCACGGTGAGTGTGCCGGCGATGAGCGGAAGCACACCGAACTGAACCGGCCTAATCGCCGGTGCCCACGTTTCACCGAGGAAGAACTGCGTGAACGTAACGGTCTGTTCCGGTGCGATGCCCATCAGCGTCGTGCCCGTAACCCGGAAGAACCTCGCCGCGTCGCCCACGAGCGCGAGGATGATTCCGAGCGTGGTCAACACCGATACGGCCGCACACGCGAAGAAGAACCACCGAATTAGCCGCTCTCTCGGCGAATTCGCGACACGCGTGGTCATATCGGATGCTTGATAATCAGTGCTCATTTACGTGGAGGTAATTTTTGGGGTTTCAAAAAAAGCGCTTCGTTTCGAACGGGTGCGCTTAGCCCTGGACTTCTTCGATTGCGGCGGTCAGCTTGTCGAGTTGTTTCTGCATGTCCTCTTCGGTGTTCGGGACGTAGCCGACCTGGTTCGCGACGATTTCCTGGTTCGCGCTCTGCTCGACGAAGAACTTCGCGAACTCGGCGACGTGTGGCTCTTTGAGCGCGCTCTTTTTCGGGTAGGTGAACAGCGGACGGGCGAGCGGCGTGTATTCGCCACCCTTGGCCGTTTCAAGCGATGGCTCGATGCAGCCGTCGCCGTTGTCGATTTTGAGCGCCTTCACCGTGTCTGGGTTGTTGTAGTAGTACGAGAAGCCGAAGTAACCCATCGCGTACTGGCTGCCGGAGACACCCTGGACGATGGAGCGGTCTTTCTCGGTCGCGGTGTAGTCCTGACGGTGGGAGCCTTCTTCGCCGATGACGGCCTCGGTGAAGTAGTCGAACGTACCGGAGGTGGATGCTGCGCCGTAGAGTTCGAACTCCTTGTCTGGCCACTCAGAGCGGATGTCGCTCCACTTGGTCGCGCCGTTTGGCTCCCAAATCTGTTTGAGTTCCTCGATGGTCACGCAGTCGACCCAGTCGGCATCGTTGTGGACGACGACGGTGAGGGCGTCAGTCGCGACGTTCAACTCGAGCCACTCGACACCGGCGTCTTCACAGAGCTGCTTCTCGCTGTCTTTCATCGGACGGGACGCGTTGTTGAAGTGCGTCTTGTCCTGACAGAAGAAGTCGCTGAAGCCGCCACCGGACCCGGTCGAGCGGATGTTGAACTCGACGTTCGGGTGCTCTTTGCGGAACTCGACGGAGACTGCCTCTGCGAGCGGGAAGACAGTGGAGGAACCCGCAATTTCGACCGTACCCGAGAGTTCCCCGTTGCCGCCTTCGCTCGTGTTGTTGTCGCCGTTGTTGTTCTGCCCGTCGCCGGAACCACCTTCACTGACACACCCTGCGATGCTCAGTGCGCCGACGCCTGCTGTAGCGGTGATAAATTTGCGACGCGAAACGAAGTCAGGTTTGTCTGCCATCACCTGTGAAAACCAGAGAGAGGAATAAATACCCTCCTATGATTTCTATATAGTACTCATTATGAGACAATTCAACAAAGAATACAGTCACCGTGGTACTCACGGGTTTTAGAATGTTTACGGTCACCGTGGGTGGGTTACAAATATCGCCAAGCCTCAGGTTCTGACCGAAAACTCTCCGTAGAATCAAATTACAACTATTACACGGATTGAATTATCTGCCAGTATTCGAGTATCGGAGAGATGAAAGGAGAAATTCGTTGAGATATGTAGAGATAGGACGATTTATTGTGCACCGGGATGGATAAGAGGGTGTATATGGAAACGCGGAAGGTGCAAATCACAGGAGGCTCGACATTCACCGTCTCGCTTCCCAAGTCGTGGGCGACGGACAATGGAATCAAAGCCGGCAGCGAAGTTGCGTTCTTCAAAGAAGACGATTCGCTGGTTCTCACGCCGAACGACGACTCGACCCACATCGAGGGAACCCTCGACATCGTCGGACTCAAAGGCGACGAACTCATGCGCGCCATCGTCACGATGTACGTAAGCGGGTTCGACATCATCACGCTCGAAACCTCTCGGGTCACGGCAGAACAGCGCCGGGCCATCCGGCAGGCCACGCAGGGACTCGTCGGCCTCGAAGTGATAGAGGAGACAGCAGACCGCGTGGTTCTCCAGGACCTCCTCGACTCTGCAGAGCTCTCGGTGCTAAACGCCATCACGCGTATGCGGCTCGTGGCCCTCACGATGCTCAAAGACGCCGTCGTCGCCCTCGTCGAAAACGACGACGACCTCGCCCGCGACGTGATGGAGCGTGACGACGACGTCGACCGCCTCTGGTTCATGATTTCTCGCGTCTTCCGCTCTGCACTGCGAAATCCGACGGCCGCCACGGAAATCGGCCTCCCCCGGGAGACGACGTTCGATTACCATTCGAGCGCCCGACAGCTCGAACGCATCGCGGACCACGCCTCGAAAATCGCGAACATCACGCTCGAACTCGGTGAGATTCCCGAGGAGTCCGCGAGCGCGATTCAGACGCTCTACGAGGACGCGGCGACCATCGTCGAGATGGCGATGGACGCACTCCTCGAAGAGGACCCAGAACGCGCCACCCGCCTCGCGAACGACGCGAGCGAGCAAATCGGCGACATCGACGAGCAGACCCGAAACGTGGACAACCTCATCCGCGACCTGAACCCACAACGCGCCCAGTTGCTCGGCCTCATCGTCGACTCACTTTCGCGGAGTGCCGACTACGGCGGCAATATCGCGGAGACGGCGTTGCAGAAGGCGGCCCCGCGCCCGTAAGAGGGCTGTCGCTCGACGAACGGAAAGTGAAGAGAAATTCGAGCGGTTATTCGACGATGACGCCGTTTACCTGTCCGTCCTGACCGGGACGGGAGGTGACGCGGACTTCGCCCTCGTTCGTGACGAGGATTGCGCCCTTCGTGATGATGTTACGACGGGCGTAGTTCGGGTCGGAGTTGTTTTCTTTGACGTTCTGGATGGTCGCGGAGACGGAGGAGCCGTCGCCCTTCGCGATGGTGACGGCGTTCGTCGCGATGGCGCGAAGCTTTTCGGTGTTCCCGCGGCCTTCGACCACGCGGAACTTCGGCTCGCCGACGTGCGTCTCGGTCGGCTGGCGGCCGAGTTCGTGCTTTTTCTTGTTACGGAACGGGCGACGTCGCCCACCCGTGCGTTTGCGCATGGAGCGTCCCTGGTCTTTCATATCCAATCAATGGCAAACGGAGTACTTGAATCGCACGACTCGCACCGCTACGCTCGCCTGGCCCGCGTTTGGCCCGCGCGACCGGTGGACACCGGCAAACTTACGCCGGCGCGTGAAAGTCGTCACAAACGATGAGTCTCCGGGTAGCCGCCGCCGCACCGTTTCGCACGAAAGGAAAGCGCAAACTCGCAGAGAGCGAGTTCGTCGTCGCCCTCTCGCTCGACCGCGACTGGTTCTCTCCTGACCAGGCGAAACGGCTCGTGGACATCGCCGTGAGCCAGGGCCTGCTCAGCCGTGACGACGGCACGCTCATCTGTGAGTTCGACCCGGACGACGTGACGATTCCCGATAACTTCGCCCCCGACGCGAGTCTCCTTCAAGAGCGGTCTACCTTCGAGAAGATATTAGACCGCCTCATCGCGGACGGTCACAGTAAACAGGAAGCCGTCGCCGCGGTCAACGAACTCCAGCGGGAGCTGGGCGTGACAATCGAGACGGCGGCCGTCCTCTTCGCCCACCGCCGAGGCGTCGCCGTGGACGCGGAAGCGAAGGCGGCGCTGGGAGAACTCTGAAGGCATAAACCGCCCCGCGACGTGGACGAACCATGGTCAAAGAACGCGAGACAGACGGCATCCGCCTCGCGCAGTTGCTCGCCTCGGAACTGGAGGGGCACGAACAGGGCCCCCTCGGCCCGCTCGTGGTGACGAACGCAGTAGCCGCAGCCGACCTGCGACCGCTCTCGGACCTCGCCCGGGCGTACGACGTCGAACGCGACGGCGAGCGCATCGCCCGGGTGTTCGTCCACCCCGACCGGGCACACGTCGAATTCGAGGTTGGACTGGACGCGGTTGTGGCGAGTGCGGACGAAGCGAACCTTCGCGTGCGCCCGAAGGCGACCGAACCGCCGAAAGCACTGGTTTTCATCGAGGACGGGGCGCAAGTCAAATGGATTCTCGACGTGTTCGCCGCGGCCGTCGAGGCCTGATTAGAACGATTTCAGCACTTTCGGCAGCGTCTCGACCAGGTCGGCGCGGTCGATGACCGCGTCTGCGACGGGAGATGGCTCCTCGTCGGGGCCGACGACGTGGACCGCGTACATTGCCATATCCTTCGCGCCCTGCACGTCGAGGTCGGGATGGTCACCGATGTAGACGGTCTCCGCCGGTTCCGCGTCGAGTTCAGCGAGCAGCGCGCGGAAGGCGCGCCCGTCGGGTTTGCCAGCGGGAAGCGCCCCGCTGATGATCGTCGCGTCGAAGAGGTTCTGCCAGCCGAGCCGTTCCAGTTTCGCCTGCTGGGCGACGATGGGGCCGTCGGTGAGGAGACCGACGCGGTAGGATTTCCGGAGGGTATCGACCAGCCGCTTCGCACCCGACACCGGGACGAGCGCGTTATTGATTGCGTTCCGGTAGGCCGCAGAGAGGTCGGCGGGCGAAACCTGCGTTTCGTGGTCGGCGAGGAGGTCTGCGAAGATGGGTTCGCGCGTCTCGTTCGAGAGGTTGCGTCGGTGGGCGTCCAGATAGGCCTGCCGAGAGAGTTGGGGAGCATCGACGGCCGCTGCGGCCTCGTGAAGCAGCGTCTGTCGGTCGCGTTCCGGAACGGCGAGGGTATAGTCGAGGTCGAACCCGACCGCGCGTATCATATACGAGTGAAAGCGGGCCACACAGTTGAATCTGCCGCGAAGGGATACACTGGTAAAGCCCCCCGAACGACCCTATTCTATGACCGAGGCCTTCTTCGACTGGGTTGCCCGGGGCATCGAATCCAAGGACAGCGTCGTGTGCGTGGGACTCGACGCGGACGCAGACCGCATCCCCGACCACCTTCAGGAGTACGACCTGCCCCGGTGGGCGTTCAACCGGCGCATCATCGACGCGACGCACGAACACGCCGTCGCGTATAAGCCGAACGCGGCGTTCTACGAGGACCGCGACGGGTGGTTGGCACTCAAAGAGACCATCGCGTACGCACACGGGAAGGACGTCCCCGTCCTCTTGGACGCGAAACGCGGCGACATCGGGAACACTGCCCGAAAGTACGCGAAGCTCTTAGACGACGCAGACGCCATCACGGTAAACCCCTACATGGGCCGCGACACGCTCGAACCGTTCCTCTCGCAGGCAGAAAAGGGCGTGTTCGTCCTCTGTCGCACCTCGAACCCCGGCGGAGCAGATTTACAGAACCTCACGCTCGACTCTGGCGAGAAACTCTACGAGCGCGTGGCCGCCCTCGCCGACCTCTGGAACGCCAATGGAAACGTCGGCCTCGTGGTGGGGGCGACGACGCCGGAGGAACTCGAAACCGTCCGCGAGCAGGTTCCGGACATTCCGTTTCTCGTCCCCGGCGTGGGCGCACAGGGTGGTGACGCCGAGGCGGCGGTCGAGTTCGGCCTCGCAGACGGCGTCGGCCTCGTAAACTCCTCGCGGGGTATTATCTTCGCTGGCGAGGGCGAAACGTTCGACAAAGCCGCCGGTGAGGCGGCAAAGCGGCTGAAAAAGCGGTTGAACCGATATCGTCCCTAACTCTGGTGTCTCTCGACTTCGTCCGGGAAGATATCGTCGTCGTCGTCAGGCTGACGCTGTGGCGTCGGTTCTTTCGTGCCGCGAACCTCCGTGGCGCACTCGGTGCAGTACCCGAGCGACTCGTCGAAGTGGACGTCACAGACGAGTCGACCACAACGGCCACAGTCGTCCGTGATTTCGCGCTCCCCACAGATCTGGCAGGTACCGGAGACGGACATGTGTAAACCTACCACAGCCCGCCACTTGACTGTGATGGGCGAGAACTTTAGGGTCGTGTAGGCCGAATGCATAGGCGTGACACAGTCGCGGCTCCTCATCGGACTCGTCTCCGTCTTCGCGGGCATGACGGTGCTGTTTCTGGTGCTCAGTTTCGTCTTCTCGCCCGCGATGCTCGTGGCGGCGGCGCTGTTCGGTGCGACGACGTATCTGCTCTGGTTCCACGCGTCCGGGAAACTCCAGGAGCAGGTCCACCGACAGGCCAACGCGGCGCGACGCCCCCCGCGCCAGGAGCGCGGTGGCTTCGGTGCCGGCCCGCGCCAGCAGTGGCAGGGACCGAGACAGGGTAGAAGACAGGGGGCGCAAACCCGCGGGCGCGTGGGACGGCCGCCGTCGCGCAACCAACAGTCGCTCGCAGACGCCTACCGTGTGCTCGGCCTCGAACCCGGTGCAGACGAAGCAAGCGTGAAACAGGCCTACCGAAAACGCGTAAAGGAGACCCATCCCGACACCGAGCGCGGCAGCGAAGAGGCGTTCAAACGGGTGACCGCCGCGTACGAACGCCTCTCTAAAAATTAAGCTAAATAGTCTCGCACATTACTATTCCATATATATAATTTTTGGAGAATGAATAAATATATAATAACTGAAGATGAATGACATGTATGGCATCGCGACGAAACTTTTTGAAAGCCGGGGGAGCTACATTCGCACTCGCGTCCATTGGTTCTCTAGCAGGTTGCACGCAACTCGAAGACATTGGGGGGAATGCGGGAGGTCCGCCATCCTATTCGACGTGGTTATACGACCCAGAGGCAGTCCTCAACGTCGATAACCACCTGTTCGCCTCGCTCAACGTCCAGAGTTTCTACGAGAACGAAGAACAGCTTCCACCAGAGCTGTTCGAGGGACTCGAAGAACTCGACAACGAAATCGACTCGGTCGACGTCAAGGCGATGCAGCACGTCACCGCAATCGGATACGCGGAGACCGACTTCAGCCGCGGAGGCATGTCGATGGTCGTCTCGGGTAAGTTCGACGGCAAGGCCATCGTCGACGAAATCGAAGCCGAGATGGAAAACTCGGGTGAGGAACTCGCAAAGTCCACCTACGAGGGGTACACGCTCTACAGTTACGAGACGCCCTACGGCTACGGGATGTCCGGCGAGTCTGAGGCAGTCATGTCCGGCACCCTCGCCGTCGGCGACGAGAACCTGTTGCTCGGCATGCTCCTCGACGCTGACGTGCGCGCAGAGACGACTATCAAGCAGATGGTCCAGTCCGACGCGGGCGACGTAGAGCGGTACTACGACGCGAACGACAACGCGAAGACGCTGATGATGGAACTCGGCGACGCGACGATGGCCATCGGTCTCAACCTCGAAGTCAGCCTCCTCAAGGACTGGGTCCCAGACGAGGAAAAGGAAATCAAGGCCGTTCTCGACGACTTAGAGGCGATGGGCTGGGGTGCGACCATCAACGGCGAGACGACCGAGAACAAAATAGTCCTCGTCTACGACGAAGAAGAGGCCGCGAGCGCCGAAAACGTCGAAGCCCTCATCGAGCGCATGAAAGAGGAATCCGAGGAGTTCGAGGAGAACACCGCGGAAATCACCGTGAGCAAGGACGGACGGGCAGTCGTCGTGACCACGGACGTGGACACCAAATCGCTCTGGGAAGACTTAGAGGAGACCGACGGTGGCTTCATGGGCGGCTCCGGCGGCAGCTACGTCGACGGCTCCAGTGGAAGCGACGTGGAAGTCCCGGCCGTCTCGTTTAGTTACGAACAGAACACCGACGGGACGGTCACCGTCACCCACCAGGGTGGCGACCACGTGACCGACGTGCTCTATCTCGAGTACGTAGACGATGAGGGCTACGACCAGTTCGAGTTCTGGATGCCCTCGGGTAGCGCCATCAAGGCGGGCGACTCCCACACCACGAAGTACGCCGTGAGCGCAGGGACGGAACTCACCGTCCTCTGGACCGGCCCACAGGGCTCGAGCTTCGAGACGCTCGGTACCTTCCGCGCGAACTGAGCACCGCTTCTTTTTCGGCGAAAGCGGAAACCTGTAAGCCGCTGGGCACACAGTTTTCGGTATGGTTCCGCCGCTCGTCCTCGACATCGACGGCACGCTGAGTCGCGCAGACCGGTCTCTCGACGAACGGGTGTTTCCCGTCATTCGCGGGTGGGACGCCCCCGTCGTCATCGCGACCGGGAAGGCCCTGCCGTACCCCGTCGGCCTCTGTGATTTCATCGGGATTCCGATTCGCGTCATCGCCGAAAACGGCGGTGTGGTTGCCGCAGAAGGCTTGCTCGAACACCTCGGCGACCGCGAGGGCGCACAGGCCGTCGCAGACGAGTACGTCGAAGCCGGCTACGACCTCGGCTGGGGGAAGCCGGACTTCGTCAACCGCTGGCGGGAGACGGAAGTCGCCGTCTCACTCGACTCGCCGAAAGAACCACTCTACGAAATCGCCGAACGACACGGCCTCGAAGTGGTCGATACGGGCTTTGCCTACCACGTAAAGGACACCGAGATGAGCAAGGGGAAGGCGCTCACCGTCGCGGCGGCCCACCTCGGCCTCGACCCCGAGGACTTCGTCGCAATCGGCGATTCTGAGAACGACGTGTCCACGTTCGAGGTCGTGGGCCGGTCGTTCGCCATGGCCAACGCTGACGAGAAGGCGAAGGCCGCGGCCGATTCGGTCACCGACGGGGCCTACGGCGACGGTTTTCTCGAAGCCATCGACCAGATTCTCGCGTAACTGGGTGTAAGCCAGTGTCTCGGGTATCGGTTTGAATGACTATTGTTAACACACCTGACAACACTTTTCTTCGACGGTGAACTAACTGAGGGCATGAGCCCCGACCGGGCCATCCTCGAAAGCGCGCTCAAACGCGGTGAACAGGAGGATGGGAACGTCGAGTTCAAAGAACGGCTCAGCAAGGACCTGCATCTGGCAGGTGGCCGGCTCGAAAGCCTCGCGGCGCAACTGCGCCACCGCGTCCTCTCGGGGGACGGCGAGGCGCTGTACGTCGTTGGCGTCACCGACGACGGCGGGCTGGCGGGCTTAGAACCCGACGCATTCGCGGAGTCGATGGACGTCCTCTCGTTTCTGGCAGAAGAGGCAGGCGCGCACATCGAGACGGTACAGACCTGGGGAATAAACGGCGGCATCGTCGGCGTCGCCACAATCCTCGAAGGCGCAGTTCTCGAAACCGACGACGAACACATCGTTGTCGGCACGGCAGGCCACGTAGACCACGGCAAGAGCACGCTCGTCGGGTCGCTCGTCACCGGCCAGTCGGACGACGGCGAGGGTGGCACGCGTGCCTATCTGGACGTCCAGCCACACGAAGTCGAACGCGGCCTCTCTGCTGACCTCTCCTACGGCGTCTACGGCTTCACCGACGAGGGGCCGCTCCGAATGCACAACCCGTTCAGAAAGGAGGAACGCGCCCAAATCGTCGAGCGAGCAGACCGCCTCGTCTCCTTCGTGGACACGGTCGGGCACGAACCGTGGCTCCGGACGACGATTCGTGGCCTCGTCGGGCAGAAACTCGACTACGGCCTGCTCGTCGTCGCCGCGGACGACGGCCCCACGAAGACGACGAAAGAACACCTCGGCGTCCTGCTCGCGATGGACCTCCCGACCATCGTCGCCATCACGAAAGCCGACGCCGTGAGCGACGAGCGCGTCGTCGAGGTCGAACACGAAATCGAGCGAATGCTCCGCATGGCCGGAAAGACGCCGCTCTCGGTGTCGCGCCACGGCGTCGAGGCCGCAATCGAGGAGATAAACCCGCAGGTCATCCCAATTCTGCGGACGAGTTCCGTGACGATGGCCGGCCTCGACCTGTTAGACCGGATGTTCGAACAGTTGCCGAAGACAGCCTTCGGCGAGGGTGACTTCTCGATGTACGTAGACCGCTCGTACAACGTCGTCGGCGTCGGCCCCGTCGCCTCGGGAACCATCCGGTCGGGGACGGTCGATGCGGGCGACGAGTTGCTGCTCGGGCCGATGGCAGACGGAACGTATCGAGAGGTGGAGGTGCGCTCTATCGAGATGCACTACCATCGCGTCGACCACGCGAAGGCCGGGCGAATCGTCGGCATCGCGCTCAAGGGGGTCAAAGAAGGAGACATCCAGCGCGGGATGGTGCTCGTCCGACGGGACGCCGCCCCGACCGCCGTCCGCGAGTTCGAAGCCGAGGTGATGGTGCTCAATCACCCGACGCGCATCGGCGACGGCTACGAACCAGTCATCCACCTAGAGACCATCAGCGAGACGGTGACGTTCACGCCAAACGAGGGGCAGTTGCTCCCCGGCGACACCGGGAAGACTCGCGTCCGCTTCAAGTTCCGTCCGTATCACGTCGAAGTCGGCCAGCGATTCGTCTTCCGTGAGGGCCGGAGCAAGGGCGTCGGGACGGTCACGAAGGTCGTCGAGTAATCACCGAATCGCGTCGAGTTCTTCGCGGAGAATCGTCCGGTGACACCGCTTCTTTTGGGTATTCTCGAAACAGACGAGCGCGAGGTTTTCCCCCGCGTCGAGACGTTCACTCAGCCGAGCCATCGCCTCCTGTGCCTCCCCCGACTGGAGGTGTTCGCGGTAGTTCGCCTCGAAATCACAGTCCTCCCACGCCGCGTTGTGCGCCTCCTCGTCACAGAAGCCCTGCATCTTCATGTCCTCCTGTCGGATTTTGGTTTCCGAAAGCAGTGCGTCGGGCGGGCCGAGTTCGGGGATGTTCTCATCGACCGCGCCGGAAAACCAGCGCGTCGGCTTTCTGACGACGCCGACCAGCGTGGACTCGGGCGGAAGCTCCGCGAGGTCGTGCTGGATGGCGGCGAGGTACGTATCGGAGAGAGTTCCCGCGGGAGCCATGACCTGAGCATTCACCGAGGAGTCCCAAAAAGCTCGCGTCTATTCGGTTCGCCGATACATCCCCTTCGAGGCGGGGGCCGTGCGTTCGAACCCCCAGCGTTCGTAGAAGCCGTCCACGTCGGCCATGAGGTTGACGTATGCCTTCGGTGGGGCGGTTTCTTCGATGTATGCCATCAGCGCGTCCATGATTCGCGACCCGATGCCCTGCTCCTGTAACTCCGGTTGGACGGCCATATCGCAGATGTGGTAGACCGACCCGTCGTCGCCGACGATGCGTCCCATGCCGACCACTTCATCAGTCTCGTCGTGGACGGCGACGACGCCGAACACCGAGTTGGGGAGGCCTCGTTCGACCGCTTCCCGAGAGCGCGGAGCCATGTCCGCGGCTTCGCGGAGCGCGAGAAATTCGTCTACCGAGGGGAGACGTTCGCAGATGGAGACGGGTGCTGCCATCTCAGGCAGACCATGGCCTGTCGATAAGGTCGTGGAGCGTCTCGACCGTGTAATCCGGCTGGTAGTCGGTCGGTGTCGCGTCGGTGTGGTCTGGCACCCAGATTGCGCCGACGCCCGCCGCCTGCGCGCCGGGAATGTCCGCTTCGAGCGAGTTGCCGACGTGGACGGCCCGTTCCGGAGCGGAATCGAGCGCGTCTAAGGCCGTATAAAAGGGGTCGGGCGACGGTTTCGCAGGGCCGTCGTACCCGGCGTGGACGACCACGTCGAAGTGGTCGCCGATGCCGAGGCTCTCGATTTTCGGCGTCTGCATGTCCGGACTCCCGTTGGTCACGATGCCGAGGCGGTGGTCTGCCAGCGCCTCCAGGGCTTCCTGTGCGCCCGGCAGAAACACCACGTCGCCGTGGTCGCGCTCGGCGGCAAAGGCCTCCGCGACGTTTCGACCAACGTCGGCGTCGTAGCCACCGTCGGTCGCGATGGCGGCGAAGCAGTTCGCGCGCAGTTCGTCGATGGTGTCGGCTTCCGTGAACTCGTGGAAGCGAGCGAAGTAGTCCTGGACCGTGAAGAACGGGTCGATGCCGGTCGAGTCGAAGGAGTGGTCGAGAATCTCGGCCGCAGACCGTCGATAGGTACAGAGGGTGTCGTCGATATCGAAGAGAATCGTGTCGACTGCAGTCATCATTCTGTCGAACGCGCTCAACAGGTAAAAGGCTCAGGCTCGGTAGCCACCGTCCGCCCAGGAGGCGAGGTCGAGGAGGACGGCCCATTCGAGCAGTCGGCGGACGCGTTCCGCCCAGATGTCTTCCCAGGTTTCCGGGTGGCGGTGACGCTCCCAGTTCGGGACGGTGTCCTCGAAGCGGTCGAACGCCTCGAGTGGGGTGAGCACGCCGTCTGCGTCTTCGAGGAGGGTGATCAGTTCGTCCGCGCCGAAGACGCGCTCGCGGAAGGCGGCGGCGAGCGTCTCCGTGTCGTAGTCCTTGCGGACGCGGGAGAAGCCGGAGTCACCCTCCTTGGCAAGGCCGAGTGCCTGCAGGAAGGTGAGCCACTCGCGGGCCTGGTCGCGTGCTGGGACGTTCGCCTTCGCCATCATCCGCGCACAGCAGTCGTCCACCGACCCGGCGACGAGCGGTACGGCGCGGTGAGCGGTCTCGACGAAGTCAAGCGACTCCGGGGGCACGGGGACGACCTTGAACTTCACAGTTCGAAACTCTCCGCGAGCAGGTCGTCGTGAGTGTCCCCGAAGACGTGGGTCGGCCCGCCGACTACGTCAACCGTGACCTGTGCCGGGGCGAACAGCGACTCTGGAACCTCGTAGAAGTCCCAGTCCACCGATTCGAAGATTTCCGCGAAAGGCGTCCCGAACTCGTCGGTCGCGGTCGAGACAATCTCGTCGAAGCGGTCGAACTCGTCTTCGACGACGAGGTGGACCCGGCCGCCGTAGGCCAGCGCGTCGTTCGTGCGGGCGATGGCCCCCTCCTCGGACCCGGCGACGGGCGCGACCGGCGCGCTCGCGCTCACCGAGAGGATAGAGAGCGGATCGTAGCCGAGTTCAGACAGCCGGAACGCGGCGAGTTCCGCGGCACGGGCGGCGATACTGACGCTGCCGGTGATGCTCGCTGTCGAGAAAGCCGGCAGGAAGACGGCGTTGGTCGGGACGTCGGCCATCTCCGCGACCTGTTCTGCGACGGCCTCAGTCGGGAGCGTATTGGATTCGACGGCGAGGGTCGCGAAGTCGAAGTCGTCGCGGTAGCCAATCCGGCTAAACTCGTCTTCCTCTGCGACGAGCGCACGGGCGGGGCCGCTGCCGAGGCCCTCGAAGTCGTCGACGGCGAGTTCCCAGCCTGCCTTTTGCGAGCAGAGCAGGGCGAACGCCGGGTGGTCGGTAGACAGTTCGACGTGGGGCATCGGTGCGCCGGCGACCTCGTCCATCCGGGTCTGGACGGTCGCGAGGCCCGCGGTCTGTATCTCCGTGAGCAACAGGCCGGCTTCGATGCCGCCGAGCGCCTCGACGCCGAAGTCGATGACCGTCGCCTCGTTGTCGAGTTCGAACGCCTCGATCGCCAGTTCGTCGGCGAAGTCGAGCGCCTCGTCTACGAGCTCTAAGGTCATCCGATTGAGACTCTCCATGCAGACAGGTTACGACTGGCCGGATAAACCGTTTATCAGTTCGAGACTGCGGCGAGCGGCCCGCGGCTACCGGTCGCTGCGGGCGTCGTGGCCGAGTTCACGCTCTACGGCAGCGACTTTGTCGCGGGCGGACTGGGTCTTCGTCCGCTTGTCGTCTATCTTCAGGAACGTGCTCACGCGGTCGCCCGAAACCGCCTTGTGGGCCGCCTTGACGGCAGCGAACAGTTCGTCTACGTCCTCGGTTTCGATGACGGTCCCCATCGGATTCGTCTCGTATTCGACGTCGAAGTCGTCGAGGGCGGCGACGGCTTTGGCGACTTCGCTCGCCATACTTCCTTCTTTGACGGGTGCGACGCTGAGAAGTGCAACGACGGTCATAGTGACAACCCCTCGGGCAGGCGGCAAAGTCGTTGTCCTCGCCGTCGTGTTTTTCCGGGATGGTGACGTGTAGTGGATATGAACGCGCGCCTCGACCGGCCGGTCACCGTGGCCCGCGCCGTCGTCCACGAGATTCGGACGGAGAATATTACGTTTATGGCGGGCTCTATCGCCTACCACGCCTTCGTCTCCCTGCTCCCGCTCCTCTTGCTCGTCACCGCCGTCATCTCGACGGTCGGTAACCAGACGCTTCAGGACGGATTCCTGCGGTTGATGCAAGCCGTGTTGACCGAAAACGCGGGAAACATTCTCGTCGAGGAACTCCAGACCGGAGGCGCTTCGACGAGCGTTTCCATCCTCGGTCTCGTCGTGCTCATCTGGGGGACCTTGCGCATCTTCCGCGGCCTCGACACCGCCTTCTCGGACATCTACGAGACGGAGGCCGAGAACACCTTCTTTGACTCGCTCAGCGACGGTCTCATCGTCCTCGCAGCGGTGGCCGTCGCCCTGCTCGTCGGCGGGTGGGTCGAGACGAGTCTGCCAGAGTTTGGGTCACCCGCAGTTCGGTGGGTCGTCCAGCGAGGAATCCTCGTCGTCGGCCTCTCGCTCGCCTTCTTCCCCATGTTCTACATCTTCCCCGACACGGACGTCTCCGTGCGAGAAGTCTTGCCCGGCGTCACCTTTGCCGCCGTCGGCCTCGCGCTGTTCGAGACGCTGTTTCGCTTCTACACCGAGTTCCGAACCGACGGCGAAGGCGGCGTCGTCGCGGGCATCATCATCCTCCTGACGTGGCTCTACTTCAGCGGTCTCGTCATCCTCGTCGGGGCGGCAATCAACGCCGTCCTCTCGAATCGGAGCAAAGACGTGAACATCCAGCCCGTCATCGGGGGCATTGAACCACTCGCAAAACAGTCGGATATCGAACGTTCGACCCTCACCGAACGCCTCTCCGAACTGGAGGAACTCCTCGAACGCGAGGACGTAGAGGAGATTACCGTCACCGTCGATGGCGAGCAAATCACCTTCCCGCGGCCGCTCACGGTGACGACCGACACCGAACGCTCGCCGCTCCACCTCGGCGACGGAACCGTCGGCGTCGAAGTATGGTGGTCGCCGCGCGAAGATTGAGCCACGTGACAACTGGCCGGAACTACTTTACCGTCTCCGTCCTTGCCGACGGATACACGTTCATGCTACTGCAAGCAGGGTTTCCGACAGTAGGAGAATTATTCGCCGAATATACCGAACTGTTCGGGAAAGTAGCGGCGTTCATCCTCGCGTTCGTCGTCGTCTACCTCATCGGCAGATTCATCCTCGCGCCACTCGCCAACCGGGCGATGGACAGACGCGGCTTCGACGACACCATCGCGAACCTCGCGGAAAAGGTGGTCGGCGTCCTCACCCTCTTTTTCGCGCTCGCCGTGGCGTTCACAGTGGCCGGGTTCGGCGCATTCCTCGCCGCCTTCGCCACCCTCGGCGGTGCGCTCGCGCTGGCCTTCGGGTTCGCCGCACAGGACCTACTCAGCAACTTCGTCGCCGGACTGTTCATCCTGAAAGACCGGCCGTTCGAAATCGGCGACTGGATTGAGTGGGAGGGCTACGCCGGTCGCGTCCAGGACATCGACCTGCGCGTCACCCGCGTCAAGACGTTCGACAACCAGCTCATCACCGTCCCGAACGCCGACCTCGCGAACAACCCACTGATTAACCCCGTCGCCTTCGACACCCTCCGCCAGAAGTTCGTCTTCGGCATCGGCTACGAGGACGACATTAACCAGGCGACGGACATCATCATCGAAGAAGCCGAGAAAATCGAAAGCATCCTCGACGACCCCGGCACGACGGTCCGCGTCACGGAACTCGGCGACAGTGCCGTCGGTCTCCAGTCCCGATTCTGGATTAAGAACCCGAACCGCGCCGACTTCGTGAAAACGCGGTCCGAATACGTCCAGGCCGTCAAAGAACGGTTCGACGAGGAAGGCATCGACATGCCGTACCCGTACCGCCAACTCACCGGCGGCGTGACCGTGGACGGCATTCCACAGGAAGTCGCACTGGAAGCCGACGACGACTGAGGCGACTTTTTCCCGGGGTGGGGCTTTTCTTCGGCTGACGTGGCTCTTTATTGTTATCTTGACTCGCGCGAGCGAATACGCTCACGCGTGAGGGTTCGTTGGGAGGGATTTGAATTTGAAGAAGTGCGCTGACTAGGAGTGAGTGAAAGCAGCGCTTTCACGAACGTCGGCGAACTTGTTCGCCGGGAAGTGAGCAATTCCTTCGGAATTGCGAGCCTCGATGCGGCTTCTCTGCATTGGAGGTGAGCGAAAACGGAGTTTTCGCGAACATCGTAGCGGTCGCAGACCACTTCGGGATTTGAACCACGGTCGCTCCCGTTCGCTTCGCTCACCTCTCGCTCCCTGATTCAAATCACCAGTGTACCGCCTGCATCCTCGAACGAACGTGTGAGCGACGCTTGCGTCGCTCACGGTTTTGTTCTCGGTAGAAGTGCGCTGACTGGGATTTGAACCCAGGTTGTGACCATGGCAAGGTCACGTGATACCACTACACTATCAGCGCGTGCCTGTTGGGGCGTTCAACTGCATTCGAATAGAGGAGGAGGATGGAATAAAAGAGTTGCGAATCGGGTACGAAATCGTGTGAGGGCGGGGCGAACCACGGACCCCTCGAAAGTCTCACAAACGTGAGTGTCAGGCCCTCACAAGCCCACAGACGAAGCGAGGCCTTTTTAACACAGGATACGGTACAATCGGCACAGTCTAGTGTCGAGGCGCGAATGCGGACAGTATGACTGTCAGCATCCTCGTCCCCTCGTCTCTCGTCAGAGAGGCTGAGGACAAACGCGAGGCAACTCGAAAAATCGGCTACGTCGCCCGCGCGGCCACGATATTCAACGTGGACCGTGTGTCCATCTTCCCCGACGAAGCAGGGGAGAATCGATGGGGAGGCGACTTCGTCGAGACCGTGTTGCGGTACGCCGCAACGCCCCCCTACCTCCGCAAGGAGGCGTGGGGGAAACGAGACGAGTTGCAGTATGCGGGCATTCTCCCCCCGCTTCGCACCGCGACACAGACCGGCTCCGAATCAGACGATTCGGAGTCGATAAGACAGGGAATCGTGACCGAGGTCGGACCTGACGGGCGCGTTCGGGTCAATTGCGGCCTGCAACACCCGATCTCCCTCATCGTGCCTCCATCGATGGAGACGCCCGATGTGGGGGAGCGCGTGACCATCAGGATCTCTTCGCGACGTCCGGTCCGTGCGAAAATCGTCGACCAAGCCCCACCCGGGTTTGCCGTCGAACGCATGGACCTCCCAGAAGCTCTCGGCCGTGAGGACGCCGGGCTCCGAATTGCAACCTCGCGCCACGGGGAGGAACTCTCCGTGGGGCGACTCGGGGCGCTGGCCGGACGCATCCAAACAGATGGCGCGACCATCGTATTTGGGTCGCCCGATAGAGGGCTTGTGGAAATACTCGGCGTTGAGGAAGCTGAGATCGCCGCTCATCGGAGCGGGATCTGGGACACAGACGCGGCTACGCCGCGTGTCGAACCAGGCGCCCCCAGCCGGTTCGACCTTTGGCTCAATGCGATCCCGAATCAAGGTAGCAAGACCGTGCGAACGGAAGAGGCTCTGTTCGCCGTGCTTGCCTGCCTGACACTCAAAGAGTGATACGATGCCACAACCAAGCAGACCACGCAAAGGTTCGCTGGGCTACGGGCCGCGGAAACGCGCGGCCAGTGAAGTCCCGCGGTTCGGCTCATGGCCATCCGACGACGGCCAGCCCGCACTGCAGGGCTTCGCAGGTTACAAAGCCGGCATGACCCACGTGGTGATGATTAACGACGAGGCAGAATCGCCTCGCAACGGGATGGAGGAAACCGTCCCCGTCACCATCGTGGAGACGCCGCCAATGCGCGCCGTCGCGCTCCGAGCCTACGAACAAACGCCGTACGGAAAGCGTCCGCTGACGGAGGTCTGGACCGACGAGTTCCACCCGGAACTCTCCCGCGTCCTGGACGTCCCAAGCGAGCAAGATGAAAGTGCCAAAGAAGAGCTGCAGGAAGCCCTTGAGGCCGGAACGATTGCGGACCTGCGTGTCATCACGCACACGGTCCCCTCCGACATCAAGAGCATTCCGAAGAAGCGCCCCGACGTCATGGAATCCCGCATCGGCGGAGGCTCCATGGAAGAGCGCGTCGAGTACGGACTCGAGCTCATCGCCGAGGGCGGCGTCCACGAGATGTCGGACGTCTTCCGCGCCGGTGAGTACCTCGACGTTGGCGGTGTGACCAAGGGTAAGGGTACCCAGGGTCCCGTCAAGCGCTGGGGCGTCCAGAAACGCAAGGGCAAGCACGCCCGCCAGGGATGGCGGCGTCGCATCGGTAACCTCGGCCCATGGAACCCGAGCCGCGTTCGCTCGACCGTTCCACAGCAGGGTCAGATGGGGTACCACCAGCGCACCGAGCTGAACAAACGGCTCATCGCGCTCGGTGACGGCGACGATGCCAGCGTCGACGGCGGTTTCGTCGGCTACGGCGAAGTCGACGGCCCATACGCGCTCGTCAAGGGCTCGCTTCCGGGCCCGGACAAGCGCCTCCTGCGCTTCCGACCGGCCATCCGACCGAACGACCGACCGCGCCTCGACCCTGAGGTGCGCTACGTCTCCACCGCATCGAACCAAGGATAATGAAGGCAACAATTCGCAGTCTGGACGGCTCTGAGGCCGGTTCGCTTGACCTTCCCGAGGTGTTCGAGACGGAGTTCCGTCCCGACCTCATCAAGCGCGCTGTCCTCGCCGCCCAGGCAAACCGGAAACAGGACTACGGGTCCGACCCATACGCCGGGCTGAGAACGCCCGCAGAATCGATGGGGAGTGGCCGTGGCATGGCTCACGTTCCGCGCCAGAACGGCGTCGGGCGTCGCGTGCCACAGGCCGTCGGTGGTCGCCCAGCGCACCCACCGAAACCCGAGAAGGACCGCTCGCTGAGCATCAACAAGAAAGAGCGCAAACTCGCCGTCCGCAGCGCCATCGCTGCGACGACCGACAAAGAACTCGTGACCGAGCGCGGTCACAAGTTCGACGAGGATGTCGCGCTCCCACTCGTCGTCGCAGACGAGTTCGAGGACCTCGTGAAGACGAAGGAAGTCGTCTCACTCCTCGAAGCCCTCGGTGTCGACGCCGACATCGAACGCGCTGACAACCGCAAGGTTCGCGCAGGCAAAGGGAAGATGCGCGGTCGCAAGTACCGCCGTCCAAAGTCCATCCTCTTCGTCACGGCTGGTGAGCCATCGAAGGCAGCCCGCAACCTCGCCGGTGTCGACGTCGCAACCGCGGCGAACCTGTCCGCAGAGGACCTGGCACCCGGCACGCAGGCCGGCCGCCTCACCATCTGGACCGAAAGCGCGCTCGAGGAGGTCGCAAACCGATGAGCCTCATCAAGTACCCGTACGTGACGGAGAAAGCGATGAACGCCATGGACTTCGACAACAAGCTCCAGTTCATCGTCGACCTCGACGCAAGCAAAGACGAAATCAAAGAGGAGATTTCAACGCGCTTCGACGTGTCCGTCACCTCCGTCAACACGCAGGTAACCCCAGACGGCACGAAGAAGGCCACGGTGTCGCTGTCTGAGGACGACGACGCCCAGGAAGTCGCCTCTCGAATTGGGGTGTTCTAACCATGGGACGCAGAATTCTTGGTCAACGACGCGGTCGCGGCACGCCCACGTTCCGGGCCCCGTCGCACCGATACAAGGCAGAACTCTCGCACCGCAAAACCGAGGACAAAGACGTCATCTCCGGCACGGTCGTCGACATCGAACACGACCCAGCACGGAGCGCACCGGTCGCCGCCGTCGAATTCGAAGACGGCGACCAGCGTCTCATCCTCGTCGCCGAAGGCGTCGGTGTGGGCGACACCGTCCAGGTCGGCATCAGTGCCGAAATCAAGCCGGGCAACACGCTCCCGCTCGCCGAAGTCCCCGAGGGGATTCCGGTGTGCAACGTAGAGCGCCAGCCTGGTGACGGTGGCAAGTTCGCTCGCGCATCCGGCGTGAGCGCGCTGCTCATCACCCACAACCGCCAGAACGCAGTCGTCAAACTGCCAAGTGGCGAAATCAAGCGTCTGGACCCACAGTGTCGCGCCACGATTGGCGTGGTCGCTGGTGGTGGCCGGACCGAGAAACCGGTCGTCAAAGCCGGGAAGAAGTACCACAAGATGAAGGCACGCGGCTCGAAGTGGCCGCGCGTCCGTGGTGTTGCGATGAACGCCGTCGACCACCCATTCGGTGGCGGTGGCCGCCAGCACCCGGGACGACCGAAGTCCGTCTCCCGGAATGCACCACCTGGCCGCAAGGTCGGTGACATCGCCTCCAAACGCACTGGCAGAAAGCGAGGTTCCAAATGAGTTCTGACTACCGTACCGGCCGTGAGGGTGAGTTCACCTACCGCGGTCACACGCTCGACGAGCTGCAGGACATGGAGCTCGAAGAAGTTGCGGAACTGCTCCCCGCACGGATGCGGCGAAGTATCAAACGCGGCCTGTCCATCGAGCAGGAGAAGCTCATGGAGAAGGCGGCGAGCCGAGACGCGCAAGAGTCGGCCGACAACCCGATTCGAACGCACCTGCGCAACATGCCTGTCCTGCCGGCGTTCGTCGGCAAGACGTTCTCCGTCTACACGGGACAGTCGTTCGAGCGCGTGCGTATCGAGCCGGAGATGATCGGCCACTATCTGGGCGAGTTCCAGCTCACGCGCAAGTCGGTTACCCACGGACAGGCTGGTATCGGGGCAACCCGTTCCTCGAAGTTCGTGCCCCTCAAGTAAACCATGGGAATCAGCTACAGCGTGGACGCGGACCCGGACACCACGGCGAAAGCGATGCTTCGGGAGCGTCACATGAGTCACAAGCACAGCAAGGAGATTGCCCGCGAAATCAAGGGCATGACCGTCGGCGCAGCCAAAGACTACCTCGCACAGGTCGTCGAAGGCAAGCGCTCGGTGCCGTTTAAGTCCCACAATTCGGGCGTCGGCCACCGGTCGGACATCGACGGTTGGGACGCAGGTCGCTACCCAGAGAAGGCCTCGAAGGCTTTCCTCGACCTGCTCGAAAACGTCTCCGCGAACGCAAGCAACCAGGGCTTCGACGGCGACACGATGGAGATTATCCACATCGCCGCCCACAAGGTTGGCGAAGTGCCAGGCCGCAAACCGCGTGCCATGGGCCGCGCCACCTCGTGGAACACCCCACAGGTTGACGTCGAAATCATCGTCCAGGAGGTCGAGAACTGATGGCAGACGAACACCAGTTCATCGAAGACGGTCTCCAGCGCACCCAGATCGACGAGTTCTTCGGCGAAGAACTCGCTCGCGCCGGCTACGGCGGCATGGAAGTCGCCAAGACGCCAATGGGCACCCAGATCATCCTCAAGGCCGAGAAGCCCGGGATGGTCATCGGGAAAGGCGGGAAGAACATCCGAAAGGTCACCCGCCAGCTCGAAGACCGCTTCAACTTAGAAGACCCACAGATCGACGTCCAGGAAGTCGAAGAACCTGACCTGAACGCGCAGATCGTCGCAGACCGCCTCGCCAACGCGCTCGAACGCGGCTGGTACTTCCGGAAAGCCGGTCACACGACCATCGACCGCATCATGGACGCCGGCGCACTCGGCGCCGAAATCGTCCTGTCCGGAAAGGTCACCGGCGCACGCTCGCGCGTGGAGAAGTTCAACCGTGGCTACATCAAGCACAACGGTGAACCCGCCGAGGCCATCGTCGACGAGGGTCAGGCAACCGCAGTCATGAAGCTCGGGACCATCGGCGTGACGGTGAAAATCATCCCGCCAGAGGCCCAGCTGCCTGACGACTTCGAAATCTACGACGACGTCGACGTCGAAGACGCGCCGGAAGTCGAAACCGACGACGAGGGTGTCGAGGACCTGCTCGCCGAGTCCGACGAGGATGAGGAAGCGGAACCCGAAGACGAAGCCGAGACGCCTGCGGAGGCCGCAGAGGTCGCCGAGGAAGAAATCGTCGAAGAGAACGTCGAGCACGAAGAAGGCAAAGCCCCAACCTCGCCAGACGGTGAGGAGGCAGCCGCCGAAGACGAAGAAGAACTCGACGAAGCCGTCGAGGAGGAAGCAGAGGAACTGCTCTCCGAGATGGAAGCCGACGACGAAGACGAGGAGGATGAAGCATAATGGCAATCCTCTACACAGACGAGATTCGCGACATGACGCCCGCAGAGCGCGAGGCGGAACTCGAAGAACTCGAAACCGAACTGCTGAACGACCGCGCGATTCAGGCCGCCGGTGGCGCGCCTGAGAACCCCGGTCGAACTTCAGAACTTCGCCGAACGATCGCCCGAATCAAGACGATTCAGGCGGAAGAAGGCGACTTCGACGAGGAATAACGAAATGCTGACACCCGAGACACTCCCACGACACGAACTCATCGGCCTGCACGTGCGGGTCGCTGCCGCCGCCAACCCCGACCTCGTCGGGATAGCGGGGCGTGTCGTCGGTGAGACCACCCAGATGCTCCGCATCGAGGTGGGGTCTCGGGTTACGCACGTGCCCAAGCAGGCCTCGATACTCGAATTCGGACCCATAGATGAAGCTGCGGCCGACCGCAAGGAGGCCGGGACCGCATCCAAACCAGCAGGCGAGGATGCGGCTTACGTTACGGTGGATGGGGCCCGACTGCTCTCACACCCTGCTCTACGCACAGAAACTACAGGAGATTCCAAATGGCGTTAGGACTGAACGTACCAGAACCGGAAGCTACCTGCGCTGACGAGAACTGTCCGTTCCACGGCACGCTGTCCGTGCGCGGCCAGCTCCTCGAAGGCAAAGTAGCTTCGACGGATATGGATAAAACCGTGATCGTCGAACGCGAGTACGACGTGAAAGTACCGAAATACGACCGGTACATGAAGCGACGCTCGCGCATCCCGGCCCACGCACCTGAGTGCCTGGGTCTGGAGGTCGGCGACACGGTTCGTATCGCAGAGACACGACCGCTTTCGAAGACGAAAGCACACGTCGTGGTCGAGACAACAGGAGGCGATGCCTGATGAAAGCACTCAAAGCTGACATCACGCAAGGACTCGAGAAGGGTTCGATTATCACGTGTGCCGACAACACGGGCGCACGCGAACTCAAGGTCATCAGCGTTGCCGGCTACTCCGGCACCATCAACCGCCACCCCAAAGCGGGGCTCGCGGACAAGGTGACCGTCTCCGTGACGAAGGGGACCCCGGAAATGCGCCGGCAGGTCCTCGAGGCCGTCATTATCCGCCAGCGGAAACCGATTCGCCGTCCCGACGGACAGCGAGTCAAGTTCCAGGATAATGCCGCCGTCATCGTCGATGAGAACGAAGACCCACGCGGGACCGAAATCAAGGGTCCAATCGGGCGTGAGGTCGCAGAACGCTTCGGAAGCATCGCTTCCACAGCTACGATGATAGTATGACTCGACAACCAACCAAACAGCGAAACCAGACCGCGCGCGCACCGCTGCACGAGCGTCAGCGCCAGGTCCGTGCGACCCTCTCGGACGACCTCCGCGAGGAGTACGGCAAGCGAAACGTCCGCGTCAACGTGGGCGACATCGTCGAGGTCATGCGCGGTGATTTCGCCGGCGAAGAAGGCGAAGTCATCAAGGTGGACCTGAAGAAGGCCGTCATCCACGTCGAGGGTGTCACCATCGAGAAGGCAGACGGCGAAGAGGTCCCCCGTGCACTCGACACCAGCAACGTCCGCGTGACCGAGCTGAACCTGGAAGACGACGTGCGCGAGACGCGCCTGGAGGCAGACAATGAGTAAACACCAGAAGCGACTCTCAGTGCCAAAGTCCTGGCCGGTCGAGCGCAAGACCGCCGTCTTCACCGTGAAAGCGGGCGCAGGCCCCCACGGCGAAGAGGGCGTGCCGCTGCTCATCATCCTTCGCGACGTGCTCGGCTACGTCGACTCGAAGAAGGAAGCACGCTACGCGCTCAACCAGGGCACGGTGCTGGTAAATGGAACGCACGTAACCGACGAACGCCGGCCAATCGGTATGTTCGACATCCTGTCGTTCACCGAGCGCGACGAGTACTACCGCGTCTTCCCAGACGAGGGTGGCCGTCTCGCACTGTCCGCGATTTCCGCGGACGCAGCCGACTCGAAGCTCGGGAAGATTACCGGCAAGCGCACCGTGCAGGGCGGCAAGACGCAGCTCGCACTGCACAACGGCCAGACGCTCCTCTTCGACGAGGACCCTGGCTACAGCACGAAGGACTCGCTCGTCGTCGACAGCGACGGGGAAGTCGTCGTCCACTTCGTCTACGAAGAGGGTGCGCTCGTGACCGCGACGAAGGGCCAGCACGCTGGCGAAATCGGGACGCTCGCGTCCATCGAGATTTCGCCGTCGTCGGCTCCGAACCACGTCGTCGTCGAACAGGAAGACGGCTCGTTCGAAACGCTCGAAGACTACCTCGTCGTCATCGACGAGAACTTCACGGGTGATGACGAATGAGCGAAGCTGAATTCCACGAGATGCGACAGCCTCGCGTCGAGAAGGTCGTCGTCCACATGGGCGTCGGCCGCGGTGGGCGCGAGCTCGCCAACGCGGAGGACATCTTAGAGAGCGTGACCGGCCAAGAGAGCGTTCGGACGCTCGCAAAGCGCACGGTCCCCGACTTCGGCATCCGCGAGGGTGACCCAATCGGGGCGAAAGTGACGCTCCGCCACGACGAAGCAGCGGAGTTCCTCACGACGGCGCTCAAGCTGGTCGACCTCAAGAAAACCCAGTTCGACGACAACGGGAACTTCAGCTTCGGGGTCGCGGAACACACCGAGTTCCCGAGCCAGGAGTACGACCCGAACATCGGGATTTACGGGCTTGACGTCACCGTCAACCTCGTCCGTCCCGGCTACCGCGTCGCAAAGCGCGACAAGGTGAACCGACAGATTCCGTCAGGTCACAGACTGACGGCCGAGGACGCCATCGCGTACCTCGAATCGACGTACGATGTGGAGGTGAACAAATGAGCGAGGAACTCGGCGAGCACGCCACGAAGCGAACGGGCCAGCTCCACCAGTGCCAGCGATGCGGTCGCAAGCAGGGCCTGGTGAGCAAGTACGATATCTGGCTCTGCCGGCAGTGCTTCCGTGAGATTGCCCGAAGCATGGGCTTCAAGAAATACAAGTAACATGGCGGACAACGACCCACTCAGCAGCGCACTCTCGGGCATCGACAATGCAGAGAGTGTCGGTCATCTGACCCAGACAGTTGAGCCCGCCTCGAACATCATCGGCAGCGTGCTTGAGGTCTTCTACGACCGCGGGTACATCAACGGCTTCGAGTTCGTCGAAGACGGCAAAGCCGGTCGATTCGAGGTCGAACTGAAAGGCGCGATAAACGAATGTGGTTCGGTCAAGCCCCGCTACTCGGCGGGTGCAGACGACTTCGAGAAATGGGAGAAGCGATTCCTCCCGGCCCGTGACTACGGGACCCTCGTCGTGACCACCAGCCACGGGATCATGAGCCATTACGAGGCCCGCGAACAGGGCATCGGTGGCCAGATCATCGCGTACGTGTACTGAACCATGGCACGAGTAGAACTCGAAATTCCGGACGACGTGACGGCCGAAGTAGATCGCTTCGACGTCACAATTAGCGGCCCAGAAGGATCGGTAACGCGCCGCTTCTGGTACCCGAACGTCACCATCACGGTCGAGGACGACGTCCTCGTCGTCGAGAGTGACGTAGAGAAAGCCAAGACGAACGCCACCATCGGGACGTTCTCGAGTCACATCGAGAACATGTTCCACGGCGTGACCGCGGGCTGGGAGTATAAGATGGAAGTCTTCTACTCTCACTTCCCAATGCAGGTTCGCGTCGAAGGTGACGACGTCGTCATCCAGAACTTCCTCGGTGAGAAGTCCCCGCGACGGACCACCATCCACGGCGACACGGAAGTCCAGGTTGACGGCGAAGAGGTGACCCTCTCCGGTCCCGACAAGGAACACGTCGGCCAGACCGCAGCGGACATCGAACAGCTCACCCGCGTCAAAGGCAAGGACACTCGGGTGTTCCAGGACGGCGTCTACATCATCGAAAAACCACAGCGAGGTGACGCCTGATGGCAGACGAAGACGCACCAAATGAACTGACCGACATTAGCGGTGTCGGCGAGGCAAAAGCCGAGGCACTCCGCGAAGCAGGCTACGAGACGGTCGAAGACGTAGCCCGTGCCTCCCAGGCTGACCTCGCCGAGGTCGACGGCATCGGCAACGCGCTCGCCGCCCGTATCAAAGCGGACGTTGGCGGGCTCGAAGTCTCAGAAGAGACGGACGCCGAAGTCGAAGACGAAGACGCGGAGGCCGAGGAGGCCGGCGCCGAAGACGTCGAGACCGAACTGCAACCACGCGGACTGGTCAACAAGACCCCCGACCTCGACGACGAGGAAGCACGCCTCCTGCAGAAGCGTGCTCGCGTGAACAAACCGCAGTTCAACCGCCAGGACTATCACAAGAAAAAGCGGACGCCGACCTCGTGGCGCAAGCCACGCGGCGGCCTCTCGAAGCAGCGACGCGGCATCAAGGGCAAGGGCCCGATGGTCGAAGCCGGCTACCGCACCCCGAAATCGATTCGAGGGCGGCACCCGAGCGGCTTCGAAGAAGTCCGCGTCTTCAACGTCGACGACTTAGACGGCGTCGACGGTGACACGCAGGCGGCCCGCATCGCCTCCACGGTCGGTGCTCGCAAGCGCGAGCGCATCGAGGAGGAAGCGGAGGACCGCGGCATTCGCGTGCTCAACCCAACCTACGTCGAAGTTGAGGTGACAGACGAATGAGCGACCTGAAAGCACAGCGACGACTCGCTGCCGACGTCCTGGACGTCGGGAAGAACAAAGTCTGGATGGACCCAGAAGCGTCCGCCGAGATTGCAGAGGCAATCACGCGCGAGGACATCCGCGAACTCGTCGCGGACGGGTCTATCAAGGCGAAGGACAAGCGAGGCAACTCGCGTGGCCGTGCCCGAAAGCGCAACGAGAAGCGCGCCTACGGCCACCGCAAAGGCCCCGGTTCCCGCAAAGGGAAGGCTGGCGCACGACAGAACAAGAAAAAGGACTGGACGAGCCGCATTCGCGCACAGCGAAAGAAGCTCAAGGAACTCCGCGACGAGGGTGAACTCGACCGCACGCAGTACCGCTCGCTCTACAACAAGGCAAGCGGTGGCGAGTTCCGCAGTGTCCAGTACCTGCTCAACTACATCGAACAACAGTACGGTGACGAATAATGGCTAACGGACCACGATACAAGGTTCCGATGCGGCGCCGCCGCGAGGTCCGAACGGACTACCATCAGAGGTTGCGCCTGTTGAAATCCGGCAAGCCTCGTCTGGTCGCTCGCAAGAGCAACCAGCACATCAGGGCGCAGCTGATCACGGCTGGAGACGAAGGCGACGTAACACTCGCGAGTGCGACGTCCGCCGACCTCGCCGATTTCGGCTGGAAAGCCCCGACTGGTAACCTGCCCGCCGCGTACCTGACCGGCTTCCTCGCCGGCAAGCGCGCGCTCGAGGCAGGCCTCGAAGAGGCAGTGCTCGACATCGGCCTTAACACGGCAACCCCCGGCAACAAAGTGTTCGCAGTTCAGGAAGGCGCAATCGACGCGGGACTCGACATCCCGCACAACGAGAGCGTCCTCGCAGACTGGTCTCGCACCCGCGGCGAGCACATTGCCGAGTACGCAGCATCGCTCGACGAACCACTCTACAGCGGCGAGTTCGACGCGACCGAACTCCCCGAGCACTTCGACGAAGTGCGTGAACGAATGGAGAACGAATTATGAGCAACAACAACGGCTGGGAGCCACGAACCCGACTCGGCCGGAAGGTCGCAGAGGGCGACATCACCACGATGGAAGACGCCCTCAGCTCGGGGCTTCCGCTCAAGGAACCCCAGATCGTCGACCAGCTCCTCCCGGGGCTCGAAGACGACGTCCTGGACATCAACATGGTCCAGCGCATGACCGACTCCGGCCGACGTGTCAAGTTCCGCTCGGTCGTCGCCATCGGTAACCGCGACGGTTACGTTGGCTACGCCCAGGGACGAGACGACCAGGTCGGTGGCTCCATCCAGAAGGCAATCGAGCGCGCAAAACTGAACATCATCGACGTCTCGCGTGGCTGCGGGTCGTGGGAATGTGGCTGTGGGCGACCCCACACCGTCGCACTCCGCACGTCCGGCAAGGCAGGCAGCGTCGAGGTCGAGCTCCAGCCCGCACCACGCGGGCTCGGACTCGCGGGCGGGGAAACCGTCCGTTCGGTGCTCGAACTCGCCGGTATCGAAGACATCTGGACCCGCTCGTCGGGGAACACCCGCACGACGGTCAACTTCGCGAAAGCAACCTTCAACGCGCTTCGCAACACGGCTGAGGCACGCGTGCCCCAGCACGCCCGCGAACAGCGTGAGGTGATCGAATAATGCGAGCACTCGTCCAGATTCGCGGTGAAGTGAACATGGAACAGAGCGTCCGCGACACGCTCTCCATGCTCAACATCCACAAAGTCAACCACGCAACCTTCGTCCCCGAGACGGAGACCTACCGCGGCATGGTCACCAAGGTCAACGACTACGTTGCCCACGGCATCCCAAGCCAGGAGGTCGTCGAGACGCTCATTCGCACCCGCGCAGAGCCACTCGAAGGCAAGGCGACGGTCGACGACGACTGGGTGTCCGAGAACACCGACTACGACAGTATCGAAGCCCTCGCGGACGCCATCTACGCAGACGAGACGACGCTCCGCGAGCAGGGCCTCTCTCCAGTGCTTCGCCTGCACCCACCGCGCAAGGGTCACAAGGGCATCAAGCACGTCACTAAAGAGGGTGGCGAACTCGGTAAGCACACGACAGAGGAGATCGACCAGCTCCTCGAGGCGATGCGATAATCATGACCAGTAAGAAACGACGCCAGCGTGGCTCTCGCACTCACGGCGGCGGTACCCACAAGAACCGGCGCGGTGCCGGTAACCGTGGTGGCCGTGGTCGCGCGGGGCGCGCAAAACACGAGTTCCACAACTACGAACCGCTTGGCAAGCACGGGTTCACCCGTCCACCAGCCGTCCGTGAGGACGTCAGCACCATCGACGTGCAGACGTTAGACGAGAACGCGGCCGTTTACGCCGCAGACGGCCTCGCCGAAGAGACAGACAACGGCTTCAAACTGGACGTCCGCGACATCGTCGAGGACGGCTACGATGTAGACGTCGTCAAAGTCCTCGGTGGCAGCCAGATTCGTAACCAGCTCGTCGTAACGGCTGACGACTTCAGCGAGAGCGCACGCGAGCTCATCGAGGGCGAAGGCGGCGACGCCATCCTCAGTGAGCGCGGCGAAGAGCGCCAGGCTGAACTCGAAGCAGACGACGAAGACGAAGACGAGGACGCGGAGTAGACAAATGGGCTGGAAGGAGGCTGCTGAACCGGTGCTCACCCGAATGCCGTCAGTCCGTCGGCCGGAGGGACACGTCCCATTCCGGCGCAAGCTCGGCTGGACAGCCGGCATTCTGGTGTTGTATTTCTTCCTGACGAACGTGTTCCTGTACGGACTCGGCTCCGGGCAGTCAGACGTGTTCGGGCAGTTCCGCTCCATCCTCGCGGGTGGTCAGGGGACAATCCTGCAGCTCGGTATCGGTCCAATCGTCACCGCAAGCATTGTGCTGCAGCTACTCGGCGGCGCAGACCTCTTGGGCCTCGATACGAACAACCCGAGAGACCAGATCCTCTATCAGGGCCTCCAGAAGTTCCTGGTGGTGGTGATGATCTGTCTGACCGGCCTCCCGATGGTCTTCGCCGGAGACTTCCTCCCCGCAGACCCACAGGTCGCCCAGAATCTCGGAATTGGACTGAGTGGCGTAAAGTGGCTCATCTTCGCCCAAATCTTCGTCGGCGGTATCCTCATCCTGTTCATGGACGAGGTCGTCTCGAAGTGGGGCGTCGGGTCAGGGATTGGCCTGTTCATCATTGCCGGTGTCAGCCAGAGTCTCGTGGGTGGCTTCTTCGCCGTCCCCGGAATCGGGTCGAACGAGGCTGGCCTCTTCGCCACCTGGTTCGGCATGCTGACCGGCAGTGTGGACGTTCCGAGCCTCCTGACGCCACAGGGCCTTCAGGTCCTGTTCATGGGTGAAGGGCAGATTCTCGCGCTCATCACGACCCTGCTCATCTTCATCGTGGTCGTGTACGCAGAGAGCGTCCGCGTGGAGATTCCCCTCTCCCACTCCCGGGTGAAGGGTGCACGGGGTCGCTTCCCCGTGAAGCTCATCTACGCGAGCGTCCTGCCCATGATTCTCGTCCGCGCGCTGCAGGCGAACATCCAGTTCCTCGGGCGCATCCTCGAAGCCCAGTGGGCCGGAATGCCCGGCTGGGTCGGGACGTACGCCCAGGGACAACCCGTAAGCGGGTTGTTCTACTACCTGGCCCCCATCCAGTCTCCTGGACAGTGGATGTGGTGGCTCGGGCAGACGACCGCGGAGCCGTGGATGATCATCATCCGCGTGCTCATCGACCTGACCTTCATGGTCATCGGTGGCGCAATCTTCGCCATCTTCTGGGTGGAGACCACCGACATGGGGCCGGAAGCGACGGCGCGACAGATTCAGCGCTCGGGAATGCAGATTCCCGGCTTCCGTCAGAGTCCTGGCGTCATGGAGAAGGTCTTAGAACGCTACATCCCGCAGGTCACCATCATCGGTGGTGCCCTCGTGGGCCTGCTCGCCGTCATGGCGAACATGCTCGGCACCATCGGTGCCGTCTCCGGAACGGGGCTGCTGCTCACGGTCTCCATCACGTACAAACTGTACGAGGAGATCGCTGAGGAACAGCTCATGGAGATGCACCCGATGATGCGCCAGATGTTCGGCGGCGGCGACTAACGCACCCTCTCTACATTTCTCTCGTCTTTCGCGCAGCGAGCGACAGCGCCTGCTCTTGAACTGGCGAACGGTGGGGCATACCACTTTGCCTGCCAAAATCGCTTTTACGCTTCCGCCGGGTGGGTTTGCCATGACGGACTATACGCTGCACGTCCCGTCGATTCGAGGGGTAACCAAGGCGGCACCGAATCGTGCGTTGAGTGCCGACGACTTCGAGACCGACGACCTCGCTGACTTAGACGACTACTTCCTGCTTTCGACGTCGGGAATTCCACCGGAGTCGTTCGACGACCTGTACCTCCCGGTGGCCCACTTAGACCAGCGACTGAGCCTTCCACTGCTCGAACAGGCGCTCGAAGACGTAGAGACCTTAGACGACATCGACCCGGGAACGCGCAAGGAGACCATCAACATGCTCAACGACCTCGCAGAGTGCTTCCCGAACGAGGCTGTGTCTGCGCCCGAGGAGTAACTCAAACCCCGTCCTGTTTTTACCGACGCGCGTTCCAATCCACTGGCCCGCTTACGAATCGCTTTTTGAGCCGTGGCAACACCGTCTCAGACCACGCTTCGACGAAGTAGTCGTAGGCTTTCGTCCAGTTTGGTCCCTCGCCCCAGCCACTGTGCGTCAGGGTGACCTGCGTGCGGTCGTTCGGGAGGTCACGGAATCGGACGACGACGCTCGTGCGCTGGTCACGAACCGACGGGAGCCTCGGCGGTGCGTTCCAGGTGAAACTCAGCATGCGCTTCGGTTCGATTGCGAGAACGACGTTGCCCTCGCCACCGCGAAGGCCCTCGTCTGCGTCGAGGTCAAAGAACAGCTCGTAGGCTCCCATCGGTTCGAGTTCGACGGTGCAGTCGGGCGCGAAGAAACTCCGAAGTCCAGCCTCGGTCGTCCAGGCGTCCCAGACTGCGTCACGGCTCGCCGGAACGGTCACCGTCGCGTGGATAACTCGCTCGCGCCCGGTGGTTCGTAGGTGCATAAATGAAGTAGGTCAGCAGTGCGTGTAAACTGTGCTCTCAACGCACTCGAGGTGCGCGTGGACGTGCTACTGGCATCGGGCCGAATGGTTCTGGCGCGAATAGCGAGAAGTTGGCCGCGTCTCCACAGACGGCGCACGTTCGTGGCGACGTCGTAGACGACGTCGCGAAGACGGCACCGCAGTGTCTGCAAACGTGTAATATCGTTCTGTCTCCCATACTCTTACTGGGTACCGTAGTACCCACATGACATTCGATAGCAGAGATAGTGAAAATTTTTCAACAAATTCAGACTATCGCGTCCTCATGACTCGGCGAGAGGTTGAAGTACGTCGTACGCCAATTGTTCACACATGTGGATTTTCCAAACCGGTCTCGGGGGGACCGGTGTCGAGACGGGGCTGGGAGACCTCGTTGCGGCGGCCGTCATCTGGGCTGGCGTGATAGTGCTCGCCTTGCTCATGGGCAAGGCGTACGATTTCTTCTACGAATTTTTCAATCCGGTCGTCGACGAGGAGTGGGAGTGAGCAACGGCGTAGCCGTTGCGAACGCCGATGCGGCTTTGCCGCATCGGAAGTGAGCGAAAGCTTCGTTTTCGCGAACCCTGCTGGCGCACAAACTCGGCAGTAATTCCTTTGTAAGACGAGTCCTTGCCCCCGCGTGTTGCATGAGCCAGCCGACCGACCCGGTAGAAGACGGTTACGACGGCGATGACGACCTCTACGACGTCACTCGCTGGGAGGTCAGGTCGCCGGTGGACAGACTCGCAACTGCCATCCACGGGGCGATTACCAACAACAAGGGGCGCTTTCTCGTCGCGCTCGCCCTGCTCGTGTTCCTCGGGCAACTCGGATTGACTGGATACGCCATCGCGACCAGTCCGACGCTCGGCGTGCTCACGGTCATCTCGGTGGTGCCGGCGTTCGCGCTCGCGGCGTTCATCTGGTACGAGGACGTGACGATGCGCGAACCGTGGGAAACGCTCGCCATTACGTTCCTGCTCGGCGTCCTGTTTGCGAGTTTCGCCGCCGTGGTGAACTCCGCGCTCAAGCTGGCCTTCGGGCTGATTCCGCTCGTCGGAACCATCTTGTTTTTCTTCCTCGTCGTCGGCCCAATCGAGGAGACGGTGAAGATACTCGCCGTTCGCGTCCACGCCTTCAACACGAGCGAGTTCGACGCGGTGGTCGATGGTGCGGTGTACGGCGCAGTCGCGGGCCTCGGCTTCGCTACCATCGAAAACTCGCTGTACATTACCCGTGAGGTGCTCACCGCAGCCCAGAATTCCGGTGCAGCGTCCCAGTTACAGGTCGCACTACAAACGGCCACCTCGCGGGCGTTCGCCGGGCCAGGCCACGTCATCTACTCTGCGTTCGCGGGCTACTACCTCGGCCTCGCCAAATTCAACCCCGAGAATCGCGGCCCCATCGTCGTGAAGGGCCTGCTCATCGCCACCGTGATTCACGCGACGTACAACACCCTCGTGACCGTGCTTCCGTTCGGGGGCGGCGTCGCGTTTATCGGTTTCGTCATCCTCTACGATGGGGTCTTTGGCTACTTGCTGTACCGGAAGCTGGCGCGGTACAAACACCGCCACCGGGAGGCGACCACGCAGAAACAGGCAGTAGCGACGGACGACTGACGCGGGCGTTAGCCGAAGACGCCCGAAAGAAGGTCGTTGTTTTTGTCTTTCCCGTTTTTCTGCCCGTTGCTGTTCTCTGAGTTGCCGGGGCCGTCCGTCGTCTCTGTGTCATCGTCGTCGCTGATGACGATGATTCCGTCGTCAGAGTCGTCGCTCTCTTCGTCGTCAGTCTCCTGTTCGTCGTCCGAATCGGCCTCATCCTCGGTCGTGGTTTCATCGCCAGCGTCGGTTTCGGTCGTCGGTTCCGGCGTCGTCGTCTCGGTCGTCGCTGTAGCCTCTGGTGTCGAGTCAGTCTCGGTCGGTTCGGTGGTGGCCGACGGGGACTGCGTCTGGGTTGCCGTGTTCGGGGCGTCCGACTGATTACCGTCGGGGAGTTGGTTCATCGAGGGACCGACGTCAGGCGAGAACGGTGCGATGCCCGTCGCGACGGCGATGCCGGAGACGAACAGCAGCGCGCCGACGAGGTAGAGGGACTTCTGGGTAATGCCCATCGTTGGTAGTTGCTCTGGGGCGAGCAACCGTTATTATCCGCAGACTAAAAGGGGTGAACGGGTCAGCGACCGAACAGGCGCTCTTTCAGCGTTCGGCTGCGAGCCTTCTCTGCGAGCAACACCGAACACGAGATGTCGTCCACCACGTCGAGGACGAGCGACCCACGGAGCAGGCGCGTGAGGAGGCCGCGTTCGGTCGCGCCGATTATGACGAGCGTCGAGTCTTCGGCCGCCGTCTCGATTGCCCGCTCTACGTTGCCGGAGGTGTCGATGCGCAGCGAGGCGTCCGTGAGGTCGTGGTCTGCCGCCCAGCCTTCGAGGAAGGCCCGTCCCTCCGATTCCTCTTCGGGGCTATCGACGGCGTGCAAGAGCGTGATTTCCGAGCCGTACTCTACGCGGAGCAGTTTCGCGACGGCCGCAGACAGGTCCGAGTCGGGCCCGCCGGCGGTCGGCACGAGGAGCTTCGAGGGGTCGAGGCCGCGGTCTTTGAGCACGAGGAAGTCACACGGGATGTCCTCGGTCAGTTCGTCGAGAGCACCCTCCGCGCGGCCGGGAGAGCCGTGGGCGTCCTCGCCCCAGCCCATGACGACGAGGTCGGCCTCGTGCGTTTTCGCGGCGTCGAAGATTTCCTCGAACGAGCGATGCGAGAGGATGGTGTGGGTGTCTACGTCTACGCCAAACGTGGTCGCGTCTTCCCGAGCGCGTTCGAGCAGCGTGGAGGATTCTGCGTCCAACTGGTCCTTGTAGGCCGCTGCGCCTGCGAGCGCTGTCTGGTCGGGAACCGTGATGATGTGGATGGCGTCTACGGTGCCACCGTTCTGTTTCGCAATCGCGCTCCCGAGGGTGATGAGGTCCTTCTCGCTTTTCGGGTTCGCGAGGGGAACCATGACGCGGTAGGAGCCGCCGTCGGGCTGGACTGCGCCGGCGGCGGAGACGGCGGGTTCCGGCATCACGTCGGACCGGTTCAGGATGTACTGGCTCAAGATGCCCTGTTTTTCCGTCCGCGACCGGGCGTAGAAGATGTACCAGAGGGCGGCGAAGGCGACGAACCCGAGGCTGAGAACGACGACGAACGGTTCGATGAACGCCACGAGTGCGAACGAGATGACCGCCCCGAGAATCGGGACAATCGGGTAGAACGGAACCCGGTAATCCGGCTGGTAGTCCGCTGGATTCGCCTCGCGCATCACGATGAGCGCGATATTGAGCAGGCCGTAGATGATGAGGTGGAGCGTACTCCCGGCCGTCGAGAGCGTCTCTAGGTCGCCAAAGAGGATGAACAGCAAGATGAACGCGCCCGTGAGGCCGATGGCCCGATAGGGCGTCCCAAAGCGCGGGTGAATCGTGTTCAGTTCCTCGGAGACGATCTTGTCTCGCCCCATGGCGAAGTTGATGCGCGAGGACGCGAGAATCGAGGCGTTCGCGCTCGACGCGGTGGCGAGCAACCCGCCAAAGAGGAGGGCGATTGCGCCGATTGGGCCGAGGAGGATTCGCGCCACGTCCACGACCGCCGTGTCGTTGCCCGCGACCACGCTGTTCGGCACGGCGGCAAGCACGACGAGCAGGACGAGCGCGTAGATGGCGGTCACGAGGAGGACGCTCCCGATGACTGCGCGAGGGAGGTTGCGTCCGGGGTCTTTGATTTCCTCTGCGACCGACGTAATCTGGACGAATCCGAGGTAGGAGACGAAGATGATGCCCGTCACCGGCAGGAGCGCCCCGTAGCCGTCGGGGGCGAACGGTCGAAGCGAAGAGAGGTCTGCCTGAAGTGCGCCAAAGAGGGTGAACACGGTGAGGATGGCGACGAGCGTGATGACGATGATGTTCTGGAGACGACCCGTCTCCTTCGCGCCGACGTAGTTGATGAGCGTGAACAGCGCCGCTCCGACGAGGGCGATAATCTTCGCCGACGTGAGCGCCAGTGGCCCGATGGTAAACGAGGGAACGTCTACGAACACGGCGACGTACTGGCCGAAGCCGAACATGTAGAACGCGGAGGCGAAGGCCAGTCCCATCCAGTTCGCCCAGCCAGCGACGCTGCCAAAGAGGGGGCCGAGTGCGTGGTTGACGTAGTAGTACGCCCCGCCGGCTTTCGGCATGGCGGTGCCGAGTTCGCTAGCCGAGAGCGCCGTGAGCAGGGCGATACCGCCGCCGAGGACGAACGCGCCTGCTGCGAGTGGCCCGGCAGACTCGACGGCCACGCCGGGCAGCACGAAGATGCCGGCCCCAATCATCGTCCCCACGCCGATGGTCAGCGCGGCGAGCGGGCCGAGGTCTTTCGCGAGTTCTTCGTCGCTCATTCGTCAGGCGCGTCCGGCAAGACGACCACCGGCCGGTCGGTTTCGGTCACGAGCGACAGTGCGACGTCACCGGTGAGGAGTCGAACCCACCGGCTGCCACCCCGTGGCGAGAACGCGATTGAACTGGCGTCGACGTCGGCGGCGGCAGCGAAAATCGTGTCCGCAATGTCCGTGCCGTAGCGCAGATCGGTTTCGACGGTGGCATCCGCGAGGGTGTCCTGGACGACGTCGAAAATCTTCGTCGCGCCTTCCTGGCGCTGTTCGACCGAGGCCTTGTCGGGTGCGCCACCGGCTTTTTCGATGACGTGGAGTGCGACGACGCGACTCTCGGCGTCCAGATACGGAGCGAGTGCCAAACAGGTCGTCCGCGCATCGTCCTCGTCAGCGACCGGGACGACGACGCACTCGAAGATGGACTTACCCATCGACGAACCCCCCTGTCTGTGTTCGTTCGATTACCTGATTGTCGAGTGACCCGTTGCTGGCGAGCGATTGGTTCATGATAGGAGCAGACAGACTACTCGAACTTAACTGGTCGGTGTCGGCGGTCACTTCGTGAGCAATTTGCACGGTGAGCGACCCTGAGGAATAGAAATGAACTTACCTGCGCCAACGAAATACGACAAGCATGAAGAGTCTCGCTCGTGAGGGGTGTCGATGCGAGTAATCGTCGTCGGGGCCGGAGAGGTCGGTTCGAGCATCGCTGCGAGCCTCGCAGACAGCCACGAAGTCGTCGTCATCGATATCGACCGCGACCGCGTGGAGGCGCTCACGTACTCACTCGACGTGCTCGCCATCGAGGGTGACGGAGCCGACCTCTCGACCCTGCGAGAGGCGAATATCGAACAGACCGACATGGTCATCGCCAGCACGGACGACGACGAAACGAACATCGTGACGTGTGGGACGGTAAAGACGATCAGCGACGCGTTCACCATCGCCCGGGTCAAGAACACGAAGTATCTCACGACCTGGCAGAACAAGCAGGGCGCGTTCGGCGTCGATTTCCTCGTCTGTACAGACCTCCTGACCGCGGAGAGCATCGTCCGCGTCGTGGGCCTTCCCGCGACCCAGGACGTAGACGCCTTCGCCGGCGGGAACGTCCTCATGGCGCAGTTCGGGGTGAACGAACAGAGTCCCGTCGCGGGACAGACGATTCGGGACGCGGACCGCTTCGATTCGCTCACCTTCGCCGCAATCCTCCGCGGTGACGACGTGGTCATCCCCCGCGGGGAAACGGTCATCGAAAACGGTGACCAGGTTATCGTCATCGGCAGCCCCGATAGCGTCCGCGGGTTCGCGATGGAACTCGCCCCCGGACAGGGGGGCAACGGACAGGACGTGGTCATCATCGGCGGCAGTGAAATCGCCTTCCAGACCGCCCGCCTGCTCGAAGCCCGCGGATTCCACCCACGGCTCATCGAGGACCGAGAAGCACGCGCTCGTGACCTCGCAGAGAAACTCCCGAACACCACCGTGATGGAGTCTGACCCGACAGATATCGAATTCCTCACGCGTGAGATGGTGGGGCAGGCAGACATCGTCATCGCCGGACTCGACTCAGACGAGCGGAATTTGCTCGCCTCGTTGCTCGCAAAGCGCCTCGGGGCGAAGCGCACCGTCGCCATCGTCGATGCGGGCGAGTACGTAGACCTGTTCGAGGCCGTCGGCGTGGACGTGGCCGTGAACCCCCGGGAGGCGACCGCAGAGGAGATTACGCGCTTTACTCGCGACGAGCAGGCAGAGAACGTCGCACTCATCGAATCCGACCGTGCGGAGGTTCTCGAATTCGAAATCAACGCAGACAGCATCCTCGCGAACCGGCCGATTCAGGAGTCAGTCAAGGAACTTCCAGAGGGTGTCGTTATTGGCGCGGTCACCCGGGGCAACCAGATGATCACTCCACGCGGTGACACCGTCATCGAAGTGAACGACCACGTCGTGATGTTCGTCGACCACGACGCAATCGATGCCGTGACCGCCAACGTATGAACGTGCGAGTGCACTGGCGGACGAGCGTCAGTCTCACCGGGACGGTCATCAAGTACCTCTCGGTTGCGCTGCTGTTGCCGCTGTTCGTCGCACTCGTAGATGGCGTAGACATCGAGACGTTCGTCATCACCATCGCCATCACCCTCGTCGTCGGAACCGCACTGGAACGGGTCGAACGCGACGACGAACTCGGCTTCCGCGAGGGATTCCTGATGGTCGCGCTGACGTGGTTCGGCGTGGCCGTCATTGGGACGATTCCGTACATCATTTCGGGGTACGGCACGGCGTCCATGCTCGCGAACCCGGTCAACGCGCTGTTCGAGTCGATGAGCGGCTTCACGACGACGGGCGCGACGGTGATGGGTGATTTCACCATCCACTCGCGAGCCGTGCTCATCTGGCGACAGCTCACCCAGTGGCTCGGTGGGATGGGTATCGTCGTCCTCGCCGTGGCGATTCTCCCCGAACTCTCGGTCGGTGGCGCACAGCTCATGGATGCGGAGGCCCCCGGACCGGGACTCGAAAAGCTGACGCCGCGCATTGCGGAGACGGCGCGGGCACTCTGGGGGGCCTATCTCGGCTTCACCATCCTCGAAATACTGTTGCTCTACGGCCTCCACCTGGGCGGGTTAGCGCCGAATATGCACATCTACAACGCCGTCGCCCACGCGCTCACCACGTTGCCAACGGGTGGGTTCTCACCTGAGGCGCGCAGCATCGAGGCCTTCTCTGCGGCCGTCCAGTGGGTCATCATCCCGTTCATGGTCGTCGCGGGGACCAACTTCGCGCTGTTCTGGCACGTCCTTACAGGGCAACCAAAGCGTCTCGTCACCGACAGCGAGTTTCGCGCCTACCTCGGCGTCATGGGCGTCCTCTCGGCGATGGTTGCGGGGCTGCTGTTCACGGGTGCTGGCATCGAAACCATCACCGGACAGGTGCCGCCAATCATCACTGAGGCCGAAGACTCGCTGCGACACGCGACGTTTCAGGTCGTGTCTATTGTGACCACCACCGGGTATGCCTCCATGGACTTCAACTCGTGGAGCGCCCCGGCACAGTACCTCCTGCTGTTCGCCATGTTCATCGGCGGCAGTGCAGGGTCCACCGGTGGGGCCGTGAAAATCGTCCGCTGGCTCGTCATCCTCAAATCGCTGCGCCGCGAGCTGTTCACGACCGTTCACCCGGAGGCAATCTCGCCGGTCAGACTCGGCGGTCTGGCGGTGGACGAACGGGCCATCCGCGGCATCTACGCCTTCACGCTGCTCTACGTGCTCATCTTCTTCCTGGGTGTGTTGTTCGTCCTCGTGGACATGACGCGCGTCCAGTCCTCGCTCTCCGTGCTCGAAGTGATGAGCGCCGTCGCCGCGACGCTCGGGAACGTCGGGCCGGGATTCGGTGCAGTCGGGCCGATGAACAATTACCTCGTGTTCACCCAGGAGAGCAAACTGCTAATGGTGTTCCTGATGTGGGTGGGCAGACTGGAAATCTTCCCCGTGCTGGTGTTGCTCACGTCGGCGTACTGGCGGCGGTGAAAACGAAAAAGTGGGGACCAACCCAGTCCAACCCCCCAGTTGGACTCCATGAGGCGCCTCGCGGTGAGGCGCGGTGGGCGCTATGAAGGTCGTGGCAAAAACCTCTTTGGCCACACGTCAGGGATTGAGACCATAGATGGCCGCCCGTGCGAACACGAGAATCGGGATGATTTCGAGGCGACCCACCCACATGTTGAGGATGAGCATTCCCTCTGCCAGCGAAGGCATCGAAGGCGTCGTGATGCCCGTCGAAAGCCCGACGTTACCCTGTGCGCTCGCCACCTCGAACAGCGCGTCGGCGTAGCTGAAGTCGGGGCCGGCGAGGTTAGCGAGCAGGACGCTCCCGACGATGAGGAGGATGAGCCACAGGATGGTGACGATGGCGGCCTCCGCGAACTCGCGTTCCATCTCGGTTCGATTGAGCGTGCGACCGTCCATCTTGAGCGTGATGACGGCGTTTTCCGGCAGGAACACGCGCTTGAACTGCCAGCGGATGCCCCGGCCGATGGTGTATCCACGGATGATTTTGATGCCGCCGACGGTGCTGCCCGCCGCGCCGCCCATCGTCATCGCCCCCGAGAGAATGACCTTCCCGCCAGCGGTCCACGTCCCGATGGGGGCAGACTGGAACCCAGTACAGGTGAGGGCGCTGATGAACTGGAACGTCGAATCGCGAAACGAGAGCGCAGGCGCGAGCGTCGCCAGATTCTGGAGCGTGAGCGCGACGACGCCGAGACCAAAGAGGATGAACAACCAGCGAGTCTGGAGGTCGTCGAAGAAATGGCGTGGGTCGCGGTCTCGAAGTACGATGTAGTGGATAGGAAATGCGATGGCTCCAATCGTCATCACCGGGAGGAGGACGACTTCGATGAGCGGCGAGTTGTAGGTGGCAATCGAGTTGTCCGTGACGGAGAACCCGCCCGTCGAGAGTGCCGTCATGGCGTGGTTGATTGCCTGCCAGAGTACTTCGCTCGTCGGAAGTGTCGCGCCGTAGGCAGACGCGCGGATGGCCGCGAAAAGCGCCGCAATCGAGAGTAGCGTGTAGCCGAGGAACATTTTCCAGACGGTGCGCACCGTGGAGACGACGCTCGGGTGAATCTTCTCCTCGCGTGTCTCGCTCTGGTAAAGCGCATAACTGCCGCTGCCGGGCCGGGCGAGGATGGAGACGGTGAGGACGATGACGCCTACGCCACCGACCCACTGCATGAGCGAGCGCCACCAGAGCAACGCCCGCGGCATGGTCGGTTCGTGAACCGCCATCGTGAGACCGCTGCCCGTCCACCCGCTCATCGATTCGAAGAAGGCGTGCAGCGGCGACCGGAAGTAGAACAGACTGGACCCGTAGTCGACCCCCGCCGGGACGTACGCCGCGGCGACGGCCGGCGGAACCAGATAGGCGGCAAACAGGAACGGCAGCGCCCCAAAGAGTGCCGTCGAGAACCAGCCAGCGGCGGCGATGACCATGCCGTGTTTCATGCGCGGGGCTGGCGCATCGTCGAACGATTTGCGGGCGAGGCCGCCGACGCCCGCCGTGAGCCCGGCAGCGAGAACGAACGCGCCGGCGACGTAGAACTCGGTGAACGCGAGGGCGACGCCCGCAGAGAGGGCGAGTAGCGCGGCTTCCATCAACAGGAGCGCGCCGACGTCGCGGAAGATGATGGCGAGGTCGGTCGGGAAAACTCCCTCGCGCGTCCGTGTCGCCATCGCTTAGTGGTCCTCAAAGTGGCCGAAGATGTCCGTCACGTCGGGCGTCGCGCCAGCGCCGGAGTAGACGATGAGCAGGTCGCCCGCTTCGATTCGCGTCTTGCCGCGAGGTGTAATCGGTTCCCCGTCGCCGTTTCGCTCTACTGCAACGATGAGGATATCGTCGGAGATGAGCCCCTCGCCGGCCGCTTCTTGAAGGGTTTTTCCGGCGATTCGAGCGTCTTCGGTCACAGAGATTTCGAACACCTCCGCCTGCTCGCCGACGTGCATGTAATCCACGATAGCCGGGCGTTTGACCGCCCGATAGAGGTACTCGGCGATGAGTCGCTGTGGATTCTCCATCGTGTTCACGCCGATCTGCTTGAAGATGTTCATGTGCTCTGGGTTGTGGACGACAGAGACGATTGCAGGAACCTCGAGTTCCTTCGCGAGAAGGCTCACCATGATGTTGACTGCGTCCTGGTCGGTCGTGCAGATGAAGGCGTCTGCGCGAGCCGCGCCCGCATCTTCGAGCGTGTCCTTGACCGTGGCGTCGTCGTGGATGACGAGACAGTCGTACTCCGCGGCCACGAGTTCCGCCTTCGCCTCGTCGCGTTCGACGACGACCACCTCGTTTCCGCCAGCCGTCGCAATCTCGATGAGTGGAAGGCCGATAGAACCGGCACCGACGATGACGATGTACATGTGAACTGGGGTTCTCCGTTGGCTATTGAAAGTGTGACGTTCCTAGATTTGCGTGACCCAGGCCGTGTAGTCGTCCGGCTGTTCGTAGACGGTACAGAAGGCGTCGTCTACGAACTCCGCAACGCGCTCGGGGTCGATACGAGCCGCGATACGGACGTTTGCCCCTTCTGCGTCCTCCGGGCGGGTGAGGTCGTCGATAGTAAACGCGTCGTACGATTCGAGGAGGGATTTCAGTCGGTCGAGTTCGTCCTCGGTACAGTCGAGGTTGAGCGTGCCGTCTGCGTACTGCAACCAAGGCGTGAGTTCGTCGCCCGTTATCGCGGCTTCGATGGTCAAAAAGGCGCTGTCGCGTGTCTGGTGGGCAGCGATTGCATCGACGAAGAGGTCCCGTCGCCCGCTAGCCGTGTCGGCGGCGAATCGCGTCATGCGGACGAATTCGTCTCGGAGTGGTAAAAACGGGACGGCCACGGGCGAACCTTCGCCCGTTTCCATACGCCTTTTAGGGCTGGCCCCAAATCGTCGGCTATGAGTCAGCCGCACATCCTGCTGCTCGGCGCACCCGGCGCTGGTAAAGGCACACAGAGCAGTCGCATCGTCGAGGCGTACGACGTCGAGCACGTCACGACTGGTGACGCCCTGCGCGCCAACAAGGACATGGAGACTGAGTACGGGACGCCCCGCTCGTTCATGGAAGCCGGCGAACTCGTCCCCGACCCCGTTGTCAACGCCATCGTCGAAGAGGCGCTCACGAGCGCAGACGGCTACGTCCTCGACGGCTACCCACGCAACGTAGACCAGGCCGAAGAACTCGACGACATGACCGACTTGGACCTCGTCGCCTACCTCAAGGTAGACGAAGAGGAACTCGTCGAACGCCTCACCGGCCGCCGCGTCTGCAGCGAGTGTGGGACGAACTTCCACGTGAAGTTCAACCAGCCAGAAGTCGAGGGGGTCTGTGACGAGTGCGGTGGAGACCTCATCCAGCGCGACGACGACACCGAAGAGACCGTCCGCGAGCGGCTCCGCGTCTTCCGTGAGAACACGGAACCGGTCATCGAATTCTACCGCAAGCGCGGACAGCTCGTCGAAATCGACGGCGAAGGGACGCCCGACGAGGTCTGGGCGGACCTGAACGCGGCCATCGAGAACGCTCAGTAAGCGACTTTTCTGCTGGTTTTCGGTCCCTACGCCCTCGCACGGAGAGTAAAAGGTTGATTAACGGCTAGTGCCAAGAGAGGTCAATGGCACGGACAGCGGAAAAAGTCACCACACTCGTCAAACAAGACGGGTCGATGGCCGACGCACTCGAAGTCGTCCTCGAAACCGCCGAGAACGGCGATGGCTCCGTCACCTGGGGCGACGTCAAAGGCGAGATTACGAGCGGCGAGTGGGGTCGGCTCATCGAGAAGGGCATCCTCGTGGAGGGTGACGGCGAAGGCTTCGTCGTCAACAACCCTGACGAGGTTCGGAAGGCGCTCGACGATTCGACCGGCGGGACGCGAAGTCGGTCGAAGAAGTCGTCGAAGACGGACAGCGACACCGATTCGAGCTGGTCGCAGTACGACAAGGCGGCGGCACTGCTCACCGTGGGCCTGTTCGCGGGCTACTCCTACGGCCCGGTCCGGGACATCATCGGCGAGACGATGAACGCCCTGCTCGGCCCACTCGAATCGATGCTGCCCTTCTACGTCGTCGTGATGGTGCTCGCCCTGTTTACCGGTCTCTACTCAACGCTCCTGCAAGCGAACCTGATGGACATGGACAAGATGGGCGAATACCAGGCCGCGATGAAGGAGATTCAGGAACGGCGCAAGGCCGCCCAGGAGCGCGGCGACGACGCCGAGCTCGAACGCATCCAGCAAGAGCAGATGGACGCCATGGGCGACAACCTCGGCATGTTTAAAGAGCAGTTCCGCCCGATGGTCTGGATTATGCTCCTGACCATCCCGGTGTTCCTCTGGATGTACTGGAAGCTGCTCACGGCTCCTGGCTCAATTACGCCCGCCGAGATTACGCTCCCGCTCATCGGGACCGTCGGCTGGCAAGAGGGGGTCCTCGGCCCACTGCAGGCGTGGATTCTCTGGTACTTCGTCTGCTCTGTGAGCTTCACCCAGATTATCCGCAAGTCGCTCAACATCCAGACGACGCCGACGTAACGAACTTCTTTTTACGCTCTCGGACGGAGGGTGTATATGCTAATCACCGTCTCCGGACCCGCCGGAAGCGGCAAGAGTACCACCGCGAAGGCGCTCGCCGAGGCCCTCGGCTACGAGCACATCAGCGGTGGCGACCTCTTTCGCTCCCTCGCCGACGAACGCGGCCTGACACCGCTCGAACTGAACAAACTCGCAGAAGAAGACGAGCAAATCGACCGCGACTTAGACCGCAAACTCCGCGACATCGCGCGAGATAGCGACAACGTCGTCCTCGAATCCCGCCTCGCAGGCTGGCTCGCTGGCGAGTACGCGGACCTCAGACTCTGGCTTGACGCACCCCTTCACGTCAGAGCCGCGCGGATCGCAGACCGCGAAGGCAAGACCGTAGAGCAGGCGCGAAAGGAGACGCGTGCCCGGTCGAGCAGCGAGGCCCAGCGCTACCAGGAGTACTACGGCATCGACATCAACAACCTCTCAATCTACGACCTGAACGTCAACACGGCGCGCTGGAGTCCCGAGAGCGCGCTCGCCATCGTCCGAACTGCCGCAGAGGAGTACACGGCAGAGGAGGACGAGGGGACGGTCGAGATAACCATCGACTACACGTTCTAATGGACGAACGCGGCCCACCCGAGGACAGACGCCCGCTCGACCGACTCCAGTTCGGGGTCATCAACCTCGACAAACAGCCCGGCCCCTCCGCCCACCAGGTGACCGGTTGGGTCCGCGACCTGGCCGGAGTCGAACAGGCCGCCCACTCCGGGACGCTCGACCCGAAGGTTACGGGCTGTCTCCCGATTCTGCTCGGCGACGCCACCCGGATGGCGCAGGTGTTTCTGGAGGGCGAAAAGGAGTACGTCGCCGTCCTGGAACTTCACGGCCGCGCTCCCGCGGACCTCGAAACCACCGTTGAAGAGTTCGTCGGCCCGATTTTCCAGAAACCGCCGCGAAAGAGTGCCGTCCGGCGCAAACTCCGCGTCCGGGAAATCTACGACATCGACGTGCTCGAAGTGACCGACCGCCAAGCCCTGCTCCGCATCAGTTGCGAGAGTGGGACGTACATCCGGAAGCTGTGTCACGACATCGGCCTCGCGCTCGGGACGGGCGGGCACATGGGCCACCTCCGACGGACGGCCACGACGCCGTTCGACGATTCGACGATGGTCACCCTCCACGACTTCGCCGACGCCCTCGAATTCGCCAAACAAGGCGACGAAAGTTGGCTCGGTGACATCGTCCTGCCCGCAGAACGCGCCCTCACGCACCTTCCGAAAATCACCATCGCCCCGAGTGCGGCCGAACAGGTCGCAAACGGCGCACAGGTGTACGCCCCCGGCGTCATCTCCGTCGAGGGCGTCGCAGACGGCGACGAGGCGGACCGACCACTCGTGGCCTGCTACACGCCCGATGGTGCGGTGGTCTGCCTCGGCAGACTGGTCGGTGCGCCGTCTCGTGAGCGCGGCTGTGTGGTCTCCTTAGAGCGTGTGCTCGTCTGAGAGAATTCGACCGAAGCGAAGGGCTTAATGCCCACTCTCTCATCTGCCGATATGCGGGACCGTGGGGTAGCCTGGTATCCTCTGCGGATGGGGTCCGTAGGACCTGAGTTCGAATCTCAGCGGTCCCACCTAACTTCTGTCGCGAATAACTCCGACGAGCACCGCGTAGCGTGTGCGAGTCACGGCGTGAGCGACTGATTAGTGGATGAAGCTTGAGATTCATCTCAGCGTTTCACGCGAGCGTCAATGAGCGTGAAGCACGTTGCGACCGGAGGGAGCAACGGCGGTCCCACATTAATTCTGCTGGCGCTCACTTTCGAGCGCCAGCTGATTTGTGGAACGAGCCTTGGCGTCTTGCGCGAGCGGTAGCGAGCGCAAGGCATGTTGCGAACGCAGTGAGCAACAGCGGTCCGCACGAACAGAGTGAGTGCGGATTTCGTCACGACCTTCGGGAGTGACGGTGGTTTGCTGAGCGGAGCGAAGCAAACGAAGGAGCGACTGATTGGTGGATGGAGCTGAGATTCATCTCAGCGTTTCACGCGAGCGTTAGCGAGCGCAGGATAGGGAGCGACTGGATTCCACGCGAGCAAAAATGAAGACGCAGTTTCACCCACCTTGCACCAGCAAGCGAGACTGTCTCGGAACTTGCACTCGCAAGCAAGAACGCTTCTCCGGCCCGGAATTACCACTTTCACGGCCCAAGAGAAAATAAGTGAGACTGACGTAAGCATGGGTATGGGGTTGATGAAATTCCTTAACTCGAACAGCGCCAAGCGACTCAGCACGGTTTCGATGCTGGTCGAGGCGGCCATGGCGTTTAACCGGGGGGAACCGAAAGTCGCCGCTATGCTCATCGGTGCGGCCACGCTCTCCATGCGGTGGAGTGCGGTGGGGCTAGCCGGTGAAGCACTGGTGCGACTGTACCGTCGCAAACGACCTGTGGTCTGATACCAGAAAACTATGTCCGACGACAAATCCGAAACGAAGGCAGAAGCAGAAGAGAAGCAGCGTGAAGCCCGCAAAGAGCACGAAAAAGAGCGAAAGCAGGAGAAGCTCGAACGCGAGGACCAACAGCGCGAGCAGGAAGCCGAGAAAGCGGAGAATCCGGACAACCACCGCGACGGCGAGCCGTTCCAGAGCTAATCTGGGAAGCGGCCACGCGGTTTCGACGACGCGGTTCGTTTTTCAGCAGTTTAGAGTAATCCAGCGACGACGAGCAGTGCGAACGCGACGATACCGGCGGTGAAGAACAGCGGGAGGTTCTGTTCGACGGCCACCTTGGCGGTCACGCTGCCGAGTTCCCGGCGGAGGCGGCGGAGGCCGACCTGGAGGAGGCCGGCGAGAATCAGCCAGAGGACGACCATCGAGACGACGAGGTGGCCCCGTCCTGTCGTGGCAAGACCCTCGAAGGTGTAGAAGGTGCCGGCGAGGTGGCCGCCGGTGATGAGCAAGAGGAGAATCGACGCGGTGGTAATCGTGGTGAAGCGGCCGGCGATCCACTTCAGGCCGTCGGTGCTCATCTGTCCGGCGCGAGCGGCGGGGAGGACGATGCCGACGAAGAAGAGCGTCCCGCCGACCCAGAGGCCGGCGAAGAGCATGTGAAAGACGGCCATTGTCGTATCGATGAGTGACATACTGGAGTCATGGCACCGGGGCGTCCAAATGGTTCCGGTCTGGTCGTCGGGTCAGGCGGCGGCCCAGGCGGTGCCGGTGTCGGTTTCGACCACGACGCCAGCGCCGCGCCACTCCTCGCAGACGGCGGGCAGGCCCTCGGTTATCGTGGGATATCGAGGCGTCCACCCAGTTGCGTCGTGGAATCGGGTCGCGCTGGTTGGCATCGGTTGGGTGAGAAAGCGCACGACGTCGCCGCCGGCGACCAGTCGGCCGAGCAGCGGCGGGATGTGTCGTGGTTCAGGTGCGCCGAGGGCGAGGGCGAACGTCCCGAGGTAGTGGGCCATGCTGACGGGCGCGTCGTCTACGATGTGATAGCGTCCCGCGACGCCGGTTTCCATCGCGGTGACGAACGCGGTACTCGCGTCTGCGACGTGAATGTGGCTCATTCGGGCGTCGCCGCGGCCGATAATCAGCATCCGTCGGGCGAGCAAGCCACGGGCGATGGCCTGTGTCTGGGCACTGTCCGCAGAATAGAACCAGCCACAACGCAACAGCGTGGTGTCGAACCCGTGGGTCGTCCCCGCCGCGGTCACGATGTGTTCTGCGTCGAGGGCGGACGCCGTCGTGCGGTCGGGGTGTGGCGTCGAGTCCTCGTCGAAGTCGCTCCCGTCCGGTTGGCGGGCGACCCAGACGATGCTCTGCTGGATGAACTGGGAAACGCCAGCTTCGACGGCGACCTCAGTGAGATTTCGGGTTCCCTCGCGTCGGACGCGGTCGTTGAGCCGCCACTCGGCGCGTCGTGGTCGCGCAGAGGTTGGAATGGCCGTCGCGGCGTTGATGACGACATCCGCACCCGGCGCGGCGGCGGACAGCGACTCCCGGTCGAGCACGTCGCCGTATCGCGCCGTTCCACCGGCACGTCTGACACTCCACGCCCCGTCCCGGTCGCGGGCGAGGCCTATGACCTCGTGGCCGCGCTCCACGCAGTCTGCGACGAGACGGCGACCGAGAACACCTGTCGCGCCAGCGATGAGCACGCGCATGGGAGACCTACGTCAACCGGGAAGAAAAAGGACGCTTAGTCGCGCTTCGCGCCGGGATTGGTGACCGCACCGTTGGCCGCCGAGTCGAACAGTTGGCCGTACTTCGCGAGGACGCCAGAATCGTAGGCGGGCGCGGGGGCCTCCCAGTCGTCGAGGCGGGCGGCGAGTTCCGCGTCCGTAAGGTCCACTTCGAGGGTTCGTTCGGGGATGTCCACCGTGACGATGTCGCCGTCTTCGAGTGCCGCGATTGGCCCGCCGACGAACGCCTCGGGGGCGACGTGGCCAATCATGGGGCCGCGCGTCCCGCCCGAGAACCGACCGTCAGTGAGGAGGGCGACGTCGTCTTCGTGGCCCGCGCCGACGACGGCGGCGGTGACGCCGAGCATCTCACGCATGCCAGGGCCGCCGCGCGGCCCCTCGTTTCTGATGACGATGACGTCGCCCGACTCGATGTGGCCCTCCTGGACGTAGGCCATCGCGTCTTCTTCGTTTTCGAAGATACGCGCAGGGCCCTCGTGGTGGAACTTGTCGTCGCCAGTCACTTTGAGGACGGCTCCGTCGGGAGCGAGATTGCCCTTGAGAATCTTGATGGCTCCCTCTGCCTGCTTTGGTTCTTCGACGGTGTAGAGGAAATCGGCCTCGATGTCCTCGTCTGCGGGCAGGTCGAGCTGTTCCAATTCCTCGGCGATGGTGCGGCCGGTGACGGTCATGGCGTCACCATGGATGAGACCCGCTTCCAACAGGCGACGGATGACCACCGGGACGCCCCCAATCTCGTGGAGGTCGTTCATGACGCTCGTGCCGCCAGGTTGGAGGTCGGCGATTTTCGGCGTGCGTCGGGAAATTTCGTCGAAGTCGTCGATGGAGAGGTCGATGCCCGCTTCTGCGGCCATCGCCAGCAGGTGGAGCACCCCATTCGTCGAACCGCCAATCGCCGTCTGGACGGCGATGGCGTTCTCGAAGGATTCCCGGGTGAGAATGTCGGAGGGGCGACGTTCCTCGCGGATGACTTCGACGGCGAGTTCGCCGGCGCGGCGGGCCACGTCGTAGCGTTTGTCGTGTTCTGCTGGAGCGCTCGCGCTTCCGAGGGGAGCGAGGCCGATGGCTTCGCTGATGGAGGCCATCGTGTTCGCCGTGAACATCCCGCCGCAGGACCCCGCGCCGGGGCAGGCGTGGCGTTCTAAGTCGTCCAGTTCTTCCGCGCTCATGTCGCCGCTTGCGTACGCGCCGACGCCCTCGAACACCTGCACGATGGTCACGTCGCGGCCGTTGTGCTGGCCGGGCATAATCGAACCGCCGTAGAGGAAGACGCTCGGCAGGTCCGTGCGGATTGCCGCCATCATCATTCCCGGCAGGTTCTTATCACAGCCAGCGACGGTCACGAGGCCGTCCAGACGCTCGCCGAAGGCGACGAGTTCGACGCTGTCGGCGATGACTTCCCGCGAGATGAGCGACGCCTTCATCCCCTCGGTGCCCATCGAGATGGCGTCTGAGATGGTGATGGTGCCGAATTCGATTGGCATCCCGCCCGCTTCGTCGACGCCTTCGATAGCTGAGGCGGCGACATCATCTAAGTGCACGTTACACGGGGTGATGTCGGCCGCGGGGTTCGCGACGCCGATCATCGGCGAGGCGAGGTCCTCGTCGTCGAACCCCATCGCCCGGAACATCGCTCGGTGCGGGGCGCGTTCTGGCCCTTCTGTCACGTCGCGAGAGGGAAGGCCCGCCGCCTTCTCCCGCTTTTCGGTGTGCTGTTGGCTCATACCCGGAGGTAGCCACGCGGATGCTTAAAAGGCCGCACGTGAACAGATGTTGCTGTATTATCGGAAGTTGCTGTCATATCGGAAAACAACAGAAAACCTTTGCCGGCGCACGCGGGAGTGAGGGGTGATGAAAGTCGCCGACTGGCCGGCCGCAGCCGTCGTCATCGCCGCCTACGAGGAAGCCGATTCAATCGGTCGCACGCTCGATTCCCTCGACGGGCAAGACGCCGAGGTCATCGTCGTGGTCGGCGGCGACGATGGAACCGACGACATCGCCACCGAGCATCCTGCTGTAGACCGCGTCCTTCCCGACGAGGAAGAAGACGGGCCGAGCGCGGCCCGCAATCAGGGCGCACGCGCGGCGGACGCGCCGGTCGTCTGTTTCACCGACGCCGACACCGTGGTCCCGAACCACTGGGTGGCGAAACACCGCCGTCACTACACGGACGACGACGTGGTTGGCGTCGGCGGCCCCCTGCGCCCGACGGAGGACAGCACGAAACATCGCGTGCTGTTCAAACTACTCACCGATTACTGGTATCGGGCGGCGTGGCCCGTGGGTTTCGTCCAGCAATCGGGCAACAACTGTTCGTACCGCCGGAGCGCGTTTCTCGACGCCGACGGGTTCGACGAGGAGATTCCGTTCATGGAGGACACGGAACTCTCCCTGCGAATGAAGCAATACGGCCGCGTCGTCTACGACAAGGAGTGTCCGGTGTACACCTCGACACGCCGGCAATCGGACCAGGGATACCTTGGCCTATTTCTCATCTACGCTCGGGGCTACCTCGATTACTTCGTCCTCGGGCGTCGCCCCGACGACGGCTATTTCAAGTAGGGAGTTGCCACTGCCGAAACCCCGATACGATACCGTCTCCACGTGACGGGTATGGTGCGAGTCACGACTGGGGGGCGTCTCCACTTTGGCTTTCAGAATCTCTCGCTCGCCCACGCCCGCCTCTACGGCGGCGTCGGCGTCACGCTTTCAGAGCCACGCGTGGTCGTCGAAGCCCACGCCGCAGACGACGTGGTCTGTGACCACCCGGTTGCGACTCGCTACGCGAGGGAGGCGGCGGCGGTTCTCGGCGTGCTAGGCGCACGCGTGATCGTCCACGAGGAACTGCCTCGCCACGTCGGCCTCGGAAGCGGAACGCAACTGGCGCTCGCCACGCTGCAGGCCGTCGCCGCGGCAAACGGGCAAGCTGTTTCAGTTAGAGACGTCGCCCCTCGCCTCGGCAGAGGTGGGCGAAGCGGCATCGGCGTCGCCGGCTTCGAATCGGGCGGGTTCGTCCTCGATGCGGGCCATCCGACCGAACGGTTCACCACAGACCGCCCGGCGGACGGCGAGTGGGACGTGCCCGCGGTGGCCGCCCACCACGAAATTCCGGCAGACTGGCGATTCGTCGTCGTGATACCCGACCTGCCCTCGGGGCGCAGCGGGGCGAACGAGGACGACAGCATCCGAACCGTCGTCGAGGACGCGGACCCGGGCATCGCAGACGACATCGCGGCAGTCGTCGCCCGACGCGTGCTCCCCGCGATGGCAGAAGGCGACTGGCGCACCTTCGGGGCGGCCGTGGCGACCATCAGCCGGCTCAACGGCGCGTGGTACGCAGATGAGCAGGGCGGCGTGTTCCGTCCGCCGCTCGGTGAAATCGTGAACCGATTGACGGTGAGCGGGGCAGTCTCAGGCGCGGGCCAATCGTCGTGGGGGCCGGCCGTGTTCGGCGTGACCGACCGCGCACACGCCCCGGCAGCCCGAGCGGCGGCCCGAGAGATATTAGACAGCGTCGGCGTGGGTGGGTCCGTGGTCGTGAGTGCGGGGCGGAACGCGGGAGCGACCGTTGAGACAGAGTAACACGTAAGCGGAAGGCCTGCATTTGCCCGGTATGAAGCGAATCCCCTTTGGCATCCCGCGACTGGACACCATCATCAACGGTGGCGCACCGGCCGGGAGCGTCGTCCTGCTGTCGGGCGAAGCGGGGGCGGGGGCGCGTGAGTTCATGTACACGAGCGCGGTCATGAACGCACTCGCACACGGCGACCCCGACCAGTTCGAACTCTACTACGGCGACTTGCAAGCCGAGGCGGCGTCCCCGGCAGAAGTACACTATCTCTCGTTCACCGCGGACGAAGCCCAGCTCACCCGCGAAATCGGGCTGACGATAGACGAAGAAATCGTAAACGGGAGCGTCGACGCAATCACATTCCACGACCTCTCGGACGAGTACTTCAACGAGAGTCAAGTCCCCCGCGAGTGGTACGCAGAACAGGCGCTGACCATCGACGACCTCGGGGCGTCACACGACACGGAAGGCGTGCTTACGGCGCTGTCTAACTGTCTCGACCAGGTGGCCACCGGCAATCTGGTCGTCATCGACTCGCTTACCGACCTCGTAAACGTCGTCACCGAGGAGCGCCCCTGGGCCGACGTCACGCTCATCTTGAAAGGCCTTCAGAAGGCAGCCTACCGCTGGCAGGGGCTGATTCTCCTCTCTATCAATCCCCAGACCATCGACTCCCAGTCGCACGAGCAACTGGTCGAAGCGACCGACGGGACGATGGAATTCACCTGGGAAACCGGCGGGTCCAGTCGGGCGCGGACGATGTTCGTAAAGCAGTTCCGTGGGGTGCTGCCGCGCATCGAGGCCGAAGACATCGTTCGCTTCGAGACGGACATCGGCGATGCTGGATTCGACATTAGCGACGTGCGGAAAATCCGGTAAAGTGGAAGGAACGTTTAAGGTGATTGTTCGAAAAGGTGTAACGAATGGAGGGTGAGGAGTCGAGAGACCTGTCTGTGAGCGTACCAGTTGCGCTCGACGAGTGGCTCTCTGAGAAATCGAGTGCGCTTGGTGTGACGCGTGAAGAGCTGTTGGTCCAGCTGGTGGCAGCGTATCGAGTTACTGACGAGACTGGACTGGCAGTGAGAGAGACCGCAGATGCGGTAGACGAGCAGCGACTCGAAGCCGTGGAGTCGTCGCTTTCTGCCGACTTCTCTCGCGACCTCGGCGCACTTTCGGACAAAGTAGATTCGTACATCGAGGACCTTCGCGGGCGGGTCATTCAGGTGAAAAAAGAGGTCGACACGAAAGCGGCCCGCGACCACACCCACGAGGAGTTCGCGTCACTCGAACGAGCCATCGGTGACCTGCACGACGAACTCGCGCAGGTCGAAGCGACGGTCGACGAGGTACGGCGCGACCGGGCAGAAGTGAGCGCCGCGGTGGAGGAACGCCTCGACGACCTCGAATCCAAACTCGAAACCGTCGCCCGGGTCACGCTCGACGTGCGCAGACAACTGCGGAGCGAGGCCGTCTCCGCAGAGCGCACCAAAATGCTCGCAGCCCTGCGAGAGCGTGCCCTCGAACACGACGTGCGGAAGGCGAAGTGCGCCGGGTGTGGCGCACCCGTCGATATCGCGCTCCTCAGCGACCCCACATGTCCCGGCTGTGGCTATCTCTTTACTGACGTCGAACCCGGTTCCTGGCTCATCCGGTCGCCGCGATTGGTCAACACCCATCCGGAACTCGAAGCGCCTCTAGAGGAGGAGAGCGAACTCGACGTGCTCTCTGCGGTCGTCGGCGAGGCGACCACTGACGGCGGTGACGAACGATGAGCGACGACGCCGACGAGGACGTGTTCGACCAACTCGCCGCAGAAACGTCCCACGAAGAACAGGACCCGTTTGCGGAACTCGACGGGGAGATGTTCACCAACGTCGAGGTCGCTCAGACCGAGGAGGCAGACCTGTGGGACGAACTCGACACCGGCCCGGAGTTCACGATTACAAATGAACCGGGTGAGCCCCAGGAGGCCGTCGTCCCGAAACAGAGCTTCTGCGAGCGGTGTGAGCACTTTACCGCGCCGCCGGGAGTCGGCTGTACCCACGAAGGGACGACCATCCTAGAGCAAGTCGATATGCGTCACTTTCGGGTGCGCGACTGCCCCATCGTCGAGGAACGTCGCGAGCTCGAAGCCGACCGCTAACGCTTTTTTACGGCGAGCGACAACGCCCGTCCATGCAATTCTGCGACGAGTGTGGCTCGATGATGCACGCAGACGGCAGCGAGATGGTGTGCAAGGGTTGTGGCGCTCGCGTCCCAAAGGACGAGGAGGCCGCGAAGAACTTCGTCAGCACCGAGAAGCAGACCTTCGACGACGTCATCGAGACGAGCGAGGAGGCGGCGGACGAGGGGAAGCCAACGGCCAAGGAGACCTGCGAGAAGTGCGGGCACGACCGGGCGTGGTACACCATCAAGCAGACCGGGTCTGCGGACGAACCGCCGACGCGCTTTTTCAAGTGCATGGAGTGTGGTCATCGGTGGCGAGGGTACAGTTAACGTCATCGTTTTCAGACAAAAACACCATACCGTCGCTCTGCCTCTGTAGAGGCATGAGTTCGAAACAGCGAGCGACCGTCCGAGATGTAATGTCGACGCCATTAGAGACGATTTCGAAGGACGCGACGGTGATGGAGGCCGCCCAACTGATGCGCAAGCGAGACATCAGCGCGCTGGTCGTCCAGACCACTCAGCGCGGAATTATCAGCAGCACAGACATTCTCGACGCGGTCGCTGAGGGTCGCGATATCAACTCGCTGCGCGTGACCGACGTGATGACGAAGAACGTAGAGACCGCAACCCCGGACCTCTACATGGAGGAAGTCGCGGCGATGATGACGACGTACGGCATCAAGCACCTCCCGGTCGTCGAGGACGACTACATCGGGATGGTCTCTTCGACGGACGTCACCGCCTACCTCTCGTAACGTCGCCGTGTGCGCGCCGATTCCCGACGAGGTATCGCCGAGTGCGAAAGGGATTTCCCCGCGAGTGTCCGAACCCCGAACGTGAGCACAGCCGAGCGACGAGTAGAGGTACATCCGGGCTGTGAGGCCGTCGTGGACTTCGACCCGGACATCACCTTCGAGTGCGTAGAGGAGTGTACGTGGTGTTGCACCCACGGCGTCCTGCTCTACGAACCCGACTTCTTCGAACTCGCGAAACACGCCGACCTGAACGAAACGACGACGACGTTCCGCGGGGAGAACTTCGTCAAGCGCGAGCAGAAAGACCGCGACGAACACGTAAACGAGGAGGGACAGGCCTGCTTTTTCCTGCGCGACGACGGCCTCTGTTCGCTGCATTTAGAACACGATTGGAAACCTGCACGGTGTTCTGTGTTTCCGCTCCAGGTGACCGTCGAGGACGGCGACATTCACGTCTCCGTCAGGGAGTCGGCCCACGAACACTGCGAGGGTCTTGACGTGAGCGAGCGGAAGGTCATCGACAATTTAGACGCCTTCCTCCCGCAGGTGCTCTGGGAGCTTGACGATCCGGACACGCTGAAAGAACTTTGAGTTAGAACAGGAGTCTGGTTTCGAACCCAAGGACGACCGCGTAATTAGCGAGCGTGAGGCTCAGGTATGCGACCGCCGGGGGGAGGAGTGAGTCGCTCCATTCGTAGGTGTAGGCGGCGATAGCGAACACCGCGAGGTGCGTGAGCGTGAACAACCCTTCCGCGACAGAGTCGGTCGCGTTGATGCCCGGAACGAGGACGACTACGGCGAGAAACACGAGCGGCAGATACGCCAGGTAGCGAATCAAGGTGCGCTGCGTGCGCGCTGTGGCGTACAGCGCAACGCCGAATGCGAGCACGAACAGCAACGTCCCGACGAGTTTGCCGAGGTCGGGAGCCAGCGCAAAACCGCCGGTCGTACTCATCATCGCAACTCCGGTGAGCACGGCGGTGAGGATGACGGTCGCCGTTCCGTCGAACACCTGCCGGAGCGTTCCCTGCACGAGCACCTGACAAATCAAGACGAGCGTTGGGACGCCAATTACCACCGCTAACCCGAGTATCAGCAGTATCGGTGCAAGCGCCGCATCCGTGGCGTACGAGGTCTTGGTGAGTGTTCCGTACGGAACGCCGGTGTGCACGCCGACGAGTTTGGTGCAGGCGACGAGCGCAAGCGGGACAAATCCAGCGACCACGAGCGCAGAGCAGTTGGTTCGGTCGGGGAGTTTGAACGCTATCGGAACGTCTCGAATCGACGCATACGCCGCGATGAACACGATGAGTCCCGCGAGGAAGATGAACCCAGAGGCAAAGCCACCGACCACTGGTACGGAGCCAAGCACCGAAGTGTGTGATTGTGCTATCGCCCGCAATCCCTGACGCCAGAGGTAGACCACGCCCAACATCGCGCCAACGAGACCGAGTTCAACGAGGACTCGCTGGAGTGCGCGGGGTGACAGCGACTGGAAGGACAAACAACATGTTAGTATTCTAAGTATTTAACGTTGCACGTATGTCTGATTATCCGTGATGAAATCCGCCTCGAGAAAGAATGGAGTCGGGAGCGTTATGCAACGACGAGCCACGCGCCGAACACCGCGAATGCCCCGATGGAGGTGCTTACGACGGCGTGAATCCGCAACCGGTCGAGCAGCGCGTGGGCGTCGTCGGTGAGTTTCGCGACTTCGCCGACTTCCCCGCCGACCTCACACCGGGGCAGGAAGTCCATCGCGATGTGGAGGAAGATACCGGCGGCAAAGCCGAAGACTGCGGCATTGAGGGTCGCAGATTCGGGCAGGGCAACGAGGCCAGAGAGGATGGCCGTGATGCCGACGCCCGCGGCGGGGAGCAGGATGACGGAGGTGGACTTGCCGTTCGTAGCGAGGCGGCGGGCGGCGGCGTAGCCAGCAGGCCCCTTGTGCGAGACGATAGCGAGGCCGAGCAGGAGTCCCAGTTCCGGAAGTGCGGCGTAGACGACGCCGATGATGAGTCCTGCGGTGAGCGAGTGGGCCGTCAGGTGGGCCGTCGTCGCGTCGAACGGCAGGTCGTAGTGGGCGAGGCGGTGGCCGACGGTGTGGGAGGCGAAGCCGAGGAGGATGCCCGCAGCGACGCCGAATCCGCCGATTTTTGGGTCGAAACCAAACGCCTGCGGAAGCAAGAAGACGGCAGCACTCGTGACCATCGCCCCCGCGGCGAGGCCGTAGCCCCACACGAGGCGACCGGCGTGTTTCGAGGCGGCGGCGCGCTTGCCCGGAATCGCCGCGCCGGCCATGGCGACGAAGGCCACCCAGCCGATGGTGAGGACCTTCCAGAGCCCCGCGGTGACCGCAAGCCCGGAGAGAACGACGAACGCGAGAACGCCTGCGTACCCGACGAGGGGACGCGTGGCTGACTGAGACATGTTGTTAACGCAGAGAGTTGAATTAATAAATGCGTCGGTTCACCGAGTGGCCTGTTTCCAGACCGTGAGGTCGACGACCTGCCCGTTCAGGTCTTCGGGTGGGCATTCGAGGGCCACCCAGCGGAACATCGGAGCCACGTCAGCGGGGTCGCGGCCCGTACCCGTCAGATCCGTTTCGACCACGCCGGGGTCGACGATGCCGATGGGGTGGTCGAGTTCGGCGGCGAAGCCGTGGACGAGGGCCTCGGCCGTCGACTTCGAGATGGCGTAGGTTCCGTAGCCGGGTTTGAACTCCCGGGCGACAGAACCGGAGGGAACGAGGATTCGAGCCTCGGGAGCGAGATACGGGAGGGCTTCGACGACGGTGGTGAACACGCCGCGAGCGTTCGTCCGGAGATGGTCGTCGAAGGCGGCGTAGGACTCCTCGGCCAGTGGCGTGTGACCGGGGTCGCCGTGGTAGACGCCGGCGTTCGCCACCACGAGGTCGATGTCGCCGGTTATGCGCGCCGCAGTCTCCATCAGGAATTCCACGTCGAACTCGTCGCGCACGTCGGCCCGGTGGGTGGTGACGTCGCCTTCGAGGCCGTCGAGGTCGGTGGCGAGTTCGGCGAGCGCGTCTGCATCCCGGCCACAGCAGACGACGTGTGCTCCCTCGGCTGCAAATGTCCGGGCGACAGCACCCCCGATGCCACGGGTTGCCCCGGTGACGACCACGGTGTACTCCTTCATACCGATTCTTGTGAACCCGAAGATAAAGGCGATTTCCCTGTCTCGTTGGGGGCCTTCCTTATGGTGGTAGGACATGTAGATTATCCCATGAGTCCTTCCTCGCGACAATCTGTCGTCGTCATCGGTGGGGGTGTCGGCGGCCTCTCGACTGCGTGCTATCTCGCTGACGCCGACTTTTCGGTCACCGTTCTGGAGAAAAACGAGCAACTCGGCGGGCGTGCAAGCCGCCTCGAAGCAGACGGTTTTCGCTTCGATATGGGACCCTCGTGGTATCTCATGCCCGACGTCTTCGAGCGGTTCTTCCGGCACTTTGGCAAACTTCCCTCCGAGTACTACGAACTGGAGCGCCTCGACCCCCACTACCGGATTTTCTTCAAAGACGGCGACAAGATAGACATCACGCCCGACCACGAGCAGGTAAAAGAGGTGTTCGAGTCCTACGAGGAAGGCGCGGGCGCGAAACTCGAAGCGTACCTCGAAGAGAGCGAACGCAACTACGAGGTGGCGATGAACGAGTTCGTCTACAAGGACCGCCCACGCCTGCGCGACTGGGTGGACCCCTCGGTGCTGAAAGCCGCGCCAATCGGCCTCAACCTCATCGGGTCGATGCAGGGCCACGTCGAGGACTACTTCGAGAACCCGAAACTCCAGCAGATTATGCAGTACACGCTCGTGTTCCTCGGGGGGTCGCCGAAGAACACGCCCGCGCTCTACAACATGATGAGCCACGTCGATTTCAACCTCGGCGTGTACTACCCAGAGAGCGGCATCGGGGCCGTGATAGACGGCATGGTCGAACTCGCAGAAGAACTCGGCGTCAAATTCGTCACCGACTGCGAAGTGACCGAGGTCACCCGACGCCGCGAGGGATTCCTCGTCGAGACGACACAGGGCGAGTACCACCCCGACCTCGTGGTCTCTGACGCGGACTACGCCCACACCGAACAGGACCTCCTGCCGAAACACGAACGCCAGTACTCGAAGGAGTACTGGAACGAGCGCACGTACGCCCCCTCCGCGTTCTTGCTCTACCTCGGCGTCGAAGGCGACGTAGACGAATTGGCCCACCACACGCTCGTCCTCCCCGAAGACTGGGACCCGCACTTCGAGCAAATTTTCGACCGACCCGCGTGGCCCGACAATCCGGCGTACTACCTCTGTGTCCCCTCGAAAACCGACGACACCGTCGCCCCGGAGGGCCACAGCAACCTCTTCGCGCTCGTGCCCATCGCGGCGGGCCTCACCGACACGCCGAAACTTCGCCGCCAGTACCGGGCGAAGATTCTCGACGACATCGCGAAGAACACCGGCGTGGACCTCCACGAACGCATCGTCTTCGAGAAATCGTTCTGCGTGCGCGACTTCGCGACGCGTTACAACAGCACGCAGGGGTCGGCCCTCGGCCTCGCTCACACCCTCCGACAGACGGCCCTGCTGCGACCGCCACACCGTTCGAAGAAGGTAGACGGCCTCTACTTCACCGGGTCGTTCACCACCCCCGGCATCGGCGTTCCGATGTGCCTCATCAGCGGCGAGCACGCCGCGAACGCCGTCATCCACGATTCGACGTTATGAGGACACCCACGTTCTCGGGAGCGACAACCGTACTCGCTGGCCTCCTTCCAACAGAAAGCACGCTGAGTGGCTACCTGCTTCGCCTGTCGCGGCCACGCTTCTGGTTCTACCTCGCCGGCCCGGTCATCGTGGGGGCGGCCTACGGCGCGGACTCACTCGGCGCGTTGCTCTCACCGGTCGCAATCGCCCTCTTTCTGTACTTCCTCGTCCCGGCGAACGTCTTTCTGTACGGCGTAAACGACATCTTCGACCGCGACGTGGACACGGAGAACCCGAAGAAAGCGGACAAAGAGGTTCGCTATTCGGGGAACCGAACCGCGCTCGCGGTCATCCTCGTCTCCGGGTTGCTCGGCCTCGCATTCGTGCCATTCCTGCCGGCGGTCGCTCTCGGGGTGTTTGCCGTCTACTACTTCCTCGCGATAGAGTACAGTGCGCCACCGTTCCGGTTCAAGACGACGCCGCTGCTCGACTCCGTCTCGAACGGCCTCTACATCCTGCCGGCGGTCATCGCGTACGTCACTCTCGCGGGTGAACTGCCACCGACGCTCGCCATCGTCGGCGGGTGGCTCTGGACGATGGGAATGCACACGTTCTCTGCAATTCCAGACATCGAACCGGACCGGTCCGCCGGGATTCGCACGACTGCGACCGCACTCGGCGCTCGGCGGACCTACGTCTACTGTGCGGCCTGCTGGTTCGCGGCAGCCGTCGCCTTCGCCCTCGTCCACCCCCTGCTCGGCGCACTGCTCGTCGTCTACCCGCTGCTCGTCTTCGGCATCGTCGCGTCGGACGTGGGCGTTGAGGAGGCGTACTGGTGGTATCCGGCGGTCAACACCGTCGTCGGCATGGTCTTGACCTTCGGCGGCCTCTGGAGGTTCGTAAATGGCTTCTGAGCAGCCCCGCCGGACCGTCTCCGACCGCCTCGATTCGCTGGTCCACCACAACCGTTTCACCATCGCCGTCGTCTTTCCCCTCGTTGGAACCGTGCTCCTGATTCTCGGCAGCGAGGGATACGTCCCGTCGGAACTCGCCCTGAACCCGTTCTTGCTCGTCGCGGCGACGTTCGTCATGCGCCTGCCGCTCATCGCCGGTCTCATGCCGCTCGTAACGCGCCGGGCGGCCACCGCACTGCTCGCGCTCGCGACGTTCACCTACGCAATCGAACTGGTCGGCGTGCGAACCGGCCTTCCCTACGGCGAGTTCTCCTACCAACTCGCCCTCGGTCCGATGCTGTTCGGAGAGGTCCCCCTCGCCCTGCCCATCTTCTACTTCCCCTTGCTGCTCAACGGCTATCTGCTCGGGTTGCTCCTGCTCGGCCCGCGTGCCACCTCGCGGCTTCGCCGCGTGCTCACCGGCATTGCCCTCGTGCTCGTGATGGACCTCGTGTTGGACCCCGCCGCAGTGGACCTCGGCTTCTGGGCATATGCAGACGGCGGTGCGTACTACGACGTGCCCGTCTCTAACTACCTCGGCTGGGTGTTCTCCGCAACGGTGGCAATGACGCTCGTCGACCTGGGCTTCGACGCCGCTGGCGTCCGCGCACGTCTCGACAGATGTTCGTTCATGCTCGACGATCTCGTGAGCTTCGCCATTCTCTGGGGCGTCATAAACGGCTACTTCGGTAACTGGATTCCCGCGGCGCTCGCGGTCGGGTTCGCAGTGGTCTTGATGCGACTCGACCGCTTCGACTTCGTGGTCGGGCCACCTGCGTTCAATCGGTGGACGAAAAGTAGCTGATTACCGGGCCTGCGTCGGCGTCCCGGTCGGTTCCGGCGGTCTGCTGGTCGTGGTTCCCGCGACGCTCACCTTCTCGAAGACTGCCTCGGGGTCAGAGTTCCAGAGCCACGCCCAGCGCGTCTCGGCGATGAGGCGGAGTTTGCGGGCGGCGCTGATAGACGGTGTCTTCGAGAGCGTGTCCATCCCCTGTGCGCGAATGAGGCGGTGGTGGTCCGCGTAGAGAATCGCCGAGAGGAGGATGGCGAACTGGCTGTCCTCGGGCAGGTAGCGAATCCCCGCCACGCCCTCGCGGTAGAGTTCCTCCGCACGATTCAGTTCGAAGGACATAGCCTTCTCAAGTCCATCAGTGAACTCGAGTTCCTCGATTTGCTGTTCGGTCACGCCGAACGATTCGAGGGTAGAGAGCGGGAGGTAAATGCGGTCGCGGTCGACGACGTCCTCGCCCACGTCGCGCAGGAAATTGGTGAGTTGGAACGCCTCACCGAGTTTGGTCGCGTGTGGTAGTGCCCGCTCTGGTTCGTCCGGTTGCATCACGCAGGTCATCATCCGGCCGACCGCCGCGGCCGACCCGCGCATGTAACCTTCGAGTTCCTCGTACGTTTCGTACCGGTCTTTCTCGATGTCTGCGAGCATGGCGTCGACGAACGCCACGACTTCCTCGTCCGGGATGTCGTACTCGTCACAGAGGTCCCGGAAGGCGAGCAACACAGGTTCTTCGGTCGGCTTGCGACCGAGTGCCTCATCGCGGAGGGTTTCGAGGCGCTCGCGCTGGGCGGCGGGACTCAGGTCGTTCGCACTGTCCACGACTTCGTCCGCAATGCGGAAGAAGGCGTACAGGACGTAGGTGGCGTGACGAATGCGCTTTGGCAGTAGCTTCGTCGCGTAGTAGAACGTCTTGCCAGTCCGGCGGTGGATGGCCTTACTTTTGGCGAGGGACTCACGGTGTACCATGCGGAACGATAACTGAATTGACGATTGGTGCAGTAATAGGGGTTTGCGCGGTCTGCGAAAATACCCCAACCAGTTGGGCACGTCAGTGAACCAGCGGCAGTCTCGACAGAGCGCGGAACGCTTACTGCTGGGATTTTCGAGTGACCCGTGGGGACAAAACGAACGACCCCCTCACATTAATGGAATGTTTCCTGGAACTATTGAGTGTGGTTTCTCTCGAACCGTATCCCGACGACCGCTGGCGTAGTATCGGCGGCGACACTGCGAAACTGGTCGTCAGCGGCTTCCCCCGTCGGACTCATCGAAGGTGGCCAGGCCCTCGTGCAATTCTTCGCTACCGGCGCGACGTAGTGGAGGGCCGTTCAGGGTCCGAGGTAGCCCCACGCGAGCAGGCGGTCGTTGTCGCCCTCGATCCAGCGTTCGCCGATGTCGTCACGGTAGTATAGATTCGGAATAATGATGTTCTCGATGCGGTCGTAGGCTTTCTCCTGGGCCTTCTGCATCGTCGGTCCCTTGCCGGTGGCGATGATGGCGATACCCGAGGTGCCCGCGACGCGCCACTGGCCGTTTACCTTCTTCGTGTCCTCGATGTGGATGCCGTCGCGGTCGTCGGTCTCGAAGACGATGGCCGCGTTGCGCGAGTTCTCGTCGAACGTCTTGTCGTCGTCGAACGGGAACGGCGGCACGCAGATGCGAACGGCAATCTGGTAGCCGTTGTGGACCTTCAGTTCGGGGTCCTCGCCGTGTGCGAGTTTGTAGAAGAACTCACCGGTCGGCGTCTTGAACGATTCCTCTTGCAGGACGATGGTCGGGTAGCCAAAGCGCGGCGTGAACTCGAGCGGGTAGATGCCTGAACTGTTGACGATGCAGTTGATGTCGATGCTCCCGACGTAGCCCTCCTCAGCGAGCCACTCTTCGAGGCGGCCGAGCGTCTCGCGGAACAGTTTGTTGCGCGCAGTCCAGAACATCGACGTCCCCATCTCGCCGGTCGAGGGGCCGATGTTGCCTGGAAAGAGTTTCTTGTGCTCGAAGTTGAAGTTGATCGGTTCGATGAATTTGTTCCCGTTAAAGAAGCCACAGACGGCGATTTCGACGCCCGAGACCCGTCGTTGTAGCTGAAAGCCCTTCATGCGGTGGCCCCACGCCTTCTTGTAGGCGCGAAGCACGTCCACGACGTCGCTGCCGTCGTCTTCGCGGCCCACGTAGAGCAGTCGTTTGACGTTCTGCACCTCGCCGAGCGGTTTGATGACGTACGGGCCGGGATTCTCGTGGATGTACTCGATTCCGGCGTCGAAATCCGAAAATTCACGATGCTGGATGGTGTTCACGTCGTGTTCTTTGAGAATCTCCATCGCGTAGCCCCGGTCGGCTTCGAGGCGGTCTGTGTTCGGCGTCCCGCCGACGACGGCCTTGCCCTGCTCGCGCAGTTCCTGGGCGAGTTCTCCGGTTCCCACGTCTGAACCGACCCAGATGTCGTCGAAGATGATGACGTCGGCCCAGTCGATTTCTGCCCGCCAGTCGTCGGTCTTCTCGACGAAGCCGTCTGCAATTTCGCGGTCTTCCTCGGTTTCGATGTAGTACTTTACGTCGTGGCCCTCCTGGGCGACCTGCCAGGCGGTGTCTCCGATGAGGGCCGCATCGAGCGAACAAAAGAGGAACTTCTTCGAGTCCATACGCCACCCGACTCGGGCCAGCGATAAATAATTCCCTCAGAGCGCGGGTTCGACGGAGGGAGTCGGCGTCGAAGGGTGGTACCGACGGGCATGTGTGGCTGAGACGGGGAGATACCCGGTCGGACACCTTTATAATCTCTACCCCCAATTTCCTGTCATGGTTCGATTTCTCGTCGCCACCAACGACGTCAAAACGAGCGAATCGCTCGTCGAGTATCTCGAAACCCGGGCAACAGACGGCGACGTGGTGTACGTCGTCAACTCGCTAGTCGGTGGTGACGACACCGACGACAAAGACGTGTTCGCCGGACGCGACGCCATCGAGTACGTAGAGGACACCCTCAGCGACAGCGTGACGGTCGAGACCCACCAGCTCGTCCGGGGCAACACGGCCGCAGAAGACATCCAGAAATTCGCTGCGGACAAGGACGTAAACGAAATCGTCATCGGCATCCGCAAGCGCAGTCCGACCGGAAAGGTCGTCTTCGGGTCGAACGCACAGGACATCCTCCTGAGTTCGGAACGCCCCGTCGTCGCGGTGCCCCTCTCCGAGTAAGGCACGCTTTTTTGTTCCCCTCTTCCAAACTATCGATTATGAGCCGAGAGCATCTCAAAACGGCGAGCGAACAACTGGCAGGAATCGCCGAGGACGTAGACGACGAGGCAGTGAGCGAGCGACTGGCCGGCCTCGCAGAACAGGTCGGGAAGTTCGCCACACAGACCCGCGGCCCGGACCACGGGCGGCTGGCGCGTATCGAAAATGCCCTGCACGAGATAAAAGCCAGCGTCGATGCAGAACAGAAAGCCGCCATCGAGCAGGCCCACGAAGAAATCAAGGCCTATCGGTCGACGGTCAGCGGAATTTAGTCGAGTAACTCTTCTGCGAGAATCGGGACGAACGTCCCGATGTCGGTCACCATCCCGATCGCCTGTGCGCTGCCACGGTCGAGCAGTTGCGTGACCGTCGCCGGACTGATGTCCACGCAGACCACCTTCGTCGTGGAGGGGAGGCAGTTCCCGACGGCGACCGAATGCAGCAGCGTCGAGAGCATGAGCACCATGTCGGCGTCCCGAGCCTGCTCACGGATGGCGTTCTGGGCCTCGATGGAGTCGGTGATGGTGTCGGGAAGCGGCCCGTCGTCGCGAATCGACCCGGCGAGGACGTAGGGCACGTCGTTCGCGACACACTCGTACATCACACCGGAGTCGATGAGGCCCTCCGCGACGGCCTCCTTGATGCCGCCGACGCGGATGATTTCGGAGATGGTGTAGATGTGGTGTTTGTGACCCTTGCGCGGGTGTTCGAGCGTTTCGACGTCCATCCCGAGCGAGGTGCCGTAGAGGTCGCGCTCCAGGTCGTGGACGGCGAAGCCGTTGCCGGCTGAGATACCGTCGATGTACCCCTCGCGGACGAGACGGGCGAGTGCCGGCCCGGCCCCGGAATGGAGCAGTGCGGGGCCACAGACGGCGAGAATCTTCCCACCCTCGTCTTTCGTCTTCTGCATCGCGTCTGCGACGTTCGAGATAGTGGTCTTCGAGGGGCGCTCAGAGGAGATGCCACCCTGCATGAAGCCGAACGCGCCACCAGACTCACGGGGCCGTTCTGGAGGTTTTACTTTGATACCGGATTCGCCGGTCACCACGAGGTCGCCCTCGTCGATGCCGTTCAACACCTTCGTGTAGGCGCGTGGTTCGTCCTCGTCTACGACCACGGCGCAGTCCATTTCGATGTCTTCGACTTCGAGCCATTCACCCTCGTAGCGAATCCACGTCGGGTGGTTGGTCGTCGAATAGAACCCGATGGGGACGACCTGGTCGCGGGGTGCGGGTTCGAGTTCCACGTCACGCACGTCGGAGGGGTTCGCCCCCATCTGGTGAAGTTCGTGGAGGATGCGGTGGAGTTCCTCGTCGGTTTCGGCCGAAACGGTGAGTCGGGCGTACGATTCGTCTGTCTTCTGTCGGCCGATGTTGAACTCCTCTACGTTGAACCAGCCGTCGAAGTCCATGATGATGCCGAAACAGGCCTGCATCATCCCGGAGTCGATGATGTGGCCTTCGAGTTCGACTTCACTCGAGACGCTCATGGAAAGATGTGAGAGACGGGGTGATAAGACGGTTGTGGGATTAGCTCTCAGTCAGCCAATCGACAGGCAACCGCCCACGCACAGTCGCTCACCGCGTCGAGGCGCTGGTAGAGTGCCCGTAGTCCCTCCGGTTCCGTGGCGGGCAAAACGTGAAATTCGATGGCACCGCCGCGCACCGCGACGCGGAACACGTCGCCCGTCTCGCGGTCGTACACCAGAAACAGCGGCATCGGCAAGTCGAACCAGTCGCCGAATGTGTACGGGTCGTCCTCTAATACACCCACGACCAGCGATTCGAGCGCCGTGTCTGACTGTTCTGGCGTGGGCGACAGCGTGAAGATGGTCTGTCCGGCGAAGACGACCCCGCCGTCGCGGGGGTACTCCCGGCGCGGGCGCTGTGGAATCTCGAAATCCGGAATGTCCGTACTCATGTCCCCTCTTACCCGTGCAATTCGTTCGCAATCACCTATATAGTATTGGCTCAGAAATCGACCGGACAGCCATTTATCTCGCCGCCGCGCATGCCTTCTGCAATCCAGTAAATCGAGAGCAAGAGCGTCACGAACGCGAGCAGCGCGAATTCGAGGCCGTCGAGCGGCAGGAACGTGAGCGAAACGGAGATGCCAAACAGCGAGAGGATGCCGACGATGAGGACGGACCCGCAGGCGGCACAGCCAGCCCCGAGCGTGCCGAGGATGAGGCCGGCGACGCCGGTGCTCCCGGTGCGAACCGACAGGTCGTGTTCGCGCAGGTGGTAGGTGACCATCGCGATGTCCACGCCGAACAACAGCGCGATACCGACGAGGAGGGAACCGGTGAGCAGGTCGAACGACTCACTCACGAAGGGGTAGAGTCCCGAGAGCAACGACAGTTGGGCGGAGAGCGTGAGGCTACCCGAGAACAGCGCGAAGCCCACGAGGTCCGGGTTCAGCGAGAAGACGAACAGCGTGAGGCCGAGAAACGCTCCCACCAGCGCGACGATGGTGTACGTGGGAATGGTGACGACCAGTCGGGCAGTACGGGCCATGAGACGCCAGTCACGTCCACGCGTCGGCAGGCGGATTCGGCTCATAGCTGGAGGGCGCTTTCGAACACCCGGAGGTCCTGTGCGCCGCGAACCGTCGTCTGGAACTCGCCGTCGACGAACAGGAAGAACGTCGGCGTGGCCGACGCGCCCGCGGCCTTCCCGGTATCGAGGTCCGTCTGCACCGCGTCGTCGTAGGCCTTGTCGCGGGCGTCCTGAACGATGGCCGCCGCATCGAGGTCCGTCTCAGCACTGAGAAACGCCTCGGTCTTCGCTAAGACGTTGTCAGTGGTGAACGACGGCTGTTCTGCGTAGTAGTGGTCGGTCAGCGCCCAGAACGCGTCTTCGTCGCGGGCGAACGTGGCCTCCATGGCCTGCGTCGCCGGTTTCCCCCACGGGTAGATGACCGGAAATCCGCGGTAGACGAAGGCGACCACGCCAGTGTCGATGTGTTTCGACGTGAGTTCCGGAAGCGTGTTCTGCTCGAAGCGCCTGCACGTGGGACACGACGGGTCCTCGTAGGCGACGATGAGGCGGTCGCGGTCGAGCGACCCGAGCACGGGCTGGGCGTCGAGGGCGTCGAGTGCCCGGTACTGGGGCTCCTCGGACGCCGAAGTCGAGCCGCCATCTTTCCCAGTGGTCGGGCCAGTACCCTCCATTCCGGCGTCTCCGACACCACCCACGCACCCAGCGAACGCGGAAACGCCCGTGAGGGCCGCTCCGGCGAGAAATCTCCGTCGATGCATAGCTCTCGTTCGACCCGTGGACGTATCATCGTTTTTCGGAATTGCACCAAACTCACACCAAAATTCGCGGGGAGCGTTTAACCGACTGCGACGCGTTTTGTTCGGTATGTGTGGGCGCTACAGCCTGTTTACGCCGCCTGAAGAGGTCGAGGAGCGGTTCGACGCGCGGTTCGAACGCTCGTTTCGGCCGCGATACAACGCGGCCCCCTCCCAGAACCTGCCCGTGATTCAGAACACCTCCCGAGACACTATCCGCACCCTCCGCTGGGGGTTGATTCCCTCGTGGGCAGACGACGCGAAGGTGGGGAACAAGCGCATCAATGCGCGGGCCGAGACCGTCCGCGAGAAACGCAGTTTTGCCGAAGCGTACGAACAGCGCCGCTGTCTCGTTCTCGCCGACGGGTTCTACGAGTGGGCGAAGACCGACTCGGGAAAACAGCCCTACCGCGTCTCGTTCGAAGACGACCGCCCGTTCGCGATGGCGGGCCTCTGGGAACGGTGGACACCGCCGCAGAAACAGACCGGTCTCGGCGACTTCGGTGGCGGTGACAAACCCGATGCCCGGGTCGAGCCGATCGAGAGTTTCACCATCATCACGACGGAGCCAAACGACCTCATCGAACCGCTGCACAACCGGATGGCCGTCATCCTCGAACCCGAGGCCGAAGACGCGTGGCTTACCGGCGACCCCGAGGAGGTCTACGACCTGCTCCGTCCGTATCCCGACGACAGCGACCTGCGGGCGTACCCCGTCTCGACGGTCGTCAACAATCCGAGCAACGACCGCCCGGAGATTGTAGAGGAGGTCGACCTCGCCGCATGACGATTGACCACATCGAATACACGTTCACGGAGGGGATGAGCGAACGGGACGTAGACCGGATGCTGAAATCGACCGAGACGGGCGTCCTCGCGCTCTCGCGAGGCGGTGAAGCCTACGCGATTCCGGTCGCGTTCCACTACGACGGCGAGCGAATTATCATTCGTCTCGGGCGACACCAGGGAAGCGAGAAGATGGCCTTCATCGAGACGACGACGCAGGCGTGTCTCACCTGCTACGACTACGACCCACCCGATGACTCCTGGAGCATCATCGCCCGCGGGTCGCTACGCGAACTCACGGGTGCGGAGCGAGCGACGTACGACGACGCGACGGTCAATGAGGCGTTCATCCCGATTCGAATCTTCGGGGAAGCCACCGAGGAACTGGAACCGGCACTGTTCGAACTCGAAATTAGAGAACTGACTGGCCGACGAACCGGCTAGTCGGGACGACTGGTCGGTGGTCAGTCGGACCGGTTGCTGGTCAGTCGAACAGGTCGGTGTAGCGTTCTGCGAGATTCGTGTACTCACCGGACGAGTAGTCGGTGAAGATGGTTTCTGGGTCGATGGTGGTCTCAGAGAGTGGCGTCACGATGGCCGGTACCCCGCGGACGAACGATTCGGCGGGGATGTGGTAGTCCTCCGGAACCACGGACCCCGAGGCGACGATGCTCTTTTTCCCGACGACGACACCTGCGTTCAACACGGCGTTGAAGCCGACGAGCGCCCCGTCCTCGACGCTCGCCTCGTTGATGACCGCCCCGTGGCCGACCATCACGCGGTTGCCGACGTTCGAGGCGTGAATCATCGCGTTGTCTCCGACGTGCGATTGCTTTCCGACGCGGACGGGACCGATGTCCCCGCGCAACACGACCCCCGGCCAGACGCTCGCGTCTGCCTCGACCGTCACGTCCCCGATGAGCGTCGATTCGCGACTCACGTGTGCCTGTTCGTGAATGTTCGGGCGCATCCCCTCGAATTCGTAGTGACGACGGTCACTCATGGCCGGGTGTACGTTCGCCAACATGATAACAATACGCACACGTCGGTCAGTACCACCGCAAGCACAACACGTATGCGAATGTGCTGAGACACCTCGTCCATGCATCTGGCCCGCGTTCGCACGCCGGACGGCGTGATTACCGGCGAGTACGAAGACGGTGTCGTCATCCACAACGAAACGGCTTACGAGGTGGGTGAGAACGCCACGCTCCTCGCGCCGAGCGACCCCTCGACGTTCTACTGTGTCGGCCGAAACTTCGGGAAGAAGATAGAGCAGATGTCCTACGAGATTCCGGACGAACCTGATTTCTTCATCAAACCGGCCGTCTCGTTGCACCATCCCGACCAACCCATCGAGTACCCCACGTTCACCGAGGAACTGACCTACGCCGGCGAGCTGGCCGCGGTCATCGGCGAGCAGTGCCACGACCTGACGCCGGCGGAAGTGCCCGACGTCGTCCGCGGCTATACCATCATGAACGACCTGGACGCACTCGACCAGCCCCGCCGGACGGCGCGAAAGGCGTTCGACGGCTCTGCCCCGCTCGGGCCGGTCATCGCCACCGACGTAGACCCCTCGAATCTGGCGATGGAGACGACGATAAACGGCGAGCAGCGCCAGAAGGACCACACCGAGAACATGCTGTTCGACCCCATCGAGGTCATCGCGTTTCTCTCCGAGCGGTTTACGTTCAAACCCGGCGATATCATCTCCTTTGGCAGTCCGGCGAACCCCGGCCTGCTCGAACCGGGCGACGAAATCGAAATCTGGTACGAGGGCATCGGCACGCTCCGGAACACCGTGTCTCCGTCATAGATTCATTACCGTCGCCAACCAACAGGTAGGCAGGGTGGCGCATGTACGAACACATTTTACTGCCGACTGACGGCAGCGAGGGGACAGAACGCGCGGTCGAGAACGCAATCGACCTGGCGAAGACGTACGGAGCGAGTCTGCACGTGCTCTACGCCGTCGAGTTTACCGGACTCGACCTCTTAGAGGAACTGAACGTAGAGCGATTTCTGGAAGAACTCGAAGCCAGAGGCGCGAAGCTTTTAGAAGACGTCGAGGTCCGCGCAGAGGACGCCGGCGTGACCACGGTGACGACCATGGTTCGGGACGACCCCCGCGACGGCATCCTCACCTACATCGAGGAAAACGACATCGACCTCGTCGTGATGGGGACCCACGGCCGGTCGGGACTGTCCAGACTGCTGCTCGGGAGCGTCACCGACCGCATCGTCCGCGAGGCTGACGTGCCCGTGCTCGTGGTGCGCAAACCGGAGGAGTAGTCAGTCTTCCTGCGACGGAATCGGCTGTGGCGTCGAATCGGCCGCTGCGTCGACGAGTCGCGCAGAGAGGGTGCCGTCTCGCAGCGTGATGTGGGCGGTGGTAAACGCCGTCTCAAACACCTGAAAGTGGTTGCCGTCGGCCGCGACCCGCGTTCGAGCGCGGACGAGTCTGTGTGCTTCGAGCGTGCGAAGCCGCCGGTAGACGGTCGGTGGGGAGAGGTCACAGCACTCACACAGCTCCTTCGCAGAGCGCGGCGTGCCGGACAGTGCAGTGAGAATCGACCGAGCATAGGCATCGCCAAACACGTCGAGTACGTTTTCGCTATCGGTGTCAACGGTCACAAATTCGCCTCGTAGGACGACGTACCGTGCTTCTGCCCTTAGCCTTTTTCCGGGATAGAGAACACTGTCCGGTTATTATGAATCTCTGCTCGCAGACTCTGGACAATGCGTTTCGCCCTGGTGGCGCTGTGTGTCGCCTGCCTCACAGTCGGCGTGCTCGCCCCTGCGAGTGCGCCCGTGCAAGTCACCTACGTCTATTCTGGAAGCATGGAACCCGCAATTGCCACGGGCGACGGCTTCGTCGTCGTTCCGCCGACAGCCGTCGAACGCGGCGACATCGTCGTCTACGAGGCGACCCGCGAGGACGAACTGGTCACCCACCGCGTCGTCGGCGAGACGGCCGCCGGATTCGTCACCAAGGGCGACGCGAACCACGCCACCGACCAGGAACGGGGCGAGCCGCCGGTTCAGCGAGACGCCATCGTCGGCGAAGTCCTCACCGTCGATGGGTCGCCGTTGGTCGTCCCGCGACTCGGCGCGCTGTTGCAACTGGCCGACCTGCCGCTGCTGGCGGGCGCGACTGTTCTCGGCGCGTGGCGCTACGTCGAGTCCTAATCAGCGATAGCCCACGTCCTCGTCCAGTTCGATACGACTCCTGATGAAGTTCCCCGTGCCGCGGGCGATGACGTCACCGTCGCTGTCTCTGACCACCGCGTCGGCGATGAGTTGACTCCCGCTCTGGTGGACGACTTCGCCTTCGGCCTCCATCCAGCCCTCGGTGATGGGTTTGGTGAGATAGAGATTGAACTGCGAGGTGAGGACGAACACGTCTTCGACGAGCGAGTTCGCGGCGAAGAACGCGGCGTCGTCGAGCGCCTTGAAGTAGGTCGAACCGTGGACGGCGTTGGCGGCGTGGAACTGGTCTTCCTTTACCGGCATCGTGAGCGTGGCACGCCCCTCCTCGATGGTGATTTCGGGTTCGTAGTACTCGTTGCAGGGTGCATCTGCGTACATCTCCTCGAGTTTGCGAAAGTGGGCGGTGTTGGGCATGGGAGGAATGGAGCGATGTGCCACCATAACTCACAGGGTTTCGGCATGCAGCGTGGCCGTGTCACCGCCCCACACGGCGTTTTGGGAACAAAACGCTTTACCTGTCGTTCGGGCTAAAATCGCCAATGAGTTACAAAATCGGCCTTGTCGGCAAGCCGTCTGTCGGCAAGTCGAGTTTCTTCAATGCGGCCACGATGAACGATGTGCCGGAGGGGGCGTATCCGTTTACGACCATCGACCCGAGCGTGGGAGAAGCCTACGCTCGCGTTGAGTGTGCGGCCCCCGAATTCGACGAGGAGTGTACCCCGACGACCGGCTACTGCGACCACGGGATGCGCTTCGTCCCGACGAAACTCGTGGACGTGGCGGGCCTGATTCCGGGCGCACACGAGGGCAAGGGCCTCGGCAACCAGTTCCTCACCGACCTGAACGAAGCCGACGTGCTCATCCACATCGTCGATTTCTCGGGCAAGACCGACGCCGAGGGCGAACAGACGGAGGGTCACGACCCCCGCGACGACATCGAGTTCTTGGAGAACGAACTCGACATGTGGTATCTGGAGATTCTAGAGAAGGGCATCGAGCGCTACAACGGAAAGTACCAGGCCGAGGAGCTGAAAATCGAGGTCGAACTCGCAGAACAGATGTCCGCGTTTCGGACCAACAAGGACGAACTGAAGCAGGTCATCCTCCGCTGTGACCTCGAACTCGACCCCGACGAGTGGGACGAGGCAGACCGCGAACGACTCGCCCGTGAGATTCGCAAGGTGACCAAGCCCATCATCATCGCGGCCAACAAGATGGACACCCCAGAGGGGCAGGCGAACTACGAGGAAGTCACGGCCGACCCCGATTATGAACACCTGACCATCATCCCGGCGAGTGCCCACGCAGAGAAGGCGCTCAAGAAGGCAGACGAACAGGGCGTCGTCGACTATCGACCCGGCGACGAAGACTTTGAAATTCTCGCAGACCTCTCCGCAGAACAACAACAGGGGTTAGAGCAGATTCGGGAGTTCATGCAGGCCCACGGCGGGACGGGCGTCCAGCAGGCGCTCGAAGCGGCGCTGTTCGACGAACTCGGCGTGAAGGCCATCTTCCCGGGCACGGCAAACGGCAAGTGGGACGAGAAGGGCAAGTTCCGCGATTGCTTCTTACTGCCCGAGTACGCAACCGCAGAGGGGTTCGCCTACCACCTCCACACGGACATCGGCGACGGCTTCCTCCACGCCATCGACTGCCGGTCGAAGCGGCAGGTCGGCGCGGACCGCGACCTCTCACACCGCGACGTCATCGAAATCGTCTCGACGAACTGACCCGGCGAGTCATCCTTATCTCGCCTCCGGGCCGAAGGGTTGCATGGACGGCCACGGGCGGGGATTTTCGACGCTCACAGAAGAGATAACAGCACACCCACTCCCGGTCGAGGGCGACCTCCCGCAGTGGCTTTCGGGGACCCTGCTCCGAAACGGCCCCGCCCACTTCGAGGTCGGCAACGGGCGCGTGAACCACTGGTTCGACGGGCTCGGAATGGTGCGAAAGTTCGCCATCCACGGTGGCGACGTGTCCTACTCCAATCGGTTCCTGCGGTCTGAGACATACCAAACTCGCATGAACGGCGACCTCAGACTGGGGACGTTCGGCACCGCGGGGTCGCAGGGACTGCTCAAAAAACTCAAGTCGTTCGTCTTCCCCGAAGCCACCGACAACGCGAACGTCACCGTCGCGCAGTTTGGCACCCGGTTCGTCGCGCTCACCGAGGTTCCGAACGTCGTCGAGTTCGAACCGGGAACGCTCGAAACGGTCGGACACTTCACGTTCGACGACGACCTCACCGGGCACCTCTCTACGGCGCACGTCCACCACGACGCAGCGCGCGCGGAGACCGTTGGCCTGCTCACGAAGTTCGGACGGCGAAACACCTACACCATCTACCGACTCCCGGACGGGACTGCGACCCGCGAAGTCGTCGCCACCATCGAAACCCCGAGACCGGCGTACACGCACAGTTTCGCGCTCACCGACCGGTACGCGGTGCTCACCGAGGTGCCGTTCACCGTGAACCCACTCAGCTTCCTCAAACCGGGCGACGACGGATTCATCGACCACTTCTCGTGGGACGCGGCGGAGAAGACGACGTTCATCATCGTAGACCGCGAACGCGAGGCGATGGTCGCGACGCCCGAGACGGACGCCTTCTTCGTGTTCCACCACGTGAACGCGTTCCAGCGCGACGATTACCTCGTCATCGACCTAGTAGCGTACCCGGACCCGCGTGTCATCCAGGGCCTCTATCTCGAACGCCTCGCGAGCGGCAAGTACGAGGGACTCGTCGGCGAACTCCGTCGCTACACAGTTCCCCTCACCGAGGGCGACACGGGGCGTATCGAGAGCGAGTCGCTATGCGAGACGCCGATGGAACTGCCGACCATCTCCCCGCACGTCCGCAGGCAACCCTACCGGTACGTCTACGGGCAGGGGAGTCTCGTCGAGGGAGGCACGTTCTCTAACTACCTCGTCAAGGCCGACATCGAAGAACGGACCGGGACGCGCTGGAGCGAGTCGGCGACGTTCTGTGGCGAACCGGTGTTCGTACCCGCACCGGCCCCAGCGCGAGAGGACGACGGCGTCGTCCTGTCCGTGATTCTCGACGCAGACCGCGAAGCGTCTTCGCTGCTCGTCCTCGACGGCGAGACGTTCACCGAGGTTGCGAGAGCAGAACTCCCGCACGTCCTCCCCTTTGACTTCCACGGTCAGTTTTTCGACCGCGTCTGGTGACGCGCGAACCGTTATCTTCGTCGCTCCCGAGAGAGGGATATGCCACGTGTCCCATACGTTGATTTTTCCGATCCCGACCCAGCAGTGGACGCGCTTGTCGAGGAGACGAATCTCGGTCCGCTGAACGTGTTTCGCGCCATCGCGAACAACCCGCCTGCGCTGGCAACCCTGACCAAATCCGCAGGAACGCTCTGGGCCGAGGCGGGCATCGACATACGCGCGGTCGAACTCGTCATACTGACCGTCGCCCGAGCCACGGACTGCGAGTACGAGTGGCACCAGCACGTTTCCGTCGCACTCGACGCCGGGCTGGCCGAAGAGACCATCCTCGCAATCAGTTCGGGCGCGGTGGCAGAGCTCGCACCCCTTGACGCCGCACTGGTCGACTACGTGACCGCGTACGTCCACGAGTCAGTGGACGACGCGGTTCACGACCGGTTGCGCGAGCACGTAGACGACCGAACCGTCGTGGGCGTTGCGATGCTGGCCGGCGAGTACTTCGCCCTCTCCCGGACCATCGCAGCACTTTCAGTCGAACCCGAAGACGAGTTCGTCGGCTGGGACCTCGCAAATCTGGAACGACCAAACTGACGGATAGTCCGGCAACCGATGAACGACGATTTTCTCCATGCCATTCCTACACACGGTTATCGAGTCGGTTGACTCGGAGGTTGACGATGACACGCAGCACAGCACCGGAACAACGGCACCTCGCCCTCAGCGAACGGTTTTTCGACGAGTACCTGATGGGCGGTATCGACATCTTGGACGACCTCGTCGCCCCGGACTTTCGGGGCCACGGTTTCGGTGGGCACGACGGGGAACTCGTGGGCGCGGACGGTCTTCGGTCGTATTTCGGCGCGGCGCTCGGAACCAGCAGGTACGACGTTCACGAGCGGTTCGCGGCCGGCGATACGGTCGTAACTCGGTGGACAGTGTATACTGCCAACGACATGGTCCGCGGGGGACCGTCACCGACCGGTGGCGAGACCGAGATGTCCGGCATTACCGTAGAGCGATTTGCCGACGGCAAACTCGCCGAGATGTGGGTGCAGGCCGATTACCTCCACCTGTATCGGCAACTCGGCCTCGTCTCTGAGCCTGTCGAGTGAGTCACTGCCGGGGGAGTCGTGGGAACCAGCGCGGCGTCGACTCGACGTAGTGCTCGTAGTCGGTACCGAACTTCTTGCGCAAGTGGGGTTCCTCGTAGGCCACGATGAAGACGTGAAACAGCAACCAGACGACGATTCCATAGACGGCCAGTAACCCGGATTCGAAGAACAGCGCCTCGCCGAAGATGATGGAGAGGATACCCACGTACATCGGGTTGCGGACCAGTTGGTAGAGGCCGACGGAGACGAGTGAGGCGGGTTCGTCGATGGGCGCGGGCGTGCCACCAGCGACGGCAAAGAGGCCGACAGTGGTCGCGTAGATGCCGATACCGACGAGCAGGAGAGAGATACCGAGATACCGGAACGGGCCGAGCGCCAGCAGAAAGAGTGGGGGGAATCCGGTGAGGATGATGTACGGAACGAGCACGGCGACCGTCCCCGGCCCAACGAGCGTAAACAGTGCAGACCGGGCCAACGGATGCATACGACCCACTAGGCAAGGGTGGGATAAAATGCCTACTTATAGCTCTGATACAACAACGCGACGATGGCGATGGCGGCAAAGAGGTCAGAGAGATTGGTGAACGGTCCGAGAAGCGTTCCTAGTCCCGCTTGCGGGTAGCCGAGAAGGATGTGCACTGCCGGGTTCGCCGCGAGGGCGTAGAACAGGAGTGCGACCCTAAACAGGACGAGACTCCGAGTGAAGGAGTTCGGAAGCGCGCGGTAGATGGAGACGTACCCCTTCGCGAGGACGAACAACAGGACGACGTTGAACGTCGTGAGGAAGAGTTTGAGGCGCAAGACCGTCTCCAATCTCGGCCCGCCCCTGCGACGAGGAACATGCCCGCGACGAGAATCACGGTCAGTTTGTCGAGTCGTTGCATTGTCGTTTGCCTCTAGGGACACCAGACGCCCATCGACTTAATGTAGATATTCCGAGACTACTCCCGAAATGAGCCCGAGTTAGACCCAAATTGACCCCCAGTGTCGCCGGATTATCAGGGAATAGTCCAAAGTTCGAGTGCTGTGTAGTCGTGACCACTACGCCTCTGAATTTTGTCATAAAACCCGGGTGTGCGCGTGTTTACGACGCATAGTGTTCCATGTGGTCGAGGTAGGTGATTTCGGGTTTCCCGACCACGCCAGCGCGTTCCATCGTTTGGCGGAGGTCGTCGGATTCAGCGAACGACCGGGCGCCGTCTTCCGATTCGAAGTCCATCAGAATCGTGATGTCGTTCTGGTCTTCGCCGCTACAGAACAGTTCGTGTGACCGCTCTCCCGCCTGCTTTCGGGTTTCTGCGTGTTCGTCGAACACTTTCTTCCACGTCGGATAATCTTTCACCCGGTGGTGAATGAGCATGTGTGCCATGTTGGTGTCACCACAGGGAAGTACGTCGAACGAGGAGAAATACGGCGTTCGCCAAATGACAGACACTCGTGAAACGCGAACAGTCCACACCAGCCACAGGTATTTCTACGGGTTGGACCAAATTCAGATGTGACGCAACTCCGTGATTACTTGCCGGGGGTGGGCGAACCAATCGTCCGCCGACGGCTGGACGAAATCTTCAGCCGGCAGTTGCTCGGGGCGGTGCTGGTGGGTGCCGGGGCGGCGAAAATCGTAGAGAAAGTCATCAACATCGTCCTCGGGCCGAGCGACGTCCGCCAGCTGGTCGGCTGGACGGTGATGTTCTTCCTCGCGATTGCCCTCTTCGTCTGGTGGGAGCGGGTGGCTAAAGCCGCGAACTCTGCCGCGGAGCGCGTGGGCGACGCGACTGGCGTGACGGGGGACGAGCAAGTTGCAGAAGAGGCCTTCGACACTGCGGTACGAGCGGAGGAGACCGCGGCGGACGCCCTCGAAGTCGCCCAGGAATCGACGCTCGAAGCCGCGAAGGCGATTACGAAAGCGGACGAGGCAGCGGCGCGGGCGACGGAGCTCGAAGAGCTTGCGAACGCGGCCAATCAGAAGGCGGACGAGGCCGCAGTCGATGCCTCGGAAGCGAAACGGGCGGCGAAGAAGGCGATACGAGAGGCCGAGAAGGCAACGGAGGCGACAGACGAGTCGCCCGAAGCGTCCGACGCAGCAGAGAAGAACTGACGAGTACGGTCACCCGCAGGCATTTGACCCCGTGTGACGAACCCCCACGCATGCCCCGAACTGACGAGTTCGTCACTGTCGCCGACACCGAACTACACTACTCCGCGTGGGGAGACACGGACGACCCGCCCGTCGTCTGCGTCCACGGTCTCTCGCGGGTCGGCCGGGACTTCGACCCACTCGCACGACACCTCGAAGACGACTACTGGGTACTTTGTCCCGACATGCCCGGACGCGGCCTGAGCGAGTGGGCTGAAGAGGATACGACCTACGGCCCGGAATCAATGACCGAGATGCTGGTCGCCTTCTGCGAGGCGCTCGACATCGACACGATGCGCTGGGTCGGCACGTCGATGGGCGGCATCCTCGGCATCGCGCTCGCGGCCGGCCCGCTCGCAGAGCGCATCACCCACATGGTGGTGAACGACGTGAGTCCGGCCCCCGCCGAAGACGACGGCGCAGACGAAGGCCTCGACCGAATTATCGAGTACCTCACCAACCCGCCCTCTTTTGCGCGCTTTACCGAACTGGAAGCCTACTACCGAGAGACGTATGCGACGTACAGCGCGATGACCGACGCAGAGTGGCGGCGGTTCACCAAAACGTCGAGCAGACGGCTCGAAAACGGCGCGTTCACGCCTGCCTACGACCCGCGTATCGTCGAGCCGATGTTGACCGCGACACCGGAGGGCGACCCGTGGGACTTGTGGGACGCCATCGAAGCCGACCTGTTCATCCTCCGCGGAGAGACCTCTGACATTCTCGCGAAAGACACGTTCGAGGAGATGCAGGAACGAAAACCGGCGGCGGCGGCGCTCGAAATCGAGTGTGGGCACGCCCCGTCGCTGAACACGCCCGAACAGATTCGGCCGATTCGCCAGTTCTTCCGGGACTAATCAGCAGGCTGTGCAGTGGTGGATTTCGTCCCCGGGTGCAGGCTCCATCCCGTCGCCGCGATGGCGAACAGGACGAGCGGCGAGAGGAATCCGAAGAAGTAGTACGGCGCGTAGCCGGCGAGCCCGAAGCTTCCAGCGAGTGTCGGGACGCCCGTCGCCTCCGCCATGAACAGTGCACCGGCGTGCCACGGGATGAGCGCCCCCGTCGGCGTGCCGGCGGCTTCGATGGCGCGCGAGAGGTCGTCGCTGTCGAGGCCGTACTCGTCGTACACGTCGCGGAGGGTAAGCCCCGGGACCACGATGCTCATATACTGCTGGGAGGTGAGCAAGTTCGTCACGATGGCCGCCGCACCCGTCCCGGCGACGAGGCCGCCGACGCTCGCGACGCCCTTCGAGAGATGGTAGGCGAGCACCGCGAGGACGCCAGTGCGTTCGAGCAGGCCGCCGAGCGAGAGGGCGGCGACGACGACAGTAATCGTCCACGCAGAGCCAGTTAGCCCGCCAGTGGCGAGCAGTCCGTTTACGAGTTCGCTGCCCGTCTCGGGCGCGGTCCCGTTCATGAACACCGTCCACGCACCCGTGAACGACGCGCCCTGCACGACGATGGTGGTGAACACGCCAGCGAGGACGCCGGCGATGAGCGTCGGAATCGCCGGATACCGCTTGAGAGCGAGGCCGAAGGTGACGAGTAGAGGCAGGACCACGAGCGGGCTGAGCGAGTAGGTACCGGCGAGCGCGCCCTGAATCTCTGCGACCTGACCGGCCGGAATTGAACCACTTCCCCGAAGTCCGAGAACCGCGTAGCCGACGAGCGCGAGCGAGAAGGCGACGAGCGTGCTGTTTCGCATCGCTCGGATGTGGTCGTAGAGGTTCGTGTTCGTGACGCCTGCGGCGAGGTTCGTCGTGTCAGAGAGCGGTGATTGCTTGTCACCGGCGTAGGCGCCGGATAGAATCGCGCCGACGGTCATCGGTGCGGGGACGCCGAGGCCGGACCCGATACCGACGAACGCGACGCCAAGCGTTCCGACCGTCGTCCACGACGAGCCGATGGAGAAGGCCACGACCCCGGCGAGGATGGCGGTGACCGGGAGGAAGATGACCGGCGTGAGCAGGTCGAGACCGAAGTACATCAGCGCAGGAATCGTCCCCGCGCTCACCCACGTCGCGATGACGGCGTAGATGATGAAGATGATGAACAGCGCCTGTTTGCCCATGAGCAGGCCGCGAGTCAGCCCCTCTGCGAGGGTGTCCCAGCGAAAACCGAGGTGGAAGCGCGCGAGCGCCCCGACGAAGATGATGCTCCAGAGCAATGGGACGTGCGGTGAAAGCTGTAACACCGCAGAACCGATGCCGAGGAAGACCAGCACGGCGAGCACTGGCAACAACGCAATCGCGAGCGACGGTCGCCGGTCGGGGTCGATATCATCGTACCCGAGCGGCGTGAACGACTGTGAACTCATCACCGGTCGTATGCAACTGGTGCATAAAACGCCTTTGGATTATTCGTATCGAGCATGTTTCGTGGTGGCACCTCTCACGAAACGCTGTCCTGTGCCCGCTCAACTTCTCGCGTGAATCGAACAGCGGTCGTGAATATCGTGCTAACAGTAAACACACTATTTCTCCCGGCTTATCGAAATTCTAGGTGCTATGGCAGTTCGTGAAATGCGCATAGACGAGGGCGCGATAGCGGCACTCAAGCTTGCGTTCCGCGGAGAACTCTTCGAGCCCGAGGACCCGGGGTACGACGAGGCGCGTGCAATTTGGAACGCGGCGATAGACAAGCGACCGGGGCTTATCGCTCAGTGTTCGGGAGTCGCAGACGTCATCGCGGCGGTCAACTTCGCCCGCGAGCATAACCTGCTGGTCTCGGTCAGAGGCGGCGGGCACAACATCGCCGGCACGGCTCTGTGTGACGATGGAGTGGTCATCGACCTCTCGCAGATGAAGGCAATTCGCGTCGACCCGGAGGCGAAGACCGCCCGGGTCGAGGCGGGAGCCACACTCGCCGACTTCGACCACGAGGCGCAGGCGTTCGGACTCGCGACACCGCTCGGCATCAACTCGACGACCGGCGTCGCGGGGCTGACGCTCGGCGGCGGGTTCGGGTGGTTGAGCCGGAAGTACGGGATGACGATCGATAACCTGCAGTCGGTCGATATAGTGACCTCCGCCGGGACGCTTCTGCACGTCAGTGAAACCGAACACCCCGACCTGTTCTGGGGGATTCGCGGGGGAAGTGGCAACTTCGGCATCGTCACCTCCTTCGAATACGATCTCCACGAAGTCGGTCCGGAGATCTTTGGCGGACCAATCGTATACGACACGGCGGACAGGACGACAGTCCTCCAGTTCGTCCGCGAGTTCAACCAGACCGCCCCCGACGAGCTTTCGACGTGGGTGGTCCTCAGAAAAGCGCCGCCGCTGCCGTTCCTCGCCGAGGAGGACGTCGGCAAAGACGTCCTCATCGTCATCCCCTTCTACGCCGGTGACCCGGCGGAAGGTGAGAAACTCGTTGCACCGCTTCGAGAGATAGCCACGCCACTCGGCGACGGCGTCGGACCGGTGCCGTACGAAGCCTTCCAACAGCTTGTCGACCCACTGCTTGAGCCCGGGCTTCGCAACTACTGGAAGTCGCACAACTTCGCCGACATGACCGACGAAGTCATCGACATCGCCATCCAGTACGCGGACAACCTGCCGTCGCCGATGTCGGAAATTTTCTTCGGCCACGTCGGCGGTGAGATGGCACGGGTGCCAGCGGAGGCAACGGCCTATCCACACCGGGATGCGACCTACATCATGAACGTCCACACCCGGTGGGACGACCCGGCTCTCGACGACACGTGCAAGGCGTGGGCGAGGGAGTACTACGACGCCCAATCACCGAACGCCCAGGAGGGCGTCTACGTGAACTTCATCAGCGAGGATTCGGGCGAAGAGCGACTCGCCTACGGCGCGAACTACGAGCGACTCGCCGAGTTAAAGCAGGCCTACGACCCGCACAACCTGTTCCGGGTGAACCAGAACGTGAAGCCGACGGCCTGACCGGCAGGCTGCGGATTCTTCGGACAACACCGTTTTTGCGGCTGGGTGCGGAATTGTGGGTGATGAGCAAGGTTCGTCCCGCCGAATTGGCCGCGCGGCTGGAACGCGGTGAGCAGCTGTTCGTCCTCGACATTCGGCCCGAGTCGAACTTTCACGCCGGACACATCGACGGCAGTCAAAACATTCCCGTCTACGACGACCTGCGCAGGGGGAACACGGCCACACTCGAAGACCGATTGGGTGCGATTCCGGCGGACAGAGACGTGGTCACCGTGTGCAAAGCTGGTATCGTCGCGAAACGAGCGACGAAGGTCCTCGAAGCCGAGGGATACGAGGCGAAGACACTCGAAGGCGGCTGGCGAGGATGGCGTGGCTACCAGTCGAACTCGCTCGGGTATCGTCTGAAATCAGCCGTGAACAAGTTGCTCCCCTGACGGAGAGTTCGGTGTCCCTGTTCGAGACGTAGACTTTTCGCCCGCGACATCCTCTGTCTAGCAGGGATGGGGAATGGCAATCAAGACCCGGAGTCCGCCACGCGCTGGCGGCATCACAGTTCCTGAATCGCTCCTCGCAACGACGTTTCTCGCTACCACGGCTGCGGGGATTGCGAGAGCCAGTTTCGCCGACGGCGAGTGGACAGTCACGCTCCCGCTCTCGCACGTGGACGTGCGCTGTCTCGCCGTGGACCCGACAACGCCCGCCATCAGCTACGCCGGAACACAGGGCGAGGGCGTGTTCCAATCGGTCGATGGCGGGGTGACCTGGGACGACCTGGGTCTCGCGGGCAGGGTCGTGAAATCGCTGGCCGTGAGTCCCCACGACTCCGCGACAATCTACGCAGGAGTGAAACCCGCGGGCATGTTCAAGTCGGTCGATGGCGGCCTAACGTGGACCGAGTTGACGGGGTTCAACTCGATTCCCGGGAAGCGCCTCTGGTTCTCGCCCGCCGAATTGCCGCTTTCACCCTACGTGCAGGCGATTGCACTCTCGCCGACCGACCCGGACCTCGTCGTGGCGGGTATCGAATTCGGTGCCGTCGTCCGGAGTACGGATGGCGGTGAGACGTGGTCGGGCCACTGCGAGGGGGCGATACGCGACTGCCACACCCTTACGTTCCACACGACCGACGGAACGAGGCTCTACGAGGGTGGGGCGGGCCTGCGTGGACGTGGCGGCGCGACGAGTCAGGACGGCGGGGCGACGTGGATTGCCCCCACACACGGCCTCGACCGGTCGTACGGCTGGGCCGTCGCAGCGGACCCCGAAGACCCGGACACGTGGTATCTGTCGGCCTCTACGGGAGCGTTCGCCGCCCACCGCGAAGGACGGGCGAGAGCCTACATCTATCGCTGGCGCGGTGACGGGCCGTGGGTGCGACTTGGCGGCGGATTGCCCCGGCCGTTCGCCGCGATGCCGTACGCCCTCTGTACGCTCCCCGGCGAACCGGGACTCGTCGTCGCTGGAGCGGCAGACGGGAAGGTGTGGTTCTCCGCCGATTACGGCGACTCGTGGGACAGCCTACCCTTCTCGCTCGGATCGATAGAGCGGTCGCTCGTGCTGGCGCGGTGACTCACTCGCGAGAGTCGTACTGCTGGTAGATAACGTTCCCACACGCCTTGCAGTGGGAGGCGTCTCTGTCGTGGTAGGCCAGTCCGCAGTTCCGGCAGACGACGTTCACCTGGTCTCTGTGCGCCCACTCTTTGACGATGCGGCCCGCCTGCCACGGGATGAGGATGATGCCGACGACGATGGCAGAAACCGTCACCCAGCGCCCGGCGCGGGTGACGGGCGTGATGTCGCCGAACCCAACCGTCGTGAGCGTGACGACGACGAAGTAGAACGCGTCGCCGAAGTTGTTTACCGTCGGGTTCGTCGCCTGTTCGAAACTGTAGAACAGTCCGGCGGCGACGAAAAAGAGCGTCAGAACGGTGAGACCGAGTTTCATCGCTCGGAGGGCGGAGTCGGAGACGGTTCCGAAGAAGAACTCCTCGTCTTTGGTAAAACGGTAGAAGCGAAGCACGCGAATCACTCGCAGCGCCCGCAGGTAGCCGATGTTGAGGACGGTGGATTCGACCGAGGGCACGACGAACAACAGGAGCGTCGGCAGAATCGCGAGCAAGTCGACCACGGTGTACGGGTCGGTGACTTCCGCGAGCCGGTCGCGAGCGCCGTAGATACGAAGCAGATACTCGGCGAAGAACACGAGCGCGATAGCGACTTCGAGCTGAAAGAGGATGGGCAGGTAAGGAGTCGCCCAGGCGTAGGTTTCGACGATAAACAATGCGATGAAGGCGAAGATGAGCGCGAGCAGCGCAATGTCGATGGTCTTCCCGACGGGCGTCCGGTGGTCGCGCAGGTAGAAGCGTACCACCTCTCTGGAGGTGCGTCCATCGATCCCGGCGTGACCGGTCATTGTACGCTGTATTTACTCGACGGATAAATAGCATATCCCTGACGGAGACCACCAGGGCGAAAGCCGAGAGAAAAGGGTGGTGACGTGGCGAAGAAAGGCCACGTCACCGGGGATGGCACACAGGAATCGCCAACCGAGAGGATTACTCCTCTACGATAAACTGTCCGGCTATCTCCACCACCTCGTCCATAGTCATCGGTTCGTCGACGGCCATCGGGAACGGGTTCGACACGTTGAGTTCGTTCAGGAAACTCGCGTGGCGGGCCTCGACGCTGTGAATGCCCGCGGCGGCCGCGAACACGTCGTCGTTCGAGACGGAGGTCGCCGCGCCAGCGTAGGCCGCGACGCCGGTGTTTTCGAGTGCCTTCCCCACCGCGAGGAACTCGGAGGCCGTCTCGTAGCCGAAGTCGTAGGTCGCCTCCTCGACTGGTGTCCCACCGAGTTGTTCTACGGTGTCAGCGATTGCCGTCACGTGGGCCGCCTCGTGGTCGCCAATGGCTGCGAGACGGTCGGGGACGGTCATGCGGAGGTGCTCGTCGTAGTCGGAGAGAACGTCGGCGTTGCGGAGTTCGTCGGCGCTGAAGGTCTCCAGCCCCTCGCGGTAGAACACGGCTTCCAGGTGTTCTAAGGTGAGCGCGTAGTTCAGAATGTCCACGTCGCTCGTGCCGTCGTCTTCCTTGCGCTGTGGCGTCGCCATCGAGTCGTGGCGCTCCAGTGCGGCGCTGTCGTTCGGGTTCTCCGTGACGAACTGGCTGGCGATTTCGAGCACTTCCTCCATCGTCTGGGCCTCGTCTACCGCCTTCGGGAACGGGGACGAGGAGTTCACGAGGTTGAGGAAACTCGCGTGACGCGCTTCGACGCTGTGGATGCCAAGCGCGGCGGTCAGCACGTCGTTGTTGACGATGGACGGGGCCGCGCCGGCGTAAGCGGCGACGCCGGTGTTTTCGAGTGCCTTCCCCACCGCGAGGAACTCGGAAGGCGTCTCGTAGCCGAAGTCGTAGTCGGCTTCTTCGACGGGCGTCCCGCCGAGCTGTTCGATGGTGTCACCGAGCGCGGAGACGTGGGCCGCCTCGTGCTCGCCGGCGGCTTTCAGGTACTCGGGAACCTGCATGCGGACGGTTTCGCTGAACTTGCTCAGCGCGTCGGCCTGCATGAGTTCGTCGGTAGAGAACTCGGCCAATCCGTCGCGGTAGAACGCGTTCTCCAAGTGTTCGAGCGTAAGCGCGTAGTTCAGGATGGCCACGTCCGGGTTCTCGTCCATCGACCCGTCTTCGGTAGTTTGCATTCCACCTTCGGTGGTCGTCGTGGTGCCGTCTTCGGTCGTGGTCATGCCGTCGCCGCCGGAGGTGCCGCCGGTACAGCCGGCGAGGGCCACGCCGCCGATACTCGCGATGATTCCGAGGACGGTTCTACGCGAGCGAAGCCCGCGACGGCCAGGTGTCGTATCAGTGTTGCTCATGATGCGGTACCTGTTTCGAGCGCAAATCGACACAAGAGCGTTTGCCGAACTGCGACAGCAGTGGCGCATCAGTCTCACCCAAATTCGTTCGAAATTGGCCGCTATCCGCGTCGCTGGCTGGTCGATTCGACGAAAACGAGAAAAACTGCCTTCAGTAGACGGCGTCGAGAATCTCGCTGTCTAAGTCCTCGAACTGCGTCAGGTGGGCGAGGCGCTCGCCGCGGAGGTCGATTTGCTGCTGGTCGAAGTCCTCGACGTGGTCCGGGACGTAGAACTCGGTGATGTCGATGCCGGGGACGTTCGCCGGAATAGTGAGGCCGGTCTGCTCGTCTTCCTGCCAATCGACGGTTCCGCGAGCGATTTCGCGGAGAATGGTGACGGATTCGGTGACGCCGATGTCCTTTGCCTTCGCGCCGAGGTGGCCGGTGTTGAGGACGTAGCATTCGACGCCGAGGTCGGAGACGAGGTCGCGGAAGCGATTGCCCTCCTCGCCTTTCGAACCCATGATGAACGGGTTGGTGCCAACGACGCGGATGGATTCACCGGCGGCGGATGGATCGCCCGCACTCGTCTGGATGGATTCGCCGAGCATGAACGCGACGGCGGCCTCTTCGGGCGTGAGTTTGGCGACTGGCGGCATCACGGGGTTGCGCGTGATGAAGAACACCTGGTCTACCTCGTCCAAGTCGATGTCTTCGTCTGCGGAGGCGAGCTGGTCGCGGACGATGATGGCCCGGCCGTTACTCGTGTGGAGGTCGGAGTCGAAATCGACGGTGCCGTCTTCGGCGACGTCCACGTTTTCGAGGACGGCCGATTCGTGAGTCACAGCGTCGTACATCGTCGGCTGTTCCTCGCGGTCTAAGCCGATGGTCTTCACGTAGAGGCCGTTTCCTTCGCTGCCCGCGATGGTGCCGTCCGGAAGGAGGGCACACACGTCGTCCTGGAGCATTGAGGCTTCCTCGTCACCGTCCAGCCAGAGGCCGTGGGCGGTGAGCGTGGATTTGCCCGTCGCAGAGAGTCCGAGGAACGCCTGCCCGACGTTCTTCAGGTCGCCGTCTGCGTCTTTGAGGGTGACGCGCTTGCTGCCGGCGTGGAGGCCGAGGCCGCCTGCTTGCTTCGCGTAGTACATGTGCAGGCGGAGGAAGGACTTCTTCGCCTCGCCGGTGTAATCGCTGCCGAGGACTGCTGTGAGTCCCTCGTCTGGAAGGATGCGGACCGCGATTTCGTCCCACTCTGGAATCTGGACGGTGACGAAGTCGGGTTCTGCGTCGTCAGTAACGGGTTCGAACAGTTTCGCCCACGCGAGCCCGATGCGGGCGAACTCCTTCTGGACGAACAGTCGGCAGCGGTAGGAGTGGTCTTCGTGGCGACCCATCTGGCGGTCGACGCAAATTATCTCTTCTGCTGCGGCGTACTCGAACGCGGACTCGAGGTAGGCGTAATCCTTGTCGTCGAAGTCAGAATCGACTGCGTTCTTGGTCTTGTCCGCGTTGCGCGAACGTTCTTCGCTCACGTAGGATGGCGACCCGAACTCAGTCGTCGTCTCGTGTCCGCGAGCGAGTTCGCGGAGTTCCTCGAGGGAGGGATTGTAGATGACGTTGTCTGCTGTTTGCGGATTCGGGAGCGCTGTTTTGAGCGACTGGACTGTTGTAGCCAGGTCAGTCATTGTGTTCACTAACGGGGAGTGGGGGGTATAACTATACAACATTCACGGCCGATTTCTCGCGGTAGAGAGTGTGTAACACCCGTTGGCGAGTTTTTCGAGTGTTGTCACGCGCGACACAGAAGGTGGGTGAACAACCGTCGAAACGCCTACAATCCGCTGCCGTTGCTGGACGTTCGTTTGTGGTTCGACGGAGATAATTCGAAGACAAATTGCACTCAGATTCGAGTCTATATTTTCGCCATGGTGCGGGACTAATGTTTGTAAAGCAACTAATTCGTTGGTTTCCGAACTCCCATTATATGTCCCGCCGAATCGTCCCCGTCCTCCTCGCCGTCCTGACCGTCCTCGCCGGGGCAGTGGGAACCCCTCATCCTCGGCCGACCGTGTCGTCGTGAGCGACGAAACCATCGCCGTCGAGTGAGGAATCGACATCCCGTAGCGTTTTATTCTGGGTTGTCCTGTGTCCACGCATGCCAAGCGATGAATCTCGCGTCGTGGTCGTCGGGGCGGGCGTTTCCGGCCTCGCAATCGCCCGGGAGCTGGCCCCGGACCACGACGTGTTGGTGTTCGACAAAGGTGGCGTTGCAGCCGATACGTCCTCGCGGGCGTCTGGGATGATTTCTCTCTCGCTCGAACCGTTTCCAGACGAATGGGCGTCGTTCGCCCTCTCGCAGTTTCGGGAGTTAGACGGTCAGGGCATCTTCTCGTTCACCGAACAGGAAACCGTCCGCCTCGTCCCCGAAGAAGACGCGGCGCGATACACCGAACAGGCCCCGACGGGCGGTAAATTCCTCCCAAAGGACGAGCTCCTGGCACGCTACCCTGACGCCTTCGGGGACCTCTCGGCCTACGGCGGGGCGCTCGCCTACGAGGGAACCGGCTACCTCGACGCCCTCGACTACACGATGACGCTCAAGTGGGCCGCAGAGCAGGCCGGTGCGGCCGTGTTCCGCGACCACGCGGTGACCGACCTGCGGGTCGAAGACGGCCGCGTCGTCGGCGTCGAAACCGAGTACGGCCCCGTGGACGCCGACCACGTCGTCTACGCAACCGGCTGGAAGACGCGCGACCTGCTCGCTGAGTACGTCGAACTCCCGGTCAGACCGCTTCGCTGGAACGCCGTCGTCGTCGAACCAGACACGCCGTTGCCGGCGGACGCACCGCTCGGGTCCGAACCCACAATGCGCGTCTACTGGCGGCCCACACCCCGCGGCGACGTGCTCATCGGCGGGAACGAGCACCTCCTCTCTGACCCCGAGGAAACGCAGATGGGCGTCGAGGAATCGTTTCGTGACCTCGTGATGGAGCGCGTCGCGCCGCTGCTCGCGGGGGTCGAAGCGGGCGACATCCGACGGGAAGACTGCTGTCCGACTGCCGATTGTGCTTCGCCGGATGGACTTCCAATCATCGACGCGCCCGACGAGGTCCCGGAGGGTCTCGTGTTCGTCACTGGCCTGCACGGCAGAGGGGTCATGCTCTCGCCGGTGACCGGTCGTGCAGTACGGAGTCTCGTGACGGGTGAGGATGCCCCGTTCCCGATGGAACCGTTCAGACTCGGTCGGTTCGACGACCGGACCGCGGATTTCGAGTATCTGAGCCACTGGGACTGAGAACCGACGGGTCGGTTCACTGTGGTTTTTTGATGAGTTATCGACCCCGATACAAACAGACTGCACCTGCAAGCAGGAGAGTGAGAGGGGATGGGAAGAAAGGTGGAAAGACCGGGGTGGGATGCAGTCACGCCGGTCCACTATGATGAATACAGGAATCGAGATCGAGTTCTGGGTCGTCGACGACGACGGACGACTCTGTAACGGCCACGATCTCACTGACGCGCATGACAAGGTGGAACCCGAGTTCGTCGGGCCACTGATCGAGGTGCGGACAGACCCGCACGAAACAGCGACTGCACTCCGACGAGATTTACAGGACACGCTTCGGAAAACGATTCAGTACGCGGACACGCTCGAAAAGCAACTCGTCCCACTCGGGACGCCGCTCACCGACGCAACGGTGCCGGCGAAGAAGGGACGCGGGCATCTCTTCGAGGACATCTACGAAGACGGCGTCAAGAGCGCGAAAAACTGCGCCGGCACGCACATTCACTTCGAGAAAGAGAACGTCTGTCGGCAACTCAACCTGCTTACGGCGCTCGACCCCGCACTCGCGCTCGTGAGTTCCTCGCCGTACTACTGCGGCGAGCGGGAGGTGGACTCTTCGCGGGCCGCTGCTTACCGCAAGAAGTGCGGATCGGACTTCGAACGCTACTGCGACCTGCGCGGGTACGCAGACAGCGTCGAGGCCTGGAACGAGCAGACCGAGGATGCCTACGAGGCGTTCAAAACCCTCGCTGCAGAGCGCGGTGTGGCAGAGGAAGACGTCTGTGAACACTTCAGCGCAGAGAACACCGTGTTGAACCCGGTCCGTCTGCGTCACGAACAGCCGACCGTCGAGTGGCGGGCACCCGACTCGACGCTGCCGAGCCAGGCGGTTCAACTGGCCATGGACGTGCGCGACGTCGTCACCCAGACGGAGACGAAGCCACTCGAAATTGGCACGACGGGCGTCCAGTTCGACCGCATCGGCGTCCCCACGTTCGAACAGTTGCAGTCCGTCAGCCAGCAGGCGATTCGGTGGGGGCTCGATTCGGGGATGGTGTGCAACTACCTGGAAGCGATGGGCTTCGACCCGTCGGCTTACGAGCCGATTTCCCAGGAATTGCGCGGGCCGGGCACGCTTAAAGAGTCAGAAGCGCGAACGATTCGCCGTCAGTACGCAGACCGGCTCCGGGCAGACGTAGAACTGCTGGCGACCCCTGCACCACCCCGTGCGGGCGGCGACGGCAACTTGATGGCCGGGCACACGCGGCAAGTCGCGGACGCAGACGGTAACGTCTGACTCGCGACCTATTCTTCGTCTTCGTCGACGTGCCCGATGACGAGCGCGTCTTCGACGAGTGCTTTCATGCCCCTGCGGAGGCGCTCTGAAAGCGCCTGGTGAGACACGTCGAATTTTTCGGCGAGGTCTTCTAACGAACTGTCGCGTGGAACCTCGAAGTAGCCGTGTTCAACGGCGGTGATGAGCGTCTCGTACTGGCTCTTCGTGAGACCGAACCGGCCGGCGGGTTCCTCGTCGAGTTCGCGGATGGATTCGATTTCGAAGGTGACGCCCACGTCTTCGGCGAAGTCGTAGTTGTCTGAAAATCGCTCGCGGTCGGGGTACATCACCCGAAGGGTCCAGCGGTCGTTGCGGCCGTAAGCGTCGAGAATCGTCGCTTTCGAACTGGTGAGCATATCGAGGAGCAAGATTACCTGGTCCACCCACTCCATGCGATAGAGGTACTCGTCGCCGAGGTCGGCGAGCAGTGAGACCGAATTGACCGTCTCGTCTTCCTCCAACAGTTGCTCGAAGTCCTCACGGTCTGTCCCTCGGACCCAGACGAGTGGCATGACGGCGTCTTCCCCGCTTTTCACCACGCGTTCGATGTCGAACTCCACATCCGGATAGGAACACAGGACGTGGTTCAGGGCGAATTCATCTGCGGGGATGGACCCGCGTACGATGACGGTCATATCCCCTTTGATTCGCTCAATGCGTTTATGCGTAACTGCTCACCTGCCACCGAAAATGACTGACACCCGTGACGACTCGTTTCGAGGGCGACCTGTCACTTCGCGTGCACCCTTTAATGTCGCGGTGCGCGTAGGAGAGGGCAATGGCCACCCGCACCGCCCGCCTGCCCGCGTTACCCCCAAAGCCGGAACTGGCCGTGTTCGCCTCGGGGATGACCAGTATGGGACTGGAAATCCTCGCCGGCCGGATGATTGCCCCACAGTACGGAAGCAGCATTTTCACCTGGGGGAGTATCATCGGCGTCTTTCTCGCGGCGCTCAGTCTCGGCTACTACCGCGGCGGCCGCCTCGCGGCAAAACGCGCCTCGACCAGACGCCTCGTCCGTCTCCTGCTCGGCACCGCGTTGTACGTCGCCGTCCTGATTTTCGCCGGCGAGGTACTGTTGCGTGCAGCAGGGGCGTTTCCACTCCCCAGCCGATTCGCGTCGCTGCCCGCCGTGGTTCTCCTGTTCGGGCCGCCGACCTACCTGCTCGGGTTCGTGAGCCCCTACGCCGCCGAACTCTCTGAGACGGAGAGCACGGGTGCGGCCTCTGGCCGCGTCTACGCGGTCGGGACGGTCGGCAGCATCGTCGGGGCGTTCGGGACGACGTTCATCCTCATTCCAGAGTTGAGCATCGACCAGATTGGCCTCGTCCTAGGCCTCATCGCCGTCGGCGCGGCCGTCCTCGTCGCCCGCCCCGGCATCACGACCGACCAGGCACTCGGGAGCGCGGCGGTGGCGCTCTTACTCGTCGCCGCTGTCGGCAGCGGCGCAGCAGGGGTCAGCATCGAGGGACGCATCGTCTACGAGACGCAGACGCCCTACCAGGAACTCCAGGTCATCGACCTCGGCGGCACGCGCACGCTGTACCTCGACGGCCAGCGACACAGCGCGATGGACCTCGACAATCCCTCTCGACACGTGTTCACCTACACGCGCTATTTTCACCTTCCGCTGCTCATGACTGACGACGTAGACCGCGTGCTGTTCATCGGCGGCGGTGGATTCACCGGACCGAAACGGTTCGTCGAGGACTACGACGTGACCGTGGACGTGGTGGAAATCGACCCCGAGGTCATCTCGGTGGCAAAAGAGTACTTCGCGGTCGAAGAATCGGACCGCCTTCGCATCCACAACATGGACGGCCGTCAGTTCCTCCAGCAGACGGACGAAACGTACGACCTCATCATCCTCGACGCCTACAAGATGGACAAAGTTCCCTTCCAGTTGACCACCGAGGAGTTCATGCGACTGGCCGAAAGCCGGCTCTCAGATGACGGTGTGCTCTTTGCGAACATCATCTCCGCGCCACAGGGAGCGGCCTCGCAGTTCTACCGCGCCGAGTACAAGACGATGGCGCAGGTGTTTCCGCAGGTGTACAGTTTTCCAACGGTAGACGCCACGGTCATCCAGAACATCGAGGTGGTGGCCACGAAGAACGCGACGGTGCTCACCCAGGAGGAGTTGCTCGCCCGGAACACAAACCGTGACATCGGTATCGACCTCAGCAGCGAACTCCGGACCTATCGCAACAGCGAAAACGTCGAGAACGTGCCCGTGCTGCGCGACGACCGCGCACCGGTCGACGACCTGCTCGACCCGCTTATCGGCCAGCGATACGTGGTCCAGGAGGCCGACAATCGCACGACGGTCGCGCCAGCTGCACTCGCCGGGTGAGCACGGACCAGTGTGGCAGACCTGATAGTCACACGGGTCAGACCGCCAGTTGTCGGTGAAAAATCGGAGAAACTGGCAGTTTCACCGAATACTCTGTGATTGCTGAGCGAGTAAGCGAAGAATTCACGTGAAAGCGCCGTATCCGGTCGAATTCAATCCGGCTGACTGTCTGTGTGCGCCGAGTTGTCAGTCGTGAAATACCGCTACTCTGACTGATTTTTCGGCGCGAGAGAGGCCGGTTTCCCGCGAAAGCGGCGATTCATAACAAAGCCACGAAACTGCCACTATATTGCTGGCATGTTGCAAACTACCTATCGAGCAGTACTCGCCGTACTGCTCGCGCTCACCGTCATTGGGAGCGTCGCCACCATTGGCGGGGCGTTCGCCCAGGAAGAGCCGACAGCGGGAGACGAAATCCCGACACAGGAACGAACTTACCTTCGCGTGATTCACGCCTCGCCCGACGCGCCGAGCGTTGACGTCTACGTAGAGAACGAGAGCGTTCTCGAGAACGTGTCCTTCTCGACCGTAAGCGATTATCTGACGCTCGCCGCGGGGTCGTACAACGTGACGATTACCGCAGCCGGTGACCGCGAAGCGGAGGTGTTCAACGGAACGCTCACCCTTGACGCACGGAGCATCAACACGGTCATCGCGACCGGTGAGGTGAGTGCGCTCGGAACGAACGAGAGCACGGCCTTCGCCCCGAAGGTGTTCGAAGATGACGCCTACACGCCCGCCGAAAACGAGTCGGCGCTGAGCGTCATCCACCTGTCGCCCGACGCGCCAGCCGTGGACGTGACGACGACGGTCAATAACACGACCATCGTCCTCGCTGACAACGTGAGCTTTGGCAACGGGACGGAGTACCTGACCGTGCCTGCCGGCAACTACACTGTGGACATCCGGGCCGCATCCGACGATAACAACGGCACCGTGGTCACCTCTGTCGACGTGACCCTCGAAAGCGGCGTCGCCTACTCCGCGCTCGCCGTTGGATACCTCGACCCCGATTCGGCAACCGGTGACGCACCGTTCGAGGTCCTCCTCATCGAGGACGCCACCGTGACGGTCGTCCTCCCCGGTGAAGAGCCGTCTGACGACGACGGAGAAGGGCCTGAAGATCCCGACTCGCCTGCGAGTTAGGTGAACCTCGAACTCGATTTTTTGGTCACGACAGGTGAGCGCTAGCGCCGCCTAACCTCTGCTGATTACGACCCGCCGTGTTTTCGGAACCAGACGGTCTTTCCGATGGGTGAGTCGTCTTCTGCGAGGTCGAGACGACTGAGAAACAGGTCGCGGACCGCGAGCGTGACCCAGAGGTCGTGGGTCGTCCCCGACTCGTCTGCGACGGTGACGACGCAGTGGTCGTCGCGCGTTTCGAGGTGTTCGATGGTGCCGGGAGTGAATCTCGCTGCGTCGTGGGCGGGTCGTTTCGCGTGAATCCGGTCGTGGTTCACGTCGTGCGGTACGCGTTCGAGCGAGAAGGCGTCTCGGGGTTACAGGCCGCCGGCCGAGATGCCGAACAGTGCCACCGCGATGATGGCGAACAACATGCCGACGCCCTTCTTGATGGCGCCCGTATCGAGGCTGGAAGCGACGTACGGGGCAATCTGTCCGCCAGTCACCGTCGCCGGAACCGTCCAGACGACCATGTTCCACGGTGTAGAGGCGAGGTCCATCTCGTGACCACCGACGAGGCCGCCGCCGAAGACGTGGACGAGCGAGGCGAGCACCGCCGTGAGTGCGACGACGATGTGGTTCGTCCCGATGGCGACCTTGACGGGCACGTTCGACCGAAGCATCGAGATGATGCCCAGTTCGCCGATGCCGAACCCAGCGAGTCCCTGGAACACGCCGCCGACGCTGTAGTTTGCGAAGCGTTCGCCGTATCCCGAACGGGAGTAGCGGTAGGCGTTCCCGTCCTTGTCGACGCGCGTGACGGTGCCGTTATTTACGTCGACGCCCGCCGGGCCGAGTTTGTCGTCGTCGTCGGGGAGCGACTGGCCGCCGTCGGTGACCGCGGGGTCAGCACCACTGTCCGTGCTCTCTGAATCCTCGTGGCCCAAGTCGGCTTTGAACAGGAGCGCCGACGCGGCGATAAGCGCGAGGCCGAGCAGGAACTGGAAGATTGGCTCGGGGATGACGAACGACAAGAGCGCCCCACCGATGACGAACGGAATCGAGCCACCGACCAGCGTGAGGGCTAATCGGCGGTCGACGAGGCCGTACTGGATGAACGCGATGGCCGAACTCGACAGGCCGAACGACTCGCTGATGAGCCCGATTTTCACGATAGTCTCGGGTTCCAGGTTGAACGCGAACACCGGGAACAGGAAGATGAGAAACGGCACGAACATGGCGGAACCACTGATGCCGACGGTGTTGACGATGGTCGCTCCGAGCAGGAAGAAGGGGAACAACCACCAGTATTCGAGCCAGTAGGCACTGTCAGTCCCCGTCGGCGTCGGAGCGGCAAAGAATACCCCGAGAACGAACAGAACCGGCGCGGCGAAAACGAATACGTGTTGGTACTTGAGGAATGTCCGCTGGATTTGACTTGCAGGTGAAGCCGCGGTCATTTGGTGTGCTCGGGTGGCAGTGGTTCGTCCCTAAAAGAATTTTTCATCGAGAAGTGGCAGATTTCGCCGTCTGACGGGTTGAACCGGCAACATTCGAATAAACAATTATTGAGAACCGAGCGGAGTATGCACGCTACCGGGGACGGGTTGACGCGGTGTCCACGCTGGCGGGGCGAGTGCTCACGCTATGAGTATGTAATAAACTGAAAATTCGCGTCGTCGCCTGTGGGCGACTATGCGGAAAAGTTAGTTGACGCGGGTGACGTTCTTCGCGCGAGGGCCTTTCGGGGCCTGTTCGATGTCGAACTCGATCTCGGTGCCTTCCGTGAGGTCCTCGCCGCCAACGTCTTCCATGTGGAAGAATACGTCGTCGTCAGATTCGTCAGTCGCGATGAAACCGTAGCCGCCAGTGTCGTTGAAGAAATCAACTTTACCGTTTACCATTGCATCTACACAAAATTGGAGTGTACGGATAAGGGTTGTGCATTCGTCCGCAAAAATTCGATTTTTCCGCGCAAATGAATTTCAATTCCACAGCTTCTCACCCATTTGTTTTTGAAAGACAGGTTCTACGTGGCAAGAGCGACTGAATAGTCACATCAACCGGGTGGTTCTGTCGTATCCCAAATTTCCAGTATAGTGATAGTATTCGAACCGGTCCGTGGCGAAACCAGCGATGACACCGTTGCCGTCACGCGTCTGTGGTTACAGACACGTCCTTGCCAGCCCGGGCGGCGTGCCCGTAATTGAGGCCGGCGACGAATACGCTCCCTCCGAGGACGTTGCCGAGCGTCGTCCAGAAGAGTACGGTGCCGTACTGCACAGCGGTTACCCCGGTTCCGAGGAACATCGCGGAGAGGAGTTCGGTCGTCCCAAGCAGCGCGTGATGGAACGGCCCGAACCCGATGGTCGTGGTGACGACGAGAACGATGACAATCCGGCTGATGGTGTCTCGACTCGCGGCGACGAGCCACGTCACGAGGCCCATGAGCCACCCGGCGACAACGCCACTCAGGAGGACGGTCCACCACGGAAGGCCGAGCAGCGAATCGGCGATGCTGGCGAACGCCGCAGGCGTGACGATGCCGAGCGACGGGCCGAGCACGGCGATGAGCGCCGCGAAGAGTCCACATCCAACGAGGTTCGCGACGTACACGACGCCCCACAGGTGCCCGAGGTCCGCAAGCGACGACCGACCGTCGAGGACGGGCAATACGGCGAGCGTCGTGTGGGCGGTGAACAGTTCGGTCTGCCCGAGGATGACGAAGAGGAAGCCAACCGCCGATGCGCCCGCGAGCAGGAGATGTTTGACCAGCGGGGAGGGAAACGACGGCGAGAACGTCAATACCATGCCCATGAACAGCGCCCCGAAACTGACGTTGAGTCCGGCGGCGAGTCCCGAGAGGAACAATCCCTCGGTCGGCCGACTCAACTCCTTTAGCGCGTTTTCCATCTCGCGGTCGAGGACGTTTTCGTATGACAGCGACGCCCCCGATGGCTCTCCCTCCCCATCAGTGCTCATGACTGAATGGCCATTTTGGAGCCAGGTGTAAGAGCCTACGGGCCCCGACGGCTGTCCAATCCGAGCGCCTGAACGCTTCGTAAATGGTGGCCGCCCGCTTCAGACCACTCCCTCGACCACTCTGAGCGCCGCCGAGGTTCCGTTCATCGAGAGTTACAAACACGGGAGGCACGCTGTATCACCCCGAGTACGGGCGTGAGACGATTCACACCGCAGACGGCGGCGAGAGCCGCGACACCTTCACCAGTCGGGAACCGTCGATTTGGGCTCAAAGCGCGTATGTTGAAGTATGAATCGACACGTTTCGAGCAAGTAGCTCGTCGGAGACAGCGTGATGCAGTGGCAGGTGGCGTAATGGCAACCGCAACCGTTCCCGAAACGATACAGACGAAGCGACGACTGGTTTACGGCGCGATGGTGCTCGCAGGGATACTGTTCGTCTCGACGCTCGTGCTTCCCGTCCCGCAGGCGACCGCCCAGCTCATCGCGGCGCTCGCCTTCGGTGTCATGTCCGGGCTCTGGCTCGCCCACCTCCTCTACTCGCTATGAACTGGCGTCCCCTCGTCCGGATTTACACGATGGTTGGGGTAGTGTCTACCATCTCCCTGTTCGTGTTCTCGGCACAGTTTACGGGCACCGGTCTCTCCATCGCAATCGTCGCCGTCGGGACCGTCGCGCTCATCAGCGTCATCCTCGGTGGGCTGCTCGCTATCGAATCGTACGTGAAGGAATCGGACGCAGAGGCCGGGATTCCGAGCAGACCGTAGCCGCTCCGTTCGCCACAACAGCCGAGAGCAACAACGACTAACTTCGTGTCATCCATCTATGTTATTATGCCTCCTGAAGGGTCCACCGCTCCAAAACGCAGCCACGATGTCGAGACAGGGTTCGTCGAAATTGAGGGGACCTCGCTGGCGTACCAGACCGCCGGTGATGGCACACCGCTGGTGTTCGTCCACGCCGGCATCGCCGACAGTCGAATGTGGCACCCACAATTCGACGCATTCGCAGACCAGTACCGAGTCGTCGCCTACGACCTCCGTGGCTTCGGCGACTCCAAGCTTCCGCCCGAACCGTACGCACACTACCGTGACCTTGGACAACTGCTCGACGCGCTCGACATCGAGTCGGCGCACCTCGTCGGCGCGTCGATGGGAGGAGCGACGGCACTCGATTTCGCGCTCGAACACCCGACCCGGGTCGAGATCCTCACGCTCGTCGCTCCAGCGCTCAGCGGGTACACGTTCACCGATGACGCGACGTACGACGGCTGGCAAACCGCCACGGCAGCGTTCGAGAACGGCGACGCAGAACGCGCCGCACTCGTCGAAAGCGAGCTGTGGGTCGCCGGACCGACGCGCACGCTCGACACAATCGACCCCGACGTCAGGGCGCTCGTCCACGCGATGCTCCTCCAGAGCTACGAACAGGACACCGACGACGCCACTGAAGAACCACTCTCCCCACCTGCGATAGAGCGCCTCAGCGAGTTGCAAGCCCCCGTCTTGCTCGTCAACGGGGCACTCGACCGGCCAGATATGAACCTGATTGCCGATATCCTCGAAGCAGACGTACCCGCCATTCGCGCAGCGACGATGGCCGACGTCGCTCATCTTCCGTCGCTCGAACGACCGGACGAGTTCAACGAGTTGCTTCGGTCGTTTCTGGCACAGCACTCGGTGTAGGCGTGGCTGGGAGCATAGAAAGCAGGCCTCGGCACTCATAGGGCTCCACATCACCGACTGCCTAGGTCGGTTCGGAGTCGGTGCCTCGTCACAGGCCACCCGACAGTTACCCACCGGTGGGCAAGTCAGTTTTCCTCTGGCAGAACGTTTTTCGCGCCGTCGGGCAAACCGAGAGGCCATGAGTTGGCGCGACATTCGCCCGGTGGTGCTCGGCCTCGTCCGACGGAACGACGAGATACTGGTGGGTCGAGGATACGACCCCGAAAGCGACGAGGTGTTCTGGCGACCACTCGGCGGGGGAATGCAGTTCGGCGAGTCCAGCGAGGAGACGGTGTGCCGGGAGTTCGAAGAAGAACTCGGCGTCGAACTCGAAACGGTCGAGTTCCTCTCACACATCGAGAATCGGTTTACCTTTGACGGCGAGCAGGGCCACGAAATCGTCCTGCTGTACGAGGGCGACCTCGCGGACGACGAGGTGTACGAAGCCGAGTCGATGACCGGCTACGAGGAGGAATTAGACGAGGAGTTCGAGGTTCGGTGGCTACAGCTCGCCGATTTCGAGTCGGGTGACAGAACGCTCTATCCGGAAGCGGTGGTGGATGTCGCAAAGAATGAGCGATGCGATGGGGCTTAGAACTTCGCCGCGAGCAGCGGGTACAGCGCCCCGAGGACGACGCCGTAGACCGCGTGTCCGACGAAACTCGGGACCTGCAGATTTGGCACGGGCGGAGCCATCGGGAACCCCATAGCCTGCAACCAGAGTGACATGACGAAGCCGACGGCGACGATGGTCAAGAGGACGCTGAACCCGATGCCGAGCAGGGCCCCGGTCGAAACCTTCGCCGCGTACTCGCGGAGTGGCTCAGGTGTGGCGAACGCTGCGTAGACGAGTGAAAACTCCAACTCGGGCGGGCGTGAATGCAACATACGCGCCAAACCGCCGGGAAAGAGACGAATTCGACTAACCGTCACTCGCGGTCGGCTTACTCCGAAATCCGTTTACGCGCCCCTGCAACCACCAGCGGCAGTGTGATTGTGGCGTCTGCATACACCGAAACGTTCCGCGCCGCCTTCTCCAACTTGCCCCATGACCGCGCTTCGTCGAGCGTCGCCCCGGAGAGGCCACCCGTGTTCGGTGGGTCCATCGTGAGCTGGACGGCGTAGTTGTAGGCTTCTGGCACCACGAGCATCGTCTGGAGGACGAAATTCTTCGGGACGCCGCCGCCGACGACCATCGCAGCCGCCTTCTCGGCGTCGAACGCGATGTCCGTGAGGCCGGTCATGTCGGAGAGCGCGTCGAGACTGAAGTCGTTGATCTGCGAGTACATCCACGCCTGTAGGCCGAGGACCGAGTCCTGAATTGCGGGAACGTAGATTGGCACGTCATTTTCGTAGGCGGCCGCGGCGATGCCAGCGTCCTCCTCGATACCCTCACGCTCGTTGACCACGGCGTTCGCTCGGCCGAGTTCCTCGGTGAGTTGCTGGATGGTGACCGTCTCGTCTACGTTCGGGAACACCTCAGCGCGCAGGTGACCCTCGAACGCGGTGAAGTGCTCTTGCGGGAGGTAGACGTTGTAGATGCGGTCGACCCACTCGTCGCGGAGCTTTTCGTCGAACTCGCGAGGAGAGGATTCGCCGTCGTGTTCGCGGCCGTGGTGGTGCTTGCCGCCGATTGCCTCGATGGCGTCGTGGGTGAGGTTCGCGCCGGTCGTCACGAGTACGTCGATGTGGCCGTCGCGGATGAGGTCGGCGACGATTTTTCGCATCCCCGTCGGGACCATCGCCCCGGCGAGGCCGAAAAAGTTGGTCACGTCGTCGTCGCCGATCATCTCGGCGTAGATGTCCACCGCTTCGTGGAGGTCCGCCGCGCCAATGCCTGCCTTGCCGTACTCGGAGACGAGGTCGCCAACGGTCATGCCGGCCCACACGTCGGTGTGTCCGATTGGGTCGTGGTGGAACTCCTCGCGGGGCGGGAGTTCGTGGTCTGCGTCGTCGCTCATTGCCACAGATTGTGGGTTACGAAGGTTTGAAGGGCGCGGTCTGGAGCGGGCGACCAACCCGGCTCAGAGTCCGGTCGGTTCTCCGATGAAGGTCGTCTCCAGTCCCCACTCCTCTGCGAGTTGCTGGAGGGCACGGACGCCAAAGGTTTCGGTGGCGTAGTGGCCCGCGAGGAAGACGTGAATACCCGCTTCTTTCGAGTTGTGATACGCCTGCTGTTTCCCCTCGCCCGTGATGAGTGCGTCCACGCCCGTCGCTTCTGCCTCCGGAATCCAGTCCGTCCCGCTGCCGGTGATGATGCCGATGTCCTCGATTTCCGCGGGGCCGTGTTCGAGTACCTGCACGCGCTGGCCACCGTTGTCGAGGCCGACGAGTTCCTCGCGGAGGTCGGTCACGGAGAACGGTTCTGGCGCGGTTCCGCGAACGCCGATATACTCGGTGGCCTCCGCGCCGAATCGCTCGCAGTTTTCGAGTTCGAGCACGTCGGCGATACCGGCGGCGTTGCCGAGTTCCTCGTGCCCGTCGAGCGGAAGGTGAGAGACGTAGAGTGCGATGTCGTTCTCGACGAGGAGGCGGATTCGTTCGTATGTGGAGCCGGTCACGCGGTCGAAGCCACCCCACGAGAGCCCGTGGTGGACGACGAACACGTCCGCGTCTGCTCGTGCGGCGGCCTCGATGGTCGAAACGGCGGCGTCCACGCCGAAAGCCACCGTCGTGACTTCCTTGTCTTCCGGCCCGACCTGCAAACCGTTGGCGCTCGCGTCGAAGGCGGCGTAGTCGGCCGTTCGGAGGCGGTCGTCGTATCGAGAGACGAGTTCGCTGAGTTGCATAGTCTCACGTTAGCCACCAGCGTTAAGAAAGACGGCGATAACAGACAGCGTACCCGCTTTCTGCGGGACGGACAACGGAGTTGATTCCCTATGGGTAAATTCCGCAAAGCCGCATTCGTTTGGCGTCGATTGCCTCGACGAACAAAGAATCGGATTGTCCGAACTGGAAAAGGACTCGTGCGCCGGGTGACCCCCGGGTCATAACCGGCCCGAATTCGCTTTCTACGATTGCGCCGCGTGTGAAAAGACGAATTCTCTGAGGAGTTTCGCGCCGAGCGTCGCCGCCTGCCCGTCGTCTCTGTCGTTGACTTCCACCACGTCGAATCCGATAGCGGTGGGTGCAACTTGCCTGATCACGTCGCGCATTTCCCGCGGCGTGAGTCCGTAGGGTTCCATCGTCCCCGTCCCGGGCGCGAACCCGGGATCGGCGGCATCGATATCCACGCTCAGGTAGACCGACCCGTCGCCGTCGAACGTCCAGTCTGCGACGTCCTCCGGCGGGACGACAGTCACGTCGCCCTGCGCAGCGCGCTCCCACTCGGCCTTATTTCCGGTGCGTGCGCCGAGGATGATGGCCTCATCTGCGACGTCGAGCGCGTGGCGCGTGACCGTCGCGTGGCTCAGCGGGTTGCCGGCGTACTCCTCGCGGAGGTCGAGGTGCGCGTCGAGACAGACGAACGTATCGGGGGTCGTCGCTCTGACGCCAGCCACCGTCACCGTGTGCTCGCCGCCGACGAGAATGGGAAGCGCCTCGTCGCGCCGAATGTCGGTGACCATGCCCTGCAGAAAGTCGAGATAGTCGGCCGCGTCGTCCCACGCGTGGAGGTCGCCGTCGTCTGCCACGCCGAGGTCGGTGAAATGGGAGTCCGTCCGGTGGTCGTAGTCGTCAAAATTCTCTGCGTATTGTCGAATACGGTCGGGCCCAAAGCGAGTCCCGGGTTGAAAAGACGTAGAAATGTCGAGCGGCGCGCCGAGGATGACGTAGGAAGCGTCTGTGCGAGAAGCCAGCGCGCCAGGAAACATCAGATAATCTTACGCTGGGCGTCCATCTCGAGGTACTCGATTTCGTCTTCCGGAGTCAGAGTCTTGTCGCCGGGGACCTTGATGGAGAAGGTCTCGTAGGTGTCTAAGTCCATGACCTGTGCGACGTCGGAGCTCTCGACGCTCACGACCTGGCCCTGCTTGCGCTCGATGATTGGAATCCAGATTTTCGCGTCGACAGGCTGGGAGAAGCTGCGCTTTTTCCCGTCGAAGACGCCCTTGCCCTCGACACGGGCTTTCGCACTGCCGTGTTTGCCGGGTTTGGCCGTGCTGTACGCGGTGATGAGACACGGCACGTCGTTGATCATTACGTAGCTACCTTCCTGGAGGTCGCGGACCTCGCCTTGCTGCTTCGCCATGTGTCTGCTTTTTCCACGAGACTGTATAAACGGTTTGGAACGCTATTCGTGACGCTGGAGACAGGTTTTGACGCGTGAGAGACCCTCGACCAATTCTTCGGTCGGAAGTCCAAAGCCGAGGCGGAACCGCTCTGGATAGCCGAAGAACTCACCGGGTGCGAGTACAACACTCTCCTCGTTCAACACCGCCCGGCAGAACTCCTTGCCACTCGAAAACGAGTCTGGGATCTCGATGAAGGCGTTCACGCCGATGGGGTCGTACCACGAGAGGCCCGTCTCCGCGATGAATTCGGCGACGATGTCGTGATTCGTCTGTCGCACCGCGCGACTCTCGGCGAGCAGTTCGTCCTCCTGCTTGAACGCCTGGCGGGCGATGTGCTGGCCGAACTGGGAAGGCGAGATGGTCGTGTAATCTTTCCAGTGCCAGGCCGCCTGGACGACTTCGGGCGGCCCGACAATCCAGCCAAAGCGCAGGCCAGCGAGGCCGTACGCCTTCGAGAGACTCGCCGTGCTGATGGCCCGCCGACCGAGACTCGCTGCCGGCGGGTGAGGGTCGTCTGCGAGCAGTCGGTACACCTCGTCTACGAGCAGGTAGGCGTCGTGTTCGACGGCGAGGTCGTAGAGCGCGGACAGCGTCGCTTCGTCGTGATATTTCCCGGTCGGGTTGTTCGGGTTGTTGACGACGAGCAGGCGCGTGTCGTCGGTAATCGCGTCCGCGACGGCGTCGACATCGAGGTCCCACTCGGGGGTTTCGAGTTGTACCGTCGTCACTTCCCCGAAGGCGTCTGGAATCGCGTGCAGCGACTGGTACGTCGGCGTGACGGTCACCGTGTGGCCGCCCTGACCGAGCAGCGCGAGGAAGACGAGGAAGTTTGCCTCCTGTGCGCCACAGGTGAAGATGACTTCGTCGGTAGTCCGCCCGTATCGTGCCGCCAGCTGCTCGCGGAGATCGGGGTCGCCGTTCGTGGGGATGACGTAACCAAGTTCGTCGGGGTCGGTGTCGAAGCGCGTCGCCGGAAGCGACCGAATCCCGCTCTCTGCCAGCATGATGTCGGCCTCGTGTTCGTACTTCGCGAACCAGCGTTCGAGGCCGAACGGGTCGATTTCCATACCCACTGCTTTGCCCGAACCGAAGAAAAGTACCGTGGCTTACACCCAACAAAATCGCCCAGCCAGCAACTCTCATCAAACTGGTCAGCGTAGTAGAATCATGGTCGACACCACAGTCACCGTCGGACTGCTCTACCTCGTCGTCTGGCTCGGGGTGACCCTGTGGGTCTTTCAGGACGCCGAATACCGGCGTTCGAAGGGAACACTTCTGTGGACCGTCGTCGTCTTTCTCGGCGGTGTCATCGGACTATTCCTGTACTTCCTCATCGGCCGGCGATAGTCGTCCCCCACCACGCACACATTTTTATACGGAAACGCAGCCACCGACCCCATGCGTTGACACCTCGCCGCGAAGCGGCCTGCGGGAGTACGGCCACCGCTTCGCGCCCCACCGTGCCGTCTATTCGCCCCTACTTCCCCCGCCGCTGGCGGAGATTCTGCCGCGTGAACTGCGGCGTCGCACGAATTCCCCGGCGCTTGCGAAACGAGAGATAGAGCCAGCCGGCTATCACGAGCGAGAACCCACCCGCCAGAAGCGTCGCTTCGAGCGTCCCGAACGCGTAGAAAATTGACGTCATGATGAGACCGACCGAAAGCAACATCCCGAGGACGATTCGCTTCGCGAGTCTCGTCAGGTGTCCGTTCGAGTCCTCGATGTCTGCCCGAACGTAGAAATCGTCGCGGTTGATTCGGTCGAGCGCACGCTCAAGTTTCGGCGGGCTGCGCAGCGTCGATTGAGCCGCCTTGCGCACCTCGTCGCCGCGGTCTTCGATGAACTGCTTTACGCCTGCTTCGCGATACCCCTGTTCGGTGAGGTACTGGGTCGCGACCGCGATGAAGTCGAAATCCGGGTCGAGCGTCACGCAGACGCCTTCGACGACCGTCGCCACGCGCAACACCAGCGCGAGGTTCGACGGCAGCCGAAGCGGGAACTCGTAGATTGTATCTTCGACCTGGCTCACGATTTGCTGGACGCGATATTGCTCGATATTCTCACCGCGAGCGTCCGCAATCGCGAGTTCCATCACGTCGCCCATCACCCGCCGGTCGGCTTCCGGGCTCAGCGTACCCATCTCGATGAGTGAATCGAGAATCCCCTCGATGTCCTGGTTCGCCACGGCGATGTAGAACTCGACGATTTTGTCCTGGACGAACGAATCGACGCGACCGCTCATCCCGAAGTCGTAGAAGACGATGGTGCCGTCCGGACGCACCGCGAGGTTCCCCGGGTGCGGGTCAGCGTGAAACACACCGTCATCGATGATCATCTGGAGGTAGATTCGCTGGAGCGTCTCTGCGAGTTCCGAGCGGTCTACGTTCATCGCGTCGATATCCTCGATGTCGCTTATCTTCGTCCCGCTCACGTACTCCATCGTGAGGACGCGAGCGTCCGAGTGTGATTCGATGACGCGGGGAATCGCGATGCGGTCTTCGTCCGCAAAGTTCCCGCGAATCTCGGTGAGCATCCGCCCTTCCCGACCGTAGTCCATCTCCTCGCGAATGGTCTTCGCGAACTCGTCGGCGAGGTTTTCGAGCGAGAACGCCCGAGCGGTGCCGATAAAGCGCATGAGCAACGGCAGACTCCAGCGGATGACCCAGAGGTCCGCTTCCACGAGCTCCTCGATGCCGGGCCGGCGCACCTTCACCGCGACGGATTGGCCGTCGATTTCGGCGTAGTACACCTGCCCGAGACTTGCACCGCTTATCGCGTCGGTGTCGAACTTGTCGAACCACGCTTCGAGCGGCCCGAGTTCGTCTTCGATGACCTGTTTTGCCTCAGGCCACGGGGCCGGTGGCACGCTGTCCTGGAGTTTCGTGAACTCGTCGATGTACTCCGGCGGCAGGATGTCCGGGCGCGTCGAGAGCAACTGGCCGAGTTTGATGAACGTCGGCCCGAGCGTGAGCATGGCGTCAAGCAGTGCCCGCGCTCTGCGGCGGCGAATCTCTGGCGTGACCGTCCGCCGACCGCCGAACAGCAGGAATCGGCGGCGGTCCCGGGCGTACGCGATGAGAAGCGGCAAGAACTGTCTGGCGACGGTGAAAAACCGTCTGTACGGGCGGAGGTTCACAGACTGTGCGACCCCCTACTCGTCACTGATTGGGATGCTGGTCCCGGGAGCGGCACTTCGCTTCGGGAGGGTGATTTCGAGGACGCCTCGCGAAACGGCTCCTTCTGCGTCCGTGCCGGTCACCTTCGGTGGGAGTGGGAGGTCCACGTCGAGGAACATAGAGCGGTCTTCCTTGAGGTAGCGATACTCCGTCGGTAGGTCTTTCTCGCGCCGCGCCTCGATGTGAAGGCGGCCGTCTTCGACGCGAACGTCCACGGTCTCTTTGGTGACACCGGGGAAGTCGATAACGAGGAGGTACGAGTCGTCGCTCTCGAGGAGGTCTGCGAACACTGCGTCCGGGAGGTCACGCAGGGCTTCGCGCAGCGCTGACATACGCATGGGTACGGACGCCGGAGCGAAAAAGCCCCCGGTAGGGGAATCCGTCCGGGTGTTTTTTGTCGGCCGCGTCGTAGGGACGTGCCATGAGCGACCAACTTCGTGACGCGGGGTTCAAGCAACTGACCCGCGTCGATGCGGCCCGCGACCGACTCCGGGACGCAGTCTCCCCCCACGGTCGAACTGGCGCCGTGCCCCTCGAAGACGCAGACGGGCGCGTTCTCGCAGAACCGATTACCAGCAACCGCAACGTCCCCCATTACCGGAGGGCCGCGATGGACGGGTTCGCCGTCCGGGCAGCGGACACCTTCGGCGCCTCCGACCGGTCGCCGAACGTACTTCGCGTGGCAACCGGCGAGGTCGCACCCGGAAGCGGCGTCCGCGTCCACACCGGGAGCGAACTACCCCCAGGTGCGGACGCCGTCGTCATGGTCGAACACGTAGACCGTGTCGGTGACGACCTCGAAGTGTTCGACGCGGTTGCGGAGGGCGAGAACGTCGCCCCGGAGGGCGAAGACGTCGAAGCGGGCCAGCAGTTGTACGACGCCGGACATCGACTCCGACCCTCCGACCTCGGCCTGTTGAAATCGACCGGCGTTGCCACGGTTTCGGTGTACGAACCGCCCCGAGTGACCGTGATTCCGACCGGCGAAGAACTCGTCGAGGCGGACCCGAAACCGGGCGAGGTCGTCGAGACGAACGGTCTCACGGTGTCTCGGCTGGTCGAACGATGGGGCGGTGACGCCGACTATCAGGAAATCGTCACCGACGACGAAACCGCGCTCCGCGAAGCCGTAGCGGGGAATCTCGACGCAGATATCGTCGTCACGACGGGCGGGTCCTCCGTCGGCGAGCGCGACCTGATTCCGGACGTCGTCGCCGACATGGGCGACGTGTTCGTCCACGGTGTCGCGCTCAAACCCGGCCACCCCGTCGCGATGGGCGTGGTCGAAGACACGCCAATCATCATGCTTCCTGGCTATCCCGTCGCGTGCATCATCAACGCCGTCCAGTTCCTTCGCCCCGCGCTCAAATGGGCGGGTAGGATGCCCCTCGAGGAGTTCCCGACGGTCGAGGCGCGCCTCTCGCGGAAGATTCGAAGCGACGTCGGCGACCGGACGTTCGTCCGCGTTCGGCTCACCGACGACGAGTCGGAACCGGTTGCGACGCCGACGCGAGCGAGTGGCTCTGGCGTCCTCTCGAGCGTCGCGCTGGCAGACGGCTGGGTCGAAGTGCCAGAATCGAGCGAAGGAATCGCCGAAGGTGAGACTGTCGCGGTCCAGAACTGGGAGTGGTCGGCGTGAGCCGCAAGGAGTTTCGTGACCTCGCGTCGCCAGAGGAAGCCCGTGAAGCAATCGCGTCGCTGAACCTCGGTGGCGGGTCAGAATCGGTGCCGCTGGCCGAAGCCCGTGGTCGCGTTCTCGCAGAACGCATCGACGCGGGGATGGACGTCCCCGGCTTCGACCGGGCAAGCATGGATGGCTACGCCGTGCGAGCGCGGGACACCTTCGGCGCGGACGAAGCGGACCCCGCCGTCCTCGACCTCGTCGGGGCTGTCCACGCAGGGGTCGAACCGGACGTCGAAATCGCAGAGGGTGAGTGTGCTGAAATTTCGACCGGGGCGGTGATGCCATCGGGTGCGGATGCGGTGGTCATCGTCGAGCGAACCGACGAACGCGACGGGAAAATCGAGATGCGAACCGCGGTGGCCCCCGGCGACAGCGTGATGCTCGCAGGGGCGGACATCGCCGCGGGTGAGCGTGCTCTCGGCCCGGGAACTCGAATTACGCCCCGAGAAATTGGGCTGCTCTCTGCACTCGGCGTGGAGTCGGTGCCAGTTCGGGCGAAACCCCGCGTCGGCATCATCTCGACGGGAGACGAACTGGTTCGCCCCGGCCAATCGCTCAACAGCGCCGCCGGGCAGATTTTCGACGTGAACAGCTACACCGTCGCGGCGGGCGTCGAAGACGCGGGCGGCGAGGCGGTTCTCTACCCCCATGCCGGTGACGACTACGACGAGATGGAGCGACTGCTGACGAAAGCCGCCACCGAGTGCGACCTCGTCCTCTCGTCGGGTTCGACGAGCGCCTCCGCGGTGGACGTCATCTACCGCGTCGTCGAGGAACAAGGCGAGTTGTTGTTACACGGCGTCGCCGTGAAACCCGGGAAACCGATGCTCGTCGGGCGACTCGAAGAGTCCGCGTACATCGGCTTGCCGGGGTATCCCGTCTCCGCGCTCACCATCTTCCAGACGTTCGTCGCGCCGGCGATTCGTGATGCGGCGGGAGTTCAGGCCCCCGCCGCCGCGACCGCTCGGGGGAAGATGGCCGTCCGCGAGCGCTACGGCGAGGGTCGAATGCGCCTCATGCCGGTCGGCCTCGTCGAAGACGGGGCAGGCGACTTGCTCGTCTACCCAGTTGACAAGGGCAGCGGCGCGACGACGAGCCTCGTGGAGGCAGACGGCGTCGTCGTCGTCCACCCGGACACGGCATTTCTCGACGCTGGCGAAGAAGTCGAGGTGGACCTCTTCTCGCCCGACGTCAGGCCGCCAACCGTGTTCGGCGTCGGCGAGGACGACCCTGCACTCTCGCGATTGCTCGACCGCATCGAACGGCCGCGCTATCTGTCCGTGGGGAGCAGAGAGGGGCTCCGCCGCCTGCGAAACGGCATCGCCGACGTTGCGGTGACGACGACGGGCGGCGAGCCGGAGTTCGACACTGTGGAACTCGGCGGCTGGACCCGCGAGTGGGGGCTGGTGGTGCAGGCGGGCAACCCCGAAAACGTGGCCGGTCTCGCAGACCTCGTGGACCGCGACCTGCGATTCATCAACCGCGGAACGGCCGCCGGCCTAAGAACTTCGTTTACCGACGCCCTCGCCACACTCGCCGAGGAGCGCGGCCAGACGCGCCACGACCTCGTGAGCGCAATTTCCGGGTTCGACCTCACCGTGAAAGCCCACGAGAGTCCGGCCCGGAAGGTCGCCGACGGGCGTGCCGACGTGGGACTCGGTCTTCGTGCGACCGCGGAAAAACTGGACCTCGGATTCGTCTCGCTCGGAACCGAACAGGTTCGCGTGTTCGCGAATCCGGATCGAGTTTCGAAACCAGGGGTCGCGGCGCTCGAAACGGCCATCGAGGACGGTGACGCCGTGTTCGCAGACCTCCCCGGCTTCGAAACGGCATAGCGATTCGCCCTGCTGGGTCGCCGAAGTGTATAACCATGCGTGGGGCGTTATACCAGACACCGGTTTCCGGTGGTGTCCCATGAGTTGCTCCCATCCACTCGACGCAGAGTTCCTGTACCCATCAGATGCAGAGGTATTAGCAATCGAACAGCGAGACGACAGCGACGCCCTCGTGGTGACGCTGGCGCTACCCTGTCCTGAATGTGGTCACGACCTGCGAGTCGAGACGCAGGTCTCGTCGGTCGAAGAGACAGTGATGGAAGCGCGCATGGAAGACCCCCAGGACACCTACGACTAATCAGTCGCTTCGGTCGCAGTCCGGTCAGCCGTTGCTTTTACGAGTCGCCAGAGTTCGTCGAACGACGCGACGCGATAGTCGCCGAGGACGCACTCTCCCCGTCGGTGCGGGTCGTGGCGTTCGACGTGAATCCCGTCGAGGCCGGCGTTCCACGCCGCGCCGATGTCGTTCGACCCGTCACCAGCGAGCACACCGCGTGCGCTGGTTTCGACATCGAGCTGCGACATCGCGTGGGTGACTGGGCCGGGGTCCGGTTTCCAGCCGAGGTCGTCGCTACAACAGACGACGGTGTCGAACCAGTCGCCGATGCCGAGATGCGCGAGAACCGGCCCAGTCAAAAACGGCTGGCAGTGGGTGACGATGCCGACGGGCGTCGTGAGGTCCGCGACGAACGTGGCGTCGTCGTGGAGATAGGTCGCCTCGGCGCGGGCCTGTGGGTCTTCTACGGCGTGGAACGCGGGCCAGAATTCGTTGGGGTCGATGCCCCATTCGACGAGCCTATCGTCGCGCTTGCCGCCGAGGCCGTGCCAGAGGATTTCGGCCTCCCGGTCGGTGAACGGACGGCCCATCCGGTCGCCGACCCGGTCGAACACCTCGCGGGTGTACCCCCAGTCGACGTCGATGAGCGTTCCGTCTAAATCGAAGAGCCAAAAGTCGTAGTCAGCCCCAACCATTCACCAAGAGGTACGACACCGACTGCTAAGTGCCTTTCCGCCCCACTGGTCAATCAGGACGCTCGCGTCTACTCGACCTGAATCGAACTGCCGAGATACTTGTTCAGCACTTCTTCGACCGTTTCAGCGTTGAACAGGTCCAGGTGCGCACGAATCTCGCTCTTCAGCGCCTCCAGATACTCCGGAGACGTCCGCAGGCCGCTAAAGGAGACGCTCGTCACCCGCATATCGAGCGCCGATTCGAGTTCGCGCCGGAAGTACTCCTCGTCGTTCAGATTGCCCCGCCAGAGGTAGTCGCGAAAGAACAGCCAGCCGTCGTCACCCGGCTGGGAGGCCGTTTTCGACAGTTGCAGCTCGAATTCCGCGGGCGAAAGTCGCAGGTCCGGTCGACCGATACGGGGGCGAACCCGAACCGAGAAGGCGTAGTGTGCGTCGGTCACTGCACGTCGTTGAATCGTCCCGCGAGGTGGGTATCCTTCTCGGTGATGCCGCCCTCTTCGTGGCTCGTGAGGCGCACTTCCACCTCCTTGTAACCGATGATGATTTCCGGGTGGTGGAACTCCTCGTCGGCGATTTCCGCGATTTCGTTCACGAACTCGACTCCGTCCAAGTAGTCGTCGAACTCGTAGGTTCGCGTGATTTCGTCGCCATCTTTCTCCCAGCCGCTCGGGAGTCGCGATTCGAGTTCGTCCTCTGAGAGCAAGTCTGCCATGGCTACCACTATTCACTCGATTGAAATAATCGTTGTCGCCACCTGAGGCTCAGGGGAGCGCATACGGCGGCGATTCAGACCGGATGACCTCAGAGAGGTCGTGGAGTTCGTCTTCGAGCAGGACGATGATATCGTCCAGCGTGATGATGCCGGTCAGTTGGTTGTTCTCCATCACCGGAAGCCGGCGCACCGCGTGTTCGCGCATCGTCTGGCAGACGTCGAAGACGCCCGCGTCGATGTCTACGGTGACGGTGTTCCCGTTCATCACGTCCGCGGCGGTCATGTTCAGCGGGTCTTTACCCGTCGCGACGATTTTCATCGCGAGGTCGCGGTCCGTGACGATACCGATTGGCTTTCCGGCTTCCTCGATGACGACGCTGCCGACGGTGCGTTCGCGCATCTGGGTTGCGAGTTCGGTAACTGGTGTGTCTGGCGACGCGGAGACGAGTTCCTCTCGTGGTCGCGCGATATCTCTCAGTGTCATGTTCCCCCCGTCTCCGGTTTTCCGGGAAAACGGTTATCCGAAGATACGTCTCGTGAGCGCAAATACCTAGTTCAGCACGCCGGGATACTCCGAGAATCAGTCGTCTTCGGCGCTGGTCGCGGCGGAGTTCGGGCGGTCTGCCTCGCTGAGCGCCTTCACGAACGCGGGTGGTTCAGACCCGAAATCCGGGTCGAACAACTGCAAGGCGGTGTTGATGGTCGTCCAGTCGTCTTCCTCCGCCGCGTCGCGAAGACTCCGTGTCGGCGCGGAGAGCAACTGCCCGACGAGCGAATCGGCGAGCGATTCGACGACCGCACGCTGGTCTTCGTTCAGGTCGCCATTCGCTTCGAGTTGGGAGAACGCCGTGGCGAGTTCGCGCGCCTTCAGGCGGTCTGCGCTCTCGTACATCGCCGCGATGACGCGGTCTGCGCGCTTTCGCTTGTACTGGGTGAGCAGGTGTTCGAACTCGCGGTCGATCATCTCTGCGACCCGTTCTGCCGCCTCTTTGCGCTGTTCGTGGGCCTCGTCGGTTATCGATTCGAGTCGGTCTAAGTCCCAGAGGGTGACGTTGTCGAGCCCTTCGACGCGCTTTGCGACGTCGCGGGGCTGGGCGAGGTCGATGACGAGCAACTCGCCCGCTCTCGACAGCGTGTTGCCATCGAGAATCGGCGTTGGACTGCCCGTGGCCGTGACCACGAGGTCCACGTCGGGGACGACTGCCGGGACGTCGGCGAGCGAGATGGCGGTCGCCTCCGCCTCGATGACGTCGACGATGGCCTGTGCACGCGGCAGCGTCCGGTTCGCGACGTAGAGTCGAGAAACGGTGTCGGCGAGCGAAGTAGCCGCGAGCGACCCCATCTCGCCCGCGCCGATGACGAGCGCCGTCGCGTTCGTGAGGTCCATCTCGCGAGCGGCGAGTGAGGTTGCCGCACTCGCGAGCGAGACGGTTCCCTCGTTGATTTCGGTCTCGGTACGGGCGCGTTCGCCGACGTGGATGGCCTTCGCAATCCCGTCGTCGAGCAGGCGGCCGAGCGCGCCGACCCCGCGGGCGTCGAGATACGCGGTGCGGAGCTGGCCGAGAATCTGGTCTTCGCCGATGACGAGCGATTCGAGGCCGGCCGCTACGCGCATGAGGTGGCGAAGGCTGGCCTCGTGGGTTCGTTCCGTGATTGCCTCCTCGGGGACGTCTGCGAGATAGTCCGCGAGGACGCGCCGACCGAGTTCTGGCGTTGCCGTGACGACGTAGGCCTCTGCGCGGTTACACGTCTGGAGGACGAACGCCTCTTTGACGCCCTCCTGTGCGAGCAGCGTCTCGACACCTATCTGCTGGTCCGGTGCGCAAGCCGCCTCAATCGTCTCGACGCAGGCGTCCTTGTGGGAAACGCTCACGCCCGAAATGACGCCGGCCTCACGCATCAGAATCACCACCAACGAGAGTCTCGTCTATCACGGTCTGTGCCTCGTTGCGGGCCTTTGCCTTCCCACTACCTAAAGCCTTCCAAACGCGGTCAGAATTGACGACTGCGCGGATGGCGTCCCGACGGGCCGCCGGGGCGACCTTGGCCGACTGGAGTTCGAGGCGCAACGTCGCGGTCAGTTCGGCCATTTCGCCTGCTCCTTCGACGTCTGCCTCGATGCGTTCTCGCAAGTACTTCGCGAGTGCTGGACTCGATGCTCCCGTCGAGATTGCCACTGTGACGGGGTCGTCGTCGACAGTCGCCGGAACCACCACACTGCCCGCCTCCCGCTCGCCGGAAACGTCGGTGCGATTGACGAGGATGCGCCGCTCGCGGGCGGCGTCCTCGATGGCGGCGTTGAGCGCGGGTTCGTCGGTCGCCGCGACGACGAGGATGGGGTCGATGCGGTCGAGCCAGCCGCCGACCGCGGCCAGTGTCGGTGCGGCGCGAACTTTCGCCGCGCCGCCGTAGGAACCGGCCGAAAAGTCCGGGCTCACGACGACCACGGTCGCCTCACGGGCGAAACGGCGGGCTTTCCGTGCGCCGACGGCACCGCCGCCGAACACGAGGACCGTCTCGCCGTGGAAGTCGTGAAACAGTGGTATCATTCGGTGTTTGCGTTTGCGCGTTCCGTCATGCGGATGCCCGTCTTCTTCAGAATGCGGGTCGAGAACAGGGTATCCCAGTCGTCGTCGCCGACGTCCCAGTACTCGTGCATGCGTTCTTTGACCATTTCGATGTGTTCCTGACTCTCGGCCTCGGTTCGACCGTGGGTCATCGCGAAGAAGTTGTACGGCCAGATCCCCTCGTGGCGGGGCCGTTCGTAGCAGTGAGTGACGAAATCGAGGCTCGCGATGGCCGGCCCGACCTCGTCCAGCAACTCGTCGGGGACGTTCCAGACGGTCATCCCATTCTCGGTGTAGCCGAGGGCGTAGTGGTTCGGGATGACGCCCACCCGACGGACCTTTCCTTCGACGTTGAACCGCTTGATGGTGGCGACGACCCACTCCGTCTCCTGCCCAATCGCGGCGGCGACGTCGGCGTAGGGCGTGGCGGTGATGGGCAATCCACCCTGGATTTCGAGCACGAGGTCGCGCTCCGCGGGCGTGAGGGTAGTGCGCTCGGTCGGTGTCACGTCGGGACCGAGATGCGAGAGGTCCACGTCACCCTCCGAGATGGGACCGTCGAGGAGGAATTTGGCTTCGACGCGGAACTCCTGCTGTTTCGGGAGGTTGTACGTTCGCTGCCCGGTCGTCTCCTCGATTTCGCCGAGTACCTCGTCGACGCGGTCCGGATGGCCCACGGAGACGACGAACCACATGTTGAGATGGGGGTGCTCACGCTCGTAGTTGTGGGCGACTTCGCGGAAGGTATTGACTTGCTCTGCCACCTCGTCGTACCGTTCGGGCGGCGCGTGCATCGCGACGAGCGTGGCCGTCCCACCGATGGCTTCGGCGTTGATGAGCGCCCCGAACCGGGTGAGGACCCCTTGCTCGTCGAGCGTCTGAACACGAGAGAGAAGTTCGCCAGCAGAAATGTCGATACCGCGCTCCCGGAGGGCCGCGGCGGCCGGTTCGAAGGGCCGTTCAGTCACCGGGAAACCGCCCTGGAAGGCGTTGACGATGGCGCGGTCAGTCGGACTCAGGTCCGCCTCTGTCATACCTGGGTATCAGGAGTCACGAGGCATAAGAACCTCGTTTGCGCCGCTTACTGCACGTCGATGACGACCTCGTTGTCGGAGATGTGCAGGTAGTACAGCGTGTAGTTACGCTGGTCGTAGTGGATGACGCCGTGTGAGGGCATTTCGTCCACCGTATCCGCATTCTTATCTGAAACTATGAGGTCAACGTCGGGACCCATCTTCGCTAGATAGTGGCTGAGGACAGCACCCATCGGCGCGTTCTGTCCGTTGTTAAAGGCTAAGGTCGAATCGAGCTGGTTCACCGACCCGCCGAGTAGATTGTCGACAGACTTGAGCGTGCTCTTTGATTCGTAGGACATGTCCATCGCAAGCGTGCCTAAATCGACGTCAAGTCGTGCCGTGTCAGCAGTGCCGTCTCCATCGAGGTCGAGGCAGGTCGAAGCGAACGCTTTGTCCTTGAACCAGCCCTGATAGGTAGAGCCGTCCTTGTAGATGATGGTGACGGAAACCCATCGTTCCTTGCACTGTGAGAGCGGATTCTCGATGACGTTCACCGGGCCACCGTCCCGGAGGTGAATCTCCATCTCCTCACCGTTCTCGGAGGTGGCGGTGAAGGACCACTTAAAGTTGCTGAACGCGGTTTGATCCGGATACAACGTGATGCTGAACGATTCGAGTGGGTTCTCTTCCTCTAGTGCCCGGAGTTTGAGGGGTTGTCCCTCTGCTGGCATATTGAAGAATCCCATATCATAGGGCACTGTCAGGTCGAGCGTGACTGTCTGCGCTTCCTCATTGGGCGTCACCTTCCCCGTGGTGCGCATCTCGAAGTATTGCGCCCAGCCCTCGTAGTAGCGCGACTGGACGACAATCTTCACTGTACCTTCAGAACCGGGATTCTCCCACAGGTCACCAGACTCAGGCAGTTTAGCCACATTCGGGAAGATACGCTTGCTCGACCCGTGTGTGGCCTGAATTTGTGCGTTCTGCCCGGAAACTGAGCCGTCACCCGTCACGCGCACGACTGGCAACGTGAGGGTAGCGTCGCGGTAGTGGAACTCGGGTGCGGAGACGACGCGTGCCTGACCGTCTGCGTCGAGTCGCCAGACACCGCCGCCCTGGTAGGCAATTTCTGTGCCATCGTTCTCGTAGATGAGTGCACCGAGCGTGCCGGAGTAGAGTACCGTCTCGTCGCCGTCTAAGTCGGTGTGGATGATGGTAATCGACCCCTCGGTATCGTCCACGTACAGCGACCCACCGCCGGTGTTCCCGAAGCTGACCGTCTGTAAGTCGGATTCGCCGAATGAGACGGCACTCGCACGCATGTCGAGGACGCCGAGCGCCGTCTCTGCTTTGTTCGTATCCACCGTGCGCTGAACGCTCACGATGCCCCCGGACGCCGTGACGACCATGAACGTCACCAGCGCGATTGACATCGTTATGACGAGCGCCAGTCCCAGAATCTCTGACTGAGCCCGCTGCTGGGCTCCCGTCCCCCCTCTTTTTCCCATAGGTAACTTCCCCAGACATACCTATGGCCGAGAAGGTCATTGTTAAAAGCTGATTTATGTAGAATGTTCTCGATTTATGGTGGTTCTATCGTGGTTAGGATGGAAATTTCGCCGTCAGAGATACGGCCGCAGGCTAGCGGTAATCGATTGCTACTAGGCTAAAATCGCCTCGAACGATGGGCGGCCCTTCGAGGAGCGCGTCTTAGCTCACTTCGACGTGAACCGCGTTCTCTGAGACGTGGAGGTAGTACAGCGTGTAGCTGCGCTGGTCGTAGTGGATGGTCCCGTAGGACTGCTCCTCTTCGACCGTGTCCGCGCTCTTGTCGTGGACGTAGAGGCGGGACCCATCTCGCCGAGATAGTGGCTCAGTACGTCGCCAATCGCAGTGTCAGCTCCGCCGTTGTACGCCTGCGAGGCCGGTTGGTGGGTGCCATCGACGAGGTTGGCAATCGACAGCGACCTCGATTTCGTGTCGATGTACACCATCTGCTTGGTCATCGACCCGAGGTCTACGTCGACCCGGGGACTGTCTTTCGTTCCGTCGCCGTTCGAATCGTAACACGTCGTCTGGAACGCGTCTTCCGCGTGCCAGCCTTCGAAGCTGGAGCCGTTTTCGTACGTGATAGTGACGGAGATGTCCTTCTCCCAGCAGGAACCAACCTTGCGGACGTTCCCGCTTTCGCGCAGGTGGATTTCGATTTCCCGTTCGTCAGCAATCCCGACGAACGACCACTTGAAGTTGCTAAATCCGGTCTGGTCGGGATATTGCGTGATGTTGAACTCGTCGAGCGGGTGGTCCGGGCCGAGCGCACGCGGGCGAAGGGGCTTGTTTGCCGGCATATTGAAGTAGCCCATGTCGAAGGGCACGATGAGGTCGAGCGTGGTCGTCTGCGTCTCGTGGTCGAGAGTCACCGTTCCCGTGGTTCGGGCTTCGAAGTACTGCGCCCAGCCCTCGTAGTAGCGCGACTGGACGATGACTTCGACACGTCCCGCAGACCCGGGATTCGTTCAGGGGTCGCCGTTGGCGAGGCGTTTGCTCGGATTCGTGTTCGGAAAGATACGCTTGAGCGGTTCGCCGCGGGTGGCCTGGAGTTGGGCGTTCTTGCCCGACAGTGACCCGTTGCCGGTCAGGCGAACGACGAGCATGACGAGCGTCGCCTCGCGGTAGTGAGCTTCCGGCGGCGAGACGACGCGCGCCTTGTCGTTCGGGTCGTGTCGCCAGACGCCGCCGCCCTGGTAGGCGATTTCGGTGCCATGGTTCTCGTAAACCAGCGCGCCGAGCGACCCGTTGTAAATCTCAGTCGAACGATTTTCGAGGTCGGAGTGGAAGACTTTGAGCGACCCCTCCGTCTCGTTTACCGAAAGCGAGCCGTCACCCGTATTGCCAAAGCGGACCGTCTGGAGGTCCGAGTCGCCAAGCGACACCGAGCTCGCACGCATGTCGAGCACGCCAAGGGCCGTCTCCGCCCGACTGGTGTCCGCAGACCGCTGAACGCTCACGATGCCACCCGACGCCGTCACCAACAAAAACGTGACCAGTGAAACGACCATTGCCGTGACCAGTACGTACCCCAGAACGTCCGCCTGTGCCGGCTTCCCCCTTCGTGGAACCCATCTTATTGCCTCCGCGCCCAGAGGCGGGTTCGCACTGTGGTGACTATCGTCACTACACTGTTATTTTCGTGAATGAATAGCTTTGGGGAAAATGGCGTGCAGAAGGTACGTATTGGGTCGTCCGTCAGCCCTGAACGCCCGTAACCTCGAAGCCGAGGTCGCGGATCTCGTCGAGAATAGCCTCGTGGTCGTGGGCCGCCTCGTAGTAGATGACGATGTGGAAGGTGCCGTTGCGAAGCAGTTGCTGGCACTCCCAGACGAACTCGTCGCCGTCGATGGTCAGCCCCTGGTGCTGGTTCGAGGAGAACTTCGGGTTATCATTGCCCGAGTAAACGTAGGTGTCGCCCTCGTGGCCGGCATATTTCGCGATGATGTCGCCGACGTCGAGGGTCGCCTGGTGCATCTCGATATCTGCTGCGCTGGTGAGCCCCGTGTGGACGACCGCACCGTTAAGTTCGATGTCGCCCGGTTCGAGCAGTGCCTTCGTGCGTTGGTAGAGGTCCTCGTCGAGTACGTCGCTCATACCCGCTGTCCGCACTGGGGAGGCTTACACGTCACGGTCGCTCCTCGCCTGCTGAGTCGCAGAAAATGTTGGTGTGAGTCGCTCGAAAGCGCCTTACAGCCGCTTTACGTTCTTCGCACGCGGACCCTTGTCCGCCTGCACGATATCGAACTCGACTTCGGTCCCTTCTTCTAAGTCAGGACCGCCGACGTCTTCCATGTGGAAGAACACGTCGTCGTCGGACTCGTCGGTCTTGATGAAACCGTAGCCGCCGGTGTCGTTGAAGAAGTCGACTTTCCCTTTCGCCATGATTACAGGCGCTCCAGGTTTTTCGCGCGTGGGCCTTTGTCGGCCTGCACAATCTCGAATTCGACTTCCTGCCCCTCCTCGAGGTCGGGGCCGCCGATGTCTTCCATGTGGAAGAACACGTCGTCGTCGGAGTCTTCTGTCTTGATGAAACCGTAGCCGCCAGTATCGTTGAAGAAATCAACCGTACCTTTCGCCATGGTCAGAGCCGCTCCAGGTTCTTCGCTCGGGGACCTTTGTCCGCCTGCTCGATTTCGAATTCGACTTCCTGACCCTCTTCTAGGTCAGGACCTCCTACGTCTTCCATGTGGAAGAACACGTCTTCATCAGAGTCGTCAGACTTGATGAAACCGTAACCGCCGGTATCGTTGAAAAAGTCAACCGTACCTTTTGCCATTGCAACCGCCTGTTGATGGCCCACACGTAAATACCTGCTTGCCCAGTTATATACAGCAGCGAGTGAACGTCCGCCTTGCTAACGTGGGTGACGCAAGACTGATACAGCCGGAGCCAGATGGTCAGATGAATGCGAACGTGGGTCCGGACCCAACTCCAGCGGACGTACGAGCGACTGCTGTTACGCGAAATCTCGGGTGCGCCGACGCACGTCGCCGTGATTCAAGACGGCAACCGACGCTACGCCTCAGAACACGGCGAGGAAGCGAACGACGGCCACCGGCAGGGGGCGAAGACCACCGAGAACCTACTTTACTGGTGTGACGACCTCGGCATCGAGGAGCTCACCCTGTACACCTTTTCGACAGAGAATTTCAACCGACCGCCAGAGCAACGCGAGTACCTCTTCGACCTCATCTGCGAGAAACTCACCGAGTTCGCCGACGCAGACCGCGTCCACGAGGGCGAGGTGCGCATCCGCGCTATCGGCCAACTCGAGATGCTCCCCCCACGTGTTCAGGAGGCCATCGAATACGCCCACGAGCGGACGAAAGACTACGACCGCCTCCGCCTGAACATCGCGCTCGCCTACGGCGGCCGGGCGGAGCTCCTCGAAGCCTGCCGAGGCGTGGCGCGGTCGGTCCACTCAGGAACCCTCGCGCCGGCGGACATCACGGTCGAGACCCTGGAAGAGCGCATCTACGACGGTCCCGCCCGTGACGTGGACCTCATCATCCGCACGGGCGGCGACGAGCGCACGAGCAACTTCTTGCCCTGGCACGCAAACGGCAACGAGGCGGCCGTGTTCTTCTGTACGCCCTACTGGCCGGAGTTCTCGAAAATCGACTTCTTGCGCTCGATTCGCACCTACGAGGCCCGCGAAGCGAGTTGGCGACGCACCCGCGCCCAGCGCGCCGTCGCGCTCGTCAAGTCATTCGGCGGGACGGAGTTAGACGAAGCAAAGCGCATCATCGACCGTTTTCGCGACCAGTTACCGAGTGGCGAACTGGAGGGCATGGACGTAGACGACGGTCGCGAGACGCAGGCCGACTGAAAGACTGACCGCGACCGAGAGGGATAATTGTCCGGCGGCCGTCCACCCCACCGTGAACCACCGTTTCGGAACCGTCTCCCTCTTCGCCCTCCTCGCAACCCTCTGGGGTCTGTCGTTTCTCGCCATCACCGTCGGCCTGAAAACGCTCGAACCCGTGGTGTTCGCGGCGTTTCGCTACGACGTAGCCGCCGTCCTCTTGCTCGGCTTCGCGCTGGTCGCGAAAACTGATTGGCGACCGACGGGCCGGGCGAACCTCTCCGCCATCGCGGGCGGCGGCCTGTTTCTCGTCGCCGCGAACGCCTTCCTCTTCATCGGCCAGCAGACAGTGCCGAGCGGCGTGGCCGCCATCATGCAGAGCCTCGTTCCCATCATGACCTCGCTCTGGGCGCTCGGCCTGTTGCCGGAAGAACGCGTCTCGCCGGTCGGTGCGGTCGGCATCCTCCTCGGATTCGTCGGCGTGGTGCTCATCGTCCGGCCGGACCCGTCGAACCTGCTCGGGTCGAGCGTGGTCGGCCGACTCCTCATCTTCCTGCAAGTCTCCGGGGTTGCCCTCGGCGGCGTGCTCGTCCAGCGGGCCAAACCGACGCTCGACAAAGCTGCCCTCTCGGGGTGGTCGATGCTCCTCGGCGGCCTCATCCTTCACGCGATTAGCACCCTCATCGGCGAGCCGTTCTCGCTGCCAGAGACGGTCGAGGCCGCCGCCGCCGTTGCCTACCTCGGTATCTTCGCAACCGCCGTCGCCTTCTTCATCTACTTCACGCTGCTCGAAGTCCGCGGCGCACTCGAAACGTCGCTCGTCGCCTACCTCGTCCCCGTCGTCGCGACGATTGTGGGAGTGGTCGTGCTCGGCGAGGAGATTACGATGCTCACAGTCCTTGGCTTCCTCGTCGTTTTCGCCGGCTTCCTCGTGCTCAAACGCGAGGCGATAGCCGACCTGGTCCGCGGGACGCGGCGTGAAACAGTACAGAGTTGACGAGGAAAAGCGAACCACCGTCTCTCGCTTCGCTCACCACGAGGTGCGGACTATCGTCCGAATCGCCGCTGGCGATTCTGGTAATCGAGTACCGCACGCAGGTAGTCTCGGCGGCGGAAGTCTCGCCAGTTTACATCCGTGAAGTAGAGTTCCGAGTAGACCGATTGCCAGATCATGAAATCAGAGAGCCGTTCGGCCCCGGTTTTAACGACGAGGTCGGGGTCGGTCGGGAAGACGAGGTGGTCTTCGATGACCGCCTCGTCGATGTCTTCGGGGTCGAGCGTTCCCGCGGCCACGTCCTCGCTTGCGGCGCGGACGGCCTTCGCGAACTCGTGTTTGCCACCAAGCCCGATGCTCACCTGCACCGGCGTGTCGGCACGTTCCGTGTCGTCACGACTCCGAACCGCGAGCGGGCGCGGACTTTCGACCTGCGTGAAGGCACGCCGGAGCGACGGCACCGCGGCGGGGTCGAGCACGCTGATGTAGACCATGACGCGCTCTGCGCCGAGTTCGAACGCCCACTCGAGGAACGATTCGAGCGTCCGGTAGGCCCCGCGCTCTAAGAGGTCGCGCTCCGTGAGGACGACGGCCACCCGTTCGGGGACGGCCGCGTCGTGGCGGCGGATGCGCATGGCGAGGTACCGGTCGTAGAGACCCATTGCTCGCAGGTTCTGGGCCGGGTGGGGTAAACCTCACGGATGGGGCGAGCGGTCAGACGTAGACGGTGGTGGTCGGTCCCGCACAGTCGAGCGTCATTTCGAGGCGGTCGCCGTCGATTTCCGCGACGAACCGGACGGAGAGCGAGTCTTCGGTGAGGACCGTCTGTTCGACGATCGTCTCTGCCTGCACGCTGAGCCAGCCGTGGCCAACGAAATCGACGCCGTGGTCGTAGTAGAACGCAGCGACGATAGGGTGGGCAATCAGGTGGCGGTCCGCTGCCGTGAGAAAATCGTGTTTGCACACAGAACAGACGTTACAGAAGCGAAGCGGGAAAATCGTCCCACAGGTATCACAGACGGTGCCCGGAGCGACCTCGTGGACGGGGCACAGCCATGGCGTCGCCGTGACCGGACCCGTACAGGTCGGTCAGTTGCCCTCGACGAGCGACGCGATGTGCAACTGCGTCGCCGTGTACTGGGCCTCGTACATCTCCGCTGGCGTCCGGTCCAGAATGCCGACCGGCAACAACGGGTCGACGATCATCAGGAGGCCGGGAGGGAGTCCAGGATTGGCCCACGCACCCTCACAGGCGGTACAGCAAACCGTGAACTTGTCCGGACTCGCCTCGTTGCCATAGTGGAGGACGACGGCTCCCCCACAGAGGGGACACGGGTCTGAGATGGGTTCTGCGTCGAACGTGACCGACTCCGTCATCGTTCCGGCGAGGACTGTTCCCATGATCCGTTCACCGCGTCTGGTGAGTACGTACCCTGCGTCGTCGTGAAAGACGAACCGGCCAACGAGTTTCTGCAGGTGGTAGTTGAACTGCGAGCCGTCGCGCATCCCGACGCGGCGTCTGAGGTCGGCAAACGAAAGCGGGTCGTCGGCCAACCCGTCCGCGGTTCGTGCCTCCCAGAGGGCGTATAAGATTCGCCACGCGCGTCTCGTTGCCGAGACTGGCAAATGCTTCGACGGCGGCCGTGTCGATTGATGGATTCGGTTCGAGTCGCATCACGATTCCCCCTCGGTGAGTACGTCATGCTGTACGATAACAATAGACCGAAGGCGGCGGCTCGGTATCGACACTGCTTCAGGAAGGTTAAATAACCGACGCAGGAAAAACGGAGACGTGACTTCGACCGTCCGACGGGCCGGCGCATTCGCACTCGTTGGAATGCTTTCGCTCTCCGCGCCGGTTCTGGGACGGGCCGCGGCGATTCCGTTCGTCGCCGTCGCCGTCCTCGCGCTGTTCGTCGTAGACGAGGGGCCGCTGTTCGAGTTGTTCGCCAGACCGGGCGACCACCAGGACAAGCGTCTCTACGGGCTCGCGGCCTTCTCGCTCGCGGCCGCCGGTCTCGCCATCCTCGCGTCCATCTTCCAGCTTCCCGTCTCCGTGTTCATCTCGAGCGTGCAGATTCTCGCCTTCGGCAACCTCGCCCAGGAGCTCGTCCGGCAGGGGAGCGACGAGCCGTTTCTCGCGACCGTTGGCTTCTCGACGGGTGGCTTCCTCGCTGGCGTGGCGAGCATGCTCGCCCTTTCTATAGTGAACATCGCACCCACGTCTCTCCCGCTGGCCGCGTTCCTCGCCGCGAGCGGAGCGCTGCTCGGAGCGCTCCTGCGGGCGGTCCTCTTCGAGCGCGACGACCCGCTCGTGATGCTCACCATCGGCTTCCTGCTCTGGCTGTTCGTCGACCTCGGCATCGAGGTATCGAGCCAGCAGGTGCTCCTCGCGCTCGTCATCACGGTCATCCTCGGCTACGTCTCCTACGCCCTCCAGACCGCATCCATCCCGGGAATGCTCACCGGCGTGCTCCTCAGCCTCCTCACCATCGTCCTCGGCGGCTACGGCTGGTTCGCCATGCTGATCGCCTTCTTCGGCCTCGGCGGCCTCTCGACGAAGTTCCGCTACGCCGAAAAACAACAGCGCGGCATCGCAGAGGACAACGACGGCGCGCGCGGCAGCGGGAACGTCCTCGCGAACGCTGCGGTGGCCATCGCCGCCGTCGTCGGCTACACGGCGAGTCCTGCGCTCACGACGCTCGACCCGGAACTGTTCCTCTACGCGTTCGCGGGGTCGCTTGCCGCCGCGATGAGCGACACCCTCTCCAGTGAAATCGGTGGCCTCTACGACACGCCACGGCTCATCACGACGCTCGAACCCGTCCCCGCCGGTACCGACGGCGGCGTGACGTGGCAGGGGGAAGTCGCCGGCGTTGGCGGGGCCGCGCTCATCGCCGTCATCGCCCTGTTGCTGTTCGAAACCGTCGGCACGCTTGGCGCTGGCATCGTCGTCTTCGCGGGCGTGGCGGGCATGACCGTCGATAGCCTGCTCGGGGCGACGCTCGAGGGCACCCGCCTCACGAATCAGGGCGTGAATTTCCTCGCGACGCTCGCCGCCGCCCTCGTCGGCGTAGGCCTCGCCCTCGCAACCGGCCTGGTCGGGCTATGATTCGTGAGGCGACGAAGAGTGACCTGCCCACGCTGCGAGCGATTCAGCAAGCGTCGCTCGACGAACCCTGGCCGGACCTGCTCTCGACTGCCGACGCAGGCGGTCCGCTCATTCTCGTCGCAGAAGACCCAGCACCCGTCGGCTACGCCGTGGCGATATCGAGCTCGGAGGCGACGTATCTGGCGGAACTGGCTGTCGAACCAACGGCGCGACGAAACGGCTACGGAACCGCTTTACTCGCTGCTGTTCTCGACCGGACGAATGGCCGGCTCGAACTGACGGTTCAGGAATCCGACGAGGGGGCGCAGAAATTCTACGACAGCCACAGCTTCGCGGTCGAAGAACGCCTCGAAGACTACTATAAAAGCGGTGACGGCCTGTTGCTCGTCCGCGACTCAGGCGAGTAACTGGTCTGCGGTTCGAATCCGCACGGCCGCCGGTTTCTTCACGAACTCGCCTTCACTTTTTGTGACGATTTGCTCGACGCCGCGCTGGGCGGCCACGTCGAGCACTTTCTGGCCGAGTTCGCCGTCCAGAACGACCGCGTGTGGCGGCACGTCTGCGTCCTTGAGCAGGTCAAAGGCGTTCGCCGCGGGGGCGTCGGCCACCGATTTGAAGTCGTCGTCAAGCAAGCGCACGAGCCCCGTCTCGTCGCCGATGACGGCCTTGACGTGACCGAGCAGTGTCTCCGGTTCGGGGCGCGGTTCGTCCGCGTCGTCGCTCGCCTCGCCGTCGCTTGTCTCGTCAGTTTCGGCGACGTCTTCGGAGGCTTCCTGTTCCGACTCGTCCGCCTCGGCGTCCGATTCGACGGCGACGTCCAGTTCTTCGAGAACTGTTCCGCCTGCCTCGGGTGGTGCGGGACGGGCGCTTCCGTCGGTTGCGGCAATGGCCTCGCGGGCGGCCGCCGCGTTCGTCACCTCGTCGTAGGGAACCTTCTCGCGGAGTGCGGCCATGACCTCGTGGCGGTCCAAATCCTCGACCGAGAGGCCGGAGGGCGCGAACGCGACGAAATCCAGGTCGCCGACCTGGGACAGTTCCTTCAGGATGAGTTCGCCCCCGCGGTCGCCGTCCAAGAAGGCCGTGACCGTCTTTCGCTTCGTGAGTTTTGCAACCGCCTCGGGGACGTTCGTCCCCTCGACGGCGATGGCGTTCTTGATGCCGTATTTAAGCAGCGTGAGCACGTCTGCGCGGCCCTCGACGACGATGATGGCGTCGCTGTCTTCGACTCGTGGGCCAGCAGGGAGGCCCTCGTACTCGGTGATGTCCTCGACGCGAATCGACCGGCGGACTTCCTCTATCAGTTCCTCACTGGAGAGGACGCTGTCGTCGAAGGCACTCACGATGAGGTCCTTCGCACGGTCGACGACGCGGCGGCGTTTCGCGGCGCGAACGTCTTCGATGTTCGCCACCTCGACGGTCGAACGACACGGGCCGACACGGTCGATGGTTTCGAGCGCCGCGGCGAGGATGGCCGTCTCCACCTTGTCGAGACTGCTCGCGATGGTGATGTTGCCGAACGAGTTGCCCCGTTCTGAGTCGATACTGACGTCTATCCGACCGACCTTCGATGAGTTCTGGAGGTCGCGGAGGTCTAAATCGTCGCCGAGGAGTCCCTCGGTCTGGCCGAAGATGGCCCCGACGACGTCACTCCGTTCGACCACCCCGTCGGCGGTGATGTCTGCGTGAATGAGGTATTTTGCTGAATCCTCCATGAGTGATGAACTGCCCCTGTGCGGGGCTGGATGATGATGAGGCCATGAGTGCGTTCATGGACACAAATAAAGATTCGCCACGCGCGATTCATATACCTTGTCGTCGGCGGTATCGCGTGGGCGCTCTCGTCCGGTTTTTGCGGCGGTTCGCGCGCCGTTTGCGTCCACCCGAAACTACACCTTCTCGGCCCGTGAGACACGGGGATATGGGTATCGAAGAAGCCGACATCGACCCCGAACAGTTTCTCTCAGACGTGGAGATGCGAATCGGCGAAGTCGTGGACGTCGCGCCGTTTCCGGAGGCCAGAAAGGACGTGTACAAACTCCGCATCGATTTCGGTGGGACCGTCCGCCAGTCCGCAGCCGGCCTGACCGAGAACTACGACCCTGACGACCTGCTCGGCAAGCAAGTGGTCGCCGTGGTCAATCTCGGAACCGTCAACATTGCCGGGTTCGAGAGTCAGTGTCTCGTCACCGGCGTAGACGACGAGTCGGGCACCGTCGTCCACCTGCGACCCGAACGCGAGGTGCCGAACGGAACCCGCGTGTATTGAAGGGAAAATTTCTTCAAACCGCAATTTTGGTCACATTTAGCAATGTTTAGATACTAGTAGAAGGTATTAACCAGTGATAATGCCCGGTACATGGAAGTACATTCTCTGGATTGCCGTGGCGCTCGTGCTGGTGGCGCTCTCGGTTCCGTGGTTCCTCTGGGGGGACTCGCGGGTCGCGTTTGGCTTGCCACTCTGGATATGGTGGCACGTCGGCTGGATGTTCGTGACCGCAGGCGCGTTCTACGTCTTCGCCCAGCGGGCGTGGGGCCTCGGCGTCGAGGGGGTCACCAGTGGCTGACGTCGCCCTGCAACTCGGTATCATCGGCGGCTACCTGCTGCTCACGCTCATCATCGGGCTCGTCGCCTACCGCCTCACGGACAGGACGGCCGAAGATTACTACCTCGCGAGCAGGACGTTTGGCACCGTCGTTCTCCTGTTTACGACGTTCGCGACACTCCTCTCTGCGTTCACCTTCTTCGGCGGCCCGAACATCTCCTTTAGCGCCGGCCCCGAGTGGATTCTGGTCATGGGGGTGATGGACGGCGTCCTGTTCGGGATTCTCTGGTACGTCGTCGGCTACAAACAGTGGGTCGTCGGAAAGGCCCACGGCTACGTGACACTCGGGGAGATGCTCGGCCATCGCTTTGGCTCGAAATCGCTCCGCATTCTCGTCGCCGCAATCAGCATCTTCTGGCTGTTCCCCTACGTGATGCTCCAGCAGATGGGTGCGGGCTCCGCCCTCGTCGCCCTGAGCGATGGGGCGATTCCCTACTGGGTCGGTGCCGGCGGCATCACGCTGTTCATGATCGCCTACGTCGTCGCCTCCGGAATGCGCGGCGTCGCGTGGACCGACACCCTCCAGGGTGCGTTCATGCTGGTCATGGTTTGGGCGGCTGTCCTCTGGATTCTCAGTTCGCTCGGTGGCCCGAGTGCCGCTACCGCGCAGATGGGCGCGGCACGGCCAGACTTTCTCTCACTCGGCGGGGGCCTCTACTCACCCCAGTACATCATCGGCACCGCCGTGAGCATCGCCTTCGGCGTGACGATGTTCCCGCAGGTGAACCAGCGATTCTTCGTCGCCGGGTCGAAGAAAGTCCTGAAGCGCACGTTCGCGCTCTGGCCGCTGCTCGTCGTCCTGCTGTTCGTCCCCGCGTTCATGCTCGGGTCGTGGGCGGCGGGCCTGAACCTCACCGTGCCCGAAAACGGCAACGTCCTCTCGGTGCTCCTGCGTGATACGACGCCCGCGTGGTTCGCGGCGCTCGTCATCGCCGGGGCAATGGCCGCGATGATGAGTTCCTCTGACTCCATGCTCCTCTCGGGGTCGTCGTACCTCACCCGGGACATCTACCGACAGGTGGTCAGCAGCGCCCGTCGCGAGGACACGGTCGCACGGATCGGCGTCGCCGTGTTCGCCATCGTCTCGTTCGTCGCGAGTCTCTTCGCACCCGGAACGCTCATCGAAATCGGCGCAACTGCATTCGGCGGCTTCGCTCAACTCGCACTCCCGGTCATCGTCGCGCTCTACTGGGCGCGAACGACCAAATGGGGGATGCTCGCGGGAATCATCGGTGCACAGGGATTTTATCTGTTCTCGGTGTTCCTCGTGCAGGTTCCCCGAACGATAATGACCTGGGACTCGTCACTGTACGGTATGGCGATTGGCCTCATCCTGACGGTCGGCATCTCGCTCGTCACGGCCCCCGCGGCGAGCGAAAATCGAGCAGTCTACTTCGAGGAGGTTCGCGCTGACTGATGGCGCGCACTGAATCGACTACTCACGACCAGACGCACGTCGTCCCCGTCGGCTTCGACTACGACCGACTCATCGCGCCGCTCGTGCGCGACCAGCACTCGGTGGACCGCGTGATTCTCCTCGAAGGCGCGGTGGGCAGCGAGGCGAACGTCGAGTACAGCAGACGCCTCGCCGAGAAACTCGAACGCGACTTCGCGAACCTGCTCGGCGCGGAAACCGAACGACTGGTCATCGAGAACGTCTACGACTACGACACCGCCTTCGAACAGGCCTACGAACTCGTAAACGACGAACTCGACGCCGGCAACGAGGTCTGGGTGAACCTCTCTGCGATGCCCCGGACCGTGAGTTTCGCCTTCGCGATGGCCGCCCACTCCGTGATGGTCGAGCGCCAGGAGGACCGCGAACGCATCCACACCTACTACACCGCCCCGGAGAAGTACCTGGAGACGGAACTGGCAGAAACCCTGCGCCGGGGCACCGACCTCGTCTCGGAACTCCAGACCGACGACCAGGACGAGCGCGTCTCCTCGTGGCTGTCGGAAGCGCAGTCGCTCCTCTCGGAGTTCGACGAGCGCGGGACGACCATCGGCGCGAAACCCGTAGAGGGCAGTCACATCGTTGAACTACCGGTGGCCTCGTTTTCGAGCGTGAAACCGTTCGAGGAGGTCATCCTGTTCAAACTCGGAGAGGACGGCGAGTTCGAGAGCGTGAGCGAACTGGCCCAGGCGCTCGCCGCCGATTTGGGCGAGGAGTATTCGGACAGCTTCCGCTCGCGGGTGATTTACACGGTCGACCGCCTCGGACCGGGCGGGAAAGGCTACATCGAGCAACGTGAAGAAGGGAAATCCTACCGGACGAAGCTCTCTCGAATCGGAAGCCTGTGGGTTCGCGCCCACGCAGACCGGTAAGTTAGTTTTCCAGTTTTTTGACGCGGGTGGCGAGCGCGAGGAACGTCGCGAGCACCGTGAGGGTAATCGCCCCCGCGGCGGCGATTTCGTGGCCCGGACTCGCGTGGGTCACGACGCCGTCTACGATTGGCTCCACCGCGGGCGGGAGCAGCGTGTGGTGGGGATTCCCGACGATGGGCACGAAGTAATCCACGACGTCGTTGAGGAGGTACCACCCGGCGGCGACGGCGACGGCCTTCACCGGGAAGTCCGTGATGCGGTGCAGGAGGAAGCCCTGGACGACCATCGCGAGGTGACTCCAGAAGAGGAAGTTGTACATCGCCCAGTGGAGGTAGTCGAACTCGGTCATGAACACGCCGAGGACGAACGGCGTCCACGCACCGAGTTTCAGACACCCGAAGAAGGCCAATGCTGAGAGATAGTCGTTCTGTCTGCCGAGGAGCCACGCCCCGAGCGCGAGGGCGATGAAGAGCGTGGCGACGGGGCTATCAGGAACCAGAGGCCACATCACCACCGGTTCGATGGAGAATTGGAACAGGTAGTAGTAGAAGCCGAAGGCCGTCCCTGCGAGGTTGACGAAGACGATGAGCCACGCGATGCGCAGGCCGAAGTCTTCGAGCCATTTAGGGAGGGGCGCAACGTACCACGGCAGGTCATCGGGTTCAGGAACCGGCTTGGAGAAGAGTCGAGAGAGCAATCCGCGCCCGGTTTCGGAGGCCATTGTCGGCAGAGAGGGGCGGGTGGGGCAAAAACGCTACTGAAGGTTACTCCGCATACCAGAGGACGCGACTACAGTCTGGGCACAGATACGCGTTGACGTTCGTCGCACCTTTGTAGCCGAATTTTCCCAATACGCCGCCACCTTCGCGGATGCGAATCATATCACCGTTCACGTCGGTGTCGTACTCGACCGACTCCATCGCGACGTCGCAGTCCGGGCACGTTCGAGACATACTGTAGCCAGCGTGTATCGTGATATAAATGTGGACACTGTCTCCTCGTGCGCCCGGCTACCACAATCGGTACGCATTAACCCTCCCAACCGCTAGGGTCGCGTATGCCTGAGGAGACCAATCTTGAGGAACTGAAGCGCGGCACCGAACTGGTGAAGCGCGGATTCGCGAAGATGCAGAAAGGCGGCGTCATCATGGACGTCGTCAACGCGGAGCAGGCCCGCATCGCGGAAGACGCTGGCGCGGTCGCCGTCATGGCGCTCGAAGCCGTCCCCGCAGACATCCGCAAACGCGGGGGCGTCTCGCGCATGGCCGACCCGGCGAAGGTCAAAGAAATCATCGAGGAAGTCTCGATTCCGGTCATGGGCAAGGCCCGCATCGGCCACACGACCGAGGCGCAGATTCTCGAAGCCATCGGCGTGGACATGATCGACGAGTCCGAGGTCCTGACGCCCGCGGACGACGCCTACCACATCGACAAGCGCAACTTCACCTCGCCGTTCGTCTGTGGCGCACGTGACCTTGGCGAGGCGCTCCGGCGCATCAACGAGGGCGCGGCGATGATTCGCACGAAGGGCGAGGCCGGCACGGGCGACGTGAATCAGGCCGTCAAACACCAGCGCGCCATTCGCGGCGCGATTCGCGAACTCGAAGGTATGACCTTCGAAGAGCGCGAGGCCTACGCCCGCGAAATCAGCGCCCCAGCCGAACTCGTCCACGAGACGGCCGAGATGGGTCGGCTTCCTGTGGTGAACTTCGCCGCCGGTGGCATCGCGACGCCCGCAGACGCGGCGCTCATGATGCACCACGGCTGTGACGGCATCTTCGTCGGCAGCGGGATTTTCGGCGCAGAGAACCCGCCGGTCATGGGCGAGGCAATCGTCGAGGCGGTCAACAACTGGGACAACCCCGAGAAACTCGCCGAGATTTCGTCGAACATCGGCAAGGGCATGAAAGGCGAGGCGAACGTCGACCTCCCCGAAGAGAAGAAGCTGCAGGGTCGCGGCGTCTAAGCCCCTCGAATTCTCTCGGTTTCGCTCGTGAAAAGCGATCGCTCAGTCCCGTTCGGGGACGAGCGTCGCGCGGGTGACAGCCTGTTGGTCGCTCTTTTCTAAGGCCTGCTGGGCATCTGCGAGGCAGAACTCCGCGTCGAGCAACGACTCGTAGGGGTAGTCGTCGATGTGGGCGTCGAGGAACTCCAGTGCGCGCTTTAAGTACCACGGCTGGTAGAACAGCACCGAGTACGTCGTGATGCGGTTCAGCGTGAGGTTCGCGGGCGTGAACTCGCCAGACAGGTTCGGCGAGATGTTCCCGATTTCGAGGTACCGCCCGCCGGAGCGAATCATGCGCGTCCCCTCGTCGAACACCTCGGGGAAGCCGGCGACCTCGATGGCGAGGTCCGCACCGCCACCGGTCACTTCCTGTGCGCGGCGGATGCGCTCGCCGGGCGATTCGAAGTCCGTGATGTCGATGACGTTGTCCGCACCGAAGTTCTCGGCCTGTTCGAGGCGATTTTCCGCGCCTTCGAGAACCGTGACGGTTGCGCCGTTCTCTTTGGCGACGGCGATGGCGTGGAGGCCGAGACCGCCGGCTCCCTGGATGATGACCTCCTCGCCTGCGGTGATGCCGCCAGCGTGGTCCACACTAAAGAGAATCTGGCTGAGCGCGCAGTTCGCGCTCGCCGCGACCTCGTTTGGCACGCCCTCGGGCACTTTGTAGAAGTACTGGTCCGGGTGGATGTAGTAGTGCGTCGCGAACGTCCCCCGGAAGTGCGGCGCGATGTGGTGGGGTTGCATCCACTCGCCGGTCGAGCGAATCAGGTCGCAGGCGTAGAACTGGCCGTTCGAGCAGGCCCGACACTCTCCGCACTGCTGGAAGTAGACGGGGACGACGAGGTCGCCCTCGGAGAGGCGGTTGCCTGCAGAATCTGAGGTTACGTCGTCGCCGAGTTCGGTGATTTCGAGGACAGCTTCGTGGCCGAACACCGCGCCCGACGGCACGGGGAACTCCTCGCGCCAGAAGTGCAGTTCCGAGCCGCAGACGTTCGTCTGGACGACTTCGGTGAGGACGGCCCCCTTTTCGACGTCGGGACGTTCGTCGATTTCGACGATGTCCACCTCCCGTTCGTCTCCCTTGACGACGACTTTCCCGAACATCTCAGTACTTGTAGTCCGTGTCGATTTCGCTCGCCGTCTCGACCATCGAGACTGCAGCGTCGCTGTACTGGAGCACCTTCTGCATGTCCCCATCGAGGTTGAACACGCCGCTCATCAGGCCGTCGATGGCTCCCACCTCGCCCTGTGTCAGGCGCACCCAGTCGGTGTAGTCGCCCCGATAGGCGAACCCGTAGTCGATGGCCTCCGGATTCTCTACCTGACGGCAGTCGTACACGTCGCCGTCTTCTAAGCCGATGAAGAAGTAGCGGTCGTCGGGCAGTCTATCGTCGGGTTTCAGATGGAAGATGAAGTCGCCGTTGAATCCCACACCCCAGCCCTGACTGGCTTTCGCGTATTCTTCGTTGTTCTGCAGTCGGTCCTCCCACTCGCTGATCCATCGGTCGCTCGGAAATTCGATTGCCATTGGTGAAACGGTCTCCGTCGCGTGATGCGACAACGTCTCACACTCAGACCGATTGACACCTAAACATTGGCCCGGAATACCGCCGTGTTTTAAGAGTGTCTCACGGGAACAGCGTCGCGCCTTGCCCGATGCGCGTCTGGTAGGCCCGGGCGTCAACGCCTACGTCGGCGAACCCGTCGAGCATCGCGTTGGCGATGGGGCGCTGGTCGCCCTCGTGGCAGGCGGCGATAATCGTCGGACCCGCCCCGCTCACGGTAACGCCCGTGGCACCGGTTTCGAGCGCCAAGTCACGGACGGTGTCGTAGCCCGTAATGAGTTCTGCGCGCGCCGGGGTGACGACGGTGTCGTGCATGCCCCGCCCCACGAGGACCGGGTCGTTTCGCGCCATCCCCGCGGTCAGGGTGGCGGCCTTGCCAACGGTATCGATGAGCTGGGAGACCGACGCCTGCTCGGGGACGACCCGGCGGGCGTCGCGCGTAGAGACGACGATGTCGGGCAGGCACGCCACGAGCGGGATGGAGGCGTCAATCTGCGCGATACCGTCCGGCGTCGCGATGGTGAATCCACCGAGAATCGAGGGCGCGACATTGTCGTCGTGGGCGTCCCCGGAGACGACGGCTTCCCCCTTCGCGGCGATGGGGACGAGTTCCTCGCGGGTGAGTCCCCGGTCGTAGAGTTCGTTGAGCGCGACGGCGGCGGCCGCGGCGCTCGCGGCAGAGGAGCCGAGTCCGGAGGCCGGACGGACTCCCTTGTCTATTTGAATGTGGGCAGGTGCGTCGAGTGCTCTGGCGACGGCCCCGACCGTGTTCTTGTTCGGGTCTTCGGGGATGTACTGCGCCCCAGTACCCGTCACCTCGATGGTCGTTCGGTCGGCCTTTTCGACGCGGACGATGTCCGCGGGCCGTTCGAGCGCCACCCCAAACACGTCGAAGCCACTCCCCAGATTCGCACTCGTCGCAGGCGCCCGCACGGTAAGCATGGCACAGGGTTGTGTGAGAGTCTGTTTATAATTGGCGGAGCATCGTTTCGCCTGACAGGAAGCCAAAACGTACATTGTTGCCGGTTCAAAACCTCCGGGCATGATAGGGGTCGTCGGCGGCGGTATCGCCGGACTCGCAGCGGCGTATCGCCTCCAGAACCACGGCCACGACGTGCACGTTTTCGAGGCCAGTGACGACGTTGGCGGACTCGCCGCCGTCTACGAGACGCGCGGCGACCGCATCGAAAAGTTCTACCACCATCTCTCTGCCTCTGAACGGACCATCATCGACCTCATCGAGGAACTCGGCCTCGACGAGAACCTGGAGTGGCCCATCGGCAAGAACGCCTACTACGTAGACGGCGTCATCCACCCGCTCGACAAGCCCTGGGAAATCGCCGCCTATCCACACATGAGCGTCTACGACAAGTTCCGGCTGACGATGCTCACGATGGAAATCGACATGCGCGGCGGCATCCCGAAGTTCGACACCTACGAGAAGCTCGAAGATTTCGAGGATGTGCCCATCAAGGATTTCCTCATCGAGCACACCACCCGCGGCGTCTACGAGAACTTCTTCGAACCGCTGCTCGACGCCAAGTTCGGGAGCAAAAAAGAGGACGTCTCCGCGGCGTGGCTGCTCGGGCGCATCAAGTTCCGCGGCGAGCGCGACCTGCTCCGGGGCGAACCACTCGGCTACCTCATCGGTGGCTTCGGGCAACTACTCGACGCCCTCGTAGACGAGGTGGGTCGCGAGAACATCACGACCGGCGCGCGCGTGACGACCGTCGATTTCGACGAACAAGTACGCTCGATTACCGTCGAGACTGAAGACGGAGCGACCGACCACGAGGTCGATTCGGTCGTCGTCGCCTCGATGCCGAACGTCTTAGAGGACCTCACGGGCTACGAGTGCGACATCGACTTCCAGGGGACGGTCTGTTCGGTCATCTCGATGGACGAACCGCTCACCGACACCTACTGGCTCAACATCGCGGACGACGCGCCCTTTGGCGCGCTCATCGAACACACGAACTACATCCCGCCCGAGCGCTACGGCGGCGAACACATCCTCTACGCGCCGATGTACATTCAGGAGCCAAGCGAGCGTCTCTGGCAGGCGAGCGACGCGGAAGTTGAGGAAATCTGGCTCTCCGGGTTAGAAGACCTGTTCCCCGACTTCGACCGCGACTCGGTGAACTGGATAAAGACCGCACGAAACCCGCGGACAGCACCCGTGTACGAACGCGGCTACCTCGACATGGTCGTGCCCTACGACCTCGGAGACGAGGTGGCCGAGGGCATCTACTACGCCGGCATGGCTTCGAAGGCGCAGTACCCAGAACGGTCGTTGAACGGCGGTATCGTCGCCGGCTACGAGGCCGCCGACGCGATTGCGAGCAAGCGCTGATTAGCTGTCCGGCGCGTAGGTGTCGCCCGTGACGAACACCGGGAGGTTCGTGTCGCGGGCTTCACGAGAGAGGCTATCCAGCCAGTTTCGCACCTTGTCGTGGAGGCCAGCTTTCTCCTCGAACGTGTCGTATCGAACGTCGTAGCCTTGCGGGAGTTCCGTCACCGTCGCGCTGGTGAACGCAGCGTGTCGGTAGACGCTGATTCGCTGGCCCGGTTTGTGCGTGAGTGCGCTGTTTCCGCGACGCAGGTGAAACTCTCCGAGGATGCCGCCCGTCTCGGTTCCGACGCCGGTGGTCAGACCGCCAGCGGTGAACAGAAAGATGACGGCGTCGCTGTGGGCCGCGAAGGCGACCGACTGGGCGAGCGGGTCCATGCCCTCGACGCGGGAGGTTCCGGGCTCACGCGCTCGATTTCGCGCCGCAGCCTGCTGGTGAGTCGGAATATCGATGTCTGTCGCGATGAACGCACGGCAGTTGTGGTGCTCGCGGAGTTCCGCACAGAAATCGCGGAGCGCCTGTTCCATATCGCCGGTTCCGTCGTCGGTTACGTGTTCGTCCGGGTCGAACAGTGGGTCTGCCTGAAACGGCGTTCGGAGTTTGTCCGCGTCGTCGTAGGCGTACGTCGCGTCGAATGCAGTGTACGGCCCCATGACGTACACGGTGAAATCGTTGTGCGCACCGAACTGTGGGGGTGTGGGCGCCTGCTCTGCGAGGATATCGGCGATTGGGCGCCCGTCGTACCGGAAGGTCGTCTGCCCGTCGAACATTATTCACGGAATCTCTGTGACGGGTAAAATAACCGCAGGGCGAGAACAGCTATATGTAGAAGATAAATAAAGAAAATATTCTTTGTAGTCGGTACACACTTATACGAGTTCCACGTAGTGTCAGGTAATCATGGCCGCGATAGACGAAGACAGTCCGGCCGAGACTGAGGGGCACGACCTCGAACAGTACGTGGACAAACGACTGTTCGACGACAGCATCGGGACGCTCGCAGACCACGTCGCGAGGAAGGCAGCGCTCGGGGACACCCGCCGGTACGCCATCCTATTTCTGCTCGGAGAGCGCGGCGAGATGGCACGAAAAGAGATTCAAGTGGCTGTCGCCGACAGCAGTTTCGACCTGAGCCACCACCTCGGCGAACTCGTCGACGTCGGGCTCATCTCGCGGACCGGTGCGCCCGAGGGCGCAGACGGCCGCCAGACCTTCTACAAAATCACGCACCTGGGACAGCAGGAACTGGATGCAGATTATCGAAACGTGACGGGCCACGACCCCACCGAATAAGACCGGCTCGAAGCGCTCGCGACAGCAGATGGCTGACTCGCCACGGTAGTTTTATCGACACCAGTTGAGTAATCAACAGTATGGAAGAACGGTCCCTCCTCGTCCTCATCGCCCAGCAACTGCTCCTCGGGGCGATGGTCATCCTCGGTGTGTTGTGGATTTACCTCGCGATTCGGTTCATCCGCGCGTTCGAGCAGATTGCCTCGGCGCTCCAGCAAATCGCAGAAAAAGAACGGGCCTGAGCCGATTACTCGTCTCGCCCGCGCATCCCCGGGGCGTCGCTCACGTCTACGTCAGCAGGTTCCTCGGTATCGCCACCCTTTCTGAGTTCGCCCGCTCCATCCTCTACGTACACGTCGTCTGCGAAGCCAGCGATGGCGATCTCGTACTCGGCGGTTTCGAGTTTCGAGAGGGTCTTCGGGGCCTCGGGGACACCTGTTGGCGGGGCGAACTCGCCGAGCGGGTCGTCGATGGTGATGTCGTACTGCTTGAAGAACGTCTCGTAGCGCCGGTAGTGGGCTTCGAGTTCGTCCCCGGGAATCTCCATCATTTCGGTCCAGCCGTGGTTAAAGAAGTCGAAGTTGGCCTGGATGTGCGTGATTTCCCGGGCCTCGGCCTCGGGGAACCCAGCGTTCAACCCGGCGACGTAGGAGTCCATCGTCGCGTCGAAGAAGGCATCCAAGTGGTCGCGACGCGCCTCGCGGTGCGCCTCATCTGCTTTCTTCAGGAAGATGCCCGTGTGCAGGTCGACGAGTTTCCCCGACACGACCTCACCGACGACGGGCATGGTTAGCGCCTGCTTCGCGGCGAAGTGGCGAACGTTCTGACGGAGTTTCATCGGGAAGGGGTTAGGACTGGTCAGTTAAAATCTCTCGCCCGCACACGCGCTCGCCTGTGACCGCATTGGCAGGTCACGAAGATAGCAATTCACATTAACCCCCGAAACGAACCTTCCTGCCATGACCGAGGCGTACGTCATCATCGGCGACGGGATTGCGGGTAGTTCCGCAGCCGAGACAATCCGGCAGGAAAAACCGGATGCGGAAATCATCGTCGTCACTGATGAGGGTGAGGCGCTGTATAACCGCATTCTGACCAAAGAGTTCGCGAAGGGCAAACTGCCCGAAGCCCCCATCTCGATCCACGACGAGACCTGGTACGACGAGCGCGATATCACGCTCAAACTCAACACGCTCGTCACCAAAATCGACCGCGAGGCGAAAGAACTCGTTACCCACGAAGGCGAGACCATCGAGTACGGCAAACTCCTCCTCGCGACGGGCGGCACCCCCACGCAACTCCCCGTCGAGAACTCCGATGCCGAGGGCATCCACCACTTCTGGACCTTCCAGGACGCCCGCAACATCCGCGAGCACGCGGAGACTGCGGAGACAGGCGCCGTCATCGGGGCCGGTCTGCTTGGCATCGACCTCGCGGCCATCTGTGCGGCCCAGGGCGTCGACGCGAACTACCTCATGCGCGGGAACGCCTGGTGGCGCTACGCCCTCTCGGAGCAGGGTGCAGAAATCATCCACGACGCGCTCGACGAACGCGGCGTGACCCCCGTCTTCCAGTCCGGCGTCGACCGCTTCGAAACCGACGACGACGGCAAGGTCGTCGCCACCATCGACCCGAACGGCGAGCGCTACGAGAGCGACTTCGTCGGCATCGCCATCGGCCTCGACTTCAACACGGAACTCCTCTTAGAATCCGGTCTCGAACTCAACGACGGTATCGTCGTCGACCAGTACATGCGCACCGAGGACCCGGACGTGTACGCCGCCGGGGACATCACGCGCTTCTACGACGTGATTTTAGAGGAGTACGCCCAGAACGGCGCGTGGGGCAGTGCGAAACAGCAGGGCATGGTCGCCGGGAAGAACATGGTCATGGAGGCGGAGGGCGAACCGAGCGAGGACGAACTCGAAGAGTTCCGCTGGGTCTCCTCGTACTCGATTACCCACTTCGACTTCCCGTTCCTCTCCTTTGGCCACCCGACGCTCGGCGACGACGAAGCCGAGATGAAGTACTCGGACACCGAGTGGCGGCGTCTCGCGTTCAAGGACGGCAAAATCGTCGGCGGCGTCCTCATCGGCGACCTCTCGCCGCAGGGCAAGTACAAGAAACTCATCCGCGAGCAGGCCGTCGTCGCAGACCAGAAGGACATCCTCATGGAGAAGATGTTCGACCCAGAAAAACTCGCGACGCCGACCGAACAGTAGTACCCAACCGAAGCCGTTTTCGCCCGCGCTGTCTGAATGCAGAATATGAGTACCGACGGTGAGATGACACTCGCGTTCGAGCTCGAAGCCTTGAAAGAGCTCGCTGCGCCATCGGAGGCGTTCGCCGACGCTCGGACCTGGAGCAAGTACGTGGGCGTCGTCTCCGAGAAACCGACGTACGTCGTGACGAATTTCACGCGCAAGAACCGCATCCGCCAGGACTTCTTCTCGGGACCACGCGGGAAAGAAGAGAGTCTGGAGAACGTAAAACGCCAGTTCGACACCCCGCGCCACGTCTTCGTCGGCACGAACGACGAGGACCGAGCACTCGCCGAGAGCTTAGAGTGGGAGTTCCTCCACGTCGAAGATGCCGCAGAGGCCGCCGGGTGGCCGCTCGCGAAAGACGAGCCGGAAGCGGAGACAGAAGAACCAGTCCGCGACGACTGGCCCTGACAGAAGACGTATTCCCGCGATTTCGAAAGTCGAAGGCGATGGCTCGCACCTATCCCGACTGCGACGTGGCGATGGAGAAGTCGGAGCACAGAACGAGTTACGAGGGTGACGGCATCCGCGTGGACACGGACGGTGGCATCCTCGGCAACGTCCTCCAGTTAAAAGGAAAGTACGTCGGTTGTTACGTCTGCCCCGCGTGCGGGCTGGTGCGCTTTTACGCCGGTTCGTGAGTCGTCATCGTTGTCTTCGCGTTCCGACCCAGGAAAGTCCCTTTTCGAGAAGCACCCCGCTTGCCGCGACAGCGAAGCAGACGACCAGAAACGCGGCCACTAGTTCGAGACTCTGAGCCGAGGTGAGCCTGGATGCACCCAGCGCGAGGGCGAACAGGACACTCGCCATCAGCACGATTGGGACGACGTAGTACTTGAACGCCCAGTGTTCGTCCAGAAAGAGCGAGCATCGGTGTGTCGTTTTCGCAACCAGGTTGCGCACCCCGAGCATGCCGTGGTCGATGCTATCAGCAAACAAATAGTTTCGGGTGAGGCAACTCGCACCCGCGGCGTTTAAAAGTCCCAAAGTCCAACGAACGCCCATGTCAGAACCGCGCGTGCCCGGAAGCCGGGACGCCAGCCTCACGCTCGCCTGTGGCGAGTCGGTGGACGTTCGCCAATTCGACATGGGGATGCGTGAGTTTACCTGCGACTGCGGCGAGGTTCACGCCATCGTGATGGACGTCCACCCGCTTGGTCGATTCGTCCCCGAGTTCCTCGAAGCGGTCCTACAGGAGACCATCGACACCGCCTCCGGGGCGGAGTTCGGCACGCTCCACATGATGGGCATCGTCAAAGAGGAGTTCCCCAAGAAGGTCGTGAGCAAGGACGTCTCGAACGACGGCCAGTTGGGCTGTTCGATGCTCTGGGTGAGCCACTTCGACGACAGACGCCTCCACGAAATCGTGGTCGAACTCATCATCGAACTCATGGAACACGCCGTGAGCCACGCAGAAGACGATTCTGCGATGAGCGAGTTCGAAGAACAGATGCTCTCGTTCGACGTGGCCGAATTTGTCGAGGAGTATCGCAGCCAACGCGACTTCCACTCGGCGACCGACCAGCCGGTTTGACGTTTATTTCCCCCTATTTTTGACAGATGATAAGTCGTATCGGTTTCACTACCGGTGTGACTAGCAATTTTGTATGAAGAACCCGTATTCTGACGTATGCAACCAGAGGGGGGTGACTTCGAGCGAATTCGCGCAGTGCTGGCTGAGGTGGAGCCTGAGGGACCACTGACGGCGAAGGAAATTTGTGCGATACTCGCGGACCACGGCGAAGAAATAGAGAGTGCCCACAGGGTCGCGACGGTGCTCGGCCGGCGCGCCCAGCGAGGTGACATCGAGGTCATCGAGGGCCAGCCCTATCGCTATCGCCTCTCGGATCTCGCCTGAATGAACCCTGAGACGGCGGAACACGGAGAGTGGCGACCATCGCAACCGTATAGTTCGAAATTCGAAATTTGGCTTCGGGATTCGTAATTTATCGTCGGACTTATTACGATGTACGGACTTGGCCCGAATAACCAATGACCGACGGAGCCGACCGGACGATTCTTTTGATCGGGAGTGGGCCAATTCAGATTGGACAGGCAGCGGAGTTCGACTACTCCGGCGCACAGGCCTGTCGCGCGCTACAGGAAGAAGGAGCCCGAGTTGTTCTGGTTAACTCCAACCCGGCAACCATCATGACCGACCCGGAGATGGCAGACGCAGTGTACTTAGAACCGATTACCACTGACGCCATCACCGAGATTATCCGCAAGGAGCGCCCCGACGGCGTCATCGCCGGGCTTGGCGGACAGACCGGACTCAACGTCACCGCAGAACTCGCAGAGGAAGGCGTCTTAGAGGAGTACGACGTCGAAATCATGGGGACACCCCTCGACACGATTTACGCGACCGAGGACCGCGACCTGTTCAGACAGCGCATGGAGTCGATTGGGCAACCAGTGCCGCGCTCTGAGACCATCGACGACATCGACCAACTCGAAGCCGCCGTCGATGCGGTCGGGGGCCTCCCCGTCATCATGCGCACGACCTACACCCTCGGTGGGAGCGGGTCGGGCGTCGTCTCCGAGATGGACGAACTGAGAGAGCGCACGCGCAAGGGCCTGCGCCTCTCGCGCAACAACGAGGTGCTCATTACCGAGTCTATCGCCGGCTGGATCGAACTCGAATACGAAGTGATGCGCGACGCGGACGACTCCTGTATCATCATCTGTAACATGGAGAACTTAGACCCGATGGGCATCCACACCGGCGAGTCCATCGTCGTCACCCCGAGTCAGGTCATCCCCGACGAAGGCCACCAGGAGATGCGCACCGCGGCCCTGGACGTCATCCGCGAACTCGGCATTCAGGGTGGCTGTAATATCCAGTTCGCGTGGCACGACGACGGCACGCCCGGCGGGGAGTACCGCGTCGTCGAAGTGAACCCGCGCGTCTCGCGCTCCTCCGCGCTCGCCTCGAAGGCAACGGGCTACCCGATTGCCCGCGTGACCGCGAAGGTCGCCCTCGGCAAGCGCCTCCACGAAATCGAGAACGAAATCACCGGCGAGACGACTGCCGCCTTCGAACCGGCAATCGACTACGTCGTCACGAAGATTCCGCGCTGGCCCAAGGACAAGTTCCCCGAGGTGGACTTCACGCTCAGCACGGCGATGAAGTCGACGGGCGAGGCAATGGCCATCGGGCGCACCTTCGAGGAGAGCTTCCTCAAGGCGCTTCGCTCGACCGAGTACGAACCGAGCGCAGACTGGGCCGAGGTTTCAGACGACGAACTCGAAACCGACTACCTCATCGCCCCGTCTCCCGACCGCCCGTTCGCCATCTTCGAGGCGTTCGAGCGGGGCTACACAACCGAGCAAATCTGTGAATTCACGGGCATCCGCGAGTGGTACGTAGAACGCTTCGAACGCATCGCAGAGGCCACCGTCGCCGCCCAGAATGGCGACTTCGCGAAGGCCGCACAGGCCGGCTACACGAACGCACAGGTCGCACAGATTGCGGGTGTCGGCGTAGACGAAGTCGAAACCGTCGCCCCAGAACGCACCTACAAACAGGTGGACACCTGCGCGGGTGAGTTCGCCGCGAGCACGCCGTACTACTACTCCGCTCGCGACCCAATCAGTTCGATGCGCCACAACGAGGTGCAAGTAGACGAGGACGTAGAGAGCGTCGTCGTGGTCGGCGGCGGCCCCATCCGCATCGGGCAGGGCGTCGAGTTCGACTACTGTGCGGTTCACGCCGTCCGCGCGCTGCGCGAGATGGGTATCGACGCCCACGTCGTGAACAACAACCCGGAGACGGTGAGCACGGACTACGACACCTCTGACGGCCTGTTCTTCGAACCGATTACCGCAGAGGAGATTGCGGATATCGTCGAACGCACCAACGCGGACGGCGTGATGGTCCAATTCGGTGGCCAGACCTCCGTCAACGTCGGTCACCCACTGGAGGAAGAACTCGAACGTCGTGGCTTAGACTGTCAGATTCTCGGCACCTCCATCGACGCGATGGACTTAGCGGAGAACCGCGACCGCTTCAACGCGCTCATGGACGACCTCGACATCGCCCAGCCAGAGGGTGGCACGGCGCGCTCTGAGGCGGAGGCGCTCGACCTCGCTCGCGACCTGGGCTATCCGGTGCTCGTCCGTCCGAGCTACGTGCTCGGCGGCCGCGCGATGGAAATCGTCTACGACGACGAGGAACTGAAGACCTACATCGAGGAGGCCGTCCGCGTGAGTCCGGACCAGCCGATTCTCGTAGACCAGTTCCTCGATGGCGCAGTGGAACTCGACGTGGACGCCGTCGCAGACGGCGAAAACGTCCTCATCGGCGGCATCATGGAACACATCGAGACGGCGGGAGTCCACTCCGGCGACTCCGCGTGTATGATTCCGCCGCGCTCGCTCGATACCGACCTCCTGAAGCGCGTCCGCGAGGTGACGACGGACATTGCGCGCGCTCTCGAAACGATAGGCCTGCTCAACGTCCAGTTGGCCGTCAAAGACGGCGAGGTGTACGTCCTCGAAGCGAACCCACGCTCTTCGCGCACCGTCCCGTTCGTCTCGAAGGCGACGGGCGTCCCAATCGCGAAGCTCGCGGCGAAGGTGATGGCCGGGAGCTCGCTCCCGGAACTCGGCGTCGAAGAGCAGGTGCCAGAGCACGTGAGCGTGAAAGAGGTCGTCCTCCCATTCGACCGCCTCGAAGGAAGCGACCCACGGCTCGGTCCGGAGATGAAATCGACCGGCGAAGTGATGGGCTCTGCGCGCTCGTTCCCGAAGGCCTACGAGAAGGCCCAGTCCGCCGCCGGACAGGAACTCCCCGAGAGCGGGACCGTCGTCTGTGACCTCGACGTAGACGGCTTCGACGCCTTCTACGACGTGGCCGAGTTCGACGACGCGCCTGCCGCGATTCGCAACGGCGAGGTCGACCTCGTCATCTCAGACGACGTGGCGACGCTCCAGCAGGCCGTCACCGAAGACGTGCCGTACTACTCCACCGCAGAGAGCGCGAACGCCGTGCTCGAAGCGCTCGCGGCCCGCGACGACCCACTCGACGTAGACGCCGTCGAGAAGCGCCCAAAGCAGGTGCGCAACTGGGGCGAATAACTGCCCAACGTAGAAAAGGCCCGGCGACCTACGGGCAGTGATGGTCGCCACGGACCCCATCGTCCTCTCACAGCAGTTTCTCGAAGCCGTAAAGAGTGGCGACGCCCGCGGTCGATACCGCGAGGCCCTCTGTGCGCTCTCTGGAACCACGCTGGACGAGCGCCTAGCCGACGACGACCACAAACTCGCATTCTGGCTGAACGTCTACAACGCCATCGTCCAGTGCTGGCTTCGAGAAACGCCAGCGACCTTCGAAAATCGAAGGGCGTTCTTCGGCACCGAGACGTTCTGCGTGGCTGGCGAAAGCCTCACCCTGGACGACGTCGAACACGGGATTCTCCGGCGCTCACAGACGAAGTACGGTCTCGGATACATTCCCAACCCGTTTGCGAGTGGCTTCGAGAAACGACACCGACTCGACGCACGCGACCCGCGAATCCACTTCGCGTTGAATTGTGGGGCGAAGAGTTGTCCGCCGATACGAAGCTACGACCCCGAAACAGTAGACGAAGCGCTGGACCGGGCGACGGCTCACTCCCTCGAAATGGAGGTCCGCCACTACCCAGAGAAGGGCTTCGCCCGCATCCCGCGCGTCATGCTGTGGTTTCGCGGCGACTTCGGCGGAAAGGCGGGCATCTACGACCTCCTGCACAAATTCGGCGTCGTTCCGAGAACCGACCGGCCCCGGTTGCAGTACAGCGACTGGGACTGGACGATGGCGCGCAACAACTTCTCAGAACAGTCTCAGTAGATGAGGTAGAAGCCCGCGACGTGGAACCAGGCGAGGCCCTGGGCGACGGCGAGGACCACCATCGCGAGCACCGTCGGGAGTGGATTTTCCGTTTTCGTGTACGTGCTAGCCCCCCAGGCGAGCAGCGGAACGATGGCGTAACTTGCGAGCGCGACGGGTCGCGGGAGGACGCCGCCCGTGAACGCCGCGAGCGCCACGAACGTCGCGAGCACGCCGCCGAGATAGAGGCGTCGCAGCCACCGCGGTGAGAGGCGCGTGGCGAGCGTGCGCTTGCCGACCTCGGCGTCCGCCTCGCGGTCGGGCCACATGACGGCGAGCAGGTTTACGAAGACGAGGATGGAAAACGGGACCGTGGCGAGCAGCGCCGTGCGGCTCAGGCCACCCGCGGCGACGGCGACGCCGTACTGCGGGAGCACGAGGCCGCCCACGACGGCGGTGTCGAGTTCGCCGAGGCCGCGCCACGCGAGCGCGACCGGCGGGAGCGAGTACGCCCACCCGAGGAGGGCCCCGAGAGCGAGCAGGCCGACGGCGGGCCGCGAGAGGAACTCCTCGGTGTAGAGGTAGCCAGTGACCACCACGCCGACGAGGAGCGTCCCGAGGGCGAGAGACAACGCGAGCTTCGGCGTGAGGCCAGTTCTCGGAAGCGCTCCGCTTCCGCCCGAGAACGGGGTACGCGTCGTCAGCGCATCCGTCTCGTGGTCTGCGTACTCGTTTACGTAGTGGATGCTCGCGGCGGCGGGGAGGAGGGCGGCGAGGCCAGCGACGAGCGTGCGCGGGTCGTACGCCGCGCCGCTCGCGTACGCGATGGCTACGCCGAGGGCGTACACCCACGCCACGAGCAAGAGGTGGGAGGGACGGCTCATCGCGAGGACGGCCCACGCGATGGTAGACGGAGCGCGGTCCATATCGGGGGAACTGTGTACGGGTAAATATCGCCTTCGAATCTCGGAATCTCCAAAATTCGAGAGTGTTGGCACTCAGTACGGCGAAAAACGGAAAGAATGTTCAGCTCAGTCGCAGGTGACGAGGCGACGTGTTGACTTCGCCATCGCGAGCACGTCGTCGAAGAAGCCGAGCGTGTCGTGTGGGCCAGGGTGGGCCTCTGGGTGATACTGCCGGGTGAGGATGTCGAGTTCCTCGTTTTCGAGTCCCTCAGGCGTGTCGTCGTTCACGTTAATCTGCGTCACGTCTAGGGTGTCACCGGGGTCTGCGACCGTGTAGCCGTGGTTCTGCGTGGTCATGACGACCTGCTTCGTCTCGAGGTCGAGCACCGGCTGGTTCACGCCGCGGTGGCCGAAGGCCATCTTCTCGGTCGTGCCGCCGAGCGCGCCCGCGACGACCTGCTGGCCGAGGCAGATGCCGGCGATTGGCAGGTCGGCCACGAACTCGGTGACGAGCGCCTGGGCGTCCGTGAAGTTCGCCGGGTCGCCCGGCCCGTTCGAGATGAACAGGATGTCCGGGTCCACCGCGGTCACGTCTTCCGGCGTCGCGTCGTAGGGCAGCACCGTGACTTTCGCGTCGCGTTCTGCGAGCGAGTCGATGATGCTCCCCTTCGCGCCACAGTCGACGAGTGCGACCGAGGGGCCGTCGCCGTCTGCGTTCACGACTTTCGGTTCGGTAACGCTCACCTGCGCGCCGATGTCAGTGTGTTCGCTCATCCCCTTGCACTCGTCGAGTGCTTCGAGTGCTTTCTCCGGGGAGGCGTCGGGTCCGGCGGAGATGCCACACTTGATTGCCCCGCCTTCACGGATAGTGATGACGAGGTCGCGTGTGTCGATGTGGTCCACCGCGGGCACGCCTTCGGTGGCGAGCCACTCGGCGACGTCGTCGGTCAACTCACGGGCGACGACGGCGCGAGGGTGGACCCGGTCGGACTCGAATCGCTCCGCTCGGACGCCATAGTTACCGATGAGTGGGTACGAGAACGTCAGGACCTGTTCCTCGTAAGAGGGGTCCGTGAGGCTCTCCTCGTAACCGGTATAGGCTGTTGTGAAAACCAGTTCCCCGCGGGCTTGTCCAGGAGCACGCGACCGCGCCTCAACGACGCGACCGCCCTCCAGTGCCACGTAGGCGTCCGACATTACGAGATGCGTACGAAAGCCCCCACCATAAGTGTTACTTTCGTAGAATCGCTACGAATTTCGTAATCGTCAAGTGTTGCCACGGTGTAGGTGCTAATCTCACGATGGACGCGCTTGACCGAGAGATACTGAGCATCCTGCGACACGACGCCCGGACGCCCTACACGGAGATCGCCTCGAAGGTGGGTACCTCCGAAGGAACCGTCAGAAATCGGGTCGAGCGGATGCTCGCAGACGGGGTGATAGAGCGATTCACCGTCACCACCCGGACGGGGAACATCAAGGCCATGATTGAGGTGCGCGTTGCCGTGGACGTGGACACGCGCACGGTGACGGACAAGATGGCCGAATGGGAGGAGGTCGACTTCGTCTGGCAGGTGTCCGGCGAGGAGGACATCGTCCTCATCGTGGACGCCGCAGACACGCAGGGGGTAAACGAACTCATCACACAGGCCCGCGAGATGGACGAAGTCGTGCGGACGAAAACGAGACTGATTCTCGACGAGCGCCTCGGCTAGTTGTCGGATTCCTGTGGCGGGTCGCCGATGCCGGGCGAGGAAGCGTCGGGGGGCGTCATCCAGCCCTTCGCGCCGTGCGTGAGTTTGTACCCTCGGTGGGCGAGTCGGTTGATGAAATTGATAGAGACGTGGGGTTCGACCCGGCCATCACGAATGGCCGCGACGATGTTCTCTGGCGTCGGTTCTTCCACATCGACTTTCGTGTACGCGCGGCCAACTTCGATAGGATAGTGTGCGTCCGAGCCACCGACCAGCGGGAGATCACGTTTGCGCGCGAGGCGACGCACCCACTCGTGGGTTCGGGGATGTTTGCCATTGATTTCGATGGCGTCGAAGTCCGCTTTCACGTCACGGACCGTGCTGTTGCGGTAGGGGTGGGCGATGATGGCCGCACAGCCGCGTTCGTGGGCGATATCGACGACCTGCTCGGGTGTGAGTTCCCCGGGAATCGTCTCCATCGGCGGGTCTGGCCCGACGACAAGGATATGTCCCTGAGAAGAAGAGACTTCGATACCAGGGAGGATGTCCACCGACCCCGTGTCGAACGGCGTGTAGTAGTCGTGGTTCGTCGTCGCCACCGCGTCGAGCCCTCGCATCGAGGCCGCCTTCGTGAGCAGGCGAACCCCAATCGGGTCGAAGGCATCGCCGAGATTACGATGACCGTGAAAGAATCGGGTATGAGAGTGGAGGTCGATGGCGTACACACCTTTCTCGTAGGGCCAACAGCCCTTTTGTCTTCTGGCGCGTGATAGCGGTCAATGTCCCGCGTACTTATCTGCAACCCGAACAGCGGGAGTGGGAACCACGTCGCCCAAATCCGAAAACTCGCCGACCAGCACGGCTTCGATCTCTACGAAACTGATGAGGAAGGCGACACCAAAGAATTCGCCCGCACGCTCGGCCCCGACGCAGAAATCGTCGCTGCCTGCGGCGGCGACGGTTCGGTCAACGAAGTCGTCGCCGGCCTCTACGAAGCCGACGCCCTCGAAGACACCACACTCGCCGTGATTCCCTGTGGGACGGGGAACAACTTCGCCGGGCAAATTGGGATTACGGATATCGAAACCGCCTTCGACGTGATCGAGCGCGGCGAGGCCCGCAAAATCGACCTCGCCCTCGCGAACGGCCGCCCGTTCGTGAACTCCTGCGTATTCGGCCTGACCGCCGAAGCGAGCGCGAACACCACACCCGAGATGAAAGCGAAGTACGGCGTCCTCGCCTACGTGTTCACGACGTTCCAGACGATCAACTCGTTCGAGGGAATGCGCCTCGTCATCGAGACAGACCACGAAGTAGCCGACTCGTGGGCGGGCGAAGCGGTCGTCGCACTCATCGGGAACGCCCGCCGGTTCCCCGCGAGCGGGGGGACGCAGGCGAACGTCGAAGACGGCCTGCTCGACGTGACGATAGCCGAGGAACGACCGACGGCCGAACTGATGGGCGAGGCGGCGATTTCGCGCTTCTTCGGCGGCGAGACAGACCACATCCACCGCCTGAAGACGAAATCGCTCACGGTCTCAGTGCTAGATGGGACTGGCCACTTCAGTCTGGATGGCGAGATGCTCGAAACCGACCGCCTGACAATCGAGACGCTGCCACAGGCGCTCTCGGTGTTCGTCGGCGAGGGGTACAAACCGGTTCCAGAAGACGCGTAGGACGGAATTCGGTTTTTTTACCGACGACGAGGTGCGCGTATGGTCACCCTCGCAATTGCCCCCAAAATGAAGTTCATCGCAATTCTCGCACTGGCCGTCACCCTCTCACTTTGCTACGTCGCGTACCGAATCGTCCGGCGATTCCGGGAGTAAACCTATCACCTCCGCGTCCAATGTCTGCCCATGAGCGACGCGCGGCGAATCATCGTCCGAAACCCCAACAGCGGCGACCGAAAGCGCAGCAAACGCGCCGCAGAAATCGGGGAGCAACGGGGGTACGAGGTGTGGAACAGCACGAAGAAAGGTGAGACACACACCCTCGCAAAGGAGGCCGCAGAGGAGGCCGACATGGTCGTCGCCTGCGGCGGGGACGGCACGCTGAACGAAGTGGTTCGAGGGGTAGACGAAGCGAACGCCCTCTCCGACGTGGAGATGGGAGTGGTTCCAGCAGGGACAGGGAACGATTTTGCGGACAACATCGGCATCAAGAGCGTCCCGCACGCCTTCGAGGTGCTGGATAGCAAGAACGTCCGCAGCCTCGACCTCGGGTGGGCGGAGGAGCGCCCGTTCATTAACTCCTGTGTCGCCGGCGTCACGGCGGAGGCGAGCGCCGCGACCACGCCCCAGCAGAAGCGACGCCTCGGCGTGATGGCGTACGTCCTGAACACGCTGGAGAAGACCCAGAGTTTCGACGGCCTGAAAATCGACGTGCGAGCGAGCGAGGGCGGCGACGTGCTCTGGTCGGGGGAAGCAATCATGATTCTCATCGGCAACGGCCGGCGGTTCCCCGGCGAGCAGGTCAAACAGGCAAACATGGAAGACGGCCTGATGAACGTCGTCATCATCAAGCGCGCGCCGACGCTGAATTACCTGACCCGCGGGGCCGCAGACCGCCTGCTCCAGCGCGGAGCCTCCCATCTGACGCGCATCAAAGTTCCCCAACTGCGCCTGACCCACGAGGGCGACCCGGTCCACTTCAGTCTGGACGGAGAGATGCTGAAACTGAACAAACTGTCCGCGCGCAGTCGCCGTGGCGAGATGCGATTCCACGTCGGGCCGACCTACGACCCCAACCCGGAGGAGTGGGGCACCCGACCGAATCCGAAGGGTGTTTGAAAGGGGTCGTTGTCTGTATCAGCATGAGTACGACGAAATCTGCGGCCGAATCTGAGGCGGAGGGCGAGTCTACGGGTGAACTCCACAAAAACGCGATGCAGGACGTTATCGCAGTGGACGAGGACGACACCGAACTCGAACTCGTAAACCGTCTCGATGCTCACACCGGCGACGGCATCCGACACCGCGCGTTCACCGCGCTCGTCTTCGACGGCGACGGCAACATTCTGCTCGCACAGCGCGCCTTCAACAAGCGCCTCTGGGACACCTACTGGGACGGCACCGTCGCCTCCCACCCCGTCGAGGGCCAGACCCAGGAAGAAGCCACCCGCGAACGCTTAGAAGAGGAACTCGGCATCACGCCCGACCAGTACGACGACCTCCGGGTCACGGACAAGTTCGAATACAAACGCTACTACGAGAACGAGGGTCTCGAATGGGAAGTCTGCTCGGTGCTCAAGTGCACCCTCCAAGACAAAAGCCTCGACGTGAACGACGAGGAAGTGGCCGGCCTGATGTGGGTCCCCTACGAGTACCTGCACGAGAACCCACGATTCTACCGCCAGCTCCGTCTCTGCCCGTGGTTCGAGATTGCGATGCGGCGGGACTTCAACTAGCACCTGCACCTTTTTGGGCGCGAGCCATAAACGCTCGCGCGAAAAACGCGCCCGAAAAAGGGTTGCGAGCACTCCGTGCTCGCACGAAGACGGTTCTGCAATCGACGTTTACTAACATTCAACAGCGCCGCCTCCGCCACAGCCTTTTCTCGCTTCCGCGCCTCTCACAGCCATGGACGGCGTCGAACTCTACGATTCACTCGACGGACAGGTCGCACTCGTGACGGGGGCGAGCCGCGGCATCGGCGAGGAGGTAGCGGCGGTGCTCGCAAGTCACGACGCGACCGTCTACGCCGGGGCGCGGGACGTGGCCGACGTAGATGCGCCAGACCAGCACCCAATTCTGCTCGACGTGACCGCAGACGACCAGATTCAGGCGGCTGCAGAGCGAATTCGAGACGAGCACGGGAAACTCGATATTCTCGTGAACAACGCCGGCGTGGTTGGAACGGGAAGGCCGCTTCACGAGCAGTCGATTGAGACCATCGACGAGACGCTCTCGGTGAACCTTCGGGGTGCTGTGCTGGTCGCTCGCGCCACGCTCCCACTGTTGCTCGAAACCGAGGGGCCGCGCATCGTCAACGTCTCGTCTGGGATGGGCGCACTCGGCGAGGGCATGTCTGGTGGATATGGCCCGTACCGCATCTCGAAAGCCGGGATTAACGGGCTCTCAGCGTACCTCCACGGCGAGTACAACCGTCGCGGGTTGATGGCCAACGCCGTCTGTCCCGGATGGGTGCGCACCGACATGGGCGGGCCGGGGGCCTCGCGCAGCGTCGCGGAGGGCGCAGACACCCCGGCGTGGCTGGCGCGGTTCGCCCCCGGCGGCCCCTCTGGGCGGTTCTGGCGGTCGCGTCGAGTCATCGACTGGTAGTTTCGGAACCTTCGTTCGCCATCAAAGTTACCCGTCTGTTTGCCCTATCGTGACGTATGCAGCGCGTCAACCCGGCCACTGGCGAAGCACTCGAACCGATTTCCGAGGACACGGACGACGTGGTCGACGAAGCCCTCGACAACGCGCAGGAAGCGTTCGACGACTGGCGTGACGTCCCCATCCTCGAACGCCAGCAGTTGCTCGCAAACGCCGCGGAGGTGCTCCGGGAGAACAAACAGGAGTACGCAGAGATGATGACCCGGGAGATGGGCAAACCGATTACGGCCGCCATCTCCGAGGTCGAAAAGTGCGCGTGGGTCTGTGACTACTACGCAGAACACGCGGGCGAACACCTCCAGGACGAAGTCATCGGCAGCGAACCCCACGCCCGGTCGAAAGTCTCCTACGAGCCGCTCGGGGCGGTCCTCGCAGTGATGCCGTGGAACTTCCCGTTCTGGCAGGTGTTCCGGTTTGCCGCCCCGCACCTGACCAGCGGGAACGTCGGGCTGCTCAAACACGCCTCGAACGTCCCCGAATGCGCACAGGCCATTGAGAACGTGTTCCGCAAGGCAGGCTACCCCGAGGGCGTCTTCCAGACGCTGCTCGTCGGGTCGGACCAGGTCGCGGACATCATCGCAGACGAGCGAATCACGGCCGTCACGCTCACCGGGAGCGAGGCCGCCGGCCGGTCGGTGGCCGAGAACGCGGGCAAGAATTTGAAGAAGACAGTGCTCGAACTCGGCGGGAGCGACCCGTTCGTCGTCCTCGACGACGCGGACGTGGACACCGCCGCGAAGGTCGGCGCGCGTGCGCGTACCATCAACTCGGGACAGTCGTGTATCGCGGCGAAACGGTTCATCGTTCACGAAGCCGTCTACGACGAGTTCATGGAGAAATTCAAAGCGGAACTCGAATCGCTCACCATCGGCGACCCGATGGACGAGGATACCGACATCGGCCCGCAGGCGCGTGAGGGACTCATGGAGGACCTCCACGAGCAGGTCACAGAGAGCGTCGAGGCCGGGGCGACCGTCGAACTCGGCGGTGAGCCGATGGACCGTGACGGCTTCTACTACCCACCGACGGTGTTGACCGACGTGCCCGACGGGTCGCCCGCGGCCGAGGAAGAGGTGTTCGGCCCCGTCGCGTCTGTATTCAAAGTCGGAGACGAGGCAGAAGCCATTCGCGTGGCCAACGACACGAACCTCGGTCTCGGCGCGAGCGTCTGGACGAGTGACCTCGAACGCGGCGAACGCGTTGGCCACCGCATCGAGGCCGGGTGCGTCTTCGTGAACGAACTCGTAAAATCCGACCCGCGTATCCCCTTCGGCGGCGTCAAAGACTCCGGCTACGGGCGCGAACTCTCGCGGGACGGCATCCTCGAATTCGTCAACCGCAAGACGATGTGGATTCAGGACGCAGACGGCGACGCGGAGATTTCACTCTCCGAATAGTCGAAAAAGCGGTCGGGAAACCGACCAAAATTTACTCGCGGCGAACCGCGAGGTTCTGCATGACGCCGCCACACTCGGGACACGGCGTGCGTGTGGTGGCCTCCATGCGGTGACCACAGTCCATACACTCAAATGTTTGTGCCATGTGGTAACATAACTCAGTTTGAGGTAATAATTATTCGTAGACTACGGGCAGACTCTCCCAGCCGGTGGAATGATGGCGCAGTGATGTGAATAACGACTCATGAAGGCCTCCGACTTGCTCGTCGAGTGTCTCGCGGTAGAGGGTGTGGAGTACGTGTTCGGCCTGCCGGGGGAAGAACTCGAAGACGTCCTGTTCTCGCTCGCGGATTCGTCGATCGAGTTCATCCCAGTGCGCCACGAACAGGGCGCAGCGTTCATGGCCGACGTCCACGGCCGACTAACCGGCCACGCGGGCGTCTGCATGGGGACGCTCGGCCCGGGGGCGACGAACCTCCTCACGGGGGTCGCAGACGCCCACCTCGATAAGAGTCCGCTCGTCGCGATTACGGGGCAGGGCGGGCGCGAGCGCCTCCACAAGGAGAGTCATCAGGCGCTCGACATCGTTCACATGTTCGAACCCGTCGTGAAGTGGAACACGCAGATAGGTGAACCAGAAATCGTGAACGAGTCGGTTCGCAAGGCGTTCAAACTCGCCGAGTATCAGAAACCCGGCGCGACCCACCTCGAGTTCCCCGAGGACGTCGCGGGGGAGGCCACGGATGCGACGCCCCTCGAACAGCGCGAGCGAATCCGGCGGCCCGACCCGGACGCAGCATCTGTCGAGCGCGCGGCTGAACTGCTCTGTGGAGCCGACAGACCGCTCATTCTCGCCGGCAACGGAGCCGTGCGCACGCACGCCGGGGACGTCCTCCAGCAAATCGTCGCCAAGACGAACGCTCCAGTCGTCGCCACCTACATGGGGAAGGGGGCGATTTCTGACGACGACGACCACTCGCTCATGACCCTCGACTCGGGGTCGAACGACGAGGCCCACGCCGTCATCGAGCGGGCGGACGCCATCCTCGCCATCGGCTACGACATCGCGGAACACGACCCGGAGAAGTGGAATCACAGTCTCGACAAGGCGGTGGTCCACCTCGACCACGAACCGGCGGAGGTGTACGAACACTACAATCCGGACGTAGAACTCGTCTGTGACATCACAGCCGGCCTGCGCGCGCTCGGAGACCATCTCGACACCTGTTCGACGGACGACGACTGGTACGCAGCAGAACGGGCGGCAATCATCGACGAGGTGCTCACGAAACCAGCCGCAGACGACGGGTTCAGCGTGGCGGGAGCCCTCCCGTACCTCCGCGAAGCGATGGACCCGGCGGACGTGCTCATCTCGGACGTGGGCCACCACAAGATGGTCATCGCACAGAACTTCCCCGCCTACGAACCGAACACGACCATCATCTCGAACGGCCTCGCGACCATGGGCATCGCCGTTCCCGGCGCGGTAGCAGCAGACCTCGCCGTCGATTCGAACGTCGTCGCCGCGACGGGCGACGGCGGCTTCCTGATGAACGCCGCAGAAATCGAGACAGCGACGCGACTCGACTGTGGGTTTACGATACTGCTGTTCAACGACAACGACTACGGCCTCATCTCGCGAAAACAGCGAGAACACACGGGCAATTCCTTCGGCACGCACCTCACGAATCCCGACTTCGTCAGGTTCGCGGAGAGTTTCGGCATCGACGCCTATCGACCGGCGACGTGGGACGAACTCGAAGAGACACTCGAACGAGTGGTTCCGTCCGACGATATGGCACTCGTGGAAGTGCCTTACTCCCGGTAGTCAGGGACGAGTCGTCGCCCAGACGGCGAGCGTCCCGAGCAGGAACGCCGGGATGAGCGGGAGAAACAGGTAGGTGTCGCGGTAGGAGAGGCCGAGGCTCACGACGAAGTCTTCGGCCGCTGGTAAGAGGAGAATCAGCCCCGGAATGACGAGAAACGAGACGACGACGACGCCCACGAGAATCCAGCCTCGCCAGCTGAAATCCCTGTCTTCGGCCTGCTGGCTGGCGGTTTCGTCCTCGCTGTCGAACGCCGCTGGGTCGTGGACGTAGCGGTCGTCGGCCATCAATTGTACTGGGAGTCCGGAACGACTACAACCTTCCCAAATCCATCGCGATTTTCGAGCATCTCGTGGGCGCGTTTGACCTCACTCATCGGCAGCACCTCGCGGATGTGCGGGCGGAAGGTGCCGTCCCAGACGAGCGGGAGTACGTCGTCGGCTTCCCCGGGCGTCCCCATCGACGACCCGAGAATCTGCAGTTGGTTCCAGAAGATGCGATTTAAGTCCGTCTGCGGGTGGCGTCCGAGGGTGGCTCCACAGGTGACGAGGCGGCCGTTTTTCGCGAGGCTCTTTATCGAATCCTGCCACGTCGGGCCGCCGACGTGGTCGACGATGACGTCCACGCCACGCTTGTCGGTGAGTTCGTAGATTTCGCTTGCGTAGTCCGTCTCCTCGTAGTTGAGGACGTGGTCTGCGCCACACTCTGCGGCGAGTTCGAGTTTCTGGGAACTGGAAGCGGTGGCGAACACCTCCGCACCGGCGTATTTCGCAATCTGAATCGCGGCGTGACCCACCCCGCCGCTGGCCCCGAGTACGAGCACTTTCTCGCCGGGTTCGAGTTCGGCGCGCGTGATGAGCATTCGCCACGCTGTCTGGAAGACGAGCGGGGCGGCCGCCGCGACTTCCCACGAGACGTGTTCGGGGACGGGGACGAGATTCTCCGCGGGCACGGCGGCGAGTTCGCTGTGGACGCCACGGGTGTGCTCGCCGAGGACGCCAAAGTCCTCACACAGCGAGGGGTCGCCATCGCGACAGAACTCACAGACGCCACAGGAGAGACCCGCCGTGACCGCGACGCGGTCGCCCGGTTCGAATCTGGCCACGTCCTCGCCCACCGCATGAACGATGCCCGCGCCGTCGCTGCCGGGGATGTGGGGCATCTCGAGGTCGAGGCCGGGAAGGCCCCGTCGTGTCCACACGTCGAGGAAGTTGAGTGCACCTGCCCGCATTTCTACGATGACTTCGTCGCGGGCCGGGTCGGGGTCCGGGAGTTCGCCATACTGCAGTACGTCGCGGTCGCCGTGTTCGTCGAAGTGTACCGCCTTCATGTGACAGCAAGGCACGCGGGGGGGCAAAACAGTACGGTCTGCGGAAAGCGATGACAGGTCGGGTCTACGGACAGTCATCGTGGGATAGCATACCACGATATTTCCTGACGACGCATACGTTTCTCTGGGTGAAGGAAATGGCAAGTAAAGCGACACGCCCACTCGAATCGAACGCCGACATCGTGCGAGCACTCTGGGAAACGGGAACGTACGGCGATTACAGCCTCGTAGACCAGTACGTCGCAGACGACTACGTCGAACACAGCGCCTTCGAGTCAGAACCGATTCGCGGCCGCGACGGCTTCCGCGCGAACATAGAGGAGATGCGAGCAGCGTTCTCCGACATCGACCTGACGATCGAGGACATCTTCGCCGCAGGCGACGAAGTAGCCCTTCGATGGCGCCTCAACGCGAAGCACACGGGTGACCTGCGCGGAATCGCGCCGACGAACAAGCCCGTCGAAATTTCGGGCATCGAAATCGACCGCTTCGAGGACGGCAAGGTCGTCGAGGCGTGGAACCAGTTCGACAGTCTCGGCATGCTCCAACAGATGGGGGCACTTCCAGACGAGATGGGGAGCTGACGGAGAAGTTCAGCCTTTTTTGACGTCCACAGAATCACGCATACGAGTCTATCGCCTGAAACGACCTAGCATGTACTGGGTGAGGGAAATGGCAAGCAAAGCAACGCGCCCAGCGGCATCGAACGAAGAGATTGTCCAAAAACTGTGGAACACGCTGAACACGGGTGATTACAGCGTCGTCGACGAGATTATCGCAGAATCGTACGTCGAACACAATCCGACAGAACCGGAATCGATTCACGGACGCGAAGGGTTCACAAAGAACGTAAAACAGTACCGTGAGGCGTTCTCCGACCTCAATGTGACCATCGAAGACATCGTCTCCGAAGGGGACATGGTGGCCACGCGCTGGAAGGCAGTCGGTACCCACGACGGCGAGCTCGCCGGCGTTCCGGCCTCCGGCAACCACGTCGAGGTAACGGGTATCGAAATCGACCGTATCGTAGACGGACAGGTCACAGAGGTCTGGACCAACTTCGACGTGCTGGGGATGATGCGCCAGATGGGCGCCATCCCGGACGAGACGGGGAGCTAATCGCCACTTTTTGCCCCGATAGTTTTTGTACCGAGACGAGTAGACCCAGCCATGGCCGAGCAGAAGAACGCCGACACGGGACACGGACACGACTACGAATCACACCACGACGGACACGGCCACGACCACGAGCACGGTCACGACGACCACGAACATGGACACGACGCCCACACGCACGGCCATGACGACCACAAACACGGTCACCACCACCACGACGTAGAGACGGTCGGCGTCGCCATCGTCACCGTGTCCACCACTCGGTCGCTCGACGACGACCCCGCGGGTGACGCGATAGCCGAGGCGTTCGAAGGCGCAGGGCACACCGTCGCCACCCGCGAACTCATCGACGACAACTTCGATGGGATTCAACAGACCGTAGACCGCCTCGTCGGCCGCGACGACGTGAACGTCGTGGTGACCACCGGCGGGACTGGTGTGACGCCCGACGACGTGACAATCGAGGCTATCTCGCCGCTGATGGAGAAGGAACTCCCTGGCTTCGGCGAACTGTTCCGACGGCTCTCGTTCGACGAGATCGGCACCCGCGTCGTCGGAACCCGCGCAGCCGCAGGTATCGCCGACGGAGTCCCCGTGTTCGCCCTGCCAGGAAGCGAGAACGCCGCATGTCTCGGCGCGAACGAAGTCATCGTCCCGGAAGTGGGCCACCTCGCTGGCCTCGCAAAAAGAGACGCGTAGGTTCGCTACCGGGGAACCGGCTGTTTGAGCACCGATTCTACCGGTTCGTCGTAGCGACCTTCGAACGGTTTTTCGACGGCGACTCCGCGACCCGTCGCCTGTTTGAACACCGGGTCGAGTGCCGCGGTGTGGTAGTCGTCGGTCAACACGACGACGCGCGAGAACTGCGGACTGGTGTACTGGTCGAACAGCACGTCACCGAGTTGACGCTGGATGCGCTTTACCCACTGCATCTCCTCGAACGGGTCGAAATCCGCGCGGGTGACGTCGTAGCTCTGTATCTGCCTGTTCGGGTGGATAACCCCGTGTTTCGCCGAGACAATGACCCACGAGTCGCAGGTTGCCTCTGCGTACTCGCGGCACGTCTGAAAGTGGTCTGCCGTATACTGGTCGCACGCAGACCGAGTCCCACCCCGCTGTGCTGCACCCCCATGGACAATCGCAATGGATGCCATGTTTTAATCCATCGGGAGCGAGTAGTAAAAATCTAGCCTGTGACTGCCCAAACAGTCACTCTCCGGAGATATTTCAGCCGATTCTACTACATTGCGTGTGAATACCTCACAAACGATATCGTCTGCCCCAACGTACTATTTACTATGGCACGGGTAGAAGCATCGACGACTGTTCAGGCCCCGCCTGCGTACGTCTGGGAGGTATACAGTGACGTGGACCGCTATGCGGAACTGTCCGCGGCGTTCACAGACCGAGTCACCTACGTCAGTGACGGCCCCGTCGGTAAGGGGACCATCTACCGCGAGTACGGTGGTGTCGGCCCGATAAAAGACGAAAGCGAGTGGGTGATAACCGCGTTCGACCGGCCGACCCGACAGGTCCACGAAGGCGACCTCGGCGTGATGCAACCGGTGCTTACGGCCACTTTCGAACCAGTCGGTGATGCCACCCGCGTCCACCAGTCCATCGAATACGAATTCCTGCCCCGGATTCGCCCAGTCGGGCGCATCGTCGAAGCCCTGTTCGTCAATCGGTCGATGAAACGCGGTTTAGCCGACACGCTCGCGAATCTGAAGCGGATGGCTGAGCAGGGATACGAGGCGGAAACGACGACGGACGCGCCTTGACCGCCGACTGCCAACTGTTTTTGCGGTGACGGCGGAAAGACGTGCATGGACAAACAGGCCCTCCGCGAGCGCGTCTGGGACGCCCTCGAAGCAGAGGGAATCGCTCGATTTCCGTTTCCGCCACACGGGCGGATTCCGAACTTCGACGGCGCACGCGAGGCGGCAGACCGACTCGCTGAAACCTCCGAGTGGCAGGACGCGACGGTCATCAAGGCGAACCCCGACTCACCACAGCTCCCCGTCCGGCGGCGGGCACTCGCCGAGGGGAAACTCGTCTACATGGCCGTCCCGCGCCTGCGCGACGAGCAGTGTTTCGTCCGCCTCGATCCGGCGACCATCGAGGATACCGACCGCGCCGCCGCCATCTCGCACATGGACGAGTACGGCACGCAGGTCAGCCCCGACGAAATCGACGGTATCGGCCTCATCGTCTCCGGAAGCGTCGCCGTCACCGAGACGGGCGCACGAATCGGGAAGGGCGAGGGGTACAGCGACCTGGAGTACGCCATCCTCCGCGAACTCGGACTCGTGGACGACGACACGCCCGTCGTCACGACGGTTCACGAACGCCAAATCGTCGACGAGGCCGTCGAAGTCGGTGCCCACGACGTGTCCATGGACCTCATCGTGACTCCTGAGCGGGAGATTCGCCCCGAGCACGGGCGGAAACCCGCGGGTATCGACTGGGGCCTGCTCTCTGCAGACCGCATTGAAGAGATTCCCGTCCTCCAGCGATTCCGTTAGCTCGGGAACGGCGCGAGCGTGGCCGTGAAGTAGACTGGTTCGTCCGTCTCGTTTCGCGCGCCGTGGAGAACGCCCCGGTCGTGGAAAACGACTCCGGGAGCCTCGATTTCCTCTTCTTCGTCGTCCTGAATCACGGTTATCGTGCCTTCGAGAATGTGAAAGACGTTCGAGGACGAATCGTGTGGGTGTGGTTTCAGTTCCGCACCGGGGCCGAGGGCGAACAGTTTGACGAGCGCGTCGTCGGAGACGACGAGTTCCTCGGTCTGGACTTCGCCCACGTCGGGTTCGGGTTTCGTGAATCGGTCGAGTGACATACCCGACGCAAGGGCCGGACGGTTCTTAGTTCGTTCGCGTGTGCGTGACACTCCGTTTGGACGAAAAAGCGGTTACGTCCGTGGGCAGCGTGTCTCAGGACATGGAATACGTGGTGGCACAGGGGGCAGCGGTCCCGAAGATTGGGCTTGGAACGTGGCAACTGCGCGGAACCGCCTGCCGTCGGGTGGTCGAGACGGCGCTGGACCTCGGCTATCGGCACATGGACACTGCACAGAACTACCGAAACGAGCGACAGGTTGGCGCGGCCATCAACAATTCGACCGTGGACCGCGAGGACGTCTTCCTCGTCACGAAACTCTCGCCGACGAATCTGAGTGAGCAGAAGGTGAAAGAATCGACCTACGCGAGCCTCGCCCGGTTGAATACCGAGTACGTAGACTGCTTGCTCATCCACCGGCCGAACCCGCTGGTTCCCCTGCGCGAAACCCTCGACGCGATGAACGACCTCGTGGAAGAGGGCGTCGTCCACCACATCGGAGTGAGCAACTTCAGTCAGGCCCAGCTCATGGCCGCCCGTGACGAATCGCTCGAACCCATCCTGACGAATCAGGTGCGCTACACGCCGTTCGACCGAAAACAGGCGCTGGTCGAGTACTGCCAGATTCACGACGTCGTGCTGACGGCGTACAGCCCGTTCCTGCACGGGGGCCTGCTCACCGACAGCACGCTCTCTGGCATCGGGCTTCGCTACAAGAAATCGGCGGCACAGGTCGCCCTGCGGTGGCTCATCCAGCAGGACAACGTCGTCGCCATTCCGAAGGCGTCGTCGTATCCTCACCTGAAGGATAACCTCGAGGTATTCGACTTCAAACTCACCGACCACGAGATGGAACGCATTGGCCGCCCCTCCACGGCGAAGACGGTTTCCGGAACCCTGCGTGGGTTCCTCGCGGGTTAGGCGTCCTGCCCCTTCCGTCCGGATTTCGACTCGATGTCGAGGACGTACCCGTAGGGGCCGCCCATCGGGTCGGCCTCGGAGAACAGGCTCGGATGCCAGGCGTTTTGCTCCATCGTGTCGCGAGCGTGGGTCACCTCGTCGTCACGGATCTCTCGGAGCGTCCCGGTGACGATTGCGCTCTGCCAGTCGAATTTCGAGTTGACCTGATAGGCGAGGAAACTCGCCGTGTGCGTCCGCGACGCGTACGAAAGTTTCTGCGATTCCGGCCCCAGTTGCAGGAACATGAAGTACAGGTGGTCGCCGTCGTACCCAAACGAGACGGGCACGCCGTAAGCCTCGTCGCCGGCGGCCAGCGAGAGGACACCGTAGCCCTGGCTGCGCAGGAAAAAGTCAATCTCAGTGTCGGTCATCGTCCCACCCTGTTCGATGAATTCTTCAGATGACATGCTACTCCCCACTCCGTATTCGCGCTCGGACGGAATAAACCGACCCGTCGGGCGAAACGCCCTCGGCGGTGGAGCGCGTCGAGAACACTAATGGCAAATCGACTCACACAGCAGTGCTGGTGGTTCGACCTCCGCGGCGTGAACGCCTACCTCGTCGCCGACGGCGACGCCCTCACGCTCATCGACACGGGCAATCCGTGGGACGCAAAGACCCTCCGCAAGGAAGTGGCGGCCACGGGCTATGCGATGCGGGAGATCGACCGCGTGTTGCTCACCCACTACGACATGGACCACGTCGGGACGCTCGGCCGCCTCGTCGACCTCGACGCCCCCATCTACATCGGGGAGGGCGACGCCCCCTTCCTGCGCGGCGAGCAACGGCCACGATGGCGAAATCGCAAAGCGGCCCTCCAGCGCCTCGCCTCCCCCGTGCTCAAGGAGGTCCCGGAGGTGGAACTCGTCGCAGATGGCGACGAACTCGGGAGTTTCACCGCCTACCACACGCCGGGGCACACCCCCGGCCACGTCGCCTACGTGAGCGAGACGCTCTCTACCGCCTTCCTCGGCGACCTCGTCGTCGAACGACACGGCCGTCTCGAACCGTCGCCATACCTGCTCAGCTACGACGATGTGGAAGTAGAACGAAGCATCAAGGCGCTCGCCCACCGCGCGCCCCAGTTCGACGTCGCTGCCATGGGCCACGGCGTGCCATTTCTCAAAGACGGGGCGAAGCGATTGGACAGACTCGCTGCGACGCTGTAAACGGGAATTCGCTCAGACGAGTTCTTCTGCGACCGTCTCCGGGGAGAGCAGGTCCGGGTCGATGATGAGCGCAGACCGACCGCGGACGAACTCGGGGACCGAATCGTCCGCGTAGACGACGACCCGGAGTTGGTCGTTGATGTCCTTTGCGACCGGAATCGACGTGGCCTGTGAGACGTCCGTGAGGACGAACAGGTCACAGTCGACGATACCCGCGTCTTCGAGCGCGGGGCGGTTCGCGAACCCTTCGACGTAGGTGACGGAGACGCCCATCGATTCGAGGGCGTCACCGAGTGCGTACTCGTCGGCACCGACGACGATTGCATTCATTATTCGTACTCGATGGTCGCAGGCGGTTTGTGGGTTACGTCGTAGACCACGCGCGAGACGTTGTCGAGCGACCCCGTGATACGCGACTGGATGCGCTGGAGCGTCTCCCAGTCGAGTTCCTGAGCGCGGGCAGTCATGCCGTCACGGCTCTCGACCGAGCGCACGGCCACAATCCAGCCGTGAACGCGGTTGTCTCCTTTGACACCCGTCGCCTTGCCGATGACCGCGGCGAGCGCCTGCCACGGTTCGTAGGCTTCGAGTTCTTCTTCGACGATGAACGTCGATTCACGGGCGACTTCGACCTTCTCGCGGGTGACTTCGCCGATGACGCGCACGGCGAGGCCGGGGCCGGGGAACGGCATTCGCTCTGCGATGACCGATTCGAGACCGAGCTCGCGGGCCACCTCGCGGACTTCGTCCTTGTAGAGGTCGCGGACGGGTTCGACGATGCCGTCGAAATCGACCACGTCCGGGAGGCCGCCGACGTTGTGGTGGGACTTGATTTCGCCGTCGGATTCGATGCGGTCCGGGTAGATGGTCCCCTGAACGAGGAAGTCTGCTTCTTCCTCTTTGGCGACCGTCTCGAACTCGCGGATGAACTGCGCACCGATGATTTCGCGCTTCTCCTCGGGGTCGGTGACGCCGGAGAGCGCGTCGAGGAAGCGGTCCTGTGCCTCGACGACGCGAAGGTTCTCCATGAACGAGAACGTCTCGCGAATCTGCTCGGTCTCACCTTTGCGCATCAGCCCAGTGTCCACGTACACCGGGGTGAGTTGGCCGCCAACGGCGCGGTGGGCGAGCGTCGCGGCGACCGAGGAGTCCACACCGCCCGAGAGGGCGATGATGGCGTGACCGTCGCCGACTTCGTCTCGAATCTCTGCCTCTGCTTCCGGGATGAATTCGTCTACGTTTACCATCAGATTTCGACCTCCGATTCCTGCTCAGCGAGAACTGCCTTCACGAGTCCGACGAACGGCGGACTCGCCCGACCGGGACGGGACTTGAACTCGGGGTGGAACTGCGTCCCGAAGAAGTATGGATGACCCGCGAGTTCGAGAATCTCCATCCGGTTGTTCGCCTTGCCTGAGAACGTCAGGTCGTCGGCTTCGAGCTGGTCGATGTAGTTCGGGTTCACCTCGTAGCGGTGGCGGTGGCGTTCGACACACGACGTCCCGCCGTACACCTCGCTCGCGAGGGTGTTCGGCGTGATTTGAGTCTCGTGTGCGCCGAGGCGCATCGTGCCGCCGAGGTCCTCTAAGTCGTACTGTTCGGGCAACAGGTCGATGACCGGGTGTGGCGTCTCCGGTTCCATCTCCGTCGAGTCTGCGCCGTCGAGTCCGAGGACGTTGCGGGCGTACTCGATGACGGCGAGTTGGAACCCGAGACAGAGACCGAGGAACGGAATGTCGTGTTCGCGGGCGTAGCGAATGGCCTTGATTTTGCCCTGCGTTCCGCGGGAGCCAAAGCCGCCGGGGACGACGATGCCGTCCGCGTCGTGCAGTCGTTCCATGTGGTCCTCCGCCATCTCGTCTGAATCGACCCAGAGGATGTCCACGTCGACGCCCTGGTCGAGGCCGGCGTGTTTGAGCGATTCGTGAATCGAGATGTAGGCGTCTTCCAGTGCGTACTTCCCGACGAGCGCGATTTTGACCGACCCGGAGGTCTCCTGAGTCACGAGGTCGCGCCACTCGTTTTTGCGCTCGCCCTTCGGAATGGCCTGGTCCGCGATGGCGAGGTGCTCCATCACGTACTCGTCGAGTCCTTCCTCTTCGACCATCAGCGGGACGTGGTAGATGTCCTCGACGTCGGCGTTAGAGAAGACGGCCTCCGTCGGAACGTCACAGAAGAGCGCGATTTTTTCCTTGGTCGCCGGTTCGAGTTTCGTCTCACAGCGCCCGACGAGGATGTCTGGCTGGAGGCCAATCGAGCGCAGTTCTTTGACGCTGTGCTGGGTCGGTTTCGTCTTCTGCTCGCCGTTTTTCGAGTACGGGACGAGCGTGACGTGCGTGAGCAGAACGTCCTCCTCTTCTTCCTCGTGGACGAACTGGCGGAGGGCTTCGAGATATGGCATGCCCTCGATGTCGCCAATCGTGCCGCCCACTTCGACGATACAGATGTCGTGGCCCTCTGCGGCCTCGCGGATGCGGCGCTTGATGTCGTCGGTGATGTGCGGGATGATCTGGACCGTCTTCCCGAGGTAGTCCCCGGCGCGCTCCTTCTCGATGACGTGTTTGTAGGTCTTCCCGGTGGTGATGTTGTGGTCGAACGTCATGTCGATATCGAGGAAACGTTCGTAGTTACCCAGGTCCAGGTCCACTTCGCCACCGTCTTCCAAGACGTACACCTCGCCGTGCTGGTAGGGATTCATCGTCCCCGCGTCGACGTTGAGATACGGGTCGATTTTGACCGCGGTCACGTCGAACCCAGCGTTCGAGAGAAGTCGGCCGGTGCTGGCGGCGGTGATACCCTTCCCGAGTCCGGACATCACACCCCCGGTAACGAAAATGAACTTGTTCCCGAGAGTCGGGTCGTAATCCGTTTCGGGTTCCGTCGGCATACTGTCTGTCCGCAATCGTTCTTCAAAACCATTTCGGAGCGTCCGAGCCACCGAGACGGCTTCCCACACTACAGGTGTGCAACAAGAAAGTCGCAGACGAGCGCGGCGACCTTCTGTTTCTGCCCGATGAAAAAGTGGTCGGCGCTCATCTCGTCGACGCGGAAGTCGAGTTCGCGCGCCCGCTCGACGACTGGCTCCCAGTTCGCCGTCGTGTCACGCGAGGCGAACACCACTTGCGTGGGGGCTGCGATGTCGGAGAGCGACGCCGCCACGTCGAGGCCCGCAGGGAGCGCACCGGCGGGTGCGAGCGCGCTCACGGCCGCGAGGTCATCGCGACCCGCCGCGGTCAACAGGGCAATCGCGCCGCCAAAGGAGAAGCCAAAGAGACCAACGTGTTCGTAGTGGTCCTGCGCCCACGCGACGGCGTTACGGGCGTCCTCGCGCTCGCCGCGGCCTTCGTCCCACGCGCCGTAGTCGAATCGGAGCGTTGCGATACCCTGAGCGGCGAGTTCCTCGGAGACGGCGGTGAGCCGTGAGTCGGTTCGTTTGCCGCCCTGCTGGGGGTGTGGCGGGCACGCGACGACGACGCTCGTCGCGTCGGGGACGGTGTCGTGAGTCGCGCGAACGTCTCTGGCGCCAGGGATGAGTACGGGTTCGCCTGTCATTATTGAGTGTTAGTGTGGTGAGAGTTTTTAAGGCCGCGCATGGCCAATAGCACCCATGGGAATCTTCGCGCGCATGTCGTACGTCATCCGGTCTAAAATCAACGCGCTGCTCAATCGGGTGGAGGACCCGACTGAGACGCTCGATTACTCTTACGAGCAGATGCGCGACGAGCTACAGGACGTAAAACGCGGCATCGCAGACCTCACGACGCAGAAAAAGCGCCTCGAAATCCAGAAGCGTCGATTGGAGGAGAACGTAGAGAAGCACAACCGACAGGCACGCGAGGCGGTCAACCAGGATCGCGACGACCTCGCGCGGCAGGCCCTGGAGAAGAAAAAACAGAAGATGACCCAGATTGAGGAACTGGAGGGCCAAATCGCCAATCTGCAGAACACCCAGGACAACCTCGTCTCGAAGAAGAACGAACTCCAGAACCGCATCGAGGAGTTCCGCACCCAGAAGGAGACCATCAAGGCTCGCTACGAGGCCGCAGAGGCGAGCACCCGCGTCTCCGAGGCGATGACCGGCGCAGGCAAGGAGATGGAGGACGTTTCACGGGCCATCGACCGCGCCCGCGAACGTACCGACGACATGGAGGCCCGGGCTGAGGCGCTCGACGAACTCGAAGAGACCGGCGCGTTCGAGGACGCACTCTCCGACAAGGACTCCATCGACCGCGAACTCGAATCGCTCTCGACAGACAACGAAGTCGAGGCCGAACTGGAGACGCTAAAGGCCGAAGCCGGCAAGTCCACGCCGAAGGCGGAATCGGAAACCGAGATGGACGCAGAGACGGAAGCGGAGACAGAAGCGGAGACGACGGATCCCGAAGTCGAAGCCGAACTCGAAGACATCAAAGAAGAAGAAAACTAACCGGGTAGCCACCAACCCTTTTGCCGCGCCAGTATTCCTCGTTGCATGAGCAATGGAACTGACGAGCCGAGTGACACGATGCGGGGTCGTGTCCCGGAAAGCCGTGTGAAACTCTGGTTTCTCATGGGCGCAAACCGTTGGCTCGTCGCCGGACTGCTGTTAGTCGCCTTTTTCGTGACACTCGTCATTCTCGGGGCGCTCGACCCCACCCTGATTCGAAAGACGATGTCGAGCAAGGACCCGACTGAGACGCTGTTTCAGGCGTTCGTCACCGCCATCATCACCGGCGTGACGCTGGTGGTGACGCTGAACCAACTCGTCCTCTCACAGGAACTCGGCCCCATCGGCGACCAGCGAGACCGCATGGAGGGCGCGATGCAGTTCCAGACCGACGTGGAGGAAGCCCTCGGCGTGCAGGTCAGCCCCGCAGAACCCTCGCGCTTTCTCAAGACCATCATCGAATTCTCTGGAAAGCACGCAGCGGAGCTCAAAGACGCCCTCGACGGGAACGTGAATGACGACGAACGCGACCACATCACTCGATTTACAGACAGCGTCACCGGCAACGCAGACGAGGTCACAGAAGAGCTCGACGAGGCCCAGTTCGGCACCTTCGACGTCCTCTCTGCGGCACTCGACTACAACTACTCGTGGAAGGTGTACGAGGCGCGGCGCATCCAGAACCAGTACGGTGACAAACTCAACGACGAGGCCTCAGAAGCCCTCCAGAAACTCCGCGACGCCCTCACCTTCTTCGGACCTGCCCGTGAGCACTTCAAGACGCTCTACTTCCAGTGGGAACTCATCAACCTCTCTCGGGCGATGATGTACTCCGCAATCCCGGCGCTCATCGTCGCCACGGTGTCCATCATCTACCTCGATTCGAGTTCCGTGATGGGCACGTTCCTCGGCCTCGACAACCTCGTCTGGGTCGTGAGCGCGGCCTCCGCCATCTCCATCGTCCCGTTCGTCATCCTGCTCGCGTTCGTCATGCGCATCGCGACGGTGGCGAAGCACACGCTCTCGATTGGCTCGTTCATCCTCCGGGACACGGAGGGGAGTCACAAAACGGGTGGCGACTGAGCGGGTCGGTTGGCGTCCGAACCCCAGCAACAGACCCGCAGGCTCAGGCGGCGACCGGTTCTCGAAGCAGATTTTCGAGTTCGTCCGCCTTTCCGGCCGTGAGCGGCCCGGGCGCGTGCCACCTGACCTCCCCGTCCCGTGTGACGAGGAAGGCGTGCATCGCGTGTTCCGAGAGAATTTCCAGTTCCCAGCGGAACGGCCGTTTGTCGATGTACGCCGTAATCGTGCGTTCGCGTGTGTTCACGTCCTCGATGTTCGCGCGCATCCCGCCGTCGATGAACGGGCGGACGAGCCGGTAACTGCGGCTCAGGACGGGCAGTTCGTAGTACTGAAACCCGTCGTGGGTGGCGCATAAATCTTCGACGAACGGTACCCAGGAGTCCACGTCAGCCTGCTGGTCGCGGCGGAAGGCGACGAACACGAGGTTCAACTCCCCCTCGAAGTCCCGCGGCAGGTGGTACTCCTTCCCTTCTAGATTTGACCCTGTTACGGTTGGAAATTGCAACGCAATACACGTCGTGGCGGGGTCGCCAGACAAGTGGAGGTTCGGGGGGAAACAGGATAAACGTGCCTGCGACTGGGCTGATTTACTCGAGGAAATCCGGTTCCAGCCGCTTCTCTTCCTGTTCGGATTCGAGATGCGCCTTGAAGTCGGCTAACTGCACGTCGTTGCGGTCGCGCTCTTTTCGGTCGCGCACGGAGATGGTGCGGTCTGCTTCCTCTTCGCCGCCGACGATAATCTGGTAGGGCACGCGGTCGGTGTGGGCCTGCTGAATCTTCCGACCGACCGTCCACGAGCGGTCCTCGATGGTGACACGGAAGTCGCCCAGTCGGTGTTTGAGTTCCTTCGCGTACGGGATGTTGTCGTCGCTCACGGGCAGGATGCGCACCTGCTCTGGGGCGAGCCACGTTGGGAACTTGCCGTTGTAGTGCTCGATGAGCACCATGAAGAAGCGCTCGAAGGAGCCGTAGAGGGCGCGGTGAATCATCACCGGGCGGTGGTCCTCGTTGTCCTCGCCGGTGTAGGTGAGGTCGAAGCGCTCCGGCATGTTGAAGTCGAGTTGGACCGTCGGCCCGTCCCAGACCCGGCCGAGGGCGTCCTCGAACGAGAAGTCGATTTTCGGCCCGTAGAACGCGCCATCGCCGTCTTCGAGGCGGTAGTCGATGGCCGAGTCGTCGAGGACGGTCTTCAGTTGCGTCTCGGCTTGCTCCCAGATTTCGTCGCTGCCGACGGATTTCTCGGGGCGAGTGGCGAGGGCGACTTTGTAATCTAAGTCGAACGTTTCGAGCACCTCGAAGATGAGGTCCATCGTGTCTTCGACTTCCGATTTAATCTGGTCGGGGCGGACGAACAGGTGGCCGTCGTCGATGGTGAACGCCCAGACCCGGGAGAGCCCGGAGAGTTCGCCGCGCTGTTCCTTGCGATAGACCTTCCCGTTCTCTGCGTAACGAACTGGGAGGTCGCGGTAACTCCACGACCCCTGCTTGAAGATGGTCGCGTGGCCGGGGCAGTTCATCGGCTTCAGGCCGTACTCCTCGTCGTTGACGTCGAGGAGGAACATGTCGTCTACGTAGTTGTCGTAGTGACCGGACTGCTTCCAGAGTTCCGTCCGGAACAGGTGGGGCGTCTCGACGTAGTCGTAGCCGAAGTTCTCGTTCAGCGACTGGCCGTAGCCTTCGAGCTGCTGGAGGATTTTCTTCCCGTTCGGGTGGTACAGCGGGAGGCCGGGGCCGGTGACTTCGGGAATCGAGAAGAGGTCGAGTTCACGGCCGAGTTTGCGGTGGTCGCGCTCTTTGGCCTCCTCGCGCTGTTCTAAGAATTTTTCCAAGTCCTTCTCAGATTTGAATGCCGTCCCGTAGACGCGAGTGAGGGTATCGTTTTCTTCGTCGCCGCGCCAGTAGGCCGAAGAGATGTTTAAGAGTTTGAACGCGCCGATTTCGCCGGTCGATTCGACGTGAGGGCCCTTACAGAGGTCTTTGAACTCGCCCTGCTCGTAGAAGGAGAGTGTGTCGTCGCCCGCCGCTTCGGTTTCGAGGATGTCGCGTTTGTACGGGTTGTCCGCGTACAGCTCGAGTGCCTCCTCGCGGGAGAGTTCGACGCGTTCGACATCGAGGTCTTCTGCGATGATGTTCTCGGCTTCGGCCTCGATTGCGCGCAAGTCGTCGCTGTCTAAATCGACGCCAGTGATGTCGTAGTAGAAACCGTCGTCGGTCCACGGGCCAATCGTGAGTTTGGCTTCGGGGTGGAGGCGCTGGAGGGCCTGTGCGAAGACGTGCGCACCGGTGTGGCGGAGGACGGTGAGATACTCGTCACTCTGTGGGGTGACGATGACGAGGCGGCAGTCCGTGGTCAGGGAGGTGTCCTTGTCCACGAGGTCACCGTCTACGACGCCAGCGACCGTGTCTCGGCCGAGTCCGGGTCCGATTTCGAATGCCACGTCTTCGACGGTCGACCCCGACTCCATGTGGAGTTCGGAACCGTCGGGCAACGTGACGACGATTTCGCTCATGGCCGAGGTAAGAAAGAGACGGAAAATAAGTGTGTTGAGACGCGGACGCAATCGGCCGTGTGAGTACGTGTCAGTCCACGACAGGTTTATCTGGTGGGGTCAAGTCTGCTTAGCTATGAGTGTGTTGTTCGGGACAACACGTGGACTCGCCTCCTTCTAAGTAGCCGTGCCGCTGGCTTGCCGTTTGCCACGACTTTCCACATCCACGTATCCAACCCAACAAATCGAATGAAACTCCTGTTTATCCACGCAGACCATCTCTCCTTCGAAGCGAAGAAGGAGGCCGGCAGAGACATCGCAGAAACCGACGGCGTCGCCATGGAGGGGCGCATGGACGACTGCGTCACCGTCTTCATCAGCGTCGAATCGGGGGACGCAGAGAGCGTCTCCGGCGTCGTCGAAAACGCCGCGGCCGAACTCCGCGACGTCACGAGCCAACTGAACGCAAACAAGGTGGTGTTGTATCCCTACGCCCACCTGAGCGACGACCTCGCGCCACCGGACGTCGCAAAGCGCGTCATGCGCGAACTCGAAGCCGAACTGAAAGACGACTACGAACTGCTTCGCGCACCGTTCGGGTGGTACAAGGCGTTCGAAATCTCCTGTAAGGGCCACCCGCTCTCCGAACTCTCGCGCCACGTCAGTGCCCACCGCGACGAGGAAAAAGCGGCCGAGGAGCGCGAACCGAGCGAGTGGTACGTCTGCACGCCCGACGGCGACCTGCTCGACCCGGTCGAATCGAAAGCCCAGTTCAGCGAGGACTTCCAGGCGCTCATCGCCGCGGAAGTCGAGGGCGTCACCGCGAGTAAAGGCCAGGAACCGCCGCACTTCGCACTGATGGGTGAGAAGGAGTTCGTCGGCTACGACGAACTCTCAGACGTGGGGAACCTCCGTTGGTACCCGCGGGGCAAACTCGTCCGTGACTCGCTCATGCAGTACGTTTCCGACCTCGTCATCGACTACGGCGGGATGCCCGTCGAGACGCCCATCATGTACGATTTGGGCGCACGCTCGATTAGCGAGCACGCAGAGAAGTTCGGCGAGCGACAGTACCGCTTCGAGTCCGGCGACCGGCGTATGATGCTCAGATTCGCCGCCTGCTTCGGCCAGTTCTCCATCATGCGCGACATGCACATCTCGGCGAACGACCTCCCCCTGCGAATCTACGAGCTGAGCACCTACTCCTTCCGGCGCGAACAGCGCGGCGAGGTGATGGGCCTCAAACGCCAGCGGGCGTTCACCATGCCCGACATGCACACCGCGACGAAGGACATCGAACAGGCGAAAGTCGAGTTCGAAAAGCAGGCGAAACTTGGCTACGCGACGGGCGGCGATTTGGGCGTTTCCTACGAGGGCGCGTTCCGCATGACCCGCGAGTTCTACGACGAAAACCGCGAGTGGGTCGAATCGGTCGTCGCTGATCTGGGAAAACCCGTCCTTCTCGAACTGCTCCCCGAGCGTCACCACTACTGGTCTGCGAAAATCGACTTCGCCGTCATCGACGGCCTCGGCCGCCCCATCGAGAACCCGACGGTGCAAATTGACGTCGAGAGCGCAGCGCGGTTCGGCATCGAGTACAGCGACGGCCAACAGACCCACCACCCGAACATCCTGCATTACTCGCCGAGTGGCAGCATCGAACGGGTGATGGCTGCACTGCTCGAACACGCGGCGACCCAGGACGTACCGCGTCTGCCGACGTGGCTTTCGCCGACCCAGGTTCGGTTCATCCCGGTGAGCGATGACCACGTGGACTACTGCGACGACCTGGTCGCGCGACTCGCCGAAGCGAAGATTCGGGCGGACGTAGACGAGCGTTCCGAGACGGTCGGAAAGCGCATCGCGAAGGCAGAACGCGACTGGGTCCCCTACTACGTCGTCGTCGGTGACCGCGAACTCGAAGCTGGCGCGTTCAAGGTCAACCGCCGGGAGTCGAGCGACGAGGTGTCACTGTCGTTCGACGAGCTTCACGAACTGGTCGACGACGAAATCGGCGAGCGTCCCCGGCGGCCTCGCTATCTCCCGGCGCACGTCAGCGGTCATCCGCACTTTACCGGCGCGTAGGCGGGCGATTCAGGCGGTCCGCCAGAGGACGCTCTCCGCTTTCTCGCCCGCCCACTCGGCGCTTCCGTGGCGCTCGTTGAGCGTCCCGTCTTGCTCCCAGTCGCGGACGACCTGCGAGAGCCCGTCGCGGTAGGAACCGTAGTGGGGCCGCCAGCCGGTTTCCTCGCAAAATGGTTCGTTCGTGGTCTGCATCGAGTGGCTGAAAAAGCGTGCTGCATCCGTGCCGGTGGTGTATTTCGCCAGCCACGCCGGCACCCGCCGTGGCTTCGACGCGCCGAGCAGGCGGGCGAACTCCATCAGGTAGTTCGCGGTGGTAACGGCTTCGTCGTCGACGACGTGCCAGAGGCCGTCGGTTCGGCGGTCGATGACGGTCGTGAACGCGCGGGCAGCGTCCTCCGCGTGCAGACACGACAGGTGGGCGTCCCCGCGTCCGAACAGCCCGCTACCGATGATGGGCATCTCACCGGCGAGCAAACCCTGCGCGATGAGTTGCGTGTGGGTCGCTTCCGGGGCGTACAGCCATCCACAGCGAAGAATCGTCACGTCGTAGCCAAACGCCATGCGAGCGTCGATCGCGAGACGTTCTGCGTCCGCTTCCGCCTGCGTGTGCGGTGTGGGATTCCAGTCGTCCTCCTCGGAAAACGGCCCGCCGTCTTCGCGTCTCGCCACCCAGACGATGCTCTGGTGGACGTACTGGTCTGCGCCGACCCGACTCGCGAGGGCGGTCAAATTTTGCGTGCCCTGGCGTCGTACCTCGTCGTTTCTGGCCCAGTCTTCCGAGGTCGGGTCACGCGTTTTCGGCGCGGCCGTCGCGGCGTTCACGATGACGTCCGCCCCTGCGGCGGCCATACACAGCGACTCGTAGTCGAGAACGTCGCCGCGGCATGGCTCTCCGCCCGCAGCGCGGACCAGTTCGTCACCTCGAGGAGAACGGCTCAGGCCGTACACCTCGTGGCCCTCCCGGGCGAGTTCGGCAACCAGTCTCCGACCGAGAACACCGGTTGCCCCAGCCATGAAGACGTGCATACCCGCTCATTCGGGACGCATATATAAAAACTCACACATTTCTCACATTGCCTGAAATGTTCAGGAAGGCGGCCTATAAGCAAACTATAACCAGTGTTACTCACAGGACATGACATTATCAACAAGTTACAGGAGTGATGACAGCGTCGTGGAATGACTTGCGGGAATTGTAACCAACGTAAGATGAACGCGAGGGGTTACGACCGACGAGCGCCGGTTCCGGGCAGGGCGGGGTCGAATTCGAGGACGCCTGCTGGCATCGGAATGCCGTCATATTCGTCCTCGGCGAGCAGCAGCGACCCGTCTATGTCAACATAGTCGAGCAACGGAGCGAGGTGCGCCGCCGCCGCGATGGAGGCGTTCGATTCGATCATACACCCAAGCATGACTTCGAGGCCGTGGGCCCGCGCGGTGTGAATCATCCGCAGTGCCTCGCGGAGGCTGCCACACTTCATCAGCTTCAGGTTCGCGATGTCCACGCGGTCTGCGATTTGTGGGATGTCCGCGAGCGTGATACACGACTCGTCGGCGGCGATGGGCAGCGGCGAGCGTTCGTAGACGAACTTTAGGCCCTCGGGGTCTTCCGCGGGGACCGGTTGTTCGACGAACTCGACGTCGTACTCGGCGAGGAGGTGGCACATTTCCACTGCTTTCCGTGGCGTCCAGCCCTCGTTCGCGTCCACGCGAATCGTCGCGTCAGGGGCTGCCTCGCGAACCGTCTCGATTATCTCCTCGTCGCGGTCGGTGCCGACCTTGATTTTGAGGATTTCGTACCCGGCTTCGACGGCGTCGCGCGTCTTTTCGTACATCGTCTCCTTCGTGTCGATACCGATAGTGAACGACGTGTCCGGGGCCTGGTCTGCGTCGAGTCCCCAGTAGCGATAGAGCGGGAGGTCCACACGTTTTGCCACGAGGTCGTGGAGCGCGATGCTCACGGCGACGCGGGCCGCCGGGTTGCGGTTCACTCGCGCCTGCATCTTCCGCTCGATTTCGTCGAGGGCGTGTGGGTCGCCGACTTCTTCGACCACCGCGAGCAGGTCCGGCATGACGGCTTCGACCGTCGCGGCCGTCTCACCGTAGTGCTCCGACGGGGCGGCCCCGCCGACGCCGACGGTGCCCTCGTCGTCCTCGATACGGACGATGACGTTCTCCGCGACCTCCTGGGTCCCGCGGGCGATGGTGAACGGGTTTTCGAGCGGCAGCGCGACGCGTTCGAAGGAGGCGTCGAGGCTCATAGCACTTCGTCCAGGATGGTGTCTGGGTCGAATCGGACCGGGTCCTGTGCCGGCGCGTCGATGGCGTCTGCGTAGGCCTCGACCGCCGACGCCGCCTCCTCGTCGTCTTTGATGGAGCGCGTGTTGAGTGCCCCGGCGACGACTTCGGTCTGGTGGACGGGCCGAGCGAGGTCTTCGTAGAGATTCTTGTACGTCTGGAAGTCAGGGAGGGCGAACGACTCGTAGCCGTGGATTGCCTCGCGCCCGGAGGCGTGACAGAGGATGAGTTTGTCCGCCATCGACCCGTGGAGGATGCCACAGGTGACCGCGGAGTAGGCGGGGTGGATGATGGTGCCCTGCCCTTCGACGAACAGGTAGTCGTGGTCATTGCCCTTCTCTAAAATCATCTCCTCAACCGCGCCCGCGGTGAAATCAGAGATGACCCGGTCGATTGGGTTGCCCCAGCCTTCGATCATGATGCCGGTCTGCCCGGTCGGAATGAACTCGGCGTCGATGCCCCGTTCCTGTGCGCGACGAGCGAGTTCGAGCGAGACGGTCATCTTGCCCACCGAGCAGTCCGTGCCGACCGTGAGGATGACTTCGGCATCCACGGAGTCCGCGATGCCCTTGGCGACCGAAAGGCCGTCGTGAGGTTTGCGCACGTCCCAGAGTTCTGCGCCGTTTTCCTCCGCGAGTCGAGCGAACTCCTCGTCCTCTTCGAGGAAGTAGTGGAGCCCAGAAATCACGTCTTTGCCCGCTTTGAGTGCCGTGCGAACGTCGTCGCGCCACGAGTCGTCGAACCCGCCGCCGATTGGGGCGATGCCGATGACGAGAGCGTCGTAGTCGGCCTCCACGTCGTCGATGCTCGCGACGACGGGTGCGTCCTGTACGTCGGGAGTGGTGTCGTGGACGCGGGTGCCCGGGCTATCCCGGTCTAAGACGGCGACCACGTTGTCGTCGGAGTAGCGAAGGATGCCCAGTGCGGTCTTCGCGTCGTCAGGAAACTTTTCGTGTGCGAGTAGCGCGATATCCATACCCACACGTCTGGTGAGGGGTCCCTTAATTCTCGCGGAGGCGGAGACTCAGATGGTTGACAGGCGCGTCGTGAAGAAGTCCCGAAACGCATCGTCCAGTGCGGTTTCGGGGTCGCCCGTCGCGTCCACCGTCCGGGTCGCGTCGGCGTGCTCTTTGAATTTCCCGAGGACGGTGCGCTCGCCGACGACGATGAGGCGGTCTGCGTCGATTCGCTCGACCGCGTCGAGACAGCGTTGGACGTGGTCTGCGATTTGTCCCTCGCGGATGCGCTCGAATCGGCCCTGCGAGAAGCCACCTTTCGAGTGGTTGCTCTTCACGTCGGTTTCGAACCCGGTGAGGGAGACGCGCTCGCGGCCGTCGTACTCCCCGAGGGCGAACAGGTCGGAGCGGACGAGCGCGAAGGCGAACGTCCCGGTCGGTTCGAACCACGCCCGGTCGAACGCGAAGTGGTCGTCCCACGTCGTCCGTTCGTCGGGGACCAGCGGCGGTTCGAGGACGACGCTCACGAGACCCGCGTCGTCGCCGAAGAAGACACAGGGTACGGCTTGCGAGACCAGCGCCGCCCGGTCGTCGAGCAGGTCGGATACGTCTTCGGGAACCGATTCCGTGACGACCGCAGAAAGCGCCCCTTCGGGACCTGTCCGCACGGATTCAAGCCGTGAGAGCACCTCCTCGAGGCGGTCGCCGCGAAGTCGCTCCTCGCGGCGGACGGCGAGCGATCGCTCTTCGTCGGGTTGGTCGAGGCGGCCTTCGAGGCTCGCGATACGGTCTTCGAGGCGGTTGACCCGCTCTTCTGCGGTCTGGCGGGCGCTCACAGCGTCGGCGCGGCGGTCCTGCTCGGCCTCGAGTTGGCGTTCGAGGTGGCGTTTTTCCTCTTCGAGTTCCTCGATGCGTGATTTGAGTTCCGTGCGGCCGAGCAGGTCGTCGAACATCGGTCGAACAAAGCGGGGGAGCCTCTTAAAATCAGGCGACTGCGCCCGCGATGCGGAGCAACTGCTGGGCGCGATTGGCCCGGGCAAGCCAGACCTCCCGGCGTTCGGGTGGATTTTCGAGTCCCACCGCCCGATTGAGCGACTCGGGGACGAACAGCGAGTACTCCGGCACGCCCGCGTCGGCGTGGACCGAGAAGTGGCAATGACCGAGTTTCATCACGAGCGGGTAGTCCGCGCGGGCGACTCCCGCCGTCGCGTAGACCTGTTCGTTCACTCGCTCGTGTTGGGACTGGTGCATCAGCGCCACGTCACCGTCGTACGGTTCGACGTACAACTGGCCGACGTAGTAGCCACTTGAGAATCGCTCGAACATTTTGGTACATGGTAACATAGCACAATTTTGGTGATAAGCGTTTGCCAGCAGATTTATGTCGACGTGCAAACACGGCACACGACACGCCTTTCATTCCGCGGCCCGGAGGCCAGACTATGATTCCGGAGCGCTACGCCCGCTACTATCTCGAAAACGCTCCCAGCCTGACGTGGCTCGTCTTCGCCAACGCGGTGGCCATCCTCGTCGGCATCCGGTTCTACGTCGAAACGATGCCCGGCGTCTCGACGTTCCTCTGGCCGTTTTACACCGACTCGCCGACCGCCGTGTTCCTCGCGACGCTCTCGCTCGTGGTGCTCGTCCCGAACCTCGGGCGGCGACTCGACGACGCACCACAGAATCTCGCGCTCGCCTACCTCCACACCTTCGCGTTCGTCTGGCTCGTCAAGTACGGCATCTGGACGGCCATCGCGCTAAATCTTGGCTTCTCGCTGTACTTCCCGGAAGTGTGGGCCTACTTCGGCATCATCCTCACCCACCTCGGTTTCGTCGGCGAAGCCTACCTCATCCCCCACTACGGAAAGACGACTCGCGGGGCGCTTCTGGCCGCGCTCGGCGCACTCCTCGTCAACGATTACATCGACTACGGGCTCGGACTCTACCCGCCGCTTCGCTACGAGCCTGGCATCGTCCTGCCCCTCGTGACCGTCCTGCTCTCGGTCGGAACGGTCTGGCTTGCCTCGCGAGCGTTCGACCGATACGACGCCACGGCCCGGTGACGACGTGGGGAGTCGCAAGAAACGACGGTGTGACAGATGGATACGATGTGCGACTAGTCCAGCGAGTTTCGTCCCGTCGAGATGAGTCGGCGCGCGATTACGACCAGTCCGTTGGTGAGTCCGCTCGCGAACACAGCGTGTTCCTCGGTCGTGTTCCCAGTTTGACTCATGTCTCCCTGAATGGAGCTGACGAAGAGGTTCGATTTGTCGGTGAGAAGGAGGCGACCGACCGCCGCCTCACCGGCTACGTGCTGTCCCGTAAGCCAGTCGAGCTCCGACTCGAACACGCTAATCATCGTCAATTCGTCGGAGAGCCTCGAGATAACCGACGGAGAAAAGCCGCTGACGATGACGTCGATGCCGCGGTCTTTTGCCGATTTGAGGCGCTCGAAAAGTGGGTCAGAGAGCATCGCATCGTCCGCGAGGACGAGGACGATTTCGGATTCTGCTTCGTCGATGAGTTCGAGCGTCCGAGATTCGATGGCATGCCGACTGTTGAGCGTCCACACCTCCGCAGATTCGGTATCAGAATTGGCTTCCGGCTTGCTGAGATTGTTGAGCGTCCGTTCGAGCGATTCGATTCGGTCGAGATACTGCAATCTAAGCGTCTCCGCTGCTTCGGAAACAGAGACGGCACGAAACTGTCGCGGACTGCCGTGTTGAACGCTGACCAGTCCCTCTGCCTCTAAGACTCTGATGGCGTCGTAGACGCGCGTGCGAGGAATATCAGCGAGTTCACTGATTTCTTTCGCGGTGCCAGTCGGTAACTGTGTGAGGGCAACGAAACAGCGAGCTTCGTACTCTTTCAGTCCGAGTTGTTGTAACAGGTCGACGGCTGTATTTGGATTCGTGCTTTCGGTCATGGGCCCGACCATTGCCTGACCACACGGCCAGGCTTCTATATAACATATAGGACCGACTGCAATAAGAGGAGGGTGATTTTGTCCGGTTTTCAGATGGGTTCGAGTTACCGCGAAAATCAACACGAGATGTTTTGATTGGAGGGATTCACCCAGAAAATCACACAATGTTCTTTACCCCCCGAAGAGAATACCAAGGTGGTACGTGGCTGGGAGGCCCAACCCCCAGCCGCCGTACCGATATCTGAGCAACTCCCTCCCCCCTCCCCCATTTTAGCGATTTTGAGAGGCGAGTCCCAACGCTACAGCTGTCACGACATTACGTAAAATCCGTAATCGGGTGAAACAAAGTCTTACCCTGACAGCCCGTCTCTATGTATTGCGTACCAGGTCACAGGTACGCGACTCGACAGGTTGTCGAGCGTGGGGTATCCACTTTGCGATGGGGGGCCGGAGCCACTTCTCGGTACACGCCACGTCGTTTCTCAGTAGGGTGACACGGCGTGTACCGTGGTTTCATACTGGATGGATAAGAGACGGGTTACAACGTAAACTCGTCAATTGACGCTCGTTTCCAGTGAGGTATCCTTTTGCCCACAGACTGCTAAAGGGAAGCTAATGGATTCGGCTGCCTTACTCGACTTACTCGGAAACGAAAATCGCCGGCGCATCCTGCGATTGCTCGCACGCAAGCCGTGCTACGTCACCGAGATTAGTGAGTACCTCGGCGTCAGCCCGAAGGCAGTCATCGACCACCTCCGGAAACTCGAAGACGCGGGACTCGTCGAGAGTCGAACCGACGACCAGCGCCGGAAGTACTTCCACATCGCGCGAAATCTCCGGCTCGAGGTCAACGTCTCGCCGTACAGTTTCGGCACGAAGAGTGCCTATCCCGCCAGTTCGAGCCTCGACATGAAGACGACCTGTCGCCACCTCACGCTCAACGTGAAGACGACGAGCACGAACGGCGAGGCCTCGCTCGCGGACGTGGCCGCGGAACTCAACAACTTAGAACAGCTCGAAAGCGAGCTGTCGATGGCCCAGCGGTGGGTGCAGGGCCGCCTCACCGAGGTGATGGACCGTCTCTCCGAGTACGTTGGCGACGCGAACGCCCGGCTGTTCACCGACATCTTGCGGGCGATGGCGGGCGGCGCAGACACCACCGCGAAGGTGGCCACCGTCGTCGAAGCGCCCTACCCAATTGTCGAAGACGCACTCTATCAGATGGCAGACCGCGGGCTAGTGTACGTCGAGAACGACGTCTGGAAGATAGCCGGCTAAAGCTCCTTCGAGAACCCCTTTTTCAGGTCACGGGCGACGTAGAACCCGACGACTGCGATGCCGAGTCCCGCGCTCGCGCCGAAAAGTGCGATGGGGACGCCAAACCCGGCGGCCGACAGAAACAGATTGGTGAGCAACGCGCTCACGCCGGAGGCGAGTGCGCCCGCGGCCCCGACCTCGAGGTAACGCCGTTCGTCGGCCAGCATGCCGAGGAGGAACGCAGCGACGCCGAGGCCCGCGAGGCTGCCAATCGGGCCAAGCGGCGTAAATCCGCCGGCGAACAGACCGACGAGCGTCGCCACGAGGGCGAGCAGGAAGAATTTCGGGTCGAAGAGCCGCGACAGTCGCGGGCGGCGGGGACGCAGTCGAGAGACGAGGCCGCCGCTCGATTCCTCACTCGTGGTGTCCGGGGCCGACGCAGCCGATTCGCGCGTCGTGCGCGTCCGCGTGAGTTCTTCTGTACGCTCTGCCATGACTGGTGGTTCGTGGCGGGCGAATATGGGTGTTTGGTGGGAGAAAGATGGCAGGGTTCAAGTCCAGTCACGCGGTAGCGAGGCGTATGAACCCAGGGGACCGCGTCCGCGTCGAACGCGGCGAGCAGACCTACGAAGGTGTGCTGCTGCCGTCGACCACCCAGGAGACGCTCGTCGTCAAGCTAGACGGCGGCTACAACGTCGGTATCGCCCGCGACAACGCCGAGGTCGAAGTGCTCGAATCTGACGTCTATCAGATCGAGCCCGGCGAGACGAGCGAGGTGTCGGAAGTCGAATTCGACGAGGACCTCCCGACCATCGCCCTCATCTCGACCGGCGGCACCATCGCCTCTACGGTGGACTACCGCACCGGCGCGGTAACCGCTCAGTTCGACGCAGAAGACGTGCTTCGCGCAGTTCCCGACCTCGCCGGGCGGGCGAACTACCGCGGGCGCGTCGTCGCGAACATCCTCTCTGAGAACATGACGTCCGATGTCTGGCAGGACCTCGCCCACGCCATCTACGAGGAAATCGAGAACGGCGCGGACGGCGTCGTGGTTATGCACGGCACCGACACGATGCAGTTCACCGCGAGCGCGATGTCCTTCATGATAGAGACGCCCGTCCCCATCGTCTTCACCGGCAGTCAGCGCTCTGCTGACCGGCCGTCCTCCGACAACGTGATGAATGCTGTTTGTGCGGTCGAAGCCGCGAAAAGCGACTGCGCGGAGGTGCTCGTCTGCATGCACGCCACCGAGAGCGACACCACCTGCGCGCTCCACGAGGGCACGCGCGTCCGGAAGAACCACACCTCCCGGCGCGACGCCTTCCAGACCATCGGGGCGAAGCCCCTCGGCGAAATCGACTACGACACGGAGGAACTCACCTTCCGACGCGACTACACGAAACGCGGCGAGCGCGACCTCGCCATCGCCCCGGACATCGAAACCGACGTGGAACTAGTCAAATTCACCCCGGGGATGGACCCGGCGTTCCTCGACGTCCTGGAGGGGAAAGCGGGCGTCGTCATCGAGGGAACCGGCCTCGGCCACGTCCACACCGACTGGATTCCGCACATCCGCGACCTCGTCGAGGACGGAACCGTCGTCGTCATGACCAGCCAGTGTCTCTCCGGGCGCGTCTGCGACCGGGTGTACGACACCGGCCGCGACCTGCTCGACGCGGGCGTCGTCGAGGGCGAGGACATGCTCCCCGGCACGGCCAAGGTCAAGCTGATGTGGGCGCTCGCGAATACCGACGACGTCGTCGGGACGATGCAGACGCCGCTCGCCGGCGAGATAACCGAGCGGTCGGTCCCATGGAACTGACGGTCAGACCAATACGCGAGTCTGACGTCGACCCAATCGTCGCGTTTACACAGGAAACGTGGGACGACCACGGCGTCGACGACCACATCCCGTGGGTCATCGAGCGCTGGGTCGAAGCAGAGAGTGACACCCGACGGACGTTCGTCGTCGATGCTGGCGCCGACATCGCTGGCCTCACGCAGGGGGTCATGCTCTCTGACCACGAAGCCTGGGGGCAGGGGATGCGCGTCAATCCGGCGTTCCGCGGGCAGGGAATCGCCCGACGGCTCTCCGAGGCGTTCTTCGACTGGGCCGCAGAGCGGGGCGCGACCGTCGCCCGCAACATGGTGTACTCGTGGAATATGGGTGGACTTGGCCAGTCGCGGGCCGTCGGCTTCGAACCGGCGACCGAGTTCCGCTTCGTGAAACCAGAACCCGACGCGGACGCCACGCCAACCATGACCGTCACCCACGACGCAGAAGCCGCGTGGAGCTACTGGAATCGCTCGGCTGCTCGCACGCACCTCGCCGGACTCAGCCTCGATTTCAACGAGTCGTGGGCCCTCTCGGAGCTCACGCTCGACAAACTCAGAACCCTCGAGGAGGATGCCGTCTTCGCCGTCCAAGACGAGGGCACGGTCGCCATGGCCTACCGGAATCGAACCTACGAGCACACCAACGACGACGGAGAGACCCACACCTACGCCGAATACGGCGTCGGTGCGTGGGATGACGTCGATGCGGCGCGGTCACTGTTCGCCGCGCTCAGTGCCGACGCTGCCGCGCAGGGGGTAGACCGCACGCGCGTCCTCGTCCCCGAAACGGTTCGCTACGTGAGCGATGCGGCCGCCGCTCGGGTGCAAATCCACAAAGAACCCGACTTCGTCCTCGAAGCCGACCTGACTACCCGCCACTGACCGGGGGGAACAGGGCGAGTTCGTCGCCTTCTTCTAACACGGTATCGAGGCCGTCGTTTTTCACGAATGGGCTGCGCCCGTTTCTGAGGACGCGGATGTGGTCGTAGAGGTTGCCCTCCTCGTCTAAGAGTTCGTCCCGGAGCGCTGGGTATTGAGAGACGAGGGCGGAGAGCGCGTCACCGAGGGTGTCACCCGGTTGTGCATCGACTGGCGGCTCTTTCTCGCCAGCCGCTTCCGCGAGATTCGCGAAGAGTTTCCACTGCATGTCTGTGGGTCTCTCCCGCGAGAAGAAAAAGCCTCGCCGGAATTCACTCGGCCGGCGTCTGCTGTTTCGATGGGCCGGTGACGGCTTCGAGCCGCCGCAGTTCCTCCGGGCGGGCGATGACGTAGATAGTGTCACCCGCTTCGAGGACGTGGCTGCGCGACGGAATCGCGCTCACGCCGCCTGACTGGGGTTTGATGGCGACGATGGTCGAGTCGAGGTCGCCGAGCATCGTGCCGACGAGGGCACTCGACTCGTGGACGGCAATCGCCCCCATGGTCTCGTCCGCGGCCCGAAGCAGCGAGGCAAACTCGCGGTCGGGGAGCGGTTCGGAGGGGAGCGTGATGAGGCGGTACTGCTCCTCCGCAGAGAGGAGATCTGCGTCGCCCGCATCGACGACGAGCGTGACGATGTCTTCGACGCGAGCGCGCAGTTCCGCCGCGGTCACGAGTTCGGGTTCCGGTCCCGGCTTCCACACTTGCACGAGGTCGCCCGCGCTCGCGCCGTGGGCGGGGTCTGCGTGGATGGCGAGGGCGACTTTTCCCGGGGGAAGCGTCGGCCCGAGGCCGGCGGCCCGACTCCCGATTGCGAGGAAGGTGACGGTGCCGCTCTCGTCCAGTTCGATGTCCACGTGGCCGACGCTGTAGTCCTCTTTGAGCCGGGAGACGAGGCGACTCTTGAGTTCGCCAACGGTGAGTTTCCGCGGAAACACGAGCGAGATACCCGAGAGTTTCTCCTTGGTCGCGTCGTCGGCCGGGTCGTACCCCTCGATGTCGTGAATCTCCTCGGGGAGCGTGACCGTAATCGTCCGCCCAACTGATTGAACGAGTTGGCTCATCTCGCGGTTCAGGTCCTTGACTCCCGAGATGGCGAAGAATCGAACCGCGAGGTCGTCGCCGATCTGATGGCCGATAGAGGCTCCGATGCCACCGGCGATGAACGAAGCGATGGTGACGATGGCGTTCGTCTGGAGGTCAGCGAGGTTACCGTCGGTGATGACCTGCTTGAGCGCGAAGTCAGTGTTTAGCCACAGCGAGACCGCAGAGAGGCCAACGAGGATGGCGACGCTTCGCGGGGACTTCTGGCGGGAGTACCAGCGGTAGACGAACGCGAGCGCCAGCGCACCGGCGAGGCCGAGCAGTCCCATCCCGACGACCGAAACCGCAGATGCAAGGACCGACTGAAGGAGATTTTCGACGAGCGTCACGCCGCCACCTCCTTGAACGACGCGAGCGCGTCGCGCGTCCCGACGACGAACAGTTCGTCACCGGCCGCGAGCATGGTTTCACCCCGCGGCGCGAACACCCAGCCGCGAGCAGACCCGTTCGTCTCGGCCTTCGTCGAACGTTTCACGGCGAGGACGGCCACGTCGTAATTAGTTCGTACCCCGACGTCGCCGAGGGTGTGGCCGTCGAGTTCGCCGGCCGCACGGACGCTGATTTTCTGGAAGCGTTTGCCCGCCCGGCGCAACAGCGAGACGAGTTCGTACTCTCTGCGCGTCCCTCGGGCGTTCGTCACGACGCGCCCGGACGCTACGCCGAGGAGTTGCTTCGCCGCTGCACGCTCCACTGCGACGGTGATTCGTCCGTCGCCGCCGGTCGTCGTCGGCGCGTGGGGGCCGGTGCGGGCGTCGCGGCGTCTTCGCCGCCGTCGGTGACCTCGGCGGCCGGTTTCGCCGGCTCACCGCCTTCGGTGGACTGCGCGGAGACGACCGGTCCCGTGACTGTCCCGGCGGTCGTCCTGAGTTCTACCTCGTCCCCACGGGCGATGCCGGTCGGAACGAGGGCATCGAGCGATACCGCCCGGGTTCCCTTCGGGACGCGCCGAGAGAGGCTGCCACTCGGCGGGGCGGCGTTGACGCTCGCTTTCGCCTGTGAATCGACCGTCACCGCCACGTCGGCGAGGTCGTGGTCGTTCTTGAGTCGGTCTGCGATGCGCGCTTCGAGTTCAGAGAGCGGGAGGTCGTGGGGAAAGGAGAGTTTCGACTCCTGAATCGCCGTCCGCAGGTCGGTCGAGAGCGGCGGATAGCCCTCCATGTCGCCGACTGGGCCGACGATGTCTATCTGAATCTCGCCGCGAACCCCGACCCGGTTCAACACGTCCTGGGAGAGTTTCTGCTCGCGAAGGCGTTTGAGTGAGAGTCGCTTTGGGAATTCAGCGCCGAGTTTGTCGCCGATTGAGTGGGTGTAAAGCGTCACCATCATCACCACGATGGCGGCGACGAGGAGCGTGGGCGAACTCCCGATGGTAGGGTCGATGAGGCCGAGCAGGCCGCCGTTGATGCCCGCGATGGCGACTCCGAGGGTCACCACACCGAACCCGGGTAGCGTCACCCCGGTAAAATACTTGAAGACGAACCCCAGCGTGAACGCGATGAGGCCGGGGATTATCCCCGTCAAAAGTCCGAGATAGATGCCGAGAAGCACCTGAATCGGAAACGACTGAACCATAATTGACCCACACACGGAGGGACTTTACCAGTACCGGAACCCGCGAGTAACGAGTGGTTGTACCGCCGCCAACGAGTATGGGAAGTGGGAGGTTTATATACTATCACGGAACCAGACACGTGTATGGAACGGAGGCGCGCCTGGTTCAGCACCCGCATCGCCATCCTGTTGACACTGTCAGTGGCGTTGCTCTCCTTCGCGACTGGCGTGGCGAACATCGCGACGCCGACGGTCGTGCCGGGACCGCTCAGTCCCTACGTCCCCGACGCTGTCCAGGAGACGGCCGGGTTCACGGGCGCACTGACCGGATTCCTCCTGCTCGTCGGCGTGCTCGGCCTCAGGCGGGGGCTCGAAGCCGGGTGGATATTGACGATGGTGCTGCTGCCGCTTACTGCCGCACAGGGCCTCCTCCAGTCGAACTCGCTGTCGCTGCCGCTGGTGGCGCTCTCGTTGCTCGCACTCCCCGTCGTCGGGCTTCACCGAAAGCGATTCACCCAGGAAATTTCGCTTTCGACGACCCAACTCGGGGCGGTCGCCGCCATCGTCGGGGCGCAGATTTACGGCACCGTCGGGACGTTCGCCCTGCGCGAGCAGTTCACCGGCATCAACAACCTCGTCGATGCCTTCTACTTCACCCTGGTAACCGCGAGCACGGTCGGCTACGGTGACGCCTCCCCCGCGACGCCCGTCGCCCGTCTGTTCGGCATGACGGTCATCGTCATCGGCACCGCCAGTTTCGCAATCGCCCTCGGGTCCGTCCTCGGCCCCGCCATCGAAGCGCGCTTCTCACGAGCACTTGGTATCATGAGCGAATCACAACTCGCAACCCTCGAAAACCACGTCGTCGTCCTCGGCTACGGCGAACTGACCGAACCGATTTTAGAAGAACTGCAGACGACCTCCGAGTTCGTGGTCGTCGTCCCGGACAAGGAACACACCACAGACCTCTCAGACCGGGGCTACAAGGTGTTGACCGGTGAACCTTCCGACGAACCCGTCCTCGAACGCGTCGGCATCGACCGCGCGAAGGCGGTGGTCGCGGCGACCAACTCCGACGCGGAGGACGCCCTCTCGATTCTCACCGCGCGGCAGTTGAATCCCGACATCAACATCGTCGCCGCCGCCACCGAACGCGAGAACATCCAGAAACTGAAACGCGCCGGTGCGGACACCGTCATCAGTCCGGCGGTCATCGGCGGCCACCTGCTCGTCCAGTCCGCCCTCGGTCAGCGGGGCATGGAGGCGTTCGCAGACCGCATCCTCGACGTAGACGAAAAGAACAATAACGTCTAATCGAACGTCGGGAGCGGGTGTTTACCCCGATCGACGATGGCCACGTCGCAGTCGAGGTCCTGAATCCGCTCGAACGTCGGCGGGGAGATGAGCCGTGAGGCCGCAGACCGGTCGGTGCTCGCCCCGAGGAAGACGAGGTCGTACTGACTGGCGTTCGCCGTGAGGAAATCCTCTATCTTCGACCGCGAGACGCGCGTCTCCAGATTCCCCTCGAAGGCGTCGACGAGGTCAGCGAGCATATTCTCAGCCTCCCGGCGCTGCTCGCGGGCGGTGATGCAGTGGGCCACGCTCACCCGTCCCGTCCGCCCGGTGAGCCGCAGCGCGAAGTCGATCATGGCGTGGCCCACGTCGCTCGGGCTGCGGATGGGAACGAGAATGCGTCGCCAGCGCGACCGCCCACCGCTCGAACGGTGAACCGCCACGTCCACCTCGCTGCGAAACAGGGTCCGGATGAACGGCGAGAGCGCCCCGTGACGTTCTTCGTACGGCGAGACGATGAGGTCGCAGTTGGTGGACCGAGCGGTCTGGATGACCGTCTGGGCGGGGGTGTTGCCGTCCACCGCGACCACGACTTCGACGGGCACGCCGACTTTCGTCTTGAGACGATTGGCGCGGGCTTCGAGGCGCGTCGCGGCCTCGGAAGCGGCTTTCGTCTCGGCCTGTTCTGCGATGGATTCCTCGTCTGCCTCCTCTGTGAGCGCGGTCACGTCGCGTTCGTCGACGAGTTGGGCTTCCGCCTCGGCGAGGGCTGCGTCGTCCACGATATCGAGCAACACCACCTTTCCGGCGTCGTGGGCGGCGGCGAGGCGGGCTCCGAACATCGCGGTGGCGACCTGTGCCTCTCCGCGCATCGGGACGAGGACGTGGTCGTCACCCTTCGTCGATTGGTAGAGATAGCGGGCGCGGCGGTGGTAGAACTGCTCTTTCCAGAAGACGAACACGAGCGCGACGAGCGAACTCGAGAGGGCGACGGAGATGACGTAATCGAGCTGTGTGGAGCCGGTGACCAGCGCGAGTAGGGCGGTTGAAAACGCGGAGGGTTCCTCGATGTCGAACACCCACGTCGCGACGCCAGTGAGGAAGATGCCGATGGCGGCGCTCGTCGCGCTGACGGAGCGCCCGGTCGGCGGCATTTCGAGAAAGCCGAGTACCGCGATCTCGAGGGCGACCCAGCCACAGAGCGCGCCGATGGTGAGTCCGGCGACGAACTTCCCGGGTTTCGAATACTTGCCTTCGGGGTCGGCAAAGAGGGTGTAGGTCCCGGCGGCGAGTGGCGGAAACAGCAGGAAGGATAGTTGGGCGACCGAGTTCGAGATGGCGGTGACGAGAGCGATGAGCAGCGGGACGAGAATGATAACCGTCAGATGAATTAGGTTTCGGGTGCCCTCCATCCAGCGCCTGAGGTCGCGCATCTGGCGGCGTTCGAGGCGCTGGAGGCGAGCGTAGTAGGTGGAGAGGCGGCGGCGCACCTGAGAGCGCATGGCCGCACGTTCGAAAGTGAGTGAGAAAGGCGTTTCCTTACAGGGAGGTGGTCGCCGTGAGCGCGATGCGGATAGCGCGCTCGACGTTGTTCTTCGCCTTGTCGGGGAGTTCCTCACCCTCGGTTTCGCCCTTCTGGGTGCCCTCGACGAGGTTGCCGTCGACGGTGCAGATTGCGCCGGCGCGAAGGCCCTTGCGACGGGCGAGCGTGAATACGGCCGCAGCTTCCATCTCGACGGAGAGGAGGTTCGCGGCTTCCCACGCCTCGACGAACTCGTCGGTTTCCGCGTAGAACGCGTCGTCGGAGGCGATTGGGCCGACGTGAACGTCTTCGTCGTTTGCCTCGGCGGCGTTCACGAGTTCCGAGAGCACGTCGAAGTCGGGGACGGCGGGGAATTCGACGTCCTCGTAGCGTTTGGAGGTGCCCTCGTTTTTCGCCGCCCCGGTCGCGACGATCATGTCGCCGATTTCGATGCCGCGCTGGAGTGCGCCGGTAGTGCCGACGCGGATGAACGTCTCGACGCCGACGCGAGAGAGTTCCTCGACGGCAATGGCGGCGGATGGACAGCCAATCCCTGTCGAGCAGATGGTGAGTTCTCGGCCCTCGAACTCGGCGTTTACGACCTTGTACTCGCGGTTCTCGGCGACGAGTTCGACGTTCTCACACTGGCTCGCGATGCGGTCTACGCGGCCCGGGTCGCCGGGGATGAGCGCGATGTCGTGGACGTCGCCTTCGGAGACGAGGAGGTGGGGCTGTTTTGCCATAGTCGCAGTTCACGAGGCGACGGCAAAAATACGGCGGATTCACGCCTCGTGGTCGGCGAGGAACGCTCGGACGCGCGCTGGAGAGAGCGAGGTGCGCGCCCCGGACTGTTGGCTGGCGAGTGCGCCACACGCCGCAGCGAATTCGAGTGACGCAGGAAGTAGTTTACCCGCAAGTTGTGCGTGGATGAACCCCGCAGCGAACGCATCACCCGCCCCAGTCGAATCGGTGGTTTCGACGTCGAACCCGGCGTGAGAGGCGAGTTTACCGTCCGTGATGAGTTGTGCCCCGCCCGCACCGAACTTGGTGACGACGACGCGGTCTGGGGTGTCGAGGTCGAACTTGTCCTCGGCTTGCTCGGCTTCGTATCGGTTGAGCAGGAGGTAATCAACGTGCGGGAGCGTGGCCGAGAAGTCGCGGTCGACCACGCGGCGACCGGGGTCGAAACTGACCGGGATGCCTGCCTCGGCGGCGAGTTGGGCGATGTGGGCGGCCGTGTCGGGGCGCTGGCTCGTGAGGTGGATGTGGTCGGCGCTTCGGACGTACTCGGGGTCTACGTCGTCGGGTGTGACGGCTTCGTTCGCCCCCTTGTTTCCGAGCACCATCACCTCGCCCGTCGGGTCCACGATGAGGTACTTGACCGCGGTTTCGCCCGCCACAGTAAGCAGGTGTGAGAGGTCGAGGCCTGCGTTGGTGAGTTCCTCGCGTGCGTCACGCCCGTTCTCGTCGGTGCCGACGCTGCCGATGAGGCCCACGTCGGTGCCGAGCCCGGTGAGCGCGACAGCCGTGTTCGCCGCGCTGCCGCCGCCGGCCCTGAGTTGGGACTCGATGAGGGCCTCGCCGTCGGGTTCGGGGAGGCGGTCTACGCGCAATGTCAGGTCCCAGTTTACGTGACCGGCACAGATGACGCGAGGCATTTCCAGCCTCAGTTCGGGGGCCGTCACAAAAAAGTCTGCTCACCCGAGGACGGTGAACAGCAACAGGTTGTGCGCGCCGGGACCGAGGCCCACGGCGGCGACCAGCGCGAGCAGGAGGTAACCCTCACGGGGTCGGTCGCGCACCGATTCGGCGAGGAAGGTGACGACGACGGTCGCGAGGGCGATTTTCACGAGGACGAACAACCAAACGGTTCCGAGCACCTCGGCGGTTGGTAACGCGGCGGCGAACTCGATGATGGCCCGCGACAGTGGCGTCTGCTCGCCGAAGTTGAGTGCGTCGATGCCGACGGCGGTCGAAACCCCGTCGAGCGTGTGGGCGAAGACGACGAGTGCGCCCGCGCTTCCCGTCGTCTTCGTGATGTCGGGAAGACCGACGCGCACGCCGGCCCAGACAAGCGTCGCGAGGATAACGGAGACGACGAGACCCACTGCCGGCCAGAACAGCATGAGTCCTGATGAACTGCCGATGGCGAGGGTCGCGCCCGCGACGAGGACGACGCCGAGGAGTCCAGTTGCGGCGAGGAGGCCGGGTGCAGCACGCAGCGACCACTCGTCTGCAGGTCGCCCCGCCACGAGCGCCCAGATAGCCCCGGCGATGACGAACGTCGAACCGTAGACGGTCGGAGAACTGAAAAACGGTGCAATCGCCTGCGGGAGGCCCTCTATCTGGTAGAGGACGTAGAGACTCGACCCCACGACCATCCACGGGGCGAACGCGACGACGACCTTCCGCGTAACCGGCGGTTTTCGTCGGTAGAGCGCGCCCGCGACGGCGAGAAGGGCGACGAAGAGAACCACGAGTACGGGGAGCGGTGGAATCGAAAAGCCGTCCGGAAGTACCATAGCGAAAATCGCGGCCGGAAGGAGTAAACCCGTTGCGGTCTCTCAGGGCGATTCCCACGGGTTCGTCACGCGCTCGCCGAACAGTTCGCGCATGAGGATGACGATGCTCTCGGGTGGGAACTGGCCGCGTTCGGTGACGATGGCGTCAACATACCGCGGCGGGGTCACGTCGAACGCCGGATTCTCGACGCGGATGGTCCCAATCTCGGCGCGGTCGGCTTCGGAGATGACCTCGCCCGCGTCGCGCTCCTCGATTTCGACGGTGTGTCCCGTCATCGTCGCCGGGTGGAGTTTGATGGTCTGGGCGGCGACCATCACCTGCGTGCCCATGTCGCGGGCGTTCACGGCGAGGCCGCTGGTGCCGATTTTGTTGATGACCGACCCATCTGCGGCGATGCTGTCCGCGCCGACGAGGACGTGGTCTACCTCGTTCAGGTAGTGGCGCGCAGCGTTGTCCACGATGAGCGTCACGTCCACGCCGAGTTCGGTGAGTTCGTGGGCCGTGATATGGCCCTGGTTGCGGGGTCGGGTCTCGCGTACGTACGCGGTGAGTTCTTTTCCCTCCTCGACGGCGGCCCGGACGCAGGCAACTACGTCCGTCGAGTGGCAGTGAGTCATGATGGTGTCGCCGTCCCGGAGGCGGTTGCCGCCGAAGCGACCGAGTTCGTCCTGGGCGTGGGCTAGCTGATCGAGGAAGGCGGTAACGCGGCGGTCGACCGTCGCGCGAAGGTCTTCGACCGTGTCGCCGTGAAGGTCGTTCAGGACGTACCGGAGGGCGTTGGGAAGGCTGACTGCCGTCGGTCGGGTGTCGTGGAGGACGCGGGCAGCGACGCGCATCTCCGAGCGAAACTCCTCGGGCGAACTCGCGGTGCTCGCCGCGGCCTGCGCCCCGAGCGCGCGGGCAGCAGCACCCGCGATGGTCGCCGCCCCCCGGATTTCCATCTCCGCGATGGCGGTGGCCGTCTCCGTCACTTCCGCGTGAAGTGTGTCAGGCGCGTTCATGTCACATACTTGGCTCCCCGAGCGGAAAAGTCGATGGGGCGTTTTTTAATCCGGCAGATATTGTGGTGTGTTATGAACGCAGCCCGTCTCGCCTCGATGATCGACCACACGGTCCTCGGGCCGGAGACCACCTTCGACGACGTGCGGACCGTCCTCGACGACGCCCAGAAGTACGGAATGAACGTCTGTATCCCGCCGTGCTACATCGACGAAGCGAGCGAATACGCCCCCGACCTCACGCTCGCCACCGTCGTCGGGTTCCCCCACGGCCAGAACACGACCACCGCCAAACGCGACGAAGCCGAGGACGCCTGGAACGCAGGCGCAGACGAGATCGACATGGTCATCAACATCGGCCGACTGAAGGCCGGCGAGTACGACGCCGTCCGCCACGACATCGCGGAAGTCGTCGCCGCCGTCCCACTCCCCGTGAAGGTCATCATCGAGACGGCCCTGCTCTCAGACGAGGAGAAACACAAGGCCTGCGAGTTGGCGAAAGAGGCAGACGCGGCCTACGTGAAAACCTCGACCGGGTTCGCAGACGGCGGCGCGACGGTCCCCGACGTCGAACTGATGGCCGAGTACCTCCCCGTCAAGGCGAGCGGCGGCGTCGGCAACTGGGACGAGGCGAAGGCGATGATTGAAGCGGGCGCAGAGCGCATCGGCGCGTCTTCTGGTGTGGCAATCATGGAATCGTTCCTCGAGTCGCAGATGTAATCCCGGTTCTATCCGGCCGAACCGTTTTGCAGGTATTAGCTCGTAGACACGTCTATGCAAGACGCTGTCATCGTCGATGGAGTTCGCACACCGTTCGGCAAGCGCGGCGGGTCGCTCAAGGACCTCCATCCGCAGGACCTCGCGGCGAAACCCCTCGAAGCCCTCGAATCGCGCAACGACTTCGACCCGACACTAATCGAGGACGTCATCTACGGCTGTGTCACCCCGGTCGACGAACAGGGACTGAACATCGGTCGCCTCGCGCCGATGGTGGCGGGGTGGGGTGACGGCGTCCCCGGCGTCCAGTTGAACCGCATGTGTGGCTCCGGCCAGCAGGCCGTGAACTTCGCCGCCGCGAACATCATGTCCGGGATGCACGACGTGCTCGTCGCGGGTGGCGTCGAACACATGACTCGCGTCCCGCTCGGGAGCGACGGGCAGTCGGTCACGGACACCTACTTCCAGCACTTCGACGAATTGACGACGCAGGGCGAGGGCGCCGAGCGTATCGCAGCGCAGTGGGGCTTCTCCCGCGAGGACGTAGACCGTCTCGCCGTCTCCTCCCAACAGCGCTGGGGGCAGGCGAACGAGAAAGGCCGGTTCGACTCCCAACTCGTGCCCGTCGAGACGGAAGTCGACGGGGAGCCGGTCACCCTCGAAACGGACGAACATCCTCGACCCGGAACCGACCAGGAGACACTCGGTGGTCTGCCCCTTTCCTTCCGCGAAGAGGGCAATGGCGTGCTTCACGCCGGGAATTCCTCAGGTATCGTCGACGGGTCGAGTGCGCTCTTGCTCGCGAGCGAGGAAGCCGCCGAAGAACACGGCTGGGAGCCAATGGCGCGAATCGTCGAATCCACGGTCGTGGGCGTAGATCCCATCACCATGCTCACCGGCCCGATTCCGGCGACGGAGGAGGTTCTCGAAACGGCGGACATGGAAATCGACGACATCGACCTGTTCGAGGTCAACGAGGCGTTCGCCTCCGTCGCACTCGCGTGGCTCGAGGAGACGGGTGCAGACTGGAACAAGACGAACGTCAATGGCGGCGCAATCGCCCACGGCCACCCGCTCGGCGCGACTGGTGCGGCGCTCATCACGAAACTGGTTCACGAACTGGAGCGGACAGATGGACGGTACGGCCTCTGTACGATGTGTATCGGCTTCGGACAGGGAATCGCCACCATCGTCGAACGGGTCTGAGCGTCCCGTCGAATCCGTCGCGCTTTTGCCTGCCCGGGCGTTAGCGTCCGCAAGCGAATGGCCCGCTATCACATCGAGACGTACGGGTGTACCTCCAATCAGGGCGAGAGCCGCCTCATCGAGCAGGCGCTCCGCGACGGGGGACACTATCGCGCAGACGGCCCCGAGGACGCCGACGTCGCGATTCTCAACACCTGTACGGTCGTCGAGAAGACCGAACGCAACATGATTCGGCGGGCGGAGGAACTCCAGTCTACGACCGCAGACCTCATCGTCACGGGCTGTATGGCGCTCGCACAGGGCGAAGAGTTCCAAAACGCCGGCATCGACGCACAGATTCTCCACTGGGACGAGGTTCCAACGGCCGTCTTGAACGGCGAGTGTCCGACGCCGACGCCCGACTCGAAACCGATTCTCGATGGCGTCATCGGCATCCTGCCTATCGCCCGTGGCTGCATGAGCAACTGCTCGTACTGTATCACGAAGTTCGCGACGGGCAAAATCGACTCTCCCTCCGTCGAAGAGAACGTCCGCAAGGCCCGCGCGCTCGTCCACGCAGGGGCGAAGGAGATTCGAATCACCGGCCAGGACACAGGTGTCTACGGCTGGGACAAGGGCGAACGCCAACTGCACACGCTGCTCGACGAAATCTGCCAGATTGAGGGCGACTTCCGCGTCCGTGTCGGGATGGCGAACCCGAAGGGCGTCCACGGCATTCAGGAAGAACTCGCCGAGGTGTTCGAAAAGCACGACAAGCTCTACAACTTCCTCCACGCCCCCGTCCAGAGTGGGTCGAACGACGTGCTCGGCGACATGCGCCGCCAGCACCAGGTCGAAGAGTACGTCGAAGTCGTCAAGACGTTCGACGAGTATCTCGACTACTGGACCCTCTCGACCGACTTCATCGTCGGGTTCCCGACGGAGACGGACGCAGACCACCAGATGAGCATGGCGCTCCTGCGCGAGACGCGCCCCGAGAAGGTGAACATCACCCGCTTCTCGAAGCGCCCCGGCACGGACGCTGCGAAGCTAAAGGGCCTTGGTGGAACCCTGAAGAAGGAACGCTCGAAGGAGATGTCTACCGCGAAACACGAAATCGTCGGCGAGGCCTACGAGGCGATGGTCGGCACGGTCCAGCGCGACTGTCTCGTCGTCGAAGAGGGGACAGGCGATTCCGTGAAGTGTCGCGACCCGGCGTACCGGCAAATCATCGTCCAGAACGCCACCGAACACGGCATCGAACCCGGCGACTTCGTGGACGTCGAAGTCACGGGTCACCAGACCGTCTACGCCTTCGGGAAGCCGCTGTAAGCACCGATTAATTCAGGATTTTCCGCCGTCGAAGCGCCTGAGCAAGCGGTTCGTCTCGTCGTCTTCTTTCCACTCGCCGAGTTCCTTCGGGTCGATGTGGACGAACACGTCGTCCACCTGTGCGATGTCGCGAATCGAATTGACGACAGCCGTCTCGATGTCGTGTGCCTCCATCAGCGTCAGGTCACCTTCGACCTCGATGTGGAGACTCACGTCGATTTCCGGCCCGACGTAGTGGGCGACGACGTCGTGGGCCCCCGACACCTGCGGGTGGGCGAGCGCGCGCCGGAGGATTTCGATGCGTAACTCCTCAGGCGGGGCCGCGCCGACGAGGTAGGCCACGTTGTCACGGACGATTTCGACGCCCGTGTAGAGGATGCCGAATGAGACGAGCCCGGCCGCGAGCGGGTCGAGCAGCGGGTACCCAAGCGACGCCCCGATGACCCCGGCGAGTGCAGCGCTCGCGGTGAGGATGTCGTTGCGGTTGTCGAGCGCCGTCGCCGTGACCGCGGGCGAGTTGTACTTCGACCCCACGTCCATGCAGTAGCGATACAGCCCGAATTTGATGACCGCCGCCCCCGAAAGGACGGCGATTGCCGCTGGGCCGGCGGGGGGACTCGTGGTCCCGGCGGCGACGGTCGTAATCGACCGCGCGAGGATGAGCACCCCCGCGACGAAGATGCCGATGGCGATGACGAGCGAGACGAACGGCTCGATGCGCTCGTGGCCGTGGGGGTGTTCGAAGTCAGGAGGCTGGGTCGTGAGATAGAGCCCACCGAGGACGACCGCCGAGTAGACGGCATCCGCGAGGCTGTTTACCGCTTCAGAGCCGACGGCGAGCGACCCAGTGACGTACCACACCGCCGCTTTCGCGACCACGAGAAGCAGGTTCACCCCGAGAACGACGAGGCCAACCCGGCGGACGGCGGCGGTGCGGGACATGGAGTCGAGTTTGGCGATGGGAGCGTAAAGTGGCTTCGCCGTTTGCGTGGCGTGTTACTCGATGACGACCGGGCCGTTCTCCCGCTCGACCCGGGTTCCGTCCTGTTCGGCGAAGGCGTCGTGGAGGTGGTCGTAGGTTTCGTCCAGGGCCTCGACGATGACCTTGGTGTCGCTCACGATGGGCATGAAGTTGGTGTCGCCACCCCACCGGGGGACGACGTGGGTGTGGAGGTGGTCGCCGATTGACCCGCCAGCGGCGGGGCCAAGGTTGAGCCCGGCGTTGAATCCCTGGACCCCGCCCATCGCCACCTCCAGTGCCTCGAAGGTACGCTGTTTGAGTCGGGCGTGGTCGAGTAGTTCGTCGTCGGTGAGGTCGCCGTAGTCGCCAGTGTGTTTTCGCGGAATGACCATCACGTGACCCGGATTGTAGGGGTAGTTGTTGAGCAGGACGAACGAGTGGTCGGTGGTCGCGACGACCAGATTCTCCCGGGCGTTCCCCCGGGTCGGGAGGTCACAGAAGACACACCCATCCACGTCCTCGTTTTTGTCCGGGCGTTTGATCCACTCGATTCGCCACGGAGCGAAGAGCTGGTCCATATCGCAGGGTGCTCCGCGAAAACGGTTAAATCTACGGCAGACAGCGCCCGTACGGCGGTTGTTGGGTGTCACCTGCACACGCAAGCAACCCCTATAAAACTATTACGACCATAGGTTCTTTAATCACCCCCAAAACACGCTTAGATTGGGTTGTGAACGCTCTACAACGCTTAGAAACGTTCGTTCACCCAATTCGACCCCCGTATGGCGAAAAACCGTCTGAAACGACGTGCAACAGATTGGGGTTTTTATGCTCCCTCCGAGCACAGTACGAACTACGATGTCAACCCAGAACCGAACCCCCGGTGACATGACCGAAGATTGCGACGCGTGCGGTCGCGCAACTCCCCACAAAGTCGCGCTGAAGCTCCTCACCGAGAGCGACAAACCGGAAAACGCGAAGTTCTCACGCGAGCCCTACCGCGTGAGCACGTGTCTGAACTGCGGGCACGAGACGAGTCTGCGGATGAACAACGCGTAACACGGCCTCCCCCGCTGATATCGCGGCCTTCCCCCTCATTCCTCCATCCGGGCGAGATTACGCAGTGGTAATCTCGCACCCATCTTCCGTGACGATGACCGTGTGTTCCTTCTGACTGACGAGATAGCCGTCTGCTTCCTTCAACACCGGATAGCCGTGGACGATGCCGTTGCGCTTCAGGCGGCGCAGCGCCATCTCGGCGCGGTCGGTGTCGAGCCACCGCGTCGCGAAGGGCAGGGTCTTGAACTCGGTCGTTATCTGTTCGAGCGCGTCGCGAGCCTGGCGGTTGCGAATCGGGCGCTCGTGTTCGAGTGAGAAAATTTGTTCTTTACTTCCTTCGTGAACCTTCCCGCTGCCATCGGTTGCGAACGGTTCGATGGCGACCACGTCACCGACCTGTAGTTCGACGCCCGTCGAGACGGCGCGGTTCGGGATGGTTGGCTGGGTGTGTTGCTCCCAGTGGTCGAGGCCGTGACCCGTGAGGTTCACTACGGGGTTGAACCCGTAGCTCTTGATGACGTCCTCGATTTCAGCCCCGATTTCGCCCGTCGAGACCCCGGGCTCGACGAGGTCGAGCGCGGCTTCGAGCGCCTGCTCCGGAGCTTCCTTGAGTTCGGTGTGCCCGGACAGGTCCACAGTAATCGCGGTGTCCGCGAGCCAGCCATCGACGTGGACGCCGATGTCGAGGTTGATCATCTCCTCGCCGAACACCGACTCGTCGTCGATTTTCGGCGTCGCGTGGGCGGCCTCCTCGTCGATGCTGATGTTGACGGGGAACGCCGGCTTCCCGCCCAGTTCGCGGATACGGTCCTCCGCGTACTCGGCGACTTCGAGGTGGCCGACGCCGACGTCGACTTTGTCCGCCGTCTCGTCTCGCACCTGGGCCAGAATCTTGCCTGCCTCGCGGTGTTTCTCGTACTTCTCAGAAGAAAGGTCGATGTCGCTCATACCGGCACTTGGCCGGAATGATGCAAAGGGTTTGCGACTACTGTTCCTCGACCCACGAACAGTCGTGGCACGTCAACAACCCCTGCACGTTGAGCAGCGCGCCCCCACAGTCTGGGCACGCTGTCCGCTGTTCCCCTCGTTCAATGGTCAACTGAGCCATTGAAGAACGTATGGAATTCGTCGATAATAAAAATAGTTCTCGTCGTTCGTCGAACGTCTCAGTCAGCGGAGTTTCAGCTGAAAGCAAGCGCCGTTGTCGAGCACATTTCTCCGAATTGAACCGACTATTTGCTCGCCCGGCTCACCTGCATCGCCTCGGTGTTGAACGCGCTCCCGGCGTTGCCGTCCGCGTCGAGGACGATGATTCCGGCTTCGCTCGCGGTCGCTTCTGCGAGTTCGTCGATTGCCGAGTTCGCCGCCTCCTGTGGCTCGTGTCCCGCTTCGAGCAATTGAACTGCTCGCCGGGTAAGCGTGACTTTCGCGATGTCTTCGCCCGCCCCGGTAGCACTCGCGCCGCCAGCGGGCGTCACGTAGAACCCACTCCCGATTTGCGGAACGTCCCCCACGCGACCGGCGAGCGCGAGCCAGCGGCCTCCGGTCGAGGTGGCCGTGGCGACGCGGCCCTCGTGGACGGCGACTGCGCCCACGGTGTCGTGGTCCCACTGGTTCGGCTCGATTTCCGCACCGCTACCTTCTCCGAATTTGTCGGTTATCCAGTCGAGTTGCCCGCGCAGGTCCGTGTGTTCGGGGACGGCTTCGAGTGTATCCCACCTTTTCCGCGAGTTCTCCGTCCAGAGGTCCACGTCCGTCTCGATGTCGAAGGCATCGGCGAGGTCTACCGCGTGAACACCCGAAACGAGAACGTGGGGCGTCTCTGCCATGACCACCCGCGCCACGTCCACGGCGTGTTCGACGCCGGGCATCGCGGCGGCCGCTCCCGCCTCGTACTCGTCGGTCATGATGCCCGCGTCGGTGCGGACGATGCCGTCTGACTGCACTGCCCCGCCGACGCCCGCGTTGAACCGGGACGACGATTCGAGGACGTTGATGGCCGCGACGACTGCAGAAACGGGGTCGGCGGTCGCTACGCCCGCGTCTGCCGCTTCGTCGAGGACCTGCTGGCGAAGTTCGGGTTCGTCGGGGGCGCTTCCCGCGCCGCCGTGGACGATGACGTGCATTGGTTCTCTCAGGTGGGGCGCGCCATTTGGTGGTATCGGTCCGGCGACTGGCGCGGTTCGAACCGCGGCTCCACCAATTCTGATAAACGCACCGGGGATTTGACCACGCCCTTGCTCGCTTTTTCGCCGCGGACCGCAAACAGCAGGCCTTTTACTGTGGTAACCTGAGCCTACAGTGTTATGAGCTACGAGAAGGTCGACGTTCCGGAAGACGGTGCGAAAATCACCGTCGAGGACGGCAAACTCAAGGTACCCGACAACCCCATCATCCCGATTATTCACGGCGACGGGATTGGGACCGACGTCGGACCAGCAGCACAGAAGGTGCTGCAGGCAGCCGCGAACGCAACCGGGCGCGAAATCAACTGGATGCGGGTCTACGCAGGCGAGAGTGCTCGCGAGAAGTACGACGAAAACCTTCCTGACGACACCGTCGAGGCAATCAAGGAATTCCGTGTCGCCATCAAGGGCCCACTCACGACGCCCGTCGGCGCTGGCTTCCGCTCGCTGAACGTCGCGCTCCGCAAGAAGCTCGACCTCTACGCGAACGTGCGCCCGACCTACTACATCGAGGGCGTTCCGTCGCCGGTCAAGCACCCAGAGAAGATGGACATGGTCACCTTCCGTGAGAACACGGAGGACGTCTACGCGGGCATCGAGTGGGAAGCGGGCACCGACGAGGTCCAGCAGGTAAAGGACTTCGTCGAGAACGAGATGGGCAAAGAGGGCATTATCCACGACGGCCCCGTCGGCATTGGCATCAAGCCAATCACCGAATTCGGGACCAAGCGCCTCGTCCGCGAAGCAATCGAGTACGCCATCGAGAACGACCGCGACTCGGTCACCCTCGTCCACAAGGGCAACATCATGAAGTTCACCGAGGGTGCCTTCCGTGACTGGGGCTACGAACTCGCAGCAGAGGAGTTCGGCGACGTCACCATCACCGAGGACGAACTCTGGGAAGAGTACGACGGCGAGCGCCCAGCGGACAAAATCGTCGTGAAGGACCGCATCGCAGACAACATGCTCCAGCAAATTCTGACCCGGACCGACGAGTACGACGTCGTCGCGACGATGAACCTGAACGGCGACTACATGTCCGACTCCGCCGGCGCACAGATTGGCGGTCTCGGCATCGCCCCCGGTGCGAACTTCGGTGACAAACTCTGTCTCGCAGAGCCAGTCCACGGCTCCGCACCAAAGTACGCCGGCATGGACAAGGTCAACCCGACCGCGCTCATCCTCTCCGGTCGCCTGATGCTCGACTACATGGGCTGGAAGGACGCCGCACAGCTCGTCCGCGACGCCGTCGAAGAGGCCGTCTCTACGGGCCGCGTCACCTACGACCTGCACCGCCAGATCGAAGGTGGCAAGAAACTCGCGACCAGCGAGTTCGCCGACGTCATCGTCGAAGAGATAGAGAACCTGGCGTAAGCCGATAGACCTTCGATTTTCTCTCTATTTTTCACGCGTAGCGAGCCCTCGGTTTCGACGTACGGGACGGTACGTCCGATTCAGTGCTCTGGCTGCGTCGAAGTCGAGGGCGACAGTCGACGGCAAGGAATAGGAGTGAACAGTCGCTTCGCGGTATCTCACCCCTCCAGCCACGGCACGTCCAGCCGCGGCGGGCTGAAAATATCCACGCCGTCCACCGGCACGTCGCCGCGATTCTCCGCGCCGTGGGGTTCGTCACCGGGAATCACGTAGGACTCGCCGGCTGAAATCGAGCGTTCCTCGCCGCCGACGAGGAAGGTGAGCGTGCCCTTCGTGACGTAGCCCGTCTGTTCGTGGGGGTGGCTGTGTTCCGGGACGGACGCGCCGGGTTCGATGTGGAAGTGCTGGATGCTCATCTTCTCGCCTGCAGCCATCTGTGCGAGGTGGACGCCATCGACGGCTTCGACGATTTCGCTGTCGGAGAGTGACACGGACTCCATAGGCTGAGAGACGATTCCGACGGGCAAAAGCGTGGCCCGGGCGGTGGATTCAATTGCCCTGGGCGAGTGGTGAAGCGTATGTATGCGGTCGTCGGCTGTAGCAACTGTGGCGCGCTGAAAGTCGTCGAGGGACGCCCGAAGACGACGAACTGTCCGAGCTGTGGCAAGCGCCTGCAGTACAAGAAGTTGAAGAAGTTCATCACCACCGACGACCCGAACGAAGCCCGCCAGCACCGCGCGCAGATGCTCGCGAATCGACAGGGAGAGGCAGAGGCCTTCGCCAACGTGGACACCTTCGCCGAGATGGAGACGTACACGGACGAGGCGATGGTCTCTGACGAGGAGTACCTCGAAGGCTCCGGCCTCGACGCGACGGCGATTACGGAAGCGGGCGAACAGGCGACGGCGACCCGTGAGTCGATGAGCAAAAAGGACATCGTGCTCGCGGCGCTCGCGGAACTCGACGCGCCGACAGAGGCGGACGTCGTCGAATTCGCCGAGCAGCGAGGCGTCTCACGGGGCTACGTCGAGACGGCGCTTTCGCGACTCGTTCAGGCGGGCGACGTGAGCGAGAGTCGGGGCGTCTATCGAGTGCTATAGCTGTCCTATCGTCTGCCAGATGGTGACGATGGTGGCGATAATCGTGAGTAGAATCTTCACGAGACGCAGTAAGCGGTAGGCGCGCGATGCCGCCGGCTGGTCGGAACAGGTGTGGTCGGACATGGTTGTACCTCGAGTGGGAACGCCCGCCGGTGCTCGCCGACGGGCGCTATTTTTTCAATTTCGAGAGAGGTACAATAAACAGGAGCCGTAAGCGGAGTGAAAGTGAAACTGGTCAGCGACCCAACTCGGCATGTGCCGAAGACAGGTGTCTCGAGGCCAGAGCAGACAGAAGCGAGAGTTCGCCAGCGAGGGCACCAGTCGCGATTACTTCCGCCAGTGCGTCGGCGTTCGCGCCTGGTGGGTCGCCCCCGCCGCGGAGACCGAGAATGTCGAGGCCCTCCGCCTGCGTCGGGAGTTTCGTCCCGCCGCCGACGGTGCCGACTTCGAGGCTGGCGAGGCTGATGCTCGCGTACAGTTCGTCCTCGCGGGCCTCTGCGGTGACGATGGCGTTCGAGCCTTCGACCACCTGTGCTGCGTCCTGGCCCGTCGCGAGGAACATCGCGGCCACCGTGTTCGCAGCGTGAGCGTTGAAGCCGAGGCTGCCGGCTTTCGCGCTCCCGACGAGGTTTTTGCGGGTGTTGACCTCTGCGATGGCCTCGGGCGTGGTCTTGAATCGCTCTTCGACCAGTTCGCGGGGGATGCGCACGTCCGCGACGACGGTTCGCCCCCGCCCCTCGATGGCGTTGATGGCGGCCGGTTTCTTGTCCGTACACATGTTGCCAGAGAGCGCGACCAGCGAGGCGGGCGTCTCTTCTTCGACGAGGACGCAGGCAGCCTCAGTGGCGATGGTGGCCATGTTCATCCCCATCGCGTCCTTCGTGTCGTAGCCAAAGCGCAGGAAGACGTTGTCCCCGACGACGTACGGCGTGACGTCTACGAGTTCGCCGTGGCTCGTCGTCTCCTCAGCCGCGGCCTTCAGTTTCCCTTCGTTCGCCCGCACCCACTCGACGACTTCGACAGATTCGGCCACATCCTGGACGCGAAACACGGGGGCGCGGGTCATCTTCGACTTGATGACGCGAGCGGTCGAACCGCCCGCTGTCCGGATGGCAGAAAGCCCGCGATTGACGCTCGCGAGCAGCGCGCCTTCGGTGGTGGCTAATGGGAGGTAGAACGTGCCGTCTGCCGCGCCGCCGTGGATGGGGACGGGGCCGGCGACGCCGAGAGGAATCTGAATCGCTCCGACCATGTTCTCGATGGCGGATTTCGCGTCCTCGGCGTCGAAGCCGTAGTCGCCGACCGCGGCGAGCGAAGCCCCAGTCTCGTCTTCTACGTACTGGCGGCGGGCGGCGGCCGCGGTGTCCGCGTCGGCGTGCTGTTCGAGTTCGTGGAGTCGAATCTCCCCGTCACGGACGCGGGCGACGAGGTCTCCGGGCTCGGTCATGTCTCCTGCATATCGGGCCGAGTGCGTAACGATTGCGCTTCTCCCGTAGGCTTTTGGTGTCGGCTCGTGTCACACAGCCTATGTCCTCCGACGTGACGATTCGACCCGTGAAATCGGCAGACGTACCCGCCATCCAGCGGATTGGCCGCGCGGCCTACGAGGCCGCGTACGTGGACATCGTCGGGCAAGACGAGGTCGACGCCATGCTCGCGGCGTGGTACGACGCGGAGAAACTCGAAGGCTACATTTCGAACGAGGAGACGGCCTACTACGTCGCTGAGGGAGACGAAGTAGTCGGCTTTGCCTCTGGTGGGCCGAGCGACGAGATGGGCGAGGGCGAACTCTACGCGATTTACGTCCACCCCGACCACTGGGGCGACGGCGTCGGGACGAAATTGCTCTCCCGCATCGAATCGACGCTCACCGACCGCGGCATGACGAAGCTGCGCCTCGAAGTGTTCGAGGAGAACGACGTAGGGAGGCAGTTCTACGAGGCGCGCGGGTTCGAACGCGTGAGCACCAAAGAGGCGGACCTGTTCACGGGGGCGACCCCGAGCGTGGTCGTCTACGCGAAAGCACTCGCCTAGCCCGACTTTTTATCGCCCCGGCCACTGAGGATTGGGTATGACAGCGGCCGCCGACCTCATTCTCACGAACGGAGCAGTACACACGCTCACGGACCCCGACGAAACGGCAGACGGGGTGGCCATTCGCGACGGACGCATCGTTCGCGTCGACCGGGCCTACGAACTCGACTTTCTCACGGGGACGGAAACGGAAGTCGTCGACCTGGACGGCCGGGTCGTCCTCCCTGGCTTTATCGACGCCCACACCCATCTGAACATGGTCGGGCGACGACTCGTCCACGCCGACCTGGCTGAGGCAGACGGTCCCGCAGACTGCATCGACCTGCTCTCTGAATCCGCCCGCGATGCAGGGTGGATTCTCGGCTACGGTTACGACGAAAGCGAGTGGGACGAATCGCGCTACCTCACCCGCGAGGACCTAGACGAGGTCAGCACCGACCGCCCCGTCGCCGCCTTCCGCGAGGATTTACACGTCGCCTCGCTCAACTCCGTCGCGCTCGACCAGTTCCTCTCTGCGATGCCAGACGAAGACGTGCTCGCAGAAGATGGTGAACCGACCGGCGTCGTCGTCGAATCCGCCCTCGACGTGATTTTCGAGGCGACGGAACCCGACGCGGCGGAGATGCACGACCTGCTCACGGCAGCCCAGCACCACGCGAACGCCCTCGGGGTGACGGGCGTCCACGACATGGTTCGCAACTCGACCGCCCCCGGCGTGTTCCGCGACCTCGAATTGGCCGACGAACTCACGCTTCGCGTCCGACTCAACTACTGGACTGACCATCTGGACGCCGCCATCGAAACCGGCCTCCGGACGAACCACGGTTCAGACCTGGTGCGGACAGGAGCCATCAAATCCTACACCGACGGCAGTTTCGGCGGGCGGACGGCGAAACTCTCCGAATCCTACGCAGACGGCGATTCGACCGGCCAGTGGGTCGTCGAACCAGAGGAACTCGGGACGAACGTGAAACTCGCGAACCGGGCCGGGTTCCAGTTTTGCGCCCACGCCATCGGTGACGACGCGATTTCGGCCGTTCTGAACGCGTACGAGGAACTCACCGAAGACCCAGGGGGTGCACGCCACCGCGTCGAACACGCAGAACTGCTCAGCGACGAACACATCGACCGATTCGCCGACCTCGGCGTCGTCGCCTCGGTCCAGCCGAACTTCCTGCGCTGGGCCCACGAGGGCGGCCTCTACGACTCGCGACTCGGCGAGGAACGACGCCGACAGACGAACCGCTACGCAGACCTCCTCGAGGCTGGCGTGCCCTTCGCCTTCGGCTCTGACTGTATGCCGCTGAATCCCCTGTTCGGCGTCCATCAGGCGGTAAACGCGCCCGACCCTGCACAGCGACTCTCAGTTACCGAGGCCCTCCGCGCCTACACCATCGGGTCGGCCTACGCCGGGTTCGACGAGGACCGACTGGGAACCGTGGAGAACGGAAAGTGCGCAGACCTCGTCGTCCTCGACGAGTCGCCGTGGGAGTTCCCGGAGGCCATCGAGGACATCGACGTGACGATGACGATTGTGGACGGCGAGGTCGTGTACGACGACCGGTAACGCGATTCGACACCGCGTTGGCTGTTGGTTCGGTTCCGCGCGGGCGGAGTTTTATACAGGGACACGACCCACGCAACGTATGGACCGGATTCATCGAATGGCCGTCTCGGGGGTGGTCGCGGTCGGGATGGGCCTGCTCTCGGTTGCCTACCCGACGCTCGCCACAAGTCGGTTGTTCGAACTGCTCGCGCTCATGCAGGCGTCGTTTCTGGCCATCGTCATCTCCGTCTCGTTGCTGTCCGTCCAGATAACGTCGAGTCGGGGTGCGCCGCTGCTTGCAGACCTCTATCGCGACCGCGTGTTCAGTCGGCTGCTGGTTCGCTTTGGGACCTCGATTCTCGTCGCGCTCGCCCTGTTCGGGATGGTTCCACACCTCTCGGGACCGGCGCTGCGAGCGAGCGCCGTCGCGGCGGGCGTCGGAACCGCTGGCTACAGCTTTCTCAGCCTGCTCAAACTGGAGGGGCGGTTGCTCTCCTTTCTCGACCCCGAGCCGGTGCTCACTGACCTCGTCGACCGCGTCTCGTTCGACCGCTACCGCACCTTCGCCACGCGGCGACGTGAGGAGGGACGCGGTGCTCGCAATCCCGCGCTCGAGATCTTCCAGATTGCCCAGACCTCCCTCGACAACCGCGACCACTACGGTGCCTTACAGGCGGTCGCCGCCCTCAAGTCGGCCACCGCACAGATTCTCGCCCAGTACGGCGACGTTGCCGACGCAGAGCAGGTGGCCGCCGCCGGAAGCATCCACAAGCTGTTCGACTACTGGAATCGCATCGCGGTGCAGGCCGTCGAATCCGGCGCGGACGACGTGCTCCACGCCATCGTGGACGCGGAGGTCGAACTCACCACCAACGCGCTCAAAGCCTCGCTCAGACGGCCGGCGGTCGAGGGCGTTCGGTCGCTCGCCTACTTCTGTGGCGTTGCCGCGGACGCCGACCGCCTCGAACCCCACTGCTGGGAGGCACTGCTCTCGTTGCTCGACAGCGCCATCGACGCGAACGACCCCGAAGTGACCAACACCGTCGTGTTGAACATCGCGGACCTCATCGACCGGGTCGATGGCCGGGGCGAACTCGGCGAACCGAACCCCCGCGACGTGCTGCTCGACGGGGTGTCAGAGGCCTGGGTTCGCGCCAAAGCAAAGGGGATGGGCGAGGAGGTGGACGCGCAGTTTGCGTCCATCATCGAGGACTTGCTCGGGACTCACCCGGGAGACGTGACGATAGAAGACCTCCACATGGTGGAAAATCAGGAGACGGCGTCCAGAGTGAAACGCTACTTCGAGTGATTATTCGAGCAACGACGCGCCAGTCATGGCCGCCGGTTTCTCCACGCCGATGAGCGAGAGCAGGGTCGGTGCAACGTTCGCGAGCGTACCATCTGCGACGACGTGACGGCCACCGTCGGTGTTATTTGGCGAGAGATAGATGAGCGGCACTGGGTTCAGGGTGTGCGCCGTGTCGGGGTCGTCTGGCGTCCCCATGTCGTCTGCATTGCCGTGGTCTGCGGTGATGAGGACGTGGCCGCCCGCCTGCTGGATGGCGGCGACGAGGCGACCGAGTTGTGCGTCTACGGCTTCGACCGCTGCGACCGCCGCCTCGTAGTCGCCAGTATGCCCCACCATGTCCGGGTTTGCGTAGTTCAACACGAGCACGTCGGGGTCGTCGGACTCGATGACGGAGATGGCCGTGTCGGTCACTTCCCTCGCGCTCATCTCCGGCTGCAAGTCGTAGGTCGGCACGTCCGGACTCTGGATGATTTTCCGAATCTCGCCGTCGAATTCGACCTCACGCCCGCCGTTCAAGAAGTAGGTGACGTGGGCGTATTTTTCAGATTCGGCGATGCGCAATTGGGTGAGGCCCGCCGCCGCGAGCACCTCGCCGAGCGTGTCTTCTGGCTGGTTCGGCGGGAAGGCGACGGGTACGTCGAAGGTCTTGTCGTACTCCGTCATCGTGACGAGATACGTCTCCGGTGGGTGCGTCTCGAACTCCCACTCGGGGCGGATGGCCGCGAGCATTCGAGTCAGTTGCCGGCCCCGGTCAGAGCGGAAGTTGAAGAAGATGACCGAATCGCCCGCTTCGAGGGCGGCTCCGCCCTCTACGAGCGTTGGTTCGACAAATTCGTCTGTGTCCCCCCGCTCGTAGGAGGCTTCGACGGCCTGGACGGCGGAGGCAGCGGTGTGCGGGGCGTCCCGGTTGACGATGGCATCGTAGGCCCGGCGGGTGCGCTCCCAGTTCTGGTCGCGGTCCATCGCGTAGTACCGGCCCGTGACGGTGGCGACGTGCCCGGTTCCGGCCTGTTCGACGTGGGTTTCGAGGTCGGCAAGGAACTGGCGGCCACCCTTCGGTGCGGTGTCCCGGCCGTCGGTGAAGGCGTGGGTGACCGCTTCGACGCCGCGGGCTGCGGCGATGTCGATGAGCGCGTGGAGGTGCGACTGCGCGGAGTGGACCCCGCCGTCGGAGACGAGGCCCATGAGGTGGACGCGCCCCCCGGATTCCTCAGCACGGTCGAACGCGGCCTGGATGGCGTCATTCGTCGCGAACGACCCGTCCACGATGGCGTCCTCGATTCTCGTAAACTCCTGCATGACGACCCGCCCGGCCCCGATGTTCAAGTGGCCGACCTCGCTGTTCCCCATCTGACCGTCTGGGAGGCCAACGCGGCGGCCCGAGACCGTCAGTTCGCCGTAGGCTCCAGTCGCTTTGAGTCGGTCGAAGTTCGGCGTGTCCGCGCCTCGCACGGCGTCGAGGCGGTCGTGGTCGCCGATTCCCCAGCCGTCTAAGATGATGAGCGCCCCGTTCATGTGCGTGGAATTTCGGGCCAACCTAAATAGCCCTCTGGTCGGCGAAGGGATAACGCGTCTCCTGACGTACACGTCTCCATGGTGGGGCGCCAGCGATGCTAATCGAGATTCTCCTCTTTCTCGCCGGCCTCGCGATGCTCGTCTACGGGGCGTCGCGGGCGGTGGCCGAAGCCAGCAATCTCGCGCTCTACTATGGTGTTTCGCCGTTTTTCATCGGCGTGACGGTCATCTCCATTGGCACGTCCGTCCCCGAGATGGTCACCTCCATCGTGGGGGCGCGACTCGGGGCGGGCGACATCGTCGTCGGCAACATCGTCGGATCGGAGATCGCCCAGATAACCCTCGCCATCGGCATCGTCGCGCTGATTGCGCCCATCGTGGCCACCCGCCGAGAGGTGCTCGTCTACGGCGGCGGAATGGTTCTCGCGATGGTCATCATGATACTCGCCGTCGACGACGGACAACTCACCTTCTCTGAGGGCGTGTTGATGATGCTCGCGTACGTCGAGTTCATCTACATCCTCTACTCGAACGTCGGCGGGGCGGAGATTGCAGAGGAGACGGTCGAACGGCAGACCCCGCGCCAGACCGTGCCCTGGATTCTCGCCGGTCTCGTCCTCGTGGTTGTCGGCGGACAGGTCATGGTCACGAACGCCGTCGAACTGGCGCGACTGGTCGGCATCTCCGAGTACCTCATTGGCCTGCTCACAGGGCTCGGAACGACGGTCCCGGAGATTACGGTCGCCGGAATCGCCGCCTACCGCGGTGACGGAGGGATTTCGGTCGGGGCTCTGCTGGGAAGTAACATCACCGACCCAGTGTTCTCCCTCGGTGTCGGCGCGCTCGTGGCCACCGTCCGCGTGGACTCGGTGGGGATTTCGACGTCGCTCACCTACATGCTCGTCGTCTCGATACTCGTCCTCGCGCTCATGTACTGGCGGCGCGGCCTCGGGCGGCGAGAGGCCATCGTCTGCCTGCTCCTCTACCCGGCGAGCCTCCTGCTCTCGTGACGAATACCCGGTGTTTTTCGTCCGGGGTGCAGATGAAGCGGATATGACCCTCGACCCGGTTCACTTCGACGGCATCGCCGACCTGGCCCGCCGGATCGAGCAGGACGTGGACGCGAGCGACCACCGGGCGTTCGCAGAAACCGTCTGGAACGAGTTCTTAGACCCCCTCTGGGACGGCACCACGAAAGTCTTGGAACCGCTCGACGAGGTGGCCAGAAAGCGCATCGACGTCGCCCAGGTCGCCCTCTGTGACGACGAGTTCGAGTCCTGCCACGGCATCGACTCGGGAACCATCAACCCGACGACGTTCAAAAACGGCCTCGTCATCGACGTCGCCCAGGCGGCGATGAGTGCGGTTCCCTCGGACTTAGACCTCCACCGCGCCCGGACGATGGTCGCCACGGTCCACACGAACGACGCCGCGGGACGGTTCGACGAGGAGTGGTCGATGTTCGACGAGGGGTACAGTCGCGCCCGCCTGTTCCAAGTTCCTCGGGTCAATCGCTACGAGGGAGCGGTCGTTCACGCACTCGCCCTCTACCTCGCAGAGAGCAAACACGCCCTGACGCAATCTGACGTCGTCTCTGACTTGCTCGTCTTAGACGGCCCCATCTACCCGAAAGGCCTGCTGAACTGGGAGAACCGCGACCCCGAACTCAGAGACCTCCTCATCGAGGACAAACGACCCCGCGACGTGGTCGCGAACTACGTCGAACTCGTCGAACGGTTCGCAAATCGCGAGGTTCCCCTCATCGGGTTCGTGAAAAACTCCTCGACGAAGGCCATCACCAACGCCGTCCGGGGGAAGGCAGAGGCTCCGTGGGTCAACGACGCCGCGTTCTTCTCGAAAGTGCTCGAACGCCGCGAGGACGGCGAGCGGCTCACCGACTGCCTCACGTTCACCAACTGGTTCGTCTCGCGGGGTGGGTCCGACGGGATGTTTTCGGCGTCGGGCGACGCACTCAACATCGAGCGAAACCTCGACCCCGAGCAGTACGAGGTGACGTTCTTCATCGTCTACGACCCGAGACAGGACCTCGTCTACAAGGTCGAAGCACCGTACGCGTTCACTCGCGACGAAGACTTGCGCGAGCGCCTCACGATGCACGTGCTCTGCGAGGTCGCGCGAAATCGCGGCCCGCCGAAGGTCATCGACAAGGCAGACGAACTCGCCCGCATCAACCGTCAGGAAAAGGAGTCGCTGAAACAGAAACTCGAACGAACCTTCGACGCGGACCGCGAGCGTACCTACGACGACGTGCGCTGGGGTCTCGACTACTGATCTTCGGGTCTGACTTTCGAAATCTCGATTTCGACATCTCCAGAGGAGAGCCCAACGCGGGCGAACTGGGTGCGGAGGTGTTCGCGGGCGGCGCGAATCGCCTCCTCGCGGGTCTCGAACCCGTGGGGCGTCGGGGCTTCGAAGGCGACGCGGCGCTCCTCGTCGTTGATTTTCTGCACTTGTCCGCCGCTTTCGACTTCGTAGAAGGAGTCACAGACCCAGACGTAGGGCGCGCCGTCGTCCGGCGCCCCACGATATTTTGGCGGACGCTCACCGCGCTCGTACAGCGTCCCGGTCAGCGTCGTGCCGCCAGCGTGCCCGCGAATGAGAAGCATAGAACATGCTAGGTTCTCTAGACGTAAAAGGGAGGCGCGGTGGGAAACGGGTTTGTGGGACCGGTTCGATGTACGGACCATGACTGACCTCGGCGATTTCAACGACTTCGACCCCGACGACGGGGACGTCGACGCCACATCGGCCACAGAGCGCGACTTCGAAGCCGTTTCCGTAGACGGCGTGGGTCCCGACCGGGGAATCGGGACGCTCGCGGTGTCCGCTGGCCTCTCCATTGGCGAAGAACGCGACGAGACGTGTCTGAGGGCCTACGTGACGGCGGCAAATCGCTCTGACGTGCGCATCGGGAAGTACCTCCTCGTCTCGTATCCGGACGGCGAACGCCTCTTCTGTCGAATTACGACGCTCGAATACGCCCAGGAGTACCACACAGACGACGCGACGGAGATTCACGCCCGCCGCGCGATGCGCTCTTCTGGCATCGACGAACACGACTACAAGTTCATGGCGACGCTCGAACCCATCGCCATCCTCTACGAGGACGACGGCGAATTGAAACGCCGGATGGCAGACCGCGTGCCGAAACCCGAGACTGTCGTCGGCGAGGCAACCGACCAGACGGAAATCAAGACCGGCCTCAAAATCCCCGAAGAAGGCGTCTTCCTCGGCCACCTCTCGGTCGGCGGCGAGAAGGTACGTACCAGCGCCCAGCCCCCGACCATCGACTACCGGGTCAAAGACGACTACGAGGCGGGCGACCCGCTCGTGTTCCGCCACACGCTCATCGCCGGAGGGACCGGGTCCGGGAAGACCCACAGCGCGAAGAACGTGTTGCGCCAGTATCTGAGCGAGGAGCGTACCTACCCCGTCGAGGCGGGGAGTTCACAGGAGCGTCGCATGGCCGTCGTCCAGTTCGACCCACAGGACGAGTACGCCCAGATGCACGACGACAACCCAAAACTGACGCAGGAGTTCGCCCGGCGATGTGAGCGCGAGAACGTCGCCCACGGCGGCCACGACGACACCATCGCATTCGTCCCGAAAGTCGAGGGGTCCACCTACGCCGCAGACCACCACCGCGCAGAGCAAGTCGAATTCACCATCCCGTTCTCGCTCGTCCGGCGCAACCGCTGGCTGGTGGCCGGCGGCAGCCTCAACGACAACCAGTACAACGCACTCGACTTCCTGCTCGACCGCTACTTCCGCACGGCGGGCGAGCACACGTATCGTGGCTTTCTCGACTTTCTCGACGACACGGCGCTCCGCGAGCAGTTAGACGAGAGCGGGCGGGTCCACGAGGCCACGTTCGACGCGGTCCACCGACGGGTGCGTTCTCCCGCCTTCGACAGCGTGTTCGACCAGGACGCAGAACCGATTACGGAGCAGATTCACCGCCTCGTCCGCCCCGGCGGCCTGACGGTGGTCCCGACCTATCACGTCAACAACAGTCGGGCGACGGAGGTCGTCGTCCTCGCGGTGGCCAGTCTACTCATCGACCAGAAGCTCTCGAACGACGCTCAGTACGACCGCATCAAGGAGACGCCGCTCGTCGTCGGGATGGACGAGGCCCACAACTTCCTCGCCGACGCGGAGAGCGCCCAGGCCCGGAAGGTCATCGGCAAGTTCACCGAGGCGGCAAAACAGGGGCGCAAAGAGCGCCTCGGCCTCTTCCTCATCACGCAGGACCCACAGGACATCGCCGAACCCGTGTTCAAGCAAGTGAACACGAAGATCGTGCTGAACCTGGGTGACGAGGACGCCATCAAGAGCGTGAACATCCCCGCGAATCTGGAGAAGAAGGTGCCGTACATGGAGAAAGGGCAGATGGTCGTCTACTCGCCGGACAACTCTGAACCAGTCGAACTCATCGGCCTCTCGACCTGTCTCACGCGTCACGGTCGCGGGGCCTGATTTCTGAGGAGTGTTTTTGAGGTGTGGTACCGTATCAGCCACTATGGGAAAGCGTCTGCTGGTTCCGATGGATGGCTCTGAACAAGCCGCCCACGCGCTCCGCTTTGGGTTGAAGGAGTTTCCGAGTTCGGACATCACGGTCCTCTACGTCATCAACCCAATCGACACCGGGTTCAGTCCACAGGCGTCGCTGCCGGGCTACGCAGAGGAGTGGTACAAACGCGCCGAAGGCATCGCAGAAGACATCTTCCTCGAAGCCGACGACGTGGCCGCAGAGTACGACCGCGGCGTAGATACGGAGACGGTCGTGGGACGGCCCGCACACGAAATCGTCGATTTCGCTGTGGACAACGAGTTCGACCAAATCGTGATGGGAAGTCACGGTCGTACCGGCGTGTCGCGGATTCTGCTCGGGAGCGTTGCTGAATCTGTCGTCAGGCGGTCGCCACTTCCGGTAACCATCGTTCGCTAAAAAAGGTGGTCAGCTTCCGACCGAAGAGAGGTCGTCGGGCAGGACGCCCAGTTGTTGTGCGTAGTTGAGGCTGTCGTCGATGACCCAGAACTCGGCGAGTTTGCCGTCCTTGATACGGTGGAACGCGACGCCCGACGAGCGATAGTGCTTGCCGGTCGGTTCCATCCCCATCAGTTCGCCGCGCGTGAGTTTGTCTTTGAACGTGCCTTCTTCCATGAAGCGCACGACGACCGTGTCGTCTTCGGCGACGAGTTCTTTCGTTTCGACCTTGAAGTCCGGGAAGGCCGTCCGCCACGCTTCGACGTGTTTCTGGAACTCCTGTGGGCCGTGCGCCACCGTGTTTCCGTCGTCGTCGAGGACGCGGATATCGTCGTGGCAGAGGTCCGAAAGTGCGTCGAAGTCGCCCTTGTTCCAGCATTCGTCGAGCGTGCGCTCTACGAGTTCCTTGTTCTGTGCCGCTGTTGAAACTGCCATGTTTTCCCTCGTTCGTCTCTCGGCGACGAATCCCCTGCCGGAGACGTACCACTAGATTCGACGGCCAAGACGATATTCGTAATTCAGGTCGGAAAGAGCGTCTCGGGGGCTGTCTCGATTGGGTAGTCAGTCCACAGTTGAGTCGCGGCGCATACGCAATCGGTCTCGGCCTATTCGTTCCAGTCTCGCAAGGAGGAAACACACGAGCAGTGGGAGTGGCCAGAGTGTGATGTAGAAGTAGAGTGGTTGCGGAGCAGTTGCCCAGACTGCGCCGTCTAACCCACGCAGGTAGTACCACTGGCTGAGGACCGCCCAACCCAGAAGTACACCTACTCCTATGGCCGGCGAGTAGAGTCGCATTTCGAGGATTGAGTATGTAACCACCCCTCCCACGAGCGTGAGACCGATAAAAGCCCATGGGAAGAAGAGGTCGAACACAGGCGTGTAGATGCCGAGTGCCAACCGCCCCCAGAGGACCACCACAGCGTGGGCGAGACCCGCGACGACGGCTATCTGCATCGGTTTTCGAGTAGCCACGCTCGTGAGGCGACCGCGCTTCATACCACACGTTGCTCGCGCATTGCTATAAAAAGTCTCGCGCTGCTCCGGATTCCTTTCCAACGGTTGTGTTCAGTTGCGGTGCGGTTGCGGTAGCCCGCAAGTAGGGCACCCGAGAGCGACGGTGTCGCTCTCGGCCTTTTTCATGCAAGTTTTTGCAAACGGGGGTCGCGTAGCGACCCCTCGCAGCAAAAAGATGCGTTCAGAAGATATTCGCCTGCTGATACACACTAATGCCACTCCCCGTAATCTCATACGGTTTGGTCTCGCGGGAGTGGTTCGCGTTGCGTATCTTCTGGATTTCGACGGCGAGGCGGGTTTCTCGGAAGTCGGAGGGGCGGACGTACTGGAGGATGAACACGGCGTCGGTGAGGTACTCGACGATGCCGTGGCGGGAGGCGTAGGGGTTGTCGTCGCTGGCCTCGCTCGTGAGCATGGTGGTGATGCCGGCCTGCTTGAGCGCCCGCGTGAAGTTGAAAATCTCCGTGCGGCGCTTTGCCTGCTGGTCGTACATCATCTCGAGGAGGGAGACGGAGTCGAGGACGAATCGTGAGGCACCGAACTCAGAGATGAGTTTCGGGAGTTCAGAGCGGATGTTGTCGAGGCTGTTTGCCATCTCGACGGGGTCTAAATCGACGACGGCGAGGCTGCCCTCCTCGATGTAGGTGTCGAAGTCGTAGCCCTTCTCGACGGCGGTGTTGATGACCTGCCTCCGACTCTCCTCTAACGTGATGTAGATGGCTTTCTCACCGTTTTCGAGGCCGTGGTGGAGAAACTGGAGGCCGAAGGTGGTCTTCCCCGTCCCGGCACTCCCGATGGTGACCATCAGCGAACTCTCGGGAACGCCTCCCTGAATCATGTCGTCCAACCCGAGGATGCCGATGTCGATGCGCGGGATGTTCGACTCGAAGGCCTCGTCCTCGAAGTCAGTCCCGCCGAAGCCGCCGGAACCGTCGGGACCGGGCGCGCTGGCGAACGCGCTCGCGAAGTCGTCATCGAACAGGTCACTTCCCATGCCAAAGTCCTCCCCCTCGTCGAAGCCGAAGTCGTCGAAGCCGGCTGGCTCCTCGTCGCCAAAGCCGAAGCCGGATGCCGAATCGTCGGGTTCACCGTCGCTGCCGAAACCGGTGGGACTACTGCTCGAAAAGACCGATTCCGCGTCGTCGTCCTCGGCTGATGAATCTTCGTCGGCGGTGACTCCTTTGTCTGCTGATTCTTTCTCGTCGTCTGTGAGGCCGCGTTCGAACCAGTCGTCTGCCGCGTCAGTCGGCTGTTCGTCGTCGCTCACGAACTTCGCCTCCGGACTGGCCGCGTTGACATATCAGAACCTTGCGCCCATGCCTGATTAATGTTGCCCGAACGTGGGCAGGTTTTTACACCGCCAGACGAATCGCCACATATGAGAGTCGGTATCGTCGGACAGCGAGGCAATCCGCGGGCGGCGTCGCTCACCGACGAGATTCGCGAGAGCCTCCTCGACATCGGCGTAACGGTCTGGGTGGACCACGAGATGGCCGCCGCCCTCGACATCGAGGGTCACGACATCCCCGCGATGCGCGACTGTGACCTCGTCGTGAGCATCGGCGGCGACGGGACGTTCCTGTTCGCCGCCCGAGGTGCAGAAGACACGCCGGTCGTGGGCGTGAATCTCGGCGAGGTGGGCTTTCTGAACGCGGTGTCGCCCGAGGAAGCAGTCGATGCCGTGTTGAACGAGGTCGAACCGTTCCGCGAAACCGGCGAGATTCGAACGCGATCGATTCCGCGACTCCAGGCGCGAGGAGACGGCTGGGAACTGCCACCCGCGCTCAACGAAGTCGTCGTGCAGGGCGAACAGCGCGGCCACGGACAGGGACTCGACGTGGAGGTCAGAATCGACGGGTCGCTGTACACCGGCGGGCACGCGGACGGCGTGCTCGTCTCAACGCCGACCGGTTCGACCGCCTACAACCTGAGCGAGGGCGGCCCACTCGTCCACCCGTCAGTGTCGGGGCTGGTCGTGACAGAGATGTGCGCGACAGAGCCGATGCCCCCGCTCGTGACGGACCTCGCGAGCGAAATCGACATCCGCGTCGACGGCGCGGATACGGCGGTGGTTATCAGCGACGGGCGGACGAAAGAATACGTCACGCCACCGGCAACAATCAGCGTGACCGTCGCGGACACGCCGATGCACGTGGCCGGCCCGCCGCTCGATTTCTTCAAAGCGCTCGGAAAACTCGACTAATGTGTCGCCTTCCGTAACCCATAATCACGCGCAGGTTCTCTAGGCGTCCAATGGCCCATCAACTGCCTGACGTGCAGGCAACCAGTCCTGACGTCACCGTCGGGCTGAACCGCGTCGGTGTCACTGGCGTCGAAAAACTCGTCAAACTCGCCCGTCCTAACAAGCGCCCGATCGTACTGATGGCGGATTTCTCAGTTTTCGTCGACCTTCCCAGTTGGCGAAAGGGTGCAGACATGTCGAGAAACATGGAGGTCATCGACGAGGTGTTAGAACAGGCGGTGAGCGAACCGGCCTATCGCGTCGAAGACGTCTGTGGCGACGCCGCAGAGCGCCTCCTCCAGAAACACGAGTACACGACCCGTGCTGAAGTTCATATGGAGGCGGAACTCGTCATCCGTGACCACACGCCGGCGAGCAACTTAGAAACCCAGAGCGTCATCGACATCATCGCCTCTGCAGAAGCCACCGAGGAGGAAACCTTCGAGGAGATCGGCGCACACGTCGTCGGCATGACGGTGTGTCCGTGCTCGCAGGGGATGTCAGAATCGAGAGCGCGAGAGACGCTGCGACAACTCGCCGTCGACGACGATACCATCGAAGCGTTCCTCTCTGAAGTCCCCCAGCCGGGCCACTCACAGCGCGGCCACGCTACCCTGACGGTCAAGTGTCGTGACGCGCCGAAGGTAGACCTGATGGACATCGTGGAAATCGCTCGCGATTCGATGAGTGCCCGCATCTACAACCTCGCAAAACGCCCGGACGAAGACCACATGACCTACGAGGCCCACGCCGATGCGAAGTTCGTAGAGGACTGCGTCCGCGCGATGGCGGAGGGTGTCGTAAAACAGTTCGACCAACTCCCCGACGGAACGGTGGTCACGATGAAGCAGTCGAACGACGAATCCATCCACCAGCACAACGCCCATGCAGAACGCGTCGCTGAGATGGGGACGCTGCGGGCAGAAATCAACGGGAACGGCGAATTCTAAAACGAGAGGTTTTCTGCTTGCTTCCACCGTGGGGCGAACTCTTCTGTGATACCCGTCGCGAACTCCCGGTCTTTCAGGTCTATCATCGCGAAAATTTCTTCCTGGTCTAAGGGGTGGGGAACCTCGATGACGACTTCCGTGCCGTCGATGATGTTGAACGTCCCGCTCACGTCGGCGCTCGTCCGGACTTCGAAATCAGGGTGCGCAGAGAGGGACGCCGCGTAGTGCTCGCCGACCGATTCGGGCAGCAGGTCCACGAGTTCTGGGCGCATCAGCACCTTCACCGTCGCGCCGCGGTCGAGGGCTTTCTGCAATTGTTCGACGACGAGCGTGCCGACTTCGCCGATGTCGAACTGCTGGCTGAGCGTGGAGGCGACGATGATAATCGACTCGTCTGCGGCCGCGAGTCGTTCGAGCAGCAGGTCGAGGGTCTTTTCGGGGCCGACAGCGGCCGTCCAGAAGGTCTGTTCGACCGGTTCTGCGGCGTCGAGTTCGCCGACGAGGTCGTCGACGATGCCCTCGTACTGGTCTTTTTTCTGTTCGAGTTCGCGTTTCTTGTCCTCCAGCAGGCGGTCGAGGGCGGTCGAGGGTTCGACGGCGACGTACTTCTTCGGCCGGCTCGCGCTCTGTGAGCGCACGAGATTGTACGTCTCGATGCTGTTGAGAATATCGTAGATGCGACCCATCGGCACGTCACTCGCCCGGGAGAGTTCCTTCGCGGTGGTTGGGCCGGTCTGCAACAGCGCCCGGTACGCCCGCGCTTCGTACTCAGACAGCCCCAGATCTCTAAGACTCGCCATATACACACCGATTTATCGGGAGGGATTATAAACGAAGGGGCAGTTTACTCCGGTTCGTTTTATTCATCCGTGGCGACGGCAGCCAGCAACTCGTCCGGGGTTTCGACCGTCGTGAACGTTCCGTCGAGTGTGACGGTTGCGGTTCCCGATTCGACGTCCGCGTTCGGAATGACCACCTTTTCGTGGTCGGGTAACTGGAGGGCGGCACGGTGGAGCGGCGACCCGACCGCGCCAACATCGACGGTGAGCGGTTGGTCGGTGAGGCGTGCGGCAGTCGTCGCGTAGCCCGCGACCTGCACGCTCATGCGGTCTGCGGCCCCGGCGAACGCTTCGACCGCCTCCCGGGCGACGGTTCTGTACGACTCATCGCCGGTGAGAATCGCGAGGTCGAGCAGAGCGTCTGCGAACTCCGCGTTCGCGTCGAGCGGGCGCAGTGGCGCGGAGAGCAGGCCGAGACCGTCTGTGGGACCGTCGAGGAAGGAGGTCCCATCGCGGCGGTGTTCGATAGTGTAGTCGGCGACGGCGCGGGCGAGGTCCTCGTACTCGCCGAGCACCTGCATCGCGGTCGTGAGCGCGTCGAGCACCCGAGCCTGGTCTGCGAGCAGGCCGACTTCGCTCGTGTCGTCGTCGAAGTGCGTGACAGCGCCGTCCTCGTCGACGAGTGACTCGGTGAGGAAGTCGAGGGCGCGCTCTGCGAAGGCCTTTGCCTGTTCGTTGCCCGTCGCCGCGTAGAGCGTGAGCAGGGCGTCGATTGCGAGGCCGTTCCAATCTGCGAACGCCGTCTCGTCCACCTGTGGCTGTTTGTCGGCGGTTCGCTCCTCGATGGGGAGAGTGTAGTACTCGTCGCTCGGGCGCTGGCTGCCGGCGAAGGCGTCGCCATTCCAGAGCGTGGTCACGAGATACTCAGCCGATTTTTCGGCCGTCTCCTTGTACTCCTCGTGACCCGTGTATCGGTAGGCCGTCGCGAAGGTGCGCACGAGCGCGGCGTTCACGTCGAGGACCTTCTCGCGGTGGGGGTCGCTCCAGTTTGCGTTCTCCGCGAACCGGAAGAAGCCGCCGTCGAAGTCGTCGTAGAGGTGGGCCTGAATCGCGTCGAGCGTCCGGATGGCCTGTTGTTGCTCGCGCTTGAGCGCGAATTCGATGGTGCGGGCCAGTGGGAACTTCGGGCTCTCGCCCCAGCCGCCGTGTTCTTCGTCGAATTCGCCCGCGAGCTGGGCGAACAGTTCACCCTCGACGTTCGGCGAGAGCGGCGCGTGAGGCGTGTCCGCGCCCTGGAGCGCACGCGGAACGCGCCCGGCTGAATTGCCCTTCCCGTCCCACGTCCGGCGCACGCTGTCGAGCACTTGTCGCATCCCGTCCTGGTCGAGAAAGCCCGCCCCCGAGATGAGCTTCCCCTCCGGAGTGAGGAACACGGTCGAAGGGAAGCCACCCATGTTGTACCGGTCGCGGATGCGCGGCTGGCGGTCAACGTCAACGCGCATCGGCACGAAGCCGTCGTTCAGGTGGGCGGCGATGCGGGGTTCTGCGTACGTCGCGGCGTCCATCTCGTGACACCAGTCACACCACGTGGCCGAGAGCGCGAGCAAGAGGGGTTTTTTCGCGTCGTCGGCCTCGGCGAAGGCGTCCGGGCCCCACTCGCGCCACTCGACCAGCGTCTCGACTGCAGGGTCGTCCATGCGCGGGGCTTGGGAAGGGTCGGGGAAATGGGTTCCCATCCGCAAGTATTTCACGCTGCCACCGTTAGGGCGAACCATGTTGCTGCGGATTGCAGCCGTCTTGCTGCTGATTCCCGTGCTCGACGCGATGCTCCTCGTCCTGCTGGCCGGACGCATCGGAGGCGTCGCAACCGTCGCACTGGTCGTGCTCACCGCCCTCATCGGAATGCTCCTCGTGCGAGCAGAGGGTCGCCACACCCTGCGGAAGATCTCCCGCAAACTGGAGAGCGGAACGCCACCGACCGACGAACTGCTGGACGGCGGCCTCCTGCTCGTGGCGGGCGCGCTGTTGCTCACGCCGGGCATCGTAACCGACCTCGTGGGCTTCATCTTCATCATCCCCCTCACGCGCATCCCGATTCGGATGGCCGTCAAACGCTGGTTCGTGACGCCGTACCTCGACAAGCGCGTCAACGGCTTCGTCACCGGGAACGTCTACACCGGCGGGTTCCCGAACCAGGACGACGACTACGACGACGATACCGTCGATGTGGACGGGTTCTCAGTGGAAAGCGAAGCCGACGACGAGCGCCGCGGCACGGGTAGTCACGACTCCCCATAGGGCTGGAGAAAAGAAACGCTTAAACACAACACCGCGCAACGATAAAATGCGCCAACCTGGGCCAATAGCTCAGTCAGGTTGAGCGCTCGGCTGATAACCGGGAGGTCCGCGGTTCAAATCCGCGTTGGCCCACTACGGGCGACATTCGTCGCCATGGTGGTTGGGCCTGAAACTCCCCAGCCACCTAACTTTCGGAACACTACACGCCTGAGCCGCCGCTCTATGCTCCCCGAAAACCGACCCGCACAGCTACCGCCTCGCGAAGAACACGGCGATGCCCGCCAGTAACAACCCGATTCCCCACCACAGCGAGTCGCCCGGTAGCACCAGAAGCAGAAGTGTAACGAGACCAGAGCTGATGAGTGACCACCCGAGCGTCGTTTGATACGACATACAGTCTAGTCGTTCTTCGAACAGATGTAGTCACGGCCTTTCTGTGCAAGCCGTCATTGCAAGGCGGGCTGCGAGCCGTTTTATCGCCTCATCACTCGTAGTTCTCGATGAGCCGAAATGATAGTCAAAGCCGAAGACGCGAGGGCGGAATCGTTCCGGGGGACCACCTTCGAGGTACTCGCAATCGGCGAGAATTCGATGGTCACGAAGATGCACTTCAAGCAGGGGAAAGACGTGCCCCGTCACAGCCACGACAGCGAGCAGAGCGGGTACGTCGTCTCGGGGCGGTATCGCCTCCAGTTTGGTGAGTACGACGAGCTTCTCGAAGCCGGGGACAGTTACTCGATTCCCGGTGGCGTCGAGCATTCGTACGAAATCCTCGAATCCGGGGTCGTCATCGACGTGTTCGCTCCACCTCGAGAGGACTACCTATAACCTACCGACCACAACCTACGAATACCGACCCCGCGTAGGCACACCTATGGCCTCAGGAACCTTCGGGTGGGCGGTCTGGGCGCTGTTTCTCGTCCTCTCCGTGCTGCTTCTCTGGGAGGACGCACTGGTGTGGCTTCGAGAGGGGACGGTACCGGGAATCGAATTCTTCCTCGTCGGACTCGTGAGTCTCGGCCTGCTGTTCGTCTTGCTGCGCGAGATGCCGCTGCCGGTCAAGCGCCGACCGTGACCCCGCGGTGACGGCTATCTTGTTGCGGGGCGTACAGGTGGTATGGCCATCGAGACGATTCTGGTCCCGACTGACGGCACACCCCTTGCTGTGGAGGCCCTGCGCCACGCGCTGGTGGAGTATCCGAACGCGGCAATCACCGCGCTCCATGTAATCGATTTCAGAGCGAGTGAGAACTATCCCGGCGGGTGGGGTGAAGCCCCCGGGACGTGGGAAGCGTGGATGGAAGAGGCACGTGCGGCCGAGACGACTCTCTTCGAGCAGGCAGACGAAATTGCCGCCGAGTACGACCGCGAAATCGAACACGATTCGGTCGTCGGGCCGACGAGTCGCACCATTCTCGACTACCTCGACACGCACGGGTTCGATTTGGTCGTCATGGGAAGCCACGGACGCGAGGGCGTCTCGCGAATCCTGCTCGGCAGCGTCGCCGAATCGGTCACGCGGCGGTCTCCGACCCCGGTGGTGGTCGTCCGGTGACGACGTTCGCCGGCGCGTGGACCGAAGCGGAAGTCGAATCGTATCTCGCAGAAACCACAGTTCCCCTTCGCCTCGCCTGCACCACGCCGCGTGGCGACCTCTGGATGCTCTCGCTGTGGTTCAGCTACGAGGACGGCGAACTGCTGTGTGCGACCGGCCGCGACGCGGAGGTCGTCCGGTACCTCGAAGCCACACCCGAGGTCGCCTTCGAAATATCGACGAACGAACCGCCGTATCACGGGGTGCGAGGTCGGGGCGTAGCGACGCTCACAGAAGATGCCGACAAGTCGCTTCTGAAGAGCCTCATCGAGCGCTATCTCGGTGGGACGGACTCCTCACTCGCGAAGCGACTGCTCGCAGACGACCGTGAGGAGGTGCGTATCGCGATTGCGTCGGACAAGGTCTACTCGTGGGACTACAGCGAACGCATGGCTGACGCGGTGTGAGACACGGGTACGCAGGCCGCAAAATCAGACGCGAGGTGGGCTGATGACCTCTTCGGGGGTCATCTGGGACTCGCTGGTCGAGAGGCGCATCCACCGGCTGACGTCGTTGATGCGGAGTTTCATCCGCACTGGCAGCGAGTGGACCGACTTGTAGCCGGGGAACAGTTTCTGGTCTAAGTTGTACTGGTTGTACACGTCGTTGCGGTCGGGCCACGGGTTGCCAGCGGCTTCGAGGCCGGGGACGACGCGGCGGATGAACGTCTCAACTTCGTTCAGCTGCGATGAGTCGTGCGGGCGGTCCGGCGGCCGGTGTTTCAGCATCTCGTCGTCGAGTTTTCGCAGCGCCTTCAGGTACGTCTGTTCGTTTCGATGTTCGGGCGGCGTCTTCAAGTGCCACTCGATGAGTTCCTTGTCCGCGGCGATGAACGCGTCCAGATAGTTCGACGCGAGGTGCGTGTGGAACGCCTGCGTCGGCATAGCGCGGACCGTGAACAGTTCGATGGCGTCGTAGACGGACTCACAGCGGTCGGTAAAGCGCCCGAACTCAGAGCGAATCTGCTCGCGGATGAACGTCGAGGCGTCGTCTGCGGCCACCGACGCGCCCGAGAGGTCCAGATTCTGGTTGTTGCTGAACATCCCGAGGGTGGTCGCGAGGTGTTCGATTGGCTGTGGGTCGGGGTCGAGGCGCTCGCGTGGGACGGTCTTGCCGAGAATTTCGATGCCGTCGCGGGGCAGGAAGTGCCCGCGCAGGAGGGTGTCGAACAGCAAGCCGTGGAACACGGTATCGACCTGCATCTCGTCGTCGTAGCCGCCGTGGTGGATGTGTAGCGACTCTTTGACGCCGTTCGTGTGCTTGATAATCTCGTCGCCGGTGTTCAGGTACTTGTCGTTGGTTTCGAGGACCTTGTGTCCGACGCCGTACTGGTCTGCGAGACGCTTTGCCACCTCGACTTCGGGCGTCCCGGAGGTGCCGATGGTGAACGTCTCGTCGATTTCCGGCAGTTGGGAGAGGATACACCGGGAGTCGTAGCCCGCGCTGAGCAGGAGGCCCTTGCGACCCGGCAGGTGCGAGCGCCGACGGATGGCCCGTCTGAGCCTGCGGGCGAGTTCCTCCACGTAGTCGAACTCCTCGGGTTCGTAGACGAACCGCCGGAGGGTTTCGGTTCCCGTCTCGGTGAGGTAGCCGTCGAAGGGAACCCGACGGAGCTGGTCGAACACCGTCCGCCCGTCGAGGACGAATCCGAGGTGCAGGAACTCGTAGAGCGATTTCTGGGTGACCTCTGGGGTCTGAATCGGTCGCGCTACCTGCGAGGCGTCCGTCCCGAACACGCGGAGACCGGGCGAATCCGTGTAGAACACCTCCCACGAGCGGATGGTGTCGACGGCGACCTTTGCCTCGCCGTCGTGTTCGATGAGGACGACCGACGAGCCGTTTATCTCGTCGAACGCCTCGTCTCCGTCCGTGGCGTACCGTTCTAACAGCCACTCTGCCGGCGGCTTCGAAATCGGGTGTGGCGGGAACACCTCACCCCAGATGACGCAGACGCCGTCGTCGCCGCTGTAGATGGACGTTCGGCCATCCAATCCGAGGCCGATGTCCCTGACGCCGACTGTGACGACCTCGCCGCTTACGACGCGGTCGAACTCGTACTCCGAACGGTACCGCGTGAAGTCTTCTCGGTCGCCGAACACGCCGAATAGTTCTTTTTTCATTGTAATCCCTCCTGAGAGACCTGTGGGTTATTCGACCGTGACGCTCTTTGCGAGGTTGCGCGGCTTGTCGATGGAGCGATCTAACATCGCCGCCATGTGGTACGACAGCAACTGCAAGTGAACGTTAGAGAGCAGCGCCGACAGTTTCGGGTGGGTGTCGGGAACGGCGAGGTGGGCGTCTGCGACTGCGACGTCCTCACCCGGCTGTTTGCCGATGGTGATGACCGGCGCGCCTCGGGCGGCGGCCTCCTCTGCGTTCTGAATCGTCTTCTCGTCCTTGTTGCCCGTGAGGATGGCGAACACGGGCGACTTGTCGGTCACGAGCGCGAGCGGGCCGTGTTTGAGTTCGCCCGCTGCGAAGCCCTCTGCATGCTCGTAGGTGATTTCCTTGAACTTGAGCGCGCCTTCGAGGGCCGTCGGATGGCCGAGGCCACGACCGATGAAGAAGAACGACTCGTCGCCAACGTATTCCTCGATGAGGTGGGCTGCGCGCGTCGTCTCCAGCACCTGGTCGATGTGGCGCGGCAGCGCGTCGATGTCCTTGAGCAGCTCTTTGCGGTCGTCGGTCGGCTGGGCGTTCGGAACGTCGTCTAGGACGCGCTCTGCGAGCAGCGTGAGCGTCACGGCCTGCGAGGAGAACGTCTTGGTCGCGGCGACCCCGATTTCCGGGCCGGCGCGGATGAACAGCGCATCGTCCGCCTCGCGAGCCGCGGACGAACCGACGACGTTCGTCACGGCGAGGGTGCGAGCGCCACACTCTTTTGCGAGGCGCAGCGCGCTCATCGTGTCCGCCGTCTCACCGCTCTGCGTGACGGCGATGACCAGCGAGTCCTCGGTGAGGAGTTCCGACTGGCCGTTGTACTCGCTCGCGAGGAACGGCTGAGCGTGGACGCCGCCCTCCGAAAGCTGGTGGGCACCGTACATCGCGGCGTGGTAGGAGGTCCCGCAGGCGACGAACTGGACGTGGTCGACGTCTTCGAAGGTACCTGGTGGGAAGTCCTCTAAGATGACCTGCTCGTTGTCTACGTCCACGCGACCCTCGATAGTCTTCGCGAGGGCCTCTGGCTGCGTGAAGATCTCCTTTTGCATGTAGTGGTCGTAGCCGTCCTTCTCTGCGTCCTCTGCGTCCCAGTCGACCTCCTCGATTTCGCGGTCGACGGGGTTGCCAGCGAGGTCAGTGACGGAAACGCCGTCTTCGTCGACGATGACGACGTCGCCCTCCTCGACGAACATTACCTGGTCCGTAAAGTCGAGGAACGCCGGGACGTCTGACGCGATGTAGTATTCGCCGTCGCTGATACCGACGACGAGCGGCGACCCCTGACGGGCGGTGTAAATCTTCTTCTCGCCCTCGGGGAGCATCGCGATGGCGTAGCTGCCTTCGAGGTCGGCGACGGTCTGGCGGAACGCCTCGTCGGTGGTGAGGCCGTCTGCCTTGTACTCCTCGATGAGGTGCGGGATGACCTCGGTGTCCGTCTCGCTCGTGAACTCGTGGCCTTTCGCCTTGAGCTCCTTTCGCAGGGTCTCGTAGTTCTCGATGATGCCGTTGTGAACGACGGCGATGTCGCCCGTGCAGTCCTCGTGAGGGTGGGCGTTGCTCTGGGTTGGTTCGCCGTGGGTCGACCAGCGCGTGTGGCCGATACCGGCGTTCCCGTTCGGTGCGTTGTTGCCGATGAGGTTCTTGAGTTCGGATATTTCACCGGCTTCCTTGCGAATTTTGATGCCGGTACCGTTCTGGATCGCGATACCGGCGGAGTCGTAGCCGCGGTACTCCAGATTCTCGAGGCCGGTCAGAATCTCGTCGAATGCATCGTCTCGGCCGATGCGGGCGATGATACCGCACATTATCCGGCCCTCCCACCGTGAGCAAGGTCAATTGGCTGTACCGATCGCGCTGTCGTCGAGAGCCACGTGGAGGCGTGCTGCGAGGCGGCAACCGCAGTCGTGGCGGTGGTTGGCTTTCGGTCCATGGATGGATTGGATGAGTTCATGGGCATGGGTTGGATGGGGCCAGCGGGCGACCCGTAACCTATCGATGAAACTCTCCCTCCCTTACTATACACCGGCTAAGTAGCGGTTTATTTATCATCTAAGCTTACCACTCGCGGGCGAAAGTGGCCTAAAATGTGGACGAGTGTGTGATTCTGAGCGACTGAGTGCCGCCGTCAGTCTTCGACCTGGGACTTCGCCGCCTCCGGTTCGTGGCCAGAGAGGGTCACGATGTTGCCGCGCCCGATGCGGAATCGGCTGATTGTGCCGTTTTCCTCCATCTTCGAGAGTTCGCGGCTGACCTTCGCCTTCGACCAGCCGGTTTCGTCGACGATGTCCGTCTGCTTCATCTGGCCGCCTCGCTGAGTGAGCAGTCGGTTGATGTACTGCTCTGGAGGCAGCAGGTCCGTGTCCGGAATTGACTCGGCTGCCGGTTCGACGAGTGGTTCCGGCTCCTCGTCGCTCACGTCTGCGACTTCTGAGGGGACGGCCGTGTCGAGTGGCCGCTGCACGGGGTTGCTCGGCGGAAGAACCTCGTCGCGTTGCCACCACACGAGCCCCGCGATACCGCCGAGGCCGAGCAGTGTTCCGGTACCGAGTAACCAGACGGTGAGCCCGTTGAGCGGGTCGGTTCCCCAGTCGAGTTCCGTGCGGTCTGAGAGCCCGTCGTCGTCGGTATCGGGCGAAAGCGGGTTCGTGCCGAGACGGGCTTCCGCGCCGTCGTCAAGGCCGTCACTGTCTGAATCCCCGTTGAGCGGGTCGGTGTGTGCTTCGACTTCGGCCGCATCGTCCAGCCCGTCGCTGTCGGTATCGACTCGGGTCGGGTCAGTCCCGATGGAGTCCTCCTTACCGTCGTTCAGGCCATCGTCGTCGGTATCGTTATCGAGTGGGTCAGTGACTTCGAGTTCCTCGCCGTCGAGGACGCCGTCGTTGTCAGAATCGGAGTCCGTCGGGTCCGTTCCGCGCTGGACTTCGATGCCGTCACGGGCACCGTCCTCGTCGGAATCCGCGGTCGCTGGGTCCGTCTGGTAATCGGCGATTTCCACCCCGTCGTCGAGCCCATCACCGTCGGTGTCGGCCGTCATGAAATCGAGTTCCATTTTGACCTCTTCCTGGTTCGTCAGGCCGTCGCCGTCCTCGTCTGCGGCTTTCACGAGGACGTAGGTGGAGATGGACTTCGAATCGACCTTCTCCCGGTCGAACGACTGGATGTTGTAGAGGTCGATTTTGAGCGACCCCGCGCCCGTTGTGCCCTCTGGGAGGCTGTCGTACGAAAGCGAGAGCGTCTCCTCTTCTGCGCTCGTGGACTTGTCCTTACAGGCAAGTTGTGTCGAGGTTCCATCGCTCGCAACGTGGGAGACACAGACGCGATAGCTCTTCACCTCGGACGATGGCGTGAACGTTACGTCGAGCGATTGGGCGCCATCTTGCCAGACGTACGTCGTTCCGTTGTCCGTCTCGATGATGCCGCCGCCACCGTGGGAAACGTCCGTTATCTCGACGCCGGGAAGGGCGTGCGTACTGGCCGCTGCGGGGGCTGCCAGTCCGGAAGCGAAAACGAGACAGACAGCAAAAAGAACCAGCACGCGTCGGAGTTGCTCAGTTTTCATACCCGGGCTGCCCTCCAGTGAGACGGGCTACCCGTGAGCCGTCTCGCTGTCCGCTTGCCGACCAGTACCCGACGCTCCTGGCACCCGATGCGGTGCAGCCGGAGTGTCGTGAATAGTGGCTCATTATGTTCGTACTCGTATCCACGTAACGGTGGCCGAGGCTTCCAAATGCGCCGGGTTATGACCCCGTGTGGGAACGGCCTTAATACTGGATAGATGAGAGAGGTAGGTTAATATATTTCGTCTGGGAGCCCCGACGGTCACAGATAAGAGAAGGTCTGTCTGCTGTATTAGTCTTTTGGAAAATATAAGAGAGGTAGAATGTAATGATTAGTGGATACAAAAGATGTGGCGGAGAGCAGTCAAATCGCCAGCGGTTATGCGGTTCGAGCGAGGAACGCCTGCCCCGCCGCACTCAGGGTGAAGGCGGCCACGACGAGAACAACTATCGCAAATTGAGGGATTATCGTCGCCGGAATGAACCCGGCAGCGGAGGCGAGAAGCGCGAGGGTGCTCACGCCCGAGAGCCTCGACGGCGCTCGTTCTGGAGGAGATGGAACGTGTCGTCTTTCGACAACGGTTCGACGGGCGCTGTCACAACGTCTGCGATATCGGCCGCAGCGCCGGATTCTGCATCGTGGGGTTGGGTGCTCATGGTTGCTCAAGCTTACTGGAGAGTACATGATAAAGGGAGCCGGTGTTTGCAGTAGGTTACGTCGGGTTTCAAGCGTTTAATTCGGTTGTAAAACCGTTTCTAAGCGTTCATAACCCCAGGATTTGAGGTTTGCACCGTTTTGCCGGCAAAATTTGCGACCTCCCAGCTGAACTGGCGCTTACGGGGGGGCAAAGCCACGGTACGTAATCACACAGCCAGGGCCTTAGCTGCCGTATAATAAGGAGGTTAGCTGCTTGAGCGAAGAACAGAGCCCGAAAGCTGGGTCGCCCCCGGCTCGGGAGATCGAGAACAATGAAACCCCCAAGAAAACTCCTGGCCATCATCGGTGTGGTCGGAATCGTACTCGCGCTCAAACGCCGCCGCTCACCCGGCGAAACCGGTGAGTCTACCCCCGAAACCGCATAATCATGAATTCCACCATCGACGACCTCGAGATTCAGCAGTCAGCTGCCACAGAGGGCACGGACATCGCAGACGGTGCGACCATCGCCGTGGTCGGCCTCGGCTACGTGGGTCTGCCACTCGCCGTCGCGTTCGACCGGGCGGGTCACTCCGTCATCGGCTTCGACATCAGCGAACAGAAAGTAGACACCCTGAGCGGTGGCACGGACACCACCGGCGACCTCGGCGACGACGCCATCGAGGGGAGTGAAGTCACCTTCACGACCGACCCGAAGGCAATCAACGAGGCCCAGTACGTCACCATCGCCGTCCCGACGCCCATCGACGACCTGAAGAACCCGAACCTCGACTTCGTCGAGAGCGCCGCCCGGACCGTCGGCACGCACATGTCCCCCGGCACGACCGTCGTCCTCGAATCGACCGTCTACCCCGGCGCGACACGCGACGTGGTCGTTCCCGCTCTCGAAGAGGAATCCGGCCTTCGAAACGGCGAGGACTTCTTCGTCGGCTACTCCCCGGAACGCGCCACCCCCGGCGACGAAGAACACGGCCTCGCGCAGGTCGTGAAAATCGTCTCCGGCCAGAACGACGCGGTTCGCGACGACCTCGCCGAACTCTACGGCACCGTCGTCGATGCTGGCATCCACAAGGCTCCGAGCATCGAGACCGCAGAGGCCGCGAAGGCAGTCGAGAACGTCCAGCGTGACATCAACATCGCCCTCGTAAACGAACTGGCGATGATTTTCGACAAAATCGACATCGATACCCACGCGGTGCTCGAAGCCGCCGGGACGAAGTGGAACTTCCACGACTACCGCCCCGGCCTCGTCGGCGGCCACTGCATCCCAGTGGACCCGTTCTTCCTCGCCTACCGCGCAGAACAGGAGGGCGTCTCCCCCGACCTGACGCTCACTGGCCGCGAGGTCAACGAGCGAATGCCGGCACACGTCGCAAACCAGACCATCAAGGCGCTCAACGAGAGCGGCAAAGTCCTGAAGGACAGCCGCATCCTCATCCTCGGCCTCTCCTACAAGCCGGACGTCGCAGACATCCGCACCTCGAAGGTAAAGGAGATCATCGAGGCCTTAGACGAGTACCAGATCGACATCTCCGGGTTCGACCCCCACGCGGAACCCGAGGCGATGCGTGATGCCTTCGGCATCGACATCCAGGAAGAACTCGACTTCAGCGACATCGACGGCGTTCTGCTGACGACGGGTCACACGGCGTTCACGGACATCGACCTGCCCGACATAGTTGGTCAGATGAGCGGTACCCCCGTCATCGTCGACGTGGACAACTTCTTCGACCCAGCGGACGCAGACGGCCTGGAGTTCACGTTCCGGAGGGTCTGAGAATGTATCGGGGGCACACGGTCGGCGTCGTCGTGCCAGCCTACAACGAAGCGGGATTCGTCGGTGACGTCATCGACGGCATCCCCGAGTACGTAGACCGCATCTACGCCATCGACGACGCCTCCACCGACGAAACTTGGACGGAGATTCGCGAGGCCGCAGATCGCCTCAACAGCGCTGACCGCGAAACGGCACCTGTTGCAGACGGCGGCGTCGCGTTCGACCGTCGTGTCGTCCCGATACAGCACGAAATCAACCGGGGGGCCGGCGGTGCCCTGAAAACGGGCTACCGCTGGGCACTGGAAGACGGCGTCGACGTGACCTCTACGTTGGACGCCGACGGCCAGATGGACCCCGACCGACTCACCGACCTTCTCGATCCTATCGTCGCCGGAGAGGCAGACTATACGAAGGGCAACCGGCTCGCAGAGCCGGCGTTCCTCGACGCGATGCCTCGCTTCCGGCTTATCGGAAACGTGATGCTCTCGTTTCTGACCAAAATCGCGAGTGGCTACTGGCAAATCGCCGATTCGCAAAACGGCTACACCGCCATCAGCCACGACGCACTCGACGCCGTGGACATCCAGAGCCTGTACGAGTACTACGGCTACTGCAACGAGTTGCTCGTCAGACTGAACGTCCACGACATGCGGGTCGCCGACGTGGCGATGCCCGCAGAGTACGGCGACGAGGAGAGTTCCATCGACTACGGCTCCTACATCCCGAAGGTGTCGGGAATGTTGTTCCGGAACTTCCTCGGCCGCCTGAAGAAAAAGTACCTCGTCACGGGCTTTCACCCGCTGGCGCTGTTCTACCTCGCTGGGCTGGCCACCATCGGCCTGACCGGCGTTCTGCTGGTCGCAACGCTCGTGACGCTGTTCACGGTTGGCTCCGCACTGGTGGCGTTCGCTACGACCATCGTGTCGGGGCTGTTCGCGACGCTGTTCGTCCTGCTGGCGATTAGCTTCGACCACGCGGCCAATGAACACCTGGAGGTGCCCGCTTGATGCGCGTGATGGTCACCATCCAGCACCCGGCCCACGTGCACTTCTTCCGCCACGCAATCGCTGAACTCGAAGCCGAGGGCCACGAGGTCCACGTCTTCGCCCGGGACAAAGAGATGGCCCTCGCGCTCTTAGACCGCTTCGACATCGACCACGAGGTGCTCGCCGGCGCGGGTAGCGGCCTCTCACAGCTCGCCCGCGTCCAGGCCGTCTACGAGGCCCGTCTGCTCAACCGAGCCCGCGAGATTCAGCCCGACGTCATCACCGCCATCGGCGGGGTGGCCGCGGCGCACGTCTCCCGACTCGTCGGCGCGAAGAGCCTCGTGTTCTACGACACGGAACACGCAGCCATCATCAAGGGCCTCGCCTATCCGTTCGCCCACCGCATTGCGACCCCTGACTGCTACCGCGACACGATCGGCCCCCACCAGAAACGCTATCCGGGCTACCACGAACTCGCCTATCTTCACCCCGACCGATTCGAGGTAGACGAGTCGAAAGTCCCCGAAGTAGCCGAGACGGACGACAAACTCGTCGTCCTCCGCCTCGTCGAGTGGGGCGCGTCCCACGACGTGGGTAATGGCGGCTTCGACGACGTCGAAGAAGTCGTCTCCCGACTCGAAGCCACAGGCGCAGACGTCGTCATCACCGCCGAAGGCGACTTCCCCGAATCACTGCGTGAGAAGCAGATTTCGGTCGAGCCACACGAGATTCACCACCTGCTCGGCGCGGCCGACCTCTTCATCGGCGAGGGCGCGACGATGGCCGCGGAGAGTGCGGTCCTCGGCACGCCCGCTGTTTACGTAAACACCCTCACCATGGGCTACACAGACGAACTCGACGAGGAATACGGCCTCCTGTTCAACTGCAACGGCGACGACCGCCACGAACAGGCACTCGAACAGGCCGTCTCCATCCTCGAAAACGACGACGACTGGGCAACAAAACGCGAGACGCTTCTCGCGGACAAGGTCGATACGACCGACGTGATTTTGAACCACCTTCAGGAGGTGACGGCATGAAGGCTCTCCAACTCGTGACGACCCCGCGGCCATTTTTCGACCAGCAGGTCGAGGGACTCGAATCTCGCGGCGTTGCCGCCCCCGTCCACCCGATTCCACGCCCCGAAACCGGCGGCCGCGGCCCCCGCGAGTTCGCCGAATACGTCCCCGAGGTGCTTCGCGCCTCGCTCTCTGGAGCCGACGTCGTGCACGCGAACTTCGGGTTGACCGCCCCGTTCGCGCTCGCCCAACCTCGGCGGCCCGTCGTCCTGACGTTCTGGGGGACGGACCTCATGGGGCCGACGTGGCTCCAGAAGCTTTCAGAACAGTGTGCCCGCCGCGCCGACGCCGTGGTAGTACCCTCGAAGACCCTCGCAAAGCGGCTCGACGTGGACCACAACGTAATTCCGTTCGGCGTGGACACCGACCTGTTCCGGCCTATCGACCGGGCCGAGGCGCGCGAGCAACTCGGCTGGGACGCAGACGAAACCGTCGCCCTGTTCCCGTACGACACGGAGCGCGACGTGAAAGACTACTCGCGAGCGAAGCGAGTGGTCGACGCCACAGAGGGTGATGTCACCCTCAGACCGATTTCAGGAGTTGACTACGACGAGATGCCGTACTACTTCAACGCGAGCGACCTGTTGCTCGTCACCTCGAAACGCGAGAGTGGACCCATGGTCGTCAAAGAGGCCGCGGCGTGCAACGTGCCCGTGGTCTCGACCGACGTCGGGTTCGCCCGCGACGTGCTCGAACCGGTGGCGAACAGCACCGTCGCAGACACCGACGACGAACTCGTGGCCGGCATCCAGCAGGTCGCAGAATCCGGCGACCGCTCTGACGGCCGCGAGACCATCGACTGTCTGAGTATCGACGAGATGACCGACCGTCTGCTCTCGGTCTATCACGACGTTACCTGTCCGATGGCGGGGGTGCGCCATGGGTAGACTCCGCCGGATGCTGGCCTACCGCCACCTCGACAGAGACGCGGCCGTCCTCGGCCTGCTGATGGCGATACTGCTGTTCCCGCTGCGGTTTTTCGCCTCCCAGATTTACATCAAAACGATTCCGCTCGTCCTCGGGACGGCGTGTATCCTCTATCTCCTGACCCTGCGATTCGAGGGCGGAGAGACCGTTGGCCACCCGACGCTCCCGCCGGGTATCGCCAGACTCCTCCCGAGCGTGGTGTTCACCGGCATCGCCGCGCTCATCATGATTGCCTCCATCTTCGGGGGACGCGTCGGCCTGTTCATGGACGTGTCGGCCGTCATCGGGACGCTCATTCTGATTCAGGTGCTGTTCGCGCCGGATTCAGACCTGCGTCCGCGCTGGATGCTCATCCAGATTTTGGCGTTCGTGGGCGTGCTCCGTCTCGCCGCGCTGTTCACCTCGCCGGGTTACATCGGCATCGACATCTGGACCCACATGGAGCAGATTGCCCGGCCAGTCTACGAACAGCGTAGTCTCAGCGCGATTAGCGACAACAAGCACTTCGCCGCGCCGTTCTTCCACCTGCTGGTGGCCGGCGTCGCCATCCTTTTCGACGTGACCCTGCGTGACGCGCTCTACCTCTCGCTCGGTCTCGCAATGCCGTTCGCGGCGCTGCTCATCTACATGACGACGCGCCTGCTCGTGGCAACGCGGTGGGCGCTGTTCGCCGCCGTGATGTACGGCATCGGCGACTACGTCATCGAGTGGGGTATGCACCTCATTCCGACGAGTCACGGCCTCCTGCTGTTCCTCGGTGTTCTCTACGCGATGGTTCGGGTGATGCAGACCGAACACGAACTGAAGGACCTTGCGCTCTTGCTGTTCTTCAGCGTCGCGCTCATCCTCACCCACCAGGTGTCGTCGTTCATCATGATGGTGGTCATCGGGGCCGCCGTCGTCGCCCAGGTCATCCTGAGCATCGACCTGTTCAGTCCGACCCCCGTCCGCCCCGACGTGGTGAGTTTCACCCCCGCGGTGAACCTCTCCGGCCTGCTCGTGTTCGACGCCGGGTTCATCACGTTCATGTGGTCGTTCACGCCGTATCGCGGGAATTCGTTCCTCGAAACCGTCCTCAACTACCTCAGAGAAACCGTCGCCGACAGTGCTGGGTTCCTGAACCTGGCGAGCGGCGGTGGCGGGGCCAGTGGGGTTGTCGCGGGCGAGGGGCCGACCCTCATCGAACAAATCGCCCAGTACGTGGACACCGTCGGCTTCCTGCTGTTGCTGTTCGTCGCCATCGTCGGCTGTCTCTACGTCCTCCGGCGCGAACGCTCTCGCCACTCCGTGTTCACCCTGCTCATCGCGAGCGTCATCATGCTCGTGTTCGTGCTCGGCCTGCCGATGTTCGGGATTCGGAACTTCATCCCACAGCGGTGGTTCGCGTTCCTCTACGCACCACTCGCAATCATGGGCGCAATCGGCGTGCGCCACATGTCGTTCAACCTCTACCCGAAGGTCGTGGTGGCGGTCATGCTCATCTTCGTCCTCGTGTTCCCGGGGATGATGCTCATGTCCAGTCACGGGGCCATCGACAACCCGGTGTTCGACGACAACCGCGCTCGCCTCTCGTACACCGAACAGGAACTCGACGCCGTCCACACCGTCGGCACGATGACCGGACGGCCTGACTCAGAGGAGATTCTGCCCAACGAGGTGATCTACACGGACCATCCGTACCAGACGGTGTTCTTCAGGTCTGACACCTACATGGCCGGTGCGGCCACGATAAACGACACCGACCCCGTCACCCACGACGTGGTGATGTATCGCGGGGCGCAAAGCGAGAAGGCGACGTTCTTCCGGAACTTCCCGGAAGGCAGTAACACGAGCGTGGCCACGATTCGCGACATCCCGCCAGAGCGACTCTGTCGCACGGGGATGGACAACCTCTACTCGAACGGAGACGTCATGCTCTGTTCGAACGGCGCGATATAGGCGTCATTCGGTCGTCGATTCGCGCGCCTTTTCTCACCACTGCGTGTACCAGAAGTCGAATTCGTAGTACGACTCCTCGGCTGTGAAGTAGGAACAGTTTCTCCGGCCCTTGCTGGTCACCCCGAGTCAGACGGTTGATGAGGTGGCTCACCCCGACCGAGTTCTCTGACTCGTCTTCGACGCGGAGGTGCCCGGCTTCGAGCAACGTCTTGAGGTGTTCTTGTTCAGGGCTATAGAGTGACGATAGGTCGACGTTCGCGACGACGGAGTCGGGCAGTTCGAAATCCGCGGGAGAGTCAGATTGTGCGGCCACCGTGTAGCGATATCGCGGATATTTCATCGCGTACTTCGCCGGTTCTGAAGAGACGCGAATAACCTCTTCTTTATGCGAGAGGTAGAATGGTTCTGAGGCGGTGAACACCGACTCGTCAGCCGCTTCGTGGGATTCGAACTCGTGCAAGAATGTGAACGACCCGCATCTTCCATCGGAATCGTAGGAAAAGAATTTCTCGGGGAGGATTCGCTGGTCCGCCGCCGAGAGCGACGAGAGCGGAGCAGGTTCGACGTTCTCCACACCAGGATATTCGCCCTCGTATTCGGGGCAAGAAACGACGGTGAATCCGATGGCGAATTCGAGCGGTGCAGGCTCAGCAACGTCCGTCCGCTCGATTCGGTAGTACGTCTCATCGTTCTCGACGAACGTGACGGGACCGAGCACGGAACTGTCCTTCGCGGAATGTTCGACGGTGCCCACCTCGAGAATCGACGCGGCGAGGTCGCTGTTCGCGGCGTTCAGTTCGTCGAGTTCCCAGAACAGGGCGGCCTTGAGTTCCGTCTCGGTTACTGGCGTCGCACGCAAGTGGAGCCAGAGCGATTCCGGAGTGGCAGTGGGTGTGCTCGTCGGCGTCTCAGTGGGAGTCGGGTCGTCAGTCGGGACGGGAGCGGGTGTGACCGTCGTCCCAGACGGCGTTTGGTTGGTTGTTGAAGAGAGGCTGGAACAGCCCGCGAGACCGGCCGAGAGGGCGAGCGCACAGGTAGTCAGGAGGGAGCGGCGAGAGCGCGGGTTCAAGGATGATAATTCGGTTACACTTCAGAATGAGTTTTGTGAAGGCAGAACGTCTTAAATCGCCTACAAGCGCCGGGTTTTGTGCGCTCCGCCTGCGAGTGTGCCACAGCCATCACGAGACCGTCTCGGTCACGTGAACGCTGTAGAACGTCTCCTCGTCCGGCGAGAAGAAGGCATACGGCGGGGTGCCCCACCTGCCCTTGGCAGTAAGACGCGAACGGAGCTCTCCGACGGCGTCCGGAATGGGAATCGTCGCTTCGTAGCGATTGTTCACAAGAAGGTCCTCGTAGACTGCGCGTTCTGGGTCCGGAAGCGCGGTGGAGTCCACGTGGGAGACCACGTAGGGTTCGACAGCCTGTCCCAGTGCAGCAGACGAGTAGGCGGGAAGCTCCTCCGCTACGTAGCGGTAGGTCACTTCGTCGACGGGGCGCGTTGCACGAATGTCGACCCAGTAGTACTCGCCGTCGTACTCGACGGTGGTTCGTTCAGCCTCCGTGAACTGGGACTGGTCTGCTTTTGCGTCCGAGTCGAAAACGTGGACGAACCCGGAACTCAAGCAAGATTTGTCCTCCAATCGTCCACGGCCGAGACGCGTGAACAGTTGCTGGTCCACTTCGGGCAGGTCGTCGAATGCCACCGCTTCGTCTTTGCCCGGCCAGTCGTCCCACTGGTCGTCGCGCCCACAGGTGGTCACCGAATCGAGCGCGAACGAGTAGCCGGTCACTTGCGTCCGCGCTTTCTCAGTCGCGGTCACCATGTAGCCGGTTTCGTCCCGCGAGACGAACACGCGTTTTCGCACGAGTGGGCTCTGGAGGGTGGTTTCCGTGAAGGGCCCGTCGTCGATGATGCGCGAAAACAGAGCCGTCGTCTCGGGGTCGAGCGTCGTGAGGCGGGTCGTCGCCATCGTGCCGAGCTGTTCGTAGGAGAGCTCGTTTAGCCTGATTTTGATGGACCGGTAGAATTCGTTCGTGGGCTCTGGCGTCTCCGTAGTCGGTTCCGGCGTCTCCGTGGGGTCGTCGGTTGGGACGGGAACCGGCGTCGGCGTGCTCGTCTCGGGCGTCGAGTCTGACCCCTGAAGTGCGCCGGCACACCCGCCGAGCGTCGCGGAGAGTGCGCCAACACACGCAGAGAGAAGGCGGCGACGCGTGGGAGGAGCGGGCATCTGGTTGTCGAATCGACAATACGCTCGTATAAGTTTTCTGTCGTCCCCAACGTTTTCCCGCCTGCCCCGAGATTCGCCGGTATGGAAAAAGCGCTGTACTTCGATTTGGATGGGACGCTGTTGCAGTTCGACGGCGATTACCAGCGCATCGTGACCGACGCATTCGAGCGCACCGTCGGGCGCTGTGAACCTGAATGGCACGAAATTCGCAATCAGGCATTCTTCGACGCCTTCGAGAACTTCGACCCGAACCCCTACGAGGCGGGGATGGCCGCGGTGACCGAACACGCAAACCTGGACGAATCGCCCGAGACGCTCGCCGCGGCGTGGCTGGACTGTGAAATCGAGGCGACGAAGCCGGCACGGGCCGCGACGGACATTCTCGACGCACTGTCAGAGACACACAGACTCGGCGTGTTGACCAACGGTGTCACTCACGTCCAGAAACGAAAGCTCGCCCGTCACGGCCTCGACGAGTATCTGGATGCCGTCGTCTGTTCCTACGACGTGGGGGCCCACAAACCGGACCCGGCGATGTTCGAGACGGCGCGAGACCGGCTCCCGGCCGAGGCATACGTCATGGTCGGCGACGACAAGGATGCCGACATGCGTCCCGCTGTCGAGGCCGGATTCATGCCTATTTTCGTGGACAGCGGTGCAGAATTGCCCGTCGAAGTACGAGGACTGGACGGCCTCGCAGCCCTCGTCGGCGTGTTCGGGTAGCGTCGGTCAGTTTTCGGTTTCGGAACTGCTTCCGAGGACGACGAACAGGATGGCGAGGAACGCGACTAAGCCGACACCCGCGGCGAGGACGGCCCTACCCTGTCCGTTCTCGCGGACGCCGTTCTGAGCAGACCAGAGGACGCCAGGGTAGTGACGAGGGCGGGCGTTCGACCGGACGAGATATTGGATGCCGGTCGTGAGATTACCCTCGTCGAGGTAGAGTTTTGCGAGGACGAGGTTGTGGCTGCCGCGCACGTCGTGGCCCTTCGATTCGAGGTCGTCGACCACGTCGGAGAACTTCTCTAAGTACTTCTCGTCTGCTTCGCGTACCACGTCAGCGGGCGGGTCGCCGGATTCGTGGCGAACGACGAGCGGTTCTGCGACGTGGGCGAGTTTCCCCTGTCGAAGGACGCGCATCAGGAACTCGGGGTCCTGGAACCGGCGGAAGGTCGTGTCGAAGCCCTCGATTTCGCTGGCGACGTCGGTGCGAACCATGAGCGTCGACCCGGCGCTCGTGTGCAAGCGGTCTGCGAGCACTTCTTCGACGAGTTCGTCGCCGCCTTCGCTCGGCGTGTCGGGGTCGGATTTCGAGAGAATCGAGGCGGCAATCGAGCGGAACGGGCCGCTCTTGCCCTTCGTCTTCATGTCCACGTCGCAGTAGACGGCGACCCAGTCGTCACCTTTCGAGCGCAGGTAGTCCACCTGTCGTTCGAGTTTCAGAGGAAGCCACTCGTCGTCGGAGTCGAGGAAGGCGACGTACTCGCCTTCTGCGTGCTCGATACCAGTGTTTCGGGCGGCAGGCGCACCCTGGTTTTCCTCGTGTTCGATGAACTTCACGCGGTCGTCGTCGTAACTCGTGACGACTTCCTCCGTGTCGTCCGTCGAGCCATCGTCGACGACGAGCAACTCGAAGTCGTCGTAGGTCTGCGCGAGGACGCTGTCGATGGCGTGTGTGACCTCTTCGCTGCGGTTGTAAGTTGGAATGACGACGCTTACGGTGGGCATCAGTGTTCGAAGGCAGACGCTCTGCCACCGTTATTATCGGGGCATTAAGGTCATTCAGCGCGAGCGTAGCGAATCAGGTCAGAGAGCACCGGTGCCCCGTCGTACAGCCAAAGGGCGATGACGCCGAACACCAGCGCGAACTCGAAGATGACCAGCGGCGTGAGTCCCTGCGAGGCGATGTGACCGATCCAGCGGACGAAGTACACCGCTGCGCGACCGACGAGGCCGCCCTGGTCGGTGCCGTAGGCTGGAAGCGACACCACCGGCCAGAGCACCCGACCGAGAATTAATGGTTCATTGAGCAGCAGTGGCTCGTAGATGAGGTCACCTACGAGGTGCGAGAGGTGTGCGATGGTGTAGGCGACGACCAGCCTGCGCGTCCGCCCGCTCGTGAGCACCAGCGCTCCGGCGAGCAACGGCCCCATGATGAGAATCGAGTGCATGAAGCCGTGGCCCGTCGGCGTCAGCCCGAACGTCCAGCTCAGGGGCTTGTCCACGAGGTCAGGGGCCTGTGAGCCGAGCACGACGAGGAACGCCGCTGCACCGTCAGGTGAGCGACGGTAGACGGTGTGCGCGAAAAGCGAGTACAGGAGGTACGCGAAGGCGAGGTGTTCCCACGGCCACATTAGCTTGGGCGAGCGTAACTGGGCTGCGCTGATAGCTGTTGTGACCCCAGCGAAGCGGGCGGTTCGAGGTCCGCGCCGCCGCCGTTTACGGTCACCCAGCGGTGGATGCTGCGGTAGGCGTTATCCTCGCTCGGGTTCTGTGGCACGTCGCCCTTGTAGAGGTAGAACGCCATGCGGAGGTTGCCGCCGGTCAGCGACGGTTCTACCGTGAGATTCTGCGTGGCGTTCTGGCCGTCTCCCACGGTTATCTCTTGGCGGACGAGTTCCTCCTCCTCTACGACCTGCAACTCACCGTTGTCGGCCTGCTCGACTCGTTGGAGTTCGCCGACCACGGTGTAGGTCACCTCTTCGCCCTCCTCGTTGTTGATGCCGATTGGCACCTCCGCCGCCTGGCCGGCGGCGAACGGTCCGGGTGCTTCCTCTGATTGTCCCGTCGGCACGGACGCGTAGTAGAGCGCGGAGAACTCTTCAGATTGCGGGGGAACCGTCGCGGCGTAGCCCGCACTCGCGGCGACCAGAATCAGGCTGACCGCCAGCAGGATGGTCGGGAGTTTCGACCGACTGTCGCCGTGGGAGCCGGTGTGGCTCGGCGCGTCGGCACGCATTCCGAGGGAGGGACGGTACTGCCGTTCTGCGGGCAGCATGAGGCGATGGGCCAGCGCGATGAACGCGAGGAGGAGCGTCAGTACGCTCACGCCGAGCAGAATCGGCGTTGCGGCGATGGTCCACGCGAAGTTGAGCACGAAGACGACAAACGGCACGAGGGCGACGCTCGCTACGACCGAAAGGCCGATGCGTTCTATCGGGCTCATCCCGTAGTTTCCGGGCAGTTTCCGGAGCCCCTTCGAGGGGTTGTCGAATTCCTGTGATCCTTCCTCGGGGACGCGACCCGGATAGAGGGCCGCGACCATGGCGTAGCCGGGGAGCACCAAAATGAGCGGCAGGCCCACGAGGATGCGGAGCGTGCCGGTCACACCGACGACGAGGATGGCGGCGTCGGCGAGGAGCGTGAGCCCCACGACCAGCAACAGGTCGAACGGAAACGGCGTTCTCGTCTCACTCATCAGTTGTCACCAGACTCCTCTCGACCTTTATTATCGGGGCCGTAAGCCGCCTCGTCCTCGCGGCGCATGCGACGCACTCCCAATCCTAACGTGGTGAGGCCGATACCCACAGGAACGGAGAACGCGGCGGCTGTCGTCGTCGAGCCACCACTTTCGGTGGTCGAGCCGCCACTTTCGGTGGTGGATTCCGTCGTCGACTCGGTCGTCGATTCCGTCGTACTCGTGGTGGATTCGGTCGTACTGGTGGTCGATTCCGTCGTCGTCGTCGTTGTGCTCGTGGTCAGCAGCTCTGTCGTGGTCGACGTCTGCGTCTGCGTCTCGGTCGGCGTCGCGGTCGTAGTGGTAGCCGTCGGTTCTTCGGTCGTCGTCGTTGGCTCCTCGGTTGGTTCCTCCGTCGGTTCGTCCGTTGGCTCCTCCGTCGGTTCGTCCGTCGGTTCCTCGGTTGGTTCCTCCGTCGGCTCGTCGGTGATGGTGCCGTCGTCCGTCGTGGTGGTGTCCGTGGTCGTCGCTGTCGTTCCGCCACCGCCGTCGGTCGTGGTTCCATCACCTGCCGTCGTGGTCGCCTGGTCGGACGTTCCGGTCTGCTGGCCGGCGGTCGTATCGCCGCCAGTCGTCGGGGTCTGGGAGGTTGCCACCGTACTCTCGTTGGTCTGGTTCAGTCCGGGAACGCTCACCTCTGGGCCATCGGTCGGGCTGAGGTCCGGTCCCATGACTGCGAAGGCGATACCGGAGATGAACAGCACCATCCCGAGGAACACGAGGACGTACTGGATGGAGTCGTCAGCGAACAACCGACCGCGGTTCGCATAGCGTTCTTGCAGGCTCACGACCGGGGTGGCAAGGCCCCCGGGAAGCGCAGACGAGAGAATGTCGAGTACCTCGCCGATGCCGAGTGCGCCGGTGACGAACGCGAACGTGAGGAAGATGGCGAGGCCCACCGGCGGGACGACGATGAGCGTCACGATGTCGCCGGAGACGAACGGGACGAGGTTCTGTGGGATGTACCCCGGCAACGCGAGGATTGGTATGCCAGCGAGAATCGTCGTGAGTGCGACCCGGCCGAGGCGGGCGTCAGAGAGTGGATTGAACCCGATTTTTCGGGCCGACCAGATGTGGAACAAGAACATCGACGCGTACCCGGTGCTCGTCGCGATGGCCGCTCCGTGCATGCCGAACCGGGGGATGAGGATGAGGTTCAGGACGAGGTTGATACCCGCCGCCGACGCCGTGGCGAGAATCGGGAGTTTCAGGTCGCCTTTCCCCTGGCCGATGGCGAGGATGGGGCGGGCAACCGCGAAGCCGAGTGCCCCGGGCAGGAGGAGCAACAGCGGTTCGACCGCTGGTGTCGCCTCGGAACCGAAGTACACCGGAACCGCGATGTGCGCGATGGAGTACAGCCCGAGCGCCATGACGGCGGTCAGGAGCAGTGTGTAACGCGTCGCGCGAGCCGCGAGTTCGGAAATCTGTCCAGTCCGGCCTTGCGACCACAGTTTCGAGGTCGAGTGTACGAACACCATCTGTATCGAGGTTGGGACGAACCACAGGAACTCGGCGAGCTTGAGCGCCGCCTTGTAGTGGCCCACGTCTGTACTGGTTGTCAGTGCACCGAGCAGGAGAATGTCGATGTGGTAGAGAGACATCAGACAGAAGATGAGCACGATAGACAGCGAGTTGAACGCGACCAGTTCCCGCCACGGGAAGCCCTCCGGCGCGCGCCGAACGGCGTACACCAACGAACTCTTCCGATGGACGACGATGAACCCGATGAACATCACTATCGCACTCGCGAGCACCTGCCCACCGAGTGCGCCCATCACACCATAGCCGTAGTAGACAGCCGGAATCGCGATGGCGACGAACGAGACTTCGTAGAGGATTTTGAGCGGTTCTGAGTACTTCTCGAGGCCGAATCCCATGAGCGTCCGGCGAACGAACGTCCGGAACTGCGCGACGAACACGAGGAGCGCGAGGACGTAGAAGTACGGAACGAGGTCGTCACCAAAGAAGCGGCCGACGAGGCCGCTCTCGGCGAACAGGACGAGGAGGCCGCCGCCACCGAGCGCGAGGATGAGCCCCATTCGGAAGTAGAAGCCGATGACGTGGCCACTCCAGTTTTGGATAGGGCGTTCCTCGGGGATGTACTTGCGGACCCCGTCAGCCACGCCCGAGCTCACGAAGATCATGAACATCATGAAAATCGAGAGCACGAACGCGTACTCACCGTACTCGGCGGGTCCCATCAGCCGGTAGAGGATAGGCGTGGTAACAAGGCCCAATATCAGGATGAAGACCTTGGAGCCGAAAACCGAGAGAAAGCCGCTCAGGATGCTGCGTTGCACGATATCACCTTCGTTACGGTGGGGTCTTCGAGGTGGGCCCGCACACTGGTTCGGCGGACGCCAGGGGTCATTCGCTTCTCGCTTGTATTCACGGGGTGTTTATTATACGGGGGTTAAGGTTGGGCGGTTGCCCCTTAGGGGCCTCCCTAAAGTAATAGGGGGTTACGCGTAGCCGAGGTCTTGTAGCCGCTGTTCGACAACATCTGCCGTCTCTTCGCGGGCGCTCTCTTCATCACTGTCGCCGACGGTAACCTCTTTTCGCTCCCCGTTCTGGTAGGTGTGCCACGGAATCGTGGTGAGTTCGGGCGTGTGGAGTTCGGTGGGGTGGCCGTACTCCTTCATCGGGATGGGCGAGGAGCGCTCGCCGATCATCTCGGCGTGGTCTGCCGTGACGACGGTCTTGCCCTGGAGCGTTTCGAGCAGGTCTTCGACGATTGGCATACAGATGTCGAAGTTCTCCTCGTAGGCCTGCCAGAGGATTTCGTCGTCGAGCGTGACCTCGCCGTTCAGCACGCGATTCCAGAAGTCGAGGCTGTCCAAGTCCATGTGCTCCTGTCCCGTCTCGCCGATGAACGGGTAGTGGGGCTGGATGAAGTGGCCGACAATCTTCTTGTTGGGGTACTTCTCTGCGGCCTGTTTCATCCGGTCTGCGACGGTTTCGGGGCGGACGGTGCGGAACTCGTCGTCCCAGCCGTCGTCTTGCCAGATGTGTTCGACGGCGTGGAACTGGACGTCCACGCGGTCGCGCTTGCGATAGAGCTGTGGGTTCGCGGTGACGTACACCGTGTCACGCAGGTCTGCGCCGTCGAGATAGGTGTCGAGCCACTCGATGGTGGAACTGACCTTCGACTTCTTCTGCTCCAGCGTGCCGGGGAGGGTATGGCGCTGGGCGAAGGTGTCGTAGCGACACGCGTCCAGAATGATGAGGTTGTCCCAGTCCTCCTCGAACATCTCGACGCCGACGTTCTTGCCCTTGCGCTTTCGCGAGCGGTAGTAGTACTTGTTCAACTCACGGACGACCAGATGGGGCTCGTTCAGGCCGCGTCGGATGCGGTTCGTCAGTGCGGACTTCTGCATAGTGGGGACTGTTCTAGCGACCACCTTTCTTATTCGCCGCATAAACGAGGTGAAACCGGAAGGGCCGTGTTAGCTGGTGTCGTTGCCGTACATTCGCAGTCCGTCACAGCCCTTGTCCCAGATGCCTCGCTTGATGTGACTGTGTTTCAGGGTCACGTTCGAACTCTGGTCGTTCAGCTTCGCTGCGCGCTGGTCCTCGGAAGACTGGGAGTCGATGCGCTCGATCCACGTTCCCTCGCCGTTTACGACGATTGGGATGTGCGTCGCGGTCTGTTTCCCGCGGTAGACGAGGTTGTCGTTGCCGTTTATCACTATCGCACGGCGCTTGTTCGTCCCCTGCTGGTTCACGTTGACGACGCGGAACTCGCAGTCGTTGCGGTTGCAGCGAATCGCGTGTCGCCACGAATCGCCGTCTGCCTCCCCCGTGATGTCGAGATACTCACAGTGGACTTTGCCGGCGTTGTCACCGTTGATTTGAATCGCGTTGCCACCGCGGTTGATGTTGATGTCGGAACGGAGAATTTTCGTCGGCCCGGCTTTCGACTGGACGACGATGCCGTGGTTGATTTCGTTGCCGATTCTGATGTCGAGGTTTCGCAGGTACGCGTCCTCACAGTCGTTCATCACGGTGATAGCGTGGCCGTTCGGCCGGTCGAGGATGATGTCGGTGTTGACGACGGCGTTCCCCGGTCCTTCGTCGAGGCGGATGCCACGCTGGTTCTGGTTCTCTGGACGCTGTTTGTTCACGACGATTCGCGCCCCCGTGACGAGATTGTTCGTCCCGCCGAGACGGATGCTCGCCGCCTCGCTGTTGGCGTAGCGCCCGCCGTTGACGATGACTCGCCCGTTCGTCAGGGCGTAAAGGCCGTTATCTGGCCAGTCATCCAGTTCGCAGTCTTTGTACTCGATTTGGCCTTTGTGCTGGCGGGTGGTCATGAGACCGGATGGGCCGCGCCAGATGTCGCCTGGCGTGTTCGCGGAGAACGCCCCACCGTAGTTGGCGCGGAACCGCTTTACCATACCCTTGCCGTCCGGGTCGAGGACGTTGAACAGGCCGGGGCCGTACGTCCCCGAGTCGTGCTGGCCGACGACGGTGATGTCGTCGACGAACAGCCCATCTTTGACCTGTGCTTCGATGACGCGGATGCCGGTATCGTCCGCCCGCAGGTCGACGTCGAACCCCTGGATTCGGAGGTCGACGCCGGGGTCGTAATCGACGCCGAGGCGGAACAGGCGATACTGTGGCCCGTCGAAGTTGTGGTAGTTCGCCGGGACGAGCGTCGCGTCGTCGCCCATCATCCCGAAGTGCCGGAAGTCGGTAAACCGGAACTGCGAGTCCATGAAGTACCGACCTGGTGGGAATTTGAGTAAGGTGTCGTTCGCCGCGTACTGTTCGAGTTTCGGGGTAATCGATTCGTTACCTGTGTTGTCGGCTCCCGCATCTTCGACCATGTCGATGACACGGTCGTAGTCGTCGTCCCAGTGGTCGTGAGCGCGTGCGGTTCCCGTTGCAAGAAGCGAAGCGCCGGCTGCGGTTGCCCCGACCGCACCAAGGAAGGTTCGTCGGCCAAGTTTCGTGTGGGAGTCGTTCGATTCGTGAGTCGTGTCGGCTGTGTGGTTCGTGTCGCGCGTGGTCATTGATAACCCGTAGATGATTGCTTTCCGGACTGCTAGATGCTGTATGAGTGGAGCAGATACCGGCCCGTAATTACCGTTAAACCGGACATTCGTGGTTCGATGACAGTAATTCTCGCGTGAATTACTGGCCACCCTCACCGATTCATTGGTACCACAAAGTTGTTATGGTGTCAGTATCATCCTACCAGGGGCAGTTCGTTTCGAGTGAGTTGTGAACACACCACATTGTTGAGTCGTCGCACGGTTTCGGCGAGTTGACCGATTATCGACTTCATAATAATGGGCGTAGTATTCGTGGCCTGCGATAATGAGACCGTCCGCGCGGCGAGGCACACCTCACGAGGCCAGATAGTGATGGATACGGACAGAATCCTTTCTGCGGTGGTTGCGGTGCTCTGTATCCTCTCTGTCGGATTCGCCTCGACGACCCTCGACGACACCATCGAGACGAAACCCGAGGACGTCATCGACATCGACTACGACAAACTCCCCATCAATCCACAGGAGGCAGAGGAGTTCAAGGGCGACAACGTCCAGACAGCGGACCCCGACTCGACGGCGACGCCCGCAGAGGAGAGTGAAAAGAAGACTGCGGAGGCCCAACCCCAACCCGGCAACGGTGACGACCAGCAGAACAAGCCGAGCGACGAAACCGTCGAGGCACAAAACTCCGGGTCCAGACCGAAAATCCTCGAAGAGAGTCTCCTCGACAAACTGCTCGCCCTGCTCATGAGCATCCTGCCGTTCATCCTCATCGGCGCGGTGCTCGCGGTGGTCGTGAAGAAACGAAAGACCATCGCCGCGTGGCTGGAGACCGCAGACCGCGATTCGACGACCGAAACCACGGCGACCGTCGTCGCCCGGCCGGATAACGAGGTGTACGAAGCGTGGCACGAAGTGGCGAGCGTCATCCCGTACGAGCGCAGAAAAGCCATGACGCCTGACGAGGTCGCTGCGGCGGTGCGCGGACAGGTCGAACTCGACGACGACGCACTCATGGAGTTGACACAGACGTTCAAACGGATTCGGTACGGAGGCGCACAGCTAACCGACGTAGACCGCGACCTCGCGTCGCGAGTCCAGGAACAACTCAGAGCGAATCGGGTGGCCAGCAAATGACGTTCAGACGCTTCTTCTTCGGCGTTCTCGGCGTCGTCGCATTCGTCGGTGGCTACCTCGCGACGACGAACCCGAGCATTGCGAGCGCCATCCCAGTCGGGACGCTCGTTGCCCTCCTCGGAAACGATTATCTGGTCCTCGTGGTGGTGGCACTCGTCGCGGTCCTCCTCACGCTGGCCGTGACCGTCTCGGCTCGAAACGGCGCGCGCGACCACACCACGCCACCCGAGGCAGAGGAAGTGACGAACGTCCCGCTCGCGGGCGACCACTACGACGACCTATTCACGAACTCCGGGCTGTGGGCGCTGACCCATCGTGAGGAGCGGACGGCGGCCTACGAGCAGTTGAAAGCGACGACGACTCGACTCGTTCAGTCCGAGATGGGGTGTACGAAAGCCGAAGCCGAGGACCGAATCGACCGAGGGACGTGGACCGACGACCCGTACGCGGCCCACTTCCTCGGGAGTCAGGCTCCCTCGCCAGGAATCCTGCGGCGACTCTCGACGCTGGTCAGGTTCGAGACGCTGTCCCAGCGCGGGGCGCGCCACACGGCAGCCGAAATCGTCCGGCGCACTGGAGGTGGTGGCCGTGCTGCGTGAGACCAAACGCTGGCGTGGCGTTGCCGCCATTCCGCTCCTCGCGGCGATGGGTGGCCTCCTCGCGAACCGTCCGCTGCTCCTGCTCGTCTCTGTCGTGGGCGTCGTCTACCTCGTCTACCCCCGGGTGACCGGGACGCCAGCGGGCACGCTCGAACTGGAACGCCGGTTGAACACCGACTCGCCCGACCACGACGAACCGGTCGAGGTGACGACCACCCTCAGGAATACGGGGTCGTCGATTCTTCCCGACGTGCGAATCGTCGATGGTGTTCCGGAAACGCTCACCGTGAGCGAGGGAACGCCCCGACACAGCGCGACGCTTCTACCGGGGCGAGAGACCACGTTCACGTACACGATTACCGCGAAACGCGGTGCCCACCCGTTCACGCCCGCGACGGTCGTCCTGAACGACATCGCCGGGGCGCGCGAGGTGGAGACGACGGTCGCCACCGAGACGGAACTTCGCTGTGACGCTGACGTGACAGAGATGCCGCTTCGCCAGCAGACGAGTCAACTCTCGGGGCGCATCCTCACCGCAGACGGCGGCAGTGGCGTCGAGTTCCATCAGACCCGCGAGTACCGCCCCGGCGACTCCATCCACCAGATCGACTGGAACCGACACGCCCGGACGGGGGAACTCTCCACTATCGAGTTCCGCCAGGAACGTGCGGCGCGCGTCGTCGTCCTCGTAGACGCCCGCGAGCAGTCCTATCGGCGGGCCAACGAAGACGACCCGCATGCAGTCGCCTTCGCCCGCTACGCCGCAGAGCAGCTGTTCGAGTCGCTGCTCGCCTCCCGCGACCAGGTCGGTCTCGCCGCCGTGGGTCGGGAGTTTACCTTCCTCGAACCGGGTGCTGGCCGCGAACAGCGTACCCGCGGAAAGACCCTGCTCGCGACCTCTGCCACGCTCGCGCCGCGGCCGCCAGCGCGCGAAGACTACGACTCTGCGCAGTTCACCGAACTGCGAACGCAACTCGCCGCGACGACCCAACTGGTCGTCATCTCGCCCCTCGTGGACGACGACATCGTAGAGGAGGTAAAACGTCTCGACGCCCACGGCCACCGCGTGACGGTGCTCAGTCCGCGCGTCACCGGCGGCGAGACGCTCGGGAGCAAGGTCGCCCACGTCGAGCGCGACCAGCGGATTCGCCAGTTGCGCGCCGGTGACATCCCGGTCATCGACTGGGACCCAGACCGCGCACTCGAGGCCGCCCTCGAGGACATCGGGAGGTGGCGACAATGAGCGGCCCAATCCGCAAGCCGACTCGTATCGCGAGTCTGGCGGCCGTGCTCGCCGCGCTCCTCCCCGCGTTCTTCATCCTCTCCGCGCTCGACGCCATCACGATGGCGCTCGCGTTCATCCTCGTCGGCCACGTCGTGGGCGGCCTCGGTGACGAGGTCCGCACCCGGAGCTACCGCTGGACGGGCCGGACCATCGTCCTCGTCGGAGCCGTCGTCGCCTTCGTCGGCGTCGCCCGTGGGTTCGCCGCCGCACCGAGTCCACGCTACATAGTCGTCGTCGGGCCGACGCTGCTCGGCGCGTGGTTGCTGGGTCTCGGCGTCGTTCCGGTCCGCAAGGGGTCGCGCTGGCTCGTGAAAGCCGGGAGCTTCGTCCTGCTCGCCGGTGTCATCATGGCTGGCGTCGTCCAGATGGGCGACCTGCAGACCTTCCTGCTCGCCACCATCGCCGTCGTCGTCGCGTGGGACGCCGCAGACCACAGTATCACGCTCGGGACGCAACTCGGCCGGGGTGCGAAGACCGCACAGGTCGAAGTGACCCACCTCGCCGGGACGGTCGCGATGGGGGTCGTCGCGTATCTCGCCACAAAAGCAGTCGAAGGGTTCGGGACGCCCGGTGTCCCGCTCGCCGCGTTGCTCGGCTTACTCGCCGCAGTGCTCGTCCTGACTATCGCGTTGCATAGGTAATCGTCGGCACGTCCACCGACGACAACACCGTCTCGATGACGTCGTACTTTTCGACGCCGTTTACCCGCGCATCAGCAGTGAGCACGATGCGGTGGTCGAGGACGGGGTGGGCGACGCGTTTGACGTGGTCGGGCGTCACGTACTCCTCGCCTTCGAGGACGGCGCGGGCGCGGACCGCCTCGAACAGACGCTGGGTCGCACGCGGAGACGCACCGACGGTCACCCGCTCGTCCTCGCGGGTCGCTCGCACGAGGTCGACGATGTAATCCTGGACGTCCTTCTCGACGCGCACCTGCTCTGAGACGCGCTGGAGGTCGAGGACTTCCTGTGGGTCACAGACGGTGTTGACGCTCGGACTGCGGGCGTCGCGAGACTCACGGCGGGCAAGCAGTTCTCGCTCGCCGTCGCGGCTGGGATAACCCATGCTCGTCTTGATGATGAAGCGGTCTTTCTGGGCTTCCGGCAGGGGGAACGTTCCCTCGTTTCGCTCCGCCGGGTTCTGCGTCGCGATGACGAAGAATGGGTCGGGAAGCTTGTGGGTCTGACCGTCAACCGTCACCTGCTTTTCCTCCATGGCTTCGAGGAGGGCGGCCTGCGTCTTCGGGGACGCACGATTGATTTCGTCGGCGAGCACGACGTTCGCGAAGATGGGTCCCTTCTTGAACTCGAAGTCGCGGGTCTTCTCGTTGAAGACGTGGGTGCCCGTCACGTCGGCCGGCAGCAGGTCGGGGGTGAACTGGATACGCGAGAACGACAGTCCGAGGGCTTTCCCCAGACTCCGGGCGGTGAGGGTCTTGCCCGTCCCGGGTACGTCCTCTAACAGGACGTGCCCGCGGGCCAGCAGTCCAGTGAGAACGGTGTCAAGAAATTCTTGCTCGGTAATGACCGCATTTCCGATGGTATCGGTCACGCGGCCGCTCAACTCGTATGCCTCGGCAACTCGCATGTACTGAGCCTGCGTCTCTACCCCTTTAATTATCAGCAGGCTAAATCGGTCAGGAGACGTGGCACTCGCTCTCGGGCGTCGAAAGCGTGGTGGTGGGCAGGCCGAACGTGGGTGCTGCCAGACGAACCCGGGCAAAGTTCGTCCGGCGGAGCGTTCCGGCCCGCCCACGTGACAGAACAGTAACAGCCACGCGGACACGAAGACGACGTACCGGGCAGATACGTCGCGTTCGGTCGATGGTCGGCGGTCCAGTCACGGGCGTGACGGCCACCGACCCCCGCGTCAACGTCGCGCGTGCGAGAGAGATGTGCGGCGACACCCCGGGCAAAGGTGTCGGCGCGAGACCGCACGAATTGCGAACGTTGGATGGCGGGTTTATTTCAAACCGCGATTGATAGTTAATTAGCCACAGGCATAAGTATTGCTGCCAACTATCGGATTTTTTATGCGTCGATTTGCGCTTCGATTTCCGACCGCGTCTCGTCCGGGTCGACCGTCGGGCGAACCGTCGTACCGTCCTCGAAGACGATGCGTGGAACCGTGGCGACGTTGACTTCTGCTGCGGCCTCGGTGGTCGCCTCGACGGCCGAGAGGTACTCGTCGTTTTCGAGCGCGGTGGTGAACGCCTCGACGTTCGAGATGCCAGCTTCCTCTGCGAACAGCTTCATCTGTGGGACGGTCCCCCAGTCGAAGCGCTCCTGTGGCTGGTTCTTGAACACGTACGCGAAGTACGTCCAGTAGTTCTCCGGGTCCTCGTTCCAGGCGGCGAGGCCAGCCTGTGCGGAGAGTGGGGCGTCCGGGCCGAGGAACGGTTCGCCACCGAGATAGGAGAGCGACCGGTACTCGATTTGCAGGTCGCCCGGTTCGACGTACTCACGGACGATCTCGTCGAGGAAACCACCGACGGCGAACTCCTGGGTGTACGGGCACTTCCAGTTGCCGTAGAGGGTCATCTTCGCGCTCGCGTCTGCCGAACCCATGACCGCGTACGTGGAGTCGGTGTCTTCGACTGGTGCGTCGAGAACCGCCCCGGCCGGCTGGACGATTTCCTCGCTCTTGCGGGTGACCGCCTGACTTTCGCCGTTGTTTTCGCCATCGTCCGGCGACTGGTCGATGGACTCCTGCGTGGTCGTCTGCGTTTGAGTCTGCTGGGACTGGTTGTCCGCGGGCGTGTTGTCAGCCTGGTACTGGTCGTCGCCCATGTCTGCGATACTAGAACAGCCCGCGAGACCGAACAGGGCCGCGCCGCCGGTCAACTGGAGGATTCGTCGTCGGGATTTCTTCTGTGTCATACCAGGTACTGACGGCTGTATCCCCATTATTATCCGTCAGCTAAGCACGAGACCCCCTCGACTGGGAGGACGGTGCGCACAACCGAGCCCAGGATAGCGAATTGGGACAGTCTGAAAAGATGAACTAACGTGAAACGTCGGTTTTAGGCCCCAGATAATAACGGAATTGAAGGACGGAAGGACGATAATGACCGGGAAGAATCTGTCGCGACGACGACTGTTGGTGCTGTCCGGGTCTGCGCTCGCCGTTCCACTTGCGGGGTGTTCCTCGCAGGGAGGTGCCGATGATGCGACCACGTCCGAGTCAGAGGCGGACGATGGGACCACCACGACGCAGACGGCGGCGCAGACGACGGCCGCCGAAACCGAAGCGGAAACCGACGCAGATACCGAGAAGACCACGGCCACGCCAGAACCCGCCTCCTTCGAGGGGGCTGACGTGACGTTCACCTCAACCGCAGACGCTGAAATCGAAGGTACCCTGTTCGGGAGTGGCGACTGCGGCGTCGTCATGGTCCCACAGATAAATCTCGACCGCGAGAGCTGGAAACCACAGGCGCAGTTGCTCGCCGCCGCGGGCTACACCGCACTCCCGATAGACGAGAGAGACGACCCGGCAGGGGCCGTCCTCGGCGCAGTCTCCTATCTCAAATCCAAAGCGGGCGTCTCGAACGTCGTTCTCGTCGGCGGGAGTTCCGGCGGCGAAGCGGTCGTCCATGCGAACGCGCAGGCAGAAGACGGCGCTGTCGCGGGTGTGATGGGCATCTCCGCCGCCGGTGGCGTAGACGTCGCCCCCCAGTTGCAGGGACGAAAACTGTTCGTCGTGGGCAAAGACGACGACCAACGATTCGTGGACACGGCGAAACAACTCCACGAGAACGCGTCCGACCCGAAGCGCCTCGTGATGCTCGAAAGCGACGCTCACGCCCAACGCATCTTCGAGTCGCCTCACGCAGACACACTCACCGACCTGCTCGTGTCGTTCGTCGAAGAATCCTGCGCGGCCTAGAAGAACTCGCGCAGGTACGTTCGGTAGCGCGGGAACGCCGCCGTGAGCAGGTCCATCACCGTTTCTGAATCGGTCGAAAGGCCGCCGTAGCGACGCGCTTCCTCGGGAGTGAGATAGCCCACAGCAAGTTGTGAGAGAGTAGCGATATCGACCGCTGCGTCCGCCTCCGCGTCCGTCGGTTCGCACGTCGCCCGCCCCTCCCCGACGGAGAATTCGAAGGTTCCCTCGTTCCAGGACACGAGCGAGTCGGTCACATCGAGGACAACGCTTCCGACGGCGTCTTCGGGATAGAGAAGCCGTGAGAGACCGGATTGCACGTCCGTCAGGCGGAACATCGGGCCGGTCACGACTTCGCAGTCGAGCGCGCGCGGGTCACGAACCCGGTCGAACAGCGACGTATCCGCCGCCGCGAACAGGTGAATCTTGTCCATCTGCGAGAGATGGTGATAGAAAAATCGCAAGAGCTGCTGGTATGCTTCGTCGTCGGTATATGCCATGTCCCACGAGCGGAGTGTGCGCTCCTCCGCCATTCCGGTGGTCGCTGATTTGACGCTGTAGACGACTGCGGCCCGCAGTTCACCGTCCAGTTCCCAGCCGTACACGTACGGGTCTGTCCACGACGATTCGAAGATGCGATGGGTCCACCAGTTCTCGGTTCGGCGCATGGCGAGGTTCCACCCCGTCGAAAACTGCTCGTGGAGGTCCCGAAGCGCCGAAATGTCGTCTTTCGAGAGGCGGCGGAACTCGCCCTTCGGCGCGGGAATCACGCCTTCGAGCGCCTCCGTCTCGAACGTCCACTGGGTGCGCTTGTTGCACGTCCCCCAGCCGTACTTGCGGTAGAACTCGTACTCGAAGGGCCAGAGCGCAGAGTAGTCGATGCCAGCTTCGCGGAACTCCTCGAGCATCGCGGCGAGCATCCGCTGGACGTAGCCCTTGCGCCGGTGTTCTGGCGGGGTCGCCACGCTCGACACGCCGCCGACGCGCACCCACTCGCCGCGCAGCGAGAGCGTGAAGTCGTGCCAGCCGCTTATCGCGAGTAAATCGTCGCCGTCGTAGAGGCCGCGGTTCTCGCGGTCGTAGGGCTTTCGCTCCTCGAAGGCCTCGTCTGTTGGGTGTTCCTCAGGACGGAAGGCATACTGACCGATGTCGAAGAAGGCCCGTTCGTCTGAGTCGGGTATCGGGCGGTAGTCCATACGAAGAGTTAGCTGGTTCACACGAAAAAGCACGTGGAAACCGTGCGATTCAGGCCCTTCCAGCCCTAACCGCCGGTATGGACCAGCCACAGGGGTCGATTCTCGCTTCCGAGAAAGTAAAGCTCGCGCTCGTGCTCGTCGTGGGCGTGCTTGGCTCCGGCCTCGCCGACTACTTCCTCACGACGTCCGGCTATCCGGGCATCGGCCGGGCCGTCTGGGCGACGGGGTACGTGACGATGGTACTCATCATCTGGTACGTCTGGATTCGGCCGCTCGACATCTCGAGTCCAACCGGGTAACGGAAGTTTAAAGGCCTAAACGGCGGGAGTATCGACCAAGAATGTTCGCGCTACCGATGCAGGTGATTGACAATTTCCTGCTCCAGTACGACCTGGGACAGGCAATCTTCTTCCTGTTCATCCTGGCGACGCTGGGCGTCCTTCCGCTGAAATCGCAGAAGGTCCTCGCGCTCCAGACGACCATGTTCGGGGTCCTGTTCATGATCATCCCGGCGGTCGACGGCCCGTTCCACTGGGCACTGCTCGGCCTCGTGTTGCTGCTCGTCGGGCCGGTTCTGCTCACGACCGCGAATCGATAGAACCTTTTTACAACTCGGGTGCGCTTCGCGCACCACTCGTTGCAAAAACGTTCACGAAAAAGGCCGCCGCTCCCTTCGGTCGCGGCGGGACAATTGCTTGCAACGTGGTTTTTGCTTGATTCTCCGCGACTACTCGCTTCCGACCAGTTCTTCGTACTGCGCACCCGTCTGTTTGAGCGTCGCAGTCGAGTAGAGACGTTCGTGGTCGAACGGCAGCACGTCACGGGCCAACTCGTCGATTTTCTCGTCCACCGCCTCAGGGTCGCGTCCGTGAATCATGGTAAAGAGGTTGTACGGCCAGCCCTGCTCCGGGCGGCGCGGACGGTGGTAGCAGAGCGTGACGTAGGGCAGGCCACCCGCTTCGAGGCCACGGGCGTCCAGTTCGTCGTCGGGCACGTCCCAGACGACCATGCAGTTGGCGTCGAATCCGGTGACGATGTGATTGACGACACAGCCGATTCGCTTGATTGCGCCGTCCTCGGTGAGGCGCGTGATGGCATCGATGATCTCCGCGGTGGTGGCGTCGATTGCCGCCGCGATGTCGGCGTAGGGAGTCAGCGTGAGCGGGAAGCCGGCCTGGATTTCGACGAGGAGGCGAGCGTCGAGTTTCGAGAGTGTGCCCGTCGCCTGCTCCGAGATGTTCGTAGCTTCGATTTCCGAAGCAACCCCACTCTCGCGCGCGAACCGATCCTCGTTCACCACGGGGAACTCCAGATTGATGTAGAAGTCCGTGAGCATCGGAAGGTTCAGCACGTCACAGCCAGTGCGCTCCTCGATTTCTGCGAGGATGCGGTCGCGTGTCTCTAAGGAGCCGGCGGTCACGACGAACCACATGTTCCACTCGTGGTCGCGGCGGTAGTTGTGGTTCACCTGCTGGTAGCTATTGATGACCTCGGCTACCTCGTCGAAGCGGTCTTCGGGGGCCTTGACGGCGGCGAGGGTCGAACTCCCGATGACCGGCGGGTTGAGCACCGCGCCGAAGCGTCGGAACACGCCCAGCTCGCGGAGGGTCTGCACTCGCTGGAGGGCCTCCTCTTCGGAGATGCCGAGTTGCTCGCCCACGACGCGGAAGGGGCGTTCACAGACGGGGAAGCCACTCTGATACTCGTCTACAAGGCGGGCGTCTACGTCCTCGATGCTGGCGCGCCAGTCGGCCGGCCTGCTCATTGTCTGCAGATAGGACTCGGGAAATTACCCTTTGTCGGTCTGGAGTGGGATTATCAACGTCCAACCCCGAAACCAAACCATGGTACCCGTTGACCTCTCGGGACAGGTCATCATGGTCACTGGTGCGACCAGTGGCATCGGCCGCGAAACAGCCCGCGGCCTCGCAGAGATGGGCGCGCACGTGGTCATCACCGGCCGAAATCGAGCGGCGGGCGAGAAAGTTGTCGCGACCATCGAAGCCGAAACCGACGGAAGCGCGACTCTCCTCATCGCCGATTTCGCCGAGCCAGACGAGGTACGGCGACTGGCACGCGAGTTCCGCGAGCAGTACGACCGCCTCAACATACTCGTCCACAACGCGGGGACGTTCGAGGGGACACGCACACTCACTGCTACTGGCGTCGAAAAGACACTCGCCGTGAACCACCTCGCGCCGATGTTGCTCACCTACGAACTCATCGACATGCTGGTCGCAAGCCAAGGTCGCATCGTCGTCGTCTCCTCGGATGCCCACCGCGGTGCACGGATGCACTTCGACGACCTCTCGCTCGAAGGGTCGTTCTCGGGGATGAAGGCCTACGGCCAGTCGAAACTCGCGAACGTGCTGTTCACCTACGAGTTGGCCCGGCAGTTGAAGGGAACAGGTGTCACCGCGAACGCGCTCCACCCGGGCGTGATTCCCCAGACTGGGCTCACGCGAAACTCCTCGCTCATGGCGCGGGCTGGATTCAACGCGATGCGACTGGTTCCGGGACTCACCACCTCCGAGCGTGGCGGGGCACAGACGAGCATCTACCTCGCCGCGTCTCCCGAGGTGGCGGGCGTTTCGGGGAATTACTTCGACGGCGAGAAGGCAGTCAGGAGCGCGTCGAACACGTACGACACCGACGCCCAGAAGCGACTCTGGACGTGGAGCGTGGAGCAGTTGGGATTGCGCGCCGAATTGCCGCTCGATTAATCGCGGAGCCGTTTGCCCATTACGACCATCTCGCTCCCGCCGTCGAGGACGAACGGGCGGTGGATGACCTGCCAGCCCAGCCCTTCGTACATGCAGCGAGCGGCGTCGTTTTCGACGTGCGTGGTCAGGACGCTCGTTTCGTGGGGGAGGCCATCGAGGAGCGCGTCGTGGAGGAGTCTACCTATTCCGTTTCTGCGCGCGTGGGCGGCGACGCCGAGTTCGACGAACTCGAAGCAGTCTGCGAGCCACGCGTTTGCGACTTCTTCGGGCATGACCGCGCGAAGCGATTCGTGGTAGAACTGCCCCCGGGCGGAGGTGTAACCGTAGACGTACCCGACGACCTCGTCGCCGTCGAGTGCCAGAAAGCCCCGGTAGTCTGGATAGGTGGTGTGGCGCTCGAAGCGCCCGCTGACGAGGTCGTAGTCGTTGTCGAAGATGTCGCAGTAAAGGCGGATGGCCGTCTCGAACTCCGGAGTGTCCGGAACGAGGGGCGTGAGGCCAACCATGCCCATTAGTTCGATGGCGGACACGAAGGTCGTTTCCCCGGCGCAAGCGGGACGCTTTTGCTCGCGGCTTCCCAACCCGCGACCATGACGAAATCGACCCAGGAGTTTGGCGATTGGCCGCTCAAGCGCCTCATGACGGAGGTCGTCGGCTCGGGGCACAAATCCGCAGACGACATGACCCGCGAGCAGGCCCGCGAAGCCTTCTCCCGGATTCTGGCCCAGGAACCGGACCACACGACGCTCGGCGCGTTCTGGCTCGCGAACCGCTGGAAGCGCAACACACCAGAGGAACTCGCCGCGTTCACCGACGTGATGACAGACGAGTCGGTCGAGGTTGCAGAACCGAAGGTAGACCCCGTAGACTGCGGGGCAAACTACGACGGCAAACACTCGACGGCACTGCTCGGCGTCGGTGCAGGACTCGTCGCAGCCGCGGCCGGAACTCCGGTCGTCGTCCATAGTGGCGACCGCGTCCCGACCCAGAAGGCGACCGCCTACAAGCACGTGCTCGACGAACTCGGCGTCCGCACGGACCTCTCGCCACAGGAGAGCGCGGACATGGTCGACGAAACCGGCTTCGGGTTCTACTACCAGCCGAACTTCAACCCCGGCATCCACGGCCTCTGGGAGCGCCGTGACATGATGGGCGTGCGCACCTTCGTGAACACCATCGAGACGCTCGCGAACCCCGCGAATGCGGACGTTCACCTCGGCAGTTTCTACCACCTCGCCTTCGCAAAGCGCATCATCGACACGTTCCAGGAGTGCGAGACGCAGGACCGCTCGCGCGTCGTCATGTTCCAGGGGATGGAGGGCTACGACGACATCCGCCCCGGTTCGACGAAGGTCGCCGTCTGGGACGAGGGCGACTTCTCGGACTTCGAGATTCAGACCGCCGAGTACGGCATGGACTTCGCGAGTGAGGACCTCGAAGTCGAGAACGTGGACGCCGATTCGGCGACCATCACCCGTGAAGTGCTCTCTGGCGAGCGCACCGACCAGTTCGCCGATGCAATCGTCCTCAACGGGGCGTTCCGTATCTTCACCCGTGGCGACGTCGATTCGCTCGACGCCGGCCTCGAACAGGCCCGCGAAGTGCTCGACGACGGCAGTGCGGCGGCCGTTCTCTCCGACCTCCAATCGTTCTAACACCGGCATCGTTTTCTGACGCCGTTGCTAGGTTGGGGGCATGAGCGACAACCCAACCGCCAAGATTCAGACGAACCACGGGACCATCGAAGTCGAACTCTTCCAGGACCGTGCCCCGGAGACGGTCGAGAACTTCATCGGCCTCGCAACAGGCTCGAAGTCGTGGACCCACCCGGAGACGGGCGAAGAGATGAGCGAACCGCTCTACAACGACATCCTGTTCCACCGAATCATCGAGGACTTCATGATTCAGACCGGTGACCCGAAAGGCGACGGGACGGGCGGTCCGGGCTACACGTTCGAAGACGAGTTCCACCCCGAGCTCAAACACGACGACGAGGGCGTCCTCTCGATGGCGAACCGCGGGCCGAACACGAACGGGTCGCAGTTCTTCATCACGCTCGCCCCACAGCCGCACCTCGACAACCGCCACGCCGTGTTCGGGAAGGTCACCGACGGCATGGACGTCGTCCGTGAAATCGGCAACGTAGACACCGGGCCACGCGACAAGCCAAAAGAGGACGTCGTCTTAGAGCAGGTACAGGTCTACCGATAGACGCAAATTCACCCAGCACGTTTTCCCGACAATGAGCGACGACGGACCGATAGACCCGAGCACCATCGGGGAGGCCGATGCGCCGCCGGTCGAGGAAAAGCCCTACAAAATCATCTTCGAGGCCAACAAGTGCATCGGCGCGGGCAAATGCGCAGAGGTCTCTCGGAATTGGGAGATGGACATCACCACCGCTCTCGCAAAGCCAGTCTCCTACTTCATCGGCGAAGAGGACTTGGAGCACAACATCAAGGCCGCGGAGGTGTGTCCCGCGAAGAAGGACCGCGGCGTCATCCACATCGTCGACCGGCGGACGAACAAAGAGATTGCACCCGACCCCAACGGCGACGGTTCGTTGTCGGTCGATTGGTAGCCACAGACCGAAACCCATTTTTCACCGTACCCGACAAGAGTGAGTGTGGTCGCGCGAGGGTGGCTGAGCCAGGCCAAAGGCGGCGGACTTAAGATCCGCTCTCGAAGGAGTTCGGGGGTTCAAATCCCCTCCCTCGCATTCTCTCGGCTCGAATGGACATGAGAGCCGTGCGAATCGGACGAGGGATTTGAATAGGGAACGACCGTCAGGGAGTGACTGAAGTTCAAATCCCTTCCCTCGCATTTCTTGCTGTGAACCAATCGGTGAACAGCAGAACTCGTACTGGAGGAGATTTGAAGCAGGGAGCAACTCGAAGAGTTGCGACCGGGGTTCAAATCCCGATGCGGCGAAGCCGCATCGACCCTCGCGAAAGCAACGCTTTCGCTCAGTCCCCTCCCTCGCATTTCTTGCTGTGAACCAATCGGTGAGCAGCAGAACTCATACTGAGGAGGTTCGAACAAACGAGCAAACGCAGTGAGCGAGTGGCGTTCAAACACTGGAAAGCCTCCGGCTCTCTCTGCTTCGCAAACGCGAAGCGTTTGCTCAGTCCCCTCCCTCGGCGCACTTGCTGCCACCTCCCTGTCTGCCGACAGGAGTGGGATTCACGTGTCGCATGGGCACGTCGGGCGGAGGAGCCACCAGTGTGCGACACAGGTGACGACGCCGACACGGGTTTTCAGGCACCGCCACTTTCAGGCGAACATGACAAGGACAACAAATATATTATGAGTTTTGTTTCTCCAGTAGTATCAAAGAAATTAAAATATCGAGATTTTTGTGATTCTCGAACGCACCGCTCTTTACCTTCCGTCATAAAAACAGCTAGACATGATAGTCCGTGAGGGGCGAATCTGCGGGTGGTTGCAATTATCGCGCCACCGTATTGCGGAATGTCTTTAGGGAGTGTCGATTTTTGCGCGGTTCACGTGACAGATTCTGTTGAATAGTATCAAATAGTTACTATCAGAGTTTACAGAGAGTCTGGTGAGCCAAGCAGAGACAGAAAATCGTGTTCGAATGGAATACACTTTTGGGGATGGGGGAATATGTCACTATTAGTCTCGGTGAGAGGATGTCAAAGCCACTCGATGCCACCCCTGAGTCCGTCTCCCTCGGTCTAGAGGACGGAATATACTACGCCTATCACGACATGGACGAGGACGGCCTGACGTTCACGGTCACGAAAGCGATGGCCGAAGTGACGGGGATGGAGTTACACGAGGTCATCCCCCGCTTCTCAGAATACGTCGACCCGGATGCGCTGGACCGACTGTTCAAATCCCGGCCCGACCGCGACCACTACAAGGCCGGACCGCTGTATCTCTCCATCGAGGGGCACGAAGTCGCGATTTACAGCGACGGCGAGATTCAGATTCGCCCGAACGGCTGGTACGCAGAGCGCGTCGAGCAGTTGTAGAGTTCGGTGTCGCCTGCATTCAGACGCAACGCCCTTTTCTCGCTCTGTCACATACATCGACCAATGACTGACGACGTTCCAGACCGCGCTGTTCGGGCGTTCGACGAGCACGCAGATTTCACTGCAGACGGGTCGCGATTCGTCTCGACGGCCACCGAATTCGACGCCCACGTAACGGTGTCTGAAACCGACGACTGGGACCTCCACTATCTCGTTACCGTACACGCGCCGCTGCTCTCTTCGGTGACAGAAGACGACGTCCACGAAGTCGTCGAGGACGGCTGGTTCGAGACCTTCGAGCTCCGGCTCGAAGACGCCCCCGGCGCGGTCGTCCAGAACATCGAACTCGGCGAATTCGAGGTGCGCCGAAGCGGCGGCGACGCAATCGTCACCTTCGGCTTCGAGTACGGCAACGCCGGAAACGCGCCCGAAATCGCCCACGCACTCATCGACTACGTTGAGGGGACGTACATGGAGGGCGTGATTCCGGGGTACACGTATCTCCCGCCGGTCGCCGACATGGTCTCGCGCGCCCACCAATCGAGCGGCGGATCGCCGCTGTAGCCGTACCCCGGAACCGGGTCAGTCCATCGCGATGTAGGTTTGCGTGTCTTCGACACCACGGATGGACTGAATCCGGGTCGCGGCGACGTCTTTTACCTGTGCCGGCGTCTCTACGTCCACCTTCGCGATGAGGTCGACGTCTCCCGCGACGATGGAAGCGCTCGTGACGCCCTCGATGTCTTCGATTGCCTGTTTCAGTCGGTCTGCTTCGCCTGTGGTCGCTTTGACCATCACGTATGCTCGTACCATGTTAGTTTCCTCCTGGGGCTGCGGGGGCGGCGTCGCCCACGATGATGCGCCGAACGTCCTCTAGCACGTCGAAGTCAGTGAGCACGACCAGTCGGTCGTGCAGTTCGAGCGAGTCGTCCGGAAGCGGCAGTCGAAGCCGACCGTCCTCCTTGCCGAACGCGATGAGACGGGCGTGGGCGGGGAGTTCGAGTTCGCTAATCGAGTAGCCAAGCATGGGCGAGGCGTCCGTTATCGTCAACTCGACCACCTGTAGATTCTGGGCGATGTCGGCGATGGCGCGGATGTTCCCGCCGACGAGGGCGTTTTTCGCGCCGATGGCTCCGAGGCGCTCGGGGTAGACGATTTCGTCCACTTCGTCTGCGTACTTGCGGTAGATGTCTTCGCGGTAGTCCTCGTCGATGCGCATGATGGTCCGACAGCCGTGGTGCTTGCCAATCATGCAGGCGACGAAGTTTACGTTGAGGTCTCCCGAAAGCGCTCCGAGCGCATCTGCCTCCGCGATGCCGGCCGCCTCCAGATTCTCCTCTACGGAACCGTCCCCCTGGACCACCTCGAATCCCATGTTGCGGGCGCGCTCCACGGCCGTCTCGTTTTCCTCGATGAGCGTGACGTCGTGGCCTTCCTCTCTCAGCACACGCGCCGTCCGGAGACCGACACGACCAGCACCAATGATAACGAAGCGCATACGCACCCATACGCCGAGGTGGTTGAATAATGTTACCCACCCCACAGCGGAGTCGCGGACAAACCTTTTTACCTTGACCCGTGGTATCACACGTCGGTTATGGTCCACGCGTTCATCATGATGAAAACCGCCGCGGGGAAGTCAGAGCAACTGTTAGCGTCGATCCTCGACATGGAACACGTGGCGGAAGCGCACATCGTCGCCGGAAACTACGACATCATCGCAGAGGTGGACGCCCCGGAGGTGTACGAGGTAATGCATACCGTCTCCTCCGGGTTGCGTGCGATGGAAGGCGTCTCTGACACGAAAACGTACATCTCCCTCGAATAGCTATTCAGTCGAGACGCCGTGTCGTTCGGTGAACTCGCGGAGCGCCGATTTTTGTCGTGACAACCGAGGCGTGAGCTGTGCATACACGTAGTCGAACACGTTGTCCCGCCCGGGGGTTGGTATCGAGGCCGCGTACTCGACGGCCGCGGTGAGTTCCTCGTTCGCCCGCGCTGTCGCCGCCGGGACAAACGAGTCGTCGATGACGCCCTGTTCTCCGAGGTACGCCTCGAATCGGTCGAGTGGGTCCGCCGTCCGCCACTCCGGAAGCGCCTCGTCCTCGTCTCGGTAGACCGAAGGGTCGTCGGAGGTGGTGTGTGCTCCCTGACGGTAGGTCAGACTCTCAATGAGGACGGGCGTGCCAGCTCGGGCAGCAGTGAGCGCGTCACGAACCGTCTCACAGACGGCGAGTGGGTCGTTCCCATCTACCTGCACACCTTCGAAACCGTAGGCGACGGCCTTCTGGGCGATGGTCGGGGCGGCCGTCTGTTTGTCGCGGCGCATCGAGATGGCCCAGTTGTTGTTCTCACAGAAGAAGACGGTCGGCGTCCCGAACACGCCCGCGAAGTTGAGTCCCTCGTGGAAGTCGCCCTCGCTGGTCGCCCCATCACCAAAGCAACAGACGACAGCGTGAGTTGCGCCTCGGAGTTTGGCCGCCATACCGACGCCCGTCGCGTGTGGTATCTGGGTGGCGATTGGAACCGTCTGCGGGAAGATGGGAATGTCGTGTCCGGAGTGGAACTCGGCGTGTCCACGGCGAAAGAGGAGGAGGTCGCTCGTGGGAACCCCACGGGCGAGTTGCATCGCGTTCGACCGGTAGGTGGGAAACAGCCAGTCGTCCGCGGCCATTGCGTGGGCCGCGCCGACCTGCGAGGCTTCTTGTCCGGCGTGGGGCGGATAGCCGCTCATCCACCCGCGACGCTGGAGGGCAATGGCCCGCTCGTCGAACCGCCGCGCTCTGACCATGTCTTCGAGCATCGCCCGCGCCTCGTCGGGCGAAAACGGCGTCTCTGCAAGCGGACGCTCGCCGACGATTCTGTTCATAGTAAACAGATGACACGATTCGGCAAAAGCCGTTCCGATACGCCAAAGCCTCCGGAGTCCCTAGTTCGGGCATGGTCTCGACCCTGGGGCTCGTGGGATTGCTCGTCATCGTGGGCGTCAACTCGCTGGTCGCCGCGCTGATGACGCGCTTTTTCCGCGTCCGCCTCTCGACGACGTGGGGAACCGCCCTCTACGCACTCGTCCTCATCCCGCTCGTCCTCATCGCCCTCACCATCGTTCTGAGCGGGGTCGCACGACTCGGCATCGACCTCGGCAGTCCCGGTGCGGTGATGGCCATCGCCGTCGCCCTCCCATTCGCCCTCGGGGTCGCGTTCGATTACTTCTGGATGCCGTCACCCGACGAAATCGAGGTTCCGGACACGCTGCGCTAGGCGAGTAGTTCGGCTACGATTGCCTCGGCCTCGTCGAGGACGTCCTCTGGCGGTTGCATGGCGTCGATGCGATAGAATCGCTCCGGGTAGACGTCCATCAGGCGCTCGTAGTTCTGCTGGACGGCCGAGAGGTACGCCGCCTGCTCGAATTTGTTGGTCGCGCCGCTTCGCTCGGCACCCGTCTCCGGGTCCACGTCGAGGTAGATTGTCGCGTCCGGTTCGCGGGTAAACGGCAGGTGGATGCCCCGGATGTATTCGACGGGTCGTTTCACGACTCCGTCGAGCGTCGCTCCCTGATAGGCGTAGCGGGAGTCAGAATAGCGGTCCGAGATGACGACTTTGCCATTGTCCAGGGCCGGCCGGACGACCCGCGAGAGGTGGTCTGCGTGGTCTGCGGTGTAGAGAAAGAGTTCCGCGACCGGGTCGGCATCGTCGTCGCGAATCGACCGATAGACGGCGTCGCCGTACCACGAATCGGTCGGCTCGCGGGTAAAGACGGCGTCCGGGACGGTGTCGTGGAGGGCCTCCCAGACCGTCGTCTTCCCGCTCCCGTCCAGACCTTCGAGCGTGATGAGCATATGCGGCAATTGCTCGCCCTCGAGAAAAGAGTTCGCGAATCGCGTCGAAGGACATCGTTAGGGGCCATCCTTTTGAGTCCATCCCGCCTATCAACGAGCATGAAGGTTCTCGTTACTGGTGGAACCGGTTTCGTCGGCTCGGCCCTGTGTAAAGAACTCACAGCGCGTGGCCACGACGTCACCGCCCTCGCTCGGTCTCCCGACGACGCCGCCCTTCCAGAGGGTGTCAACACCGTCCGTGGGAACGTCACCACCTACGACTCCATCGAAGGCGCGTTCGAGGGACAGGACGCGGTGGTCAACCTCGTCGCCCTCTCGCCGCTGTTCAAGCCGAAAGGTGGCCTCAGCCACGAGAAAGTCCACCTCGGCGGGACGCGAAACGTCGTGAAGGCGGCCAAGGAACACGGCGTCTCCAAAATCGTCCAGCAGAGTGCCCTCGGCGCAGACCCGAACGGACCCACCGCCTACATCCGGACGAAGGGACAGGCAGAACAGGTCGTCCGTGACTCCGGCCTGGACTGGGTTATCTTCCGCCCCTCCATCATATTCGGCGACGGTGGCGAGTTCATCTCCTTTACGAAATCGCTCACCACGCCGGTCGTGACAGCGCTTCCCGGGGCCAACACCGCGAAATTCCAGCCAATCTGGATTGGGGACTTCGTCCCGATGCTCGCAGACGCCGTCGACGACGACGCACACGTCGGACACGTCTACGAAATCGGCGGCCCCGAAGTGCTGACGCTCGGTGACGTGACGCGCCTCATTTACCAGTCGAAGGGGAAATCGGTGTCCGTCGTCCCCGTTCCGCTCTCGCTCGTCAAGGTCGGCGCGACAATAACCGCCCCGCTCCCGTTCATCCCATTCGGCCCTGACCAGGCCCGTTCGCTCAAACTCGACAACACTACCTCAGAAAATGACATCAACGCGTTTGGTGTTAGTAAGTCTGACTTAACAACACTCGGAACATACCTCCGCGAGAACCAATAAATCAACTGTGATGAGCGAGTTGTAGCCCAATTCTGACGCGGTTACGACCGTCCTAAACCGCCTGATGTAAGCGAGTTTCGGGTATGATATTCTTGTTACAAGTACTTTCCGCATCACAAACTTTATATTATTGTTGGCACAGTATTCTCTGCAACGAATGGGCAAATTATGAAACTCGCGATGATAGGGTTCGGACAGGCAGGAGGGAAGATCGTGGACAAGTTCCTCGAGTACGACCAGCGTACGGGGAGCGGCATCGTCCGCGCCGCCGTCGCCGTGAACACGGCCAAAGCCGACCTGCTCGGACTCAAGAACATACCACAGGAACAGCGCGTCCTCATCGGCCAGGCCCGCGTCAAGGGGCACGGCGTCGGTGCCGACAACGAACTCGGCGCGGAGGTCGCAGAGGAAGATATCGACGAAATTCAGGGTGCGATAGACAACATCCCCGTCCACGAGGTGGACGCGTTCCTCATCATCTCGGGGATGGGCGGCGGAACCGGCAGCGGCGGTGCGCCCGTGCTCGCAAAGCACCTAAAACGCATCTACACCGAACCCGTGTACGGACTGGGCATCCTGCCGGGGGCGGACGAAGGTGGCATCTACACGCTGAACGCCGCACGTAGCTTCCAGACGTTCGTCCGCGAGGTGGACAACCTCCTCGTGTTCGACAACGACTCCTGGCGCAAGACCGGCGAGTCGATGGAAAGCGGGTACAGCGAAATCAACGAAGAAATCGTCCGTCGCTTTGGCATCCTCTTCGGGGCGGGCGAAGTGAAAGCCGGCGGCGAAGTCGCAGAGAGCGTCGTCGACTCCAGTGAAATCATCAACACGCTCGCGGGCGGCGGCGTCTCCACCGTGGGCTACGCCGCAGAAGAAGTCGAGAAGAAGTCCTCTGGCGGCCTTCTCTCCCGATTCAAAGGCGGCAACGACGAACCCGTAGACACGGCCCACACGACAAACCGAATCACCAGCCTCGTGCGCAAGGCCGCACTGGGCCGCTTGACGCTCCCGTGTGAAATCGAGGGCGCAGAGCGCGCGTTGCTCGTCATGAGCGGCCCGCCGGAGCACTTAAATCGGAAAGGCATCGAGCGCGGCCGCAAGTGGTTAGAGGAGCAGACCGGCAGCATGGAAGTCCGTGGTGGCGACTACCCCGTCTCCGAATCTCGCTACGTCGCGAGCGTCATCCTCCTGTCTGGGGTGACCAACGTCCCGCGCATCAAGGAACTCCAGCAAGTCGCAATCGAAGCCCAAGACAACATCGAAGATATCCGCCGACAGTCTGAAGCGAATCTCAAATCCCTCGTCGAAGATGACTCTGATGAACTCGAACCACTCTTTTAATCTCCTTCTCGTCGTATCGCTCGCACTCTCCCTGTTTGCGGCCCCCGTCGCCGCCGTGTCCATCGCCGAGAGCGGCGTTCCACAGGAAGCGCAGGCCGGTTCTGAGGTGTCTGCGACGTTCACGCTCACGGAACTCTACAAGGAGTCCAGCAACGAGTGGACGCTCGGCGGCGAAACCGAACTGGAGAACGTCTCGTGGACGGTCACGAAGTACGGACTGGACGACAGCCAACTGTCGAAAGAGTCCTACGGCGGCCAGTCGTTCTCGGCCGACGTGAAGGCCGCAGACGACGTGACTCGCGTCGAGGTGACGGTCACTGGTACGGTTCCGACCGTCGAAGAATTCACCTACGACCCTGCTGAGTCGTTCACGCTCGCCACGCTCTCGCGCCAGCAGGGCGAGAACACAGAGCAGCTCGAATCGTGGGAAACCCACCACTACACCGAACAGAGCAAGCAGGCCCGCGAGGCGATTTCGAGCGCCGAATCGGCCATCGAACAGGCCGGTGGTGACGAGGATGCCCAACAACAGGTCAACCGCGCCATCTCCTCGTACAACAACGGCAACTTCGAGAACGCCGTGGACCTCGCACAGGACGCAGAGCAGTCGGCCACAGACTCAAAGCAGTCCCAGGAGCGCACCCAGTTGCTCCTCTACGGGGCAGTCGGCGTCGTCGCACTGCTCGCTGTGGTCGGCGGGGTCTTCTACTGGCGGTCCCAGCAGGACACCTACGACAAACTCCGATAGTCGCTTGTAGGCGGAACGCGGACACACTGCAAATGCGTGTCCTCGTCCCCTACGACGAAACAGACCCGAAGACGCGCCTCGCGTCTCTTTTCTCGCCTACTGAGCGCCGCGAGTTCTCCCGGCTGATGCTCGGGGACGTGCTCGCATCGATTCGTCGAACCGGCCGAACCCCCGTCGTGCTCGCCACGGCACCGCTCGACGTTGACGCGTCGGTGGTCGTCGACGACCGGCCGCTCTCTGCGGCGGTGAACGCGCACCTTGAACCCGACACTGCTGTCGTGATGGCCGACCTCGCACTGGCGACGCCTGCGGCGCTCTCTCGGCTGTTTTCCGCCGAGGGCGAGGTGGTCGTCGCCCCCGGTATCGGCGGCGGAACCAACGCGCTCGTCTCCCGCCACCCGGAGTTTTCCGTCGATTACCACGGCGCGTCGTTTCGTGACCACCGAGAAATCGCCCGACGTATCGGTGCTGAATGGGCGGTGCTCGATTCCTACCGCCTCGCCACGGACGTGGACGAACGGGTCGACCTCGCGGAACTACTCCTACACGGCGACGGGGCCGCCCGCGAGTGGCTCGTGGACGCGGGCATTCGCCTCGACACGGGGCAGGGGCGCGTCGGCGTCTGCCGGGAGTGACAGCCTTTTTGTGTTCCACGGGCGAGTCGAAGACAGATGCTACCCGGGGCCAGCGAGTACGACATCGACATCACTCTGGATGAGGCGGACGTAGAGCGACTGCTCGCGGTGACGCCCGCCGACGTGAACCCGGCTCCGGAGCTGAGTTTCGCGAAGAACGTCTTCCTGCCCCTCACGACCGCCTGCCGGTACACCTGCACCTACTGCACCTACTACGACGTGCCCGGACAGGCGAGCCTCATGACGCCCGACCAGATTCGCGAACAGTGTCGCATGGGCGCAGACGCCGGCTGTACGGAGGCGCTGTTCACCTTCGGGGACGACCCCGACGATCGTTACACCGAGATTCACGCGCAACTGGAGGAGTGGGGCCACGACTCGATTCACAGCTATCTCCGGGAAGCCTGCGAAATCGCCCTCGGCGAGGGTCTGCTCCCGCACTCGAACCCCGGCGACCAGACCCGCGAGCAGATGGAGCTCGTCGCAGACGTAAATGCGAGCATGGGCGTCATGCTCGAAACCACCGCCGAGGTGCAGGCCCACGGCGGCCCTCGGGCGAAGTCGCCCGGCCAACGCCTCGCCACCCTGCGGACCGCCGGAGAACTCGGCGTCCCGTTCACGACTGGCATCCTCGTCGGCATCGGCGAGTCGTGGCGCGACCGCGCCGAGAGCCTGCTCGCCATCCGCGCGATGCACGAACGCTACGGCCACATTCAGGAGGTCATCGTCCAGAACGTGAGTCCGAACGAGCGCTGGAAGCAGGACGGCCCATCCCTCGAAACCATGCGCCGCGTCGTAGCGATGGCCCGCGTCTGTCTTCCCGAGGAGATTTCTGTGCAAGTGCCGCCGAATCTGGCGCCCGTCCGCGAGTTGCTCGACTGTGGCATCGACGACTTGGGCGGGGTGTCCCCGGTCACGGACGACTACATCAATCCAGATTACAAGTGGCCGGCGCTGCGCGAACTGGAGGCCATCGCGGCTGATGCGGGGGTGCCACTCCGCGAGCGTCTCCCCGTGTACGAGCGGTTCCTCCCAGCCGAAGACGAGACGGCGAACCACTGGCTCTCGGCGCAGATTACGGAGGCGATTCGCGAGGAGAGCGAGGCAGGGGAGCGCTATCGACGGGTACTCAGTCGGCCTTCGGCGACTTCTTCGTGAACATCGGCGTGCCGTCTGCCTTCGGGCCTAACAGCGGCCCGGCAGGGCGCACGTCGGGGTCGATACGACGTTTCTGCCGGTAGTCGGTCGAGCGTTCGACGGGGACGCGCCCAATCGAGGTTATCATGTCCACGTACTCGTCGAAAGTTCGAACTTCGCCGTACTGGCCCCCGGCGCGTTTGGTGATTTCTTCGGAGAGAATCGTCCCCATGAAGTCGTTCGCCCCGGCGTTGAGCATGGCGAGGCCGTGTTCGTTGCCGTACTTGACCCACGACGACTGGATGTTCTCGACGTTGTCGAGGAAGAGGCGTGAGACGGCAATCATGAGCAAGTCTTCGGCCCGACTCGCCCCCGCGTCGACCATTCCCTTCTCTTTGAGCGGCGTGTTCTGATGGATAAAGGAGAGCGGGACGAACTCGGTGATGTTCCCCGTACGGTCTTGCAGGTCGCGAATCTGTTCGAGATGCAGCACGCGGTGCATCTCGTTTTCGACGTGCCCGTACATGATGGTTGAGGTGGTGTTGAGGCCGACGTTCGCGGCGGCTTCCATCGCGTCGAGCCAGCCCTGCGTGTCGATTTTCCCGGGGCAGATTGCTTCGCGGACTTCGTCGACGAGAATCTCTGCTGCGGTTCCGGGCACGCTGTCGAGGCCCGCAGCCTTGAGTTCGCCGTAGATTTTCTCGTACGACCAGTCGGTTCCGCGGCTTGCATGGTAGGCTTCTTCGGGCGTCATCGAGTGGAGGTGGACGCCATCGACGCTCATCGCCTGCATCTGCTCGACGTAGGTTCCGGGGGAGGTCTTGTACGCGGATGGCGGTTTGTAGTTCACCGGTTCCTCGGCGGCGGCGAGAATCTCGTGGTGTTCGTCGTTGAGGGCGAACCCGGGGTGCAACCCTGAGACCGAACAGACCTCGTAGATGCCCATCTCCACCGCGTCGCGGACGATTTCCCGTGATTCTGCGGGCGTTTTCGTAAAGCCGCCCATCTCCCCCTGATACTCGGCTTCGAACTGTCCGGCGGGGTCCTTGAAGTTACAGAACAGACAGCCGACGTTACACGCCGTCGTGACGTTGTTGTTCAGGTTCGCGACGAAGGTGACGTCCTCTCCGCACACCTCGGCGCGCCTGCGGTCTGCGGCTTCGAGAACGCGTTCCATCCGCCCCGGGTCGATGGTTTCCGTCTCCGTTCCAGTCGTGATGAGTTCCACCCCGTCGGCGACGGTGAGTCGGTCGCCTGCCCGCGCCTTTGCGAGCGCGTTTTCGAACGACTGGTCCGTCTCGGGGCGGTGGTCGAAGTCGAAGAGCCCGCGAGGGACGTTCGTTCGCGTGGGGTAGGCGTCTGCCATGGACGGATGCTTTTCGCTCGGAGGGTATAATGACGGGGGATTGCGGTAGGGCAAGAAGTGTGTGCGCGTTCGTGTATACTTTGTCGAGGAAATCGGACAAGGTGGGCACGAGAGTGAAAGTTTCATTACCCGGGGCCACACGCGTACTGGTATGACGAGCGTCAAGGAGTTCCGCATCGAGGAGGCGGCCACTCCCGAATCACTGGGCCGCGGTGCGTTCTACTTCACCGACGACTACTCCGTGTTCGACTGGGGGAAGATGCCCGACCAGATTCCCGACAAAGGCGCGAGCCTCTGTGCGATGGGCGCGTTCAACTTCGAACTGCTCGAAGCCGAGGGAATCCCAACGCACTACAGGGGCGTCGTCAGCGACGACGAAGTCGTGCCCCTCGCAGACGCCACGGAACCGCCCCGAGAGATGGCCATCGACCTCACACAGGTTCCCGAACTGCCCAACGACGGGCGCACCTACGACTACGACGCCTACCACGAGACTGCGGGCGAGAACTACCTCATCCCGCTCGAAATCATCTTCCGAAACACGGTGCCGGTGGGTTCGAGCCTCCGCCGCCGGACCGACCCGGCAGACCACGGCCTCGACGCAGACGAGTGGCCAGAGGGCGTCGTCGAACTGGACGAGCCAATCGTCGAATTCTCCACGAAGTACGAGAAAGGCGACCGCTACCTCAATGACGAGGAGGCGGCCGAAATCGCCGGCGTCGCCTCCCTCGCTGACATCGCCGACGTGGCCCGCAACGTGAACCGACTCGTGACCGAACAGGCCGCGAAAGCAGGCCTCACCCACGAGGACGGCAAAATCGAGTGTCTCTACTTCGACGGCGAAATTCGGGTCGCGGACGTGGTCGGCACGTTCGACGAGAACCGCTTCAGTTTCGACGGCCAGCAACTCTCGAAGGAAGTCGTCCGCCAGTACCACAAGCGTACCCAGCCCGACTGGGTCGAGGCCGTGAGCGAGGCGAAAGCCGAGGCGAAGCGACGGGACGTTGCAGACTGGAAATCGCTCTGTGAGGCGTCCCCCGAACCGCTCTCAGCAGACGTTATCATAGTGGTCCGAGACATGTACGCCGCCGGCACGAACGCGTACACCGGCCACGACCTGTTCGCGGCCCCCTCGCTGGACGAGGCCGTCACCGCAGTTCGCGACCTCTGAGGAACGCTTTTTTCGCCCGCCCGACTGCTCAGTGCATGGAGTGGCCGGATATCGTCGCGCAAATCGACACCGGAACCGGCGGGCGCTATCACACGGGCAATCTCGCCACTGACCCCGACACATTCGACGCGGTGGTCACGGACCTCGCAGCCCCGTTCTCCGCCGAATCCGTAGACGCCGTCGCAGGAATCGACGCGCTTGGCTTCCTGTTCGGGGCCGCGGTCGCTCGCGAACTGGGGGTGGGATTCTGCCCGATACGAAAAGGTGGGAAACTCCCCATCGCTTCCGAGAATCGACTCACCGAGACGGTGGTCGGTTACACGGGGACGGAGAAGACCCTCGAACTGGACCGGACGAGCGTTTCGAACGGGGCGCGAGTGCTGGTCGTAGACGACTGGACGGAAACCGGTTCACAGCTAGCTGCGGCCGTGGCGCTCGTCTCCGCCGCTGGTGGGAACGTCGTCGGTATCGCCGTACTCGGTGCAGACGAGCGCGAGACGGTTCTGCAGTTGGACGAGGACTACGGCGTCCACGCGCTCCACTGGGAGTGAGGCTGCCAGAATACTTTTGCCCTGACTGGCCCGTGGGAGGACACACACAAGCAATGGAGCTCTCACGACGCGACGTACTGCGATACGGGTGTGCAGGTGCAGCGACTGGCCTCGCGGGCTGTATCGACCAGGTGACGCCGCTGCCCGGGACGGACGAGGGGTCCTACCGGCGGTGGCTGCCCGCTCCCGCCGCGCTCCCGGATGGGGACGACTATCAGTTTTTCCGCGTCAGCCCGACGAAATTCGTCCAGTACGAGGACGCGATGCGTGTGGAGACGTGGGAGAACGTCACGAAGTACGGCTCCTCGCTGCGGTCGCTACTCGACTTGCAGCACCAGGACGTGAGCGAATTTACCATCGGCCCCGGCTTCAAGGTCGGCGTCACGTCGCTCGAAACCGAGACGCTCGCAGACCGGCTGACGGGGCGGCAGTTCTCGAAGCAAACGTCGCTCGATGGGTTCGACATCTACGCAAACACGGAGACGTCGGCGGCGGTTGGTCTCAAAGAGGAGACCATCGTCTACGTCGATGGGGATACCGACTCTGCGGCCGACCGACTTCAGACGGTCATCACGACCCACGCTGACGAAGCCGAGCAGTACAAATCGGCGAGTGAGGCCTTCGGGACGCTCACCGAGGGGCTCAACAACGGCCACTTCCTCACCGGGGTGGTTCACCAACCGCACGAGGAGACGGCCCCCGAACAGGGAACCTTTGCGGGTGCGGTTGGCTGGGGCATCTCACGGACGTTCAAGAAGACCGAGAGTCCGGGCCAGTGGCTCATCGTCTTCGAGAGCGAATCGGCCGCCGAAGCGCGCGAGCAAGCCGTCAAATCGTGGGCGGAAGCGTCGCTCTCTGACGTGAACAACATCAAGGCCGCACAGACCGGAAAGGTCGTCCTCGTAACCGGCAAAGAGCCGACAGAGAAACTCGCCCTCAGCAAATCGTTGCCGACGGCGGAACGTTAGTCGTCTGCGAGCACGTCGGCCAGCCCGTCCACGGGCCGGTCCGGGTTGGCGGCGTCTGCTGCTTCTGGCAGTCCGAGTTGGTATCCTTCCGCACCATCGCGCAGGTTCGTCCGCCCCCAGTGAACCGTCACGTCGTCGTTCAGGTGGAGACGCACGGCTTCGAGCAGCGCGTCGGCTTCGAGCGGCTGGCCCTTTCGCTGTAAGTCCTCGACTTCGGCGTCGTCAGGAACCGAGAAGGCTCGTTGGGTGATGATTGGCCCCTGGTCTAAGTCCGTCGTGACGTAGTGGGCGGTGACGCCAGCGATGCGCACGCCTTCCTCGATGGCCTGTCGGTAGGCCGACGCGCCGGGGAACGAAGGTAGGAGCGACGGGTGGACGTTGATGATGCGCCCCTCGTAGCGGAACACGACGTTCGGCGAGAGGATGCGGATGTACCGCGCGAGGACGATGAGGTCTGCGTCGTAATCTTCGAGCAGCGAGAGGATGGCGTCCTCGTCGGGCGTCCCCTTCTCGTCGCCGATATCGTAGAATGGGATATCGTAGTACTCTGCGACCGGTTTGAGCGCGGAGTGGTTCGCGATGATGACCGAGATGTCCGCGCCGAGGTCGCCGTTCGCCCACGCACCGAGGAGAGCTTCGAGACAGTGGGACTCTTTCGTGGCGAGGACGGCAATCTGCTTGGTCTCGCGGTCGGCGGGGAAGCGAATGGTCACGTCCACGTCGAGTTCGTCACCGAGCGCGGCCAGTTTGGCTCGCAGGTCGTCTTTCGTCGTGGTCATCCCCGACGCATCGACGTGCATCGTCATGCGGAAGATGCCCTTCCGGACGGCCTGGTCTAGGTCCTCGATGTTGATGCCGTGGTCGAACAGCAACGACGTGACGCGGGCGATGAGACCCGTCTTGTCGTCGCCGACGACAGTGAGTTCGGTGAGTTTGCCAGTCATCGGCACACCTCCGACATACAGACGTTCATTGGATGCACTCAACAACGCCGAAGTATATGGCTATTGGTCGACAAACGAGACTATGTATACACGAATGTGTATACACAAATCGTTCCAAAAGGTCTTTTGCGCATGACCGCGCACCCTCAACCGATGACTGCCTACACCGCGACCGTCACCGTCCGGCTGAAGCAGGGTGTACTCGACCCGGAAGCCGAAACGACCAAGCGCGCCTTAGAGCGCCTCGGGTACGACCTGGAGGCCCTGCGGTCTGCAGAACGGTACGAAATCGACCTCGACGCGACCGACGCCGACGGTGCAGCAGACCAGGCGACTGAGATGGCAGAACGCCTGCTCGCCAATCCCACCATCCACGACTACGCGGTCGAGGTGGAAGAACGGTGATCGCTATCGTCCAGTTCGGCGGCAGTAACTGTGACCGGGACGCGCTGCGGGCGTTCACCGAACTCGGACTGGATGCGCGACTCGTCTGGCACGAAGACGGCCTGCCCGAGGATACGACTGGCGTGCTGCTCCCGGGTGGTTTCTCCTACGGCGATTACCTCCGAGCCGGGGCGATGGCGGCGCGCTCGCCCATCATGGCAGAGATTCGCGAGGCCGCGGAAAACGGCGTCCCCGTCCTCGGCGTGTGCAACGGTGCACAGATTGGCTGTGAATCCGGACTGACGCCGGGCATGTTCACGACCAACGCGAGCGCCCGCTTCCAGTGTGAACACGTCTACCTGCGCGTAGAGAATGCGGACACGCCGTGGACGCAGGCGTACGAAGAAGGCGAAGTAATCGAACTGCCAATCGCTCACGGTGAAGGCAGATTCGAGATTACGGACGACGAACTCGCCGCGTTAGAAGCAGACGACCGTATCCTGTTTCGATACTGTGACGCAGACGGCAACGTAACTGACGAAGCAAATCCGAACGGTTCAAAAGCGAATGTGGCAGGAGTTACTGGGCTCGTGCCAACGGTTGCGGTACTCATGCCACACCCCGAACGCGCGGCGCTGCCGGATATCGGCTCGACCGACGGTCAGGGCGTGTTGTTGGGTTTCAACTAAGCGGACTGCGGGGCAGCCACCCGCACTCCAGGGAACGTTATGGCAGGACCTCCATCGGTCGGTCCGTGGCGATCCATTGGTCAGAGTTCTCACCGTCTCGTATCTCAATCCAGCCATTCGACCAGACGAGCAACTCGTACCGCTTCGTAGCTTGTCCCATTTTCCCCACACTCTCGGCACGCCGACAGAGGACAGCGACCTACCCATGTCAACAACGACCTCTCTCCGGTCGTGCCGTATGACAGTGGATGACAATAGAGGGCTTTGTTATAGGCCACCTGTCACCTGGTAAGGACAGTTTACGAAAGTGGTAGGACAGGCTTACTGACGAAACGTCAGTTTGTAAGCGGCATATTGAAGCTCGTTTCGTGAGCCCTAACGAGCTCCCAGGTCGCCTCACATTCACAGGACACCTGATCGAACACCGAAGGGTCCTGTCTGAGGTCGAAGTCCTTGATTGCCATCTGGACGCGGTCGTCACACTCGCCGCAGTTGTGCGCCCCGCGCTCCTGCCCGTGGCCGACAGGGTCGGAGACGACGATGGCGTCTACGTCGGCCGTCTCGCGCAGGATGTGGGCGACGCTCCAGAGCCACGGCGGGCGGTAGCCGGAGTTGTGGAACAGTTCGTTGACCATCGTGTAGCGCTGGACGTTGGTCGGATTCATCGAGACGGTGTGGGCGTACTCCGCACAGCGTTCGATGGAAGAAATCATGTCTTCTACGGCCTCCGGCTCCGACAGGAACGGCGGCTTGAACAGCAGATACGCCTTGATACCCGCACCAGCGCGGTTTGCGGCCTCGCTCGCGGCGATGAAGTCCTCGAAGGCGAAGTACTTGTTCACGCAGTCGCGGCGCACCCGGTCGGTGGCGGTTTCGAGACCGATAGCGATGTCCGTGTCGAGACCTGCGTCGACGAAGTCTGCGACGCGGTCTTCTTCGACGAAGTCGGGCAGGCTCTCTAAGACGATGCGCTCGCGGTCTGCGAACGTCTCCGCGATGGCCTTGCGGCTCTCTGCGGGGACTTCGCGCTCGTCAAGGAAACTGCCGGAGGTGTAGATTTTGATGAGTTCCGCTGGTTCGTCTGCGTTCTCGGCCTCGTGGTCGAGACAGACCTGAATCTGGTCCATCAACTGCTCGTGGGTGACGCTGCCACCTTCGACCGACTCCGCAACGTAGCCACACATCGTACACCCGCCGGCGCGTGCCCAGCGACAGCCTCCGGTGTTCAGAATGATGGTCAGCGACTGGTAGACGCCACCCGGCGTGTTGTCCTCGTCCAGCCAGACGCGCGTCGGCTCGTGCGGGTCGTAGGTACGCTGTTTCTTCGCGCGAATCTCGCGCATCACCTTGTTGTGGGCGTCCATCCCGCGCCCCTGTTCGTACACGTCGGGGCTTGGCTTACTCATTACCCGGAATATCGGGTCAGGGGCTAAATCGGCTTCGCCTGCGACTCACCCGAATCCTTTTCTTCGATTCGGCAAGATTTACACACAATGAACGCTGGGCCGGACCTCGACATGGACCTCCGACAGTTCGTCGAACGACTCTTGCGATTCGAAACGACGGCACCGAACGAGAAACCAGCCCAGGAGTGGGTCGAAGAGACCCTTCAGGGCTGGGGGTTTACGACCTATACGTGGACCGCTGACGCGACTCGCCTCGCAGAACATCCCTCGTTTCCCTACGACCCGAACGAAATCGACGTGGCGAACCGCCCGAGCGTCGGCGGCGTGCTCGAATTCGGCGACCCCGACGCGGGGCCGACCGTCGTCCTGAACGGGCACGTAGACGTGGTTCCCGCCGAGGGGGAGTGGTCGTCGAATCCCTTCATGCCGACGTGGGACGGCGACGAGCTGACCGCACGCGGCGCTGCGGACATGAAATCCGGCCTCGCGGCGTGCATCTTCGCCGCCCGCAAACTGCAGGCGGAGACTGACGACCTGAACGGGCGTATGGTCGTCGAAAGCGTCGTTGGCGAGGAGGAGGGCGGCGTTGGCGCGGCGGCGGCTGCGCTCGACAACCCGTATCCGTTCGACCGCGACATGGCGCTCATCGCCGAACCGACCGAGTTGCGTCCCGTCCTCGCCGTCGAGGGCAGCGTCATGAAGCGCCTCGAACTCGCTGGGCGCTCTGCCCACGCCGCCCGACGCTGGCGCGGGGAGTCCGTGTTGCCGCACTTCGAGGCCATCCGGCGGGCGTTCGAGGACCTCGAATCGGAGCGGGCAACGCGCATTCGCCACCCACTCTACGAACGCTTCGAGAATCCGTGGCCGACCTCGTTCGGGACGGTCCACGCGGGGACGTGGGCGTCTACGGTTCCCTCGGAACTGACCGCTGAGGTTCGCATCGGCGTCGCGCCCGGCGAAACCGTCGCTGAGGTCGAAGCCGAGTACGAGGCGCGACTCGCAGAGGTCGTCGCCGACAGCGAGTGGCTCTCGGCGCACCCGCCCCAGTTTGAGCGGTTCTCCGTGCAGTTCGAGCCCGGCGAAATCAACGAAGCCGAGCCAGTCCACCAGGCGTTGCAGGCCGCGATAGCGGCAGCGAGCCTCCCGAATCGCGAACCACTCGGGGAGACCTACGGCGCGGACTCACGCCACTACATCGAGGCGGGCATTCCGACCGTCGTGTTCGGGCCGGGGACCATCGACCAGGCGCACTTCCCCGACGAGACCATCGACTTCGCCGAGGTGGAGACGGCACGCGACGTCATCGCCGACACCGTCCTCCGGTTACTTGAGACGGAGTAGCCGCCGGCCAACCAGCACCCACGCCAGCACCCCGAGGGCCGCGCCGAGCGAGTTGGCTGCGATGTCGCTGAGGTCGAACGCGCGGGCGGGGAGCGGGTACTGGACGAGTTCGATGAAAATGCCGTAGCCGACGGTGAGGACGAACGCCGCGAGCCTTCCGTGTCGGTGACGGTCGAGTACCGCTGCGAGCACGCCCGCCTGCCCCGCGTAGGCGAGGCAGTGAAGCCACTTGTCCTGCCCGACGAGGCCGAACGGGCCAAGTGGCGAGAGCGCGCCGCTGGGCGGCGTGACGACAGACGTAGCGAAAATGACCGTCGCAACCAAAAGTGGAATCGCGTATCGGGCACGACCAATGCGGACACGGACTGGCTCCATCGACGGAGATGAGGCGAGGGTCCTACAAAATTCCGACGAGTTTCACGAAAGCGGCAATTCTGTACAACGATGGTGAGGATTAACCGAATATAGTTACGTTCGCGTAATAACTTCCAACACATCACAGCCCCTATGTAAATGTGAGACGTTACCATGAGTGATATTGGCGGCTTTCAAGACAACGTAGCCAGGGTGGACCTGTCATCGGGGTCGGTGGACTACGAGGGTATCGACGAGGAGGACGCGCGCAAGTACATCGGGGCACGCGGCCTCGGGGTGAAGTACGTCTTCGAGCAGGGGCCAGACGTGGACCCACTCGGTCCAGACAACCTCCTCGCGTTCATGAACGGACCGCTCACGGGGACACAGACCGTGATGAGTGGCCGCATCGCGGTCGTCACGAAATCACCGCTCACGAACACGGTCACCGACTCACACCACGGTGGCTGGAGCGGCGCACGCCTGAAGTGGGCCGGCTTCGACGGCCTGCTGTTCGAGGGGAAAGCAGAAGACCCAGTCTACGCCGTCGTCGAAGACGGTGAAGTGACGCTCAAAGACGCCTCGCACCTCTGGGGCTGGGGCGTCCACGACACCATCGACGAACTCGAAGAGGAGGTAGACGGCCAGCGCGGCAAAAACTTCAGTTGCATGGCCATCGGTCCCGGCGGCGAGAACCAAGTTCGCTACGCCTGCATCGTCAACGAAGACGACCGGGCAAGCGGCCGCGGTGGCACGGGCGCCGTCATGGGCTCGAAGAACCTGAAGGCAATCGTCGTCAAATCCACGACGAAGATGCCGAAGGCGAAGGACCCGGACACGTTCAAGAAGGGCCACCAGCAGGCCATGCAGGTGATTCAGGAGTCCGACGTGACCGCCCCGAACGAGGGGGGCCTCTCGCTCTACGGGACGAACGTCCTGATGAACCTCACAGAGGAGATGGACGGACTTCCGACGCGCAACGCGAAGTACACGAGTACGGCGAGCGAAGCGCGCGAGAGTCCCGACGAACCGAACATCGACGCCGAGAAGGTTTCTGGCGAGAACGTCCGCGAGAACATCCTCGTCGACGAACCGACCTGTCACTCCTGTCCGGTCGCCTGTAAGAAGGAAGTCGAGGTGCAGGTCATGCACAAGGGCGACGAGATGAACGTCCGCATGGAGTCCTTCGAGTACGAATCGGCGTTCACGCTCGGCCCGAACTCCATGAACGACGACCGCGACAAAGTCGCCGTCATGATCGACCAGTGTAACAACCTCGGCTTGGACACCATCGAGACTGGCAACATGATTGCCATGGCGATGGAGATGACCGAGGAAGGCAAGTTCGACGACGAGTTCGGCGGCATCGAATGGGGCGACGCAGACGAGATGATCGACCTCATCGAGGCCATCGCCCGCCGCGAGGGGAAACTCGCGGACCTGCTCGCCGGCGGCGCAAACCACATCGCAGAGGAGATGGACGCCCACAAAAACTCTCTCGCGGTCAAGGGTCAGACGATTCCAGCCTACGACCCACGCTGCATGAAGGGCATGGGCATCGCCTACGCTACTTCGAACCGCGGGGCCTGCCACCTGCGCGCGTACACGCCGTCTGCCGAAATTCTCGGCCTGCCCGAGAAGGTAGACCCGTACGCGTGGGAGGGCAAGGGTGAACTGACGATGGCGTTCCAGGACCTCCACGCCATCTCCGACTCCTTCGACATCTGCAAGTTCAACGCCTTCGCAGAGGGCATCGAAGAGTACGTCCTGCAGTACAACGGCATGACCGGCTTCGACGTGACCGAAGACGAACTGCTCGAAACCGGCGAGCGCATCTACAACTTAGAGCGCTACTACAACAACCTCGCAGGCTTCAAGGGCGAAGACGACTCGCTGCCCGGACGCTTCGTCGAAGGCCCCGACGCCATCCCCGGCCAGGGTGCCTCCGAAGGCGAACTTTGCGAACTCGACCAGATGAAAGACGAGTACTACACCGCTCGCGGCTGGGTCGACGGGGTGGTGCCAGACGAGAAACTCGACGACCTCGGCATCGACATCGGCCCCGGCACGGGCGTCAGTTCGTCTGGCGGGTCGGCCCCGGCAGACGACTGAGCAACCAAGCTTCTCCAATTTTTCGCCCGCTGAGCGACTGCTCTGGAGCGTTCAGTAGACGACTCGCTCTCGCATATCCCGGCGAATTGCCATGATTGCCATGGCAGAGCCGACGAGCGCGATTAGCGCTGGACCGAACGTAGACGGATTCAACCAGTCGAACGTCGAGAAGTAACGTATGTGGTAGTACTGGCCCTGGTATTTAACCACTTCAGGATAGCCGAAGGATTCCTTTTTCGTGACCACCCCTCCGTCTTTTACTTTCTCGAATATCTCCTTCTCTTCGGCATCCATCTCTTCGTAGTACGCCGTCGATTTGTGGGCTGGCGGCGATTCGCTCACATCAATGAGATCGACGTTGTAGTTCATGTCCGCAAACGGGAAGAACATGCCAACACCGGCCAACGCGACGCAGGCACCGACGAAGAGGAGGGCGAAATTAATCGTCGACTGCTTCATAGCTGATTGACAGATGTGGGCAGTAAAATTCTTTCCGTCCCGCCGTCCCGGTCGCCGTCAGGATTCGGCGGCTTTCCCGATGACGATGCAGTCGCGGATGTCGAGGGCCGCGTCGAACTCGAACTGGCGGTCTTCGCGACGACCCATGCGCAGGAGTTGCTCGTTGTGCGCCCGGCGGACGGCATCCATCTCCCGGTCGTTCAAGTCGACGCGGTGGGCGATGACCGCCCACTGCTCGTGGCCGACGAAGAAGTAGGCCGCCTCGTCGGTCTCGAAGATGAGTTCGAAGCGTTCGCGGAACTCGTCGAGTTTCGGCCCGATTTGGGCCTGCACGCGGTCGACGAGCGGCGCGAGGTTTGGCGCGGGGACGCTGGCTTTGGCTCCCGCGAGCAGCAACACCTGCCCGTCTATCGGGTCGCCGTTGGCCATCTACCCACCCGCCCGCATCGCCTTCTGGGAGAAACGCTCGACCAGTTCGTCGAGCGTCTCCTCCTCGCCCTCGAAGACGACGGTGACCTCGGTCAGCTCCACCGTCGGCCCGATGCTGACCTTCTCACTCGAGACCGAGGCCGTCCAGTCGTCGCCAACCACTTCGTTTGCCTCCTCGTCTTCGACTTCCCCGCCGAGGTTCTGGAGATAGTGTTTCGCGAGTCGTTCTGAGATGCCGCGGAACGATTTTTCGACGCGCATCAGCCACCCGCCACCGGCGGGAACACGGAGATTCGGTCACCGTCTTCGAGTTCAGTGGCCGTCCCCGCCATGTGAAGGACTTCCCGGCCGTTCTTGAGAACGCTTAGCTGTGGCAGGATGTCACCTGCGTCGTCGAGGATGCTTCCCTGGAGGCCCTCGAACTCGGCTTCGAGTGCTTCGAGGACGCCCCCGACGGTCACGTTGCTGTCGAATTCGCGTTCGATGGTTTTCGACCCCACTGCCTCCCGGAAATTGGCGAAAAATCGGCATTCGACCTGCATTATCCTGAGACAGAGGCGCGAAGGCAATAAATCCCGACCTACCGGCCACCGAATCTGATACCGTCTTCGACCAGTCGGGCGTTGCGCTCGCGGTCGAGTTCCGCGGCGAGGTCCTCGTGTTCGTACAACTGCGTGATGAGCGACGCCTGCAGGTTGCGCCACGCGATGGCGTAAATCGGCGACTGGCCCCACGCCCGGAGTTCGGGGACGAAGTCGTCGTACTTCTCCAGTCGGTCCTCCATTCGATCGATGGCTTCGAGGACGAACCGGGCGGCCTCGGCGTCGTCTTCTGCCTCCGCGATGGCCCGGTTGATGTTGGATTCCCAGCCCTCGACGGCCCGCTGCATATCCTGTGCGGCCGTCTGCCCGTCTTCTGGAAGCGACTCGACGATAGATGCTGGCAGCGTGAGTGAAACCTCGTCCATGCCTGAAGGTAGCACGGACGAGTGAAAAGTGGGTTGGTTAGACTTCTTCGACGTGGCGAATCTGCACCGCGATGCCGCGCGTGCTCGTTTCCATCTCGCGGCCGCTCATCTCCGCGACGCCGACGGCGAAGGCGCGTGGCCCCTGGACCACAACGTCGTCGCCGACGCGGATGTCCTCGCTCGCGGTGACGACGCCCGGGGCGAGCACCGAGCCTTGCGGGACGAAGTTGTCGATTTCGACGGTCTTTGTCGGCACGTCGCTTTCGAGCCAGTGGCGTGCGCCAGCGAGCGTAAAGGAGAGCGTCCCGTAGAGGGGAACCATCGCCGCGAGTTGGGTCCCGTCTTTCTTGTGGGCGCGGAGTTTCGGATACCGACCCTGAATCGAGAGTTCGGGGAACAGTTCGTCGCCCGCGCCGTCGCCGAACTGGTAGTCTGCGAGCGCCCGGAGCGTGTTGTGCTGGCGCTCGCTTTTGAGGTACTTCGACTCACCGTCGAGCGTCTGCATGAGGTTCCCGATGGATTCGGGCGTCGTCGGGTGGTCCTCTACGGTATACTCGATGTCCAATCCGAGATCCGCCTCGACGCGCTCGACGATGTCGCGGTAGCCCTCGGGCGGGACGTGGGCGATGATGCGCGGGTACTCGTTGCGCTGGAGATATCGTTTCAGGACCTCGGCGACAAACTGCTTCTCGTCTTCGGACCAGTTGCCCGTGACCACCGAATCGTAGTGCTGGGCGGGATACGTCGTTTCGAGTTCCTGTGGAACCACGCCAATCGGCGAGGTCATCGAGACGAGGTGGGCGCGGAACTGAATCGCGTCGTGGTACTGGCCGTGGCTCTGGGACTCGCTGTAGGGCTTGCGGGCCGAGCAGGGAACGAGGACGAGCGGGTTGTCGAACCGGTTTGTGTACCGCGAGGTGACGCGGTCGGCGAATCGCTGAATCTCGACGCGCTTGAGTGAGTCTTCGGTGGCGGCGAGCAGTTCCGTCCGGCGGAACAGCGGCGTGTGCTCTTCCATGTAGGCGTACTCCTGGTCGAACCGGCGGAAAGCGGCGGTGAGCCACGCCTCGTGGCGCGCCTGCCCCTCGATGTAATCGCGGAGCCGACCCCGGCGGATGCGCTGGCGGACGATGCCGAGTTGGGCGTGCAGGGCGTTCACGTTGTGTTCCGCGCAGTCGGCACGGGTGAACTCCTCACGCGGTTGCTGGCAGGCGGCACACGCACACGGGAGTTCGTCTAAATCCTCCAGGAAGTGCTGGCCGTCGGTCGTGAGGTAGAACCCCTGGGTTCCCTTGATGCGTGCCTGCGTCGCGTCCACGAGGTCCACCCCGGCGTAGACGAGCGTGGCGACGTTGGCGGGGGTGGCGACGCCCGAGAGCATGAGTGCGGTGTCGCCCGGCGTGGCTTCCTTCATCGCGACGATGGCGTCCACGAACGCCGCGGCGTGGCCGACGACCCGCTGGGCCTCGGAGAGAATGTACACATCTGCCCCGAAGTCGTCTACGGAGCGCTGAGAGACGACGGCGGCGCTCGGGAAGTCCACGTCGGGGTAGTCAGGCGCGAAGGAGTCTGCGACTTCGTCCGCCGTGCCGCCCGGAAGCCCGCGGTGAGGTAAAATCGTCACCTTCGACGGGTCGCCCTCGGGCAGGTCGCGCGTCTCGGGCCAGAGACTCCCGGCATCGACGACGACGTCGTCTGCGAGCGCCGGCGTCGTCACCGACTCGGCGAGACGAAGTTCACCGATGCGGGCCGCGCCGTCCCGGTGGTGGACCTCGAAGTACTCGGTCATTGGTCATCCTCCGTCTCCTCACCGCTTTTGTCCATCGATTCTAAGTCTACGACGTCGACGCCCGGAGGGACGCCCGCAACGATGTCTGCGGGCCAGCCCTTGTGGGCGACCGTGAACTCGGTGTTGGGGTTCGCCGCGACGAGTTTCTGGATGCCGACGACGGCCTGTCGGTAGGCCTCGTCGTCGATGCGGTCTGGCACCTCAGCGGTGACCGGGTACGTCTCGCGCAGGGCGAGCGGGAACGGGCCGAACGGCGGGAGCAGTCGCCACGACTCGTCGTAGTTGTCGGACGAGCCTGCTTCCGTGAGCAGGACGTGGCCCTCTGGTGATAGTCGGGCGAGCCGCTTGTGGTGACGCACGACCTCCGGCCGGTACGCGCTCTCCGAGGAGAGATAGAAGAAGGCGTCCTTTGTGGCCGGGTCGGACGCTTCGAGCAGGTCTGCGTGGGCGAGCATCGCCCGGTAGCCGTCGAGCATCGCCGGGTGGGAGCGCGCACGCATCTCGACCAGTTCCATGAGCGACCCGCGGCGGATGGCCTGTTTGATGGTGCGAATCTCCTCGAAGGAGACGTGGAGGTTGTGTTCGGCGAGCAGGCGTTCGCGTTCCTTGTTCGACACCTGTTCGAGGTCTGCGGGCGTGTACTCGGTGCAGACGGGACACGAACACGGGAAGTAGTCGAGTTCGTCGAAGTGCTTGGTCCCGCGAACCGTGAGATAGCGCCCGTCGCGGGCGTAGAGAGCGTATGCGGCGGAGTCGAACAGGTCACAACCCATCGCCACGGCGAGGGCGAACATCATCGGGTGACCCGCGCCGAACAGGTGAACCGGTGCGTCAGCGCCGAGTCCTTCCTTCGCGGCGGCGATGGCGTCAACCATGTCGTCGAAGCGGTAGGCGTTCATCAGCGGCACGACGGCCCCGACCGGGAACACGTCGAGAGAGGTGCCGTAGGCGTGTTCTGCGGCGGCTTTGCGCAGGTCCGGGTACGTAGACCCCTGCACCGGCGCGTTCACGAGCATGTCGCCAACTTCGACGGTTTCGGCGAATTCGAGGCGTTCCTGTGTGATGGCGAGTTCCTCTGCTGCCTGCTCGCGGGCTACATCCGGTGGCGTGGGGATGTCTACGGGTGTCCCGATATCCGAGCCGATGTCGTGCTGGAACTGGAGGATTTCCTCGGTATCGACGCTAATCTCGCCGTATTCCGCGAGTTGGAACGAGCCAGAGTCGGTCATGATGGCACCGTCGAAATCGAGCAGTTCGTGGAGGCCAACGTCGAGGGCCTGCTCGCGGACGGGGTCGCTCTTGTAGATGATGTAGCTGTTCGTGATGAGAATCTCCGCACCGAACTCAGATTCGAGTCGAGACGGAGCGACCGTCTGGCGGTTCGGATTCACCACCGGAAGGAGCGCCGGTGTCTCCACCGTGACGCCCGCCCGGGGAACCGAAAGTCGCCCAATGCGGCCCGCGGCGTCGGTGTCGCGGACCTCGAAGATATCGCGCATTGTCCGAAACTTCGACGGAGCAGGGATACAAATTCCGTTCCGGAGATGGCGGTCAGGCGAACTGCTCGTAGTAGAGCGTCCCGAGGACGGCCCGCCCGTCTCGAATCTCACCTGCGCCAACCGCGGCGAGGAGGTCGTCGTAGGATTCGGTGACGACGCGAATCGATTCGTTGAAGTCCAGCTTCTGCTCGCTCGCGGGGTGACAGTCGTACGCGACGAAGTAGTGATGCACCGCGTTCGCGATACCATTGGCCGGTTCGACCGTCGTGAGGTGTTCGACGCGGGCTGCCTCGTGGCCCGTCTCCTCTTCGAGTTCGCGGTGGGCGGCCATCGCCGGGTCGTCGTCTGCTGGCTCCATCGTGCCCGCCGGAATCCCTCTGTTCACGCGCTTTACGGCTTGTCGCCACTCCTCGATGAGCACTACGTCGCCCTCCGGCGTAAACGGGAGAATAACGACGGCGGGCGGTTCTGAGAGAAAATCGAAATCCGTCTCCGTGCCGTCTGGCAAGCGGACGTCCTCGTGGGTGACGTCGAAGCCGGGACAGGTGTAGGCCGTTTCGGAGGCGAGCGTTTCCCATTCGAGCGGGTCGTCGGTCATCGTCGGGAGTAAGACGAGCGGGGTGAAAAATCAGGGGATAATCGAGAGCAGGTCGTCGTGAATCTCGCCATTCGAGGCGACGAGGCCGTCTGCGTCCCAGCGCCACGGATTGCCGTTGATGTCGGTCACTTTCCCGCCCGCCTGTTCGACGAGATGGACGCCGGCGACGGTGTCCCATGGCGAGAGGTGAACCGCGGAGACGGCCCCATCGAGTTCGCCCGCCGCGACCATCGCGAGCGAAACCTGCCCGGTGCCAAACCGCCGGAGGTCGCCGAACGTTTCGAGCAGATTACGCGAGACGTCCCCGAACAGGGGGCGGTGCTCGCGCTGGAGACCGAACGTGAGCGAGACGGTACAGAACTCGGGGTCGTCGCGGGTGCTCACGCGCACGGGGTCGTTGTCGCGGAGCGTTTCCGAGGCCGCGACGTACTCGTCACCGAAGGCGGGCAGGCGGGTCACGGCGACCTGTGGGATCCCATCCACCACGTAGGCGAGACACGTCGCCCAGATGCGGTTGCCGTGGGTGAAGTTGTTCGTCCCGTCGATGGGGTCGATTACCCAGGCGTGGCCCGTCTCGGGGATGGCTTTCAACTGGTCGCCCTCCTCGCCGACGATGGTGTGGTCGGGGAAGGCGTCGTGGATAACTTCGACGACGCGAGACTGGGCGTCGATATCGGCTTGCGTCACCGGGTCCATTTTGCTCGCTTTCGGCGTTATCCGAAGCGGCGTCCGGAAGGCGGAAAGTGCGACGTTTCCGCCCGCCATCGCCGCCTCGCGAGCGACCGACAGTGCCCGGTCGGCGTCAGGAGACGTAGCTGTCACGTCACAGTGGACAACAGCCACCCCTAAAAACGCATCTGACTATCGGCCGGGGCCGTCCGGCGAGGATGTCGCGTCGGTCTCGTCACCGGAGGACTGGGTCGCAGACCGAGACACCTCGAAGATGAGGACGCCCTCGTTCTCGTAGGCCAGGTCGTAGCGCGGGGACTCCAGCAGGGAGTGCTCCATATTTGTCGTCGTCTCGCGCTCCTTGCCTCGGACGGTGTAGTCGTCTTTCGGCACGTAGATGTAGTCCGGGTGGCGATCGCCGAAGGCGAGCAGCTGGGTCACGCAGCTCGCGCTCCCGCAGTTGGAGATGGCCTTGTAGTACTCCACTTCCCAGTAGTAGTTCGCGGAGGTAGTCCACTCCACCCCCCATGGCCCGATGAGTATCGTCCGGTCGGTGAATAAGGGCACCCACTCTGCGGTGTCACCCATCACGACGAACGTCGAGTCGGACGCGGTGTTCGCCTCCATCCACGCCATCGCCTCGCGGTCGTAGGTGTCCATCGTCGCTGGCTGGGCCGCGCTATGGTCGTACTCGGTCTGCAGCGTACTCGTCGCGAAGGCGACGCCCGTGCCGACCGCGGTGAGCATGACGAGCGCGACGACGGCGACCGAGACGACCCGATACAGGTCAGGCCGGGACGTACGCTCGCTGAGGAACGTCCGGATAGCGGGCAGGACGCCGTCGTAGACGAGGAACGCGATGAGCATCGCGCCGCCGATGAACAGGAATCGGTCTTTGCCGAGGAGATAACTCGCGCCAATCGCCCAGACGGCGAGGAAGTAGCGTTTCCGGTAGAGCGCGTACGCCGAGGCGATGAAGACGGCGAGGTAGAACACCGACGTGATGTCTTTCTCCTTGAGCGGGATGACGAACTGCCAATAGATGCGGTGCCACCCGCCGAAGAGACCGGTGTGGGTTCCCGACGCCTGCAGGAAGATGTCCGGTCCGTGCGTGGCGAAAATCTGGAGCCACCACGGCGCGGCCAGTAGGATACCACCGCCGGCGACGATTGCGCCGTAGACGAGGCCCTGAATCGACCGGTCGAAGGCGGCGTAGGCGAGCAGGTAGGTGAAGGCGAAAAAGACGGTGTACGTCGGGTGCGTGAGCACTTCGATACCGAACAGCGCCATCCCGGGAACGATCCAGCGACGGTCGCCCGTCTGGAACAGCCGAATCCCGGTGTACGCACCGAGCAGCGCGATGGTGACCGCGGGAGCGCGGACGATGCCACCGGCCGACAGGTGCCAGCGAAGCACGGCTGGCGCACCCGCAAAGATGACCGAAGCGAGCCCCGCCTGCCGTTTCGAGTCGAGCAGGTGGCGTGCGAGGAAGTAGTACGGCACGATCATGAACGTCAATACGGCTCCGGGGATGAGGCGGGTGAGCGTGATGGCATCGACGCCGAACAGGTCGCGAATCACCGCGTAGACGTAGAACATGAACGGCGGATACGCGAACGGGACGCCATCGGCGGTGTAGCCGGGAATGCGCTCTGGCAGCGCGTAGCCGTGAGCGATGATTTGGTCAGAAATCGCGATGTACAGGCCCCCGACGTACGCCGGGTACTGGTGGGTCGCGAGGTAGGACGCGTAGATGGTCGCCGCGGCGAGCACCGCGAGCGAGAGCCACCTCACGTCGGTCCACGTCACCGTGTGCTGGCGAAAGCTCGGCAGCAGCGAATCACGGGTCCGCGAGCGGGGCGGCGTCGACATGGGCTATCGCGCCACCTCGATTCGGGCCGGCACCGAAGACAGCAGGGGGGACAGGGGGGAGAGACGGGACCCTCTCGGAGCGAACGCAGTCATTGCCTGTGAGCAGTCCGGCTACACCCATTATTATGGGCGACGTAAGGACAGAATCGTGATGCGTCAACCCCGCATTATCGTGCGATTTTCTGCCACGCTCGTTCGTTACAGTTCGACGTGCGAAAGGCTCGCGTCGAGTTCATCCACGTGGTCGTTGAAGGCCTCGACGAACTCACGAAAGCCCTTCGCGTGACGCTTCACGTCCGGGGCCGACGGCGGCTCGTACTGAGACACCAGATACGTCCCACCCTCGCCGCCGACGCGGAGGTACGACGCCCGGTCGCCCTCCCACTTCAGCTCCCAGCGTTTCCCGGCGACGCGCGCCGTCCACGACCCGTAGTCCGTCCCGTTGAACCGGTGGAGTTGGGCCGCAATCGCGTTCGCCGTCTCTCGAATCCGCGCAACGACTCTGTCTCGCTCCTCAACGACCGTCGCCGTCGAAGCGACCTCGGGGAAGTCCGTCGGCACGTCGTCCAACATACCCTCGAACGAGGCGACGTGGTCGTTGAACGCCCGGACGAACGCCCCGTAGTCCTCCATCGCCAGGCGCAGGTCGTCCGGCGACGGCGGCTGCTTCGTCGAAACGACGTATATGTCGCCCTTCTTCCCCGAGAATCGCAGGTAGTCGAGCGCCCCCGCCTCGAACTTCACCGTCCAGTCCCCGCTGCTCGTCTCGAACGTCTCTTGCCCGTAATCGCCACCCTTGAGCAGCGCGAGTTCCCGCGCAATCCGCCCCGCGTGTTCGGTCACCGCCTCGACGAGTTCGTCCCGCTGGACCGCACTCTCGTCTGCACTGGCGATTTCCTCGTCGATTCCATCCATGGAGTGTGCGTTGGGCGCTTTCGCGTAAAAGGGATTGGTAAGGGTGGAGTGGAAGTAAAGGGGTCTGGATTGGGTGACAGCGCAGCTTCGAATTCCCGCGCAACTCGTTGCTCGGAATCTACGGATTCCGAACCACGCCCGAACGTGTACCGCGAAGCGAGCACGTCTGGTCTGCTTTGGAAACGCATGGTTTCAAACTACGGCCGCTTAGCGCAGATTCGAACCACGGTCGCTCGCTGCGCTCGCTCCCTGATTCGAATCTGCTCGGCGTCAGTTTCAGACGCGGCGCTCGAAAGTGAGCGGTGCGACTGGAAAATGGGCCAGCGCAGATTCGAACTGCGGTTACGGCCACCCGAAGGCCGAAGGATACCAGGCTACCCCACTGGCCCGCAGCTATTTTAATTGCCGCGACTGTTGTTAATCCTTCCGGAAATTAGTATTTCGAGTAACCGTCAGTGTCGAGGAAATTGTGGACGACGGTGATGGTGTGGTCGGCGTGGAGCACCGTCGGACCGATGCGAACGCGCTGGGCTGCGGCTTCCGAGAGCAACGTTGCCTCCTCGTCGGTGAAATCGTGGTGGTCGGAGAGGACGAACACGGGATTCTCGGGGACGGCGGCGTCGGCGATTGGGTCGCCGGCTTCGTGTAGTTCGACCACGATGCCGTCGCGGGCGGCGGTTTCGAGAATCGGCTCGAAGCCTCGTCGCGAGAGGTAGACGCCGGGAGAGGCTTCGGCTTCCATGTGTCCGATGGCGTTCTCTTTCTCTTCGAGGGCGTTGCGGATGAGTGCGCCCGTCGAACGTTCGTCGGGGTTGAGTCGGCGCAGTTCGCTCCCCTCGAAGCGAATCGTCAGTTCGTCCTGCAAGACGAGGTAGACGCGGACGTCCTTTCGAATGTCGTGTGAGAGGAAAAACGCCGAGTTGACGCACCGACAGAGCACGTCGAGGCGGCCCGCGCCGCCGGCGAGGTCGTCGAGCGAGAAATCAGGCGTCGTCGGCGCGTCGTGGCCGAGGATGATGAACTGGCGCATTACCGGAACCAAGTCCGCGAACCGTCATACGTGCGTCGAACGTTCCCGGCACATTTATTCGAGTTACCCGGTATTTTCGTGGTAATGTCCGACGTGCGCGAGGCGACTGCGAACCTCCTCGACTCACGGCCGGAGGTGGCCGAGTCGCTGGAGCAACTGCTGGCTACCGACAGACAGCACGAGACGTGGACGTTCGCGGACGTCCCCCTCGACTCGGGTACGTTCGGCGAAGTCGTCTCCCGTAACATCGTCGAGAAACACGACGGCGAGTACCGCCTCGCCGATCCGACGGCCGTTGAGGCCGCCCTGCGCGGCGAATCGACGCCCGCATCTACGACGCCTGCGGTCTCACTCTCGCTCCCGACAGTCGAACGTCGCGCTGTTGGCATGCTCGTCGGGGCGCTCGGTTTTCTCGCGCTCGTTCGCTCGTTGTTTGTCACCCGCGTGTTTCGCGACGGCCACGTCGTCCTCGGCGCGAACGACCCCTACTTCTACCGCTACTGGGTGGAGAAACTGGTCGTCGATGCAGGCGGTCTGTTCGATTTCGCCGCGCTGTCGGCCATGCCCGATACCGTCGCGATGGGGGAACCACTGTTCGTCGCCACCCTCTGGTGGCTCTCGTCGCTGTTCGGCGGGATGGACGCCGTCGGCCCCGTCATGGCGTGGTACCCCGTCGTCAGCGCGGTCGTCACCGGCGCGCTCGTCTACCTGCTCGCCGTCGCACTGACCGACGACCGGCGCGTCGGCCTCGCGAGCGTTCTCCTGCTCGCGCTCATCCCCGGCCACGCTCTGCGGACGGCCCTCGGATTCGCGGACCACCACGCCTTCGACTACCCGTGGCTGGCGCTCACCATGCTCGCCGTCGTCGTCCTCGCCCGCCGGGGAAGCCTCGCGGACCTGAAATCGACTCCGAAGTCGTGGGCCGCAATGCTCGCCCTCGGCGTCGCAATTGCTGGCCAGACGCTCGCGTGGGAGGCCGGCCCGCTGCTCATCGTCCCACTCGGCCTGTACGTTGCGCTTCGGGTGCTCTCTGACGTTCGCGCCGGTCAGTCACCCCTCGCGTCGAATCTCGGCCTCGTCGTCGGCCTGCTGGTCGGGGCGCTCCTCGCCGCTGCCGGTCACGCGAGTTTCGGCTGGCACTCTGAACAGGTGGCCTTAGCGCCAGCCCTCCTGTTCGTCGCCGTCCTCTGCGTCCTGAGCGTCGCCGAACTCGCCTTCCGCGCCGACCTGCCAGCGACGGTTCTCGCCGGTCTCGAAGCGGTCGGCGGCGTGGTCGGCGTCCTCGCCTTCCGGGCGTTTCTCCCCGAGTACTGGGCGAAACTCGTGAGGGAGCTGACCCTGTTCACCACCCCACGGGACATCGTCGAGACCGAATCGCTGTTCAGTGGCGACTCGATGGGCTTTCTCCTGTTGTTCGGCTTCATCCTCGCACTCGCCCTCCCGTACGTCGGGTGGGCCGCGCTCGCGAGTTATCGAAAGCATCGACCAGAGTGGGTCGCCGCCGCCGTGTACGCGGGCTACTTCTTCGTGCTCGCCGGGTTCCAGATTCGGTTCGTCGGCGAGATGGCGGCGGTGACCGCCGTGTTCGCCGGACTCGGCTTCGTCCACCTCGCAGAGCGCGTCGACCTGGCGCGCCGTCCCGTCCCCTTCCGCGACTCGAAACCGAGCGTCCCCGAATCGGTGGAGATTCCAGACTCTCGCGGCGTCGCCTCGTTGGTCGCGCTCTTTCTCATCGTCGCCAGCCTGAGCCTCGTCCAGGTGCCGGTGAAGATGAATCAGGTGACCGCGGACGGAGACCTGTTCGAAACGGCCCAGGCTATCGACACCTACGCCGAAGACGAGGGGATGGCGTATCCACAGAACTTCGTGTTGTCCCGGTGGGGCACGAATCGGGCGTACAACTACTTCGTGAACGGCGAATCGCGCTCCTACGGCTACGCCCAGTCCACCTACACGCCGTTCGTGCGCGGGTCGAACGCCAGCGAGTGGTACGGCAAACTCAACAATCGCGTCGGGTTCGTCGTGACCGAAGACCGGGACTATCCGCCGGGAACGATGCAGAGCCGACTCCACGACCACTTTGGCTCCAAGACTGAGGCCGCCCCCGGCGTCGCCCACTATCAGGCGATTTTCAGTACCGAAAGCGGCGACACGAAAGCGTTCAGACTCGTGCCGGGCGCGACGATAACGGGCAGTGCAGCGTCTGATTCGCAGGTAACGGTCACCACATCCGTCTCGATACCCGGCGCGACGTTCGAGTACGAACGAACCGTCGAAACCACAGCGGATGGGTCCTACCGCGTCACGGTCCCCTACGCGGGTGACTATTCGGTGAACGGAGCGACAGTAACCGTCTCAGAATCGGCAGTAGAACAGGGCGAAACGGTTGCTGCCTGAATGGGCGGAGACGGCTTGCTGTCGCCTCGCTACCAGGTCAACCCTTCGTAGGTGATGCCCTCGCGCGGAGAGACGATACGCCGACCGTCGATGACAACGGGCGTAGCCATCACGTCGAACTCTGTGTCGAGGGCGGCGAATTCGTCCCAGTCGGTGACGACGAGCGCTCCGTGCGCGCCTGAGAGCGCGTCCGCGGCGGACGCGGCGTACTCGATGTCCGGGAACCGTTCGCGCATATTCTCGGTGGCCACAGGGTCGTAGGCGACGACGTCGGCCCCGCGTTCGAGCAGGCCCTCGATGGCGTGAATCGCCCGCGACTCGCGGACGTCGTCCGTGCCGGGCTTGAACGCGAGGCCGAGTACGGCGACCCGCTTTCCTGAAACGTCGACGTGGTCGTCGAGCAACGCGAGCATCCGACCGGGCTGACGGTCGTTTACGTCAACCGCCGCCTGGAGCAGTTGCGGTTCGTAGCCCGTCTCCCGCGCGGCGGCGATGAGCGCGGCCACGTCTTTCGGGAAACACGAACCGCCCCAGCCGACTCCACTGCGTAGGAAATGCGGCCCGATGCGCTCGTCCAAGCCGATGGCGTCTGCGACTTCGTAGGCATCGACGTCGTACTCCTTACAGATGTTCCCGAGTTCGTTGATGAGACTCACCTTCGCCGCGAGGAAGGCGTTGTTGGCGTACTTTATCATCTCCGCCTCGCGCAGGCCCGTCTCCACGATTGGCGCGTCCGTCCGTGCCACGAGCGGGTCGTAGAGGTCGACGAGCAGCGCGCGGTCACGGTCTGACTCCGCGCCGAAGACGATTTTGTCCGGGTTCAGGAAGTCGGACACCGCAGAGCCCTCCCGGAGGAACTCGGGATTCATCGCGACGCCGAAGTCCTCCCCGGCCGTCTTCCCGGAGGCGGCTTCGAGCAGCGGGCGAATCACGTCCCCCGTCGTGCCGGGGATGACCGTGCTCTTCACGACGACGAGGTGGTAGCCGTCCTTTTCGGCGAGCACCTCACCGAGCGATTCCGTCCCGGCTTTCATGATCGAGAGATCGATAGAGCCGTCGGGATTCGAGGGCGTCGTGAGCGCGAGAAACGTCACGTCCGTGTCGAGGACGGCGGTGTAGTCGGTCGTCGCGCGCAGTGACGACCCGGCGTGCTCGGCGAGACGGTCGGCGAGGCCCGGTTCGTGAATCGGCGGTTCGCCCGTGTTCAGTTTGGCGACGACCGATTCGTCGATGTCGATGGCCGTCACGTCGTGTCCGAGTTCCGCGAAACACGCGGCGATGGTCGTCCCCACGTACCCACTCCCCACGATGCTAACTCTCATTTTACTAAAATATCACAGCGAAGCCCTTCAACGTATCTCACTGGCACCGTTATGTTTGGGGTGGGATATTTAATCTGCGAGCGCGAAGTTCTACGCTATGCAGGCAGTTGTGCTTGCGGCTGGGGAGGGGAAGCGGTTGCGACCGCTCACAGAAGACCGGCCCAAAGGGATGGTGGAGGTGGCGGGCAAACCGATACTCACACACTGTTTCGAACAGCTCGTCGAACTCGGGGCGACCGAGTTCTACGTCGTCGTCGGCTACAAGAAAGAGGACATCATCCGCCACTACGGGGACGATTTCCAGGGGATTCCGATAACGTACGCCCACCAGCGAGAGACCCTCGGACTGGCACACGCGCTCTTGACTGTGGAGGAGTACATCACCGACGACTTCATGCTCATCCTCGGAGACAACATCTTCCGCGCGAACCTCCGGGACGTCGTCGCCCGCCAGCGAGAGGAGCGCGCAGATGCCGCCTTCTTGATCGAAGAGGTCCCGTGGGAGGAAGCCTCCCGCTACGGGGTCTGTCGGACCAACGCATACGGCGAAATCGTTTCCGTCGTCGAGAAGCCCGAAGAGCCAGAGTCGAACCTAGTCATGACGGGCTTCTATACGTTCACGCCGGCCATCTTCCACGCCTGTCACCTCGTCCAGCCGTCAAATCGTGGTGAGTACGAACTGAGCGAGGCAATCGACCTGCTCATCCACTCGGGGCGAACCATCGACGCCATTCGAATGGAGGGGTGGCGCGCGGACATCGGCTATCCCGAAGACCGGGACGCCACAGAGGAACGAATTCTCGACGAAGAAGGGCAGACGGTTGAGACAGATTAGGTTTCTGCCACGGTAATGAGGACGATTTGTTTTCCGGGTCCGAGCACCTGACCACCAGCGGGATTGGCTCGAACGAGCACTAATTCGTCGCTCTCCATCGGGCCTGGGCCACCGTCAGGCATCTCGTAGTAGGAAATCGAGATGGTTGTCGGGGCACAGCCGTCTTGGATGGTAAAGAAGACGAACAGGTTGACTTCTTCGGGGAGCCCTTCGTCTACGATTCTGTCGATGACGATGCACTCGCGAATGTAGTCACTCTGCCACGCCGGTTCAGTGGGAATCGGCTCGATGTCGAGTGCAAGCCCCTCCTGGGATTGCCCGCGGAAGGACTGTATCACTCGTCGCTGGTCACTGTACGTCACCCCGTTATCTGGGTCGAACTGCTCGATCTCAGGGCCAGTGGCCACGTACACCTGCCAGTGAGTCACAGGTTCTTCTTCGGGTGGGCGAGGTGGCACACGCTTGTCCACCTTCACCGAGAGAATGTGGTGCCCCGGGCCGAATTTGCGGTAGTCGGTGTCTTTGAATTCTAATGCTTCAGACTCCATTGGCAATGCTTCGAGGTGTGGCCACTGATACAGCGTGAGCGAGTAGTACGTTCGCTCACAGCCGGGTTCGATGTGGAATCGTACGGTAACGTACTCCTGACCATCTCTCCGCTCCTGTTCGACACGGTCTACGACGACACACTCACGAATGTGCTCACTCTGCCAGGCTGTGTCTGACTCGGTCCGGGTGACTCCGTCGTGGGTGTTCCCCCGATACGCCGCGACCAATCGCTGCTGGTCGGTGAATGTGTGCCCACGGTCGTGGTCGAACTGCTGGATGCCACGACCAGTTGCGAAGTACACCTGGTACGGGAACAGTGGTTCGTCTGGCGTCGGCGTGACGGCAGGCGGCGTCTCGGTGGCCGGCGGCCGTTCAGTCGTTCGCTCGGGTGTCGTGGTGACTGGAGTCGTCGTCGCCGGCGTCTCGGTGGTCGTCTTGCGCGCTGGATTCTTCTTGACGGTCTTCGTCCACGTCTGCGTGGTGGTCGGTTCCGGCGGGCGTTCGGTCTCCACGGACGTCGTCGTGTGCGACTCGACGGTCGTCGTCGTGGGGGCTGGTTGCGTCGTTCTCGGTTCGGTCGTAGTCGGTACTGGCGTGGGCGTCTGGGTGTCCACGTCGTCGAACACGAGGTCCTGGTCCGGCGTGGACGGCCCGCCGAATCCGGTGAGGCCGACGGTGAAACTGACGATGATGAGGAGCACGACGGCTCCCACCACGGCGCCAGATGGTCGAATTGGAATCGCCATAGTATGACGCTCGTCAATGACAGATATTGTTACAGACCGGATGAATCACGAGTCGTGACGGTTAGTTATGAGTTACAGTCACACACTGCAGACGGTTCGAGAGTGCAACTATGCACAAACCGGCAGAGCGTGGCGGAGCGCCTGCTCTGAGGCGTGAAAAAGGTGAAAACGATGGTGGCGATTCGGTCAGTTCTCGGGCAGGTCCACGACGATGTAGTGGTGGCCGGCGCTGAAGTAGCGCGCTTTCGCGCTCACGATGACCATTTCTGGGTTCTCGGGAGAACTGTACGCACCGGACGGCAGCTGGTAGACGGCGAGCGCGTACCAGCTGTGGTCGGGTTGACAGCCCTCTTCGACGTAGAAGTCCATGCGCACCGTCGTGTCGGTCACTTCGGCGCTCTTGAACACGATGCACTCCTGGATGAACTCGCTCTGCCAGGCGGTGGACTGCGCACCCTGCGTGTCACCCGTGTGGGTGTTGCCGTAGAGCATGTAGATGACGCGGTCGTTGTCGATGTAGGACCAGTCACGGGTCTCGTTGAAGTACTGGTACTGGCGACCCGTCACGAGGTACGCCTGGTAGTGGCCAGACGAGGTATCCTCGTCGTAGCGTGGCTCCTCAGGCGTCGGCGTCGGGGTCGGCGTTGGCGTTGGCGTCGGTTCTGCCGTCGTCACGGGCGGTTCGGTCGTGGTGTCGCGCGCCGGGTTCTTCTTGACGGTCTTCGTCCACGTCTGCGTGGTGGTCGGTTCCGGCGGGCGTTCGGTCTCCACCGGCGTCACCGTCTCAGTCGGCCGTTCCGTGGTCGTCTGGGTCGACGTGGTGGTTTCCGTTGTGGTCTGCGGTCTGGTCGTCGGTACTGGCGTGGGCGTCTGGGTGTCCACGTCGTCGAACACGAGGTCCTGGTCCGGCGTGGCATCTGGACCACCGAAACCGGTGAGGCCGACGGTGAAACTGACGATGATGAGGAGCACGACGGCTCCCACCACGGCGCCAGATGGTCGAATTGGAATCGCCATGACCAGATTTTCGCGACTAACGGACATTGTTACAGACCGGATACACCAATTAACACGACTGTTAGATTCCGATTACAATCAACACCATCAACAGAACGATTGGGCGAGAAACCGCACGACGATGCCGCGTTTATGACAACCTACCGGAATACAAAGTGGTGAAACAGTCTGTCGAGAAGGTTACGCGTCCTCCTGTGCGTCCACGACAGCAACCGAGGCGAGGTTCACCACATCCTTGACCTCGTCGCCGCGCTGGAGGACGTGGACGGGTTTGTTCATGCCGACGAGCATCGGCCCGATGGCCTCCGCGCCGCCGAGGCGCTGCAGTAGTTTGTACGCGATGTTCCCCGCCTCCAGATTTGGGAACACCAGAATGTTCGCCGGTTCGTCGAGGTTCGCGAAGTCGTAGGTGCCGTTCAGCATCTCCTCGACGACGGCGGTGTCTGCCTGCATCTCCCCATCGACCGGGAAATCGACCGTCGGGTCGGCGCGGAGGAGTTGGGCGGCCCGCCGGGGTTTTCGCGTCCCGTCGTTGTCCACCGAGCCGAAATCGGAGTACGAGAGCAACGCCGCGCGCGGTTCGACGTTGAACTTTCGGGCGAGCGTCGCGGTGTGCTTGGTAATCTCGGCGAGGACGGCCTCGTCGGGGTCCAGATTGACCGTGGTGTCCACGCAGAAGACGACCCGGTCTTTGAACGTGAGCATGTACACCCCGGCGGCGTAGTTGGCGTCCTCCGCCGTGCCGACAACTTGCAGGGGCGGGCGCAGAGCGGAGGGGTAGTGGTGAGTCAGCCCCGTCAGCATCGCGTCGGCGTCGCCCATCTCGACCATCACGCTGCCGAGGTAGTTGCCGTCCGTGATGAGTTCGTCCGCCTCTCGCCGAGTGACGCCCTTCCGGGCGCGAAGCTGGTGCAGACGGTCTGCGTAGGCGTCGAGGGAATCATCGTCCGGGTCGACGATTTCTGGCTCGTAGTCGAGGCCGAGTTCGGCCATCCGCGCCCAGATGTGGCGTTGGTCGCCGATGAGAATTGGCTCCGCGATACCCTGTTCGACGAGCTGTGCCCCCGCCCGAATGACCTTGTCGTCGCCTCCTTCCGCGAAGACGACGCGTTTCGGGTCGCTCTGGGCTTTGTTGAGGACGACGCGCATCATCTCGCGAGACTTCCCAAGGCGCGCTTCGAGGCGCTCGCGATAGGCGTCGAGGTCGATGTGCGTTCTCGCCACGCCGCTTTCCATCGCGGCCTCGGCGACCGCAGACGAGACCTCGAACAGGACACGAGAGTCGAGCGGTTTCGGGATGATGTAGTCGGGGCCGAACTGGAGTGGGTCGTCACCGTACGCCTTCACCACGGCGTCGGGGACGTCTTCCTTCGCGAGGTCGGCGAGGGCAGCGGCGGCGGCGACTTTCATCTCCTCGTTGATTTCGGTCGCCCGAACGTCGAGTGCGCCCCGGAAGATGAAGGGGAACCCGAGAACGTTGTTCACCTGATTCGGGTAGTCAGAGCGCCCCGTCGCCATGATGACGTGGTCGTCGCGGGCCGATTTCGCCGCCTCGTAGGTGATTTCTGGGTCGGGGTTCGCCATCGCGAAGATGATGGGGTCGTCGGCCATCGACCGTACCATCTCCTGGCTCACGATACCACCTACTGAGAGGCCAACGAGCACGTCTGCGCCCTCGATTGCGTCTTCAAGTCCGCCGTCTGGCAGGTCCTTTGCGAACGGTTCGTTGTGCTCGTTCAACTCCCCCGCTTCCGCGCGTTTCTCGGTGAGGATGCCGCCGATATCTACCATCGTGATGTTCTCTTTTTTCGCGCCGAGCGAGACGTAGAACTTGGCCGTGGCGGTGGCTGCTGCACCCGCACCCGAGAAGACGATGTTCACGTCCTCGATGTCCTTCTCGGCGATTTCGAGGGCATTCAGGAGGGCGGCCCCGGAGATGATGGCCGTCCCGTGCTGGTCGTCGTGGAACACGGGAATCGACATTCGCGCTCTGAGTTTTGACTCGATTTCGAAGCACTCGGGGGCCTTGATGTCCTCTAAGTTGATGCCCCCGAACGTCGGTTCCATCATGGCCACCGAGTCGATCATCTTCGCCGGGTCGTCGGTGTCCAGTTCCACGTCGAAGACGTCGATGTCGGCGAACCGCTTGAACAGCACGCCCTTGCCCTCCATGACGGGTTTCGAGGCCTGTGCGCCGATGTCCCCAAGGCCAAGCACCGCAGAGCCATTGGAGACGACGCCGACGAGGTTTCCTTTGGCGGTGTAGGTGTAGGCGTCGTCGGGATTTTTCTCGATTTCGAGACACGGCGCGGCGACGCCCGGCGAGTACGCGAGGCTCAGGTCGCGCTGGGTGTTCGTCGGTTTCGTCGTCGAAATCTCGAGTTTACCGGGGGGGTCGGTGCGGTGGTAGTCGAGTGCGTCCTCGTCGAGTCCCATATCGTATGGGACGAGCGCAGAATTATAAGCAACCCGTCAGCCAGCGGGGTTAGCCCAGCGCGGGACGCGCCATTGCCACGTCGAAAAAGAAGCCGTCGTCGTGTTTCTCTTCTTGCTCTTCGTGTTCGTCTTCGAGGGTGTCGTGTTCCGCCTCGCGGTCGTCGTAGAACTGGAAGTCGTCCTCGTGGAACGCCGCGTCGTCGTACTCGTCTACGTGGTCCTCGAATTCAGTGCGGTGGTCTTCGAACTTCTTCCGGTGGTCTTCGTAATCCTGGATGTGTTCCTCGTAGGCCTGCTCGTGGTCCTCCCACTCCTCGTCTGAAGCGTTCGTGCGGTTCAGGAACTCGTGTTCCTCCTTGAGTTCTTCGTGGCGCTCTACGAGTTCGTCGTGTTCGGCCTGGAGTTCTTCACGCGTCTGCTGAAACTCCTCGTGTTCTTGTTGGGCGTCTTCGCTCGGCGTCGTGGTGGTCGCGAACGAATCTTCGGTCGTCGTGGTGGCGAACGGGTCCTCAGTCGTGGTCGTCGCAAACGGGTCGTCAGTGGTCGTCGCAGTCGTCGTCCTAGTTGTCGTCGTAGTCGTGGTGGTGGTCGCCGTTGGCGCAGGGGTGGACGTGGTTGCTTCCGCCGTGGCAGTCTGGCTAATCGTCGCCGTTTCCGTTTCGTCGGCGACCGGGTTTTCGACCGGGGCAGAGGGGCCGAGCGATGCGAGCACGATGGTCGCCGTCGCACCGAAAAGGGCAGCACCGAGCAACATCAGTATCAGGTTGGCTTTGCCTCGCTTACCCGTCACGAGGGACTTTACAGTCGAGAGACCGCGCATACTCGGGGCTACCCCCCTTACCACCATTATTACGCGGCGGGTAAGTATGACAGGTAATTGGTTATTTACCAGAACGTATCGTATCTATATCTATTTTCAAGCGTTTCCCAGTCACGGGTTTTTCTCGTCTTTTTGTCAGAGTCCAAGATTGAACGCCCGATTCGTGAGGATGCCTACCACGCCAAGACCCATCACGCCGGCGAGGACGGTGAACGCGAGCGCCCAGCCAGCCACGTCAGAGAGGGTGCCAACGACGACGCTGCCGAGTGCGCCGATGAGGATGTAGATGGTGCGCATGAATCCAAATCCCGCCCCCTGCTCTGTGGCGGCGAGCGCGTCCATGAGTCGCGCCTGCAAGGGTGCGCCCCAGCTCATCCCGATGCCGATGCAGACGATTGCGCCGCCGAGAGTGAGCCACGACTCGCCCACGACGAGCAATCCGTAGCCGACCAGCGCCGCACCCATGCACACCGCGACCGCGATGTCACGTGGAATGCGGTCAGAGAGACTGCCCATCATCGGCTGGGCGAATCCTTGAACGACGAAGTACCCCGAGAACACGAGGCCAGCGGTCGTCCGTGAGGTTCCCTGATACTGCTCGAAAAACGCAGAGAGAAACGACGCCGTCGCCTGCCACGAGAACGCCCCGAGAACCGCGAGGGCGACCATGAACGCGATGTGCGGGCGGAACAGCAGCGAGACCACCGGGCCGAGCGAGAACTGGTCGCGCATCGACGTGTCTGGGTTCGCCGGTTCCGTCGGGCGCACGCGCCAGGCGAACACCGCGAACACCGGCAGCGCGACCAGCGCACCGAGGGCGAGTGCGTAACGCCACCCGTAGATGGACCCGACGTAGGCGGCAGCGACGGGGGCGAGGAGGCCGGCAGCGGGTGCACCAGCACCGTGGAAGCCAATGGCCCGCCCGATGGTGTCGAACTGCCGAGTGAGCAGCATCGTCGCGGGACTGTAGTGGAGACCGGCTCCGGCTCCGAGCAAAACGACGAACACGACGAACGTGAGAAACGAAGGCGAGAAGGCGAGCAGCAGGCTCGCGGCGGCGGTGAGGCCGACGGCGGTCAGAATGACCTTGCGCTCACCGTAGCGATCTGCGACCACACCACTCGGGAACTGCGAGAGGGCGTAGGCCATCCACATCCCCGTGAGCGCCGCGCCGACGGCGCTGTTGGTGACGTCGAAACTGGCCGTTATCGCGGGCACGACGGGACTGATGACGAGGCGGGCGACCATCGTGCCGAAGAACGCCAGCGTACAGAGGACGAGGACCGAGCGACGGTAGGGCCAGCGCATCTATCGAGGCTGTGTGACCCCAGGGTTTACGGGTTTTGTTCGCGGCCAGTTCCGCGCTCACTCGGGGGAGCCACGCGGGTTCGCGTCGAGGCCGAACTCCTCGACTTTCGTCCGCCAGAACTCCTCGTAGCCTTCTTCCTCCGGCGAGGCGGTGACCGTGCTCTCACCGGCATTCACGCGGCTGAGTTTGACGTCGACTTCCTCTAAGAGTTGCTCGCCCACGTCGTCGCTCAGCGTTCCGGTGCGCATGGCGTCCATGATGGCGCTCTTCTCGCGTTTCAGCACCTGTCGCTCCCCGATGAGCAGTTCCTCGCGGTGGATTTCGGGGTGCGAGGACAGCAGCGCGGAGATGGCCCGGTTGAGGTCCTCTTTTTCCTGCTCGTACTCACCGGTAAACTGTTCGTACACGTCCGGCGGAATCGCGCCCGTCCGGCGCAGGTCCTCCGCCGCGTCGAGGGCGTTGTCCACCGCCCGCGCACGCCCGACGAGCAGTTCGTAGAGTTCCTCTTCTTCAGACCGAGTGACGATGTCGAGGGCATCGAGGAGGCGCTCCATCGACAGGCCCTGAACGACCAGGCTGAACGCAGCGACGCCGAACACCATCGCCCGAAGTTCCTCGCGGAACGGGATACTCGGCGGCAGCCCCAACACGAGCGCGATGGGGATGGAGGCGTGCAGGCCACCCCAAACCATGACGTGTTGGTACGAACGAGGCACGGTGGTTTCGAGCCGCCAGTTCGTGAGCGAGACGAAGGGATAGACGATGATCGCGCGAACCGCGACGACGAGGACGATTGCGGCGGCGATGAGCGGGAGGTGCTCTAGCAACTGCGTCACGGGCGTTTTTGCGCCGATGAGCAGGAAGATGAGGGTGTTCACCAGGAACGCGGCCGTCTCCCAGGTGTTGAACACCGCAATCTTCGTCTGCGGGCTCATCGCGTACTCTGCGCCTCTGTTCCCGATGAACAGTCCCGCCGCGACGGTGGCGATGACGCCGCTTACGTGCAGATAGTGCTCCGCCAGCAGGAACGACCCGTAGGCGAGAATCAGCGTGAGCACGATTTCGGTCATGTGCTCGTCTAGATTCGCCATCACGCGGAACACGGCGTAGCCCGCAGTGAGGCCGACGACGAGGCCGCCGAGGCTGGCGACGACGATATCTGCGCCCACGGTGCCGAGTTTCTCTGGGGTGAACAGCGCCGAGGGGTCGGTTCCCGACTCCAAGATGATGGCGAGCAAGGCGGAGAAAACGACGACGCCAACCCCGTCGTTTAGTAGACTTTCACCCTCAACGAGGATGGAGAGGCGACGGGGCGCACCCAGCTCCTCGAACAGCGCGAGCACTGAAACAGGGTCGGTCGGAAGGATAGTGGCGGCGAACAGGAGCGCGATGAGCAACGGAAGGCCGAAGGCAAACTGCCCGATGTACCCGAGGATGAGCACCGAGACGATGAGTCCGGGGACCGCGAGGACGAGAATCGGAATAATGTTCGCTCTGAACCGTTCTAAGTCGGTGGTCGCCGCGCCCTCGAACAGCAATGGCGGGAGGAGGACGAGCAAGATGAGATCGTGTGAGAGTTCGAGGCCGACTTCGACACCGAGGATCGAGACGGCGAGTCCCGCGAGCAAGAGCGCGATTGTGTACGGGAATCGTCCCACCTTGGCGACGAAGATGCCGACGCCCGCCGCGAGGATGAACACGGCGAGTAGTGAGAGAAGACTGGATTCGACTCCGGTAGCAGTCATTGGCGACGTTTCACGGGTCAGGGTGTTAACTGAAGGGGCCAATCCCCGTGTTAATGACCCCTTTGCGGGGTCGAAGTCAGGCCATACCAAAGCCCGTCCTGAGAGTCTGTCTATCCAGAGAGTGGATGGACCGAATAATTATCCTTGATTCGCACGCGAACCAGGCACTCGTGGCGATTCGGTCGCTTGGACGACGCGGTCTGCGCGTGACGACGGGCAGTTCAGTGGGCACGAACGCGGGAAAATGGTCGAAGTACGTCACGCGCTACTTCGAGTACCCGAACCCGGAGACGGACCCGGAGGGATTTGTCGACGCCGTGGAGCGGGAAGTGAAGGCTCGTCACTACGCCATGCTGTTGCCGATAAACCAGTCGACGGTCGAAGTCGTCGCCCAACACCGCGCCCGGTTCGACCCGTACACCGCGATTCCTTTCCTGCCCTACGACCGGCTGGTCGTGGGCCTGAGCAAGCGCGAAACCATCGAAGCCGCCCGGCAGCACGACCTGCCCCACCCGGCGACGATGCTCCCCGAAGAGGTCGATTTCGACGCCGTCGGTGAACGAATCGGGTATCCCGTCGTCGTCAAACCAGCGCGCGGCAGCGGTCGCAGCGGCGTCTCCATCTGTGAGACGCAGGTAGAACTCGAACGAGTGTACCCCGAGACGGTCGCCGAACACGGCCCCTGCCTGCTCCAGGAGTTCGTCCCGAACGGGGGCGAGCGCGGGGTCTACACGATGTACGACGAGACGGGCACGCTCGCCGGTCTCGTCGTCCAGAAGCGCATCCGCTCGAACCCGCCGGAAGGGGGGTCGAGCACGTTCCGCGAGACCATCGTGGACGAACCGCTCGTCGCAATGACTGACCGGTTCCTCACGGCGCTCGACTGGCGCGGTGTGGCGATGGCCGAGTACCGAATCGACGCCCGCGACGGAACGCCGAAGTTGATGGAGGTGAATCCCCGACTCTGGGGCAGCCTTCCACTTTCGTACTTCGCCGGCGTCGATTTCTCCTTCATGCTCTATCAGTTGGCGATGGGCGAACCGGTCGACGCGAACCTCGAATACACGGTGGGCGTCCAGGCGCGGTCGCTCGTCAACGACTTCCTCCAGGTACGCGCCCGACCAGACACCGCGCGTGCGCTGGTCGAGTTCTGCACGCCGAGCGGTAAGCCGTGTTGCTACGACGGGTTCTCGCTCGACGACCCGATGGCGGCGCTCGGGTTGGTTGGCTACTACGTCGAAGTCGCGGGGAAAAAGCTCGCACCGACGCGGCTCGCGGGTCTCCTTTCGGCCACCGTCGAGCGAAAGCAGCGTGCCATGGACAGCGTGCTCGCGACTGGATACGACGGGAAAAAACGAGAGTAACGTCGGTCAGGCCGTCACGTCTGAGACGCTGACCCAGAGGTAGAGTTCTTCGCTCGCGGTTTCACTCGACGGTGAGGCCGGCGCAGCTCCTTCGTAGAACAGGTACGTGAGCCGGAGGCGCTCGCCGGACCGGGTCGGGCTGACGGCAAGCGGTTCGACAGCGAAGCTGCCATCACCGACAGTGACCGTCTGGCGGAGAAGTTCGTCCTGTGCGACGACTGCGTTCGCAGAATCCACTTCCTGTAGCAGGACGACGACCGTATACTCAGTCGCGATGCCCTCGTGGTTGGTGATGCCGACGGCGAAGGTGGTCGGTTCGCCGACGGTGAGCGCAGACGGATAGCCAGTGGCCGCGTAGGTTCCCGTCTCGGTTTCTGCGAGCAGCGCGTATTCGGTGAACTGCTCGCCGACGTCTGCAGGCGGCGTCGAGGCGACGTATCCGAACGTGCCGGCGACAAGAACGAGGCCGGCGACGACGAGCAGGCCGGAGACCTGTGCAGAGCGCCCATCGCGGCCTTTGAGTTGTGCAACCGCGCTGTCGAGCCACGCGGAGACACCGTAGTCGGGTGTGGCGACCGTCGTGCTGCGGCGGCGGACGCCCGCGACGACCGACGCGACCAGCGTGAAGATGCTCACGAACAACACGACGGGTTCGAGCCGCAATCCGACCGCCGTGTACGTGGTCGCCAGACCGATGAGCGGGACGACGACGATGCTCACGAGCAGCGAGAAGACGACCCATTCGAGCACCCGGACGTGGGTGCGAGCACCGGTGTGTGCCCCCTCAGTTTGCGGAATGAGTCGGCCCGGAAACGCGGCTGCGACGAGCGCGTAGCCCGGGACGAACAGCAAGAACAGCGGAACGACGAGCAGGTGGAGTCCCCACTCACGGACGGCCGGGACGAACAGCGTCAAACTCGCAAAGAGCACGACGAGGTTTATCGCGGTGAGGTCCGCGTAGCTCCGATACGGTACGTCGAGACGGGTAGCCATGGAGATATACACGATGTTTGGCATGAAATAGTTATCCGAGGGTAGCTGACGCCTAACGGCGGTAGCAGGTGGCTAACCGTGGTATACGGCCGATAACTAAGCGAATCGTACACGTCTGGACAGGCAGATGATGTGGACGGTCAATTTCACTACCCTTCGGAACTTGCTCATCCCGACGGTGCTGTTCGCCGCGATTACCGGGATGGCGTTCCCGATATTCTTCGGCAAGCCTGAGTGGACGATTCTCGGTCTCTACATCACCGCGCCGCTGTTCGTCGGCACGGTGGTGTCGTTTTTCCTCCGCACGCGACGCGCCGAGGTCAACTCGCCGTTCGTCTTCCAGGGTGACGTGAAAGCTGTCGCTGAAGAACGAATTCGCTTCCGGCTTTTCATCACCGCGTACTTCGTCGTCTTCTCGCTCTCCGTGCTTCTCTTACACCAGTTCGCCGTCCGTCCGCTCGCCTACTTCGCGCTCATCGGTCTCCTCGGAACGATTCTGTTCCTCGAAATCTTCCAGACGGAACTGCACCCGGCGCGAGTACTCGTCATTCTCGCACAGACCGTCTTCCTGCTCGTGAACGTCGTCTGGGGGATGACGCTCAAGTACTACTACTACTTCGGGCGAACCGACCTATTCCCCCACGAGTGGTACATCACCAACCTCGTCGAGACGGGCCACATCACGCAACTGTTCGGCCCGTATCAGGCGTTCCCGCTCTGGCACGTCCTCGGAGCCATCGAGGTGCTCGCGCTCGACATCCCCGTCGAACCGCGCGTCTACCTGTTCGTGACCTCCGGACTCGTCTACGGGGTGCTCGTGGTCGTGATGTACCTGCTCGCTCACGAACTGTTCAACTCTGAGAAAGCCGGGCTGACCGCCGCGTTGCTCGTCAGCCTCAACACGTGGGTCATCTTCTACGGGGCGTACTCGATTCCCCGTAGCATCGTGTCGGTCATCGCCGCCGCGTTGCTGTACGTGCTCCTGATTCGGGGCCGGAGCTATTACGTGTTCGTCCCGATTTTCGGCGTCGGCATCGTCGTCTACCACACGGTTTCGATGCCCTTCTTCCTCGTCGCACTGGGCGTGTTCTACGTGCTCCAGAAGCTGTTCATCGGGCTGCGCGAACCCGCGCCAATCACACTGCGAGACATCGTCGTGCTCGCCGCCCTGCAAGGAGCCTACTGGGTGCTGTTCGCGCCGTACATGGTCACGCGGCTCACCACGTTGCTGTCCTACTCTGAGGCGTTCCCCGTCGCGAGCGGACCACCCTCCATCTCGGTCGAACCAGTGAGCGAGATGCTGAACTACCTGCAGTTCAGCGTCCTGTTGCTCTTCCTCGTCGTCGGGGTGCTGCGCGGCGTTACGACCGAGCGCATCTCGAAGCCAGCGAAGGTTGCCATCCTCGCCGGGATGTTCCTCGCGCCGCTCTCGTTCCCCGGTCCGCTCCTGCTCATCGGGAACCTCTCGTCTACGTTCAACATCCTGCGCTTCGGGCAGTACACCTTCCCGTTCATCACCATCGCAGCGACCGTCGGCGTCATCGCGCTCTACGAGGCGATTTCGACCTCGCGCGGGCGAGTGCTTCGAGGCCGACTGCCCCACTTCGTCTTCCTCACGCTCATCGTGTTCTCTGCGGGGACGCTCGCGGTGTCGAACGATTTCGTCGCCTCGGACAACCCGCTGGTCGAACGCCAGTTCTACCGGTTCTACCTGACTGAACCCGAAGTGGCGGCGATGGACACCGTCGGCGGCCTCGACGGAACCGCCGTGGTCGGCGACGCCATCACCTGCAAGTACATGGTCTACTCGCCGGCGGGTGCGTGTACCATCGTCCAATGGGACTACGAGACTGGCGCCTTGCTCACGGGTGAAAACGCACAGCTCATCTTGTTGCGAGAAGGGGAGTTAGGAGACCGCGGCATTCAGGCGTACCCGACGAACGAATACGACCCGGACCCCTCGTACTCGAACTCGCTGTACTACATCACGCCGGACCTGCTCGAAGCGACCACGCTCTCGTCGCGAAATCGCGTTTACGCGACCGACGGCGTGGCTGGCTACACCGACGCGAATGTGACGGCTTAGGCCGCGTCGAGCGGGAACCAGCGGCCGCTGCGGTAGACGGACACCTTTTCTGCGCCCGACCCGTCGAGCCACGCGACCATGACCCCCTCGTAGCCGTTGCCGTTCCACTCGCCACCGGAGGCAGGGTCAGCGCTGCCGTTGAAGCCGACGTTGTTGACCGTCGTGCGGTCGCCGCCGTCGTCCACTTCTCCGGAGAGACTGTTCAGATTGCCGTCGATGCGGGTGTTCGCGGCCGACCCGTCGATGGAGATGGGTTCAGAGCCGTCGCCCGCCTCCGCGAAGCCGACGTCTTTTACCACACAGTCGTTCGCGCGGACGCTGATAGGCCAGAAGTCGGTGTTGAACCAGCCGCCGACGATGGCGCAGTTGTCCGCCCCTGAGAGCAGGTCAATACCGGCGCGCTTGTTCGACGAGCGGCCCGCCGCGTTGTCCACGGTACAGTTCTCGAAGACGGTGTAGGGAGCCGCGACCTTCACCATCTGGTAGCTGCTGCTGCCGTCGCCACTGCCAGCGAACACGCAGTCGCGGAACTTGCGAACGGCGGTATTCGAGTCGTCCGCGACGACCCGAAGTGCCGGTTCGTTCGTGTTCATCTCGACCTTGACGTTGTTCATCTGGACCGTCTCCGCGGCGGAGGCGATCTCGATGGCGTTCGAATCACCCTCGTCGTAGACGACGGTACAGCTATCGACGACACAGTTGCCGCGACGCACCCACAGCCCGCGTGGGTTGCCATAGCGCATCCCCGAGTCGTCGGTCATCTCGATGCGCGCACCGGTCACGTAGGTGTTGTCCGCGCCGAGACGGATGTTCGAGATGTCGTTGTTCGCGAAGTAGCCACCCTCGACGATAACGGTGCTCTCGGTCTGAGACTTTCCGGCCGCGGAGGTGTAGAGCCCGTTGTCCTGGTAGCCCACCACTGAGCAGTCTTTGTACGTGATGGTCCCGTTGTGGAGCGCTCCCGAGTAGATGCCCGTCGGCGGGTCACCCGACGAGGGGTCGTTCGCCCCGTCGAGGGAGGTGAGACCCTCCACGACGCCGTAGCCAGTCTCCTCGGTGATGTCCGCACGCATGAGGAACTCACCGCGCCCCGAGGGCACGCCCGTGTCGTCACGCGTGCCGACGACGTTCACGTCCGCGACGCGGAGGCGGTCCCGGCAGTGAATCCAGAACACACCCGCGCCAACGCCGTCGCCGCGCATGTCGATGGTGAAACCCTGGAAGGTGAGACCGGAGACGGCGACGCTCCCGCTCTGCCCGAAGTTGAACATGTTCGAGGCGGCGAAGTCGCCCTCGATTTTGAGCGTCGTCGCCTGTGACCCGTCGATGCCCACCATCGAGAAGTTCTCCGTCCCGCTGAGCGCGAACTCGTCTCCCAGTTTGTACGTCCCCGGTGGGAACAACAAGACGGTGTCGTCGCCCGCCTCGCGGTCGAGCACCGCGTCGATTGGTTCCTCGCCGGAGGGGTCTGCTCCCGCAGCGACCATGTTCACGCGGTTTGGCGACCCCTCGCCGGAATCGACCGGGTAGGAGAGGCGCGTCCACGAGGAACCGTCCCCGACGTATCGACGGCCCGTGTCGGTCGCGAGGAACTTCGCGTTCGCCGCGGGTGCGTAGGCAGAGAGGTTCGCTTCTGCATCGCGAATCTCCATGTCGCGGTCGATGGCCCGGAAGTTGTCGTTCAGTGGGATGTGCCAGTCTTGGGTCCCCTTATGTGGGGTGTTGTAATTGTGATTTTGCGTCATAGTTGCCCGTTAAATCGTTCCACCGTAGCCGTACTCGCCGTAGTTCTGCGTGCCGTAATCGTCGCCATCGGTCGGCGTCGGCGTTGGTGAAGGAGTCTGTGTAGTCGTCTGCGTTTCAGTCGCCGTCGGCGTCGCCGTGGTTTCGGTTGGCGTCGCCGTGCTCGTCGTTTCCGTCTGCGTTGGCGTCGGAGTCGAAGTGACCGTTTCTGTAGGGGTTTCCGTCGCCGTTGGCGTCGGCGTCGGCGTCGCTGTCGTCGTTTCCGTTGGCGTTGCCGTTTCAGTTGCTGTCTGAGTCGGTGTGGCTGTCTCAGTCGGCGTGGCCGTAGTAGTCGTTTCAGTCGGCGTAGCCGTTTCCGTCGGAGTTACTGTTTCGGTTTGCGTCGGCGTCGCTGTCTGCGTCGATTCCGTCTGCGTTGCGGTCGCCGTCGTCGCCTGGGTCTCTGTAGACGTCGCCGTTTCAGTCGGCGTCTGCGTCTCCGTCTGCTCAGCGGTCGGCGCTGACGTTGCCGTCTCCGTGATTGTCGTGGTCGCTGTCGCCGTGCTCGTTGCAGTCGGCGACTCCGTCGCAGTACTCGTCGTGGTGGCCTCCGTCTCCGCGCCGAAGGCTTCGACGACGAGTCGGTAGTCCCCGCCCGACTTCGCCGTCGAATCGACCATCACGTAGTGGGTGCCGGATTCCTGGACCTGCGACGTGAACTCGTGAGGTTTCGAGTTGCCGACGTGGACTCGTTCACAGAGGCCGCCGTCGGGGTGATAGAGCGCCACCACGAGCGCGCCCTTCTTCGACTGGCGCGTCAGAGTGATGCGAATCGTCTCGCTCTCTGTCGCGTCGAAGGCGAACCAGTCCTCGTCGCGTTTCGCCAGCGTCGCGCGGACGGCGGAGCCGGTCTCCACCATCGTCGCCTGCGTGCGGTCGTCGTTCGGTTCCGATTCGCCGGTGGTGACCGTTCGCTCCTGTGCCTGGTAAGACGGCGCGCCACCGTAGCCAAAGGAGGTGAACGACTCGACGTCCGTCCCGGTCGGTTCCCGGTCGCTCGTACAGCCCGCGAGCGACGCCACGACGACCCCGGAGAGGGCGAGAAAGCCCCGTCGCCCGATGGAGGGCGACCCACTGTCGTCGCGTGGATGTCTCTCTGTCTCTCTATGCGGACATTCGCGTGCCATGTACAGTCAGAAATGTCTGACCTATCCACCATAACTATTTTCTTTTTGACATTAGTCAGAATCCGTGAGAGTCACAGAATAATACTATAGAATCTGTGAGAGTGTGTTTAACAGACGTATTTATCAGTGAAATTATCCTACTTTGTGTTGGCGAAGAACGTACACATAATCGGCCATTAATCGACTCACACGGAGGGGCTCTGAAACGAGCGAGCCCGCATATGCCAATTTTACAAACTGTATCGGTAGTCGATATGCGCCAGTGAAACGGTCTGAAAAAGTGTCGTCGGTTGAAATTAGCAACTGGTTATACGTTTTGTGTGTCCGCGAACGAACGGCGAAAAGCGGTATGCAGTGACTACCTTTCGTACCTGCTCACATAGGTGCCTCATGAGACGACGGGCAGTACTCTCCGGCGCGCTTCCGGTCATCTATGGGAGTTTAGCCGGTTGCTTTTCGATGACCGAGACGAACGTACCGACAGAGCCGGTTCAAAATTTCAAAGCGAAGACGCTCGACGTCGGCGACGCCGTGACGAATCTCTCGGAGCGCTATCGCGGCGAGTTGAACATCAAAGGGACGTTCCCGCAGATCGCGCTCCAGGCACCCGCCGACGAGAAGTACGCCGGGATGAACTGGTACAACGAGCAAGGCGAACGGCTCGTCACGCTGACCGCGGACGTGCCCGACAACGAACTGTCGATGTACGTAAAGCCGGACCCACAGGGCAGCGGGAACACCCAGCCGATGAAGCTGCTCGACATCCACTACGCGGCGGCCAAGCCAAGCGTCGAGTGGAAGAACGTGAACCTGTTCAAGGTCACCGGCGGCGATACCGACGTCCACACGGGAGACGTCTACCTCGACATTGGGAGCGGGAAGGAAACCGGCGACGCGTTCTTCCGGTTCTTAGACGAGCAAAATCGGCCGCGCTGGAGCATCTTCATGGACGCGAGCGTCGGGAAGGACCTCCAGTTCTACAACCACGAACGTGGAGATTCGACGCTCACCCTCGACCTCGACGCGAACCGCATCAACGTCCACGGGAACCCGGTGTTCGGCCTGCGAGAAGTGACGAATCCGACGCCAGAAAGCCTCGTCTCACAGGAGTGGGCCTGGGACGCGACCAACAGTCGCTGGCTCTACAAGGATAGCAAGGGGACGACCCACTTCTTCACGCCCGACGGAACCCTCTGAGCGGCGTTTCTTTTTACAAACTAGTTCGACGCGGCGCTGACTACCTCACCCGAACAGCGCCTGCCAGCGGACGACGACCGACCGAGGGATGAACGCCGCGAACCGCTCGCCGAGTCGTGTGAGTTCCGCCCGGTCGATGAGTCCCGTCGTGATGGCAACTGGCCAGAAGACGAGTACTCCGACGACGGGAATCAGGACGAGGCGGAGCGCGTCCGTCGGGAGCATGGCGCTGAGCGGGAGTATCACCGCGAGGGTGAGTCCCGAGGCGACGAACAGCCGCCCGAGGCGCATGTCGCTCACGGGGTTGAAGCCCATTCGCGTCGCCCCCCAGACGTGGGCGAGGACCATCGTCCCGTACCCGACGCTCGTGGCGACGGCCGCGCCGTACATCCCGTAGCGGGGAATCAGCAAGAAGTTCAACAGGACGTTGAGTCCAGCGGCCACCGCCGTCCCGTGGATGAGGACGTGGATGTCACCCTTCCCACGACCGATGCCGAGCAACGGTTTCGCGATGGCGAACCCGAGCGCACCGGGAAGCAAGATGAGCAGCGGGAGGGCAGCAGGCGCGTAGTCTGCGCCGAAGTACATCGTCACGAACGGCCCGGCAAGCGGGACGAGCAACACCACGATGAACGTGGTGCCGACGGTGGTGTAGCGGGTGAGGAACGCCGCGATGCCCTGGATGCGTTCGTGTTCTTCGAGCGACCACAGTTCAGACGTCGTGTGGACGAGCGCGTTCTGGATCGCGATGGGCGCGACCCAAAGGAACTCCGCGACGAGCAACGCCGCCTTGTAGTGGCCGGTCACTTCACTGCCGGTGAGCAGGCGGAGCATGAGAATGTCCACGTGGTACAACGAGAGGATGAGCACACTGAGCAGGAGGCTCTGTCCGTTGAACCGGGAGACTTCGCGGCGTGGGAACGATTCCGGCGGGAGGGTGACGACGCTCGCGAACGAGACGTAGCGCCGCGCGAACAGCATGAAAAGCGTCACGACGACGAACGTCACAATGATATCGCCAAGCAGAACCCCGAAAAGCCCGAATCCGGCGATGCTCAATCCGATTGCCACCACACCGAAACCGATGCGGTGGGCGACGTTCAGCGTCTCGGAAATGTGCTCCTTGCCGGATCCTTCGAGGGTGGCCTGGCCCAGCATCATAAAGTTGCGGAGGAGAATCATCCCGGCCATGAGGTAGAAGTACAGTTCGAACGAGGGGTCGAGAACCCGCGCGACAAACCCCGACTCGATGGCGATGACGACGAGCGCGAGCACGCCGACGGTGATCGACGTCGAGACTCGGACGTAGAAGCCGAACACCTGGCTCTGCCACCCCTCTGTCGCCCGGCGTTCGGAGATGTACTTCCGGAGACCGGTGTTCATCGCCCCGTGGAAGAGGATGGTAAACGTCATCACTGAGATGATGAACGTAAAGTTCCCAAAATCGCCGCCAAGTGCCCGGACGAGCAGCGGCGTGATGAGGACGTGGGCGAAGATCATAGCGACTCGGCCGCTTACCATGACCGAGATGCCGCGGAAGACGCTCAACCCCATCGTCCACCGTCCGGCTCTCCGAGGAGGTGTCCTGGGCGGCACAACCTGTCCGCGCAGAGCCATGAGTGTGGAGGTACCTCGCCGTTTGAGCTTTGTTTCTGCCGGTTATTTTCAGGATACATATATCGACCCGATGGAACACGGATTGGTCGCTCGCTTCACACCCTGTCTCGGCCGATACATTACTACGACAGAGTATCTTCGCGAGCGACCAATCACGACAACTATACTGTTTATGGTCGAAACGAGGCTTCGTTATGCGGCTGTTACCCTTCCAGACAGTGCTGCATAACCGGCAATAACCGACAGCGGGTGAGAGGTAACTACAACTCAAAATCGAGTCTCGCACTGTGCGGTGTGGGCCAATCGAATGATATCGCCTCGACCCCTCAGAAGGTAAAAACGCATCGTTCGAGAGATACATTAGAGAATCATAAATACAGGAAAAATTGTGTGTCAATACAGATCGTAAATGCTGGAAAAGTTAAACAATTGTTTCCCCAGACAGTCGTGTCAGAATGATTTATTTGCTTTTGAGATACAAAAGTGATAGAACATCCATATTAATAACTCGATAATAATCATACGGTAGCGTGAAAGCGCACGTGGGATGTCAGATATGAAATACCCCAGAAGAACCGTACTTGCGATGAGTGGTGTCGCGCTCGGTGGCGCGAGCCTCGTCCGAGCGACCAGCGGATCGGCACAGGCCAGTCGCGACTCGTTTACCCTCCTCTCCGGAACCGAACACGAGACGGACGGGTTCGTCATCCGCGGCGAAAATGAAGGCCCGACCGTTCTCGTAGTTGGTGGACTACATGGGAACGAGACGGCCGGTTATGAAGCCGCCGGAGAGATTGCACAGTGGGACATCGAATCGGGAACCCTCGTCGTGATTCCACGAGCCAACGAGGTTGCAATTCAACGAAACACCCGAACGGGCGAAAACGGCGACTTGAACCGCCAGTTCCCGACCGGCAGTCAGCCGGAGACGGAACTTGCCCGCGCCATCTGGAGCGTCGTCGAGGAGTACGAACCCGATACCGTGCTCGACCTCCACGAATCACAGGAGCGCTACGACGGCGACGACATCGACGGCGTCGGCCAGACCGTCTTCCATTCAGACGGCCAAGAGGCGACCCAGGACGCAGAGGACGCGGTCAACTTCATCAACAACCGGTGGATCGACGATTCGGATTACCACTTCAAACTCGGTGGCTTCTCGGGCCCCAATTCGGAACCGACGGGCCTGTTCGTCCACAAAGCCGCTCGTGACGCCGGGGCAGACGCGTTCCTCGTCGAAACCCTCTCGACGGACGTAGACCTCTCGACGCGCATCAAGTGGCACTCGGTGATTACCCGCCGCATCTCTGCAGAAGAGTTGTTCGCGGGGACGAGTTCGACGACGACCACGGCGACGCAAACGCCCGAGGAAACCGAGACGCCGGAAGACACGCCGACGGAGACTCCCGAGGAGACGGAAACTCCTGAAGAGACGGAAACTCCCGAGGAAACCGAGACGCCAGAAGAAACCCCAGAGCCGGAAGAACCGCCTTCCGCGACGATTTCGACCACGCCATCCGACGCGATGAACGCGAACCTGGAGAAGGGGACCGTCGTCGAACTCGACGCCTCCGGCTCGACGGCTGGCGACAGCAGTATCGTCACATTCGAATGGGACCTCACCGGAGACGGCACGACCGACGCGACCGGTGCGAAGACCCGCGTCAAACTCGACGCCTGCCGGACGTTCCCAATCATCCTCACAGCGACCGACGAGGCCGGGCTAACGGACACGACCGAGATTACGCTCTCGACCGTCTAAGCGACCCCGGGGTGGGGAGTTCTGCCGCGATGCAACGTGACCAGCGGTCGCTTCCGCGCCTGTCAGGCGAGTCCCTTCGAATCGATGAGGTCCCAGAGTTTCTCGCCGTCTTCGGTGATGCCGTAGACGCGGCCTTTCTTCTGCTGTTCTGAGACCAGCAGTTCGATGAGCGACCGGCGGCGAAGTTCGCCGAGCGCACGGGAGATGTGCGAAATCGCATTGTCCGAGTTGCTCGCCAGGCGTGACGGCGTCGACGGGCCTTCTGCGAGCTGCCCGAGTACGACGACGCGATACTGTGAGCTAATGATGTAGCTCACTTCGTCCCAATCGTCCACTGTCTGTGTCTCCTGTGTTCGACTCATCGGTGAAGGTAGACGGGTACCTGCAGGCTTGCTGCGCGACCGCTCGCGCGGGCGAGTCGGCGCCGGTTCCTCGAGTCGGTGAATGCAGGCAGTGCCGGCGTTTCCGGCACCGCCGCTCTCACGGTGAGTCGGTTTCGTCCCTGTTCGCGTGCCATTACGTGGGGTAAGCTACTGAAAATTACATAAACCTTCCGTCTGAAAATATTCAATAATTCGCGACAGTCTTTCGTTTACGAACGATTTCATCGCGATAAAATGACTGTCTGAAGAAAGAACCAATATATTTCGTGAAAACCCCCACCAGAGAATTGCGGGAGCTTAGTGGGACTGTGAGCTGTTCACTGTGACTGGTTCGACGCCGGATTCCTCAGCGGGCGAGCGTGCTGCGTCGAGGTGGTCGTTGGCCCGCTTGTCGAGGGTCATCGCGAGCAGCCCGAACACCGTGATTGCCGTGAGACCCCCCACCGCGGTCGAGAGCCGCGAGACGCCCTCAATGCCGACGACGGTCGAGAGGAGCGCGAGAACTCCGATTGCCACGGCGAGCGTGTAGCACCCGACGACGGAGTAGCTCCCGTTGCGGAGGTATTTCGCGTTGAGCCGCCAGAGGAAGTTTCGCAGCAGCATCTTCGAGACGTTCGGGATGTACGTCGAGTAGCGGATGTGGCTCACTTCGTCCCCGTAGATGGCGGGCATCGGCACATCCACGACGCGGAGTTCGTGGACGTTGAGCCTGACGAGCAGGTCGTTGCAGTAGCCGTAGAACTCGTACATGTTCTCTACGTCGATGGTTTCGAGCGCCCGTCGAGAGATGGCGGTGTAGCCGCTTTGCGGGTCGCCAATGCCCCAGTACCCACTCGCGATGCGCGTGAGGTAGGTGAGGACGACGTTACCGACGTACCGGAACTTCGGCATCGACTGGCGGTGGGAGGCTCTGAGCAGTCGGTTGGTTTTGACGTATTCGGCCTCACCTTCCGCGATGGGGTCGATGACCAGCGTCAGCAGGTCCGGGTCCATCTGTCCGTCGCCACCGAGGACGGTGACGATGTCGACGCCGTCGTCCCGTGCGCGGAGGTAGCCAGTCTTGATAGCCGCACCGACTCCGCGGTTTACGACGTGTTGAATCGCGACGACGCGATTCGTGTTCGACCCACCGTCAGCCACCGTCCCGAGCGGGCGCGTCCGGCTCACCGAGACGGCCGCCTGAATCTCCGCCCACGTATCGTCGGTCGAGCCGTCGTCGATGACGTACACTCGGTCTACGAAGTCCGGAACCGATTCGATCACTTTCCCCACGAATCCCTGCTCGTTGTAGGCCGGGATGACGACGCCAATTGAATTTCCGTTGTACATCTGTTGTTTCCCCTGTGTTGTTTCCGCCCGGGTCCTCCGGGCTCAGTTCGTTGACTGTGCCTGTTTGGCCGCCGCGACCAATTCGCTGAGCCCGTCGTCGAGCGATACCTGTGCGCCGAACCCGAGCCGGTCGCGAATCCGCGAGACATCCGCACAGCTGTGTTGAATATCGCCGGTTCGCGGCTCGGTGAACTGGATTTCGACCGGCGTGTCCGCGAGGTCGCGAATCAGTTCCGCGAGTTCGAGAATCGACAGCGCCTGTCCCGTCCCCACGTTGTAGGCCTGCCCGGTGTGCTCGGTGACGCCGGCGAGGAGATTCGCCTGCACCACGTCGGAGACGTGGATGAAGTCGCGGGTCTGGCTTCCATCGCCGTGGACCGTAATCGGCCCGCCTTGGGTGGCCTGGCGCACGAACGTGCTGATGACGCCGCTGTAATCTCCCGCCGTCTGGCGGGGTCCGTACACGTTGAAGTAGCGCAGGGCGACGGTGTCGAGGCCGTAGAGTCGGTTGTACGCGCGTGCGTAGTGGTCCGCGGTGAGTTTGTCGATGCCGTAGGGCGAGTCGGGCGCAGTCCGTGCGTCCTCCCCGATGGGGACGGATTCGGGAGCGCCGTAAATCGCCGCACTCGACGCGATGACGACTCGTGCGTCGTGCTCGCGGGCGAGCTCGAGGACGGCGACCGTCGCGTTCGCATTCACGAGATTGCTGAAGTACGGCGATTCGATGGAGCCTTTCACGCTCACGAATCCCGCCTCGTGGAAGACGAGGTCAACGCCGTCCATCGCTTCTCTGAGCACGCCCGAGTCACGAACGTCGCCTTCGAAGACCGTGACGCCCTGGGGCAGGTTGGCCCTTGATCCGGTCGAGAAGTCGTCTACGACGCGGACGGTGTTCGTCGGGACGAGCGCATCGACGAGATGGCTCCCGATGAACCCGGCACCACCCGTGACGAGGACGGTTTGCCCGGTCAGTGGCGACTCACCCATCGGGCCCCCCCAGACGAGGCGAGCGCCGCGCAGGCCGGATGCGAACTGCGCTGGTTGCTATGCGAATCATCATATTCTAAAAGCGAAGAGTATACGGATTGTTATATTCGGGTTAGAAATCAGCAGGCGAGGCTTGAACCTGAAAGTCCATGCTAATCAGACAGTTTCAGCAACCGGGTAATCTTCGCGGCGCTACCGTCCGGAACGAACTGAGCGATTGACGGGTTAGCCCCCGTCGGGTTGCGATTCTGCCGAACAGTCGACAGCACGCGACCGACACGGTAGGTGTGAATTTCTCCGCCGCAAGCCGATTCAAAAGAGGAGCAATCGTTACCGTTTTACGACGTTGTAGGCCGTCTTCGCGACGTCCATCAACGGGCTGTTCGTCTCGACGACGTAGTAGGGGACGAGTTGCGCGCCGAACTTCGATTTGTACTCACAGAGGCGCTGAGTGTTCGCCCCGACCATGTCGTAGGTCGTGATGCTCGAAAGCGCGGGATCTTCGACCACGTCGCGAATGATAGACCAGTGGATGAGCGTGTTCACGCTGACGTTCTCGTAGTCTGCGCGCATGCCGCCGAGCCAGTAGTACACCGTGTCGTTCGAGTAGAGCGCGATGATGCCGTTCAGGTAGTTGCCATCGCCGTCGCGGGCGACGTAGACCCGAGCTCGGTCGCCGAGGGAGAGCAGCAGGTCGCGGACGTACTCCCAGGTGAGCGTGAACGTTTCACCCTGCTCTGCGTACCGAGCGACCTGGTCTTCGTAGACCTGCTTTGCGGAGTCGATGCCCTCCACACTGAGGGTCATGTCGAGGTCGTCGATGCGCCGAATCTCCGTCCGGAGGCTTCGGCTGAACGAACTCTGGATGTCGTCGAGCGACTCGCCGCCGATTGGCAGGTGGTAGGTGAAATCAGACGAGACGCGGAAGTCACCCCACCGATACGGGCGCGGGTCGTGGTACGCGGGCGAACAGACCATCCGGAACAGCGTCCGAGAGTTGTCCGCGTCGAGTTCCTTCAGGACACCCTCGGTGAACTGCTGGTTCAGTTGCTCGTGTTTCCGCCGCTTCGGACTGTTGGGCATGAGGACGGGGCCGAGGTGTGGCACGCCCATCGCGGGCGGTGGCGACACAATCGCTCGCCCGAAGGGTCGTTCCTGGACGAACACCGGCAAGAGCGCAACCGCCTCCTCGCCGTTGAAGCCGCCGAACAGCTGTAGTTCGCCGGAAGCGTGCTCTGCCATGACGGAGAGCGCTTCCTGCGTGTGAAATACTTCGAAGCCCGTCTTGGGAAGTTCAGCTCCCCATTCTGACAGGTCCAATTGCTCAATACGCATCACCCTGTGTATGTGGCAGATGGACTTTGTAACGCAGAACCTACCAGCCCGAAACCCCCGTTTCCGGGGGGTTGCCACCATTCGTTAGGCCGTGTTTAGCCGAGGTGGATACCCGGTAGGAACCCCCGACAGTCTCTAAGTGTGTCGTTAACTATACAGGATGTTTTCGAATGTAGTAGTGATTCAAACCGTCGCTGTTGCATCCTCGTGGGGAGGGGGACAGCAAGAAGGTGATTTCACGTGTTCCAGGACAAAATCAACCAACTGTATTTGCAAACGCCAGAGGCCTACCAGTCTATGCTGCGAAAGTGGTACTACGTACTGAATCCGAAGTTCTCGTGGAAGGATCGGAAGAAAACGCTCGACACGACAGAAGCGTTCTCGACGCGCTTTTTCGGCTCGGAAGCACAGATGAAAGCCTACGAGGACGAGTTCAACGCGAGTCTCATCGGGCCGACCATCTTCGAGGGCATCAAGCAACTGCCAAAGGGCGTCTCGCTGTTCGACGCCCACAAGGACGAGTGTATCCGGATGTACGCCCTCATCCGAGAGTACAAACCGGAAGTCATCGTCGAAACCGGCGTCTACAACGGCGTGTCGACGCTTTCGATTCTCGCCGCCCTGGAAGCGAACGGCTCCGGTCGCCTCTACTCTATCGACTACTCTGACTACCTGAGCAACCACCAGGGCGACGTAGACCCACTCACCGAGGCGGGCTACTACCGCGGTCGGCCGTCCTGCGCAGAGGAGGGAACGCACCTCGTCCCCGCCGGAAAGGAACCGGGCTGGCTCGTCCCCGAACACCTGCGCGGGCGCTGGGAACTCATCTCCGGGAAGCCACAGCTCGAGTTGCCTCGGCTGCTCACCCGGCTCGAGGAGATCGACTTCTTCCACCACGACTCCTCGCACGCCGTCTCCTCGATGATATTCGAGTTCGAACTCGCCTGGCAGTACCTCAGACCCGGCGGTATCATGGTGTCGAACCACATCGGGTGGAACGACGCCTTCGAGACGTTCGTCGCAGAGCACTCCCAGGACTACGGGCTGATGACGTGGCACTACAACCCACGCGGCAACTACAGTTGCCCTGGGAGCAGCGGCTACATCGTCAGGTCCGCAGACACCCCACGGAACGGTATCCAACCCGGCGACAGCGAGGGGCACATTCAGGCGGCGATTCAGATAAATAACGGCGAACCCCCGGTACACTCGGCATCAGATTAGGTAATGGACACGACACACAACTCCCCCGAACCCCGCTACTCCAGCTCTCCCCACTTCCACCCGACCCGCAGAGAATTCCTCGCGACGACCGGCCTCCTTCTCGGCACGATGACTTCGATAGCCGGTTGCTCGTCGCTCCTCTCGCCGCCGATTTACGAGGCAGAGACCGAGTGGGAACCGGGAGTCACCATGCCCACCGAGCGGACGGAAGTGTCCGCGGCGGTGCTCGACAACAAACTCTACGTCCTCGGCGGCATCGAGCCCGGGCGCGTGGCCAGCCGCACCGTCGCGATTTTCGACCCGTCAACCGGTAGCTGGGCCGAAGGGCCGTCGCTTCCGGTCGGGCTCCACCACACGACGGCGATTTCCCACGGTGGACACCTCTACGTCGTCGGTGGCTATCAGAATCAGTGGGACCCCGTGAACACGGTCTATCGCCTCGAAGGGTCGTCGTGGGTCGAACGCAAACCCATGCCGACAGTCCGGGGGGCGCTCGCTGCCGCAGTCCACGAGGGACGCATCTACGCCGCCGGTGGCGTCGGCATCGACGACGTCACCGACACGTTCGAGATTTACGACATCGAGGCCGACACCTGGTCGAGTGGCCCAGCCATGCCGACCGCGAGAGAGCACCTCACCGCCGCAGTCCTCGACGGGAAGTTCTACGCCATCGGCGGCCGGACGGGGAACCTGTATTCGAACCTCCGGACGACCGAGGTGTACGACCCGGCGACGAACAGCTGGGAAGCAGTGACGGCAATGCCGACCGCTCGAAGCGGGTTCGGCGCGACCACACTTGGCGGTGTCCTCGTCGTCATGGGCGGGGAGAGTCCGAACGGAACCAACCCGCAAGTCGAGGTGTACGACCCGGCAGAAGACGCGTGGTTCGCCCTCCCCAACCTGCCGACGCCTCGCCACGGCCTCGGCGTCGCCGCCCTCGGCAACCGCATTTACGCCGCCGCTGGCGGCACGGAGCCGGGCTTCTTCTACTCAGATGCAGTCGAGGTGCTGACGTTCGAGAGCGCGAGTTTCAGCCGCGTGAGTCGGAGCGCAGAGACGTTTTTTTGTAATCTCCCGGTCGTGAGCAAGCTCCTTCGCGGGTCCGTCTGCTAAGGTTCTCGAACTGGGGACGATTTTCGGGTGCGAGTGCGAGTAGGAGTCGTCTTAGAGAGTGGCAAGCCCGCGCATTGGCTCGCAGCACTGACGGCTGCAAGCGAAAGGAGAGCGACCCGGTGGTGGCGTCGAAAACGAGCGACGCGTTGCACTCGACAGAGGAGTCCAACCAACGAACAGCCCTGTTGCGAGAAGCCACTGGCTCGAGGCTGCGGGTCCTGAAAAATCGAATCGAACGGGTTGGAACGTTCAGGCCGACTCGTCCACCGTCACCCAGATGAACAGGTGGCGGTAGGCGTTCTCGGCGGTCGGGTCGGCGGGTGCGTCGCCCTTGTAGAGCATGTAGCTGAGCCGCAGGTCTTCACCCGTCATCGTCGGGGTGAGTTCGTGTGGCTGGTACAGCGTCTGGTCGTCGGCGACCGAGCCCGCAAACCGGGTGAGTTCCTCGCGTTCGACGACCGTGAGCGCGCCGTCTACGGTTTCGACGCGCTGGAGTTCGACGACCACGGTGTATCGGGCGTTCGCGCCTTCCTGGTTACCGATGGCGACGACCAGTTCCTGGGGCACGCCCTGTTCAAACTGCGTTGGGTAGCCGGCGAGTTCGAACTGGCCTTCGGCGGTCTGCGTTCCGAGCGAGAATTCGGTGTACTGTTCGCCATAGTTGGGGACGAACAGCGCGTAGGCGAACCCCGACATGGCGATGATGACCGCCGCGGTGAGTGCGAGGTTCAACACGGTGTCGAATTTCGTGTCGGCGTCGAATATCGAGGACGAGACGTGGGAGAACCACGCATCGAGCGGGAGCGAGAAGCGGTCCTCGGGAGCGATCGAGCGCCGTCGCACCGAGCCGACGAGGAGTGCAAGGGTCGCGAACACCGCGAGGCTACCGAGCATCGTTTCGAGCGAGAACGTAAAGCCGAGCAGCGAGATGACGATTGCGAGCGGCGCGAGCAGCGCGAGGCTCAGGCCGAACGAGAGCGCCAGTCGTGACCCGAGGCTGAGTCCGCGTTCGGTGACGTGCGTGTTCGCCGGCACCGGTGCGTCGACATCCCCGTTCACGAACCATCCATCTACGTGCTCGGTGACGACGTGTCGGTGTGGGTAGAGGGCCACCAACAGCGCATAGCCCGGCACGAACACGACGAGCGGCAAGCCAATGAGCGCCCGCATTACCGAGTCGTTTACGTACAATACGACGGAGATACTGACCAGCAGGTAGAGCAATCCCACCCCAAGGTCGAGTCCCGGAATATGCATCTGTGAGGAATCGTGTCCCCACGTCGATTCGTCAGTCATCGTAAATCCAATCCATTCCCGAACGGCTGCATACGCTCCCGTTCACGGAGGATATATGGCGGGAATCACACCTTGTTATACGCCGGCTTCTGGCCACTGTTGGCACTGAAACCAGTGTTGCGTCGAGCGTGAAAAATGAGGTGACACGCGACGATTAGCCGCGATATAACCGGCTCAGAGCGACCGGGTGTCGACTGGCGACCCGTTGACGGTGACCGTGAGGCCAGCTGGGCCGTCGAAGCTCGTGAGTTCGCCCGCGAACTCGTAGCTGTCGATGCCGCCCGCGACCGCACCAGTTGCGGTCTGCCCGGAGATGGAATCTTCCGAGTCGATGGTCGCGCCGTTCGCCTCGCTCTTGCGAATCCCGCCGCTGGCGGCGAACTCGTACTCCGCGATGTTCGAGGCGCTCCCACCGCTGATGCTGATGACGTTGTCGTAGCCGTAGTCGTCCGGGTCGATTTCCTCGTTGTTCAGGAGGACCGTGGCGTCGCCGTCGAGGGTTACGTCCACGAGTTCACCGACGACCTTGTAGCTATCAGTACCGCCTGCCACCGCGCCAGACGCGGTGTTGCCCGAGAGGTCGTCGCCTTCGTCCTTCGTGGCGTCGTTGGCCGTGCTCTTGACGAGGTCCTTGCTCGCCGTGAGTTCGTAGTTGACGACGTCGCCCGCGTCGCCGACGATGCTCACGATGTCCGCGTCATCCGAGGATTCCTGTTCTGGCTCTGCGGTGACGAGGTCTTCAGGGTCGACTTCCGAGCCGTCGACCGTGACCGTCGCCTCGCCGTCGAGAGTGAACTTCGTGAACTCGCCGTCGAACACGTAGCTGTCGGTGCCGCCCGCGACTGCGCCGTCCGCGCTCGACCCGGAGAGGTCGTCGCCGGGGTCTATCGTCGCGTCGTTCGCGTCACTCTTTTCGAGCGACCCAGTGACGGCGAACGCGTAGTTCGTGACCTGCCCGTTCACGCCGGTAATCGAGAGGATGCTGCCGTCTGCTGGCTGCTGTTCTTCCTCGTCTGGCGCTGGTTCTTCTTCCACAGTGCTAGTGGTCGTTGGAGCCGAGCTGTCCGTGGAGGACGCACTGCCGTCTGCGGCCTCCTCCGGGGACTGTGGCACGCCCGCTGGGACGCGGATGTTCGGCGCGTCTGGACCGGTTTCGGTGGAGGACGCCACTTCGACGTAGTCGCCGAGGGTGCGCCCGTTGATACGGGAGTTCTCGAATCGAACCGTGCTGCACGCGCCGTAGGTGCTGTGATCGGTCGATTGTGCGACCGAGGAGCCACAGGCGCTGTAATCCCAGTTGTCGGTGCTGCACGTATTCGAACCGGTGATGTTGAAGTCACAATCGGTGACCGTGATGACCTGGGATGGGTCACCGTAGCCGGTGTAGATGCCGCGGCTGTTCACCACGTCGGACTGCCCAGCCGAAGTGTTCATTTCTGGACGGACGTTGCCCGTGTTGTGGAACACACATCCCTTCACGACGGTGCCGTCTGCGGCCAGCCGAAGGTGGGAGATGTTGTTGTCGCGGAAGTAACAGTTCTCGAACGTGTAGTTGCCGCCCTGCCCGTCGGTCGAACCCGGACCAGTCACCCGACCAGAGCCAGCGGCGTAAATCGCGTTGTCGGACCAGCCGGCGACGTAACAGTTGCGGATGGTCACGTGACCGGAGTGTTCCGGCCCAGAGAGCATCGCACCCTTGCTCGAAATGCCCCATTTGAACCCGTCGCCGAGGTAGACGTTCTCGATGAGGCCGTTCCCGTCGAAGCGGAAGACGTAGCCGTAGCCGCCGTCTTCGCCGACGTCGAACTGACCCTTGATACCAACGTTGCGGATGGTCCAGTCGTTGCCTTCCGCCTTAATGAGCAAGTCTGCCCCGGACGCGCTCACGTCGATGAGAACGTTTTCGAGCGTCTCTCCGCTTCCAACACGAAGGGTCCGCCGTTCGTTCTGACTCAGTTTAATCGTCGAATAATCGGCTGCTGCAGTGCCACTTGCAGCGCCCAGTCCGCCGACGACGGCTGCTGAGGTGCCGAGTACCTTGAGGTAGTCACGGCGTCTGAATAATTTATCATTATCTCCGATAGTCTCACCACTGCGTCGTTCCATGTTCGGTGAATCTACGTTCCATAAAAGAGATTTCCGGCAACTTTGTTACCAGATTCGGTTGTGAACGTACCGGGTTGGATTGTTTCGCGACCAGATACCTGGATTACAATTAATATTCACGGGAAACTGAGTACCAGAAATACCTGACTCTCGGGTCGAGACGAGTTCAAAATCGAGAACGTTATGCGTCAATTAACGGGGCTGCCGTGACTTTTGAAGTCTCACGAGAAGTGACCAATCGGCGGAAGCTGACGACGGTGCGCGGCAGCGCCGCGCCAAGCAGGGGGCGTTGTAGTTCGAAAAATAGCAGTCGCTCATCGAAGAAGTGGGTTGAAAAAAGACTCGCGTCGGAATCGTGACCGAGGCGGTTCAGTAGTCGTCTGGGTCGATCGCCTTACCGTTGAGCGCGACCGCTGCGTGGCCGTAGAGGGTGACGTCTACGAGCTCACCGCTGAACTCGTAGCTGTCGGTGCCGCCCTCGATGAGGCCGGTCGCTCGAGAGCCCTGGACGTCGTCCTGTGGGTCGACGGTCGCGCCGTTCGCGCCGGTCTGTTCGAGGCTCCCGGACACTTCGAGTTCGTAGTTCACCGGATCGTTCGTGAAGCCGGTGATGGAGACGACGTTGCTGCCCGACTGTTGGGCGTCGGTGTCGTCTGCCGTCTCCGTCTCTGCGTCGGTGTCGTTCGTGGAGGTGGATCCGCCACTGGTTTCCGCGTCGCTCGCCGTGTCCGAGGCGCTCGCGCTCGCGGCTTCTTCTGCGGATTTCGGGACGCCTGCGGGAACTTCGATGTTCGGCGCGTCGGCACCCGTTTCGGTGGAGGACGCCACTTCGACGTAGTCGCCGTGGGTCTGGCCGTTGATACGGGAGTCCTGAATGCGGACCGTGCTGCACGCGCCGTAGGTGCTGTGGTCGCCGGAGTGGGCGACGGACGCGCCACAGGCGCTGTAATCCCACTCATCCGAGTTACAGGTGTTCTGGCCCGTGATGTTGAAGTCACAGTCCTCGACGGTGATGACCTGGGATGGGTCACCGTAGCCGGTGTAGATGCCGCGGCTGTTCACCACGTCGGACTGCCCAGCCGAAGTGTTCATCTCCGGGCGCACGCGGTTGGTGTTGTGGAACACACACCCTTTGACCGTCGTCCCATCCGCCGCGAGGCGGAGGTGGGAGATGTTGTTGTCGCGGAAGTAACAGTTCTCGAACGTGTAGTTGCCGCCCTGCCCGTCGGTCGAACCCGGACCAGTCACCCGACCAGAGCCAGCGGCGTAAATCGCGTTGTCGGACCAGCCGGCGACGTAACAGTTGCGGATGGTCACGTGACCGGAGTGTTCCGGCCCAGAGAGCATCGCACCCTTCGAGGATTTGCCGAACTTGAACCCATCACCGAGGTAGACGTTCTCGATGAGGCCGTTCCCGTCGAACCGGATGACGTACCCGTGACCACCATTTTCACCGACGTCGAAAGTTCCAGTGACCCCGACGTTCCGGATGGTCCAGTCGTTACCTTCCGCTTTAATCAGGAGGTCAGCGCCCTTCGCGCTCACGTCGATGAGGACGTTTTCGAGGGTTTCACCACTGCCGACGTGGAGCGTTTTCGCCTCGCCGGCACCGACGTTAATCGTCTCATACTCCGCGGCCGCTGCAGTGCCACTTGCAGCGCCGAGTGCACCGAGCGACAGCGCCCCCGCGCCGACCGCACGGAGGTAGTTGCGACGGTTGATTAATTGCTTATTTTCGCCGAGTTTCTCACCACTGCGTCGTTCCATATTTGGGCAATCTTCGTCCACCTAAAGTGAGTTCGGGCATAATTACTACCAACTACGAGGGCATTGCTACCGGCCACCCTTTTTTCGCGACCAGATACCTGGATACCAACCTCTAAACAGGCGCCTTACAGCCTCTATTTACAGAATTTCGGGAAATGCTGGAATTTGTGGTTGAGAGAGAGGTCGCCTTCGCCACGCACCCTGCACGGCGGTTCTCAGGGGTACGATTGGTGACCACTCGCCCGATCACCGGCCATTTCGGCGGAAATGCGGGGTCCGTCCACTCTCCAGAGGGTCGTAAATTCCGTTGATTCACGAGTGCGTGAGAATGTGTAACAAACCAGGTTAGGCGACTGTTTCGATAAAATCGACGTTAAAACCGAATTTCACCTCTGTTCAGGCCACGCATAACAAAACAAAAATCCGGCGTAGCAGTAGCAACGTGATTATGGTACTGACAGTCTGGCAGTCACTATGTCAGCAACGGAAATCGGGGATACGGGGCGTCTCGATACCTCTCGCTCGTGTACTGGCGGTGGTTCGATGAACGTCCTCTTCGACATCAACCACCCGGCACACGTCCACCTGTTCAAACACGCCATCTGGGAACTCGAAGCCGAGGGGGCGAACGTCCTCGTCACCTCCCGGAACAAGGAGATGACGACCGACCTACTCGACGCCTACGGCATCGACCACATCCCGCTTTCGAGCCGTCGGCCCGGAACCCTTGGCCTGTTCGGCGAGTGGGCAATCCGCGAAGCACGCATGCTGAACGTCGCCCGCAAGTTCGAGCCCGACGTGGTCGTCGGTCGCCTCAACCCACCGCTGGTCCACGTCTCGAAGCTCCTCGGCGCGCGGAACGTCATCGTCATGGACACGGAAATCAAGTCCGCGGCCATCGACCGCGCCTACTCCGTGCTCACTCACCCGTTCATCGACGTCTACTGCACGCCACCGAGCATCAAACCACCCAACGAGGGCATCGAACACCATCTGATGGACTTCCAGGAACTCGCGTACCTGCACCCGAACTACTTCACGCCAGACCCGTCGATTCTCGAGTCGTACGGCGTGGACCCGGACGAGACGTACTTCGTCCTCCGGTTCGCCGGCTGGGACGCATTCCACGACGTGGGCTTCTCCGGCCTCTCGCCGGACGGGAAGCGAGAACTCGTCGACTACCTCGCCGGCCACGGCAAGGTGTACATCACGAGCGAGAGCCCGCTCCCCGAGGAGTTCGCCGAGTACCGACTCCCGATTCCCGCACACCTCGTCCACCACCTGCTCTACTACGCAGACCTCTACGTGGGCGATTCGGGGACGATGTCCTCCGAAGCGGCCATCCTCGGGACGCCCGCCGTTCGCGTGAGTTCGATGGTGAGCAAGGATACGGAGAGTATCTTCTACGAACTCGAACACGAATACGGCCTCATGTTCGCCTACGCGGACGAGGCAGCCGCGATGGCGAAGGTCAAAGCCATCGTCGAGGCGCCCGCGACGAAAGCCGAATGGCGCGAAAAGCGCGACGTGCTCCTCGCCGAGAAGGGCGACGTGACCACCCAACTGGTTGACCTCATCTGGGCGGCCGCCGCCCATCCGCGCCCGAGACAGATCGCCGTCGAAACGCCCCCCACAAAAGTAAACGGACACCAATGAGCTACAAATCGGTCGCCCCGTCCCCCCAACTCACGAATGATGAGCGTCCGATTCGCGTCTTGAACCTCGTGACCAGCCCCTCGGCTTCGTTCTTCCGACAGCAGGTCAACGCCCTCGAAAAGCGCGGAGTTTCCTGTACGGACCTCCCCGTCTCCGAGATGCGGCTGATGACCGACGAAGTCAAGGAGCGTCGACCGGCGACCGACTACGTTCGGTTCTACGCCAAAGCGTTCAAGGAATCGTTCGGCGAGTTCGACCTCGTCCACGCGAACTCCGGACTGACCGCGCCGCCCGCCGTGGTACAACCGAACCTGCCCGTCGTCATCTCCTTTTGGGGGTCGGACCTGATGGGGACGCTCGGGCCGATGAGCAAGCTCTGTGCTCGCCGGGCGGACGCCGTCATCGTCATGTCCCAGGAGATGGCCGACGAACTCGGGATGGACTGCCACGTCATCCCTCACGGCGTCAACATGGAGATGTTCACGCCGATGTCAAAGACGGCCGCCCGAGAACACCTCGGCTGGGACCAGGACGCGACGTACGTGCTCTTTCCCTACCCGGCCTCGCGGGGCATCAAAGACTACCCACGGGCAAAGCGCGTCGTAGACGCCGCCCGGGAGCGATTCGACGGCGATCTCCGCCTCCAGACGGTCTACGAGGTCGAACACGAGGAGATGCCCTACTACATGAACGCCGCAGACGCGATGATACTCACCTCGAAGCGCGAAGGGTCGCCGAACGCGACGAAAGAAGCCCTCGCCTGCAACCTGCCCGTCGTCTCGGTGGACGTCGGCGACATCCAGCAGCAACTCGGCGGCGTTGGCTCAGCCGTCATCGCCAACACGGACGAGGAACTCACCGAGGGTCTGCTGGCGCTGTTGACCGCAGACCACCTGCCCGAGAGCCGCGAGTGGGCGATGCGGACAATGAGCGTCGAGTCGATGGCCGAGCGCATCCACGCCGTCTACGAGCAGGTGCTCGAAGCGAACTGAGGTTTCTTCGTCGTTGAAATTTTAACCAGCGGTTTCCGTTGAGGTGCTGGACAGATAGTGAGTTTTCAGCGGAGTGTTGGAGAGATTAATATATCCGAAGCAACATATTCTGCATATGAACCAACGGTTGTGGACGCAGTTTCTAATCGTCTCTCTGTTGCTGGTCAGCCTCGGTTTTGGCGTCGGTGCCATGCTGACTCCTCCGGACCCGTTCACTCAGGTTCGTACCATTCCAGTAATCCTGCTGATAACGATTCCGCTCTCGTACTGGTTAGTCTACAAAAAGGGACTTCCCGTCTGATTCCGGATTCGAGTGAGGTGACTTCCGCTTCCCCATCCGACAGACATGCGTTCTCCATCAAGCTGGGGATTCGCAGCAACTATTGAGGGTTCGGCAGAGCCATTCGACTGGAAAATTCGTCGTCTATGAGCGCGCCCGTCCAGATGCAACCTCGGCTTCAAACCGCGCCGAGCGCTGCGCGTAAAGGTCCCCGGGTGGACCGACCCACGCGCCGAGCGCCTGGGCGTACTCGATGATGCGCTGATAGAGTTCGCGCTGGCCGGGGAAGTCGCGTGCTGCGAACTTCATCGGGTGCCAGAGGATGGTCATGACGGCACGGTTCTCGTAGGCTTCGTCGAGGACGCGCTTGCACTCGTGCCAGGCGAACTCGAAGTCCACACCGGGGTCGGGAATTGCGTTCTCCATGTACGCGAGCGGGAAGACGACGAACTCGTCGTCGAATGGCCGCTGGACGTCGTAGCCGTGGTCGAACCCGTATTCGCTGCTCGACCCGAGTGAGGCGTCGTATTTGAGCCCGAGTTCCCGGTGGTACTCCCACGTCGTCGGAATCTCCAGGTTCAGGTAGTGCTGGCGGCCGCCGACGATTTCGTGGCCAAGGATGGCTTCGAGCGTCTCCTTTTCGTGCTTGAGGCGGTCGAAATCGTTGTACGAGTCGTACGAACCGTGGAGGCCGACCTCCCAACCGCCCTCGTCGAGGCGACGGATGACGTCGACGATGGCCGGGTCGTGGATGTCGTAGCGCCCGGCGTAGAGCTGCCAGCTCTTCGGGTTGAGCCACTCACGGGGCGGTTTGTCCCGGAACAGGCGTTTCTCGTTCAGGAAGTAGAACGCAGAGCGAACGCCGAGAGACTCCTCGAGCGCCATGATATTCTCGAACTGCCAGTACGGGTTGACGTCCGGCAAGAGCGTCCGCAGGTGGTACGGGTCGCGCTGCTTGAGTGCGTAGTAGAGCGACTGATAGCCCTTGTACGGCCGGTCCACGTCGTGAGTGAGACACAGCCAGAACGTCGGCGCGTCGGCAGACGATGCGTCTCCACTGGCGGTCTGTTCGGTCCGGCCCGTGGCCGCATCCGCAGGCGGTGACAACTGTATCATTCGTTGGCATTTCTCCGCGTGCCAGCAGGATAGTTATACACAGCGTTCCACGGCAGAGTGGCCTTCCCGGGTCGGGTTCGGTCACAGAGGCACGCAGTCTGCCGGTCGGCCCGCGACGGAGGCCGGTAAGAGACCCATAACAAAACTGGCAGCCGGGCTATGACAGGTAACGCACAGCTATGACTCGCTCCATCCGACAGCCACAGACCACAGACCAACTCACGGGGTTCACCCGGTCGCGCGGCCGCGTGAGCAAACTCGCACTCACCGTCGGGTTCGTCGCGCTCTACGTCGGGCTCGTTTCGGCGTACAACGCGCCCGCGACGGGGTACGAACTGTCGATATACGACGCGACGCCGGTCACGTTCTGGGCCGGCATGGCCATCGCCATGTTCGTCGCCCTCGTCGTCGCCTGGCAGGTACGGCCCGAAAATCACATTCGCAAACTGGCACTCGCACTCGCCGTCCTCTCGATCGTGTCGATTGCGGGCCTGCCGATTATCCGCGGGTACTTCTTCGTCGGCGCGGGCGATTCGCTCACCCACCTCGGGTGGATGCGCGACATCGGGAACGGCATCCTCGACCCCGTCTACTTCCTGTATCCAGGGATTCACACCTCCGCGTTGTTCATCGAACGCGTGGCGGGAATGCAACTGGAGCGAGCGACCGAGTTCCTCGTCCTCGCCTACTTCGTCACGTTCGTGCTGTTCGTCGGCCTGACGGTCCAGGCGATCGCGAAGACGAAATACGCCGTCGTGTTCGGCATCTTCGCTGGCCTACTCGCCCTGCCGATAAACAACATCAGCGTCCACCTGCAGCCACACCCGAGCACTGAGGCTATCCTGTTCCTGCCGCTCGTGCTCTACCTGACGGTACGCTACCTGACCAACCGGGAACGAGCAATCTCGATGGGACCGCTCGCCATCACACCGACGGCGATCGTGCTCGCCGTGGCGCTCGCGGGTATCCTGCTCATCCACCCGCAGGTGGCCGGGAACGTCATCCTGCTCTACCTATCGGTCGTGTTCTTGCAGTTCCTGTTCCGGCAACTGCGCGGCGAACACGCCATCAGCAAACACCGACCGCTGTACGCGCACACGGTCTACCTCATCGGAATCTTCGCGCTATGGGCACCGCGTAACCCGCGGACGACCCAGACGTTAGACACCATCGTCAACGCCATCCTGTTCGGCGTGAGCGGGACCGGAGCCATCGACCAGCGCGGTGCGTCGCTCTCGGCCATCGGCGGCAGCCTCGGAGAGCTGTTCTTCAAACTGTTCTTCGTGAGCGTCGTGTTCCTCGGACTCGCGTCGCTGCTCATGGGCCTGAACCTGCGGAAGACGTTCGAGCGGTCGTACCCCTCGAGTGACGGTCTCATCAAGTACCTCACGCTCTCGATGATTCCTCTCGGCGGGATGTTCCTGCTGTTCTCGCTCCTGCAGGGGTCCACTCAGCGATTCCGCTACCTGGGATTCATCATGGTGCTCATCACCATCCTCGGTGCGGTCATGCTCGCTTGGGCGTTCGAGTGGCTCTCCACACGCACCTCGACGCGCATGGTCAAAGGGGCCGCCGTCGTCGCGTTCGCGCTCATGTTGCCGCTGAGCGCCATGACGGTGTACGCCTCGCCGTACATCTACCAGCCGTCGGGCCAGGTCTCCGAGATGCAGATGCACGGCTACGGCACGGCGTTCGACTATCAGGCAGACGGCATCCCCTACACCGGGATTCAATCGGGGCCTGAGCGGTTCGTCCACGCCCACTACGGCACGCCGTTCGTGAACGAAGACGAGTTCGTGCCCGGAGCCGCGGCAGTGGTTCCACAGAGTACCTTCGACGGTGGGACACTGCTCGGCTTCTACGACGAACAGCGATACATCATCTTCAGCGAGGTCACCACGCAACTCGAGATCGACGTGTACAAAGGCCTCCGCTACTCCGAAGCCGGGTTCGACCAACTCGATTCGACACCCGGCATCGCCCAGGTGCACGCGAACGGAGAGGTTCGCGTCTACCTACTGCACCAGAATACGGTGACTAACGAGGGCGACGATTCGACGGCGAGCGCGTAATTCGCGCATAACAAAATCGAATTCAGCAGAATTGCAGACTACGAAAACGCGGGAGAATACAGCAGTCCACATCGCGTGTGCGACGGCGCGTCTTCTCAGGCAGTCACACATCATGAATCAACAAACAAAATCGAGAGCGTTCGTCCTCGGGCTGGACGGCGTTCCGTGGTATCTCATCGAACAATGGGTCGAAGCCGGTGAACTCGGGAATTTCGCGAAGCTCTTCGCGGAGGGAGCTGCGGGCTCTCTCGACAGCACCCGCCCGGCGACGACACCGCTCGCGTGGCCCTCCATCGCCACTGGAGTTCGTCCCGACAAACACAGCATCTACGGCTTCCGCCGCCTCACCGAGAACTACACCCACCAGGTGTACACGGGCAACGACCTCCAGTATCCGGCGCTCTGGGATATGGTCTCGCCGGCGCTCGTCGGGAACGTCCCGATGACCTACCCGGCCCGCGAGATAGACGGCATCATCGTCGCCGGGATGATGACCCCGCAGATCGGTCCAGGCTTTACCTACCCTGCTGAGTTCTGCGACGAGCTCACGGCGAAGATTCCGGAGTACCGCATCGCGCTCAACTGGGCGCAGTACTACGATGCGAAAGAGCAGTTCCTCACGGACCTCGGAACGCTCGTCCACAACCGCCGGGAACTCATGCGGTTGCTCATGGAGCGCGAGGACTGGCGGTTGTTCTTCTTCGTCTACACCGCGCCAGACCGGCTCCAGCACCTCATCTGGGAGGACGACGTGCTGCTCGCCCACTACCAGACCTTAGACGACATCCTCGGCGAGGTCATGGCCTACACCGAGGCCCGCGGGGCGGCGCTCTACGTCGTTTCCGACCACGGCTTCGGCCCGGTCCACAAGAAGGTGGCACTGAACGTGCTGCTCGAACAGGAAGGCCTCCTCGAACCGCGCAAACAGCGCGGCGTGCGCGGGGCACTGTCGCGCCTCGGCGTCACCAAAGAGGGCGTCATGGACGCGCTCGGAAGAGTCGGTATCGACGAGGAGATGGTCGTCGATTACCTGCCCCAGTCGTTCACCACGCAGGTGGCGAAGCAGATTCCGGGTGACCACCCGCTGTTCGACGTCGATTACTCGCAGACGACGGCGTTCGTCTACGCGCTCGGTGAAGTGTACGTAAACGACACCCGCCGCTTCGTCGAGGGCATCGTCGATCCCGCCGAAGTGCCCGCCGTGAAACGGCAGGTAAAGGCGCTGTTCGAGGCGGTCACCGACCCCGAAACGGGCAAGCAGATGGTCGAAGTGTTCGACGGGGACGACCTGTTCCCGACTGACTCCGATTCGCCCGACCTCGTCGTCGAGCCGCGCCCCGGATTCGACATCTCCGCGGCGCTCAGCGGCGACATCATCTCGCCGACGAAGATGGCGGCGAACCACTTGCCAGAAGGCATCTTCTTCGCGTGGGGACCGGACGTGAAACCTGGCGCGCGAACCGACGACGCAACGGTGTACGACGTCGCCCCGACCGTCCTCCACGGCCTCGGCGAACCCGTACCAGAACACACCGACGGGCGCGTACTCGCCGAAATCTTCGCCCCCGACTCAGCGCCCGGTAAAACGGCCGTCCGCAGAGGGTCGTACGCGAAGAAGGCAGCCGTGGGGGCTGTGAGCGAAGACTTCACCGACGTCGAGAACCGACTGCGCGGCCTCGGCTACATCGAGTAAGCGGCTTTTTTCGCGGCAAATTCGCCAACCTGCGTGGGCGTGGCGTGCGCCAAACCGCCCGTTAGCCGCGCTATAACAAAACGAATTTGCGCGTATCTATGGGTATGACTGAGAAGTCTGGGACTCGGCCAAGCCGCCGCGATGTCCTGCGACTCGGGTCGCTCTTCGTCGCGGGGGCACTTGCGGGGTGTTCGTTCGGGGAACGCCCACCCCAGGGGACCGAGACGCCGGACAGCACTACCCAGCAGCCACCCGAGACCCAGACGCCGGACGCGTCGCTACCCTACGACCTGAGCCAGTTCGAAACCGTCGTGAACATGGTCGATGCGGGCGCCGACCCGACCGGGAGCGAGTCAATCGTTCCGTTACTCACCGCGCACGCGGGGTCGAACACCGCACTCTACTTCCCGCGCGGTCGGTACCTGATGGACGACGTCTGGGAGATTCGCGCCTTCGAGAACTTCGGCATCGTCGGCGACAGCGCCATCATCGTCCCGCCGACGGGGTACGACCGCTACCTGTTCAACATCGGCACCGACCAGGAACCCGTAGCGACCGGCCTGCTTTTCGCGGGCATTCGCTTCGACTTCAGAGCGCCGAACACGTCGCCACGCCCGCTCCAAATCGCCGTCACGGACGGCCTCGTCGTCAAGGACGTCCTCGCCGTGGGGTCGAGTGGCACCGCCCGATTCGGCGTCACGGACCCGAACGGCACCGGCCTCGTGGAGGGCCTCCAGTTGCACAACGACGGCGACCTGGACGCCTTCCCGGCAGGCTGTTTCGTCGGGCCCGACAACCTCGGCGAGCTGACGTTCAAAGACTGTCACATCGTCGGATTCCCGAACAACGGTCTCTACGCGTCGAGTTCGGTCGGGCCCGTGAACGTCATCGGCGGCTTCTACCAGAACAACGGTATCGCGAACGTCCGCGTGAGCAGCCCTGCGGTAGTCCGTGGCGTCCACATCCTCTGTGACAGCGCCCCGGCAGGCTTCCAGAACATGCGCGGGCTTCGTCTGCGCAACGGCGAGTCCGTCCTCGTCGAGGACTGCACCATCGAGATGCTCGACGTGACCTACAGCGAGGGCGGCATCGTCATCGAATCGCTCATGGAGTCGGCAACGATTCGCAACACGAAGGTCGTCACCTCCGCCGACGGTGTCCCCGCGATTCACGCGAAGACGCTCGAAAACCGGGACGCGGACGCGGCCATCCGGTGTGAATCGGTCACGATTCGCGGCGACGCGAGCGACGACGCGGCCATCCGTATCGTCGACCGCAACAACTGCGTGTTCGAGGACGTGAGCATCGTCCAGTCGGGTGCCAACCGCGACGGTTTCCACCTGCTGCGGGCGAACAACACGCTGCTTCGCAACGTCGAAATCGCGGTGACGAAGGTCCCCGTCGTGGTGGACCAGTCGGAGTTCGTGAGCGAGAACGTGACCATCGGCACGCCGCTCTGACCGTACGAGTTTTTCAAAGAGCAGCGACAAGCAGTTTTTCTGTTACCCAACGACGAAAAAGCCCGCCGTGAGATATGCGGCGAGCGCCGCCGCGGTGAAGACGCAGATTGACGCGAGCGCGGCCCGGCGGCCGGTGTATCGGCGAGCGGCGACAGTTGCCGGTGTGACCGTCATTATCGTGGCAGGAACCGCCACGTAAAGCACCACACTGAGGACGTACTCGTCGATGCCAGTCGAGTCGAAGACGACGAGTGACACGAATTGTTCGGGCAGGATCGCGGCGACGGAGCCGGCACAGAGGAGGCCAACTGTGATGGCTGCTCGTTTACTGACGGAAGTGCTGGAGGGTCACTGCATCGAGATGGCCTACGCGGTCAAAAGTAATAGAATTTTTACAGTTGTTCGGTCAGGGCGCGAAAGAGCGGCGTTTATTCTTCGATTGCGACCGGGAGGTGGTTTCGCACGAAGGTGAGTTCCTTGCCGATGGTCTTCTCGACGAACTCGACGAACACGGCGTCTTCTGGCTGGAGGCAGCCAGCGACCGTGATGATGACCAGTTCGGCGAGACCGATTGCGACGACGAACGCGACGAGGACGGGTGCAGAGAACGTCACGAGCGTCGAGAGCACGTAGCCAACCGGGGCGAGCACGAGCGGGATGAGGACGTACGTCGTCGTGGTGACCCGAGAGAACGGGGTGATGCCGAATTTTATTCGTAGCACGAGGTAGACGACGACGTTCCGTGCGACGTACGCCCCCGAGGTGGCGACCGCCGCGCCCGCGAAGCCGTAGATTGGGATGAGGACGACGTTTAACACGAGGTTGACCGCGAGTGTGATGATGTCGGCGAACAGCATGTGCGTGGTGTAGCCGAGCGCGGCGAGCGTCGTGCGGTTGTGGCCCATCGTCGCGCTCGTGAAGAAGCCAAGCGATAGGATGGCGAGCGCGATCCCCGCAGGGGCGTACTCGGCGGAGAAGAACATCGTGAGGATGTCGTCTGCGAATACGAGCACCGCGAGGAACGCGGGGAAGGTGGCGACGAAGCCCCACTTGGTCGTCACGCTGTAGATGGCCGAGATTTCGTGGCGAAGCCCCTCTGCGTCGAGCCGCGAGATGATGGGCAAGTAGAGGTAGCCAAAGGCCGAGACGAACAGCAGGAGGCTGCTCGCGAGCGGGTAGGCAGCGTTGTAGAGGCCCACCTCGGTCGAGGAGCGGAAGAAGCCCACCATGAGCGTGTCCATCTGCGTGAGCAGGACGGTGAGAAACATCGCGAGGATGAGCGGCGCGGAGTAGGCAACCAGTTCCCGCGAGTGGGTGCGCACCGGGCCGACGAGCGGGACCAGGCGATTCGCGAAGTAGTGGACGACGAGCAGACCCACCACGGCGGCGACGGCGTAGGCGTAGCCCACCGCGAGGATGGAAAAGCCGGCGGCGAGGATGCCCACGAGCAACAACAGGCGCAGGCCGGGGTGGATGAGGTCCTCGGCGTAGAATTTGTACTTCGTGTTCTCCATCCCGCGCAGGAACCCGATGCCGATGGTGACGCCGACGTTGAGCGGGATGATGAGGATGAACAGGCGAAGCAGGTCGGTCGAGACCGCGTCGTCGTAGAAGTAGTGGGTGAGCAGGTCGATGTTCAGGAGGAGAATCATGACGACGAGGAGGCTCGTCGCCAGCGAGAAGGCGAAGCCAACGAGCCACACACCGCGGACGTCGCGGTCGTCCTCGTAGCGCGAGACGTAGCGAGGCATCCCGTGGTTCAGGCCCACGAGCGCGAGCGTCGAACCGATGGCCATGATCGAAAGCCCAATGGTGACCTCGCCGTAGACGGCGGGGTCGAACATGCGCGCGATGACGACGCGCTCTGCAAGCCGGGAGACGGAGGCGAGAATGACGCCTACGAAGACGATTGCAGAGCTTGCGAGCAGCGCCAGGAGGTTATCGTTGCGTGTAGACATACTCGAAGGTGCGACGACTGGGCGGTCCCACATCGTCGCTATCTACTCTTCTACAGGTCGAATCGAGGCTTCGTTATGGGGCGACTACCGGCCGACACCAGCCGAGAATACAGCGTTATGCGGACCCCACAGCGGCAGAAAACAGTGTCGAGGAGCGAAACTGGCAGATCAGCCGAGCAGTCGTTCACAGAAGGTCATGTCCCAGCCGGTCTCGGCGATGAGCGCGTCGGCGATTTCCGGGTCCGCCTCGGGAGCGCCGAGCAGGCCAACGAGGAACCACGAGCGGTCGGTGAACCGCGAGAGCGGGAACGAGTCAGAACGCAGGAACCCGTACGCGGCGAGCACCTGGTGCGGGATGGCACCCGCGGATGCGGAAATGATGTCGACATCCGCAAAGTCGGCGACGATGCGTCCGAGGAGACACGAGTACGTCGCACCGAGTGCGTCGCCGCCCGCGAGCGGGAGCACCTCGGTAAGGTGGGCACTCGTGAGGCCCTCTGGGGACGTGTGAACCCCGACGACGATGGCAGCCTCGCGGACACCGTCTCTGCTCGCGGAGTACATCACGAAGTCCACGTCTGGCTCGTCGAAGCGCCACTCGTAGAGCGCCTCGTCGCGTTTCAGGTGCGGGCGGTCAGTTTTCACCGACTCGTACACCTCGACTAAGATGTCGGGGCGCACCGTCTCGTGGCGCGTGACCGTGATCTTCTTGTCAGTGAGTTTGAGGCGGTCTTGGATGCCGTTTTTCACGCGGTAAAGTGGACTCGCGACGCGCGAGGCGAGACGGAAGGCCACAGACTGGTCGGGCGAGGTGAACGCCCGTAGGTTCTGGAGGCGCTCGTACTTCACGAACGGGCCGAGGTCGTGGTATGTCACATGGTCGTCGTTCATCTTCAGCATCCCTCGCCGGGAGGGTTCGTTCGCGTAGGTGAACGTGACCGCGTAGTCGTCGTAGCACTCGGCTTTCATCCAGTCGTACATCTTCGTCATCAGCCCCTGGCGGCGGTGGTCGGGGTGAACCATCAGGTCCACCAACTGAATCGACATGACCGTCTCGTCGCCGACCCGAATCGGAAGCGGCAACACTGGCCGGAACCCGCCGATGTCGCCGTCTTTTTCCGCAACGATGACCGGAACGTGGTTCGCGTACGGGTTCTGTTTGTACTTCCAGTCGAACCACTCCGGGGTGCATCCACTGAACGCCAGGCCGTAGAGGTCGACGAAGGCGTCTTCGTCACCAGCTTCGTACCAGCGGACGGTGTACCCTCCCTCCGGGTGGTCGGTCGTTACTCGCTCCTCGTGAACTGCCATATGCCCAGAGATTTGCCACGAACCGGGTTAAGAATGAATTCCCTAACGGGCGGTAAGCGCGGGAAAAAGCCGTTGTACGGGTCGTTCGCGGGCGGTTAGCCGAGCAAGCGCACCGAGAACGACGCGTCCCACCCGTCCGTACTCGTAAGCGGCGTTTCGATGTCTGGGTCGGCCTCGGCGACGCCGAGTGGACAGATGAGCAGGTACGCGGGTGAGACGAGTTTCGAGAGCGGGAAGGAGTCGGTGCAAATGAACCCGTGGGCCGCGAGGACAGCGGGCGGAATCTGGCCGCCGGTCGCACAGAGATGGTCCACGTCGGCGAAATCCGCCACGATGTGTGCGAGGAGCGACGAGAACGCTCCGGCACGGTCCTCGCCACCGGTGAGCGGGAGCACCTCCATGAGGTAGGCGGTCGAGGGACCGCCCGCGATTCGATCGACGCCGACGACGATGGCCGCGACGGGAAGGGCGTCGCGCTGGGCGACGTAGGTGACGAACTCGCGACCCGGCTCGGCGAATCGCCAGGCGTAGAACTCGTCGTCGCGTCGGATGTGGGCCTGCTCGGGGACGGAGAGTCGGTAGAGACTCGAAAGAAGTGAGACGGGCACTGATTCGTGGCGCGTGACCGAAATCGTCGGGTCGCCCCGCGCGAGGCGGTCGTACAGCAGGTGTTTCAGGCGGTAGGCCGGGTTCGCGGCCGCCGCGCCGAGACGCAGCGAGAGCGAGTGGTCCTCGCCGACGAACGCGGAGACGTCGTTGACGCGCTCGTATTTCACGAACTGACCGAGGTCGTGGTCGGTCCAGCGTTCGGTCTGCATCTTGAGAATCCCGTCTCTCGCCGCGGACGTCGCGTAGGTGAACGTCGAAGCGAACTCGTCCCAGCAGGTGGTCTTGAGCCATCGCGAAAGCGTCTGCATCAGCCCCTGACGGCGGTGGTCGGGGTGGACGACGAGGTCGACGAGTTGGACCGTCGAGACCGTGCGCTCACCGAGTTGGAGCGGGAGCGGGATGAACGGGCGAACCGCCCCGACTTCGCCGTCGCGCTCGGCGACGACGATTGGAACCCGGTCTGTATACGGATTCTGTTCGTATTTCCACGAGAACCATTCGGGACTGCACTCGCTGAAGGCGAGTTCGTACAGGTCGATAAATGCGGCCCGGTCTCGGTCTTCGTACCACCGGATGATGTACTCGCCACTGACCGTTTCTGTGGCTTGTACTTCCGTTTGTACTGACATACGCAGAACAGTTGTGCAGATTGAAAGTTAATAATAGAGTTACTAATATTTTATTGATAGGTTATTAGACCGTATGTTTGCGAGGGAATAAATCGCCGAAACCACCCTACTGGACGTGGTTAGACCCCGCTTGCTCGTCCCGCTTGGCCGTCGACGGGTCGGTCCCGAAGGTAGAACAGTACATGGCGACACAGAGGTCTGAGCGCCGATGTTTCGGCCGAAGCGTTTCGAAGAGGCGTTTGAGTCGCATTTTAGGTAAGCCTAAAACATGAGGCGACAAAAAGCTGTTGTCGCCGGTACCGACATAACCGCTCTCTCCGTACACTCAGCCGATGGGTATTCTCACGAAGCTGCTTGGGGCGAACTGGGAATGTGCGAACTGTGGCAAGGAGTACCGGAAGGCACCGCGGCAGTGCTCTCGCTGTGGGCACACCGTGTACGACCGGGTCCGGAAAGACTGAAAAATCCGTGCGGGTCGATTACGAGACTTGACCGCGGATCTCGCCGCTCGGGTTCGCCTGCGTGTGGACGTTGACGTAGGCCTCGCCGGCCTCGATTGCCGCGACCACGTCCGCCACGGATTCCCAGCCACACTCGTTGTCTTCGTCGGGTGCGGTGATGTCACCCTCGGCGAGGACGCCGGATTCCGAGACCGGGTCGCCACTGTAGAGCGTGACGCCGACGGGACCGTTTTCGCCAGCGACCGCGCAGTGGATGTGTGCCGCAACGACGTTTTCGATGGTATCGACCGAGACGCTGTAGCTTAGCGTTTCGCCCGCCGAATCCAGTTCGAACGTCGCCTCGCCGGAGGCGTCCGTCTCCACGGGCGGGACTTCCTCGTCACCCGAGAGCGTCGCACTGAACGTGGTCGGTTCTGGCTCCGGTTCGGGTTCCGATTCGATGCGTTCGACGTGGACCAGTGCGGCCGGTTCGTCCCAGTCGTATGTGTCCGGGTTCATGTCACCGTCGCCCGTGATGCCACGGTGCGGTCTGATGACGTCGTCCTCTGCGAGGTCCGGATCAGATTGGTCGGTGCCGACGGGCGTCCCGCCGAGGATGAGCGTCCGCGCCGGCGAGACCATGTCCGTAAAGCGCTCGGTGTTCTGTTCGGTGCCGACGTCGTAGCCGTTCGCGTAGTAGGTTATCGACTCGTTGACCTCAGTCGGGAGTCGAACGGTGTCGAGTCCGACGATGCCGTCGTTCGTGGCGACGAGCATGCTGACGAACGTGAGGAACTCGGCCGACGAATCGGCCGTCAGTTCGAGCGACGTGTAGTACGGCAGGTCCGTGTTTCCGGGGTCGCCCTTCGGAACGAGCGGTGACTCACCGACCGCTGCTCCCTTGATTTCGTCGGTCGAAGCGACGAGGTCGAGCAGTGGCTGGAGATTGCCGTTCTCCGCGAGTTCCTGCGTTGCCTCGTTGGCCTTCTCTCCGACGGCGAACACCTCTACTGCGGCGGTGTGGGCCGCCACTGCGGGCGGCGTAAACGGCTGACCGCGCGTGAGGTTGGCCACGGTGACGCGGTAGGTCCGCATCTCCGTCTCGCCGTCGTCACCGTCTCCGTTGGTGTCGTCGTCGGGTGTCTCGCCGTCGTCCGGTGTTTCACCGTCGTCTGGCGTCTCGTCGTCGTCTTCTTGCGCGAAGGCGGAGCTCCCGCCGAGGGCGATGCCCCCGAGCGCGACGCCGCCGATACCGAGTGCGCGCCGTCGAGTCAGGCCGAATGGTACCTCATCCGCGTCGGCTGGTTCGGCTGTCAGTTGGCTGTCTGGTGGTGTTGACATGCGGTTCACCTCTCCCCTACGGAGGGTGGGTGAACTTACGCTGGAACTGGTTTGGTTATACCAGAAGTAATTAAATTAAGTTCAGGAATTGCTACAATGAACAGTCATTCGTGAGCGACACTTCCCGACCGATACCCATTCTTCCAGACCGGTCAGCCACAGAGACGAACGAAAATTCGACCGACAAAGAGCGAGTTATCTGCATACTGGTAGGAAGCCGATTCATTTTAAGAGGCTGGCTAGAGAGGATAGCGGTAATGCAAATTCTCGTGACAGGTGGGGCCGGTTTCATCGGTGGTCATCTCGCAGAACGGTTCGCAGGCACCGGCCACGACGTGGTCGTCCTCGACAACTTCGACCCCTACTACGACGTTCGCATCAAGGAACACAACGTGCAGGGGGGACGCGACGCCGCAGCGGAGAGTGGCGGTTCGTACGAACTCGTGGAGGGTGACGTGCGCGACGAAGCCCTCGTCACCGACCTCGTCGCGGACGCAGACTACGTCTATCACCAGGCCGCACAGGCTGGCGTCCGGACGAGCGTCGAGAACCCGAAAAAACCGAACAGCATCAACGTCACCGGGACGCTGAACGTCCTCGACGCCGCACGAGAGGCGGACGTCTCGCGAGTGGTCCTCGCCAGTTCGTCTTCCGTCTACGGTAAACCCGAGTATCTGCCGTACGACGAGGAACACCCCACGACGCCCGTGAGCCCCTACGGCGTCTCGAAACTCGCCGGGGAGCAGTACGCCCGCGTCTACAACGAGGTGTACGGCCTGCCGACGGTGTCGCTTCGCTACTTCACCGTCTACGGGCCTCGAATGCGCCCGAACATGGCCATCTCGAACTTCGTCTCGCGGTGTCTCAACGACAAGCCGCCCGTCATCTTCGGCGACGGCAGTCAGACGCGCGATTTCACCTACATCGACGACATCCTCGCCGCGAACGAGGCGCTCCTCTCGACGAACGCCGCAGACGGCGACATCCTGAACATCGGTTCGACGGACAACATCGACATCAAGACGCTCGCCATCGCGGTGCGCGACCAGCTCGCCCCGGACCTCGAACTCCAGTTCGGCGAGCGAAACGAGGCCGACGCAGAGCACACCCACGCGAACGTCCAGAAGGCGCACGACCTGATTGGCTACGAGTCCACGACCACGATACGCGAGGGCGTGGCTCGGTTTATCGACTGGTACAAGGAGAACCGCGAGTGGTACGAACCGCTCGTGCTCGCCTCGTAATCAGGCCTCGACGGTCGGCGTCGCGAGGTCGAACCCGCCGTCGAAGCGGTCGAAGGCGTCGAGCGCACTGGCCGCGTCGGCGGTCGAAAGTTCGCGGTCGTCGAACACGGACCGCTCGTAGAGTAGCGTAATCCGGCGCAACTCGCGCAACTGGGGAGCCGACATGCCCCGTCGTTCACAGGCCACGACGAACTCCCAGTGGGTCAGGTTCTGTGGCACGGACACGACGTCTGCGAGTCGCGTGCGGAGGTCGGTATAGGCAAGGACGACGGCGAGGTCGGTCTGGTTCTCGCGAACGTACTGCTGGAGCGTCGAGAGCAGCGACTGCTCTTTGGCCGCGACGTCGAGTGGTGAGAATGTTGTCTCGGCGTCCGATTCCCCGCTGCCGTTAGCGAGTGCGTCGCCGGTTCTGACCGTCTCGACCCAGGACACGACGAGTGGATTCCAGCGGGCGACCCGCCAGACGAGGACGGTGGCGACCAGACTCACGAATTCGAACCACGGTTGCATCGAGGTTCGTTCGACCGGCACGAGCGGCCCGAGATTCCCACCCGTCGATTCGTACACCGCCACGGTTTCGGCCCGCGCCGGTTCGAGGTTCGTCCGCGTCGCGTCGTACTCGGCGACGAACGTAATCTGCGACTGGTTCGGGGCCGTTCGGACCGCCGCCAGTTCGACGAGGGCGACGTACTCGCCGTCGCTCCCGGTCCGGGCGGAACTCACGACTGCGCCGTCTACGAGGATGAGAATCGGCTGGTCGTCCACCGGAGTGCCGGCACCCGTGGTGAGCGTACCGGTGAGTCGAACCGCATCCTGTGTCTCCTGATTGCCCTGAATCGTGAGTTCCGAGGGCGTGCGGGCGATAGAAATCATGGAGCTCGCTTGCGCTTTCGCGAGCGCACGGTCTTCGAAGAGGAATCCGACGACGAGTTCCTGGTCACCGGCCGGGACACCCACTGGAAGCGCCGTCGAGAACGAAAACGAGCCGTTCGCGTCCGTCTGGGTCGTTCCGATGCGCGTGCCACCGATGGTCAACACCACCGGGAGGTTCGACACGTTGTACTGGTCTACGGCGACGCGACCGGTCGCCGTCACCTGTTGGCCGAGGCTCGACCCGTTCGTCGCCCCCGTCAACTGGACGGTCGGCGTGACCTGCGAGACGCCTACCGCCAGCGTCTGGTTCGACCCGAGATATACGGACGAGGGGTCGGGCAGGTAACGAACGTCGATAGTGGACGTACCCACGCCGAGCGTGGTTGGCCGGTGTGTAATCGTGAACCGACCGTCCTCGTCGGTCTGGACCAGCACCTCCTCGTCGCCGGCAGTGAGTGCCACCGTCTCGTTTGCGATGGCGGTTCCGTTCGCGTTGGTTACCTGGCCGCTGACGCTGAGTGGGTCGAGAAACGAGGTGTTCTGGGTCGCGAGCGTCGCGCTCAGCGTCGTCTCCTCGAACTCGTCTAGGTTGATGGACTGCTGGCGCTCGGCGATGACCGTCGTCACGTTTTCGACGTTCGCGGTGGGAACGGTGACGTTCGCGATACTCGAATTCGAGAGGCCGTCGTAGTCGGAGAGGAGGTCACTGCTCGTCTCGTTGACCCGCTGTTCGAGCGTCGCGAGGTCGCGGGCGATGAGTCGCGCCCGACCTTCGTCGCCGCCGGTTTTCGCCGTCACGTAGGTGTCGTAGGTCTCCTGATACTCGGTGACGGCGCTGGCGAATTCGCGTTGGGTGTCACGCGTCTCTCGGAAGGAGGAAGCCGTTTCGTTCACGTCCGAGTTCTGGTTGTGTCGGGCGACCGAGACGTACTTGTCGAGGGTGTTGTCGAACGTTGGGCCGAGGATACGCGACGCCTGTGCGTACTCCTCGCGGGTCAACTGGGCCGTACTTTCGGTGAGATAGAGGGCAAGTTGAATCTCCAATCGCCGTTCGAGGCCGCTAATGTCGGACAGTTCGCTCACCCGATACGGGTTCTGATGTCGAATATCAGAGACGTTTTCTGGGTCGGTGGTGTTGTTCGGCGCTTCCTGCGTGGCGGCTGTATTCTCGAAAAGTGATGTGTCTACCTCGCGTTGGCCCGACGCGACCGTCGGCTGGAAACCCACGGCCACGAGGCTCAACACCAGGAAGACAGCGAATACGAGCGCTCCCCCCGACCCTCGTCGCACATCAAGACAATCCGTTTCGCAGGGTAAAAGATATTCTGTTGATAGTTACGTCAATGAACAGGTCAGGACAGTCACGAGTGCTGATAGCTCTCTCGAAAATCGGGGTTTCGGCGGTCGGTTTCGCGAAGTGGTCCACTTCGTGACACCACCAGCACATTAAACATGGCAGGCATCGTCTCTCTGCCCAATGGATGTGACCCGCCGGTTCTGGGCAGCGACAGCCCTCTCGGTCGTCCTCGCGACCGGGGCGCTCCTCGTCGAGCAACCGGTGTACCTCCTCGGTGCGGTCGCCATCGCCTCGTGGTTACTCGCTCGCCAGTATCTCTTCGTCCGCGAGGTAAAGCACATCGTCGCAGACCTGGAAGTCACACAGACGATCGACCGGACACAGGCATCGACGAAGACGCCCGTGATACTCGAACTCGAAGCGAGCCTTCCGTTCGAGACGCCATATTCGCTCACCGTCGCGGCGAATCCGCCCATAACCGTGACGACGAGGGCAGAAACCGCCGCGGCCGAAATCGTCGTCGGCGAACGACGAACCACCGCCACGCACGTCGTCACGTTCCCCGTCGCCGGCACCTATGAGTTTGGAGCCGCCACCGTCTCCATCACGGAACCAGCGGGCCTGTTCACGACGCGCGTGTCGCTCGGACCGCGGCCGACGGTCCGAATCACGCCCTACGTTGGGACGCGACTGACCGACCCGCTCATCGACCACGGCGAGAACCTCACCTACCGGTGGGGACGGGGTATCGAACTCGGGCGCATCAGAGAGTACCAGGAGGGCGACGCGTTCCACCGCATCGAGTGGAACGCCTCTGCCCGGCTCAGGCAGCTGTTCGTCCGTGAATTAGAGGGGGAGACCGACCGGATGACGGTCATCGTCTTCGACCACCGCGAGCCAATGCGACAGGGCCGACCCGGACGGACAAAACTCGACTACGCGAGACAGGGCGCGTTGACCCTCGTCTCGAACGCCCGGGCGGTTGGCGAACCACTCGGTTTCTTCGCGGTCGGCGACGACGGCGTCTCCAAGCGGTTCCAGCCGACGACGGGGCGCAGTGCCTACGACACCATCGCCGCCTACCTCTACGAGCGACTCGACACGCCCGACCAGCCGGGTGGAACGCGAGCGGCGAGGCGCGTCCGACCGACCATCGGCGACCGCCGACGCACCCACGACAATTTGCAGTCCGACACCACCCGGTTCGGGGAGGCGTTGCGCCCCTTCTTCGCCGCGCAGGTCGGAACGGGCGTCGAACACGAGGACCCGTTATTTCGAACAGTCCGGGCGAACGTCCGCAACTACGTCAACTGTGACACCGTCATCTTCACCGACGATTCGAGCAGGAGCGACGTGCTGGACGCCGTGAAACTCGCCAGAACGGGCCAGAGTCGCGTCTTCGTGTTCCTCACGCCTTCCGTGCTGTTCGACCCTAGCGCACTCGCCAACGTCGAGCAAGCCTACGACCGCTACCGCCAGTTCGAAACGTTTCGCGGGCGACTCGAACGCATCGACGGCGTCACCGCAATCGAAGTCGCTCCCGAGGAGAGCGTCGATTCGCTCATGCGCCGGGTGAGAGCGCAGTCTCGAGCGCGGGGGCGAGCATGAGACTCCTGCGCGACGACCGGCCGTTCGTGGGCGTGGTCGCTTTCGCCCTGTTCGCGGCGGGACTCGTCTACTGGTTTGGCCCGCTCGGTGCCCTCTCGGGCATCGCGCTGGTCGTCCTCTGGTACGTCGGGTCGCCACTGTTCGCCTTCGCGGGGGCGCAGGTGGTGTTCGGCGTGCTGGTTCAACCGCTCGACGTGAATACGCTGGTCGCGCTCGAAGCAGGGATTCTCCTCGCCGTCGGTATGTCGGTTTCCCGCCCGGGACGGCGGCTTCGAACCGCGATTACGGCGGGCATCGCACTGCTCGCTCTCGGCAGCCTCACGCTCTCGCTGTACCAGTGGTTCGACGGGATTCGACCGGCGACGATTCTGGCGGCGGCCAGCGTAATCGTGTTCTCGTACGTTCTCGTCAGATACGAATTCGTGATACGAGCGCTCGCGGAGGAACGATGAGCGAACGCACGTCGCCTGAAGTCGCAGCAGATGAAGACCGCGAATACGAGGACCTCCTCGCGCAGGTCGAACTACTCGAACACGACAACCGCCGCCTCCGGGCCGAGTACGTTCGGGCGCGACAGGCGAGCCATCGGCGAGAGGCGCTCTGGCTCCTCCTCATCGGCGCGGTGGCCGCCGCAACCGGTGTGCTGTATCCCGAATCTCAGCAGGTGTTGTTCGCCCTCGCGGGCATCGGCCTGTTCGCCGCCGTGTTGACGTACTTCCTCACCCCGGAGCAGTTCATCCCCGCTTCGGTCGGCGAGCGCGTCTACGCGGCGTTCGGCGTGTCCGGAGCTACGCTCGTGGCTGACCTCGGGCTGCAAGATACGACCGTGTACGTCCCAGTTCCAGACGCGACGGCCCCCTTCGCGGGCGTCAGGCTGTTCGTCCCGCTGCATCCTGACTACGAAGTTCCACCGCCACAGGCACTGGAATCAGCTATCGTCGCCACGGCCACGGAGGCAGAACGGGGCCTCGCGCTCTACCCGACCGGCGCGGCGCTGTTTCGCGAGTACGAGGCGACGGTTCGCCGCGGGGCGACCGATACCCCCGCTGGGCTGGCAGAGCAGTTCTGTGAGACGCTCGAAAACGACTTCGAGCTCGTCTCGCGGGCGACCCCGGACCAGGACGTGGAGGCCGGACGCATCACCATCGGCGTCAAGGGAAGCGTCTACGGCCCAGTAGACCGCTTCGACCACCCGGTCGCCTCGTTCATCGGGACGGGGTTCGCGGTCAAGTTGAACCGGCCGGTCGTCGTCGAAACCACGCCTGCCGGCGGGCGGCGCGTCGATTATCTCGTCACCTGTCGCTGGGAGCCAGGTGAGGACGCCGAAACTTAGTCGGTGGCGTCGGTATCGGTGTCGCCACCGTTGGTCGAAATGTCCTCGGTTTCGGCCTCGGTGCCGTCCGCAGGCCCGCCCGGTGGCGTGATGGTATCGAGGACGGTTTCGACGACCATCTCAGCAGAGACGTCGTTCAACTCCGCGTCGGTGTTGAGGACGAGGCGATGAGCGAGAATCGGGCGGGCGAGTGCCTTCACGTCGTCGGGGATAACGTAGTCGCGCCCGTGGAGCGTGGCGCGGGCTTTCGAGGTGTTGAGGAACGCGAGCGTCGCCCGCGGCGACCCGCCGTATTCGACGTTCGGGTCGGTCCGCGTCCCGGCGACCACGTTTCGAATGTAGCGTTTGACCGATTCGTCTACGTACACGTCCACCACAGCCTGTCGGGCGGTGAGCAGGTCGTTGAGGCTGACGACAGGCGTAACCCGGGCAGGACCGAGGTCCGGGGCGACGTCGAAGCGGTCGAGCAGTTCGAGTTCGGCCTGTTCGGCCGGCAACTCGACGGTCAGTTTGAACTGGAAGCGGTCGCGCTGGGCCTCTGGGAGCCGGTAGGTTCCGGCCACCTCGATGGGGTTCTGCGTCGCGATGACCATGAACGGGTCGGGCAGAGGGCAGGTCTCGCCGCCGATGGTCACCGTCTCCTCTTCCATCGCTTCGAGCAGGGCGCTCTGGGTCTTCGGCGGGGCGCGGTTGATTTCGTCGGCCAGGACGACGTTCGCGAAGATGGGGCCGTATTTCAGTTCGAAGTCCTCGATTGACTCGCGATAGATTTGCGTCCCGGTGATGTCCGCGGGCAGCAGGTCAGGCGTCATCTGTATCCGGGTCACGTCGAGGCCGAGCGCGCCCGCGAACAGTTTCGCGATGGTCGTTTTCGCCACCCCCGGCACCCCTTCGAGCAGTACGTGTCCCCCCGTCAGCAACGAGATGGTGAGTGCTTCGACGACCTCCTCGTTGCCGATGAGGACGGTCCCCACCTCCTCGCGGAGCGCGTCGAAAATCTCCGCCGGTTCTGTCATTGTCCCTGCTAGACGGGACGGGAGGTGAAAAAGATACCACGCGAATTTCGTGGGTGTGGCTCCTCAGCGCGGTGGGCCCGGGTCTTTCAGGTTTTCGAGAAGGCGCTCTACGCGCGCCGTGTCCCACGTCGGATGGCGTTTTTTCAGGTAGGCGGCCACCGCCTCGTCGGTCGCGGCGGTGGGCGGAATCGGAGAGTCCCTCTCGCGCTCGCGGCGCAACCGGCGGGTCGAGAATATCGCAACCGCGGCGATGGCGGCGAGCCCGAGGACGAGTTGGAGGCGCGAGGACCCGCGAACGAGCAAGATGGCCTGCGTGAGCGGCGGCACCGACGCGACGTGCGAGTAGTCGAGGAGGACCGTCTGGCGCTCCGTGACCAGGCGACCGACGAACTGCTGGTTGCCGGGCTGTTCGAGCATCCGGTTGACGAAGATGCTCGGGTCACTCACGACGAACAGGCGACCCGCCCCGAGTTCCTCGTAGGTGACGACGGGGTACGACCCGAGGGATTCGCGTTCGTCGATGAGGCTGTCCAGATTCGAATCGAGGTACGCGAGGTCGGAACTCCGGGCGATGACGGTGGCGTTGTTCGCCTGCACGACGGTTCCGTAGTTGAGCGTGAGTTGGTCGATGCCGGAGACGAGTTCGTTGCCGCCCAGTTCGGTGGCGTAGGGAAGCGCCGGCGAGTTGAAGTGGTTCCACTCGTCGCGTAGCAACTGACCGTCGATGCGCGAACGAGCACCGAGCGATTCGAGCAGCGCGTTCGTGTGCGGGCCGAAGTCCTCGGCGACGACGAGCGTCCCGCCCGCGGTGACGAATCGGCGGAGGCGCTCGCGCTCTTCCGTGGTGTACGGCGAGTCGGGTGAGAGGATGATAGCGATGGTCTCGCCCGGTTCAACTCGATCGTACACCTCGGTGTCCTGCGTGATGATGGTCGCAGACGAGCGAAGGTTCGAGGTGCCATCCCAGTCGGTGTTGTAGATGCTGAAGTCGGCCGTAGAGGAACTCCCCGAGACGACGAGTGCCGTGACGAGCGCGAGCGAGAGGACGGCGATGACGATGCGCGGGCCGGTGACGGCTGGCCACCCGGCCATCAGAACACCCCCGGCGGAATCGACCGAAGAACCTCCATGACGACGAAGTAGCCGAAGAGGACGAACCCGCCGCGGACGACCCACGAGAGGCGGGTTCGCCAGCGCGGGGCGACGTTGAACGGCGAACTGAGTTCGACGAGCATCAGAAAGCCGAGCAGGGAGATGGCGAAGAACAACTGAAAGGAGAGCGACCCGGCGACGATGAGCACGACGAGCATCAGGAGCATCCACGCGACGTTGTTGTGGACGAACCGCTGTCTCCGGAGCGTTGCCATACCCCTAGCGTTCGACGGCCCATCGCTAATAACTGTCGGCGAGTCGAAACTAATTGTCCGAGAGCGTGACTATGCGCCCGTGCAAACAGTCTCGAAAAGTGTACAGACGACCGGGTAGCCGAGCCACTGGGACAGGCCGAACCATGTTCCGAGGCCGAGGCCGTAGAGGACGTGGTATTCGAACAGGAGCCGCGACTCCGCGGGGGCGACGAGGTCGACGAGACCGAGCAGTTCTGCGACGCGCGCCGCCGCGTACATTGCAAGCCCGTATCCAAGTCCGGCGGTGAGCGCTTGTGGGAACGTCGAGAGGTATACCGTCTCCACGCCGAGGAATGCGGTGACCAGCGAGGGGAACAGGCCGCCGGCGAGTGCCCCGACCAGCAGGTGCAGGACGGACGCGCCCGGCACCCGGAGTCGTCCAACGCCGATGGGACCGACGTACCGGTTCCACAGCGGCGTGGTCGGGAGCGTGAACTCACGAGTCCGTAACTCGAACAGGAGCGTGAACACGACCGCCACGAGCAATCCGCCGAACAGTCCGAGGACTGTCGGGGCCCCACCCACCATACTGTCTGTTTCGAGCGACTGACCTATAAACGTAGAATGCGCTGTGTGAGCAGTCGCCGAAAAATAGTCAAAGAATTATAATAAACACTTAATCATTTACGCGGAGTTTTACACGGTGCAGATGTTCGCTCAGATAACTCGGCGAGACGCCCTCAAAACCGTCGCTTTCGGCGGGTTGCTCGGGCTCGCCGGGTGTACTTCCCTGCTCTCGGGGGGACCAAACGACATCGTGGTCATCAACGACGCGCGGGTTGCGGTGACCGCCGACGTGACGATCTCTCGCGTGCCCGACGACGAAGTGGTAATCAGGGAAGCAGTCGAGATTTCGCCCAACAACAGCGTGTACTATCCGAACGTCCTCGGAGAGGGCGGGTCGTACAGAATCAACATCAACGTCAGAAAGGGACCCTCGGCCGTGTTCACGGCGTCGCCAGAGGACCGGCCCGTGGAGGTGGTCATCACCTCTACGTCCGTTGATTTCTATCCCGGGCGACAGACCCCGGAGACGTAGCGTCGGCGGAGGCGGTGAGGGTAAGCAGACAGCAACCGTATTAGAGTGGCATGTGGCCGTGGGCACACTTCGCGTTGGGATACATCTTTTATAGCGGGTGGAGCCACGCCCGGTGGCGACGCGCACCCACGGACGGCGCGACGCTCGTGGCGATGTTCGGGTCGCAGTTTCCCGACCTCGTCGACAAACCGCTCGCGTGGACGTTTCACGTGCTGCCGACCGGCCGGTCGCTCGCCCACTCCGCGCTCACGGCGACGGCACTCGTGGGACTGTGTCTGCTCGTCGCCGCTCTCTGGTATCCACACCACCTCCGATACGTCGTCGCGTTCGCCATCGGCTACGCCTCACACCTTCTTGGTGACGCCTTCGTCCCGTGGTATCTGGGTGACACCTACTACCTTGGCTTCCTGCTCTGGCCGGTCGTCCCCGCAATCGAGTACCTGGAACCGGAACCGGGCTTTCTCGCACACCTCCTGAATCTCGAACTCGACGCAATCGTCGGCGCCGAACTCCTGCTCACCGGGTTCGTCGTACTCGTCTGGCTGCTCGACGGCCTGCCCGGCCTCGCACTCCTGTGGCGAGCGCGCCGGGGGCGACCCCGCGAAGAATCGAGTCAGTGAGTCTCGTCGGGTGACTCGACGCTCTCGTAGGTCCAGATGAGGTCGAAGTAGCGTTTGAGTCCCGCGACGAACGACCCGTTGTCCGTGACGGCCGCCTGTCGCATGTGGAGGGGGACGTCGACCTCTTCGACGAGCAGGATGGCCCGCCCCGAATCGTACTCCATGCTCGGGTCGATGAAGGTGCCCCGCCATGGGAGTTTCTCGTCGCTGAAGCGAACAGAGACCTCGGGGAAGGATTCTGCGAGCGTGGCGACGCGCTCGCGCTGAACCACGCGATTCTCCGCGGAGAGATGAGCCGGGTCGAGAAACAGGACGCGCACGGTGACCCCGCGGTCGATGGCCGCCGCGAGCGCGGGTTCGATGTTCGACAGGTACTCGAAACTCTTGGTCAGGACGTACACCGTCTCCGTTGCGTCCTGGTAGAGTTGGCGCGTCTCCGTCTCGCTCGGTTCGCCCACGTCGACCGCCCAGAACAGTTCCTCTGTCGGGGTAATGTCCTTGCTCGCCCGCTCGTAGCGCGGTTCGAACGTGGCCAGAAACTCGTCGCGAATCTCGTCGAGTGAGGTGCGATACGACTCGAATCGCTGGCGTTCGTTCTCCGCTGCGCGGTCGAGAATCTCCTGTGGCGACTTCGGCTGATACTGCTTTGGGTGTCCGGGGATGATTTTGATGAACCCCTTATCGCCGAGTTCCTCTAAGACACTGTAGATTCGCGCCCGAGGGATACCGGTCGCCTCGGCGAGATTCGGCGCGGTGGTGCGCCCGAGCGAGAGGAGGTGATAGAGAGAGGTCAGTTCGTACTCCTTCAAATCGAGTCGGTCGAGCAGGCGCGTGGCATCGTCGTCGGTCATCGTTGTGTACTCTCTGTCGCGTTCCTTAACAGCAATTGGGGTTTTGAGAAACGTTTATCACCCATCACATAGACTGTGTTACTAGGATTGTGAGTAACATGAAGGATTCCCGGAAAAGTGACCGAGCTCACCTACAGGATATCGAACCCGGCGCAGGATGTGTCGAGATCTGGGAAAAACTGAGCGAACGTCGAAACGCGGCTGAAGCGGACGAGGAGACGGACGAAGAGCTGGTCGCAGAAGCCCGTAAACCGTAGGGTCTGCAAAAACTACTTATCGGAGTCCGGAGAGTATATATCTAGAATAAGAGTGAATTCGTCGGACGGGATCCACCGTCGGGCGGGGTCGGTCTTGTTTGGGTGGGGGAGCGCGGTTCTCGCGACCTCTGCAAGGGGAAACAATGACGATTAGTGCGAAAACGACGCCGAAACGACAGCAACAGCGTGCGCTCGGTTACGGGCGAGAACTCGAACAGGCATTCGACGAAGTCCGCGACAGATTCCCGTTCCCGGAGACGTACCTCCGCGGGAAGTTCTTCAAGTTCGAACTCGTCGCGTCGCTCCTCCAGGACCACGTTCCGCGGGACGCTACGGTGCTCTCACTCGGCGCGGGGGCGTGTGACGTCGAAGCTGGACTCTCGGTACTCGGCTATCAGGTGACCGGCATCGACGACTACAACGAACCGTGGCACCTCATGGGGGACAACCGCGAGCGAATCATAGAGTTTGCAGCAGACATGGGTGTAACCGCGATTCGCCGCGACGCCGTCATGGCGACTGTCGAGGACGATTCCTTCGACGCGGTGTTGATTCTGGACGTCATCGAACACATGCACAACAGCCCCCGCGAGCTGCTCAACTATGCCGCCTCGAAGGCGAAAGAAGGCGGCGTCGTCATCGTCCTCACGCCCAACGCGGCCCACCTCGCCAATCGCCTGAAGCTCCTCACCGGAAAGACCAACCACACCTCACTCGAAGGCTACTACTGGTCTACCTACAGCTTCCGGGGACACGTCCGCGAGTATACGGAAGCCGAACTCAGAGAAGTGCTCGCAGACTATCACGGCCTCGAAATCGTGGATACCCGCCTGCTCAACAACATGGTCTACTGGGCGGAGCTGGACGGACCGCTCCAGAATCTCGTCAGAGCCGCGTACATCCGCGTCTGTGAGGCGTATCCGCGGTTCAGAGACACGATGGTGATGGTCGGGCGAAAGCCGTCCGGCTGGACGGCAACTCCGCCGAAAGTGAGTGAGTACAAGAAATACTACACCTACATCGAGAAGTGCAACCTCGACGGCCTCTCAGACGAGGAGTTGCTCGAAGCCTACCGCACTGCCTATCAAACCGGCGAGTAGCGCGGCGTCGCCTGAAGCCACGTCCCCGAAACGACCCCCACTGGTGGGTCGAGAGCCGAATTTTCCGCGGTGACCGTAACCCAGAGATGCATCGTCAGGTCGGCATTCTCGGCCGTTGGCGTCGCGGGTGGGTCGCCCTCGTAGAGCAAGAATAGCAGGCGCAGTCGGTCGCCGGTCATCACCGGCGAGAGTTCGAAGTCAGATTCCCAGGTTTCGCCGTCTTCGAGGCTCGGTACGCGCCGTTCTGCGAGGACTGCTTCCTCAATGATGGCGGTCGTGTTGTTGGTCGCGTTGACTCGCTGGAGCGCGACGACGACGGTGTAATCCATCGTCCGCTGTTCGTGATTCTCGATGCCGACGATGACCGTGCGCGGTTCGCCGCTCGTAAACCGCGTCGGGAAGTTCCCCGCGATACGCTCGCCGTCCGCGGTTTCAGTGAGCAGGTAGAACTCAGAGAACGCTTCACTCTGATTCGGGACGGCCACGGCGAGTGAGACGCTCACGAACGCCGCGACGACGGCGAGCGCCACAATCGTGTTGACCAACGCGTCGGTGCGCGAGGACGGCTGGATGGTGGCGTACACCGTCGCCGCCCACGCGCCGAAGGGGACCGTAAAACGAGCCTCCGCAGAAAGCTGGCCACGGCGATACGCCGCGACGACCGTCGCGAGCAGGGTGAACCCGCTCACGGCCAGGAAGTACGGCACGACTCGAATCCCCCACGGCGAGAAGTTCAGTATGAGGCCGATTACCGGGACGAGCGCCGCGCTGAATCCGAACGAGAGGACGAGTCGTTCGAGGCCAGTGAGGCCGCGCTTCTGTCGCCAGCGAAGCGGGGTCGAGAAGGTCGTATTCGCGTCGTTCGTCTCCTCCGCAGCGTCGAGTGGAGCCGAGGCTCGCGGAAAGAGCGCGGCGATGAGCGCGTACCCAGGGAGGAACAGCGCGAGTGGCAATCCCAGGACGACTTGCAGCGGCGTCTCCCGGAACCCGGGGACGAAAATGCCGACACCGGCGAGGACGATAAGCACGACCACCGCCGCGAGGTCCGTGAGGAAGTGGCGAACTGGTCGCGGGATGAACAACAGCAGTTCTCGGCGGCTCACCATTGCCCTAGTAGTTGCCTGCGCGAGGCTAAAGTAATGTTGGTATCCAGAGGGTTTCTGCGGTCGAGCGGCCCGACAACCGTCTTCGATGGGAGAATATCGCGTATCCTTACGGATTTCGCGCCCCTCAGAACGCACACCGCGCCCGGCATAATTGTCACAAATTTTGTATGAGTGGCTGGTATCGCGCCGCGGTATTCGTGAAAATCTGACTGTATTGGTTTCAGACTGGTTAAGCGGGGATTAATCTGCTGGCATCTGGTAACTAAATTTTGGTACTCATTGCAAAGTGGTACGTAAATGCAGGCAAGTGCAGGAGTGTCGTAAGAACGGATACATACTGGGCGTCAAATTTTCGGGCGTGTCGCGAGACGACGACAGCGGAGATGCAGGACCATCGGGCAGTAGGACCGACGATTTTCGCAGCACCGACTCAGCTGAACAGAACGATTCGCGTGGTCTTCACCTCAACAGACGGACCTATCTGAAGCTCGCGAGTGCGGTGGTCGTCGCCGGCGGTGGCGCACTCGTGCTCTCGGACGACGGCCTCGAGATGCGACCGCAGACAGTGTTCGGCTACGGCGGTGCTCCGGCGGCGGACGACGCCGACGCACCGCTCGTATCGGTGGCCGGACGCGAACGCGAACCGAACGACGACCGGGAGGTTGCGACCAGAATCGAGACGGGCAGTGCCATCCAGGGCGAACTCGACTCCGACGAGGTCGACTGGTTCACGTTCGAAGCCGAATCTGGCGACGAACTGACCGTCGAATTCGAACGCGAGGAAGAAGAGGGCGTCACCGCAGTCGCGCTCTACGACCGCGCCGGGCACTTTCTCGACCAAGTGTACGTCGGCAGCAACGCGCCGACGCAACTCGCAGAACACGTCACCGAGACTGGCTCCTATTTCGTCCAGCTCGTGGACGTACAGGACGGGAACAGTGAGTACACGCTCACGGTGTCCGTGACGCCCGGCGAGACGCAACCGCCAACGGAGACGACTCAGACGCCAACACCGACCGCGACGACTACGACCGAGTCTGTCGAAACAACGCAGACCACGACGGCCGAGACGACGCAAACGGAGACGGCGACCGAGACGGCGACGGAAATCACGCAGACGGAAACGACGACGCAGACCACAACGCAGACGACCCAGCCGGCCACTGAGACGACCACCCAGACGACAGAGGCACCGACGGCGACGACACAGACGACTGTCGCGCCAGACTCGACCACGACCGAATCGACGACACAGACGACCACCGACGCCGACGAGTACGGCCAGCAACGGTACGGCGAGTACGGCTACGGCGGCGTCCTCTCCTGACTTTCAATTCATGACGCGAAATCACGACTACAATACGCCAGCGAAGGGGGCCACCGACTGGCACATCCCCCTCAATCAGAACTTCGAATCACTCGACAGAGACGTCGAAATCCGCGACGTAGACGCGAATCTTACGGACTACGAACCGAAGCAGGACGCGAAGTTCCTCGCCACCGACACCGGGAACGTCTACATCGGTGACGGCGCTTCCTGGAACCCGCTCCCGGTCGGGCAACAAAGTGGTGGCTCCGGCGGTTCAGGCGTCCAGTTTCCGGATGTCATCGTCTACAAAGATGGCTCGACCGTCCGCGCCGAAGGCCGGAACGGCGAGATTGCATCGGGGACGAATCCCTCTGCGGTCATCGTCTCGGCCATCGAGCAGGGAGACCACGTCCAGATTGTCGGCGACTACACCCTCACCGAGAAAATCTTCCTGAACAACCAGACCGAGAAGACCATCAACGCAGCAGAGGCGTCGTTCCGGACCGACGACGAAATCAAACTCTGGGAGTTCTACGACTCGAACTGGTGTCGGTTCACCGTCGGCGAACTCGACTGCGGCCAGAACGGCCTCGTCGGCCTCGACGTCCACGCGACGAAGGGCCTGCAAGCCGACGTCCGGTTCAACTACGTCGGGACGGGCACCTTCACCGAGGACGACGGGGTGAACCCGAACGGGACCTACGACAAGTGTGCGGTGCGGCTGAAGAGCCTCGGCGGACAGAAAGGCTGTTACTACAACCGCATCCGGGCGACCCGGACGTACGGCGACGTCCCTGCGGGCAAAGGCATCGTCCTCTGTAACACCGAAGGTGAGACCAAAGAGAAGCCAAACGGGAACTCCATCTACCCCATCCACTGGAACACGTTCAGTAAGGCAATCGAAATCAAGCAGGGCTTCCGAAACGCCATCCACCAGCCAGAAATTGGGTCTGCTGACATCGGCCTCCACATTCACGAAGGCCCGCAGACCATCCACGGCGACGGCTGGATCGAGAGTTCGCAGGTCGGCATTCGCATCGAATCCGAATCGCCAAGTGGTGTCGTCGGCGGGACGCTCACCATGGTCGGCGGGGTCAGTTTCGGCGGGACGACCACCGACATCGAGGGCACGGACCACGTGAACTGGAACGACAACCACCACGCCGACTTCTTCCTCTCCGATGGCTACCACCGTCGAGGCTACGTGGAGTTCGTGAACGAACACGAAGTGCGCTGGAACAGCGACCACGACCTCCAGGGTAACCGCCTGAAGGGGCACGCAGAGGGCAGCACGGATAGCGACCCGACCGGCCAGGGGCCGGCAGGGTGGCTCGAAATCGAGACGGGCAGCGGCGAGACGCGATACCTCCCCTACTACGAGTGAGATGCCCATCCGGGACCTCGTCGCCGTCGTGCGACGACTGGTCGGCGTGAGCGCCGACGGCCCTGTCCCCCGCTTTCGGTGTACGAACTGTCGGTGTACGTTCGAACGGAACCGCCGGACGTGTCCCGAGTGTCGGCGCGACACCGTTAGGCGCTACTGGAAAATCGACTAAGTCGAACCCGCCCGCAAATAGCGGCAATATCTTCCTACACACACGGTATCATTCCCCAATCTCTCGTATTTGTGTCACCCACACTGGGGGGTGGGGTCCATGAGTCTTTCAACCAATTCAGTACGCGCAGTGCTCGAGAGAGCCTATTCTCGGTACGTCATTCCGTCGAACGTCAAACGCTGGAACCTGTATCCATCGGTCGATATCCATCCGACCACGCGAATCGGGTTGCAGGCGAAACTCGACCCCGGAAACGGGACGATTACCATCGGTCGGCGGTGTCACATCCACGACCAGACCATGCTGTTGCCCTACGGCGGGCACATTACCATGGGTGACGACTGTACGGTCAACCCATTCTCGATTCTCTACGGCCACGGTGGGTTGACCATCGGCGACAACGTCCGCATCGCCGCCGCGACCGTCGTCATCCCGGCGAACCACAACTTCGACGACGTGGACGTGCCCATCCACGAACAGGGAGAGACGCGAGAGGGAATCACCATCGAAGACGACGTGTGGATTGGAACGGGGGCCCGAATCTTAGACGGCGTCACCATCGGCGAAGGAAGCGTCATCGGCGCGGGCAGCGTCGTCACCGAGTCCATTCCCGCTGGCTCGATTGCGGCGGGCGTCCCGGCGAAGGTCATCCGGTCGCGCCACGACGAATCGACGCAGAGGGCGCAATGAGTCGGCGCGGGTGGTGTGCGTGACGCTCGCGAAGAAGGTCGGCGTCGATTCGCTCATCTCGGGGGTGCGCATCCTCATCGGGTTCGCCAGGGGGCTCGTCGCCATCCCGCTCATCACGAACTTACTCGGGACCGATAGCTACGGCGTCTGGTCTATCGTCCTCGCGTTCGTGGCGATGGTCGTCACCGTCGGCGGCCTCCACCTCCACGGCGCACTCATCCGCTACAGCAATCGAGGCGGGCGCGGGGAACAAGCGTACATCGACATCCTCGCGCTCACGGGCCTGCTGGGGCTGGTTTTCGGCGGTATCGTCTATCTCGCGGGGTCTGCCATCTCGCTCGACTGGATCGTCGGGAGCGCCATCAGCGACGAATCGACGCTCGTCACCGTCGCCTCGCTGCTCATCCTCTCTGAGATGCTGTTTCTCATCAACATCAGTTTCTCGCGCTCGAAGGGCGACATCCGAACCTACGAGTCCATCAACGTGGCAAAGAGCCTCGTCGAGACGGTGGGCCTCATCGTCGTGTTCCTGACCGGACGCGGGCTCGTCGAGGGCTTTCTCGCCCTGCTCGTCGTCGGCCTCGCGTTCAACGCGCTCATCATGGCAACCATCTGGACGCGCTACACCATCCCCACCCCGAGCGTGGCGAACTACCGGTCGTACGTCGCCTTCGGCCTCCCGATGGTGCCAAAGGAACTGTTCGGGTCGCTGCTCGTCCACGCCGATAAGTTCCTCATCCTCTACTTCATGTCGCCGACGGCAGTGGGTATTTACGCCGTCGCCTACGGTATCAGCGCGACGTTCACCAAATTCACCGACGCGCTCAATCCGACGCTCTACCCGACGGTTTCGAAAGCGTGGGACGAAGGGGCCCACCAAGAATTGAGCGACCTCTACACGCTCATTTTCAAGTACTACTCCATCATCGCGATTCCCGCGCTGGTCGGCATCTCCATCGTCGCAGAACCGCTTCTCGCGCTCATCTCGACGCCCGAAATCGCCACGGAAGGGGCCATCCTGCTTCCATTCCTCGCGGTTGGCTTCCTGCTTCGAGGCTACGACAACCCGCTCGCGTACATCCTCACCGCGACCGAGAGCACGCGCAAAATCGGCTTTGCGGTCGTCCTCGCGTCGATATTGAACCTTGGGCTGAACGTCGCGCTCATCCCCACCTTCGGCCTGCTCGGCGCGGTCGGTGCATCACTGTTCAGCCAACTGGTCATCGTCACGCTCATCTACCGCTTCGCCGCCCGAGAACTGCCATTCACCCTCCCGCTCGACTCGATTGGGAAGGCCATCCTCGCGTCGATGGCGATGGCGCTCGTGCTCGTGTCGATTCCCGGCCAGTACGGCCCCGTCGTCACGCTCGTCGCCTACCCGGCGCTCGGCGTCGTGGTGTACGTCGCGGTCATGTACCTCATCGACGGCATCTCGAAAACGGACGTGGCGCGGGTTACCGGGCTGCTTCGCTGACTTCTTCTGTTTCAGGCGTGGTCACGCGGCCGACCAGCGCCTCTTCGACACGGTTTACGACGCGCCTAATGTCGTGCTGTTCGATGGCGTAGGCGCGGGCTTGCTCGCCGAGGCGGAGGCGCCGAGCGTCGTCCTCGATAAGGTCGCGGACGAGCGATTCGAGTGCCGCCGGACTGTCGGCTTTCGCCCCAACCTCCCCTTCTGCGAGCACGCCGTCCGGGTCGACTTCGAGGCTCACGACGGGCGTCTCTCTGAACCACGCCTGGATGAACGTGTTCGGGAACCCCTCGTTCTTGCTCGTGTTCACGAACAGCGAGGCACGGGCGAGATAGTCGTTGCTCTCCTCGATGTCACAGCCGCCCTTGTATTCGGCATTGGGCAGGGCGTCGAGACGGCCGGTCACCCGCTTGGTGACCGCCTCGTCTGAGGGGCGACCGACGAGCCAGAACTGGCAGTCGAGGTCCCCACACGCCGCCGCGAGGTAACAGAACAGTTCCGGGCGTTTCCACGCCTTCAGGCTCGCGAGCCAGAGGACGACCGGTGGCTCGATCTTCTGCGTGTCGAGTTCGGGGACTGGGTGGCCGTTACCGACGAGCGTTCCCGAGAGCCCGTGGTTCACCGCGAGCAACGCCTGCTGAGCGCGCGTCTGGACGAACAACTGGTCAGGAACGCGCAGCAGCGTCCGGTAGACCGCGAGTTGCCCACGACGAAGGAGGCTGTTGAATCGCGTCCGGTTCGACTGGCCGGGCCATCCCGCGAACAATCGGTCACACTGGCGGTCGTGGGAGATGTTGAACACGACCTGTCCGCGGACGGCGCGTTTTGCGAGCGCGGCGAGCGGAAGGTCCGCCATGTTCCGGAAGTAGTAGAAATCGGCGTCTATCGTCCGGAGTTCCTGGAGGAGGGCTCGCGTGCGCTGTGTCCCCCGAGCGAGGCGGTGGACGACGATTCCCTCGTCCGTCTCGACGCTCGTCTCTCCTGCCTGGTGGGCGACGTAGTGGGCCTCCCAGCCGCGAGCGGCCAGTTCGCGGGCGATGAGATACGACTGGAACTCCGCGCCACCGGGCGTGTCTTTCGGATACGTTCCGAGAACGGCGCAGAAGTTCATGGTGCTGGTTGCGGGGGCGTCGTGGTTTCGCTTGGCTGGGGCGGCCGTCCCTCGATGGCGTCGACGACGGTCTCGAAGCGCGCGTCCCAGCTGTGGGCGAGTGAGTGTTCACGGGCGGTCTGTGTCATCCGCACGACGAGGTCCGGCGAGTCGAGGAACGTCTCGATGGCGTCGCGAATCGCCGCCGGGCTCTCGGGTTCGACGATGAGGGCGTCTTCGCCGTCGGTGAGCACCTCTACGTGGGGCGTGATGCGCGTCGCGATAATTGGGAGCCCGAAGGCGAGGTACTCGTACATCTTCGCCGGCGAACTCACCTCGAACGACTCGATGGGCGGGAGCGGCGAGAGCGCCACGTCGTGGTGGCCGAGTTTCGCCGCCAGTTGTTCGTGGTTGACGTAGCCGTGCCAGGTAAGCCGGTCTGCCCACCCGCCGGCGCGAGCGGTCGTTTCGAGTTCGTCGATGTATGCTTCGTCTGCGTCGCCGTAGAGGTCCAGCCGGACCCGTTCGCGCGCGGCCTCGGGGAGCATCGAGATGGCCTCCGCGACGAGGTGGAGGCGTCGAATCGGGTAAATCGCCCCCGCGTACACCAACTCCAGGTCGTCTCCGTCGGCGGGCTCCGCGGGGCGGAACTTGTCGGTATCGACGCCGAGCGGGACGAGGTGCAGTTGCTCCGACCGAACGCGATAATCCTCGCGCAACTGGGCTGCGAGCGACTCACTCAGCGTGATGACGGCGTCTGCGTTCGGCAATGCGAGGCGGTGAGCAAGGAGGCTGAACGTGAGGAACGTCCGGTAGGCTGGATTACGGATGTGGTCCAGTTCGACGAACTCGATGCCCTGCCGGTAGGGATTCATGCGAATGTCGTAGACGACGGCCGACCCGGCGACGAGTTTGCAGACGTACGGCGGGACGATGACCTCACGATGGCAGAACACCACGTCGGGGCGGTAGCGGACGGAGACGTACACCCAGTAGGGGACGAACAGCACGTTCAACAGGAACACGCCGAGGATGTCGCCGAAGGGGAACGTGTGGTTATGCGCGCCGGTGAACCCACGCGAAAGCGGGCCGAAGACGTGCGTGTCGTAGCGTTTCGTGAGCAGGTTCGTGATGTAGTACGGTTCCGTGTTTCCACGGGCGTGTGAAATGTCGCTCGTCGTGATGACGAACACCGTTTTTGAATGCTTGGGTGACATGGTTGTGACGGTCGCTTGTTTCAGACGTACCCCAGTTCGGAGAGGCGCTGTCTGAGCAGTTCTTCGTGGATCGCTTGCTGCTGTGTCGTGGGCTGGGTATCCCCCGCGACGATGGTCTTTCGCGGGCCGTTCTCGCAAACCACCCACGGGACGGTGACCAGTTGCTCGGTGTAGATGCCCGTCGGGTGGCCCCACTCACGGATGGGAATGGGCCAGGCTCGCTCGCCGACCATGTTGCCGTGGTCTGCGGTCACGACGGTCTTCCCCGGGAGTGCAGCGACCAGTTGCTCGACGGACGGCAGCACGATGTCGAGGTTCTGGGCGTAGTATTTCCAGACGATGTCGGTCGGGATGGTACGCATGCCGAGGAACTGCTCCCTCCAGAAGCTGTACTTCGACTCGAAGATGTGCCCCTGCTTGTCGAAGTCGTGTGGCGACCCGATGAACGGGTAGTGGGGCTGCATGTAGTGGACGAGCAGCCGTTTCTCGGGATACCGGTCAGCCGCCGCGAGCGCACGCTCGGTAAGTATCTCCGGCGTGACCGTCTTGTGCGACGTGTCCCACCCGTCGCGCCACACGTCGTCCTCGGCGTAGAAGGCGACCGAGATTTCCTCGCGATGTTTACACAGCTGTGGGTTCGCCGTCACGTACACGGTGTCGAGCAACTGTTTGCCGTGGAGATTCGCCCGCAGGAACTGCTTGGTTCCAGACCCTCGCGAGCGTCGAGAGTCGACCGGGCCGAGCGAGTGGGTCGCCGCGGCCAGCATGTCGTAGCGACACGCATCGAGGATGATACAGTTGTCCCAGTCCTCGGCGAAGAGGTCGATGCCGTGGCGATAGTACCCGTCAGGATTCAACAGCGAGAACACGCGCTTGTTGAACCCGCGGGCGAGCAGTTTGTAGCGGTTCGGCGGCCTGCGGTCGTGGTCGTCCGCGACGGGCGTCTCGATGGAGCGTCCAATCCCGTCTCCGGTGGGGTCGTGTGCGAGCGTCTGGTAGCGATTCGGTTCGTTCGTCATAGTCGAGTCTGAGTCATAGGTTCGTAGAGAGGTCCGGCCGGGCCGGCGGTGTCGGCTGTTCGACGGCAACCAGCGAGGCGCAGTCGGCGAGCAGGTGGTCGACGTAGCGGTCCATCGAGTACGCGGCGAGCGTCGCGTCGTCCACGGCGTGGCGTCCGCGCCCGGCAGCGGTGGCGATAGTCGTCGCTAGGTCGTTTGCCGCCGCGAGGTGCAGTCGCGGCTGGGTGAGTTCCGGGAGGACGCCCACCGGCGTCGCGAACACCTCGGCTCCGAGTGCGAGCGCCTCGAACACGACGGTCGGGTACGCCTCCGTTCGCGAGGTGACGAGCAAGCCATCTGCGGCGAGCATGAGGGCGATCACCTCCTCGTGGGCGACTTCGCCCGCAATCGTGACGCGCCCGGCGAGTTGCTTGCTTTCGCGCTGGATGGCGACCGATTCGCGAAGCGGCCCGTCGCCGAGCATGACGAGTTTGAAGCGGTCGGGAAGCCGAGCGATGGTGCCTACCGCCTTGGTCGGGTTCTTCACCGAGATGAACCGCCCGACGAACAGGAGCAGGTACTCGTCGTCGCCGACGCCGTACCGGGCGCGGACAGCTTGTGCGTCCACGCTCTCGACGGCCGCCCGGAGGTCTCGCTCGTCGAGAATGCCGTGGATGAGCGCTACGGGGGCGTCGGTGTGGCGCTCGACGGCCGCCTTCACGTCCGGCGTTCGACAGCGCACCCGGTCGCCGAGAAACAGCCGGAAGTTCACCTGTTCAAGGAGGTACGACGGATTCGTGACCGTCCGTTTTTTCGGGTCCATCGTCGGCGTGTAGGCCATGTACGTCACGACCGGCAGGCCGTAGCGCACGGAGAGAAACTTCGCGGCGGGGTGGGTGAGGTGTGACGCCGAGACCACCACGTCCACGTCGGTGGTGCGAAGCCACCGGACGAGGGCGACACAGACCAACACCGCGTAGGCGAGTCGTCCGAGGAACCCCAGCGCGGAGGTTGGGCCGCCCTCGAGGTGCTCTGCGGCCCGGTACGGCCGGTGAATTTCGACGCCTTCGACCCGTTCGTAGCGCGGCGCTCCCTCGCGCTGGGGAGCGAACACGGTGACCTCGTGACCCCGCGCCACGAGTGATTTCGCGACGTTCCACTGCTCTATCGACCCGCCGCCCAGCTTCGGGTAGAACCCTTCCCGGAGGAGCAAGATGTGCATCAGCGAGCGCCTCCGTCGCGTTTTGCGATGAGGCGTACCGGCCCGACCGACCGCTGGGTGCGTATCTCGTCCCAGGTCGTCATCTCGCGGCCGAGGCCGCTCCAGCCGACGCCACCGCTCCCGATGGCAGACACGATGCGGAAGTCGTAGCGTTCGAGTTGGGCGGTCAGTTCCGCGAGTTCGGCGGGCGTGAGGAAGTTCCGGTGAAGTTCCATGAACAACAACAGCGGCCCCGACGAGTCGAGGACGGCATCCAGTTCGCGGAAGATTTGTACCTCGTAGCCCTCCACGTCGAGGCGGATGACGTTCACCCCGTCTACGGGCAGGTCGTGGTCGGCGAGGAAGCCGGCGACCGTCCACATCGGCACTTCGAGCGAATCGACGATGTCGTGCTGGTCGGGCTTTGGCGCGCCGTGAATCCGGCTCAGGTTCGAATTGTTCGAGATGTCGAGGACATCGGTCCCGTCGTGGTCACCGATTGCTCCCTGCGAGACGGTAATCACGTCCTGGTAGTCGTTGAGGGCGACCGCCTGCTGGAGCAGCGTCACGTTCGTGGGATTCGGCTCGATGGCGTGAATGCGAGCCGACTCGCCGAGGAGACGAGCTTCCATCGTCGCGAAGTAGCCGACGTTCGCTCCGATTTCGAGGACGACTGGCGAGTCGACTTCGTGTCTGAGCCGTCTGAGTTCGGCCTGGAACACGCGGGTCGTCTCCGCCTCGCGCACGCCATAGATGTACAGGTCGCGAGACAGGCCCTCGTCGTGTAAATCGAGGACGAGTTGGGTGCCCTCGACTTCGTGGATGACGAACTGCTCTGGACTGCGCCAGCGCACGACGCGCATGTAGAGGTTCATCATGAGCAGTTCCTCGACGAACACGAGGAGCGTGAGCGGCAAGCGCAAAATACCGGTGCGGTAGGCCATCAGCGCCGACTGGACGTTACAGACGAAATAGGCTCGCAGCTGCCGGCGTTTCGCGACGACCTTTAGAATCAGTTCGACCGGCCCGAGACCGAGTCGGGTGCGACCGACGGGTCGAGATTTAGCGACGGCCCGGGTCGCCTCTACAGCACGGTCTCCGAGGCGGGTGCGACCGTCATCCCCGGCCATCGAATCGGCGTCCGGAGCGCCCCCTCGTGCTGAACCGTGTGGTGCTTTTCCGGACATACACTGTATGAACCGCGATTACGCCCTTTGTTATTCGTCGCATACATGACACTCGCGACCACAGAGCGACGATTTGGCGGTGGTTAACGGTGGGCAGGAGCCGAATTCGGGGCCACCGCAGGTGGGGCTGAATTCACTCCCCTGCGCGTTGAAGGATGGGAATTACCCGGAATCGCGCGAATAAATCCTCGCCTACGATTGCACGACGGTCGGCATGGCTTATCTCGGTGAGACGTGTTACTAGGGCAACAATGGGGGTCGGGTAGATGGGCGTGTTCGAGCGGGTGAGCCTGCGGCGATTCGAGGTCAACGAGCGACGACTCGTCTTCGCCCTCGCCCTCCTCGCGACCCTCGCAACCGGTGCGGGAGCAGCGAGCGCCTACATCATCGGCTCGCAGTTCCTGTTTTACCCCCTCGTGATGGTGTTCTTCGGGGCGGCGACCTACACCGCCTACGCCCTGAGCACCGAGACTGACGTGTCGCTGTTGCTGTCGGCTATTGCACAACACCGGCTGATGGACGCGACGCTCCTGTTCGCCATCGCGGCGACGGGGTATCTGGCACGCCTTGACCCGATCGGCCTGCCGCTCGTCTACTACGGAAGCGTGGCCGTACTCGTTGGGTTACTCGCCTTCCGCATCATCTACAACCCGACCCGGCTGGCGCTCGTCTACATCGTGGTCGTCGCGATTCTCATTCGCGCCACTATCTGGCACTCCGCACCCGTTGTGGGGCGTGACGCCCGCATGCACATGGCCCTCGGCGCGTACATCGCCTCGACGGGGCAGGTCGCCCCCGAACTCGTCTCCTACTACCACTGGTACCCGGTGACACACGTCCTCTCGGGGGCGGTCATCCTCTTTACCGGTCTCACGGCGAAGGTGTCGCTGTTCGTCGCCGCGGCCATCCAGCCAGTCATCGCCATCGGCGTCGTCTACTGCCTCATCGAACTGCTGTTTCCGGACGCTGACCCGGTCTCCCGGCGACGGGCCGCCCTGCTCGGAGCCACGCTCATCGTCGTCTCCCCGTGGCACGTCGCCCGGACGAGCGTGCCGATCGCCCAGTCGCTCAACCTCGTGTTCGTCACGCTCGTGCTCTACTTCGCGCTGCGCTCTCACCAGCGCATCTACCTCAGGCTACTCATCCCCATCGTCGCGCTCATCACGTTCACGCACAACCTCACCCCGTTCATCCTCACCTTCTTCCTCGGGATGTTCGTGTTCGTCCAGCTCGCGGGACGGCTCATCGGCCTCCCGCGGGTCATCTACTACTCACGGCTGGTCGTCTTCGGCGTGCTCATCCTGACCGTCCAGTACTGGATTTACATCTCCTTCTTCCAGCTACAGGTGTGGCGCGTCCTTCGCCTGCTGCGGCCGAGCGAGAGCCTCTCGGCGCGGGTCGATAGCTCAGAGATTACCGCCAAGTTCGCCTTCTCGCTCGCAGACCCGCTCGTCCAGGTCGGCCTCGAACTGCTCGTCTACATCTCGCTATTCATCATCGCGGCGTTCCTCGTATTGCGCCAGTTACTCAGGCGGGAGGCAACCCCCGCGACCACGTGGGTCGTCACGGTGGCGTTCATCTTCGGTATGATGACCGCGCTGCACTTCGTCGGCGAGGGAACCCAGATCGACCGGTCGTTCCAGAACCTCTCGGTGCTGGTCGCGCCCGTGTTCGCCTTCGTGAGCCTGCGCCTCGTCCGCACCCGACCGGGGAAGGTGTTCCTCGTGCTCGTCCTCGTCGTGTTCCCGGCGAGTACGCTCTTCGCGGCGACGGCGGGCGTCTCGAATCCGATGATGTCCACGACCGAACGAACCGTCGGCGAGCGAACTTACCTCACCGACTCGGAGATTGCGGGGGCAGAACACGCGATCGCCTACGTCGAAGACCCCGTGTTCACGGACATCTACCTCGCCGCGACGATGGACCGCAGGCACGTCGAAAAAGGGGCGGTGAATCCGGAGGTGATGCGCTACTTCCTCGTCCCGGAAATCGACGAGGAGGTGTTAGAACAGTACGGTATCCTCGGCCCCTACGAGGACCACGCGCTCCCGGTGCTCTACCGGTCGTTGACGACGCCGCTCTCGGAGACGACTATCGGCCGGCAGTGTGACGTGGTCTACGCCTCGCGGACGACGAACGTCATCTTCTGTTGACCGACCGGCGCTGGCCGTTCCGTCTGCTGACCGCCGAGTCGAGCGGTGCGACCGGCTGCGTGCCGAGGACCGATTCGTAGACGGCGAGATAGGCATCGACCGTGCGGTCCCAGTCGAAGGTCTTTCGCGGCGTCTCAGCCGCTTTGCCGTGGTACACGTCGACGATGCCCTGGGCGATGGAAGCCGGATTCTGCGGTTCGACGAGGCAGTGGGTTCCTGAAACGACTTCGGGGAGCGACCCGGCCGTCGTCGCCACGACGGGCACGCCGAGCGCCGAGGCTTCGGCCGCGGTGAAGCCAAAGCCCTCCTGCAAAGACGGGATGACCACGCAGTCGGACCCGCCGACGTAGTGGGGTAGGTCACTTCGCGGGACCGGGTCGATGAGCGTGACGTTGTCCTCGACGCCGAGTTCCGAGATGAGCCGTCGGATGCGCTCGAAACGGTGGGGCGGCGTCTTCCCGAGGATGAGCAAGAGCGTCGAGTCGGGAATCTCGGCGGCGACGGCCGGGACCGCGCGAACGAGGTCGTCGACGCCCTTCGAGAAGCCCGGCCGGCCGTAGTAGGTGTAGACGAACGTGTCGTCCAGGTCGAGTTGCTCGCGCAGGAGCCGCTCGTCGACGCCGCGTTCGTCGAACAGCGCGTCGTCGATGCCGTTGTAGACCACGTCCACGATGTCGGGGTCTTTGCCCTGTTCGACCAGACACTCCTTCGTGAACCCGGATACCGTGGTGTAGCGGTCGAACGAGAGGCTGTAGATGGCGCGTTCGAGCACCTTGTGAATCGTGCGGTCTGCGAAGCCGCGGTCGGAGATGTTCCAGACCGGCGAGAACACCTCGTGGACGGTCATGACCGTTGGTTTGTTCCGCAGCATGCGTGCGAGCCACGCGGGGAAACAGCCCGCCCACGTCGAGGTGTGGATGATGTCTGCCTCTTTGGCGAGCGAGAGGGCTTTCGGAATCCCCGTTACGGCGAAGGTGTAGCGGTCGAGCGGGCCGAACACGCGACTGCGGTAGACGTGGACGCCGTTTCGGTACTCGTAGGCGGGCGTCCCCTCGGTCTTCGAGGTGACGACGCTGACGTGGTGACCGCGGGCGGCGAGGCGCTCTGCGACGTTCTCGAAGACGATCTGGATGCCGCCGAGGTGGGGCGGGTAGTATTCGAGGACGAACAGGACGTTCATCAGAAGAACCTCCGGCCGGTGGCGAGGAACTCCTTTACGTGGTCGCGTTTCGGCACGGAGTAGTAGCCGCCGGCAGAGAGGTCGAGCGGTTTCGGTTCGACCGCCCCCTCGTGGATGCGTTCGAGCGCCTCTACGAGCACCGCAGAGCCGTGTTCTGCGACGCGCGTGTTGAGCGTGTGCAGCGAGTCGCCGGGTTCGATGGGCAGCGGGCGCTGGACGATGACGTCGCCGGTGTCGAATTCGGGGGCCATGTAGTGGACGGTGATGCCCGTCGCGTCCTCGTCGTTGAGCAGCGCCCAGAAACTCGGCGAAACGCCACGGTAGGCCGGCAGCAGCGACGAGTGGATGTTGATGGCGCAGTTCGCGGGCACGGAGAGCAACTCGGGGCCGAACTTCTGGGTGGCGGCCACTGAGACGAGCACGTCCGGATTCTTCGACTTGGCGTAGTCGATGTACGACGGCGCGTTCACGTCAGCGACGTGTCGGTACTCGATGTCGTGGCGGAGCGCGAGCGTCTTCGGCGAATAGGGGCGTCCCCGCGAGAGGAGCCGATTGGCGTGGTCGGTGGCGAGATAGCGCAGGTAGAACCCGACGTGCTGGGCGAACACCCGCGGGCCGAACGACCGGAACAATCGGGCGGCGAAGCCAAACACGCCCTGCGTGCCGAGGGCGGGCGGAACGGTCGTAATTCCCACGACGCGAATCTGTGGCGACTCGACGAGTTGCGCCAGGAATTTCGGAATGTAGTAGTACTCTCTCGGGACGACGAGCAAGACCGAAAGGCGGTCGTCCGGTTGGTCAGTTGGGTTGGTCGAGTGCATCGGTGACGGTGTGATATAGCGAGGTCATGACGTCGAAGCGATAGCCGCGTTCGAGAAGCGTTTCGATGAATCGGTCGAGGGTGGCGAACCCGTCGTGTTTGTTGCGGGCGTAAATCGCCTGATAGCGCCGCGGCAGCGCGCCGAACGCGGGCGGCGCCACGAGGTCGTGCATGTGCATATCGAAGACGATAACCGACGGCGGAGCACGGGTGACGAGTTGCTCGAACGGCCACCCGAGCAGTTTCAGGTACGACAGCGCGACCGGGACGCGCAGGTGTGGCGCGTAGACCGTAAAGGGCAGCTCCACGACACCTGTCGGGTCGTGACGGAACGGATAGAGCGGTTCGCCGAGATTGTTAAAGCGCCCCGGGCGAACCGAGGGAAACAGACTCGCGTCGAAGGCGACACCCTCGGCTGCGAGGGCTCGATAATCCTCCTCGTGAGCCGCCCCGTCCGGGAAGCGAAAGCCGAGCGGCTCGGTCTCGAAGGTGTCGCGAATCGCTTCGACGCTCGCACGAACCTCAGTCGGCACGTCTGCCCGGTCGCGGCGCGGGTGCGTATGGGAGTGGGCGTGGAACTCGACTGGCTGGACCGCATCAGAGAGCGCCCAGACAGCGTCTGGAGTTTCCGCTAAGAGTTCCGTCTGGAGGAAACAGGTGAGCGGGACGCCGTGGCGGTCGAGCAGGCGGGCGAGGTCCGCCGTCGCGTCGGTCGCCCCGTAGACGTTCTCGTCGAGGGCGGTCCCGTAGTCACATTCGAGGTCGAGCGTGAGGTAGACGGTCTTCTCGACGGGCCAGCCCGAGAGTGCCGTTCGGTCGCCCTCGGTCGCGTGTGTGACCGTCGGGCCGGTCGGTCGGGTGACGGCGTCGGGAATCGCGGTGCGTGGTGCGGTGGTGGCTGCGTCGTGACGATGAGGTGGTGTACGCATGGTGGTTACTTCGAGAATCGGTCTGGCAGGTGCATGTTGAACGAGTGGAGGATGATGGCGGTGAAACAGGCGAGGACGCCAATGAGCAGGAAGAACGCAGACGTGAGCGCGAAGCCCTGAGCGAACGTCTGGGTTCTGAAGAAGTCCATCACCGCGAGGTAGCCGAAGAATATCCCGACGAACGCGCTCAGGAACCCGGGGATGCCGAGGACGGAAATCGGGTGGTCGCGCTCGACCGTCTTGAGCAGGTTGCGGACGAGGACGATACCGTGCGACACCGGGTGGTGTTTGCTCCCGTTTTCGACGTCGTAGGAGATGGTCGTCCCCACTTCTTCGATGGCGAGGCCGTGTTTATGGACGTGGTACAGGATGTCCGTACTCGCGCTCATGTGGTCCGTAATCGCGCCGTTCTCGACGAGCGCGTCGATGGCGCGGCCGTTGTACGCGCGGAAGCCACTCTGGGTGTCAGAAACCCGCGAACGAGCGCGAAACAGCCCGAGGCTGAAGTTCGTCATCAGGTTCACGACCGAGAGGCCGAATCGACGATACATCGGAATCGAATCCCGCGCCTCGCCGGCGAAGCGACTGCCGATGACGAAGTCAGCGCCGTTTATCTCGATTGCGTGAATCAGTTTTGGGATGTCGGCGGGGTCGTGTTGACCGTCCGCGTCGATGGTCACGAGATGGTGGGCGTTGCGCTTTCGCGCCTCCTTGAACGCGGTCTTGATGGCTGCGCCGTACCCCATGTTTTGCTCGTGGGTGACGACGAACGCACCGGCCTCTTTGGCGCGGCGAGCCGTTCCGTCGGAACTTCCGTCGTCGACGACGAGGACGCAGTCTGCGTGATGGCTCACGCTCTGAACCACATGTGCGATGGACGTCTCCTCGTTGTAGGCGGGAATAGCGACGAGGGTGCGACAGCGACGCGCCCACGCCTCGAAGACGTTCGTTTCCGTGTCGATGGCGTAGCCGTCGGTCTCGCTCAGCTTGCGGATGCTCGTCTCGTAATCGATGAATTCGCGTGGGTTTTCGTGGATGAGCAAGCCGGGGTATCCGAGGTCGCGAGCCGCACGGGCGAGCCCCTGTCGCAGGGTGTCCGTGTCGGGGTGGATGTCCTCGGGGTGAACCACGTGTGCGTCCAGGTCGCGAGCGAACTGCATGGCCGGAATCGTCGAGTCTCCGTAGTGGGTGACGATGGCGTCGTACCCCTCGTTGGTCGCCCGCAAGAGAACGCGGACGATAGCGTCGGTATTATCCACGGTGACGATGAGTCCGATCGCCGGTCGATTCCGCGAGTCTGTACTCTGCGTGACGCTGGTCGTATCCGTCCGCTTAGATGACATACATACCCCACACCTTGGCTCAATTTCATGCAATTCACATTTTGTTATGAATTACTTGAGAGATGAACGACTGGCCGTCGAGATATTTGTAACCATTTAATCGGCCTACTGAAGCCGATTTTGTCAACCTGACAATGACGGTGTTATACATGACAGTTGGAAGATAACACGTCGCAGACAGTCAGATGTATTGTAATAATTACAATACCTGTTGTCAGATTCGCGGTTGCTCTCCGGACACGCACGAGTTCGTCTCCAACCGGTGGCAGATGAACAGTCACACAATCCTGAGTTTTTCTGCATTATCGAGCGACTTGTGTCGATTCGGCGCGGCCCGATCCTGCTCATCGAAGGCCGGCGTTTTCGGACAGTTCACTCGTGACGAGTCGATAGTTTCTGTCCATGACCGGTCAGCAGCAAGACAAATTTCAAACGTAGCCGAGGTCGCAGAGCCGGTCTGCGACGACCGTTGGCTCGGCCTGCTGGCGCTTCGTGGCCCCAGCCGTGATGGTTCGGCGCTCAACAGCCGGAAATTCGACCCACGGAACGGCCGTGAGTTCGGGATCGTGGACGCCGAGTGGGTGACCATACAGTTTCACTGGCAACCAGCAGACGCGCTTGCCAAAGAGGTTGCCGTGGTCGCTCGTGACTACCGTCTTGCCGTCGAGCGACTCGACGAGGTTCGAGACGGCAGGCAACGCGATATCCAAGTTTTCCTCGTAGGCACGAATCACCGTCTCCCGGTCGACGAGACCGAGTTGCAATTTCTCCCAGACTGTGGTCTGATGCTGGGTGAGTTCGTAGGACGCCTGGTCTGTAATCTGGCTCCCTGTTTCACCGATGAACGGGTAGTGTGGTTGCATGAAGTGGACGATGAGGCGCTTTTCGGGGAACTGCTCGTGGACCTGCAGCGCCGACTCTACCATCGTCTCGGGGAGCACCGTATTGGAGACGGGGTCCCACCCGTGTTGCCAGACGTGTTCGACGTGCGCAAATGCGGCCGGACAGACGGTGAGCTGGGGGGTCGCCGTCACGTAGACGATGTCCGGGTACGACCCATCACCGAAGTTCTTCGCGAGGAACTCGCGAGTGTGACTCGCGTTCGAGTGGACTCGGCGAATCGGTTGGTCCACGGCCCATCGCCGCGCTAGCGTATCGTAGCGACACGCATCGAGGATGAGCAGGTTGTCCCAGTCTTCCGCGAGGTAGTCGACCGACTCGCGCGTCGGCCTCGTAAACGGTCTGACGGCCCAGATGGCGGCCTGTCGTCTCAACACGACCGGATACCTGAGCGCTCGAACGAGATTCCCCACTTTCACTGAACGTCACCCAACCCCCGTAGATGCTGTCTCCAACATCGATAGAAGCTATCATATTTGTGTCGTCTGTCGGCGTGCGTGAGTATCGCGAGAATCGAGAGGTTCGCGAAATCGACCGACGCGAACGACTCCATCGACCGGCGGTGTAACGGCTAAATTCGCGGCCGTCCTTCTCTCACACGAGTGAGGTAACTCACGCAAGGAACGAGGTGGCAGGGGTGACATCACGGGAACGTACATCCCCCGGGCGGCCGAGGACGGACGCGCGACGAGCGCCCGCTCTGTGGACCCGCCGGAACGTGTTACGAACCGCGCTCGGCGCAGGTGCACTCGCCCTCGCAGGCTGTGGCACGCCGCCGACAGAGCCGAGCACCGTGCCAGAGCCGTCGCCACAGCCGCCGACGGACGAAGAAACTCCGACGCCGACCCCGACGCCAACCACGCCCACCCCGGACGTCGACCGAATCCTCTACGCCGGGTTGCTCGACAGCGTGGAACTCGCCGCCATCAAAGAGAAAGTCGCGGGGCGTGCCGACCCCTGGTACGCCGGCTTCCTCGCGCTCATGCGGGACGCAGACCGGGCGCTCGACGTGGCTCCGCGAAGCGTCGTCGAGAACGGTGCACCCCCCGGCGTCGATGCCCGCCAGTTCGCCACCAGCGGCGCAGACCGCGGCGACTACCTCCTCGCGATGACGACGAGCCACGCGATTCGCGACCTCGGACTGGCCTACGCCTTCACCGAGGACGACCGCTACGCGGAGCAGGCCGTCGCGCTGCTCGACCACTGGTGTCTCGACTCGCGGACGGGGATGGTTCCCTCCGGGCGAAACAACGGGGAGGCGTACTTCTCCATCGAACTCCACATCACCATCCCGGCGATGATTTACGGCGCTTCCTTCGTGTCGGGTCACCCCGCGTGGGAGGCCGTCGACGGCGGTGAAGCCACCTTCCGCGAATGGGTGCGGGCGTACCTCGACGACATGAACGCCGGGCGCGGCCTCGACCGCTATACGGGCGTCATCCGCAACAACATCTACGCCTGGTGGATTCTCGCCCGCGCCGTCGCCGCCGCGTACCTCGGCGACCAGAATACCCTTCGCATTGCCTTCCGCGACTGGCGCGAGTACGCCGTAGAACAACTCCAGGCGAACGGCATCCTCGAATACGAACGCCAGCGCGACGACGGCCTCTCGTACTCACTGTACGGCCTGAAAGCCCTCGCCCTGACCGCAGAACTCGCCCGCCACTACGACGAGGACCTCTATGAGTTCCGGACGAAAGGCGGCACAGAAAGCGCACTCAGACAGGCGTTTGCCTTCTACGCCCGGTTCGTCGCGAGCAGTGACGGCTGGGAGTGGGGCCTCGGCGAGGACGGCTACACCGACACCGAACGAGAGGAGGGAGCGTCGGTGTACGAACTCGCTTACTCGCAGTGGGGCGACGAGTCGTACCTCGACGCCATCGAGTCGGTGGGCCGACCCGTGAACGACCGGCGGATTCTCGGGTGGACGACGCTCACGCACGCGAATCGGTTTGCGTTGTAAGACGCAGATTTTTGATTCGACGAGGGGACACCTACGTGCCGATATTCGCTACGAAACCTCGCGAGCGAATTCGAGCACCGTCTCGGCAAACAGTTCTGGCGCAGTGTAGTAGGCGACGTGCTCCTGACCCTCTAGCGTGACGATTCGACTGTTCGGAAGGGCTTGTGCGACCGCCGTCGTCGCGTCGGTTATCGACGCCGCACTCTCGCTCCCCGTGAGCAAGAGCGTCGGCGTCGTCAACTCGGCAAACCGTCGCGGGTCGAACACATACCCCTCCTCTACCGCCGCCTCGCGCAGTACCGTGTGGGCCGCGTTCACGCGAGACGGCCACGCAGGTGAGGCGCGGAGCGCGTCGATTTGGTCGGCTGAGAGGTCCACGACCTCGCGTAAGAACAGAAGCAACATTGCTTCGGTCTCTCCCTCGTCGAGTAGGGATTGCATCTCAGCGAGCACGTGGTCGTCGTAGAGGTCGTGACCATCGACCGGAATCACCGGTTCGTAGAGAATGAGGCCCCGAAGAGTGTTCGTTCGCAAGGCGGCCTCCAGTGCACAAAGCGCCCCAAAGGAGTGACCGAACAGCACCACCGGCTCGCCGATAGTTTCGACGAGCGAGGCGACGTCTTCTGCCTCTCGGTCGAGAGCGTATTCGTCTGTGTCACCGCTCTTGCCACGACCACGTCGAACCATCGCGTACAGGGTGACGTGGTCTGCGAGGTGGGGCGTGATTGCGCTCCAGCTCGTGTGGTCCGCACTCGTTCCGTGAACGAGGACGAGCGGCGGCCCCCGTCCCGTGCGCTGGTATGCGATTTGCGTTCCGTCTGCCGATGCAACCGTCTCACTATCTCTTGATGATGTCATAGCCCCGTCCCCGTGCTAGACCCGATTCGACCGGGCCATGGAGAGTACATCGATGGGAGAATCGGTAACAGTTAGCATTGCTCGGCATCGCAGCGGGCGAGAACCTTTCACACTGAAGGACAAGTAAATCGACATGAGCACCGCCGTCCAGAGTCACACCATCTCGGTCGCCGGCCACGACCTCCACTACCTCGAAGCCGGCGACAGCGGCCCACCCGTCGTTCTGCTTCACGGCGGCATCGTAGACGCCGCACACCTCTCGTGGGGAGCCGTCATCGAACCGCTCGCGGAGACGCATCACGTCTACGCCCTCGATATGCTCGGCTACGGCCGGAGTGATATTCCAGACATCGAGTACACGACCGACCGTCACGTCGAGCTGCTCGGTGGCTTCCTCGACGCCGTCGGTCTCGACCGAGCAGCGCTCGTGGGCATCTCGCTCGGCGGCGGCGTAGCACTCGGTTTCGCTCTCCGAAATCCGGACCGCGTGGACCGGCTCGTGCTCGTGGACAGCTACGGTCTCGGCCGCGAGCTGCCAAACGGACTGCTCACGTACGTCCTCGCGCAAGTCCCGGTGTTCAATCGCGTCTCGATCGGCCTGTTGAAGCGCAGTCGGGCGCTCGCCCGTGCCAGCCTCGGGAGCATCGTCTACGACATGGATACCGTCACCGAGGACGTCGTGGACGCCTTCTACGACCAGCTTCAGCGCCCGGGCGTTGCGACGGCGTTTCGAAGCTGGCGCAAACACGAGGTGACGCGCTCCGGGTATCGAACCGTCTACACCGACCGGCTCGGCGAGGTGGAGACACCGACGCTCCTCCTGCACGGCGCAGAAGACGAGTTATTCCCCCCGAAGTGGAGCGAACGCGCCGCCGTACGAATGTCGAACGCGGAGTGCGAGGTCATCGAAGACGTCGCCCACTGGCTGCCACGGGAAAAGCCAGCGCTGTGCGTGAAACTGGTGCGTGATTTCTTAGAGCGTGAAGGGTGAATCCACCTCGATAGTGGCTTCATTCGTCAATCGCGATGCAGCGCGTCCACACCATTATCCGCCCAGCGGTCGTTTGTTGAACGATGGCAGATACCAAAGCAGGACGGGAGAAGCAGGCCGACGATCAGGAGCGACGACAGCGCGAGCGAGAACTCAAAGCGGCGCAGGCTCGTAGGGACGAACCAGAACCACCCGACGTCGTCCGCGAAGAGTACCAAGAAGCAAAAGGCGACGTGTTCGAGTATTCAGATTCACCCCGCGAGTGCCACCGCCGTGGTTGCACCGAACGCGCCACGTTTCTCGTCCTCGAACGCTACCTCGAAGAGACCGGACACGGGCCAGTCGAAGCCGTTGCGTATCTCTGCGAAGCCCACACCGACGAGGAGAGTCCGACGAACCTCGATGCCGCCTACGACGACTACGTCTTCCGCGTCACCAAGCTCCCGAATTGAGACGCCCCAGAGAGAACTGTTCAGTCAGTGGACGTGGGTTCCTCGAAGCCAGCCGGAAGCCCGAGGTGCTCGACACCCGTCCACTCCGTGATGTCGAACCGGTAGAGCGCCGTCTCCGCCGTGGCGAGCGCTTGCTTGAACAGGTCGGGACGGCGCTGGCTGGCCGTCTTTGTGTCCAATGCGGCGCGTTCTGTTTCGGGAACCGCGTCGATGGTCCCCGTGAGCAACACGCTGCGCCAGTTGAACAGCGCCTCCGCCCGGTAGACGAGGAAGCGGGCTGCTGCTGCCTCGTCGCTCAGCAGTGCCTTACGGCTCGTGTCCCCGAGGATGTACAGGAAATAGAGCCCACGGTCCCCGTCGTACCAGAACGATAGGGGTCGCATGCTGGGTGCGCCGTCTGTCGGCAAGGCGAGCACGCCCACGTGCTGGCTCGACAGGAATCCGCGAATCTCGTCGTCGGTCATCTGCGCCATGCCCGCGTCTGTGAGTTCGTCGATTGTCATCGAATAAACAGACGCTGAGAGGGTGGATAGAGGGGTTCGATGAGTCTCACCGAGTGAGACCGAGCGACGGAGACAGTTCGTCAAGGACGGTCTGGCGGCTGCAGGCAGGAAGTCATCCTACGCTGGATGGCGTTTTGTCACCGCAATCATCTGTCCATCTGGCAGTTAAGTCATATACACAGAATTTATGCTGGTTCCGTGCAGTTATTTTCTCAATGGTCTCTGGGTGGGCGTATCGCATCGCGAGCGTCGTGGGGACGTCATTGCTGACCGTGTTAGCCGTACAAGTGGCCAACCATCCACTCGCCCAGCGCGGGCTGACGATGCTCCCCGTGATAGAGCGCCTGCCAGCGACGACGTTGACGGGAGGCGCCCTCGCATTGGCGGTGCTCACCACGACCGCCGTCGTCCTCGGCGCGATGTTCCCCCTGTTCAAGCCCCAGCCACGGCGGATTCTCGACGTGATTGCGACGACCCACAAGCGGGTCCTGATTGCCGGCTTGGCGCTCGCGGCGATTGGCTACTTCGACTACACGTACCGGCTGCCGCGGACGACACTGTTGCTGGTCGTAGGGTTGTTGTTCGCGTGGTTACCTGCCTGGTACGTTGGGATTCGAAAGTCGCCCGACCAAAGCGAACGGGCGATTCTCGTCGGGGACGACCTGCGCGGGATGGTCGAGATGCTTGAGGAGACGGAGTTGCCGGTATTGGGGTACGTGTCGCCGCCGATGCCAGACCGTGGAATTGAGCATGCCCGGATTGCTGAGGGGCAGTCTAGTAAGTTAGTCGCAGATGGCGGCGTTGGTTTCGCTGACCTTCCTTGCTTAGGAGGGTTGTCTCGGCTGGAGAGTATCTTGGTCGAGTACGACGTCGATACGGTGTTGTTGGCGTTTTCGAGTACGGACCGGGCGGAGTTCTTTGGGACGCTTGAAACGTGTCATGCGACGGGTGTGAATGCGAAGATTCACGAACGGCACGCAGACAGCGTACTGACTATCGATTCGAAGCCAGAGGTTCTCAGACGTGTAGATATCGAACCGTGGGATTGGCAAGACTACATGGTCAAGCGTGGCTTTGACGTGGTGTTTTCTTTAATAGGACTGATTTTGTTGACACCTCTTACTGCACTCATCTTGTTCGCGATTAAATTCGATAGCAAGGGCCCAGTGTTCTACAGCCAAGAACGAACTGCAGAAAGAGGGGAAACATTCCGCATCTACAAATTCCGGACAATGCTTCCGGACAGTGAAGATACGACTCCAGTCAACGATGATGAAAATAGCCGAATTACGGGAGTCGGGAAAATTCTCCGTATCACCCATCTTGACGAGATTCCACAGCTCTGGTCGATCCTCAAAGGCGATATGAGCGTTGTTGGTCCCCGGGCAGTCTGGACAGATGAAGAGACGCAGTTCGAAGAAGGAATGGGAGCTTGGCGAAAGCGCTGGTTCGTCAAGCCCGGACTGACTGGACTTGCACAGATTCATCGCGTTTCGAGTACGAATCCAAAGGAGAAACTGCGTCTCGACCTCGAATATATTCAGAAGCAGTCGTTCGTTTTCGACACGAAAGTCATCATCCGTCAACTCTGGTTGGTCGGTGAAGATATCGGAAAGCGAGTAAAGGAACGGTTCTGAAATAGTTGTATGAAGATTCTACGTGTCGCCCAAAAGCTCTATCCTGATGTCGTAGGTGGGGGTCCATATCACGTCCACGCTATGAGTCGAGACCAAGCAGAGATGGGCCACGACGTGACGGTTGTGACGATTCGACAGGACCCAACTCTACCAAAACGGGAGGAGAAAGACGGGTATACAATACGCAGAGTTGACCCAACGGTTGAGCTACTTGGGAATACGGTATCTTCTGGGGTCGCTCAAATATTATACAAGGCAGATGATTTCGATGTGGTCCATGCACATTCCCATCTATATTTCTCGACGAATCTCGCAGCGCTCAATCGAGCGATGGACGAGACGCCACTCGCGATTACTAATCATGGACTCTACTCACAGAACGCCCCCGAATGGCTCTTCGATGGCTATCTCCACACCATTGGCCGATGGACGTTCAATCAGGCAGACGTCGTTTTCTGCTATACAGAAGAAGACAAAGAGCGGGTTCGGCGATTCGGGGTGGATACAGACATCGCAGTCGTGTCGAACGGAATCGATCAAGAGCGGTTCACGCCAGAGGGGCCAACGAGCGACCTCGTTTCGACAGAGAGAACCGTTGTATTGTTTGTTGGAAGGCTCGTCGAAGGAAAGCGGCCACAGGATGCGCTTGATGCAATTGCACGACTCCGAGAAGATGGCGCTGACGTGGAGTTGTACTTCTGTGGAGAAGGGCCGCTTCGAGAGTCACTCGAACGGCGAGCAGCAGAGATAGGAATCTCAGACGCAGTAACATTCCTCGGTCACGTCCCGTACGACGAGATGCCACAGATCTATCGGAGTGCAGACATCCTGCTACTGACGAGTCGTGCCGAAGGGCTCCCTCGTACGGTCTTAGAGAGTCTTGCCTCGGGCGTCCCTGTCGTAGTCAGTAATCTTGAGCAAGTCGCTCCAGTTATAGAAGGCGGTGGAGAAACCGTTCCAGTCGGTGATGTGGCCGGATTTAGCGCTGCACTCGAACGGGTGCTTGAGAGAGAATACAATCCCGAGAAACTCTTAGACAAAGGTCTTTCATGGGAGGATACGACGTCTCAGACAACGAGCGTACTCGAGGCACTTTCCGATAAAGACAACACCATCACCGAGAAATGAAGCACCAAATGGGGGTTCTCGAAATTGTACAGAACTCGCGGCTCTATGGCATGGTGGCACAGATTCGTCGCTGGTTCCAGCACTCAGCGATTGTGGGTTTGGTGACGAATACTCGTGTCCAGGAGGGAATCATCGCTCTCATACTCCTCGTGAGTTTAGTCAGCGTTTTCCGTTCGAATACCAACGCCGCAATCAAGTTTCTCAGTTTTGCGCTGTTGTTCGTCGTGACCGTTGTAGTCACGTGGTCGCTGACTGACCCAATTACGGAATGACGAAGCCCAGCGCTCGATAACGGGTGCTGCGAAGACGACGAGTAAGAACGTGAATGGAATGCGGTGGCGAATCGTCGTCCCAAAATTCGAGTCGATTAACCCGTATCCGACGATGCCGAGCAGGTATGTGGTCGTGAGGCCGACAAGGATACTTCGGTCAGTTTCCCATGCTCGAGCAGAGCGATAGCCAGCGACGGCGAGAATGATGAGAAGAGGAGTCATGACAGCGCCAAGAAGGTCGAATGCACTCGAAACATGGAGCGGAAACGGTGCGAATTGGAAATAGAGCGCTCTTGTCGGGGTGACGAGAATAAGGTCAACCCACGAATCGTAGGTCATGCCTTCAAGATACGCGGCACCACCTGATGTTCGGTGTAGCAGTCGCCCCTGCATTTCAGCGATAGGCAACTTAGGACCAACAAGCCAAATCAATATCAGTCCGACTACGCCAAACAGTGCGGATAGCGAGGTTGTTTGAAGAGGCTTCTTCGCAATTCGATCAAGAGCCACCACAAACGCACTCGCTCCAGTTCCTCCGAGCGTGATGAATGCTAATTCTGGGCGGAGCAGTGCAAGCATCCCGAAGAGTGGTATCGCCGGTAGAGCGAGTGCAGTGTTTCTGGTATCGTACGCTCTGACAATAATCGCAAGAAGAGAGAAGAAGATTATCGCATTGAGCGCATCGCGCATCGGGATGGTGAGAAATAGGAAGGGGAGTGGGAAGAACAAGATTGCAGCGAACACTCCGCCTCTCGATTCCAGTCCTGGGTAAAGACGGCGAGCCAGATAGATAATAGGGAGTGAGATTAGTACCGCAAGTAACCCATTAATGAGCGCGATTATCGTAGGATTGGCTCCGAAAGCTGTGTAAACCAATGATTGAAAGCCTGCAAAGGAATTGACGGTGGGATTGGGATCTACCGGGACCCCAGTCATGATATCTACTGCATAATTATGGAATTTGTCAATATCCCACTTGTACGGTAACAGCGGCAATACCACAAGAGCAACGAAAAAGTGCCCACATAGAGCAAGTGTGCCTAGTTTATGGAAGTGTGCATCATCCACGTGGCGTGCAACGTACGAAAAGACAAGAATTACCGCAACGATAGCCGTCGCGATTCCTGGCGAAAGTAGATTCCCCAGTTGCATACTTCAAACTCTAATTGGGATTGTAAATATGGGACGGTTACGTCTCGATTAGCCCTCGATCAGCCATTCGTTTTGCCCATCGCGCATAGACGTACACGTTCCAGAGGAATTTTTCGTGGTCATGGGAGCCATTACGGTGCTCTTCAAAAACAGAGAGAATGTCAGCAATTTCGAGGAGGTCAGTGGGGTCATCACATATTGTGATACGGAACTCTTGAGCCATCGGTCCGCGAAACCATTCTCCGATTGGCATATCGAATCCCTGTTTGCCACGTTTCTCTATTTTCTGTGGTAGTACGTCGGAAAATGCGTGACGGAGGACGCGCTTTCGAGTTCGAGGTGTGATTTTATACGATTGCGGCAGCGAAAGGGCGAACTCGACAACTGCAGTGTCTAAAAACGGAACGCGCGCTTCAAGAGAATTGTACATCGTCGCCTGGTCCACTTTGCGAAGCATCTGATTCGGAAGAACAAATCGAGTATCCACGGCAAGCATGCGCTGGAACTCGGTGGCGTCATACCACGAGTCTACCTCTTCATGGGCTTCGACAAGACGGCCTCGTGAACGCTCGATTGCATCGTTTCCAATCGTTTCGAGCGCGATTCCGTCAGGATGACGAAGCCAACCGAGATGCCGATTTATCAGGTCTGGCTCACCTGCTCGAAGGAATTTCTCAACTTTCCGAGTAGCCTCGCCGAGTTTCGAGTTGCGGCGCGTGGGGAGAGAGTGGACCACTGGCTCGATAACGTTGGTTCGGATGGATGCGGGCAGCGCACGGTAGTAGCCAGAGACGTACTCACCGCGATATTTTTCGTAGCCGGCAAACAGCTCGTCTGCCCCGTCACCAGATAGTGCCACAGTCACTTCTTGAGACGTTTCACGGGCGACGACGTAGGTCGGCAATAGAGACGGGTCAGCGAACGGCTCTCCCAATCGGTCCAATACAGATGGAATGAGGCTGCGGACGTCATCTGGAGTTACCGTATAGGTGTGATGGTCTGTGTTGTGATACTCTGCAACCTCCTGAGCGGCCCACGATTCGTCAAATACAGATTCCTCGAAACCTACAGTAAACGTCTTGACGGGTTCCGAAAGCATATCTGCCATCACGCCAACGATGATACTCGAGTCGATACCCCCAGAGAGAAATGCCCCAAGTGGGACATCACTCATAAGTCGTCGCTCGACTGCCGTTTCGATTCGATCTCGAAGTTCGGATGCCGCTTCTTGAAACCCGAGGTCGTTGGTCACAATGGAGGGCCGATAGAACTGCCAGTGGTCTAGACCAGACTCGGACACGGAAATCATCGTACCGGGTGGAATCTTCCAAGCATTCTCGAAAGCAGTTTTCGGCGTCGGAACGAATCCAAATACGAGATACTGTTTGAGAGCAGCCTCATCAAGACCGCCCAGAGTTACCCCAGACTCATACAGGGCTGATAGCTCCGAGGCAAACGACAACCAAGTTCCATCGGTGGCATAGACCAGCGGTTTGATTCCCATCGGGTCACGTGCGAGAAAGAGTTTCTCAGCGCCACTGTCCCACAGTGCAAACGCGAACATCCCCTCCAGATATTGAACGAACGAAGGGCCATGCTCTTCGTACAGATGGACGAGAACCTCGGTGTCCGTATTGGTCTCAAAATCGTGCCCGGAGAGAGAGTCTCTCAATGCTTTGTAGTTATAAATCTCTCCGTTGAATACAATCGAGATGGTCCGGTCTTCGTTGAAGATTGGCTGCGAGCCTGCCTCAGGGTCGATGATAGAGAGTCGCCGATGTGCCAATCCAACTGGCCCGTCGATATGAATCCCTGTGTCATCGGGACCGCGATGAACCAGGCATTCGTTCATCCGCTTGAGGACGCTTTCCCGAGGGCCGGTAGGCGTAAACAACCCGGCGATGCCACACATTGAATGGTACTTTAGAGAGATTTGATTAGTAGATTGGGTATGAATTCCGAAAATCTATGATGTTCGCATCGGTATCTCCCAGAAGTGACAGATCGAACGGCTGTATGGTATCTTATTGGGGAGTTGCGAGTGGGTGGAACAGAACGTACGCTCGTTGACCTCGTCACAGGACTTGACCGAACACAGTTTGCACCGGTGGTCTGGACTATCGCCGACCCCGGTCCATTAGCCAGTGAGATTCCAGACGAGATTCCCGTTCGCTCACTCGAAGCGTCGAGTAAAACCGACATTCGCGTTCCGTTGCGTCTCATGAAAGAACTTCGCGCAGAAAGGCCCGAGATTCTTCAATCGTTCCTCTATTTCGATAATGTACTCGCGCGGCTTGTCGGTCTCGCCGCTCCAGAAACGACAGTCATCACCGGTGTCCGTGAGGTCCCCAATTCGATGTCGCCCCACCGAGAGCTCATAGACCGTGCCACACTCTTCCTTTCGGATTTCATTATCTCAAATTCTGAAGCCGGCGCTGAATGGATAATCGATCGCGGAGCAAATCGTGAAGTAGTCAATGTCGTCCGAAATGGACGAGATATCGATGGGTACAACGTCGCTATCCCAGCAAGGTATCGACAAACGGTTGGGATTCCCCAAGGGCCTGTGGTAGGAACTGTTGGTCGCTTAGTCAAGCGAAAAGGCCACCTCGACCTGATTGCCGCGTGGCCCACAGTTCAGAATGAACACCCCGACTCACAGTTAGTACTTGTTGGCGAAGGGCCAGAACGCGAAGCTCTCGAACGGCAAACGGAAGAACTAGGTATAAGCGATTCAGTACACCTCCTTGGAAGCCGGCACGACGTTCCCGAACTCTTAGCGTTGTTCGACCTATTCGTCTTCCCGTCGTACTACGAAGGACTTCCGGGGGCACTCCTCGAAGCGATGTGTGCAGGATTGCCGATTATCACTACTCCAGTCGACGGATGTGCTGAACTAATAAGCGACGAAAAACAGGGGCTGCACATCCCAGTTGGGGACTCAGCTGCGATTGGAGCGGCGATAAATCGACTCTTATCGGACGAGGGTCTGGGATCGAAATTAGGTGAAAATGCAAACCAGCGAGCGAGTGAGTCGTTCAGTCTCGAAGTGATGGTCGAGGAGTACTGTTCGGTCTATCGACGATTCAGTCAATAAATTGCTCGTACCACTCTTCGAGTAGCACGAGATCCCAGATGCGATAGCCGTGATCAATCCCACTTTGATGCTCGATAAACTGTTCTTTGAGACCATGAGCATCGAAGGGGTCACGAGTGCCAAGTCGCTCTAACTTCTCAGACGAGAACTCACGGAGTTCACCTCGGAACCATTCGTTAATCGGGACGCCGAATCCCTGTTTTTTCCGGTTGATGACCGAATCAGGCAGGGCATCATCGAACGCTCGTTTCAGTATCCACTTTTTCTCGCCGCGACGGAATTTATACTTCGATGGTATCCGGGCAGCAAATTCAACGAGTTCGTGGTCGAGGAACGGAGAGCGAACTTCGAGCGAATGAGCCATACTCGCGCGGTCGACTTTGACCAAGAGGTCATCAGGGAGATAGGTTTGTATATCGAGGTGCATCAAGCGATCGAGCCGTGTCTGCCCGTCAGATTCTGCGAGGTGTTGTCGAAAGAGCGTGAGTTCGTCTGTAGGCACTGGGCCGTTCCACACGCGGTCTGTGTGCTCATCGAGTGCATGACAGATGAACCGTGCATACCGCTTTGCGCCATCCTCATCAGCGATTTCGAGTGCTCGTCGAGCGTAGTGGAAGAGTTTCTGTTGGCGAATCGGTTCAGGTAGCTGATTAAGTGCTTTCACCCCCGCAGAGCGAAGCAAATTCGGAGTGCGATTTAAATTTGAAACAAGATAGTCACGAGTGTACCGATCGTATCCAGCGAAGTTTTCATCGCCTGCATCCCCACCCAAGACGACCGTGATATCCTGAGAGGCGACCTCGGAAACGTAATAGGTAGGGAGAGCAGATGGGTCACCAAACGGCATTTCGTAGTGGTTGACGATTTCAGGGAGGACTTCTAATGAATCGGGAGTGACCGTATATTCGTGATGCTCAGTGTCGTACGCTGAGGCCACTTCTCGAGCAAATTCGAGTTCATTGAATTCCTTTTCATCGAACCCAATCGAGTACGTCTGAACCGGTTCGTCTGCGATGTCAGCCATCAAAGCAGTCACAATAGAAGAATCGATTCCACCAGAGAGGAAAACACCTACCGGGACGTCGCTTCGCATCCGGAGTTTTGTTGCCTCTCGAAGTTTCGTTCGGAGTTGCTCTGCGATTATCGATGGCGAAGAGCTAAACTGATTTTCGTACGAAAGCGACCAGTAGGCTGCCTTTTTCATTCCGTCCTCAGTGACGATTGCATACTCGCCAGGGCGAAGTTGATTGATACCCTCAAAGCCGGTTTTTGGATGAGGGACGTACTGATAGTTGAGGTAACTTCGAATAGCTTTAAGATCCGGCGTTGCTTCAACTTCATTGTCTGCGAGAATTGCTTTAATTGTCGACCCAAACCAGAAGGAGTCATCACTATGTCGATAAAAGAGCGGTTTTTGCCCGAGGCGGTCACGAGCTAGGAATAGACGTTCTTTATTCTCGTCCCAGACGACAAAGGCGAACATTCCCCGAAGATATTGGAGGCATTCGGTTCCAAACTTCTCGTACAGATGGAGTAAGATTTCAGTGTCCGTTTCGGACGTGAATGAGAAGTCAGAGACGCGTTCTTTGAGTTCGCGATAATTATAGATTTCACCGTTGAATACGATGTGAACGGTTTCGTCCTCATTTGACATTGGTTGTCGCCCAGCTTCGCTGAGGTCAAGAATGCTGAGTCGGCGGTGTGCGAGGAGTGCAGGTCCAGTTGCGTAGATTCCAGATGCATCTGGGCCTCGGTGAGCCATACGTGAGGCCATCAGTTCTCCGAGTTTGTCCTCAGGCGAAGTGTCAAATGAGAGTTTTCCACCGATTCCACACATCAGATTCCTCCGAATTGGTCAACCCGTCTAAAAGGTTTGTTCCAAAGCCAATCGACAACACCAACAATTGTCGCATAGATCAACTCTACTTTCCCTTTAAAAGTCCATTCGACGAAACGGAGCATCCGTGTTACCGTGAAGAAAAGGTAGAAAAACAATCGCCGTTGAATTGGTAGATTCTTAGTCGCAAACGCCAATCGATTTCGTGCGTCGTGGTAATATCGAAAAGGACTGTGTTCACTCGATGATTGACCTACTTTGTGCTGGATTTGTGACTTCGGATTAATCATCAACCGATTTTCTTGCTGTCTCGCGAGCCAAGCAATTTCTTCATCTTCCATCCCGAAGAAATACGATTCGTTTAGCCCGCCAACACCTTTGAGGAACGCCGCATCGATGAGCATCATCGCACCGGATACAAATCTTGTCTCATATTCAGAAGTGCTTGGACTTGTCTCATGTTCTAGGCGTAGTGTCCACGATTTAAAACTCCCTCCTGCTGACCAGACATTCTCTGCCTCATCCCTTATCACTCCGCCAACGATGACAACATCATCGTAACGCTCACCTGTCTTTACCAGAGGCTTTAAGAAATCAGGTTTCACGATGGTATCGTTGTTGAGTAGTAAGATATAGTCAAATCCTTGCTCAAGCGCTTGGTCAATGGCTCTATTATTACCTGCGGCAAATCCAAGATTTTCATTGTTGAAAATTACCTCACACCAAGGAAACTCTTCTGCCAGTCGCTCGGCAGAGCCATCTGTAGAGCCATTATCTGCAACGTAAATGTGGTAGTTCGAATAATCGAGGTTTTGGAGCGAATAGAGACACTCAGCTGTGTCATTGTAATTATTCCAATTCAACAAAACAATTGCAACAGAAGGTGAGATAAAAGAGTCCATGCTAGTAATGCTTGATTAGATAATAGTCAGGAGTGGTCCTACATAGCATTTTATCAATCATTGAAGGGCTTCTTTGAAAAAGAAACTAATGTGGTTGAATATAAATTTTAAACAATTCAACTCATGCCACAAGTTAATATCCAAATTCAGGTACCAGTCAGGAAGTTCTACTATTGTATATATAATTAGAATTAGAAGACTACAATATATACTTTAATACTGCGTCGACTTCCAGTAGTGAATAGTGACCCAAGACGGTTTGTCTCAGTTTATTAATTTGGTCAAGTCACCTGGGGACAGTCTACGTCAGAAAGCACTTCATAGTGGGTTTTGGGCAGGGTTTCTGAACGTCAGTGACCGTGGCCTTCAGATTTTCAAATTACTCATACTTGGCAATATCTTAGCCCCAGCCTCTTTTGGAATCCTTGGAATCGCGTTGCTGACCAAAATGATGCTATGGCAGTTGACCCAATTAGGACTAAATACGGCTTTGATTCAACAAAAGGAAGAGAACATTGACGAATACTTAGATACAGCATGGAGTATAAACTTATTTAGAGGTCTTTGTATTTTCGCTGCTGTATTTGTCACCGCACCATTCATTGCAGATGTTTTTCGCGAGCCCCTTGCAGGGCCCGTAATTCAAGTGATAGGGATTTCAGTTATCTTAGATTCTCTAATAAACCCAGCCACAGTCTATTTCCAAAAAGAATTGGAATTTTATAAAGAATACATATTCAATTTTAGTAAGTCAATTGTTGATGTTGTAGTAACAATCACCGCTGCATTGATCTGGCAAAGCGTTTGGGCCCTGGTAGTAGGTCTCTTGTTATCTGGCGTTGTGAAAGTAATAGCCTCGTATCTACTACACTCTTACCGTCCAAAACTCGCGTTTAAGACAGAAAAGGCCAAAGAAATGCTCACTTTTGGGAAATGGATTTGGGTCACTTCATTAGTGACGTTCATGGCGACGTCAGGTGACGATGCATTCGTTGGCTGGTACTTATCTGCCGGAGCACTCGGCCTTTATCAAATGGCATTCCGACTTTCAAATGCACCAGCCACGGAGGTTACGCAAACAATCGCAAGCGTGTCATTGCCCCTCTTTTCGAAGCTTCAAGATGACAAGAACAGACTCAAAAAAGCATATCTACGAATGTTCGGTCTAACATCTGTAATCGGCTTGCCAATGGCAATCGGGATTATCCTTGTCGCACCGGAATTCACGGAATTTGCACTTGGGGATAAATGGATTGAGATGGTACCAGCTATGCAGATAATGGCGATTGCAGGGTTGTTTCGGGCCTATGGGAAAACAGGAGGGGTGTTGTTTCAAGGCTATGGAAGCCCTCATTGGGACTTCAGAATGAACCTTGTTAGAGTAATAACTATCATCGTTTCAATTGCCCCGTTAACTTCACGCTGGGGGATTACTGGAACGGCTCTTGCAATCACACTCGGAATGGGGAGTGCCCTTCCCATCTGGGCGTTTAAGTCTAAAGAGATAACACAAGCGAAGGTTTCAGACTTTATTGAACACCTGCTCCCGGCTGCAGTCGCAACAGCAATAATGATGGTACCTGTTTCGATTATTGTTGCGCCTACGCTCATGCATATCGTAGCAGCTGTATTTTGCGGAATAGGAGTTTATACAATCATATTGGCATCAGTTTATCAATTTCAGGGTCGAAGTTTGCTTGCTGAGCTTATAAGCTGATTCATTGGAAACAAGAAATGAAGAAGTCACTTCAAGAAGGATTATAATTTCATTCGCTAACAAACCATGAGTCAAAATCAGAAGAAGATCGTAGTATATACCGCAATTTTCGAGGACTATGACTACCTCCATGATCCAAAGGTACCAAATGAAAATATCGACTACCTTTGCTTTACTGATAATCCTTCATTGAAGTCTGATATTTGGTCATTTGTTCTATACGAGGATAATGCCCACTCTCCAAATCTAAAAAACAGGAAAGTGAAGATTCTACCGCATAAATTCGATATACTACAGAGGTATAATTATAGTGTCTACATAGACGGAAATATTCAGATTACAAAAGATATTTCCGAGCTAGTTGATAGGTATTCTTGTACAAAGTTTGCCTGTCCAAAGCACTATCTCCGAGATTGTGTTTATGAAGAGGCAAGAGCCTGTATTGAAGGAGGAAAAGGGAATCAAAGGCGGATACGAAGGCAGATAGCCCGATATAAGAAAGAGGGATTCCCTGAACATTACGGTCTATCTGCAAACAGTATCCTCTTCCGGAATCATAATGACACCAATGTTCAAGCTTTATCCGAGGCATGGTGGAAAGAACTCCAAAACGAATCGGGTCGTGACCAATTGAGTCTCCCGTACATTTCCTGGAAACTTGATTTCGATTACTACCAGATGGAGGAAGGACCACGTTTAGGAAGTGAGTTCTTCCGACTTCACCCTCATCTCCCACAAACGAAGTTGAAACCTTTCTGGAAATATTGGATACAAGTGCGTGGAAACTACGAGAGCCGGATTGATTATGCAACAATCTATTTTGGGGTGAAAGGGGCAAGAAAAGCAAAAGAGGAAGGGGCGTTAACCGTAACGAATGCTATGATAAAACAGAATGTTCTCAAACCAATCTATGACTACGTCTTAGAAATAGGCGACAGATACGGTGTTTTAGGGCCAAATCAGATTTATAAAGAAAATTATTATCAGAAGAGACGACACGATCCGTTTCGAAGCGAGGCCCACCATATTGCCAAAGTTTTCAAATACGAATTCGAACCGAAGAGCGTTGTTGACTTCGGGTGTGCAATCGGAGCATATCTCGAACCGTTCTATACAGATGGAATACGTGTGAAAGGAGTAGAGGGCAATAACGCAGCTATAGAGCATGCTGTTATCCCGTCAGAGTTAATCGAGATACATGACCTTCGCGAGAGGTTTTCAACCGAAGAGTTGTATGATTTAGTGATAAGTATTGAAGTGGCAGAACACATTTCTGAGAGGTATGCAGATAATTTTGTTGACACGTTAACAACAGCAGGTTCAACGGTTGTTTTGACCGCGGCACCGCCTGAACAGGGGGGAACGCATCACGTCAACGAACAGCCTCGAAGATACTGGAAATCTAAGTTCGAAAAGAGAGGGTTTGTTTACGATAGTGATACTGGAGATCGATTACGTGAGCGTATAGATGTGGATACCTTTTCTCACGTCCCAAAGAACCTCTTAGTGTTTCGAAAGCAACCAGAATAAATTGTAGGAGAACTAGGGAAACGGTGTTCAAGGTAATTGGAATGAGGAGGAATAGAGTAAACGGAACAGTTAGGGCAAAAGTATGTCTCTGATATTCTATGTTGACGGATATTGAACGGGCGAAGAAAATCTACTCAGAGAAGGGGATTTCTCGACTTGCAGTTAAAAGTATTCACTTCGGGTACAATAGATTCATTCGACCCTTTCTTCCCCGACAAGAAGTGAAATATAATAACGTACCTGTAAAAGCAGCACGATTGGGAGATAGGTACATCCCATGGCGGTCATTCAATAGACCGAATTATGAAGAAGCAATCATTCGAGGAATTCAAGACTACGTTTCTGAAGGAGACCATGTATGTATTGTGGGAGGAGGGTGGGGTGTTTCAACTGTCGCTGCAGCGTTCCAAGTGACCGATAGCGGTAGGGTGTATACATTTGAAGGGGCGAAGCAAGCATTCGAGCAAGTCAGAGAAACGGTTAGTTATAATTCAGTGAATGAAGTCGTTCAAATCAACCACGCGATAGTTGCCAGCGCACATTCTCTCTACGGAGCAGATGGGGGTGCAAACGTGGTTGCTCCCCTAGAATTACCCGATTGTGATGCGCTCATTCTCGATTGTGAAGGAGCTGAAATAGAGATACTCGAAGAGATGACAATCGAACCGCGAATAGTGATTGTCGAAACACATGGCCTCTATGGGGCGCCCAAAAGAAAGGTAAAGAAGAGTTTGTCCGAAAAAGGATATGAGGTGGTGGCGACAAATGTCGCAGACAGTGACTCTCGAGAATTCTGTTTGGATAATGAGATATTCGTCTTAATCGGTGTGAAAGAGGGAGATAACTTCTTGTGAGAGTACTATATCTAAGAAAAAGAATAATAGGCTCTCTGAAAAACACCCTAAATGATGATTGATGGCGTCGAAGTGAAAGACCTCCAAGTCAATACCGATGAACGAGGCCACCTTGTAGAGATTTTCAGAAAGGACTGGGACATATATGAGCCAGCCCCAGCCCAATCATATTACTCCATTAGCTATCCAGGCGTAATCCGCGCCTGGCATCGTCACAACCGTGGTCAAGTCGACCACTTCGTATGCCCCAAGGGCCGTGTCAAGGTAGGTATCTATGACGATCGAGAGGACTCACAAACTGCAGGTGAGTTAAACACGTTCATCATCGGAGAACACAACCAACAGGTCATTCGCATCCCTGGAGATTGCTGGCATGGTTTCAAGGTAATTGGAAACGAGCAATCAATGCTCATCAATTTCCCGACCAACCTCTACGACTATGAAGACCCAGACGAAGAACGACTTCCGTATGATACGGATGAAATTCCGTTAGACTGGGACGAAGAGCCGCACGCATGAAAGGAATCGTTCTTGCAGGAGGAACAGGTTCACGTCTTCGACCCATCACTCACACCGGGCCAAAGCAGCTCGTCCCAGTCGCAAACAAAGCAGTGCTCCAGTACTGCATCGAGGACTTGCGTGAAGCAGGCATCACAGAAATCGGCGTGATTCTCGGTGAAATAGGCAGAGAGGAGATTCAAGCGTTTCTCGGCGACGGTTCGAATCTCGACGTTGAAATCACCTATATTATTCAGGGTTCGCCACTCGGACTCGCTCACGCTGCCGGCTGTGCAGAAGAATTTGTTGGCGATGATGACTTCGTGATGTACCTCGGAGATAACATCCTCAAGCAGGGTATCGAAGAATTCGTCAAGAGTTTCGAATCTGGGAACTTCGACGCTGGAATCGCGCTCCAGCACGTCGACAATCCGCACCAATTTGGTATCGCATCCGTTGACGAAAATGGGACAGTCAAAGAGCTTGTTGAGAAGCCAGACGAACCACCAAGTGATCTCGCACTCATTGGCATCTACGTTTTCTCTCCGAAGGTATTCGACGCAATTGCACGGTTAGAGCCATCCTGGAGAGGAGAACTCGAAATTACAGACGCGATTCAATCGCTCATCGACGATGGGTGTTCGATTGACTCTCACGTCGTCGAAGGTTGGTGGAAAGACACCGGGAGACCAGAAGACATCCTCGACGCAAATCGGCTCGTCCTCGAAAGCAAGCCTGGTTCGCGGGAGGGGACAGTAGAATCGAATGCAGATGTGACAGGCCACGTTGACCTTGCTGAAACCGCCTCAATCAAAGCAGGAGCGGTTGTCCGCGGTCCCGTGAGCATCGACGCGAACACGGTTATCAGCGCTGGTACCTACATTGGACCGTACACATCGATTGGCAGGGACTGCACAATCACCAGAACCCATGTTGAGAACAGCGTCGTCATTGGAAAGTCTGAGATTACGTCTGGTGGTCGGATTGTTGATAGCCTCATTGGACGTGGTGCACAGGTTGGAAGTGCAGACGACGACCTTCCCGAAGGCCGCCGTCTCGTAATTGGCGAGAATTCAAAACTCAAATTGTAAAATGCGAATTGAAACGCTCAGCTGTCCCGATTGTAGAACTATCGTTGCTGCCAACGTGCTCGAGTCACACCGAGTGCTGAAATGCCCCGGTCTGGATTGCAAACACGTACTCCGGTTCGAAGACTTGCCAGAAAGTGCGCAAGAGCACTACGAAACTAACCGCACCGAATATCGGATAGGATAGTTCAGAAAATCTCGCGTAAATCTTCATCCAGTGTGGGTTGCTTCCGTCCAAGCGTAGCTTCGAGGTCGGACACATCGAGACAACTGTACCGAGGCCGAGCAGCAGGTCGGTTAAGTTCATTCATCGACTCTTCGGTGAAAATATTTGGAGCCCTTCCCTGTACTTCGGCAATCAATGTGCCAAAGTAGAAGGGAGTAACACAGGATCGACTTGCAATGTGTACGAGCCCGCTTGCCCCAGCTTCAATGAGTTCGAACACACTGTGTGCAGCTTGTCCTGCGCGTGTTGGCGTGACGTGTTGGTCGGTAAATAATGGCGTTTCTTCACCGTTTTCTAATTGCCTAGAAATCCATGCTGGAAACCCTTCGACATCACTTGTTGCACCATGTCGACCATAGACGAACGAGAGGCGAGCAACTATCGCAGACTCGTTGTTTTTGAGGACAGCTAGTTCCCCTGCCAGCTTCGTCTCGCCATACACCTGAAGCGGGTCCGTTTGAGCTTCGGGTTTGTACGGGGTCGAAGCCATCCCTTCAAAGACATAATCAGTTGAGAAATGAACAAATGAGATGTCTCGTTGCTTTGTTTCGAGACTGATTTTCTTTGGAGCGGCTGCATTAGCTGCGTGAGCTTTTTCGGGGAGGGTTTCACACCCATCGACATCGGTCATCGCAGCACAGTTGAACACAACATCTGGGTTCTTGGAGTCAAGAATTTCTTCAATCGAATTGTCCTCCGTAACATCTAATTGGAGACACTCGCACTCCAATTCGGGCTTTGTTCTATGATAAGTAGCGGTGACCTCGTGACCCGATTCAAGTCCATAAGAAACGATATTGCTCCCGAGCAGCCCATTTGCTCCAGTGACGAGCAGATGCATGCCGGAAACTGGATAGCGTAATCTAAATGGCTACCGGTAAGAAGATAGAAATATGCGAATACTCGTCACGGGGGGCGCGGGATTCATTGGCTCCAATTATATCCACTATGTTCTCGAAAATTCTGATGCTGAAGTAACCGTCTTAGACGCACTCACTTACGCCGGAAGCCGAGAGAATTTGAACGGTGTAGAGACAGATCGGCTCGAGTTCGTAGAAGGAGATATCACAGATGCACAACTCGTGTCAGAACTAATTGAACCGGCAGACGTGGTAGTGAATTTCGCTGCTGAATCACACGTCGATCGATCGATTAACGGTGCATCTCCATTCGTAACAACAAACGTCCAGGGTACACAGACGCTATTAGATTCAGCTGTCGAACACGGTGTTGAGGAATTTATCCAGATTTCAACTGATGAGGTGTATGGTCAGATCGTCGAAGGAGAGTTCACGGAGGACGATGCACTCAACCCGCGTAATCCATACTCAGCGACGAAAGCAGGGGCAGACATGCTCGCGCGTAGCTACTACACAACCCACGACGTTCCAGTGAAAATCACTCGTTCATCGAACAATTACGGGCCACGACAACACGAAGAGAAACTCATTCCGAAGCTTATTCGCAGAGCCAATGAAGGCAAGTCACTCCCAATTTATGGTGACGGTTCGAATGTCCGAGAATGGACCTACGTTGAAGACAATTGTGCCGCGATTGAAGTGATTCGCAAGGAAGGTTCAGTTGGAGAGATTTATAATATCGGGAGCGGTTTCGAGCGGACAAACATTGAGGTTGCAAAAGCAGTGATTGGTGGAGTTGGAGCCAGCGAAGAGCTGATTGAATTTGTTGAGGATCGGCCCGGACACGACCAACGATATGCTCTTGATGCTAGCAAACTGCACAAGCTTGGCTGGGAACCAAAGTGGTCATTCAAAGAAGGATTGAAACAGACGATTGAGTGGCACTCTCACTGAGTGAAATCGATAATGAATCGGAAGGCCGATTCTCCAAGGTTGCGCACTTGAATACAAGTCTTATTAGCAAGGTATACAGTCCGATCAATATTTTGTCTGAAAAACTATTAGGTATTGAAGCGATAGAATTGAGATACTAATGCAAGCAGTTGTTCTCGCGGCGGGGAAAGGGACTCGGTTGCGACCTCTCACTGAAGACAAACCAAAAGGGATGGTCGAAGTCGACGGAAAACCAATCCTCACCCATTGTCTCGAACAGCTCGTCGAACTAGATGCAGACGAGTTTGTCATCGTGGTTGGGTACCTCAAAGAGAAGATTATCAGTCACTACGGCGATGAGTTCCAAGGCGTCCCCATTACATACGCCCATCAGCGCGAACAGAAAGGTCTCGCTCACGCCCTTCTCACTGTCGAGGAACACATCGACGACGACTTCATGCTCATCCTCGGCGACAACATCTTTCAGGCGAATCTCGGGGACGTGGTGAAACGCCAGTCAGAGGACCGAGCAGATGCGGCGTTCCTCGTCGAGGAAGTTCCTTACGAGGAGGCGAGCAGGTACGGAGTCTGCGTAACAAATCCCTACGGCGAGATAACTGAGGTCGTCGAGAAGCCCGAAGACCCGCCGTCCAATCTCGTGATGACCGGCTTCTACACGTTTACGCCGGCCATCTTCCACGCCTGTAAGTTAGTTCAGCCGTCGAATCGCGGTGAATTCGAGATCAGTGAAGCAATCGACCTGCTGATTCAGAGTAACCGGACGATCGACGCACTCCCGCTTGATGGCTGGCGCATGGACATTGGCTATCCAGAAGATCGCGATGAAGCTGAGGAACGACTTCAGGAAACTGGCTCTCAGGAGTCTACCAGTCCAACGCAATAGAATTCTCACAACTTCAAATGACAGAAATTACCAATGAATGATTCGTTTTCTCGAGTGGTTCAGCGTCTGTCAACTGTAAAATGCTCAGTGGCGCTCACTGCAGGCTAAGCATCGCTCGCCTGTGAGCGCCTTCTCGGCGAAAATTCGTTTGCAAGAGCAGCGTGGTTCCACCAAACACCGTGCATCCAGCACATTCGCGAGGAATAACTATTTGTGCCATGGTCACATTCGCCAGCATGTACCGCTATGAAACCGTGCCACAGTTGTCAGTCGGTCATCGACGAGTACTACTTGGACAAACAACTCGAACCCCTCCGTGACCTCACCGTAGACGATTTCAACATCTGTGCGGACTGTGTGGTCATCGTGGCTGATGCGTGCGTAGCGTGCGGCGGTGGTGTGTACGTCCCGCGAGCCGAAGCGAGCACCCCCGACTATTGTCCGGCGTGTCGAGCAGAGCTCATCGCCGACACCGGCCACGACCCAGGTTGGCATTGCGATACCGTGTCACTCTGAGTGACACAGCGCTTTTTGGAAAATAGACTGACGGCAAAATTCGAGTTACTGCGACGTCGGCAATTCGTGCCTGTCAGTTCGGCTGAGCCCGTCTCTGATTGCCTCTTCGACTGAGTGTTGGCTGTTCCCAGCCACGTACCTCGGAAGTCCGGGCTGTATCGACGTCGAAGCGCGCAACGAGCGTCTTGGTTCGGGGGTTTCGAGCAAGCGACGAGACGGTTTTTACCTAAGAGGGCCTCAGCGTGCTGTTGAACGAGGTTTGCAATCTCAGCAACTGAGGAGGGTTCGTTCCCAATGAGCTCGACCGTTGAGACTCCCGTCTCGTTGGCTTTGAGTATCTCTAGGAGTCACTCCGCACGCAGAATAGACGCTCGCGCCAGTCTGTCACGTGTACAAAATTTCGAGCCTGCGTCCCCGGCGTGTGCACTGTCACAGCCGCTCCAGCAAGCGCCTTCTCGACGAAGATTCGTTTTCAAGAACAGCGTAGTCAGCCTACCAGCCGTCAGTGGATTCGATCCAATCGAGAGCGGACGCAGTCCAGGTAACGGAGCGCACCGGTATTGTCAGAACCTCCACCTCAGCACAAGGGTGTGCAAATAATTGAATCTCCGATAGGATTATTACAGCTTGCCAGCAAGTAATGCGTATGACTGGCGACGCGCCCGGAGCAACCGCGTGGAAAAAGCATACCAGCGCGTTCGACCGTGTCCGCTCGGTAGCCGTTACACTCGACCAACCTCGCACTGCGGACTGGATAGCAGACCAAGCGCTCGTCGCCGGGAATACTGCTCGCGGTCACCTCGCACGGCTCGTCGAGATGAACGCCCTCCAATCCATTTCGAGGGGGCAGGCAACGGTGTATCGGCCTGATCCACTCTACACGCGAATGCGAGTGCTCAGGGACTTGCTTGATGGGCGTGACCGCGATGACCTGGTTGCATTACGTGCTGATCTGCAGGAACAAGTAGAGACGTGGCGTGAGCAGTATGGTGTCTCGTCGTCGAGTGAGCTATGGGAGCAGGCCGCACAGACGGGCTCGGCTGCGGAAACTCGAGCGTATCGGGAAGTTGCGAGTGATTGGGAGCTTGTTTGCTACCGTCTCAGTCTGGTTGAGGATGCTATCGAACACTACTCGGAATACTCCGGGCCAGCACCTGCACCTGCGTAGTTGTGTTCGTCTCTGATAGCGGGTATAATGCTGGCGAAGCGTCGCATGCGGTGTTACTTGAGTTACGGCGAACCGCGGAGCGACATCCTGGCGTAAATGAGGCACAAGGGTACCCACCCGGGCTGTTTACTCGGGTGCGAGCTGACTGTACCCCGACAGTGTTTGGTGGATCAACGAGCACGGGGACAGTAACGATTCGGTGGTTTGCGGGCGAAACACGTGAAGCCCGACCGGAATTTGCGATACATTATAGCGACGAATCTGGGTTTGACTGCGGATGGCACCATGAGCCGAATCCACATGTCGATAGCTGGGCACACTACCAGGAGCGGGAGTCGCCAAGTGAGGAGTACAAGTACGAGGGAATATCGTTCGGGAGCATCCAGCCTGTGCGAGTGCTGTGGGAGAGTCTGGAACGCCTTGAGGAGGTTCTTCGATGTCGGAGCGAGTGAGTGCTCGACGAACTGACGTGGTCTGCCAAGTCGTGATGAGGCGGGTCGCGTTCCACTGATACAGGGGCTACGTGACATCCTCCCCGCCGTAAACGGCGGGATTCTCTCACTGTTTAAAGATAAGTCATACTCTCGCGGATAAACTCTTATCCTTCCCGTTTCCCTCTATGAGGAGAACACATGGGTTTCTTCAAACGGGCCGGACGGACGGTCGAGGAGTTCAAGCAAACCGCCACGCAGGCAGCCGAGGAGGACGCAGACTACGAGTGTCGGGCGTGTGGCGCGCGATTCCACACCGATCACGACCAGTGCCCGGAGTGTGGGGCACAACAAGTCGAAGCGAGGTAACGGACACCCGTCTCGACTGCTTTGCGGCCTTCGAAGTCGGGGTCGCCTGACTAGAGGTCGGTATTACCTCCATTACGAACGAGGACACCGCATTTAGTGACCGAGAATTCGAAGGCTTCGTACTGGGCACGTTTCAGCGAGCGATTCGTGTCCTCCAGTCGGTCGAGGAGGTGTTTCGACATCGGGAGACAGCGAAGCCTGTGGGTGACCCCTTTGGGGCCAATACATTCGAGAATAGTAAAATCACGATTTAGATAATCGGTAGCATTATTCTACGAAAGCAGAAAGAGCGAATATGGCCGCCTGTGCCCCACAGAAGCAATCTGGGTCGTGATGGTCCAATCCGAGGGACACCGTCCTCGACGAATTGGACAACCCTCCTGTCGGCAAAACCCGCATACGGAGACCGTTTGTGGAATCTACCCCACGAAACCAGTTCAGAATCGACTTTGCCGACATCATCACGATGAACACGGTCACACGGCTCCGCGCCGATCTGGAGAAAGAAACCGACTCCTGAATCCAGGTCCATCTCGGGTTTGAGCAGCTCTATCGAACGATTTCGAATTTCGACGACCATCCCTGACGCGCCGTGAAACACCCAACGCCCCACCAACACTAACCACACCTCTCTAGAATCAGAGACTGAATCTCCACAATCGGGTTGCTTCCCCGGAAGAACGCGTCTATTGTGTATGTGAATCTGAGTGTGGAGGGGACAGGTGTGAGTTTCGCGAAGCGAATTGAAATTACGAATCGTGCGCTCTGTGCCGTCTATCCCCTGAAAAGCAGGATTGCTCGAATCAAGGGTTCAGTGAGAACAGGTGGCCATCAGTGCCACCGAACTCCTCAAATCGAAAACCGCCAGATGCAAACCGATTGTGGACTTTGGGTGGTCGGGAAACACCTCAAATTCGGTCTGAAAGGCCGTGTTTCAGGTGGATTTCCACACTCAGGTTCGTGGGTGTAACCCACCTCAAGCACCGAAATACGCCAGTTTCAGAAATAAACTACTCTCAAAATGCTACGCAGTCCCCACTCTCCACACTCAGATTCGAATCTCCACAACCACGTCTCTTCCGGGGATTTCACCCGAGTGTGGAGATACAAGCCCAACCTACGACCGATATTTTAGGCACATTTTATACCACTAGTACAAATTAATTATTTGCCGGAAAACCTTATACAATACCACTACACACGACCAGTCATGGCAGCCAGTGAAACGTGGACCGACCCATATGTATGCCCGTTCTGTAGAGCGCAACTCGCCTCGCCCGGCGAGGGATTCATCACCCACATCGAGCAGACACCCGATTGTGAGACCGCCTTCGAGACGTGGCGCGACTGCATCAACGAGGACATCACGGGCGGGTGGGCTGGCTAGGCACTACCGGTCACGCAAAAGCAATCCTCGGGAACGACAGCTTATGCCTCGCCGACCGAGACGTTCTGCAGTTCGACGCCGACGTCGTCGATGGTGACGTCGATCGCGCAGATGCGGTAGGTCGTTCCGTCGACGGTCACGAGGAAGCCGTCGGTCGAGACGTGTGACTCCTGAATCGTGTAGGTTGCGTCGTCTACGGACTCACTCGGCAGGCCCGTGCCACGGACGTGGGTATCGCGAATCGTGACGGTGAGATCTTGAATTACGATGTCGTGGCTGCCGAGTTCGACGACCGAAGCGTCTGTGGTGCTGTCTTCAGGGCTGTTCGACTGGGCGGCGACGCCAGTCGTCCCCGCGACGAGGACGCTCGCAACGACCAACATGCCGAACAGTGCGGCTTTGGATACATTCATTGTCCTGAGTCTCCGCAACAGGCCCTCTCTCGGCGGCTATAATAACCTTCGACGTTCGTTACCGACCGTTTCAGGAGGGTCTGCGCTCCCTGCGCACAGCGGCGTCTGACACTGCCGCCTGATGGTGATTTCAGCGCGATAAAGCCAGGATTGAACGCTGGCTGAATCGTTTTTAGGTAGGGAACATCACGCTTGACTGAAGAATCACCCGGCATCGACTCCCACCATCTGCGAACAATCCACAACAAGAATCATTACAGACCCGTCCATCGATTAACACATGGTACTACTGGTTCCCTTCGACGGGTCTGCGCTCGCAGAGACTGCGTTGCGCCGTGCGGCCCAGTTCGCCCAGGTGCTCGACCGCGACCTCGTCGCGCTGGTCGTCCTCCCCGACGACGAAGCGTACGCCCAGGAACGCGGCTGGACGAACGGCGACGGGTTCGACAAATCGCAGTTCACCGCGCAACTCAAAGCGCGAGTCGCAGACATCGCGCCGGAGGCGACGTTCCGCGTCGAGCACGCGAGCGACCCCGACGACGAACCCTACTCGTCGGTGACGATGAACATCGTCCGCACCGTCCGAAAGGTGGCCACGGAGGTCGATGCGGACATCATCTTCATCGGCAGCGAGAACGCAGGCCGGGTGTCACAGCCGCTTTCGAGCGTCGGTGCGCCGGTTTCCGCGGACCCACACTACGACGTCCACATCGTCAGGCACGCCGACTGACGGGGCTAACAGGCAACTGACTGGGTCATCAGGCAAGCGAGATGTCGAGATAGAGCATCACGATGACGCCGACGATAGTCCCGAGCGTTGCGATTCGTTCGTTGCCGCCCGTGTGTGTCTCCGGGACGATTTCGTCGCTGATGACGAATAGCATCGCGCCCGCGGCAAAGCCCATCGCGTAGGGGAGCAGTTCGGCGACGGTCTGGACGGCGTAGGCTCCGAGTACGGCGAGTGGAATCTCGACCACTCCGGAGCGTACGCCCGCGAACGCCGCGTAGAATCGCCTGTCGAGACCTGCGTTGATGGCCGCGACGGAGACGGCGAGGCCCTCGGGGATGTTCTGAATGCCGATGGCGAGCATCAGTGGGATGGCAGTGTCTACGTTCCCGCTCCCGAAGCTGACGCCGACGGCGAGGCCCTCGGGCATGTTGTGGAGCGTAATCGCGAGGATGAACAGCACGACACCCGTCAGTCGCTCGTCCGTGACGGGGAGCTGGTCCGAGGGGTGGGCCGCATCCGGGCGAGAGCGACCGGAGAGCAGGTAGTGTGCATGCGGGACGAATACGTCGGCGCGGTCTAAAAACAGCGCGCCAAGCGCCAAGCCGACAAGCACCGGGATGGGATTGCCGCCCGAGTACTGCTCGATGCCGGGGAGAATGAGGCTCGTGAAACTCGCCGCGAGCATCACGCCCGCGGCGAAACCGAGTGCGCCGTCGAGCGCCCGCTCAGAAGGGTTGCGCCAGACGAGCACGAGCGATGCGCCAAAGAGGTTGAGCGTGGCGATGACGAGGCCGCCGACGAGACCGTGGACGACGGGGTTTGTCCCGAAAAGGCGGATAAATTCGTCAGCGAGCGCCATGGCCACTCCTAGTCATACGGGAGCATTGTGAACCAGCGATTAAATCGTTGTGAAACAACCAACCGTCCCCGCATTGTGACGGCACCTCCCGTGCCACGAGCGTGCGCCAAGGGCTATCCCCTCGGCCGCTGTATCATTCGACAGATGACGGCCCTGCGCTCTCGCCTCCAGCTTCCTGTCTCGATGGGGTGGCGACACGTGCTGTTCGTAAACTGGCCGGTAGGGCCTGAACTCGTCGCGGCCCATCTCCCTGACTCGCTCTCAGTGGACACGTTCGACGGACAGGCGTGGCTCTCTGCGGTTCCGTTTACGAACGTCGCGGTGCGCCCGGCGGGCATGCCGCACTTCGCAGGATTTCGACTCCCAGAGCTCAATTTGCGCACCTACGTCACCCACGACGGCGAACCGGGCGTCTACTTTTTCAGCCTCGACGCACAGGGCGTCCTCGGCGTTGTCGGGGCGCGCCTGTTTCATCACCTCCCCTACTATTACGCCCGGATTTCCCTCTCAGCGAAAAACGACCGCGTCGAGTTTTCGAGTCGGCGCGTCCATCCGGGTGCGCGTCCAGTACGTTTCCACGCGACATACGGCCCGAGAGGCGAGCAGTTCCACGCTGTTCCGGGTTCACTTGAAGCATTCCTGACCGAACGCTATCGCTACTACACGGAAGCCATCGACGGAACGCTCCGGTATGCGGCGGTGAGTCACGAACGCTGGCCGCTCACGGAAGCAGCCGTCGAATGGAGTGCGAACAGTCTGTTTCGAGCGAACGGGTTTGCCTCCCCGACGAGCGACCCGGTGTATCTCTACAGTCCAGGCGTGGAGACGGTTGCCTCGGGAAGCAAGCACGCCGATGAATCGTAACGAGGAGCCGCGTCAGAGTGCCCAGAACGCTTTGGCGTAGTCGGCATCGAGGTTGTACCAGTCAAACATGAAATAACGCGCTTTGCTGTCGATTGAGATGTGAAAGGCGAGTTCACCCCGTTCGGTCTCGCCTGCGTCGAGACTCCCCACTTCGAATCCATTGCTGAGCGACTCCCACGCCCAGAGGTCTGCGGTGTACACCAATCCCGTCTCACGTTTCAGTCGCATGTTCCAGAACGACGAGATGGGAATCGAGTCAGTTCGGTCGTTCGTGATTTCGAGGGTTGGAAGCACGAACTCGTGGCCCTCGGTTGCCGTGATACCGTCTCCGAGTTCGGTTGCAGTACGAACCTCTGTGACAGTCACGCGCACGTCATTGTTGGACACCGGTTCGCCCAGGGGATGAACCGTCTCCAGGGACTGTTCGAGATCAGTGACGGATGCTACCGTTGATTCGAGGTCGATTGTAACATTTGAAAGCGCTACCTCCGAACGGTTGGTGAAATCGAGAGAATAGGTGAGGCCCGCCGCGTCCATTGGAACCTCGTACACGACGTCGCCCCGAGAAACCTCGCCCGGGAGAAGATCGTGATTTTTCGGGAGGGCGTTCGTCGTCGTCGAGTCGGTCAGATAGTACTCGTTGCCGTTACTGTCGGCGATGTATGGCTCTTTACTCGGGAGCCAGTGGACGACCTCGTCGCCGATATTTTTTGCGGCAAGCCGAATGACGACGAACGTGTTGCCACGGTCTGCCCGAGTGGAGTCGGTGAGTGCCTTCGTCTTCGTTACGGCTCTCACTACGAAACTGAACGAGGGCGTTTCGACGAGGTCGCCAACGGCGATTGTCAGTGGCGTCTCGGTTTCAGTCTTCTCGGCAGTCCGTCCAGCACCACCGACACACCCGGCAAACAGTGACGCTGCTCCGGTGCTCAGAAACTGTCTTCGAGTGAACTGGTGGAACGTCATAGCGACACCTACAACACTAGTTGGTAAAATACTAGACACACACGAAAATTGATGTGTCGGAGAGAATCCGACTGTAGTGTCTGGTCAGTGTGCGGCTTCCGACAACAAGTCGCGCACGCTCTCTTCGGTCGAGTGCTGGACTTCCCAGCCGAGCACATCGTGGGCTTGGGTGGTATCCACGGTGAACGATTCGACGAGCGTCTCGCTGCGCGGGTTTTCGAGCAGTTTGATGTCGAGGTCTGTCCCGAGCAACTCGGCAGCCTCCGCCTGGACCAGTTCGGCGACGTCGAGGACGCTCGGGTCCTCGTCGCTCGCGATTTCGTACTTCTCGACGCCCGTCTCGCCGCGCTCGCGCAGTTCGACGAGGCGCTCTGCGCTGCGGAGGTAGGCGTTCGCTACGTCCTTTACGTGGACGTAATTTCGCGCCTGCGTCCCCGGCTTGTACACCGTCAGGTCCTCGCCGTCGAGCGCGCGATTGACGAAGAAGTTGATGACCGTGTTCTTCGAGATGGTCTTCCCGGCGATGTCGTGTTCGCCGTAGACGTTCGAAATCATGAACAGGTGAGCGGGGAACGCGTCTTCCGCGAGCGTCTCGATCGCGCGCTCGCCGAGGAGTTTCGTCCGTCCGTACCAGTTGAGCGGGGCGCGTGGCTGGTCGACCGTGATGGGAAACGCCTGTGGGTCGCCGAGGACGGCCATGCTGAACGGGAAGACGAGCGCCGCGCCCGTCTTCTTACAGAACCACGCGACGTTGTTCGTGCCGTGAACGTTCACCTCGAAGGCCAAGTCCGAATTCTGGTCGCAGTCTTTGACCCCCGAAACCGCCGCGAGGTGGATGACCACGTCTGCGCCCTCGAGTTTCTCCTCGAGCCGGTCGCGGTGGCGAATGTCGAGGTGTTCGACGCGCACGTCGCCGATCTCCCGAACCTGTCCGAGGTAGAAGTTGTCGAGCGCGACGATGTCCCAGTCTGGGTGTTCTTCCTGTAGTTTGTAGACGACGCGACTGCCGATGTAGCCCGCGGCACCCGTGATGGCAACGCGCGGCGATTCCGTGGTCATGATTGTCTGAATTTGTCTGCGAGTTCGCGGACGCCCTCGCGGAGCGTCCACTCGGTCTCGAATCCCGTGCCCGCGAGCCGGTCGAAGTTGACGTGGTACGACGGGCCAGGGTGTTTGTCCTCTAAATAGGTGATGTTCACTTCGCCGACCTCCTCGCTCACGACCTCTGCGACCTCCGCGATACGGAAGTTCTGGTCGTTCGACCCGACGTTGTAGACGAACTGGTCCCAGTCGTCGGGGTTGAGCGCAGCGTGGAGGTAGGCGCGGGCGGCGTCTTTGACGTGGATAAAGGGTCGCCAGTTGCTCCCGTCGCCGTAGACGGTGAGCGGTCGGCGCGTGAGCGCGCGGAAGACGAAGTGATTGACGACGAGGTTGAACCGGACGCCGGGCGCGTAGCCGTAGTTCGTGCTCATCCGGAGGGCCGTGCCCTGAAGGTCTGACTGCTCGATGGTTCGCTTCAGCAGTTCCTCTGCGGCCTGTTTGGACTCGGCGTAGGGATTAAGCGGGTCGGTCTTCGTCTCCTCGTCTAAGTCCATGCTCGTCGCCCGTCCGTAGTTGTTACACGAGGAGGCGAACACGACGTTCTCGACGGCGAGTTTGCGCGCCGCAGTGAGGACGTTCTTCGTCCCCTCTAAGTTCACGTCGAAGGTCTCCGCGCGGCGGTCGTGGGTGCTGTCTGCGCCCGTGATGGCGGCGAGGTGAATCACCGTCTCCACGTCTCGCATGGCGCTCTCGACGTCGCCGTATTCGCGGACGTCGCCACGCCGGAAGTCGATGGACTCGTCTAGCCGTGCGCCCATGAGGTTGCGAGGCGACCCGAGCGAGTAGTTGTCGAGGATGACGATTTCCTCGACGTCGTCGTGTTGCTGTAACAGCGGGATGAGGGCGCTGCCGATGTAGCCACAACCGCCCGTGACGAGCACGTTCATGGCTCAGTCCTCTAAGACGCTCGGGAGGAAGCGGTCCTGGTAGGCTTTGACCGTGTCCTCGTAGCGGGTGAGCGAAGTGAAGATGTCGCGCGTGCCGCTCTCGAAGTCCTGGGCCTGCTCGCCGATGAGGGCCATGTAGTTCGCGTTCTGAATCTCCATCTGGTGGGTCTCGTCTTCGTCGCGCGGGTTCTCGAAGTGCTCGACTGCGGCGTCGTGGCCGAAGTCCTGGGCGACGTCGGAGATGGTGTTTGCCATCTCGACGATGCTGATTGCGCGCGTGACCTGGTTGTAGACGGAAAGGTCGTCGGGGCGCTCGTCGACGTCGGTGAGCGCGAGCTGTGCGAGACCTTCGACGGCGTCCTCTAAGCTGATGAACGGCTTTCGCTGTTCGCCCTTGCCGTAGACCGTGAGCGGGTAGCCGGCAACTGCCTGGGCGGCGAAGCGGTGGGCGACGACGCCGAAGTAGTAGTCGAAGTCGAAGCGCGTCTTGAGACGGCCGTCTTCGCGGGTTTCGTCGGTTTCAGTGCCGTAGACGATGGCCGTGCGCACGTCGGACACCGGGATGCCGAACTGCTTGTTCGCGAGGCGCAGGTTGGCCGCGTCGTGGGCCTTCGTGAGGTGGTACCAGCTGCCTGCCATCGCCGGATACGGCACCTCGTCGCGCTCGCCTTCGTTCTCCATCGTCGCGAACCCTTCGGGGATGGGGAACTTCGGTGCGCCGTAGACGCCCGTCGTCGTCGTCTCGATGAAGTGAGTATCCGTGAGGTCGTTTTCTTTCAGGCCCCAGACGAGGTTCCGGGTCGCCTGCATGTTGTTGTGCTGGGTGTAGTTCGCCCGCTCGCCGTTGATCTGTGAGTACGGCGCAGAGGGCTGGGCCGCCGTGTGGACGACGACGCGCGGTTCGTGGACCGACAGGAGTTGGTCGACGAACGACTTCTCGGTGAGGTCCCCCTCGACAAACGAGAGGTTCGAGATACCGAGCGACTCTTCGGCCGCGGCAAGGCGCTGGTCGATACCCATGATGGGCACGGCGCTCGTCGCGCCGACCTCTTCGACCCAGCCGCGCCGGGCGAAGTTATCGACGAGAATGACGCGTTCGTCGGTGCGGTCTGCGATGCGGAGTGCCGTTGGCCAGCCGAGATAGCCGTCGCCGCCAGTGATGAGAATGGACATGTGTTACTCTACTTCTGAGTAACTATACATGTCAATAAATACTTTCCCGTTCTAAGAGTGGTCAACGGTAACATGCCACACTGCCGTCAGCTTCCCGTCAGACAATCATAAGATTAGAAACAATTATGGTGTCAGAAAGTGCGTATCATGCATGAACCCCGGTGCGCTGACGGAGACGGACGTACTGGCGTTCGGGCGGGCGCTCTCGCGGCTCAAACAGTCGGGAAGTACGGTCCTCGTGACCGGGAGCGTCCCCCGAGCTGCCTTTACTGCCGTCTCCCGGCAGATGCTTGGGGATGCTGACCTATCGCGGCGGCGATTGTTCGTTCTGACGGACGCCACCGCAGAGAGCGTCGGGGAGCGGCTACCGGTCACCGCAGACCCGGGGCAGACACGAATCATCGAACACTGCACGTTCCTGCGAGGGGCAACCGCGACGGCGAGCACCGCTGGCGTGCGCCACCAGTACGTCTACAGTGACGACCTCGCCGACCTCATTTCGGCCACCTTCGACGCGATCGGCGACCTCGAAGTGGGTGCTGAACCGGCAGAACTGCGCGTGTGCATCGACTCGCTCACTCCGCTCGTCGAGTACCACGGTCGGAAAGCGACTTTCGCCGCACTGCACGCCCTGTGCTGGCGAGTCCGTCACGCGCGGGCGCTCGGTCACGCCTACCTCCAGACGGACGACCCGACGGAGGTGGAACTCTACACCGAGCTGTTCGACGCACATATCGAACTTCGCGAGCAGGCCGGAACCTTTCAACAACGGTGGCATCTTCGAGACGAGAACGTGACAACTGATTGGCTAACGCTCGGCACGACGGGCGAGGGGTAACGAGGCGTCCCGTGATTTATAAGCTAGTAGATACATTTTTACCTTTATACAACAGTATGATAGCAACGACTGTCAGGAGTGTGGGACTATCCGGCAATCGGACAGGTGAGCGCACGTGTACATAACGTATCGGAAAACGGATGGCGGGACGGGCCTGGAGATTTCAGACACCATCGAGCGGCGGCGCTATTCGTTGTTGACGGATACGCCGGTCACGCCGCGCCCGACGGATGCAGAGCAGTTCCTGTTCCCGGTCGACGAAGCCGTTTCGATTACGACCACACAGGTCACCCTGCCGACCGTCATTCCGGTGTACGTCCGCGATGCAGCCGGGCAGATGCTCGCGGAAGCCGAACACTTCGCAGATGAGAACCTCCCTGCGGGCGACTACAGCCTCGAGCTATGCGCGCCAATGAAGATCTACCTGCGTACGACCGGTCCGCTCACCATCACCGGCGACGCCCAGCAACTCCACATCTCCTTCGACCAGCCGACCGAAATACTGGTCGGCGCACGCTCACACCACAAACACCCGGCAGCGACCATCACCACCACCGAAGACCCGTTCGACATGATGGCCGCCATCTCCGCGTTCGGCTCTGCGCTCAAGACGACGAGCGCGGAACGTTCGTATCCCACGCTCCGCGGACACCCACCACTCGTCGAACTCGGCGACGAGCTCAACATTCCGGAGGGGCTCGTCCGCCCGGACACTGGTATCTCCATCGAGATTCCGCCCGAGCCCGGCTACATCTTCGTGGCCGCGCCGCTTGCGTACTACCTCGGTGCTGAACTCGTCCCCGCCGTCGAGGCGCGCATCGTCACCGACACCGAGTTCGAGTATCCACTCGGGAGCACGCTCTTGGACTTCGAGAACACGGTGGAGGCGCTCCTCCAGCACGTGTTCTTCTTAGACTGCATCACGCGCACGGAAGGGTTCTACAAACTGAACCTCCACGAACGTCACGAAGTGGAGTCGGTCGTCGATATCGACTTCGCCGCGTTGTACGACCAACCACTCGCCGCACAGCTCGAAGCGTACCTCTCGATTCCGTTTGAGACGCTCGACCCGTTCTTGCCCGAGTGGAAACTCACCTCGCACGTCTCGCTCTCGGCAACGAGCATCGAGACGCTCCCGTTCCTGGTCGACGACCTCGCAATCGTCCGCACGCCACAGGCAGAGCGTATCGAACAGGACGCGGCACAGATGGCGCTCGTAGACGAGTTCCTGCGCGACGGCAACTTCCTGCGCAGTGGGGCCGCCGCCTCCGCCGCACCGTCGTCGTACGTGAAGCCACAGGCCGTTCGCTCGCTCGAACAGGCCTGGATTGGTGAGGGTGCACCCCTCGGCGCGAGCAAGACCACCACGCAGGCGTTCCACAACCGCCTTGCGCGAGAATTGTCGGACGGCGACATCGACATCACCGTCGTCTGCAACGACCCGCAGATGGACGAGGAGCGCGACATCGTCGACCGCGTCTACGGCTCTCGCTCAGAGTTGTTGTTCGACGTCGAAATCAAGCACAACCTCACGACCGAGGAACTGGCAGCCGTGCTCCAGACGCCGACGGAGTTCCTTCACTACATTGGCCACATCGACTCGGAGGGGTTCGAGTGCGTGGACGGCAAACTCGACGTGACCACTCTCGACGAAGTGGGCGTCGACGCCTTCTTCCTCAACGCCTGTTCGTCCTACGACCAAGGAATGGCGCTCATCGCGAAGGGGGCCATCGGCGGCATCGTCACGCTCTCCGACGTCATCAACAGCGGCGCGGTGAAGATCGGCGGGACGGTCGCCCGACTGCTCAACGGCGGATTCCCGCTCGCCTCAGCACTCGAAGTCGCAAAGGGCGAGAGCATCGTCGGCGGCCAGTACGCGGTCGTGGGTGACGGAAGTCTCGCAGTTGCGCAGGCTGAGAGCGGAATTCCACTCCTCTGGGATCTCGAACGGATTGACGACGAGACCTACACGGTCACGATGAAGACATTCCCGACCACGGACCGCGGGATGGGTAGTCTCGTCGTCCCGTACATTCAGGAGAACGGTCAGTACTTCCTTGGCTCAGGGCGAATCGACCCGTTCGAGGTCCACCGGTCTGAGCTCTTGCAACTGTTCTTGCTCGAGGATTTCCCGGTTAGAATAGACGGTCAGCTTCGTTGGTCCAGCGACATCACACACAGCGAACTGTAACGTTATTTTTCAGGGGCCAGCAACGGAGCCTGCCACACCGGCTGCCGCGCTCCCGAATTGGGAGAACAGGAGCATCAGCATGAACAGCGCGCCGGTCATCTTTGGGTTCTCTGCCAGGTATGCTTTAATTGAGCTTTCGGACATTACAACCTTCTAATGGCGCGACTAGAATATATAATTATTCTAATATATCAAGCATGAAATTAACGTAAAAAAGTCAAGATATAAACAGTACTGCCTCCGCTAACAATTGACACATACAAAATGGTTCGATAAGCGACACCAAAGTTCTTTTGTCCGTGTAGGGACGACACTTGGCACGCACGTACCACTATCCAAAATGACAGATATTCATGAATTCTGAATCATTTCTTCGGCCGAACTCGATGACCGAACGACTACGTGCCGCGGGCGAGCGGTCGCGCGTGGTGCAGGTCGTCGCCCGAACCGGTCGTGCCGTGGACGACTCGTTCGTCGCTCGTGCGAGCCGGCGAACCGGGCGGGTAACCCGACAGTCGTACCTCTACCGCTGGCTCACAGCGGAGCCCGACCCAGACGTCGTCGTCATCGACCTGCGCGAGACGTGGACCGTCGGGCCCGCCATCGCCGCGCTCGACTGGCTGACCGAGCGCCTCGCACCAGCGGTTGCGTCCTCGCACTTCCGGACCGCCACAGGAGAGGCCCATACGGCCCTCCAACGCGCACCACTGCGCGTGGGCGGCCTTGCAGTGGCGATTGCGTTCACAGCGAGCCTGCTCGCCAGTGCGCTCACAGGGAGGCTCACAGCCGCGGGATTCGTCTGGGACGGACTCGTCGTCTCGCTCGCTCTCGCCGCCTCGCGCGTAGACCTGACGTGGCGAGAGCTCGGTGAGACGAAAATCGGAAAAACGGTTGTCGCGGCGTTCGAGCCGCCCGCGTACGACGAGCGCGACTGATTATTCGACGGTCACACTCTTCGCTAAGTTGCGCGGCTTGTCGATAGAGCGCCCGAGTTGGGCGGCCGTGTAGTAGGCGAGCAACTGCAGCGGGACGTTCGCGAGAATCGGCGCGGTGCGCGCGTGACTCTCTGGGATGCGGATGACGTGGTCTGCGTAGCGTTCGACGTCAGACTGACCGTCGGTAACCGCGATGACCGGCGCGTCGCGCGCCTCGACCTCTTTGACGTTGCCGATGGTCTTTCGCGCGATCTCGTCGTCGCCGGTGACGACGGCGATGACCGGCGTCTGGCTGGAGACGAGCGCGAGCGGACCGTGTTTGAGCTCGCCCGCCGCGAAGCCCTCCGCGTGCTTGTACGTGATTTCCTTCATCTTGAGCGCCCCTTCGAGCGCGACGGGGTAGTTGAGCCCCCTGCCGATGAAGAAGTACGCATCCGCGTCGAGGTACTCCGCTGCGATGTCCTCGGTGAGCGGCGCTTCGTCGAGGATTGCCTGGACGGCGCTCGGCAGGTCGCGCAGCGCGGCGATGACGTCGCGCTTCTCGGTCGATTTCATCGGCGCGGTTGCCATGACGAGCAGCGTCAGCGCGGCCAGTTGCGAGGCGAACGTCTTCGAGGCGGCGACCCCGATTTCGGGGCCGGCGCGGATGTAGAAGACGTGGTCGCACTCACGCGAGACCGTGCTCCCGATGACGTTCGTAACCCCGAGCGTGGTCGCGCCGCGACGTTTCGCCTCGCGCAGCGCAGAGAGCGTGTCGGCCGTCTCACCACTCTGCGTCACGCCGATGACGAGGTCGGTGCCCGTCGGCGGCGGCGACGTGGTGAACTCGCTCGCGAGGAACGCCTGGGCCGGGATACCGGCTTCGCGGAACAGTTCCGCGCCGTACATCGCCGCGTGATACGAGGTCCCACAGGCGACGAACTGGACGCCCGTGGGCTGTAACTCGCCGAGTTCCTCGATGGTAATCTCGCCGGTGAGTTCGTTCATCCGGCCGCGGAGACACTGGCGCAGGGCGCGGGGCTGTTCGTGAATCTCCTTTATCATGAAGTGGTCGTAGCCACTCTTGCCCGTCTCCTCTGCGTTCCACTCGACGGTGTGAATCTCCTTCTCGTGGCGCGTCCCCGAGTGGTCGGTGACGTACCATTCGCGTTCGTTGATGACGGCGATTTCACCGTCTTCTAAGTAGACCACCTTGTCCGTGTGGTCGCGGAACGCGGGCACGTCGCTGCCGAAGTACGTCGCGTCCTCTGCAATGCCGAGGACGAGCGGCGAGTCCTGGCGCGCGGCGTAGATGGTGTCGTGGCCGGCGAACACGGCGAGGATTGCGTAGCTCCCCTCGATGGTCTTGATGGCGTCGTAGAACGCCTCCTTCTGTGCCATGCCGGCGTCCAGGTTGCGCTCGATGAGGTGAGCGACGACTTCCGTGTCGGTGTCACTGTTGAACTCGTGGCCCTGTTCGACGAGTTCGTCGCGCAGTGGCTGGTAGTTCTCGATGATGCCGTTATGAATCACCGCGACGTCGCCCGTGCAGTCCTGGTGTGGGTGGGCGTTGCGGTCGTTTGGCGGCCCGTGGGTCGACCAGCGGGTGTGGCCGATGCCAATCATCCCGCCCAACTCGACTCCCTGCAGGGCGTTCTCTAAGTTGACGAGTTCGCCCTGGCGCTTGACGACGGAGATGTCGTCGCTCACGAGCGCGACACCCGCCGAGTCGTAGCCACGGTATTCGAGCTTCGAGAGCCCGTTCATCAGTACGTCTAACGTTTCCCCCTCACGGCCAACGCAGCCGATAATTCCACACATTATCTCATCACCTCTGCCCCTTCGACGATGTAGCCAGAAATCCGCACCCCCGTGTGGAGGTGGGCTTTCGGGCCGACGAGCGTCCCGGGCGCGACGCTCACCGCTCCCTCTGCCCGGACGCGGTCTGCAAACACCGCGCCGAGGTCTTCGTCCTGATAGATCTGCGCGTTGATGCGCACGTCTGCCGGCCCACCGGGGACGATCGTGCTCGCCCCGAGGTGGACGTCCTGTCCAGTCACGGTATCGATGAGAACGCTCCCCGGACCGACCCGGGTGTCCGCGTCGATGACCGACTGTTCGATGGTCGCGTTCGCGCCGATGGTGACGTTGCGCCCGAGCGCGACGTTCGGCCCGATGACCGACCCCGGCCCGATGACGCAGTCCGGCCCGATGACGACGGGGCCAACGAGCGTCGCGTCCTCGTGGACGAGCGCGCTCTCTGCGACCCAGACCTCACCGTTGCGGTTCGGTTCCTCCACACGCCCACGCGCGAGAAGTTCGCGGTTCATGTGGAGCAAGTCCCACGGGAACGTCGCGTCCACCCACATCCCTTCGGTGCGCACGCCGCGAACCACCGTGCCCTCGGCGATGAGACGCGCGATGGTCGCGGTGAGCGCGAGTTCGCCGTCCTCACGAGGCGTCTGGTCGATGGCGTCGAAAATCGAGGCGTCGAACGCGTACACGCCGGCGTTGATGAGCCGCGACATGGCCACGTCCGGTTTCTCGACCAGTTGCTGGATGCGTCCGCCGTCTAAGACGACCGTCCCGTAGCGGTTCGGGTGGTCGCGTTCGAGGACGGCGAGCGTGGCCGTGCCGTACTGCTCGTAGGCGTCCATGACGTCTTTGACGATGCCGGGCTCGATAGCCCGGTCGCCGTTTACGACGATCATCGACTCCGTGACCGCCTCTTGAACCTGCAAGAGGGCGTGCCCACTGCCGAGTTGTTTCTCCTGAACGTGATACGAAAGTGGCACGTTCCGGTAGGAGTGACCGAAGTACTCCTGGACGCGGTCGCGTTTGTAGCCGACGACCACGTGAATCTGTTCGATTCCTGCGTCGATGAGCGCATCAAAGACGTAGGCTAACACCGGACGGTTCGCCGCCGGAAGCATTGGCTTGGGTCGGTTTCGCGTCAACGGATGTAACCGCGTCCCCTCCCCTGCCGCCAGCACGACGGCTGTCCTAACACCCATGTACATACCATTGACATCAGAGAGTAAGAACGTTCTGTCTAAAGACTGGTATTGCGACAGGTCACGCCAGTGTAAGAATTCCGCCAATAATTGCGAGCATGCCGAGACCGACACAAACCGCCCAGAACGCAACCCGGTGAACCAATCGCATCAGCGCGTCGATGGTCAGATAGCCGACGACGGCGGCGACGGCGAGGGCGAACAGCGCCGGGCCCGGTTCGATGGCGGGAACGCCCTCCGTGAGCACCGTGAGCGCCCCGGCGGCGAACGCGGCCGGGATGGAGAGCAGAAACGAGAGTCTGAGCGCGGAGGGCCCGTCGTGCCCCCGCAGGAGCAGCGCGCTCGCGGTGGTTCCAGAGCGTGAGACACCCGGCAAAATGGCGAGGCCCTGCAGGCTGCCGACGAGAACGGCGTCGAGTAGCGTTGGGCGCTCGCGCTCGCCGAGCGACAGGCGGTCCGCCCCGCGCAGAACGAGACCGGTCACCACGAGCAGGACGCCGATGAACGCGACGAAGGCGCTTCCCGTAAGGGCACTCGCGAGGTCCATGAGGCCCGCGTAGGCGACGAACCCGACGATGCCGGAGGCGAACGTGGCGAGGACGAGAAAGGAGAGGTCTGCCGTCTCGCCGTCGAAGGCGTCGCCGGGTCGCCACTGCGGAAGTGAGGCGAGCACGGCGACGACCTCGTCTCGGTAGTAGGCGAGCGCCGAGAAGGCCGTACCCGCGTGCAAGAACAGCGAGAACTGGACAGCGACGTGCGGAGAGACGCCCTGAAACGCCGTGAGAAAGAGCGTGATGTTCCCCTCACTCGAGATGGGCAACCACTCGAAAATGCCCTGCAGGATGCCGACGACGAGCGCGAGGAGCCACGAATCCATATCCTGACAGATTCGCGTGAGTACAAAGGTGGTTCGGATTTCCTGAGCGGGAGATTATCGCCCAGCGAACCGTACCTCTACAGAGAGGTGAAATGGAGAGGGAATGGAAGGAAGGGGGTGAATCGAATGATAACAACAATAAACACGATTATGCAATTCATTGCAACACTCACACACAGCCCAGACCATTGCTGGGCACGCGAAGACCGGGCCGACGACGCCCGCGACTGGATTTCGACGATGCACACCCGCGCAGAGGAACAGGGCATCCACCTCCACGGCGCGTACGTCGCGACCAACGAACACACCTTCTACTTCGTCATTGAGGCAGACGACTTTGGGGCCGTTTCTGCGTTTCTCGGACCACCATTGCTGACCGACCACACGGCGCACGTTACGCCCGTCGGGAATCTCGAAGACATCGCCCGTCTCTTCATCGAGATGGAGTGACGGCGACACCACGTTTTATCCCGACGCTCTCCAACTGTCAGCTATGCCAACGGTGACGGAATATTGGATGTTGCTGCGTGAGGTGCTCCTCACGGTGCCACCGTGGCAAGGCGTCCTCCTCACCGTCGCCCTCTCGCTCGTCGTCGCGAAACTCGTCGAACTTGGCGGAAAAGTCGCCATTCCGCGACTCACCCGGAGTATCGAGGGCGAAGTCGACGACGTAATCTTTCGGACGATTCACGCCCCCCTCTACGTCACCGTGGTTCTCGCCGGGGCGTACATCGCGACGATTCCACTCGGCTTCGGCCCCGAAACCGACGCCCCACTGCTTGCGGGCACGCTCTCGGTGATTACGGTCCTCTGGGCGTTCACGCTCACTCGGCTCGGGCGCAAGGTGTCGAAGGAGGTCACCGCGGGCAGGGAGTTCGACCAGACCGTCGTCCCTATCTTCCAGAACGTCTGGACGTTCCTCATCCTCGGGGCGACCATATTCCTCCTGCTCACCTTCTGGGCCATCGACATCACGCCGTTTCTCGCCTCCGCTGGTATCATCGGCATCGTCGTGGGTCTCGCCGCCCGCGACACCATCGCGAACTTCTTCGGCGGCATCGCGCTCTACTTCGACGGCACGTACGCCGTCGGCGACTACATCGTCCTCGAATCGGGCGAACGCGGGCGCGTCGAGGACATCTCGATTCGAAGCACGGTCATCCGCACGCGCGACGACATGCTCGTCACCGTCCCGAACGCCGTGTTGAATTCGGCGCGCATCGTGAACGAATCGACACCCGAGCGCGAACGACGGATTCGCCTCCCGGTGGGCGTGGCCTACGGGACTGACGTGGACCACGTCGAGGCGGTGTTGCTCGCGGAGGCAGAAGCCGAACAACTCGTTCTCGCAGACCCCCACCCACGGGTGCGCTTTCGCAACTTCGGAGACTCGGCGCTCGACTTCGAGTTGCTGTGCTGGATTGGCGACCCCGTCCTCCGGGGGCGGGCAACCCACGAGATGAACAAGCGCATCTACAACGCCTTCGCGCGCGAGGACATCGAAATCCCGTTCCCACAGCGCGTGGTCACCGTGGCCGAGGACGCAGCCCAGCCAGCATTCGTCACCCGCGACGGCGTTGTCGGCGACGGCAACGGCGAGTGAGTGAGAATAGTCTATATTTTGTGAAAATCTCTCTTTCATGCCCTTCCTATAGCGTTCTCCATATGACACTGTGTAGAAATGTGAGGAATCTTCAAGGTCTGGGAGACGAACTGCTTCGTATGAGAGAGTACGGCGTGCTCACCTGTCCCGTCTGTGATCAGCGCTACGTGAGCAGTGTGGCCGAGGCGAGGGACCCAGAGGCGCTCAAATCGATTGCCCGTGACCACCTGCGAACCCACCGCATCGACGAGAGCAAACTCGGCATCTACGGCGTCTTGATGGTCCGGCAGATGGGCCGCGTGGCCGCGAACGCGACCGCCAGACCGGAAACACGCCGGGCGTGGATGGACGGGGCCGCCCCGTAGTGAAATCAAGCGTTCGGCAGTCTGAGGAGGCCTGTTGGACGATTGAACCATCCTGAAACCAGTTGAATGGTTATCATTCGTGATATTATTCTGTTTATAGTTAGGGTACTATCATGTGTTGGGTGGGGTGCATGCGACGACTCTCCAGACGAACGGTTTTGAAAGGTATCGGCATCGCCGGGGCCGCAGGCCTCGTCGGTTCGAACGCGATGGCCGCAACACCAGACGACGACGCAAGGACTGACTGGCCGGTGAGTCGCGGGACCAACGCGCGTACCGGCTACACGCAGGGGTCTGGCCCCGGTCCGTACGCCGGTCCAGGTTGGTCACCCGGTGACGAACTCAACGACCCCACCGAAGTAACGGTCGTAGACGGCACCGCCTACATCGGCACGGTCGGGTCGTTCGACTTCGACGTGAGCACGGGACAGGTCGCCGCCTACGACGCGACCGGCGACGGCGTTCGCTGGATTCGCGAAGGCGACTCGTTCGGCGCAGTACAGGCCGCACCCTCGGTCGCAGACGGTCGCGTCTTCGTCGTCACGCGCCCAGCGACGATTTATACCGCCGGCGGGCGACAGGGGGAGACCCCGCCAAACGGCGGCATCTTGGCCCTCGACGCAGACAGCGGCGAGACGCTGTGGACGAACCAGTCGATACTCACGATGAGCGAAGCAGTCCTCGTCCGCGACGGAACGGTCTACGCCTTCTCGGGCGCGATGGTGTACGCCCTCTCCACCGAATCCGGCGAGGAACAGTGGAGCGCCGAGGTGACCACGACCAACAGCGTCCGCACGCTCGCCCTCGGCGAGGAGACGCTCTACGCGGCGACGCCCCAGACGGTCGCTGCGATTGGTTTGGACGGCACAGTCGAGTGGGAGACGGACGCTCCCGAAGGTATCGAGGCGAACACCCTCGCCGCCGGCGACGAGCACCTCTACCTCACGATGACCAGCAGTGGCGACACAGATGCGGACACAGTGTGGGCGCTCTCACCCGACGACGGGTCCGTGGTCTGGGAGACGCAGGTCGCTGCTAATTTCAAGGACAGCACCCCGAACGACCTGAGTGCCCCAGCAGTTGCAGACGACGTCGTATACGTCGCCTCTGAGGATTCCAATTCGAGCGACTCGGAGGACGACGAGCGCGTCGGTGCACTCCACGCGCTCTCCGCCGAGTCGGGCGACGAACTGTGGCAGTTCACAACTGCAGCGAAACTCGTCGGCACACCTGCTGTCACCGAGGATACCATCTACGTCGGTGGACAGTACACGACGAACGCGGCCGTTGAAAACGAACGTGATGCCGGCTACTTCGAACACGGAGCCGATTACGTCGACACGGCGTACGCACGCCCAGCGGTCTACGCACTCAACCGTGAGGACGGAACTGTGCAGTGGAGTTACGGCATCGAGGACGGTGGCGCGGACTACTTCGCCCTCTCGACTGTTCCGGCGAACGACCATCTCTACGTGCAGGTTTCGGGCACCCGCAATCCACCGTACGGTGCGGTCGGTGCGATGTACGCCCTCGAATCGAGCGAGAACAAGCCGGGGAAGGAACACCAACTCGTCGATGACACGCCAAGGGAACCCGAGGAGGAACCGGTCAGCGCGGTCATCACCTCCGACCCAGAGAACGCGGACGAACTGGACTTCGACTCCGGCGCGACGGTCACCCTCTCCGGAAGCGACTCCAGTTCGCCCACTGGTGGAATCGTAAGCTACGAGTGGGACATCGACGCCGACGGCGAATACGAGAAGACCGGTGAGACAATCGACGTCGAACTGGACTACTGTGGCGTTCTCGAAGTGACGCTGAAGGTCACTGACGAAGCTGGCCAGACCGCCACCGAGAGCATCTCGCTCTCTACAGTCTGAGCGAAACGTTCGACTTCGTCGTCTTTTTTCGACAGATTCCGTTCCCTTACTGGGATTTGAAAACAGGTAAAACCAGTCTAATAGTTAATATATCAGATATTATTGACAGGATAGTAACAACACTGGCGAGATAGTGGTAGTCATGGTACGACCCTCCAGACGGACGTTCCTGAAAGGCATCGGCGTCGCAAGTGCAGGTACCCTCCTCGGCTCGACTGCGCTCGGTCAAGAGTCCCCCTCGGTCGGAACCGACTGGCCAACGGCGTTCGGAACCGATGGCCGGACGAGTTTCACGACCGGGAGTGGGCCGAGTGGACCGTACGCAACCAACGATTTCGGTATCGATACGGATCTGAATCCAGACGAAGCACTTCTCCAGGAAGACCCGCTCCCGCTCGTCGTTGACGACGGGACATTGTTCGTGACGACGAATTACTTCTACTCGGAAACGAACGGCGAAGTCGCCGCATTCGACGCGAGCGGTGATGGACTTATCTGGTACAAATCAGAAGGAATCGGGTTAGTCGCAGGTGCACCAACCATCACAGACGACACGCTCTACGTTGCGACCAGTTCCTTCGGTGCCATCGTCGAAGACGAACTGGGTTCGGAACCGAATAAGGGCGGATTCAAGGCTATTGACCGGGAGACAGGTGAAACGAAATGGACCTACAAACGGGAAGAGCAGTGGCTGGGTAGTCCCGTTGTTCACGACGGAACAATCTACGCACTCGGAGGGGATGGCCTCTATGCGTTGAACCCTGATGGAACCGAGAAGTGGATGATTGAAGCGAACGGTCGAACATTGGCACGAGTTGGTGAGACACTCTACACGGGAGACTGGTGGGGCCTCACAGCATTCGATATGGATGGAAACGAAAAATGGAGCGCAGAAATACCCGAGGACGCGAATGGAGAGGGAGTTGTCGCGACTGAAGAGTTCCTCTACGTGACCAACCAAGAGCTGTATTTTGAGGAAACCACAAACAACTCAATCTGGGCATTCTCGACAGTAGACGGGTCACTAGCCTGGGAAGCTCACGTCTCAGCAGATTACGAATGGAGTACTCCGACACGGGTTAGCGATGTGGCCGTCGGGAATGGAGTATTGTATCTCACTAGCTACGACGTAAACAACGACGTGGGTGCCGTTCACGCTCTCGATGCACAGACTGGAGAAGAGCAGTGGCAGTTCACCACGGCGGCGAAGTTGGTGAGCAGACCATCTGTAACTCAAGAGACGGTGTACGCCGGAGGATATTTCCAGAGCAAATACACAGCAGGTGAGAGCGCATACACCAACGTCGCCGCACAATACGCCCTCGACGTAACCAGTGGCGAAGAACGGTGGAACTACGCGTTCCATGACGCAAGGAGTGGATTGAAAGCGTTCACGACAACCCCCGTAGACGATCGACTGTACGTCCAAGTTTCGACGAAAGGGATGCCCATTGACCGCGAGAGAGGATTCGTCCGAGTGCTCAAATCGAGCGAAGCGAAACCAGGCGACATGCACCAACTTGCCGACGACACGCCGACAAAACCAGAACTGCCCAAGCCAGATGCAGCGATTGCAAGTCAACCGCCGAACGCCGAGAACATCGATTTCGATTCGGGCGCAGTCGTCACCCTCGACGGCTCTGAGTCCACCTCGGAGAACGGCGATATCACATCCTATCAATGGGATATCGACGCCGACAGTGAGTTCGAAAAGACCGGCGAGACAATCGAGGTCGAACTGGACTACTGTGGTGTCCTCGAAGTGACCCTGCGCGTCACCGACGAAGCAGGGCAGACGACCACCGAGAAAATCAAGCTCTCAACCGTCTGAATCCCGAATCACTCTCCGGAGTGCTCATCGCTCAGTCTGCCGAATTTCCCGTTTGAACAGTCGTGAACTGGTTGAAAAGATACCAGTTGTAGCCTTATGCACTGAATAGTTACCACCCTAACACGTATTGGTCCGGTCGCATGCGACGACCCTCCAGACGAACGGTCTTGAAAGGCATTGGCGCGGCAAGTGTAGCAGGCCTCATCGGCACGAACGCGATGGCTACTGAATCGGTTGAAAACGGAGAAACCGCCTGGCCCCTTGGCCATGGCACACCCGGGGCGACCAACTTCACAACAGGAAGCGGCCCCGGCCCGTACGCGGACCGCGCGTGGCGGACCGACAGGCTCCCGAGAGACCCCGCGGGAGTGACGGTCGTCGACGGGACGATGTACCTCGCGATGTCCACGAGCGAACCGAACAACTCGAAGGGTGCAATCGTCGCGTACGACACCGAATCCGGCGAGCAACTGTGGAAGCGCGACCACGAAGACGAAATTGGCGAGGTGTTCGCGGCCCCGACGTTCCACGAAGGCACGCTCTACATCCCAACCGCGTGTGCAGAGCAGGCGACCTACGAGATGGGTCCCGACCCCACGGTCGGCGGCCTGTTCGCCCTCGACGCGGAGACGGGCGAAATCAACTGGCAGTTCAAGATGGGTGCGTACTGGGGTGGCAGAGCCCTCGTGCACGACGGCGTGGTCTACGCCGTCTCAGAAGCAGAGCACGCACTGTACGCTGTCGACGCTGAGAGTGGCTCAGAGGTCTGGACGAAAACGAACGAGGACGCCGGAATCGACAGCCCAGTCCTCGCGGGAGACACGCTCTACACGACGACGAGAGACGAGGTCATGGCACTCGGTCCGGACGGGACTGTCCAGTGGACCGTCGACCGACCAGACGGAGCCTCAGGCGGCGTCGTCGCCACCGAAGACCTGCTCTACATCTCGGAAGTGTTCGCCGAGACTGCAGATGCTGACAAGGTGTGGGCGCTCTCGCCCGACGATGGCTCGGTCGTCTGGGAGGCGGAGACGACCGTCGAAAGCGAGAGCGGTCAGCCAACGGCGAACACCGACCCGACCGTCGGGGACGGGTTGGTCTTCGTGAGTGCCTACAACAACGGCGGCGAGTACAACACGCTCAACGCCTTCGACGCAGAGACAGGGAAGCGACAATGGACGTTCAGTACGCACGTCGAAAATTTCATCCCACCTCGGCCGACGATGCGGGTATCGGCGACTGAAGACACGGTGTACGTCGGAACCAAACAGGAGACGAAGGATCCGTCTGCCTCGACGAATGCGATACCGACCGTCTACGCCCTCGATGCCGGGTCTGGCGAAGAGCAGTGGAGTTACGCCGTTTCCGAAGGACACGGCAACCTGAATGCAGGGCGCTGTGTTCCCGTCGACGACCGACTGTACGTGACGCTCACCGACTTCTCGAACGGCGGCCTCGCCGACTCGAAAGGCTGGATAGAAGTCTTCGAATCGAGTGAGACGCCACCGAATGCTGCCCATACCCCTGTCGACCACTTCTCCGAGAAGGAGGACATCACCGCAGCAATCACGAGCGACCCGCAAGATGCAGAGAACAAGGACTTTGACTCCGGCGCGACGGTCACACTCAGTGGAGAGCAATCAACGTCCGAGAACGGCGCGATTACCACATTCGAGTGGGATATCGACGGCGACGGCGAGTACGAGAAGACTGGCGAATCAGTGGACGTGGAACTCGATTTCTGTGGCATTCTGGAGATGACCCTCCGCGTCACCGACGAGGCTGGCAAGCGCGACACCGAGACCATCCGACTCTCGACGGTCTGAGCAACCTCCTACTTTTTCGTCGTCGAGAGCAGCAAGTCACCGTCCTTGCCGACCGGTTCGCGGAGCCCCTTCGTGAACGCAGAGAGACTCCGGCGAAGCGCCCAGAGCAGTGCGAGCGCGACAGCGCCGACGAGCGCGAGCGAGATGGCGCGACCGGTCGCGAGACTCCAGGTGGTGATGCCGAGCAAGAGCGACCCGACGACGAGCAGCGTCGCGAGGCCGACGAGGACGAACAATCCGTGACGGGCGAAACGGCGGACACGACTGCCGCGGGAGAGGTGGGCGGTGCCGTGGAGTTGGACGCCAGCGATGTTCGTCGCGACCTGCGCGCCGCTCACGAAGGCGAACGCGAGGAGGGCGAACCAGAGCGGTCCCGCGAGCACCTCGCGCGCGCCGACCGCGTCGGTGACGAGCAGCGCGCTCTGGACGAGCACGAACGCGACCGGGATGGTGAACAGGAGGAGTGCACCAACCCAGACGGCAGCGGTGGTCTGGAGGGAGTGGTCTGTGCGGGCCATAGTCGACGTTTCGACATGACCGGTAAATACTTTGTCCAGCCAGCAGGTTCGCGACAGAAAAACCAAGACTGTTAATCCGAGGGGGACGCAGGAGGTATAATGACGATTCTCGACGATGCGCGAGCGGTCATCGAGAACGGCCCCGTCTGCGATTCCTGTCTGGGCCGGGTGTTCGCCGACCGGAGCTTCGGCCTCACCAACGAACAGCGCGGGAACGCGCTGCGGACCGCCGTGGCATTGGCAGCCGACGAACCCTACGAACCCACCGCAGTCTCCGAGTGCTGGGTCTGTGAAGGGCTCTGTGCGACGTTCGACGAGTGGGCAGAACGCGCCGCCGAGACGGTCGCGGACATCGAGTTCGACACCTACCAGGTCGGCACGCGCACCCCACCGCTCGTCGAAGAAAACGAGCTGCTCCTGCGCGAGAGCGCGGGCCTGCCCGAGGACGCAGGCGAGCAGTTCAAATCCGAGTTCAACCGCGAGGTGGGCAAGCGCATCGGCCGGCTGACCGAGACGGAGGTCGATTTCGGCCGCCCGCACGTGATGTTCACGCTCGATTTGGAGGGCGACGCAGTCGAGACGCGCAACCACTCGACGTTCGTCTACGGGCGCTATCGCAAACTCGAACGCGACATCCCCCAGACGAAGTGGCCCTGCTCTGAGTGCAACGAGACAGGCTACATTCGCGGCGACCCGTGTCACGTCTGTGCCGGGTCGGGCTACCGCTACCCCGAGAGCGTCGAACAGCTCGCCGCCCCACCCCTCCTCGAAGCCATGGACGGCGAAGAAACGACCTTCCACGGCGCGGGCCGCGAGGACGTAGACGCGCTGATGCTCGGGACGGGCCGCCCGTTCGTCATGGAGATTTCGAATCCGAAGGTCCGTCACGTTGATATGGCCGCGCTCGAGGAGAAAATCAACGAGCAAGCCGACGGGAAAATCGAGGTCGAGGGCCTACGAGCGTGCACCTACGAGATGGTCGAACGCGTCAAAGAACACGACGCCTCGAAGACCTATCGCATGGACGTGAAATTCGCCCACCCCGTCACCGTTGAGGATTTGCAGGCGGCGATTTCGAAACTCGAAGGTGCAACCATCGAACAGTACACCCCGAAACGCGTCGACCACCGCAGAGCGAACCTGACCCGCGAGCGCACGGTGTACGACATCGAGGGCGAACTGGTAGACGAGTACCACGCCGACCTCACCATCCACGGGGCGGGCGGCCTCTACATCAAGGAACTCGTGAGCGGCGACGACGGCCGCACCGAACCCAGCCTGACCGGGTTACTCGGCGTCAACGCCGTCGTGACGGCGCTTGACGTGGTCGCCGTCGAAGGCGAGGACGAACCGTTCGAACGCGAGGAGTTCTTCCTCGACGGAGAGTCCGCCTGAGCCACCCCGTAAGTCCGTGCTAACGGATCGGTTAAAGTGACACTCTCCACCTCCGACGCGCAAGTCGAGGCACGAAGCCAATTCAGCAAATTCGAACAGCCTTCAGATGCGGACGGAACGTATCGTCGAATTAGTACTCCCTCCGAGCGAATACCTTCGAGTTAATTTGAAATTAGTCGCGTCACCGACGGTCAGTGACACGAAAGGTGATGCATTACTTTTCGGGCGGGTATGAAACCGGTCTAATGCTGGAGGGGGCCCACTCTGCAGAGGGGCGAATCCAGCGGGGGAAGAAGAATGACAGCCAGCACGTCACCCGGAGACCGGGTGACACCGACACGACGCACCGTGCTCAAAGTAACCGGTTCTACGCTCCTCGCGAGCGTCGCCTTCGCGACGAGCGGCGCGGCCGCCAATCCGCACTTCATCCGCGCGTCCGCGAGCGGCCCAGACAACCGGGGCGACCTGCGTGTGAATTTCAAAATCGCAGGACTGGGGCAAAACGTGACGACGACGGTCACCGCGAGCGCCGACGCCTCGGCGCTGTACGCCTGCATCAACGGCGGCGGGAAGAATCCGAGTGCCTCGAACAAGCGCGAGGAGACCGGCAGAGTCGAGGCGTCCGGTGAATTCACGTCCGGGAAAAATGGGCAGATTACCGGCTCGTTGACGCTCTCGCCGCCCGAATCGACGCTCGAGTGCCCGCCCGGCCAGCGCCACGTACTCGCCGAAGTCACCTACACGAACGTCACCGTCAGTGAACCGGAAGCGGGAACCGAATCGATTCCCGGAACCTTCTCGCGGACGTTCTTCGACGTGTAGCCAGCAGCGATTGATTTTTTTGGATGGTCGTGGTCGCCGCGGCGAAAAGTACTATACGACCTGGCGTTGATGGCCATGCGATGCGCTTTGGTGCAGACGAGGCCGGACGCGGTCCCGTCCTCGGTTCGATGTTCGCCGCCGCCGTGAGCGTGCCCGACGAGAGCGACCTTCCGCCCGGAATCAAGGATTCTAAGTTCCTCACGCCCGCCCGCCGCGAGGAACTAGACGAGGCGCTGAGAGCCTCGCCGAAAGTCAGCATCGGCCTCGCGGAGGTGCGCGTCGGGGAAATCGACGACCCCGAGGTGGACCTCAACACCCTCACCGTCCGCGCCCAGGCGGAAGCCCTCCGACAGATCCTCGAAGACGACATGGAGGGCATCGTGGACGCCTGCGACACCGACGAAGCGCGGTTCGCCCGTCGAGTGGCCGGGAAGTTGGACAAGAACGTCACCCTCCGGGCGGAGCACAACGCAGACGAAAATCACCCCGTCGTGGGCGCGGCCAGCATCGTCGCCAAGGTGGCCCGCGACGCCCACGTCGCGACACTTGCCGCGGAGTACGGCGAGGTCGGCAGCGGCTACCCGAGCGACCCGACGACGAAGTCGTTCCTCGAAGGGTACGTCGCAGAACACGGCGAACTCCCCGCCTGCGCCCGGGCCTCGTGGCAGACGAGCAAAGACGTCCTCGCCGCCCGCGAGCAGTCGGGACTCACCGAGTTCTGAGACGCCCACAAGACACTCACACTGGAACGGGAATGTGCTGGTATGATTCCGGAGCAGGCGGGAACGTTCGGCTTCTTCTCGATTCTCATGGTGCTGCTCGTCATCGCTCCGCCAGTGGTGTACAGCGGACTCATAGCCGCGCAGAAACTATCGCCTTCGCAGGGCACGACGCGCTGATTCCAGCAGCTATAGCCGTCTGCACCCCCAACCCGGAGACGATGTCCTGGAACTTGCTGTTCGTTGCCGGCCTCTTCGAGATTGCCTGGGCCATCGGACTCGGTTACTCAGAAGGCCTCACGAAGCCCCTCCCGACCGCCGGAACCGTCGTCGCGCTCATCATTAGCATGGTTCTCCTCGCGAAAGCCGTCGAAACCCTCCCCGTTGGCACCGCCTACGCCGTCTGGACCGGCATCGGCGCGGTGGGGACTGCGATTCTCGGGATGTACCTGTTCGACGAACCGGCGACCGTCGCCCGACTCGGCTTCATCGGCCTCATCGTCGTCGGCGTCGTCGGCCTGAATCTCGTCTCCGGCGGCCACTGACCGCCCCAAACTAAGTGACGCTGCGGTGAACGGTTCGGTATGAATCGGTTTTCACGGTTCGCCCTCACTGTCCTCGTCGCCGTACTCGTTCCTGCCGCCGTGTTTCTCGTCGCACCGCCGCCAGAAACCTCGTGGTTCGTTCTACTGGCAATCGCAGTAGTGTATGGCGTCGGCGCGTACTACTGGCTTCGCTACCAGCGGATTCTTCGAAGTACGGACGGCCCAAGCCGGGTGAGCGGCGCGTTCGCTGGCGTGACCACGTTCTGCTGTCTTGCGCTCACGAGCGGTGTTACACACGACGCAACGTTCGGCGCGGCGGCACTCGGCTTTGGCCTCGCGTCGTTCGGCCTTGCGGCCGGCGTGGCGTTCGAATACGAGCGCACCGAGTGACCGCTACTCGCGGGGCATGTGTTGACCCGCGTTGAGGAGAAGGGCCACCCCTGTAACCAGCAACATGAGTTGGAGGAGTTTGCCGTAGTCGGTGTTCGTCTGAAAGCCATCTGGGTGATAGTAGTTCCCTTCGTGTTCGATGAGTACTGGGTGCGACCACGCCCACCACTTGTACTCACCGAGCGGTTCGAGCGATTCGTGTCGTCCCGTTTCGAGCAGTTGCTCGAATCCCGGCGATTTGTTCACACTCACAGCTGTTTCGTCGACTACCGTCATCGGAGCAACCGGTTCGAGCGTGAGCACCACCGTTCCGTTGGCTGAGAGCGTGGTATTCGCGCGGTAAAACTCGCCGAGGTAACGATGCTCGACCTCGAGGTAGACGAACTCAGGGGTTTGCGGAGGCAGATAAAATCCGTTTGAATCCTGGTCCTCTGCGTACCAGCCAGTTTCGTCGCTCTCGTTCAGGACCAGCGACCCACCCGCCGCCAGTACGCGGTGCTCGACGAGACACGAGCGTGAGCGTTTCCAGTGGCAGTGTTGAATGTCGGCCGAGTGCTCCGCGTGTCGCTTCAGCGCGTTGACCTGCTCTACGTACGCTTCTGTCGACAATTGTTCTGGGTTTTCGAGAGTGAACTCCTCGGCCTCGTACGTGTACTTCGGCACAACTTGGCCGATGGGATAAAAGACCACCAACGCGAGCAAAAGGAAACCGGCGACGGCGGAGACCCAGAGTTCTTGACGGCGAGAGAGCATTGACCGAACCCACACAGGGCGGTGTGAAAATGATTTCTCAATTAATCGAAACGAGAAAACGCCTAATCAGTCGATATCCATCAGGTTCCGGAGCACGTCACCGTAGGCCGGACGGGTGACGAGCACGCCGATGAGCACGCCGACGATGGTGATGATGGCGAACCCTTGCAGGTCGCCGAGGCTGAGCACCGCGAGCGGACTCATGGCGATGATGGTGGTCACGGCGGCCGCGCCGATAACCCAGAACGCCTTGCGGAAGCGGTCGCGGAAGACGCGACTGGTCTTCACGCCCGATTGGCTAATCTCGTCGGCGATGATGACCAGGTCGTCCACCCCGGTACCGATGACGGCGATGAGGCCCGCGATGTGTGAGAGGTCGAGCGCGAGGTCCACCGCCGCGGCGAACCCGAGCAGGATGACGACCTCGGAGAGCGCGGTCACGACCATCGGGGCGGCAATCTTCGCCTCGCCGTAGCGCAGGTACGTCATCCCGGCGACGGCGAGCACGGCGATGATGCCCGTGATGAGGCTGAACAGCTTGAACTCAGAGGCGAGCGCCGGTTCGAGGAAGTACGTCGTCCCCTCGCCTTCGATGTCGAGGGAGGTCGGGAGCGCACCGGCCTGCAGGTTGACCTGCAACGCGCGGGCGTCGGAGGCGTTCGTCGTCGTCATCCGGAAGCCGGGGTCCTTCACGAAGTCGCCGTTCGCGATGGTGCCAGCGAGGCCCGCGGACATCGACGCAGAGTAGACGATTTCGCCGTCGACGACGGTGTGCAGACAGTAGCCGGGGTCGTCAGGCGTATCGCCGTATCGACAGCTCTGGACGCCCTGCTGGGTCGTAAAGCCGAAGTTCTGCATCCCCTGTGAGAAGTTCTGTGCCGCCTCGTCGGTGAGCGTCACGGGGACGTACGACGGCTGGTTACCCTGGCCCGCCTGTGGCGCGCCGATTTCGGCGAAGTCACCCTGCGTCAGCATCGACACCTGTCGATACTCGGTGGTGCCGTTGGCGTCGGTGGGGAATTCGGCGACGATTTCGACCTTCCCGCGGTCACCGATGAGGTTGAGCACTTCAGTTCGATTCTGGTTTGGCACCTCGATGAGGATGAACGTCTCCTGGGTGGTTTGGACCTGCTGGACCGACCCGCCGGAGAGGCCGATGCGGTTGATTTTCTCCGTGAGGACGGAGACGGCCGTCTGGCGCGTCTCGTCGGTGACGCCGTCGCGGATGTTCTCCTCGCTCGCTGAGAGACCAGCGGCCTGGAGTGCCTGGGCGAACTGCGCCTGGGTCACGTTCTCCGTGAACACCTCGACGGTGCGGGTTTGGGGCGTGGCGCGAACGTCGGTTCGTGAGATGTTCAGTTGATTCGCGACGGCGAGTTCCACCTCGCGGTCGTTGTCGGGCGTCACGTCGACGTCGTCTGCGGTCATGCCGACGAGCGGGGCGCGAATCCGCGTCCCGCCGGAGAGTTCGAGGCCGTACTTGAGGTTCGTCGGCCCCGTGTCGGCGGTGCCGGCCTGGCCGCCGTCGTCTGCGCCACCGGTCGGCGCGAACAGCGCCACCCCGGAGAGCACGATGAAGATGACCAGCAGGACGATGCGCCAGTTTTCGCGGAGGGCGCTCATCGGGCGACCCCCTCGAACTTGTACCAGCGAAGCAGACTCAGGTTCAACATGTACGTGTTCATCAGGTCAGCACTCAGTCCGAAGACGAGGACGATACCGATAGACGGGAGCAGCGGAATCCCGAGGAGGAACGCCGTAATCGTCATGACGGTCATCGCCGCGAGCGAGGTGAGCGTCATCGTCACACCCGTGCGCATCGCCCGGTAGGTGGACTCGTAGAAGTCACCGCTCCGGCGCAGGATGTGGTTGTTGAGCAGGAGGTCGGAGTCCACGCTGTAACCGATGAGCATCAACAGCGCGGCGACCGTCCCGAGCGAGAGTTTGATGCCGAAGATGTTCATCAGCGCGATGGGGATGACGATGTCAGAGAACGCAGAGAGAACGACGGCGATAGAGGGAACGAACGACCGAAAGAGCAGGAAAACGACCGCGCTCATCCCGCCGAACGCGATGAGGATGCCGATGAGCGCGAGGCGCTGGGTCTCCGCGCCGAAGCTTGGCGAGCGACTCTGTGAGGACTGGACGGTGTAGCCAGCGTCGCGGGCCTGTTGCTCGATGGCCCCAGCTGATGTGTCCTCGCCGGACGCCTGGAACGTCACGATGTAGCTGTTGTCACTCGACCGAATCGGCTGAATCGATTCGACCGGCGTGTCGAACGTCGCCTCGATCTGGGCGGGTGAATCAGTAGTCTGTATCTGTAACTCGGTGCCGCCAGTGAACGCGATGCCCGGGGTGACCGGCGCACCCGTCATCACGAACCAGCCAGCGATGATGAGGAGTGCAACGGCGAGCACTCCGAGGGGCACCGCGGCCAACTGGCGGTTGGAGTACCGGGTGTAATCGACCTTCGGTACCTCGAACTCGACCATACCTGTGGGTCCTAATCCCCGTCGAATAAGCCTTCTTATCCTTCTGTCGTGAGAGAACGAAACGGCAGGGAACCCACAAGTTGCTTGGCAATGGCACCCAAAGGGGATGCTATGAGCGACGCAACGCGGGTCAACATCTCGTATCCGGCCGACCTGAGCGGGTGGGGCCGCGACCAACTCGACACGCCGTGGTTTCGCGCCTACCTGAAGAAAACGCTCGGCGAACCCGCAGTCGGCGACGTTTTCGAGGAGTTCGTGGACGTGGGGTGCTGTGGGAGTTCACTCGACGTGCCGCTCAGAATCGAGGCGATAGACGGCGGCACGCGCGTCGGCGAGACGACCACAATCGAGTACACGGAGCGCGAGGCCTGTGGCATCGAAGGTGGCTGGCTCGTCCAGAGCGAGGGCGCACCTCAGGGGAGATAGCGCACCGCGACGACGCCGGATGCGGCGCGAATTTCGACCCGGTTGACGCCGAGACGAGCGGCGCGTTCGAGTGTTGCGCCGTCTTCGAGGACATCTTCGACCACCGAGTCGGTCATGTCCGGTTCGACCGTGAGGACGTGAATCTCGCCAATACCGGCCCGTTCGCGGGTCGTGAGGCCACCCACCTCCTGGTCTGCGGCGAGGTCGCGTTCTAACTTCGTCGGCGATTCGTCGCTTCGCTCGACGGGGATTTGCCAACGGCGCTCGACGGAGACGAGTTGCCACGAAACCTCCATCGGCGGTTCGGGCGCGAGGGTACCCTCGATGGCGTCGCCCTCTTCGACGCCGGGATTGGACCCGAGCGTGTGAACCTGGCCGTCGGTGACGTCTCGAAGAATTGCCGAGTCGGCCTCTGCGTGGGTGCAGAGAAACGTGCCCGTCTTTTTCATGCCCGTGGCTAGGTGCGGATGCGTTTTCTGCGTTTCGTGTGCCGGTCAGGCAGAGAAAGCGTCGCACGTGAGCGGGTCCGATTGGTCGCGATATCGGGCGATGGTCTGTTCGGCCCACGACCGAACTGCGTCGTCTGTGACCTGAATGAGGCCCCGAGGCATCCCGGTTTCGTCGGCGATGGCGATGTCCACCGTCTCGTCGGCGATGGACACGATGAACGGGATGTCGCCGGAGTAGCGACGGATCTCTGCCTGTCCAGAGGCCAGAATGTCGCGAAACTGGGCGGCCATCTGTTCGTCGCTGCGGATGGTGTCGATGACGTCGCCGGTGAGGATTGCTTCGATTTTCAGGTCGCCAGCGGTGGTTCGCCGCCAAATGACCTCGATGTTCTGCGGGGCGGTGGCGTTCGTGAGGACCGAAAGCGACGACGCGTTTCGCTGCGTGTGAGCCGCCCGCCGATAGGGGGCGAGCGGGTCCGCCGTCGTTGGAACGGTGACCAGGGCGTCGTCGAGGCGCTCGATGTCGAAGCCGAAGTTCTCGACCGGTAGCCACGGGGCCATCGGCCCCAACTGCGAGATGGTCTCCATCGTTTCGAGAAAGGTGCCGAACGCCGTGGCGACTAGTTTGCCAACGCCCGTCACCTCGTACGTGTGGCCCTGCTTTCGAACCCACCCCTTGTCTGTAAGGTCGGCGAGGATGCGTCCCAGCGTGACCCGCGACGCACCCGTCTCGGCTTCGAGTTCGTGACGGTCGCGTGGCTGATTCGACAACGAGAGGAGGACGGTGGCCCGATTCGCTGATCCAGCGAGGAACGCGAGATCGTCGAATGCAGTGCCCATAGCTGGATGCTAGAGAGGGCCACACTTAAGTTTTCGACAAAATTTACCGGAGTTTGCGGTGGATAGCAAAGATGAGCAACGCCGCAAACAGCGGCGGGAGTGGACTCGTGATGGCCGGAAGCGCGTAGAGGACGCTGATGACCGGACCGAACACGCCCGTTGGCGAGTTACGGCAGGTCGTCTCGCCGTCGAGGACGAAACACTCCGGAATGGAGATGACGAGGCCGACGTACAACGACAGGAGGAACAGGTAGCCGGCGGCAGCGAGTAGCGTGTCGTAGCGGGCACTCACCGGCAAGCGACGGCGGTGGCGGCGGGCGACGAACAGGATGGGCGCGAGCAGCGGTCCGAGCACCAGAATGCCGATGACGACGTAGAACGCCCGCGAGAGGGTGAGCGACCCACCGGGAACGTTCGACGTCGCGGCGATGAGGACGACCAGCGCGAGCGTGATGGTGATAGTCACCAACAACCCGGCGAGCGACCCGACGACGACGTAGGTTCGAAACAGGAGTGAATCGCTTGCGCGAAGCGCGTAGGGAATCGCGCCGAACACGCCCTTGTAGGCGTCGTCACCGTCGGTCGTCCCACTGGCTGTCATTATCGGGGAGTTGGGAGCGGAGCCGATTAAACGACGCGATATCGGTCCTGCGGACAGTCCGCGCCAAATTTCGCACGTCGGGCTGCCGGAAGTTGTAACCTGCAGCGCACGACGGCGTTACACCAATCATTTTACCCCTCCACCCGAGCGTCCATCTATGCAACTGGACGTCGGCAACGCACTCGCCTCGGTCGCGAAACCGGGCGTGACCGAAGTGGCCCTGGAACGCCTCGACGAGCGCGTCGAGAGCGCCCACCAGCGAATCGAACGCGGCAGAGAGACGCACGAACACGGGTATGAGGCGCTCAACCTCCCCGCGCAGACGGACGCCGCGGAGATTCGTGATGCCATCGCTCCGCTCACCGACGCCGAGTCGGTGCTCACCGTCGGCATCGGCGGCAGCGCCCTCGGGGCGGCGACCATCTCCCGGGCACTCGGCATCGAGAACGCCTACGTCCTCGATAACGTGGACCCAGAGCACACGAGCGCCGTCCTCGACGAACTCGACCTGGCGACCACCGCCGTGAACGTCGTCTCGCGCTCTGGCACGACGGCCGAGACGCTCGCCACGTTCCTCGTCGTTCGCGACGCGATGAAGGCCGCGGGCGTCGATTGGACTGACCAGACCATTGTCACCACCGGCGAGTCCGGCCCCCTCCGTGACCTCGCGGACACCCACGACCTGCCGACGCTCACGGTTCCGGACGGCGTGCCGGGTCGCTTCTCTGCGCTTTCTGCGGTCGGTCTCGTGCCCGCGGCCATCCTTGGCGGCGACATCGAAGCGGTTCTCGAAGGCGGCGAGCGAGCGATGGAGTCGCTCTCCGGGTCGCTGTTCGACTCCCCGGCCTACGCCTACGGCGCGATTGCCTACGCCCTCGACCTCCGGGGCGCACACATCAACGCGATGGTGCCCTACGCCGAGGCACTCGAACCGTTCGCCGAGTGGTTCGCCCAGCTCTGGGCCGAGAGCCTCGGCAAGGACGGCATGGGCCAGACGCCGGTGCGCGCCCTCGGCGCGACCGACCAGCACTCGCAGTTGCAGCTCTATCGGGCCGGCCCGAACGACAAACTCGTCACGCTCGTGCGCTCACAGGAGCGCGACGACCGAGAGATTCCAGAGACCGGTGCGGAGGAACTCGCCTACCTGAGTGGGAATTCGCTCGGTGAACTGCTGGATGCAGAGTTTCGCGCGACGGAAGCCTCCCTCGCCGCCGCGAGTCAGCCGAACGTCCGCATCGAAATCGGCCGCGTCGACGCCGTGGGCATCGGCGACCTGCTCTACAGCATGGAAGCGGCGTGCATCCTCGCGGGGGAACTCTACTCCGTCGAGACGTTCACCCAACCTGCCGTCGAGTGGGGCAAGCGCGCCGCACGCGGACTGCTCGGCGGTGGCGACTTCGCAGAAGCGCAGGCCGTCGCCGACAAAGAGACCAAGTGGATTCGCTGAGACCGTAGCGATTTTAGCCGTCCCCGCCTACCTCCCGGTATGTCAAAGAGCCCTGCGGCCAGCGTGGGCCTCGCGCTCGCTGGCGTCGCGCTCGCCGCCGCGTTCCTCCCGTGGACGGGAAGCGGCGTCTCCGTCGCCAGTCTGACCGTCGGCAGCGTCGCCGGTGCAGCCCTCGCCGGGCTTGCGTTGCTCGCCTTCCTCCTTCGCCGCCACGACGTGATTCCCCGGTCGTGGGGCGCTCCCCTCGCCGGCACCGCCAGTTTCGCCGTGGTCGGCGTAGCCGCCTACGCCCTCCTCGCGCCAGCGACGGCCGGCGTGCCGACCCCGGACGTGGGCCGCGGCCTCCCCATCGCGGCGATTGCGGGTCTCGTCTCGGTCGGCGCGGCCGCGGCAGACGGCGCGGGCGTCTCCACCAAACACCTCGTGCGAATGGTCCAGGACGTCTCGACGGCCGCGGCGGTCGGTCTCATCAGCTTCCTCGTCGGGATGGCGCTCTCGGTCATTCCGGCATCCATCGTCGCGGATGCAGGCTTCGCCATCCAGTTTGGCGTGTTCACCACCTTCTTCGGCCTCGGACTCGCCCTCTCGGCGATTGCCTACCTGAAGATTCGCGACATCGGCCTCGACTACATCGACATTCGGCGGCCCTCTCGCCGCGACCTCGCGTACGCGGTGGGCGGCATCGTCGCCCTCTACGGGGCGGCCATCGTCATCGGTCTCATCCTCGAGTCGGTCGGTCTCTCCGGGGCAGAGAGCAGCATCGAACAGCAAGCCAGAGAGGGGAACCCGACGCTGTTGCTCGTCCTGATTCCGCTCTCGTGGCTCGTCATCGGCCCGGGTGAGGAACTCGTGTTCCGAAACATCGTCCAGAAGTCGCTCTACGACAGTTTCTCGGAGAAAGCGGCCGTCATCGTCGCGAGCATCATCTTCGCCCTCATCCACATCCCCCAGTACTACAGCGCGACGAACCCCGCTTCGACGGTCACGACCCTCGCGGTCATCTTCATCCTCTCGTTGTTGCTCGGAGAGACCTACCGCCGGACGAAGAACCTCGTCGTCCCCATCCTCATCCACGGCACGTTCAACGCCGTTCAGTTCGCCCAGTTGTACGTCCAACTCGCCGGCAGTCCGGTGTGACGGCCGTCTGACTGAAGTATAAATATTCGAGCGCGGTAGCATTGCGCATGCACCGTTACTCGTTTCTCTGTGAGGACCAGCAGGCAGCGCGGGTGTCGGAACTGTCTGCTGAGTACGGGCTCACAGAAGCAGAGGTGCTCCGGCAGTTGGTAGAAGCGGGCCTACAGTCGCTCGATTAGGCCCGGCCTGGGTTCTTCCGTGTGAGTCCCGTCCCGCAGATGGGACAGCGCTCTTTGTTCTCGTCGAAGACGCGCCCACAGCCCTGACACTGGAACTTCCAGTTTCGCTGCTCTTCGATGCCGTCCTGAGCGATGACCTCGACGGTGACTTCGAGACGCTCTGCGACGTTCTGCATCGCGTAGTCGTCTGTGACGAGCGTGCCTTCCAGTTCGTAGGCCGCCGCGATGAGGCGTATGTCAGTAGCGGAGAGTTCCGCTAAGTCACCCGACTGGCGGGCGGCGCGTTCGACGGTTTCGACCGATTGGTCGTCGGGGATGTGGATGTACATCCCGGCGCCTTCCATCGCGTCGAAGCGGAACGCGTGTTCGCCCTCCAGTTCCTCGCGGACGAGGGGGATGGACGCTTTCTTGGCTTGCGTGTGGTACTCGTTGATAAAGGCCGACGTGTCGAGAACGTGCATTACCGACGGATGACGATGTGGTCTTTCACTGCCTGAACGCGGTTTACGGGCACTTTGAACCGCCCGCTGTCGTCTACGCTGAAGTCGACGTTTCGCGTGTTGGTCTGTTCGGTCGGTTCGACGATGAGGTCGTTCAGCGACCCCGTCTTGAGGTCCATCGTGATGTTGTAAAGCATCCCGATTTCAGCACCGTCTGACCCCATGACGGCCTTCCCCGAGAGATTCTCGGCGAGTATTTCGGGCATACCCACCAGTTCTGAGTCAACTCATATAAACGGCACGGGGATGTCTGACATCCGTCGGCCGCATGACCAGCGAAAATTGATACCTCGCCATCACGTATTTCACCCTATGGACAGACGAACGCTACTGAAACATGGCCTCGCGGTCGGAACACTCGGACTGCTGACCGGTTGTACGGGCGGTGGCGACGATGGGACGACGACACAGGACACCACCACCGCGGCGGAAACGACAACCCAAGCCACGACGCAGACGACCACCACGGCAGCGGAAACGACGACTCAACAGACGACTCAGGCGACCACCACGGCAGCGGAGACCACGACCCAGCAGACGACGCCGGTTCAGTCGGCCATCACAATCACCGTCGGGCCGGGCGGCAACCTTCGCTTTTCGCCGACGCGGGCATCCGTGCAGGCCGGTGGCGAGGTGACCTTCACATTCGATTCGTCGGGTCACAACGTACGGCCGAATTCCCAGCCAGATGGGGCGAGTTGGGAGGGGACCCCCGGCGGCAACGGAACCACGTATCAGTCGGGCGACGAGTTCACGTTCACGTTCGACGTGCCCGGCACGTACGAGTACTACTGTGCGCCCCACCGCAGTTTCGGCATGGAAGCGATCCTCGAAGTGGTCGAATAGCCAATAGAGCCTTTTGAAAGACTTTTAAGCCGAGAATTGCTGGTCTAGGTAAGAACCTTTGTTACGGGTGGATTTCATGTCGGACAATAACACACCAGATACACACTCACTGCGGACCCCCATCGTCGCCGTCCTCGGCCACGTCGACCACGGCAAGACCAGTCTGCTCGACAAGATTCGCGGCTCCGCCGTCATCGAGGGCGAAGCCGGCGCAATTACTCAGCACATCGGGGCGACGGCCGTCCCCCTCGACGTCATCTCCGAAATCGCTGGCGACCTCGTCGACCCAGACGACTTCGACCTGCCGGGCCTGCTGTTCATCGACACGCCCGGTCACCACTCGTTTTCGACCCTGCGCTCGCGGGGCGGGGCACTCGCTGACATCGCCGTCCTCGTCGTAGACGTAAACGACGGCTTCCAGCCACAGACGCTCGAAGCTATCGACATCCTCAAACGTACGCAGACGCCGTTCATCGTCGCTGCGAACAAAATCGACACCACCCCCGGCTGGAACCCCCAACCGGACACCGCCGTCCAGGAAACCTTCGACAAGCAATCCGACCGCGCGCGCCGGAAACTCGAAGAGAAACTCTACGAGGTCATCGGCAACATGAGCGACGCCGGCTTCTCCGCCGACTTCTACTGGCGCGTCCAGAACTTCCAGAAGAACATCGGCGTCGTCCCCGTCTCCGCGCTCACCGGCGAGGGGATGGCGGACCTCCTGACCGTCCTCATGGGTCTCTCCCAGCGGTACATGAAGGAGGCCATGGAAATCGACGTGACCGGCCCCGGCGCAGGGACGGTTCTCGAAGTCAAAGAGGAACGCGGCTTCGGCGCAACCCTCGACGTGGTGCTCTACAACGGCTCTGTCCGCGAGGGCGACACCATCGTCGTCGGCGGGAAGAACGACCCTATCGTGACCGACGTGCGCGCGCTGCTCAAGCCGCGTCCGCTCGCAGAGATTCGTACGGAGAAACGCTTCGACCGTTTCGACGAAGTGACGGCGGCGGCGGGTATCAAAATCGCCGCCCCCGACTTAGACGACGCGATGGCCGGCGCGCCCGTGCGCGTCGTCCGCGACCGCCCGGTCGCGGAGGTCATCGAGGAAGTCGAGGCCGAACTCTCCGAAATCGACGTCCACACCGCGGACGACGGCGTGGTCGTGAAGGCGGACACCCTCGGCAGCCTCGAAGCGATTGCGAGCGCGCTGAAGGAAGCCGAAGTGCCAATCATGCGCGCCGAAGTCGGCGACGTGGCTCCCCGCGACATCTCCGTCGCCTCCACCGCCGACGAGGAACTAAATCAGGTCGTCCTCGCGTTCAACGTTGGCGTCTTAGACGACGCCGAGCGCCGCGCCGAGGAATCCGGCGTGAAAATCTTCGAATCCGACGTCATCTACCAGCTCATCGACGACTACGAGGAACACGTAGACGAAATCAAACGCGCCCAGCAGACCGCGGTGCTCGACAAGATTCGTCGCCCCGCCCGCTTCCAGATTCTCCAGGACCACGTCTTCCGCCAGTCGAACCCCGCGGTGGTGGGCGTCGAAGTCCTCTCTGGAACGCTCAAGCGCAACACGCCCGTCGTGGATTTCGAGGGTGCAGAACCCAAGCGCGTCGGCATGGTCAAAGGGATTCAAGAACACGGTGAGGACGTGGACGAAGCCCGCGCCGGAACCCGCGTGAGCGTCGCCATCGACGGCCCGACCGTTGGCCGCCAAATCGACGAAGGCGACACGCTCTGGGCCGAGCTCCCCGAGAAGCACGCGAAGATTTTAGAGCAGGAACTGAAGGAAGACATTCCAGCCGACGAGCGCGAGGCGCTCAGCATGTACCTGCAGAAGCACCGAAAGCGCGACCCGTTCTGGGGCAAATAACGCCGCGACAGGCCACCACCGTTAAAGGGAATACGTTCGTTTTCGCCAATACGATGGTACTGAAGCGACCGGTTCACCGCCTCCTCCAGTTGGTGGTGGCCCACTGGCCGGGCAAGACGGCTTACGACGCCGTGTTCGTGGTGATACCGGTCGGTCTCCTCGTCGGGTTCGTCGCCGGCTGGGCGTTCGCCGTCCCGATGCACTTCTCGGTCGTTCTCGGCTCGCTGCCCGTGCTCGCGGCGATGGGCTACGTACTGTTCTACAATCCGCCCGACCCCGTGACCTAGCGGGCGGTGGCGTCGACGTCGGAATCGAGTGACTGCTTTACCTGCAGCGCCGCCTGTGCGGCGAGACTGCGAGCGACTTCCTCGCGGTCTTCGGCGCTGATAATGCCCTCTTCGCGCTCGAAGTCACCGTCGTCGGGGGCGATGCCGGCGCTCACGGGCGAGCCAATCGGCGGGTGAACCGCAACGAAGGCGTGGGGGGTGCCGTCCATGCCCGCGGTCAGTTCCGTGCCGATGACGTACTCGTCTGGGAGGAACTCCCGCGTTCGCGCGGCGACACCGACGACGCCCCGCCTGAGTTCCCGGCGCTGGTCGGGCGTGAGCGCTGGGGGGTGCGCCGCCCGGTCGGTGCTGTCGTTGCCCGCATACGGGGTGTTTCCATACATAAAAGCTACCAGCAGTTACGACTACGCAGGTAAAAACCCTCCGACGGCTTGCGAGTTTCTCACACGAGTGGGTCGCTCTGGCCGTAGGCGGCCACGACGAGCGCCGTGACGTACTCCTCGGGGTCCGCTTCGGCCGTCTCGACACGGACGTGCGACTCGCCAAAGTCCCAGTCGCGAAGCGCTTTTCCAGCCTCCAGTCCGGCCTCGACGCGGGCGCGAACGTCCTCGGGGTCGGTCCCCGAAGCTTCGTAGAAAATGCCTTTTCCGGAGAAGGTCTGCGCCCACGCGAGGGCGGCCGCCGCGGATTCGTCTGCGCCGGGGGAGACGGTTGCCATCCCCTCGACAACGGTCAGGCGGTTGCCGACGGGACCGAGGTCGGGGGCCGTACCGACGGCTTCGACCGTCACGTCGTCTGGAATCACTGAAGAGACGGTGACGAGGTTGTAGTTGTGGATATTCGCCGCCTTGAGGGCGGCGTCGAACGAGGCCATGGGCGTTGGCGCGCGCCCGCTCCCCCAGACGACGCGGATGGTGCTCATAGGTGTGGAAAACAGCGAACCGGGGTAAGCGGTTACGATTCCGCTTCAGTAGAACGCGACTGGCTGGCCGACGGGGTCGTCGTCAGACGTGAGTTTGTCGAGGGCGTCCACGAAGTCGGCCATCCGAACTTCCGTTCGCTCGTCACGCAGCGCGAACATGCCGGCCTCCGTCGAGAGGCTCTCTATCTCCGCGCCGCTGAATCCCTCAGTTTCGGCGGCGAGCGTCTCGAAGTCAATTTCCTCTACGAGATTCATCCGGCGCGTGTGAATCTGGAGGATTTGCAGGCGACCCTCCTCGTTCGGTTCGGGCACTTCGATGAGGCGGTCGAACCGGCCCGGGCGCAAGATAGCGCTGTCGAGCATGTCGTAGCGGTTGGTCGCCGCGATGATGCGGATGTCCCCGCGGTCGTCGAAGCCGTCCATCTCAGAGAGCAACTGCATCATGGTCCGCTGAACTTCAGCGTCACCCGACGTCTTCGAGTCGGTGCGCTTGCTCGCGACGGCGTCGATTTCGTCGATGAAGATGACCGCTGGCTCTTTTTCCTCTGCGAGTTTGAATAGGTCGCGGACGAGCCGGGAGCCCTCGCCGATGAACTTCTGGACGAGTTCGGAGCCAGCCATCTTGATGAAGGTAGCGTCGGTCTGGTTCGCGACGGCCTTCGCGAGCATCGTCTTGCCCGTGCCTGGTGGGCCGTAGAGTAGGACGCCGCCGGGTGGCTGGATGCCGACTTCTTCGAACTGGCCGGGGTCGAGCAGCGGCAGTTCGACCGTCTCGCGCACCTCGCGAATTTGGTCATCGATGCCGCCGATGTCCTCATAGGACACCTGTGGGTTGGCCGTGACCTCCATCGCCTGTGCGCGGGCGTCGGTCTCCTGTTCGAGGCGCGTCTGGATTCCGAAGGAGTCGTTTATCGCGACGCGGTCACCGGCTTCGAGGCGGTCTTTCAGTTGCTGGGAGACCTCCACGAACACCTCCTGGTTGTTGCCGTGCTGTTTGATGACGACGCCCTCGTCGGTAAGGTCCTCGATGGTGGCGAGGTACAGCGAGGCCGTCTTGAGCGTCTCGTTTTCCCGTTCGAGTCGCGAAACGTCCTCGCGAAGTTTCTCACCGTGGTTCTGGGTCTTTTCGAGTTGGTTGCCGAGCTCGCGGTTCACCTGCAGGATCTCCGCGAAGTGTTCTTCTAAAACCGCGAGGCGCTCGTCATCGGACAGATCGCTGTCCAGGTCGAGCCGCGGCCTGTCAGGGAGAGAGGGGCTGCGTGACATCAGACAACGCCGACTAAGTACCCACCCTTAGAAGTGCTTTTGGGTCGCGGTCGATTTCGGCAACACTTGCTGTGAAAGGATACTGGTAATAGGTGAGAATAAAAATTCGAGCGCCAGCTACTGCAACTGCGCGAACTCGTCGAGATACTGACCGTACACGGACAGGGCAGATTCGACTGGTTCCGGCGAGGCCATGTCCACGCCCGCCCCACGGAGGAGTTCGAGTGGGTACGTCGAAGAGCCACCGCGCAAGAACTCAATGTAGTCATTCGCGGCGGGTTCGCCCCGCTCTAAGATGCCCTCAGTGAGCGCGACGGCCGCGCTAATTCCTGTCGAGTACTGGTAGACGTAGAACGCGCGATAGAAGTGGGGGATGCGCATCCACTCGCGGGCGATGTGGTCGTCCACGACGGCCGGTTCGTAGAACTCCTTTTTCAGGTCGCGATAGAGGCCGTCCAGTCGGTCCGGCGTGAGCGGTTCGCCGTTCTCGACCAACTGGTGGGTCTGGTGTTCGAAGTCCGCGAACATCGTCTGGCGATACAGCGTCGAGCGGAACCGCTCTAAGTACTCGTTCAGGATGTGTCGCCGGAGGTTCTCGTCTTCGACCGTCTCCAGCAGGTGGTGGGTGAGCAGCGATTCGTTGACCGTACTCGCCACCTCCGCGACGAAGATTTCGTAGCCGCTGTAGACGTACGGCTGGGTGTCGCTCGTGTATTCTGAGTGCAGCGAGTGGCCGAGTTCGTGAGCGAGCGTGAACAGACTCGACAGGTCGTCCTGATAGTTCATCAGGATGAACGGCTGGGAGTCGTAGGTGCCACCGGAGTACGCCCCCGACTGCTTGCCCTTGTTCTCGTAGACGTCGACCCAGCGCGAATCTAGTCCGCGCGCGAGGCGGTTCTGGTAGTCCTCACCGAGCGGAGCCACCGCCTCGACGATGTACTCGCGGGCGTCCTCGTACGGGATCTCCGGGGATTCTGAGTTGACCATCGGCATGTAGATGTCCCACATCTGGAGGTCGTCCACGCCGAGGCTGTCGCGCTTGAGTTCTGCGTGCTGGTGGAGCAAGTCGAGGTTGTCGCGGACGACAGAGAGGAGGTTGTCGTAAACGTCGACCGGGATGTTCGCGGAGTCGAGGGCGGCCTCGCGCGCGGAGTCGTAGTTGCGTGCCCGAGAGAGCTTCACGTCCGCCTTCACGCTGTTCTTGTACGAGGACCCCACCGCGTTGCGGATGGTCTCCCACTCGCCGTAGAACGTCTCGTACACCTTCCGGCGCAGGTCGCGGTCCTGCTCTTGCTGGAGTTTGGTGAAGTTGCTCTGGGTGATGGTGACCTCCTCGCCGTCGTGGTCGACCGACGGGAAGGTGAGGTCCGCGTTGGTGAGCATGTTGTAGATTTCACCGGACGCGCCGGTCACCTCGCCGAGTTCGGCGAGCAGGTTCTCGACTTCCGCAGACCGGGTGTGAGGTTTCATCCGCAGCACTTCGTCGAAGTAGTGCTCGTAGGTCGCGAGCTCGGGTTCGGTCTCGACGAACGCCTGGAGCTGGTCGCGAGTGGACTGCTGGAGTTCAGGTTCGATGTAACTGGAGGCGCTCGACGCCTTCGAGACGAGCGTCTGAGCCTTGCCAAGGAGCGCCTGTGCATCTTGGTCGCGGGTGTCCTCGTCCCGGCGCATTCGGGCGTAGGAGGCGACGTTCGAAACCCGGCGCATCACCGCCTCCTCTAGCTGGAGAATCGAGAGTAGCGTTTCGGCGTCGTCGGTGACCTGTCCTTCGTACTCTTCTAAGTCCTCGATTTGGGATTCGGCTTCCTCGTAGGCCGTCTCCCACTCGTCGACCGAGGCGTAGAGACTGTCGAGGTCCCACTTATGCTCTGCAGAAATTTCGCTTCGTTCGGGAACCGAACTCATGGCTTCCCCTTACACGGAGAGGGAAGTAAGCCTTCGGACGTTTTTCGCTAGCCATCCATGCCGTGGCGGAGTTGGTCTGCAACCCGCGTTGCCGTCTGATGGTACCGCGACCGCTCGGAAAACACACGGTAGGCACTCTCTCGCGCCTCCTCGTCTACCGAAAAGTCGAGCTGAGGATACTCGACGTGGCGCAACACGAGTGGTTCGGGCGGCGCGGGGCGGAGGCCGTCACCACCCGACAGCACCTCGTCTGAAAGTGCTCGGTCGACGAACGACCGCGGTCGCCGTCCCGTCACGACTTCGTGCGCCAGCGAGACGAATCGTCGGACGAAATGACGGGGAAACCCGTCCGAGGATATCTCGAAGACGAGGTAGTTCCCGTCCCGGGAAACGGCGGCGTCCACGACGCGCTCTGTGTTGCGAGAATCGGGCGTGAAGTTGTGGTAGTCGTGGGTTCCAGAGAGCGAGTCGAGCACCGCAGCGACGTCCTCGCGGCTCACCACCGGCTCATAGAGGTGGTAGGTGTAGTGGCGGCGTTTGGCGTGGTGGGTAGCGTGAAAGCCCTCGGGCGCTTTGGCCATCGCCCACGCTCGAATCGATCCCGGCAACTCGCCGTTGAACGCCCGTGGTGTGAGCCAGTCGGGACACTCGAGCGCGACCGTCTGGCCGAGCGCAGAGACGCCCTTATCGGTCCGCCCCGAGGCTGTGAACTGCGGTGGGAGTGGGTCGTCTTCAGGGAACGCCCCGATTTTTCGGAGGCTCTCGATAATCGTGTCTTCGACCGTCTGTCCGTGTGGCTGGCGCTGGAAGCCTCTGTATTGCTTGCCGTCGTAGGCCACCCGGAACGCGCGCATTGCTCGCACATTGGGCGAGAAAAGTAAAAGCGTGTCAGTTTCGACGAGCGAGCGTTACCCACGGAGCCCCGTCACCTCGTCGAGTTCGACGAACGCTTTGTCACCGTCACGCGTTTCGAGTTCGACCTCCCCAGTTTCGAGGAAGTGGTTTCCAAGGACCACCTTCAGGGGAATCCCAAGTAGGTCGCTCTCGGTGAATCGCTCGCCGATGGACTGCCGGTCGTCGTCGAACAGGATTGTGTCCGAGACTCCCAACTCCTCGTGCAACCGGTCTGCGGCCTCTCGAATTTCTCCCTCGTATTGGAGGGGGATTATCGAGACAGCGTAGGGAGCCATTGTCTCAGCGGGCCACCGACAACCAGCCTCGTCGCTGCGCTGGGCGAGGAGCGTGTGGATGAGGCGCTCCACGCCGATGCCATAGCTCCCCATGACGACCGACTGCTTCGACCCGTTTGCCACGTCGATGGTGAAATCCATCGCGTCTGCGTAGCGGGTGCCCAGTTTGAACACGTGGCCGATTTCGATGCCTTCGCCCTCGATGAGTTCGTTCCCACAGGTAGGGCACGAATTGCCAGCAGTCAGGTCGTTCCGGGGAGATTCGTCGGTGATTCCGAAGCGACAGTCGGTCGTCTCACAGTAGACGAGTTCGACGGTTCCTGACTCGACAGGCGCGATGAACTCCTCTGAATCGTTCCCGCCCATCACGCTGTTGTCGGCACTGGCGACGACGAAATCGATGCCGAGGCCCTCGAACAGCGAGCAGTAGGCCGCCTGCACGCGGTCATACCACTCGTCGAGTGACTCGTGGGAGGCATGGAGGCTGTAGGCGTCCTTCATCGTGAACTCCTTCGTCCGAAGCAGGCCGTTTCGGGGGTGGTCGTCCCGGTGCTTGGTCGAAATCTGATAGAGGAGCAGGGGCAGGTCCTCGTACGACCTGACGAACCCCTCACAGAGGTGGACGACACCTTCCTCGTGCGAAGGTGCAAGGCACATGTCCTGCCCGTCGCGGTTCTGGAGCGTGAACATCTCGTCCTCGAAGTTCGCCCAGCGCCCGCTTCGCTCCCAGATGTCTCGGTACTGGAGTTGGGGCAGTGAGATGGCCTGTCCGCCAATTGCCGTCATCGCCGCGTGGATGCGGTCGATGAGGTGCTGGCGAACTCGTTCTCCGGTAGGCGTAAATCCGTACAGGCCGCCACCGAACTGCCGGACGAGGCCAGCGCGGAGTGTGAGTTGCACCGTCTCGTTGTCCCACTCACGGGTGTCAGTGTCTCTACGCGTGAAGAGGAGTGTCTTACTCCGACGCACGGGACTCACCTCCGAGAGCGTCGCCACTCCGCTCGAATGCGGGCGTGTGTACAGTCAAGACTACGGTAGAATCAGCGTCGATGCAGCTTTCGCGGAACCCAGCCGTGAGCCGCGCCGGGCTCACGGTTGAGCGTCACTGTGTGTTCAGTTCGACACATGTGACTGAGACTTCTTCGCTTCCCTACATAAATGTTCGTGGTGGCTGTTCCAGCGAACGCCCGCTGTCTGTCGATTTTGAAACCGCGAAAACGACAGAGAGAGTTATTCGAAGTCGGCGACCGTCGGTCGGTCGTACTCCTCAGGAAACCCATCTACTGGGACCTGCACCTGGTCGCCGGATTTCATGTCCTTCAGCGTGACCTCGTCGTTCGCGAGGTCCTGTTCGCCGACGATGACGACGGTCTCCGCGTTGATGGAGTCGGCATAGCTCATCTGTGCGCCGAAACTGCGCCCGGACACGTCGGATTCGACGACGTGGCCCCGCTCGCGGAGGCCGCGGGCGATTCGGGCGGCCTCTTTGCGGGTGTCGCCGACTTGCAGGATGTAATAGTCCGTCGAGAGTTCCTCGTCCGGCCAGACACCGGCGCGCTGGAGCAGGAGCGAGAGCGTGGCGTCACCGACGGCGAACCCGACGGCGGGCGTTGACTGGCCGCCGAAGCCTTCGATGAGGTCGTCGTAGCGCCCGCCGCCGAAGACGGCACGGCTGACCTCGCCCGTCGAGTCGAAGCACTCGAAGACGACGCCCGTGTAGTAGTCGAGGCCGCGGGCGGTTTCGAGCGAGAGCGTGCAGTACTGGCGTGCGCCGAAGTCTTCTGCGGCGTCGAGGACGTTCTGGAGGTTCGTGACGGCTTCCTCGACGCGGTCGGTTCCGGCGAACTCGATGAGGTCGTCCAGTTCGTCCGGGTCGACCGCGAGCAGGTCGTCGAACTGCTCGGCCTGTTCACGGGTGAGGCCAGCGGCGACGAGGAGGTCCATGTACTCGGCGTGGCTGATTTTGTCGCTCTTGTCCACCGTGCGGATGGCTTCTTCGGTGTCAACGTCCGTGTCGAACGATTCGAGCAGGCCGCCGAGGATGTCGCGGTGGGAGACGCGGAACTCGAAGTCCTCGTTTTCGAGGCCGAGGTTGGTGAGCGCGTCCGCGGCGGTGGCGATGACCTCTGCGTCGGCCTCCGGTTCCGCGGAGCCGAAGATGTCGATGTTGGTCTGGTAGAACTCGCGGAAGCGACCCTGCTGGACCTGCTCGTAGCGCCAGAACGGCCGGGTCGAGAACCATTTGATTGGCTTCGCGAGTTCCTGCTGTTTGGCGACGACCATCCGCGCGACGGTCGGCGTCAGTTCGGGGGTGAGCGCGATGTCACGGCCGCCCTTGTCTTCGAAGCTGTAGAGTTCCTCGACGATTTCCTCGCCGGACTTGTCCACGTACATCTGCGTGCGTTCGAGTGCCGGGGTGCCGATTTCACGAAAGCCGTAGCCCTGCGCCGTGGCTTCGAGCGTGTCGAAGGTGGCGCGATAGGCCTGCATCTCGTCGGGATAGAAGTCCCGAAAGCCCTTGATGCGGTCGTACATGCCCGCCCGTTGGTGGAGGGGTCGCTTGAACCCTTTCGTTCGTGCGGGAGGAGCATGCGACGTGATAGCGTATCGTAGCGAATTTATTACATATGGCTGCTTCTATCACGGTATGGCTTCTGGCGATGCGCTCGGCCAGGCGATGCTCGATTTCCACCACGGCGGCCTCAGGGGTGACTGTCTCTACCGAGACGGTCCCGAGGTGGCCTCGGCGCACATCGCCGAGAACTACTTCCACCCGATGGACGACCTCGACGACGACGTGCGCGAGGCGCTCGCCGCGCTCCAGGGGAGCGTCCTCGACGTAGGCTGTGGCATCGGCCAGTACGCGACGTGGTTGGAGGAGAGGGGTCGCGACGTCGTGGGAATCGACGCGAGTTTGGGTGCGGTCGAGACGGCCCGCGAGCGTGGCGTCGGCGACGTCCGTGTCATGGACATGTTCGCCCTCGAGTTCCCTCGCGACGCCTTCGACGCGGCGCTCGTGAACGGCACGCAACTCGGACTCGCGGGGTCGCCCGCCGGCGTCTCAGCCTTCCTCGGCGACCTCGCGCGGGTGACGGACGAGGATGGAGTCGCCGTCGTTGACGGTTACGACCCGACCCACCTCACCCCCGAGAACTGCTTTGGCTACCGACCCGACCCCCGCGAAGGGGTCTGCCAGCGCGTCTTCCACGTCGAGTACGAACGCGATGGTGAGCGTATCGTGGGACGGACGCTCCACTTTTGCTATCTCAGCCGCGCGCGCCTCCGCGAGACGCTCATCGGGACGCCGTGGGAGCTCGGGACGTGCTGGGAGCGAGACGCGTACTACCGGGTAAAACTCGAAAAAGCGTGATTCAGCGGCGGGCGACGACGCGCGTCTGGGTGTGGTCGGGGAACACCCTCCCGACCATCTCCGCGCCGTGGGCTTCGACCATCAGCGCGCGCAAATCCTCCTCGTAGTCCCCCTTCCGAATCTCCTCGCTCGGCCCGCTCTCGATTTCGAGCGTCTGGGCAACCATCTTGTCCACGGCGCGGCGGCCGATGCCGGTGAGCGGCGCGAGGTAATCTACGTCGTGGCGGTCTTCGAGGCTCTGGGCCTGGGCGCGCGAGACGCTCGGCACGCGGTCGTCGCGGCGCGTCCCGTCCGCGATGGCGTCGAATTCCATCGCGGCGACGGTTTCCAGCGCGTGGCTGTGGACCTGCTGGATGCCATTTCGGGGAAAGCCGTCGTCGACCATCTGGGCCACTGCAGTCTTGGCGACCGCCTGGTCTATGGCCACGGGCTCGAAGTCGAAGCCGAGCACCTCGGCGGTCTTGCGGGCGTGTTTCCACGCATCTGTCACCTCGAAGTGGGCACTCACGAGGGTGACATCGTAGAACTCGTCTAAAATGAGCGCGGCGAGCGAGGAGTCTTTCCCCCCGCTGAACAACAATCCAGCCTCCATCACCGACGGCGGATGTTGAAGTCTTTGGAGTCCGGCTTGAGTTCGCGCAGCAAGTTCTTCATCTGGTCTTCGTCGATGCGACCGCCGAGGCGGCCACTCTGGGCGAGCGCGAGAATCTGTTGTTCGACCTGGTCTGCGAAGTCCGGCTTCGACATCCGCACGGAGTTCAGGCGCTTTCGCGCGCCGTCGGTCAGGTACTGCCGGAGCATCGCGTTCTTCTGGGCCTCAGCCTGTTGGCGCTGAGCCTCCTGGGCGGCTTCGTTCTGCCCGCCCTGGTCCTGTTGGTCCTGCAGTTGCTGCATCTTCTTGCGTCGAAGCTCCTCGAGTTCGTCTTCGTCCGGTGTGCCACTCATGGCTGTCACTTACAGATTGGTCGGCAAAACAATTACGGAGGCATGTCACACGTACTCGACCGGAGAACGCCGGCAGACGGTCTCAGGCGTAGCGTTCGAGGTCGGGGCGGTCTAAGTCTTCCATGACGTCGCCCGCGACGGAGTCGAGGAGACTGCGACCCTCTGCGGTCACGATGCGCCCGGCGCTACCCTCGGTGCCGACGTAGCCCGCATCCTCTAACTGCTGGAGGATGGTGCGGATTACCTTCTTGCTGCCTGAGCCCTTGTGCGCGGGAGCGACCTGATAGCGGTTCGAGCCCTTCTTCGACTGGCCGTAGGCCGTGCTGAGGCGGTCGACGCCGACGGGGCCGTCCGTGGCGACCTTGCGCATGAGGCTTGCGGCGCGGATGTACCAGAAGTCGTCCTGCTCTGGTGGCAGTTCTCGGTCGGCACCTGTCTTCGCGAGGGCGGCCCACTCGGGCTCCTCGAGTTCGTCGGCAAGACGTTCGGCGAGCGCCTCGATGAGCGCATCTGCCGGCACGTCATAGAGCGTTGGCATGGCTACGCCTTCCTTCGCACGAGGTTTAAATTCACTGTTTCACGTCCGGTTGGCGATGACCGCCGTCATCCCGCCGCCAAGCACCGTTGGCAGCCAGTACGTCCCGAGGCGGTGGAGGATGACCGCCGCGCCTGCCGTCGCCGGGTCGAGGCTCGTGACCGGGACGAGTAACCCGACGAGAACCGCCTCCACGCCGCCGAGGCCGCCAGGCAGCGGCGTGATGCTCGCGACGCTCCCGAGCGGGATGACGAGCAACACGACCGGATAGGGCACGGCGTGGCCGAGCGAGAGCAGCGCGAACCACAGCGACGTAGCGAGCGCGAGCCAGCCGAGCGCGGAGAAGCCAAGCGCCTGCGCCATCGTCCGCCGACTCGCCGCGACGCGCTCGAGCGAAGCGAAGAAGGTGTCGATACGCCGGATGATGCTCTCGCGTTCGGGCGGCTTGACGCGGGGGAGCACCCGAGCGATGATTCGCGCTGTTGGCGTGAGTGCGCCCACGGCCCGGCGCTTGACTGCGTCGCGCTTCTGCCAGAGGAGGAATCCAGCCACCGGCACTGCGACGGCGAGGACGCCCACGGCCGTGACGGCGATTTCGAGGCGACCGCCGACCGTCGCCGTGGTCAGGAAGTAGCCCACGGCGATGAGGCCGAGGCCGATGGAGGGGACGAAATTGAGGGCGTCTACGCTGGCGATGGCCGCGAGACCCGTCTCGTAGTTCGTCTTGGTCGTTCGCGAGATGAGCAGCGCGCTGAACGGTTCGCCACCGGCCTGTCCGAAGGGCGTGATGTTGTTGGCGAAGATAGCCGCCGAGTAGAGCATCACGCCGTGAAACGCGTTCATCGGGCCGTTTAGTACCGTCACGACGGTCCAGAGGGCGAGTCCCCACGCGACGATCCAGACGGCCCCGGAGACGAGCACGCCGACGAGAATCGGCGGGTTCGCTGTCGAGAGTGCAGCGAGGATGGCGTCGATGCCGACGAGCCAGAACACGACGGCGAGGACGACGATGGCGCTCAAAAATCCGAGTGCAATCGTTCGAACGTCGGCATCGAGGCCCATGTGGTGACACGAACGGCGGTGGGGCGCTTCAACCCTCCGACTACACGCGGACCACGCGCCTTTTTCTCGGTTCGCGGGAAAGCACTCGGTATGGACGAGCGGGCCGCCCTTTCGCGCATCGAAGCGACGCTCGCGGCCGCGGGCGACGACGCCGCGGTCGTGGACGGACAGGTCATCACCACCGACATGCTCCACGAGCGGACGGACTTCCCCGAGGGGACGACCCGCTACACCGCCGGGTGGCGCGCCGTCGGCGCGTCGCTCTCAGATGTCGCGGGAATGGGAGCACAGGCGACGGCCGCCGTCGCGGTCTACGCCGCCCCCGCTTTCGACGCGGCCGAACTCGATGACTTTCTCTCGGGCGCGAGCGACGTGTGCGAGGCGGTCGGCGCGGAGTACGTCGGCGGTGACCTCGACACCCACACCGAGTTCACCGTGGCGACGACGGCGCTCGGCGAGACGGACACACCCGTGTTGCGGTCGGGTGCAGAACCCGGCGACGTGGTGGCCGTCACGGGCGCACTCGGTCAGTCAGCCGCCGCACTCAGGCTGTTCGAACAGGACGACGTGACGCGGGCGAACGACCTGTTCCAGTTCACGCCGCGCGTGGCCGCGGGCGTCGCGCTCGCGCCTCACGCGTCGGCCATGATGGATGTGAGCGACGGCCTCGCACGCTCGCTACACCAACTCGCAGAAGCGAGTGACTGTGGATTCACCGTCGAAGAGGCGGCGATACCAGTTTCGGCCGCCGTCTCCGAACTCGCCGCGGACGCGGCAGACCGCCGCGAACTGAGCCTCTTTTTCGGCGAAGATTTCGAGTTACTTCTGACGGTTCCCGAAGCGTCGTGGGAGGCGGCCGTCGCCGCGTGTCCAGACCCGCTGACTCGCATCGGCGAAGTCACTGAAAAGGGCGTCGAGATGGATGGAGACTCGCTTCCTGACCGGGGGTACACCCACGGCGGCCCGGATTAGCTCAGGAACTCGATTGGAATCGGCGTGAAACAGAGGATGCCGAGCACGAAGGTCAGGATGCCGACAGCGATGCGCTTTGCGTCCATCGGGTCGTCGTGGACCGGTTGGGCCGGCCCGGCGTAGGCAATTCCCATCGCGAACAGCCCCCAGAAGAACCAGATGCCGGCGGCGTTCGAGGCGTCCTGGAAGTAGTAGAGGTAGCCCGCGAGGCCGAAGAGGACTGCGGGGACGAACGCCGCGAGCGTCTCCTGGCGTTCACCGAGCATCGAGCGCACGAGGTGGCCGCCGTCCAGTTGCCCGACGGGAAGCAGGTTGAGGAAGGTGACGAAGAAGCCGACCCACCCGCCCATCACGACGGGATTCACGGACTTCGCGGGGTCTGCGTACTCCAGTGGCTGGCCAACGGCGGCGGCAATCCATTCGAGGAGGATTGGGTTGTTGAACCGCACCTGCACCGCGCCCGGGTCGTTCAGAACGTGGGCGGGGGCGACGACGGGGTCCATGAACAGGCCGATGACGGTGACGACGACCGCAGCGACGAGACCAGCGAGTGGGCCGGCGACGCCGATGTCGAACAGCGCCTTGCGGTCTGGCATCCGCCCGCGCATCCGGATGACTGCGCCCATGGTCCCGATGAGCGTCGGGAACGGGATGAAGTACGGAAGACTCGCGTCCACGTCGTGGTACCGGCTCATGATGTAGTGGCCGAACTCGTGAACGCCGAGTACGCCCAGGATGGCGAGGGTAAAGGGGAGGGCTTGAACGATGTCGAGTGGGTTCTCGGCGAGGTCGATGTAGTACCACGCCGTGCCCGCGTAGAGCGTCGAAAGAATCGTGAGCAGCGCCATCAAAACGTTCGTCCACGGGAAGCCGTTGCCGCCGTTCGACCGGGGTTCGGCGACGAGGACGTGTTCGCCGGTCTGCTGGGTGAGGACGACTTCGTAGCCGTGTTCTTTGAACAGCGGCCAGACCTGCCGCTCGACCGACTCGGTCGTGTCGAGGGGCACGCCGTAGTAGAACAGGCGCGTTCCGTCAGTCCGAGTCTCGTAGACGTGAAACGCGGTCGAAAATGCATCCACCGGTGGGCCGTCTTCCGGTGGACCGGGGGGGTCCATTGGCTCTCGCTACGGGTGGAGCGTTGATAAATCCCGTGACGGGAATCACGGGACGAGAAGTGGAACGGTGTGGTGTGCGTGTGGTGGCACGCAGATTGGTTGGTCACCAATGTGGCACGCGGTGACCGTCTGTTGGGATGTCAGTGCGTGTGGTGGCACGCGGTGACTGGTTTCGCTGTAGGTGCAGTTTGGCGCTTAGACCGTGGCCTGCTGAACGCGCCAGGTGGTGGCGCTCGTGTACGACCACTTTTCGATGGTAATGTCAGTAGCTGACTCCTTGAGCTTGACCATCAGCCCGCCGATCTCCTTTGGGGAGAGACCGACGTCGTCGGCGATGAACTTGCCTTTGAAGAAGAATTCACCCTTCTCCATTGCGCGTTGCTTCAGGTAGTTCTTGAGCCGATCTTCTTTGCTGACAGTGGAGGGCTGCTGCGTTGTAGCGCTCATCTCTAACACCTCGACTGCTCATTCAAACTTCGGGAGCATATAAGGGCCAGAACCTTAGGATTGATTTGGGTCGTTTTACCGCTGAAGCGTCCGTCAGACAATCTTTTACGACGTGTTTTGCGGGCGTTTAACATTTTAAAGCCCGAGCTAACGGCGTAAAATCAAGAGTTGGTAAGTCACGATATTCGAGGGAAATTCGAGCGTCTCGAGTCCACAAATGCGGCAAATTGTTCCGCAAGCACAGTTTGCCTCGGATTGCGCGCGCTCAGTGGCGCGCAGACTACTGGCGTTCGTGGACCCAGAACTCCTCGTCAACTGTCACTTCCTTTTTAAACAGCGGAACTTCTTCTTTGAGGCGATTGATGCCGTCTTCGACCGTCTGGAAGGCCTCACCACGGTGGGCGGCGAGCACGACCACGAAGACGATGTCCTCGCCGTACTCGATGACGCCCGTCCGGTGGTGCATCACCACGTCGAGGACGCCGTCGCGTTCTTCGAGTTCCCGCGAGATAGTGTCCATGCGCTCCTCTGCGATGCCCTCGTACTTCTCGAACTGGAGGTACTCCGTCGGCGCATCGTTAGTAGACTCCTTCGCACGCACGCGACCCGTGAACGTGGCGATCGCGCCCGACAGTTCTGCCCGTTCTGAAGCCTTGACCTGTGCGACGAGCGATTCGAGCGTCTCGTACGGTTCGAGGTCCGCTACGGCTTCGACGATTGCGGGAACGGCTGCCGATTCAGCGTCCTCGACCCGGTAGAGCGTCTCGCCCGCGTGTTCGACGTCGCCACAGACGACGTGGGGCAGTCGCGCACCTGGCTCGCCCGTGACGATGGCGTAGGCGTGGTCCGGCGCGACGCGGTCGATGAGGGCCGAAAGCGACCCGTCGCCCGCGCCCGACCAGCCGGCGTCAGTGAGCGTGTAGGCTGTCGAAACGCCCGCTGGACGCGGGTCCTCGGGTGTGACGTCCACCCGAGAAATCGTCGCTACCCGCCCGTTCGAATCGAGTCGCGCGGCGAGTCGTGCCGCCAGCGCGTCGGCCCCGTCGCCACAAACTGAGAAGACCTGCATATCCGCCGAAACGGGCGCGACTCGCTTGTACGCTTCGCCGCCAAGTTGGCAACTCTTAAGGCGAACTCTGGGCTACCACGAACAGACATGAAGGTCGTCGTTTCTATCGGTGGGAGCGTGCTCGCACCGTCGCTTGGGTCAGAGCGAGTCGAAGAGCACGCCGCCGTCGTCGAATCGCTCGCAGGAGAGGGAATCAACCTCGGCATCGTCGTCGGTGGGGGCGGCGTCGCCCGCCAGTACATCAAGGCCGCCCGCGCCCACGGCGCGAACGAAATCCAGCTCGACCAGCTGGGCATCGACGTGACGCGGCTCAACGCGCGCCTCCTGCTCACCGCCCTCGGCGAGCGCGCCGCGCCGAAACCCGCCCTCACCTACGAGGAAGCGGGCGAAGCCCTCCGTCGCGGCGACATCGCCGTGATGGGTGGCGTCACCCCCGGCCAGACGACCGACGCCGTAAGCGCCGCACTCGCGGAGTACGTGAACGCCGACTTGCTCGTCTACGCGACGAGCGTGGACGGTGTCTACTCGGCTGACCCACGCACAGAAGCTGACGCCACGCGCTTCGAGGAGATGACCGCGAGCGAACTCGTAGACGTCATCGCCAACATCGAGATGAGCGCGGGGTCGAGTGCCCCGGTCGACCTGCTCGCTGCGAAACTCATCGAGCGCTCCTCGATGCGCGCCATCGTCTTAGACGGCACCGACCCCGAGCGCATCGGGAAGGCCGTCCGCACCGGCGAACACGAGGGTACGGACATCGTCCCCGAGGGCGTGGGCAACGAACCGACGTTCTGGGTTCCGTAAGATGAGCGACACAGCAGCCGCTCCCGAACACCGCGTCTTCTGGGCGGACGAGGTGGCAGACGAGATAGAAGCGCGCGACCCCGAAGACCCCATCATCATCAAGGGCGGCGTCTCGCCCTCCGGCATCCCCCACATCGGCCACCTGAACGAGATTATTCGCGGCTACTTCGTCGCCGAAGTCCTCCGCGAGCGCGGCCACGAGGTCCGACAGGTGTTCACCTCCGACGACAAGGACCCGCTGCGCAAGATTCCGCGTAAACTCGCCGACCTGGACTTCAACATCAAGGAACTCGGCGAACTCGAGAATCCGGGCGCACTCGGGCGCAACCTCGGCAAGCCACTGACCTCGGTGCCCGATCCGTTCGGGTGCTGTGACTCCTTTGGCGCACACCAGACGAAACTGCTCGCGAAGAATGCGGAAGCGTTCGGCATCCCAATCGAGGTTATCTCGAACACAGAACTGTACGCCGAAGGCAAGTTCGACGACGTGGTCGCCTACCTGCTCGAAAATCAGGAGAAGGCCGCAGATGTGCTCTCGAAGTATCAGGACAAGGTCGATGCCGACTACATTCCGTTCAATCCCATCTGTGAGAACTGCGGCAAACTCACCGAGACGGTGCTTTCCTACGACATCGAGGCGGGCACCGTCGAGTACGAGTGTACCGACCTGAAAGCCGGCGGCAACGTCATCGAGGGCTGTGGGCACAAAGGCACGGCCACCTTCCGCGACGGCAAGTTGCCGTGGCGCTTCGAGTGGCCCGCCCAGTGGCAGGTCCTCAAGGTCGACCACGAACCGTTCGGCAAGGACCACGCCGCCGGGTCGTGGCCCTCCGGCAAGGACATCGCAGAAAACGTCCTCGGTAACGAGGCCCCCGTCCCGATGGTATACGAGTGGTTCACCTACAATGGAGAGGCACTCTCCTCCTCCGCCGGGAACGTCGTGACCGCCCACGAAGTGCTCGAACTCCTCGAACCGGAAGTGTTCAAGTACTTCTTCTCGCTCTCGCCGAAGAAGGCCCGCGACTTCGACGTCTCGCGGCTGAACCAGCTCGTCGACGACTTCGACCGCTTCGAGGCCATCTACTTCGACCGCACCGACGACGAGGACCTGAAACCGCTCGCAGACCGCGTCTATCCGTTCCTCGTAGACGAAGTGAACGAAGACCGCGTGCGCCTACCCTACACCTTCGCGGCCGTCCTCGGGATGACCGACGACGTGGACCTGCGCGAAGAGATGGCGCGCAACGAGGAGCACTTCACCGACGACACGCCCGCGTGGGCGGTCGAAGACGCCCTGAAGCGCGTCGAGAAGGCGCGCAACTGGGCCGAGCGCATGGACAACGAGTACAACTACCGCCTGCAAGTTGAGTTGCCGGAGACGGACTTCGACGAGGCGACACAGGCCGCCCTCGAAGACCTCGCTGAGTTCGTCGAAGCGGGCCACGACGGCGAGGCGATTCAGGGCGAAATCTACGAGACGGCAAAGCGCCACGACGTCGGCGTCGGCGACTTCTTCACCGCTGGCTACCGGTTATTTTTCGACGCCGAACAGGGGCCGCGACTCGGCACCTTCCTCGGCGAACTCGACCGGGAGTTCGTCGTGACCCGCCTGCGCCGACAGGGCTGACCCACCTCGTCGTACCCCAAAACCCTCTTTGCGGTTAGGCACCTGATTTGGGGTAATGGTAGACACCCTCGTGTGGGTACTCGCTGGCCTGGCCTTCTATACGGTCGTCGCAATGGGCCTGCGAGCACGGGGCCTGCTCCCGCCGTCCGTGCGGATTCAGGGCCCCATCACGACGATTCATACACAACGCGGCAAGGCATTTCTCGACTGGTTGGCGGGCCCCCGTCGGTTCTGGCGGGCGTGGGGCAATCTCGGCATCGGCATCGCGCTCGTTATCATGGTCGGGTCGTTCCTCGCCGTGCTCTTCTCTGCGTACAGCACGCTCACCCAGCCAACGGCGAGTGCCATCACCGAACCGCGAAACGTCCTCGTGATTCCGGGGGTCAACGACTTCCTCCCGCTCTCTGCGGCCCCCGAAATCGTCCTCGGCCTCCTCATCGGCCTCGTCGTCCACGAGGGCGGCCACGGCCTGCTCTGCCGGGTCGAAGACATAAAAATCGAGTCGATGGGCCTCGCCCTGCTCACGCTGATTCCCGTCGGCGCGTTCGTCGAACCCGACGAGGAGAGCAGACAGAAGGCCGACCGCGGCGGACAGACGCGGATGTTCGCCGCCGGCGTGACCAACAACTTCGCCATCTCGCTCGTGGCGTTCGCGCTGCTGTTCGGTCCCGTCGTCGGCTCTATCGCCGTCGTGCCCGGCGCACCGGTCGGAAACGTCGCAGACGGCTCTGCGGCCGCTGCTGCCGGCCTCCAACCCGGTGACGTCATCACGCAGATAAACGGCCAGGACGTGACGAGCGCGAGCGAACTCGACGCCGTCCTCGCGAACGAGAGCCGAACCGTGGACGTGTCGCTCAAAAGCGGCGAACAACGCACCGTAGAGCGGTCGCTCATCATTACCGGGGCCGTCCCCCGCGTAGTCGAGGGCATCGACCTCTCTGGCGACCCGCCGACGATTCAGTCGGTGAACGGTACGCAAGTCGGCACGGAGGCAGAACTCCGTGACGCCCTCCAGAACCGCACCGTCTCGACCATCCAGACGGACAAAGGGAGCGCGACGTTCGCCGCCGGGGCACTCGTACAGGTGAGCCCCGACGGCCCGCTCACCGACGCTGGCGCACCCGAAGAGGAGACGATGGTCATCACGTCCGTAAACGGCACGCGGACGGTGGACCAGCAGGCACTCCAGCGAGCACTCGCGAACACGCAGGCCGGCCAGACGGTGACCATCGAAGGCGTCCTCGACGGTGAACAGGTCAGCTACGACGTGGAACTCGACGAGAACCCACGGACGGGTGGCGGTCTGCTCGGCGTGTTCACCCAGCCCGGCATCTCCGGTGTGACGGTTGACGACTTCGGCGTGGACCCGTACCCCGCAGACGAGTACCTCGCGGCACTCGGCGGCGACGGCGAGGGCGGGTTCGGCGCAGTGTCGTTCATCCAGCGCATCGGCGTCATCCTGTTCCTGCCGTTCGCGAGCGTCCTCTCGCCCGGACTCAGCTACAACTTCGCCGGGTTCGTGGACATGGTGACGAACTTCTACGAGATTCGCGGCCCGCTCGCGTTCCTCGGCGGTGGCGTGTTCACCCTCGCCAACGTCCTGTTCTGGAGCGGCTGGGTGAACCTCCAGCTCGGCTTCTTCAACTGCATTCCGGCGTTCCCGCTCGACGGCGGGCACATTCTCCGGACGAGCACGGAAGCCATCGTCTCGCGACTTCCCGTGCAGGACGGCCGTGAGTTGTCCAGAGCGATTACGACCTCGATTAGCCTCACGATGCTCGCGGGCCTCGTGGTGATGATCTTCGGGCCGCAACTGCTCGCCTGAAACTCAAAACGCCCTTATCTTTGCCCGCTAACGTCCATCCATGGAGCGACGCGAACCGCCACAGACCGACGAGGGCTGGTACGCACTGCACGACTTTCGGACGGTGGACTGGGACGCCTGGCGCGAGGCCCCCGCCCGCATCCGAGAGCGAGCCACAGCAGAGGGCGTCGAGTTCCTCACCGACCACGAGGCACTCGCCGATGCGGAGGAGGGTGCGTCGGCCGTCTTCTCGATTCTCGGGCACAAGGCCGACCTGCTCATCTTGCACCTGCGCCCGACGATGGCCCACCTTGACGTCGCAGAGCGCCAGTTCGAACAGACCGCCTTCGCCCAGTTCACAGAGCAGACCTCCTCGTACGTCTCCGTGACGGAGGTTTCGGGGTACATGTCCCAGGAGTACTTCGAGGAGGACGGCGACGTGGACACCAGCATCGCCCGGTACATCCAGTCGCGCATCAAGCCGGACATCCCGGACGCCGAGTTCGTCTCCTTCTACCCGATGAGCAAGCGCCGCGGCCCCGAGGACAACTGGTACGACCTGCCGTTCGACGAGCGGGCGGACCACCTCTCGGCCCACGGCGAAATCGGCAAGCAGTACGCCGGGAAGGTAAAACAGGTCATCACCGGCTCCATCGGCATGGACGACTGGGAGTGGGGCGTCACCCTGTTCGCCGACGACCTGACCGACGTAAAACAACTGCTCAACGAGATGCGCTTCGACCCCTCTACCTCCCGCTTCGCGGAGTTCGGCCAGTTCTACGTCGGGCGCCGATTCCCGCCCGCTGACCTGGAAGCCTACCTCGCGGGCGAACACGTCCCGACCGGAACGGCCCCCGCAGTTGAGCAGAAATCCGCAGACAGCGCCAGTTCAGGCGGCAAGCCACCGGTTCCAGAAGAGGACACCCACGAGGAAGTCGACCGCGACCAGTTCGAACAGGAACTGCGCAAGTACGGCGTCCGACTCGACGAGTATCCAGAAACGGGCTACGGCCTCATCTTCGAGTCCACCGCCGACGCAGAGGACCTCGCCGCCGAAGTCAGCGGCCTGCGCACAAACTTCGACCACTACGACACCCACGTCATGACCGCGGTGCGGGCCGACGCCGGCCACGCGGGCGTCATCAGCCTCTGGAAGAACAAGCGCGCCGCCGACACCGCATCCGGCTTCCTCTCCGACTTAGAAGGCGTCCAGTCGGGGATGGGCGCACAGATTGGCGAAGAAGGGGGCACCGAGAGCGACGACGAAGCAGACGAGACCGCCTCACACGGCACTGACGAAGACGCAGACCTCCGCGCCGAACTGGAGGACCTGAACATCTACTCCGGCCAGCCACACGGCGAAGATGTCTACGCGATGGTGCTCTACTCGGAGGCCGACCCGCAGGAAGTCTACGACGAAGTCGACGGCATGCGCGAACGGTTCGACCACTACGACACCCACGTCAAGACGGCCGTCTACGACGCCGAGATGGCCGACAAGACGGCCATCGTCAGCATCTGGAAGACCCAGAGCGCGGCCAACACCGCAGGCGGGTTCCTCGCAGACCTGCCCGGCATCGTCGCCCGCGCCGGCGAAGAATCCGGCTTCGGGACAATGGGAATGTTCTACACCGTGAAACCGGAGCACCGCGAGGACTTCGTCGAGAAGTTCGAGGTCGTCGGCGGCCTGCTCGACGACATGGACGGCCACTTAGAGACCGCGCTGCTCGCCAATCTGGACGACGAGAACGACATGTTCATCGCCAGCCAGTGGCGCGACAAGGAGGACGCGATGGCGTTCTTCCGCAGTGAAGCTTTCCGCGACACCGTGCAGTGGGGCCGCGACATCCTTGCAGACCGGCCGCGGCACGTCTTCTTGGCGTAGAAGTTCAGTTCACCTTTTCTGGCCGCTCGGGATTCACCAGATGGTACAGCACCTCTGATTCGACGAGATACGGGTCGCCGTCCATCACGGCGTTAAATTCTTCGATGAAGGCCGCCATCTCGTCGGGTTGCGCCTCGGGATTTTCGGTGACGTGTTTGAACACGTCGTACACCGTCGCGCCGTCTTCGGCTTCGATGTAGTAGGTGACGAACGGGCCTTCGTCGTCGTGCCGAAGGAACGCCGATTCAGTGTGGACGCCCTCCGCGTCGAGGATAGCGAGTGCGGCGTCCAGCGTTTCTGGGTCGTCCAGCTGCGACAGGAGAGCCTTCGCGCGGTCTACGTTTCCGTCCGCGATGCGCTGGTTCACGAGGAGCACGTCTACCATGTGAAGACCTCCGCACCGTCGGTGCGTAAGTCTTGGCCCGTCAACAGGTTCGCCCACTTCACTTCGACCGTCAGACAGGTTCCGTAAGCGGGTCTCGACTCGCAACGAAGGGGTTCGACTTTGCAGTTCAGTTACGCGCTGTCGCTGACAGGTAAACCGTGGTGAAAGTGAACGAAAATCAGCGTCAGACGCCAGCCTGCATTCGGTTTTCGAGTTGCAACCGAGGGGTTGCGATTACGCGCCAGCGTTCTTAAGTTTCAGGCCGGCGGCTTCGATGTCTTCGCCATCGACAGAGGAGCGAAGGCTGTCCATGCCGTCGTTGCGGTCGATTTCGAAGTTGGTCTCGTAGAGCGCGGCGACGCGCTCCTGTTCTTCCGGCGAGAGCGGCGGCGTCTCGGAGGCAGCGGCCCACTCGGTGATGTCGTCGGTGGAGTGGAACGTCGGCGTGACGGAGGCGACTTCGTCGTGGCTGAGGAGCCACTGGATTGCGGCCTGGGCCATGGAGCGCTGGCCATCCCGTTCGAGGAAGCGCACGGTTTCGAGTTTCTCCCAGCCGGTTTCGTACCAGGCGTCGGGGCGGAACCCACGGTGGTCACCGGATTCGAGTTCCGTCTCCGGACGGACCTGCTCGTTCAGGAGGCCCGAGGAGTGGGGCACGCGGGCGATGATGGAGGTGTCCGCGTTCTCACGACGGATGGTGTCGAGGAAGTGCTGGCCGGGCACCTGCTCGAACATGTTGTACACCGTCTGGATGGCGTCGAAGTCGAGTTCGACGGCGCGGTCGCCTTCTGCGAGCCACCCAATCGAGGGGCCGAGCGCCCAGCCGAGGGCATCCACGCGGCCCTCGTCGCGCAGTTCGTAGAGCACGTCCATGACCTCGGGCGTGACCTCGTCTACGTTCGCGTTGTGCAGTTGCAGGAAGTCGATGTGCTCGACGCCGAGGCGGTCGATGCTCTTTTCGACGCACTGGCGCATCCAGTCGGGGTCGAGGTTCTTCGGAATCTCGCCGTGGCCGGCCTGCGCGTGGTTGTAGAAGTCGTAGCCGATTTTCGTGCCGATGGTGACTTCGTCGCGGTGTTCTGCGAGTGCCTGGCCGATGAGTTCCTCGCTGCGGCCGTGGCCGTACACGTCACCGGTGTCGAAGAAGGTGATTCCCTCGGAGAGGGCGTGCTGGACCATCTCGATGGATTCGGCTTCCGATTTGTCGCCCCACCAGTCGGTGCCGACGACCCACGCACCGAAGCCGACTTCGCTGACCTCGACGCCCGAGTCGCCGAGTGTTCGGTAGTGCATGGGCGGGGGTAGGGACGAGACGCACTTATCCGTGTGCATTCTGCCCCGACCGGCCGTTACAGTTATTGTGGAGTGCGGTTCCGGAAGTGCCGTAACGGAAACCCCTATCAGTCACCAGCGTGAACGAGTTGCCATGACGAAGCGACACGTCCACCTGCCTGACGCCGCAGAGGCAGGCGTCAGGGCGTTCATCGACGAGGTCGATGAGCGACTCTCGGGTGACGAAGAAAGTACCTGCGAGGTCGTAGAGGACGTTCTCGTAGACCTCTACGGCGACCGAGACGCATACGAACGCTGGCAGAACGGCGAGTCGGTCTCTACCGCAGAGCGCGTTCGCCTGCAGGGCTACGACCCGTGTAACTCCACCCTCGAAAGCGAGTACTACGCGGAGAAAGACGAGGAGAAGTTCAAGCGCTCGAAACACCTCCAGTGGCTCTGGCGGCAGTTCGACGCGACGCCGATGGCGGACAACATCGAGTTCGCCCTGCGCTTCCGGCAAATGCTCGCGAACCACCTCTTCGAGGATGCAGGCGACAACCTCCGCATCTTCAAGGGCGTCACGATGACCTACGGGCACAACATTTCCATCGGCGACAACACCGTCATCCACGACGACGTCCACCTTGACGACCGCGGCAAGCTCACCATCGGGCGTCGCTGTTCGATTTCCGACGGCGTCCACATCTACAGCCACGACCACGACATCAACGACCAGACCGCCGTCGAAAACTTCCACACCATCGTCGAAGACGACGCACGCCTGACGTTCGACGTGATGGTTCGCGCCGGGGTCAAAGTCGGCGAAAACTCGGTCGCCGGTGCCCGGTCGGTCGTCCAGCACGACGTGCCACCCCACCACGTCGTCGTCGGCCAGCCCGCAAAGAGCGTCCGCGTCAAACCCGGCTGGGAGTCAGTCGCCCACCCGGTCGACGAACGCTACGAGAGCCACCGCGACGAGCGCAAGATTCCGTACGAACTCCCCGAGGAGTTAGACGAGTTCGACGAATTCGGGCGCACGCGACAGCCGCCGAACTGATTTTCCCACCCAGACGAGGACTTTTGGCCCAGACCCACCAAGCGAGGCTATGCTCCGCTCGTTCGACGGGAAGGAACCCCAAATCGCAGACAGTGCCTACGTCGACCCCGCAGCCGTGGTCATCGGCGACGTGCGAATCGGTCCCGACGCCAGCGTCTGGCCGAACGCCGTCCTCCGAGGGGACGTCGGAACCATCGAAATCGGCGAAGGGGCGAACGTCCAGGACAACGCGACGCTCCACGAGGACGCCGTCCTCGAACCCTACGCCACCGTCGGCCACGGCGCGATCGTCCACGACGCGACGGTACGCGAGCGAAGTCTCGTCGGCATGAACGCCGTCGTCCTCGACCGGGCGGTAATTGGCGAGAAGTCCATCGTCGCGGCCGGCAGCGTCGTCACCGAGGACACCGAAATCCCCGGCGGCGTGCTCGTGGCCGGGTCGCCCGCCGAAGTGAAGTTCGAACTGGAGGACTCGGGCTGGTTCGCCGCCGGCGACCGGTACGTCGCCCTTTCAAAGCGCCACGCGGAAACGTCGGAATTGCTCGCAGACGAGGGCTTTTCCGCCCGTGAGCCCTAACTGCGAGCATGAATCGACGCGCCTACCTCGCAGGCGTCGCAGCCACTGCCACGGCCGGACTCGCCGGCTGTACCCTCCCCGGCCTCGGCGGGTCCGCCCCCGACGATTCGACGACCACGGTCGGTGACCAGGAGGTCGTGGTCGAAACCTTCGCCACCGGCCTCGAGGTCCCGTGGGGGGCAGCGTTTCGCGATGGCGACCTGTATCTCACCGAGCGCCCGGGCCGCATCGTCCGCGTTCGCGACGGCGAGCGCGAGGTGGTCCGCGACATGACCGATTCGACCGCCGCGAGCGGCGAGGCTGGCTTGCTCGGCCTCGTATTCCACCCCGACGACCCCGACGTGGCCTATACCTACCAGACGCACACCCCGAACACGCGAATGCTGAATCGTATCCTCCGCCACGACGTCGGGAACGACTGGGCATTCGAAGAAATCGTTTCGGGCATCCCCGGCGCGACCACCCACGACGGCGGCCGCCTCGCGGTCGGTCCCGAGGGCGCACTGTACGCGACGGCGGGCGACGCCCGCGAACGCGACGGCGCACAGGACACAGAGACGTTAAACGGGAAGGTGCTACGCCTGACCCTCGACGGGGAACCACACCCGGACAATCACTTCGACAACGCGGTGTTCACCTACGGCCACCGGAATCCACAGGGCCTCGCCTTCCGTGATGACGGCGTGCTCTTTTCGAGTGAACACGGCCCGGACCGCGCGGACGAAATCAACGTCCTCGAAGCCGGGAACAACTACGGTTGGCCCGACGTGATGGGCGATTCCGGTGGCGAGTACACCGACCCGCTCGTCTCCTACACGCCCACGATTGCCCCGGGGAGCGCGGCGTTTTACGACGGCCCCATCAGCCAGTGGCAGGGTGACCTCTTCGTGCCGATGCTGAAAGGGTCGTATCTGCGGCGAATTCGGTTCGATAACCGGACTGTAACCGAACAAGAACAGTTGTTAGTCGATGAATTCGGCCGACTCAGGACGGCATTTTCGGGACCGGGCGGCCACCTCTACGTCACGACGAGCAATCGAGACGGGCGCGGACTTGCCAAGGACGGTGACGATCGCGTCATCCGGCTTAGACCAGCCTAAGGGCCTGTAACGCCGAAGAGACAAAGTACCTTGACACCGTATCTCAAAGTATGCTCGACGCGTGGGGGTGGGTTGTCGCCTACATCATCGGGTTCACCGTCATCCACCTGTTGGTCTACCAATACCTCCGCACGAGCGATGAGTCTCGATTCGAACAATTCTCGCCGAGCGACGCCTCCGGGTACGAGGGGTCGAGCGCGACTGCGGACTACGGAACCCAGAGCGGGCACGTCCCGGGCGAGTTCCGCCAGTGTCCACACTGTGGCACCCAGAACGAGGCAGACCCGGTGTTCGTCTTTTGCAAAGAGTGTATCCAGCCACTCTCCGTTTAACGTTTTAGCGTCGTGCCCCGAGTGACCACTATGCCACGAAGCGTCGCCATCAACATCGGCGCGAACACCAACGCGCCCGGCTTTCGCGGCCCGATTTACGACGACGGCAGTTTCGAGTACGTCCCGATACCGGAAGAAGCGCCCACGACCGACCCGGTCCCGACCTACGCAGACCTCGGTCTCTCGATGGAGATACCAGCAGAAATCCGCGAGACACCGGTCCACTTGGACCCGGAGTTCGCCGACTATGGTCCGTGTGAAAACTACACCTACGGCGACCCGTTCGGCGTCAAAGCCCGACCGCTGCAATCGCTCGAAGCGGGTGATTTCGTGTACTTTTACGCCACCCTTTCGACAGCGGGCGACGACCCCGCGCCCTGGATTGCCCCGCGCTGGGGCTGTTACATCATCGGGCAGTTCGAACTCGCCCGCGACCCGGTTTCGGGCGACGATTTCGACGAGCTTTCGGCGACTGAGAAAGCGGCATTCGCCTCGAACGCCCACCTCAAACGCGATCCCTTCGACGCCCGAGTGTTGCTTCGCGGCGACCCCAATGAGTCGCGCCTGTTCGACCGGGCGTTCCCGCTCAGCACGCCGGAGGCGGGAGCGACGGCGAATCACGCCGTCACCGAGTGGTCCAGCGATTCTGGAAAGGGACCGTGGTGGCGACGACCGCTGCGGTTCGATGAATCTGCAACTGAAAAACTTCGGGCAGAACTCGGGGAGAAAACGCAGGACTAGGCGATGTCGCGGCTGGTGTCGATGGCGACTCGGTCTGCCAACTGGAGCTTGATGGCGTCTCGAATCGCGGCCCCGCCGCGATACTTTGGAATCGTCAGGCGATTCTCGATGGTTTCGCCCTTCACGTCCGTCGAGAGCGTGAAGACGAGGTCCGCCATGTACTCGGTGGTATCTCGCATCGGCGAAACGGCCCGCCCGTCGAGGCAGTGCAGGTAGGCAACGCCGCCGATGTTCACCATGTGAGTCTGGAGGTCGTTCAGGAAGTTGCGATACCGAACGCCCCCATCTGCTTCGAGCACGTCGACGGAGTCTACGATGAGGTTGACCCCCTCTGGCAGCTGTCGAATCAGTGCCAGCGCGTGGTCGATTGGCGCTTCAGCTTCGACTTCCTGGACGACCGGTTCACCCACTCGCGTAGACGTTCGGTCTATCGCGTCGCGGACCGCCTGTGCGGATCGCTGGGTGGTGAGATACAGCGTTTCGTGCTCGGCAGTCAATTCCAAGAGCACCAGTTCTGCCTGGCTCGCAGGCTTCGCCACGAGCGCGACGATACTGCCGGCCGGAATGCCACCACCGAGTTTGCGATCTAAAATTTCGATACCTGTTGAGACTGTTTTCATCGGCGACCCCCCACGGTTGCCGAATTGTCCGATTGTCCGTACACGCGTTTCCCCCAGTATGTGATGAGTGAGCCATGGGTATTGTTACCTACCTGATAACGGGGTTGCTACGTCGAAAGGCCGCTCCGATAACGGTTGTCGGGAAAAACACCCGCCGGATGCCGAAAATGTGAGCCACTGTAGATGTCAATCTCGAAAATGTCGTTTCATCCGGAATACGAGCCCGTAAAACCCGGAATAACCCGTAATTATGCTGGATAACGAGTTGTTAACGCAGCATCATCCTTTCGTTTCGTCATAGTTTAGTCACTCTATAATAACAGTCGTTAGTTCGTTACTGTCTTGCAGAGGGGCAATTTATACCATGAAAGAAAATACTGACGAACCGGACGACAACGACGAGACGTTCGATACGACTCGACGGGGGTTACTCGCGCTGGCGGGGCTCACAGGGCTGAGCGTGGTTGGCAACGGCCGACCATCCCCCAACGCATCGTTCCGAAATCTGACCCCGGAGAACGACGCTCTCTCCATCGACGGCAACCTCAACATGGAGGGGAACAACATCCTCAATCTGAACGACATCACGACGTCGGATGATTTCTCGTCCTGGAGCACCTCCGGCTCCGGAAACGGGACCATCCAACTCCGTGACTCGACCGCCCAGACGTGGTCGATGCGGGCCTACGAGGGCGACGGCGACGCCCCCGGCCCGGTCAAATTCCAGTCGCCGATTTCGGGCGCAGACGAGGATGATGCCGGTGCCGTAAATCCAGGAAGCCTGGAAATCACCAAGGGCGCAATCCTCGATTCGATGTCCGTCAAGAGCTGGAACGTCGTGGACGTCACCGAGCGCGGCATCCAGCCGGGAACGGACGACGACCTCGGGAAGTTCATCAAGGACGACTTCGACGGTGGCGTCAACAGCACGACCATCTACGTTCTCCCAGAGGGCGAGTACACCTGGAACACCGCAGTCACCGTCGAGAAGTTCGACGCCTTCGGTATCATCGGGAAGCCACAGGCGAGGGTGAAATGCAGAGATCCGCAGATGACCCACTTCCTGAAGTTGGGCAGCGGGGCGAAGGACAACGCAGACATGTTCCTCTCAGAGAACATCACGTTCGACATCACCATGCCGCAGTGTGCGGCTTCCTCCATCCAGGCGGCTGTAGACGAGTACCTCTACATCAACAACATCAAAATCATCGGCGAGATGGACCGCGACTACGGTCAGGTCTACTCCATCCACCCGACCCTGCTCAAGAACACCGGTCGCGGCTACGTGAGCGTCACCATGCCGGACGGTGGGTACTACAACCCGGACCAGAGAGAGCAAGAACACCCGATGGGCATCTCGCTCGAACGTGACCACCTCGGTCACATCGTCATCGAGAACTCGTTCATCGAGGGGTTCATCAACAACGGAATCTACAGCGCCGGTCACAACGGCCAGGTGAGCGTCCGAAACACCCAGATCAAAAACTGTGGTGCCGGGATGCTCCGCCTCGGTGACGGGGACTTCGCGTACAAGTGCCACCTGATAAACGACGACGCGGAGGACCGCGACTACTCCTATGCCGCCCTCTGGGTCGCGAAAGCCCGCCACGCCGTCGCGAACAGCATCTACATCGATGCGGTTCAGGGGACGCCCTCCGAACTCATCCGCGTAAACGAGGACACGAAACACTGCCAACTGACGAACATTCACGTCAACTCCGACGACTCCCAGTACATTTGTGAGTTCAGGGGCAGCGGCGACGACGAAGGGATGATCGTCTGTTCGAACTGGACCATCAACGACACTGGCGGGAGCGGCACCCGGGCGCAACTCGGGCGCATCAGCCGCGCGAACGTGAAGATTAAGGACTGGGAAGTCCGGTTGAACCCGCCGTCCGACGGCAAGCGCCACGGCCTCGTCATCGACGCGCCGTGGGTGGACATCAGTGGCTGTACGTTCTATCACGGGAAGGGAGACGACGGCCTCTCGCTGCTGCTCGACGACGGTGCCGACTACATCCGGCTTCAGAACAACGACTTCAAAGCCGGAAAGCTGTACCAGTACAGTCGCGCCTCGCTCAAGAACGGGATCGTGACGGGCAATCGCTTCAGAAGCGGAACGAGCATGTCGGGCGAACGAACAGGCTGGACGACCAGCGTCAATCAGGGCGGCCTCTAACCGAGGCAACCTGAGAATCCGGCAGACCCTGACGGCTCACATACCGTTTTGAGGGCTCGCCCGAAACGCCCGGTGCATGGCCACAGAGTCCCCCGAACGAACCTCACTCGCAGCGAACGTTCGGGGACTCTGGAGCGATGGCCGCGGCCCGATTCTCGTTTCGATTGCGCTCGGCTGGTTTCTCGTCTACGGACTCAGAGCCGCGGTGCCCGCGATTCTACCGCAAATCAAGACGGCGTTCGTCCTCGACAACGCCGCCGCCGGCCTCGCCTACTCCGCGCTGTGGAGTGGCTACGCCATCATGCAGTTTCCGGCGGGGCTGCTCGTCGACCGCTTCGGCGAGCGGACGCTCCTCGTGGCGAGTCTCGGCCTCACCGCGCTTGCCGTCGCCGGACTCGCACTCTCGCCGCTGTTCGCCGCGTTCGTCCTCGGTAGCCTGTTGCTCGGCCTGGGGATGGGACTCTACGGCCCGGCACGCGGGACGATACTCTCTGCAGTGTACGACAAAAGCGATGGAACCGCAATCGGCGTGACGTTCGCCGCGGGGAGCATCGGCGGGGCGCTGATCCCCTTTCTGGCCGGGGTGCTGGTGGTCAGCATCGGCTGGCGCACCACCCTCGGCCTGCTCGTCCCCCTGTTCGCGCTCATCGCCCTGTTCGTCTGGCGCGTCGTCCCTCGTGCCCGGTCTGCAGCAGTCGGCAACGATGGGCGCAGTGTCGCCAAGGATATGGACGGCATCGTCGAGGGTGTGCTCAAGCGTCCGGTACTCATCGCCGTCGTCGCGATTACGCTCCTGCTCTCGAGTTTTCAGGGCTTCGCCGCGTTCTTTCCGACCTACCTGACCGAAGTGAAGGGACTCAATCAGGGGACAGCGGCGGGACTCTATGGGCTCATTTTCCTCGCCGGAGCGGTGGCCCAACCGCTCGCGGGCGGCCTCGCCGACACGTACAGCGACCGGGCCGTCCTCGCCGTCGCGGCGGCCATCGGCGCACTCCCGCTGTTCGTCGTCCCGTTCGTCTCCGGGGTCGTCCCGTTCGCCATTCTCTCGGCCGTAGTCGGGGTGCGACTCGGGACCTATCCGGTCACGAACGCCTACATCATCCGGTTGCTCCCGGACGAGGTGCAGGGCGCATCGTGGGGACTCGTCCGAACCGTGTTCTTCCTCGTCGGCGCGGCGGGTCCGGCCCTCGTCGGCCTCCTCAGCGATTTCTCCGGGTTCGAGACGACGTTCCTCGTCCTCGGCGGCGTGACTGTCGTCTCGGCCATCGTCTACGCGCTGTTGCCCGTACCCGGAACCTACGGGACGTGAGGGCGAACGTACATCCGCTGCGGAACCGAATCGCTGTACAGCCGCGCAGTCACGACCCGAGAGAAGCGCTACGTTCAAGTGTGACGCCGAAGAATGGAAAGACGCAGACAGCGCGTCCGTGGTCTAATGGCATGACTTAGCCTTCCCAAGGCTACAATCCGGGTTCAATTCCCGGCGGGCGCACTTCTCAGACCCTCGAATCGACGAGCCACGGCCCCGTTCGCGCTACGAACGTCCACAAATTCGCCGTGGTAACAAGGCTATTTGACGCTCCCGCCCCTACTTTCGCCAATGACCGATACTCAGTCCGCCGACGTCGCAACTCGAATCGACCTCTCGTTTACAGAGGCCGAACTCGACGCCCACCGCGAACACATCACTCAGTTCATCCGCGACCAGGTTCGCGCCGCGGGCGTCGATGGGGCCGTCCTCGGTCTCTCGGGCGGTATCGACTCGACGCTCACAGCGTTTCTCGCGGTCGAAGCACTCGGGAAGAAACACGTCCGAGGCCTCGTCCTCCCGAGTGAGGTCAACGCGGCGGACAACATGAGCGACGCAGAGCGCGTCGCCCAGCTGCTCGAAATCGAGTACGACGTCATCGAAATCAACCCCATCGTCGAAGAGTTCCTCGCCGCCGTGCCGGAGGCCGCAGACGACCAGCTCGCCGCCGGGAACGTCCGCGTCCGCACGCGAGCCGTGCTCAACTACCTCGTCGCGAATCACGACAGCCGACTCGTCCTCGGGACGGGCAACCGGTCTGAGGCGCTCGTCGGCTACTTCACGAAGTACGGCGACGGCGCGGTCGATTGCCACCCAATCGCGAACCTCTATAAGGGGCAGGTACGGCAACTGGCCCGCCACGTCGGCGTCTCCGAAGACCTCGCGGCGAAGACCGCTACCGCGGAGATGTGGGTCGGCCAGACCGACGAAGAAGAGATGGGCGTCTCCTACGACACCTTAGACCAGGTGCTCGCCCTGCACGTAGACGGCCCGCTCACGAAGGCACAGACGATGGCGACCCTCGGCGTAGACGAGTCCGTCGTCGACCGGGTAGACGAACTGTACACGAAAAGCGAGCACAAACGTCACGTCCCGCCGGGCCCCGACCCGCTCTCGGGGCACTGAGGCGTTCCGTTTCGGGACCTACCCTTTTTCCGCGACGATGGCGATGCGGTCACCCTCAGCGAGCAGATAGTCACCCGGCGTCACAGACCGGCCGTTTACCTGCACGCGCACCGTGTCGCCGTCGGCTTCCGAGTAGGTCGTGCCGTCGTACGAGACAGTCGATTCCGTCACCGAGATGTTGAGTGTCCCCATGGCGTATTTGAGCGTGATTTGATTCGCGTGACCGTGCCAGGTGGTGCCGTCACCGCCCTCGAAGTGGAAGGCGGCGTCCTGACGCTGGAAGCGGTCCTGGCTGAAATCCAGCTGGTCACCGCCGATGGTCACTGTGATTGGACCGTGGAAGTGCGCGCCGCCGAAGTTCGTCGGGCGAATCTCGTCGCTTCCCGCGAAGAAGGTGACGTAGCCGATGATGGCCGCGACGGTGACGACGACCACCACGAGCGCGTAGGGTGCGGCATCGACGGCCGTCGGCTGGTCGCGGTCTACGCCCACCCGTCTGCGGTCGATTGGCCCGAGTTCTGCGGCGTGTTCGTCGCGCAGGTGACGGTGGTAGGCCGCCTCGTCTGCGAACGACGCATCACAGTACGAACACTCGGGCATTGGTTAGCAACTCCTGCACGTGGAAGCGACTCAACCTTTTCGGTGAGAGTCAAAATCGACCGCCGTCTCGACGAGGTCGGCGAACGCCTCGGCCTCGGCGCGCTCTTGAGCGTCCGTCGTGGCCTCGTCTCTGATGCGTTCTTTCACGACTCGGAGTGCAGCCGGGTTGTTCGACGCGATGCGCTCTGCGACCGCCTGCGGGTTTTCGGTGATCTGGGAGATGAGCCCCACGCGAAGGGCCTCGTCCGCGTCGATAATGCGACCGGTGAGGCCGATGTCGAGTGCTTCGCCCTGGCCGACGATTTTCGGCAGGCGAACCGTCCCGCCCCACGCACCGAAGAGGCCGAACACGACGCCGGGTTCCGCGAACGTCGCCCGCTGGGTCGCCACCCGAACGTCGCAGGCGAGCGCGAGTTCGACGCCGCCACCGCGCGCCGCGCCGTCGATACCCGCGACGGTGACGGCCTCCGCATTCTCGATGTTCGCGGCGACGCGCTGGCCGAGTTCGGCGAACTCCTTCGCTGCTTGGCCGTCCAAGTCCCGCACTTCGGAGAGGTCTGCCCCCGCGGAGAAGGCGCTGCCCGCGCCGTGGATGTAGACGACTGTCGCGTCCGTCTCGGTGACGGCCTCGGAGAGGGCTTCGAGACCGTCGACCGTGAGGGCGTTTCGCTGGGCGGGGCGGTCCAGAGTGACCACCCGCAAAGCCCCGGTATCCGTGGTCGAAATCATGGCAGGAAGTGACCGTCCGTTTCCAAAGGTCTTTGCCCTTCCCGCCGCTAAATTGGGGCAATGGAGGAAGCCGATGCGGTCCGCCGCGCCGCGCTGGACGCGATACGTGAAATCGAGCCAGTGCGCCTCCGTGGCGACTTGGAGGCCATACTCTCTACAGGGTCGATGGCCCCGGGGGTCCTGACGCTCCTTTGTGCCCAGGCCATCGACGGTGCCGAACCACACGCGATTCGAACCCGGGCCGCGGGCGTCCAGCTAATTTACGAAGGCCTTCGCCTCACGCGAACCCTCACACAGAACCCCTCGTGGGAGACCAACGTCGAACAGGCGAATTTGGACGTACTCGCCGCGGACGTGCTCGTCTCCCGCGGATTTCACCTTCTCGCCCGGACCGAAGCCGCGGACAACGCCGTCGCGACGGTCCAGGCCTTCGGCCGCGACCAGACGCTGCGAGGCGAACCCGACGCCGACACCGACGACTTAGACCGCAACTTAGAACGCGATGTCCTCGACCTCGCGCTCGTCGCGGGAACTACCGCCGTCGGCGCGACTATCTCACCCGCCCTGCGGGCGTTCGTCCGCGACCTGACGACGACCTACGACGATATCGCCTTCCCCACGGCGACGATTCTCTACACGGACGCCGTCACGGAGTCGCTCGCAGGCCATCTCGCGGCCCACGACGCGGGCAAGGGACTGGACGACGGGGTCCGAACCTCGGCGACGGATCCCTGATGCGAATCGAAACGTCTAACAACAAACCGCCGTAAGTGGGTAATGCCTGCCTGGGTAGCTTAGCGGTAAAGCGCGTCCTTGGTAAGGACGAGAGCCCGGGTTCAAATCCCGGCCTGGGCTCTTCTTACGAACTCACACAACGAGCGATAGCGAGTCGTTTCGAGTGAGTAGTGAGCCGTCAGCGGGATTTGAGCAAGGAGCGTTAGCGACTGAGTTCAAATCCCAGCCTCACGTGTCCCAGCAATCCAAATCCTACACAGCCACGACGTTCGCCTCCAGAAACGCCCGCATCGCATCGCTGAAGAACGCCGGGTTGTCGAGGTTCGAGGCGTGGCCACCCTCGGGGACGGCCCGGACGACGGCCCCGTCGATTCGAGCGCCGAGGAGGGGTGCGTGGCGGCGGAGAAACGGCGGTTCGTTTTCGCCGTAGAGCACGAGCGTCGGGGCGGTAATCGCCGCGTACTCGACGGTCGTCTCGTGGAAACTTGCGACGGCTCGAATCACCTTCGCGAACTCGTCGGTGGTCATCTTTGGTCCCTGCTCGCGGAGCCGTTCGATTTGCTCGTAATCGCCGCTCGAGCCCCGGGAGAGGCGTTCTTGAATCCAGACCAGGACCTTCTCGACGCGCTCGTAGCCGACGAGGCGAACGAACGGAATCGTCGCTTTGAGCATCGCAGACCGCTGGAGCCACTCGCCGCGAGTGAGGAGGGCGGGCGTGAACGTGTCCGCAAGCACGAGGCCAGCGATTTTCTCGGGGTGGCGGGCGGCGTACACCTGCGCGATGCAGCCACCCGTCGAGGTGCCACAGAGGACCGGTCGGTCGAGAGCGAGGCCGTCGATGAGCGCGTCCAGGTCGTCCGCAAAGAGGTCGATGGAGTAGGCGTCTCGGTCGGAGCCCCCGGTTTGGCCGTGGCCGCGCACGTCGTAGGCGATGGTCCGGTAGCCGTCGCTGAGGGCGTCTATCTGCGGGTTCCACTGGTTGTGGTCCACGATGGCCCCGTGAATGAACACGAGAGGTGGCCCGTCGCCACGCTCCTCGTAGTAGGTGAGAACGTCGTTCGTTCGGATCGTTGGCACAGGTGTATCAGCGTCGCGTGAGAAGATGAACGTGTGCGGACAGGAGCCGTGAGGCGTCCACATACGGCATCTGCGAAGGACGTGAGAGTTTGGATTGCCGTGAAGACTGCCACAACACCGAAACCACTGGCTCACGAATCTCCGAGCATGGACGTTCAAGAACTGCAGGACTACCTCGAATCCGAACTCGACTTTCCCGCAGACATCGCGACGGTCCGCGAGGAGATTGGGGAGACGAAACTCGAATCGGCGAACACCGACGACGAGCTGACCATCGCGGAGGTGCTCTCGCACATCGAAGACGAGGAGTACGGCTCGCCAGTGGAACTGTTCGAGTCGATTCAGGCAAATCTGCCAGCTGAGTACGTCGGACGCGAGGGGTACACGGACAGGGGAACGAGCGGAAACGAGGCGAGCGAATCCGAAGACGAAGAAGACCAGTCGTTCTGACGCGGCGTTTGAAGACGATTAGGTCGTCTGTCTCGCGTGGCCGTCGTCGCAAAACCAGCTGCGCAAGCGTGTCAAACTATCAACGTCAATATTATTCCTAACGTAAGAATGTTTTAATTAATTCCGGCGTGACCGAAGGGATGGATTATGCCTTCCAACCACACGACACGACGGCAGGCGCTCAAGTTGCTCGGCGCCTCCGCGGTTGCGGCGGGCGGTATGGGCGTAGCGAGTGCGAAACAAGACGACCGAACCCTCTCACTGCTCGGCGAAGTCGGCGTGAGCGGAATCACGGAGGTGACGACGCAGGGAACCTACGCCTACGCGGCGACGAACGATGGACTCGCCGTCGTCGATTGGCGTAAACCCCACGACCCGGAACTGCTCGTAGACATGGAAGTCCCCGGCGCGGGCGTCTGGGACGTGAAAGTAGACGGCGACCTGCTCGCCATCAGCAGTCAGGGTAGCGAAGAACACGACCACGGCGACGGCGATGGGGACGAAGACCGCGCTCCCGAAGACGAAATCGGGACGCACTTTTACGACATCAGCGACCCAGCGAACCCCGAGTTCCAGGGGACGTGGCAGGTCCTTCCCGAGGGAGTCCACAACCACTACCTCGTCGGAGACGTCTGTTACATTGCGAAGGAAGCGCCGTTCGACGACAGCGAACTGCAAATCGTGGACGTGAGCGACCCGACGAACCCGTCGCTGCTCTCGCGGTGGGCCGTCGAGGACGACCGACCGGAACTCGACCGAGAGACCAATTTCATCCACGACGTGTACGTTCAGGGTGACTACGCCTACCTCGCCTACTGGGACGCCGGGACGTGGGTGCTCGATGTGAGCGACCCGGCAAACCCCGAGGCTGTAAGCGGGTTCGGAATGGCTCCGAACGCGGACCAAGCTCCCAACGGGAATCTCTGGGAACGCCTCCTCACCCTCCCGGGGAATTCCCACTACGTCCAACCAACTCCCGACGGCAAGTACGTGTTCGTGGGCGCAGAGACGTTCCCCGGCGGATACGTCGACAACCCGGACAACGACGACTACGGCGGCATCAAGGTGTTCGACGTGACTGATTTCGACAATCCCGAACAGGTGGCACGCATCAGTCCGCCTGACGTCGAGGCGTTCCGCACGTCGCATAATTTCGACGTGACGAGCAATCGCCTCTATACCTCGTGGTACGACGGGGGCCTCACGGTGTTCAACGTGACCGACCCTGCGAATCCCGAGGAACTGTCTCGCTACGACCCCGATGGGTCCTCGTTCTGGGGGGCCGTCTACGAGCGCGGGACGACCATCGCGAGCGACATCGGTCGCGGAATCGTGTTCCTCAGCGACGACCGCGGCAAACGCGCCGCGCCGAAGTTCAGCGGGTCGCGGCCGAGCAACGCAGCGCTCCAGCCGCCACACGGCGAAGAATAGTCGTCACTCCTCGTTTTTCGAAAGGGGCAGGAGACGGCGTGGACAGTCGAGCCACGAACCGTGGATGATGACGGACGTGAGCACGGCTTGTCGCGTCTGCGTCGAAACGAAGGGGACCGCCGCCGGGACCCCAATCCGACGGCATTCAGGGCGGTATGCGACGAACCGGACTGACGAGGTTCGTGGCACAGTCACCGCGTCCCACCCCCGGATGGACGATTGGGCCGCGCGAACTTATATCTACTGTCCAACGTTCTGAAATTAACTGACGGGAGCGGCGTGAAGTGAGCGATTACCGGTCCATATACGAGGTGAGCAGGGTGCCAAAGCCGACGAATCCGAGCAGTCCGAAGGCTGGCGAGAGGTAGAGGAACCACTCGCCGACCGCGGGCGTTCCGACCATGGTGAACAGCCAGACCTGACCACCGCACGCGAGGGTGATCATCGCGAGACCGAATCCCCGGACGGCGGTTCGCTGTCGCGCCATACACCACGAAGACGGAGGATGAGCCTGAAGCTTGCGACGTGATAGTCAGTAACTAACGTTTTTACGCCCGCCGTCGTATGGAGGCCGTATGAGGTATGTCATTGTAGGCTTCGGGCGCGTGGGTCACCGAACCGCGCGAATTCTAAAAGAGGAGGGGCACGACGTCACCATCATCGAAATCGACCCGAAAAAGTGTGACCGTGCCCGCGACGAGGGGTTCTCGGTCATCGAAGGCGACGCGATGGACGAACAGATACTGAACGACGCAGACCTCGATTCGGCGGACGCCTTCGGCGGCCTCTCCGGCGACCTGAACGTGAACTACGCGGCCTGTATCGTCGCCGCGAACCACGGCTGTCGAACGGTCATGCGCATCGACGAGGACTACCGCGAAGAAATTTACCAGAAGTACGCGGCAGAGGTAGACGAAATCATCTATCCCGAGCGCCTCGGAGCTATCGGCGCGAAGAACGCGCTGCTCGGCGGCGACTTCAACATCATCGCAGACCTCACCGCAGACCTCTCGCTCGCGAGTTTCTCGCTGCCCGACGACTCGCCGGTCATCGACCTGCACATCAGCGAAATCGAACTCCCAGACCGGGCCGTCCTCTACGCCCACGGTCGGGCGCACAACGCCCAGACTATCCCGCTACCCCAGACCGTCGTCCAGCCGGGAGATCGCGTCTCGGTCATCGCAGAGGTTGGTGACATGGACGAAGTGAAAAACGTCCTGCTTGGTGAGAACCGACAGGCGACGGCCAGCTAGTACACCAGTTCGCCGGTGATGAACTTTCGCGCCCGCTCGTCGTGTGGGTGCTCGAACACTCGTTCTGTCGGCCCGCGTTCGATACACTCACCAGCCAACAGCACCGCCGTGCGGTCGGACACGCGGCGTGCTTGCTGCATGTCGTGGGTCGCGATGACGACGCCGATGCCACGATCACGCGCCCGGTCTACGGCCTGTTCGAGCAACGCGGTGTTCCGGGGGTCCAGATTCGAGGTCGGTTCGTCGAGGAGGAGCACGTCCGGTTCGACGGCAAGTGCCCGGGCGAACGCGACGCGCTGGGCTTCACCCGCCGACAGCCCGAGGGCGTGTTGGTCTACCTGGTCGCGCATGCCGACCGTTTCGAGGGCGTCGAGGACCGCCTCGTGGGTGCCGTTTCGGGACAGTCGCCCGGCGAGGCGGTCGGTCCACGACCGACGCACTTCGAGGCCGTAGGCCGCATTCTTGCCGACGGTCGTACTGAACAGACTTCGGTCCTGGAACACCATGCCGATGCGTCGTCGGAGCGCGAGGCGGTTCTCTCGTGGGAGCGACCAGACGTCCGTGTCGTCTACGCGAACCGACCCCTCCTGAGGCGGGTCGAACAGCGCGAGCAGGCGCAACAGCGTCGTTTTCCCGGTTCCAGAGGGACCCACGATAGCCAGGACTTCGCCCGGTTCGACGGCGAGCGAAACGTCGGCGAGGACCCGCCCGTTGTCGAAGCCGTGTGAGAGGTTCTCGATTCGAATCATGCGTCCCACCGTCCGCGGTCGCGGACCCACGCCCCAAGCGCGTTCACGCCGAGGACGAGGACGAGGAGGACGATACCGAGGGCGATACCCGTCTCGAAGCGCCCGCGTCGAGCCTCCACGGTGATGGCTGTCGTGAGCGTTCGGGTGAGCGACGTGCCGTCGGAGAGGACGATGTTCCCCCCGACGATAAGAATCGACCCGACCTCGCTGATTGCCCGACCGTAACCCGCTAGAATGGCCGTGACGATGCCGTACCGGGCTTCTTTGACGACGACGAGGGCCACGTCCAGCTGGGTGCCACCGGCGGCATAGGCGGCGTCTCTGACCGATTGGCCGACGCTCTCGATGGCCGAGAGCGTCACGCTCGTGATGACGGGGGCCGCGAGGATGACCTGCGAGATGATCATGGCCTCCGGGGTGAACAACAGTTGGAGGCTCCCGAGGGGGCCGGACCGAGAGAGCGCGAGCAAGACGACGAGGCCGACGACCACGCTCGGGAGACCCATCCCCGTGTTGATGACGGCGGTGACGACGCGCTTACCGGGGAAGTCGGTGAATCCTACAGAGAGCGCCACGGGCAGGCTGAACAGGGTGCTCAATAGCACCGCCGTCGTGCTCACCTGGAGGGACACGACAGTGATGCTGATGAGATAGCGCCAGTTCAGGTCCGCGAGGCTCTCTAACACGTGCTGTCCTCGGGTGTCAGGTGACTAAAAGGCCACGAGTCAGGTACTCACGACTACAGTCGTGGGTTTGCCTCAGCGGTGGGCCACCCGCCGTGGCAATTTAATTGTCCAGGAGACTCCGACTCTAACGCCTGACAGCGTGGGAGCATGGAGCAACCACTCGTGTTCATCGTCTCGGACTCTCGGGCCTCCTGACGGGCGACCCAACCCACAGGGAGTGCGTGTCTCACGCGGACGTGGCCAGAACAGCGTCCACCGAAACGTGGAGGTAGCACAACCGCCTGCGGTTCTTGTGCCCCGTGGTACAGTGTTCCATGCTGGACGTCGGATGTTTCGACGGAGAGGATGCGCCCTCGCCCCACGAAGCGGGGTTCACGTCGCTCGCAGTGCGCCCGCGACGTGTGCCTGTGTTGGACGAAGTTCCCGTGGTGCAACATCCCAATCAGGCAGTTCAAGGGCCAACACCACCAATCAAAGCGTTTTCGATGGGGTTGGCAATGTAACGTCGTCGGTATCCATCTGCTATCGGATTCCTCCCACGTTCACAAGAGTACAGCTCTTGTGCAGCCCATCAGAACGGCTCTGCCGTTCTGAGGACGGCTAAAGCCGTGGGCTTCCTCCTTGTATTTCTGTGAGTGGGGAATCGGGCGGGCACACGCTGTGGGTGAAAGTGGCCGTTAGTAATCGGCCGGAACCTGCTGGTCGACCCAGTAGAGGTACTGCTTGTCGCGCGTCGAGAGCGACTGCGCCTGCGACGCGGAGTAACCCTGGGGGACGTACTGCTCGAAGTTCGGCTCTTCTGAAATGGCGTTCGGGAAGAACAACTGCGAGCCGTTCGCGGTGTAGTTCTCGATCATCGACTGGCCCTGAGGGCTCGTGAGGAATCCAATGTACGCCATCGCGGCCTGGTAGTTCACGTCCTCGTACTTTGCGGGGTTTACGGCCATCACGCCGTAGGGGTTTTTCAGGATGACCGGTCCACCCTTGAGCGGCCCCTGGACGTGGATGACGAGGTCGATGTCGCTCTGCATCGAGAGGTACGTCCCCCGGTCTGCGAGCGTGTAGGCACCCGTCTGGTCTGCCTGGATGAGCGTATCACCCATCCCTTTCCCGACTTCGCGGTACCACCCACCGCTCGGTTCGACGCCGGCCTCCTCCCAGATGATGCGTTCTTTCTTGTGCGTGCCGGAATCGTCACCCCGCGAGACGAACACGGCTTCAGACTCGGCGATGGTCGAGAACGCTTCCGTGGCGCTCCCCATTCCGTTGATGCCAGCGGGGTCGTCCTCGGGGCCGACGACGACGAAGTCGTTGAACATCACGTCGCGGCGGTTGACGCCGAACCCGTCCTGCATGAACTCGTCTTCTGCGTTCCGGGCGTGGACGAGGATGACGTCCGCGTCCCCATCACGGGCGGTTCGGAGACTCGCACCCGTCCCCTTCGGGAGGGTCTTTATCGTCACACCGAAGTTCTTCTCGAAGGTCGGGTGAATCGCGTCGAGGAGGCCCGTGTCGTACGTGCTCGTCGTCGTCGCGAGGACGAGTTCGCCGTCGCCAATTTGCCCGGACTGCGCGGGCGTCTGTTGGTTGTTCGCCGCGTCGTTGCCATCGGAGTCGAGACAGCCACTGAGCCCGAGAAGCGCGCCCGCGCCCGTCGCCTGGAGGAACCGTCGTCGTTGCATCCTGAGCGTATCGATGGCGGTACCCGCATTAAATCTTGATGAAGCGGAATAACCAAATTCGGTTTCATTGTGTGGAAAACGTTTGGAGATGAGGTTACTGAGAAGAATGAAGCCAATCGAGCGCTACGACCCACACAATGGCGATTGGGCACGCCGAGCGGACCCATCCGGCACTCAAATTCACGACGAACGAGCTGACTGGTGCGTTAGGAGATTCGATTACGGCCCTCCCGCTCATCGTCGCGATTGGAACGCTCACAGAAGCGTCGCTCGCCCACATTCTGCTCTTCTTCGGGCTGTTTCAGGTCGTCTGGGGCGTCCGCTACGGACTTCCCCTCTCGGTCGAACCGATGAAGGCACTCGCCGGACTCGCGATCGCCGGCGCAATCACCCACGGCGAACTCGTCGCCGCGGGCCTGCTGGCCGGAGGAATCTTGCTCGTCGCGGGGCGACTGGGAACGCTCTCTCGACTTTCCGAAAGCGTGGGATTACCGGTCATCCGAGGCGTACAACTCGCCGTCGCCCTCCTGCTCGCCCAGACCGGTCTCTCCCTTGGTGTCGGTGACCCAGCCATCGCCGTCGGCGGCGTGGCACTCGTCGGCGTCGTCGCGCTCTTCGGATACACGCAGGCGAGTGCGCTCGTCGTGCTCGGAGTCGGGGTTTTCGTGGCCCTCTCACAGACGCCGTTTACTGTTTCCGTTCCCTCGCTGGCACTATTCCCGGCCGGGCCACCCACGCTCTCGCTCGCCGCAACGGAGGGCCTCGCCGGCCAGTTAGCGATGACCGTCGGCAACGCCGCCGTCGCCACCTCGCTCCTGCTCTCCGACCTCTTCGACCGCGACGTGTCCGCAGACCGCCTCGCCGGCAGCATGGGCTCGATGAACCTGCTCGCCGTCCCGCTCGGCGGCCTTCCGATGTGCCACGGCAGCGGCGGCCTCGCCGGCAAGTACGCCTTCGGTGCGCGAACCGGCGGCGCGAACGTCATCCTCGGCGTCCTCTACGGGCTTGCGGCACTCGTGGCGGGCGTGCTCGTTGGCTTCCCGATGGCGCTGCTCGGCGTCCTTCTCGTCGTGGTCGCCCTCCAGCTGGGTCGCGTCTCGCTCGAATCAGACCACCTGCCGGTCACCATCGCGGTGGGCCTGCTCGGCCTCGTCTTCGGCGTGGGCGTCGCCTTCGTCGTCGGCCTCGCTGGCTGGTGGCTTCTCTCCCGGCGCGCGTAACGGTTTTCGCCCGCGCCCTGCAACCTGCGAGCATGACCTGGGCCGACCTGTTCGAGCGTGCGGCGCGTCACGAAACCACCGAACGAGCGGTGCGAGACGCCCTCACCGAGGTGCGCGATGAGTAACCCCAACCCCGCACGCGTGGTCGCCGACGCGGACGTGTTGGCCGCGGACCTGCTCGTCGGCGGCCCCGCCCGCGAGGCGCTCGACCACGTTCGCCGCCACTCGTGGGTCGAACTGGTGGCCTCAGACGAGTTGCTCGACGACGCAGAAGCCGTCATCACCCGACTCGCGGACGCCGAACTCGCCGCAGACTGGCGCGCGAAAATCGAGACCCTCCGAGTGCGCGTCGAACATCCGCCACAAGACCACCCCGCGCTCGCCTCGGCCTACCACGGGCAGGCCGCCCACATCCTCTCGTTCGACGAAGGCTTCCGGAGCGCGAAGGCTGGCGTGGCCATGCAAAAACGCGTGAAAACGAGCGTCAAGCACCCCGACGCCTTCGCAAAACTGTTCGACCCCGAATCGCTCTACGACGTGGTCGGCGGCGGCGAGTATCCCGGCCCGGACCGCGACCCGCGTGCGTAGACTGGGGCAGGCAACCCTCGACGCTCGCGCCTATTCCGGAACGCCCGGATTCCACTCGCCGTCGGTGCTGAACCACTCGGCGAACTTCGCCAGCGCCCGCCCGCGGTGGCTAATCGAGTTTTTCGTCTCCACGTCCATCTCCGCGAGCGTCGTCCCGTTGTGCTCGAAGATTGGGTCGTAGCCAAAGCCACCCTCACCGCGGGGCGCGACGATGCGCCCACGAACGCTCCCTCGAACGTCTCCGCCCGTTCGCCGTCGTAGTAAGCGACCACGGAGCGGAATCGAGCGCGGCGATTGTCCTCCATCTCAGTGAGGTTCCAGACCCGCTCGACGCCGACGGTGTCCTCGACGTACGCCGAGTACGGGCCGGGAAAGCCGCCGAGTGCGTCGATGAACAGTCCCGAATCGTCTACGATGATGGGGTCGTCGCCGTCGAGGTGGTCGAACGCCTCTCGTGCGCCGTGGAGCGCGATTTCGGCTAAACTGTCGCTCTGGATTTCGGTGTAGTCGAAGTCGGCCTGTGCGAGTGGTTCCGTGAGGTAGGTTTCTGCCTCGCGGACCTTCCCCTCGTTGCCTGTGACGAACCGGAGCATATCCAAGTGGGCGTGGGCGGGGAAAATAGCCTGTCGAATGTCGATGCCGGGCGGAAAAACGAGTCGCGCTCAGTCGACGATGACCTCGACCGGCCCCTCGTCCGGCAGGTCTTCTTTCTCGACGACCTTGTTGCGCTCCTGGTAGAGCAGTGCGCCGACGACGCCGAGGACGATCCACGACCGCCAGTTGGCGAGGTTCAGGGTGTAGCCGATGCCGAAGGGCTTCTCGACGAGCATCTCGTCGCCTGGCTGCCAGTACGACTGCAGCATGCGCTTCAGGCTCGGGCGTTCGAAGTTGTACGGAATCCCCAGTATCTCTCCGGACGATGGTTTGTCAGCCATACGAACGCATACGAAGGGGAGGGTTAAGGAATTAGTGGCTTTCCTGATACCGCCCGCGACCCTCGATTTCCCGGAGTTGGCGCAGGACGCGCTCGTCGCCCGCCTCGCGATAGCCGGCCTCTACCGCGTCGCGCAGCGGTTCTGGGTCGCTCGCCGTCCCCGTCAGACTCTGGTGGAAGACGTGGAGGTCCATCGCGTAGTCCTCGACGTGGTCGGTGTAGAACCCGAGGCCGAAGTCGATGAGGTAGGTGAACTCGCCGACGCGGACGTTGCGTGTCGTCGGGTCGCCGTGGACGAATCCCGCCCGATGGAGCGCGGCGAGGTGGCGGCCCACGTCCCGAACGCGCGCGGCGGTGAGGTCCGCACTCAAATCCTTCTCGCCGACGAATTCGAGCGTGAGCGCGCCCTCGCGGACGTCCACGTCGTAGACGACGGGCGTCGGGACGCCGTGTTTTCGCGCCTCGCTGAACAGACGCGCCTCCTGAACGGTGCGAGTCTTGCGGAGGTGGGCGTCCAACTCGGGATGGCGATACGTCTTGGGCAGGCGGCGTTTCACGACCTGGTTACCTTCGACGGTGACGGTGGCCTCCGCGCCGACCAGTTCACGTCCGGCCTCGCCAACGACGGCGACGCTCTCGTCCTCGCGCCAGGTGACGGGCACCTGGTCCGGGCGGAAGTCGGGGTTGACCGCCGACTCCGCGACGGCGATGGTGTCGCCTGCTTGCGCCATCGTCGCGCCGAGCACCGCAATCATGCCGGCGTTGTCGCGCAGGAAGCGCGGTTCGGGGGCGTAGAAGTCAGCGTCCCGCTCCTCGCACATCGTCCGCAACATCTCCTGAAGGCGGGCGTTCTGGGCGACCCCACCCCCGAGGACGAGTTCGTCGCTTCCGGTGAGCGAGAGCGCGCGCTCTGCGACTTCGGTGAGCATCCCGAAGATGTTCTCTTGCAGCGAGAAACAGACGTCCTCGACAGACGCGCCGTCGTCGTAGGCCTGTTTGGCCGCACTCATGATGCCGGAAAACGAGAAGTCCATTCCCTTGACGACGTAGGGCAGGTCGATGAGTTCCCCGCCCTCGGCGTACTTTTCGACTTTCGGGCCGCCGGGATGCGACCAGCCGACGTGCCGAGAGAACTTGTCGATTGCGTTGCCGACGCCGGTGTCCATCGTCTCGCCGAGCACCTGATAGCGCCCGTTGTGGAAGCCGAGGAGGTGGGCGTTCGCGCCGCTCGCGTTCAGACAGACCGGCGAGTCGAATCCCGACTGGTGGCGGCCGATTTCCAGGTGAGCCACCATGTGGTTGACGCCGACGAGCGGAACGTCGAGTGCCTGTGCGAGCGACCGGGCGGCCGTACCGACGATTCTGAGACACGGGCCGAGTCCCGGTCCCCGAGAGAAGGCGACGTAGTTGACGGGGCCCGCTGCCTCGTCAAGGACCTCGGAGACGACGCGAGGGATGGCACTGGCCATGTGTTCTGCGGCCTCGCGCGGGTGAATCCCACCCGTCGCTGGTTGGTAGGGGTCTGAGACGATAACAGTTGAATCGGTCTCGGTGTCGTGAATCGCCGCGCTCGCCGCCCACGCGGTCCCCTCGATACCGAGTACGCGCATCCCCTATTTCCACTCGGTGTAGCCACAGCGGCCGCAGTGGAAGCGGTCACTGTGCTCTGCGAGGAATGCGTCGCCACACTCTGGGCACATCTCGCGGTCGGTCGTGCCGTCTTCGTTGTAGAGTTCGTGACGGGCCATCTACGCTTCCTCCGCCTCGGCGTCTGCGTCCTCGCCGTCTGCGAGAATCTTGTTGCGTTCTAGCATGTGCTTCTGTTCGACCTCACGGGCGAACTCGGAGCTGTCGTAGACCTTCGCGACGCCGCGGGTCTTGCGCATGCCGAACTTCGTGTCCATCTTGCGGACGACGACTTCCGAGGCGTCTTTGTTCAGTTTCGCGGCGAGGCTGTCGCGGACCGAAAGGCGCGACGGCGTGGCCTCGTCGTGGATGATTTCGAAGCGAACGTCCGTTCGGTGAAGCATCGGATTTTCCGATTCTTCGAGGATGGTAATGTCCATGGTAACTCAGTTACAGGGATTTGGCGGCGAACCGGCTAAAAGGATTTCGAAGGGACTGGCGGCCTATTCTGCGTCAACGCCGAGGGCTGTCCACGCCGCTTCGTGGTCGCCCGCCATCGCTTCGAGCAGCGAAAACATGCGATGGCGGACCTCCGGCGTCACGGTGACGAGCACCATGCCCGCGTCGGGTTGGCCGTAAACCACGCTTGCCCCCTCCGGGGCGGCGACGATGGCCGGCAGCGTCGCGAGGTCCTCTTCGCCCTCGACGACGATGACGACGGTCTCCGGCGCGTCAATGGCCTCCCGCAGCACCGAGAGCAACTCCTCGGTGAGCGTCGCGGCCGGGTTGACCGACGTGAGACGACGGTCGTATCCGCCGATGGCCTCGGAGATGGCCTCGTCTACGGCTTTGCGCTTGGTCTTGCCGTCGATGACGGCCACGTCGGGGACGACGCCCGCCTGCGTCAGGTGGTAGGTGACGATGTCGCCGACGGCGATAATCGGGCGGCCTGCCTGCTGGAGGAGTTCGTCCGGGTCGGTAAACAGCGGTCCGAGCGGGTCTTTGAACGCCGACCGCAAATCGTCGGGGAGCGTGAGGACGGCGTCGTCGGTCACTATCGAACCTTCAGTGCGTAGGCGCCGGGCGAGGTGACGCCCATCTCTTTGGCGATGTCGCTCTTCTCGGGATGGGCGATGACGACGTAGCCCGCCCAGTCCTCGGTGAGGCTCGTAGACCCACAGTCCGGACAGACGTCACCGTCCGAGACTTCGAGGACGCGGTGGCAGTCGCGACACACTTTGCGCTTTTTCGCCATGTCTACTCACCCGCGGCGGCCTGCCGGCGTTCGCGTTCCTCTTTCAGCCAGCCGTGTTTGCCGAGGCCGACCTGCTTGGCCGTGAGGCCGATTTTGCTGTCGCGTGGGTTGCGCTCGTCGATGCTCTTCGTGACGATGCGGGCGCGAACCGAGTCGCCCACGCCGAGGGCGCGGTTGGACTCGCGGGAGGCGAGTTGCTGCCCCTCCTCGTCGAACGCGAGGTATTCGTCTGAAATCTGTGAGACGTGGAGCAGCCCGTCCACGGGACCGATGCCGACGAACGCGCCGAAGTTGACGACTTCGACGACTTCGCCGTCTACGACTTCCTGCATCTGTGGGTCGTAGGTGAGGGCGTCGAAATCCGCTTCGTAGTAGACGCCGGGCTTGTTCGGGATGACCGCGCCGTCGCCGATTTCGTGGACCTTCGTCACGCTGACGATGCTGCCCACGTCTTCGTCCATCCGCCCTTCGAGTTTGTCCTGTAACAGCTGCTTTACCAGTTGTGGAGACACGTCCGCGAGGTGCTTCGGTGGCACCTCGACTGTGTCCTTGAGTCTGACCCGTTTGTACATACTTATGGTCGAGTGATTGCCAGTTTGTTCCGGCCCCTTATACCAATTACTGGTACGCCAGCGGCCAGCAACCGCCGTTTCAGGGGTCCGTCGTTCGTGACGACGTAGTCGCACTCACCGTCGTCGGCGAGTTCGACGATCGCGTCGTCCGCATACGATGCATCGTGTGTGAGGGTGCGACAGCGCTCGCGGGCGAGGTCCGCTCCGACGCTCGCGGCGACCGCCTCGCGACTCGCGCCCGCAGCGAGTTTCTCCAACTCGGCTACGACCGCTTCGGGTGTCACGAGGTCGACCACGCCGAGCAACCGGTCGAGTTCGTCGAACACGCGCACGTCGAGTTCGACCGGCATCATCAGGGCGTTCGCGTCCATGAGCACCGTCACCGCCATCCTACTCCGTAATCGTGCCGACGCCGATGAGTCGCCAGCGCGCGCCGACACGGCGGTTGATGGCGACTTTCGCGCCTGCTGCGGCGCAGACCGGGCGCTTTAAGCGAACTTCACATTCGCCGTCTCGGGCGCTCGTGACGGCACCGACGGTGGTGGCCGTCCCGACCGTCATCATGAGCGGTTCGCCGGTCGAAATCTCGTCGACGGTGTCCTCGTCGTCGCCGACGACGCGGTCTAAGAGGTCCACCGTCATCTCGAAGGCTTCACGCGTCGGTGGCAGCGACCCTGGTGGCCCTGCAATCTGGCCGGCGAGTCCGTCGCCTTTCGTGAGGCTTGGGTCGAGGCCAGTACCGACGCCGAGCAGGCCACCGGGCGTGGCCGAATCGACCGACTGCCCACCCGCCTGGATGGAACGGACGTTCGTCGTAATCGGTCGCCACTCGGTCTTGCCGCCCTCTTCGACCTCGCGGCCGGGGCGGATTTCGATGTCCTGGTCGGTTTCGAGACCGCCCGCGACGAGCGACCCGCCGATGACGCCACCGGTCAGGTTCTCCCAGGTCGTCCCCGGGCGGTTGATGTCGAAACTGCGGGCGATGTGCAGTCGGGCATCGTCGCTCGGGTCGCGATCTGGGGTCGGAATCTCCTCTTCGATGGCCTGGATGAGCAGGTCTAAGTTGACCTCCTGTTGGGCGCTGATGGGGACGACGGGAGCGTCCTCTGCGACCGTGCCCTTCGTGAACTCTTTTATCTGCTTGTAGTTCTCGCGGGCCTGCTCTGCGTCGACGAGGTCGACCTTGTTTTGGGCGATGACGATGTTGTCGATGCCGATGATGTCGAGGGCCATCAGGTGCTCTTCGGTCTGTGCCTGTGGCACGGGCGAGGTGGCGCTCACGAGCAACACCGCGCCGTCCATGATGGCTGCTCCGGAGAGCATCGTCGCCATGAGCGTCTCGTGGCCGGGCGCGTCCACGAACGAGACGGTGCGAAGCGGTTCGCTCTCCGTGCCGTCTTCGCACTCTTCGTCGACGGTGTAACACGCCGGCGCTTCGACACCGGGACACTTGCGGAACGTCGCGTCGGCGTAGCCGAGGCGGATGGAGATACCGCGTTTCATCTCCTCCGAGTGCTGGTCCGTCCACTCCCCCGAGAGCGCTCGCACGAGCGTCGTCTTTCCGTGGTCGACGTGACCGACGAGTCCGATGTTCACCTCCGGTTGTTGATGTTTCCCTGTCATTTCGAGAGTAATCTTACAGAGTAGTCACCCCGAGCGACGCATAAACCTACTGTTCTCGCCCCACACCCCGCGCGAGGGCGGCCCAGAGCGCCCCTCCGCCTGCTGTGGGTTTTTCCAGGCCTACTGAAGATTCCTTCAGGGAAGGGCTTAGCCCCCTCGCGGCATACAGGAGGTATGTCTTCACATCCCACGCCGGGCGATGCACCCGTCGTGCCACTCTCGGCGACGCCGAAAACCGCGCCCGCAGAGGTGTTCGCCGTCATCTCGAACGAGACGCGGCTGGCCATCTTAGAGGCGCTGTGGGCCGCAGAGATGCGACCCGTGACGTTCTCGGACCTGCATCGCGCGGTCGGCATGAAGGATTCGGCGCAGTTCAACTACCACCTGCGCCAGTTGCTCGACCGCTTCGTCAAGAAATCGGACGACGGCTACGACCTCACGTTCGCCGGCAAGCGCGTGATGCGCACCCTCATCTCGGGGATGTTCACCGACGACGTGAGCATCGACGCGTTCCCGCTCCCCGGAACGTGCGTCTCCTGTGGCGAGACGCTCGTGGCGACCTACGAGCGCGAACACTTGACTGTGGCCTGTCCGGCCTGCGACCGCGTGCACAGCGCCTACCCCTACCCGCCAGCGGGCATCTACGGGCGCACCCGCGACGAGTTGATGGCGGGCTACAATCGGTGGGTGCGCCACCTCTACGGCCTCGCCGCCAACGGCGTCTGCCCCGAGTGTGGCAGTTCGATGGGCTCGAAAATCGTCGATGGCGAACACTGCCTGCCGGAACTCGAAATCGCCGTGAGCCACCGCTGCGTCCAGTGCGACGCGAGCGCCATCGCCGCCGTCGGGATGACCCTGCTCGACCAGCCCGACGTGGTGAGTTTCTACCGCGACCACGGCATCGACCTCAGAACCATTCCCTACTGGGAACTGCCGTGGTGCGTCGGCGACGAGCACACGACCGTCATCCAGGACGACCCGTGGATGGCACGCGTCGACATCAGCCTCGAAGCCGAGGAACTGCGCGTCACCCTCGACGACACCTTCGACGTCGTCGCCGTCGAGCGGGCGAAGTCCTACCGGCGCGAGTAATTATCCGATTTTCGACAGAAACAGACTTCAGTATCGTCGCTTACAGAAATGTAATTCAGATTACTCTTTTTAACCCCGAACGCCTCCGTTCACCTGTCCATGAAGACCGACACTCGCACCCTGTCTGCCGCACAGTACGCCTACCGCAGACCCGCTCGAACGGCCGCAGAGCGCCTCAGCGAGTACCTCCGCGCTGGGGTCATCCTACTCGCCATCGCCACCGCCCTCGCGGTCCTGACCGTGGGTGTCAGTTCGCTCCTCCCCGGCCCCGCGCTGTTCGTCCTCGGGATGGTCGGCCTCGTGAGCGCCCTCGTGCTCGTCCCGTTCGCGGCCATCAAACTCGTCGTTTCGGCGGTCGAGACGTAATCACAAAAGCATACTAAATTTTTTTCACTGAACCTTTTTGCAGGAAGGTCACAACTGTTACCACAATGAAGGAATCCTCTATCCAGGACTGTGAGGAGTGTCTCGCCCCTGCCGACGCGTTCTCCACCATCGCAAACGAGACGCGCCTCGCCATCCTGGAGGCGCTCTGGACGGCTCCCGAGCGGCCCGTCAGTTTCTCGGAACTCCGGCGGTCGGTCGGGATGCGCGACTCCGCGCAATTCAACTACCACCTCGGCAAGCTGACCGGTCACTTCGTGAAGAAAACCGACGACGGCTACGACTTCCGCCACGCGGGCAAGAAGGTCGTCCGCGCCGTCCTCGAAGGCTCGTTCAACGAGGATCCGGAACTACCCTCGTTCGGGATTTCCGGGTCGTGTGCCGACTGCGGCGGCGGGCTACAGGCCGCCTATGCCGACGAACAAATCACCATCGACTGCACCGTCTGCGGGCGATTTCACTCTCGCTACTCCTTCCCGCCGGGCGGCCTGAACGACCGCACCCGCGAAGAGATCATGGCCGCGTTCAACCAGCGCGTGCGCCACCTCCACTGTCTCGCTGCCGACGGCGTCTGCCCCGAGTGTACCGGGCGGATGGAGACCACCCTCAGACGGGCCGAGGACGCCGACTTCGCGGGCGAGGTCTGCGTCGAGCTGACCTGCGCGCAGTGCAACCACCAGATTAGCTCTGCGGTGGGGCTGAAACTGCTCGACCAGTCGGACGTGGTTACCTTCCATCGAAATCACGGCATCGACCTCTGTGCGACGCCGTACTGGGAGTTCGACTGGTGCGTCTCCGACAACCACACCACCATCGTCTCCGAAGACCCGTGGTCGATTCAGGTCACGATTCCGCTCGACGACGAGGAACTGCGCGTCACCCTCGACGGCGACCTGCGCGTGACGGACGTAGAGACGTTCCCCGCCACCGCACCCGCCGACTCGCGGACGACCGCCTGAACTATCACATTTCTTCCAGAAACGCAGTTCAGTCCACCCGTTTACAGAAATGTAATTCAGGAATCATATAAGGTGCCGTGGCTCCTTTCTTTATCTGAGGAAGAAGCCCATGGCTGCAACCAACCCGCACCTGTCATCCGCCGCCCGACTCGGCCCGAGAACGCCCACTGACGCCGCCGCAGACGCACTCGTCACGCTGCTGTTCGTGACCCTCGCGTTCGCGGCACTCGCCGCGCTCGCGGTGGCGGCGACGGCCCTCCTGCCCGCACCAGCCCTGTTCGTGGCGCTGTGGGTCGGTGGCGTCGCCGGCTTGCTTGCGCTCCCGTTCGCCGTGGGGTCGCTCCTCACCCGGTGAGGGAAACAGTTCTGTAACCCGGCGCGCAACCCACTGACATGGCATTCGACGCGGCCCGGGTTACGACCGTCACCTTCGATTCGTACAGTACAATTGTCGACGTAGACGCCGCAGAGCAGGCGCTCGCGGACCGGGTTGCGGACCCCGAACCCGTTTCTAAATTGTGGCGCGCGCGCTCCATCGAGTACACGATGGTCGCGAACTTCGTTGACGCCTACCAGCCCTTCTACGAGATGAACCGCGACGCCCTCCAGTACGCCTTAGACGTCCACGGCGTGGACATCTCCACCGACGAGCGCGACGAAATCCTCGCCGTCTACCACGAACTCGACGTGTTCGACGACGTGCGCGACGGGATAGAGCGCCTGCAAGACGGCGGCTACGACTGCTACGTCGTCTCGAATGGAAACCCCGAGATGCTCGACTCGATGGTGAAACACGCCGGAATCACGGACCTCCTCGCCGACACGATTTCAGCCCACGAGGTAGAGACGTTCAAGCCGGACGCCGAGATTTATCGCCACGCGGCGGGGCGGACGGGAACCCCGATAAAAGAGATCGCCCACGTTTCGGCCGGCTGGTTCGACGTGATGGGCGCACAGCACGCCGGGATGCAAGGCGTGTGGGTGGATAGGAAGGGCACGCCCTACGAGACGTTCGGCGGAGAGCCTGACCTGACGATTGAGACGTTTTACGACCTGGCTGACGAGCTGGGTGTTTAGGAGGGTCGAAGTTGCTCGGGAGAAGTTCGTGAGTGGTCCAAGACCGCACGAATCACGAGCCACAATGAGAGATAGCATGCCTGCCCTCCCCCGGGTCGCGCGACGAGACGCGCTTCCCGGCCCGTAGAGCGGGGAGGCAAACCACGTGGGTGGGACTGAAAGGGGCCGACTTCTCGGCGAGCGAAGCGCGCAGCGAGGTGCAGCCGTCGAGAAGTCGGGGGCTTTCGAGGTGTTGGAAGCCCCGTGTGACACAGCTCCAGAATACCCACACAAAACTCCATCTAGCACGAGGTTTTTCAGCCACCAACACCACCCTTCATACGTGTCTGAATTCGCGTTCGAGGTGGCCCTGTGCGCCCAGCTCGAGCGCGAGCGAGCGCAAATTATCGCCCGCCAACTGGGCGCGAGCGTCCACGGGCGGCGCATCATGGACATCGTCTGCGTCCAACCCGGCCCCGAGTTCGACGCCCGGGCGTCGATTACACCCCACGAGATTCCCGACGCGGCCATCGAGAGCAGTGCGGGCGTCGGGCAGGCCAAATACTACCGCAACTGCTTCGATATGCACCCAGAGCGGGCACGGAGCGTCGCAGAGCGCGCCATCGACATCGGTTTCTTCGAGCGCGTGCGCCGGGGGTCACGCCTCTACGTCCGCCAGACGGCGCGCTATCCCGACGACTGGTTCGGGAAGGTCGTCGGCATCGAGAACAAACCAGACCTCTCCGTGCCGGGCGATTTGGAACTCCAGTTGCGAAAAGACGTCTCTCTCGGCGTGTTCGACGAGGTGATTCTCGCCACTGAATCCTACGTGACACGGGCGCACCTGAACCGCATCCCCGCAGAAGTCGGTGTCTGGCGGTTTCGACCCGAAACGGGGGGGCTCGAAGTCGTGCGGGAACCGACCCCGCTTGACCCGTCTGCGTCGGGCGTAGACATCGTCGACGAGTTCGCCGGGCGGACCGACATGCGCGTCGCGACGCCCGAAGAAAAGGCCCGACTCCGCCGCCGGATGGCCGAGCGCGCGTATGGCAAAGGCTGGCGAAGTTTCGACCTTCCGGCGTGTGTCCACGGGGCGACGACGGTGGTTGCAGGAGCCGATGGCATCCCCTACTGCGAGTGGAAAGATGCAATCGTCAATCCGGCAGAAGCGTGCGGGCCGGCGTGTCCCGGCTACGAACCGGCCGACCCGCCCGCAGTAGACATCACAGCCATCCGCGACGGGCGGACACCGTGGGTCGCGAACCCGAGTGGCCCGCGAAAACAGAGCGGCCTCGACCGATTTCTATAGCTGATACTGCTCGCCGTCTACGGCGAGCGGGTCTTCGAACGCTTCTTCGACGGGATAGTAGTGGGCGATGTGCACGAGGCGAGTGATTGAGGCGTTCAGTTCCTCGCCGAGAGCAATCGCGCCTTCGCGAGTCATGTGTTTCGTCCCGAAGGTTCGGGCGGTGCCATCTGCGTCGTGGTGGCTTCCGCCGGCGGGGTGGTACTCGGAGAGGTGGCCCGGGACGATGCCGTCGGCGAGCAGGAGGTCCGGGTTTTTGAGCAGTTCTCGTGAGTCGTCGGGCAGTTCGAAGCTCGTATCACCGGAAATCGAGAGTTTCGCGCCGGTCTCCGGGTCTTTGACGGTGAGTCCGTAGCAGAGCAGCGGCGGGTGGTCAACCGGCACGAGCGTCACGTCGAGGCCGCAAATCCTCCGAGTTTCGAACGGCGAGAAGTCGCAGACGGTGATGGCGCTCAGGTAGTCGAATTTGTCCCGAATCGTTTCGGCGACGCTCTCGCCGGTGACTGGGTCCGTCTCGTCTGCGGCGTACACGGGGAGGTCAGAGAGCAGGCGATAGACGTTGCCGAGGCCGTCGACGTGGTCGAAGTGGATGTGGGTGATGAGCGCCGCGTCGGGGAGCGGCACGTCGTTCGTGAGAAACTGGTGGCGAAAGTCGGGGCTCACATCGACGAGCAGCGTCTCCTCGGTGCGTTCGTTGTGAATGTGGACGGAAAATCGGCTGCGGTGGACGCCACGCTCCCGGGCTTCGACGCAGGTGTCACAGTCGCAGTTCGGCGTGGGCGTCCCCGTCGTGTCACCCGTCCCGAGGAGCGTGACCTGCATCAGTCGTGACTGTGGTCGTGATCGTGGTCGTCGTGGTCGTGATCGTGGCCGTCGTCGGAGCCGCCGGGCAAGTCGCTCCCGCCCGCGATGAGCGCGTCGTGGTCGCCGTTCATCATGTCCAGGTCCTTCAGCGTATCACGTTCCTCGAAGTCGGTAATCGCGTCGAGAAGGTCCTGCTGGGTGAGCACCATCCGCTCTTCGGTGAGTGCTTCGAGCACGGCTTCGCGCATCACGAGACGAAGGTCGCTGCCGGTCAGCCCCTCGGTGAGGTCTGCAACTTCGCCGGGGTCGAAATCCACGATTTCCATGTTCCGGGTGATGACCCAGAGAATGTCAGAGCGCATCTGGTGGTCCGGCTTCGGGAAGTTGACGATTTCGTCGAAGCGTCGCCACGCCGCCGCGTCGAGTTGGTCGGGGTGGTTCGTCGCCCCAATGAGAAGTACGTCGTCCTGCACCAGGCTGATGTTGTCGATGGACTTGAGCAGGGTGTTCACGGCGCGCTTGATGGCCGCGTGCTCGTCCGACGCGCGGGTTTTCGCCACGAAGTCGAACTCGTCCATGAACAGGATACACGGCGAGAGGCGTTTTGCGACCTCGAACGTTTTCTCGACGTTCTTTGCCGTCTCACCGAGATACTGGCTCGTAATCATCGACAGTTTCACCTCGACGAACGGCAGGTCGAGTTCGTGGGCGAGAGCGCGTGCCGTCGTCGTCTTCCCGGTTCCGGGCGGGCCGACATAGAGGAGTTTCCCGATTTCGCGGAGGCCAATCTGGGCGAGGTAGTCGCGATGCTCGATGGCCTTCATGATTTTCAGAATCTCGCCCTCCTGGTCCTCGGTGAGGACGAGGTCGTCTAAGCTCATCTCGATTTCCTCGGGCGCGAGCACGTCCACGAGGTCGAGCATCTCCTCTTCTTCCTCGCTGTCGAAGTACTCCTCTAACAGGCTGTCAATCCAGACGCGGTCGGCACGCAGTGGTCGATTCTCGGCGCGAGCGCGGTCGTAATCGAGGTCCTCGACTTCCTCGGCGAAGGCGGCGGTGAGCGTCGGGACGCCCATGATGCGCTCTGGGTCGGCACGGTCGAGATACCACTGCTTCGCGAGGTCGGCCTCGGTGAGTTTGATGACCTGATTGAAGTCGTCGAAGTCCGTGAACATCAACCCCGAGACGGCTTCCCAGGGGTGTTCGACGCCCGTGGCCGCGGCGGCCTTCTTCGTGGTCGAGGGAAGCGGTCGTTCGATGCCATCCTCGCCCCAGAAAACCCGGCGATATCGGGGCGGCAGGTCGTTCTCATCGCGGTCGCGGTCTTGGTTGTAGAGATGTGTCGTCAACAAGAACTCAACGACGTCAAGCTCCGGGCTGCTCATTCTCGGGGGAATAAGAGTGGGAGTGGCATAAGACCGTCGAACAGGCCGAATAAACTCTCGGTGCTAGCCATGTGGGTTCGAGTGGGTTTAACACGCACCGGTCCTCTAGAGACAGCCATGGCAGACAACACTCCCGTCATCGTCCAGGCTGTCCGAACCCCGCAAGGGAAAGACGGTGGCGTGTTCGCAGACGTTCGCTCTGAGGACCTCTCGATTCCGCTCATCAACGAAATTCTCGCCCGAACGAACCTCGCAGGCGAGGACATCGACGACCTGATGTGGGGCTGTGCCCAGCAGCGCGACGAACAGGGCAACAACGTCGCCCGCGTCATCGCGCTCCTCTCGGAACTCGGCGAATCCGTCCCCGCGACGACCATCAACCGCTGGTGTGCCTCCTCGATGCAGGCGCTCATCTCCGCCTCCGACGCCATCCGCGCCGGCCAGCGCGACGCCATCATCGCGGGCGGCGTCGAGAACATGTCCCGCGTCGAGATGGGCGGCAACACCCACAAAACCCACCCACGCATGAACGAGGTGTACAACGTCGCCGAACTCCAGATGGGCATGACCGCAGAAAAGGTCGCAGAGGAGTACGACATCTCCCGCGAGACGCAAGACGAGTTCGCCGCACGCAGCCAGCAGCGCGCCGTCGAGGCAACTGAATCCGGCCGCTTCGAGGACGAAATCGTCCCAATCGACAACGGCGAGGAGAAAATCACCAAAGACGAGGGTCTCCGCCCCGGCACGACCGCGGAGAAACTCGCTGGCCTCCCGACCGTCTTCAAAGCAGACGGCACCGTCACCCCCGGCAACGCCTCCCAGATTTCTGACGGCGCAGCAGCCCTGCTCGTCACCTCGAAGGCCTTCGCAGAGGAACGCGACCTCGACATCCTCGCCGAAGTCGGCAACAACAACGTCGCCGGCGTCGACCCGACCGTGATGGGCATCGGCCCCGTTCCGGCGACCCGCGGCCTGCTCGAACGCTCGGGCACCGACATCGAGGACTACGACCTCTACGAAATCAACGAGGCGTTCGCGAGCCAGTGTGTCTACTCCGCGAACGAACTCGGCATCGACCAGGAGAAACTCAACGTAAACGGCGGCGCAATCGCCATCGGCCACCCACTCGGCGCGAGTGGCGCACGCCTCCCGGTCACCCTCATCCACGAGATGATCGAGCAGGACGCAGAGAACGGGCTCGCGACGCTGTGCGTCGGCTTTGGCCAAGGGGCCGCTATCGAGTTCAGCCGATAGAGCGACGACCCCTGTGAGCACCCAGTGCTCGGCCGAGTCGTTTTTCACCGAAGTTCGTGCGCAGATTCGAGTTCGCGCATAGAGATGTACACGGACGTTGGCCAAAGTATTTTGTTGCATTCATCCAGAAAATATCCAATTATCTGGACGGAATATGTGACTTAGGAGTTTAAAGTTCATTATAAACCAGACACACGTCTCTAAAAATTCATCAGAAAATTCTTTTTTCAACAGTTATCGTTTTATTACTCGAATCAGTCACGCTAAAGCATGCAATATCGAAATGGGTTAACGGAATTTTTACTGTTGTTCGACGAACGTAGGATTAGTCTGTTTGGTCAATCGGAGGTGGCCGTGTGAGCGACCCCGTTCCCACGACGTGCATGCGGTGTGCCGTTGGGTGTGGCCACCTTCAGGTCGGAGCGGATATCGGTTACGGCATCGATTCGGTGCGAGGCGACGCGAACCACCCGGTGAACAGAGGTCTCGCCTGTGGCCGAGGTATTCGCGAGACAGCGAATCCCGGGGGTGACTGGCTGACGAGACCCCTCGTCCGCAAGGACGGCGAGCTCGTTCGGACGACATGGGAAGCCGCCCTCACCCGAGTTTCGACGGCCATTGAGGACGCGATGGCCACGCAGCCTGACGACGTGGCGATTCTCGGCAGTGGCCAGCAGACCAACGAGGCGGCCTACCTCCTCGGAAAACTCGCTCGGGGCGTGGTCGGGACGCGCAACTACGACGCGAACACCACGCTGTGCATGGCGAGCGCCGTAACCGCCTATTATGATGCCTTCGGGAGCGACGCGCCACCGCCAACGTACGACGACATCCCCAAGGCGTCGTCGCACATCGTCTGGGGGGCCAACCCCGCGGTCGCCCACCCTGTCATGTTCAGGTGGATTTACACGTCTGCCCGCGCCGACGACAGCGAACTGCTGGTCGTCGATCCTGTCCGGACGAAGACTGCGACACAGGCCGACTGCCACGTCCAGCTCACTCCCGGCGGCGACGAGGCACTCGCCCGCGCCGTCCTTGCCTCCCTCGTCGAAACCAATCGCGTGGACCGGGCGTTCATCGAGGCGCACACGAGTGGATTCGACGCGCTGGTGGCCCGATTGCCGACCGTCGCGGCGGCGGCGAAGAAGGCGGGCGTCTCCGAAGCAGTCGTGGCGCGACTCGCTGCCGCACTCGAACGCGACACGCTCATCTACTGGGGGATGGGGGTCAACCAGAGCGTTCGGGGGACGGCCACCTCCGGTGCACTCGTCGACCTCTGTCTCGCCACCGGAAATCTCGGCCCGGGAACCGGACCGTTCTCGCTCACCGGACAGGCCAACTCGATGGGAACGCGCGTCTGTTCCTCGAAGGGGTCCTGGCCCGGCCAGCGGTCGTACGAGGACCCCGACGAGCGACAAACCGTCGCCGACCACTGGGGCGTCCCAGTCTCACGGTTGCCCGCAGAGAGCGGTCCCGGCCCGGTCGGTATCGTGGAGACAGCGCCGTCGGTCCTCTGGACTGTGGCGACCAACCCCGTCGCTGGATTGCCAGATGCGTCGGCCGCACGTCGAGCGTTCGAGGAGACGTTTCTCGTCGTCCAGGACGCCTTTCGCTCGGAGACGGTCGAGTACGCAGACGTGGTGCTGCCAGCGGCGACGTGGGGAGAATCAGACGGCACCGCCATGAACATGGAACGGACCGTTTCGCGGGTGCGCCCGGCGACGGATACCCCGTCCGGGGTTCGCTCCGACCGCGATATCATCGCCGGAGTCGGTGCGCGTCTCGCACCATCTGTGTTCCCGAGCCACCGCCCCGAGCCGTTCGCCGTGTTCGACGAGTTCCGCGCTCTCACCGCGGGGACGAACGCCGATTGCTCGGGCATCAGTTACGACCGGCTGAACGCCGAGTTGGCCGTGCGCTGGCCCGCGCCCGACGCGGAATCTTCGGGTGGCTATCGGTACTACGCAGACGGCCAGTGGCGATTTCCGACCCCGTCGGGGAAGGCACGATTTTCCGCCACTCTTCCCGCTGCACTTCCCGAACCAGCGAGCGACGACTACCCCCTCGTGTTGACGACGGGCCGCGAGCCCGACGGCTACAACACCGGTGTCCGGTCGCGCGACGGCGACGGTGCGCCCGTTCGAATGCGCATCAACCCGGCCACCGCAGGAACGTACGATAACCAGATTACTGACGACCAGACAGTGCTCACCTCGCGCCGGGGTGCGATTCCGGCGCGGGTCGAACGGGACGATGCCATCCCTGTTGGACTCGTCTGGCTCCCGATTCACCATCCGATGACCAACGAGCTGACCATCGCCGCGAGAGACCCGCGATCGAACGAACCGAACTACAAACAGTGTGCAGTGGCCCTTTCCGCGCCGTCTGCCGCGCTCCACGAGAAGGCAGCCATCTCCTCGCCGGAGGGACGCAGATGAGGATGACCAAGTGGCGGACGCTCGTGCTCGCCACGGCGGCGTTCAACCTCTCGTTTCTCATCTGGTTCTCTTTCGCCCCGTTTACCGGGGCCATCGCCGACGAGTTCGGCCTCTCCCTCACCGACCTCGGCATCCTCGCGAGCGCGGCCATCTGGACCGCCCCGCCCGGTCGTATGCTCACAGGATGGCTCTCTGACCGCTACGGTGCGCCGACGGTATTCGCCATTGTCCTTGGCTACGTGGGTGTATTCAGCATCGCGAGCGCCTTCGCCACCAGCTACGAGGTACTCTTCATCGAACGACTCGTCGTCGCTTCCGCGGGCATCACCTTCGTCGTCGGCATCCAGCACGTCGCCCAATGGTTCCCCGAAGAACAACTCGGGACCGCGGAGGGCGTCTACGCCGGCATCGGCAACGCCGGCGCGGCAGGCGGGGCACTCATCCTCCCACGGCTGTTCGACGGTTGGAGTGGCCCCCTGTTCGACACCGGTTGGCGTGCCGCGTTCTTCTATACCGGCATCGTCGCCCTCGTGATGGCGGTCACCTACTACGTGCTCGGCCAGGACGCCGCCACCGAGGAACGTGCCACGAAGAACCGTGAGGCGGCCACCCTCGAAGCCGTCGCCCACACGGCGACCCGCTACGGCGTCATCGCCCTCGCGCTTGGCTACGTGATGAGCTTCGGCCTCGAGATCTCGATGAACGGGTGGCTTCCCACCTACTTCCGGGAAGGGTTCGGCTCGAATCTCGTGGTGGCGAGTACATTTGCGGCTACGTTCTCGCTCGCCGCCGGCCTCTTACGGCCCATCGGCGGGTTCGTCAGCGACTGGGTGGTCAGAACCGAACGCAACGTCCTCCCCGTCTTCACCGGTCGCTACCGCGAACAGTGGACGGTCGTCTGCCTGAGCGCCATCGTTGTCTCGCTCGGCGCGCTCACGCTCGCAGGGCAAACGGGGAGCGTCCTGCTCACGGTGGCCGTCGGGTTCCTCGTCGGCGTGGCCTGTGCGTTCAGCGAAGGAGCCATCTTCGCGCAGGTTCCCGCGATGTTCCCGAACAACTCCGGGGCGGCAGCGGGCATCGTCGGCGGCATTGGGACGTTCGGCGGTATCGGATTCCCGCTCGTCTACTCCTACGCGGCGTCGGTCGGCGCCATCCACGGCGGCTACATCATCGTGGCCACCATCATGGTGCCAATCGTCCTGCTCAACGCCTACGTCGCCCGGCCCGTCATCGCAGAGCGTGCCCACGTCGATGGATTCGGTGGCTTTGGTTCGAGCGATGACTGAACGGAGCATCCCTCGATGAAAGCGGATACGGGACGCGCCGGAATCGTCCTCGCCGGCGGGCGGTCCGCCCGGTTCGAGAACCAGGACAAGGCGTTGGCGTCCCTGCTCGGTAAACCGCTCATCTGGCACGTCGTGGAAGCGGTCGCGCCGGCGGTCGACGAGGTCGTCGTCAACTGTCGGCGGGCCCAACGAGAGGCTATCGAGTCAGCCCTCGCCGACCACGTCGTGCGCTTCGCCGTCGACCGCGTTCCAGACCGTGGACCGGTGGCCGGCATCCGAACCGGTCTGCGAGCGACGAAGGCGAAGTACGCGGCAGCCGTGCCCTGTGATATGCCGTTTCTTTCCGCTGGATTTCTCGACTTCCTGTTCTCGCGAGCGGACACAAAGACGGGGACTGTCACTCGCTTTCGTGACCACATCACGCCGTTTCCGGCGGTCGTACACGTCCGGGCTGCCGAATCGGTTTGCACGGAGGTGGTTCGGGAGCGAGACGGCAGTCTCTACGACCTGGTTGCACTGCTCGACCCGGTCGTGATTCCGGAACGCGAAGCCACGGCCCACGCCGGACGAGACGCCTTCACGAACGTCAATACCCACGCCGATCTGCGAGGCGCGATTGCCCGCGCGAACCGCCCGAACGTGCCAAACCGATAATGTCATTGATTCAAAATATTAGTAGACGTGCGAACACATATTCGTCCAGAAAGTAGACAGAATACATCCTTATACAACCCTTATTCACTATTAAACTGGCCATCCGACAACTAAAGACACTATTAAATTTATTATTTCAACGATTAGCATTAAATAGTCTCGTTGCGCACATCCTGACAGGAAAAATAGAGCCGAATGTCGAACAATCAGATTCAAAAATAGACATTCGTTTGGGAAATAAACATGGTACACAAAAAAGAACACTGGAAGGACGGTCTGTACGGAGACGACGTGCGTGAGGAACTCCTCTCGTTCGCTGAAACTGGCTGGGACTCGATTCCCGATGACGAACGCGACGCGTGGTTCACCCGGTTCAAGTTCTGGGGGCTATTCCATCAGCGGCGGGGCCAGGAGAGCTATTTCATGATGCGACTGACGAACGCGAACGGGCGACTCGAACCCGGGCAACTGCGGGCTATCGCCGAGGTGGCCCGCGACTTCTCGACGGGTCCGGTCTCGAACCCCGAGTTCGGTAACGGCTGGCTCGACCTTACCACCCGACAATCGATTCAGCTTCACTGGATGAAGCTCGAAGACGTGCCCGCCATCTGGGAGCGACTGGAGGCGGCAGGCGTCTCGACGCGCTCGTCGGGGGGCGATACGATGCGAAACATCTCTGGGTGTCCGGTCGCCGGAAAAGACACCCACGAGCTCGTCGAGACCAAGTCGATTCTCGAACGGGTTCGGACGGAACTCAGAACCGACAACTCGCTCGCGAATATGCCCCGGAAGTTCAACATCAGCATCACCGGTTGTCGGGAGGGCTGTGCCCAGGACAGCATCAACGACATCGGCCTCGAACCCGCCCGGAAGGAGGAGGAGGAGGACGGCAAACCGGTGATGGGCTTTAACGTCCGCATCGGCGGCGGTCTCGGCGGTCGCAAACCGAAGGTGGCTCAGCCACTCGACGTGTTCGTCACCCCCGAGGAGGCCTACGACGTAGTCCGCGGCTTCGTCGAACTGTACCACGACCACGGCAATCGGGAGGTTCGCTCGAAAAATCGCAGTCGGTTCTTCGTCACCGAGTGGGGCACAGAGAAGATTCGTGACCTGCTCGAAGCCGAGTACGTCGATGGCCCGCTCAAGACAGCGGGGACAGACATCAGAGAAGCGTACACGTACAACGCCGGGAAACCACCGAGTGAGGGGAAGGCAGATCACGTTGGCGTCCACGAGCAGGCAGACGGGCGTTACTACGTCGGCTTGAGCGTAGCCGTCGGTCGACTCACTGCGGACGATGCCCTCGCACTCGCCAACCTCGCAGACGAGTACGGTAGCGGTGAGGTACGCCTGACTCGCCGGCAGAACCCGCTCATCATGGACGTGCCGAAGAGCGCACTCAACGACCTCCTCGGCGACCCGCTCCTCGCGAAGCACACCCCGAGCCGAATCCATTCCAGCGCGGTGCCATCGCGTGTACCGGCACGGAGTTCTGTTCGCTCGCGCTGACCGAGACGAAGGCGCGGACGGCCCGGCTACTGCGGTGGCTTCGAGACAACGTCTCGCTGCCCGACGACGTGGAAAACGTCCACATCCACTACTCGGGGTGTACGGCCGACTGCGGACAGGCGAACACTGCCGACATCGGCTTGCTCGGGATGCGTGCTCGGAAAGATGGGGAGATGGTCGAAGCGATGGACCTCGGCGTCGGTGGCGGCATCGGTGCGGAACCCTCGTTCGTCGAGTGGGTGCGCCAGCGCATCCCCGCAGACGAGATTCCCGGCGCCATCAAGAACTTGATGGAGTCGTTCGCCGCCCTCCGCGAGGAGGGGCAGTCGTTTCGTGAGTGGGTCGAGGCGACCGGGCCAGAGGCCATCGTCGAACTCTGTGAACCCGAAGAAACGACTTACAAGGACCCATGTCTGACCGACGCAAAACAGTCGTGGTACCCCTTTGCCACCGGTGAAAGTCCCGCTCCGACGGCCCACGACGGGACGCCGCTCTCCGCCGATGACTGACGCGACTCGTGACCGTCCATCGGCCCTACAGCACGTCTCCGCTGACGTGGCCCCCGAACTCTTCGAGGCCGACCCCGAAGTCGACTGATCGGGTCACAATCGTTATCGCTTGCCCGCCGAAAACGCGACGTATGCACCTCTCCGGCTACACCCACGAAACCGGACACCACTGCGGGTCTACCTCGCTTCGCAATCTCTCCGATTTCTACGGCTGGGGCCTCTCAGAGGCCGAGTGCTTCGGCCTCGCCTCCGGCCTCGGCTTTACCTACTTCATCACCGATGAGCCACCGTATCGCGCCTTTTTCGGCCGTCCAGTGTGGCTCGAATCGGCCTTCTTCGCTAACCTCGATATTCCCCACGAGGAGCGTGAGGGGCAGAGCCACGAGGAAGCGTGGGCCGCCGTCGAGGCCGCCATCGACGGTGGCGACCCCGTCATGTGCTTCGTGGATTTATTCTACCTCGATTACTACAACACGGACACCCACTTCTCGCCACACACCGTCCTCCTCGTAGGCTACGACGACGAGAGCGTGCAGATTTCGGATAGCGAGTTCGACGAGGTGCAGACGCTCTCTCGCGAGCAGTTCGACGAAGCGTGGACCTCGCAGGCGATGGTTTCGCTCGCCCGACGACACATCGTCGTCACGGACCCCGAGCCGCGAGCGAGCATCGAGCAAGCGATGCGACAGGCGATTCGAACGACGGCAGCCTACATGCAGGACCCCGAATCCGCGCCGTGGTCGCTCGGCGGGGTGAATACAGCTCACGGTCTGCCCGGCATCCGCCGGTTTGCGGACGAACTCCCCGGGTTTCCCGACCTCGGAGCGTTCCGGGAAATCACGTGGACAGCGCGGTTCGCCTACCAGAACGTCGAACGCCGCGGCACGGGTGGCGGCACCTTCCGACGGCTCTACGCCGCGTTCCTCGCGTCGATGGCCGAGCAGGTTCCCGAACTCGACGACTCGCACGGTGAGCGCATGCGCCAGATTGCCGCCGACTGGACGGCGGTCGGCGAGCAGTTGAAAGCCGCGAGCAAAGCCGAGGACGAAGCCGACCTGCGAGCGCAGCTCACGGAGATTGGCGACGCTGTCTCAGCGATAGCGACGAAAGAAGAATCCCTGTTGACCGACCTCGAATCGCTGGTCTAATCGGCCGCAGCAGGCGTGTCTCCCACATTCGCGTCGGGCACGACGCCGTCGTCCGACCAACCTCGGAGTTCGTAGTACTCGGAGAGTGCCTCGTCGAACCCGTCCAGTTCGTAGGGCAGCGCGTCGTCGTCAGTCCGGTCGAAGCCGCGCTTGTTGTTGAAGTGGCGTTCGAGCGTGACGATGCGGTCGCCCACTTCGAGGAGGGCAGCGTAACTCGCGTCGAACAGTTTCTCGTAGCGTTCTTCCTTCATGAACGACGACCCGAACTTACAGAGGACGCCCGCGTCCTTCAGGGCGTTCAGGTTCTCGTGTTCGACGAGCACCGCTGGTTTGCCGTCGAGGCCGTCCGGGTCGAGCGCCTGTGGCGGCGCAACGAGCGGGTATTCGAGGTTGTACATTTCGGCGTACATGTGGTCTGCCCCGCGGTTCGCCGTCGCGAACGAGAGACCCTGACCGTTCAGCGTACGCCCGTCGTGGGCCGAGAACTCCATGCCTTTCATGGTCCAGTTTTCGACGCCGAGTTCCTCGTGGAACCGGGCGATGCCTTCCGCCAGCATGTCGCCTTCATCCTCGCGGTAGGCGATTTTCTCGACGAGTTCGTGGATGAGGTCGACGTTGCCGAACTCGTCGTGGGCGGCGAGGTAGGCGGAGACGGCGTCGCCACACGAGATGGTGTCCATCCCGAGTTTGTTACAGAGGTCGTTCGACTTCATCACGTCCACCACGTCGTCCACGAGCGCGTTCGACCCGAACGCCATCACCGTCTCGTACTCCGGCCCCTCGGTTTCGAGGCCGCTTTCCTCGTCGCC